>OZ246973.1:1912500-4352022 GCA_965232445.1 Woeseiaceae bacterium | reverse complement strand
CGCCCGCGTTCGACCCGGCAGCGGTCTACAGCCGGATCATCATCTTCTTCAACTTCGGTGCGGCCAATGCACCGGCGCAAACCTATTTCTTCGATGACATCGATGTCGCTGGCGGCGGCGGTGGCGGCCCAGGTGGCGGCATGTTCAGCACCGTCACCTTCGACGATCCGGCGGTCACGTACACGCTACGGGGCTTCGGTGGTGCCGAGGACTCGACGGTCGTCGGTGACCCGACGGGCGGCAGCAACCAGGTCGTGCAGGTCAATCGATCCGACGCGGCCGAGACGTTCGCCGGCACGGTCGTCTCGACCGGACCGAACGAATCGATCGGCGATATTCCGCTGGATGCAGCGAATACGACGATGAGCCTGCGAGTCTACTCGCCAGCGGCCGGTATACCGGTCCGTCTCAAGATCGAGAACTCCGCCGATGGTGCGATTTCCGTGGAGACCGAGGCGACGACGACGGCGGCGAACGCCTGGGAGACGCTGACGTTCGACTTCACGAACGAGGCGGCCGGTACGGCGGCCTTCGATCCGGCGGCGACCTACGACAAGGTCGTAATCTTCTTCAATTTCGGCACCGACGGTGCCACGGCGGGCGCACAAACCTACTTCTTCGACGACATCGACGTCGGCTCGGGCGGTGGTGGCGGTCCCGCGTTCGGTGCCATCGACTTCGACGACCCGGCCGTGACCTATACGCTGCGCGGCTTCGGTGGTGCAGAAGATTCGACGGTCATTGCCGATCCGTCCGATCCGGCGAACAGTGTCGTTCAGGTGAACCGCTCGGCCGCGGCCGAAACCTTCGCCGGTACGGTCGTCTCGACCGGTCCGAACGAGTCGATTCCGCCCATTCCGCTGGACGCCGCGAACACGACGATGAGCGTGGCGGTATTTGCGCCAGCGGCCGGAATACCGGTGCGGCTGAAGATCGAGAATTCCGCGAACGGCGCGATATCCGTTGAGACCGAGGCGACGACGACAGTTGCCGGTGCGTGGGAGACGTTGACGTTCGACTTTACGAACGAGGCGGCCGGAACGGCGGCCTTCGATCCGGCAGCGGTCTACGACAAAGTGGTCATCTTCTTCAACTTCGGCACCGACGGCGCAACGGCCGGGGCGCAGACCTTCCTGTTCGACGATATCGACGTCGGTTCGGGCGGGGGAGGCGGACCGGGTCCGGGCTTCTCGCCGATTACCTTCGACGATCCGGCGGTCACGTACACGCTGCGCGGCTTCGGTGGCGCGGAGGACTCGACTGTCGCCGCCGATCCGGCGGGCGGCTCGAACATGGTCGTGCAGGTCAATCGCTCGGCCGCGGCCGAGACCTTCGCCGGTACGGTCGTGTCCACCGGTCCGAACGAGTCCATCGACGTCATTCCGCTCGATGCGGCAAATACCACGATGAACGTCCGCGTGTACTCTCCGGCAGCCGGCATCCCGGTTCGGCTCAAGATCGAAAATTCGGCCGATGGGGCGATTTCCGTCGAGACGGAGGCGACGACGACCGCGGCCAATGCGTGGGAAGAGCTGACCTTCGACTTCACCAACCAGGCGGCAGGCACCGCGGCCTTCGATCCGGCCGCTACCTACGACAAGGTCGTCATCTTCTTCAACTTCGGCACTGACGGTGCGACCGCGGGTGCGCAGACGTTTTACTTCGACGACATCGACGTCGGTCCGGGCTCGGGCGGTGGTGGCGGAGGTCCGACCTTCGATCCGATCACCTTCGACGATCCGGCGATCACGTACGCGCTGCGTGGATTCGGTGGCGCAGAGGATTCGACCGTCGCGGCCGATCCGACTGACGGTTCGAACAACGTCGTACAGGTCAATCGTTCTGCTGCAGCTGAGACCTTCGCGGGCACGGTCGTGTCCACGGGTCCCAACGAGTCGATCCCCGTGATTCCGCTGGACGCGGCGAATACGACGATGAACGTTCGCGTGTACTCGCCGGCAGCGGGCATTCCCGTACGGCTCAAGATCGAGAATTCCAACGACGGCGCGATCTCGGTTGAGACCGAGGCGACGACGACCGCGGCAAACACCTGGGAAGCGTTGACGTTCGACTTCACGAACCAGGCAGCAGGTACGGCGGCCTTCGACCCGGCCGCGACCTACGACAAGGTCGTGATCTTCTTCAACTTCGGCACCGACGGTGCGACCGCCGGCGCGCAGACCTTCTACTTCGACGACATCGACGTCGGGGCCGGCTCGGGCGGCGGTGGAGGCGGCGGCTCGCCGTCGGCCAATGTCGACTTCGAGTCTGGTTCGGCAACGTTCAACGACTTCGAGGGCGGTGTCGCCGCGGTGGTCTCGAACCCCGATCCGAGCGGCCTCAACACCAGTTCGCTGGTCGCACAGATGCAGAAGTTCGCAGGCCAGCCGTTCGGCGGCAGCACGCTGGATCTCGGTGGAACGGTCACCCTTGCAGCGGGCGATTCCTACCAGATGCTCGTCCGCGCGCAGCGCGCGGTACCGGTCACGTTCAAGCTCGAGCCGATCGGCGACGAGCGCGTCGCGAACTACAGCGGCAGCGGTGATTGGGAGCTGCTGTGCTTCGACTTCACGGGCGTCGGCGGCGATGTGTCGGGCTACACGATCATCTTCGACAACGGTGTTGTCGGCGATGCGGCCGGCGATCCGAACAACTGGACCTTCCAGTTCGACGCGATCGAGCAGGTATCGAGTTGTCCGGTTCCGCCGGCTCCGAGCTTCGATCCGATCACGTTCGACGATCCGGCGATCACGTACGCGCTGCGAGGCTTCGGCGGCGCCGAAGACTCGACGGTGGTCCAGGACCCGACCGACCCGGCGAACAACGTCGTGCAGGTCAATCGTTCGGCGGCGGCAGAGACCTTTGCCGGTACGGTAGTCTCGACCGGTCCGAATGAGTCGATTCCTGCTATTCCGCTGGATGCAGCGAACACGACGATGAACATTCGCGTCTGGTCGCCCGCGGCGGGTATCCCGGTGAGGCTCAAGATCGAGAACTCCGCGAACGGCGCTATCTCGGTCGAGACCGAGGCGACGACGACCGTCGCCATGGACTGGGAGGCGCTGACGTTCGACTTCGCCAATCAGGCCGCAGGCACGGCGGCGTTCGACCCGGCGGCGACCTACGACAAAGTCGTGATCTTCTTCAACTTCGGCACCGACGGCGCAACCGCTGGCGGGCAGACCTTCTACTTCGACGATATCGATGACGGGCCTGCACCGACGCCACCCGCGCCGAGCTACGATCCGATCACGTTCGACGATCCGGCGATCACCTACGCGCTGCGCGGCTTTGGCGGTGCGGAGGACTCGACCGTAGTCACCGATCCCACCGATCCGGCTAACAACGTCGTGCAGGTGAATCGCTCGGCGGCAGCTGAGACGTTCGCCGGCACCGTATTCTCGACCGGGCCGAACGAGTCGATCCCCGCCCTTCCGCTGGACGCGGCGAACACGACGATGAACGTTCGCGTCTGGTCGCCGGTGGCGGGTATCCCGGTCAGGCTCAAGATCGAGAACTCGGCCAATGGCGCCATCTCCGTCGAGACGGAGGCGACGACGACGGTTGCCATGGATTGGGAGACGCTGACCTTCGACTTCGCCAATCAGGCGGCGGGCACGGCGGCGTTCGACCCTGCAGCGACTTACGACAAGGCTGTGATCTTCTTCAACTTCGGCACGGACGGCGCGACCGCCGGCGGACAGACCTTCTACTTCGACGACGTTGACGTCGGTCCGGGTCCCGGCGGCGGGGGCGGCGGAGGTGGAGGCGGAAGCTCCACCCTCGTCAACGGCGACTTCGAAGCCAGCGGCGGCAGCCTCGACGGCTGGACTCTGGGCCTGTTCGACGATGTCGGTGGCGGTCTTGGTTCCATCAACGCCGACAGCAGCGGCCAGGGTGGCCGGACAGGCACGGTGGCGCGGCTGATCGTAGCCGGCTCGGCGGCGTCCTTTAACGATGCCGTGATAAGCCAGGAAGGTCTGGGCGCAGGCACGGTTCAGGCAGGCGATACGGTCACCGTCACCTTCGACGTGTACGGAACGGTGACGCAGCCTGGTGCCGCGGTATTCGCCGAAGTGATCTTCCTGAATGCCGCCGGCCAGGATGTGGGTGGCCGGAATTTCCTCAACGGGGATCCAACACCACTCTTCCCGACCACGACCTGGACACCGGTCTCGGGCACGGTGACCGCGGGAACGGGATTCGTCCCGAATCCGGCGGGCGGACCGTATGATGTGAGCGGTGGTCTGGTTCTGTCGTTGAAAGTGTCCTGCGGCCCGATCGACGGTTGTGCTCAGGATATTTCGTTCGACAACGTCACCTTCACGATCAACTAACGTCGGGAGCGAGTGAAGACAATGAAACTTTTCGACGTTTACAAAGAAAACAACTTCATAAGAGTGATCGCTATGGCGGGATTAAGCCTCACAAAGCGCGTTGGCAGGATCGGCGCAGTACTATCAGTCGCGCTCCTGTTTGCTGCGCCGCTGGCGGCAAATGCCCAGGTCGTCACGACCGTGCAGGACGAGAACGGCTGGAAACTGCAGGTCGACGGTGAAGACTTCTACGTCAAGGGTGTCGTCTGGGGCTACTCACCCAGGAACCAGAACTACTCGTACAACCTCTGGGGCGAGAGCGACAACTTCATCCGGGACGTGCTGGACTACGAGTTCAGCCTGATGAGTGACGCAGGCATCAACGCGATCCGCACGTTCACGACCATCCCGCCGCGCTGGGTGGAGTACATCTATCGCGAGCACGGCATCATGACGGTCGTGAATCCGTTGATGGGCCGCTACGGCTACACGGTGGGTGGCCGCTGGGTTCCGTTCACGGACTATTCTGATCCGCTGACTCGCGAGACCCTGATCCGGGACATGACAGCGATCGTGGAGCAGTTCAAGGACGTCGAGGGCGTGCTCATGTTCGCCTTCGGTAACGAGAGCAACTACGGACTGTCGTGGTCGAGCTTCGAGATCGAGAACCTGCCCGTAGGCGAGCAGAACACCGCAAAGGCCCGGTATCTGTACAGCCTGTGGAACGAGGTGATGGCAGCCGGTAAGGAGGTTGCGCCGGATCACCTGTTCTCTATCGTCAACGGCGACATCCAGTACATCGATCTGATCGTCGAACTCTGCCCGGATATGGATATCCTCGGTGTGAATGCCTATCGCGGACCCAGCTTCACTGACATGTGGGAGCGAGTCGACGCGCTACTCGACAAGCCCATCGTGTTCTACGAGTTCGGCTCCGATGCGTTCAACGCTCGCGAGTTCGAGGAAGATCAGGAAGCGCAGGCGACCATCCTTCGCGACCAGTGGCTGGAGATGTATCAGAAGGCCTACGGCAACGGCGAAGAAGGCAACTCCATCGGCGGCTTCGTCTTCGAGTGGCGCGACGAGTGGTGGAAGTACCTGCAGGTCGAGAACCTCGACGTCCAGGACACGAACGCATCGTGGTCGAACGAGGCGTATCAGTTCGACTGGACCCCCGACGGCAACAACATGAACGAGGAGTGGTTCGGCATCATGGCGCTCGGTACGCCGAACGCCGACGGCGTCTATGAAGCCCGGCCGAGAATGGCCTACAGCGTGCTCAGTCAGGTGTGGGCCATGGACCCGTATTCGTGGAGTCCGTCGGCTATCGAAGAGGGCTTCGCGAACATCGACATGGAACTCTACGCCATCGAGGGCGAGGTCAGACGTCTAGACGCGGAAGCCAGCGATCGCGATCAGTTCC
Source organism: Woeseiaceae bacterium (assembly GCA_965232445.1). Lineage (GTDB taxonomy): Bacteria > Pseudomonadota > Gammaproteobacteria > Steroidobacterales > Woeseiaceae > UBA1847. Next base: position 4,346,283 of record OZ246973.1, on the reverse strand, counting down.
TGCGCTTCGACGGCGGTAGCGTGATCGCCGAGATGGTGTTCCAGGGCCGGGAAGAAGACATCCGAGTCAACGGCGAGAACGGAATCGAATTCTCGGACGGTCAGATGATCTTCCTCGATTTCGGCTTTACGACGCCGATCGACCGTTTCGACGGCCAGTTCTCGATCAACATTCTCGGCAACGTCGCTGACAAGGAACCGCTGGAGATTCAATACGGACGACGCGGCCGGCCGCTGGTCATCGAGACCACGGAGCTTGTCGATACCGCCGAAGGCGACCTGGAGTTCCCGAATACCGAGGTGGTCTTCAACGATCGCGAGCGTGTCGAAATCTACGACTTCAGCGCGACCTACGAGGGCGATCTCTTCGATCTCGAGGCGTTCTACAACACGCCTCGCTATCACTGGAAGTACGAGGGCGACATGTACGGTCTGTTGCGTGAGGCGACGGACATCGAAGGCAGCGACATCTGGAACGCGAAAGCGCCCGAGGGCGTGGAGTTCACGTTCAAGGGTGCGCTCGAAGGTCTGACGTTCGTGGTCGGTCCCGAGGTCTACTGGGGCGCCAACCCGAAATTCATCATCAAGTACGACTTCGCGACCGGAAACATCGGCTGGACCTTCATCCACTCGGAGGACGTTGCGCGTCAGGGCGAATCGGCCTCGGCGACGCAGGCGACCGAGCGACAGTCGCGCCAGACGACGATCTACGCGGAGACGACGCTGTTCGGCCAGTACGAGCTACAGGTCGCGGGCATCATCTCAGCGACCGAGAAAGTCGACGACATCTACACCCGTTTCGACGCCACGACCGGCAACATCATCTTCGACCAGATCGATTTCGAGGATACGCTTGGCGCCAGATTCAGGCTGACGTTCCCGTTCCTGGGTACCCAGACCTATATCGCCGGCGATTTTGCGGGCCTCGTTGCGGACGGCGGTGACGGACTGCGCGAATTCGGCACGCGTCTGCCGTACTCCGGTCTCGGCAACAAGAACGAGATTGAAATCGGATCGATGATCAACTTCGGCAACTGGATGCTCTTCCCGCGTCTTCTCTACCGCGACAACCTCGTGAACGAGAATCCGCTCATCGAGCCGTCGGCCGTCGCGCCGGGCGTCATCAGTCCCGGTCTCGCGCCGCGCGATCGCGACAACGATCCGTTCGCTGTCCTCGGCAATCGCGAGGCCCGGTCGGCCGAGTTGTTCATCACCTACGATCCGACCGGTGCGACGCCGTTCTACGCGTGGGACAACGACTGGAAGGAGGATGCAGGCCTCGCGTTCAACGTCGGCCTGAACTACACGGAGTACCCGACGGCGACGGATGCCAACCTGTTCTTCTTCGAGCCGGCAGCGCGAAACGCGTCCTTCGGTGTGGGCCTGCCCGCGGAGGACGTCTGGACGGCGTCGAGTCGCGTGGTCTTCAATCCGACGCAGAGCGCGAAGTACATCTTCACGCTCATCCGCTCGTTCGACCAGTCGACTGGCGACCCGAATGGCGGAACGCGTGACTTCTGGGAGCTTCACGGCAAAGCGGTATTCGGTGGACGACATATCTTCCAGGGCTATTTCAAGCAGGACGCGTTCGGCCCTTACGACTTCCATCGTCAGTTCAACGTTACGTTCCCGGAGCAGTTCAAGCTCGACTACACGTTCCTAATGGACTCGCGACGCGACGAGATGACGTCGACGCAGATCGGGATCCGGGCGTTGTACCGGTCACTGGATGAGAACTCGCCGGGCGATGAGTTCCAGGATGGCGTTAACGACTACATCTTCCAGACGGTCGCTTACATCGAGTACCGGTTCTAAGATATGCATAGCCGAGGAATCACCATGAGCAATCGAAACACCAAAAAGACTCGCGCTGCTGCATTCAGGAGCGCCTCAGTAATCCTGGCGGGCCTGTTCGTACTCGGTGCCACGGGATGCGAGAGCCCGAGCGAGGGCGACGGCACGGTAGCCAACGCCATCATCCTGCCGACCGACACCGTTCTCGACCTCGCCTGCGCGGACGCCGGGATCAATGACGAGCAGTGTGTACTGCTGGACCCGGAAAACCCCTACGTCAACGTCACGGTCAGGGAGTTCGACGTCAACAATCCCAACGCGGTCACCAAGTTCGATCTGAACGGCATGATTCCGGCGGGTCCGACCGGCGCCAAGGCGCGCTTCTACCTCTGGGCAACCGCGCTGGCTCGCAGTCCGTCCGGAGAGAACCAGTGGTTCACGGCAAGGGCGCTGCACGAACTCTGGGACGCGAACGGCGACGAGGTCATCAGGCAGCAGACCCTGCGCGCGTACCGCTCGGTGCTCGACAATTTCTTCGGTTCGGTGACCTTCTTTACCTTCGGTGGGACCACAACCTCGAGGCAACTCAATGCCCAGGTCGCCGACGACCTCTTTCGTCCGGCCGCCACGGGATTTGCGACACCGATCGACTGGGATCCAGCGACGGATATTTTCGAGCGCGTGGTTCTGGAGCTGCTGACCGAGTGGGGCTACACCTACATTCCGGCAAACCCGCCGAATTACGACGACGGCATCGTTTCCGTTAACGCGGGATGAGGGTCCTACTTGGGATCCTGTGCCTTGCCGGCGCGGCGCTGATGCCGAGCGTCGCGAATGCCGAAGCCATCCCCGTCGAACTCCGCCAGACCGATGACGGCTGGCAGCTCTTCCGTGGCGGGCAGCCGTATTTCATTCGCGGCGCGGGTGGTGACGGTTCGCTGGAGGCGCTCGCGGCCGCGGGCGGCAACTCGACCCGTACCTGGTCAACCGAAGATATCGGACCGCTGCTGGATGAGGCGCATTCGCACGGCATTTCCGTGACCGTCGGAATCTGGCTGGGCCACGAGCGTCACGGTTTCGACTACCGCGACGAGGAGATGGTCGCCGAGCAGTTCGAGATGGCGCGCCAGGCCGTTCTCCAGTACCGCGATCATCCCGCACTTCTGATATGGGCCGTCGGCAACGAGATGGAGGGCTACGAGTCCGGTAGCAATCCCCACATCTGGGAGGCCGTCAACGACATCGCCGAGATGATCAAGGAGCTCGATCCGAATCATCCCACGATGACGGTGACGGCTGAGGTCGGCGGCGGAAGAATCCAATGGGTTCACGACCGTACGCCGGCTATCGATATCCACGGCATCAACACCTACGGCGGCGCGCCGTCGGTCGCCGAGCGCCTGCGCGAGGGCGGGGCGAGCAAGCCATACGTCATCACCGAATTCGGTCCGGTCGGTCCGTGGGAAATGCCGACGACGGACTGGGGCGCGCCCTACGAGCAGACCAGTACCGGGAAAGCGGACTTCTATCGCGAAGCCTACGAGAACAGCGTGATCGGTGCGCCCGGCATGTCGCTTGGCGCCTATGCGTTCCTGTGGTCCTGGAAGATGGAAGCTACCGAGACCTGGTTCGGCATGTTCCTCGATAACGGCGCTCGCACCGCCGCGGTCGACGTCATGACCGAATTCTGGAGTGGCAGTGCGCCGGACGATCTGGCACCGACCGTCGAGCCGATCGAACTCAGCGGCAGCGCCTCCGTCGAGCCGGGAACGGAGATCAGCGTTTCAATGAGCGCCGCGGATCCGGAAGGCGGCGCGCTGCGCGCGGAATGGATGCTTCGGCTGGACTCGGGCGACTACCTGACCGGCGGAGACTTTCGCCAACCGACGCCGATCATCGACGGTGCGGTAGTCGAAAGCGACATCGGCAGCGCACGAGTCCGCATGCCGGACCAGCCGGGTGCGTATCGCCTGTTCTATTTCGTCTATGACGAGGCGGGCAACGCGGCGACCGCAAACGTGCCTCTGTTCGTCGAGGGCGACTTATCCGCTATTCGGTTGCCGTTCTGGGTCTACGAGGATTCGTTCGATCAGATGCCGTGGGCGCCGTCCGGATGGATGGGTTCGACCGACAAGATGTCGATTGACGGCGACCACGCCGAGAATCCGCAGCAGGGCAATCACTCGATTCGGGTACGTCTCGAGGCGCGGGCGCCATGGGGCGCAATCGCGTGGCAAAACCCGCCCGACAACTGGGGCGATGTGGACGGCGGTTTCGACCTCACCGGGGCGACCGAGCTGGAGGTCTGGGCGCGAGGTGAGTACGGCGGCGAGACGATCGGCATCGGCGTTGGCATCATCGGCAACGACAAGGCGCACCCGGACTCGGATATCACGAAGATCGACGGCATCAGACTGACCCGTCAGTGGCAGCGCTACACGATTCCGCTGGCCGACATGGACCTGTCGAGCATCAAGACCGGCTTCGTACTGTCCATCGAGGGCCGCAGGCGGCCGACCACAATCTATCTCGACAGCATTCGATTCATCGCCGACTAACCCGCGGGCAATCTACGGGTCATCGCGTGACCATCGATGACTACCTCGAGCTGATGGAATTCCCGGATCTGTGGCGGGATCTGGAGATGGTCGATACGGAGTATGTCACTGAATGCATCGCGCGCTACCGGCCGGGCAATGAGGCCGCGGCGGAGCACGATCGTCACGGTATGTTTCAGCACTGGCTAAAGCGGAAACCGAGCAAGAAGCAGCTGGTGAATCTGGCCAGGCTGAGCTTCGCGGACCCTGACCAGCCCATGGCGGCCCATGTTCGTGCGGACATTCTCCGGTCGGCGAATTGCGATAGTGAGGTTGAGAGCCTGGTCCGCTCTGGTGCCGCGACCTGACGGACGTAGGAGGTCGCTCAGCTCGGCGCCGGCCCCGTCGAATCCCTAACCTGGATCGACGCCTCGACCACGTCCGTTCCGGTGTGCTGCGATGCTTGCTGCAGGTCCTCGATCAGCGACGCTGCCGCCGCTTCCGCCATGCGCGCCAGCGGCTGTCTGATTGTCGTGAGCGTCGGGTAGAGCTGGCGCGCCAGCGAGTTATCATCGCAGCCCGCAACGGAAAGTTGCCCGGGAATATCCACGCCGAGTCTTTGTGCAACGCGCATGATGCCTGCGGCCATGTCATCGTTTGCGGCGAAGATTGCCGTCGGCGGTTTCGGCGAGCGAAGTAGTGCCTCAGCCCCGTCTTCGCCGGACCTGATCGAGTTGTCTCCGGCGAACACGAGATCCGTGACGTACTCGAGTCCGCTGGCGGCGAGACCGTCCTTGTAGCCCAGGAAACGGTTCCCCACGGCCTTGTGGCGCGGATTCCCCTTGATGAACGCGATCCGGCGGTGCCCCAATGAGGCGAGATAGCGTGTCATCTCGGCGCTTATCTCACGGTCATTGGTGACGATCGAGAACTGATCGCCGTTTTCCTTGCCGGGCGAAAGCTGAACGAACGGCGCGCCGGTAGCTTCGATAGCTTTGACGATACGCTGCATGTTGGACAGCGGCGCAGCCAGCACGATGCCCGCGGGACGAATCTGCTCGATCAATCCCTGCAGCTCGTTGACGAGACGCCTGCTTCGAATCTTGCACGGGTGAATCAGCAACTCGTAGTTGACCGCGTGACAGGCTCGCAGTGCGCCTTGCTGCAATCGAGTGACGTAACCGGAGCTGGGAATCTCGTACGCGCTCGGGTCGTCATAGATCAGGACGATCAGGCGCGAACGATGACTCGCAAGATTGCGGGCGGACTGGTTCGGCCGGTAGTTGAGTTCCGCGATGGCGTGCTCGACGGTCTTCCGCGTCGAATCGCGGACATTCGGTTCGCGATTGACTACGCGGGAGACGGTCTTGATCGAAACCCCGGCGAGCTTCGCCACGTCATCGATTGTTGCTTTGCCCATTGCGGAAAATCTGCGCGAGTTAGCGCTTGTTCTTGTTAGTATTACCGGTAACGATTACACCTCAGATCTGACAGCGCTGTCAAACGAATGCGTATCATTCGCTTTTGTCCCCGGACAGTTCGCTGTAGGTGTCGCGCATGGCCAGTTTGGGCCGGCGGTCGACGGTAAACAGTCCCCAGTGCTTTTCGGGCTCCATCGGATCCGGAGACCCCTTCCACGGTTCGTCGAACGCCTCGAAGACGAAGGTAAGAATCTTTTCCGCATTCGTCCACTCGAGCAGCTGCTCGTAGTAGTGATGCTGCAGCTCTTCCGACGCGTTCCACGGTTCGATACCGCGGCCGTTCGACGCGGTCGTCCAACCGGCCTCGGTGATGACGACCGGTTTGTCGGGGTAGTGATCGACGACGGAATGATAGTTGCGCTTCGTGTACTCCAACGCGTCTTCCATCGTCCGGTACTCCCACGCAGGGTAGGTGTGTACCGAAATGAAGTCGAGCACCTCGGCGAGCGGTTCCAGCTTGTAGGTCCAGGGAACGTAGTTCTCGCAGAAAGTGACCGGGTGAGGAATCTCGGCCTTGATCTTGCGGGTGTGCTCGATGAGCCGCTCGACGGGCACCATGTGATCCGTCCACTCGACGCTCGCTTCGTTACCGACTGACACCGAGAACACGACGCTCGGATAGCGCCGCGCCAGTTCGATCGCTTTCTCGACTTCCTGTTCGTTGCGGCGTCGATTGGCGGCCAACGTGTGATCGCTGAATTCGGCGCCCCACGGGCAGTGCGGATTGCTCATCTCCGCCGCCATGTCGAGACCGAGCATCACCCGGAAGTGCATGCCCTCGCGGCGGATGACGTCCAGTACTGTCTCCGCGTGCGGGCTGCAATCGTACAGGCGCAGATACTTCCAGTTCTTCGAGAGGATATTGAGATCCTCTCGAATCTGTTCGTACGACGGGTAGGTTGCGTCGTGCGGGCTCTGATTCTCGCGGTAGCCCGAGTAGCAAATTGCGTTCGCGTGCTCCAGCTCGAGCGGACTCGAATCGTACGGACGTGTCATCAGCGCCTCAGATGTATTTCGGATTGCCATCTTTGTCCCACAGTCCCCAGTAGGCGCCAACGTCGCCCTCGGCGTCGACCTTCCAGGTTTCGTCGAATGAAGAGAAGTAGAAGATTTCGATGTCGTCCTGCTCCGCCCACTGGTAAGCGTCAATGAAGTACTTGATCGCATTCTTGAGCGAGGGCACCGCACCGTCCGTCGGCGTGCCGATGTTCGGCCAGCCGGTTTCGCTGATGATGACCTTCTTGCCGTTTCCGGCCCGCTGCGCGCGGCGGTACATTTCCTTCATGTACAGAAGCGCATGCTCTGCCGGACAGCCTTCCCAGAACGGGTAACAGTTGGCGAGGATCACGTCGCAGGCGTCGGAGATTCGAGGATGCACTTCGAATTCGAAGTACGCGTCCACGTAGCCGACCGGCACGCCGCTCGTGGCGGCCTTGACGCGGTTGATGTAGTCGATGAGTTCGTCTTCATTGAGATCGCCGCGCAGCAGCACCTCATTGCCGACGCCGAGGATGTCGGCGTGACCCGCATTGGCGATCTCGATGGCGTTGGCAATCTCGATTTCGTTCTGCTCGCGGTTGCCGTCGAGCCAGACGCCGACCATGGTGCCGAGCCCGTTCTCCTTCGCAATTGCAGGAATCAGCTCGTTGCCCTCGCTGCAGGAGAACGACCGAATGTTTCGAACGTACGGCTGAATGACAGCGAGCCGCTCACGAATCTGCTCGGCGCCGATCTCGGTACCGGGTCCCTGTCCTTCGACATAGGGGCTGAACGAGATGCCGTGGATTCCGTCTTCGAGGATCTTCCGGACGAGTGCGCGGAGATCGTCGATTGTCATGCCGGAGATATCGAGACCGGCCAAAGACAGTTTTCTTTGGTAGAGGTTTGACATTGGTACTTCCTGGGAGGGGTTATTCGTTAAACAGCATGTCGCGATGGAGGACCAGCTCGAGACCCCGGATCTCACCCGTACGGGCGAAGATCGCGGCGCTTTCCTGCTCGGTCAGTGCGTGGCCGGCACGCGACTGTCGATTGCCATCGGCGTCGATGACGACGAGAGAGCGATCGAGCTGATCGTCGAGGCGATAGGTAATGGGTATCTGACACCACGTAAACGCAAGCCCGCCGGGCGGGACCTGCACGTCGTGCCACTGACCCTCGATGTCCAGATAGCAGAACGGGATCGGCTTCGTCGTGAACTCCTGTTCGCGAAGCAGAGCGGGTTCAAAAGTCACCGCGCCGTTACTGACGCGCACGCCGAGTTCGGCGAAGCGGCTCAGCACTTCTTCCTTCACCTGACCGGTCATACCCGGCTGTCGGGCGGAGCCGTGTTTCGGCGTATGCGAGTACGGGTCCGTCGGGAACGCTCCGTACTCCTCAGGCGTCTTGTTGAAGCCGATGCCGTAGCGAATCCGGTAGTAAAGCTGCCCGAGTCGCTTGACGACAGCCGGATCCGCGTTGGCGTCGAGTGCCCAGAAGAAGTTCTCCTCCACTGCAAGCAATAGCTTCGAGACCATGTGCCAGTAGATCGACCCCAGACCCTCGAAGCCGAACATGGTCCCCGAGCGGCCGGTGAAGGCTCTGTGGTTGAAAACGTCCTCGTAGAGTTCGCGGATCGGCTCCCGCGCCGCCTCGACATCGGCGCCGTAGTCGTCGGTAAGCGTGTCGAGACGAGCGTCGAGCTCGCCGACGTTGGCGAAATCGGCATTGAACCGGCAGCAGCCATCGGCGTCGACAGCGACGACGCGGTCGTCGCCATCCGAAATGAGACGCTCCAACAGCGGTATACCCGCGATCTGATCGGCGCCGATACGATTCTTGTCGAGGAAGTCCGGCAGGTCGCGGTCCGGGTAGAGCATGAAGCTGTTCTGGTCCGCGCGGTAGACGCTGCTCTCGAACAGCGCCTCGAGCACATCGACTGCTTCAGCCGGGTCGATGACGCCAGCGCTCAGCGCCGCAACCTGGCCTTCCAGCATCGGGTAGAGCGAATCGATGGCGATCGAGTGGTTCCGCTGGTCGAGCAGGTTGTACGCGTGGTACAGCCCGTCGTCGCGGCGGTTGACGGAGATGCTGTGATCGATCGCGGCGAGCGCGTCGTCCAACAGCTTTCGCAGCTCGTCGACCGACTGCTCCGCGGTGCCCGTGAAGCCGTCCTGAGCGTACACCGTTTCGCGGTAGTCGCTCGCCGCCTGGCCGAGCTTCGACAGTGACGCGTAGCGCTGAGCTTCATCGATGCTTCCCGCCGACAGATCCCCACGCAGTGCGTCGAGCGCCGCAGCCGTCTCGCCGAGCCACTGACCGACTTCCCTGGAGATCGGGAACGGCTCCGATTCGTTCTCGAGCAGGCCCTTCAGGAAGTGGATGTAGCGGCGCATATAGTAGAGCGTCACCATCGACAGACCCTGACCGACGAGGGCGTTGTTGGCGTCGTTCCATTCCGGCCGCTGGGTGTTCATCCAGATGCCGCCGTCGACGACGAGATTTCCGAGTTTGGCCAGCAGCGGCACAACGAGCTTCTCGAGTAGATTGACGAGATACACTCCGTCGTCGCCGGCGATCAGCTTGCCGTCGGCGCCCAGCGCCGCCACCCGGCGCTCGATCTCCTCCGCGAGCGGCTCGTCGTAGTCGACCGTGTTCTTCGGATCGGCAAGCAGCTTGTCGAACGGCCGGATACGGTACGGGACGTTGGCGTAGCAATAGATCTCTTCGCGCAGCATCTCCTTGAGGCGCGACGGATGGAAGTCGCTCGACAGCTCGAGCAGCTTCTGCAGATAGATGATCTGATGGTCACCCCAGTACCCGATGTAGCTCCACGGGTTGTCCGGCTCCTCGACCTCCCAGTCGATGCCTTCCTTCGTGATCCGATACGGGTTGTAGCCGTCCGGCGTCGACGCGTTGACGAATTTGGCGATCACACTCTCGGTGTACTCGGGGAAGCTCAGCATCAGCGCCTCCCAGTTCTGGAAGATGTCGCGCCAGTTGCCTTCGTAAGAGAGCAGACCCTCGCCGTACTCGTCCTGCAGAATGATCGCGAACTTGTTCCATGGCCGGCTCGGGTCGCCATGCCGGCGGCCGAACGTGATGGGCAGGTATTCGCTGCAGAGTCGGCTGAGCTGCGAATCGCCTTGCTCGGCCACGCGTTGCAGAAGCTCGGTCAGGTGAATTTTTTCGGGCAAGCCCTGCAGGAAGCTGCTGCTGCGTTCGTAGACGTCCTTGTTGAACGAGCGGATCGTTCGTCGAAGATCGCGTGACGAGACGTTGTACTGATCGTCGAAAATCCCGCCGCGCAGCACGTTGAACAGCGCGTTCGCGTAGTGATGCACGGCGACGTGTTCTTCGGCGGTCGCCTGAAAGCCGTCACTGGCCGCGAGCCGGCGCGCGAGCCGCTCCGACCCGGCGTCGATCGTTTCCGAAATCGTTGCGTCGAGTTTGGCGGGCTCGGACAGTTCGCGGCGCAGTGCCACGGCTTCCGCCTGACTCTGTTCCGTGTTGGCGACGACGCGCCACTGATGGGATGCGCCGGCGGCGAGCTGGAACTTCGCCGAAACGAGGTAGGCGCCGCGGATGCCGCGCTTGTGACTTTCCTGCGTGATCGCCTCGCCCTGGCGGAACGCGTCCACCTGGTCGGACGAAATCAAAACGGTTGGGTTGTCGAGGCCGAGGTGGAATACGGTCGTGGCTCGCAGCGACTCGCAAGGTTCCGCCCGATCCGTAATCCCAGAGTAGAGCGTCAGGAATGCAAGCCCCGTCTCGGCGTCGAGTTCCGTCCACTTGTACGCGTCGACCAGGTTGCTGACGTTGGTCTGCGTGAATAGAGGAGTTCCCGCCGGCAGCATGTTCTGCAGGCCGTCAAGGACTTCGATGGAGCGCTTGCCGTCGCCCAGGTTGTCGAGTTCGCAGTCGCGCACGAAACCGTACTCGTCGCTGGTCGCCCAGGTATATCGGAACGCCAGGGCCAGATCGTGGTTGATATCTTCGAAGCAGAGCTTGTTGCCCAGCGTGTTCTTGTAGAGGTTACGGGTGACGTCGTAGAGGGCATCCTGCTCCCGATTGAACGGCTCCCAGAAACGGCTTCCGCCGTTGCCGTCGACACGGACGACCGTCCGGCTGCCGGTATGCGGCCCGCTCTCGTGCACCTTGTCGACCGTGACGTAAGGGAAGAGGGCGGTCTCGGGCGATACCCGTCCCGCGGTAAGGCCGCCCGCGGACGAGGCGAACAACCAGTGGTCTTCGTTCGAGATGACGCTCACGAAGAACTTCGCCATCTTGTCGACATTGCGGATGACGTAGTAACGCTCCTTGGCGAAATTCACGAACTCACCCGTGACTTTGTCGTTGCCAGTAGCGTCGATTTTCAATGCATGATCCATAACGTTATTCCGTGTCTTCCAGCACCAGCGCGCCGAACAGGTTCGCATCGATCCAGCCGCGATCAGTCGGGCCGCTCGGCACGGTTTCGGAGCCGATGAAGTTTTCTCTCAGTTCGCTGCCGTCATTGTCGTTGTACGCCAGCATCAGACCGATGACTTTGCCCGGCGAAAGCGTCACGGGCCGATTGTCGGCTGCGCCGTCGACGTAGTCATCGGCATACAGGTCGATGGACACCTCCCAGGTCAGCCCGTCGGCATGCTGTTGCCAGCGACTCTCGACGTGATGAGTGTAGTCGCGGGGACTCTGGTCCGTGCCAATGTCGATGGCCTTGTTGTCCAGCGACACGTGATACGCGAACGCGTTGTGGTTGAACTGGTGTTCGCCGCCGGAATGGTCTTCGTCGACGAAGATCTCCCAGCAGTCGTCGTCCCAGTACTGCGTCAGCGGGTCGCGGTGGGCATCGAACAGCACGTCGTCGACGAACTCGCCGAGCAGGTAAATTCGCCGTTCGGTCCAGACGACCTTGTAACGTCCCTGGAAATCCTCCGCCGTGTACTCCGGTCCGAGCCACCGGTTCTCGATCGATCGCCACTCGGCCGCCGCCCATGCGGCGTCGTCGGCGACGCCGTCAATGTCGGGCGCAACCGCTGCCCTCGGTGCGACGTACTCGCTGCGGTCTTCGTAGTGGCCCGACTCGGCACCGCACGCTGTCGCCATGGTCAGCGACACCGGAATGACGAGCCAGGCGGATTCTCTGAGTTTCAACATCGAGGTTTCCTCGTTTCCCGGCTCACGCCGCCAGCGACCGCGCGACGGCTACCGTCCGGTCCGTTACGTCGTCGAGGCGGACCTCGCCGATGCCGGCAAGATCGACGCCGATGCGGCCGCCCCACGGGCGCGTCCATTGCTCCGGCACGGGCACGCCGGAGAGACCGACGAGTCCGCCGACGGTCGCCCCGTTGCAGTCCGTGTCCCAGCCGGCGGCGACGGCGTTGCCGACCGCGGCACCGAAGTCGTCGCCGGCGGAGCAGAGTGCCCAGACGACGAGCGCGAGATTGTTCAGTGTATGCACGGGCGACATGCCGTCGAATTCCGCGTGCAATGCCGCGACGGCGTCGCCGTCGTCTGCAAGCGTCCGGCCGTAGCGAACGGCCTTCGCCGTCTCGCTGCCGGCGGGAACCTCGGCGAGCGCGAGGTCGATCGCCCCTTCCATCGTGGCGGCGGCAGGTATGGCGGCGCCGAGCGCCGCAACAAACGCCGCGCCGTTCACGCCCTCACCGCGGTGAGACAGCGATGCGTCGCGCCGAGCGAGATCCGCGGCGCGGCCAGGATCGCCGGGGCAGACCCAGCCGTACAGATCGGCCCGTATCTGGGCGCCGATCCACTCGTTGTAGCCGTTGTCAGAGCACTCGGTGAGATCGAATCCGGCGTCCTCGCCGTTGACGAACTCGTCGGCCATCCGGTTCATCAGCACCGTGTAGGCCGAGCGTTCGGCGGTCCACGTTGTGCCTGCGGGCAACAGGCGTAGCCACGCCCGCGCCACATCCGCAGTGTCGAAGTCGCCGCCCCTTTCCTCGAGCAGCAGCAGGGCCAGAACGGTGTAGTTGATGTCGTCATCAGGCTCGGCGCGGACGATCCGGCCGCGGCAGCACCCCGCGCCGGTCCGCTCGACGAGCGTATCCTCGATCAGCGGCACGTAGTCGCGCAGCGGCAGCGCCCCTGCCTCCGTGAGGTAGGCGGCGATTCCGGCCACGCCTTCCTTGAAGGACAGGACCTCCAGCGGCTTGCCGAGCAGGCAGCCGGAAACGCGTCCGGCCCACGCGCTGCGAATGCGCACGGGATCAACTTCCGCTACGGTCAAAGGACGCCCCCCTCATATCCAGAGATCTGGATCCAGTGCTTTAAAAAACAGGCGGTTATAGGTTTGTAATCGTGTTCCGCCCGACGTGCCGTCGAAATGATAATCATTGTTGACAACGCTGTCAGCATCCATTATAAATCAACTCAATGACAGCGTTGTCAAGATGCCTGTCACAAAAGCAAAAGCGGAGTCTAATTCCGCTGGGATCCTAAGCCGTTCATTGCCGCGAACTCTGAATGGCCACATTTCGCAAGCCGGGGGGCTTCAAATGGAAAGCATGTCATTTCACAGAACGCCGTTGGCACAGGCGGTGGCGCTGGCAGTTGGTGCGACGGCACTCACGCCAGCCACAGCCGTTGCCCAGGATGAGGGTGCGCAGCCGATCGAAGAGGTTGTCGTAACCGGTATCCGCGGGAGCCTGCGCCAATCGATGGACCTGAAGCGCGGCGCCGACGGCGTCGTCGACGCGATTTCTGCCGAGGACATCGGCGATTTCCCGGACACGAACCTTGCAGAATCGCTGCAGCGCATCACCGGCGTGTCGATCGACCGCGAACGCGGCGAGGGCGCCCGGGTGACGGTTCGCGGTTTCGGACCTTCCTTCAACCTCGTGACGTTGAACGGCCGCCAGATGCCCACGGCAGGCGGTATCGACAACACGGGCCTGAGCCGCTCTTTCGATTTCGGCAACCTGGCGTCGGAAGGCGTCGCGGCAATCGAGGTGTACAAGAGCGGTCGCGCCAACGTCTCATCCGGCGGCATCGGCTCGACGATCAACATCAGGACGACACGTCCGCTCGAGAATCCGGGCCTCAACTTCACGTTTGCGGCGAGCGGCGTGATCGACGAGTCGCGCACCGATCTTCGCGACGACGACTTCACGCCGGAAATCTCGGGCCTCTACTCGGACACATTCGCCGACGACACCATCGGCGTTGCCATTACCGCGGTACGCCAGGAGCGTAAGAGCGGCGCGGCAACGGCGTCGGTCGGCGGTTGGCGGACCTTCACCGGCGACACGTCCTGCTGGGGCTGCGGTGGCGCGGTGGAAACCTGGGGCGGCATCCCGACGGCGGCTGACCCGAACCAGCAGAACCGTCCGGACGACTCCGACATCTACTCGGTCCCGCAGGTCATCGGCTACGAACTCGCCGACTTCGACCGGGTGCGTACGAACGGCCAGCTGACCCTGCAATACCGTCCAGTGGATACGGTCACGGCAACCCTCGATTACACCTACTCCGAGCTGGAGCTGGACCGCGTCTACAACAACTACTCGTCGTGGTTCAACTTCGGCGGCCAGGAGACGGTGTGGACCGACGGGCCGAATGCCACTCCGACCGAGTACACCGAAAGCTCCACCGGATCGGACTTCGGCATGGGTGCCGGCCGCGACGCCATCAAGAATGAGAACAGCTCGATCGGCCTGAACCTGATGTGGGATGCGACCGACTGGCTGACGCTCGAGCTCGACTATCACGATTCGTCGGCCGAGAACGCGCCGAACAGTCCGAACGGCACGAGTTCGCTGCTGGCGATCTCGTCGTTCACTCGCGACCGGACGAGCGGCTACTTCAACGGCGCCTTCCCGGTACTGGAACTCGGCCTCTCGAATCCGCTGTCGGCGGACGACATGATCGTCACGGGCAGCGTATTCACGACGCGCGAGTCGAAGATGGACATCGAGCAGCTCGAACTCAGCGGCAACTACGGCTTCGATTCGGGCTTCATCGAGAGCGTCGACTTCGGCGTGCAGATGACGACCAACGATAATCGTGCGACCGTCGCTGTCGTCCAGCGCGACGCCTGGGGCGGCGTAACCCAGCCGGGAGCGATCTCCGATCTCATGATTCCGGCGAATGCGTCCGGCGCCTTCGATCAGATCTCCGGCGGAACCGATCCGCGCCGTCAGATGGACTTCTTCATCTATGACATCAACGCGTTGATCGACCGGACGAGCTCGCTGATCGCGTCCGGCGACGCGACGCTGTTCGTGCCCGGCAACGGCAACCTCGGCGTTTGCGGGGACGCATTGTGCCCATCGGCGCCGGGAGTGCTGGACGCCGACAGGCGCACGAGCGAAGACACGGACGCGATCTACGTGCAGGTGAACATGGCGACGCAGTGGGGCGATTACCCCGTCGACATGCGTCTGGGCGTGCGCTACGAGGAGACCACCGTCGTCTCGTCGGCGTTGGCTCCGAATTACACGGGACTCGACTGGGTGGCCGGCAACGAGCTGGCGCTTCTCTCGGACGGGTCGACGTTTACGACGCTCGAGGGTGAGTACGACTCAACGCTGCCGAACTTCGATTTCTCCATGGATCTGTCGGACAGCATGATCGCCAGATTCTCGTGGAGTAAGACGCTGACCCGCCCGGGTTATCAGGACATCCAGGGCGGTCTGACGCTCAACTCACCGGTGCGCGTCGATGGCGGTACCGGCAACAGAGGCAACCCGGCGCTTCTGCCGTTCGAATCGACAAACATCGACCTGTCGTTCGAGTACTACTACGGCGACGAGAGCTACGCGTCGATCGGCTACTTTGACAAGGACGTGGAGAACTTCATCGGCACCTCGTCCGTCACCGAGCTGTCAGGCGGGCTTCCGCATCCGGCGCTCGGCCCGCTCGGCGATCAGGCCAGAGCGGCGACCGGCTCTTCGGACGGCGGCACTCTCTACGCCTGGATTCTGGCGAACCTGCCTAACGAGCCCGGCGTCGACGCTGTCAACGGGGTCATCTCCGGTGTGCCCGGGCGCGATCCTTCCGCACCGTTCAATCTGACCATTCCGGTCAATATCGAGAAGGCCAGCGTGGACGGCTGGGAAGTGAACATCCAGCACGTCTTCGGCGACACCGGCTTCGGCGCGATCGCCAACGCGACATTCGTGGACGCGGATGTAGGCTACGACAACTTCAGTCTTGCCCAGCAGTTCGTCATCTTCGGTCTGAGCGATAGCGCGAACCTCGTCGGCTACTACGAGACCGACAACTTCGGCATTCGACTGGCCTGGAACTGGCGTGACGAGTTCCTGGCAGGCACCGGCCAGACGAACGTTGGATCTGGACCCCCAACCTACGTCGACGCCTATGAGCAGTGGGATCTGAATGCCAACTACTGGGTGAACGACAACTTCCAGGTCTTCATGGACGTTCTCAACATCACGGACGAAGTGACCCACGTGTTCGGACGCACTGACCTGCAGACGCTGTTCGCAGCACAGCTTGGAACTCGTTACAACATCGGTGTTCGTTACAAGTTCTAAGTTCCCCCGCAAGGAAGAAAAGGGCTGCCCCCTGGGGCAGCCTTTTTTTTCGGTACCGGCAGCCCGACGGATTGAAAGCCTCCGGGGCTTCATCTACCGTGGAGGGCAGGACCTACGCTCAGCGTCGACAGGCCCTTGTTGATCACCCATGCACGGCGAATTGCGCAAAGTAGTCATCATCGGCGGCGGCACAGCCGGCTGGATAACGGCTGCGCTGCTTGCCGCTCAGCACCGCGGGCCAGGTACCCGCGATCTGGACGTCGTGCTGATCGAATCGCCCGATATTCCGACCATTGGCGTGGGCGAGGGCACATGGCCCTCGATGCGGATGACGCTGCAGAAAATCGGCGTGCGCGAGGCGGATCTCGTCCGTGAATGCGACGCGAGCTTCAAGCAGGGCACGGAGTTCATCGACTGGGCGGACACCGGTGGCAAAGACGTCTACTACCACCCATTCAGCTTCCCGGCCGAGTACTCGAGCCTGAAGCTCGCCAATCATTGGCTGGACGTCGCCGATCGCGCGTCATTCGCGGAGTTCGTGACGCCGCAGGCCGCCGTCATTTCCGCCGGACTCGCGCCGAAGCAGACCTCGACTCCCGAGTACGCCTTCAACGTCAACTACGGCTATCACTTCGACGCGGGCCGATTCGCAGAGCTGCTGCACCGGCATGCGGTCGATACGCTTGGCGTCAACTACGTGTCCGCCAACGTCGAGCGGGTCGAGGCTGACACCGATGGCGATCTCACCGGTGTCGTTCTCGACTCCGGGAACACGGTCGAGGGCGATCTGTTCGTCGACTGCACCGGACAGCGCAGCATGCTGATCGGTGAGCACTTCGGTATCGGCCTCGAATCGATGAAGCAATACCTTTTCAATGACGCTGCGATCGCCGTGCAGGTGCCCTATGCGAAACCGGATGACGCGATCGCGTCGGTAACGCGGGCGACGGCGGTCGAGGCCGGCTGGATCTGGGACATTGGTTTGCAGTCCAGGCGAGGGATCGGGCACGTATTCTCGACGGCGCACTCGGATGAGGCCCAGGCGATGACGCGCATCCGCGCGTACGTCGAGCGAACGGCACCGGGAATCGGCCTGGATGAGCTGAGTTTCAGGACAATCCCGTTTGAGCCGGGGTATCGGCAGAAGTTCTGGGCAAACAATTGCGTGGCGGTCGGTCTGTCGGGCGGATTCATCGAGCCGCTGGAAGCGTCGGCGCTGGCGCTGATCGAGCAGGCCGCATCGATTATCAGCGAGCAGCTACCGGCGAATCGCGAGATCATTTCGGTCGTCGCGAAGCGATTCAACGATCGAATGCGGTATCACTGGGAACGCGTGATCGAATTCCTGAAGTTACACTACGTATTGAGCCAGCGGGACGACAGCGCCTACTGGCGGGACAGCCGGGACGCCGCATCGTGTCCCGAAGGTTTGCTGGACAAGCTGACCCTCTGGCAGCAGCAGCCACCGTGGCACGACGATGCGCCGAGGGTGGACGAGCTGTTTCCGTCGGCCAGCTATCAGTACGTCCTGTATGGGATGGGCTTCAAGCCGCAATACGCGGCGGCGCACGGCGCTCACAAAGCGCAGGAGCGGGCGCGGGTCGATAAGCTGTTGCACGCCAACAGCGAACGAAGCCGTCAGATGCTGGGCAACCTGCCAACGAATCGAGAACTTGTCCGCGCCATGACCTCATTGCGCGGCGTCGCCTGAAGGAAGGACCGTGAGTAACTTTGCACTCTTGAACAATGTCGACCACCAGGACACTCGGGTCATCACCGAGCCGTCGGCCGAGTACGGCGACAATGTCATGTTCGCGATGACGTTTCCGGGCGAATTCCGGGACGTCCAGGCTTGGTATCCCATCCTCTTTCATCGCGACCAGCAGGACAACTTCTACCCGGTCGCGCTGTTCGGCTTTCAGAAACGCGAGAATCTGTTCCTCGAGGAGTCGGGCTGGAACGCCGGTTACATTCCCGCAATGATTCGCCGGGAACCGTTCATGATCGGCTTCCAGGAGTCGAGGGACGGTGCCGATGCCGACAAGGTGCGGGTCCTGTCGGTCGACATGGATCATCCGAGGATCAGCACTGAACGCGGCGAGCGACTCTTTCAGCCGCTCGGCGGTCGGACGCCTTACCTCGAGGACATGGCGGATCTGCTCGAGGGTATCTACCTCGGCCTCGAGCACGGCAAGGCCTTTGTCGCGGCGCTCGAGGAGCACGGCCTCATCGAGTCGGTAACCATCGACATCATGTTGAAGGACGAGTCGCGAAATCAACTGCTGGGCTTCTATGCCATCAACGAGGAGAAGGTTCAGGAGCTGCCCGGCGATGTGCTGCAGAGCTTCAACAAGCAGGGCTTCCTGGCGCCGATCTTCCTTGCGATGGCGTCCATGTCGAACATGCGCAGACTGATCGAGGTCAAGAACGCGGAGCTCGGAGACTGAGCGATGCCGGCGCTGCCCGAACTGACAACGGTCGAAGTCGTCGAGGGAGTGCGCCCCGAGGCGATACCGTCCGAAGTGTTCGCGTCCGATGTCCCGCTGCTCTTGAAAGGCATGGTCGCCGGCTGGCCCGCGGTCACAGCGTGCAGCGGATCGATGGACAGCGCTGCAAAGTATCTGTCCGGGTTCTGGGCTGAGCAGCCTGTGACAGTCTACGTGGGCGAAGGGATCGACGGGCGCTTCGGCTACAACGAGACCTTCGACGGCTTCAATTTCAGAAGCGGCAAGGCACATCTCGGCCAGGTCTTCCAAAAGATGGCCGAACAGAAGGCGGCCGACTCGCCCCAGTCGATCTATGTCGGTTCGACGGCCGTGGATCGGTGGCTGCCCGGATTCCGCGAGACGAACGACATCGGGATCCCCAATCAGGACGCGCTCGTCAGCTTCTGGCTTGGCAACAACACGCGCGTATCGGCGCACTTCGATTTTCCGGATAACGTCGCCTGCGTCGTCGCGGGCAAACGGCGCTTCACGCTGTTTCCGCCCGACCAAATCGAGAATCTCTACATCGGCCCGATTGATCGCACGCCGTCCGGCCAGGCGATCAGCCTCGTCGACTTCGCGAATCCGGACTACGAGAAGTACCCGAAGTTCAAGACAGCGCTCGAATCGGCGGTGAGCTACGAGCTCGAGCCCGGCGATGCGATCTTCATCCCGAGCATGTGGTGGCATCACGTCGAATCGCTGGCCGATTTCAATTTGCTGGTGAATTACTGGTGGATTTCGTCGCCGCCATCGATGGGTTCGCCAATCACCGCGCTGCTGCACGCCATTCTTGCGGTCAGGGATCTTCCCGAACGGCAGCGCGAAGCGATCAAGGGGCTATTCGATCACTATGTCTTCGAGGCGGACGAAACGGTTTACGAGCATATTCCGGAGTCGGGCAGGGGCTGTCTGTCACCGATGGACGAGCACAGCGCGCGCCAGCTGCGCGCGGATCTGCTCAATCGACTGAACAGCTAACGGGCTGCAAGGCAGGAGAGGAACGTTGGAGAAGACCAAGGTCCACAAAGTCGTCATTGCCGGAGGCGGAACCGCCGGCTGGATGGCGGCCGCGTCCCTGTCGAAACTGCTCGGCAAGACGCTCGACATCACGCTGGTCGAGTCCGATGCCATCGGTACCGTGGGTGTCGGCGAAGCGACCATCCCGACGATGCTGACGCTGCACGATCTGCTGAAGATCAAGGAACAGGAGTTTGTTGCCGCGGTGCAGGGGACGTTCAAGCTCGGCATCTCCTTCGAGAACTGGCGCGACGTCGGCAAGGACTACATCCATTCCTTCGGCTGGACCGGGCAGGACTGCTGGGCAGCCGGATTCCAGCATTTCTGGCTGAAGGGCAATCAGCTCGGCATCAGCGAGGAGTATGGCGAGTACTGCAACGAGTGGCTCGCGGCAAAGGAAAACAAGTTTGCGGTTCTGCCCGAGAATCGTCTCAACTATGCGTACCACATCGACGCGTCGCGTTACGCCCAGTTCCTGCGAGGGATCGCCGAAGAACACGGCGCCGTCCGCCAGGAGGGCAAGATCAAGACCGTCGAGCAGGACCCTGAGAGCGGCTTCATCACGGCATTGGAGCTCGAGTCCGGCCAGCGAGTTGAGGGCGATCTGTTCGTCGACTGTACAGGGTTCCGCGGTCTGCTCATCGAGCAGACGCTCGAAGCCGGCTTCGTGGACTGGACCCATTGGCTCCCGTGCGACAGTGCCATCGCCGTGCAGACGGAATCGGTCGGTCCGCCGATCCCATACACCCGCTCGATTGCCCGCGAGGCCGGCTGGCAGTGGCGGATTCCGCTGCAACACCGCGTGGGCAACGGGCTCGTCTTCAGCAGCGAGTACTGGTCCGACGACGAGGGCATCGACCTGCTGCGCAACAACATCGAAGGCGAGCCGCTGACGGAACCGCGTGTGATCAAGTTCCGGACCGGAATGCGTCGACGGCAGTGGTACAAGAACTGCATTGCGGCAGGACTGTCGTCGGGCTTCATCGAGCCGCTGGAGTCGACCAGCATCCACCTGATCCAGCGCAGCATCATCCGGCTGATGCAGATGTTCCCATACGACGGAATTCGTGAGCCGGATGTCGACGAGTTCAACCGGCAAATGACCGAGGAGTTCGAGCACGTGCGCGACTTCATCGTGCTGCACTACCACGTCAATGAGCGGACCGACTCCGGGTTCTGGCAACAGTGCCGGGAAATGGACATCCCCGAGTCGCTAACGCACCGGATCGAGCTCTTCAAGCAGACCGGGCGGGTGTTCAAGCTGGACACCGAGCTGTTCGCCGAAAATTCGTGGATTCAGGTCATGCTGGGTCAGGGACTGATGCCCGAGCAGTATCACCCGATCGTCAACATGATGGACGACTCGGAACTCAAGCAGTTCCTGACGGGAATTCACGGCTCGGTACGGAACATGGTGACCCAGCTGCCTGAGCACCAGCGGTTCATCGATCACTACTGCAAGGCGGCGGCGGTCTAGCCCGGTTCGGAGAAATACAAGAAGAGATTGGCGGTTAGTCGGCCGGTCCGCGGATCGGCGCTGATGTCCCGGTCGGGCTCGATGAGACCGGAATGCAGCAGATTGCCGGGGTACATGACCAATCGGTTCGGCCGGTACTCGAGTTCGGCGATCATCTCGAAGTGATCGTCGGATGCATTGATATAGCGTTCGGCCGGCATGCCGTGCGATTGCACGTAGGCCTCGGCGGCGCGAACGAAGATCGGGTAGCGCTCCTCCGGCAGGCGTTCGAAGCCGGTCGGGCGATGCCGGAAGATGCCGGTGCCGGCGTGCGGGTCGGGATTCAGATAATGCACGGTCGCGAAGTAGAAGGGACTGTGATTGTCGAAGTGCGGCACACGCTGCAGAAAATGAAGTTGCTCGGGTCGCTGCGACACGAGCGAGAACAGCTGATGTATCAATTGGAATTCGAATGAAGCAGGCGGTTCATAGGTGTCGGCAATCAGTTTCCGGAGTGCCGGCAGCAGTGTCTCCGCGTACTCCGGCGGCAGGTTGGCGCGCACGCCAGGATAGCCCTGCACGCCTTCGGTGGAGAACTCCGCCTGGGTCGCCGCGTGTTCGATCAACGTGTCAGGCGATCGGATGATGTCGTCGACGATGACCACCGGCGTTCGCTCGTTTCCAACGATCCGGATCTCGACTTTCAGATCCGGATTCAACTCGATGTCGATCATTCCGCGGCTCTACGCATTGTACGTTCGCATTATAGACGCCGCCTGAAACAATCATGAGGTCAAAACCATGCGCGAATCTCGCTCCACTGACTTGAATCCGACAACCACGCTCGCTCTCCGGTCGATGCGGTTGAGCGGGACCGCGCTCGCCGCCGGTCTGCTGCTCGCCGCCTGTTCGGACGGCGGCACCGGATCCGCGGATGCGCCCGAGACCGACCTGGTTTGGGCCGTCAACGTCGGCGGTCCCGCCTACGAAGGCGTCGACGGCACGTCGTACGAGGCGGAGTCCTCGGTCAGCGGCGGCACGGTCGGTCAGCTCGACGAGGTGAAGGGCTCGCAGGACTCGCCGCTGTACTACTCCTATCGGGAAGGCGACATCGTCGTCGCGAAAGAGATCGAGAACGGCACCTACGATCTGACCTTCCATTTCGCCGAGCCGAACGAGTATGAGCCAGGCCAGCGCGTCTTTGACGGATTCGCGGAAGACGTTCTCGTCATCGACGATATCGACGTCATGCTGTTCCGTGACGGCAAGACGATTTCCGCCCTGACCGTGACGGTGCCCGATGTCGAGGTCAGCGATGGCGAATTGAACATCCGCTTCGAAGCCTCGGCGGATCAGCCGACACTGAGTGCGCTGGTCGTCCGCGGTCAGGACCGTCCGGCGCCCGACTGGCAGCTTGTCTGGCACGACGAGTTCGACGGCGACGATTGGGATCGCGACAACTGGACGCCCGAGCTGTGGGGGGCGCGTCGTGTGAACGACGAGGACCAGGCGTACACCGGCCGGCCGGAAAACCTGCGAGTCGAAGACGGCATGCTGATCATCGAAGCACATCGCGAGGACTACGAGGACGCCAACTACACGTCCGCCAGAATCGTCACGATGGACAACGGCGACTGGCTGTACGGGCGATTCGAGATCCGCGCGAAACTGCCTTCCGGGCAGGGTACGTGGCCCGCTATCTGGATGTTGCCCAGCGAGCCGTTTGCCTACGCCTCGACCTGCGAGGGCCTGAATGCCTGGGAGTGGCAGGGCGCACCGGATTGCGACGCGTGGCCGAAGTCTGGCGAGATCGACATCATGGAGCACGTCGGCTATCAGATGAATCATGTGCATGCCACGGTGCACAACGAGGCCTACTACTGGATCAACTGGGAGCAACGCAAGGCGCGCATACTGCTCGACGACGTCGACACGGAATTTCATACCTACGAACTGGAATGGTATCCGGACCGGATCGACGCGTTCGTCGATGGCACCCTCTACTTTACGTACATGAACGAGGGCACCGGCTGGGAGGCGTGGCCGTATGACATTCCCTATCACCTGATCATGAACATCGCCGTTGGCGGCTACTGGGGTCGCGCGGGTGGACCGATCGACGATTCGATCTTCCCGCAGCAGATGCTGGTCGACTACGTTCGGGTGTACCAGTTGCCCGATGGCGAGTAGCGAGCGCGCGCGCCTCGCTGAGATAACGGCATGGCCGCAAGCCGACATCTGCTCTGGGGCGCACTGGCGCTGCCGGTTGCGGTCCAGAGCTACCGCTACATCGCCGGCGGCATCGTCTACGGCGAGTACCTGTATTGGACCGGCGTCGCATCGGCCTGGCTGCTGATCGCGACGCTGTCGATCACGCCGCTGCGTCTGGTCTTCGCGGCCGCGGATTGGATGCGCTGGCTCGGACGCCACCGCCGCGACCTGGGCCTGGCCACCTTCGGCTACGCGCTGGCTCATACGATCGCTTATCTCGCGCGGGAGGCAGATGTGGCGCTGATCGTCCACGATGCGAAGTCGGCGGGCATGCTGGCCGGCTGGGTGGCGCTACTGTTGTTTCTGCCGCTGGCGCTGACCAGCAGCGACTACGCCGTGAACCGGCTGAAGCGCCGTTGGAAGCGGCTGCATCGGCTGATCTATGTGGCGGCGCTCCTGGCGCTTGCTCACTGGGTATTGACCGCGTCCGATCCGCTGGCCGGCTACTTCGCGTTCGCCATCGTTGCCGTGCTGCTGGCGATGAGAGTGGTCCGACCGGTCAGACGACCACCTGCAGGAAGCAGCTAAGCGCGTCTCGTTCCGGCTCCAGCGAGACCGTTTGCAGAGCGGCCGATGCCGGCTGCCGTGAGGCACCCCGGGCGCCGCCGGTCTGCTCGAAGTACACCTGGCTCGTCAGCAGGCGCTGACGGTTCCTCCACACCTTGAAGTGGATGTGGGCCGGGCGATTGCCGTAGTCGCCCGGTACATAGGTCCGGAACTCAAACTCGCCGTCGACGCTCGTAAAGGTCTCGCCCCAATACAGGAATTCGTCCCAGCGTTCACCGGGCGTCCGGTCGCGCGGGTGTTTGTAGCGGCCGAGCGGGTCGGCCTGCCACATATCCACGAGGGCGCGAGCAATTGGCCGGCCGTCGGTATCGACAACCCGGCCGCGAAAATAGAGAACGTCTTCGCGAGCGGCGTCGGTGATCAAATCGTTGGTGCGATTGCGGCCGTCAACCGGGTAGTAAGGGCCCTCGTAGTCGCGCGGCGTTTTCGGCAGGGCGCCGTCCGCGGCCAGCGTCCGTGAAAACGGCACGGCGGCAAGCGTCGCTATCATCGATGATCGAACGAAGTCTCGGCGTTTCATGACGGAGCCTCCTCGGTTGCTCAATACGAGTATAGCAATAGGGGTTCTGACCCCGATCCATCGAGATTGGTTCATCGCCCGGCGCGCGGCCGGAAGCTGGGAGAGCTGCTCTAGCCCGGCGTATCGACCGGCAGTTCGGCTGCGGTCCAGGCGACCATGCCGCCGGCCATCGAGCGCACGTTTCTGTAACCGAGATCCGCCATGGTCGCCGCCGCGAGTGCGGACCGGCCGCCGGAGGCGCAAACCAGGAGAATTGCCTGTTCTGCCGCATCAATGTCCTGACTAACGCCGCTCCGCTCGACAAAGCCGTGCACCTCGAACTCGAGCATGCCCCGCGGCACGTTGGCGGCGCCAGGGATGTGCCCGCGCTGGTACTCCGCGGGTTCACGTACATCGATGATCAGGGTATCGCTCTGCAAGCATCCGTGAGCGTCGTTGATGTCGCACTCGTGGACGATCGCCTTTGCCCTGGCGACAAGTTGGGACGGGTTGGTCAGCATTCCGGGTTTCTCGTATTGGCTAGAGATCCGTCTCGCGAGACGGCGTCGAATAGGGATTCGGCGGCATGAGGTCGGCGGGCAGCGCCGCGCGCCGGCGGCCTGCTTCCGGCGGGTAGTTCTCGGCCAGGTAGGCGACGATCCTCGCCTCGGTGTCCGGGTCAAACTGCCACAGGTTCTGCTTGTCCTGCATCCAGCGGATCATGCCGAGCCACTGCGCGGCATCGCCGCGCTGCTGCGTGATTAGCGCCGCCGAATGACAGGGAACGCAATTGCTTCGTACCAGCATCCAGTCACCGGTCATCCTGAGGCCCGTGTCGGGATCGATCGGGATCGTGCCGGCTTCGACTGCCGCTGCTTCGATAGTGCCGGATGTTTCAGGTAGGCTTTCGGCCTCCGGCGACTCCGAGCCGCAGCCCGCGACCAACAACGCAAGCAGGACCGTCAGGTAGCGCATCAGACGGCCTGCACCGCAATCCGGTGGCATGCGTTGTTCAGATAGCCTTTCGGATTCCAACCCGGCAGCACCATCGGCTGAGCGCGACCCGCCGAGTCGGTGGCGCGCGCCCAGATCTCGTAGTAGCCGGCCTCGGGGAACTCGACCTCGGCGCGCCACTGCTGCCACGCGAGCCGGTTCGGCGGCGCGTCCAGTTCTGCACGCTGCCAGCTTGCGCCGAAGTTCGTCGAGACGTGCATCTCCGCAACCTCGAGATCGCCCGCCCATGCGTGACCCCGCACGGCGAGACGCTCGGCGAGCGGATGCTCGATGCCCGATCGGGGAAAGGTCACCAGCGACTTCACCGGCATCGACTCGATGATGCACATGTCTTCGTCCGGCACGTTGGTGCCGGGGGCGACCGGTGAGCAGGGCACGCGATAGGACGTGCCCGTCATCTTCGGGCCATCGTGCTCCTGATTGCGAATCACGATCCGAGTCAGCCACTTGCCGCACACGGAGCCGGGCCAGCCGCTGATGACCAGTCGCAGCGGATAGCCGTTGAGATGCGGGATGTCTTCGCCGTTCATCGACCAGGCGATCAGCGCCTCGTCCTCCATCGCCTTGGCGATCGGAACGCCGCGCGAAATCGGTACCTTCGTAGGATCGCCGCTCAGATGCGTGTCGGCACCGTAGTAGCCGATATAGACCGCGTCATCGTCGACACCCGCATACTCGAGGACGTCGCGCAGACGTACGCCGGTCCACTGCGGGCAACCGACCGCCCCCACCGACCACTGATTGCCGGAGGCCGGCGGTACGAACTCGCTGCGGCCATTGCCGCCGCACTCGAGCTGCAGCTGGTAGGTATGGTGCTCGAACCGGGACTTGAGCTCGTCAATCGTCAGCGACACTTCGCGGCTGGCAGACTCGCCGCCGATTGTCAGCGTCCAGTTGTCGAGATCGATGCCCTCCAGCGCAGGCGGCATACCGTTGTTTCGAACGAACAGGTAGCGGCTCGGCGTGATCGCGTCATTCAGCAGATGCGCCGGCGTTTCCGCATTGATCGGCCGATCGTTCAGAACGATCAGGCCTTCCTTACCCGGAATCTCGAAGGCCTCCGTGGATTGGGCGAATGCCGCCGGGATGAGACCGCCGGGCATCAGGTGCGCGAAGGGAATGCTCGCGCCGATTGCGGCCGACATGGCCGCCAGCCCGCTGCCCTTCAGGAAGCCGCGGCGGCTGATCGGGTCGACCGTGCGGCCCCAGAGTCGTTCGTCGGCCTGTACCGCGTCTTCGGCGTACAGATCGTGGATGCCCCGTTTTTCTTCAGCCACTGAACTCCTCCCGGTAGGCAGCCGCTCTGACTCAATACAACAACGTCACCAGCGTCGCACTGACGCCGCCGACGAGCAATGCCGCAAATAATCCCATCGCCAGCGGCTTGAGACCGATCGTCACCAGTCCGCGAATGCTGGTGCCGAGGCCGACCGCGGCCATGGCGACCGCGAGGCAGATCTCGGCCGCCTCTTTGGTGTGAGAAACAATCGAGTCCCAGGTTTCCGGTGCCAGCATGCCGAAGGGCCTCTCGCCGAGATCGCCGACTGTCCGCAACAGGCTCATCGCCGCAAAGCCGACGATGAACAGCGGGATCATCGTCCACCATTTCGGTGCTGCATCCCCGTCGACATGATTGCGGTGATGCAGAACGCTCATCAGCGGAATGATGAACAGCATGCCGAGGTTGCGAACCAGCTTGGTGACGGTCGCGGCATCCAATGCCTGGTCGTCGCCGAAGTACTCCTGATAGACGAGACCCGCTCCCGCGACCTGCGCCGTCTCGTGCACCGACGTGCCGAGGAACAGACCGGCGGCGAACGGGTCGCCAGCGAAGAACCATTGGGCGAAGAACGGATACACGAGCATCGCGATGACGCCGAACAGCGTGATGCAGGCGACGGAGTAGGCGACTTCGTCATCGCGCGCTCGTATCGTCGGCGCGGTTGCCACGATGGCCGTCGCGCCGCACACGCTGGTGCCGACCGCCAGCAAGGTGCCCAGGTTTCGGGTCAGGCCGAGCCGCCGGCTGAGGTAGGTGACGATCAGCAGCGCCGACAGAACGGCAGCGACGATGACAGGAAGGCTCTTGAGGCCGATCTCGCCGACTTCGCCGAGACTCAGGCGAATCCCGAGCAGAACGATGCCGAGCCTAAGAACCCTGACGAGGCCGAACGTAATGCCAGGCTGAAAGGTCGCAGGCAGGGACACGGTATTGCGAACGAGGATGCCGAGCAGGATCGCCATCATGATCGCACTGACCGGGCTCTTGTCGAGGCCCATCAGATCGACGCCGACGAACTGCGACAGGTAGCGCCCCCCGATCGCGAGGGCCAGCGCGAGCAGCAAACCGGGCAGGATCTGCATGCTTAGCAGGCGGATGTATTTGAGAAGGGCATAGAGCCGGCGGCCATCATCTTGTTGTTCTTGATCCTGGTAGCTCAGGTCGATTGCGACAGTATATTAGAATATCATAAGATACTACAGTAAGGCGTCGGGCCTCGCCTGACAGCCATTGACCGGGAACCGGAGCGACGGCGAATTGAGTTTCGTTCGTTCGATGTTTCCGTCCTCGGGTAGTAGCATAAGTGCCGCCTGGCCGCGGAGCGGTCCGGCGCTGATTTTCGAGAGTCCGACGCGACGTATTGCGAGCGACATTGCCAGTATGAAACAGCTAGAACCCGCCTACCTGCGCCAGCAAATCGTTGGTGTCGACTCCACGTTCCAGACGCCCTTCGGTGAGCGGCTGATGGTGTATTGCGACTATACCGCGTCGGGTCGCTGCCTGCGCTTCGTCGAGTCGTACATCCAAAGTCTGCAGCGCGTCTACGCGAACACGCACACCGAAGACGACATCACGGGCCGCAGCATGAGCCAGCTACTGCACGAGGCAGAGACCGCGATCAAGGAGTCGGTGAATGCGGGACCGCAGGGCCGCATCATCGCCTGCGGTACTGGCGCGACCGGTGCGATCGACAAGCTGCAGCAGATCATCGGCGTCGCGATGCCGCCGGCGACGCGCAAGAACGTCTGCGACCTGCTGGACTGCGAGACCTCGAGCTTCAACAGCGATTCCTTCTGCGACCTGCTCAAGGAGAAGCAGCCGGTCGTTTTCGTAGGGCCGTACGAACACCATTCCAACGAGATTTCCTGGCGGCAGTCGCTGGCGACCGTGATCGAAGTACGGCTGGACGCGATGGGCCATATCGACCTCGACCATCTCGAGGAGCTGTTGCAGGACCCGCAATACCATGGCCGCCTGCGCGTGGGTTCCTTCTCGGCGGCGTCCAACGTCACCGGCATCAAGACAAACGTGCGCAAGGTCGCAAGCCTGCTGCACGCGCACGACGCGATCGCCTGTTTCGACTACGCTGCTTGCGCGCCGTACGTCGATATCGACATGAACCCGACGCCCGAGGCCGGCGAGGGTGACCCGAGCATCGATGCGATCTTCATCTCGCCGCACAAATTCCTGGGCGGACCGGGCTCCAGCGGTGTGCTGGTTTTCAACGAACGCATTTACAACCGCGAGCTTCCGCCGAGCGTGAGTGCCGGCGGCACAGTCGACTACGTGGGCATGGACGATCAGGACTTCATCGCTCGCATCGAGGAACGGGAGAAAGCCGGCACGCCGGGCGTGCTGCAGACGCTGAAAGCGGGCCTCGTGTTCCAGGTCAAGGATCGTGTCGGCGTCGACGTCATAAACGCGCGCGAAGAAGAACTCACCGGCCGAGCGATGAAGAGTTGGGGCGATGACGATCAGATCGAGATTCTCGGCAGCCCGGACCCGAGCACGCGAGTCGGCATCATCTCGTTCAATCTGCGCGACCCCGACGGCAAGTACCTGCACCACAAGTTTGTCACAGCGCTGCTCAACGACCTGTTCGGCATCCAGTCGCGCGCGGGTTGTTCCTGCGCGGGGCCGTACGGGCATCGGCTGCTGAATATCGACAACGAGCTGTCGGAACGCTACCGCAGCGCCGTGCAAGGCGGCTACTGCGGTATCAAACCCGGCTGGTGCCGAGTTGGGTTGCACTGGGTGATGGACGACGCCGAGGCGAACTACGTCATCGATTGCGTGCACTTCATCGCGGAGCACGGCCATCGCTTCCTGGCACTGTACGACTTCGACCTCTGCACCGGTACGTGGAAACACCGTCACGCAACGACCGATCTGCCGACGTTCTCCCTCGACGCTGCCCTGTCGAACGACGAAGGCGAACCGGCAACGCTGTCCTTACCGCTGCGACGTCAGCTCTACGATCACTACCTCACCGAAGCCCGCCGTTGGGTCGAGCGGCTCAGCGAGGAGCCGGCGCCGAAGAAAGCGAGTCTCGGCGGCGATCTGGAGGAACTCCAGTTCTTCTCACTCCCCGATCACCGATGAGATAGCTCTGAAGAGCTGACGTCAGGCCGGCTGCAACACCGATTTCTCTGCCTCCGTCACCACCACGTTGCGTACAGTGCGGTCAATGCAAGCACGATAACGAGCGCGGCGAAGTTGAAACCGCGTGTAGTGGAAGTATCGATCTCCCTGTAGTCGATCGCTTCGGCTTGCGGTTCTCGGGTTTCCAGCGCCGAGACGAGCACGCCGATGCCGATGCAGAGCAGGAATACAATTCCTACCCGGTCGATAAATGGCAGGCTGGGCCACAAGAGCTTGAACGCGATCGAGAAGACCGCGGAACCGATGGCGGTTGCCAGCGCCCCGTTGGCGGTAGTCCGGCTCCAGAAGAACCCGAGCAGGAACAGGCCGCAGACGCCCGGCGTGAAGAACCCAGTGAATTCCTGAATGAACTGGAAGGCCTGTTGGAAGTTGCCGAGAAGTGGCTTTGCAACGATCAGAGCAACGATCATTGCTGAAATGCTGGCAATCCGGCCAACGGTCACCAACTGCGTTTCAGACTTCTCACCGCCGCTGAAATGGCGATAGAGGTCCATCGTGAAAATGGTCGATATCGAATTCATCATCGATGCAAGCGAGGACACGATCGCGGCGATCAGGGCGGCGAAGACGAGTCCCAGGATGCCCGCGGGAAGCAAGTTCAGGACCGTCGGGTAGGCTTTGTCGGGAGACTCCAGGCTGGGCGCGAGGACGGCGGCCGCAACACCCGGCAGGACGATGATGATGGGCATCAACACCTTCAGGAAGGCGGCAAATGCAAGTCCCTTCTGCGCCTCGTGTGTGTTCTTCGCGGCGAGCGCCCGCTGAATGATGTACTGGTTGAAGCCCCAGTAGGAAAGGTGCATGACCCACATGCCGCCGATGAGAACGGAGATTCCAGGCAAGTCCATGTAGTGCGGTGAATCCTTCGTGAAGATCAGATCGAAGTGGCCCGGCAGTTCGGCCATCAAAATGTTGAAACCCGCAACGGTGCCCTGACCGCCGGACACCTCGTTGAGCGATACGATGGCGATGAGTATCCCGCCCAGTATCAGCAGCACGACTTGAATAATGTCGGTGAGCGCAACCGCCTTCAGTCCTCCGTAGATCGAGTACGCCGTCGCAAAGGCGCCGAGACCGATCAGACCCCAGGTCAGGCTCAATCCCGTTACCGTGTTTACCGCCAGCGCCCCGAGCCAGAGGATGGAAGTCAGGTTCACGAAAACGTAGATGACGAGCCAAAACATTGCCATCACGTTCCGGACCCGGTGGTCAAAGCGCTGCTCCAGGAACTGGGGCATCGTGTAGATCTCGTGCTTCAGAAAGACCGGCAGAAGCCACTTGGCGACTACGATTAGCGCGATCGCCGCCGTCCACTCGTAAACGCCGATCGCGATGCCCATGACGAATGCCGAACCGGACATGCCGATAATCTGCTCGGCTGAGATATTCGCCGCGATCAGCGACGCGCCGATTGCCCACCAGGGCAGATTCCTGCCGGCGAGGAAGTAGTCACTCGAGTCCTTTCGATGTCCCTCCTTTTCGCGCGACACCCACTGGGCGAGAACGAGCAGAACGACCGCGTAGATTGCTACGACAGTGAGGTCAATTGTGGCGAGGTTCATACAGCTTCCCTTTGGTTTCTTCTTCTAATCAGCGAGCGTCAGCGATCCGAATACGCTGGCATCGATGTAGCCGAGATTGCGGTCGCCGTTGACCGGCTCGATCTCGACATCCCCGTAGAAGTGTTTGCGTCCGTCCGGGCTGTCAGCATCGCAATACGCGACCATGAAGCCGAGCGTTTCGCCGCTTTGCAGCTGCCGCGGCGCTGCAGCACCCTCCGCATAGAGCGCGATGCGTACCTCCCAGTAGAGCCGGTTCGGGTCGTCCGCGCTGCGTCGCCAAACTGCCGTTAGATGCTCGGGGAACGTGGCTGGCTCGCCGTCCGCGCCAATGTCGACAACCTGGTTGTCGAGCGCAATGTGGTAGGCGTAGGCGTTGTCGGTATCTCGGTGTAGACCGCCACTGGCGTCTTCGTCGAGGAACAGCTCCAGCGTGTCGTCGTCCCAGTAGGCGACGAGCGGATCGGCGGTCGAATCGATCAGGATGTCGTCCGTGATCTCCGCCAGAAGGTAGAGGTACTCCGGCGTCCACACGACCTTGTAGCGACCGCTGAAATCATCGGGCGCGGCCGAGGAACCGAGAATCGAGTGCGTGAGTTCGATCCAGCGACCGGATTGCCAGGCGGCGTCGTCCGGGTTGCCGTCGATAACTGGCGCAGTGCGAGCGAACGGCGCTTCATTGACTTCCGCACTGGCCACAGCGGCAATGGCCAGCATCGATACAGAAACTAGTAGGGTAGTTTTCATGCTTCGTCCTTTGCAGCGACAAAGTTGCCGACCAGCCTTGTCGAGCGCTCGGTGACCAATGCCTCATCGTCGCCGATGTCGATCTCAACGACGTCGTCTTCCCCCTCCGTCGGTTCCAGCGCCTCAAATTGACTCTCGAGGAGGTCGGTACGGGCAAAGTGGTTGCTGCGATCGCGGAGTCGTTGGGCGATCAGGTCGGGAGTGCCGGCGAGGTGCAGGAACAGAACGCGGTAATCCAGGTTGCGCAGCCGATTGCGGTGCTGGCGCCTCAATGCGCTGTGGGCCAGCACGCAGTTGAGCCGTAGGTTGCGCAGCTCACATAGCGCCCGGCAGATGTCATCCATCCACGGCGCCCTATCTTCGTCCGTCAAAGCGATACCGGCAGACATGCGCTGCTTGTTTGCACCGCTGTGATAGTCGTCTGCATCGATGAAAGCCAGATCGAAGCTGTCGGCCAACAGGCGCCCGAGAGTCGATTTGCCGCTGCCGCTGACGCCCATGCATACGACGAGGGCCGGATTGCTGCTCATTGAGCCGTCACCGGCAACGTCACGTCGACCTTGTAAGTACATCCAGGCACGATGTCTCTCAGAACGGCGTCCGGCAGTTCGCGACCATCGACAACAGCGGTAATTGCGTCGGCCTGTGAACTCCGGAGGAACGTGACTTCGATGCTGGCGCCTCGGAAGCGGCGAGCGACGAAGGCCCGTTCCCAATCTGCGGGTAGGGCAGGCTTGATGGAGAGCCCCTCCGCCGTTCCGCGCAATCCGAAGAGGCACTCCACAATGATCCGGTACATCCAGCTCGCGGCACCCGTATTGAACAACTGGCTCGATCGCCCTGCCGTGCGTGAGAACTGGCGAACCGCGCCTCGGTAGTAATTCGGAATGTAGACGGGCAGCTGTCCGCGCCGCGCATAGTCTTCGGCATCGGGGCCGGGGAGCATCTTGCGGAGTTCTCGAAACGCGGTCTCATGACGTCCCGAGGCGAAGAGGGCATAGATGTAGAATGTCGACGCGTGATTGTAGATAGAGCCATTCTCTGCACTGCCCGGGTGCTTCTGAGTCACGCGGCCGATGTTGTCGTGCATCGAGGTATAGGCCGGAGCCAGGATCATCGGTCCGTAGGGCGTACTCAGGTGCTCTTCGATCGCGGCGAAGATTCTGCGCTGCTGATCGGACGATGCAATGCCCGACATGACGGCCCAGCTCTGCGGGTTCAGGAAGATCCTGCCCTCTTGATTTCCGCTCACGCCAAACGCTCTGCCGTCGTCGCTTATCCCGCGGGCGAACCAGTCGCCGTCCCACAGGTGCTGCTGTGCAGAGGCTGCGAATGAATCTGCCGCTGCCGCCATTTCCCGGGCAACGTCGGTGCGACCGACGGTTCGACAGAGACCCGACCACAACCTGAGCGCGTGCGCCGACGCGATCGTCAGCCAGCCCGATACGCCCTTGCCCTTGTGCCCGACCATATTCATCGGATCGCACCAGTCGCCTTGAGCGATGTAGCTCAGGCCGCGTGCGTCGCGATTGCCAATGAGCCACCGCATCGCGCTGCTGACCCGGTCGAACACACTCGCCGACTGCGCGTCCGACTGCCCGGCGACCACCTCGGACAACAGCGCCGTGTCGGCGGTTTCGCCGATGTAGGCATCGAGGACCACCGGCAGCCACACGCAATGGTCCGTGTGTGGAATTTGATTGATGTACTTCAGCTCGCCGTTCGCCGACAGCAGAACGCCCTCGGGCATCGAGCCGTCGTCTTTCTGCTGAGCAAGCGCACGGCAGATCGCGAGCCGCGTTGCGTCAGGGTCGACGTAGACCATGCCCATGCCGTCCTGAAGGTAGTTCCGGGTTTGCGGATCGGTGGTCAGTCGGTTCAAGGCGCCGTGGTAGTAAACCTGACGGTCCAGCCAGCGATTGACGAAGTGGTCGAAGTCCGCGTCCGGTGTCTCGATCTTGAGACAGCCCCGGCCGCGTTCGAGATACGCGTTGTACTCCGTGCGGGCGGACAGAAAGCCGTCATCCCGCAAGTACTTCGAGCGGAGGGCCTGAATGTCGCGTTCGTCGTGCGCCGGACCGTATACGAATCGATAGCGCCGCTCTTCGCCCGCGGCCAATTCAACGTCGTACTGCAGGGCGGCAACCGGCGTCTCGTACAAGGCGTCGCCTTTGTTCAGTCCACCGTTTCGAACGCCGTCGGGATTATGAATCCCGCCTTCGCCTTCGAACGCCTCACGTCGTGCTTCCCACGCGCTCGGTTCCTGGTCGTGAAGAAGCACCGTCAGATCCTTGAGCGACCGGATGTGATCGTACTCCTCGAGCTTCTGGTAGGGCGTCACCGATCGCGCGACGATCCCGCCCAGATCTTCCCGATACGTCGCCGACTGATTGATCCAGCTCATGTAACCAATCGTGAAACATGGGAAGAGCTTCAATAGGCGCCGCTGCCCGCTCCGGTTTCGAATCCGAATCGTCCAGAGCTCCGCCGTTTCATCGACCGGAAGACTGACCGACATTGTCGTTTCGATCGCGTCGTGCTCGACGTCCCAACGCACGTCGGCGCCGCCGGCGGAGAAACAGAACCGGTCCGCCGCCCTGCGGACCGGCTCATGCGGTACGGAGTAGAGCTCGTTTGTTTCGATATCGAGTACATAGAAAAAGCGCCCGGGGTGATGGGCGTAAAGCGGCTGTTCGGGCTGAATGAACGTCTGCTTTTCGAGTACCGGCGCGTGCGAGTACTTGGCCGGCTCGGGTTGCATATGCTGCGCCACGGCGAAACCGCGGCAATTGAGCTGCAGCAGCATCTGTCGATTCCACAGGAAGGCGCTGGCATTGGGCATGGCCGTCGCGGAACGAAGTTCGCAGCGATCGTCGTCTCCCCCGGTGTCGACGATGTCACGCATCGCGTGCCTCCAGGTCCTGCTGGATCGATTGCAGTTGGTCGCCGGTCAGCGAGTAGCTGCGGGTTACCAGCACGGCCAGCAGGGCGAAGGCGCCCGGGATTACCGTCTGCAGAAGTGCGATGCCCGTTTGCGATGCACCGCTTTGCGCCTCATTCGCCGCATAGCCGATCGCGGCCAGCACCCACAGCATGCCGGCGGAGCCGAGCGAGCCGCCGAGCTTCTGGGCGAACGTCGCGGCCGAAAAGGTCATTGCGGTTGCCCGGCGACCATTCTTCCACTCGTTGTAGTCTGCGGTGTCCGCGTACATCGACCAGGTGAGCGGTGACTTCGGTCCCAGTGCGAGACTGATCAGGATGTTCAGCGTGAACATCGCCCAGATCATGTCCTTCGGCACGAAGTAGAAGACGATCGACAGCACGCCGACGATGCTCATCAGAATCATCAGGAGCCGTGCCTTGTCCACGAAGCGAGTCATCACCGGCGCAAGCGCCGCGCCGGTTGCGTAGGCGATCATTTGCCACAGCAGGTAGTCCGGCAGCAGATCGGGGCGCAGCACGTAGTACGTGAAGTAGTAATACGCGGAGCCGGCACGCATCGTGATCGTCATCATGATGATCATCGCCAGCGCAAACAGAATCAGCCACGGCCGGTTGCCGGCGAGGTCGCCAATGTCGCGGAGCGGTGAGCTACGCTGCTCGACCGGTGGCTGGATGCGCTCGCGTGTACTGAGGTAGGTGATCCAGAAAATGACCACAGCCGCGACGCCGTAAAGCAACATGGTCAGCTGCCAGCCCTTCACGTCGTCGCCGGCTCCGAAATAAGCGACCAGCGGCAATGTGAATTTGTTGACCAGCGCTCCCCCGGTGAATGCGAAGACGAAGCGCGCGCTGATCAGCGTCGTCCGTTCCTGGCTGCTTGCCGTCATGACGGCCGAAAGCGCGGAATAAGGCGTGCTCAACACCGTATAGAGCAGCATCATCATTGTGTATGTTGCGTACGCCCAGATCAGCTTTCCGCCCGCTCCGAGATCGGGAGTCGTGAACGTCAGCACTGCAGCCGCGGCCATCGGGACGCCCGCGAACAAAAGGTATGGCCGGAACTTTCCGAAGCGCGTTTGTGTTCGATCGGCTACGGCGCCCATCACCGGGTCCGTAAATGCGTCGATGATTTTGGTCACGAAGAGCATCGTGCCGGCGGCGGCGGCCGAGATTCCGAACACGTCGGTATAGAACGCCGCGAGGAACGACATGATCGTCGTCCAGTAGAGATTGAATCCCGCGTCGCCCAGGCCGAAGCCGAGCTTCTCGCCCCAGCCGAGACGCACCTGGCGAATGCCGGCGATGCTACTCATGCCGGCTCCACGCGCGGCGCGGCGCAATTGTCACGGATGAAGTTCATATGCGTGGGCATGTGGTCCGCTGACGCGTTGACGATGCCGCGCAGCTGCTCGAGACGAGCAAGAACCTCCTCGTCGCCGAGCGCTGCTGCAATCGGGTGGTGGCCCCTTGGTCTTAGCCCCTGGCCGTGCATGACAGCGAGCCAACTCGTTTCGGTGAACAGTTCGTCCTTCTCGCGGACGATTCGTCCGTTCGCCTCGTACAACGCGTACTTTCTCGCGAGGTGATCCGATTTCGGTAGAGATTGGCAGTGCCGCCAGAACTCCGAGTCGTCCCGTTCGGTTTGCCGGTAATGCAGGACGAGGAAATCGCGAACGTATTCGTATTCGACGCGGGTCGCGCGGTTGTATTCGTCAATGTCGGCCTGCGCGAATTCACGGGTCGGGAACAGCGTCATCAGTCGCGCGATCCCTGTCTGGATCAGGTGGATGCTGGTCGATTCGAGCGGCTCGAGGAAGCCGGATGCCAGTCCGAGTGCGACCACATTCCGGTTCCAGCATTGCTTTCGAATACCGGTTGTGAATCGGAGCGCGAACGGATCTTTCAGGGGCTTGCCTTCCAGATTGTCCAGCAGAATGCGGGTAGCCTCGTCCGTACTCATGAATTCTTCGCAGTACACGTGCCCGTTGCCCGTTCGATGCTGCAGCGGGATACGCCATTGCCAGCCTGCGGAATGTGCCGTCGATCGAGTGAATGGCGACAGGTCGCCGCCACTCTCGCAAGGCACGGCAATCGCTCTGTTGCACGGGAGCCACGAAGTCCAGTCCTCGTATCCGCTCTCGAGTGCCTGTTCGATCAGCAGTCCTCTGAATCCCGAGCAGTCGATGAAGAAATCGCCGTCGATCGTCCGGCCGTCGCTCAGGCTTACGGCCTCGACGAAGCCAGTCTCCGCGGCGAGCGTTACGTCCTCGATCAGTCCCTCGATCCGGACCACACCCTGACGTTCGGCGAACGCGCGCAGGTACCTCGCGTAGAGCGTCGCGTCGAATTGAAATGCATACGCGATGTGCCCGATAGGAGAGTTCATCATGCTCTTGTCCGGCCGCATGAACTTCCCTCGCTGGGCGGCGACTTCCTGCAGACAGAAGCTGGACAGATCGTGTTCGTAGCCTTTCTGATGCTGTTGCAGCCAGAAATGGTGAAACGAAATACCTTCCATGTCGGCGCCGTAATTGCCGAAAGGGTGGAAGTACCTGTGGCCCAGCCGAGTCCAGTTGACGAACTCGATTCCCAGCTTGAACGTGGCCTGCGTCTCTCGAACGAAATCGTCCTCGTCGATGCCGAGCAGGCGATTGAACAGCGTAATCTGCGGAATCGTCGCTTCGCCAACGCCGACCGTGCCGATCGTCTCCGACTCGATGAGGCTGATCTCGAGGCCCTGCGGGGCCATGAGCTTGCCGAGCGCCGCCGCGGCCATCCAGCCGGCGGTCCCACCGCCGACGATGACCACTTTCCTGACATACGATGTGTCGCGCTCGCTCACAGATCCGCCTGGCAGAACTTGTCGATGAACGCCTGATGGGGCGGCATCCGCTTGGCCGCCTCCGCGTAAACCGCTCGCATGTCATCCAGGGTTGCACGGACCTCATCTTCAGATAGATGGTCCACCAGCGGATCGTAGCCCTCGGGCAGTACATTCTGACCCGCCATCACCGCAACCCAGCTGGTTATCGTGAAGAGATCGGCCCGATGCTCGAAGAAGCGGCCCCTACGCCTGAACAGGTCGATACTGCGGGCAAGCCCGTCCGGTATTTGCATCGTTCGAACGTGATTCCAGAAGTCCGTGTCGTCGCGCTGAGTCGCGTGGTAGTGCAGGATGATGAAGTCGCGTACGTAGTCGAACGTCGTTCGCAGCAGGTCGTTGTAGGTATCCCGCTCCACAGGATCGAAGCTGCTGTCCGGAAACAGAGCGAGAAGTTTGCTGACACCTTCCTGGATCAGATGAATGCTCGTCGACTCGAGGGGCTCGAGGAATCCGGACGACAAGCCGATGGCAATACAGTTTCCGCTCCAGAATTGCTGTCGGCGCCCTGTCCGGAATCGAAGGAAGTTCGGTTCGGCAAGAGGGCTACCACCGAGTTCGTCGAGCAATGAGGAGGCCGCCTCGTCGTCGCTCAGATAGGCAGAGCAGTAAACGTGTCCGTTGCCGGTCCTGTGCTGTAGCGGGATCTGCCAGCGCCATCCGGCCCCGAGTGCGGTCGCGCGGGTGTAGGGAAGGAAGTCGCCCTCGGACTCCGAGGGAATAGCGACGGCCCGGTCGCACGGGAGCCAGTGGCTCCAGTCTTCGAAGTCGACATCCAGCGCGTCGCCGATCAACAGCGACCGGAATCCGGTGCAGTCGATGAATAACTCGCCGTCGACTCTCTCGCCGCCTTTCAGGGTGAGGCTCGTGATGAATCCGGTTTCCGAATCGCGCTCAACGTCGACGATCCGCCCTTCGATCCGAGTCGCGCCGTGTTCCTCGGCATATCGGCGCAGAAACGCAGCGTAGCGAGCGGCATCGATGTGATAGGCGTGTCGCAGTTGAGACAGCGGCGAGCGTGCGTCGGTTGTGTTCGGGCGCAGAAACTTCGCCGCCCTCGCCGCATGCGCTGCAATGGAGTACTCGTCCAAAGAGGTCGTGTCGCCTTCAAGCCTCAGTTTTGACCAGAACTGGTGGAACGAGATTCCGTCGATGTCGTAGCCGAAGACGCCGAACGGATGGAAGTAGCGGTCACCGATCCGGCCCCAGTCGCGGAATTCGATGCCCAGCTTGAAGGAACCGCCGGTCTCACGCAGAAACCGATCCTCGTCGATTCCCAGCATGGCATTGAAGTCCGTGATCGGAGGGATCGTCGCCTCGCCGACACCTACGGTGCCGATGTCTTCCGACTCGATCAGCCGAATGCTGGTTCCTCGCGGCAGGAACCGAGACAACGCCGCCGCCGTCATCCAACCGGCGGTACCCCCACCGGCGATCACGACTCGCTCGATCGGTGCACCCTGCGTCAACGCGTTGCCCCGGCTGCGGCGAGGATCGCCTCCAACGGTGGGAACTCGGCAACGATGTTGCCGATGTGCCGCGACATTTCAGCGAGGTTCTCTCGGAGTGTGTCGGCAGGAATTCGCTCGGCCAGAAGATCATACTGCTCCGGGATCAGCCCATAGAACAGAAAGGCCGCGCTCCAGGCATGCGCAGGGATCACGTGGCTGTCCGTCTTCGACACCCAGCCACGCTTGGCGAACAGCGCAAGCCGGCGCCGCAGTGCCTCGGAGGTGTCAATGTCCGTCAGGTCTGGGAGATCGAAGGTCCGGCTGTCGCGCATCAGCTCATGCAGCGCGAGCAGGTCGTGAATCTCATTCAGATCCCTCAATGACAGCTGATTGAACTCGACCGTTTCACCGGGCGAGCAGTCCGGTCCGGGAAGCAGGGCTACCAGCCGCCCGATCGATTCCATCAGATGAAGAACCTGCATAGGTTCGATTGGGATAGTCGCGTGCGCCGCGTGGCCAAGCGCGACGCAGTTGCGCATCCAGGGGCTGGAGGCATGTCCAGGCACGAAGTCGTTCGGACCGCCGTCTGCAGCAGAGAAGTCGCAGCGGATCACGCCCGACCGGCAGGGGACGTCGATCACCCATCCGTCCGGTTTTGCGCTGACAGAATGCCACGGCGGCGGCGTATCGCTCGTTTTGGAATGCGCGAACGACAGCGAGTAACGCCGTCCGGGGGTGGACTCGAGCCACTCGACATCGCCGCAGCTCAGGAGGAGGGTTCGCGCAGGGCCCGTGCAGTCGACGAAAAGCTCCGCCGTGATCGATTCGCCGGACTCGGTGAGCAGGTGCCGTATTTGTTTGCCACCTTCGTAGTGCCCCACTTCTCGAATCGGCGACGCGGTTTCCTTGACGCCGGAGGCCATGGCGATTTCCCGCAGATACCAGGCCAGCAGCGCCGGCTCGACATGCCGCGCGTATTCGTGCTGCAACGGGCCGATCGCGTTTCGTGGGTCCGGGGGTGCAAACGCACGTGCTCGCATCGCCCTCGCGCCGGGGGAATACTCGAAGTAGTCACTAACAGGCTTACCCGGCGCGCTGCGAAGCCAGTAATGATGGAAATGCGTGCCGCCGTAGTCGACACCGGTGGCCCCATAAGGCTTAAGGGTCTGCCCGCCGGCGAATCTCTCGCCGGAAAACTCCGCTCCGAGCGAAAATGAACCGCCGCAGCGGCTTACGAGTTGCGCATCCGAGATACCAAGTTGGCGGACAGCGTCCGCTGGGGTCAGCGGCAGCACGGCATACAGATCGTCCCAGGCGTCGGAGCCGTCGACCGGACATACGGTGATCTCCGTCAGGCCCCTGTCCAGCCTGTTCGCGAGCGTGGCAGCCGTCAGCCACGCTTCGAAGCCATTGCCGGCGATGGCAACACGTCGAATACGGCTATTCGTTGCGTGGATCATGCCGCGAGGTCTCCGCCTGCCGGACAATAGGCACGAATGAACGTCTCGTGATCGGTCATCCCGTTTGCAGCCGATTCGACCTGAGCCCGAATCCGCAGGAGCTGCTCACGAAGCTGGCCCTCGTCTATTGCATCGACCCGTTGATCGTAGGCGATCGGGACGACACGCTGGCCGAGA
The DNA here is from genome assembly GCA_965232445.1 of Woeseiaceae bacterium. Classification (GTDB taxonomy): domain Bacteria; phylum Pseudomonadota; class Gammaproteobacteria; order Steroidobacterales; family Woeseiaceae; genus UBA1847. Next base: position 4,304,998 of record OZ246973.1, on the reverse strand, counting down.
TATACCGCGAGCCAGCTCGGTTCGAGGAACAGGCCCTGACTGTACTCGGCAACTCGACCGCGAGTGGCGAAGAGATTGATCTTCTCGCGCAGACTGGACGGAATATCCATGGTGCGCACGTGATTCCAGAAATCCGAATCGTCTCGCTCGGTCGCGTGATAGTGCAGTATCAGGAAGTCACGGATACGCAGAAATTCGTTGTCGAGAATTCGATTGAATTCTTCTCTCTCGAGCTCGCAGTCCTTCGTCGACGGGAAGAGTTCGATCAGGTTGGTGACCGCGGACTGGATCAGATAGATCGACGTTGACTCGAGCGGCTCGAGGAAGCCGCCCGACAGACCGATCGCAACGCAATTCCGGTTCCACATGCGATTTCGCTTGCCGGTCGAGAAGCGCAGCGGGTTCGGCTCAGTCAGGCGCGGGCCTTCGAGATTGTCCAGAAGAACGGAAGTTGCCTCGTCATCGCTCAGGTAGCGGCTGCAGTACACATGTCCATTGCCGACCCGGTGCTGAAGTGGGATGCGCCAGCGCCAGCCTGCGGAGTCCGCCGTCGCGCGGGTATACGGCAGGAACGGGCCGACGCCCTCACATTGGACCGCAACCGCGCGATCGCAGGGCAGGTAGTGACTCCAGGACTCGTAGCCGGTCTCCAGTGCACCTTCGATCAACAGACCCCGAAAGCCCGTGCAGTCGATGAACAAGTCGCCGCCGATGCGCTGCCCGGATTCGAGTTGGACGGCTTCAATATCCCCGGATTCGTTGTCTCGGTGCACGGCAACGACTTTTCCCTCGGTGCGACTGGCGCCTCTCGTTTCGGCATGCCGCCGAAGGAAAGGCGCGTACAGGGTCGAGTCGAACTGGTAGGCGTAGCCAAACGTACCCATTATCGATCTCGGATCGTCGACCGGCTTTTCGAACCGTCCGAGGTAGGACGCCGCGATCGGCAGCGAATAGTCGCTGATCGACCCGATCTGCGGCTCGTGCGCAAGCCTGCGCCAGAAGTGATGGAAGCCAATCCCACGGCGAGGGACGCCAAACGCGCCGAACGGATGGATGTACGCGTCGCCTTTGCGCGCCCAATCCACGAATTCGATTCCGAGCTTGAAGGTCGCATTGGTAGCGGACATGAACTCCGCTTCGTCGATACCGATGTTGTCGTTGAACTGGCGCAAGTGCGGCAGCGTCGCCTCGCCGACGCCGACAATGCCGATTGCCTCGGACTCGACAAGCTCGACGTCGACAGTGCCCGGCGGCAGCGCGGAAGTGATTGCCGCCGCGGTGGTCCAGCCGGCAGTGCCGCCGCCTACGATGACGACCTTTTTGATGGCTCCGGTCATTTTTCTTTGACTTCTCCGGATTTTTCGCTATTCTCGAACGAGGCCAGAATGACAACGCGAGACATTGTCGGGCCGAATCGAACGAAATACAAGGGGTTTGCACAAAAAGGGACGCAGCGCGCTGTCCCTGCAAGCCGTCAGAAAACGCGCGAACCGGGTCCGGGGACCCGGGCAGACGACATCACACGGGGGAACGTCGGAATGTCGAAGAAGAATGCGAATCATTTTCGATTGGCTAAGCTGCCTTATCACATAAAACTGGCGATTCTCGGCGTGGGTGCCTCCTCGCCAGCGCTGGCTCAATCGGACGTAGCCACGGAAAACGACGAAGTCCCGGTCGATGCATTCGACGAAATCATTGTAACCGGGGTGCGCGGCAGCCTGATGTCGTCGCAGCTGTTGAAGCAGAATTCGGACGCATTCGTCGATGCAGTGACAGCGGAAGACATCGGGGCGTTGCCGGATCGATCGGTCACCGAGGTAATGCAACGCATTCCGGGCGTATCGATTTCCAGGTTTGCCGGGGAGGACGATCCCGATCACTTCTCGGCCGAAGGCTCGGGCACGATTATCCGCGGATTGACCTTCGTGCGCAGCGAGTTGAACGGTCGAGACGTGTTCACAGCCGACTCCGGCCAGGCGCTGGGATTCAGCAGCGTGTCTCCGGAGCTGATGCAGTCCGTCCAGGTCTTCAAGACACAGTCTGCCGATTTGATCGAAGGCGGTATCGGCGGAAGCGTCAACCTCGTTACCCGCAAACCGTTCGACAGTCCGGGGGCCTACTACGGCTTCTCCGCCGAGTCCAACTACTCCGATCTGAGGGAAGAGTGGACGCCCGGATTCTCCGGACTGGCGTCCGGCCGTTGGCCGCTCGCCGATGGCGGAGAGTTCGGTGCGTTGATCAGTCTGGCCTACTCCGAATTGCAGGGGCGTTCGGACGGCACACTTGTCGCAGACTGGTTGGACCGCGGCACGGGACAGTTCATCCCGGCCGGGGCCGGTATTCGTACGTCGAGGTACGACCGCGATCGCCGGGGCGTGGCCGGAGCGCTGCAATGGGCAAGTGCCGACGAATCGGTAGAGGCGACCTTCCAATTCTTCAACTCAACCTACGATAACAGTTGGGGCGAGAATGCGATTGAGCCGAGCATCGACGATTCGCCGGGGATCGTGCCACGGTCCGGCACCAGCTTTACCTTCGGTCCCACCGGATTGTTCGAGTCCGGCGTGATCTCGCAAAGCGTCGGCTGGCGTTCGAACGAGCCCACACATCCATTGAACGGCGTTCGTCAGCTCGCGCTCTTGCGCGAGCAGGCCAACGAGTCGTCCACCGACGACTACTCGCTCAACCTGAGCTGGCAGATCTCGGATCGTCTGCGCAGCTCATTCGACGTACAGCGCGTCGAATCCGATGTCCGAGTCGACGACTACACCGTCCACGGCGCATTTTTTGCGGACGTCGCTCTGGACATGACGACCGATATCCCGCAGGTCACGTACCTGATCCCGGAAGACGCCGCCAACCAGACCGACTACTTCTCGGATCCTCAGACCTACTACCTGCGGTCGATCATGGACCACATCGAGGACAACACGGGAGACGAAACCGCCGTCCGTGCCGACTTCGAGCTCGATTTCTCCGGCGACAGCTTTGTCGATTCGGTTCAATTCGGGGCGCGATTCGCCGAGCGCGAACAGCAGGTCCGATTCACCGTCTATAACTGGGGCAACGTCAGCGCAACCTGGAACCAGCCGTGGCTCTACAGCAATCCCAACAACCCGGGTGCGTTCACGGGCTTTGAATTCGACAACTACATGCGCGGCGATGCGCCGGGCATCTCTGGCGTGCCGTTCTATAGCGGTGAACTGACGCCAGATGCCTTGCGGGATCTCGCGGCGCTGTCTGGTCAGGCGGGCTGGGTCCCAGTTGCCGATCGTGGCGGCGTCGTCGCCGGCACGCCGTTCCTGCCGACAGAGGTCTACAACACGGACCAGCAGACGACGGCCGCCTACGTTCGCTTCAATTTCAGCGGCGATATGGCCAATGGGGTTTCGTTCGACGGCAATTTCGGTCTGCGCTACGTCGAGACTGACCAGGCCACCGACGGCTTCATCAACTTCCCGGACTTCAACACCTTCCTGGGCAGCGCGCCGGACCTCGCGACTCGTTGTACGCCGGTCATGGGGCAGACCTTGCCGGGGTTCTGTTCTGTCGACGCCGCAACGCAAGCCTCGTTCATTGCCTGGGCGGACGGCTCTGGTTCTCCGCTGGCGGACAGCTACAGCTATAGCAACGTACTGCCGAGCCTGACCGTGAAATTCGGTCTGGACGACACGAAGATCATTCGTTTCGGTGCGTCTCAGGCGATCAGCCGTCCGGACTTCGGACTGCTAAAGAGCTTCTATACTGTTAACGGCTTCACTGACGATCCGGTGACCGGTGCGTGGCTCGGTCCGCAGGCGCAGACGTCCAATGTGCGGCTCGATCCGATCGAGTCAACTCAGTTCGATTTGTCGTTCGAGTGGTATTTCGATGAGGTCGGGTCGTTGACGATTTCCGGCTTCCACAAAACACTCGAAAACTACATCGTGCCGTCGAACTTCACGCGCGCCTTTGAGAACAACGGCGAGAGTTTCGACATCAATACTCAGGGCGTTGCGAACTCTGAGGGTGACGGCAAGGTCAAGGGTGTCGAGATTGCCTACCAGCAGACCTTCGAGATGCTGCCTGGCTTCATGCGGCACTTCGGCGTCCAAACCAACTACACCTATCTGAGCGCGAACGGGTTGCCGATCGAGCAGCCGAAGAGCAACGAACCGACTGGCGGTCAAACAGGTGCAACAACTATCGACGTCTCCGGCTTGTCACTCCCCGGTCTGTCCGAAGACACGTTCAACTTTACGGCGTTCTGGGAGAACGACACGATCAGTGCGCGCCTCGCGTACAACTATCGTTCGGAATTCACGCTCACTACGCGTGACGTCATATTCCCGTTCACGCCAATCGTGCACGCGCCGACCGGTACGCTGGACGGCTCCTTCTTCTGGAACGTCACACCGGAGATGCAGGTCGGCCTGCAAGCCGTCAACCTGACCGACGAAGTGACTGAGACCAGAGCGGTGTACGACCAGGATCTCAATCAAGCCGCACGCTCGTACTTCAAGCTGGACCGGCGCTTCGCGCTGATCTTCCGCGGCAGCTTCTAAAACGAGAAAGACCAATCTGGAGAGCCGGCGATTTCGCCGGCCATCTCCTGTTCTCAACCGGAAGAGAAATGACAAAGACCGTCTTCAGCGCACTAACTCTCATGCTTCTGGCCGGTTGCGGCGGGCAGCCGGGACAAGACGTCGGAACAACAGGTCCGAACGATCCGATCGATCCCGAATCCTGGCCCAGGCAGGACCCGGTATTCGTTCGCGACGATGCCACGGAACAGCGGATATCGGAGCTGCTCGCCCGCATGACCCTCGAGGAGAAGGTCGGCCAGCTGGTCCAGGCGGATATCAGCGCCGTGACGCCGGCAGACGTGCGCGAATACAACCTAGGCTCGATTCTGAACGGCGGTGGCTCCGCGCCGGGCGGCGACAATCGGACCAGCGCGGAGGCCTGGCTGGCACTGGCCGACGAGTTCTGGGATGCCTCGACGGACACGAGCGATGGCGGGGTAGGGATACCGGCGATCTGGGGCACCGATGCGGTGCACGGTCACAGCAATATCGTGGGTGCCACGATCTACCCGCACAACATCGGTCTCGGCATGATCGACGATCCGAACGTCGTGTACGACATTGGCAGAGCGACAGCGCTGGAGATGCGCGCGACCGGCCTCGACTGGACGTTCGCGCCGACGATCGCGGTTGCGCGCAACGATCGATGGGGACGCACGTACGAAAGCTATTCCGAAGACCCGCGCATCGTGGCCGCCTACGCACCGCGGATCATCGAGGGCTACCAGGGCGAGCTCGGTAGCGCGGTTTTCCTCAACGCCGACCACGTCGTCGCAACCGCGAAGCACTTCGTCGGTGACGGCGGGACCACAGACGGTGCCGACCAGGGGGATACGGCGATCAGCGAGGCGGAACTGCGCGACGTTCATGCGGCGGGATATCCGCCAGCCATCGCCGCTGGCGCTCAAGCCGTCATGGCGTCATTCAATAGCTTCCACGGCCGAAAAATGCATGGCTACGAGCAGATGCTCGACGACGTGTTGATCGGTCGGATGGGGTTCGATGGCTTTGTCGTCGGCGACTGGAACGGGCACGGCCAGGTTTCAGGATGCACGAACACGTCCTGTGCGCCGTCCTTCAATGCCGGTCTGGATATGTTCATGGCCGCCGACAGCTGGCAGGGGATCTACAATTCCATGCTGGAGCAGGTGCGCGCGGGCGACATCAGCATGGAGCGGATCGACGAAGCGGTTGCACGGGTGCTGCGCGTGAAGTTCCGCGCCGGCATCTTCGAGGCCGGGCGGCCCTCATCGAGACCGCACGCGGGCAACTTCGATCTACTGGCAGCGCCGGAACACCGTGAGATCGCGCGCGACGCGGTGAGACGATCGCTGGTTCTGCTGAAGAATGCTAACGGCCTCTTGCCGCTGGACCCCGAGCTTGACGTGCTTATCGCCGGCGACGGGGCGCACGACATTGGTAAGCAATGCGGCGGCTGGACGCTCAGCTGGCAGGGGACGGGGAACACCAATGAGCACTTTCCCAATGGGACGTCGATCTACGACGGTCTCAAAGAGGCGATCGAAGCCGGCGGCGGCAGCGTCACATTAAGCGAAGATGGAAGCTATGCCGCCAGGCCAGACGTTGCGATCGTCGTATTCGGCGAGGACCCCTACGCCGAGTTTCAGGGAGACAGACTAACCGTCGACTACGACTCGGACGACGGGCTAATCCTGCTGCAACAGTTCGAGGAAGCTGGGATCCCCACCATCAGTGTGTTCCTGTCGGGCCGCCCGATGTGGGTCAATCCCGAGATCAATGCATCGGACGCGTTCGTCGCGGCGTGGCTGCCTGGCACGGAGGGCGGCGGGATCGCCGATGTCCTCGTTGGAAATGCAGACGGGTCTCCACGCTACGATTTCGACGGACGGCTTTCCTTCTCGTGGCCGAAGTCGGCCACCCAGGTCGAATTGAACGTCGGCGATGACGATTACGATCCGCAGTTCGCCTATGGATTCGGACTGAGCTACTCCGATGACGGCAGTCTGGCGCGGCTGTCGGAGGAATCCGGGCTTGCAACCGGCAGTGCGTCACCAAAAGGGGAGATCCTCGCATTCGGCGACCCGGTCGGCGAGTGGAGCCTGATACTTCGCGACCCGTCAGGTGATACGCGCATCGGCGATTCCCGAGGTGCCAGCGCGGACGGCCGGCTCAGAATCTCGCCGGCCGACGACGTCGTGCAAGAAGACACCATCATCCTGGAGTGGGCCGATACGGCAAGCCTCGTCATCGAGGGCTCGGCCGAGGACTTTACTCGCGAGACGAATGCCGACATGGCTCTGGGTCTGAAATACCGGATACTCGACGCCGATCTCGATTCCGTCACGATTCAGATGGGCGGTGGTCCGGAGAGTCGCGGGGTTCTGGACGTATCCGCTGCGGCGGAGCAGATCGTGGGCGCTGGCTGGCACACGTCGATGATCAAGCTGTCGTGCTTCGCCGAACAGGGACTGGACATGGGGTCGATCACGGAGCCGCTGATCCTGTCGGTGGAAGGCGCAATGTCTCTGCAGCTTGCATCGGTTCGCGTGGTTGCGAATCCTGGCGACGCGAGCTGTAGCCTCTAGTAAATCAGGCCACGCGGGTTTTCTGAGATGCGTTGATGCCGTTTGGCGCGGGTCCCATCGAGTCGCGGACGATGATCTCGGACTTCACCACGCGGTCGAGGCCATCCGGTGCCTGCCCACGCAGCCTCATGATGAGGAGCTTGCCGGCGAGTTTCGACATGCGGAACAGCGGTTGCCGGATGGTCGTTAGCGGCGGCCACAGCTGACTCGCCAGAGGCACATCGTCGAATCCGACGATCGAGATATCGCTCGGGATCGACAGGCCCTTCTCATGAATGACCTTCATCGCGCCCGCTGCCGTCTGGTCGTTTGCGCAGAAGATCGCGGTCGGCGGCGCCTTGGCCCGCAGGAAGCGCAACGTCGCATCGATGCCTGACTCGTACGTCAGGTTGCCCTCCGCAACGAGAGACTTCAGCACCTTGAGGCCGGCCTCGCGCATACCGTCGAGATAGCCGGTATACCGATTCTGGGTGGCGCAATGCTCCGGATCCCCTTTGACAAAGGCGATGCGCTCGTGTCCCAGCCTGGCAAGGCGTACGACCATCTCGGCGGAGATCTCCCGGTCGTTGGTACAAATGGTCCAATCAGAGTCCTCGACCGACTTTCGCGAGAAATCGACGAACGGCGTTTGCAGTTTCTCCATCATGTCGCGCACGTCTGGACGATCGGATATCGGCGGAACCAGCATTACTCCGTCCACACGCGGCTCGGTGACGAGTTTCTCGAGCTGTTCGCACAAGTCAGGATCGTCTTTCTTGAACGGATAGAGCAGAAGGTCGTAGTGCTCCTCCCTGCAGGACACGAGGGCGCCGTTCTGGATGTTATTGATGTATCCCGAGTTGAACTTGGTATTGTCGAAGATCAGGCCGACCAGATAGGTGCGATTGCTCGCTAATCGACGGCCAGACGAATTCGGCTGGTAGTTCAGATCCTTCATCGCCTGCTCGACCTTCTCGAGCGTGGACTTGCGGACGGAGGGCTCGCGATTCAGGACTCGGGACACTGTCTTGATTGAGACCCCGGCCAATTTGGCGACATCAACTACGGTTGCTCTTCCCACGGCGGTTCGTGTACTCCGGTTGTTGGTGGTACGTTGAGATCTTCGAATGTCTTGCGCTGTCAAGTATACCGCTTCGCGATCGAAAAACGAGGCGTAAGGTCCTTATAATCTAACAGCTTACGACTCTGACAACGACTCAATGCTTCAGTCGTTTTCGGCACGGAGCGGAGTGCCAATCAGGACTTCGAATACCTCTTCGACGACCGCTCCGTCGTTGCCGATCAGGCCGAACTGGTCGCTCTTGTAATTCCAGTTCGCCGAACTAATGCCGTGAGAGTCAAAGATGGCGCGAACGTCTCTGTACCAGTGTTGCCGGTCCGCACTCGGAGCGCGATGGAAGACGCCGTATTCACCGCAGTAGAGCGGTAGTCCGAGCTCGCTCGCGACGCGCAACGGCTTCTCCATCATTTCCTCGAGTACCGCTCTATCGAACGTGCGGCCAACATAGTTCCTGACCTGGTCCTTCTGGTTGTCGGGCAATGCCTCGAACTCGGCCTCGGTGAGCAGTTCGCCCGGGTAGTGGACAGGACCGCGGTAGCCGGCCAGAAAGGTCCAGGACGTATCGTAGTGCGAGAGCAGAAACGGCTCATAGAAGTGGAAGCTCAGGACGATGTTGGGATCGTTCGGTACGGCGAGTTCGTCGAACGTATCGACTGACTGCCAGCGGTTGGAACCGATGACGATGGTTCGCTCGGGCTCGAGTTCCCGTACCGCGGCGAAGGCGCGCGCAACGAGGCGGTTCCAGTCCTCCGGATCGTCGGCCACCGGCTCGTTCATAAGCTCATATGCGACGCGATCGACCGGATATTGTTGCAATGCCGACGAAAGGTCTCGCCACAGGCTGATGAAATCGTCCTGAGCGTCTGCTTCAGTCCAAAGCGGCTTTTCCTCGGCATTGAAGTAGTGGGACCGCAGGATATGCAGATCGATCAGCACCATAAGATCGTGATCGATGCTCCAGCGGATGGCGTCGTGCATGGTCGCGAACGCGTCCTCGTCGCGATTGCCGTCCTCGTCCCACATCTGTTGCTCGTCGATTGGGAGCCTGATGTGGTCAAAGCCGAGTCCGGCGATGTAGGCGATGTCCTCTTCGACAATGAACCGCCGGCGCTCGTCCCCCGTACGATTCGTCTGTGACAGCCAGTGGGCGAGATTGGTCCCGTCGCCCAATATCAGCGGCCCCCGGGCGTCGTCCGGCCAGGCCGGGGCAGACAGCAGGACGATCGATGTGAGTGTCAGGATAAGTCGGGAAAGTGTTTTGGTCATAGTCGTCAACTCGGAGCCGTAGCGGGGCCAGCGGGTATCGGAGCCGCTTTGATTGCCATTCATGACAACGCTAGCATCTATTAGTGATCAAATAAAGTGTTGTTTTATAGAGCTAACTTTACGAATACGTGACTACTTTTCAATGAAAAAGAGAAAAAATGACTTACGTTGTCATTTGTGTTCATTGACTCAGAGTATCGTTGGGACCGACGGAGCGGTCCGGATACCACCAAATGCTCACGGGGCCCGGATTACACACATTCTCAGCACCGGATTCCCCGGCCATCCGCAGTGACGACCGGCGGCACCGGATCGAGCTCCAAGCGCCGAAAATCGCCTCCGGAGCCCTTTACCTCGGCGATTGAGGCCAGTACCATGTCGGCCCGCGCGAGCCACCGCTCGCCGACCAGACAAAGCGCCCGTAGCTCAGCTGGATAGAGTACCTGGCTACGAACCAGGCGGTCGGAGGTTCGAATCCTTCCGGGCGCGCCAAAAGACAAAGGGCCCCCAATCGGGGGCCCTTTTTCTTTTGGGGTGTCTGGACTGAGATGAGAACCTCTGTTCGACAAAACGCGGTAGCGTTTTGGACGCACGAAGTGCGCCCCGAAGGGGTGAGGATCGGCCAGAGCCGATCCGAATCAATCCTTCCGGGCGCGCCAAAAAACCAAAAGGCCCCTTCACGGGGCCTTTTCGTCTATTCGGCTGTTTGATTTTCGCTAGTGCGAAACTTTTTCCAGCCTGGCCGGCACGTGCTTGTGCCACGGCGTACCTGCAAGAAAGTCTCGGCGATAAGAGTCGGTAAGCTCGTTCGGCGCCACGCCACGCCGCACCGCTGAACCGTCGGAGTCTCTGTAGTCGACGCCAGTGCCGTTGGGCAGCGAAACATGCCCTCTCGCCATCATGTCGTTAACTTCGACAATGACGTTTGCATTGCCGCGCGGTGTTGAAAGTTGAAGGGTATCGCCGGAGTCGCAACCCATATCTGCAGCATCCTCCGGGTTCATGCGGAGCGCGCCGTAAATTCCTTTCGTGTGCCAGTTCGTGTCCCGAATTGCCGTGTTCGCGGTTTCGCTGCGACGCTCTCCAGCGGAGAGTACGAATGGATAGTCGGGATCTTTCTCCGGAACCTCTTCGAGAGCCTGTTCAAGTATGTCAGCCAGTTCGGGAACATAGAGATTGATTCGGTTGCCGGCGGCACGCAATGCCTGCCGACTCTCTTCCAGCGTGCTGCGCGCGTACACAACGCCAGAGGGCGTATTGATCAACGCCCGGAACAGTTTGTTTGCTGCGACGGGTGATGGCCCGCCGAAACCGGCACGTTTTGCCGCTGCCGGGAACGAGCGGATGTACATCATGCAAATGCCCCACAACGCCGAGGCCATCTCCATTCCCCTTGGCAGAGTCGTACCGAGCGTTCGGTAGAGGATTGGCCCAACATATTTCATCAGCTTGGGCTTCGTTGCCATCTGCGCCATGAACACGGCGGAAAAAGCAGTCAGGCCTCCTTTGGCGGCCAGCTTCAACGCACGATAATCTGCGTCTCCGATTTCTCCCATCGCCTCAAGAAGGCGGGTGATGATTTCCGCTTCATCCAGAGTGCCTTCAAGCGGTTCGAATACCGGTTGCCGAAGGTGAAAAACATTATCCGGGAACTCGAGGTTAAAAAACGTCGCCTCAGCCTTTTCGAACTGGCTTGCTGCCGGCAGGACGTAGTCAACTTCACGTGCAGTCTCCGTCATGGCGACGTCGATAGCCACGGAAAAATCGAGGGCACGGATGGCTTCACGCATTCGCTGGCTATCAGCCAGCGAATGCACCGGGTTACCGCTCTGAATAATCATCGCGCGATAGCGGTCGGGATGATCGGTCAGGATTTCCTCCGGTATGACGTTGCAGGGAATCAGACCAATGATGATCTTCGCACCCGCGACCGGACTCGTTCGCGCGACTCTGGCGCCGCCACCGCCGACCTCCCCCTTACTTGCTTTGCCAAGACTCAGGAACGGCACATAGGCGTTCGCAGTGCCTTCCTTACCGTAGTTACCCGTAAGCATCCAGACTAGGCGTTGCAGGTAACTAACCAGCGTTGAGTGCACCGACATCTGGGTGCCGAGGTCCTCAAAAAACGACACACTTTTCGCAGAAGCAATCCGTTGGGCGACCTCAGCGATATACGATTCTTCGACGCCGCAGATCTGTGCGCACTGGCTGACATCGATGTTGGCCAGCGTATCGACGATTTGTTCGTAGCCCACCGTGTATTGCTCGATCCATTCGAGGTCCACCCAGTTGTTCCGGACCATCAGCCCCAGCATGGCTGCCAGCAACCAGGCATCAGTGCCGGGGCGGGGCGCTAGGTGATAGTCCGACTTGTCCGCTGTTTCGCTGCGACGTGGGTCGATCACAACCATACTGCGGTTGGGGTCCTTGGCGATTTGGCGGATGATGGCGCGGGCTCTTGCAAATCCGTGCGACTGCCAGGGGTTTTTGCCGAGAAAGACCGCCACTTCACAATGCTCGAAATCACCGTGCGTGCCAACTCCGAGCATCTTGCCAGCAACCCAGAATTCGCCCGTCTTCTCCTGTGCGAGGGCGTTGGAACGGTAGCGAACACCAAGCGCCTTGAGCCATGCCTCAACGTAGGCGCCGCCCAGGTGATTGCCCTGTCCGCCGCCGCCGTAGTAGAGAATCTTGTCGCCGCCATATGCGTCGCGGACCGCGACCATGCGCTCTGTTATCTCGGTAATCGCCGTATCCCAATCGACAGCCTCGTAGCTGCCATCGGCTTCTCGGCGCATTGGCGAGGTAATGCGGTCAGCGCCATTCTGGTAGTAGTTCAGGCGCTGGACTTTCTCGCACACGTACCCCTGGGACGCTGGGTGTGCTTTGTCGCCGACGATACGGCTGAAATTTCCGTCATCATCAGTCTGGACACTGATGCCGCAATTTACTGAACAAAGGATACAGGCCGTGCTTTTTTCGGATTGTGCGTCCCGCTGTGCAGTTCTGCTCATCGATCGGGCTCTCGCGATTGCCTGTGGCCAAGCTTACCCAACTGCGCACGCAATACAAAAAGGGGACTGATCGGAACGCACTCCTTGTCTGTGTCCAAAATCGTGTAATTTGAACAAGCAAGAACGGGCGATTGATCGGCGTATTTCGAAAAAGTATTGGACGCGTTTTGCTCGCTTTTTGCTGGATTGCCAATGGGTTACATTAATTCGATTAACAGGCTACGAACCAGGCGGTCGGAGGTTCCAATCCTTCCGGGCGCGCCAAAAATCAAAAGGCCCCCTTCATGGGGGCCTTTTCATTTTCGCCCCACCCGAAGGTCCTCGAACCTATGCGGCGCGAAGCGCCGCGGTTCGAGCCGGGCGACATACGCGTAGCGAACAAACATCTCATCTCAAGTGCTGCGACTACCTGGCACGGGTCAGAGGCGAAAGTCATCAAGTGGTGCGAACAGCCTGCAATAGGTTGGGGCCCACAGGTGGATGCGAAAGCACAGACTGCCCAATAACGACTAGTCGATTCGCGGACGATAGAATTTTTGCAAGTACCAGGTCACCAGACCGGGAGCGATGATGGCCTGAAGTGTGAAGAACAGCAGCGTTATCCATTCGCTCCGATAAGCCCCTTCACCCTGCTGAATCAGCCACTGCTCACCGATCGGGCCGGAAGAAAAAACCACGGCGGTCACGAGGTTCCAGCCTAAGTGGAGTCCTATCGGTGCAAACAGAGAGCGGGTCTTGGCGTAGGCAAACGCAAACATCCAGCCACCAGCCCCGGTCACCAGGAAAATATAGATCATCAGTATCAGGCGGGAGCCGAACACTTCGTAGCTGAACCAGTGGTACACACCGAAAGCGATGGAGCTGACCAGGCACGCCTTCACAATTCCGATGTAGCGGATAAGCAGGTAAAGCAGTGCGCCACGAAAGAGTAATTCCTCGTAGAGAACCGCCGACAGCACCCAGTAACTGCCGCCAAGCAGCTGGCCCAGGCCATAGTCGGGATTGACCTGGTAGGAAACGTCCTTGAAGTGGGCTTGCCACGTGAAGTTGATGACCGCGATGAGCGCCATAAAGGACATTCCGGCCACGAATTCGATCATGCGGTGTTTGGTCGGCACGACGCCCAGGACCGTGAGCGGTTCGTGCACCGTCACACGAAGTAATAGCCACGAAAGAAAGAGTGCAACCAGTGTTCCGACGATCATTATCTTGCTGTCCCCTTGGAGTTGTCTGAATGATAGAGACCTGGCCAGAGCGAAGCGACTGAGGGTCAGACAGAGATTAGGTCCACCACTCAGCTCAAACGGCTCAACTTAAGGCCCTGGCCCAACCGGGAATTCCTGGACAGCTACGTTCGACACATTGAGTGGGCTTCAACGTGCCTGTCCGGGGTTACTTCCCATGAATTGCTTGCGACAGAGCGCCTTTCTTTTGGCCGGGAGTCTGCTATAGTCCGCCGCGTCCTGGCGCTCTTCGATCTGCGCCACACACTGCGCCACGCGATTCTGCAGTCGGTGCAGCCACTCAGGAATCCCACCCCGGATCGAGACTTTCGCGGCGTTTCGCCGCCATCGTGTCGGGTGGATTCGGAGCAAACTCTCCAGTGTTATTCAATCAACTTGGCCTTTCGGCCGAACTGCTGCGTGCCGTTGAAGAACAGGGCTACGACCAAGCGACCCCGATTCAACAGCAGGCCATTCCTCTCATACTCAAAGGTCGCGATGTCCTTGCGGGTGCCCAGACCGGTACCGGCAAGACTGCGAGCTTCACGCTCCCCATGCTGCAGCGTCTACAGCAAGGCACCGTCAACCGGCGTCGTATCCGTGCCCTGATTCTGACACCCACGCGCGAGCTCGCCGCCCAGGTCGCCGACAGCATTCGCGGCTACGGCCGGGAGCTGCCGTTTCGCGCGGCTGTGATCTACGGTGGAGTCAGTATCAATACGCAGATCGCGAAGCTCCGCAAGGGCGCGGACATCGTCGTAGCGACGCCCGGACGGTTGCTCGATCATCTGCAGCAGGGGACCGTGGATCTCAGTGCCATCGAGTGTCTTGTCCTCGACGAAGCGGACCGGATGCTCGACATGGGCTTCATTCGCGACATTCGAAGGATCATGAAGGTCCTGCCGAGAGAGCGTCAGACGCTGTTGTTCTCCGCCACGTTCTCGCAGGACATTCGCCGCCTCGCGACGAATCTGATGGATTCCCCGGTGGAAATCAGCGTTGCCCCGAACGGCAAGCCCGCCGAGGGCATCGACCAGGTCGTCTATCCGGTTGACCGGCAACGCAAGCGGGAACTGCTGTCGCATACGATCGGTTCGCAGAACTGGCGTCAGGTTCTTGTATTCACACGGACCAAGCGCGGCGCTGACAGGCTGGCGAAGCAGCTCAATGCGGACGGCCTTAGCTCAACGGCGATTCACGGCAACAAGTCACAGGCTGCGCGGGTGCGCGCGCTTCAGGAATTCCGGAACGGAAAGGTCAGGGTGCTGGTGGCGACAGATGTCGCCGCACGCGGCCTCGACATTGAGCGTCTGCCGCACGTAGTCAATTATGAACTGCCACACGTGCCGGAGGACTACGTGCACCGTATCGGGCGCACTGCTCGTGCCGGGCACCAGGGTCATGCGGTCTCCCTTGTCTGTGTTGACGAGCACAATCTACTGGCCGACATCGAAAAACTTCTGCAGGCGAGTATCAGCAAGAAGACGATTCCGGGCTACGAGCCGGATCCGCGCATCGAAGCCGTGCCGGTCACGCGAGGTCGCGCACAGCGAACTTCGGCCAAAAGGAAGGGCGGCCGGCGGAAGAATTCTGCAGCCTCGTCGAAGAGTCGCAACCCCGGGAAGCGCCGGTCGTCTGACCGGCGGGCACAACGCTAAGATCTCCATTGAGGCGGTAGAGTTTCCAGAGACCGCAAGTGGCCCAAAGCGGAGATCGATATCGGCCAGAGTGACGCGGTATTCGAATCTCGACGTCCAGCGCTAAAGTACCTGGGTGACCTCAAAGGTAAAACCGATCAGCGCCAGGACCAGGCCGATACCGCCTACCGTGTTGCCTCGACCCAGAAAGATCCCCAGACGCAAGAGCTTTTCGATCGTCAGCACGAGTGCACAAAAGACTATTGAAAATATTGTCATCCCGATATTGAAAGAGAGGTTCAGTGCCGGGTCCCAGATCGACACTGCGATTGCGCCGATTATCCAGACGGCAACATATACACCAATGACCACCACAACTCCGCGGGAGGCGCCGTTCGTCTTGCGTGGCAGTTTCGAGTCCGTTTCCATGCCCTCCAGTGCCTCGGCAAGCCGGTTCGACGACAAAGGCGAGTACAACTCCAGGGCGATCAGTGTCAATCCCGAAAATTCTATGACTATTGCGAGCCACTGAATGACGTCGCTCATGTGCACCCTCCAATGCCGAATCGCCTGACGCGGATACTACGACTCGGGCTTACCGGAATGATAGTCTCGACCGCCGCGATCCCTGGCACCGGCAGCGCCCGAAGAGCTGTCTTATCGACGCTCGAGGGACGAGAGTGAGTTGGGTGGCGACGTTTGAACGGTAGCGTTGGAAGGAAGCGGACAGTCGGCTGCACGGCTGAGACAGGAATGCCAGAAACCGCGCGATCGGAAGTTCCAAAAAGCACGCGAGCGTCTTGCTGCGAAGCGGCGAAGCCGCGAAGTCCGTTGGGTCAAAACAGCCATAAGGCTGATTTGAGTAGTCCTTCCGGGCGTGCCAGGTAGAGCCTGGTGTCCACGATTCGCGATTCGTCCGCGCCCGGACAGGTATCCTCTACCTACATGAAAATCTTCGATAGCCACGTTCACTTCGTGGACCCCAATCGTGCCGAAGGGGTGGTCTGGCCGGCGGCCAACAAGGACTTCTTCGGGCAACACCTTCCCGATGACTTGCTCGAATCGACCGCGCCAGCCGAGCTCACCGGTTGCATCGCGGTCGAAACAAGCAGACGCCCAGTCGATGACGCCTGGTTGTTGCAACTGGCTCGCGAAAACTCGCTCGTTGAGGGCGTCGTTCTCAATCTTCAACCCGACATCAGCGAGTTCTCATCCAGACTTGAACAGGCTCGAAGCGCGAGGGAATTTGTTGGAATTCGATTTCGACCGATTGAGGAGTACGCGCTTGATTCGCCTATGTTGCTCCAGAACATCGATTTGCTTCAGCGTACCGGAAAGACCATTGAATTCGGCGCCAGGAACAGCGAACTCAAGCGGTCGTTCGCACAGCTGGCGTCACGGTTTCCTGAGACGAACTGGATTCTCGATCACTGCGGTCATCCCGAACAGGCCGAAAGCCCAGCGCCCGAGTGGTGTGAGTGCATGACGGAGATTGCCGAACTGCCGAACGTCTTCTGCAAGATCTCGAGCGAGTACTGCGCAACCGACACGTGGGCCCCCGTCCTGCATTTTTTGATAGATACGTTCGGGACGAAGAGACTGATGTACGGCAGCAACTGGCCCGTCAGCATGCCGTCGGTCGATCTTCCAGCGGCCACCGCACAGCTCTCGGCATTGATCGGCCAGCACAGTGACGATGTGCTGGGGCAGAACGCCCGCCGCGCGTACGGCGTTGTGGCGACGGGAACCGGTTCCCAATCGGAGTGACAAAAAAGACGCCCGGCCAAGCCGGGCGTTCGTGCCGCTGCATTCGGCAGGTACCAACGCGGGGGGGTCAACTAGTACCTGTAGCGAACGCCAAGCATGACTTCCATATCGCCTGAGAAGACGTACGGGCTGCCGTCCGCCCTCACGCCGCCTTGCAGCGGCACGCGTGGAACGTTGTTGCTCAGATTCACGTCTTCCGTGATGTTGCGGAGATTCAGCGAGAACTGCCAGTTCTGCCAGTCGTACTTCGCGAACAGGTCGAGACGGGTTTCGGCGTCGTAGCGGAGTACCTCGCCGTTAAGCTTCTTGACCGCCTGTGCCGCTCCAGCGGTCGGCCGAACGCGTTCATCGGTCCAGACGAAGCCGCCGCCGACAGAGAGTCCACCGTCACCCTCGCTGAAGTCGTAAATCGACCAGATGGCGGCCTTGTTGGGAATCTCGTCGACCAGCGGATCGCCCACGCGAGCAGGGTCCGAGGACGCATTCACGATCGTATCGGCATTGGCAAAGCTGAACACGATCGACCAGTTGTCATTCGGTGCGTATGAGCCGTCGATCTCGAATCCGTCCGCTTCGGCCGTACGCGTTGTCTCGCCCTGCAGGTCTTCTTCAATCGTGAAGTATCCGATGCTGACGTCGAGTCGGTCATCGAGCAGCACGAACTTCGCCCCGATCTCGAACTGCTCTCCGATCCGCACGGGCGGCGCCGTGCTGAAGTCGGGATCGTTTACATCGGGTAGCTGAGACTTGGAATAGTTGCCATAGATGGCGAACGAATCGGTGACGTCGAACACCGCGCCAATCTGCGGCAGCAGCTCGTCATTGTCGGCGATTGTCGTCATGACCAGCGGTTGCACGCGCGGATCGCCGCGCGCAATCTCGATATTGCTTTGCGTCAGGCCGAGCAGAACGTTGAGTCTGTCGTCCATGAACGTGCCGTGGTAGTTCACAAAGACGTTGTTCAATTCGACGGTTTCATTGCGCATGAAAACCGTCGCCCAGACGATGTTCTCTCCCGCCTGATTGAAGGATAGATCGTCGCTCGCGGCATCGAAGGGATTGAACCAGTCGAAGTAGAACGTGCTCAGGTCGCCGGCCGGGCGCGGGCGCTGGATCTGCAGCAGAGCTTTCTGATCGTAGACATGAAACCCGCCGACGATCTGGTGCTCGCCATCGCCCCAGTCGGGCAACCATGCGAGTGAAATCGTGGCCTGGTCGATATTGTTCTCGAGCGAGAGGTTCTCGGTCAGGCGACGGATCAGGTAGTCATTGGGATCCGTGGAGCCGGGAGGCGCTGCCGCGTCCGGGATCACCTGGTAGAAGATGTCGATGCGGGGGCGGTTGCCCGGTCCGAAGACGAAGTCGCGATTGTGCCGGTTGTACGCGATCTGGCCGAGGAGGCTGCTGTTGAACTGGTGCGCGATCGAAATGGAGTAGTCGTTGACGGACTCGTCGATGTCCGTATCGGGGCCGAACCAGCTGGATCTCGGGTCAATCCCGTAGGCGAGGGCCAGCGGAATTTCCTCGCCGGCCGTCGGGCCCGGAATCGTCAGCTCGACGGCCATCGGACGGTCGGTTCTGTCCGTATTGATCTTGTACTGGTAGTACTCGAGATTGATGACCGTGTCTCTTGTCGGACGAAGTTCGAGCATGGGAAGTACAGAGTGCGATTCGTTGTTCGCCTGGGTGCCGAAGCCCGTGTCTTCCTGGATGCCGCCGACAAAGCGGAACGCACCCAATGGCCCGTGGTCGCCCTCGGGACCGATGGAGCCCATGTTCGCGTCGAAGTTGATGCCGCGATTGTCACGATCGCTGCCGCTGAAGCCCCAGTAGGTGCCGAACTCGCCGAAGCTTTCGCCGATCTGCGGCTTCTTGGAGATGATGTTGACCGCGCCGCCGGGCGTGACGGGACCGTTCAGTACTGCGCTCGGGCCACGGATGATCTCGAGGCGCTCGATTGTGTAGCCGGGCGTATCGGAGAGATGTATGAAACCGTTGCGGAAGAACTCACCGGTATTGAAGCCGCGAACGCGCTTGTCGTCGGCGGCCGCATGAAACTGCAGTGCGTCGCGCTGCGAGAGCAGCTGGAAGTCGGAGACAACATCGGACGTGATGACCTGCAGATTCACCGGCAGGTCCTCGAGCGGGATGCTGAGCCCCGTTGCGCTGTTCGCCGCGGTGGCTCTGTAGCCGGCTTCGCCCACTACCTCGATGAGGTCGATGATTTCTTCCTCATCGTCCTCGCCGTCCTGGGCGAAGACGGCAGGCGCCTGCAACGCCAGACCGGCCATTCCCAGAAGCATCAGGAGTCTAATGGACATCGTTTTTCCCCCCTTTGGATGAAGAATAGTGTCCAGAAATTACGCATTTGACAACGTACGCACTAACGTATACGTTCTTTTCAAGAATGTCAAAAGTGTTACGGTCCTTGCTTCTAGAGGGCCGAAAACGAATGTAAATCATGCAGTTATTACTAGGGTGTATCGCAGACGACATCACGGGTGCCAGTGATCTGGGGCTGATGCTGGCCGCCAATGGTTTGCCAACGACGCTGCTTCTGGGCGTTCCGGCGGCGTCACGGCCGATCGGAACGCCGGCTGTGGTCATCGCCCTGAAGACGCGAACTGTCGACCGGCAAAGAGCGGTCGAGCAATCGACTGCGGCGGCTCGCTGGCTGCAGGCCGCGGGCGCTCGGCAGCTGTACTTCAAGTACTGCTCCACCTTCGATTCGACCAGTGAGGGAAATATCGGTCCCGTGACCGACGCACTGATGAAACTGACCGGGTCGGCCATCACCGTCCTGTTGCCGGCCTTTCCGGAGAACGGCCGAACGGTAGAGGGCGGCAAGCTGTTGGTGAACGGTGTGCCGCTGTCGGAATCTCCGATGCGAAATCACCCGCTGACACCGATGCGAGAATCATCGTTGATGCGCCTGATGGATGGGCAGACGTCGGCAGGAAGAACGGGGCTTATTGAGATAGGCGCGGTCCGGACGGGCAGTCCGGCAATTGCCGAGGCACTGGAAGCCGCGCAGGCAGCGGGACATCACTACGTCGCGATAGATACCGTCGAAGATGAGGACTTTCGTGCCATTGCGGAAGCTGTCGTCGATCTGCCGCTCATCACCGGCGGGTCGGGCATCGCCGCGGCACTGCCCGCCGCCTATCGAGAGCGCGGCCTTACCGAGTCCCAGGTGGAAACCGCCGAGCTGCCGGTATTGCCTGGCAACGCCGCGATCCTCGCGGGGAGTTGTTCGGAGGCGACTCGCTCGCAGATTGCTGCGTTCGAGAATGGCTCCACACCGATCGTCGTCGACCCGCTAAGACTCCACCGGGGTGAGACCGACGCGAGCGCCCTGGCCGACAAAGCCGTTGATGCCGTCGGCAATCGGGACGTATTGGTCTACTCGTCGACAGCGCCGGAGGATCTCGAGACCGTCCAAAACACGCTGGGACGGTTGGCATCAGCCGAACTCGTAGAAGGCACGCTCGCGCACATCGCAAAACGCCTGTCGGATTCCGGGGTGAAGAAATTCGTCGTCGCGGGCGGTGAGACCTCCGGCGCGGTGGCACAGGCGCTCGGCGTTGACGAGTTATCTGTCGGACGGCAGATCGATCCGGGCGTGCCATGGATGGTGTCGAACGGCGTCGATCCGGTATGTCTCGCCTTCAAGTCAGGCAATTTCGGCAGCTCCGATTTCTTCTCGAGGGCACTTGGGATGCTTCCATGAAGTTTCCGCAGGAGAGCGAGGCACGCGAGCGCATCGCAATGCACGGCGCATCACTGCATCAACGCGGCTTCGTTCCTGGCAGCTCCGGCAACATCAGCGTGCGCGTGAGCGATGGCATCCTCGTGACGCCGACGAATTCATGCCTCGGACGCCTCGACCCGGCGCATATCTCGAAGATCGACCTCGACGGCAAGCATACGGACGGCGACAAACCCTCCAAGGAAGCGTTCCTGCATGCCCTGATGTATGGACAGCGAGCGACGGACGGGGCCGTTGTCCACCTGCACTGCACACACGCTGTCGCCGTCTCCTGCAAGGCCGGCCTCGCCTCGGATCTGCCGATCAGACCCGCGACACCTTATTACGTGATGAAGATCGGCAAGTTGAAGGTCGTGCCGTTTTTTCCGCCGGGCGACCCGGAACTGGCCCACGCCGTCCAAGCGGTCGCCGCTCGGCATCACGCCATCCTGCTGGCCAATCACGGCCCCGTCGTGGCCGGCAGTGACTTGGATGCGGCGGTCTACGCAATCGAAGAGCTCGAGGAAGCGGCGAAACTTTCGCTGCTGCTCGACGGAGAGCGAGTGAACTACCTGACCGCCGAACAGATTGCGGAACTCGAACAACGGTTCCCCAGCTAGAGAGAGATTGGATGTTTATTGTCACCGTCAATTTCATCGTCGTCCCGGAACACCGAGAAGCGTTCGCGGCCGCCATGGACGAACAGGCGAAGAACTCACTGAACCTGGAGGCCGATTGTCACGTGTTCGATGTGGGCGTCGATACCGACGATGACTGTTCTTTCTTCCTGTACGAGAAGTACACGGACTCGGCTGCATTCGACACCCACCTCGAGTCGAGCCACTTTCTCAACTTCAATGCACGGGTTACCCCATGGATTACGAGCAAGAGCGTAGCCACGTGGAACGAGCGGGCGTCATGACGGAATCGTCCGTCTATAGGGTCGCGACGCTCCCCGGGGACGGCATCGGCCCGGAGGTGATGGCGCCGACCGTGACTCTATTACAGGCGGCGACCGCGGCTTGCGGCGGCTTCGGGCTCGAATTCATCATGTTGGACGCCGGCGCCGCGCACTACCAGGAGACTGGCGAGTCGTTTTCCGCTGAGTCGCTGGAAATCGCGCGGGAAGCGGACGCCATACTCTTGGGTGCCATGGGCCTGCCCGCCATCCGCTACGAGGATGGAACCGAGATCGCGCCGCAACTGGAGCTGCGCGAAAAGCTCGATCTCTACGCAGGTGTCCGGCCGATTCGCACGATTCGAGGACTACCGGTGCCTCTTGCCGATCCCAAGGGAAGCGAACTGGATTTCGTGTTGATCCGCGAATCGACGGAAGGCCTATTCAAGTCCCGCAATTCCGCTGCCGTGGAAGACGACCAGATCGCACGCGATACGATGGAGATAACGCGCGCCACCAGTGAACGGCTGTTCGATTTCTCGTTCAATCTGGCGAGGCACCGCAAGGAGCAGGGCAGCGAGGGGGTGGTAACCTGCGTCGACAAAGCGAACGTCCTCGGGTCCTTCGCGTTCTTCCGCAAGATCTTCGATGAGCGGGCGAAGCGATTCCCCGACATCGAAGCCCGGCACGGCTATGTGGACGCGGTTGGTCTATGGATGGTCAAGCAGCCGTGGGTATTCGATGTGCTCGTCACCGAGAATATGTTCGGCGACATCCTGTCCGACGTGGGCGCCGGCCTGATGGGCGGCATGGGATTCGCGCCATCCGCCGACATCGGCGACGAACACGCTGTGTTTCAGCCCTGCCACGGAAGCGCGCCCGACATCATGGGTCAGGGCAAGGCCAACCCGATCGCAACATTCCTTTCCGGGGCCATGATGCTCGACCGGCTCGGCAGCGAGCACGGGGTAGCGCAGTGCGCTCGCGCTTCCCGGATGATTCAGAATGCTGTCGACGCCGCCTTTGCGGCCGGTACACTGATCCCCTATGAACTGGGTGGAACTGCCGGAACGTCGGAGATCACCGACGCGGTCATGGCCGCGATGGATCGAGCAGCAGCCTGACAATGTCCTGGATTGATCTAACCGTCATCGCCGTTTACCTGGCGATCGTGCTGGCGATTGGTCTGTCGGTTTCACGCGGGCAGAAGACGCCGCTCAAGTATTTCCTTGCCGACAAGCAGATGCCGCAGTGGGTCGTGGGCTTCACGCTCATGGCCACGCTGATCAGCAGCAACACGCTCGTTGCGCATCCCGCGATCGTCTACGAGAAGAGCATGATCCTGGTGCCGGGTTTCATGGTGATGCCGATTGTGCTGGTAGTCGTCGCAATTTGGATCGTGCCGTTCTACCGCCGCGTCGTCGGCATGAGCGCCTATGAATTCTTAGGCCGGCGCTTTGGTCTGGGCGGACGCCTGTACACGTCCTTCGGTTTCCTCATGTCGCGCACCTTCGGTATCGGCGTTTCCCTTCTGACCACATCCATCGCCGTGAACGTCATGACCGGCTGGGATATCGGCTACGTCATCGTCGGTATCGGTTTGTTTACCGCGCTGTATACGATGTTCGGCGGCATCACTGCCGTTGTATTCACGGACGTTGCGCAAGGCGTGTTTCTCATGGTCGGGGGTATCGCCATTCTGATTCGATTGCTGTTCGCGCCCGAGCTGGACAGCAACTTTGCAGTAGTCGGAGAAGCCTGGGACGCCGGCAAGTTCAGTTTGGGTTCTGCGGAGCTTTCGGTCGCGAGTCTCTACAACATCGACGAGCGCACGATCTGGATGTTCGCCATCGCGATGGCGCTGCAATGGAGCCGCAGGTACATCTGCGATCAGGCGATGGTCCAGCGTTATCTCATCGCCAAATCCGACGAGGAGGCGGTACGCGGCACGCTGATCGGTGCGGTGCTGTCCGTTCCGGTGCTCATCGCGTTCAATCTGGTAGGCGCGTTTCTGTACGGCTTCTACAAGTTGAGCGGTGCGGAGGCGCCGGCGATCAGCGATCACATCCTTCCGCACTTCATCGTCAACTACCTGCCGGCAGGGCTGAGCGGTCTGATACTGGCGGCGATTCTGGCGGCGACCATGTCGTCGGTGAGCTCAGATCTGAACAGCATCGCGACGGTAACGACGCGCGACTACTTTAGACGATTCCTTCCCGGCCTCGGTGACCGCCCACAGCTGTTCATCGGTCGGGCCGTTGTGCTGCTTGCCGGAATGGCAGCAGCGTGGATCGCGGTCACGATGGTGCCGACGGAGGGTTCCACGCCCGTTGCCGAGAAGGCGCTGGTCATTACCGTGATCGTATCCGCGGGCGTGCTGGGCGTGTTCTCGCTCGGTTTCCTGACCCGACGCGGCACACGTCGTGGTTGCTACGCCGGCATTGTGGCTTGTGTGCTGTTTACGGCCTGGGGTGTGCTGACTCAACCGGGCGCTCGCGTGGTCGATCTAGGTAGCTTCAACTTCGAGATGAACCCGATCATGATCGGCATCCTTGGCCACGTCATCAGCTTCGGCGTCGGCTACATCGTCAGCCTGATCGCGGGCGGCTACATTCCAGACGACGTCGACGAGTTGCGCTTTCGGTTCGGCCGATGACGCCCGGCAAGGTGATTCTGGATAGTCTGGAGGATGTCGGCACCGGTCTGCGGCGGCCTGAATGCGTAATTTGTACCGCCGATGGCGCCGTGTACGTGTCCGATTGGAGCGGCGGCGTCTGCCGAATCGAGCCGGATGGCGGACAGCAGCGGATCCTCGCCAGCGAATCGCCGATCGAGCTCCGGCCAAACGGCATTGCCCTGCAGCCCGATGGAACGTTTTTGCTAGCCAATCTTGGCGATGCCGGTGGCGTCTGGCGGCTGTTCGACGAAGGGCGCATCGAGCCGGTCGTCACCGAGGTCGACGGCGAGGCTCTGCCACCGACGAATTTCGTTTTGCCGGATGCGGCAGGCCGTACATGGATCACCGTCAGCACACGGGTTACACCGCGCGCCTCAGCCTACCGTCCCGACGTATCAGACGGCTTCATCGTCCTCAGTGACAAGACTGGCGACCGGATCGTCGCCGACGGCCTCGGCTATACCAATGAGGTGCAGGTCCATCCATCGGGAGACTGGCTGTACGCGAACGAGACTTTCGCCCGTCGAACCTCCCGCCTGAGAATCCGCAGCGACGGCTCGCTGGGACCGCGTGAGACTGTAACCGAGTATGGGGCCGGCACGTTTCCCGACGGGCTCTGCTTCGATCAGGACGGTGGATTCTGGGTCGTTTCCATCGTTAGCAATCGCGCCATCCGGGTGGGACCGGATGGCGAACATACGCTGATCCTCGAGGACGCCGACCCGGCGCATCTGGCCGAAGTCGAAGCAGCTTTCCAGGAAGGAAGAATGGGCCGGCCGCATCTCGACGAGATCGTTAGCCAGCGCCTCCGCAGCACGTCGAGCATTGCATTCGGGGGTGCTGAGAGGCGAATATGCTACCTGGGTTGCCTGCTCGACGAACGTATTGTCAGGTTCACATCCCCTGTCGCCGGAGTGGAGCCGGCGCACTGGAATTGGCCTCTCCGATGAGCCTAATGAGTCAACGAAAAACCGCCGAATCCGCCAGGGGCAAGAAGTCGCTGGTGGAGATGGCGTACGAGCAGGTCAAGCGCCGGATCCTCGACAACCAGTACCATCCCGGCTATCAGGCACTAGAGCAGGAAGTCGCCGAAGACCTCGGCATGAGCCGGACGCCGGTCCGCGAGGCATTGATCCGTCTGAAGCACGAAGGGCTCGTGGAACTGATCCCGCGCCGCGGCATGCGGGTCGTCCCTGTCGTCGCCGACGACATGAAAGAAATCTACGACGTCCTGACGTCACTCGAGTCGATGGCGGCGGAGTTGCTGGCGCAAAGGAAACCGGATGCAACAACCCTCGAGCCGATGGTCTCTGCGACTCGCGACATGGAGGCCGCACTCGCCGATGACGATCTCGACGCGTGGGCCGAAGCGGACGAACGTTTTCACCGTGCGCTGATAGACCTGTGCGGCAACCGCCGGCTCGCTAACATGGCCAACACGGTGCGCGACCAGGGACACCGCGCGCGCATGGTCACGTTGCGGCTCCGTGAGAAGCCGCTCGCATCTGCCGACGAACATCACCAGCTGTTGAAGGCTATCGAGAAGGGCGACTGGCAGACGGCGCGCGATGTGCACTACAACCATCGCAAGCGTGCCAGTACGGAACTGACGGACATCCTAGAGAAGTACCGTCTGCCGCAGCTCTGACATACGAAATCCTCGAATCGACTGAGCCCTCTTAGGCGGAAGCGTTCGGTTGGTTCACAGCCGCCACATCAAGTCCTGATCAAAATCCGCCACGACCGAGGGGCCGGAGTGCGGGTGTTTCAGTCCGGTCGAGAGAATCCCTGTAGGCAATGCGCAAGGCATCAGTGGGCAAACATCGTCAGGCACACCAGACTGGCTTAGCTGCCAATGCGCGCGTAGGTATGGGCCAGCAATTCAATTGCCTTATCAATGTCGTCGTCGGTCGTACGCCACGACGACACGCTGAGGCGAAACGCGGACTTGCCTTGCCATACTGTCGGGCCGAACCAGAGTTGTCCGGTTTCGACTGCCTGTTCGCGTAGTGTGTCGGTATCCGCGTCCGATGCCAGGCGGACCAGCACCTGATTCAGCACTACGCGATTCAAAACCCGGATGCCGGCGTCGGTCAATCCCTGCTTGAGCCTGCGCGCCTGGCGACAG
The DNA here is from genome assembly GCA_965232445.1 of Woeseiaceae bacterium. Taxonomy (GTDB): domain Bacteria; phylum Pseudomonadota; class Gammaproteobacteria; order Steroidobacterales; family Woeseiaceae; genus UBA1847. Next base: position 4,278,448 of record OZ246973.1, on the reverse strand, counting down.
TGCCGTTCAACGAGTTCCGCTAGACCGGTACGACCCAGGCGGCGTATTGCTGCCCAGATCGCGACTCCGCGGGCGCGTCGGGAGAACTCCAGTCCGAGATTCTTCTGACTGTCAGCCGAGGCCTTCGAGTAGGCTGCGTCGGCATTCATGGCACCCGCCAGCGCAGCCGCGTTTCGGCAGATGCCCATCGCTCCGTCGTATGGCGTGTTGAGCCATTTGTGGCCGTCGGTGGTCCAGCTGTCCGCGCCGTCGATACCATCTGTGAGCGCTCGCGTTGCCGGGTTCGCGCGTGCCCAGAGCCCGAATGCACCGTCCACGTGCACCCACGCGCCGTCTTGTTTCGCCATCTCGATCAGAGGCGTGAAGGGATCGAATTCACCGGTATTAACCTCGCCAGCTTGCAGGCAGAGAATTGTCCGATCATCGAGTTTCGGCAATTGCTCGGGATCGATTCGGCCAAACGAATCAACCGGTGCTCTCACTATGCGATCGAGTCCGAACCCCAGGATACGCAGTGCTTTGAGAACCGTGATATGCGCCGTTTCCGGAGCGACGACACGGATCTCCGGTGCGCCGATCAGGCCGTTTGCATCAAAGTCCCAGTCCTGACGTTGCAGAAGTTCGCGACGCGCGGCGGACAGGCAGGCGAGTCCACACGCGGAGGCGGATGTACCGAAACTGACGGCGCTGTTCCGCGGCAAGTCGAGCAGCTCTAGTACCCATTTCGCCGCCTGCTTCTCGATGACATCGGCCACCGGCGAATTGACGAAAGACGACGCGCACTGATCCCACGCGAGCACCATACGTTCGGCGGCCGCCGCCTCGGGCAGGGTAGCCCCGATGACGAAGCCGAAATACCGCGGCCCGTTCGATGCGGTGGTCGCCGGCGAACCGGCTTCGTCGAGAAGAGCCAGCGTGTCGCCACTGCTGGAGCCCGATTCAGGCAGCGGCTCGTCAAAACGCTCGAGGCCCGCGATGGCGCTCGCATCCGGAAACACACGGCGCTCGTCGACACTCGCAACATAGCGTCGGGCGCGGCGGTCAGCCTCTTCGAGCAGCTCAAGTTCGTCCATTTCGACTCCTCATCAATCGTCTGGCCGTAGCAACATGCCGCACGGATACTAGCGAAGCGCTAGCCGATCTTCTCTATTCCGCCGTCGCGAGCAAAAATCCGACGACGAGGCGCCGAATCTCGTCCGGCGCGTCTTCAGGGCTGTAGTGGCCAGCCTCAGGCAGGCGATAGACCGGTGCATCAGGAAATAGTTGTGCGAACAACGGCAGGAAGTGATCGGGATGCAATGTGCGGTCCTGCTCGCCCCAGATTGCCAGCGCCGGCTTCGACCTGATGGCCGAAATCGCGTCCACGCTCGGTTCTTCGAACCGGTGCATGCCGGTCGCAAGCCCCTTCGCCCAGCCGATAGCTCCCGCGGCTTCCGACGGTGTCGGAAACGGTGCAGCGTAGGCTCTGATCCAGGTATCTGTCACGACCTCATTTCGTACGAAGCCGTTCAGCTTCATTGTCGACAGGATGTTGTAGTCGAGATGGCCGAGGACCTGCTCGAGAATGCCGCGCTCCTCGGCGTCGAGTATCCACCGGAACCACGGTGCATCGCCGGCATTGGCGGTCAACCTGTCAATGAGGTCCGGTTGACCAAACGGCGTCGGTCCGTTGATGGACACGATTCGTCGAATCCGATCCGGATGCCGGGCGGCAAGGCCCATGCCGACGGGACCGCCGAAATCGTGCATGACGAGCGTAATGTTCCGCAGGTCCAACTCGAGGACAAAGCGCTCGATGTTGTCTATGTGATCCTGCAGCCAGTAGGTTCGATTCGACGGAGCGGCGCTCTTGCCGAAGCCCATATGATCCGGTGCAATGACCCGGGCATGCTCGGACCATGCGGAAATCTGCTGCCGAAACAGATAGCCCCAGGTCGGCTCCCCATGCAGGAGCAGCAGCGTTTCGGGGCCCTCGCCCTCATCGATGTAGTGCATGCGGAATCCGGCCGCGTCAGTGTAGTGCGCCTGAAACGGCCAGGTGCCGTCGAAAGTCTCATCCGAGGCGACGGCGGGGGGGTCGATCGACCGGTGTCGCCGTCGACTGTGACTCCGGCGCCGGGCCCCCGGCAGCTATGACGCTCGAGAGGGCTGCCAGTGCGGCTGTCTGCGTTTTCATGTCAGGTGACCTCCGTTGAACTGAACATTCAGGGTCACGACGATAGCGGGACAAACTTTTGTGATAAACAGGATAAAGGAATAAACTTTATTGCATTTTTCGCAAAGATAGAAATTGATGGACAGCGTATCCGGAATGCGCATTCTGGTTCGCGTCGCGGAAGCGGGCAGTTTCTCGGCGGCGGCGCGGCAATTGGGCGTCGCGCCGTCGTCCGTGTCGCGCCAGATCAACGATCTCGAGGACGATCTGGGAGCGGTACTGTTCGCGCGAACCACCCGGAAGCTAAGCCTGACCGAGGCAGGACAGCTCTACTACGAACGGGTGATAGGGATCATCCACGACGTGGACGAGGCAAGGCTCGCTCTGTCGGAGCTCGGCGCGCCGAGCGGCATCCTCCGCGTTACGGCACCAACCGGCATCGGTCGCGAGCTTGTAGCGACCGCGCTTCCGGCATTCCTCGACAAGTATCCGGCGATCCGGATCGTGTTTACGATGACGGACCGCATCGTGGATATCGTCGACGCAGGCATCGATGTTGCGATCCGACCGGGTCGCCAGCGGGATTCGAGTTTCAAGGCGCGGAAGATTGGTGAAAGCCGGCGTATCCTCTGCGGGAGTCCCGCGTATCTGAGAAAGGCCGGCGTACCGACGGCACCCGAGGATTTGGAACGACACAACTGCCTAACGTGGCGTGACCACCCGGGACACAACGTATGGAGCTTTCGAGGCGCCGACGGGACAGCAAAGGTACGGGCTACAGGCACCTTCTTCGCACAAAGCGCAGATGCGCTCGTCGCCGCCGCGGCCGCCGGCCTTGGTCTTTGTCTGTTGCCGGATTGGAACATGGCCCAGGAACTGCGTTCGCAAGAGCTACGCCCCGTCTTAACGGACTACGAGCCGGTGCCGGCGGCAGTCCCTGTTTACGCGATTCACGGGCACCAGCGTCACGTGCCACCGAAAATCCGAGCTTTCATCGATTTCCTGTCCGAGACGTTTTCGGCGCTGCGCGTCTCCGCATAAGGCGTGGTTGTCGTTCATCCGCAGCGATACATCCTGCAAGCGTGCCCTAAAAGGAGGCCTGCGACAGCGGCGTTTCAGAGCGGAGTGACCGGAGTCTGACAGGTCTTCTGAGAGTGTCCGGATGGTTTGCTCGCGACGCCGCTGTTGCGATAGCGAACTTGTAGCGTCAAGCCGCGACTCGATCCAATCTGTGATACGCAATGGCGGCATAGCCTGTAGCGTTCAAGCAGCCATAAGTTTTTTTGGTTCATCCTTCAGGCACGCCGAATATGTCGGTGCCTTATCTGTGCGACCGGTCATCCGGAAGTCGTTTTCTGTCTATTCAATAGAAAAACGCCACCCAGAATCAGACCTGCCGCACCGTAGTCGAGCCATCCTATCGGCTCTCCTACAAGCAGGGCACCGATGAGCAGCGCGACAACCGGCGGCAGGTAGGTCACGGTCGACGCCCCCACGGCGCCGAGTCGGCTGACAATGAAGTAATAGAGAATATAGGCGATGCCGGTACCCAGCAGGCCGAGTCCGACAACCAGGCCGCCGGCAGCGACAGGGTCCGCGAGTATCGCGTTCATGCCGTGCAAAGGCGTCGCGACGATCAGAATCAGTGCGGCGAAACCCAGCTGGTAGGTCGTCAGTGCCGCGGCAGAGAGATTCAGAGGCGTCAGGAACCGACGCGCGTACACGAACGAAATCCCCAGGCTCATGGAGCCGATGACCATGAAGACTACGCCTTCCACGGTCGAGGAGCCTGCTTCGGCCTCGAACGGCCGCGCGATTGCAATGACGCCCGCCAGTCCGACCAGCACGCCGAGGATGCGTGAGCCATCGAACTTCTCCTCTGACAGCAGGGTCACCGCAGCCAGTATCGAGAACAGCGGAATGGCGCCGCTCACGGCTCCCGCGATGCCGGAGGGCAAGAGCGACGTGCCGCGGGCGAATCCATAGTAGTAGACGACCGCGGCAAGGCAGGCCATGACCACAAAATGGCCTGCGTATCTGAGATGAGCTGTCTTTAGCTGTTTGGTGGCCAATGCGTAGACGAGCACCGGCAGGAAGCCGAATATCACGCGGGCAAGGACGACCTGTACGGGCGTGATGTACTCGGTCGCCCACTTCATGAAGATGAAGTTGCTTCCCCAGATGACGCCCAGCGTCGCCCAGGCCACAAGCGCGGCCTTGTTCATCTCAGATCTTCGTGGTTCTCCGGCAAGAGGGGCGTAGTGTACTCCGCCGCTTCGTCCCACCCGAAAGTCTTCGAACCCATGCGGCGCGAAGCGAGCGAACCATCCTTCCAAGCGCTACCCTACGACGAACCGTCGGAGTCCATCCACTCGCCTGGCCACGTATCGGAAACCTTGTAGCCGGCCGGCCACGGGTCAGACGGATCCAACAGGACCTGGCGCAGGGCATGTATCCAGGCACGTCCTTCCAGAATAGGAATGACCGCCGACTTCCCGCCTACTTCTGTTCTGTCAGCGACAGTGCCCGTGAAACGGCCGCCAATGATCGATTCTGCAAGGAGCGATGAGTTGGCCGGAAGCTGTTGTTTTGCGTCGAGCACGGCCATGCGAGCGGAGACACCGGTACCTGTCGGAGATCTGTCGATCTTCCCGGGGCGAATCGCCACCGCGTGCCGCGTCGTCAACTGCTTGTCCACTGTTTCGACCGGCGTCGCAAACAGGCAAAACGAAATGTGGTCCCAATCAGGGATCTCAGGGTGGACAAATCCAATTTGCTCCGTCGCGGCATCGGCAATGATCACACCGAGCCGGGCGAGATCCCGAGCTTCCGCCGGAACAAGCTCTAGCCCCAGCGCATGCGCGTCAACGATCACAAAGCTGTCGCCCCCGTATGCGGTATCGACGGGAATCGTCCCCACACCTTCAACCTCAAGCGGCACGTTCAGTTTGTCCGCAAAGGAAGGGACATTTCGAATGGCGACGGATTTGACTTTACCATTCCTGCAAGTCGCTCTGGCTTCGACGAGTCCACCCGGCGCCTCGAGGCAAACCACGGACAATGGTTCCGTCATTGGAACAAGGCCCGTTTCCAACGCGACAGTGGCAACACAAATCGAATTCGATCCCGACATCGGCGGGGTATCCACCGGTTCCATGATGATGAACCCGATGTCAGCATCTTTGCTGATGGCCGGTACGATCAGGTTGACGTGATGATGAACGCCACCACGGGGTTCATTCAGAAGGAAGTTTCTTAGAGTCTGATCCCTGGCAATCCACCTGGATTGCTCCCAGATGCTGTCGCCTGGCGGCGGTAACACACCGCCAACGATAACGTTGCCGATTTCCCCTTCGGCATGACATTCGACAATCTGAACGACCGATGTGCTTTGCATTGCAGATGATTCCCGCCGGGCCGCCTTCAACCTGGCCTACGGCCATCGGAAGCGCAAGGCGCACGACAAACGAGCCACGAAGCGACCAGACCAACCTTCCGGATGCACCGAAACCTTAGTCAATCGTACTAATCGCTCTTGAACCCGGCTTTCTTGTGCTGACCGTCGCAGAACGGTTTGTTGTTCGATGCGCCGCAACGACACAGTGCGACTTTATTGCCCTGCCAGGCGTCTCGACCTGAACCGTTCAAAATTCGGACATTGCCGGACAGCAGCAAGGGCCCGTCCTTTGCTGGTGTGATCTTGAGTTGTCCGCCGGACGCGGCGTCTGAGTCGCCCTTTTGTCCAACGGCACCGTAGTCGCGAAATCCCGCGGCATCGTGTGAATTGTCGCAGAAAGGTTTGTTCTTCGAGTGGCCGCAACGGCAAAGCGCGGCACGAAACCCGAGCCCAGGGTTGCTGTCGGGCGCTCCCTCGATTTCGAGGTCACCCCGTACGAATAGCGGACCATTGTAGGAGACGTTTACCGTGTTCTCCGCATCTGCCGTTTCCTCACGAGAACCGCCGTCATACGCAACCGACAACGCGCCAGTGGGGCAGCGCAACACGACGTCCTTCACCTCATCGTCGGACACCAGATTCGGCTCACACCAGGGTTTTCGACCGGCAACGAATAAGTCTCCCTTCGCCCGGCCGCATTCGCCGATGTGGATACACAATCTGCCGTGCCAGCTCACTGTTGCACGGTCGCCCTTGTACTCGATGGGTTTGTCGTCGGCCATTTCGCTCGTCCCTTTGTCAGTGGTTGGTTTTGCGGGAGAAAGAGTGGATCTCGGGTCGCTGTCTTTTCGCCACCCTCATTAAACCAAACTAACGCGATATCCATTGTGCTTGCGAATATTGAGCACTCGGTTGTCATCGAAGATCAGGTACTGCCCCTTGATACCGGCGAGATTGCCTTCGATCTCCGCGTGCTTGTCGAAGCCCACGCTTTTCACTTTCTCGGGGTAGCTTTCAACGGGATAATCGATCGTGCAGACGGTATCGTCGGCATCGACGTACTGACGCAGGTCGGCATCCAGCGTGTCGATCAGTGACGCCTTAGTCGCGACAAGGTCTGCGTCGATCACCTCGTTCTTCAACATGCGCTGCCAGTTCGTTCGGTCAGTCAGGTGTTCCTTCATGGCAACCTCGACCAGACCCGCCGTGTAGCGATTGGGTACGCGGGCGAAGACGATTGCGTCGGTCGCGCCCTGGTCGATCCAGCGAGTGGGCATCTGCGAGGCTCGTGTGATACCGACTTTTATCGCGGAGCTCCTTGCGAGATAGACGATCTGCTCGACGAGGCAGTGCCGCTCGGCCCAGTCCATATCGCGCGCTTCGCCTTCGTGCGCTCGGCAAAGCTCCGGGCGGATGATGCATTCGCTGGCCTCGGGCGCACTCCGAAAACACGGGTAGCAGAAACCCTGCCCGAATGACTTCTTTGTCTCGCGGCCGCAGGCAATGCAATTGATGGTGCCGTCGAACGTCAGCCTGATGGTGTCGCCGATCCTCGCATTCATGTCGACCGGGACGTCATCCAGCACCAGCGTGTATTGCGCGACTTCCTCGAGACGCGTCTGCATTTTCCTCAGGTTTCCGGATGGCGGTGTGCCTGCGCTCATCGAAACTGCCTCATCCGCATGTTCATATGTTCTGATTGGGTAGTTGTGACAGTAGGAAGCTTAGTGCAACGAGCGCCTAAAGGGCACTTCATTGTTTGCAGCGACAAAGGAACTACGACGAAGCCACTCTAAACCCTTAGCGTATTCTGCCGATAAGAATGAGCGATCCATCAAACAGTTGGTGAACTCGTTGAACGAAGTAGCTAAGGCCAGGCCGACACCCGTCATCACGTTGATCTCGGATAGCTGTCGGCAGTTGCTGACCAACAAGGCGACGCTGCCCAGCATGCCGGACGTCGCGGCTCGTATTCACGGTGCGATGACCAGTCCGAACTGGAGCATCAGCACGATTGCCGGCATCGTCAAAAGCGATCCGGGAACAGCCACGTATTTGCTCAAGATCGCCAATAGCGCGATGTACGCCGGATTGGAGCCAATGCGTGAGATCGATCATGCCATCTCCAGAATTGGCCCGGATCGAACGCGCGCTCTCGTTATGGCCCACGCACTTCGATCCGTATTCAAGACGGAATCACAGATTCTCAACGCCCTGATGCGCGGGACGTTGGAGAGGAGTTCGCGTCTGGCTGCGATCTGCGCGGTTCTTGCCGGAATGCGCACACGCTTGTCACCTGAGCGCGCTCTCCTGGCAGGCCTGTTGCAGGATATCGGTGTCCTGCCAATCCTGAGCGTGCTCAACGACTACCACGAGCAGCTGTCGAGCGAAGCACAGGTCGAGGGCGTCATCGACCGGTATGCCGGTCAGGTCGGGCTGGTACTGCTCAAACACTGGGATTTCGAGCCGGACATCGTGGAAGTTGCGCGCAGCCGGGGCGACTGGCTGAGGAATCCAGGTCCCGAGCCCGAACTGGCCGACCTCGTTCTAGTGGCGGGTCTTCACGATCGCATAGTCAGGGGGCGGGCGGGCAATCTGCCTCGAATCGATGAAATGCCGGCATTTGGGAAGTTCCCCTTCGGCGACCTCTCGGCCGATTCGAGCCTCGAGGTTCTCAAGACGGAAGCGTCAGCCGTACAGGATGTGATGCAAGCACTTGGTGCCTGCTGACGCGCGGTCGATACGCTGCAAGCCTGGTGCCGCGACATTGCGGCCAAGACACACGAGCGCCAGCGCCCCGACGGCATGGCGCCGGGTCCACTTTCAGGCCAGTCCCCACAAATTCAAGATCGCCAGCGCTCGGCCGATACCGGACCCATAGCAAGCACGGCAAGTGAGCACATGGCGCAAGTCCCTGAACATCCGAGGTTCAAGCTGGGGTTCTCCGACACCCTGCGCGTTCTGTGGCCGTACGTGAAACGGAATTTCATGAATCAGGTCTCGGGCATCTGGTTCATTGTCACGTATCTAATCGTCTTTCAGCTGCTGATTCTGCAACTGCCGATCGCTTATGCCGGCATGATCGCATTCGGCATATTCGTCGTTGCAGTCGGTCTGATGTTCTTCATGGAGGGCCTGAGACTGGGCCTCATGCCGCTCGGCGAGCAGATCGGCAGTGTCCTGCCAAAGAACAGTCGAATGCCCGTGATTCTTGTGTTCGCGTTCCTTCTTGGGGCGGGGGCAACTTTCGCGGAACCGGCAATCGCGGTGTTGAAGGCAGCGGGGGCTGGCGTAATTCCTTCAGAAGCGCCATTGCTCTATAGCCTACTCAACGATTTCTCCGGGCAACTCGTCGGCTCGGTGGGCGTCGGCGTTGGCTTCGCCGTCATGCTGGGCGTACTGAGATTCTTCTTCGGCTGGCCGCTCAAATACCTCGCAATGCCCGCCGTCGCTGGTCTTCTCGGCCTTTCCTTTTACTGCAGCCAAGTACCCGAGCTCAATGACGTCCTGGGCCTCGCCTGGGACTGCGGTGCGGTCACGACCGGTCCCGTCACGGTACCGCTCGTACTCGCGCTCGGAATTGGTGTCTGCCGGGTGGTCAGCGGTGATTCGAGCAGCGGCGGAAACACGGGTTTTGGCATCGTGACGCTCGCTTCGCTGTTCCCCATCGTCGCTGTGCTGTCGTTGGCGCTCTATCACTACAACGCGAATGACTACTGGGGAGCCGCCAACTATACCGGGTCGGTCGAAACCACTCTGGCCGAAGCAGCTACCGAAGCCGAGGAGGTCACCCTCGAGAAGCGGCTTGAACCGATCAGTGAAGAAGAATTCAACGCCTACCTCGAGTCAGGCGCCTTGCCGGACGGCTACGAACTGACGGTCCATGGCGGTGACGCCCGCCTCGTTGGAGGCACAATCGAGCTCGACAATCCTGAGTTGCTTATCACCAAGGTGTATGAGCGCGACTTCACATTTGTCAGCGATGAAACGTGGGACGGCTCGACGTCTCTCGGCAACACGTTGACGACAGCATTCAAAGACGCACTCCGGGCGATTATCCCTCTGTGTCTGTTCCTCTTCGTTGTCTTACGGTTCGTTCTGAACCAGCGCATGAACCCACAGAACGATATTGGCATCGGCGTCATCTTCGCGTTCTCCGGCATGACGCTCTTCGGCCTCGGCATTATGCTCGGCCTCACACCGCTCGGCGGCCAGCTCGGTAGCAACGTGCCTGTCGCGTTTGCCGAGATCATCCCCTGGGGTCTGGATCACGTCGAAGGGCCGCTGTTCGTCGACACCGGCAAGTTCGTCGCGATCGGATTCGCATTCTTCCTCGGTTACGGTGCAACGCTTGCCGAACCCGCGTTGAATGCCCTTGGCGATACCGTCGAGCGCATTACCGTCGGCGCCTTCCGCAAGAAGTTGCTGATGCAGAGTGTCGCCATCGGTGTCGGGCTCGGCATCGCCGCGGGCATCGTGAAGATGGCCTACAACCTGCCGCTCTTCTGGATGCTGGCCCCTCCGTACCTTCTCGTCCTGGTATTGACCTGGTTCTCGGATCACGACTTCGTAAACTTCGGCTGGGACAGCGCCGGCGTGACCACCGGTCCGATCACGGTGCCGCTCGTGCTGGCAATGGGCCTCGGCGTCGGCGCAAACATTCCCGGCGTGACCGACGGCTTCGGTATCCTGGCACTCGCCTCTGTCGGTCCGATTCTCACCGTACTGGGTGTCGGTCTCTACACACAACGGAAACAGCGCGCGGCACCCTCAGCCAGCGAAGACTCCGTCGATGGTCTCGTCGAGGCTGAGGTAAGTTGATGTTCGCGCAAACTCATGCCGTCTCGATGGTGACGGCGGTGCTGCCATCCAACAATGTCGACGCGGTCTCGAAAGAGGTCCTGCGCGAACCCGGAAGCAGTGCATTGGTCTGGAAGGCACGCGGCACCTTGCTCCGCGAAAGCTGGCTGAAGCGTTGGCTGCCGCCGATCAGTCCCGCCAAGACGATGATGCAATTCCTCGTCCCCAACAGCGAGGTGGCCTCACTGGTCAGTCGGATCGTCGAACGCGGCCGGCTGCATCAGCAGGCAGCGGGTGCGGTGTTCTCCACCCCGTGCGAGCATGCGTACTTCGGGTCCGGCTATCACGCCTGGCCCGAACGGCACGGTGCCGGCCTGTCAGAAACGTCGCACAGCCTGACCGAAAATCTAAACATCATCTACTGCATCGTTGGGCATCATCTGTCAGACCGCGTAAGCAAGGCGGCCATCGCCGCCGGAGCTCACGGCCCGATCGTCCACTACAGCGAAGGCCGCGGTCTGCGCGACCGGCTGGGCTGGCTGCGCATTACCAAGGAGCACGAGCAGGAAGTGCTCATGGTGATCGCCGACGAAAACGATGCGGATCAGGTATTCGATGCCATGGCCAAGGCCGGTGAGCTGCACCTGCCGGGCCGCGGCTTCATGTACCGGATGATCATCGATCGCGGCATGTTCCACCTGCCGTCGGTCGTGTCGCATCATCACTACGACGCGAACATGCAGCAGATAATCAATGCCATCGATCATCTGACGGGCCATACGCACTGGCGCGATCAATCCGTGTTCGACGTCGGTGGCGAAGGGCGGGGCGTCGGTCTCGAGGACCTCGCCGCGGAACGGAGGCTCAAGGATCAGATCTGCCTGTCAGCGATCGCCAGGCGCGAGGACTGCCCGGCGCTGATCGACATGCTTCTCGACGCCGGTGCGCCCGGGCTCAACTTCAACCACGCGCGCTTCACCGCGTCGGAGTCGAGTACCGGGCTTGCAGGGACGCGTCTGAATGAGGAGTACGGCATGCTTCGCTGCATCACGTCGCAGGTAGTCGCCGAGGCGATCTGCGAAACCGTCGAGCGAGACGCGGAGGCGAAGGGTCTGGACGATCTCAGCATCATCACCAATCAGGTGCCGAGCGTCGCAACCTACGTGCCGGGCAAAAAGGATTTTCGCAAGCCGCGCGTGGCCGCCTGAGCGCCAGCACAAGCTCCTCGAGCACCCGAGCCCCTCGTGCAGGGAACGGCCTGCGGCGCGCCGTGTCCAATACCCCGTTCCGCTTGCGTCACACGTTGCGGACGATTTGCTATCGTGACGATGGCCAGGGCCTGGGCTTTCCGGCCCGTGAGGCTATTGATCCCACTGGCAACGCGCCGAGTATTCGCCAACGCCATAATGACCGTTGAACCGCAGGTTTCCGTGCCGATCCCATGCGACCTCTGATTCTGCTCGTCCTCTTGTTGCCGCTGGTACCGCATGCGGCAGAACCGCTGGTCGGTGACGGCCGGATCTATGTCAGGCACATCTCCTTTGTCGGGACCGACCGTATTGACGACCACGTCATGCGTCGTGAGTTGCTTCAGCTGGAAGGCGCCCACATCGATACCGTGGCGCTGGAGAATTCCCGGCGGCGACTGGAACGCTTGCCTTACATTCGCCGTGCGGTAGTCAGCCAACGACCGGTCGACGGTGCTCCCGACCAGGTAGACATCGTGTTCACCATTACCGACGCCCCGGCGCGCGAGTACCGGTTCGGCGGCGCGTACTCTGAATCGCAACGCCTGAGCGGGTTCGGCTACCTGGTCGACCAGAATCTGTTCGGATCGGGGCAGCGTCTCTTCGCCCGTGTCGAAGCGAGTGAGATCCAACAGGCGGCGCACGTCGCGCACGCGGACCCGTATGCCACGCCCAGTGGAATCAGCCGAACCGTTGGGCTCTCGTGGCGGCAGTTCGACCAGCTAACGGTCGACACCACGGACTTCGAGGGCGACCTGGCGCGCTTGTCATTGGAGTATGGCTACCAGACCGCCGAACGGCAGTCGATCCGTGTCGGCCTGGCTCTGCAGGATGTGGAGCTCAACACAGGCGACGTTGCAAGCAGTCAGCTCGAGGAGTGGGTGCTCCGGAATGGCAATCCGGTCGCGCAGGCGAATGGAGCATCGACGGATGCGTTGACGGCGGAACTGCTATTCGGCTGGCATCACGATACCCGCGATCGAACGCTGTTCCCGGCGTCCGGGCTGGAGCAGCAGCTGAACCTGCGAATCGCGATACCGGGTAGCGACATCGAGTACTACACCGCCGAGTACGATCTCGACCGCTACTGGTCGTTCGGCAACGGATGGACGGCATCGCTCGGCGTGGATCTGAGCTACGGCCTGAAATACGGGTCGAGCACCACGTCGCTGCCACCCAATCTGAACTGGTTCGCCGGCGGGCCGTACACGGTGCGCGGCTATCGCGAGAACAGGCTCGGGCCGCGCGACAGTCTGGGTAATCCCTACGGCGGCAATCTACTCGTTTCCAGTCAGTTCGAGCTCATGCTGCCGCTGCCCGAGCGATGGCAACGGCATGCCCGGTTCGGGTTTTTCTACGACGTCGGCAACGTGTTCTCGACCGAGGACGTGGGCTTTCTGGACGACAGCGGTCAGAGCATCGATTACGGCTTCGAGCTGTCCGAGCTGCGGCAGTCGGTCGGCGTTGCCGCTCGGCTTCGCACGCCACTGGGTCTGCTGCGGCTGAGCTACGGCTTTCCGCTCGATGCCGACGACGACAATCCCAATCGCTTCCTTCGCGACGACGTCGAGAACTTCCAATTCGCGATCAGCGGGGAGTTTTGATTCGACGTCCGACTAGAAAGAAACCGAAAGTTTCGGTGTCTTCTCGTTCGCCCGTCGACTCGGAAGGGAGTCTAATCGCGTCAATCCGATCGTAGCAGCTGAAGTCCGGGATCCGCCGTTCAGGTCGCTTCACTCTCCGGCCTTCGGATGCTCTGCGAAGTGCAGGAGCACACCGGCAGGGTCCCAGACATACGTGATCAACAGGCCCCAGGGTTCCAGTTTCGGTGCGGCCAACTTTGAATTGGGGAATTGACCGACCAGGTCCAGGCTGTCGAGCCGCTCGTACCATTCCTGGGCTGACGTCACCATGAAGTGCAGCATCAGACTGTGAGCGTAGTTGTTGTGGTTCTTCGGCAGAAGAAGAAAACGATAGCCGAATCCGGTGTCGATCTCACAGACTTCACCGTTGTCCCAGTTCAACTTGAATCCCAGTGTCTCGTAGAACGCTTTCGACAACTCATAGTCGTTCGATGGCACGAAAGGTTTTAAGTCGAGGATGTCGCACATTGGTCGGCCCCCGGATTGGCGTTACTCGATTCTACGACCGATTGACACGGACGTGGAGCCGGGGAGCGGTAGTCCGTGCAATGCGCAAGGTGAGTGCGCGGAAGACCGGCTTTCAGAACAGCGACATAGTCGGGGTTAGCCTGGCTTGCGGGCCAGACGCAGCACGCAATCGTCGCATCGCGAACGAGATCGATCAGTGGTGGTCGGTCGATCGGGCTGCGGCGCCAGACGGAGCCGCAGCCCGGATTGAACATCAGGCGTGAAGATCGAATCGATCGGCGTTCATCACTTTCACCCAGGCTGCGACGAAGTCACGAACGAACTTCTCCTTGTTGTCGTCCTGAGCGTAGACCTCGGCATAGCCGCGCAATATGGAGTTCGAACCGAACACCAGATCCGCGCTCGTGGCCGTGAACCTGACCTGTCCACCCTGACGTTCGCGAACCTCGTAGAGGCCGTCGCCGACCGGGTGCCAGCTAAACGTCATATCCGTGAGGTTGACGAAGAAGTCGGTCGTCAGAGCACCGACATTGTCGGTGAAGACGCCATGCTCCGAGCCGCCGTGGTTAACGCCGAGGACTCGCAGTCCGCCGACAAGAACCGTCATCTCTCGCGCCGTGAGCCCGAGCAGCTGGGCACGGTCGAGCATCATCTCTTCAGCGCTGACCGCATATTTCTGCTTCTGATAGTTGCGGAATCCGTCGGCCAGCGGCTCCAGGACATCGAATGACTCGGCGTCGGTCTGTTCGGCCGACGCGTCGCCGCGACCGGGGTGGAAGGGCACCGGCGTCGAAAGCCCGGCTGCCTCAATGGCCTGCTCCAGACCGACGCTGCCACCGAGTACGATGACGTCGGCTACCGACGCGCCGGTCTCGGCGGCAATCGACTCCAGCTTGTCCAGGACCTTGCTCAGGCGCTGCGGCTCATTGCCCTCCCAGCTCCGCTGCGGCTCGAGTCGAATGCGCGCGCCGTTTGCGCCGCCGCGCTTGTCGGAGCCGCGGAAAGTGCGGGCGCTGTCCCACGCCGTCGCAACGAGTTCGGCGCCGCTAAGACCTGACGCGGCAATTTTCGCTTTCACGTCGTCGACGTCATAGTTCGCGTTGCCAGCAGGTACCGGGTCCTGCCAGATCAGATCTTCCGCCGGAACGTCAGGTCCCAGATAGTTGATCTTCGGACCCATGTCGCGATGCGTCAGCTTGAACCAGGCGCGCGCAAAGGTGTCGCGGAAGTACGCTTCGTCGGCCATAAAGCGTTCGCAGATCTCGCGATAGATCGGGTCGACCTTCATCGCCATATCGGCGTCGGTCATGATCGGATTGTGGCGGACGGACGGGTCGGTCGCGTCGAGGGGCTTGTCCTCTTCCTTGATATCGACCGGTTCCCACTGCCACGCACCTGCGGGCGACTTTTTCAGTTCCCATTCGTAGCCGAAGAGCAGCTCGAAGTAGCCCATGTCGAACTTGAGGGGTTCCTTCGTCCAGGCGCCTTCCAGACCGGAGGTGAAGGCCTGGTTGGCCTGACCGTCGTGCGTCGAGTTGGCCCAGCCGAAGCCCTGCGCTTCGATACCGGCAGCCTCCGGCTCCGGTCCCATGTCGTCGTCGCCGCTCATGCCGTGCGCCTTGCCCACGGTATGGCCGCCGCAGGTCAGTGCCGCCGTTTCCTCGTCATTCATCGCCATGCGGCCAAAGGTCTCACGGACGTGCAGCGCCGTGCGCGCCGGGTCCGGCTGCCCGTTCACACCTTCCGGATTGACGTAGATCAGTCCCATGTGCGTCGCCGCGAGGGGATTCTCCAGCGTCGAGGCCTCGCCGAGATCGTCGTGACGGTTCTCGCTGGGTGCGAGGAATTCGTTCTCGCTGCCCCAGTACACGTCGGTCTCCGGACCCCAGATATCCTGTCGCCCGAAGCCGAAGCCGAAAGTCTTCAGTCCCATGTTTTCGTAGGCAATGGTTCCGGACAAGAGAATCAGGTCGGCCCATGACAGCGCGTTGCCGTACTTCTTCTTGATCGGCCACAGAAGGCGGCGAGCCTTGTCCAGACTGGCGTTGTCCGGCCAGGAGTTGAGCGGAGCGAAGCGAATATTGCCGCTGCCGCCACCGCCTCGACCGTCCTGGATTCGATAGGAACCGGCTGAGTGCCATGCGAGCCGGATCATCAATCCGCCGTAGTGGCCCCAGTCGGCCGGCCACCATTCCTGACTGTCGGTCAGGAGCGCATGCATGTCCGACTTCACGGCATCGAAGTCCAGTTGCCTGACCGCATCGCGATAGCTGAAATTGGCGTCCATCGGGTCCGTGCCGGCACCCTTCTGGTGCAGGATGTCGAGGTTCAGTGCGTTCGGCCACCACTTGGTGACCGGCTCGTCGTTGGATGTGTTACCACCGTGCATGACGGGGCATTTGCTGGCCTGGCTCATGGGTCGATTCCTCTTGAATGGGCGTTGCTGTAGTAGACCCAGGTGGAGGTAATCTTTCAAATCAATTAATACGGTTATAATATTCGAAAATACCGATTATAGATTCGCCGCTCTCGAAATCGCCGGTTGGCGCGCTTCGGTAGCCCGGTAGCCGCCGGAGTGGCCGGGCAGTTTGACGCGCCTCGTTTGAGGTGAGCGTCCAGGCGCTCCGAACTTCCCTGTGCGCATTTGAGTTCGGACCGGCAGGCGCTGCGGCTTTCTGCGAGTTCCTGCATTGCGCCGCCCATCAGCGGTTCAAAGCGAAGGTCGGTTGCAACGCTTCGTCGTCCCGCGGGCACCGCTCGCCGTAAATCACGCACTTCTCGCAACAACCGGGTCTAAATGGTCGCCATAACCGGGCGCGTGTTCCGCGCCGATCATCCTGGGGGTAGCAATGAACATCAAACGCGCAGCGGCTCTTGTGGCCGCGATAGCAATCAGCATTTCCTGTCTGCCGGCATCGGCACAGACGATCACCGAGCGAAACGTCGAGAAGGCGCGAGAAGTCATCGACGCGGCCGTCCAGGCGCACGGCGGCGACACGGGTCTCGGCTCGATAGAGACAATGATCGTCGAGCACGACAGCATTGGCTATGCGGTCGGCCAGAGCCTGGGCACGGAGGCGCCGTGGGACGAAAACAATCAACCCGGCGTAGACGCCATCAACCTGAATGACGCCATCTTCTACACCTACAACGAGTTCGATGGAGCGGGTTTTCAGGGCCTGAACACGACGATCATCAACGGCGAGGACAGCTATCAGATCGATCATCGGGCGGGAACCGTGCAGCGGATATCGGAACCCGACTACGACACGACGTCGGGACCCTTCATTCGCGTGACCGCGACGGCGCTGGTGCGAACCTTGAGCGATCGCGCGGGCAACGCCCACTATCTCGGCGAGGAGTCTGTCGACGGCGTTACCTACGATGTGGTCGCGTTTTCGATGGCAGTTGGTCCGGCGATCAGTCTCTACTTCGATCAGGACGAATACCTGCTGCGCCGAAGCGAGCGCGTCCTGCCGAACTTCGGCCTGGTGAGATACGAGTGGTCCGACTACGAGACCGTTGACGGGATCGCGGTCGCCAGAACCTTCAAGTTCTACTTCAACGATGACCTGAATATTCACCGCAACAACGTCGATGTCCGGTTCAACGAGCCACTGGAGGAGATGCTGGCGGTGGATGCCGGCCTGCTCGAGATCGACGAACTCACGCCCGACGCGCTCTCGCGACAGGAAGTGGCCGACGATGTGTGGTTGATCGGCGGCAACGGTACCTACGCGATGTTCGTCGATATGGGCGAGTACATTTTTGCAGCCGGCGGTGCTGCCGGTATTCCTGAGCGCATCGCGTCGCTAAGAGAAGTCGTCGGCGACAAGCCGGTTCGCTACGGCATGCTGACGCATCATCACTTCGATCACGTCGTCGGAGTTCAGCCGTATGAAGCTGAAGGCGCAACGATCATTGCCGCAACCGCGCACGAGACTATCGCCCGGCAGGCCGCGGCCAACGGCGACGAACTCGAGGTCCGGACCGTTGACGAGCGCATGACGCTCGAGGGCAACGGTCGAACCGTCGAGGTCATCGATATCGGTCCCACGGCACATACCGAGCATCTGCTCGTCGCCTATCTGCCGGAGGAGGGCATTCTGTTCGAGGCCGATCATTTCGCCATGCCACGCGTCGGTCCGATTCCGCCGGCCGTGGACTCGACGCGCTCGTTCGCGGAGGCGTTGCATCGACTGGAACTCGAGGTACAGCAGATTCTGTCCGCGCACAGCCCGAAGGTTGCGACGATGGACGATCTGCGGGAAGCCATCGCGACACGAGTATCCATGGCCCGGTAGCGCCGGTCTCGCAATCCAAATGGCTGGAGTGGCCGCCGGGCCCTGCAAGGGGCCCGGTGCTGGCCTTCATTCCACGTTGACGCGCTGCTCGAGCTGATAGTCGTACAGCGACGGAACCGCCGACAGCTCGACGTTCAGCATTTCGACGTAGGGTGCCGGCCGGTAGTCGAGCTCGAACTGCCGATTGCCGTGCAGTCCGACAATCCTTGCCATCGGGCCTTCGTCGGTGCCGAGTAGGGTGACGGCTTCGTCCGCGTACGCTCCACCGTTTATCAGTACGCGGAGATTCCACGTCGTATTGAAGGCGCCGTGGCCGGGCTGCCAGTACGGGGCGCCGCTGCCGTCGAAGACCACCGCGACCGGTCCCGAATCCGAGGCACTTGCCGATGTGTGCAGGGTCACGTTGTCGAACAGGTTCTGATGATTGGCGCCCGCGTGCTGATCGAGTACGGGATTCACGAAGACGTCGGCGTCCTTATAGACACACTTCGTTGATTGCGTGTTGAAGGTCAGCGAGTGAAGCACGGGATTGAAGACCTTGACGTTCTCCGCCAACACGTTGTGAACGTTGCCCATGTGCACGCCGTAGTGCGCTCTGCGGTTTCCGTCAGTCGTGATGTCCCGGTAGGTCAGATTCGCGCTGTTGTAGCTCAGGATGCCGCTGTCGGCATTGGTGACCCGGATGTTGCGCGCCCAGGAATCAAATGCCGAGGTGAAGTAGATGCCGTTGTAGCCTTCCTCGAGATGGTGTCCGAACCAGGGCGCATCGGGAAACTCCAGATGCAGGTCTTCGATACCGACCTCCTCGAGGCCATCCCACATCGCGATCTGCGCAGGTATCGACGCGTTCGCGTCATGCAGCAATGGGTCCGCCAGCGTAACCCGGTCGCCGTCGATTGCCGCGATCCGCGACGTCTGGCGCACCAGCGGCCGCTCGGGAAAATTCCAGTGATGCGATCCCGCCAGGCTTGCGGCCGGCCCGTACAGCGACCGGACGATGCCTGCATCCGGCCCCGAGCGATTGAGCCATTGCACTTGCACGATCGCGCCAACGCTGAGCTCGGATACGCTCGAGACAGTCAGAGTCTTGCCGCCGCGGTCGCCGGAGACGACCTCGGCAAGTACCTCGATCTCAGGATCGTACTCTTCGAGATAAGGTGCCGGGCGGGTTCCCGGTTTCTGGATCCAAAGAAAGCCGCCACTCCAGGAGTACTCCGAGAAAAACTCGTCGATGTTGTTGTCCGGCTCGCGCTGCCGCTTGTCGAGTTCGACGAGGTAACGCCGGAGTTCATCGAGCGACGTGCTGTCGTCAACCTGACGCAATGGCCGCGGGAACCACAGCGTCGTGCCGCCTACGCCTGAACCATGCCCCTGAACGACGATATTCGAGCGTTCGATTCGCAGTACGTCGGAAACTCTGTAGCGCCCGGCCGAGAAACGAATGACGACGGGGCCGGAGACCTCATTGGCGTGCGTGAGGGCAGCGAGGACAGCACGGGTGTCGTCTGCACCGTCATTCGCTTTCGCGCCGAAGTCATCGACGTTCACCACCGTGCCCGACGTCTGCGGCAGGGGAACGAGGCCGTTGCCGTAGCCGGCATAGGAAAAGTCCGGGAGATAATGGGCTTGCCTAATTGTCTCTAGGGACAATAAGTCAGGCAGTCCAGCGTCCGGCGACTCCGCGGACGAGGCTGCCGGACCCAGAATCAGGGCCGCCGCAACAAGAGAAAGAAAAGTCCTATTAATCATAGCTTTAACAACCAAACACTGTATCCGGACGCGCTTCAATTCCGAACGCCGACCATAGCGCGGCGCCAAGCCTGCGGCAACTCCCTCGGAACTGGGCCGGTATCGCACCAATTTGGCCACCTATTGACACCGGTGACAATTGGCGTATGCTTGTCATCGACCAGACCAGATCACCCGCGCAGGGTGGCGAAACTTGCCAGGGGGGCAATTCAGTGAAACATCAACGTAGCCTTGCGGCGCTCGCGCTAGCTGCAACAACGCTTGCCTTTTCATCCGCGACCTTCGCGCAGGACGACACGTCGGAAGACGGCTCGTTCGACGAGGTTGTCGTATTGGGTATTCGCGGGTCGCTCGCGAATGCCGTTGACCAGAAACGCAATTCGGACGGCCTGGTTGAGGTCATCATCGCGGAGGATATCGGCAAGCTGCCCGACCAGAACCTCGCCGAGGTCCTCGAGAACGTAACGGGCGTCCAGATTACGCGTACGGCCGGTGTCGGCACCGGCGTGCAGATCCGCGGCACCAACGCCAACCGAGTCGAGATCAACGGCATATCGACCGTCGGCTCCGGCTCCGGTCGCAGCGGCATCGACTTCGAAGACGTCAACGCGGCGATCATCTCCGCGGTTGAAGTGATCAAGTCACCGGAGGCCAGCACCATCGAGGGCTCCGTCGGTGGAACGATCAATCTAAGGACGATTCGTCCCCTCGAACTGTCCGATACGCTGGGTGCGATCAGGCTGCAGTTCGAGGACAGCAGCCTGAGTACCGAAAGCGCACAACCAAGATTTTCGGGCGCCTATGGCGATAGCTGGTCGACGGATGCGGGCGACTTCGGTTTCGTCATCAGCGGCAGCTACACGGAGCAGGAGTCCGTCTCCTTCCGCCCCCGCACCGACCGCGACAATCGCGTATCGATTCCGGGCAACACGCCGCCGGAGTATCTCGGTATTCAGTTCCTGGTTCAGGAGCAGGAGAACTTCGACTACGAAACCACCAACATCGCATCGACGTTCGAATGGGCGCCGAATGACGAGCTAAAGTTCAACTTCGACATCATCATCAACGAGCAGGAGCGGAGTCAGGACAGCTACCGGCTCCAGGCGTCGGGGGTCAGCGCGCTGATTACCGACAGCATTCCGACGGACTTCGAGACAATCGACTTCGGTGTCGGGCCGGGCGTTTTCCCCGCAGCGCTTCGCGGCACCATCGAGCCGAACCTGACCGTCGACGATGACGATCCCAATCTGCGTTTCTCGAGCGACACCGGCTCTCGCGTCACGGACAGTGAGATTCTGGCGCTCGGCGGCGAGTGGCAATTCGCCGAGAAGTGGAATGCGCGAGCAGAGATTTCGGCGACCAGTTCGGACACGACCAACCCGAACCTCAGCACGACGCTGAACTTCTTCAATCCGAACTGCCCCGGCGACGGAACCAGCAACGACAACTGCACGCCGTTCATCTACGATCTGTCCGGCGGTACGCTGGCCTGGGGCATCAACTTCAATTCTCCGTTCGCCCCGGCTGTCTCGGATCTGACGAATCCGGCCAACGTAGTGCTGGACCAGGTGATCTTCGGCCGCAATACGACGGAGAACGAAGAGACGGCATTCCGGCTGGACTTCGAGTACGACCTCGGCTGGAACGCGATTACCACGATCGACTTCGGTCTGCGCTTGAACGAATCCTCTAGCCGGTTCGAAGATGTCGAAGACCGCATCGGTGGCTTCAGCCAGCTGGTCGATAGCCCGAATGGTCTCCTGTTCGAAGAACTGCTCGTTCGCGGACCCAGCAACTACGGCGATGGCGACGGGCGCTCGCTCTTTATCGCCAACTTCCTGCTGGTCGATCCGGACAGGGCATTTTCGGACCCCGCCGGCACGATCGCGATACTGCAGGACGCCGTTATCCAGCATGACCCGACGAGCCCCGACATTTTGAATCCCACGTCGGATCAGAATCAGTTCTTCGACGTCAGCGAGGAAACCACGGCGCTGTATGCGCAGGCGAATTTCCAAGCCGGCATGTTCCGTGGAAACGTCGGTTTCCGCTACGTCGATACCGAAATCGACTCGGTTGCGTTCGGCCCCGAAGATGCCGGCGGCAACCGGCAGTTGCAGTCGACGAAAGGCAGCTACGACTTCATCCTGCCGCGCCTGAACGTCGTTGCCGAAGTATCGGACGACATGATCGTTCGTCTCGGTTACGGCTCGGATATCCGGCGCCCGAACTTCGACGTCCTGAATACCGCCTTTACGTTCGATCCCAGCGAAAACTCGGTTGTCGCACTTGGCAATCCGGGCCTCGAGCCTGAGGAAGTGGACTCGTTCGATATCTCCTTCGAGTGGTACTTCGCGCCGTCGTCTGTCGTCAGCATCGGCTACTTCACGAAGGACCGGACGAACATTTTCGGTATCGACTTCGACGGTGCGCTGCTCGTCAACGACCCGACCACGACCAGCGGTCTGGCTCGCGAAACGGATCCGAACTGTCCTGGCGGCGGTATCTTCAACCCGACCGTGATCCCCAACGTGCTCGGCGATCCGAATACCGTGGGACTGTGTGTCGACGCCACGCGGCCGGGTAATGACCCCGATACGACCACGCAGTCGGGTTGGGAGCTCGCTTTCCAGTATGACTTCTCGGATTGGGAAGACCGGCTGGGTTGGGCATCCGGCTTCGGCGTACTCGCCAACTACACCAAGCAGGACTTCAGCGGCGGTTCCATCGAGGACTGCACGTCGGGCCGCGGCCTTCAGGTGCTTGGTGACGTTTGCCAGGCACGCGGACTGCTGGACTTCTCCGAAGACGCGTACAACTTCACCTTGTACTACGAGAAGTACGGTATCTCTGCCAGGGCACGATACACGTGGCGAGAAGGCTTCCGCACTCAGGACTTCGGCGGCGGTGCCAACACAAGTGGCAGCAGCACATTCAGCTTCCCCGTCAACACACTGGACCGGGGCCAGTTGAATGCGAGTGTCAACTACGCCGTTACGGACAATCTCGATATCGGTATCGAGGCCGTGAACCTGACGGAAGAGCGCATCGACCAGCACTGCGTTGCCGAGACCGGACCGCTTTGCTTCGTCGGCCTGCCTGACCGGAGAATTGTCTTCGGCGGTATCTACCGCTTCTAGAGGGGTAAAGCCGCCACGGCGACGTCATGCGGGTCTTCGATGATGGCGCCTGAACTGGACAAGAGACCCCGGCAGCTTGCCGGGGTTTTTTGTGCCGGGGACGGACGAGCGGGACACCCTCGAGCGATTCGGACGCACGCGCCTGCCGCGGTGAAATTGTCTCACTAGACAAGCCGCCGCTGACGCAAGTCCGGCGCGGGTGCCGGTCGCGGCAGCATTCGCTGCTCGGCAGTCAAGGCCGCCAACAGAGGCCAAATAAAGCCATTAAAGACAATTACTTAAGGCGTTTCAGCGGAACGCGCCAGACGGGCGCCCGGGGCTTGGCCGAACGAAATGACCGCCGTTGCCCGGCGTGCTGTGGTAGCCGATCAGATAACAATTGACACCGGTGACAATAAGCGTATGCTGACTGACAAACAACAACAAGCGATCAGGGATTTTCACGTCAGCTCTCACCGTTCAAGAGATTGATCGAGCTCCCGGATACGGATTGCCCAGATGCCAGTACTCGACAACCCTACCACCGACATCGACGACCCGTCGAAAGAGCTCGACGCGGTATCGCGGCGGTTGGTGGCTGCTCGCGCAAATGGGAATGCGCTTCCGGGTTTTCCGGGCGCGCTGCCGACGACGCTGCAAGACGCCTATGCAGTCCAGGACGCGTCCATCGCGCGCTGGCCGGATGAGATCGCCGGTTGGAAAGTCGGAATGGTGCCGCCCGAGTACCGGGATCGGCTCGCGGCCGAGCGGCTTGCGGGACCGATTTTCAGATCGTCGATTCACGACGTCGAGGCAGGCGCCACACGAGCGATGCCGATTTACAGCGGTGGCTTCGCCGCGGTCGAAGCGGAGTTTGTATTCGAGATTGGCACGGAGATCGAGCCCGTCGCACGAGACTACTCCGACGATGAGCTGGTCGATCTTGTCGCCGCACTGCACGTCGGCGCCGAGATCGCCAGCAGCCCGATGGCCGACGTGAATAACCTCGGTCCGTGCTCTGTAGTGTCCGACTTCGGCAACAACGCAGGGCTCCTGGTCGGGCCGGGCGTGCCGAACTGGAGCGACTTGCCTCTGGAAGCGCTGACTGCCGCCGTCATCGTCGATGACGCGGTCGTCGGGACCGCAAACGCCAGTGCGATCGAGGGCGGTCCACTGCAGGCGCTGCGCTTCCTTCTCGGTCTGGCCGCTGCGAGAAAGCTCACGCTTTCCCGAGGGACTTACGTTTCCTGCGGGGCGGTAACGGGTATCCATGAAGTGACCGTCGAATCCAGATCGACGATCGATTTCGGTCCGCACGGCGAATTCCACGTCGTGTTCGAACCCGTGGCGCCGGTGGCATAGCGTGGTGCAGCGGCAGAAACCCGACCCCAGGCGCCCGGCCGGACGAAAGAGCCGGAAGTCGGAGGTCGACTACGATGCGGCCGCACGTCGATGGGCGGAGGGCAACAAGGACGGACGTAAGCCGACCATGCGGGACGTCGCCGAGCTGGCGGGCGTTTCGAAAAAGACGGTATCGCGCGTCATCAACGACTCGCCGCTCGTCAACGAGGCCACCCGCAAGGGCATTCAAGGTCTGATACAGAAGATCGGCTACCGGCCGGATCCGCAGGCGCGTGGATTGGCCTCCCGGCGGTCTTTCCTCGTCGGGATGATCTCCGACAACCCCACGCCTCAGTACGTCGTCAACATTCAGCTCGGCATTCTCGACGTACTGCGCAATACGGGCTACGAGCTGGTCGTGCATCCATGCGATCGCAAGAGCGACACGTTCATCGAAGACGCCCGCCGCTTCATCGAAGTTCAGAAACTCTATGGGGTCATTCTGACGCCGTCCGTGTCCGAGGACGAGCGGCTGGCCGAGGTTCTGCGAGAGCTCGGCTGCGCGTATATCCGCATCGCATCCATCGCACTCGACATGGAGCGGCGCATGATCGTCACCAACGATCGCGTCGGCGGGCGGGAAGCGGCGCGTCACCTGGCGAAGCTAGGCCACACCCGCATAGCACTGATCGCGGGACGCAGGAGTTTCCGCTCCGCGCACGAGCGACGCGCCGGGTTCGAGGAAGGGCTCGAGGAGTTCGGCATCTCGATTCCGCCGGAGTATGTCCTTCAGGGCGACTACACGTTCGAGTCCGGATTTGCACTCGGTGCGGAGATACTGGATCTCGACCCTGCGCCAACTGCTGTGTTCGCCTCGAACGACGAGATGGCCGCGGGCGTCCTGCAGGCGCTGCACGTCGCCGGCCAAACGCCGCCGGACTCGCTGTCGGTGATCGGCTTCGACGATTTCGAGACAGCGACGCGCGTCTGGCCGCGACTGACGACCGTGCGCACGCCGGCACGCGAGATCGGGACGCTTGCCGCGGAGCGTCTGTTGGAGTTCGACGACGAAAGCATCGAAGCCGGTAAGAACGAGACGATCCCGCGCCTGATCGAGCGGGACTCGACTCGCAGGCCACAGAAATCATGAGCGTGCCGTTCTCTTCGCGCGTTGCCGCGGACGCCATCGGCGTGACGACCAATTGAAACCAAGTGAGTAAATCGATGTTCTCGAAAACCTACCAGGCAACACATCCGGACATGATGGAGGGCGTCAGCAACGAAGCGCTGCGCGATCGTTACCTCGTTGCCGGCATGTTCGTCGCCGACCAGATCAGCCTGAACTATTCGCACAACGAGCGGATGGTCGTCGGCGGGGCAGCGCCGGTGTCGGCCGCCGTTGCGCTGCCGGATCAGGAAGAGCCGGTGGCTGGAGCTCCGTTTCTCGAGCGGCGCGAGCTGGGTGTCGTGAACGTCGGACGCGGCAGCGGGAAGATCACCGTCGACGGCGAAGTCTTCGAGATGAAGCCTCGCGATGGCCTCTACATCCCCATGGGATCGAAAGCCGTCTCTTTCGAGAGCGACAGCGCGGACGAACCGGCGCGCTACTACCTCGCCTCGACGCCCGCCCACGCTCGGTTCGACATGGTCAAGATCTCGATAGACGACGCCGTGCCTGTCGAGCTCGGTTCGCTGGAGACGTCGAACGACCGCACGATTTACAAGTACATCGTGCCCGAAACCTGCCGCTCGGCTCAGTTGCTGCTGGGCCTGACGATTCTGAACCCGGGCAGCGTCTGGAACACGATGCCGCCGCATCTGCACGACCGCCGATCGGAGATCTATTTCTACTTCGAGCTGGGTGAGGACGAGAAGGTGTTCCACTTCATGGGGGAGCCGGATTCGATGCGCCACATCGTTGTCAGCGATTCCGAGGCGGTCATCTCACCGCCCTGGTCGATACACATGGGTAGCGGAAACTCCAACTACTCCTTCATCTGGGCTATGGGTGGAGAGAATCTCGACTACACCGACATGAACGTTCTCGATATCTGCCAACTCAAGTAGCTGCCAATGATCACTGAGCAATTCCGTCTGGATGGAAAAGTGGCCCTGGTGACCGGGGCGAATACCGGCCTCGGCCAGGCGATCGCGGTCGCGCTCGCCGGAGCGGGTGCTGCTGTTGCTCTGGTCGGACGCTCAGCGCCGGACGAGACCGAAGCGCTGATCAATGCTGCTGGTGGCAAGACGGCCGTGGTGATGGCAGACCTCAGCGATTCGGAGGTTGCGGTTCCGGTGATAAAGAAGGCCGAAGAGGCGCTGGGGCCGGTCGACATCCTCGTCAACAACGCCGGCATCATCCGCCGCGAAGACGCACTGGACTTCAGCGAGGCCGATTGGGACGACGTCATGTCGACGAACCTGAAAGTCCCGTTCTTCCTTGCGCAAGCGGCGGCGAAGTCCATGGTCGATGGTGGACGCGGCGGCAAGATCGTCAACGTTGCGTCGCTGCTCTCGCTGCAGGGTGGCATCCGCGTGGCATCGTACACGGCGAGCAAGAGCGGACTCGCGGGTCTCACTCGCCTGCTGGCCAATGAGTGGGCGCCGAAGGGCATCAACGTCAATGCCATCGTGCCCGGCTACTTCGCCACCAACAACACCGAGGCACTTCGGGCGGACGAAGAGCGAAATCGCCAGATACTCGAGAGAATTCCGGCGGGACGGTGGGGCGATCCGAGCGATCTGGGCGGCGCGGCGGTATTTCTCGCGTCAGCCGCGTCCGACTACGTGCACGGTACCCTGCTGCCGGTAGACGGCGGATGGATGAGCCGGTGATCAGTCGGCGCAACTTCCTGCTCGCACCGTTGCTGCTGTCGGCGTGCAGCGATCGTCGAGGCGCGCGGCCGTTGTTCGCCGCAGACTCGCAGCCGGACGACTACCCTACGACGCAGGGCATACACGCGATCGATCGCCTGCTCAACGAACGGACCAATGGTGAGATGCGAGTGCGCGTCTACCCGGGCGGTCAGATGGGCGCGGAAAAGGACACGCTCGAGATCGCCGTTTTCGGCGGGCTCGACCTAACCAGGGTCAATCTCGCACCCATCAACTCGATTGTCCCGGAGACGATCGTTCTGGCACTGCCGTTCCTGTTTCGTTCCATCGAACACTCGCGAGCGGCATTCGATGGATCGGTGGGCCGGCGAATTCTCCACTCGATGATGCCCTACGGCCTCAGGGGCATGTGCTACTACGACTCCGGTGCCAGGTCCTTCTACAACACGAAGCGGCCGATCTACTCGCCGGACGACATCGCCGGGATGAAGATCCGGGTACAGAATTCCGATATCTACGTCGCAATGATGCAGGCGCTCGGCGCGAACCCGACCCCCATCCCCTACGGCGAGGTCTACCAGTCGCTGGTGCAGGGCGTCGTCGACGGCGCCGAGAACAACTATCCGTCCTACGAGAGTTCGCGGCATTTCGAAGCCGCCGGACACTACAGTCTCACCCGCCATGTAATGGCACCGGAGGTGCTCGTCGCATCACGCCGCAGCTGGGATGGAATGACGGCCGAAGAGCAGGACTACCTGCAGGCAGCGGCTTCGGACTCGGTGCCCATCATGCGGGAGCTCTGGGACGCGCGAGTCGGCGTTTCCAGGCAGCGTGTCATCGATCACGGTGTGCAGGTCGTCGAGGACGTCGATCACGCGGCGTTCGCCGAGAAAATGCTGCCCGTCTGGGACCGATTCGTGACCACGCCGGAGATGCGCGCGCTGGTCGACGAGATCGTGCAACTCGGTGAAGGCATGGGAGAGTCGAGTGAGTAATGTCCTGAGTACCGCGAGCGGCAAAATCAGCGTCTTCGCGAAGTGGTTTGCCGGGGTCGGCCTGCTGATCATGACGGCGATCATCGGCTTGCAGGTCTTCGCGCGGTACGTCCTGAATGCCAGCCCCGCCTGGGCAGAGCAGGCCGCGTTGTTGCTCATGATCTGGTACGTATTCATCGCTGCCGCCGCGGGCGTTCGCGAAGGCTTTCATATTCGCATCGCCATATTCGCCGACAGCCTTCCGCCGAAGGTTCGGCACCCCGTCCTGATCGTCGCTCACATGGTGGTCGTGGCCTTCGGTATCGCCATGGCGATCTTTGGCGTGGAGCTGGCCCGGGAGACCTGGCAACACGTCATCCCGACGCTCGGCATCTCCCGCGGTTACGCCTACGTGCCGATCGCGTTATCGGGCGTCCTGATCACCGGCTTCGCCATCGAGCAGCTCATCGCCGAGTTCCGCTCTACGGAGGTAAGCAAGCAATGGAATTAGCGGTTCTGATCGGTGTCTTGCTGTTCCTCCTGATCATCGGCGTGCCCGTCGCATTCGCGCTGGGCGTCGCATCGATGGTGACCTTCTACCTGCTCGACATTCCGCTGATCGTGGGCTTCCAGCGGATGGCGGCGAGCATGAATATCTTCGCTCTGATGGCCATCCCCTTCTTCGTGTTTGCCGGCGATCTGATGCACCGCGCCGGAATTGCGGAGCGCCTGATTCGAGTTGCGGATGCCGCACTGGGTCGAACGCGGGGCGGTCTCGGTCAGGTGGATGTCGGCGCGTCGATGATGTTCGGTGCGGTGTCCGGCTCGGCGATTGCCAGCGTTTCGGCAATCGGCTCCACGCTCGGCCCGATGATGAAAGAGAAGGGCTACGATGCCGACTACGTCGTGAACGTCTCGGCGACCTCTGCCATTACCGGTCTGCTGATTCCGCCGTCTCACAACATGATCATCTATGCCGCTGCCGCCGGCGTGAGCATTTCCCTCGCAGATCTGTTCCTTGCAGGCATCGTTCCCGGCGTGTTGACGGGACTGCTGCTGATGTTCGCGGCCTACTTCGTTGCGGTGAAGCGAAACTACCCGCGAGGTGCCTTCCCCGGCTGGCGTGCCTTCGCAGTGGCGTTCGCCGGAGCAATCCCCGGCCTGCTGGCAGCGGCGATCATTGTGGTCGGCGTGCTGTCCGGCGTGTTTACGCCAACCGAATCCGCCGGCATCGCTGTGGTGTACACGATACTGGTTGCGCTGTTCGTGTACCGGTCCCTGACGTGGGAGCGGTTCGTAGCGGCGACGACGGCGTCTGTTCGGACCACGGCCATGGTGATGATCGTGATCGGCGCCGCCGGCGCCTTCGGCTGGCTGCTGGCGCTGCTCCAGGCACCGACTCAGCTGGCCGATCTGTTGCGCGGGATTACCGAGAATCCGCTGCTGTTGCTGCTGTTGATCAATCTCGTGCTGCTGCTGCTCGGTACGTTCATGGACATGGCGCCGCTGATCATCATTACGACGCCGATATTCCTGCCGATGGCCACCGAACTTGGCATGGACCCGGTTCAGTTCGGCATCATGTTGTTACTGAACCTCGGGATCGGACTGGTCACGCCGCCGGTCGGCGCGGTGCTGTTCGTCGGCTGCGCCATAGGCAAGATTCCGATCGAACAGACCGTACGAACAATCTGGCCGTTCTACGGCGCGCTGGTCCTTGCGCTCGTGGCCGTGATCTACATTCCTGAATTGTCACTGTGGCTGCCGTCCTTGTTGAACTGATCGCAACGAGGCAGCCACCGATTTACGCAACGCGAGAGGGCCCCGGGGTCGGGCCCTCGTCGCCTGCGGCCTGTCGAGGCGGTGTGAACTACTGATGCTGCACCAGTTCCATCGGCGGTGCATTGGCGGGCCGGCATGCCAGCGGCTTCTCTGCCGGCGCTTCGCAGGTGCCTTCGACCGATTCGCCGCGGCGCCCCTCGAACGAACAGGGGTCTCCCTGTACCGCGGAAGCACAGGCCTCGACGGCAGCCCGGGGCGGGCCGCGGCGTTCGCCGTCGTCCCGATTCCGTTCGCTCTCGTCCGCGAAAATAGCGCCGGCCGACAGCAACGTCCAAACGGTGAGGGCAATGGCGTATCTCATTTCAAACTCCTTCCTTGCTTGCGAAAAGGAGTCTTATTGTTCCCGGTCACGACGCAGAGACTTAGCAGCAAGTGTGCAGAAGCGGTGAATTCCGCAGCGGTCAATCCAGCTTGTAACCGACACCATAGACGGAGCGGATCATGTCGTCATCGCCGCCGCAGCCGTCTATCTTTTGCCTTAGGTTCTTTATGTGCGAGTCAACGGTGCGGTCGCTGACAATCCGGCCGTCGACGTAGATCCTGTCCATCAGCTGATCGCGCGAAAATACCCGTCCGGGCTGGCTGGCAAGCAAGGCGAGTAGCCGGAATTCCACCGGCGTAAGGTCCAGTTCACTCTCACCGATGGTGGCGGAGAACTTCTCGGGGTCGACAACCAGTCCCCGATAAGGCTCGGCGGATTCCGACTGTGTCATCTCGACCCGGCGCAGCGTCGCCTTGACGCGAGCAACGACTTCGCGCGGACTGAATGGTTTGCAGACGTAGTCGTCCGCGCCCAGCTCGAGGCCAAGCAAACGGTCAATCTCGTCGACTCTGGCCGTGACCATGATGACCGGGACCCTGGAGTGCGCCCGAAGTTCGCGGCAAACCGTTAGCCCGTCCTTGCCGGGAAGCATCAGGTCCAATAGCAGGAGGTCGGGGTTATTACTTCGGACCCATTCATCGACGTCACTCCCATTGTCGATCCAATGGGTTCTGTAGCCGGACTTGTGCAGGTAGTCGCGCAATAATTCTGCGATCTTGGGCTCGTCTTCGACGATCAGAATGTTCGCCGGTTCGGTCATCACTCGAGCTCTCCGGGTTGCACCTTCGGCAGGCGAAAGCGAATCAGGAGTCCGCCGAGTTCTGAGGATGCAGCTTCGATGCGGCCACCGTGACCCTCGACAATTGCCTTGCAGATCGCAAGCCCCAGCCCCGACCCGCCAGTGTCTCGACTACGAGACGCATCGGTTCGATACAGCCGATCGAACAACCGTTCGTGGACTCCAGGGAAAACTCCGGGCGCTGAATCGGCGAACTCGATGATCACATCGTGCTCGCTTTCAAGACAGGTAACACACAGCCTTCCAGGCGCGTCGGTGTAGCGCAGCGTGTTCTCGACCAGGTTCAGGAATACACGCTCGAGTCTCGTTGCGTCAGCGGCAATGGCAGGCAGACGTTCCGGCAAATCGCAGTCGACGCCGATGCCGGCATCGACGAGGCGGTTTGCCGCGCCCGCGAGCACGTCCTTTAGGAGGGCGACGATGTCGAGGGGCTCGAACCGGTATTCCTGACCGCCATCGTCATAGACCGACAAGTCGTGCAGTTCGCCGACCAGGGTCGACAGGCGCGAGACTTCGTCCTGCAAGGATTGCCGCGTGGCGGCGTCGAAGTCTCGAACACCGTCTTCAACCGCGTCGAGTTCACCACGCAGCACCGCCAGCGGCGTTCGCAGTTCGTGCGCGATATCGGCAACCCATTGTCGCCGCGCGGTGCGGCTCTTCTGCAATGATGTCGCCAGCTCATTGAACTCCTGAGCCAGGTCACCCAGTTCGTCGTTGCGAACGACGGGAATGCGTGTGCTGTAGTCACCGTCCGAAATTGACCGCGCACCCCCGGCAAGAGAACGAATCGGGCGTGTAAGCTGACGTGCGAGCAAAGCCGATATCAACGCGGCCAGCACCAGGGCGGCGAGGGCAATCAGATAGATCGACCGCTCCTGCTCGTCCGCGAATTTTCGATCGACCTGATTGGTCAGCTGTCGACGCGGGGCGATATTTACGTAGCCCACGGTGACACCGTCCACCATTACCGGCACGGATCGCGCGGCCTCGGCATTTGCCGGGTTACCGGCGACGACATTTCCGCCGGCGTCGATAAGCGATATGCGTCGACTGAGTTCGAGCGGATCCTGCGGCGGAGGGCCCCCGCGAGGCGGTGGTGGGCCGCCGGGTCCCGGTCGGCCGGGAGGCGCTCCGCTGCTCTCGCGCAGCAGGTCGTTCCAGCGCCGCGGACTGCCGCGGAACTCCTGCCAGTCACCGGCCTCGCGGTAGGTTTGCGCCAGATTGGCGACAGCCCCTTCGACCGTGGCCAGTTCCTGTTCACCCACGTACTCGAGAAATCCGCGCTGGAAGTTCCAGCGCGTGATCGCTGCATTGAGCGTCAGTATCAGGAGGCTGACGGCCGTCAGCGCGAGAAAAATGCGTCTACCGATCGTGAATCGCATTTGCAAAGAATATCAATCATTGCCAGCGATCCCGGATATTGCACGGTTTCTCCACAATTCCTGCGAATACGGGCGGCCCAATAACGCTCACACCATCGAACAGCAGGAGAGACCGATGACAGCACGAACACTTGGGCTGATGACGCTGATCGGCTGGAGCCTGAGCGGCTGCGGCGGCGGTACCGGCTTCTCGTCGGTGACCGACGACGGCGATACTGGCTCGACAGGGTCCGATCCGACGCCGATCCAACAGGGCGTCGATTACACGCAGCTGGCCGATCTATCCGGCTATGACAACTGGGTCTGCGACAACGAGACGATCCTCGATCCGGACAGCGGCGCCGTGCTCCAGCCGAGCGTTCAGGTAACGGACAACGCCGGCGCGTTGCAGCGGTCGGTTACGAGTAACAGCATCCCCGATCATCGCGTCGGTGACTTTCCGAACGTCGGCAATCCAAATGAGATTGACGAAGTCACGGTCAACTACGACATCGTCATGCGCGTCGAAACCGAACAACCGGATCGATCGAGTCCCAACAATGCGCAACTCGTGGCGATTTCCCTCGGCGGAATCCTGCTGGATCCGAATACGGGCGAGGTCTACAACAATGACCGCAATTCTGGGTGGAACTACGAGGCGCTAACCATCGGGGCCACGTCCAACGCCGATCTGGCCGGCGCGATCGGCTATCTCGGCACCGACTGCAACAACGCTCACGTGCAGCCCACGGGCAAATACCACTACCACGGCATGCCCGAGGAGTTGGTGTCGAATCTTCTCGAAGCAAGCGGCGCCAGCCTGAGCGACCCCGACATGGTAATGATCGGCTACGCCGCCGACGGTTTCCCGGTGTATGCCCGCTATGGCTACGTGGACCCGTTGAACCCGGCCAGTGGAATCGCGGCAATGCAGGGGAGCTGGGAACTCAGGTCGGGAACGCGGCCATCAGGTCCCGGCGGCAGCTACGACGGGACTTTCAATCAGGACTGGGAATACGTAGACGGCAGCGGCGACCTCGACCAGTGCAACGGCCGCTACGGAGTGACGCCCGAATATCCCAACGGCATCTACCACTACTTCGTGACCGACGACTACCCATTCATACAACGCTGCGTCTGGGGCGATCCCACAGACGATGCATTGCTGGGTCCCCAGTAGGAGCAACATCATGAGATTTCGATTCGCGTTTCTACTCGTAGTGCTGGCTGCCACTCCGGTCGCGGCCCACGGCACCGCCGACAATCACCTGCAGATAATGGTGGTCGACGATCGCGTGAAAATGAACATGGTCGTCGACATGCGCGTGCTGAGCCTTGCAGATTTGAACGGCGACGGTTTTGCAAGCCTCGACGAGCTCGCAAGCAAGTCGGACGAACTACGCGAATGGGTTCAACAGTCCTTCAAAGTAACCGACGGCCAGGGCGATCCAGGAAGTCTGGTGTTCGCAGACCTTACATCGGATCTGAACATTGCCAGCGAGAACGGTGATCGAGTCGATCACGCAAGGATTCTGCGGACCGTTGCGTTTCCTGAGTCAATCACCGAACTCCACATGGATCTCGAGCGCCTGGCCCTCGTGATTCCGGAGCTTCGAGTGACCGTAATCGATGCAACGACGGGAATGCGCTATCGAATGAGGGACCCGGGCGTCGCGCAGACGATTCGGCTGCCCGCCGGCTAGGGCCGTGGGCGGATCCGCTTCGGCCCCCCTCATGCGCCGCCGCGAGTCCAGCCGATCAAACGCGCGCTCGGGTCCCGCTTCGGATTGAAGTTGCAGTCGACATGTCGCGGAACGTTGCAAGCCAGGCGCGCGGCCGTCACTCGCAGGGACTACTCGCGACTTTGGTCGGCGAGGGTCGCCGCGAAGACGAAATCTCTGGCATCGCCCAGCAAATCGCGCATCGGTATCTCACTCAACACGCTGCGATAGGCGCAACCGTCGATCACGTCGAGAACGAGTAGTGCGGCCTGTTTCGGGTCGAGGTCGTCGCGGAAGTTTCCCTCTGTTGCGCCACGGCCAATGACGTCCGTGAGCGCCCCGGCAAGTTCGTCGCGATTCGCCAGGAACAGCTCGCCGATATCAGGCTTGCGGATAGCCTCGCTCGAAATCTCAATGGTAAGGATGACGTTGTCCACCGACGCCATGTAGCCGGCGTACGCGGCCAGGAACCGATCGAGCACCTCTGCCGCCGGTGCCCTCTCGCCCAGAATCGCAAGAATCGGCTCCAACGCCGCCCGCTCGAGATTCGCGATCTCGACCAGCACATCGTGTTTCCCCGGGAAGTGGTTGTAGAGATTGCCGAGACTCACTCCGGCCTGTTTGGCGATGTGACGGACGCCTGTCTGGTGATAGCCGTTCTCCAGAAAACACGTCACCGCGGCTTCGAGGATCTGCTCCTTCCGCTTTGCGGCGGCCGCCTGGCGCCCGGTGGCGGGCGATTTCGACTTTTTTGCTGATCTCGTCATTTTTAACTTGAACGAACGATCGTTCATTGATATATACTAGGCCAACCGAGAGGCTAGCGCAATAGCGCGGCGGTGTTTGGCGGAAATTGGGCGGAGAAACGGAAATGGCAAAGAGTTCGACCGGGGCAAGCGAAGCGAGGGCGGCAAGGCGCCGCTGGCTTTGGATTGGCGCGGCCCTGTTCGTGTTGCTCGCGGTACTGACCCTGGTCTGGGAGGTTGAGGATACGGCGGATGTGGCGGTCTCTGACGCGTCGGCGCCTCTGCCTGTCGTCACGGTGCTGGATATCGTGCCCGCAGAGACCGTCGCCATGGTTACCGCGTTCGCCGAACTCCGGCCTCGATGGGATGCGGACGTTCGCGCGGCCGTACCCGGCCGGATTCTCGCGGTCCATGATGCCGCATTGGCAGGTGGCCGGGTAGAAGCCGGAGATCGTCTGTTTTCGATTGAAAGCACTCCGTACGAAACGGAGGTTGCGGCCGCAGAGTTGAGTTTGGAGCAAGCTCGGCTGGCGCTCTTGCACGCGCAAAACGCCGTCGTGCTGGCGCGCGGGGAGTTCGAACGCGCCGGCGCCGAACCCCCCAACGAGCTTGCGTTGCGATTGCCGCAGTTGCGAATCGCGGAGCGCTCGGTCGCGTCCGCCGAGGCGCAGTTGGACGCCGCGCGGCGCCGGCTGGCCGATACTGAGGTCGTCGCACCTTTCTCCGGATTCGTCATCGCGCGAATGGCGAGTCTCGGCCAAACTGTCGCAGCCGGGGAATCGCTCGTTCGGCTGTCCGACGATCAACAGCTTGAGTCCGTGGTTGAAGTGAACGAAGCGGATTGGGGTCTTCTCGAGCAGCCGATTGCAGGCGATACCGTCAGACTGTTTCACCGCGACGGCAGCGAACTTGGGCAAGCCCAAATTCGCGAGGGAGGTGGCTTTCTCGATCCGTCCACTCGTCAGAGACGCATATACCTGAACGTGCATGACCCCGCCGACGACGTCCTGGCCGGAGACTTCGTGCGCGTGCAGTTCACGGGGCGCGCAATGCAGAACACGTTGACCGTTCCCGAAGCGGCATTGACCCGGACCGGGCACATCTGGTTCGTCGGCGAGGATGGTCTACTCGGCCGTTTCGAACCTCGGATACTGTTCCGCTCCGGGGGGCACATTACGTTGGCGGCGCCGAACGATGCGGAAAGATTTCGGATCGCGGCGACGCCACTCGCGTCGTTCCTGCCCGGACAACGGGTTTCGCCGCAACGTGTCGACGCTGTCCTGATCACGAGGGTAGGCGCGCCCTTTCAGAGCGTTCCTTCGACCAGCCTGGAGCGATAGACGATGCATGCGCTGACGGCATGGTTCATCCGCAACCCAGTAGCCGCCAATCTCATGATGGCGTTCATCCTGTTGCTCGGTGTGCAGACGCTGTTCTCGATGCGAATCGAGGGCTTTCCACGCGTGCCGCCCGAGACCGTCGAGGTGACGGTCGAGTACCCGAATGCGACGGCCGAACAGGTCGACCAGCTGGTCACCCAGAAAATCGAGCAGGCACTCGAGGGTCTCGAGGGCGTGCGCAGCATAACCTCCCAATCCTCCAACGGTTTCGCCAGCATCTCAGTACGCCGGCAGGGCGGCGAGGATCTGCAGAAGGTGCTGGATCGAGTACGACTCCGTATCGACGGAATCCCGGATCTCCCCGAACGGACCCGGCGGCCCGTCATCGAAACGTCCGCCTTCGATTTCCCTGCGCTCTACGTGAATCTGCATGGCCACGCCGACCCGGCAACGCTGCAGACAGTCGCGCAACGGCTGAAAGAGGAGTTGCTGTCGCAGCCCGAACTGTCGCGCTTGAATATCTGGGGTCTGATTCCCCGCAATCTGCGTATCGAGATCGATCCGGAACGCCTGCGGCAATTCGGGCTGACAATTGCCGACGTAACGGGGGCGATTCGCGCCAACTCGCTCGACTTCCAGGCGGGCGAGTTGCGAACCGACGGCGGTACAGTCTTTCTTCGGGCCGACGATCGTGCCCTGTATGCACCCGATTATGCCGATCTGCCCGTGATCGAGCGGCCCGGAGGCGTACGAGTGCTGCTCGGCGACATTGCGGCAATCGAAGACGGGTTTCTCGAGGGCGATTTCCTGTTTCGTCTCAATGGCGAGCCCACCGTCGGCATGGAGGTATTGGTCGGGCAGAAGGAGAACCTTCTCGAAATCAGCCGCGTGGTCCGCGGCGTCGTCGACGACTTCGAACCGCAGCTGCCGACCAACGTCACCGCTACCGTCTGGGGCGATAGCGCGGAGTACATTGCCGACAGACTGGCGTTGCTGCGCTCGAACGGCTTTCAGGGTCTGCTGTTGGTTACCCTGATGCTCTCGGTGTTTCTCAATGTCCGACTGGCGTTTTGGGTGGCCCTGGGCATCCCGATCTCGGTGATGGGCGCCATCGCCGTGTCCGGCACGACCTGGGTGGACTATTCGCTCAATGACGTGACGACCTTTGGACTCATTATCGCGCTCGGCATTCTGGTGGACGACGCAGTCGTGGTCGGCGAGAGTGTGTTCGAGGAACGGCGACGAACCAGCGACCCGATTGAGGGTACGGAGCGTGGCGTGGCCCGTGTCGCGGTAGCGACCGTATTCGGGGTGCTGACCACGATTGCCGCATTCTTTCCCATGCTGTTGATCGACAACGCGCTGGGCAAGGTCCTGGCCGGCTTCTCGGGAATCGTGATTCTCGCGCTGGTTTTCTCATTGATCGAGAGCAAGCTGATACTCCCGGCACATCTCGCCCGGACGCCGTTGAACGGGCGGCGGTCGAACGGAGTCGCTCGCCTCTGGGAGGCGGTGCAGAACGCGGCGCAGGCCGGGCTCACCTTGTTCCGAGATCGAATCTACCGGCCGGCATTGCTGGCTTCGGTGCGCCACCGGTATGCGGTTCTGATTCTTTTCGTCGCCGCAGCTGCCGGCGGACTCGGCTTGCTGGCCAAAGGCAAGGTTCAGACTGTCTTCTTTCCGGACGTGCCCGGTCAGGTCATCACGGTCAGTCTCGAAATGGACGACCGGGCGCCGTTTGCGCTTACAAGCGCCAACGTCGATCGCATCGAAAGCGAGGGCCGGCGCCTAAATGAAGAACTGCGAGTGCAAAACGGCATGAGTGATCCGCCGATTCAAACGTTCTTCACGACGATCGAAGGGGCAGGGCGCGCGCAGCTCTACGCTGAACTGATTCCCGTCGCAGAACGACCGCAGGTCCCGACCATGGACATCGTCCGGGAATGGCGCGAGCGGGTTGGACAAGTCGAAGGAGCGACGGAGTTGGAGTTCACGGGCTCCGAATCTCTCGCAGGTGGCTTTCAGATTCGTCTGATGTCTCGGGATACAGAATTGCTTCGCCAGGCGAGCGGGGAGATTCGAGACTATCTCGGGACATTGGAAGGCATCTCGAATATTCGCGATGACCTGAACGGCGGTCAGCCGCAGCTGCGGCTACGCCTCCGGCCCGAAGCTCGAAATCTCGGCTTCACGACAGAGGCGCTCGCGAGTCAAATCGGCTTCGGCTTCGGCGGGTCAGAAGTGACTCGCGTGCGGCGAGATGGATCGGAAGTCCGCGTGGTAGTGCAAAACGCCCGAGATGCGCGCGACACGATTGCCGATCTGATGGAGACTCGCCTGCGCAATGCGTCTGGTCTCTGGGTGCCGCTCGTTGCCGTGGCGGAGATCGACGGGGCCTACGCGTCCGGGGGCGTTACACGGCGCGACGGCAAACGTACCAACACCGTGGCCGCGTCCGTCGACAGAGCGATCGTCGCGCCCGAAGAGGTGGGTCAGGCTGTGTTTGAGAACGTCGTTCCCGATCTCGTCGCCAGATACCCCGGCGTCGAGGTAGTCGCGGCCGGTGAACTCGAGGAGATGGGAGAGATCCGCGGCGGACTGATCAGGGCGCTGATTCTCGCGGCGGCGCTGATCTACATCCTCATGGCCGTCCCACTGAAAAGTTACTGGCAGCCGATCGTGATTCTGGCCATCGTGCCCTTCGGCTTTGTAGCCGCCGCCGTCGGCCACGTGATCATGGGTGTCTCGCTATCCCTGCTTTCGTTTTTTGGCATGCTCGCGCTCACTGGAGTCATCGTCAACGACAGCCTTGTGTTGATCACTCGCTACAACCAGGCGCGAGAAGCCGGCGAGCACGTGTCCGAGTCTCTGCTTGCAGCGGGTACCGGGCGCTTTCGGGCGATTTTTCTGACTACCGCAACCACGGTGATCGGGCTGATGCCGTTACTGACGGAAACATCGGAACAGGCGCAGTATCTGATACCCGCGGCAGTCTCCCTGGCGTTCGGAGAGCTGTTCGGAACGGCACTGATGTTGATTCTAGTGCCGGTCTTGCTCGCCGTAGGCGAAGACCTGTTCAGTCTGTTCAAGGTCGCGCCGGCGACATCGGCACCCGCGACCGCCTGATACTGGTCGGCGTCGCTATTTTTCCGACGCCGCGACGGCGGCGCCTATGATGCCGGCATTGTTCAGAAACGTCGCTACGTGAATCGGGGTCTCGACCGTGATGCGGTCCTTGAACAAGTCGAACTTCTTGCTCGTGCCGCCGCCAATGATGAGATGATCGGGCGTGCAAACGCGGTCGACGCGTTTCAGAAAGGCGTTGAAGCGGTCGCCCCAATCGGCCCACGATAATTCTTCGGCTACGCGGGCGCGTTTGCTCGCGTAGACCTCGAAGGACTCGCCGTCCTTGCCAGCCATGTGACCCAACTCGGAATTCGGGATGAGCTGCCCGTTGTAAAACATTCCGCTGCCAAGGCCGGTTCCGATCGTGATCATTATGACGAGGCCGTCCAGTCCTTTGCCCGCGCCCAGCCGCATTTCGGCGATAGCGGCAGCGTCCGCATCGTTCATGACGGCGAAGGGCAGTCCGGTCGCGGCTGAAAACGTGTCATCGATCTGCACATGGCGCCACGATTCGTCGAGATTGCTCGCGGTCCTGGCGTGGCCGTCGACGACCACGGTTGGAAAACAGCAGCCGACCGGACCGTCGTAGTCGAACGTGTCGACGAGCTCCTTGACCGCTCGCGCCATGGAATCCGGCGTCGCTGGCCGCGGGGTTTCGACTCTGTGCCGGTCGCTCAACAACGCGCCCGACTCGATGTCCACCAGCGCTCCCTTGATGCCGGTGCCCCCGACATCGATTCCCAGGTCGACTTTCATGCCGGAACCGTAACATAGGGGCGGGTATTGACAGGCAGCGAAACTTCTACGGGCATAGTCCGCGAAGACGCACGCGGCGAACTCAACCGCCGATCCGAATCTTCGAAGTCAGTGCGCCGAAGTCGATCGGCGTGCCAATGCCGGCAAGCACGTTCTCGAGCGGCTGTGGCTTGCCGATGCCGAAACCCTGGGCGAAGCTGACGCCGTGCTGCCGCAGCCGTTGCACGACGAGATCGGTCTCCACGTATTCCGCCACCACCGCAGCGGACATGACGTCGGCAATCCTGACCAGCGATATCACGATGGCCTCGGAGAGCGGGTTGTCGAGCAAGTCGCGAATAAACACGCCGTCGATCTTGACGTAGTGGACATGCAGGTCTTTCAGGTAGGCGAAGGAGCAGTAGCCGGTGCCGAAGTCGTCCAGAGCCACGCGGCAACCGAGGTGCCGGAGGCGGGCGATAAAACGCTGCGCCATCTCGAGAGAGCGAACGATTGATGTCTCTGTGATCTCGAAGCAAAGTGCGTCAGGGGGTACGCCGCTCTCGGCGATCTGCGTCTCCAGAAACTGAAGAAAGTCCTTGTCCGTCAGTGACTGCGCCGAAACGTTGATACTGAAACTGCCGAGTCC
Source organism: Woeseiaceae bacterium (assembly GCA_965232445.1). Classification (GTDB taxonomy): domain Bacteria; phylum Pseudomonadota; class Gammaproteobacteria; order Steroidobacterales; family Woeseiaceae; genus UBA1847. Next base: position 4,237,775 of record OZ246973.1, on the reverse strand, counting down.
GACATCGAGAGGGTTGTCCGCTGCGCTGACTTGATCGAGCGTCCGGCGCACGACCCATCGGTCGATGGCGCCCATCATCTGATAGCGTTCGGCCGCGGACAGGAATTTGCTGGGAGGGAGTATCTCGCCGTCCTCGTCGAGCATCCTAACGAGGATCTCGTAACGAGGGGCGGTTTCGCCGGTTTGCAGGGGCTTGATCGGCTGCGCGAACAGGACGAAACGGTCGTCGAGGAGCGCCGACTGCAGGCGACCGACCTGATCGAGGTCGCTGCGCCGCTGCATCACGCTCGCGTCCAGGTCCCTGAAGACCACGAGCTGATTGCCGCCGCGGCCCTTCGCCGAGCGCGTCGCGACCTCCGCGGTGCTCAAAGCCGACTCGGCGTCCTTCACGACATCCGGGATCAGTGCGACGCCGATACTCGCCGTGACCGAGGTTTTTTTGCCTTCATGCTCGACCGACTCATCCGCAATCGATCTGAGAATGAACTCCGCTCGGCGGGTGGTCTCGTCCTCGTCCGCGCCGCGCAGGAACATGCCAAACACATCGCCACCGAGATTGGCCGCGATGTCGCCACGCTTCGTAATGTGGTGCAGGACTCGGTTGACTCGCTTGATGACCGCGTCGCCTGCCAGGTGTCCGAAGCTGTCATTAACGATGTGAAGTTTGTCGATATCGACCATCAGCACGGCATGCGGCGTCGTGCTCTCCCGCCGGATGACCTCGTCGGCATAGCGCAGGAAATCGTGTCTGGAGAAGTGGCCGGCCGCGGTGCGCTCCGGTGCGCTCCCCAGTGCGCCGGTCTTTGCGCCGATCGCCCGGCAGAGCCGGATTTGCTCCGGACTGAACTCCTCTTGCTTCGCGACCACGTAGATGCCGATGACCTCGTCCCGCACGTCGAAAATCGGCGTTGTCAGGACGTTTGAGCGTCCAATGCTGCTTCGAGTGACCTTGCGGTGCGTCTTTGCGCTGGCCATGAGCGACCCCAGGGTGCTCATCAGCTGCCGCTCTTTCGACTCGTCGTCGCCGACCTTGTCAGGGCAGACCGCCCGAATCCCCTGCGCGGGCAGCAGCACGGCAGCGAACCCGGCATCGAAATGCGCCGCGCTGCGCTCCAGCACCTGCTGGATTGTGGTCTGCGGCTCTGCGGTCTCGTCGATCTCGTCGAGTTCGACCAGCAGATTCAAACCGCGGCGGGCCTCCTCGGGAATGCGCCGCACCGAGGACAGTTCCGCATTGATGTCGATTTGCCGCTCGATGCAGCGAATGACAGGCTTGATATTCCGAAGCTCCAGCTCGACACTCTCGGGGTCGGGCGAGTCTGTCAGGATGCTGATCGTACCGATCCGCTCATCGGCGCCGGCATGTTCGAGATCGACCACCCACGCGGATTCGCCACCGCCGCCTCGCACGATCGAGCCGACGCCGGACGGGGCAACCCCCTCGAGTGCGGCCGCCAGCCAGGCGTGTTCCCGGCGCTTCTCGAAGCTGGTCCAGACGGTTTGCCGCATCGCATCATGCACGACGACGCCGCGCGCGCCGTCCAGCGTGTCGAGAATCTGCTCGGCGAAGACCGACATCGATCCGGGGTCGATATAGATTCTGTTGGTGGATTTGTTCATTTGTTTCGACAGAGTGTTATTTCCACTCTGTCTAGATCGGCGGGATCGGCGCCGGCTTGAGCGTTTCCGGAGCGATAGTCACGCTTGCAGCGGCTACCAGACGATCGGCTCGTGTGCGGAGCGAGAACCGCGAGCAGAAACGGCACCCGGTTGCATGCCGGAAGGGGACATGAGTGTCTGGGCTCGGTTTGACAGGTGAGGTCAGTCGGCCTAGGTTTTCGCTATGAAGGGTAGCCGCGTTGCCTTGCTCATCCAGCATCGAAACCGTCCGCCGACGGCAGAACAAGTCGCCGACATGCAGGCCCATTCGTCCGTTTGATTGACGCTTTTCTCCGAGAAGCGACCCCAGGGGGAGAAAAATGAGAGTAGCCGGATTTCCAGTCGCCGCAGCCGCGCGCCGCGCACGGTCTGCGATTTGCCTCGGCCTCCTGCTGTTTCTCGGTGCGTGTGCCAACGTGCCCAAGGAGTCCGTCGAACTTTCGTACCTGATCGGCCGGGACCTGCGGGCGCTGCAGCAATCCTACGATCTGATGATCGAGAAGCAATTTGACGGCTACCGCGCGGAGCGAATCGAATACCTCGAAAACGTCTGGGCGCCGGAATTCATCTCCGAGTGGATTCGGGACGGTCGTCTGGTTGACACGGCGCGCGGCGTGGTTGTGTACGACGAGGGCCGCGACGACTTCGTGTCGCCGACGCCTGGTCAGGAGCAGCAGCAGCTACTCTCGACGATCTACGGCTGGAGTGATGCGGCGATCTACGAGATCAGTCTCAAGCGCGCCGAGCTTCTCGATCCGCTTGACGAGGAGGAACGGCGGGTTCGCGCGGAGGCGCGTGCGGCATTCGATCAGGTGATACAGGCAAATGCCTACATCACCGCTCACCTGAGCAGTATTCACAAAGTGCAGGAGTTGCAGACCCAGGCACTCGAGGCGCTCGGTGTCGACGATGTCGTCAACGCGCTCAACGACCGGCTGGTCGAAGTCTCGGATGCAGCGCGCGACGGACTTCAGGATATCCGCAGACTGGACGGCCATCTGGACCAGGCCATCGGTATTCGGTCGCAGATTGAAGGAAACGACTAGGAGAAAGCCATGACCAACGGTATGCGCAGACGCGCCTCCAGAACCGCCGCGGCCGTCGATGCCCGGCTCGCGGAGATCGAAAACAACCTGCTGGCGGAGACGACGTTCGATTGGGATTCACTTCGGCCGCAGCTGTCCGATCAGGCCGAGTACGACCGCCTGATGGCGGAGGTGAATGAAGCGACACAGCGCAACGAATCAATCGGCCAACTTGTCGAGCGGGTCAAAGCGCTCGGCGCGGGCGGTGCCGATCTACTGGCCAAGGTGAAGAAATTCGTCGCGATGTAGCGCCGGCCGCTGAGAGCCGACCTCGCGGGCGTCGAGCGCCCTCGTCGTATCAATAGTGCTCGTTGAGGCGTATAGTGAAAGCTCATCCAAGCCTGCCTGTCGAGCTGAAGGGCGTGCAACGTCCTATCTCCCCGTTCCCGGTTCTGGATTGACTCGGCCTCGCAGGCCGAAAGCGCCCCTTACTCTGGCGGAGCATTAGTCTCTTGAATGACGAAGACTACGAAATCGTGTCGGTTGAGCCGACAGACCCTCCTGGCGGCATGGAGGGCACTGACTGGTATTGCTACATCATCGAGCAGGGCGACAATCGGATTCGCGGATACACGCAGGGCAAGGCCACAGCCGTGAAGCGAAATGTGAAGGAGATCGTCATGCGCCTGAACGAGCGGCGGCGCGGCAAGAGCGGGCGCGTGCACCTGACGATGTCGGCGCAGGAAAAGAAGGTCAAAGGAAAGTAGCTCGCGCGGCCGGGCGCCGCAGAAGTCCCGCATCCCGCATGCGGGGTCGGTACAAACAAATGGGCCCCGCAAGCGGGGCTGGTCCAAACAAAAAGGGCCCCGCGAGCGGGGCCCTTGTCGCTTAGAAGTCGGAACTTCCTAGAGCGGGACGATGTTCTCGGCCTGCGGGCCCTTCTGGCCCTGCGTGACGGTGAACTCGACCTTCTGGCCTTCGGCAAGCGTCTTGAAGCCGTCGCCCTGGATCGCGCTGAAGTGCGCGAACACGTCGGGGCCGGATTCCTGAGCGATAAAGCCGTAGCCCTTCTCTTCGTTGAACCATTTCACGGTTCCGGTTGTAGTAGACATACCTAATTCCTAATTGGGTGAATAATGCGGCCCGATTTCTCAGGGCCAGGTCGACTGGAAGTGATGCAATTGCTGATGGAAATCAGGACGAGGTACTACGGAAAAACTTCTGTGGAAACTTCGAAATGGTGTGCATACTGAATAGCGCACTTCCAGACCCGGCAAAGTATATCGGGCCTTGCGGAGCATGCAAGGCATATTGTCCCAGATGTGACGCAGACCGCCACCGTTGCTGATTTGCGACAGGTTTCGGTGTATGGCCCGGCTGGTACCGGATTCAGCGGCCGAGGGCTTGCCGGGGTTGCTTCGGCCGCCGCGGACGAGCGCGCCCGGAGTCACGCGCGCTCTGCGCGAATTGCCCGGCAAATCCCGCGGGCGCAACGATTTCCCGGCTCCTCGCCCAACGATCTCGCGTGCGAGACCGCCGGTTTTTCTGCCGCATCAGGAACATTGCGCGGCTTGTCCGCGTCGATACGGACGGCCCGTTGCCTTGCTTGAAACTCAAGAAATCGAGCGGACGATGTAGCCGCCGGACTTCTCGTCCAGTTCCAGTTCGAGCTGCTTCCGCTTGGCCGCCTCCTCGAGCAGATCGCTGAAGGAACTAAAGCCGTACGCCGACTCATTGAATCCCGGCCGGCGGCGTTTGAGCGTCTGCTTGATCATCGAACCCCATAATTTCGCCCGATCGCCGCGCTCGGCGTAGAGCGCCTCCGTTGTCTCGATGACGAGATCGATGCCTTCCTGTGCCGGATCGTCCTTCTTCTTGGCGGCTTTCTTCTTCGTCTTCTTCGACTTCTTCTTCGATTTCGACTTCTTCGAGGACGTGCCGGCGGCGGCAGACGACGGTGCGAGATCGTCGTAGAAGATGAATTCGTCGCAGTTGCTCATCAGGAGGTCGGAGGTCGATTGCTTGACGCCCACGCCGATCACCGTTTTGGCGTTCTCGCGGAGTTTGCTGACCAGCGGCGAGAAATCCGAGTCACCCGAGATGATCACGAACGTATCGATGTGCTCTTTTGTATAGCAGAGGTCGAGCGCGTCGACGACCATGCGGATATCGGCCGAGTTCTTGCCGGACAGCTTGATATGCGGGATCTCGATCAGTTCGAAGGCGGCTTCGTGCATGCCCGGCTTGAACTGCTTGTAGCGATCCCAGTCGCAGTAGGCCTTCTTCGTGACGATGCTGCCCTTGAGCAGCAGGCGCTCGAGGACGAGGCCGATGTCGAATTTCTGTCTGCCGCTGTCGCGGACGCCGAGCGCGATGTTCTCGAAATCGCAGAACAGTGCGAGATTCTTGTCGCCGTTCATAGGGAATCCAGGGGAAGGGTTACGCGCATCTTACCGGGCGCCGGCCGGTTTCAACAATCGATATTCCGACTTGCCGCTGCTTGTCACATCGAACGTGGCTACCAGTCTTCCATTGGCGTCGTGCCGGCCATCCAGCTCCATTCGACGTCGGTCATGAACCACGTGTAGGCGTCGAGATCGCTAACGCCCCAGTCGCGGAAATCCCTGACGCATTCGAACAGCGCGGTCGCCCGGTCGCCGCTCGGCTCGTCGAGCAGCTCATTGAATCGGCTCATCAGGCCGTCGGGCTTGTCGGGCGCGGCTTCGAGCGTGCGAGGCAGCCATTTGTGGTACGGAAAGAGCCGGCGGTTGTGCGCAAGGATGAGCCGGCCTGCGAACAAGGCGAGTTGCCCGGCAGCACGGGTCATCGTGTAGCGGTTGCCGTGCCGCGCCGCCTCGTGGAAGAGCCAGTTCTGAATGAAGGCCATGCTGTAGAACGCGCGGACACGTTCGTCGTGTCCGTCCTCCGGATACACCGGAATGCGTTCCATCAGGGCGTCCAGTTTCTCGATATGGGAATAGGCAGCAAATGCACCGACGAATGCCGCGCGCGAGGGTTCGTTGCCCTTCTCAGCCACGTTCTCGAGATAGGCGAGATCGATGATCTTGCCGTCGACAAAACCACCTTCGTAGTCGCAAAGATCGGTACGATTGATAAACAGGTCGCGGGCGGCCATCCGCCGCTCGAACGCTTCGTCGGTCGCGATGATCATGAAGTCCACGTCGGAATCGTCGCGGGCGAAGCCCTTGGCGACCGAGCCGCCGATGATCAGACCCAAAAACTCCGGATCGTCGCGGTAGGCGTCCGCCAGGCGGTCTATGGCTCGCTGGTGATGGCTGCGTATCTGCACGGGCCGAGTATAACGGCGCGGTCTGAGGGTGTTCGAGCCTCTACTGCGCTTAGAATGCCAAAGGGTCCGAAACGCGGTCTCCTCAACCCCTCGATGTCCTCAATTCGTGGTCGTGTTGACGTAGACTTGGAAGTGCTTCGCACCCGACCCGGAAGCGGCGGAAACGCGCCAGAACAAGCGAGAACGAACGGGTCAGAGCCTATTGGTCTATAGAGGGGCAGGGACATGTACGAGGAAGTAACCTTCAAAGCCGAGATCGCCAGCCTCCTGCCGTCCGGCTTCAATACGGACGCGCACAGGAACGCCTGCTGGCAGGTCTATAACAACGCACAGGCGCCGGATCACAATCGCCTCGTTGCCGGTCGACTCGAGCATCTCGGCGACGAGCAGATCCGGATCCTCGGCAAGACGAACGCTTCGTCGAGCGGCAGCATTCTGAGAACCGAGAATACGTGGTCGATCATCCTGAACGATTCCTGGATCCTCGGCGGCGTCCACGGGCACGTGAATTTCGAGCTCGTCTCCCCCGTCAGGGGCAATGTCATGGACCAGAACTACACGACGGATTTGTCCGCCGACAGGAAATTCACCGTGACCGGGCGGGAACTGATCGGGCTGAAGACCTTCGGCTATCAGCAGGTCTACGGCCCGGTCGAGAAGATCAGCCACGACTCGAGGCCTGCCGATCTGCCCGGTACCAACATTCTGCTCCAGTGCACGAATCCGCAGCTCGCCGATGCGGCGACACTCACTCGCTACACCAACGAAGTGATGAAGATGGCTGCCTCCGGGGGTGCTACCAAAGCGGCGGGCTGGCAGATTCTGGACGACATGTTCATCTGACCGCGACAGAGGTTCCGGCCGGACAAAAAAAGCCCCCGGTAAAGGGGGCTAAGCGCGATCGCCACAAAGGGGGATAGACGGGACCGGCGACGCACGGCTTGGCGAGGGGGGCGCCTGAGAAGGGTGGCCGCTGGTCCGGCGTCCGGTGACGATCGGATTCTGTCTGCCTGTCTTTGGCCTGCTTACAGCGCGTCGCGATCTCCGAAGCGGCGCTGTGCGGCCTCGCGCATGCGGTCCCGCGAACGTTCGAATTTCTCGATCTGCTCATCGGTCAGCACGGCACGCACTTCGTTGCGCACCCGGTGCGCCAGTAGCGTGCCCTGAGTCGCGAGTTCGCCGTTCGAAATGGCGATGTCGTTCACGGACGGATCGCCGGCATCGAGCGCCTGCAGTGCCTCGCGATTCGCACGCGCCTGTTCGCGCAGTGCCTGGAACTCCGGTCTTGCCGCCTCGAGGATGTTCCGGACGGTGGCGCGCTGCGTATCGTCGAGATCCAGATGGTCCGCCATGTGCTCCAGCATCATCCGGGGGCCGCCGAAACCGAAGCCGCCGCGCGGGCCACCGAAGTCAGCGAATGCGCTGGCGGAGAGCGCCAGAGTCAGGACGCCGGCCAGCAGTACTGCAGAAAAGGTCTTCATCACGTTCCTCCTTGTTGGGGTCAGTCACCGTTTAAGGTGTGATTTGAAGATTACGCGCCGCAGTGTCGAGTTGGGTCATGGCAGTCCAAAGGACTGTCAAGAAGTGTCAGGATCGAGCGTCCGTCATTGCAGCCGGCTGCCGATTGCTGGACGATGGTTCCGAACACGGCCTGCTGACAATGACTACGTCCGACGCAAACATTCTGATCATCGACGACGACCGGGAACTCACCGGCATGCTCGAGGAGTTTCTCGCGCCGGACCACATCGATCTCAGCGCCTGTCACTCCGGCGAGGACGGACTCGACGCGATTCAAAACGGCCGCTTTGATCTGCTGATCCTCGACATCATGCTGCCCGGCATGAGCGGAATCGACGTGCTAAAGAGAGTTCGGCAGTCAAACGACATCCCGATTGTCATGCTCACGGCGCGCGGCGACGATGTGGACCGGATTCTCGGTCTGGAGTTCGGCGCGGACGACTACCTGTCGAAACCCTTCAATCCCCGCGAGCTCCTTGCGCGCATCAAGGCGATACTGCGCCGTTCGCGGCCGACAGCCGACAAGCGACGGCGGATTGTCGTCGGTGGTATCGAACTCGACGCGGCGTCGCGCGGCGCACTCGCTGGCGGCAAGTCGATCGCGCTGACCGGCACCGAGTTCGAACTGCTTCGCTGTCTTGCAGAGACACCGTCCGACGTCGTTTCGAAAGAACAACTCTCCCAGCGGGCGCTCGGACGCCGGAACATGCCGTACGACCGAAGCATCGATACCCACATCAGCAATGTTCGCCGCAAGCTTGCCGACGCCGGCGTGACGAATCCCTCGATCCAAAGCCGGCGCGGGATCGGCTACTTTCTCGCAGTCGACGAGTAGGCCGTAAGGATGCGTAGCCTCCTGTTTCGGATATTCCTCGCCTTCTGGCTGATCATTACGATTACGATCGCGGCTGCCGCGGCGCTCGGTTTCGCCTATGCCGAGCGGGCCCGCACCGCGCTCGAGAATTTCGAGGTCAGCGAGGCCATGCTGGAAGCCAGCGAGGCGCTGCGCGAGGACGGGCACGAGGGACTGACTGACTGGCTGGAGTCGTTGCCTGACGTAACGGCGACGGTCATCTACGTACTCGATGACCGGGGCGAGGATCTGCTGGACCGGCGTCTCCCGGTTCCGATCGAGATGGCCCTACGGCGCTTCGGCGGACAGCGAATGCCAGGTCCGCCCGCGCGCGGCAATCTGCGGCCGGCGCGGCCATTCACTCAGCTGATCGGTCCCGACGATCGGGTCTATACGGTGTTCGTGCTGCCGGCGCAGAATGCCGTTGGACGATGGCTCGCGGAACGCGGCCGGATCACGCTCGTGGTTCTTGCGCTGATCGTAAGCGGTTCTGTCTCGTTGCTGGTGGCGCGCGCGATCTCGCAGCCGGTCCGCAGGCTGCGCGAATCCGCGGTTGCGATTGCGGACGGCAATCTGGACACGCGCGTCGCGGACCGTATCCGCCGCCGCGACGAGATCGGACTCCTAGCTCAGGATTTCGATCGAATGGCAGCCGAACTGGAACGCGCATGGGAACGTCAGACCGAGCTATCCCGCAACGTATCGCACGAGCTGCGCTCGCCACTGGCGCGACTGCGCGTGGCGCTCGAACTCGCAAGGCGCAAAGCAGGAGAGTTGGACGAGTTCGCGAAGATCGACCGGGAGACCGAGCGTCTCGACGAGCTCATCGGGCAGATTCTGAAGTACTCGCGTCTGGACGCGGGCCCGCACGAAGAGCGCGTCGAGGTCGATCTCGATGAGCTCGTTGCCTCGGTGGCGGAGGACGTTCGTTTCGAGTACGAGCGAGTTTCGGACAAAACGGCTGTCGAGGTGCATGCTGAAACCGGCATCTCCGTCAGTGGCTATCCGGGTGCGCTGCGAAGTGCGCTCGAGAACGTACTCCGAAATGCGATGCAGCACGGCCACGGCGGCGTGGTCGTAACAATCGACGCGGACAATGGCACCGCCGTGCTCACGGTGCAGGACCAGGGAGGAGGGCTGCCGGAAGGCGAACTCGGCGCCATCTTCGAGCCCTTCTATCGATCCACGGGTAGCGTCGACAGTCAAGGAACGGGCCTCGGCCTCGCAATTGCCGCGCGGGCGGTCGCAATGCACGGTGGATCGATCGTTGCCAGGAACGCAGGTCCCGGCCTTTGCATCGAGTTGCAGCTTCCGGATGCGAGCCACGTCCAGCGGCAAGATCACCAGAACGTCCTGGACAAACCCGACTGACCAGCCATTCGGAGACGACGACATGAGCGATCTCGAGCGAAACAAGCGCAACGCACAGGCCTTTTACGACCTGATGTTCAATCAGTGCAGGCCGCGAGAGGCCGTCGATCAGTACGTTGGCGCCGAGTACATCCAGCACAACCCGGACGTCGGAGACGGCAAGGCCGCATTCGTCGAGTACTTCGAGCGAATGTCGGCGGAGTACCCCGGGAAAAAAGTGACGTTCAAGCGTACTGTGGCGGAAGGTAACTTCGTCGTCCTGCATTGCCAGCAGGAGTGGCCGGGCGATCTCGAATACGCGGGAATCGACATCTTCCGCTTCGACGACGACGGCAAGGTCGTCGAGCACTGGGACGTACTGCAGATCGTTCCGGCGTCGTCGAAAAATGACAACACCATGTTCTGAGTCGTCGGGCCGGCTTCGGCGTTGATCGAAATCAAGAAGGCCCCCGCTACCGGGGGCCAATGCGCAAACAGCGCGGGGTATTAGAGGTCGTTGGCTAGAGGTCGTTGGCAATCATCCTTCTGGCCTCGACTTCCTCTGCATCGCCGACCAGCTGCCACAGAAGCCATGAGAAGACGCCGAACTGAAAGGCGCACATCAGGGCGACCAGTTCCCCGATCCCACTGTCCAGCGGTCCGAAAACGGCGAACCCGAGGCCTGCCGCGGCGCCGACGAGGGCGAGCAGCCCCGCGATCTTTGCGCGCAGCATACGACCCGGCGTTACCGCCCATTGACGGATGACGCGCGTCAATACCAGCGATCCGCCCGCGGCCATCCCCGCGACGATGAATGCAAAAACTACTTCTCCCATTCCTTCCTCTCCTCTTCAAATGCGGTAACGATCTGGCGGGCGGCGTCGACGGAGATCGCGCCGTCACGTAGAAGCTGACGAACCCGCGTTTTCAGCAAGCCGTCGGCCTCCGTGGACTGCACCTCCCGAACGCGCGCAATCAGGCCGTCGAGCCGGTTCCTGAGCGTCGGGTAGGACACGCCATACTCCTGGGCCAGTGCCTTCAGCGACCCGGAGCAAAGCAGGAAGCGCTCGACGAAGCGGAGTTCGTCTTCCGTAAGCGCCTCGACCCACGCGGGCTGTGACGGCTTCCGGGGCTTGTTTGCTGCTTTGTTCACTCGAATTCGCGCCTAAATAATATTTAATTAGAAATTAATATAATTAAACCTCGCCTGTCAAACCGACCTGGACAACGAGGTTCGATGGCAGCTCCGGACGGCGGGGCCCGGTGGCCGCTACTAGCCTGATTTCGGGGTGAGACGGCGGGTGTAGCGCGCTATCCTGTCGCCCCGCCAGCGTGATGCGGATTGAGCCGGAAGGAGCCCCATGTTCTTGACTGTCCCCGATTTCCTCAATGAGCAGGAACTTGAGCACCTCCGCGCGATGACGGACCGCATCCGGTTCTCCGACGGGACCGCCACGGCAGACGACCTGCCCGACGATCACAAGCGCAATCTTCAGTACGTACCGCAGGGCGAGGAGCTCCGCGCGGTGACCCAGTTGATCTCCAACGGCGTGGCACGATCGCGGGAGGTTCAGGACGGTGCCCTAATCAAGCGGATGATGCCGCCGATGATCTCCAAGTACACGGTGGGCATGGAGTACAAGTCACATCTGGACTCGCCGTTCATGCAACACAACGGACCGCTGCGGACGGATCTGTCGATGACGCTGTTCGTGTCGGATCCGGATAGCTACGACGGCGGCGCGCTTGTTCTGGAAACGGATTTTGGCGATCACGAGGTCAAGCTGCCGGCTGGCGGTGCCGTGTTCTATTCGACGCGTCTCTATCACCACGTCTCGCCGGTCACTCGAGGCGAACGCATCGCCGTCGTCAGCTGGATGCAAAGCCACATTGGCGACCCCGCAAGGCGCAAGGTCATCGGCCAGCTTTGGCGCAGTTACGACGACCTCGTCGAGGCGAAAGGCGAGACCAGCGAGGAAGCGCGGCGAATGATGCACTCGGTGATCGAACTGACCCGGATGTGGGCAGAGAGCTAGACGAGACTGTCGGAATCCGGTTGGAACGATCAGGCCGGTAGCACAGCAGCGCTGTCAGCTTACGTTGGCGTCGTCTCAGGCGTCGGCAACGAGATGGTTCAGCGAGAAGCGTTCTCGGCTCTCATTCGCCTTTCGCCGAATCTCCTCGATCTGCTGTTCCTCGTTGGCGGCCAGCAGCTTCGTCAGAATCCGAGCGAAGTGGCGGTGCATGGCTTGTCGCGCCGCGGTCGCGTCGCGGGCGCGCAGCGCGTCGAGTATCTCCTGGTGTTCCTGCACACGGGCTTTACCGTCCGTTTCGCAAATCGACTGATAGGCATTGTGCACCGAGGGCGAGTTGTCCCGGATGTACCAGAGATTGTCGATCACCGCGGCCAGCATCTTGTTGCGCGTTGCCTCGGAGATTATGTGATGGAATTTCTGGTCAGCGAGCTCCGAAATCAGCTTGCCGTCCGCCGATTCGTCGGCCATTTCCTCGAGCGCGGTCTCGAGTTCCGCTAGCTGTTCGTCCGAGATCATCTTGGCGGCGAGAGCGGCCGCTTCGCCTTCGATGAGAGCTCTGGCCTCGGTCAATTCGAACGCACTGATCGTGATGTCGATTCCGTTACGGCTTCGTTTGGTGTCCAGAACGTAGACCCCGGAGCCGGTTTTGACCTCGACGAGGTTCAGGGTTTCGAGCGCAATGATCGCTTCGCGGATCGTCGGGCGGCTTACTCCGAAGCGTTCGGCCAGTTCCCGTTCCGGAGGCAGCCGGCCGCCGGCGGGGTACTCGCCGTCGTCGATCAGGCGCTGCATCTTTTCCAGGACCAGTCTGTACAGGCGTTTTTCGGCGGCCATGGGTGTCCTTGCCTCGAATGTCGCGAAGTCTCGCGGGATCGTTTGCCGCGGAGTCTAGCATAGGTTTGCCAATTGGTCACAAAGGGCATCTGCCACACGACAGGTGTGCCTAGAGAAAACACTTTTATTTCAGTTGTCTAGACTCTGGCCTGACGGCATGACTGCGTCATATCCCGCGTTTCTGTATGAATTCGTGAAAATTGGTATTACCAATCGCCCGCTGGAATCAGGCCAATTGGTAATGAAATAAGGTTGACCAAAATCGGAATACTGGTTAAATTGGCTGTGCACCAAAACAATTCAGAACGGTGCACCAGAACCAAACAACCGGGGGAACACCGATGAGAACGACCAACTCCGCCAGGCCTGGCGGCCGCCAGTCTCGATCCGGCATCGCTGTCAGTTTCCTGTCTGCCGTGCTGACCGCGCTCCTGCTTCACGCGCCCGCCAATGCCCAGGACGACGATGACGCCACCGGCGCGTCTCAGGGTTCGGATTCGATCGACGAGATCACCGTCCGCGGAACTCGGCGCATCATTCAGGACGCCAACGAGATCAAGCGTAATTCGATCGTTATCGTCGACGGTCTGTCCGCGGCCGATATCGGCGATCTGCCGGCGCTATCCATCGGCGAGGCGCTCGAGACGATTACCGGGGCTTCGTCCCACCGCGAGAATGGCGGTGCCACCGAGATTTCGATCCGCGGGCTCGGTCCGTTCCTCGGCGCCACGACGTTCAACGGCCGCGAGGCGACCAACGGCAGCGGCGACCGCTCGGTCAACTTTTCGCAGTTCCCGTCGGAGCTCATGAGCCGGCTGGCGATTTACAAGACGCAGGATGCCAGCCTGATCGAAGGCGGCGTGGCGGGACTCATCGCCCTCGAAACGCTGCGGCCGCTGGACTACAACCGGACGCGCTTGCAGTTCGGGCTCAAAGGCAACTTCAATCCCGATCAGCAGAACATCTCCGGCGCCCGCGAGAGCGATATCGGCTACCGGGCCACCGCAAGTTGGGTCGACCAGTTCGAGTTCGATAGCGGGGCGCGCCTCGGTATCTCTCTCGGCTTTCAGAACAGCGACACGTCGCAGCCGGAGGCCGAGGTCCGCTCATCGAGTCCTTCCGGGACGTCTCGCTTCGCGTGCATCAACGAACCCAACGTCCTGTGGGAGGGCTTCTACGCCGCGTCCACCGACGACTGTGAAGATCAGGTGTCCGACGCGCCGTACGACGCCGACGGCGACGGAGATTTTCAGGAAGACAATCAGGGTTACGTCACGCTGATCGACCCGGCGACCGGGCGCCCGTTCAGCGACGGTCTCGCCTGGGCATTCGCCCCGAGTTCGCGCGGCTACCGTCAGAACGACACGTCGGAAGAGCGGCAGGCGTTCTTCGGTGCGCTGCAATTCCAGCCCAATGACCGGATGGACATCAATCTCGATGTGCAGATCTCCGACCGCGTACAGGCGGAGTTCCGCAACGATCTGAACTTCGCGAATCAAAAACGCTCCACGGTTGGCGTGACCGGCGATTCGCTGGTCGTGTCTCCGACCGGCGCGATCACGAGCTGGATGGGCGAGACCGCGATCGAGTCCAACAGCGAAATCTACTCGCGTGACGAGGAGTATTTCGGCGGAGGTCTCTCGGTCAGCTACGACGTCAGCGACCGCCTGACGGTGTCCGGCGACGTCTCGTTCTCGGAGACGACGCGTATCGAGCAGCAGATCTCGCTACGTACGCAGTCCGACAATCAGGACATCTTCAACAACGATACGCCGGGTGGCTATCGCCCGATGGTGAGCTGGAACTTCGACTCGGGTATTCCGCAGTACACGATCTTCGACTTCGACGTCACCGACCACACGCTGTTCTCCGACGAGTACCGCGTTCGGATAGATTCCGACGTCGACCGGACCAACACGGTCAACGCATTTCGCGCGGACTTCGAACTCCGCGATATCGGCTTTGACGCAATTCCGAGCATCGAAGGCGGATTCCGGGTTTCCGAGCTCGAGTACCTGAATCTCGGCCCGACCCGTTTCACGACCGGCAATCTCGACGACAGCTCGCAGGCGGAGCGCGACACGATCCTGGCCATCAATCAGGCCTGCCGGGACATAGCCTTTCCCGAGAGTAGCTTCCTGTCAAACGTCGGCAGCGGAAACCTGATTACTGTTATCGACTCAGCGACCGGTCAGCCGACCAGCGGCACTGGCAGCTCCTGGGCCACGTTCGATACGCAATGCGTCATGGACATGATCTTGGATTCGCAGGGTACGCCGTTCGCGTATCCGGACCAGCCGGAAGCAAGCCCGAATACGACCGACGTCACCGAGACCACTCTGGCCGGTTATCTGATGGCCAACTTCGAATCCGAACTCTTCGGTTACCCGGTCGGCGGCAATTTCGGTGTGCGCGTCGTGAACACGGAAGTCGAGGCGGTGGGCTATCGCACCGAGTACGAGATCGTCACGGACGCCGGCGGATTCCTGTCGATGCAGGCCGTTCCCGGTGCGGCGCTCGAGCGCGTCTCGGTCACCGACGACTACACGGAAGTGCTGCCCAGCTTCAACATCGTCATGGATCTGACCGACGAGTTGATTCTGCGCGGCGGCATCTTCCGCGGAATGTCGCGTGCGGATCCGAGCGATCTCGGCTTTAGCCGGTCGTTCGCGGTCAACACCGCCGATGACATCACCGACGTCGACGACCTGATCAACAATGTCGCCGGTTTTGGTAACCCGCGGACGCAGCCGCTGTTGTCGTGGAACTACGATCTCGCACTCGAGTGGTATCCGGATGCGGACACGATTCTCGCAGCGGGCGTCTACTTCAAGCGCTTCCAGGGCGGATTCGAGCAGGCGCGCAGCACCGAGACGTTCATCGTCGACGGCCAGCCTGTGCCCGCCGATTTCACCGTGACGCAGACGAGCGGCGACAAGGCAGAGCTGTACGGCTTCGAATTTACGGGCTCGTACCGTTTCTCGAGTCTGCCCGGTATCTGGGGCGGCCTCGGCGGCAAGCTGAGCTACAACTATGCGCATTCGGACTTCATCTTCGAAGACAGCCTGTACGGCCGTGTCGTCATTCTGAACGACGACGGCAGCGTCTTCACTCAGACGTCGCGGATCGTCGAGCCCGGCAATATTCCGGGTTTTTCGGAGCATGTCTTCTCCGGCCAGCTCTATTGGGAGATTGGCGATTTCGACACGCAGCTCATCTACAAGTACCGCAGCGAGTACTTCCAGCCGTACACCAGCAATGGAACCCGGCTTCGATTCGTCGGCGACGTCGGCGTGCTCGAGGCGCGCGCTTCGTACCAGTTGACCGATGACATCAAGCTGACGCTGGAAGGCATCAATCTGCTCGACGAGCCGAAGAACCAGTACTTCTTCGTCAGAGACGATCTCGGCGAAGTCAATTCCTACGGGCCACGCATCTTCTTCGGCGTGCGCGCCAAGTTCTTCTGATCGATCGGCAAACGGCGGGCCCGGCAATACGCCGAGCCCGCCGGACAAGAAATCTCGAGGCGGACCCGATGGCGAAAAACATCCGGTTACGCGCTCTGCAAGACACCACGGGGGTTCGAAACATGAACAATTCGATGAAGCCGGTACTCGGCACGCTGTCAGGGCAACTGAAACTCAGGATACTGGCCGTTACGGTCAGCGCTCTGGTCATGGCCGGCTGTCACGAGGAGACCGTAGAGATACCGGACAACACGCCGACGCCGCTGATCAACACTCAGGGCAGCGTGGCGATTACCGGCAATCCGATCACGGGATCCACGCTCACCGCGAGCGTCTCGGACTTCAACGGCGCCAGCGGCACGATTGGCTACCAGTGGGCCGCCAGCGGCACCGACATCGCCGGCGCGACCGCCAATACCTTCGTGCCGACAACGAATGAAGTGGGTTCGACGATCACGGTCACGGCTACGTATACCGATGACGCCGGGTTTGCGGAGACCGTTACCTCGGCGCCGACGGCGGCGGTAAGCATTCCACCGAATCAGACAGGCGTCGCAACCATTGCCGGTGTTCCGACGGTCGGCGAGACGCTCACCGCCGGGGTCACGGACGGCAACGGCACGTCTGGCAGCACGGTCGTATGGGAATGGCGCGCCGACGGCACGCCGATCGCCGGGGCCACGGCGAATTCCTTCGTTCTGACCGGCGCTGAATTGAACGCGTTCATCACTGTCAACGCCACCTACACGGACGACGACGGCTATGCCGAGGACGTAACGTCCGCGCCGGTTGGCCCAATCAGTTCCGGTGCAACAAACGTTCCCGGGACGATCGCCATCAGCGGAACCCTGGTCGTCAACGATACGCTGACGGCAACGGTGACCGACCCCAACGGCGCGACCACCGTCGGCTACCAGTGGCAGTCCGACGGTGCAGACATCTCCGGCGCGACGTCCGGAACCTACACGCTGACAACCGCCGAACTGGGAACGATCGTCTCGGTGACTGCCAGCTACACGGATGACGACGGTTTCGCCGAAGGGCCGATCTCCGACACGGCGCTCGACATCGTGTATTCGGCGATCGTGACCGGCGAGACGACGCTGCAGACTGCCGCCGCGGCTGCGGTCGATGGCGACATCATCGGTCTCGACAGCGCCTCGGGCGACGACTATCAGGACATGGCGGAAGTGGATTTCGCAGCCAATGACCTGCGGATCCAGCGGACCGTCGGCAGCACCGCCGTCATTTCCGGTACGACCTGCTTCGTGCTGAGCGGCGACGACATCACGGTCGACGGACTCGTCTTCGACGACCTCGATTGGATCGGTGGAACGACATGCGATTCGAACGGCGACGCGTCGATCTTCCTCGACGGCGACAGGATCACGTTCAGCAACAATCAGATCCTGGACGAGGCCTTCCCGCGCACAGTGCCCTCCGGCGATCCGTACCATTACCTGGCCGTACAGGGCGTCGGTAGCGTGATCGAACGCAACCTGATCGAGGGCAAGGACATGGACAACGAGGGATCGGCGATCACGATCTATGCCAACCCCGATCCGGCGTCCAACAACAGCCACACCATTCAGTACAACTTGTTCCGGAACTTCCCCGGCAAGTCGGGCGTGTCCGGTAACCGCGATTCGACGGCCTATGCGATTCAGGTGGGCCGCACAACGGGCGGCGACTCGCAGGGTGAGGGACTGCACACGATTCAGTACAACCGCTTCGACGCCATCCAGTCCGAACGGCGGCTGATGCGCGTACAGTCGGGTGCCAACACGATCCACGGCAATACCATTGTCAACTCGCTGGGCCTGATCGCGTTGGAGGATGGCTATGCCAACACGGTGTCGTCCAACATCATCCTGTCCGGCGGCGCCGACAGTGACGATGGCGGCATCAGCTTCGCGCCCCTCGGCCACACCGTGATCGACAACTACATCAACAACCTGCGCACGACCTCCAGTCAGCGTTCGGGCCTGTTGATCAATCCCGATCCGCTGAGCGGTTCAGGCAATACATCGCTCATCGGTACTCCCGGACTGAACTTCACCGTGACCGTAGCGCGCAACAGCATCGTCAATGCGCGCCGGGCGATCCAGTTCGAGGATGCCGACTGCATGGACCTCGCGCCGATCCTGGACTTCGACAACAACCTCGTCATGAACCAGTCGAGCGCGCTGTCGATCAACGGCAACACGAACGGAGCGGGGCGCGACGCGGTGACGGACAACGATTTCCTGAACGAGCCGTGCACGATGGATCCGGCTTCGGACTTCGACAACAACCATTTCTACTCGTCGTCGCTGTCCCAGAGCGGTACTTTCGACTTCAACGGAGCGCCTGCCGACAACGTGTCCGGTCCTGAAGACGGAGCGACGTTTACCCAGGACGCGAACGGGCTCGTGAATGGGTCCGGAGCCGATGCGGGGATTGGTGTGGACACGTCCACACTGAACCTGATCGACGAAACGCAGGTGGGTCCCGGATCGACCTGGACGCCGACGCCCTAACTTAAGGGCGTAGTCGGAGGACGATTCGGTGCATGCGGACAACCGTTGGATCACGGTCATCGCTCTGGCGATGCTGCTGACAGCGGCGGACGCGTGCGCCGATATCGTCAATCCGGGCTTCGAGGAAGGCTGGGCAGGCTGGTCGGACGGCGATCCCAGCGGCAGCGGAACTGCGCTGTCAGATGTCGCGCATACCGGCGAGCGGTCGGTCAAGCTTACCGAGGAGGGCGCTTTCGTCGCCCAAACCGTGGCCGTGCAGCCGCATACGACCTATCGCCTGAGCGCCCGTGTGCGCGGGCCCGGCAATATCGGCGCCAAGGTCGGCGCGGAAATCTTCTTCGAACAGCAAACGCGCCGCGGTAACAACTGGCGCGAGGTCGAGGTGACGTTCTCGAGCGCTGAGGCGAACAGCGTGTCCGTCTTCGCGAGCTGTGGTGGCCCGGAAGTTCGGTTCGACGACTTTCAGCTCGAAGCACTGAGCGGACAGGGCGTGGAAACCAGTGCCAGACTGCTGAGTTCGAGCGCCGGAGGCTACGGGCTTTCGCCGGACCTGCCGCCCGGCCGGAACTTCGATCTGCTTGGCTGGTACCTGAGCACCCCCGCCGACGATGACGGCGACGGACGATCCGACCGCTTGACCGAACTCGAACTGGCGACCGGCGAGACCGACGAGCGCTACTTCTTCACGGCCAGCGACGGCGGCATGGTCTTCCGGGCGACGATAGCGGGCGCCAAAACGTCGGCGAATACCCGGTTTACGCGCACCGAACTGCGCGAGATGCTCCGTCGCGGCGATACCGAAATCCGGACGCGCAACGACGACGCGAGTCCGAACAGGAACAACTGGGTGCTGTCGAGCGCGCCGCAGCGCGCGTTGGCGGCCGCCGGGGGTGTCGATGGCACGCTCCGGGCTACGCTCGCCGTGAATCACGTAACGACAACAGGCGACCGCAACCACGTCGGCCGCGTCATCGTCGGACAGATACACGCGGCGTCTGACGAGCCGATTCGCCTCTACTACCGCAAGCTGCCTGACAATACGCACGGGGCAATCTACGCGGCGCACGAGATCAACGGCGGTGACGACGTCTACTACGAATTGATCGGCAGCCGCCGGGACAGTGCCGCGGACGATCCCAGCGGCATCGAGCTCGATGAGAAATTCACCTATCGGATCGAGACCCGCGGCAACGATCTGCACGTCACCATCAGTCAGGGCGACGCGGTACTCGCCGAGCAGACGATCGACATGTCGGACAGCGGGTACGACATAGGGGACGAGTACATGTACTTCAAGGCGGGGGTCTACAACCAGAACAACAGCGGCGACCCCGATGACTTCGTACAGGCGACGTTCTATGAGCTCGACGCGAGCCACAATCAGTATGAGCGCTGAAGCCGTGAGCCGAGCAGCACAATGGGCGCGCGCACTGCTGCGAGCCAGCCGGACGACGGCGTGGTCGGCGATAGTCACCTGTCTGGTGGTCGCCGGCTGCAGTTCCGGTGGTGGTGGCGAGACGGCACCCCCGCCTGTCACGCCACCGCCACCGCCGTCACCGCCGGTCGACAGCCTGTCATTCACGGTACTGACAGAGCGCACGCTGGACGCCGACGGGGACGCTGTAGGTCTTGATACCTACGACCTGATCCGTGCGTTCGGCGGTCCGAATCCGATCGAGTCGCCCGATCTCTACGCGGTCAACCATCCCGGCGTACGTCACATCTATGAAGACACTGACGCCACCGTCGGCAATCACTTCGTCTTCGTCATTCACCGGGACGTCGACATCGATCGCGACCGGGTGGCGATCACCGACCGGCAGCGCAACGAGATCAAGACCTATGGCGGCTCGGAGGAGGCCGTCAAGGGTTTCGAAGGCGAGACCTTCGTGTATCGCTGGCGATTCAGGATCAACTCGCAGATGGAGGTGTCGACGCGCTTCACGCATTTTTTCCAGCTCAAAGCCGTCGGCGGCGACGACAGCCAACCGATTCTGACGATATCCGGCGCCGAGCGGAGCGGTGAGGACGGCATCGAAGTTCGCCACAGTCCGCTGCAGGACACCACGATACTGGGTCGCCGGGACTGGAGCCTCGTGACGGGGGAGTGGCTGGAGGCGTATTGTCGTGTGACATTCGCCGAGTCCGGCGACCTTCGCCTGATCGTCACGAGGATGAGCGATGACGCGGTCATCTTCGATATCGACGAGATGGGCCTGGATCTGTGGCGCGGTGAAGACCCGAGCCACTTCGTGCGCCCCAAATGGGGAATTTATCGCTCGATACTGGATTCGGACAATCTACGCCCCGACGAGGAAAGCGTGCGCTTCGCGAATTTCAGCGTAAGCGAAGTCATGCCTCAACTTTGAACGGACCTGGACGAGGAAGAGCAGTGACAAGGTTTCCAAATAGACAGGCAAAACTCCTGATCATCCTTGCAGGCCTGGTGATGGGCCAGACAGCCTGCGGCGATACGCTGGTTCGCACTCAAGACGAGTACGCGGCGGCTGTCGCGAATGCGCAGCCTGGCGATACCATCGTTCTGGCGAACGGTGTGTGGCGCGATTTTGAGATTCTGTTTCAGGGTGAGGGCACCGAAGACGCGCCGATAACGCTGACGGCCGAGACGAAAGGGGAGGTCATTCTCTCCGGCCAGTCCAATCTGCGGCTCGCCGGCCGGCATCTGGTGGTGTCGGGGCTGGTATTCCGTGACGGACACTCTCCGACGAATACCGTCATCGCTTTCCGTCGCACGCGAGGCGACCTCGCGTATCACTCCCGGGTAACCGAAGTCGTCATCGACAATTACAACAATCCCGAGCGTTTCGAAGTCGATTTCTGGGTGATGTTGTACGGCCAGCACAATCGATTCGACCACAACCACCTCGTCGGCAAGAGCAATCAGGGTGTGACAATGGCGGTGCGTCTCGATTCCGAGGAGAGCCGTGAGAATCACCACAGAATCGATCACAACTACTTCGGACCGAGATCGATCCTCGGCTCGAACGGCGGTGAAACGTTCCGGATCGGCACCAGTCACTACTCGCTGAGCGACTCGAACACGCTGGTTGAGAACAACTACTTCGACCGCTGCAACGGCGAAGTGGAGATCATTTCGAGCAAGTCCGGCGCCAATATCTTCCGCGGCAACGTCTTCTACGAATCCCGCGGCACGCTGACGCTCCGGCACGGCAACAATAACCTCATCGAGAACAACGTCTTCCTCGGCAATGGCGCGGACCACACCGGCGGCATCCGCGTGATCAACGCCGGCCAGACGGTGCGCAACAACTACATGTACGGCTTGACCGGCCATCGCTTCGGCGGCGGCTTCGTTGTGATGAATGGCGTGCCGAACTCGCCCATCAATCGCTATCACCAGGTCGATGGCGCCGTAATCGAGAACAACTCCATCATCGAGATCGACCACTTTGAACTGGCCGCGGGCAGCGACGAGGAGCGCTCCGCGCCGCCGATCAACAGCGCCTTCCGGTCCAACCTCATCTACAACGCAAACGGCGAAAACGTCATCGCCGTGCACGACGACGTTTCCGGCATCGAGTTTCAGAACAATCTGCTCAACAACGTCGAGGAGCCCGCTATCTCATCGGGCTTCGAGAGTGCCGACGTTCGACTGGTAGAAGGGGACAACGGCCTGCTGTACCCCGACGATCAGGCGTTTGCGGACGTTGGCGCGGCTCGCGACCTAAGCGTACTTTCGCGTTCCGATACCGGCGTCTCGTGGTATCCGAAACCCGGCTACGACGACCGATTCGATACCGGGGACAGCGTCGAGATCGACTCGGGTCTCGACACGCTGGTTGCCGGCGTGGCTACGGCGGAAGCGGGAGGTGTCGTTTCCCTCGCTGCTGGCGACTACCTCGTCACCCGGTCGATCACGATCGACAAGCCGGTCACGATCCGGGGTAACGGATCGGTGCGGATCGAGTACGAGCGAACGGCGCTGTTCGAGATCGTGGACGGCGGCAGCCTGAAGATCGAAGGCGTCACGATCACGGGCGCGGCGTCCCCGGATGTGGCCGGCAACTCGGTCATCAGAACCAGCCGCTACTCGATGCTGAAGAACTACGAGTTGATCGTCACGGACACGGTCGTCGAGGATCTCGACACCAATCACTCATTTCATTTCTTCTCGATCGCGAAGCACACGTTCGCCGATCGCATCGAGATCCGCGATTCCTCATTCACCAATGTCACGGGCAACGTGTTGGCGCTCAATCTCGAGACCGACGATCTCGGCATCTACAACGCGGAATACATCACGATTGCCGGCAGCACGTTCACGGACGTCGACGGTGCGATCGCCGACATCTATCGAGGCGGAACGGACGAGAGTACGTTTGGTCCGCAATTCACGATGACACAGTCGACGGTTCGCGAGTCTGGCGGCGGATCGCGAAACCGTGCGCGGGCGTCGATACGGCTGCACGGCGTGCAGGCCGTCAATATCTCGGCAAACGAGTTCATCGACAGCCGGCCGATGCGGGTCATGGAGACCGTCGGCGAGCCGGTCACGCGCATCCACGACAATCGCCTGATTGAGACGGATGACACCGTCATAGACCAGTGGGTGAGGCCGCAGTGAAACGGGTACTCCGTCATGTCCTGCTCGTGACGTCGGTACTGGTGTCGGCGGGCTGTCTGGCCGCCGAGCATCCGCGCTTGCTGATGACGCCCGACGACGTAAGGAATATCGCCGACAGCGTTGAGGAGTCTCCGAGCTTTCTACGAGTGCTGCGGGACACGCAGATCGAGGTCGACGCGTATTTTGCCGAGTTCCCGGACGTGCCCGAGCCACGCGATGCCGGCGGCGGCTACACGCATGAGCGTCACAAAAGGAACGGCATTTCGATTCAGCAAGCCGGCACGCTGTTTCAGCTCACCGGCGAAGCCCGCTATGCGGACTACGCGCGCGAGCTGCTGCTGGCGTACGCGGAAATGTATCCGTCGCTCGGCGAGCACCCGAGGAAGAAGGAACAGACCCCCGGGCGGCTATTCTGGCAGAGCTTGAACGAGTCCATGTGGCTGGTCTACGCCATCCAGGGCTACGACGCGATCCACGAAGAACTGGACGACGACACACGCGCAACGATTGAAGACAACCTGCTCCGGCCCATGGCGGAGTTCCTGTCGACAGGCCAGGCGGAGACTTTCGACAGGATCCACAATCACGGCACATGGGCGGTCGCGGCGGTGGGCATGACCGGATACGCGATCGGCGACGAGAGCTACGTCCAGCGCGCGCTGTATGGCCTGGCCGGCGATGGCGAGTCCGGTTTCCTGCGGCAGCTCGATCTCCTGTTCTCGCCCGACGGCTACTACAACGAAGGTCCCTACTACCAGCGCTTTGCGCTGATGCCGTTCGTCGTTTTCGCGCGTGCGATCGAGCTGAACGACCCTGAACTCGAAATCTTCCGTCACCGGGACGGGATACTCCTCAAGGCCATCTACGCCTGTATCGATCTCTCATATTCGAACCTCTTCTTCCCGATCAACGACGCCATCAAGGATAAAGGTCTGAGCACCGTCGAGCTGCGCTATGGCCTGGCAATCGCCCATGCACTTACGGGTGACAGTTCGCTGCTCGACGTCGCCGGAGAGCAGGGAACCTACGTGCTGACAGGCGACGGCTTCGCGATGGCACGGGCGATCGATGCAGGCGCAGCCGAGCCGTATCCCTTCGACTCGATGCTGTTCCGCGACGGGGCGGCCGGCGACCGCGGCGCGCTCGCCGTTCTGCGGCACGGCGATGGCCATGAGCATCAGGCGCTCGTGCTCAAAGCAACGGCACAGGGGCTCGGCCACGGCCACTTCGACCGGCTCAATTGGCTGTATTTCGATCGCGGCGACGAGATCGTCTTCGACTATGGCGCCGCTCGATTTCTGAACGTCGAGCAGAAATACGGCGGTCACTATCTGCCGGAGAACACGACCTGGGCGAAGCAAACGGTTGCCCACAACACGCTGGTCGTCGACGAGCGCAGTCACTTCGACGGGAACTCGTCGGCAGGTGAGGAACACGATCCCGCGGTGCTGATCTTCGAGAGCAACGCCGTCCTGCAGATCGCGGGCGCCGTCATGAACGGCGCCTACGAGGACGTCTCGTTTCGGCGCACGCAGGTCATGCTGAACGGCGTCGCCGAGGACTCGGCGCTGGTCATCGACGTGCTGACCGCGCTGAGCGCGAACACGCATCAGTACGACCTGCCGCTGCACTTCAACGGTCAGATCGTCGCCACGAGTCACCAGCCGGAAAGCAGCACCGATCTCGTGCCGCTCGGCGGCGACAACGGTTACCAGCATCTGTGGCACCGGGCGAGCGTGGATCTACCCGCGGGCGACAGCTTCGAGATGACGTGGCTTCACGACGGGCGCTTCTACAGCTATACGAGCATTGCTGAGGCTGCGGGCCAGGCCGTGTTCACGGAACTCGGCGCGAACGATCCGAATTTCAATCTGTTGCGCGGTCAGGCATTGATTCTGCGCGTGCCCGAGGCACGCAACTACTCCTTCGTATCGGTGCTCGAGTCGCATGGCGAGTACAACGGTACGGACGAGTACACCGTTGGCAACTATCCGCGCGTGACGGCGATTGAGCGCTACAGCGAGGGCGGTGCGGACGTTATCCGGCTGCTGACCGATGACGGCGAGGAAACCCTCTTGGCGCTGTCGTACGACCCGGATGTCGATGCCGAACACAGCGTCACGGTCGGCGAGAGGCAAATCGCCTGGACGGGCTACTACCGCCTGATCCGTACAAATGGGGACGGTCGTTGAAACGCGAAGGAGTCTCGCGCGATGTTCTTGAATTTGAGTGCATCGCCAGTACCGCTCACCGTAGCAAGCGTTTGCTTGCTCGACGAGACGGTTCAACCGGTTAAGGCAAAATCCAAAACCTGAGAGTAGAAAAGACAATGAGTATCGAAAACAAAGTAGCAATCGTAGCGGGCGGTGCACGCGACATCGGCAGGGCCGTCTCCGAAGCGCTCGCCGCCAAGGGCGCCAAAGTAGTCGTCAACTACTTCAACAACGCAGACGACGGCGCGGCGACCGTGAAGGCCATCACGGACGCCGGCGGCGAGGCGATCGCCGTTGGCGGCGACATGACGAAACAAGCTGATGTCGAGAATCTCGTCGCGGAAGCCGTGAAAGCCTACGGCGATTCGATCGATATCCTCGTCAATGTCGTCGGCGGACTCGTCGCGCGCAAGACGCTCGCGGAGATGGACGAAGAATTTTTCGACTACGTCATGAAGCTGAACGTCAACAGCGCCTTCCTGACGACCCAGCAGGTCGTACCGCACATGGGCGAGGGCGGTTCGATTATCAACTTTGCGTCGCTCGCCGGCCGTGACGGCGGCGGCCCGGGCGCATCCGCGTACTCCACGTCGAAGGGCGCTGTGATGACCTTCACGCGGGCAATGGCGAAAGAACTTGGACCCGGCAGTATCCGAGTGAACTGCGTGTGTCCGGGCATGATCAGCACGACCTTCCACGACACCTTCACCAAGGACGCCGTGCGCGCCAACGTCGCCGGTGCGACACCGCTGAAAAGAGAAGGCGCGGCTACCGAGGTGGCGGATCTGGTCGTCTATCTGGCGTCGCCGGAATCGAGTTTCCTGACCGGCAACAGTATCGACATCAATGGCGGCCTATTCTTCTCCTGACCGGAGTCCCACATGAACCAGGAACTCGAAGCGAGATTGGTCGACGCGCCGGTCGTACCGCTGATCCAGGCGGACGATCCCGGCGTTGCGGTAGAAATCGCGCAGGCCCTCGTTGCCGGCGGGCTGACCGTGCTGGAGGTCGTACTTCGGACCGAAGCGGCCTTGAAGTGTCTCGAACGTGTCGCCGCGGAGGTCACGGATGCCGTGGTCGGCGCCGGGACTGTGCTCAGCGCGGAGCACGCGACGAGATCGCTGGATGCGGGTGCGGCGTTCATCGTCAGCCCCGGTCTGCACGTACCCGTTGTGGAGACGGCGCTTGCAGCAGGCGTCGACGTCTTCCCGGGCGTAGCCACGCCGAGCGAGGCGCAGCTGGGGTGGAATCTCGGGCTGCGGGCGATGAAGTTCTTTCCCGCGGGGCAGATGGGCGGCGTCGGCATGCTGAAAGCGTTGTCCGCCGTGTTCCGTGACGTCCGCTTCATGCCGACCGGCGGCGTGTCGGAGAACAATCTCGCCGACTTTTTGAGCGTGCCTGCGGTTCTCGCCTGTGGCGGCAGTTGGCTGACGCCGAAGGATGCCGTCAATCAGAAACAGTTCAACGAAATAACTCGACTTGCCGGCGACGCGAAATCGATCGCCGACAGCATCAGGAAATAAGCAATGTCTGAATATTTGAGTGTTGGTGAGATCATGCTGCGGCTGAAAACGCCCGGTCACGAGCGCTTCTTCCAGTCACCGTCGTTCGAAGCGACCTTCGGTGGTGGCGAGGCCAACGTCGCGGTCGCGCTCGCGAACTACGGGCTCAATAGCGGCTTCGTATCCGCGCTGCCTGACAACCCGATCGGTGAGGCGTGCATCCGCGAGTTGCGAGGCTTCGGCGTCGACGTCAGCCGGGTGCAGCGCAGCGGCGACCGGATCGGCATCTACTTTCTCGAGGCCGGCGCGAACCAGCGTCCGTCCAACGTCGTCTACGACCGGGCCGCGTCCTCGATAGCGAGTGCGTCGCCATCGGATTTCGACTGGCCGACGATCCTTGCAGGTGCGAAGTGGATGCACATCACGGGCATCACACCGGCGCTCAGCGAGTCCGCCGCCCAGCTTAGTCTGGATGCGGTACAGGCGGCTCGGCAGAACGGCGTGACCGTCTCCTGCGACTTCAATTATCGCGGCAAGCTCTGGAAATACGGCAAGTCCGCGCCGGAAGTCATGCGAGAATTGGTCAAGTTCGTCGATGTCGGAATCGCCAACGAAGAGGACTGCCAAAAGTCACTCGATATCGGCGTCGACGACGTTCATGTCGAAAGCGGCGAACTCGACCCGAAACGCTACGAGCGGCTGACTGAGAAAGTCCTTAGCGAATTCCCGGGTATGAATGTCCTCGCGGTCACGCTGCGCGAATCGAAGAGCGCGGATCGCAACGGGTGGTCCGCCTGTCTCCGCGACAAGAATGGCTTCTACCTGTCGCGGCGCTACGAGATTACCGACATCATCGATCGCGTCGGTGGCGGTGACAGCTTTGCGTCCGCGCTGATCTACGGCCTGAACGCCTATTCCGATCGCCAGCAGTCGCTCGAGTTCGCAGTTGCCGCGAGCTGTCTGAAGCACTCGATTCTCGGTGACTTCAATCGAGTCACGGTACCCGAGGTGGAGAAGCTGATGAGCGGCGACGCGTCCGGGCGCGTCCAGCGCTAGAACCACACCCTTGCGGTTCGAGTGCCTGCTGGATGGTCCAGTGGGCATGCGACGGGTCCGCGCGTTCTGCGCGCGCTCTTCCACAACCGTGGCCGGCTGTCCGATCAGCCGATTGCGGTGGCGACCCGCTGGTGCCGAATTCCCCAATCCGTCGAAGCTTGCCGCAGCCCAGCGAAGGCCTGCAGTCGGTATGTAATTGTGATGTACATCACAATTACAGATGATATACACTGTATATACTTTGCAATACGCCGTAACGGCAGTACATCACACGAGCAGGGCACCAGACGGAAGCGGACGTTTCTCCGGGAGGGTACAGCGATGAGGTACTTGGTACTGATAGCAGCGATGAGTCTTTGTTCGGCGTGTGGGCATACGTCCGGCATTCAGAACGAGGAACTTCAGTACAAGCGCATCGAGTATTTCGAGACCGTGTTTCAGCCCGCATCGGCGGCCTGCGACCGGGCCGGCGGGTTCATGATCTTCGAGGATCCGCGGCGCGACAATGCGCTTAGCTACTACGAAATGCGCTTGGCCGTCGCCAGAGGTTGTGCCGGCATCTGATAGTCGGACGAAGTGCTCGTAATCAGAATTCGATAGCCGATATGCCGGCGAAGCTGTTCGCCGCACTGGCGAGCGTATCGACAGCGTCGTCGCGTTCGACAAAGAAGTGCTCGAATCCCGCTTGCTCGCGTGCAGCGAACAACGCGGCGAAATCTATCGTACCCGCACCGACGTCTGCCATGGATTTGTCCGCGGCCATGTCTTTGACGTGGCAAAGAGGGAACCGTCCGGGGTACCTCTCGAAGTACTCGAAGGGATCCGCCCCGGCGAACGCCGTCCAATAGAAATCGAGCTCAACCTGCATCAACGACGGATCGACCTCCGCCAGCAACAGGTCCATCGGCAATGTGCCGTCGATCGCCTCGAACTCGAATTCGTGGTTGTGATAGGCGAACTTCAAACCCGCCGCGGTGCATTTCTCTGCGAAAGTGTTGAAGAGTTCGGCGTGCGCCCGGTACTTGTCGAGAGTGTCTCGCTGCTCCGGCGTCAGCCACGGCATTACAACGTACTCGTGACCGATCTCGAGCCACGTTTCAATGACCGTTTCCGGTGCATCGCGCAGCATCTCGATCGGCGCATGGGCTGACGGCGAGCTCAGACCGAGATCGTCGAGCATCGCGCGAATATCCGCTGGCGAGTGATCGAAGTAGCCAGCGAATTCGATCTCCTTGTAGCCCATCTCCGCAAGCGCCGTCAGCGTAGCGCGCACATCCACGGCCATCTGATCGCGGACGGTATACAACTGGATGCCGATGCTGCCGAGCGTTCTTCCGGACACGACTTCCTCCTCTCGGGCACACGATACGAGCCATGGGCTGATGGCCATTGCTGCAAGCCCCGTGAGTACTTCTCGTCGCCTCATATTGTTCCCTCGCTGAGCATGTCCGCGGCCGCCGCGGACGCCCTGGCTGTGATTGCCATGTAGGTCAGCGACGGATTCTGGCAGGCCGACGACGTCATGCAGGCACCGTCGGTGACGAACAGATTCGGTACGTCGTGAGCCTGGTTGTGTTCGTTGAGCACCGATGTTGCCGGATCGCGACCCATGCGGGCCGTGCCCATCTCATGGATCAACAGTCCCGGCGGCGCGGGATTGTTGTTCACTCGGATATTCTGGAGGCCAGCCGCCTGAAGCAGTTCTTCCGCATCCGCTGCGATAGCGTCGAGCATCGCGAGGTCGTTCTCACGGTGCTCGCACTCGATGTGCAGCAGGGGGATGCCCCATCGATCCTGCCTGTTCTCGTCGAGCCACACGCGATTCCTCTCATCCGGCAACATCTCGCCGAAGCCGCCCATTCCCCAGCCCCACGGACCTGGCTGCCGGATCCGGTGCTTGAAGTCGGCGCCGATTCCCTCGGTGTATGAGCCGCGCCACCAACTCGACCGAAATGCGCTGCCCTGAAAGCCGAAGCCGCGTAGGAAGCGATCGTCCTGCTCGGTGACGTTGCGGTACCTCGGGATGTAGCAGCCGGTTGCGCGCCGGCCGGCATGGTACTTGTCCTCGTGGCCCGCGAAAACGCCGTCGGCGGTGATGCCGCCGACATGGTCCATCAGGTAGCGGCCCAACGTGCCGCTCGAATTCGCAATACCGTTCGGGAATCGCTCCGATCGCGAATTCAGCATGATCTGCGTCGTACCGAGAGCCGAGGCGCAGAGGAAAACCAGCCGGCCAGTGTAGCGGCGCCGCTCTTTGGTGTTCGCGTCAACGACACGAACGCCCGAGGCGCGCCGCCGACCGTCGTCATAGTCGATTCCCTCGACGATGGCATCGGTGACCGTCGTCAGGTTTCCGGTTCGATTCGCCGCAGGCAACGTCGCCGACAAACTCGAGAAGTAGGCGCCGAAGGAACATCCGCGCTGGCATTCGCTGCGGTTCATACATCGGGTCCGGCCGAGCGACATCTGCTCCTGAGTCGGTTCAGTGATATGCGCCGCACGGCCGATGATCAGCTTGCGTCCCGGCAGCGCTGTCTCGATCCGTTCCTTGATCTCGAGTTCGACGCAGTTCATCTCGAAGGGTGGCTGGAACTGCCCATCCGGGAGCTGCGGCAGCCCTTCGTGAGATCCACTGATACCGGCGAAGGTCTCGACATGGTCGTACCAGGGCGCAAGGTCGCTGTACCGTATCGGCCAGTCGACACCGTGGCCGTCTTTCTTGTTGGCTTCGAAATCCATTTCGCTCAGGCGGTAACTCTGCCGATGCCAGGTCAATGATCGGCCACCCAGGTGATACCCGCGAATCCACGGGAACGGTTTGTCCTCGGGCGTCGAGTACGGATTCTCCCGATCGTTGACGAAGAAGTGCTTCGTGAAATCGTTGAAGGCGTAGCAGTCCTTCTGCACGTAATAGTCGTCTTCGAGTTCCGTTTCGGGAATCTGGCCGTAGTGGGGCAGCTGCCAGTTTCCCTTGCCTTCCGTCGGATAGTCGGCCCGGTGTGTGACATTGCGCCCCCGTTCCAGCAACAGGACCCTGAGGCCGCGTTCGGTGAGTTCCTTCGCCGCCCAGCCCCCGGAGATGCCGGAGCCGACGACGATTGCGTCGAATTCGCTGTTCGTCTCAGAGGCCATAGGAATACCCGTTCCAGAACCACGCGCGATCGCCTTCGCTGTAGGGCATGCAGGGCACGAAGTCGCCCGGGACCGCCTGATAGCGCAGCTCGATCGTGGCGCCGACCTCGGAGTTGTAGTACGCGAACAGGACCATCTGCTTGAGTCCCGAGAAGAACGTGGGCACATAGCCCTGTTCGAAGTACTCGTGATCCAGCGATCGAAGCAGGTCGAACTGCTGTTGCGACGTGCCGGCGGAGAAACTGTCCATTCCCGCTTCCCGTGCACGCTCGTCGATTCCGGCCAGTCCGTCGATCCATTGTGCCTGCCGCTCCGCCGACGCCCATTCGGCAAACATCATGTCGATGAAGTGATGCACTCCGGCGCCGAGTGCGCCTGGCGAGTCTGTCTCCGGAATGATCAGGTCGGCGATCCTCGTGAGCATGGCGAACTGCTGCTCGTCGAAGAACACCGGATCGGAGTGATCCGCCGCCGCCGCATTGGCCGCGAGCAGGCTAAGCTGGGACGCCGTCATCGTGCATCCGATCAATGCCCCAAGCCGCTTGATGGCGGCGCGGCGCGTCAGCGTTTCGGCGTCCTTAGGCATATCGTGACTTCCCCGTTATCTCAGTCATACACAGCGAGCAGATCCGCGATAGCGGCTTGTTCGCCCCGCGCGTCGGGCCAGCATTCCAGGCCGATAGGGCCGGCATAGCCCAGCTCGCGAATCGCATTGAAGATGAAGGCGTAGTTGAGCTCACCGGTTCCCGGCTGATGACGTCCGGGAACGTCTGCGACCTGTACGTAGCCAATCTGGTCGATGCCGGCGCGCATGTTTGCAATCAGATTCCCCTCGGTAAGCTGCATGTGATACAGGTCCCAGTTGATCTTGACGAACGGCGAGTCGATGCGCCGGCATATGTCGAGAGCGTCGGCCGAGCCGTTCAGGAAAAACCCCGCGTGGTCGACCGGATTGAAGGGCTCGAGAATCAATGTCTTCCCGGCGTCCTCGAGTATGGGAACGACGCTTTCCAGAGCGGCGGTGATGTTGCCGACGCTGTCCGCCTGCCCGATCCCGTCGACCTGCTCGTGCCCGACGACGGTAAACATCGGCGCATGCAACTGATGAGCGAGGTCGACCGCGAGCCGCATCGTGGCCGCGAACGCATCGTGATTGCCGCGATCGGCGAGGCTCGGTCCGAACCAGCCCGTAAACTGAACGACACCCAGACCCCAGTCGCGGCAGTGCACCGCGACGGCGTCCATGTCGCGTCCTTCCTCAACCGGACTCCAGAACTCGACCGCGGTGAAACCGTGTTCGGCCGCAAGACGAAATCGTTCCAGGAACGGCACGTCGAGCCACCAGGTGTCGATGTTGCAGGCGAGTCCGGATAGCTGCTCTCGATGGTCCTGACGATCAGCCGCCAGGACGTCGCGGCCGGCCAGCATCTGCAGAAATGCGGCCGCACTCATCGAGCCCAGCATTGTTCTTCTTGTCATTGGCACAGTCGGTGCTCGCGCCGCAATTTGTAAGTTCACCTTAGCCAATGGGCGGTAAGCGATCAATAACCGCTGAAACCGATGCGCTGTAATAACGCAGGCCGATACGCTAAGGTTTGTCACAGCAATACGGCGTGCCTGGAGTCAGCAGCAGGGGGCCGCGTATGACGACAAAGAAGAACACCAGGGGCGGCAACCATGTCTGATATTCACCAACGGCGGCTCTTCGTCGCCAGTTGCATCGCGCTCACCCTGACCGCGATGACGTTTGCCATTCGCGCGCGGTTGGAGACGGTCTTCGGGCCTGTCGGCGTCGGGCTGACACTCGAAGAGATCGGCTACGCCTTCGGCCCGGCGTTCTGGGGTTTTACGCTGGCGATGATGTTCGGCGGACCGGTCGTCGACCACTTAGGAATGCGGAAATGCATGTGGATCGCATTCGCCATGCACGCGGCGGGCATCGTGGCCACGCTGCTTGCAAGCGATCTGACCTCGCTGTTTGTCGCGACGCTGTTCATGGGCCTCGGCAACGGCATGGTCGAGGCTGTCTGCAATCCGCTGGTCGCGAGCATGTACCCGCGCGAGAAGACCAAGATGCTGAATCGATTCCACCTGTGGTTCCCGGGCGGGATCGTCATTGGTTCGATTGCGGGCTATCTGCTGATGGATATCGCGGGCCTGAGCTGGCAGGTGCTGGTGGGGACGCTGTTCATTCCACTCGCTGTCTACGGCTACCTGGTCTGGGGGCAGACGTTCCCGCTGACCGAGCGAGTCGAGATGGGCGTGAGCGCCACGGACTCTCTCAAGAGCCTGGCTACGCCGCTCTATTTGTTCATCGGCCTGTGCATGATGATGTCAGCGGCAACGGAGCTCGGAACGACGCAGCGCATAGAGACGCTGCTGGGTGCCACCGGCGTCAACGCGCTGCTGGTGCTCGCGTTCATCAACGGCATCATGATGATCGGCCGAGCGTTCGCCGGGCCGATCAATCAAAGGATCAGCACGGTCGGCATGCTCTGGTTCTCCGCCATCGTCTCGTTCCTGGGTCTCCAGCTGCTGGCAAGCGCATCCGGCGCTTTCGTCTTTGTCGCCGCTGGCGTATTCGCGCTCGGCATCACCTTCTTCTGGCCGACGACGCTGGCCTTCATCTCGGAGAACAAGCCCGAGAGCGGCGCGTTCGGCCTGTCGATCATGGGCGGTCTCGGCATG
The DNA here is from genome assembly GCA_965232445.1 of Woeseiaceae bacterium. GTDB lineage: Bacteria > Pseudomonadota > Gammaproteobacteria > Steroidobacterales > Woeseiaceae > UBA1847. Next base: position 4,204,004 of record OZ246973.1, on the reverse strand, counting down.
CTGTCCGTGTCAGTCGTTCTGCCGATCATGGGCCGGGTGCTGGAAAACGCCGAGGGAGCCGAGGCGCTTAGAACGATGAGCATTCTCCCGGCGGTTCTGATCGTCTTCTACGGCACGCTGTTCTTCGTCCGCCGCGCTCGACAACAGTCCGCCGGCTGAGACAAGCCGGTCGGTCAGAGGTCGACCCAGACGCCGCCTGCGGCGCTGGATCGCACGGCCGCGTCAACGAACAGAACGCCGGCCCTGCCGTCCTCGCCGGTTGGAAACACGACGTCGTCCGGTGCCGAATCTTCGGTCCGCGCAGCGCGTATCGCCCTGGCGACTTCGCTATAGATCGTGGCGAAAGCCTCGAGGTAGCCCTCCGGGTGGCCCGCCGGTATCCGGGTCGTGCGCGAAGCCGCCTCGTTTGCCGAGGCGCTGCCGCGGGTGATTCGTTGCGGCGTCTCGCCGAGCCGGGTATAGTTCAGTGAGTTCGGCGCTTCCTGTCGCCATGAGAGTCCACCTTTGTCGCCGTAGACCTCGAGTTCGAGATTGTTTTCATTGCCGACCGCGACCTGGCTGGACCACAGCATGCCCCTGGCGCCACCGGTGAAACGCAGCAGTAGCTGAGCGTTGTCGTCGAGCCGGCGGCCGTCGACAAACGTCGAAAGCTCGGCGCAGAGCGATTCCAGCTTCAGACCCGTGACAAAGCAGGCGAGGTGGTATGCGTGCGTCCCGATGTCGCCGATGCAGCCGCCGGCTCCGGATCGCGCCGGATCGGTGCGCCACTCGGCCTGCTTCTGTCCGCCCGACTCGATCGATTCGCTCAGCCAGTCCTGCGCATACTGAACCCGAATCGTCCGAATGTTGCCGAGATCGCCGCGTTCGATCATTGCCCGGGCCTGTCTGACCATCGGATAGCCGGTGTAGTTGTAGGTCACCGCCAGAATCCGATTCGCGTCGCGAGCAGCGTCCAGCAGTGCGTCGGCCTCGTCGACGGTTACGGTCATCGGTTTGTCGCAAATGACGTGGATGCCCGCCGCGAGGAAGGCTCGCGCAATGGGGTAGTGCGTGTGATTCGGCGTGACGATCGCGACCGCTTCGATGCCGTCGTCGCGCGCGGACTCGGCTGTCGCCATCGCTTCGTAGCTGCCGTAGGAGCGATCCTCGGACAGGCCCAGTTCTCGGGCAGACGCCAGCGCGCGTTCGGTATCGGACGATAGCGCGCCCGCGCAAAGTTCGTATTCGTCATCGATACGGGCGGCGATTCGATGCACCGCGCCGATGAATGCACCCTGTCCGCCGCCGACCATGCCGAGACGAATCCTGCGCTTGGAAGTCGTTTGACTCATAGCGTTCGGCCTACGAGATGCCGAGCAGCGCTTTGTTGGTGTCGTTATCGACGGACGCGCCCGCAAAGTCGTCGAAGGCGCGTTCGGTCACGCGGATTATGTGGTCGCTGATGAACTGCGCACCCTCGCGTGCGCCGTCCTCGGGGTGCTTGAGGCAGCACTCCCATTCGAGCACGGCCCAGCCGTCGAAGTCGTACTGCGCGAACTTGGAGAAGATGGCACTGAAGTCCACCTCACCGTCCCCCAGCGAGCGAAATCGCCCGGCCCGGTCGACCCACGACTGATACCCGCCGTACACACCCTGACGGCCTGTCGGGTTCAGTTCAGCATCCTTGACGTGGAACATCCGGATGCGCTCGTGATAGATGTCGATGTGATCCACATAGTCGAGCGCCTGCAGAACATAGTGACTCGGGTCGTACAGCATGTTGCAACGGGGGTGGTTGTCGACCAGCTCGAGGAACATCTCGAAGGTGACGCCGTCATGCAGGTCCTCCCCCGGATGAATCTCGTAGCAGAGATCCACGCCGGCTTCGTCGAACGCGTCGAGGATCGGCCGCCACCGTTTGGCAAGCTCGTCGAAAGCGGCTTCCACGAGCCCCGCCGGACGCTGCGGCCACGGATAGAGGTAGGGCCACGCAAGCGCGCCAGAGAACGTCGCGTGTGCCTGTAATCCGAGATTGGCGGACGCCTTGGCGGCCAGCATGAGCTGATCCACGGCCCAGCGCTGCCTGGCGTCCGGTTTACCGTGCACGCTGTCTGGCGCGAATGCATCGAAGAGCTGATCGTAGGCCGGATGAACGGCGACGAGCTGGCCCTGCAGGTGAGTCGACAACTCCGTGGCCTGGATGCCGTTGTTCTCCAGCGTCGCGCGCAGGTCGTCGCAGTACGCGCGGCTGTTCGCCGCCTCCTCGAGGTTGATCAGACGTGTGTCCCAGCTCGGTATCTGAACGCCCTTGAAACCGAGGCCGGCCGCCCACCTGGTAATGCTGTCGAGGTCGTTGAACGGCGCCTCGTCCGACGCGAACTGGGCGAGGAATATGGCCGGGCCCTTTATTGTTTTCATTGGCGTGCTCGCATGGCATCCGGGGGACCGGTCAAGAATGAATGCGAGCGTGACGCTATGCAAGCGCGAGCCGTCGACGCGATCGACGGTCTCGGTGCAGGTGCATGGCGCGGGCCTGACACGCCGCTCGAATAGCGGCAGCCGTCACGGTGCGGCCGTCGCCGGCATCGATATAATTCCGGCATCCTCTCCGGAGCCGCCATTGATCAAGAGTTTCGCGACCACGCTACGCGGCCTGCTCGATTCCGCTTCCAGTATCGAGGCGGACGCGCCGCCGGCCGAACAGCTGCGCCGCATCGTCGAGCGCGGCGTGTTCCGTCCGGTCGAAGACGAAGCCATCGGCTTCTGGTTCGCGCGCGTGTTGACGACCCGCGACAATCTGCGGCGCCTCATCGAGGACCTCACCGAACTGGTCGACAAGCCGACCGCGAAGCTGCGGACGGATGAGCTCGGCTACTTCCTGGTCGGCTACGCCGCTGCCTGCACGCTGGTGCGGCTGGACAGGCTGTTTCTATTCAAGGTTGCCTACCACACGCTGATCCAACGGAAGCTCAACGAGCCGTTTCCCGAGTACCGCATCCCTGGCGGACAGTACACTGCGATCTATTCGTGGTTCGTCGACCATGGCAACGCCGTCGCGATGCTGAACGCGATGCGCTTCGCGAAGAAACGTCGACGGCATATTCGAGCTTTGCTCGACGATCCTGACGTCGGTTTCATCGTCCACCAGATGAAGGACCTCGAAGCCTCACTCAATCCGAGCATTCGACACTACATTCGGATCGCCTGGGAGTATGTGAGCCACAAGTGGCGGCGGCGCGGCAAGGCCGGCGCCGAGAATCTGCTGGCCACGATTCTGGAAGGCGCCGGCCGGGCGGCATCGGAGTTCAGTGTCAAAGACAACAAGCGGGTCACCGCCGAGGTCCGCTCCGAGATCGCGGACTGCCTCGAGCCAGGCGACGTGCTCGTGACGCGGCACGCGATCGCGCTGACTAACCTGTTTCTGCCCGGATTCTGGCCGCATGCCGCCTTCTACATTGGGACGCCGGAGCAGCGCGCGGAATTCGGTGTCGCCGTCGACGACGAAACGGCGAGTCTCTGGACCGATGGCGTCTGCACCCTCGAAGCGCTGAAGGACGGCGTGCGGCTGCGGTCATTGTCCGACACGCTGTCGGTCGACTCCTTCGCGGTACTGCGCCCGTCAGCCGGCAAGGAGACGATTCGGCGCGCGATCGAACGGGCCATCGTGCACGAAGGCAAGCAGTACAACTTCGACTTCGATTTCTTCACCTCCGATCGGATGGTCTGCACGGAAGTGGTCTATCGCGCCTATGACGGTCTGGCGGACCTGCATTTTCCGCTTCAGGAGCGCGGCGGAAGGCAGACGTTCTCCGCCGAAGATTTGTTGGACTATGCTCTGGACGCCGGTGCCTTCGAGCCGAAGGCGGTTTTCGGCGTGCCCGGCTGCGAGGATCGACTCGCCTTCGGCAATGAAGTTCGCGATCTGCTGATCGCCAGCTACCGCCGGCCTGTGAGCGACTAGAGCTTCAGTTTCATTCCAATGTGGCTGGCGTCGAAGCCCAGTCCGTCGTAGAAGCGATGCGCGTCGGCGCGGCGCCTGTCGGTCGTCAACTGCACCAGCCGGCAGCCGCGCTGCCTGCTTTCCTCGATCGCCCACTCCATCATTGCCTGACCGACCCCCGCGCCCCTTTGAGAAGCGGCGACGCGGACTCCCTCTATTTGGCAGCGCCACGTGCCGAGCCGGGACAGACCGGGAATGAACGTTAGCTGCAGACAGCCGACGATGACGTCGTCGAGCACGGCTACGACCAGGCGGTTGTTCTCGTCCTTCGACATGGCCTTGAACGCATCGTCGTAGTCCTGCCGCAAGGGCAGTGAGGCGTCTTCTCGCTCACGGCCGAGTCCGTCATCGGCGAGCACGGCGACGATAGTGGGCAGGTCGTCCGCCGTCGCCGACCGAAACGATAGGGATGTCGCGACGCTGCTCACGTCGTCTTGCTGTTCGTTTCGATTCGCTCGACGAAGGTTCGCTCCGCGATCGGATTCACGTGACGGGCGAACCTGGTCTTCGGCCGACTGCGCTCTATGGTTGTCGCCCGGCGCGAGATACCGGATTCGGCCGCACTATTGGCCATAGGCGCGCAATCACCCGATCGCAACAAGTTCAATGTCGAAGTTCAACGCCTGCCCGGCGAGCGGATGGTTGCCGTCCACCGTAATCGTCTCGTCGCTCACCTCGACGATGACAAGGTTCATGATCTGACCTTCCGGACTCTGGCTTTGCAGCGCCATGCCGATTTCCGGCTTGATCTCCTCCGGCAACGCGTTGCGCGGCACTTGCTGAATCAACTGATCGTGACGCTCTCCGTACGCGCTGCCAGCTTCGATACGGACGCTCTTGTTCTCGCCGACGTCCATGCCGTCGACCGCGGCATCGAAGCCCGGAATAACCTGGCCGGCGCCGAGCTGAAACTCCAGCGGCTCGCGGCCAGCCGACGAGTCGAATTGCGTCCCGTCGTCGAGAGTTCCGGTGTAGTGGATTTTGACCGTATCGCCGGATTTTGCTGCGCTCATTGGATGATCTCCTGGGGTATGTCGAAAAATGTTGACCGTGTCGGGTAGCGTACCTGCGGCGCTCGAGCCCCCGGGCGATCTTGCCGAGTGCGTTTCGCGCACAAGGCCGGTGCGCATGATGGCGCCTTGGCCACGGAACCGCAAACCGCCGGTGGCATTGGGCCCCGTGCTCGAAGATTTTCGGCGAATCCGGCGGTTTTGCCGACAAATGCCGCTGTCGCGCACATACAGAGTGCCGGAGCATCGACAGAGTCGAAGCCGAAGCCGCGACCCGAGAAAGGCCGGCGGCTGCGTCCGCGACAGTACCTCAATGAAGACGATTGTCATACATTCAAGGAAGGAGACCTGACAATGAAATCGAAAGCACTCGTGCTCGTTTCGATTGCCGCCATCGCGGCCGTCGGACTCGCGCTCGGTTACGCGTTGCTCGACCCGGAGCGCGCAGACGATCGGCCGCCTCCGATGCCACCTCCGCCGGTCGCCGATCTCGAGCGTCCGGCCCCGGAGGCGGCACCGCTGCCCGCCATCGAGCCGGCAACGGCCGTGATGACCGAGGAGCGGGTCGATGAGATGATCCGGCGTGGCTACATTCCGGCCGAGTACCGCGATCTGTGGCTCGATCCCGACTACCAGCGGATCGCGGAGGAGCGGTTCAACGTCATACCGAAGATCTCGGACGAAAGCGGCCAGGCCTGCGTGCCGCTGGACTTCGACGGCAGGATCATCTGCTGGAACGAATACGGCTATCACCCCTACCTGACCTACGATGTCGACGAGCTTCGGCAGATGGCCGCAACGGACGCCGCCGCAGCTGAAGCGCTGGTCTTCCGGCTGCCGCATGACAACCGGCAGGAACGTATGCACTACGCGCTGGAAGCCTCCCGGCTGTCGGGCAAGTCGGGCCCGATCATGCGCTTTGCCTATTCGTTCACACCGGACGCGAGCAGCCCGCAATACCTCGACGAGATGCTCGATCGCTATGCGATCGCGCTGGCCGGAGAGTCACTCGGCTATCCGTACCGCTTGTCGCGCGAGCTGGAGATCATGATTCGAAGGGAGTTCAACCTCAGCAGCGATGAATTTCGCGAGGCGCTGAGCGGACGCCGGGTCACGATGCAGGAAGCATGGGGGGATCCGTCATGAGAATTCCCATCAATCTGGTACTGACTATCGTGTTGCTGGTCACATCTCGCGTCGCATTCGGTGGCTGCACGGCGCCTGAGGACGAGAATCAAACAGCCTGCGTCAGCTGCGGCAATCTCGAGCAGAACGTGGAGAGAGCACACGACATTGCGTGGAACGAATATCTCAACAACACGAAGATGCAGCTCGAGCTTCGGGTGCACGGGGCGACGCTCATCCATCTCGTCAATCCGCCACATTCCAGTCTCGGCGTTTTGTACTACACGGTCCTGATCGAGGACCCGGACTTCCAGATCATCAATGCGGAGTCGCATGCCCAGGCCGTGCAGCTGCTACGGTCGTGGGGAATCGGAGTGACTGCGTCCCCGCTGCGTATGCAGGGCGAGTGGCTTTATCGTCAGCAATTGTCGACGCGCATCGAGCAGCTGCTCAGCACCTCTGTTTCGACGGGCAGCTCGCCGTACACGATGCGTCTTCTGGATTCGAGAGGCAATCTCGTCGCTGGCGGCACCGTTCAGCAGCCCCGGCTGACCGGTGAGCAGCAGGAAGCGCTGGCCGGCCCGAGCGATCTGCATCCGGACGAACAGTACGCCAACGAGGCCTGCGTATCGGAAGACCCGAGGCAGGAAGACGACAGCACCGCCGACACCGGTTCCTACGGGGACGGCGACTATTCCGACTACCTCGATAGCTGGGAAGGCTGGGGCAGTGGTTACGGCGACCTTTACCCGCAATGCAGACCGGACTTCTCGGATCCTGCGGGCGCCGGCGTTATCTGTGTGATCTGACGGCTACCAGGGACTCTGCGCGCGATCGCGGACGGCAGTCACGGCCGGTTTCGTCGCCACTCGTCGATCAGCGCGGCGATTCGGTCGATGCCGTCCGTGAGCGCCGCAGGTCCTGGCTGCAGAATGATCGCCGACTTCACCTCGTGAACGTCGCCATTGGCAACTGCGGGGATCGTTGCCCAGCCGGGCCGTTCCGCGACCCGCTCCGGACGAAACTTCTTGCCGCACCACGAGCCGAGGACGATGTCTGGCTTGCGCCGCATGACCTCGTCGGAATCGGCGATGATCCGGTTCTTGCCGAGCGATTCCGATGCCAGCTCCGGAAAAACATCGTCGCCTCCTGCGATCTCGATGATTTCGGAGACCCAGCGAATGCCGCTGATCAACGGATCGTCCCATTCCTCGAAATAGACTCGCGGCCGCGGCGCATCCGCCGCGGCCCGATTGCGAATGCGCTCAATGCGCGCCTGAAGCTCTCGAATCAGTTCGTCTGATTTCGCCTGCGCGCCGATGACGCCGCCGACCGTCGCAATCATTCGAAATATGCCCGCGACGGATCGGTGATTGAAGACGTGGACGTCTACGCCGTGCCGGATCAGTTCCGCGGCGATATCGGCCTGCAGGTCGGAGAACCCCAGTACGAGGTCCGGCTTCAGGTCGAGGATCTTGTCGATCTTCGCGCTGGTGAACGCGGAGACCTTCGGCTTCTCCTTGCGCGCCTCGGGAGGACGAACCGTGAATCCGGAAATGCCGACGATCCGATCCTGCTCGCCCAGCAGATACAGCGTTTCGGTCGTCTCCTCCGTCAGGCAGACGATGCGCTCGGGATAGGCATCGATCATTCGAGGCGAACCGGACGCGGAACTGACTGGATCATCGGCCGTAGAAATCGCGAACGACCTCGTCGGCGATGGCGCGGAGGAATACAGCGTCGTCTTCACCCACAGCGCCGAAGTAGTCGTATCGCAGTTCCACCGCCGGCATGTCGTACAGGCTCGCAAAGACGACACAAGCCGCCAGGTAGGTGCCGAGCATGCTCGGATGCGATCCATCGAAGGGCTTGTGGAGTTCGATCTCCGGCCGGCGCGCATACGCGAGTTCGAACGCGAGACCCACCGGAAACACGAGCGCGCCAATCTCGTTCCCGGTCGAGACATAGGCTTCCTCGACGACTCGGATCATCCCGGGATCGTAGCGCTCGTGCGGTTCCGCGTAGGCATGCGTCATGTAGAGCGCCGTTTCCGCCCCGGCCGCGCGTATCCTGGCCTCCAGTGCCGCAGCCGTCGCGGTGAATCGGGTCCGACTTTCGCCACTGAGCGACTCCGCGCTACCGCCCTGCAGAATGACGAGATCGAAGGGCTGATCCACGCCCAAGCGTCCCGGTTCGAGCAGGCTGTCCAGATTGTGCTGCGCCAGCGTAGCGCCGCCGATCGTCGCCGACTTGAATTCGTAGGCGACATGCGGCCCGTCTTCCTCGCCCATACGGCGTACGTGATTGTGCAGGCTGTCGTTGTAGTACAGGTAGCTGTTGCCGACAAAGAGAATTCGCTGCGGAGCGTCGTTCTCCAACGCGGTGACCGTGGGCACGGGCCGGTCGCTCTCGCCGACAAAGGCGGCGGAAGCGGTGAGCAGCAATGGCAGCAAACGAGTCACGCGAGCGATTCTCGCATGGATGTAGCGCGCACGTGACGATTCGTACGGACGTCCGTGAGCGCGACACGCTCGGGACGGCGAGCTCCGCTCTGCGGATTCAGAACGTAGGCGGCGTGCAGGCGGTGATCAGTTCGCAGGGCTCCGGCCCCGGATTCGCGAAGCTGTGCGGCTGATTGCTCTTGAAGTAGTAGGCGTCGCCGGCACTGAGCGTTGCCGTCTCGCCGCCGACCGTGACCGAAAGCCGTCCGCTGACGACGAGTCCGCATTCCTCTCCTTCATGGGTGATCTCGTGACGCCCCGTCCCGGCGCCCGGCTCGTAGCGTTCCTTCAAAAACTGAATGGCCTTGCCGCGCAGGTTGGCACCGACCTGCCGGTAGGAGACGCCACCGTCTGCGATTTCGGTAAGTTCGTCCGCGCGAAAAAAGACCCGCTCGGGTGCATCCTCGGCGTCGCTGAAAAACTCGGACAACCGTACCGGCACGCCGTCGAGCACTTTCTTGAGCATGCTGACGGTCGGATTCAGTTTGCCGTTCTCGATCAGCGAGATCGTCGCGTTGGCGACGCCGGAGCGCCGCGCCAGTTCCCGTTGCGACAGCCCCTGACGGCGGCGGATCAGGCGCAGCCGTTCGCCGATGGCGGTGTCCATGATTCTCGTGCCCCAGTGTTTAGTAAGCTGAACATTTTGACGGTGACGGTCAATGAAATCAATGTATTAGCTGTCGGCGTTTAACTCATTGTTTAACGTCAACGTGCGGGCGTACACTCTGTGGTCCCACCCGGACGAGACTTCACAAGGGTTTGAGCATGTCAGCTGCTGTCGACGCTTACTGGATGCCGTTTACGGCAAATCGCGACTTCAAAAAGAAACCGCGGATCATTACCGGTGCGAAAGGGCACCACTACACGACCCGTGACGGCGAGACGGTGTACGACCTGTTCTCCGGCCTTTGGACGTCCGGCGTCGGGCACTGCCACCCGAAGATAGTCGAGGCCGTGCAGAAACAGGTTGCCACGCTCGACTACGCGATGGGCTTCCAGGCCAGCAACGATCGCGCCTTCGAACTCGCCGAGCGCGTCATCGGCATCGCGCCCGAGGGCTTCACGCAGTGCTTCTTCACCAATTCCGGCTCGGAGTCGGTCGACACGGCGCTGAAGATCGCGCTCGGCTACCACCGAGCCAGGGGCGAGGGCCATCGGACGCGCTTGATCGGCCGCGAGCGCGGCTATCACGGTGTCAATTTCGGTGGCATGTCGGTCGGTGGCATCGTGCCCAACCGCAAAGCGTTCTCCGCGAACCTCATTCCGGGCGTCGATCACATTCGAGCGACGATGAATCTCGAGCACACGGCGTTTACTCGCGGCCAGCCTGAATGGGGCAAGCATCTCGCGGACGATCTCGAAAAAATTGCCGCGCTCCACGACGGCGGCAATATCGCGGCCGTCATCGTCGAGCCGGTAGCCGGGTCGACCGGCATCCTGCCGCCCCCGGTCGGCTACCTCGAACGTCTTCGGGAAATCTGCGACAAGCACGGCATTCTGCTGATCTTCGACGAGGTCATCACCGCCTTCGGCCGGCTCGGCAAGGCCTTCGGCGCCGAATACTTCGGCGTGCAGCCGGACATGATCACGACGGCGAAAGGGCTCACCAACGGCGTGATTCCGATGGGGGCGGTACTCGTCCAAAAACACATCCATGACGCCTTCATGCAGGGGCCCGAAGCGATGATCGAGCTATTCCACGGCTATACCTATTCCGGCCACCCCGTCGCTGCTGCCGCGGGCGTTGCCTGCATGGACATTTATCGGGAAGAAGGCACATTCGAGCAGGCGACGTCGCTTGCCAAGCCGTTCGAAGACCTGTTGCACGCCTTCGCCGGGCACGAGAAAGTCGTCGACGTCCGGAATATCGGTCTGATGGGCGCTATCGAGCTGGCACCGCGCGACGGCGCGCCTGGTGCGCGCGGGCTCGAGATTCACAAACGCTGTTTCTGGGAAGAGAACCTGATCATCCGCAACGGCATGGATACGCTACAGTTCTCACCCTTCCTGAATTCGAACGTCGACGATTGGCAGCACGCATTCGAGCGTCTGCGTCACGTCATCGACACGACAGACTAGCAGCGAGAATTCGATATGAACGCACGTCCTGCAGAGAAGACGGACACCGGCCGGATTGTCGGTCACTTCATCAACGGCGAGATGGTCGCCGATACGAATCGGCCCGAGCCGGTCACGAACCCGGCAACCGGTCAGGTGACGCGTCACGTCGCGATGGCGTCAAAAGCAACGGTCGAGGAGGCCATCGCCGCGGCAGAGGCCGCGTATCCGGCCTGGCGCGAAACGCCGCCGATGAAGCGCGCACGGATCATGTTCCGGTTCAAACAGCTACTCGAGGAGCATGCCGACGAGATCGCCGCGGCGATCACCGACGAGCACGGCAAGGTCGTCGACGATGCAATGGGCGAGTTCATTCGGGGCGTCGAAGTCGTCGAATACGCCTGCGGTATCCCTGAGCTATTGAAAGGCGAGCACTCGAAAAACGTCGGACCGCGAATCGACAGCTGGTCCGAAATGCAGCCCCTCGGTGTCGTTGCCGGCATCACGCCGTTCAACTTCCCGGCGATGGTGCCCATGTGGATGTACCCGATGGCGATCGCCTGCGGCAATACCTTCGTCTTGAAGCCCTCGGAGAAGGATCCGTCGGCGCCAATGCTCTGCGCGCAATTGCTCAAGGAGGCCGGCCTGCCGGACGGAGTGTTCAATCTGGTCAACGGCGACAAGGAAGCGGTCGACACGTTGCTCAACGACGAGCGCGTACAGGCGGTGAGTTTCGTCGGTTCCACGCCTATCGCTGAGTACATCTACTCGACGGGCACGGCGAACGGTAAGCGCGTCCAGGCGCTGGGTGGCGCCAAGAACCACGCTGTCGTCATGCCCGACGCGGATGTCGACAACGCGGTCAGCGCACTAATGGGCGCGGCCTACGGGTCCTGCGGTGAGCGTTGCATGGCGATCTCGGTCGCAGTCTGTGTCGGTGACGAGACGGCCGACGCGGTGGTCAGTCAGTTCCAGGAGCGGGTGTCGGGCATGAAGGTCGGAAACGGCGACGATGCTTCGAACGATATGGGCCCGCTCATCACCAAAGTGCATCACGACAAGGTTCGCTCCTATGTCGATCTGGGTGTCGAGGAAGGCGCGGAGCTTGCGATCGACGGCCGCGATCTCGTCGTCGAAGGCCATGAGGACGGTTTCTTTCTCGGCCCGTGCCTGTTCGACCGGGTGACCGAGAACATGCGCATCTACCGGGAGGAGATTTTCGGTCCGGTCTTGTGTGTGGTGCGTGCCGAATCCGAAGAGGACGCCATGCGGCTGATCGACGATCATGAGTATGGCAATGGCACCTGCATCTTCACCCGCGACGGCGAGGCGGCGCGTTACTTCGCCGACAACATCAAGGTCGGCATGGTAGGGATCAACGTGCCGTTGCCGGTACCGGTCGCTTACCACAGCTTCGGCGGCTGGAAACGTTCTCTGTTCGGCGATCTGTACGCCTACGGACCCGACAGCGTTCGTTTCTACACGCGCCGTAAGACCATCACGCAGCGCTGGCCGAAGGGCGGCATCCGCGAGAACGCGAAATTCACGTTCCCAAGCTACGAGTAAGAAAAAACGGCCCGCGGCAGAAGGGGTCATTCTGCCGGTGCGGGCCGTCGAAAAGCGAAGTCCGCGAGGGTAATCGTCAGGTTGCCGCTGCGCCGTTCTCCTTGTAAACGTCGAAGTTCATTTCCTCCAGCGGCTGGCTGCGCAGCAGAATGCCCAGCGACAGCCCGACCACGGCCTGGAAGTAGACGCTCATGATTGCCGCGTCCAGGAAATTGATGTCGAACACATCGTCTATGGCCGAGACGGTGAAGAACATGCTCATCACCATGCTGCAGTAGGCGAACGAGGTCAGCGAGGCGCTCACATGCCGTGCCCGGTCCTCGGCGGCCTGATGCGGATTCAGTTTTCGCCCATATAGCAGCCATGCGCCCAGCGCGACGAGCAGCCCGTTGGTTCCGATCAGGACCAGCGTCCTCTGCATCGTGTCGTGGCCGAGACTGACCTCGAAGTCGTGCACGTAGAGGTCGATCCCGATCGAGGCCGCGATCGCAGCCACGGCGAGACCGAGCACTTGCGGGGACACGTGGTCGAACAATCGACGTGGCCGCAGATTGGCGGTCCGAGTAGATGACACATCGGCCTTGCGCATGAGCTTCATCTGACCGAACTCCGAGACCTCCAGCGCGATCAGGGGCACGAACTGGATCACGCCGTACAACGCCGGCCAGAACTCCGAGATGTAGCCGTCGTCCGCGAACGACGAGTGATCGATGACGAACAACACCAGTAGCAGGATCGCGAAACCGATCGCCATGACGATTCTGTTCGCGATTCTGAAAACCGCGTGGCCGATCCGGTAGTGCTCGACCGATTGCGGGTAGAGCTTCGGATACTGCTCGGGCGGGTACGTCTTCAGGACGTAGCGCATCCGAGTGAGAAGCTTCTCCGGGAAGTACCACGAGATCACGAAGATCTGCCCCAGGAAGGCGATGTAGAAAAGACTGTCCGTCCACGTAGTCATGTCAGGCTCCTTGAATCGTGTGTTCGTTCATGACGCTGGCGAATGCATTGCGAATCTCGGCGTCCGTTACGCCCGATTTGCGGAATTCGGCAATCGTCGTCGTGAGTCGTTCGGTGACCCAGGCGTTCAGGTCGACCTCGCTGTTGGCAATCGCGTCGCTGTGCACGAAGGTGCCCCGATAGCCCCGGGTCTCCACCACCGAATCGCGCTCCAACAACCGATAGGCTTTCGCCACGGTCTTGCTGTTGAGCTCGAGATCGGTCGCCAGCTGGCGGATCGAGGGCAGTGGATCGCCTGGACCCAGCGCACCGTTCTGCACGGCGGCCTTGATCTGCCCAATGAGCTGGGCAAACACGGGCTCAGAGCCGTTCAGATCGATCGAAATCTCCATGTACCACCTCGTACCGTATGTACCATGTGACAAGATGGTACATATAGTGGTACATCGATGCAAGCCTTTTTTCGTCCTGCGGTGCGCCGGTCGTGCGGCTGCAGTGCGCTGGTAGTATTGCCGCTGGTCGGCGATTGGAGTGGAACGCGATGGGACGGGGCAGTGAGGGCGGTGCGGAACAGGGCATCCGGGGTCGGATGCAATGACCGTCGCCGTTCTGGGCGAAGCGCTGGTCGATCTCATCGTGGGTGACGATGGCGCCTACCGTCCGCACCTCGGCGGTTCGCCCTACAACGTCGCCGTCGGACTCGCCAGGCAGCACGTTCCCGTTCGCTACCTGTCACCGTTGTCCGACGACACGTTCGGAGATCAACTGCACGCGTCGCTGAGTCGAGAGGGAGTCGCGATGGGTATCGCGAGGCGATCGCCGAGACCGACGTCACTGGCCCTCGTGACGCTCGACGATACCGGGCAACCGGCGTATCGGCTCTATCGCGAAGGCATCGCCGACAAGGACGTCTCGTTCGAGCAGATAGAAGCGGCATTGCCCGACGACCTCAAGGTCTTCCACACCGGTTCGCTGGCGATCACGCCCAGCCAGTTGCCGAAGATCCGCAGACTGTTCGAACTCCTGCGCGACCGCGGCGTCGCCATTAGCGTCGACATCAATATTCGCCTGCGCGCGAGCTTCGACACCGGCGCCTATCTCCGCGGCGTTCGAGCCTTGCTGCCGCTGGCGGATATCGTCAAGGCCAGCGACGAGGATCTCGAACCGATGGGCCTCGGCGATTCCGTGGTTGCCAGCGCCGCGATCGCGCATCAGGAGATGGGCGGCGGGCTGCTCGTGACCACCCTGGGGAGCGGCGGCGCCAGCGTGTACACCGGGCAGGAGGTCATAGTTCACAGCGGGTATCGAGTGGACAATGTCGCCGACACCGTCGGTGCGGGCGACACCTTCCACGCTAATTTCCTCGGCGCGCTCTATCGTGCGGGTGCCTTCGACGCGCCGCTCGCGGACGCCGAGCCGGAGCCGTTGGAGCGCGCGCTGGACTTCGCCTGTGCCTCGGCCGCCATCAATGTGACCCGAGCCGGGTGTTCGCCCCCGACGCGGGCCGAAACCGAGGCGTACATTCGCGATTCGGGTCGGCGGAACGACGCGTAGCCCTTCGAAGCCTCGCTTTCGACTCCTCGAGCGGCACCGGCACACGCGCTACCGACTTCATAGCCCGTCGAGGACGGGGCTCGAGGGCAGACCCGTTTCGAGTACCGCGGTCATTGGATCGGCTTTGCGTGACGGCGGCGAAATCCTCATCAAATCCTCAGACGGGTGCTTAGACAGCCTCCGCACCCTGCCGCATAATGCATGGCGTTGGCAGGTACGTGGAGACGGTCTATGCGGATCTGGGGTAACGCAAGGGATCTCGCGGCGAAGACGCCCGAGTCTCGCAATCGCTACGTCGATTTCCTGCGGGCGGCATCGATTCTCGTTGTCGTCATCGGCCACTGGCTGATCGCGACCGTCTACTATCAGGACGGGACCATCGCGCCCGGGCACCTGCTCGAAATCACGACCGACCTGCACTGGATGACCTGGGCATTTCAGGTCATGCCGATCTTCTTCATCGTCGGCGGATTCTCGAATTCGATCACGCTGCAGAGTGCCCATACGAAGGGTCAGCCCTATGCGACGTGGCTCGCAGCAAGGCTGAACCGGCTCGTCGCGCCGCTATTGTTTCTGCTGATCGGCTGGGGCGGTATTGCACTGGCGCAGTATCTGCTAGGCGTGTCGGCGGAGGTGATTCAGTACACCTCCCGAGCCTCGCTGATCCCGACCTGGTTCCTCGCGATCTACATCATGGTGGTGGTGCTCGCACCGCTGACGTATTCGCTGTGGCGAAAGTTCGGCTTCGCATCCTTCTGGGGATTCGTGGCGCTCGCAGCTGTCACCGACTGGCTGTTCTTCGCCGGCGTGGAATGGGTCGGCTGGAGCAATTACTTCTGGGTCTGGCTCGGCGTCCACCAGCTCGGTTACGCGTGGCGCGAAGGCCGGCTTGGCGGTCCGGTCATGTTGCTGGGGTACGCGTTCGTCGCTTTCGTCGCGCTCTACCTTCTCATCAACTTCGGACCCTATCCGATGGCGATGGTGGGTTCGCCCGGGGAGGACGTCAGCAATTCGTTGCCGCCGAAGATCACGCTGCTCGTGCTCGGCGTCGTGCAGCTCGGCCTCCTTCTGTCGCTCGAGGGTCCGATGCGTCGCGCCCTCGACGGCCTGCGCTTGTGGACGGCGACGGTCCTTATTAACAGCATGATCATGACGCTCTATTTGTGGCATATCACTCTGATGATTGCCGTTACCGCGGCGCTGTTCTACGCAGGCGGTTTCTTCCTCGGCATCGACCCGGGGAGCACCGAGTGGTGGTGGTCACGGATTCCCTGGGTATTCGGTCTACTTGTCCTCCTATTGCCGGTCGCGTTCCTGCTCGCCGCGTTCGAACGTCGACCATTCGATCCCAGTGCCTCGATGCCGCACGCAGCACGACAGATCGTCGGCGCCATTATGATTTCGCTCGGCATCGCGATCGTTGCGATGTACGGTTTCGCCGGCACGCCGGTCAAGGGCATGGACATTGCTGCTTTCGCCTTGGTTATCGTCGGCGCGGCGGTGAGCGGTCTCTTGTTTCAGCGCAAGGCGGTAGCGGTCCAGGAGGCTGACTAGCCGCCCAAAGTCGCACGGTCGTTACTGAGCCGGCGGCGTCAGGCGTTCAGCCAGGAAGTCGAATACCGTTCGTACGCGGCGACTGCTACGAAGTTCACGATGCGCGACCAGCCAACCCTCGACGGGCATCGAAGGAAGTTCCGGCAGCGCGCGCTGCACCTTCGGTTCGGCATCGCCGATGATCGCCGGCATCACGCCGATGCCGGCACCGTGTTTCACCAGTTCCCAGTGGGCGAGATGGCTCCCCGTGATGATCGCGAAATTTCGCCGGGTAACCGGAAGCCCGAGCTCGCGCAGCGCGGCGGGGTAGCGGTCGGTTCGATCGACACCGATGAAGGTTGCGTCGGCCAGGTCTTCGGGCTTGCTCGGATCGCCGAGTGTGTCGAGATACGCCGAGGATGCGTAGAGGTAGACATCCATGTCGCCAATGCGCTTCGCGATGAGGTCCTGTTGCGTCGGCCGGAATGCGCGGATCGCGATGTCGGCTTCGCGGCGGGTCAAATCGCTGGTCTCGTTCGACGCAATGATCTCGACTTCGATCCCCGGGTGCTCGAGGCGTAACTCACGAACGATGGGAGGCAGCACGTAGGCGGCCACGACTTCGGTTGCGGTGACGCAGATCGAGCCTTCGATGGATTGCGACTGACCGGACGCCGATAGCGACAGGCGCGTGGCGGCGTCACCCATCGCTCTTACGTGCTCCACCAGCTCCGTGCCGGTCGGCGTGAGCTCGAGGCCGCGGGCGCCCCGCTCGAACAGGGCCACGCCGAGTTCCTCCTCGAGTGCCGTCACCTGTCTCCCGAGCGTCGGCTGGGCCATCCCGAGTGCCCGCGCCGCCGCCGACAGCGAGCCTTCCTCGGCCGTCACGAGGAAGGCCCGGGCGCGATTCCAGTCAAAATCGACCGATCTCCAGTCCATACAAATATGCATATACAGAATGCGGATACTGGGATTCTATCTGCGTTTACGCATGCATACCATGCTCGCCGACGAATGGGGCACTGGGCCCCTGGAGACGATCATGACAGTGCAATCAACGCCAGCAGCGACCGCACGCCAGGCCGCGGACGCCGGGCTGGCCGTCCTGGCGGCGGCGACGGTCGCGTGGGTCCTTATCGCGATCGCCGGCTGGAATTGGGTGAACCTGGCCGAACGCTTGCTCGAATTTCCCGGGCTGCGCACGCCGGTTCAGGAATGGGCGTACGAACTCATGAGTCCCGACGGCCTGATGCGGCGGGCAATCAGACGAACCACAAGGGGGTGAACAACGATGTCAGCAATGGGTAATACTCTGAACGAGGAGAAACGAACAATGGCTACACCGACGAGATTCTGGGACAGGATCGCGGATCGCTACTCGAGGTCGCCGATCGCGGACGAAGATGCGTACCGAAAGAAACTCGAGGTCACCCGCCGCTACCTGACGCCCGAGAGCGAGGTGCTCGAACTCGGCTGCGGTACGGGCGGCACGGCCGTCCTGCATGCGCCGCACGTGAAGCACTATCGTGCAACGGACGTCTCGAAACGCATGATTGAGATTGCCAGGTACAAGGCCGCCGACAGCGGCCTCGAGAACCTGACGTTCGAGCAAGCCTCGCTGGAGGACATTGGCGTCGCCGACGAATCGTTGGATGCGGTTCTCACGCTTAGCCTGCTGCACTTGCTCGATGACAGGGAGCCGGCGATACGCAAAGTCCATTCCATGCTGAAGCCCGGGGGCGTTTTCGTCTCGAGTACGGCCTGCCTCGGCGATCACATGAAGTGGTTTCGGTTCATTGGACCGGTTGGACGTTGGCTGGGACTGATTCCTCTCGTACGGATTTTCAGCCGTGCGGAACTGCTCGACAGTATCAGGGCGGCAGGCTTCGAGATCGACTACGAATGGCGCCCGGGCAAGGGCAAGGCGGTGTTCGTTATCGCGAAGAAGCCAGCGCAGCCCGTCCGGGCATAGCGTCTCTGATCCAGTCGATCAATGCCCGGACTCTCGACGAAACGAGCCGACCGCCCGGATAGACCAGACTGACCGGCCACGGGTCGGGTTCGTATGCTTCGAGTACGATTCGCAGCCGACCCTCTCCTATCAGGTCCTGCACCTGGTAGGAGAGAAACCGGCCGAAGCCCACGCCGTTCACGCACGCGGAAGCCGCGGCCGCAACCTGATTGCAGCCGAAGCGGCCGTCGATCGGCACGCTGAACTCACGACCGTTTTCCTCGAACGGCCATGCCGTCTCGGCTCTGGGCAGGTTTTGTTGCCGGATACACGGCAGGTTCCGCAGCGCATTGGGGTGATCCGGGACACCGGTCTTTTGCAGCAATGCGTCGCTCGCGACGACGACACGCCGGACCTGGCCCAGGCCGACGGCGATCATCGATGAGTCGGTCAGCGGACCGATCCGGAGTGCCAGGTCCAGACCCTCCTCGATCAGGTCGACATTGCGGTCGAGCAACAGCAGATCGACCCGCACTCGGTCGTAGCGCCACAGGAAGGCGGTAATCGCGGGCGCAACATGCAGTCGTCCGAACTCCAGCGGCGCCGTCATACGTATGCCGCCGCTCGGCTCGGCGTCCTCCCGGCTCGCAATGCGCTCGGCCTCCTCGACGTCGGCCAGGATTCGACGGCACCGTGCCAGGTAATCCTCGCCCTCCGGCGTCAGCGACATGCGCCGTGTCGTGCGTCTTAGCAGCAAAACGCCCAGGTGCTCCTCCAGCGCCGCCAGCGTCCGCACGACGGTGGGCTGCGAGCGATTCAGCGTCTCGGCGGCCGCGGTCAGGCTCCCGCCGTCGACGATCTCGACGAAGGTGCGCATCGCTGTCAGTCGGTCCATGCGGGTAGATTACTACGAATTTCGTAGAGGTAAATTAGATATTGCTCTATTTATCCTCAATGCTGATAGACGCACACTGTCCGCAATCTCAACCGAAACGGACAAAGACCATGCGTACAGCCAACAAACTGACCAGAACCCGAGGTGCCCATCATGTCGGGCTGACGGTCCCGAATCTCGCCGATGCGCGCCAGTTCTTCACCGAGGCGCTGGGCTTCGAGCAGGTCGGCGAGGTTCCGGACTATCCGGCGGCGTTCGTGAGCGACGGCGACATCATGATTACCCTGTGGCAGGCCGAAAACCCGGAGGCGGCGACGCCATTCGATCGCCGGGCAAACATCGGGCTACATCACCTCGCGCTTCGCGCAGCGAATCTGGACAAACTGGTCGAGGAACTCGGTTCGCGCTCGGACTGCGAGATCGAGTTCGAGCCCGAGGGCCTGGGCAGCACCGGCATCAAGCACATGATGTGCCGTATTCCCGGCAACATCCGTGTCGAATTCATCGACGCATGAGCGACTCGCCGTTCCACGTCGGTGAACAGCGGGTCCAGCAGCGGCTGGGCGTGCGCGACGCCATCGAGCCCTGGGCAACGCGCGTCGTCCGGCCGTTCATGCCGGACCAGCATCGCGAGTTCTACACGCAGCTGCCGTTCGTCGTCGCGACGGCGCGTGACGAGGCCGGCCGCCCCTGGGCAACGCTGCTGGCGGGCCCGCCAGGCTTCGTACAGTCACCTGACGACACGGGACTCGTATTCGCAACGAACCTGCTCAAGGGCGACGCCCTCGAGGGTTCACTAACGGCGGGAAGCGAGCTGGGCCTGCTCGGTATCGAGTTGGAGACCCGCCGAAGAAATCGGGTCAATGGAACGATCACCGAGACCGCTGCGGGGCGGCTGCGATTCGAGGTCGGCCAGGCCTTCGGCAATTGTCCCCAGTACATTACCGACCGTCAGTGGTTTCCGGTCGACGCTAAGCCCTCGGACGCTATTGCCAGCCGCCACGATCGGCTGGACGAGTCCATGCAGGCGTGGATCGAGACTGCGGACACCTTCTTCATCGCCAGTGGCTACCATGGCACACCCGAGGACGGCGACGACCGTGCATTCGGTATGGATGCATCGCACCGCGGCGGCAATGCAGGCTTCGTCAAGGTCGTGGACGACCGGCGGATCGTATTCCCCGACTATGCGGGCAACAACCATTTCAACACGATCGGCAACCTGGTCATGGATCCGAGGGCCGGGCTGCTGTTCGTCGATTTCGACAATGGCAGTCTGCTGCAAATCACCGGCACTGCGGAGATCGACTGGCACTCGGACGCTGTCGCGGAGCACCCGGGCGCGCAGCGGCTCGTCGTCATCGATATCGATCGGGTCGTCAGGCTCGAGGGTGGCTTGCCGCTGCGCTGGAGCGACCCTGCCGGGTCGGTTCGCTCACTCAGAGTAGTGAGAAAAGTCAAAGAGTCGGACGACGTCGTTTCCCTGTATTTCACGTCACGCGACGGCGGCGAGCTGCCGGACTTCGAGGCCGGACAGCACTTGCCGATCGAACTCAACGTCGAAGGCATGGATGGGCCCGTCATGCGCACCTACTCGCTGTCGAACGGACCGGGGCAGGGGCACTACCGGATCAGTGTCAAGCGCCAGCCGAACGGCCTCGTCTCAAACCTTCTGCATGACGGCGTCGAGGAGGGCGATATCGTCAGCGCCCGCGCGCCGGCCGGCGATTTCCTGCTGACGCACAGTGGACGGCCGGTCGTGTTGATCAGTGCGGGCATCGGACTGACGCCGATGCTCAGTATGCTGCATCAGCTCGCGGGCGAGGGCGCCGCTCGGCCGATCCTGTTCGTCCACGGTGCTCGCGACGGGGCTCACCATCCGCTGTCGGAAGAGGTGCGGGACCTGGCGCGGCGATATTCCTCGGTGGCGGTCGATATCGCGTACAGCCGCCCGCGCAGTGCGGATGTGGCAGGCAGTGACTATCACCGGCAGGGCCGGATCCAGGCAGCAGACATCCTCGAACTCAACCCGAACACGGAAGCGGACTTCTACCTCTGCGGCCCGCTCAGATTCATGTCGGACCTGACTGAGGAACTGATCGCCGCGGGCGTCGACCCGGACAGTATTCATACCGAGACCTTCGGACCGTCCGCGGCCTGAGCGGATGCGTCGAGCTCTCCCGGAAACCGGGATCGCCCGCCGTCGCCGCCGGCATGACGGGCGCGACGCCCAAAGGCAGTTGGCGCGGATCCAGCCCGGCGGGTCACGGTGCGGCAATTCAGCCGCGAATCGTTGCAACAACAGCGCGAAATTCAGGTCAAAACGGGTAGTTCGGGGAGAACGCCATGAGACAAGTTTCGATCCTGATCGTGCTGCTCAGCCTTGCGGCTTGCGGCGGCACGGTATCGCGCATGGGCCCGGGTAAGGAGCTGGAGGCCGTTCACGACTTCATCGCGGCCAGCGAACTGGTCGAGGTTCAGCGCATCCGCATGTACGACGAGATCATCTGGTTGTACGTGAACGATCACTTCGTCGTGCTGCCGGAGCGGCGCGGCCATCATCTGATCCAGTTTCGTTCCCGTTGCGACGAGCTCCGCGAGCGGCAATGGTCCGGCGGCATGATCGATCACCGGGTCTCGGCGCGCCATCTGTATTCCGATCACGACACGATACGCGGTTGCGTCATCGGTCACATCTACGAGCTTTCGGACGCCCAGTTGGAAGAGCTCCGGTATCTGGGCGACGCGCCCGGCGAAGAGATTTTCATGAGTTCTGAGGAGTAGCGTCCGAGGTACCCGGCACCAGCAGCGCGACAGGCAGGACCAGCACGGCCGCCGCGATGAACACACCGCCCCCAATCGCTTCGTAGGCCAGTCCTCCGGCGATGAGTCCGACTATGCTCGCGACTGCGCCGACGCTGCCGCTGATGCCTTGAACGGCACCCTGATGGCGGTTGCCGGCCGCCGTCGACAGAATCGCCATGACCGTTGGCCACATCAGGCCGTTTCCGAGCGCGATCAGCGTGGCGGCAAGATAGATCGTCGTGACATTGCTCAGGTACAGAACCGCAAAGCCGGCGGTCAGTACGATGGCGCCACCGACGGCTAGCTGCCGCTGTCCGACTCGCGCCGACAGTCGACCGAGGAGCGGGCCCTGCACAATCACCATGACGAGACTGAGCCATGTGAAGAACAGGCCTGTCTCGGCAACTGTCCACCCCAGGGCGCCGACCGCATGCACCGGGAAGCCGATGTAGAAAAAGCTGAATCCGAGCATCACCAGGAAGTAGATCGTCAGCAGTGGCCTCACGCCATCCAAGTTCACGACGTCGACAAAGCGCGCCGGCGACGGGTCCCGGGCCGAGACGGACTTCCGGTGTTCCTGCCCCGCCACTTCACGGCAACTCCTGCCTTCTGAATGCTCGGCCGCGCAGGGGTCGACGTCGCGCAGGCCGAAGCCGATGATGATCATAGCGACGATGGACACGACAATCGCGGCAAGCACGGGCAGCATCTCGCCATAGACCGTGGCGCCGAGCAATCCGGCGAGGACGGGTCCGAGTACGAAACCCAGGTTACCGGACAATGCCATTCGGCCGAAATTCCGGCTTCGATCGGCCTCGTCCGTGATGTCCGCAAGATAGGCATTGGCGACCGAGACATTGCCGCCGGTCAATCCGTCGACGACACGGGCGAGAAGCAACAGTATCAGCGGTATCGTCAGCGAGAACTCGCCGAGCGCCGTCGAGTTCACGTCGCGAATGACGGTCGCCGGAATGAAGAATGCCGCTAGAAAGATCAGCCATGACACCAACGTGCCCGCCTGACTCAGAAGCAGGATACGGCGGCGACCGAAGCGATCGGACCAGCGGCCGAGTATCGGCGCGCCGATCAGCTGAAAAGCCGAGTACGTCGCGCCGATCAATCCGTAGATCAACGCGTTGCCGCCCCAGCGCGTCACCAGATAGACGAGGAACGGCACGACGATGCTGAAGCCCAGCGTCCCGACGAAGTTCACTGCGAGTACCGGCAGAAGCGGCGGCCGCGATGCGGCTCTGTCCGCCACGCGCGGATCGTTCACGGTGTCATCCCGTCTTCCATGGCTACAAGGTAGCATCCCGACGAAGTACTATGATTTCACAATCAGCCAGGGTGACTGCCAGTGACACACTACAAGCTAACGTATTTCGATTTCGACGGCGGACGCGGGGAGCCGATCCGCATTGCATTTCACAGCGCCGGAATCGACTTCGAGGACCACCGGATCTCGTTCGAGGAGTTTGTCGCGCAGCGCGACTCAATGCCGTTCCGATGCGCCCCCGTTCTGGAAATTGACGGCACGCCCGTGACGCAGTCGAACGCGATGGCCCGCTATGTCGGCAGGATAGCCGGTCTCTATCCGGAGGACCCGCAACAGGCGCTGTATTGCGACGAGGTGCTCGGTGCGCACGAAGATCTGCTGCACTACGTAGTACATACGTTCGGTCTCGAAGGCGACGAACTCAAGCGAGCCCGAGAAGAACTCGTCGATGGCTGGTTGTCGACCTTCGTTCGCGGTTTCGAGCAACTCCTGAAACGCGGTGGCGGTGAGTACTTCGCGGACGGCCGGCTGACGATGGCTGACTTGAAGGCCTTCGTGCAGGTGCGTTCGCTGCGCTCGGGTACGCTCGATCACGTGCCAACCGACCTCGTCGACCGCCTGGCGCCGACGCTGGCCAGGCACTACGGCCGCATCGAGTCGGATCCGATGGTCGTTGCCTACTATGCATCGCGCCAGTAACGGACGAGCGTCGCGCGCCTGACAATTCCCCGGTTGTCACGTCCTTCACCATAGGTTCCCGGGGGGGAACCCCTATCGGGAGAAGGACAATGCGGTTCCCAACAAAATCGTTCCGAATTCGGCTAGCGGCGATATCCATCGTCGTCGCTCTGACCTCGCTGTCCGGTTGTTCGTTCATGGGCGAATGCGTTCGCTACGAGTGGCGGACGGTGCAGGTTTGCCAGCGCATGGAGGCCAACGGACACTGTGCGCACTACGGGATGCGTACCCAGCAGTACTGCGCCGAGCGCGTGCGCACTGACCGGATCTACTGACGGCGCAGCGACAGCGTGGGTTCTCGACGGGTCGTCAACACCTGACCGCCAGCTCGACTTTGTTCGGCCGATCCGTCGCACGCCGTTGAGCGTGCGGGTTCCTTCGAGTTCGCCGCCGCGCCATTGCTGCGGCGGCTCAGCACAAATAGATTGCCGGCGATCACAAGCACGGTCCCCGCGAGCGTCGGTGCATCGATGTGCAGCCCCTCGAACAACGATGACAGGATGAGCGCGACGACGGGAAACATGACCATCGCGTACCCGGCCTTGTGTGCGCCTATCCGGCCAAGCAGGGTCAGGTAGGCGCCGAAGGCAACGATCGAGCCGAACACCGTCAGGTAGAACAGCGACGCAACGTACGGCAGCGACGGATCGAACCTGAACTCATGTCCGTCAACGACCGCAATCAGTGCGGTCGCGACCGCGCCATACAGCATGCCCCACGCGTTCGACTGGATGACCGGAAGCCGCGCTTTTTGCGCGGATTGCGACACCATGTTGCCGAGCGACGCGATGAACGCGCTCGAGATCGCCAGCATCGACCCGTACAGCACCGAGTCGCCAAGCGACAGTGTGCCGATCTGCGGGGCGAACAGGGTCGCAATGCCAGCCAGCCCCAACAGTGCACCGAGCAGCACGCGGCTATCCGCGCGAACGCCGAAGAACACTCTCGCGTTCAGGATATTCATCCAGACCATGGTCGAGAACGCGATCGCCGTGAGCGCCGACGTGATGTGCATCTGCGCGCGATAAGCGACCACGTAGTTGATCCCGAACAGCAGCAAGCCGAGTAGCGCGAATCGGAGATGGTCGCGCACCGGAAAGCGCAGGTTGAGGCCTCGATAACGGCACCAGCCGAACAGCAGGAGCGACGCACCGGCGTAGCGGTAGACCAGCGAAACTTCGGGCGCCACGGTTCCGAGCTGGAACTCGATCGCGAACCACGTCGAGCCCCAGATCAGAACCGTCAGCACATACAGGACCGCATTGCTCATTGGCATCGCCGGTCCTCCTTCTCGCGCAGCCTCTGCTCCAGGAGGCGGGCGCCGAACCACTTCAGGCGGTGCATGCGGGACGCCGGCCCCTTGAACAGTTCGATCAGCAGATGCCACAGCCCGGTGTAGAAGACCGGGAGGTTCGACCGATCCGTGCGCGCTTCCTTCAAAACTGGCTTGTCGAGGTCGCGGCAATCGCAAGTCACTGAATTCATGTCAATCCCCTCCCGTTGGTTTCGATTGCCGATTGACTTTACGCCGATTCTGTGTGTATAACAGAATCAGTTTTCTGAAAATATTACCTGAACAGTTATGCTGAACGTCGACAAAAGCTGTGAAACCTTCCTGTACCGCCAGGTCATTGATCTGATTGCGGAAAATATCGACTCGGGCACCTTGCGGCCCGGCGACCGGCTACCGTCGCTCAGAAAGATGAGCAAGACGGCCGGCGTCAGCGTGCCGACGGTGCGTCAGGCGTACATCGAGCTCGAACGCCAGCGGCGGGTCGAGTCGCGACCGCAGTCGGGCTTCTACGTCCGCCATCGGGCCGCGAACGATATCGTTCTACCGACCCAGACCAGCGGCATTTCGCCGGTGTCGCTGAGTTGCCGGCCGCTGATGGAGCGGGTCTACGACGGCATTAATCACCCGGATCTCGTGCCGCTCGGCATTGCGAATCCGAGCATGGCGAAGTCGGCTGCGAAAACGCTGCATCGGGCGATGAAG
This sequence comes from Woeseiaceae bacterium, assembly GCA_965232445.1. GTDB lineage: Bacteria > Pseudomonadota > Gammaproteobacteria > Steroidobacterales > Woeseiaceae > UBA1847. The sequence continues at coordinate 4,178,057 of OZ246973.1, read as the reverse complement.
CGCGTCATGTCGCGAGCGGAGGAGCGCAGTCTGGGCTACGCGACGACACTGGGCGAACCGGCCCTGCGCCGTCAGATCGCATTCCACTATCTCGATGTCATCGGTGCAAAAGTCGACCCGGACAGCCTCTGTATCACCAACGGCGGACAGGAAGCGCTGCTGCTCGCGATGATGACGGTCGCGTCACGCGGCGACGTCATTGCGGTGGAGACGCCGACCTACCACGGCGTGCTGGAGTTGGTTGATAGCCTCGGGATGCTGGCGGTTGAAGTCGAGACCTGCCCGGAAGAGGGCGTCACGCTGTCGGAGCTCGAGCGCACTCTCGACGAATACCCGGTACGTGCCTGCGTGTTCTCGACGACTCTAGGTAATCCGCTAGGCGTGACGATGCCGGAGGAGGATCGCAAGCGGATGGTCCGGCTTCTCGAGGAGCGGGACGTCGCGCTGATCGAAGACGACGTCTACGGCGACCTCAGGTTCGATGGCAGCCGGCCCGTGCCGGCCGGCTTCCTGAGCGACTCGCTGCGCGTCCTGACCTGCGGTTCGTTCTCCAAGACCGCCGCGCCCGGCTACCGGATCGGCTGGATCGTCGCCGGTCGCGACATCGACGACGTGGCGCGGCTCAAGCGGGCCGCCTCCTGCTCCTCGGGGCTGCTGCAGCAAATGACGCTGGCCGAATTCATGGCGTCGGGAGACTACGGCCGGCACCTCAAGACGCTCCGTGCCGTGTTGCAAGGGAACGCGGAGAGAATGAGTGCGCTGGTCTCCCAGCATTTCCCGCGGGAGACGCGCACATCGCGGCCGGCGGGAGGGTCCGTGCTTTGGCTGGAGTTGCCGAAGGGGGTCAACGCCGAACAGCTGTTCGACGAAGCCATCGATGCGGGCATCAGCATCATGCCGGGCCACATTTTTTCGCCGTGCGCGTGCTACACGAATTTCATCCGCCTGAGCTTCGGGCATCCATGGGGCGATCGCACCGAGCAAGCCGTCGAATGGCTGGGAAATCGAGTCGGCGAGCTGGCGGCCTGAGCCGGCTCGACGCGCGGTCGAGTTGGCGGCGCTAAACTACGACATAATCCTGCTTCTGCATCGAGGACCCGTCGTATGAAATGGCTGAAAAGAATCGTTCTCGGACTGTTGGCCGTGATCGGCGTCGGCATTGCCGTGCTGGCGGTCACGATCAGCTATACGTCGGATTGCCCGCCGGCACCGGAAGTGGCGGCAAACGGTGAGACGATGCGAGCCGTGCGGTACCGCTGCTACGGCGGACCTGAAGTTCTCGCGCTCGAGGACGTGCCGAAGCCCGTGCCAGCCGGCAACGAGGTCCTTGTGCGGGTGCATTCCGCGGCCGTCAACCCGCTCGACTGGCACTACATGCGAGGGTCGCCGTACCTCATGCGCCTCGAAGCAGGAATCGGTGCGCCCAACGATCCGACGTTCGGCGTCGATTTTGCGGGCACGATCGAGTCGGTCGGCACCGAGGTCACGCGTTTCGATGTCGGCGATGCGGTCTTCGGCGGCCGCTCGGGCGCGTTCGCGGAATACGTGCTGATTGCGGAAGATCGGGCCATAACGCACATGCCCGACAACGTCACCTTCGAGCAGGCGGCGTCGCTGCCCATCGCCGCCATCACTGCCTTGCAGGCACTGCGGGACAAGGGCGAACTCGAGGCCGGCCAGCGGGTCCTGATCAACGGGGCCTCCGGCGGGGTCGGGACCTTTGGAGTCCAGATTGCCAGATCCTACGGTGCTGAAGTGCATGGCGTGTGCAGCACTCGCAACGTCGAGATGGTCACAGCGCTCGGTGCGGACCGGGTGTTCGACTACACCCAGGAGAATTACACCGAGAGTGGGGAGCAATACGATCTGATCGTCGATATGGTCGGCAACCATTCGCCGGGCGCCAACCTCGACGTGCTGGCTGATGACGGACGGTTTGTGATCGTCGGCGGCGCGAAGGGTGACTGGTTCGGCCCGATCGTCCGGCCGCTGCAGGCGATGTTCATGTCGCCATTCGTCGATCAGGAGATGATCACGCTCTTCGCGTCCTTGAATGCCGACGACCTCGCCACGCTGGCCGACCTGCTCGAGTCCGGCGAACTGACGCCGCGCATTGATCGCCGCTACAGCCTCGACGAGGTCGCCGACGCGGTACGCTACTCCGAGACCGGGCGCGCTCGCGGCAAGATCATCATCAGCGTCGTGGACGATGCTTCGACGGAGAGCGACGTGACGAATCCGTAGCGACAGCGGGGTCCCGCTGCCGGGACCCCGTTGTTGCCGCGCTCAAAGGGCATAGAGAAAGACCAGCGGCGCCGCCAGCCACAACAGGCCCTTGATAAAGAAGAACCAGAAGCCGGCGATTCCGACCCGCCTGAGCCACTTGCGGCCGGCATCGTGCCGGGCTGGTGTGATTGCGATCTGCATAGTGATTACTCCTGTCGGTGAATCCGGGACTAGCGTGCTGCGGCCGTGGGTTCCTTACGAAGAAGGCGCCCGATAGCAGGTATCAGCATCGGCACGCGTCGCTTGTTTTCGGCGTACTCCGGACGCGCGTCTCTCAGGTCTTTTTCCTCGAGCTGGATCGCGATGAGGATGTACGCCGTCGTGACAATGGCGAAGAACAGATGAGCGATCGTCATGGTCGGTGTGGGCCAGAAGACAAACAGCCAGCCGACGTAGAGCGGGTGCCGGACGATGCGGTACAGGATCGGCTGCTTGAAAACCGGCGGCTCGTAGTCCTTGCCCATGACGTAGCGCCAGGTCTGGCGAAGACCGAAGAGGTCGAAGTGGTCGATCGCGAAGGTGCTCCAGAGCACGAGTATCCAGCCAAAGGCATACGCGGAATACAGGACGATGCGGCCGTATTCGTTCTGCACGTTCCAGACGATGCCGCCAACCGGCTGCCATAGGCCGAACAGCAGAATGAGCGCGAGGCTCGAGAAAAGGACGTAGGTGCTACGCTCGGCGGCGGCAGGGACGATTCGGGTCCACGCGCGCTTGAAGGCGGGCCTGGCCATGACGCTGTGCTGCACCGCAAAAATCGTGAGCAGCAGCGTGTTGACCACGAGCGCGGTGGCTGTCGGCAGAGTCGGAACCGAGTCGATCGATTTTGGTACGATCAGGTTGCCGATGAAGCCGATGGCATACAGGAACGTTAACAAGAACACGGCGTAGCAAATGACGCCATAAACAAGGGTCGATATGCGTTTCATGGTGATTTCTCCTCGGACGGATTGCCGTAGGTAATGGCTTGCATTGCGTGCCAGGAACTTTGCGGCAGCGGCGGGGCGTGAGTCCTGACCGGGGCGTGACCAAGCGCTGACCATTGGCTGACCTGCACTTGGACGGGGGACCGCGGGAATGACTGAGCAGTCCGAGAAGCTGCTGAAATTCCTCGATTACGAACTGGACCTGGCGGCGCGCGAGCTGCGCCGCGACGGCGAAGCCGTCGCACTGGAACCGCGGGTGTTCGATCTCTTGGCGTGGCTGATCGAACAGCGGCACCGGGCCGTCGACAAGGACGAGATTCAGGACGCGGTCTGGACCGGGATGATCGTCAGCGAGACCGCGTTGACCCGGGCGATCATGAAGGCGCGCCGCGCCGTCGGCGACAGTGCCGACCAGCAGGCCGTCATCCGTACCGTGCACGGGCACGGCTATCAGTTCGTCGCCGAACTCGAACAGCCGGGCGCACCAGCATCGGCCGACGAAGGCGACACGACGCCTTCCACTGCGAAGCCGGGACTGATCTCAGCGGTAGGACTCGTTGCCGCGGTCCTCGTCATGGCGCTGATCTGGGTGCTCGTACCGAACACGGCCACATCCGGTTCGGTGCGCCTGGCCATCATGCCGGTCGACAACCGGACCGGCGATATCGAGTACGACTGGACGAGGCTCGGCCTGATGGGGTTCGCGCGGGAAGTCATCGCGCAAAGCGAGGGCCTGGACGTCGTGCCGGCGTCCGACGTCGTCCGCTTCGCCGAGGTCACCGGTCTGCCGGACGACGAGAATGCCGAGGCGGCGCTCGAAGACATGCGCAGCCTGTACGGCGCCAATCACATGCTCACCACTTCGCTCGAGAGCAACGCGAACGTGCTGCGGCTCACGTACGCGCTGCATGGGCCCGACGGGAGCGTCGAGCGCGGCACCATGGTCGGTGCCGAACCGACGCAGCTGATGCGCGGCATGATTCGCAGCGTGACCGGATCGCTGGGAAGCCGGATAGGCGCGGCTGGCGAAGTTACGGTCATCTCGGAGGACCCCTTCGTCAACGAGGCGTTTTCGCGCGGCCTCGCGCTCTCGCTCGAAGGCCGATGCGCCGAAGCGCTCGAGTTATTCGAGGTTGTCCGCTCCAATGTCGACGGCGTCACGCGTGCCGACTACGAGTGGGCGAGTTGCGCACGAATTCTCGGCCACTGGCAGGAGGCGCAGACCGGATTCGAAGAAATCCTCGCCGAGACGCCCGCGGAACCGTCGTCGTCACTGCGAGGATCCGCCTATCTCGGGCTCGGCGTCGTTTTCATTCGTACCGGACGTGCCGAATCCGCCCGCGAGGCGCTAGCCCTCGGGCTGACCGAAGCACAACATGCGGGCGACCGGCTGCTCGAGGGCAAAATCCTCAACAATCAGGCTATCGAAGCGCGCGACCGCCGCGAATACGACGAGGCGCGGGAGCTGCTGGCGCGAGCCAGGGTCGCCTACAGCGAGGCGAACGCCGGCATCCTGCCGGGACAGCTCCCGGCTGCACTTGCCAACATCGACATGTACGAAGGCAAGCTCGATCAGGCCGACATTCACCTCAGTGAGGCGCTGGACGCTTACCGGGCGCTGGGTGATCGCCGCAACGAAGCGATGATGCTGAACAACACCGGCTACCTGCGGCGTTTGCAGGGGCGCGTCGATGAGGCGGAGCCCTACCATCTGCAGTCTCTGGAGATTCGCCGCGAGATCGGCGACCGCGTCGGTCAGGGCCGGATTCTCGGCATGTTGTCGATCCTCTACCAGGGCTCGGGGCGGCACGAGGAAGCGGTCGAAGCGGCACAGGAAGCCTTTGAAATTGCCAGCGAAGCGAACGACCGGCTGTTCATGGCGACCAGCCTCGCACAGCTCGCGCAAGCGATGCTGGTGTCGGGCGATGTGGAAGACGCCCGTCAGGCGTTCGCGGATTCGGGCGCGATCTTCGAGGAGATCAACGACTATTCGCGGGCGGCGCAGGCCGCGCTGAGGCTCGCCCAGATCGACATGCGGCTCGGCGATCTCGATTCCGCGGAGTCGGGTGCGCGTTCCGTGCTCGAACTCTCGCTGCGCGAGGTCTTTCATGAGCCTGCGATCGAAGCGATGGAGGTGCTCGGCAACATCGCGGTAGAGCAGGGCGAGCCGGACCGCGCCGCCGAACACTGGCAGGACGCGCTCGACCACATCGACCAATCGGGATTTCTCGCGCGCAAGGATGACATCGTCCTAAAGCTCGCCGACCTGCATCTGGACCGCAATGAGGCCGAAGCGGTCGAACCGTTGATCGGCTACCTGATTGAACACGACGAATCGCCGGCGAGCGTTCGCACGCAGGCGCGTTACGCCTTCCTGCGCGGCGACGTTCCTCGCGCTGTAACCTTGATGGAGTCCGCCGAGCTGCTCGCGGGCGATGCGTGGCGCGACGTCGATGCGGCACTGTTGGCCGAGTATCGCGAGGCGGCTCAGGAATAAGCCGCGCTGCAATGAACCCGGCACAGAGGCGCCAGCGGTGAGCCAGTCCGCGCTCCGCGATCGCAATTATGCGATCTATCTGATCGGCAATACGATCTCGCTGCACGGCCTCTGGATCTACCGGGTAGCGTTGGGCTGGTTCGCCTGGGAACTCACCGAATCCGAACTCTGGGTCGGAATCGTGGCGTTCACGCAGTTTGCGCCTGCCGTCGTCTTCGGGCCGATATTCGGCGTGCTTGCCGATCGTTTCGACCGTCGTGCGACATCCATCCTGATCAATGCCGGCAGTCTCGTGAACATGTTCGTCTTGGGCGCATTCGCGTGGACCGGCCACATCGACATCACGGGTCTGGTCATCCTCTCGTCGATCCAGGGCACGCTCGACGGCGCACATGCGCCAGTACGAATGTCCATCGTGCCGAACCTCGTAAAGCCGGACCAACTGCACAGTGCGATCGCCTTTACCTCGGTCGCGTTCAATCTGTCGCGCTTCGTCGGGCCCGCGATTGCAGGATTCGTTATCGCGGTATGGGACGTCGCGACCGCGTTCATCATCAATGGAGTGAGTTACGTGACCATCATCGGAGCAATGATGATCGTCCGGCTGAACGCAGCGGACAGCGAAGGTGCGGAGCGGAAGCATCCCTGGCAGGAACTGGTCGACGGAGCGCGCTACGCGTTCAGTCACGACGTCATCCGCGCGCTGCTGGTGCTCGTCGCGCTCGCCTCCGTGTTCGGCCGCGGCGCATTGGAAATGTTGCCGGCCTTCGCCGATGCCGTCTACGCCGGTGGGCCGGCCGCTCTTGCCACGCTGACGTCGGCGATCGGCGCGGGAGCTGTTGCCGCCGGCCTCGCGCTGTCACGCGGAACCCGGTGGCTGACCGTCGTTGTCGTGCGGTCGGCCGTCGCCGTGGGCGGCGGACTGATCGTCGCGCTGGCGGCTGTCGACGATTTCGTCGTCGGCGTGGCGATCGTGGCGCTGCTCGGTGTGATCCTGTCGCTGTGCAGCGTCGGCGCGCAGATTCTGATTCAAACCCAGGTCAGCGATCGGATGCGCGGCAGGGTAAGCAGCTTCTGGGGAATGATCGCGTTCGGCGGCACGTCGCTCGGCAGCCTGATCATCGGCGCATCCGCCAGTACCTGGGGTCTGCAGACTGCCGTCGCCGGCGCCGGACTCGTTTGCGCACTTGTCAGTCTGTTGACCCTCTGGCGACGGGCGTGAATCGTCTCCGCTGCGCGTGCGCCATCGTGACCAACGTGCTATTCCTCTGTCATGCACAATGAGCCGGGCTCGAAACCCACGCTGATCCGCGCGATACGCGGCCGCGGGATCGCGCTGATCGTCATCAATTCGATGATTGGTGCGGGTATCTTCGCTTTGCCGGGCAAGGTCGGTCCGGTGGCCGGCAACCTGAGTCCGTGGCTGTTCGTCGCCATCGGTGTTCTGTTCATCACGATCGTTCTGTCCTTCGCGGAACTGGCGAGCTACTTCAGGGACTCTGGCGGCCCGGTCCTCTACGCGCAAACCGCGTTCGGGCCACTGGCCGGATTCAGCTCCGGCTGGTTGCTCTACGTCAGCCGGCTCGCGGCGTTCGGCGCCAACACCAATGCGATGGCGATCTATATGGCCGCATTGTGGCCGTGGGTGGAGACGGGCATTGGGCGGGTGACGTTCATGAGTGTCGTCTGCGTTGGCCTGGTCGCCGCGAATTACGTCGGCGTTCGCGACGGCATCCGCACACTCGCCGTGTTCACTTTCTTGAAGATCACGCCGATCGTGATTCTGGTCCTGGTCGGCCTCAAGGAGGTGACCGGCGATACGCTGCTGCCTGCGAGCATGCCGGCTATCGACGACGTCGGTAGCCTGACGCTACTGATCATCTACGCGTTCATCGGATTCGAGGTTGCCACCGTTGTGTCCGGCGAGACCAAAAAACCCCGGCGCACAATACCGCGCGCATTGGTTGCCACGGTCGCGGGTACGTCGCTGCTCTATTGCCTCATCATGCTGGTTTTCGTCGCGGTGATTCCGGAGGGCGCGCGCGAAGGCAGTTCGCTGGCCGACGTCGCTCGCGAACTGGCTGGCCCGATCGGGGCGGTTGTTATCGCGCTCACGGCCGTCTTCAGCATCGGCGGCAATCTGGCATCGAACATGTTGTCGATGCCGCGGCTGTCGTTCGCACTCGGCGAACAGCGCATGCTGCCGGCATGGTTTGCGCGGGTGCACCCGCGTTTTCTGACGCCCGGCAACTCCGTGCTGCTATTTGGCGCGGTAGCACTGCTGCTCGCACTCACCGGCACCTTCACGCAGCTGGCGGTGGCTGCGTCTTTGGCGCGAATCAGCTCCTACATGCTGAGCATTGCAGGCCTGCCGCTAATCAGGCGCCGCGCGGAACCGGACGTGGCCGCGTCGGCGTACCGGCTGCCCTTCGGTCTGCTGATTCCCGCTATTGCGTTGCTGCTCTGCGGCTGGATCGCACGGGACGCGCCGGCCGACGCGTGGTTGATGATGGGCGGATTGTTGGCCGCGGGTCTCGCACTCTACGGCTTGACGCAGGCGGTCGCGCGTGACGGCGAAGTCACTGAGCGAACTGGGCCATCAGGGCCGCCTTCGTAGCCGCATCCGCGGGAAACATCAGTTCGATCTTCAGGTCGGCAAGGGCGATGTCTTCCGCCGACCCGAATTGCGAGATTGTCGAGAAGAACTTCAGGATCATCCCGTTGCTGCGGTAATTCGCCGTGATGACGGCCGGCAGCGCACTGCGGTACTCGGAATCATCCGGCTCGAGATTGGCGGACAAGCGCGCGATGGCGGCGTCGAGCACAGGGTCTCCGCCCGCATGCGCACTCTCCGTCCTCAGCCGAGCGATCAGGTGCCGTGCGACTTCTGCCCAGTTCTCGATCGCTTCCCGCGCCGGCCCGGGTTCGGCGAACGCGTCAAGCAGGCTGGCGCCCTCGGCCATTCCGAGGGACCCAAGCATCGCCGTCGCACTGATGTTGGCCCGGAGTATCCGCCAGTGCCGGTCCAGCGCAATCGCGGGATAGGGGTCGTGTCGCTCGAGGGTCCAGTTCATCGCGGCATTGACGTACTCCAGCTCGTCGTCGCCGAGATCGCGGGTCTCGTAGGCGACGGAGAATCCGGCGGCGTTCAGCAAGCGGTTGCGAACCGTCCGCGGAATCTCGAGCGTCTTCGATAGGTGCATGACCATCGCCTGGCTCGGTTTCGAGCGGCCGGTCTCGAGAAACGAGATATGCCGGGCCGACACATCGGCGGCAACACCGAGGTCGAGCTGGCTCATTCGCCGCTGTCCGCGCCATTCTTTCAGCAGCGCTCCGAAGGAGTCCGACATGTCCTGTTCCTCCTGGTGATTCGCCGCCCAGTCTAGTACAGGCGGGGCGGAAAACACTTACCTGCGACGTAATTGTTTCCTGTCAGCCGTCTCGCTAACGTCTCCTCCGTAGACTGAATGTCCAGAAGCATCGGAGCGCATCATGAAACAAGAGACCACCGTCCTTTGGCTCAAAACCGGTTCCGGATTGACGATATTCTTCGGCCTGTTGATTGCCGCGGCGTCGATTCCGGCGGCTGCCGCTCCGGTCGAGATGCTGGCCGACCTGATCTTCTTCCCTGTCGATCGCGCACAGGATGTCGGCGCGCCGGAAACCCGCCTGATGGGCGCGATCGGCGGCGGCGTGATGACCGGCTGGGGCATCATGATCTGGATGCTGGTGACCGAGCTCTACCCGAGAGAGCCCGCGCTGACGAAGCGATTGATCGTGACGAGCGTCGTGGCCTGGTTCGTCGTCGACAGCACCGGCTCAGTGATGTCCGGCGCGCCACTCAACGCGCTGTTCAATGTGTCCTTTCTGGCGATCTTCTGCATCCCGCTGTGGCTCGCGGAACGTCCAGCGGTCGCAGCGTAGGCCTGGTTTGCGGCCGGTTGTGGGGCCGGCACGGGAGGGGGCCTCGGGGCGCGCCGGGGCCTTTTCCCTCGATCAGAGTGCGCTGACTGAGTCGCCGATGCGCACGTCGCCGCCGCTGATCACCGTTGCCGTAATGCCGCCATGGCCGCGCATGGCGTTGTAGCCGCCGGGGCCGAGCACGTCTTCCATGTGTGAACACGGGTGGCAAAGCCCCGTGTATTCCAGCACCGCCTCGCCGATTCGGAAGCGCTTGTCCTTCAGAGCCAGCAGATTGATACCGCGAACGACGATGTTGCGGCGAACGGTGGCTGGGCTCACAGCGTCGATGGCGAGCATCGACGCAAGGCCGTCAAGATGCTCTCCCTGGATCAGCGTAACCTGCCGCTTGCCGCCCGCTTTGCCGTAGCGGTCGCCGTCGAGACCCGACTCCTTGTCGATCCTGACCGATTCGAGCTCGTTCATCGACTCGCGTCGCTCGGGCCGCACGCCGATCCATTCGACCGCACCGGTCTGCGGCAGCGTGTCCATCAAATCCGCGAGGGTCTGCATATCGGGGCTCCGGTCAAAGAGCCCCGACGTTAGCAGGATTCGAGGCGCTGCGCGCTCAGGCTGCCCGGAGCATGCAGTCGGACAGCTTGCCGCAGGCGTCACGCAGCGCGGTGCGCAGGCCTTCCTCGACCACCGGGTGATAGAAGGGCATTGCAAGCATGTCGGAGACCGTCATTCCTGCCTGATGCGCCCACGCCAGCAGATGCCCGATGTGCTCGGCACGGGGCCCGACCATCTCGGCCCCAAGCAGCCGGCCTGTGAGTCCGTCGGCGTACACTCTAAGGAGCCCGGTGTTCTTCAGCATGACCCTGCTGCGCCCCTGGTCCTCGAAGGAAACCTCGCCGATTACGATATTCCGTCCCTCGAGCTCGGCGAAGGTCGACCCGATCATCGCAATCTGCGGATCGGAGAAAACGACACCCAGCGGTGAGCGCCGCAGGCGGGGTTCGATTGCCGGGTAGCGACCGGCGTTCGCGCCGGCGATACGGCCTTCGTCCGCGGCTTCGTGCAGCAGCGGCCTGTCATCGGTCGCGTCGCCCGCGATGAATACATGTGAGTCTCCAATCTGCAGAGTTTGCGCGTCGAACACCGGCACGCCGCGCTCGTCGAGGACGAGACTCGTATTCTCGAGTCCGAGGTTTGCGACATTCGGACGCCGGCCGGTGGCAGCGATCACGAAGTCGACCTCGGCTTCGGTCTCGTTGCCATTGAGATCCACATACTGAATCCGCACGCCGTCGTCAGTGCGTACCATCGATGTGACAGACGCCTCGGGATCGAGGTAGAACTCACCTGCGAACGCGTCGCGTGCTGCGTCGCGGACCTTGCCGTCCGTCAGCGGTCCGACAACGTTGTCGATACCGAACATACGGACTTCGACGCCAAGCCGGTGTAACGCCTGGCCGAGTTCGAGGCCAATGACGCCCGGGCCGAACACGGCTACGGAACGGGGAAGATCGGTCCAATCGAAGATGTCGTCATTGACGATCAGGCGGTCGCCGAGGCTGGCGAAGAACGGCGGGTACGAGGGCGAGGAACCGGTTGCGATGACAACACGCTTCGCAGTGACGATCAGATCGTCGCCAACGCTCAGCCGATGGTCGTCGAGAAACTTCGCCATCCCACGCAGACGATCCTTCGACGGGATGTTATCCACGCCCTCTACGACGAAGCCGACAAAGCGGTCGCGCTCGCGGCGAACGCGATCCATGACGGCCCGGCCGTCGATCGTGACCGATGCGGCCGTGACGCCGAAGCTCGACGCTTCCTCGACGGTATGCGCGGCTTCGGCGGCAGCAATGAGAAGTTTCGAGGGCATGCAGCCGACGCGGGCACAGGTCGTGCCGTAGGCGCCACCTTCGATGAGCGCGACGTTGTCGGTAAATTTCTTCGCGGCGCGATAGGCTGCGAGTCCGGCGGACCCCGTGCCGATGACGGCGACGTCTACGATTCGTTCCTGCATGGTCTTTCTCCTCGGTGCAATCCCGGTGCGACGGGTGCACCGGGACTGAAATTGTCCGAGCTAGAGGACCGCAAAATCGCGCAGGATATTACCTGCGCCCCAATAGAATAAATCGGTGTTAATCATCGGTTCTATGAATTGTAGAAGCGGCCGGATTCCCGGGCACTCGAGCGCCCGGGCGTCATCGCTTGTCGCTAACTCCTGAATTATCCGTGACCTGGCGTCGATAGTGAAAAACAACGATAGACGGTGACCATCAAATGTATATACACTTAGCTATACCTTGCTTCCTTTAGCAACTGGGAAACAAGGCGGGGCGGGATGCGGCAACAACGCGAACGAAAAACGCCGCGAAACCCGATAACTTTTTGTAGCCGCGAACCCTTAGGCAGTGCCAGCGCGACCGCCGTGCCTGGTGGCAACGAAATGCCTGAGAGCGTGTAAAGCCCACGGGACAGAGAGACGGACTTGGCCAAGCCCTCGAAGAAGAAGCGCAAGTCGAAGAAAGACTCGCAGCTGGTTCTCCGCTTGAACGGCGAGCTTCGCAACCGCTTCGTCGAGGCCTGTCAGGATCTCGATACCACGGCGGCGAGAGAGGTGCGGCGTTTCATCAAGCGCTTCTTGAAACGCTATGAGCGTGGAGACTTCGACGAATAGTCTGTCTCCGTCGCCGAACTCCCACTGCCGACAACCCGCTCGAGCTGACGTTGCCTGCCAATGGCAAGGCGTTTAGCCCCTTTGCCGCAGCAAGCGACCGGCCCCGGCCTTCAATGGCGCTAGCTTCGCGCGTACTACTCGTCCATGTCCAGGACGAAGCGGTATAGATCCTCGGCCAGCTCGCGGGCCGATGCGTTGTCGCCGTTGGCCAGAACGACGACGCCGATACCCTTGTCGGCATCCAGAACCAGATGGGACCTGTGCGCCGCGAACCAACCGTCGTGGCGTGCGACTCGTTGCCCGGCAACTTCCCCGAGCTTGAGTCCCAGCCCCCGGCCGGTCGGCTGCCGCTCGCGCATCCGCGCCCGCATGTCGGCGGACAGGATTTCCTCGTGCTCCTGGCCGAGCAGGAACACGATGAGCCGGCCCATGTCGCGCGCACTGGACCAGGCGCCGAACGCGGGGCTCATCGCACGTGCGTCGTGATATTGACGCTCATGCCGGCCGTCGATGGCTGGACCCACACCGGCGAAGGGCCGGGCTGCAGTCGGCAGTATCCTGCCCCGCGGCGTGTAGCCGTTTGCCACCTCCGGCGCCGGGCCGCGCGCACCCGAGCTCGTCATTCCGAGTGGCTCGAGGACTCTGTCGGCCAGCGCTTGTTCGAACGAGCGGTCCAGCGTGCGCTCTATGACGAGACCCAGCGCGGCGTAACCGGTATTGGAGTAGTGCAGGGCGGCACCCGGGGTCGAGCGCAGCGTCGTCGCAGCGAGCCAGCGACGTAGGGATTCGTCGTCCGGGAAGTCGGCAGAGAACCAGTACCCGAAGTTGCCTTCGCGCTGCAGACCGCTGGAGTGAGCGAGCAGGTGCTCGACAAGGACGGGATCGTTGTCCGGCGCATTCGCGACGAGGTCGACGCTGTCACCCATCGACAGCTCGCCGGTCTCCACCAGATTCAGCGTGAGAATGGCCGTCAGCACCTTGCTGACCGAGCCGATATAGAGCACCGAATCCGCCGTCATGGGTCGTTGGCTTTCTATATCGGCTGCACCGCTGCCGCCCGCGAACTGCACCGCTCCGTCGCTGACGACGGCGACGCTCAGCCCCGGAATGTCGTTATCGGCGCGCGCGTTGTCGAGCCAGGTCTGGAGGCGATCGCCGGGCTGGGCGGCTGTCGCGACGGGAATTAGCGCCACGGCGATCGCTGTAATTCGTTTGAGCATGTCGCTTCCGACCCGCGTTTGACTACTTCGTTCTACTGAGGGAAGTCCGGCGATCATGCCAGACCGCGGCCTGGCCAGGATACTCCGGGCAAAAAAAAGCCCTCGCGTGACGAGGGCTTCTTCGACGGCATGGGGATGCCGAATTTACTTGTTGGTGCCTCTGACGCTGCCGGTCAGCTTCTTGAGGTCCATGTCGTAGATGGCACACACGACCTCGCGGTCGTTGTGAGCCCAGCTCTCCGAGGTGGGATGCAAGGTGAAGAAATCGTATCGCGAGGATTCGTAGTCGCGTCCGACGAACGGTTCGAAGCGTTCGTAGCACTCCTCGTTCGCCATTTCCCACATCGCGATATCGCCCGGATAGGAGGAGAGCGACACGTTGAACGCCGCGTAGGCTTCATTGTCGTGCGGCTCGTTGCACGGAACGGCTGGAAGCGTGCTGATTTCGTCCGAGTAGGCATCGCCGTCGTCGAAACAGTCACCGACCTGAAGATCGAAAACGTCGATCGTGCCCGCGCCGATGATGGCGCCGGAGGCATCCCGGTCGGCGGCGTTGTACATGTGATAGGCGCCGACGCCGATGGCCAGCAGAATATACGCACCCCAATTCTTCATGACAGCTCCCGTTTGCGCCGGCGACCTACGAGCGGGGCCGGCCAAATCGAACCAAGCAATTGCCAACGTGTCCGTTTCGCCGCGGGTCCGGAGACCGGGTCCGACACGGCAACGCAGGCCGTTTACCGGACTCAAGTCTCCGGTTTTCGCCTGTCCGGACAAGGACATAGGTCTCGGTTTGGTCGCCGGACGGCGAGCCGGCAGAGCGGGGCTTTACATAAGATCTGCGGGTAGGATGCGATAGTCCGCGATCTGGACCTCGTCGCCGACGTCCGCATAGTCGCCGGCATGTCGCAGCGTGCGGAATTCACGCCAGTTGATCGCGCGGTAGCGCGGTGGATTGTCGGCGTCGACGGCACTCGGCAGCGGTGCGTAGTCGGTCTCCCAACGGGGATTGAAAAAGAAAGGCGCACTGAATCTCGCATGGTCCGTGTTCGTTACGACACGGTGCAGCGCCGCGCGGTAGCGATCGTTCGACCAGACCTGCACCATGTCGCCGATGTTGATGACCAGCGCGCCTTCGACCGGATCGACGAGGTACCAGTTGTTGTCCCGGCAGACCTCGAGGCCCGGCTGGGAGTCCTGCAGCAGCAGCGTGAGCGCGCCTGCGTCGCTGTGCTGATTCACACCGAAGGGCTGGTCCTGATCCTGGCGGCGGTCTCCGGTCAGGCTCGGGTAGTAGTTCAGGCGAAGAAAGCTTGTATGGCGGTACTTGAAGTCGGCCGCCAGAAAGTCGGGCGCCATGCCCAGATTGGTTGAGATGGCGGCGAGCAGCCTGTGCGCCAGCGATTCACAGGCGCCGTAGAAAGCGAGTACGGCGGCCTCAAACTCAGGCTGATCGGCAGGCCAGCGGGGAAGATGTTCGCCGTCGGCCGGGCCATAGTCGAAGACTTCCTTCCAGTCGAGCGTGTTCTTGGTTAGCTCCTGATCGTAGAAGCCCCACGGGTTGTCCTCGGAACGCAGAATGCGGCGTTTGACGTCACTTGGCAGTTCGAAAAAGTCGCGAGCCGCGGCGAACAGACCGGACGTGACCGCCCTGTCGATCCCGTGACCGACCACCTGAAAGAAGCCCCAGTCGCGGCACGCCGTGTCGATTGCCCGCAACGCCGCATCGCTTTCAATTTCCGCGATGTCGATGACGGGTACGGACGATGTGGCGTGGCGATTTCGGTCCATCTTTGCGTCAGCTCCAAGGCTCAGTTGTAGCTCAATGTGCCGCGGATCGGATAGTTGTTGTCGGGATTGCGAATCCACTCCAGTCCCGACACGAGAATCTCGACATCCGGGCGCGCAAAGGGGTTATTGGAGAGATCGACGACCTGAAGCGTGCCTTCGCCATTGATGACGAACAGGCCGGGTTCCGGGAAGTTGTGATCGGTCTCCTTCTCCGATCGCGGGTGCGAGATGTAGAGCCCCAGTGACTTCATCTGCTCCTCCGTCAGGTCGTAGAACAGGGGGAAGTTGACGTCCAGACGTTCGAGGTGACTTTCCATCTGCTCGCGGCTGTCGCCGGACACCGCCGCAATGTCGATGCCGATATCGAGCAGCCGCTGCCGCAATTCCGCCAGCCTGTTCAGGAATTTGGTGCACATCGGGCAATGCTGTCCCCGGTATACGACGATCATCTGCCAGTCCGCATCGCCGGTCGGCTTGCTGATATCGACGACAGCGCCGTTCTGATCGTGGACGGGAAGGGCGTCGAAAACCGCGCCAGCTTCGAGTTTGACACTCGGCATCGGTAACTCCTCGGTGTTGAATCTCAGATCCGGTAGGGAACGCGGATCATGCCTCAATACTACGCGCCGGGGTACGCCTCGGCATACCGCGACTTCTCGCCCAGTATCAGCGAACGCTGTGACTCGATGACGTCGATGAGAAACTCGCGGCAGACGCGCACTCGCGCCGTCGAGCGCAGGTCCACGTGGTTCAGAATCCAAATACCCCATTTCGACGGTGTGAGCTCGAGGTCCAGCCGCCGAAGCCTGCGATCGGAATCGGCTTCGAAGCACGGCATTCTTGCGAGCCCGACACCGGCGGCAACCGCCGACAACACCGTCGTCAGCTTGTCGGTGCGGAGGGCGACGCGTGCCCTGGGGAAGTGCCGGGTTACCCATTCCGGCATGTCCGTCTCGCCACGAAACAGGACAACGTTGGGTTGCTCACCCATCCGGCGCAGGTAGCCCCTGGTGGCATAGATACCGTGTCGCAGCGGCAGCACTTCGCGCCCCACGAGGTACTCCGGTGGCTTCGCGGTCAGTCGAACCGCGATATCGGCGGCTCTCGCGGCGAGATCGAGCCGGTCTGTCGTGGTCAGCAACTCGAGATCGATCGCCGGGTACTCGCGGCGAAACTGCGGGATGGCGGGGACGATGACGGTGTTCGCGAAGTCGTACGGGGCGGTCAGCCGCAGTGCGCCGCGTAGCTCCGCGTCGCGCCCGTACATCGCGCGGTCGATTGCTTGCGCGTAGTCCTCCATCTCGCAGGCCTTGTCGAAGATGTTCTCCGCGGCCTGGGTCATGACATACCCGTCCCGGTTTCGATCGAAGAGCCGCGTGCCGAGCTTCTCCTCGAAGGCCGAGATGCGCCGCGCCACGGTCGTGTGATTGACGCCCAGCGTCTTGCCCGCCTTGCTAACCGAGCCGTCGCGACAGAGCGCAAGGAAGTAACGGACGTCGTCCCAGTTCATAGGTCACCGATACACTATGTGCAGAATTGCACATTATTCTTGCAATCTTACTCATTTACGTGCGTCCGTGCACGGCCTACGCTACACACCGTACTCCCCACTACCCAAATTCGAGGACCCCACTATGAACCTGAATGACAAGACAGTACTCGTAACCGGCGCGAATCGCGGCATTGGCCGCGCGCTGGTCGATGCCTTCCTCGCCAACGGCGTGAAGAAAATCTACGCTGCGGCTCGCAACACCGGCAGTCTGCCCGAGTTCGGCGACGCACGTGTCGTACCGCTCGAGCTCGACATCACCGACAGCGCGCAAATTCAGCGTGCTACGGAGACGGCCAGCGACGTCGATCTGCTGGTGAACAACGCCGGCGTTGCCGCGTTCGCGAGCGTGCTGGACAACGATACGGAGCTGCTCAAGCGCGATATGAACGTGAACTACTACGGCACGCTCGACGTGATTCGGCAGTTTGTTCCCACACTCGAGACGAAGCCTGGCGCGGCGATCGTCAACGTCGTAACGATTGCGGCGTTCGTGAGCTTCCCAGGACTGGGCGGCTACAGTGCCTCCAAGGCGGCGCTGTTTTCCGCCTCGCAAGGACTGCGTATCGACCTGGCTCCACGCGGAATCGCGGTGCACACCGTGAACCCGGGACCCATCGACACCGACATGGCGAAGGACCTGGAGATGGACAAGACGTCGCCCGAGGAGACCGCCCGAAACATCGTGGCCGGACTGAATGCCAACGAAGCCGATATCTTCCCGGATGAGGGCAGCCGGCAGATGTTCGATGTCTGGCGCGGCAACTATCGCGACCTCGAGCAGGCGGTCTACGAGATGCACCACGCAGCCTAGGCGGACCAATCGTGAGAGCCGACGGGGCCCCGGCGCGGGCCCCGTTTTCGTATTGGCAGTCAAACGCCGGCCACCGCTTGCTTTGCCAACTGCGCGCCTTCCGTGGCAGCCTTGGGTCTCGACGCAGGGGAGGTCGACGATGCGCAGAAATCCATCCGTGTACGCGTGCGTGTCCGTGATCATGGCCGCGGCACTGTTGATTACGGCCTGCGGTACGGACGACATGGGCGTCGCGCCCGAAACGGCTGCTCGGCCGAACGTCATTTTCATCATGGCCGACGATCACGCCTATCAGGCGATCAGCGCCTACGGCTCCGACCTCATCGAGACGCCGAACATCGACAGGCTTGCGGACGAGGGCCTGCGATTCGATCGCGCCTACGTCGGCAATTCGATCTGCTCACCCAGCCGGGCAACGCTCCTGACCGGGAAATTCAGCCATGCCAACGGACTGCGCGACAACGTCGGCATCTTCGACGGCAGCCAGGCGACGCTGCAGGGATTGATGCAGGACGCGGGCTACGAGACCGCCATCGTCGGCAAATGGCACCTGAAATCCGAGCCTACGGGATTCGACTACTGGGACGTCTTGCCGGATCAGGGTGAGTACTACAATCCGGTATTCGTCAGTGCCGACGGCGAGCGAACCGTCGAAGGCTACGTTACCGACATCACAACGGACCTGGCCATCGACTGGCTCGGGAACGAACGCGACGACACCCGTCCGTTCCTGCTCTTCTATCACCACAAGGCGCCGCACCGAGAATGGTGGCCGCCGCTAGCCGATCCGGACGAATTCCACAGCTGGGAGATTCCCGAGCCGGAGACGCTGTTCGACGACTACTCAGGACGAGGCGCCGCCGCCGAAGAGGCCGAGATGCGCATCAGCATCCACATGGGTCTGACCAACGACAACAAGATCACCCCGGAGAATGCCGCGGCGCTGGGGCATGAGCCCTTCATGGGCTGGTACGACGACGCGTGGCGGCGGCAGTACGACGAGTACATGAATGATGAGCAGCGGGCGGTGCTGGATGCCTTGTACGGTCCGATCAACGACGATTTCGTCGCGATGAACCTCGAAGGCGATGAACTTACCCGCTGGAAGTACCAGCGCTACATGCAGGACTATCTCGCGACCATCCGGTCGATCGACGACAACATCGGCCGGCTACTCGACAACCTCGATCAGCGCGGTCTGCTCGATAACACGCTGATCGTCTACACGTCCGATCAGGGCTTCTATCTCGGCGAGCACGGCTGGTTCGACAAGCGCTTCATCTACGAGGAGTCTTTCCGGACGCCGCTCCTGATGCGCATGCCGGGCCTGGACAGTGACGGCGAATCGCGTTCCGCCCTGGTGCAGAACGTGGACTTCGCGCCGACGATACTCGACCTCGCCGGTGCTGCCATACCCGCCGACATGCACGGCCAGAGTCTCACACCGTTGTTCGATATCGACGACCCGGAGTTTCGCGACGCCGTCTACTACCACTACTACGAGTACCCCTCGATCCACGCCGTGAAACGCCACTACGGAATACGCACCGATCGCTACAAGCTCGTGCACTTTTACTACGACGTCGACGAATGGGAGCTCTACGATCTGGCGACCGATCCGATGGAGCTTTCGAGCGTTTACGACGACCCCGACTACGCCGACGTGCGCGAGGAGATGACAGCTTTGCTGGCAGAAGTGCAGGCGCGCTACGGCGACTCGCCGGAGTTGGCCAGGGAGACTCTCGAAGAGGATCTCGCCAGAACGGACTAGCGGCGGATAGCCGAAACTTCCCGCGCTAGCGAAAACTCACCCGGAACAACAACGCATAAAGCACCGGCACCACCAGCAGTGTCAACGCGGTTGCAAACGCCAGTCCAAAGATGATCGTGATGGCCATCGGCTTGAACATCGCGGTGCCGCCCCATAGCAGCGGGGTCATGCCCAGCACCGTCGTCGCGGTCGTCAGCAGGATCGGCCGGAGCCTTTGCTGGCACGCCGTGATCACCGCGTCCCGCTGCGTTCGGCCGAATTCACGGATCTCGATTGCAATGCGGTCGAGTAGAACAATGGCGTTGTTGATGATGATGCCGGAGAGCGAGATGAGTCCGAGGATCGTGAAGAAACCGAAGGACGAGTTCGCGACCAGCAGGCCGAAGGTCACGCCGATCAGGCCGAGCGGGATCGTCGAGAGAATGATCGCCGGGCGGCGCAGCGAGTTGAACTGCCCGACGAGCAGCAGCAGGATCAGCATACCCGCGGTCGGCAATTCGGCCGCGATGGAGGCGTTCGCCTCGCCGGACTCTTCGGTCTCGCCGCCGATCTCGTAGCGGTGGCCGGCCGGCCAGGCTTCCGCGGAGTCGTCGAGCCACGGGCCAAGCACGCTCATGACCTCGGCCGCGGTAGCGTCGCCGCGGAGCTGGACGTTGAGCGACATCGTTCTCTCGCGGTCCCGGCGCTCGATGATGCCCGGCTCAAAGACCAGTTCGACGTTGGCGACCTGCTTGAGTGGCACCGTGGTCGCGGCACTCTGCGAGTAGACGGTCAGCCCGTCGATCTTGCTGAAGTCCTGCCGGTCGGCGGCCACGGTTCGCATCGTGATGGGAATCAGGTCGTCGCCTTCGCGATACTGCGTCAGCTCGATGCCGGTCAGGCCCGCCTGCAGCGAATACGCCACGTCCTCACTCGTCACGCCTGCGCGCCGCGCGAGTTCCTGATCGACGTCGACGAGCAGCTTCTTCGTTTGCAGGCCCCAGGTGTTCCGCACGTCGGAAACTTCCGGAAGGGTGTAGAGAAAGCCGATGACATCGTCCGCGATTGCGTACAGCGAATCGAAGTCGCTGCCCGACAGCCGAACGATGATGGGATAGCCCACCGGCGGACCGTTTTCGAGTCGGGCCACCTGTGCGCCGAGGTCAGGGTGCTCACTGCGAACGTACTGCTCAATGCCTGAGATCAGGTCGTCGACGTCGCGGCCATCCACAGTGTTCACGACAACGAAGGTATTCGCGGGATTCGGGTCCGGCGGATTCAGGCCTAGCTGCATGCGCGGGCCGCCTTCGCCGATGAAGGTTAGCCAGTTCGTGACCCGCGGCTCGCCGGACTCCGGCTGATAGTAGGTATCGCGTATGAAGGAATCGATATCGGCGATTACTTCCTGGCTGGTCTCGATCGACGTGCCAAGCGGCATTTCGAGCTTGGCGGTGAATACCGGGTCCTCAGACGGCGCGATAAACTCCTGCCGAACGTAGCCCATGCCCGTTATCGCCGTGAAAAACAGCGCGCCGATGATGATCAGGAAGATTCCGCGATGCCGAAGGGACTTGGTCAGGAGATTCCGGTACAGGCCGTACCAGCGTCCCTCGAAAGTCTCCTCCTGAGACTTTGACTCCCCTTTGATCTTCAGCGCAATCGTCGTCAGCATCGGCACGAAGGTCATGGCCAGAAGCCACGATGAGAGCAGGGCGATCGCAACGACGTAGAATATATCGGAGGTGTACTCGCCCACCGCCGACTTCGCCATCGCAATAGGCATGAAGGCGGCCGCGGTCGTGAGCGAAGAGATCAACAGCGGCGTCTTGAGTTCCTGGCCGGCCTGAATCGCTGCGTCCACCCGGCCGACTCCGGCTTCGCGCTTCACGAGGATGGACTCGACCATGACGATGGCGTTGTCGACCAGCAAGCCAAGAGAAATGATCAGGGCCGTCAGCGAAATCTGATTGATCGTAATGTCGAAGATCTGCATGGCGAAGAGCGACGCCACGACTGTCGTCGGAATCAATGAGCCGACAACGAGACC
Source organism: Woeseiaceae bacterium (assembly GCA_965232445.1). GTDB lineage: Bacteria > Pseudomonadota > Gammaproteobacteria > Steroidobacterales > Woeseiaceae > UBA1847. The sequence continues at coordinate 4,156,585 of OZ246973.1, read as the reverse complement.
GGTCCTCAATCCCAGGAACGCGATCATTACGAGAATCACGATCACCACGGCCTGACCGAGACTGGACGTGAACGACTGCACGACGTCCTCGACGAGATTCGCTTGGAACCACACTTTCTCCATGCTGATGCCCCACGGATAGCGAGCTATCAGTTCCGGCATCAGAACGTCGAGTCGTTCGCCGAGCTTCAGGATGTCGCCGCCGTCGCGCATCGAGATCGCGATCGCGAGCGTGGCCTCGCCGTTCGAACGGCTGACACTCGCCGGCGGATCCTTGTAGCCGCGGTAGATGTCGGCGATGTCTTCGAGGTAGGCGAGCGTGCCGCCGGGCAGTTCGATGACGGTCCGCCGCAGGTCGTCGATCGATTCGAAGTTTCCCGTCGGCTCGAGTGTTATCCGCGACTGACCGCTGACGATGTTGCCGCCCGACGAGAGAATGTTCACGCTCGACAGTGACTGAGATAGCCGTTGCGGCGATAGCCCGAGCTCGGCGAGACGGGCATTGTTGTACTCGACGAAGACGACTTCCTGCTGCGCACCGTGGATCGAGACTTTGGCGATGTCAGGTTCTTTGAGGAGTTCGTCTCTCAGTTCGTCGGCGACGGTCTCGAGTTCGGCGTAGGTGAAGCCCTCGCCGGAGAGCGTGTACACGCTGCCGAAGACGTCCCCAAATTCGTCATTGACGTTCGGTTCCTGCGCTCCCTGTGGCAAGTCCGGGATCGCCGTCTCGACCTTGCGCCGCAGGTCGTCGAAGATCGGGCGCATCTCCGTGTAGCTTTCCTTGAAGTTCGCGTAGATCAGCGAGATTCCGGTGCGCGACTCACTCGTGATCGAGTCGATCTCCGGCATCTCCTGGATCACCGTCTCGATCTGATTCGTGACCAGTAGTTCGACGCGCTCGGGGCTCGCGCCCGGGAATTGAGTCGTAATTACCGCCGTGCGGATGATGAATCCCGGGTCCTGTGCTTTCGGCAATGACTCGTAGGCGAGCGAGCCCGCAATCACGACGAGCGCGACAATCGTCAGGGTAATGCGATTCTTGGCGATCGCGAGCGCGGTGAGATTCACTGTCGGTGTTACCTAGCCAGCATCGGGAAGCAGCACGCGCTGGCCGTCCCTGATGACGCTCACACCGGCCGTCACGACACGGTCGCCGACACTCAGTCCTTCTACGATCTCGACGCCGACTTGGGTCAGTTCGCCAAGATCGACGTCACGGCGGCGCACGATGCCTTCCCCGGTGGCCTCCGCGGGCTCCGCAACATAGACATAGGTGCCGCCCGGATCGTTGACGATGGCGTCGACCGGAACGACGGGCGCATAGCCCGCCTGACCGCTGCCGAATTGGAAGGTCACGTCGGCCGCCAGTCCGGAACGAAGGGAAGGGTGCCGTTCATTGACCTGTACGACGATCGGAAAACCGGCCGCCGCCTGTGATGCCGCGACCGCGACCTCAGTGACGATTCCGCTGAAGTCCTGCTCCTGAATAGCGCCAAACCGGATGCTGACCTCGACCCCGACGGCAACGTTTGCGATCACGCTCTCCGGCACATCGAGCGTCACCTCGAAGGCGTCGCCGCAGTTGACCGTTGAAACCTGTTGTCCGGCCGCCACGTTCTCATTGATTTCGACGTCCAGCGAAGCAATCGAGCAATCCGTGTCGGCCCTAAGCCGCGTGTAGGACAAATTCAGTCGGGCAATCTCGAGCGCTTTGACCGCGGAGTCGACCATCGCCTCCGCGGATTCCGCCTGAGCGCGTGCCGCCTCCAGGTCGTTCAAAGAAGCATTGTCGTTGGCGTACAGCCCTCGCGTGCGTTCGTAGTTCGCCTCGGCGCGGCGGTCGTTGGCCTCCGCTTCGACCAGCGCCGCTTCCGCCTGCTGGACCTGCAATTCGTAGGTGGTCGAGTCGAGTTCCATGATCAGCGACCCGGCGTCGAGCCGCTGACCGATTTGCACCGGAATGCTCTCGATCGTGCCGGTGACCCTGAAGCTGAGCCGCGACTCGGTGGTCGACTTCGAGATTCCCGAAAAACTACGGTCACGCAAGGTCGTGCCGTCTTCGATAACGACGTAGCGCACCGGCCGGAGCTGTTCGGCGGTCTCCGTTTCGCCCCCGCCGCAGCCAGCGAGTAGGGAGGCGGCGAGCACGCCACTGATCAATGCTGCATTTCTCATCTCAACTCTCCAGCCAGTCTGGCCCTCATCTCCACCGCCAGGCCCTCGCGTTCCTCCGGGCTCAGCAGATAGTCGTAGCCACCGACGGCGCGCTGCACCGCCATGATCGTAATCAGGAAGCCATACAAGGACTCGGCCGCCGCCGCGGACGCCGTCAGGCTCGCGTCCTGGGCGTCGAGGAGATCGATGACCGTCACCGTGCCGCGGGCGTACGCATCGCTGACCAGTTCGTAGTTCTTGCGCGAGGCCTCCGCCGCCGTCAACGACAGATCGATCTGACCATACGCCGCCTGCGCCGCATACAGCTGCCGGCGCACCTCTTCCTCGATCAACTCAGACTGCGAGGTGCGAAGCGCCTGCAGTTGCCGCAACTCGAAATCGGCACGCGAGACGTTTGCGCTGCGCAGTCCGCCGGAGAACAGCGGCAGCGTTGCCTGCACGCCGATGCTCCAGTCGTACTGGCCTTCGCCGGCCATCGGTCCGGCGCCGACACCCGACTGATTTAGATTGTCCGAATAGCGGCCGCTGATCGAGAAGTCCGGCAGCCAATACGAACGGCGTTCCGTTCGGAGCTCGCGGCGCTTCGCCGCGATCTGTGCGTCGATCTGATCCAGCTCCGGCGCCTGGTTTAAGGCTCTCTCGACATAGAAGTTCGAGAAGACCGCGTAGTCGGCCGGGCTTGCGACCAGTTCTTCGAACTCGGCACGGGTCATCACGAACGGTTCGTCGAAACCGGCCTCGCGCAGCGCGAAACGGGTGCCCAGCGGCCGGTGCAGAACGCGGTTCAGCGTCTCCCACGTCTGATTGAGAGCGGCGCGAGCATTCAGAACTCGAATCTGCGCCTGCGCGACCTCGGACTGCCATCGAAAGACGTCAGCTGCCGTGGATCGCCCCAGCCGGACACGGTCCTCCGCCAGCTCGAGGTTGGCGCGGGTAATCGTGAGGTTGTTCTCCTGGACCCGAAGCTGCGAACGCGCATTGAGCACGCTGTAGTAGGACGTCGTCGCGGCCAACACGATTTCGAGCTGGAATTCGTGCAGCGACGACATACGGCTCTGTTGAATCTCGCGCTGGATGGCCAGGTTCGCTCGCGCCGAGTCGGAGTAAAGTAGCTGGCTGACATTGACCGCGGCGTCGTTTGTCCGCTCCGAGAACAGACCGCCGGCGACGGACGTGGAATCGTCGCGCCGCATGGTGCTGGATACGCTGCCGCTTACCTGTGGCAGAAGGTTGGCGCGCGCCCGCGCGATCTCTTCCTCGCCCGCGAATACGCCAAAGGTCTCGGCGCGCAATGTCTGGTTCTGTTCCAACGCCGTCCGCGCGATCTCGACCAGGCCCAGGGCATCGCCGCTCATTTCGGCCTCCTCGTTGAGGAGTATGGCCTCGGAGAGAACGTCGAAGCTCGGCGATAGCCCGATCCGGCGAGCCGTCGCCATGTTGATCGTCAGTCTGTCCCGAATCGTCGTCTCAACCGGCTGGTCCGCGGCGGGCTCTCCGATCATGACGGCCTGCATGTTCAACGCGTTCAGCCGCGCCTGGCGGGTTAGGTCTCGCGGCTCGCTGTTCGTGGCGAGTATGCCGCGTTCCACGTCTGGTACGCCCAGAAAGCTGTAACTGGGTAGCCCGGCGGCATTGATCCCCTCGATCAGCGTGTCGAATTCGGCCTCCGGCATGCGCGGGAGGCCTGCGAGGAAGATGGCATCGGTGTCGCCGGGTACCCGGTTCATCAACGCGTGATCCTCGCCGTCGTGAGTCACCTCGAGGAGTTCCACGCCGCGCGCCTGACTGACCGCGTAGGCCGCTTCCCTGAGACGTGGGATGGCGTCGGCGAGGGTGTCGTCATAGATCAGGACGAGCTTCCGGTATGGCGTGATCCTCGCGAGCGTGTCGAGGTCCGCACCGAAATCGGCGTAGGCACCGAGGTAGTTCAGATTCGGAATCCCCGACGTGCCGTCGACCGACGCGCTGGGCAGCAAGCCCGTATCGACGATGACCGGCAGAAAGGTCGGCTTCGGGAACACCGTGCGCGTCGCCGCGAACTGGTTCGTCACGAAGCCGGTGACGAGCACCATGTCGACGTCAGGATCTTCGTAAGCCGCCGCCAATGCCGCATTCATCGACTCCGGCGTCCACGCGCCAGTGAACTTCTTAATGCTGACGTCGAACTCGCGTTCTGTCAGCGCGAGTAGCTCGTCAATGTAGACCTGCTGCTGGAACAGCAGCCGGTCGTACGGCCCGTCCTCGACGACGCCGACGACAATGTCGGCCCGCGCCGCGAATGGAAACGAAAGCAGGCTCGCGAGCAGGAACGCACAGACTACGTGAACTCGCCCAGGTAAGGCAGATCGGTTTGTCATACGACTTCTTGTTAGATGTTCGTTATCGGCCGAGCGCGTAATTTGAGACGGCCGTCGCAATCAACTCAATGATGACACAGACACCGTGATTGCACATCGGTCCGGAATGGGCACATTTTCTGTCCAATCGCTCCATGTTTGTCGCGCCTGTCCGCGAAGTGTACGGACACCGTCCGGTCACCGTCCGCAGCGGACACTTCGGACAGGTTTTTGCGGGACTGATTGACGAATTATCAAGTACTTAGCCATTCGGCAAAGTTGGCACGTTTCCTGCTAGAGGGAGAGTGGGACTTCACACGAATGAGCGAACCATGGACTGTCTGACCGATACGAGCTGCCTGACCAGCCTACTCGATACGCTGAACCAGCTTGCCGCCACCATCGACTTCTGCGGCCTGGTCCTGTTCGGCGACCTTTGGACGCCGATCGGCCCCGGCCTCGAATCAGGCGTCGAATCGATCGCCGAGATCTTCGATCCGCTCTGGGTCGACGACGATTCGAGCTGCATGCAGTACGCGAAGCAGGTGACCAAACATGCCTGAGGGCGCCACGGTCAAGCCCCTGCGTGACAATACGCAGACCCCGGGCATCCGCGACACTTCCGAGCAGGACGTGCTCATCGAGAGGAGCGGTGCCAGGCGCTACTGGCCGTGGATGGCCGGCGGCGCGGGGGTCGTGGTGCTGCTGCTCATTACCGTGCCGGCCCTCATGCAGTGGCTCGGCACGGATCGAAGTGCATCTCGAACTCAGCTGCGCTTCTCCACGGTCACCAGTGAGACATTCGTGCGCGACGTTGCCTCGCAGGGTGTCGTCGTCGCTGCAGTCGCACCAACGCTGTACGCCACGGACGGCGGCATCGTCACGCTGCACGCGCAGGCGGGCGATTCGGTGTCGGCCGGCGATCTCGTAGCCAGCATCGACAGCCCCGAACTCGCAAACCAGCTGGAGCGGGAGCGAGCAACGCTGGACAGCCTGCAGACCAACCTGCAGCGGCAGGACATCGAGAACAAGAAGCTATTGCTGCAGGGACAGCAGGTCGTCGACCTTGCACGCGTCGAGTTGACCGCGGCGGAACGCGAGCTCCGACGCGCGGAGGCGTCGTGGGAACACCGCGCCATCGCGCTGCAGGACTACGAGCGCGCGCGGGACGAAGTCGACCGGACGCGAATTCAGCTGCAGCACGCCGAGGAAGAAGCGTCTCTCAACGAAGAGAGCCTCGAATTCGAACTGCAAACGCTCAGGCTGGAGCGCGACCGGCAGAGTCTCGCTGTCGTCAACCTGGAGCGCCGCGTGGACGAACTGCAGCTTCGAGCGCCGGTCGACGGCATCGTCGGCACGCTGTCGGTCGATGAACGCGAGGTCGTGCCGGCCAATGCCCCGGTGGCGACGGTCGTCGATCTATCGGCGCTGGAGATCGAGCTTTCGATCTCTGATAGCTACGCCGACGATCTCGCGATCGGGTCCGACGTCAGCGTGCGCTTCGGCGGCCAGGATCACCTCGCAACGCTGGTATCGGTGTCTCCCGAAGTCATCAACAGCACTGTGAGCAGCCGGGTCAGGTTCGTGGGCGATCAGCCGCCGGGCCTGCGTCAGAATCAGCGGGTATCGGCCCGCATCATCCTCGAATCCAAGGCGGACACGCTGGTCGTGGATTCGGGCCCGTTCTATGACACGGGCGGTGGCCGCCTCATCTATCGCGTCGTCGGCGACGTCGCAGAACTTACCGACATCGTTACGGGATCCAGGAGCGTCTCGCAGATCGAGATCCTGTCGGGTCTCGAGGAAGGCGATGTCGTGATCATTTCCGAGATCGATCGTTTCAGGAACGCGGAGCGAGTGCTGCTTCGCGACTAGCTCGAACACTTTCCATTCACTTAGAGAACAGGCAACCGATATGTTAGAGATGCAGGAAATCAGTCAGGTCTATCAGACCGACCTGGTGGAAACTCACGCGCTTCGCGGACTGAGTCTTTCCGTCGACAGCGGCGAATTCGTCGCGATCACCGGCCCGTCGGGCTCAGGCAAAACCACGTTCCTGAACATCGCCGGTCTGCTGGAGACGGCCACGAGCGGCACGTACATGCTCGACAATCAGGACGTCAGCAAGCTCAGCGACAATCAGCGTTCGCGGATACGTAACGAGAAGATCGGCTTCATCTTCCAGAGCTTCAATCTGATTCCGGACCTGAACATATTCGACAATGTCGACGTGCCGCTCAGGTACCGCGGCTTTGGCGCCCCGGAGCGCCGCGAGCGGATCGAGAGCGCGCTGAGTCAGGTTGGTCTGTCGTCACGCATGAAGCACCTGCCGTCGCAGCTTTCAGGCGGCCAGCAGCAGCGGGCGGCGATCGCGCGCGCGCTCGCCGGTGGGCCGATCTTCCTGCTGGCGGACGAGCCGACCGGCAACCTCGATTCGCTGATGGCGCGCCAGGTCATGGACCTGCTCGAAGAAATCAACGCCGCGGGAACGACCATTGTCATGGTCACCCACGACGCGGAGTTGGCGAGGCGCGCCCACCGCAACGTCCAGTTGCTCGACGGCCGGATCGCGAGTCCGGAACCGTTTTCGCCGCAGGCGGCGGGCCCCGAACCCGCGATGCAGCCCGTCGCGTAGGAGAAGGAGATGTTCATGTACTACTTGAGGCTCGCGCGGATGAGCCTTGCGAAACAGCCCGCGCTAACGGCTCTGATGATCAGCGCAATTGCCGTCGGCGTGGGCGCGTGTATGACGATCCTGTCGTTTATCTACCTGCTTTCCAGCGACCCGATTCCTGAGAAGAGCGACCAGCTGTTCTCGGTCCGGCTCGACGGCTGGAGTCCCGACGAACCCTACGACGATCATCAACCCGAACAACCCCCGCCGCAGTTGACGCACGTCGACGCCATGGCACTGCTTGAATCCCCGGTGCCCACGCGTCACGTCGCCATGCGCAAGGCGATCTTCACAGCGGTCCCGGAGAATGAGGACGTGGCGCCGTTCCTGACGGTCTCACGCATGACGGGCGGGGACTTTTTTGCGATGTTCCAGGTGCCGTTCCTGTACGGCAGCGGCTGGGACGAATCAGCCGACCAGAATGCGGCGAACGTGGTCGTTCTGTCGAAAGAGTCCAACGATCAACTGTTCGGCGGCGAAGACAGTGTCGGTCGGGAGGTGCAGTTCGGGTCCGACATCTTCACCGTCGTCGGCGTCATCGACGAGTGGCAGCCGGCGGTGCTGTTCTACGATGTGAATAACGGCGCACTGAACGACGTCGAGGACGTGTTCATGCCGTTCACGATCACCGACCAACGTGAAGTGGACGGGGCGGGCAACACCAACTGCTGGAAGGACGAACAGATCGATACCTACTTCGATCTGCTGGGCAGTGAATGCGTCTTCACCCAGTTCTGGGCGGAGCTCGAGAGCGACTCGCAGATCGCCGAATATCAGGCCTGGCTCGATCGCTACACCGAGGGTCAAAAGGAACTCGGACGTTTCGAGCGCCCGACCAACAATCACCTGAGCACCGTGACGGAGTGGATGGCCATCAACGAGGTCGCGTCCGACGAAGTGTGGGTTGTGATGAGCATCGGTTTTCTGTTTCTCGCGGCCTGCCTCTTCAATACGATCGGGCTGATTCTCGCGAGATTCATTGCCAAGGCGCCGGTGATCGGCCTGCGGCGGGCACTCGGGGCCAGCAAGGCCGCGATATTCAGGCAGCACCTGATCGAGGTGGGCATCGTCGGCGTCGTCGGCGGAATCCTGGGCCTCGCGCTCGCCTTCCTCGGACTGGCCGGACTTCGTCAGATTCTGGACGAAGCCGAGCGGGTGGTTCTCCTGAACACGGATCTCGTCATTCTCACCGTACTCATTGCCGTAGCGTCGGCGATCCTTGCCGGACTGTATCCGACCTGGCGGGTTTGTCAGGTTTCGCCGGCCAGCTATCTCAAGACTCAATAGGAACCAGCATGGAAATTCGACCCATTTTGAGCGCGATGTCGCGCAACAAGACTGGCTCTATCCTGATCGCCTTTCAGATCGCGCTTACCCTTGCGATCGTCGTCAACTGCATGTTCCTGGCCAAAGGCAGGATCGACTTCATCGGCCGCCCGAGCGGCATGGACGTCGAGAACATCCTGACGGCCCAGAGCATCGGCTTCGGCATGTCCTACGAGCACGACGCGACGATCGAGGACGACCTGAGGCTGCTGCGCGAGTTACCCGGCGTCGTTGCCGCGACGTCTACCAGCAGCATTCCGATGAGCGGTTCCGGCAGCGCCAGCGGCTTCAAGGCGAGCATGGACGAGGACGCCCCGAGAGAGACAGCGAACTACTACTCGCTGGGCACCAGCGCGGAACAGGCGTTTGGCGTAAACATCATCGAAGGGCGGGACTTCAGCGATCTGGAGATCCGACGTAGCGATCACGAGCTGTACGACCGCTTCACGCCACAGGTCATCATTACCCAGGCCTATGCGGACGCGTTATTCCCGGATGGGGGCGCACTGGGCAGCTTCATCTACAACAGCCTGAACGAACCGGCGGAAGTCATCGGCATCGTCGAACATCAGTACGGTGCCTGGGTTGGCTGGGACGGTCTTGGCAAGGTCATGTGGCTGCCGCAGCACACCGGGGGGCCGGTCACGCGGTACATCATCCGGGCCGAACCGGGCCAGCGGGACGCGTTGATCCCGGTCGTCGAGGCCGCTCTGGCCGAGTCGAACCGCAACCGCATCGTGCGCAATGTCCGTTCGATGGAGGAGATCGTTTCCCGTAGCTACGAGGGCGACAACGCCATCGCGTGGACGCTGTTGATTGCAGTGGGTCTGCTGCTTCTGATAACAGGTCTTGGTATTGTCGGTTTGGCAAGCTTCACGGTTCGCCAGCGCACTAAGCAAATTGGCACCCGTCGTGCCATAGGCGCGCGCAAGATCGATATTATTCGCTACTTCCTGACAGAGAACTGGTTGATGACAACGATCGGGATCGTCCTCGGTACCGCACTCACGATCGGCGTGAACTATACGCTCGCGTCATTGTTCGATATCGATCGGCTCAACTACATCTATCTGATCATCGGCATATTCGTACTGTGGGTGCTGGGTTTCCTCGCCGTAGCGGAACCATCGCGCAGAGCGTCCAACGTGTCGCCGGCCATCGCCACAAGGACCGTATGACGCCATTCGTCCTCGTCATCGACGACAACGAGGGAGTCCGTACCGCGCTCTCGATGCTGTTCTCCCTCCACGATCTGCCGTGTATCACCGCGGCGACGGTCGAGGAGGGCGTCGACAAACTGGAGTCCAATCCTGTCGGCCTCGTCGTGCAGGACATGAACTTCAGCGAGGACACCACATCCGGCAAAGAGGGGATCGCGCTGTTCCATCGCATTCGCGAGGCGCACCCCGATCTGCCGGTCATCCTGTTGACGGCGTGGACGCACCTCGAAACGGCGGTCGAACTCGTGCGCGCGGGCGCCGCCGATTACATGGCGAAACCGTGGGATGACGACAAGCTGATTGCCACGGCGCGCAACCTGCTCGAACTCAACGAGGCGACGCAACGGGGCCGCCAGGCGGCAGCCTCGCGGCGTGCCGACCGGGAGCGGCTCGAAGCGGCACACGATCTTTGCGGTACCGTCTTCGAGAGTTCCGCGATGCGCGAGTTGATCGCGGTGGCAACCCGCGTGGCGACCGCCGACGTGCCGGTTCTGATCACCGGTCCGAACGGCGCGGGCAAGGAGAAATTCGCCGACATCATTCACGCCAACTCAGCGGTCGCGGCCGGACCGATCATCAAGGTCAACGTCGGCGCGCTGCCGTCCGAGCTGATGGAAGCCGAATTATTCGGTGCCGAGGCGGGTGCCTACACCGGTGCGCAGAAGGCGCGCGAGGGCCGCTTCGAAGCGGCGGACGGTGGAACGCTGTTCCTCGATGAAATTGGCAATCTCAGCCTCGACGGCCAGGCCAAGCTGTTGCGAGTGTTGCAGACCGGGGAGTATCAGCGCCTCGGCAGCAGCAAGACGCGGACGGCGACCGTCCGCGTCATCAGTGCGACCAATGCCGATCTTCGCGCGGCGGTCGCCAGCGGGACCTTCCGCGAGGATCTCTACTACCGTCTGAACGTCGTCGAGATCAGCGTTCCGCAGCTCAGCGAGCGGCCAGACGACATACTTCCGCTGGCCTATCATTTCCTCGAGGACGGTTCAGATCTGGATGCCTCGGCGGAAGCGGCGCTGATTCGCTACGGCTGGCCCGGCAACGTCAGGGAGCTGCAGAACACCGTGCGCCGCGCGTCGCTTTTGGCCGGCGAAAAGACCATCTCGGCGGAGGATCTGTCCCTGCCGCAGGCCGAGCTTCTCAGCAGCTGGAATGGTTACGCGGAGCCAGACGCGGCCGCAATCGAGGACGCGCTGAAGCGTGCGCGCGGGGTCGTGGCGCGCGCGGCGCGCGATCTCGGTATGAGCCGCCAGGCGCTGTATCGCCGCATGGAGAAGTACGGAATCCACAAGTAGTTGGCCCCGAGCGGTGACGGATGCGCGCCTGGCTAGCTACACTCTCCGTGGCTGAACACCTGTAGGGACGATTACTTGAAGCTCCGCTTTTCGCTGCCCGGCCGGGTCGCTCTGGCGACATCCGCGCTGCTGGTCGTCGTGACGGCGGCCGGGGCATCGCTCACTCGGTATCTGGAGCCGTGGTGGCTCGCATGGCTCATCGCGCTGTTGATTGCGCTGCCTCTCCTTTGGATCGGCGTTCACCAGATGCTCAAGCCGTCGGTCCGGCTCATGCGCGCGTTGACAGACGGCACCGAGAGCCTCAAGGACCATGATTTCAGTGTCAGCATCGCGGACTCGGGCAGCGACGAACTCGGCGAACTGGTATCGGCACACAATCAGTTGGGCAGCGCGCTGCGCGACGAGCGGCAAAGTCTGTATCAGCGTGAGCTGTTACTCGATACGGTCATTCAATCCGCCGACATTGCACTGCTGCTCGTCAATGCGAACGATCACGTGGTCTACTCCAATGCCGCGGCGCGGCAACTCTTCAACAGCGGCAAGCCGATTAATGGGTTCCCGCTCGAGGCGCTGCTGGACAACGTGCCTGGCGCCTTTGCGGATGCCGTCACCTCGGAACGCAACGGTCTGTTTACTCTGGAGGGCGAAGACCCCAGGACTTATCACCTGTCGCAGGAGGCCTTTACGCTCAACGCGCAACCGCATCAGCTTCTGCTGTTCAAACACCTGACGCAGGAACTCAGCCGTCAGGAGGTCGCGACGTGGAAGAAGGTCATCCGCGTCATTAGTCACGAGTTGAACAACTCGCTGGCGCCGATTTCCTCGCTGGCGCACTCGGGCAGCGTGCTGGTCGACAAGTCGAAAGCCGACAATCGCCTGCAGACCATTTTTTCGACCATCGAAGATCGCTCGCGGCACCTCAAGAACTTCATTGGCAGCTACGCCGAATTCGCGCGCCTGCCGGCACCGCGCGTCGAGGCGCTCGACTGGCCGAGCTTTCTCGAAAGTCTCAGGAACACCGTTAGTTTCGAGCTTGCCGAGCCGATGCCGGAAATCGAGTGCCGGGTCGATCCAGTGCAGTTCGAACAGGTGCTGATCAATCTGTTGAAGAACGCCCACGAGTCCGGCTCGGCGCCGGAGAGCATCGTGGTCGCCGTCGAGCGTCAGCCCGACGCGACCGTCTTCACGGTAACCGACGCCGGCGGTGGCATTAGCGACGAAGTGCTGCAAAGTGCGCTTTTGCCGTTCTATTCGACAAAAAAGTCCGGCACCGGGCTGGGCTTGCCACTGTGCCGGGAGATCGTCGAAGCCCATGGCGGCAGGCTGTCGCTGGTGAATCTTCCGGAGACCGGCCTGCAGGTCAGGATCGCCGTCCCTGGCTGAGCCGCCGCGCCTTCACTGCAGGCCGGCACGACCGTGCCTATAATGGACGCACCGGCGTAGGGTGCAGCGCAAGCGGCGCCCGGCGCTGGCTGCCGAATCCGAGAACAAGAGCAAGGGAAGTGGCATGAGCATCGTCAACCGCACTGACAGCACGGGCCGCGAACACCAGATCTGGGCGCAGCGACAGGCGAATTCCTGCGCCGTCGCAGCAATCTGGATGGCGCGCAATCAGGCGAGCCAGATGTGCATGGAAGAGAATGAGTGGGAACTGGCCTGGCGGATCTATGAGCACACGGTCGAGGGCATCGAGTGGGGGCGGACCTCGAGCGCCAACGCGCCCACCGGGCCCATGTCGATCGAGCCGAGCGCCTACCAATCGAATCAGAGTTCTTTCTACAACATGTTCGGCCGATTCGGCACGTTCGCCAAACAGGTCGCGACGTCGCTGCGCAGTGACGGCTACACCGTCGGCCACTCGACCAACTCCGGTACGGCGATTCAGCTCAATCTCTCGAAGATCGGCCCAACGCAGCCGGCAATCGTGCTGGTCGGCTGGTACTCGAATCAGGGCGGTAACGTGCAGCGCAACGGCGGCCACTTCGTCGTCGCGGCCGGCCGCGCCGGCACCCGAATCGTCTATCTCGATCCGTGGGGCGGCAACCTTTTCGAGTTCCAGAACAACGCCCGCTATCGGGCCAATGGCCTGATCGAGGAAGTCATTTATATCTCGGCCGGGCTCTAGGCCGGGTCAAAGCTCGGATTCGTCAGCGATTCAGCGACGGCGGATGCCCAGCGTTCGTCCGAAGCCCTCGGGTCGGGGCTCCGGACGGTGTGCCTTCTTTAAGCGCTCGAGGACGCCGGCAGGAAACGCTTCGCTCTTGCGTGACGTCAGGCCGACGTTCATGCACAGACACTCGTTGGTGGCGGCAAGACGGCCCGATTTCGCATCGTACATCTCATGAAAGTAGTGCACGCGCTTTTCATCGTAGTCGACCAACTGCGTCAGAATACGGATCGTGTCCCCTTTGAATAGCTCGCTCTTATAGTCGACGTTCATCCCGAGCGTGAAGACCGAACATCCGCTCGATTGCGGGTAGGCCAGCCCCAAACCCCATCGCTCGTAGACGGCGTCCGTGGCTTCATCGAAAGCGACCACGAAGTAGGCGACGTTCATGTGGCCGTTATGGTCGATCCAGTCGGGAAAGACGACGGCCTTGTATTCGTATATGTCTGTCACCCGATCGGCACCGTGGACTTCAACTGCGGCAATTTTATGCGATCGATTCCCAGCCGTCTGCCCGGGACGGAGTGCGACAAAGCGTGCCATCCGCGCGGCGAAACGGTCGGATGCCGCCGGCAGCCTGACTATAATCGGCGGTTCGTGCGGCCTGATGTTTGGTAAGTGATCGTAGAGAGACTGATTCGAGACCGCGGCACGCTGTTCTGGGTTCTGAACATAGCGGGCTGGACCGGCTACACGGTCGCCGCATGGCTCGGCGCGCTCGCGCACGAGAAGCCGGACTCCTATGTCCAGGTCATTCTCGCGGCCGCGGCGGCCGGGCTCTTGCTAACGATCCCGATGCGGCTGATCTATCGGCGCCTGTGGAATCGCTCGATATGGCCGCTGGGTATCGGCACGCTGATCACCTGTTTCGCCGTCGCCCTGCCATGGACATGGCTCGAAAACTCACTCTACTGGGACTGGGTGAAGGAGGGCTGGCGCCCGGCACACTGGGCCGACTACGTGGGTGGCGTGACCGGGTCGTTCTACATTCTGCTGTGTTGGAGCGGCCTCTACTTTGGCATTCGCTATTACCAGCAGTTGCAGGAGCAGACCGAACAGACGCTCAAGGCCACGTCTGCCGCCCACCAGGCGCAGCTGAAAATGCTTCGCTATCAGCTCAATCCGCATTTCCTGTTCAATACCCTGAACGCCATCTCCACGCTGATCCTCGACGGCGCCAACAAGACCGCGAATGAGGCTGTCAGCCGCCTGAGCGATTTCCTCCGCTACACGCTGGACAACGATCCAATGAGCCGCGTGTCGCTCGGCTCCGAACTCGATGCGCTGGATCTGTATCTCGAGATCGAGAAGGTACGTTTCGGCGAGCGCCTGATCGTCGAGAAGACGATCGAGGAGAAGGCGAGTAAGGCGCTCGTGCCGAGCCTGATTCTGCAGCCGCTGATCGAGAACGCGATCAAGTACGCGATCACGCCCAGCGAGGACGGCGGTACGCTGACGATCTCCGCCAGGGTCCAGCATGACACGCTGATGCTGACGCTTTCAGACACCGGACCCGGGCTAGGCAACGGCAACGGCGGTCAGAAGTCCAGCGGCGTGGGACTCAAAAACACGCGTGAACGGCTGCAGCAACTCTACGGTGACAAGCAGGCATTCACGCTGGCGCCGAACAAGCCAACCGGGCTCACGGTTACCATTAATCTCCCGTACGAGGTCGACAATGCTCCAAGCGCTGATAGTTGACGACGAAGAACTTGCCCGCCGGGGCCTGGAGATCCGGCTCGGCAATATCGAGGACGTGTCGATTTGCGGGCAGTGCCACAATGGGCGGGAAGCGTTGGCTGCTATCAGGGAACACCGGCCGGATCTCGTGTTTCTCGACGTCCAGATGCCGGGCATGGACGGCTTCGACGTATTGCGGCAGCTGTCGGGCAGCGACATGCCGGCAATCGTCTTCGTTACGGCCTACGACGAGTTCGCGCTCAAGGCCTTCGACGCGAACGCGCTCGATTACCTGTTGAAGCCGATCAACGACGATCGGCTCGCGGAGGCGGTCGATCGCGTCAGGCGCTTGACGGCAGGCAAGTCGGCAAACGAACAGCGTGACCGGCTGCTGAAGTTCGTCTGCGAGCTGACCGGCCGCGAACTGTCGCTCGACGACGCCCTGGCCGAAGCCGCTGGTCGAGGTCAGGCGTATCCGCGGCGGCTCGCGATTCGCGACGGCGGCGAAACCTCGCTGGTCGACGTCGACGCTATCGATTGGGTAGATGCGGCAGGCGATTACATGTGCGTTCACGCGGACGGGGATACCTACGTTCTCCGCGGAACGATGAAACACATGGAAGAGGTACTGAACCCGCAAACCTTCGTTCGGGTCCATCGGTCGACGATCGTCAATCGCCATCGCGTCACGTCGATGCGGCCGCATCGGAATGGCGAGTACTTCCTGAGCCTCGGTGCCGAGACGGAGCTCAAGCTGAGTCGCAAATACAAAGGCAATCTCGAGCGCCTGGGCGCGCGAGTCTGACCCACGCAACGCTTCGTCGCGTTCGGTGCACGGCTGATCGCATGCCGTTAAACGCCCGATCCGACCCTCCCCTCTAACGAGTATCGCAACGATGTTTGTGGGGAGATGTCATGAGAGTTCCGTACCGATCGCTGGCGGCGATCGCGCTATTGCTGTTCGTACCCGATGTGCTGGCCGCCTATGCCGAGGACGGCGAAAGAAAGTCCTTCGATATCGCGCGGGCGGACACGGCCCCGGTGATCGACGGACGTCTGGACGATCCGGTATGGCGCGATGCCACGGTCGTCGACGACTTCCACATGACGACGCCGACGGACGGGGCCGCGCCCACTGAAGTCACCCGGGTCCGCGTCGCCTACGACGACGAGTACCTCTATATCGCAGCCGATCTCCGCGACAGCGAGCCGGAAGGCATCCAGGCGCTGCAGCTCATTCAGGGCAAGCTGTTTTTCTCCGACGACCGCTTCTGGGTCTCGATCGACAGCTTCAATACCCGGCGCAACGACTACTTCTTTCAGGTGAACGCCAATGGTGTCCGCCGCGAGGCACTGCGGGAGAACAACTCGAGCTTCATCGAGGAATGGACGACGATCTGGCACGCGGAATCCACGGTCCACGCCGACGGCTGGGCAACCGAGATTGCGATCCCCTTCAAGTCGATCTCATTCGACCCGAACTCCGAAACCTGGGGTATCAATTTCGGCCGCGGGATCGCCCGCAAGCAGGAGTTCAACCTGTGGTCGTCACACGAGCGCCAGGACTGGCCCGCCTATGGCGGAGAGGTCAACGGCATCCGTGAGATCGAGCAGGGGCTCGGGCTCGATGTCGTGCCATCGGTCGTACTCAGTCAGCACCGCGACATCGAACAGGGCGAAGAGACGCTCGAACTCGATCCTTCACTCGACATCCGCTACCGGTTTACGCCGTCGCTCAGCGCTACGATTACCTTGAACACGGACTTCTCGACCGCGGAAGTCGACGATCAGCAGGTCGCGCTCGACCGGTTCTCACTGTTCTTTCCCGAGAAACGTGACTTCTTTCTGCAGGACGCAGGCATCTTCGAATTCGGCAACATCGGCCGGAACGGCCGCCCGTTCTTCTCGCGCCGGATCGGTCTTTCCGACAATGGCGATGCCGTCGGCGTCGACGGCGGCGTGAAGCTGACCGGCCGAATCGGCGACTTCAATATCGGCGCGCTGGCCATCCGCCAGGAGGGCCACGGAGACGTGGACGCGCAGGATCTGGTGGTTGCACGCGGCTCGCGCAACGTTCTGGACGAATCGGCAGTCGGCTTCATTGCGACCCACGGCGACCCCAACTCGAACGACAGCAACTCGGTCGTTGGCGTCGACTTTCTGTACAGAGACTCGAGCGGCCCGTTCGGACAAATCCTGACCGGCAACTTCTGGGCTCAGCAAAGCCGCACGGAAGGCGTCTCCGGCGACGATCGGGCGTTTGGTCTCGACGTGGAGATTCCCAGCGATGTGCTGTCAGCTTACGTGGGCACGCAAATCATCGAAGAAAACTTCAATCCGGCGCTCGGTTTCGTCAACCGAACCGGCATCCGGCGCTACGACGCCGGTATGCGCTACCGCACGCGCCCTGACACCGGACGCTGGCGGGCGATCAATCATCGGATCGACGTGACCCGGACCACGGACATGGACGGCGAGTTGCTGTCCGACTGGATGCGTATCAGGCCCGTCGCCCTGTACTCGCACCGGGACGACTTCCTGTTCGTCGAATGGCAGCGCAGCGAAGAGAACGTCCTCGAAGACTTCGAACTGTTCGGCCGGCTCAATGTGCCGGCGGGCAACTATCGCTTCGACCGGTACCGCGCCGAAATCGCCACCGGCAATCAGCGCCCAGTCAGCGTCGTTCTGTCGATACAGGACGGTGGCTTCTTCGGTGGCGACCGGCTCGAGAAGTTCGTCGAACTGCAATGGCGTCAGTCCGCGCATTTCTTCCTCGGACTGGCCTTCACCGAGAACGTCGTCGAGTTGCCCGACGGCAAATTCACGGCGCACCTCGCCAGCCTGCGTTCCGACGTCGCCTTCAACTCACGCTGGTCCTGGAGCAATCTGCTCCAGTACGACAACTCGGCCGAGGCCTTCGCCGTGAACAGCCGATTGCGCTACATGCCGGAGGCCGGGCAGGAGATGCTGCTGGTCCTGAATCACGGCGCGGACGTCAGCCCCTCGAATCGATTCACCTCGACTGAGAGCGAACTGAACCTGAAGATCATGTACACCTTCCGGTACTAGGCCGGGCTAGCCGACGATCAGCTTCGACTCCAGCGGTTCGCGGGGTGCGGGACCGACATCCCGCGCGTAGCCGAGCCTTGCGAGCATCTGGACGGTCGCGCCGTCCTCGGCCGCCAGAAGCTCGTGCGCGCGTTCGTAGTGCGCGGCCATCGCCGGAAACTCCTGCAATGCCTGGCTGAGCGGCTGGAAGGCGAGCCCCGCCTCGGTCGCCGCCTGCTGCATCCGTATCCAGGCCCGGCCGGCTTCGAGTTGATCCTGCCGCGTGTTCGTCGCGGTCGACGACCAGACAAAGGCCATCGCGCTCCGGCAGCCCGCCTCGTAGAACGCGGCGCTCTCGCGATAGGCCGCGGTCTCCGGGTCATCCATGCCTTCGCGATTCAACACGCCGACGGCCGCAAGCGTCGAGTTGAAGGCGCCGTCCAGCGTGATTCCCCACGGCGCCTCGGTCACCTCGCGCTTGCCGAGGCGGGTGACTTCGATGCTCTCCCGCCGGGTTGCCGCATTCGACCATTCGGCATGCCACGCATCGACCGTCAGTTGCCTGAGTACTTCGACCTCGTCGGCACTGGCGGTGGCATCGGCAATCACGCCCGGCACTGTCGCCGCGGTGATCGTATCGAGGCTTTCCGCGTCGACGGCGCGATCGGTGTCGTAGCCAAAACGGTTCGTTCTGCGGTGAAGTGCGCTTGCAAACAGCGGATCGGGTGCAAGCTCCGCATCCGGAACCAGCGAGACTCGCGCAACGGGTCGGGCATCGATTGACTCGCCATGCTCGCCCTCGGGGTAATACTCGATGTCCGCCCGATAGCCGGCCTCGGCCGCCGCCTGTCGCGCCAGTTCGAGAAAACAGCCGAAGCCGATGGTGATCTGCCGGCTGGGCGGGTCGGTTTCCGGCAGGAGGCGGTCCAGGTCGCAAAACACGCTGAAGGCCAGCGCATCGTCGAGTCTGACCTGCCAGGGCTGCATATTGTGCGGATTGGGGGCGAGTATCGCGTACGCCAGAATATTGAGGCGCACGTCGCCAAAACCTTCGGTGACACGTGACCACGGCTCTCTGGCAGACGTGGAGGTCCGCGTCGCGCCCCACAGGACGCCGCCGGCCGCGGTGATGATAAGTACAGATCCGGCCGTCTTGAGTACGAGTCGACGAGTCCTGTTCAATGCCTGACCTCCGCTGATGTTTATGGCGCGCCTGGTCGAGTCTAGTCGACAACGCCGCCGGAAACAGCAGCCCGTACGCGCAGGAAAATTTCTATGAAGTGCATCTGCGGCGCAAAAATTCGCATCTGTTGTAGTATGAGACGCAAAAAAACGGGGTGTAAACCATGAGTGTAGCGGCGGGTCTCGGAGCGCTTGGCTTCTGGCTATTCATTGCGGCGGTCGTCGTGGCGGGTATCTGGTTCGACGCGAAGAAGCGGGAAATGCAGCAGGAAACGCTGCGGCGGGTCGTCGAGAGCGGTCAGCAGCTCGATCCCGAGCTGATCGATCGGATGCTTGCCAACAACGCCGACAAGGAGCGCCCGGACCGGGACCTCAAGGTAGGCGGCATCATCACGCTGAGCGTCGCGGTCGGACTCGCGATATTCGGTTATTTCCTGGGCAAGCTGGACGGCAAGGCCTTCAGCGTTCTGCTGGGCATTGCCTTGCTCGTCGGCTTTATCGGTTTGGGCCTACTCCTCGCCGGGAAGATGGTCGAGCGCTGGAGCCGAAAAGATGAGGACGGTCGGGGTAAACGGAGCTATTGATGCCGGCGGCTCCCGGCCACTACGCCGAAGGACCGGAAGCGCTCATCGTCAGCCTCGCGTCGCGGGGCGATCGTGATGCGTTTGCGGAACTCGTGCGACGACGGCAGTCGTGGGTCCGGAATCTGATGCGGCGCTTGAGCGGCGACGCGACCTTGGCCGACGATCTGTCGCAGCAGGCGTTCCTGCAGGCTTGGCGGCGCATTCGGCAGCTGAAGGAAGCGAGTCGATTCGGTACCTGGCTCAGGCAGATTGCCGTCAACGAATGGCTGCAATACCAGCGCCGGAACGACCCGCTGCGCGGTGCCGCCGGCGACGACAACACGGTGTCCGCGATTCCGGATAGCGGCAGC
Organism: Woeseiaceae bacterium; assembly: GCA_965232445.1. Classification (GTDB taxonomy): domain Bacteria; phylum Pseudomonadota; class Gammaproteobacteria; order Steroidobacterales; family Woeseiaceae; genus UBA1847. Next base: position 4,136,548 of record OZ246973.1, on the reverse strand, counting down.
GTCGCCATCGATCTCGATCAGGCTCTGGCCACGCTGCCGGGTCCGGTGAGCCTGTGTATCGTGCTGTCGTACTACGAGCGAATGACGCATGAGGAGATCGCGACGGCGACGGGCACCAAGCTCGGCACTGTGAAATCGCATATTCGCCGCGGCAGCGAACGCTTGAGAGAGATGCTCTCGGCCTACTTCGAGCCGCGGTACGAGGAACCGGCAGATGACTGAAGAACGCGACATCGAGCTGGAAGCGTTGTTCATACAAGCGGAGCAGGAGCAGGCCGACGACGGCTACGTCGATGCGGTCATGGACAAACTGCGGCGCCATCGGCGCAACTCGCTGATCGGGCGCTTCACGGCGATCGCCTTGCTCGTCGTTCTCGAGCTGCTGCTGTCGGCACCGCTGCAGAATTCAGCCGCTGCGATTGCCGAAGCGCTCAGCACCTCGCTGTTCGACGTCGAAGACCGCTGGCTGGCGTTCGCGCTCGCGCCATTCAACAGCGTGGCCGGTCTGCTGGGCATGCTCCTGATAGGGCTGCATTTTCTCTATCGCCGAAGGACGCGATGAGGTGATCGAAGAGGGCGGTCGTGGCGCTTAGAGACGGCTACCGTATTTCTTGAAGAGCAGTTCTTTCGCCTGGCCGATCCAGTCGTCCTGCTCCATGCGGCCCCGGCATTCCTTGAGTTCGCGATTCACCCTCGCGATGTCTGCCGGGCCGAAGGATGCAATCTGACGAAAGCTGTAGATGCCGAGGTCGTGCAGGCTGCGTTCGAATACCTTGCCGATGCCGACGATCTCTTGCAGATCGTCAACTTCCTGAACGTGATCGTTTTCGTCATCATTGGACGCTTCGGCCATCGTCGCTTCACGCGCTTCCTGTAGTGCGTTGAGTTGCTGCTTCTCGATTTCCGCGAAGTTCTTCTCGACTTCGTCGAGCCGGATGGCCAGAGTCTCTGAGCGCTTTTCCTGCTCGTCCGCGTGGTCCTTGTAGCGCCTGGCGTCGCTCTCGTATTGCTTCCGGCTGTTCTCCATCGAATCGAGGCAATGCGCCAGCTCGCGGTTCTGAACCTTGAGCTCTTCGAGCTCCGCGACGTCGCGGCGCAGCGAATCGATCTCCTGCTGTGCGAGACGGGCGTCATGGCTGAGCTGCGCGTTCTCTGCTTCGAGACGGATAACGTTCTCCTCGAGTCTGTCGAGCTCGCCAAGACGCGTCTGCGCGGACGCCAGCATCTTGTTGACCGAGTCGTGCTCGGAGCGCGACGACTGCAGCAGCGTTGCGAAGGACTCGTGTTCTTCCCTGGCGTCCTCGAGTTTGGCCTCGAGGTGCTGCCGCTTCTCGAAGGACTTGCGAAGCTCGGCCGTGTAGAAGTCACGCGACTTCAGGAATTCGTTCTGAACGTCCGCCGCCTGCTGGCGAATCTTCACCAGCGCCGCCTGGATCGCAGTGAGCTTATTCTTGAACTCTTCGCGCTCGTTGCGGAGTGTGAATATGTCTTTCGACAGCCGCTTTTCGCGCTCCTCGGCGGACTGCAGTTCAGTGCACGCGCGGGTGTAAGCCGTCTTGTGCTGCTGCAGAACCGCTTCCTGTTCTTCGATCCGCGATCTGAGCGACTGCGTTTCGGCGGCATAGTGATCGCGGTGACGCCCGGCGTCATCCAGTCGCGATTGCCAGTCGTCTTCGAGGAGCGCAATCCGGCGTGTCATTACACCGCCGCGTATCAGCCAGCCCACGCCGCAGCCGGCAAGCAAAGCGGCGGCCGCGTAAATTGCGATGTCCAAAAACGAACCGGTCATCGATCGTCCTTTCTCGTGTCGATGGCGCCCGCGAAGGGCTCTGCATCAATGCAGAAGTCCGAGGAGTATGTCGGACCGGCGGATTATGGAATATGAACGGTTCCACACTTCCGGCTATCGACAATAAAGTACAAGAAAATCATAAACTTGAAAGTCCCGTGCAGAGCGCAACGGAGTTCTGATACGGTGCAATCGGCCGGAATATTGCGAGGACGCCATGCCCTTCGACACCTGGAAGCTGTACCTCCTGACCGTTCTCGTCTTCATGAGCACGCCCGGACCGAGCCATCTCCTGATGTTGTCGAACAGCGCGAGCCACGGCTTCAAGCGCTCGCTGGCCACCGCCGCCGGCGATCTGACCGCCAACTTTCTGCAGATGCTGGCGGCCGGCTTCGGGCTCGCCGCGATACTTGCGGCCGCGAGCGGAGCCTTTGCGATCGTCAAGTGGCTCGGTGTCGCCTATCTCGTCTTTCTCGGACTCCGCATGATCGTGGGCGCAGGGCGCAGCACGAACGGGGATGCGAAATTCAGGCCGGCGTCAGTACGCACGCTCTGGCTGCAGGGCTTCGTGACGTCCGCGGCGAATCCGAAAGCCGTCGTTTTCTTCGCGGCCTTGTTCCCACAGTTCATGCACCCGGACCGGCCGTTCCTGCCACAGTTCGTAACGCTCGCGGTCACTTACATCGTCGTTGACGGCCTGTTCCTCGCGGCCTACGGCGCGGGGGCCGAGTGGATCTCGAAGCGGTTTCGCGGCGGTGCGAGAGTGTGGATCGAACGCACCGGGGGCGTGTTCATGCTAGCGGCGGCAATGCTGCTCGGCCTCAAGTCGCTACGGCCATCGGCGTAGCAACAGCACCGCGGCCAATCGGCCTACGATAGCTCGGCAGCGGCTCGCGCCAGTTCGGCGATGTCGTCGAATCGTCCTTCGCCAATGAGCCTGGCCGGGGCAACCCACGTGCCGCCGACGCATGCCACGTTGGACAGCGCCAGGTAGTCGGGCGCATTTGCCGGCGTTACCCCGCCGGTCGGCATGAAGCTCACCTCCGGAATTGGCGCGCCCAGTGCGGCGACATAGCGCGCGCCGCCCGATATCTCGGCCGGGAAAAACTTCTGCAACGTGTATCCGCGTTCGAGGAGCGCAAGCGACTCGCTCGGTGTGACGGCCCCCGGGATGAAGGCCAGCCCGGCGTCCTCGGCAGCTGAAATCAGTGCCGGCGTCGAACCCGGGCTGACTCCGAACCGCGCGCCTGCGTGCAGCACCGCGTCGATTTGTGCGGTATCGCGCAGGCTGCCCGCGCCGACGAGCATGTCGGGGACATGCTCGGCGATGGCGGCCATCGCCTCGATCGCTCTCGGTGTACGCAGTGTGACCTCGATGGCGGGAAGACCGCAGTCGACCAGCGTCTCCGCGAGGGCGACTGCCGACGCCGGGTCCTCGATGACGACGACAGGGACCACCCGCATCTCGCCCAGCATCTCTCGGACATTCATGGCGCCGCCTCGAAGAAGAAGCTCGCGCCTTCTTCGGCGCTCGACGACTGGCGGCGGAAGACGCCGAAGAGTTCGCGGCCCACACCGACTGTCGCGGCCGACGCGTCGAAATCGGCCCGCTTCGACAGGTCGTCCCCGGTCTCTATATCGAGAATACCGGCCTCGGAGTCGATCGTGATCAGGTCACCGTCCCGGATCCGTCCGATGTCGCCGTTGCGCCGTGCCTCGGGCGTGACCTGAATCGCGGCGAGCACCTTGCCGGATGCGCCAGACATCCGCCCGTCCGTCAAGAGAGCGACCTTGAAGCCGCGATTCTGGAGCACGCCGAGGTAGGGCGTGAGTTTGTGGAGTTCCGGCATGCCGTTGGCGCACGGCCCCTGCCCGGGCAATACCGCGACAAAATCGGTCTCGAGTTCGCCATCGTTGAAGGCTTTCCGGAAGTGGTCCTGCGAGTCGAACACCCTGGCCGGCGCGGTAATGGAATGATGTTCGGGAGCGACGGCCGAGATCTTGACGATGGCGCGGCCGATCGCGCCTTCGACCAAGCGGAGACCGCCTTCGGCGTCGAACGGCTGAGTAACAGGCGCGACGATATCCGCGTCCAGGGACTCGGCGCGGCACTCGCGCCAGGCAACCGCTTCGTCCTCGACGAAGGGCTCGCGGCAGTATTTGCTCAGGCCTTTGCCGAGCATTGTCGTTACGTCTTCATGCATCAGGCCGGCGCCGAGAAGCTCGCGAATCACGAAGCCCAGACCTCCGGCGGCATGGAAGTGATTCACATCGGCCGTGCCGTTCGGATAGACGCGAGCAAGCAGGGGTATCGCTTTCGACAACTCGGCGAAGTCGCTCCAGTCGATCGAAATACCGGCGGCTCTCGCAATCGCGACCAGGTGGATCGTGTGGTTCGTCGAGCCGCCAGTTGCCAGCAGGCCGGCGATCGCGTTGACGATCGCTTTTTCGTCAATGATGCGCCCGAGTACCGGTTTCGGGTCTTCGTCGTTCATCTCGACCACGCGGCGCACGGCCTCGTCGGTCAGATGATCGCGCAGCGGCGTGCCGGGATTGACGAACGAACCGCCCGGCAGTTGCAGGCCCATGATCTCAATCAGCATCTGATTGCTGTTGGCGGTGCCGTAGAACGTGCAGGTGCCCGGAGAGTGGTACGCCGCCGATTCGGAAGCGAGGAGTTCTTCCCTGCCAATTTCGCCGGCCGCGAATTGCTCCCGTACGCGTGCCTTCTCCTTGTTGGAGAGCCCCGAAGCCATCGGTCCCGCAGGCGCAAAGACCACCGGCAAGTGGCCGAAGGCGAGGGCACCAATGAGCAGACCCGGGACGATCTTGTCGCAGGTTCCGAGGCAGATCACTGCATCGAACACGTCGTGCGAGAGCGAGACCGCCGTGGACAGCGCAATGACGTCGCGCGAGAACAGAGACAGGTCCATGCCGTCCTGACCCTGAGTTACGCCATCGCACATTGCGGGCACGCCGCCAGCGACCTGGGCGACGGCGCCGTTTTTCGCTGCCGCAGCGCGAATGCGATCGGGATAGGTCTCGAACGGTTTGTGCGCGCTCAGCATGTCGTTGTAGGAATTGACGATGCCGATGTTTGGCACGGACCGGCCGGCGATCGCCTTCTTCTCGATCGGCGGCATTGCCGCCATCGCATGTGCGAGGTTGCTGCAGGACGTGTGTGCGCGCGTCGGCCCGCCGTCCGCGGCGCGGTCTATGCGTTCCAGATACGCAGTACGTTCGGCTCGGCTGCGGTCGGCGATTCTCGCCGTCACTCTTTCGACAATCTGATGCATCGGCATTCTTCCTCGAAGCGTCAGGCTGCCCAGAACACGTCAACCGGTGTTCTGTCCTGACGCACAAGTCTTGAAACGGGGTAGGCGGTCGCATCGGCCATTGCGTCTTCGAGCACCTGCATCTTCTCGTCGCCGAACAGGAGCAGTGCGATCGAATCGCTGTTGAGTAGTGCCGACAGCGTCAGCGACATGCGGGGATGCGGACTCGCCGCCGTGCGGACCGCGAGGCATCTTGCCGCAGTATGCGGGTTCAGGCCCTCGACGAGGGCATCGGCATCGGGAAACAGGGACGCGAAATGTCCGTCCGCGCCCATACCGAGCAGCGAGCAGGCGAACGGCGAGGGCAGTGCCGCAAGACGCCGATCCAACTCGGGCACGAACTGTTCCGCGGTCGCACCCTCGGCAAAGAGCGGCACGAAGCTGGCAGCGGCTGCCACGTTCGTCATAAGCGTGTCGCGCACCAGCTTCTCGTTGCTGTCCCCGTCATCGGGCGGCACCCAACGCTCGTCGCTGGGCACGATGGAAACGGACTGCCACGCCAGCGCTTGCGTTGATAGATACTCGAATGCGGCAACCGGCGTCGTCCCGCCGCTGACGACGATCGCCGCCTCGGAGCCACCGGCAAGACGCCGCTCGAGCGCGGCGGCGATGTGCGCGCCGGCGGCTTCCGATGCCGCCAGACGACTGTCGTACTTGTTGATCATCTCAGCCCTCGGGTTGCCAGACATGCCCGTCGCGATCCAGCAGCGACGATGCCCCGGTCGGTCCCCACGATCCGGCGACGTAGGATTCGACCTTCTGTTTTGCCGACGACCAGCCGTCGATGATCGAGTCGATCCAGTGCCAGGCGGCCTCGATCTCATCGCGGCGCATGAACAGCGCGGGATTGCCGCGCAGGACTTCCATCAGTAGCCGCTCGTAGGCGTCGGGATACTGCGCGCCGAAGGTCTCCTCGAAGCTCAGGTCGAGCGACACCGGCCGCAGATCGAAGCCGCCTGGGCCGGGTTCCTTCGCCATGACCGACAGCTTCACGCCCTCATCGGGCTGCAGCCGGATCGTCAGCCTGTTCGGCTGCAGGGCGAAGCGCTGCTCCGGGAAGATCGAATGCGGTACTTCCTGGAATTGCACGACGATCTCCGAGTGCTTGTCGGTCAGACGTTTGCCGGTGCGGACATAGAACGGCACGTTCGACCATCGCCAGTTGTCGATCTCGAGCTTCAGCGCGACGAAGGTCTCGGTGCTGCTTTCGCCGCTCTCGAGTTCCTCGAGATAGCCCGGTACCGCGTTGCCGTTGATCGCACCGGCCGTGTACTGGCCGCGAACCGTATTCGAGCGGATCTGTTCCGGCGACAGCGGCCGGATTGCGCGCAGCACCTTGATCTTTTCGTCCCGCACCGAGTCGTGATGCAGGCTGGACGGCGCCTCCATGGCGACGAGGCAGACAAGTTGCAGCAAATGGTTCTGCACCATGTCGCGAAGCGCGCCGATCTTGTCGTAGTACTCGACGCGTCCGCCCACGCCGAGGTCTTCCGCGACGGTGATCTGCACGTGGTCGACGTAGCCGCGGCGCCAGAGCGGTTCGAACAGCGAGTTCGCGAATCGCAGCGCCAGCAGGTTTTGGACTGTCTCCTTACCGAGGTAATGATCGATACGGTAGATCTGGTTCTCCGCGAAGCACTCGCCGACCGCGTTGTTGATTTCGCAGGCGGAGTCGTAGTCGTGGCCGACCGGCTTCTCCAGCACGATACGGCTCAGAGGTGTAACGAGACCGTTGTGCTTCAGCCCGGCGCTGATGGCACCGAACAGACTCGGCGCTGTCGCGAGGTACGCGACCCGAACCTTATCCTCCGCACCCGAAAGGAGATCGTTGAGCGCCTGCCATTCGTCATGCGCACCGGCATTGAGCGGCACGTAGTGGAGACGATCGCGAAACGTCTGCCACTGAGCGTCGTCGAACTCGCCCTCGCGCAGATTCTCGAGCAGCGCGGCCTCGACCCGTGCCAGATACTCGTCGCGGCTCAGCTCGCTGCGGCTTGCCGCGATGATGCGGCTGCCGTCGAGAATCTGACCGTCGCGGTCGCGGTGATACAGCGCGGGCAGCAGCTTGCGCATGGCAAGGTCGCCGGTGCCGCCGAAAATCACCAGATCGAATACGTCGACAGGTACGAAATTCGCCATAGGGATCCTCCTAAGAAGATGAAATTTTACTACATTTTTGGCAAAATAAAGCGAATATTTCGAAAATCTGGACCGAAATACTGTAGTTTTGTTACATGCTGGACCGAATAGAATACTCGATCGATCGCCTTAGCCGCGCGGAAAGCCGTGTGGCGAGCTGGGTTCTCGCCCATCCCAGGCAGACCGCCGACGCGACGGTCGCCGAGGTTGCGCGGGCCTGCGATACCAGCGAACCGACGGTGATCCGCTTCTGCCGCAGCGTTGGCTTGAGCGGCTTCCGCGAGCTGACCATTCGGCTCGCCGAAGCGCTGAGCCGGCAACTGAGCTACGTGCACCGCGACGTCGGCGTCGACGACAGTATCCCGGATGCCGTGGATAAGGTCGTGGAAGCCTCGATCCATTCGCTACTGGATCTTCGCGGGCAGCTTTCGGCGCTGCCGATCAGCGACGCGGTCGACCTGATGAATGGCGCGCGGCAGATCGCATTCGCGGGCCTCGGCGGGTCGGGCCATGTTGCCAGCGACGCCTGTCACAAGTTCTTTAGACTCGGCATCCCTTGCACCGCGCTGACCGATGCGCCGAGCATTCTGCAATTCGCGGCAGTGACGTCACCCGGAGACGTCATCGTTCTCGCCTCGCACAGCGGCACCAATACCGATCTGTGTCGCGCCGCCGAGTCGGCGGCAATGCAGGGCGCCAACGTCGTCGCGATCACCACGCCCGGCTCGCGTCTCGCCGAGTCGGCGGAAATCGTGTTCGACCTGCCGACGCGGGAAGACGCGAGCGTCTACCCGCCAATGAACTCCAGACTCATGCAGCTCACGCTGTTCGATACGCTGCTTGTTGCCCTGTCGCTGCGACGCGGCGAGACCGCGATCGACTGCCTGAAACGCAGCAAGGCGGCTCTCCTGGCCTGACCGACACTCGCGTCGCCTGCCGCCGTCCCGGGGGGGAGCGGGACAACGATCAGGTCCGCAGGTTCCACTGCAAACTTGACCGAAGTCTCACTCTGGGCAGGTTTTCATGACTTCCGGTTATATGCGGGACCATAATTCTCGTCCGTAATGTAACCAGCCCGCCGCCATGGAGTGGATCGCCACAGCAGGTGCTGCAACGACGCGAGGCCCAGTCCGCGAGGACCGTCCGTGAGCGAACGGCCGGATTCGACCTCGATGCTCGAGCTCACCGAGAGCATCCGGCGGCTCTCGCAGCCGAAGGATCCGCTGGACGACGCCTTCGTCGATCATGGCGACTCCGCATTGCTCCTCTGTCGTGACACCGATTCGCGCCGCTGGGGACCACGCTGGCTCAAGCGGGTCGGCCTCGCTCCCGAAGTGCCCGCCGATCCCCATGACGGTCTCAAAGCCGCTCGCGAACTTCGACCGAGCGTCATCGTCGTCGAGGCCGGACTACGCGCCCCGAGCGGCGGTCCGCTGTATTCCGAACTCGCCGACGCCGACGATATTGAGGCGCCGATTGTCGTCATGTGTGCCAACAACAAAGAGGTTCTCGCGGCACAGGACTTCGACGTGCACGATCTGGTTCGCAAGCCGTTCGAATGGCAGTTGATCAGCCGCCGGGCGATCGCGGCCGTGCGCACTCGCCGGCTGGGCCAAAAGCTGATTGACAGCCAGCGCGCCCTCGACCACGCACTGGGTGTTGCCGAGGCAGCGCGCAAGAGGCTGCGAAGCCATCAGAGCTTCGAACCGCTCACCGGCTTGCCGAACAAACGCAAATACATGGAGCTTCTGCGGCGTGCGATGGCCGGTGCCGATCGCGACGACTCAGAGCTGGCAGTCCTTGTCATTGGGTTCACGCGATTCCGCCTCGTGATCGAGGCGATGGGCCAGGAACAGGCCGACGAAGTGCTGGCCACCATCGGCGCGACGCTCGGGGAGTGTTTGCGGGAATCCGACGCACCCGGAATTCGACGGCCGGGCCTGAGAACGGCGGCAACCGGGATTCTCGACCAGTTCCGTTTCGCAATCATGGTGTCCTGCACCGATGTCGACGACGAATTGTCCGGGTTGACGCAAAGACTGCTGGACGCGCTCGCGGACCCGATCTCGATCGGCGCTCAGACCGTCCGACTCTCGGCCTGCATCGGGGTAGCGGTTTATCCTCAGGATGCGCGAGACGCCGACAGTCTCGTGCAGCGTGCCGACAACGCCATGCGCGACGCGCAGAGCCGCGGCGGTGGCTTCAAGTACTACTGCAGCGAGACGGATGCCGCGGCGGTGCGCAAGCTGCGCGTCGAGCACATGCTGGACGAGGCGATGGACCGGCGGGAATTGTCGCTGGTCTTTCAACCGATCAACGGCGTCAAATCGGGACGCATCGTGGCCGCCGAGGCGCTGCTGCGCTGGTACGGTCAGGACGGCTCACAGATCGTACCGGACGAGTTCATCCCGATCGCGGAGGAATCGGGTCAGATAATTCGTGTCGGCGAATACGTTCTGGACGAAGCGTGCCGGCAGCTCAGGGAATGGCGAATGGCCGGTATGGCCTTGCCGCATATCTGCGTCAATGTCGCCAAAGCGCAGTTGGTCAGCTCGGGCTTCTGCGAGACTGTTGCCGCTACGCTGAAAAAACACGACCTGGACCCGTCGAGCCTGGAACTCGAGATCAGTGAGCGAGGCGTGCTCGCGGGCGATCACGAGATCATCGTTCAGCTGCAGGAACTCAAGAGTCTCGGTGTACGTCTGTCGATCGATGACTTCGGTACGGGTGACTCTGCTATCGCCTACCTCAAAGAGCTTCCGGTTGACGTGCTGAAGATCGATCGCTCCTATATCCGCGGCATCGTCGACGATGGAAAAGACTCGGCGATCGCCTCCGCGATGATCGCACTCGGGCAGCGCCTCGAACTGCTCGTCGTGGCCGAGGGCGTCGAGTGTGCAGAGCAGCTTGAGCAGCTGCGGGAACTCGACTGCGATGCTTTCCAGGGCTTCTTCGTGTCGCGACCCGTGCCTGGCGAGGCCTTCGAGAAGTTTCTTATTCCGTAGCCGCCGGGGATTCACGCCCAACGAGACTCAGTGTCGCGGCCGAATGCGAGCAGTGCTGCGCAGCGGCGCAGCTCACTCACCTCCCGCGACGAGCTCGGTATCGGACGGCGGCGCCGGTACGCTGACCGGCCGATAGCGGATCGTGCGACCGCCTTTGGCGGGCGCCTCCAGTGCGAGCCAGCGCTGGTCACCGCTCGAGTACCAAAGACTGATGTCACCGCCTTTGGCCGTCATCGTGTAGCGGTCCGCTTCGATTGTCGAAGCGCCGACCACGACCGTATCCGCGCCTGAGTAGACGACGTCGATCGCTTCGTATTCGCCCGTCTGACTATTGAGCAGACGATCGGCGTTCAGAATCTCCGGATTCCAGTACGCGAAGCTCTTGATGCAGCCGTCGAGCGACTCGGCGCCCGCGGGTCCTGCGACGTCGAAACGTTCGTCCGTTGCGCCGCCGCTGACCGCCAGCCGTTCGCCGTTGTTGTCGGTGACGGCATCGATACTCGACAGGCAGCCGTCCCGCCAGATCTCCGTGTTCTGGTGCCGGTAACGAAATGCCGTTACGAACAAGAACCGGACATCGAAGCTCGCCTCGGTATCCATGCGCTGACCGTCTTCCGTTCGCGTGATATCGAAAGTGTGCGAGCCGATTTGCTTGTCATTGAGCAGAACCTCGAACTCCCAGCGATTGTCGGCAGCCGACAAGCCGGGCGCGAACACCGCCGCGAGCAGTAACGCGAGTTTCTTCATGATTCCTCACCCTGAGTCTGCGCGCGAAGTGGCGCGGACCTGTGCTCCGCGTCTTCGATCCAGACGGCGGCACGAACCATCGCAGGAAGAAGTACCGCCCAGCCCAGGCCAATGACGAGCAATGCGATGCCGGTGTCACCGAAGCTGACCGCGCCGGCCTGCTGGCCGGCAAGGAAGGACATCGGGCCGCCGATTCCGCCAGCGGCGACGGCGAGCGGCAGGCTGTTCCGCAACCAGCGCATGCCGGCGTTGAGCGTTGTGGCCAGCAGTACCCACATCGCGACGATCCAGTAGGGCGCGATGCCGGGGAGCAGGGTGCCAACGTCATAGCTGACGATGCCGCTCGCGACCAGCGTCGACTCCCAACTCAGCCCCATCGCCACTGCGAGGAGCAGGAGCAGGCTCTCGCCCCGCGCGTCGCTGCACTGGAGCAGGCGAACCGCGACGGCCACCGCGACGGCGGCAAGGCCGATCAGCGGCGCGCCCGCGGCCGCGCCGAATACACAGGCAAGCCAGCCTGCCTTGAAGAGCGTCAGATTGACGAATACCGATTTCATGGCGGTCATTTCCGTGTCTGGATCCGATGCACGGATCGTTTCTCGATGACGGCCAGTTTCTCAGGGAGCACGCCCGGAGAGGTCTCGCGGTGGTTTCAGATCGTTTCGGAATGCAACACGGGGATTCGGGCGAATCCGCGGCGGCGGCAGGCCGCCGGGCTCAGGCAGCCTCGGTCCTGCTTGCGAATCGGCGTGCAGCAAAGTCCCAGTTGATCAGGTCGTCGAGGAAGGCGTCGACATACCGGTTCCGCTCGTTCTGGAAGTCCAGGTAGTACGCGTGCTCCCAAACGTCCAGCGTCAGCAGTGGGGTGACGCCGTCGGTCAGCGGAGTGTCCGCGTTTCCGGTTGTCCGGATCTCCAGATTCTCGCCGTCGGCGACCAGCCAGGCCCAGCCGCTGCCGAACTGCCCCAGGGCAGCAGACTTGAACGCCTCGCGGAAACCGTCGGCGCCACCGAAGGCCTTGTCGATCGCGGCGGCGAGCGGAGCGGAGGGTTCGGTCGCGGCCGGCGCCATGCTTTGCCACAGGAACTCATGGTTCCAGACCTGCGCCGCGTTGTTGAAGATGCCGGTGTGCCCATCGGCGAGCGCTTGCCGCACGATGTCCTCGAGCGAGAGGCCGTCGTAGTCGGTGCCCGCGATCGCGGCGTTCAGCTTGTTGACATAGCCCTTGTGGTGCTTGCCGTAATGGAACTCGAGCGTGCGCGCCGAGACGAGCGGCTCGAGTGCGTCAATCGGGTAGGGGAGCGGGGTGAATTCGATAGCCATTGGATTCTCCGTCGGACGGCGAAGCCTAACCGAGGCAGCGTTTCAGGGGTATTGCGGTTACGAACAGTTACATTGTCGGCCGGCGGGTGCCCGGGCGTCACTGGCCGGATGGCCATTCTCTGCGCAGCACGCTGTACAGCTCGAGATCTTCGAATCGATCCCACTTGATCGTGGCTTCGCGAAGCGTCCCTTCGTGACGCATCCCGATCTTCTGCATGACCCGTCCGGATGCCGGGTTGCGGACGAGATGGCGCGACGAGATGCGGTTCAGGCCGAGATCGTCGAAGCCGTATTCGACCGTCCGCCTCGCGGATTCGGTCGCATAGCCCTCGTTCCAGTGTGGGCGGCCGACCCAGTAGCCCAGTTCAGCCGCCGCAAAGTCCTTGTCGATCGTCAACGACACCGCGCCGACGACTCGCCGGTCTGCCGCAATCTCGATGGCGAAGACGGCGTGCGTGCCGGCTTCGAATTGCTCTCGGTGCTGAGCTATCCACGCTTGTGCCATGCCGTCCTCGTAGGGGTGGGGAATGCTGAGCGTCGTGTCCGCGATTGCACGGTCGCCGGCGAGTGCCTGTATCTGCGGCGCGTCGCTCGCATCGAACGGGCGCAGGATCAGGCGCTCCGTGGCGAGATCGGGTTGTGAGGGCGCGGTCACGCGCCGCTGCGGGCCGCGTCCCGCGCCTGTTTGAGGATGTCCTTGAGCGTGCTGCCCGATCCCTCGAGCTCGGACTTCGTCACCGTCACGCCCATCTTCATCAGCGCCTTGGCCGACATGAAGCTTGCCGGATCGTTGACGGAGTCGACGGCCAGCAGCGACCCGTCTCGAAAATACAGCGCCGAAAACCGGGCATCGGCGAGGTCACCGACGAGCGTGCAGTCGTCGTAGTCATTGAAGAGCCCCGCCGTTTGCAGCTTGACGTCGTACTGATCCGACCAGAACCACGGCGGATCGAAGGGGAGGTCGTCGCCGTCGACAATATGCGCGGCGATCCGGTCGGCCTGATCGAGTGCGTTGTGCACGCTTTCCAGGCGGACACTAGCGCCGTTGATCTCGCGCCGCGTGCAGTCGCCGGCCGCGTAGACGCCGTCGACGGAGGTGGCGCCGTGGTCGTCGACCAGGATGCCGTCGTCACACGCAATTCCGGCTGCTTCGGCGAGCTCCTGATTCGGCCGCACGCCGATACCGATCAGAACGGCGTCGGCATCGAGCTGCTCACCTGACGACAAGCGGACGGACGTCACATGGTCAGTGCCCTCGATGGCCTCGACACTGTCGTCAAGACGAACGTCAACACCTTGTCCGCGGTGAAGCGTAAGGAAAAAGTCGCTGATCTCCGGCGACGTTACTCTGGACAGTAATCGAGGTAGGCGCTCGACGAGGCTCACGCTGCGCCCCATCTGGCGTGCCGCCGCGGCAACTTCCAACCCGATGTAGCCGCCGCCGACGACGATCAGACGCTCCGCCTTCTCGAGGTGAGCCTTGATCGACTTCGCGTCATCGACCCCGCGCAGCTCGAACACCCCCTCAAGCTCCGCACCCGGGATCGGAAGCCGCACGGGCCTCGAGCCGGTCGCGAGAACGAGCGTGTCGAAGCCGACGCGCAGGTCACCGGCAACGATTTCACGCGCCTCGATGTCGATGCTTTCGACGGCAGTAGACAGGCGCAGGTCGATCGACTGATCGTCGAAAAAGGACGCCGGCTTGAATGCCAGGCGTCCCTCGTCCAGCTGCCCCTTCAGAAAAGCCTTGGACAGCGGTGGACGCTGGTAGGGCGCGTACGCCTCGTCCCCCAGGATGAGGATGCCGCCGCCGAAACCGCGCTTCCGCAGCGACAGCGCCGATTGAATGGCCGCCTGACCTGCGCCGACGATGACGATTCGTTGCTTACTCACCGCGTCGCCCCATCCGGGTCGGTGTCCCGAACTGCTCCGATGCCACTACTGACGTAGTTATTGGAACCAGAGCAGTCCGAAGCACACGGGCATTCGTCGTTCGCCTTCTATTGGATACCACGTCCCGGCGTCCAGGGCACATCGGCCGCATCCAACGCCTCCTTGAGCGCCGCATATTCGACGTCCACGAGTTCCGTCAGATTGCCGACGACGTCGTCGTAGAGCCGGCGGCCGATCTCGTAGGACTCACGCTGCGCCGGGGTCGGTCCATAGGCGTTCGAGTTCGGCGCGAAGCGGGCGTGCCACATTCGATCCATCAGCGACATGTCGGTCCAGTCCTTGAAGATGTCGCGCGTCTGATTGCCGGCCAGGCGATCGCGCTGCGCAAGCATCCGCTCCTGAATCGAATCGGCAATCTCGTACAGCGACGCGTCGGCGGTCGAACGTCCGAGCGTTGCCTTCACGGCGTCCAGTTCTTCCGAGACTCGATCGATCGCGTGGAGGGTACCGTCCGCCGCGCGAATCAGCTCGTCGACGCCCTGGCTGAAGGCAATGCGCTGTTCCTGCGAACTGCCCGGCAGCACCGGGTCGTTGCGGATCGAAACCACGTCGAAGGTCTGCGACTGGCCGAGATCGGTCAGTACGCCGTCCACGCGCTGGTGCATCGACACCGAGTAAGTGCCGGGCGCGGCAAGCACACCCATGCCGCCGTCGTCGTCATCGCCTTCCTCGCGCGGCACCCAGGCCTCGAGCGATGGGTAGCGAAGATCCCACGCGACGCGATGGAAGCCCGCCTCGACGGGTGCCTCGACGTAGCGAATCAGATCGCCGGCCTGATTGCGGACCGCGAAGACGATCGCCGGCGCGTCCTCTCGCTGCTCGTCGATTACCGTCGCGAGATCGGTGAACTGCACGTTCTCGTTCTCCGCTTCGAGTTCCTTCTCGGCCTCGCGCCGAGACTCCTCAGCTGTCTGCAGTCCCTCGGCGAGGTAGTAAGTGAATACGGCGCCGAAGTCCGGGTTCGGAGCGACGAAGAAACTGTCACCCTGACTGCCCTGGCAGCCCGGCTCGCCGCAACCCAGCGGCCGGCGCGGGACGTACCAATCGGCCTCGCGTACCGGGAACAGGACCGTATCGTTTTCGAGCATGTCCTGGGTCACGAAACGCAGCGGCGTGTAGTCGTCGAGGATGTAGAAACTGCGGCCGAAGGTCGCACCGACGAGGTCGTTCTCACGCGTCTGGATGACGAGATCGCGGTACGGGATGTTCGGCGTACCGCCGGTGAGCTTCGTCCAGTTGTCGCCGCCGTCGACGGTGAAGAAAACACCGAACTCGGAGCCGACGAACAGAAGGTCGGGCTCGACGTGATCCTGCACGACGCGCCAGAGGATATGCCGCTCCGGCAGGTTCGACGAGATGCTCGTCCACGAGCGTCCGCGGTTTTCGCTCTTCAAGATGTACGGCGCGAAATCGCCGTTCTTGTGATCGTCGACGACGACATAGACCGTATCCGGATCGTGCAGGTCGGCTTTGATGTCATTGACGAAGAAGCGATTCGGCACGCCTGGCAGCCGATCGATTCGACGCCAGTTCTCGCCGCCGTCCTCGGTGACCTGGACGATGCCGTCGTCGGTGCCGACGTAGATCAGATCTTCGTCGAGCGGCGACTGCGACACGTTCACGATCGTGTTGTACATCGACATCGCGTACAGATCCCACGACGCGTTGTAGCTCCATGTCCGATCCATGATCGGCATGCGCGTGCGCTGTTCGTCGCGGGTCAGATCGGGAGAGATCGCAGTCCACGTATCGCCGTGGTCTTCGCTCTTCCAGACGCGCTGGGTGCCGAACAGAAGCGTCGACGAATCGTGCGGGCTGATGAATATCGGCGCGTCCCAGTTGTAGCGCTCCGGCGGTTCGCCCTCGGGCGCCTGCGGCCGGATGTAGACCTGCTCGCCGGTGCGGCGGTCGTAGCGGACGAGATTGCCTTGCTGCCACATCGCGTAGACGATATCCGGGTTGGTCGGGTCGACCGCGGATTGGTGGCCGTCGCCGAACAGCGTGACGAACCAGTCGGAATTTCGGATGCCGACATTGTTGTCGGTTCGCGACGGACCGCCCTGACTGTTGTTGTCCTGGGTGCCGCCATAGACGTTGTAGAACGGCTCGTCATAGTCGACCGCTACTTTGTAGTACTGGGTGATCGGCATGTTCGCGACGTAGCGCCAGGTTTCACCAAGGTCGTAGCTTTCGTACACGCCGCCGTCGTTACCGACCAGGATGTAGTTCGGGTCGTTCGGATCGAACGCCATCGCGTGGTGATCGACGTGCTTCGTGTCGTGCTGGAGCCGGGTGAAGTTCTCGCCGCCGTCCTCGGTCACGTGCAGGTGCACGTCCATCTGATAGACGCGATCGAACTGATGCGGGCTCGCGAACAGTTCCATGTAGTAGTGCGGGCCCGTACCGCTCGACAGGTAGTCGTTGCGCTTCTCCCAGGTCTCGCCGCCGTCCGCCGAACGCCAGAAGCCGCCAGTGCGGTTGTGCAGTTCGATCGTGGCGTAGATCACATCCGGGTTCTGCGGCGATATCGCGAGGCCGGTCTTGCCCATGTTCTCGTCGGGCAGGCCGCTGGTCAGTTCGCGCCACGTCTCGCCGCCGTCTTCGGACTTGTGGATACCCGTTCCGGGGCCGCCGTCCATAAGCACCGCGACGCTGCGCATGCGCTGCCAGCTGACGGCATACATGACGTCCGGGTTGCGCGGGTCCATGTGGACTTCGCTGACGCCCGTGTACCGGTCGTCGCTATCGTCGTTGCCCAGCCCGTCGCCGAGCACTTTGCGCCAGGTTTCGCCGCCGTCGGTGGATTTGTAGAGGCCCCGCTGGCCGCCGCCGGACCATAGCGGCCCCTGGGCCGCCACGAATATCGTGTTCGAGTCGCGGGGGTCGATGCGGATCATGCCGATGCGCTCCGAGTCCTCGAGACCCATGCTTTCCCAGCTCTGACCGCCGTCACGGCTGCGGTACAGGCCCGAGCCGTACCCGACATGGCGTCCGGAGACGTTCTCGCCGGTGCCGACCCAGATGGTGTTCGGGTTGTTGGGATCGATCGCAAGGCTGCCTATCGAATAGGAATCCTCGTCGTCGAAGATCGTCTCCCAGGTCGTGCCGCGGTTTTCTGTCTTCCAGATGCCGCCGCTACCGACCGCGACATACCAGACGCTCTGGTTCTCGGGGTGGATCACGATGTCGGAAATGCGGCCGGACATGAAGGCCGGGCCGATGCTGCGGAACTCGAGACCCGCGAAAGTCGCTTCGTTGAATCCGGGTTCGGACGATTCGTCGTCCTGCGCGAACGCGTGCGACGAGACCAGCGCCGTCAAAATGACGGTCAGAGCCAATCGATTCATGGTGCCCCCGTGACGTTATGGTTGATTCTAAGGACGGCGGTAGTTTAGCGCCTGGGTCGTGTCCAGGCCATTCATCGGCCGCGATCTCAGCCGTTGCGATAGGTGTACGCGTAGCCGTTGAGGGCCGGCGCGCCGCCGAGGTGTGCGTACAGGACTCTGGAGCCAGCCGGGAAGAAGCCCTTGCCCACCAGATCGATCAGGCCCTGCATCGATTTTCCTTCATAGACAGGGTCGGTGATCATGGCTTCGGTTTGCGCGGCAAGGCGGATGGCTGCGTTGGTTTCGGCGCTCGGGACACCGTAGGCGGGATATGCGTAGTCAGGGTTTATGCAGACGTCCTCGTCCTCTATCTGCTTGCCGAGTTCGATGAGCGCCGCGGTGTTGCGTGCGATCTCGGTAACCTGCGCGCGCGTTTGCTTGAGCGTACCCGACGCATCGATCCCGATGACGCGATTCGCGCGGTCGTCGGCCTTGAATCCCACGATCATCCCGGCCTGCGTCGAGCCGGTGACGACGCACACCAGGATGTAGTCGAAGGCGAAACCGAGTTCGGCCTCCTGCGAACGGACTTCTTCGGCGAAGCCGACGTAGCCGAGTCCGCCCAGCGGATGCACGGACGCGCCCGCCGGGATGCCGTAGGGCTTGCCGCCCGCATCGCGGACCGCTTGCATCGCGTCTTCCCAGCTCTTGCGGATCCCGATGTCGAAGCCGTCGTCGGTGACGCGGCTATCGGCACCCATCAGGCGAGTGAGCATGATGTTGCCGACGCGATCGTAGACGGCGTCCTCGTGCGGCACCCAGCTTTCCTGCACGAGGCGGCACTGCATGCCGATCTTCGCGGCGACCGCCGCAACCTGACGGGTGTGATTGGACTGAACGCCGCCGATGGAAACGAGCGTGTCCGCGCCCGACGCGATGGCGTCAGGCACGATGTACTCGAGCTTGCGCAGCTTGTTGCCGCCGAGCGCGAGCCCGGAATTGCAGTCGTCCCGTTTCGCCCAGACTTCGACGTCCCCGCCGAGCGCCTCGGTGAGGCGCGGCAGGAATTCGATCGGCGTCGGGCCGAAAGTCAGGGGGTAGCGTTCGAAGTTGTCCAGCAGGCCCATGCGAGCCAGCTTAAACGCTTACTCCGGTTTGCGGAACAGGAACGTGAAGCGATCCGTGTTGCCGGAAACCGAACGTCTGCCGACCTCGTATTCGAGCTCGTCGTCCGCACGGTAGTGCAGGTCGGTGAAGCCGACGAATTCGAAGCCTACGTCGAGCATCTCTTTCACGACCAGCACGGGGTCGATTCGACGGCGATTCTCGTTGTCGAGCGGTTCCATGTGGCGGCGGGTGTGATCGACGACGCCGTACAGGCCACCGGGCTTCAGCGACGCGAAGACCGCGCTGTTCATGATGTTGCGCGCCTCGGCATCGAAATTGTGCACATTGCGAAAGGTCAGCACCATGTCGAGGTCCGAGACACCGAACTCGAACTCATCGAGTGCGTAGAAGCGGCTGCCCTCGGGACGGCGAATATTGTCGTTGGTGTCGAGGACGATGACGTCTTCGAAGCCGGGCTCCGTCAGCACACCCTCTTCGACGCGGCCCGTGCCGATCGCAACGTACAGCTGTCCGTTCTCGGCGAGCGTCGGCGCGAGGACGCGCGTGTACCAGCCGCCGCCGGGGATGAGCTCGAGAACGCGCATGTCCTCTTCGAGACCGAAGAAGTTCAGCGTCTCGAGCGGACGGCGATTCCGATCGCGCACGGTGTCGGCCTCGGGTCGTGACTCGGCGGCAAGGGCGGCCTCGACCTTGGCATCGATGTCGCCGGCATGAGCCGTCACAGAAAAGGCGCAAAGCAGGGTAGCGAACAGGATTCTCACTATGGCACTCCAGAGTTGGTTTTGGGGTTCGTTGCGGTCGGCGGAGCATACCAGCGTCCTGCCGCGGCTTGAATGCCGGCGAGCTCGACCGTTACGGATTGAAACGAGTCCCCGTCGCCTACGCTACCAGTGACCCGTGCCGGGCTCGCCCTTGAAAGGACCAACGACTTCGTCGGTGATCCAACCGCCGTAGAAATGTCCGGGCTGTGGACGCACCCGCTCGCCGTCCACGTAGCACTCGACTCGGCCGGGGTAGAACGAGTAGTGGCCCTCGATCATGTCGAAGCGGGGTCGGGGCCGCGGATAGCTCCAACCGACGGGGCGTTCCGGGTCGCGGGCGAGCGCCCAGTAGCGAGCCGCGCCTTTCCACTCGCAGACAGAGCTGCCGGCGGCCGGGACCATCAGCTCGGTATCGACGTCCTCCGGCGGAAGATAGAAGGCAGGCGGGCTGGCCGTTTCCATGATCCGGAACGCACGCGATGTCGAGGCGATGACGCGTTTGCCATCGCGAACCTCGACGGTACGCGTATCGCGCTTTGCGGCGGGCGGACGGGGATAATCCCACACCGACTCCTGGCCCGGTCCCGGCTCGAGGGCAAACTCGGGCCGCACTTGTCCTCGGTGATCCCACATGCTCGTCAGTCTACGCAAGCTTTGCCGGGAAACCCGTAAACATGTGTATCCGTTCCGCCCTGTGGCGGCTGCACAAAAAACGTCCCGGGTCCGACAAGGAACCGGGACGCCGCATCGCCAGGAGTCTGGTGGCTATGCTTTTTCTGGCGCTGGAACGGTCCTTGCTCCGGCGCCGCTTACTTCGTTCGGCTCCGCGCGTCGCGGAGCCTGGTGCGGAGACGGTCCTACTTCGACGGGCTCCGCATCTCGATATTGCCGTTGAAGGTCGCGCCTTCCTCGAGGCCGACGGTCGGTGCAACGATGTTGCCCGAAACGACGCCCGACTTGCGGACCGTCACGCTGACCGTCGCGTGGAGGTCGCCTTCGACCTTGCCCTCGATAAAGATCTTGGTGGCATTGACGTTTGCGATGATCGTGCCTTTCGGGCGCAGCGTCAGGCAGCACTTGCCCTGGTTGATTTGACCTTCGACGGTGCCTTCGATGATCAGGTCCTCACCGGCCGACAATTCACCCTTGAAGTGCAGCGACTCGCCGATGACCGAAACCGGCTGGTCGCCGCTCTGCGATCTCCCGGACTGGTCCTTGCGTACCGAAGAGGGTACCTCGTTCAGGGCGATAACCTGCGAATCCGTCAGCTTGCCGTCACCCTCGAAATTGGGCTTCGGCAGAATCTCCGTGTCACTCATCGTCTGTCTCCCGTATCAGGACGAGGAGCCGGCGGCACGCTTGCGCGTGGCTGACTTCTTGTCGTTGGTTTCGTCGTTCGCGGCGTCTTCACCCGCGGCTTCCACTTGCTCGTCCGCGGCCTTCTTCGGTTCGTCCTTCTTGCGCTCGTTCTTCTTCGAAGACTCGGGCGGCGACGCTTCCTTCTGTTTGGCATCGCCAGACATGTCGATGCGGCCATTGAAGGTCGCACCTTCGTGCAGCGTCACGACGGGGCTGTAGATGTTGCCCTCTACGTTCGCATTGTTCTTCACAACGACCGCATTGCGGCCTTCGAGGTCTCCATCGACCTTGCCTTCGACGGAGATGTGCTCAGCGACGACGTCGGCCTTCAATTTGCCTTCCTCGCCGATCGTCAGGTTTGAGGTGTGCTTGATCGAACCTTCGATCTGACCCTGGATTACGAGGTCTTCGTTGGCGGTCAACTCACCCTTGAACTTCAGCGTCGGCCCAAGAATGGACGTTTGCTTTTTGTCACCCAGATCGTAGGGATGGCTCATGCGCATGCTCCTTTGCGGCATTGGAAGAGGGGAGGTCCCGAATATTGAACCTGTGTCACAAAAAGTGCCGTGATCGGATTCACAGAACGCTGCCGGACCGCTCAATTTCACGCCGGACCGGTCGATAAACGGCGCCCCGAAACGCGACTCGAATTCGGTTACGTGGAACGGTCGGCAGTGCGCGGGGCTTAAGCGCTTGAATTGCGGTTGATCGGCCTACCCGCGGGCGGCAGCGAAAGCGCCTCGGAAAAACCGGGCGTCGATTTCGTCCGGCAGCCGATTGCTACGGATGATCCTCGTAGCCGCTGTCTGAACGCGTTTCGGGCTCGGCGCCCGCGTAGCCATCCAGTTCGATGACGTTCAGATCCGGGTCGCGAATGAAGATTGCGTGCAATCCCTTGAACTGAAACTCGCCGGTCAGGGGAATGGATTCCGCGGCGAGGAACTCCTTCGCGGCGTCGATCGAGCGGACCTTGTAGGAGACATGGGTAATACCCGCATGCCGCGCGTCAATATCCATGAGCACGTTGGCGTCAGGGCGTTCGTCGGCCGGCCCCAGCAGGTTAACGACCGGCCCGGCCGTGTGCTGCATGATGACCGGATGCCCCTTGTCGAAGCCGACGTCGGTGATCAGTTCGAAGCCCAGCTTCTCGTAGAAGGCGATGGAAACGGCTTTGTCGCTGACGCGAATGCCGATGTGATCGACGCGTTCGATATCCAACATCTTCTCGTTCCTCGTTGTTTCCGCTCGGCTATTGCCGCTCGATGTCCGCATGTTCGTAGACGACCTCGCCGCCGACGATGGTCATCAGTACTTTGCCGCCCAGCAGTTGCGACGGCGCCTCGTCCGCGAGCACGAAGGGATCGATGTCGATCACGGTCAGATCGGCCCACTGCCCGGGCGCGATGATGCCCGTGTCTTCGTCGCTGAAGCTCGCGTAGGCCGACCACGTCGTGTAGCCGCGCACGGCCTCTTCCGCGTTCACCGCTTCCTGCGCATACCAGCCACCTTCGGGCTGCAGATCTCTATCCTGGCGCGTAATCGCGGAGTGCAGTCCGTAGAAAATATCGTGATCCGAGCCCGGATTGTCCGAATTGAACGTCAGCCGCGTCCCGGCCTCCCGCAGCGACCGCCAGGCATAGGCGCCGAGGATGCGTTCCGGACCCAGCCGGTCCTCTGCCCATGTCTTGTCTTCCATCGCATGCGGCGGCTCCATCGAGGCGATGATGCCGAGCTCGGCGAGCCGCGGGAGATCGTCCGGGTGCAGTACCTGGGCGTGCTCGATCCGATGCCGCAAGCCTGCCGTCGACGGATTCTCGTTCATGATGCGCTCGAGAATGTCCAGCGCCTCGCGGTTGCCGGCGTCGCCAATCGCGTGGATCGCAATCTGGAAGCCGGCCGC
The DNA here is from genome assembly GCA_965232445.1 of Woeseiaceae bacterium. Taxonomy (GTDB): domain Bacteria; phylum Pseudomonadota; class Gammaproteobacteria; order Steroidobacterales; family Woeseiaceae; genus UBA1847. The sequence continues at coordinate 4,113,783 of OZ246973.1, read as the reverse complement.
CATCGCCTCGGCCATCAATTCCTCGTTGAAACCGTAGTCGTCGCCGCTGATGCCTCGGTGTCCCGGCATGTCGCTGTAGTCGTATAGCAAACGCGCGCCGCGCGAACCGAGTGCGCCATCGTAGTAGGCCTTGACGCTGCGGGTGACCAGCATGCTGTCTGTGTCCTCGTCGGGCCCCCGCTCGATCCAGTCTCGAATTAGATCCTCGTCGCGCAGCGACAGCATTGCGTATACGCGTATCGGAAGTTCGCCGTCCGCTTCCATCTGCTCGAGGACGGCCATGGCGCGGCTGCCCAGGCCCGCGTCATGAACGGCGACGTAGCCGTCCGCCGCCATGCGCTCGAGGCCGAGTTGAGCGAGCCTGCGCAGCTCCTCGTCGCTCGGTTCCGGCATGCGGCTGCGGACGATTTCGACCGCGCGATTGATGAAGAGACCGGTCGGCGTGCCATCTTCGGCAAGGCGCATTTCGCCGCCGACCGGTACCGGCGTTTCCGCGGTAACGCCGGTCTCGTCGAGCGCTCGCTGATTGACGAAGTCGGCGAAGCCGTGCAGGCCGCGCATCAGCACGGGGTGATCCGGGACCGCCGCGGACAGCAGGGCCTTGTCCGGGTAATTGTTCGCCCACGCACCTTCGTCCCAGCCAAAGCCGATGATCCACTCGCCGTCGGCCATGCTGCGCGCTCTCTCCGCGACCATCGCCACGGCTGCCTCCTCGCTTTCCACACCGACGAGATCGACGCGGGCGATCCTCTCCCCCAACTCGAATACATGAGTATGCGAATCGACGAGCCCCGGAATGACGGTCGCGCCCGCAAGATCGATCACGCGCGTTGCCTCGCCCGCGAACTCCAGTGCCTCGTCGTTGCTGCCAACGAAGATGAGCTCCGAGCCGCGCATCGCCACGGCCTCGCCGTCGGGATGCCAGCCCCCGTCGTCATGCGGGGCGTCCGCAGTCAACGTGCCGTCGGCCTCGGATTCGGGCCAGTCCAGCGAATACACCCGTGCATTGGTCAGCAGCAGGTCCGCAGGCGAGCCTTGGTCCTCGACCGAGGACTGGCATCCGGCTGCGGCGAGGACAAACAGGAGCACAAGGGGCTTTCGATTCATGCGGGTTCCTTAATTCTTGTTTTTCAATTGCGACCGGTCTCCGGCTACGAACCGACAAGGTCGCGGAACGCATCGCGATAGCCGCGGCTCAGTGGCACCCGCTTGCCGCTTTGCAAGCGAATCTCGCGCCCTCCGGAGTCCGTCGATCGTATTTCCTCGATGCGGTCGAGGTTGATCAGGTAGCTTCGATGAGTACGGACGAGCAGATCGGGCGCGACCGAGCGTTCGAGGTTTCGGAGCGTGTCGCGGACAAGATACTCCCTGCTGCCGGTACCCACAACGACGTAGTTTCTCGCAGCCTCGAGGTACTCGATGTCGTCCTCGCGAATGATGGTTTCTCCGCTGCCGGTCTGCACAATGAGCCGTCCGGGCCTCGCGCTGACGGCCGCTGCTTCGTTGCGTCGGTAGTAGCGGTACACCGCGATTACCGCGACGATACCGAAGTAAATCTTGATGTCCTTCTGATACTCGACGATCAGATTGTTGACCCAAAACTCCGAGAACACATAGTCGACTCCGTACGCGGTGTGTATTACCCAGCGCATTCCGACCGAGGCGAAATAGTGGGCGGTCGCGAACAGCGCCGAGCCGATCAGATGCCCGACGATTGCCGACGCCCATCGCTCCTTCTGCAACGGGAACCGGCTTAGCCACCATGCGGTCGCCGGCACCAGCAGCAGAACCGTTGCCGCGCTGGTTATCTGCTGGACGATGAGCCGGAAGTCGTCGAGACCGAAGCCCTGGATGTTGCGGAGATTAATCTTGGTGAGTGTGTCCACCGTCCAAAGCACGGTGATGACCACGAGGAAGAAGCCGGCCTCCATCATTCTGCGCGGCCACGGGTTCGGCGCAACTGGCTTGAGTTTTTCGTCCTTCAGCATCCGTCACTCGTCCCGCGAACCTGCAATTCGTCCCAACGCACTGATTTACATGCAGTAACCGCCAGAAGATTGCGGTCATTGCCGGTGTGTGCCGATACCGGCTAGCGATCACTTTACTGCATGGAGGAGATGCTGCAATGAACAGGAACGACTCGAACAGAGCCCGCGGGCTACTCGTCTGGCTAATCGTACTGCTGCTGCCGGGCTGCGGTGGCGGTTCGGACTCGGCGCCGCCGCCGGAACCGCCCGTCGAATACACCTTCCAACAACCGGCGGACATCGGTGACGGATGGTCGATCATGCATGCGAGCGATGCCGGGATGGACGTGACTCGATTGGAGGCGATGATGAACGCCGTTCGCAACGGTCAATTCCCGTATATCGATTCGATCGCAATCGCTGCGGGCGGCTCGCTGGTTCTCGACGAAACCGTGCGCAGGTCGACGGACGATCGGGATCAACGTGTGGGCAACGCCGACCCGAGCGTCCACGCACAATTTTCGATCACGAAAAGCGTTACGTCACTGCTGGTCGGCATTGCCGTCGATGAGGGATATATCGACAGCGTCGACGTTCCCTACCTGAGCCTTTTCCCTTACGCAGACTATGAGAATTGGGACGAGCGCAAGAATGACATGACGCTGCACCATGCGCTGGCGATGCAGCTCGGGCTCGAGTGGGACGAATTCGACCCGGACTACACCTCGCCCGACAATCAGCTCAACCGCTTCTATCGTGAGGAGTTCGACTTCAGCAAGGCGCTGCTCGATCTTCCCCTGGCGGCCGATCCGGGCACCGAGTACGCCTACAACACGGCGGCAGCCGTGTCCTTGGGGCAGGCGATCGAGAACGCCGCGCCCCTGACGCTTACGGACTTTGGTCTGAATGAACTGATGTTGCCGATGTCGATCACCAGGCTCGAGTTTTTGCGAACCCCCACGGAACTCATCGACGGAGGCAGCGGGCTTTATGCCGGAACGCGCGATGTCGTCAAGTTCGGCCAGCTATTGCTCGACGGGGGTACGTGGAACGGCGAACGGATTGTCAGCGAGGCGTGGATTGCGGAGTCGCTGATGCCGCGAACCGAGATCGTCTGGCCGGATCCGGAGAACTGGGACTGGCAGCTGGAAGGATACGGCTATCAGTGGTGGCTGGGGCACTACGAGTTCGGCGGAGCGCAGATCCCGACCTGGGTCGGATGGGGGTTCGGGGGCCAGTTTCTTGTGGCGATACCGGACTTGGACCTCGTGATTGCCATCAACTCCGACGGCTACGACGGCAACAATATCGCGGTCAACGACCCGCACGCGTTGATTCGAAACTACGTCTTGCCCTCAGCGGGGCTCTGAGGCTCCGAGCCGGCCCGCGATCCGCGCGGGCCGGCTTCGATAGTCGTCAGTCGTCGATGACGGCGTCGAGCGCGCCGCGAATCTCTGCCGCCCACCACGGCGCGCGATGCGCCGAGCGTCGACCGTGCCCGGCCGACTCGACATCGGCGGGCAGCTCCCGCGCGGGCAGCTCGCGCAGATCGAAGCGGATCTCCATGTCCTCATCGACGATCAGCACACCGGGCGTGCCCCAGACGCCGTACAGTCTCGCGATTTCCTCGCCCGACGGGACGAGGGTGAAGTCATAGCCCGCCTGCTCGATGAATTCGACGGGGTCGTTGTCGTCGCGGAAGTGAATCGCCACGATCTCGACGTCATCGCCGTACTCGAGTTCGATACTCTGCAGGTGCGGCATCAGTGCCTTGCAATACGGACACCAGGTTGCCCAGAAGAACAGTACCGTCGTCTGCCCGGAGACCTCCTTCGACAAGGTGAACTCGGACCCGTCGATGGTCTCGAACGTCCAGTCGGGGGATTCCGCGGCGAAGAGCGGAGTGCTGAAGGCCAGGCATAGTGCGAGTACCGGGATGAGGCGCATGTCGTGTCTCTCGATTTCAGTGGGATCAGCACAACGAGACCGGCCGTCTCGTCGGGATATTTCAAAGTGTAAGCGCGGTCGTGGCACGAGGGCCTGCTGGGGTAGACTCCGCGGAATGGCCAGAGTCCTCATCTACTACGCCCATCCGGGCCACAAGCATTCTCACGTCAATCGCGTCATGGCGGACGCCGCTCGACGGATCGACGGAATCACGTTCGTTGACCTGTATGCGGAATACCCGCGATTCGGTGTCGATTGCGACCGGGAGCAGCAGCGTCTGCTGGATCACGACGTCATCGTATTCCAGTTTCCGATGTTCTGGTACTCCACGCCGTCACTGATCAAGGAGTGGGAAGACATCGTGCTGGAGCACGGCTTCGCCTACGGCGCCGGCGGCGACAAACTCAGCGGCAAGCGCATGCTGCTGGCGATCACCGCAGCCGGATCCGAGGACGCGTATACGATGGACGGCTATCAGCACTATCCCATCCGCACATTCCTTACGCCGCTGGAGCAGACGGCGCGGCTGTGCGACATGAGTTTTGCGCCACCGTACGTTCTGTACGGCTCGCTTCGCGCGCCCGATGCCGGCGCGGTGGAGCCGCACGTCGAAGGCTACGTGCGATTGATCGAAGCGCTGCGAGACGATCGATACGACTTCGACGTTGCCCGTGCCGACGGTACGGTGAGCTGCGAGTCACTGCCGATTCACGGAGAGCATTGATATGGCCGACATACTGCTACTCGCTTTCCTGTTTCTCGTCGGCGGCGTTATCGCGGTTCCCATCGCGTCGCGTCTCGGTCTGGGCTCGGTCCTCGGTTACCTGCTTGCCGGTATCGCGCTGAGTCCGATCCTGACCCAGCTGGAAGTCGACGTTGTCGCGATCCAGCACTTCGCAGAGTTCGGTGTCGTCATGATGCTGTTCCTGGTCGGGCTGGAGCTCGAACCCAGAATGTTGTGGGAGATGCGCGCGCGGCTGCTGGGTCTCGGCGGACTGCAGGTAACGTTGTCGACCCTGGTGATCATGGGTGTCGCAATGTTCCTCGGCCAGCAGTGGTCGATTGCGCTTGCGATAGGCATGGTCTTCGCGCTGTCGTCGACAGCGATCGTCCTGCAGACGCTGAACGAGAAGGGTCTGATGAAGAGCGACGGCGGGCAGGCCGGCTTCTCGGTTCTGCTGTTCCAGGATATCGCCGTCATCCCGATGCTCGCCTTTCTGCCGCTGCTGGCGCTTCCCGGGCTGACGGATATCGCACAGTACTTCAACAGCGTCGCTCCGTCGTCCGAGGCTGCCGGCGGCGACGATGGCGGCATGAGCCTCGTGGAAGGCTTGCCGGGATGGCAGCGAGCGATCGTGACCGTCGGCGCAATCGCCTTCGTCGTCGTCGTGGGTACCGTGCTGACGCGGCCGTTGTTTCGCTTCATCGCAATCGCGCGGCTGCGGGAACTCTTCACCGCGGTCGCGCTTCTCGGCATCGTCGGCATCGCCCTGCTGATGATGCTGGTCGGTCTGTCGCCGGCGCTCGGCACGTTTCTGGCCGGCGTGGTGCTCGCGAACAGCGAGTACCGGCACGAACTCGAAAGCAATATCGGGCCGTTCAAAGGGCTGCTGCTCGGGCTCTTCTTCATTACCGTCGGTGCGGCGATCAACTTCGACCTCTTGTTCTCCAATCTGGGTCAGATCGTCGCCCTTACGCTGGGCGTGATGCTGGTCAAGGCGGGCATTCTGTACGCGCTCAGCCTGATCTTCGACATCCGCGGAGCGGATCGCTGGCTGTTTACGCTCGGTCTCGCGCAGGCAGGCGAGTTCGGTTTCGTGCTGCTGTCGTTCACGGTCGCCAACGGCGTGCTGCCGCAGCCGCTGGCAGACCGTCTGCTGTTGGTCGTTGCGCTGTCGATGCTCCTGACACCGGTCCTCTTCATCCTGTTCGACAAGCTCATCGCGCCGAGATTCGCAACCGCGCAGACGCGGGCTGCCGATGAGATAGACGAGCAGGGCACGGTGATCATCGCCGGGCACGGCCGATTCGGCGGCGTCGTGAATCGCATCCTGTCTGCTGCGGGCTACAAGACCGTCGTCCTCGATTACCAGTCGGAGCAGCTCGAGAGGCTGCGGGCATTCGGCGTCAAGGTGTACTTCGGCGACGCGACCCGCCCGGATCTGCTGGATGCGGCCGGGATCGACGAAGCGAAGATGCTGGTCATAGCGATCGACGACCGAGAGCAGGCAACGGAGCTGGTGCACTACGTGCACAGCAATCATCCGCACATCCATATGGTGGTCCGGGCGCTGGACCGGCATCACGTCTACGAACTCTGGGCGGCGGGCGCTCGCGACATCGTCCGCGAGACCTTCGACAGCAGTGTGCGCGCCGGGCGCTCTGCGCTGGAGGCGCTTGGTGTGCATGCATTCGATGCCGAGCTACAGACCCGCGCCTTCATCAGCCACGATCAGAAGCAGATGCGCGACCTGGCGGACGTCTACGATCCCGACGTTCCGGTCCACGAGAATGAGGCTTACGTAGAACGGACAAAGGAGTACATCGACAGCTACGGGGACGTCATGAAGGGCAACAGCGAAGCCTTCGGTGCACGGATCGACCGCGCCTGGTCGCCCCCGACGGTTGCCGATGTCGTGGCCGAGGAGCAGCAGGTTGCCGAATCTCGAGAGGACGAGGAGGCGGCGGCGGACGGACCCGAGACCGATTTCGACGGGAGTCCGGAGACGGCCTGATCCCCGGTCGGGCGCAGCCTCGCAGCCGATCGGGCGCCACGGGCGGCCGATTTAACCGACGCATTATGTGATCCGCGTCACATTCCGTGCGCGGCCGCAGACCGGCTGTACACCTCCGTTTCAGGGCGGTGACTGGTGAAATGCACGCCATCTTCGATTACGTGCAACCAGGGTCACCGTCATGATTCGTCAACTCCTACTTGCAGTAGTACTCACCGCCAGCGCATTCGCCGGCGTCGCCCTCGCATCCGACCAGCCGGTCGACGAGCCGACGTCGCGCTACATCGTGCAGGCGGATTCCTTCGACATCGCGAAATCTGCGGTCGTCGAGTCCGGCGCGGAGATTACGCACGAGCTGCGTATCATCAACGCGGTTGGTGCCGCGTTGACGACAGCGCAGCATTCCGAGCTGGCGGGCGACTCGCGCCTCAGGATTCAGGCAGATCGCAGCGCGGGCGTGTCGTCGACGCTGCCGCCGCTCGAGCCGGTGCCGCTCAATACTCTACGCACTGGCGCGAGGCTCGGAGACGGTCCGCAGACCCACTATCCGACGCTGTCAGGCGCCATTCACATGCACATGAAGGGATTCATCGGGCGTGACGTTACGGTTGCCGTTGTCGATACCGGCATCTTCGAGACGAATGACATGGCAAGGGACGTTCGGTCCAACGATCGCGTATTCGCGTTGTACGATGCGATTGGCAACAACGTCGCGCGGGCGGATATCGATGACGGCGAGATCGACGACTCGGCATTCGACGATGGCAACCCTGCACGCGATCTGAACGGTCACGGCAGCCACGTGACCAGCGTCATCGCGAACTCCGAGCGCGACCAGTACGGTAACTTCCTCGGCGTCGCGCCGGGCGTAAATCTGATTTCGGTACGTGCCTTCGACCAGTTCGGTAACGGCACGTATCTGGACGTCATCCGCGGTCTCGATTGGATTCAGCAGAATCGGTCGCGGTACGACATTCGCGTTGTGAATCTTTCGTTTAGTGCCGAGCCGCAGTCGCACTACTGGGACGACCCCATCAACCAGGCAGTCATGCGCCTTTGGGCAGACGGCATCGTTGTCGTCGCATCTGCCGGAAACAAAGGCCCCGACCCCATGACGGTCGGCGTGCCTGGCAACGTGCCTTACGTGATCACTGTCGGCGCAATGACCGACGAGGGTACCCCCTACTTTATGGAGGATGATCGCATCGCATCGTTCTCCTCGGCCGGTCCGACGGTCGAAGGCTTCGTCAAGCCCGACGTCGTCGCGCCTGGCGGCAGCATCATCGGTCTGATGAACAACGGCGTGCAGAAGATCACGATGGATCACCCGGAATTCATGTTCAACTACGGGAGCTCGACGGAGTACTTCACGATGTCGGGTACCTCACAGTCCGCCGCGGTCGTCACCGGCATCGTCGCGCTGCTGCTCGACATGGATCCGTCGCTGACGCCCGATGAGGTCAAGTGCCGCATCGTGTCCGGCGCGCATCCCGCGGTCGATGAGAACGGCCAGCTCGCCTACAGCGTGTTCCAGCAGGGCGCAGGCCTCGTACACGCGTACAGCTCGGCGCGCAGCACCATGAACGGCTGCTCGAACGTCGGCATGGACATCAAGGCCGATCTGGCGGGCGACGTGCGCTACGGCGGCCGGGCCAACGTCGACGAGGACGGCAACTACTACCTCATGGGGCTGGACGGCTACCTGTGGACCGATGGCTACCTGTGGACGGACGGCTACTTGTGGACGGATGGCTATCTCTGGACCGACGGTTACCTTTGGACCGACGGCTACCTCTGGACGGACGGCTCGATCGGTGCCGACGGCTATCTCTGGACGGACGGCTATCTGTGGACCGACGGCTATCTGTGGACGGACGGCTACCTCTGGACGGACGGCTACGGCTGGACGAATGCCGGTTCGCTCTCCAGTACAGCGGGCGTAAACGAGTGGGTCGACCAGGAGTAGTCCGGTGCCGACCGCGAACGGGATGACGATCGACGCGGGCACCTGTCCGGAAGCGGGTGTCCGGATCGTCGACACTCGGCACACTGACGGCCGGCAGCGCATGGCGCTGCCGGCCAACAGTGACCGGGCACTGGAGACGGCGCCAACCCGCTCCCGCGGCACTCCTCAAGATTTCGCGCTGTCGGCCGATAGATAAGTACTGGGGCGACTCGAGTCTTGCATCGCGATGGTAGCTTCCGAGCAGAATAAGCAAAGCGCTGACAACCAGAAGACCGGGTATGCAATCGTCATCACGAATGACGATGCTTTCTGGCAGACCGTTCAGAGTGTGCTGGACGCCGAGAACTACGCACCTATCCAGACCGAGGAATTCGACGACTTTCGATCGGCGGCACTCGCCTATCCGCCTGCGGTCATCGTCGCCGACGCCAAGACCCTCAACGAAGATCCGCTGCCTGCCTGTCGACGCATTGGCCGGACCGAAGGTTGCGAGTACATCCCGCTGTTCCTGCACGTCGGTGGTGCGGATGCGGCGAACGAGGCCGATGCCTACGACTCCAGCGTTACTGCAATTCTCGATTCGCCCTTTAGCGACGAAGAATTCGCGAGCAAGCTCCGTTCGATCGGTGACGCCGGGCGCACCATAAGTGGTATCCGGCGCCTGCAACCCTTCGGCGCCGAGATCCTCGCCAACATGCCGGACGCCTTTTTCATTCTCGGCAGCGACGGCCAGGTGCGGGAGTATCTGGGCGGTGCCGCCGGCGATCCGGTGTTGAGTCCATCCCAGCTCGAGGGCAGGAAGCTCAAGGAAGTCTGGCCTGCGGTCGCTGCCGCCAGCGTGAATCAGGCCATTCGGCGCGTCATCAAGTCGCGCGACGGACATATTCTCAAAGTCGATCTCGGCGCCAACGGCCGCGGCCGCAGCTACGAGCTGCGCCTTCTCGTCCAGGGCAGGGACCGCGTCATGATGATCGCTCGGGACCTATCTCTTGGACAGGCCCCGTCCAGTCAGAAGTCCGTCAGAGGGATTCACGACACGCTGACCGGGCTCACGGCGAGAGACATGTTCATGCAGGGTCTCGAAGAAGCGATCGCCGACGCCCGGATGCGCGAACGGGGCCTTGCCATCCTGTGCCTCGACATCGATCGCTTCTCGCGGATCAATGAGTCGCTGGGCCGGCAGATCGGTGACCACGTATTGCGGGTCGCGGCGAGGCGTATGACCCGCTGCCTTCGTGACTACGACAAGCTCACTCGAATCAACGACAACTCAGGGTCATCCGTCGCCAGAATCAGCGGCGACGAGTTCGTGCTCATGCTGTCGGAGATCGAGTCTCGAGATGATGTGGCTACGGTCGCGTCCCGTATTGCCAGCGCCTTCGAATCGCCGCTCGCCGTGGACGGTCATGAAGTCAGCATCAGCATGAGCATCGGTATCGCTCAGTACCCGATGGACGGGGCGAATGCCGAGGAGCTGCTCGGCAATGCTCGCGTCGCCCTCAACGAAGCCCGGATCATCAGCGGCAACGCTCAGGAGTTCTATACCAGCACCATGAAGTTCCGCTCGGTCAAGCGGCTGGATGTTAAGAACGAGCTGGAGTGGGCGATCGAGAAGGAACAGATGGAAGTGCACTACCTGCCGCGTATCGATCTTGCCTCCGGCACGGTTGCCGGTCTGGAGGCACTGCTCCGATGGATACACCCGCTGCGCGGCAACGTTCCGCTGAAGGAGGTCATCCCGCTCGCGGAGGCGACCGGTCTGATCCTGGGAATTGGCGAATGGGTGGTTTCGACGGCCTGCAATCAGCTTGCCGAATGGCGCGAAGCGCGCGGCGAGGTGCCGCCGGTTGCCGTGAACCTCTCGCAATCCGAATTCACGCGTGAAGACATCGCCGATCTGATTGCGTCCGCGCTCGAGGACAGCGGGCTGCCACCCGAGATGTTGGAGTTGGAGCTGACGGAAGGCTTGCTGCTCAGAAACCGGCTGGCGGACGTGCGAGTCGAGCAGCTGAGTGCGCTCGGTGTCGGGATCGTACTCGACGACTTCGGCCAGGGCGTCTCCTCTGTGGCCAATCTGACCCGTTTGCCGCTCAAGGCAATCAAGATCGATCGGGCATTCGTCGAAGGTGTCCGCGAGCCGGGACCCCAGCAGGCCGTGTGCGCCGCCATGATCGCGATGTCGCGCGAGCTGGGCTTCACGGTGATCGCCGAAGGCGTCGAGAGCGAACGGCAGGTCGAATTCCTTCGCGAGCGCGGCTGCAACGCCGTGCAGGGCTTCCTGTTTTCCGAGCCACTGCCGGCGTCTGAAGTCCCGGAGTTTCTCGACGCGTTCAAGCTGGCGACGGAGCGCGGCGACGACCCCGATGCCGATCGCGGCGATCACGACTAGCCGCGATTTGACAGGTCCGTTATGTGATTAGAGTCACAGCTTCTCCTGAGCCGCGGCCAGGGCTGCACTCCTGCTGCGCCTCTTCGCATGGTGAAATTCAAACGTTTCGTCGTAGCGGCCACGCACCGGGAAAAGCGGCGAGGAAGGGCAGGCAAATCCGGGGTGACGGCTGCTCAAGATACGGCGGCTAGCTGCCGATAAACCAATGAGTTGCCGAATTTCTGGCGCGCCGGCCGCGGGGCCGCCACGACGGCCAGTGGGCACTGGGAGAGGAGCCGGAATCCGGCATGACACGATTCAACCGCAGATCGAGCAGAGGATTCGTCGCGCGCGCAGTGAGCGCGATCGCGCTCCTCCTCGTTTTGGCGGGTGCCCATGCCGCGGAGCAGACCGTGATGCGCTTCGACCGGATCACCGTATCCGATGGGCTTTCGCAGAGTGCGGTGATGGCGATTGCCCAGGATCGCGACGGATTCATCTGGCTCGCGACCGAGAACGGCCTGGATCGATTCGACGGCTACAACTTCACTCACTACCGCCAGCAGCGTGGCAGCGCCGATGCACTCGCGAGCGACTTCGCGCGCGACATCGACGTCGCCGCCGACGGCAGTATCTGGATTGCGACGGATGGAGGCGGGCTGTCACGCTGGGACCCCGCGACGGACACGTTCCGGACGTATCGCCACGATCTGGAATCGGCTGCCGGTATCGCAACCGACAGTATCCGCACCGTCATGGTCGACTCCACGGGTACGGTGTGGATCGGAACCCGGGGCGCCGGTCTCGATCGGCTGGACCCGGCCACCGGCGAGATCGAACACTTTGTCCACGACGCCGAGGATTCGGCGTCGTTGAGTCACGACGACGTCTATGCAATTGCCGAGAGCGCAGACCGGTCGATCTGGGTAGGTACCCGCGACGGTCTCAATCGGCTCGATGCGTCGAGCGGCAGCATCGAGCGCGTGTCCATCGGCGACGGCGACGATAGCCGGATTCGCAGTCTCTACGTCGATACCCGTGGCCTGGTCTGGATCGGGACGCATAGTGCCGGACTGTTCCGCTTGGAGCCCGAGTCGGTGTCACTCTCGCAGTTCGTGCACGATCCGGCGACCGCGTCGAGCATCGCGAGCAATCGGATCGACACGATATTCGAAGACAGCGCCGGGCGGCTCTGGACTGGCACGGATCAGGGCTTGAGCCTCCGATTGCAGGGCGATTCGGGCTTCGTCACGTTCCGCAACGACGCCACGGACTCGACGAGTCTGGGCGGTAACAGAATTTTCTCGATCTACGAGGATCGTGGCGGCGTGCTCTGGATCGGGACCCGCACCGGCGGCGTGAGCAAATGGAATCCGCGCTCGTGGTCGTTCGGACACGTCAAGCCTGACGTCACCGAGACGAGCGGTTTCGGTAGTACTAACACCACGTCCTTCGCCGAAGACGGCGACCAACGCGTCTGGATCGGCACGTTCGGCGGCGGTGTCAGTATCGTGGATGCCGATCACCGGGTAGTGGACGAAGTCCGCCACGATCCCGAGTCATCGGGCGGCTTGAGTGACGACAGGGTCATGACGATGCTGGGCGACTCGGACGGCAACGTTTGGATCGGGACGATGACGGGCGGTCTCAATCGGGTCGTGCCGAGCAGCGGCGAGACGACGGTATTCCGCCACGAGCCGGACGACCCGGCCAGCCTGTCGGCGAACGGTGTGATGTCCCTGCTGGAGGATCGGCAGGGCCGGATCTGGGTCGGTACGTTCGGCGGCGGTGTGAGCCTTTTGAGTGACGACGGCGAGTCGTTCACAAACTTCGCGCACGATCCCGGAGACACTGACAGCCTGACGGCATCGCGTGCAACGAGCCTTGCCGAGTCCTCAGCCGGCGTCGTCTTTGTCGGCACGGACGGTGGCGGCCTCAATTACCGGCGGGCCGAGCACGAGCATTGGTCTTCGCTGCAGCACGATCGAGACGATCCGCTCAGCCTCAAGTCGAACACCATCTATTCGCTGCACGTCGACGAGCGCGACCGGCTATGGGTAGGAACGCGCTCGGGTCTCGATCTCGTCGTTCGTGACGCCGACGGCGGCTTCCGCGTTTCCAACGTTCCGGAGAACGTCGGTTTGCCGAGATCCGCCATCTACGGGATTCAGCCGGATACGGAAGGCGTTCTGTGGCTCAGCACCGGCAACGGCCTGTTCAGCTTCGATCCGATGACCGGCATCGTGCAGGACTTTCATCTCAACCAGGGTTTGCAGGGTGAGGAGTTCAACTTCGGCGCGAGCTTCCGGCGTAGCGACGGCACGCTCTACTTTGGCGGCTCGAACGGCTTCAATGCGTTCCGCCCCGCAGAGCTCGAGTTCAATCAGACGCCGCCGGAAATTGCGCTGACGTCGCTGTCCGTTCTCAACGAGCCGCAATCTATTCCGTCCGCCGATGCGCTCGCGTCGGGCATCGAACTAGAGCATAGCGACCACGTGGTCTCTTTCGGTTTCGCCGCGTTGGATTTCGCGGCGCCGGAACAGAACCGCCTTTCCTACATGCTCGAGGGTTTCGACGACCGGTGGAATCGGCTCGAAGGTGAGCGGCGCATTACCTACACCAACCTCGATGGCGGCGACTACCTGCTCAGGGTCCGTGCCGCCAACAGTGACGGCGTCTGGAACGAAACCGGGATCAGTATCCCGGTAAGCGTGGCCTACCCGCCGTGGAAGACATGGTGGGCCTATCTGCTGTATGCGGCGCTTGTCGTGCTGGTCATCGTCGCTTTCTGGCAGCGGCAACAAGCGAAGCTCCGCCGCGAGCATGAGTACAGCCGCCGGCTCGAGGTCGAGGTTCGTGAGCGTACGTCGCAGTTGAAACACCGCAACGAAGAACTGGCGGAAGCCAACGAGAAGCTGGTCGAAGCCAGCACGACCGACGCGCTGACCGGTCTCAGGAACCGCCGCTACCTGTACCAGCAGGCACGCAAAGACGTCGATCTCGTGCTGCGACACTATCGCGCGGACGAACTTCCCGAGGGTGACTACGACAACCGCGATCTGACCTTCCTCATGGTCGATCTCGACAACTTCAAACCGGTCAACGACAGCTGCGGCCATGAAGCCGGCGACGAACTGCTACTGCAGGTCAAGGACGTGCTTCTCGATGCTTGCCGGTCCTCCGACGACGTAATCCGTTGGGGCGGCGACGAGTTCCTGATCGTTGCGCGGGAGACAGACAGGCAGCATGCGGCGACCCTCGCGGAACGCATTCGGTCGAATCTGTCGCAGCGCGTCTTCCCGGTCGGCAACGGTCAGGTCGCGAGGGTCACCTCGTCCATCGGTTATGCCTCTTTCCCGTTTCTCATCGACCAGCCCGAACTCGTGACGTGGGAAGAGGTGCTCGGCATAGCGGACACGGCGATGTACGAGGCCAAGCAGAAGCGAAATGCGTGGGTCGGCCTCGCAGGAATCGACTGGGACGGGAGCGGTGCGGATCTCTGTCACGAACTCAAGACCAATCCGGGTCAACTCGCCGAGGACGGAGTCATTCGTGCCATCGAGTCGCTCGAAGACGCCGAAGAGAATCTGGCCTGACGCGCCCGGCGCCCGGCGCCGTTTCAAGAGCGGCTAGACGAATGGCTGTTCCACGCCGCCCGGCGTGTGTTCGAGTCAGAGAAAGCGCCGGTAGCGCATCGCGGCCGAGAGGCGCTCGCGTGCCATCTGTGTGGCTGCCTCGCGAGGCAGGATTCCGTCCCGCTCGGAGCGATCCAGCGTCTCCTCGGTATTCGCACGAATCTTTTCGTCGATGATCGGGAACACCTGCGACTGCGTCCCGCCGCCGAACTCAACCGCAGCGCAGATGACGCCGCCCGCGTTGGCGACGAAGTCGGGCACGCACACAACGTTTCGCTCATGCAGCAGGCGCTCGGCGTCGTCGGTAACACCGATGTTCGCGCCAGGCACGATCAGCGTCGCCTTCACATCGGCTTCGTTGTCGGCTCGAATGACGTCCGGGCGCGCCGCAGGTACGAGGATATCGCAGTCGAAACCGATGACTGCATCGCGTTCGAAGTGCTCACCAGCGGCGAAACTGGCCACGCCACCTTCGGATTTGTGCGCGATCATCGCCGCGACGTCCAACCCGTCCTTGTCGTATACCGCACCGCTCAAGTCCGCCGCACCGATCACGCGTGCACCGGCCTTGGCGAAGTATCGGGCGGCATGCGCGCCGACGGCGCCAAATCCCTGCACGGCGACGCGAGCGTCCTCGAGTGTCTTGCCCATCCTGCGCATCGCGACGTCTGCGCTTGCCACCACGCCATAGGCAGTAGCGCCAATCTCGTCCAGAGGAATACCGCCGAGTGCCCTGGGCAATCCGGCACACCGGCCGCCTTCGTCCTTGATGATCGCCATCGCGTTCTCGTTGGTGCCCATGTCGGGGCCGGGGACGTAGTCGCTTATCGGCCGGATCGCGCGCGCGAATGCCCTCAGGATTCGCTCTTTCCTGTCCTGCTCCATCAGCGGATCCGCATAGATCACGGATTTTGCACCACCGTGCGGCAAGCCGGCGGCGGCATTCTTGAAAGTCATCGCCCGCGCGAGCCGGAAACACTCGTCCAGCGACACGTCGGGGGCCATCCGGGTGCCGCCGATGGCTGGCCCGGCGGCAACGTTGTCCACGACAACGATGCCCTTGAGCCCCGCGCGGGGTTCGTGGACGTGCACGATCGCTTTGGGGCCGATGTCATCGCAATAGTCCCAGACTCTGATTGCCATATCGGACCTCCTTTCAGTCAGGACGCGAGCTCCAACTCCTCCGTAAGCTGCTCGCGCAGAACGTACTTCTGGACCTTGCCCGTGACCGTCATGGGGAATTCGTCGACGAAGCGGACGTAGCGTGGGATCTTGAAATGGGCGAGTTGTCCTTTACAGAACTCGCGGATCTCCTCGTCGGTCGCGGACTCGCCGTCGGTCAGGCGAATGCAGGCCGCGATTTCCTCGCCAAACTTCGGATCCGGCACGCCGACGACCTCGACCTGATCGATCTTCGGGTGCGTATACAAATAGTCTTCGATCTCGCGCGGATAGATGTTCTCTCCGCCCCGGATCAGCATGTCCTTGCTGCGACCGACGATTCGCACATAGCCGTCATCGTCCATATCGGCGACGTCACCGGTGTGCATCCATTGCGTGCGGTCGAGATCCTCCGCGGTGCGCTCCGAGTCCTCCCAGTAGCCGAGCATGACGTTGTAGCCGCGCACGCACAGTTCCCCGGGTTCGCCGCGGGAAACTATCCGGTCGGCTTCGTCGACGATTTTGATCTCGGTATGCGGCAACGCGCGGCCGACAGAGCCGACACGCATCTCGACCGGGTCGTCGGGCAGCGTCTGCGTCGAGAGCGGTCCGGTCTCGGTCATGCCGTAGCCGATCGTGATCTCGCGGAGATTCATGTCGGTCATGACCCGCTTCATCAGTTCGATGGGGCAGGGCGCGCCGGCCATGATGCCGGTGCGCAGGCAGGAAAGATCGAATGTCGAGAAATCAGGGTCGTCGAGTACGCCGATGAACATCGTCGGCACGCCGTGCAATGCGGTACAGCGTTCCGCGTCCACTGCCTCTAGCGTGGCCCGTGCGTCGAATCCGGCTGACGGGAAGACGATCGCAGCGCCTGTCGTCGCGCACAACAGCGTGCCGAGCACCATGCCGAAGCAGTGGTACATCGGCACCGGAATGCACAGCTTGTCGTCTGCGCTGAAGCCCATTACCGATGCGGAGAGCAGGGCATTGTTCACCATGTTGTGGTGCGACAGCGTGGCCGCCTTCGGCGATCCGGTCGTACCGCTGGTGAACTGAATATTGATTGGTGAATCGAAACCGATCGCCTGCGCGACCGCGGCGAGACGCGCGTCCAGATCGTCGCCTGCGCGCTCGAGAATGTCCTCGAAAGCGAACATCCCGGGCACTGGGTCGGTGCCGAGTTGGATTACGGTCTCGAGGGTTGGCAGCCGCACTAGCTCGAGTTCGCCGGCTGTCTGTTCGGCGAGTTCGGGAGCGAGCTCTGCGAGCATCGACAGGTAGTCACTGCTCTTGAACGTGGGTTCGGTTATCAGCGCCTTGCAGCCGACCTTGTTGAGTGCGTACTCCAGTTCCGGCGTACGGTAGGCCGGATTGATGTTGACGAGTACCAGGCCGGCGTAGGCGCTGCCGAACTGCGCGACCAGCCACTCCGCGCGGTTTGATGCGAGCATGCCGATCCGGTCGCCGGGAGCGAGCCCCGATGCCAGCAACCCCCCTGCCAGCGCGCGGGCGCGATCACGCAATTCGTGCCAGTTCCAGCGCACCGCCTGGTCACGGACGATCAGGGCTTCTTTCTCCGGCCACTGTGCCGCGGCGAGATCGAGGATTTCGCCAATGGTCAGGCCGACCAGCGGCGTCTCGCCGACGCCGTGAGCGTAGCTCGGTTTCGACGAATTTATCATGGCGCAGGTATCCTCTCACCGCAGCGCAGACCCCTGAATTAGTAGTTCTACCAACTCGATATCGGCGACCGGAACCCCATGTTCGCAATGCGGGTTTGCACTGGCCGGGGGCGCGTTTGCTACATTGAGTCGGTGGCTACCGACCCGACAGAATTCGACCAGACGCACTGGGCGCCAGTGCAGCGAAGGCAGCCGCTGCCGACCTTCTACTACCACCAGCACTTCACCGAGCTGCTCGAATTCGTCGAGCGTCACTACGCTCATGTGCTGACTGAGGAGCACGTCCACTACCTCAGGGATTTCCGGGCGCTGAGCGCCGACGCCCAGCGCCTCTATGTCCGTCTGGTCAACCGCAAGGGCCGCGTGTTCGCACGCAGGAAACTGCGCTACCCGGAGCTCGGCGATCTGAGCTCTGTCGTCGAGGAGCTGCGCGCGGCCAGCTGGGTTTCAGACCCCGGCCCCAGTCACTTCGTCGAGATGCTGGATTTCCTGACACGCGGCGATATCTACAGTGTTCTTCTGCCGCGTTTCGCCGGCATCAGCCGCACACTCAGGAAGGCGGAACTCGTCGAATTCGCGATCGAGCACGTCGAGCCGTCGACGTTCGTCGCCGGCGTCGCTACTGGCCGGGTCCTCGTTCAGAACCGCCACGACGAGACGCGTTTCCTGATGTACCTCTACTTCGGCCGGATCCAGGACAGCCTGTCGCAGTTCACGATGCGGGACCTGGGACTCGTGCGCACGCAGGACGCAGCGAACGGCTACGAGCCCCGCTACGGCGACGCGGAGGAGGCGCAGGAGCACTATTTCTTCGCGTCTCGACTGTTCGCCGCGCGCAAGTCGGATGACGTCAACCTGTCTCGCTTGTTCGCGGAATGCAAAGCGTGGCCCGAGCCCAATTTCCCTGGCAGCGCGAGCTTGCGGGACGAACTCGCCTACAAACTCGGCCGCGCCGCGGAGCGTGCCGGCGACGCCGATACCGCGCTCGCGCTCTTCCGGGCGGGTGAATCGGCCGCCTGCAGCGAGCGCGTCGCGCGATTGATGTTCGCCGGCGGCGACATTGCGGCAGCCCGCGAGTATCTCGAACGCTGTATCGACGAGCCGCGCAGCGGCGAGGAGTGGCTGGTCGCGAGCGATCTGTACGAGCGCAAGTTCAACAAGAAGCGAACGACGGCGATGACGGATCTGTTGCGCGCCGCGGACGTGATCGAGATCGACGAGTCGCGGAACGGCGCACCCGAGCGAGCTGTGATCGAACACTTCGAGGCCCTCGGCCACGCGGCATACCGGACGGAGAACCTCTTCTGGCGCACGGTGTTCGGCCTCGTGTTCTGGGACGAGCTGTTCGAGGACGCCGACTCGCATTCGCCGTTCGAGCGGTTGCCGGCGGCGCTCAGCAACGGGACCTTCTATGCGCAGCACCGGGCGTCGATCGAATCCCGGCTCCGGACGCTCGACGATCCGGCTGGCGCCAAGCGCGCGCTGCTGAAGACCAGCACCAGTCACTACGGAACGCCGAACGGTGTCTTTCGCTGGCGGCGGTCGATGCTCGACGCGGTCTTTGCGCTCATGGATGCCGGAGATTCGACGGCACTGGCAAGGATTCTGGAGACGTTGTGCCGCAATTTCGACAATGCCCGCTACGGGTATCCGGACCTGATGATCGTTGACGGCGATGGACCGAGGTTTGTCGAGGTGAAGGCCGAAGGGGATCAATTGCGGCGGAATCAGCTGCTCAGGATCGCTCAGCTGCGCGACGCCGGATACCGCGCCGACGTGCTGCGCGTGCGTTGGGTGCTCGACCCGAATCAGGACTACGTGGTCGTCGACGTGGAGACCACCGGGGGGAGAGGCGACAAACACCGCGTGACCGAAATCGGTGCGGTCAAGGTCCGCGGCGGTCGTGTCATCGATCGCTTCGAAACGCTAATCAATCCACAGCGGGCGATCCCGTCCGGGATCACGCGCCTGACCGGTATCACTCAGGAGATGGTTGCCGACGCGCCGTACTTCTTCGATGTCGCCGATGACTTCGAGCGATTCATGGAGGGCGCGATCTTCGTCGCGCACAACGTCGAGTTCGACTACGGCTTCATCGCGTCGGAATTTCGCCGCATCGGTCGCGGGTTCCGCCACCCGAAACTCTGCACCTGCGCGTCGATGCGCCGGCTGTATCCCGGGCACCGGTCTTACAGTCTCGCCGAGCTGTGTCGGGAGTACGATATTCCGTTGAAGAGCCACCACCGTGCGCTCTGCGACGCAGAGGCGGCGGCGGAACTGTTGCTGCTGATCAACGAGAAACGAGGCAGCTAGCCGTTTGTCAGCCCTTCTGGCAGGTCGGGCACAGGAAAACGCCGCGGCTCGACATGGTGACCCGCTCGATCCGAGATTCGCAGGCGTAACAAGGCAGGGCTTCGCGGCCGTACACCTGGAAGCGGTACTGTTGATAGGTCATTCCAAGTGCCGCTCGCTTACGGATCTCCGTCGAGGTGGCGGTGATGCCCCGCGTGCGGTACGAGCGCCGGGCGATCTTCAGCGTCGCCGACGCCAATCGCCTGACCGCTGCCTTGTCCAGTTCCGATGGCTTCCGCCTCGGATCGACGCCGGCGAGCCACAGGATCTCCGATCGCAGGTAGTTGCCGTTGCCGGCGAGAAAACGCTGGTCGAGATACAGACTGCCCAGCGAGCGATTCCGGAACTCCGGCAGCGATAGGCGCTCCGCGACCTGTTTCGACGTGAGGTCACGGTCCAGGATGTCCGGTCCCAGTCTGGCAAGGAACCGGTGGGATTCGACTTCCTCTTCGGTGAGAACCTCGATGTCAGACGCGCTATAGAGCAACGCGCTGTGGGTGGCCGTGTGCAGCGCGACGCGCAGGGAGCGGCGTGTGCTCGGCAGTTTCGGACGCGTCGTCGTGTACCAGCGGCCGTAGAGTTGATTGTGGCTGAACAGTGTGAGGCCGTTGTCGAATCGGGTGAGCATGGCCTTGCCGCGGGTGTCGACCGCCGTCACGCGAGTGCCTTTAAGCTTCGCTTCGAACGGCCGGATGCCGGGCAGTTCGAGCGCCACATCGACAATCTCCCTGTCGACGAGAATGCGGGCAACGCGGTCGGCCGCAAGGCGAATCTCAGGTCCCTCTGGCATCCTGAAATCTTGCACCGGGGTTGGTCGGGCCGCCATAGATGTGCTGTAACAAGTCGTAACACGCTCGGCACACCGGGCGGCTCGTATTAGACTTCGGGCATGGACGACAACCGGCTGTATTCGATACTGGCATTGGCCGGAACGACGCCGTTCGTCGCCTGTGCGTTGCTCCCTCTGTTCGGCATAGACGCGATAGAACCGCTCGGCAACCTGCACGAGCTGGCCGCCCGCTACGGTCTGGCAATCATTTGCTTCCTGACCGGCATCCACTGGGCGACGTTTTTGTACAAGCCCGAACAATCGCCCGCGAATCTGTTCGTCGTCAGCAACGCGATGTTCCTCGTCGTCTGGATCGCCTACGAGCTGGTCGCCCTGCCGTTCGCGCTCGCCACACAATTCATTGCGTTCGCGATGCTGCTTTCGATCGATTTCAGGATCATGACGGCCCGCGCGATCACGCCGCACTACTTTCGTGTCCGGGCGCTGGCCACGGCGCTGGCGTCGGTGTCGATCGCAATCATGCTGGTGAGCTGAGTCGCGGCCATTGCGGGCCTGTATTCCCGCCGAAAACCGCCCTCTGAGCACAATGTCTCAGTTTCGACTCGCAGTCATTGACCGCGGCGCGGTCGGTTCATAAGGTCGTAGCCGTCCTCATTTGCTTATTCGCCGGCGTAGGCCGGGAGGGGAGGGACGCAATGACTCCAGCAGCTCACTACGAGCATTCTGGCAAGGCACCGCTTGGGGGTGTCGTGATGACACTCATCGGGGCGTCGATCGCCGCCGGCATCCTCGGGGCGGTCTACGCCGCATTGATCTACTGGATCCCATTCGTTTTCCTGTTGTTCATTCTGACGGTCGGACTGGGGATTCTTCTCGGGGTGGTGTCCGGATCGCTGGCAACGCTGGGCAAGATCCGCCATAACGGCGTCACCACCCAACTTGCCTTCGTCGCTTCGCTGGTCGCGTACTACGTCCAGTGGGTCGTCTGGATGGATCTGATGACCGGCGAGACGTTCCTCAAGCCGGCCGAGCTCTGGATCATGATGAACCGGATCGCGGAGACTGGCGCGTGGACGCTATTCGACTGGACGCCGCAGGGCTTCGCACTCTGGGCGATATGGGGAATCGAGGGCGCCATCATCGTCGGCATGGGGACGCTCGGCGCGCATGCAGCAACGGACGTGCCCTTTTGTGAGACGACCAATCAATGGACCACCGAGAACACGCTCGGAACGCGCTTCCACGTCGTGGATCCGCAGCAGACGATCGATTCGCCGAGCGCGCTCCTCGGTCTCCTCCAACCGGAACACGGCACGACCGGCGCGTTTACCGAGGTGACGGTGTTCACGGCACCCGGCTCGGAGCTTCGCTGTGTGACGCTCGACGTCGTCACCCTCGAATACGACGACGACGGCAAGGAAGAGAAGAACAAGCAGACGGTCGTCAAACAGATGATCTTCGATCGCGTTAGCTACGATAAGTTGATGAGCCTCAATGGTGAGACGGTAGCGGAGGCAGCTCCGGTCGCGTGAGGCCCGAATCGGCTGATTGGGCTACGGGCGCGAGCACATGAGTCTATCCGCCACGCGCATTAGGTACCCGGTTTCGACTCGGCCTCAGGTTCCGGAAGGTAGAGTCGCAACGTCGACTCATGCATGTACCCTTCGCCGACGTGGGTGGTGACGTGAATCCACTCACCCATCCGAACGCCGTCGTTGGCGACAACGCCTTGGGCGATCGCGCCGATTCTTTCTCCCCTTGAGTCCGGCGTCGCCCTTAGATTTGCTCCACCGTCCGCTGCTACGACGTACACGCGCCTGAGGCGCTCTTCCGGACACAACTCGGCGTACCGGTCCTCACCGACGTAGTCGATGATCGTCTGGTACGCCGAGGCGCTCCTCCTTCGAATTTGCGCCACGCAATTGAATCGGGTGAGAACGTTTTCATACAAGCGCTTGTCGACACCGGCGTCCGCGGCGTTTACCAGAACGAGGGCAACGAGAGGATCGGCGGAATCCGGGGCGAAACGGAGGTCATCGATGCACTGCTGCTCCGCGAAGAATTGCTCCAGACGGGCCTTGTCGGTTTCGAAGCTGTGACTGAAAAATTGCTGTGCTGTCGATCCGCAGGCACTTGCCGCTGCGGATGCGAGCGTGACGCCAATCACCGTCAATAATGCAGTAAGGCTGCGCAACGCTTTACGGCGCACTGGACAGGAATCGGGCGACGGCTCAGGCTACGCGGCGTCGAATCGCGCGCGGTTGTCCGTCATCCACTGTTGCCGCTCAGCCTCGCCTTTCGATGGATCTTGCATGACGTCGGCATGAGCTTGCATATAGTGAGGCATTAGCGCCTTCATCCAGTCCTCGAAAGTCTCGCCCTGGGCTTCGTGATCGCACAGATCGCATGTCAGCGTTTTCATTGCGTCTCCCTACAGGTCACTCGTGTGGACGCCGGCAAGTATTGGTTGCCGTCGGGCTGCAGTGTGCAGAGTAGCAGACCGGGCGCCGAATTTGCCTGCCGCGTGGCGTCCCTGTTAACCTGGCAGCAGCTTGTTCCAGAGTCCGTCAGTGACCAACGACGCCACGATCCCGACACCGAATTCGAACCCCGGCAACGCCTTGCACGATCGAATGGCCGCGCGATCTTTCTCGGTTGCAGACGTCGCAGGGACGTCCTTTCGCTTCATTGACCTGTTTGCGGGCATCGGCGGATTTCGCTCCGGCCTTACGGCACTTGGAGGCCGCTGCGTGTTCACCAGCGAGTGGGACAAATTCAGCGTGCAGACCTATCGGGCCTGGTACGGCGATGAAGCCATCTACTCGGGTGACATCCGGGACTTCGACAGCCGCGAGATTCCCGACCACGACATGCTGTGCGCCGGATTCCCCTGCCAGCCGTTTTCGCTCGC
Organism: Woeseiaceae bacterium; assembly: GCA_965232445.1. Lineage (GTDB taxonomy): Bacteria > Pseudomonadota > Gammaproteobacteria > Steroidobacterales > Woeseiaceae > UBA1847. Next base: position 4,090,266 of record OZ246973.1, on the reverse strand, counting down.
CGGCGTGTCGAAAAAGAACTCACTCGGACACCGGCACGGCTTCGACGACGACACGCAGGGCAATCTCTTCTTCAAGATTCTCGACGTCGTCGATCACAAGCGTCCGCCCGTTCTTTTTCTCGAGAACGTCAAGAACCTGAAGTCTCACGACAAAGGCCGCACCTGGCGAGTCATCGAGGAGTCGTTAGCGAAGCGCGGCTATACCGTGTTTAGCCGGATCGTCGACGCGCGGGCGTGGGTACCCCAGCACCGGGAACGCATCTTCATCGTGTGCTTCGATCGTGACTTGTTCGGCGGCGAAGATGAGGTCGGCTTTCGCTTTCCCGAACAGGACGACGAACCGCACCCGACACTCTCGGATGTGCTCGAGCCAAGGGCGCCCGAGCGGAAGTACATGCTGTCCGACAAGCTTTGGAAGTACCTGCAGGACTATGCAGAGAAGCATCGCAAGAGGGGCAACGGATTCGGCTGCAGCGTTTTTGACGGCACCGATGTCGCTCGCACGCTCAGCGCACGCTATTACAAGGACGGCTCCGAAGTGTTGATCCGGCAAAAGGGCTTCCGCAATCCGCGGCGGCTGACCCCGGCCGAGGCGAGGCGGCTGATGGGATTCGGGGACCGGTACGCGGCGATGTTCGGTCATAGAAACGGATTCCCCATCGTCGTCTCGGATACGCAGGCCTACCGGCAGTTCGGTAACGCGGTCGTGCCTGAAGTGGTCGAAGCGATCGGCGACCAGATCGTGCACGCAATGTCGACAGCGAGGGACGCGAACGGGGGCTGGTTGAGCGAACAGGACGAACGAAGCAATGGACGTTCACGATAAGGCAACCCGCAGTTTCAACATGTCCCGCATACGCGGGAAAGACACGAAGCCTGAGGTAATCGTTCGCCGTGCCTGCCACGCGCTCGGTTTGCGCTTTCGCCTGCATCGAAGGGATCTGCCAGGCAAGCCGGACCTCGTCTTCGCGAAGCACCGCACCGTCATCTTCGTACACGGCTGTTTCTGGCACTCGCACGATTGCCGCTACGGCCGCGTTACGCCGGCCACGAACGCCGAATTCTGGAGAGACAAGCGCGCCGCGACAGTAGTGCGCGACCGCAAGAAGGCCGCACAGCTCGAGGCGCTCGGCTGGCGGGTGCTCGAATACTGGGAGTGTGAAACCAAAGCGAGTGCCCTGGACGCGCTCCCGGAGCGTATTGCCGCCGACTTTCATCTCTACGCCTGACGGAGAGAAGATCGCGACGCAGCTGTGAGCCGGGCTGTCGAAAGCGTGCACTGATTCGCTCAGTCCCGGGTAGCTGAGGTGTAGACTTCGAACGCACGAATTGGCTGGGGTGCGCCATGCAGATCGACGACAGTATCGCCGCGTTCCTTGACGGCAATCTCACCTTGCCGGATCTCGAGTCCGAACTCGAGCGGTGGATCGCGGACGGCGGGGATCGCGACGCGGTTCTGGCGACATTGCGCCGCGCGTTCGAAACGGGCCGTCTGCCTGAGCAGATTTTCCAGTCACTCACTGTTCGGTTGGGTGAAGGGCCAGCAGAAAGCGCGGTGGCAGACGAAGCGACTCGAATGGCCGGCGCCGACGAGAAGACTCGACTGGCGGCCGAGCAGGTCGAGGAGAAGACGCGCCTGAAACCTGCCGCCGCCGAAAAGACCGAGGTCATACATCCACCGACCGAAATCGCGCATCCGCCGACCGAAATCGCGCATCCGCCGACCGAAGTCGTGCATCCGCCGACCGAAGTCGTACATCAGCCGACCGAAGTGATCGCCGCGCCCGAGACGCCTGTCGACTTCGACGTCGGCACGGAATCCAACTGGGAACATCCCGAAGAGTGGACGGCCACGGATTCGTCGCCGATCGGCACGGGCTCGCTGGTGAAGAATCGATTCCGCCTGGAAGAAGAGCTGGGCCGCGGCGGCATGGGCGTTGTCTACAAGGCGCGAGACCTGCGTAAGGAAGAAGCGCGCGACAGCGATCCGTGGGTCGGCATCAAGATTCTCTCGGACGAGTTCCGCGACCACCCACAGGCGCTGGTGTCGCTGCAGCGAGAGGCCGTCAAGGCGCAGAAGCTGGCGCACCCGAACATCATCACCGTGTACGACTTCGATCGCGACGGCACCACCATCTATATGACGATGGAGCTGATGCGCGGCAAGTCCTTCGGCGAGATCGTCAACCATATGGGCTACGTCGGTATGGACCCCGCCTCCGCGGTGCCGATGATCCTCGACATGGCGGCGGGGCTCGCGTACGCGCACGAACGAGACATCGTTCACGCGGATTTCAAACCGGGCAACCTGTTCCTGACCGATGACGAGCGGGTGAAGATCCTCGACTTCGGCATCGCGCGGGCGACGGCCGGCAGCGAGAACGCGGATTGGTTCGACGCCGGAGAGCTGGGCGCGCTGACGCCCGGCTACGCGAGCCTCGAGATGATCCGCGGCGTGGAGCCGCACCCGGCCGACGACGTATACGCGCTGGCGATTGTGGCCTACATGCTGCTGACGGGATCGCATCCCTACGCGCGCAAAAGGGCCGACCAGGCGCTGGTCGAGGACCTTAGACCTGAGCCCATCAAGGGGCTCAGGAAGTATCAGTGGCGCGCGATCCGCGACGGCCTCGCGCTGCGCCGAGAAGATCGAATTCAGGACGCCGGCGAGTTCTTCCGGCGCTTCCGCGGCCGGTCGCAGGTCCGCAAGTGGCTGATCGCGTCGACCGCCGTGTCAGTCGCCGCGGCCGCATTCTTCTATTGGCAGACCACTGTCGACGATCCGGGTCCGTTTCCGGAGGACCAGCGGGCGAATTTCGAGATGTTCATGCAGGCGGGCCACGACATGTTCGCGCTAGGGGTCGAGGAGAATATCTCGGGTCATTTTCAGAGCGCAGCGGCGGGGTACGGCCGGGCATACGAGATTCATCCTCGCAATCCGGAGGCCGTCGAGTGGCTCGAAAGAACCGCGGACAGGGCGCTGGAGTCCTCGCTGGAGGACGAACTGCCCACGACGGTGCGCAATCTGGTCTGCGTGCCGCATCTCGCAGAGTACCGACCCGTCGTACGCGCCTGCCGCGATGTGGGCGAGGGCATTTGCGAGGCGCGTCTCGCCGAGGGGTGCCTCTAGCGAGCCAGGCCCAGGGCCGCTTCCACCTCGCGCCAGATGTCCGGCCAGTCCCTACGCCAGCAACACACGTGATCGTAGTCGTCGAAGACGCGCAGCGACGAATCGGGCAATGCGGCCACCGCCAGGCGAGTCTGCTCGATCGGTACGACCGTATCTCCGGCGCCGTGCAAATGCAGTCGGCGAACCGGCGTCCGGATCGCGGCCGGATTGATCGATTCGTCGAGCGGCTCGTAGCCGTGATGCGCGGTCCACGCGTCGGTATCCAGCAGCCCCGCAACGGTGACGATGCCGTGCACGCCGTCGAGTTCCGTCGCAAGCAGCACGGCGAGTGCGCCGCCGCCACTATAGCCGACGAGAATCAATGGCCGCTCGCCATCCGTCGTTGCCCGAATCGCCTCCGCAAGCGAGGCAACCACGGCACCCGAGTAGCGTCCCGACGTCCACAGGTCCGCAGTGCAGGCCTCGGTCCACGTTTCGAAGTAGCAAGGTCGAGTCAGGTAGTACGCGCGCGCCGGCGTTGCCAGCATGAGGTCGAAGGCGAGCGCATCGTGAGGGGTCGGGTCGTGCGCCGGCACGGTACCGCCCTCTATCCACGGCCGCCCGTCCCCCTCGATGAAGACGACCTGATACCGGTCATCGCCGCGTTTCTCGTAGACCGAGTGCTCAAATGCCGACGTGCGCACCGGGCGATGAATCAGCGATTCTGCGGCTGCGCGCTCCGCCAGCGGGAATGGCGCTGTCGAGCAGGCGGAAACCAGGCTGAAAGCCAGCAGTAATGCGAGCCTGGTTCTCATTTGACATGCTCAGGGTGCACGGCTACGGTCGATCAGAATAAGAATCAATGGCAACTGCCCGATGACTATTTCAAGGACCGACTCAGTCTATCGTGCTGTGTGCGGCAGGCGGCAACTGGTCGCTCTGCTGGCGGCCATGTGTGCCGCCTGTGCGCAGACGCCAAGCGCTTCCGCTGACGATGACAGCGGAGCGATGGAGGGATTCAGCCCGGCGCAGCAATTCGAGATCGTCGATTGCCTCTTCCCCGGACAGGTCCGCACCGTCGGCGGCCGGGTTTACGTAACGCCCAGACGGCCGGGCCGCACCACCGTTCTGGAATGCGCCGAGGGCGGCGGCGAATTCACGCTGTACGACCGGACCAATCCGCAGGCGTCGCTTGCCGTGTGGCTGCCGGCCGCCCAGGACGGCGACGCGGAAGCCCAGACTTACGTCGGCATGCTCTACGAGCGCGGCGTCGACGGGGCGCCGGACTATGAGCAAGCGGTCCACTGGTACCGCATGGCGCGAATCAGGATTACAGCCACGCGCAATTCAGTCTCGGCACTATGTACGAGCGTGGCCTGGGCGTCGAGAAGGACGTCAATCAAGCATTCAACTACTACCGGCGCGCGCAGGGGGTGTCGGACGACGACCTGGTATTCCGCTCCGTCATGCTGGAAGCGTTGGCGGAACAGCGCTCGATCCTACAGGAGACGATCAACGACCGGCAGCAGGAGGTCTACGTGCTGTCCGAGCAGATCGCCAGTCTGCGCGCGCAGGAGGGGGCGAGCCAGGCGACGATCGATACGCTGCAGCGGCTCGTGGACGCTGCCGAGGCGGAACGCGACGCCGCAGTCGCCGAGATCGAAAGCCTGCCGCCCGCGAGCGAGGAGCCCGCGCCGGATCTGCCGCCCATTACTCCCGGCGATATCCGCCGGATCGGCGACGAGGAACTGGGCCGCTTCTACGCGGTGATCATCGGTGTCATGGATTACGAGCCGTTCCCGGCGCTGTCGACGGTCCGGCACGACATGGATCGCGCCGCGCGAATCCTGAGCGAAAAATACGGCTTTAGCGTCACGACGCTGCAGAATCCCAGCCGCTTCGCGGTTCTGGACACGATCAACCGCTTCCACGACGAACTCGGCGAAAACGACAATTTGCTGATCTTCTTCGCCGGGCGCGGCGAAACCCTGAGTGCCGGCGATCAGCAGTACGGCTACTGGTTACCGAGCGATGCCGAAGCGCCGCCCAGCGATACCTTCTGGATTGCCAACGAACTAATGACCGGGCATCTCGGCCGCATCGACGCCCGGCGAGTATTGGTGGTGTCAGACGCCACCTTCGTCAATCTGCCCGACTCGCGGCCCGGAATGGTCGCGTATTTCGACAACATCTCGCCCGGGTATTTGAGTGCCAAGCTGCCGCTCCGGTCCCGCATGCTGCTGGCATCCGGCTCGTCGCTCCCGGTGGCGGATGCAAGCGGCGAGAGTTCGCGCTTCGCCAGCGCGTTTCTCGACGTGCTGGACGCGAATGATGGATTGTTGCACGTGCCCGCGCTGTATAGGCGAGTCAGGGAGAGAATGGCGGCCAACCCGGAAGAGGGCGGTCAGCAACCGATTTTCCGGACCATTACCGCGGCACGCCACGAACTCGGTGAGTTCTTCTTTGTGCCGGCCGATTTGCGATAGCTCACACACTTTCCTCAGGTGACAGTATGAACAACACGCGCGACGGACGATCGAAGCTCGCGACCGGCCTCTTGGGTCTGCTCCTGCTCGGCGTCTCCCAATTGTCATTCGCTCAGTCGCCACCCGGGCCCGGCCTTACGGGTCTGCCGGATGACGCGTTCGAAAACGACGTCGAGCGGGCATCGGCGGCAGCCAATCAGGCGACCTACGACACGCTGGACGAGGCCTGCAATCCCGGCGGCGTTCTCGATCAGAATCCGGATCCACGGTTGCCGCCGAATCCGACGCAGTGTGGCGGTGACATCTTCGCGATCTACCTCATCACTCGCGAGCTCGTGCACACGGCCAATGAATTGCAGGGAACCGGGCCGACGGTCATGAGCCTGCAACTCGATCAGGAAGGACTGGGTGCTGCACTGCGCTGGACCGCCGCCGAGGAACTCGCAGCACAGGGCTCCGCGGCCACCGATTTTGCCAATAATCAGCTGTCCAATCTCGCGGCCAGGATGAACGCGCTGCGATTCGGCGCTACCGGCTTCACGGTCGCCGGGTTTCACGATCCGAGCGGCAACGGCGAACTCGTCGCCGGACTCGGGCCCCGCGGTGGCGGCGCGAGCGCGGACTCGGAAGGAACGACCTATAGCCCTTGGGGCGGCTTCCTGAACGGGTCCTTCGGCTACGGCAGCAAGGTCGATACCGGTCGAGAGAACGCCTTCGATTTCGATGGCAACGAGATTACGGCCGGCCTGGACTATCGGCTCAACGACAATGTCGTGTTGGGCGCGCTGCTCGGCTACAAGGATCAGAGCATCGACTTCGACGAGGCGGCGAGCCAGATTCGCGTCGTCGACGGCGGGATCGACATCGAAGGCACGAGCCTGATCTTCTTCGGCTTCTATCAGGGCGAAAAGTTCTTCACCAGCGGCTCGCTCGGCTTCGAGCAGCTCGACTACGACGTCGAACGCCGGATCAAGTACTCCTCGAACAATCCGAATCTCGGCAGTGCCAACTCTGTCGCGCTGAGCACGCCGGACGCCGACGTCATCACTGCGACGTTCAACGCGGCGTACGCCTTCAATCGCAACCGGCTGACCATCGAGCCCTACGTCAATTTCGAATACCTCGATATCGAAATCGGCCAGTTCGCCGAGCAGCGCAGCGTCACTCAGCTCGGCGTTGTCGACGACGACTCGTTCAATCTCATCATCGGCGAGCAGTCCTTCGACTCGCTCGATGCGACACTCGGGCTGAAGCTTCAGTACGTCTTCACACCGGAATTCGGTGTGATCATTCCATTCCTGAATATCGAGTCGCACAACGAGCTCCTGCAGGAGGAGCGCGTGATCCGGGCAGGCTACGGCGCGTTGACCGATTTCACCGGCTCCGGGGCACTGTTGAATTTCTCGGTTCCGACCGAGCAGGTCGACGAAACCTATTTCACCTGGACCGTGGGTTTTTCGACCGTACTGCGCGGCGGACGGCAGCGCGAGATGGGCGGACCGATCGGCGGCGGCCTGACGGCATTCATTCAATTCGAATCTGTCGAGGACCTCGACAGCTACGATCAGCAAATCATCTCGGGCGGATTCCGTTACGAGTTCTGAAGACAGCGGCGACGGAGTAGTCGATACGATGACGTACAAGTACGGCAAGCTGGTTCTCGGCCTGGTCGCCGCGGCGATCGCCGGTTGCGATAGCGGCTCCTTCGGCAGCGATGTCGGCGAGAGCACCAATTCGGCGCCGATCGCGGAAGTCGAGATTCTGAACGGCAACGGGACGAACGAGTTCCGCACGGGTGCCGAAGTCCTGCTCAGCGGCAAGGCCAGCGAAGATCCGGACGGTCCGATTCTCAGCTATCGCTGGGAGTATCTGCCACAAGCCGGCCAGCCTGACATCACCCTGGTGGAACGAAATGCGAACACGGTTTCGTTCACGATGCCGAACGTGGCGAGCGGAACGTCGCTTCAGTTCCAGCTTACTGTCGAAGACTCAGCCGGCACGTTCTCGTCCAATACCGTCACCGTCGTCGCACTCGAGGCGCTCGATGCGAACCGCTTCCTGTCGATGAAGATCGTCGGCGCAACGTCGGACCCGACAACCTTCGATGTCTCGCCGCAGCTCGCCCAGCAGATTACTACCGAGGACCCGACTTACTCGGTCGACGTTCAGGCGTATCTCGTCTATCCGCGGCTCGGCTCGGGTGCGGACTGCCGGAGCCCGGGAGGCGCAGCACGTACCGTCCCGACGGAAACGGAGATAGCGCAGCGATCGCTGCTGGCCGACGGTGACTGTCTGGTCGAGCCGCAGGAATCGTTGACCGGCGCCGGTGGCCTCGCGGGCGCGTGGCCGGTTGGCGTCTCGCCGGCGGCCGGCGGCACCGATCCGCGCCATACTTTCGACCTTCCGCTGCTGGACGTCGGCGATTTCAATCAGCCGATTCTCGACGCCGACCGCCGGGAAGATCAGCTCGAGCTCTACACGGCCGCTGACACCTATACCGCGATTCGAGCACGCATTACGCCGGCGGCGCCGGCCAATCTCGCCGGCGCCGAGATTCTCGCGAACGGGGCGCCGGTCGCGTCGTCGAACTACGACCCGCTGAGCGGCGCGCCGCTCGACCTTTGGGTCCTCGTCGACGACGATCTCCTGGCGAATCTGCCCGATACCGAATCGCTGGTGACGGCCGAGGCGTACTACGATCTCGTCGATCCTATCGGCGAGCGGCGGACGCTGAATCGCTGGCTGTGCACGGCCGGCTTCGCCGACGAGGCGGCGTGCGCGGCAGAACTGGCTGCAGCGCCGCCGGGTTCGCCCATCGTCGTGCCGTTCAAACCCGATGCGCTGACCGGCACCGATACGGCAACCGACATCTTCGCGCACTCGACTTATCTGAATAACTACGATCTCGGCTTCGGCCGCGACATGTACACGCGCATCGATCCCGCGACGGGCTACGTTTACGGATTCGTGAACAACTACGCCACGCTGGAGGGTGCGATCCGCAAGACGGATCCTATCGTTGCGGTCGTCATGGAATTCTCGCCGCCGCAAGACGGCCAAGGCGTGTACGACACCGGCGCGCCGCCGTTCGTGAAGTTCTACACCTACGCGCCGGACGGCAGCGGCGACATGTTTCTGGTGCCGAGCATGAATTTCGACGGCCGGGGCGAGATTCCGACCCCGGGCAACTGCGTCGTTTGTCACGGCGGCAACGATCCGGGAGAACTGGCGAATATCGGCACGGGCGGCAGTCTCGGGGCCACGTTCCTGCCGTGGGACCCGGATTCCCTGCTGTTCCTGGACGACGATCCGGCAATTTCGGGCGCGCCGGTCTTCCTGGACGGCTCGACGCTGGCCGGCGATCTGCAGGTCATAGCCGCGGCTGAAGGCCGTTCGCTGGACCGCGCCAGTCAACTCGCGCAGATCAAGAAGCTGAACGAAGCGGCATTGACGACCTATGTGCGCGACGGGACGTCCGCGACCTCGGCCGCCGTCGATCTGCTGGACGTCCTATACGGCGGCAGCGGCATTACGGTCGTCGATCAGGCAACCGGCGTATCGACGCTCAATGGCGACTTCATCCCGGAACAGGTGCCCGAGGACTGGGACGAGAACGGCATGGTGGCCGGCATACCCGCGGGCTCCGCCGAGTTCTACACCAACGTCTACGCGCTGCACTGCCGGATGTGTCACACCAATATTGCCGACGAGGCGCTGCGCTTCGATAGCTTTGCGGCCTTCGCGGCCGAAGTCGATACGATGGTTACGGTCGCCTACGAACGCGGCGTCATGCCGGGTGCACGGCTGACCGCCGACCGCTTCTGGCTTGCCGATCACACGGGCGTCAGCCCCGGCCTGCAGATGTCGGCGTACCTCGACGCGAATTTCCCGCTTGCCGAGACGCCGACGCCGCCATCCGCGACGGCCGTCGCGATTTCGACGCCCGCCCACGACGATCCGACGACGCCGATTCCGATCGGTGCTCGCGTGACCCTCGACGGCCTGGAGAGTCTGTTTGCCGAGAGCTACGCGTGGACGGTCACCCGTGACGGCGCGCCCGTCACCGTTACCGGCGCCACGACGGCGTCGCCCTCATTCCGGGTCGAGGGGCCGGGCGAGTATTCGGTGCAGCTGGACATCAATGGGGCGGCCGATTCGACGACGCTCGCATTCACCGTCGTCAACATCCCGCCGACGGCGACGAACGACAACGATCCGAATTCGCTGACGCTGGATCTCACGTCCTGTGCGACAGACCCGAATTGCCGGGTGCTGAATACCGCACCGTTCTCCGTACTGACAAACGACAACGATCCTGACGACCCCGACGGAGACCCGAGCGACGACAGTAGCCTGAGCGTCAACACGACGCCGGTCAGCGGAACGCAGTTCGGGGCGCTGTCGCTCTCTGCGTCAGGTGACTTCGTTTACACCTACGATGCGGCGCGAAGCATCTTCGTGCCCGACACGCCGGACACCTTCGTCTACGAGATCACCGACCCGTTCGGCGGTACGGCGCAGGCGACCGTGACCATCCGTATCAGCGCGGCCGCCGACAACAACGATCCAACGGCGCCGACGGGAGTATCGGCGACGGAGGCGAGTACAACCGGCACCTCGAGCAACTTCCGCGTTCGGCTCGACTGGACCGAGTCGACGGACAACGAGACCGGCGTTCAGGGCTACAACATCTACAACGTGAATACGTCGACGGGGGCACGCACATTCCGCGAGTTCGTCGATGCAGCGGACGACGAGAACGGCTCCGCCAGCGCTTTCCGCTACACAATCGTCAACCTCAGCAACGATACGGCCTACCGGTTCGCGGTGTCGGCGATCGACAATGCCGCGACGCCGAACGAGTCGAGCATCGTGAATACCAACACGGTCACCACCGATATCTCCTACCGGCTGCGCATCGATCCGATCTTCAGCGACGCTGGCGGCTTCGACTGCTCGCAGTCGGGCTGCCATTCCGGCGACGTGAGCGGCGAGAACGGCTTCTTCCTCGACAGCGCGTCGGTCACGGTTACCTACGCATGCGTCCGCGGCCAGGCCGGGTGCAGCGGCGGTACGGGCATCCAGCTCCGCGATCGGGCCGCGCCGGCCAGCAGTACCTCGCAGGCGGATTCGCGATTGATTCTTTGCACGCCATCGAGGGTGTGCAACACCAATCATCCGATAATCGGCTTCGACTCCTCGGACGACGAGTATCAACGCATTCGCCGGTGGCTGCTGCAGAATTCGCAACTCAATTGATTGCAGCTGAGGCGTTTTCGCCTCGAAGGCTGGCCAACGTGGACTGAAATGGCGCTTCGCCGGGGTGCGCTGCCAGGGCGATACCGTCCCGGCCGCCGATCGCAACGCGGACGTAACAGTTTCGCCGTAGGCTCGATCCCGAATTGCGGCGCTCGAGCGTGAGCAAATCGACGGCGGAATTCCGCTTCAATCAGTAACGGTCCGACAGGCTGTCGGCAGGTGACTTCGAAGGGTCGAATTTGAACGTCCTGATGAGAGTTTATGCAAGGGAAATCAGGCGTTTGGTTGACGAAGTGAGGCGATTCCCTCATGCTAACTGCAAGGGCTTTAGAACAGTTCCGGGACCGGCATGGGGAGCCGCCGATCCATGCAGGTTCGAAGCAGTCCAACAACAAATAAAACAAGAACTTAGGTATTCCACGTGTCAGCATTTGACGTTGATCAGCTGATTGCCCCGATCTCGGACGAGGCGCCCTCGGGCGAGAATCTCGAATACGAGCCGGAATTCGGTGAGTTCGAGCGCGCAGGCGAGGCCACGCCCGACCAGCAAATGGGCGACGAGGTCGTCGAGGGCCACGGAGCCGACTGGTCCGCGGTCATCGAGCAGGGCACGGCGCTCTTCGAGAAGACCAATGACCTTCGTTTGGCCGTCCTGATGACACGCGCGGCGATCAATCTGCACGGGCCCCAGGGGCTTGCCGACGGTCTGGCCCTCGTGCGTTCACTAGTGGACACGCATTGGGACAGCGTCCATCCGCAGCTGGACGCCGAAGACGACGACGATCCCACCTTCAGGGTCAACAGCATTCTGCCGCTCGCGGATCGCGAGGGCATGCTGCAGGACCTGGGCCGTATGCCGCTCGTGAGCTCGAAAGCCGTCGGGCGTTTCAGTCTGCGAGACACCCGCGTTGCCTCCGGCGAGGTATCGCCGGACGACGATGCGGACCAGGTACCGGACGCGGCGCTAATCTCCGCCGCTTTTCAGGATATCGATCTGGACGAGCTGCAGGCCGATGCAGCGCTGATCGATCAGGCCATCGACGATCTCGCGAAGACCGAAGGTATCTTCGCCGAGCACGTCGGAGCAGCGAATTCGCCCAACGTCGACGCGCTGGCCGCCGAACTGAAAGCCATCAAGAAGATCTACGCGGAAAACCTCGTCGCCCGCGGCATCGGGGTCGAGATCCCCGGGGAAGAAGGGGGTGCCGAGGGCGCGGCCGCCGGCGGTGCGGCGATCAGCGGAGACATCCGATCGCGCGAGGACGCCATCCGCATGATCGAGAAGATTTGTCAGTACTACGATCGGCACGAGCCCTCGAGCCCGGTGCCGGTCTTGCTGCAGCGCGTTAAGCGTCTAATATCAATGGACTACATGGAAATCGTGCGCGAGCTGACACCGGAAGCGATTGCGGCGGTGGAGGCGCTGGCGGGCATTCAGTCGGAGGACTCCGGCTACTAACGTCAGCGGCACGACGAGGTTTGCTTGCAGGGGTGCAGGCGTGATGCCGGGAACGCTTCTGGCGGTCGCCGGCACATGAGAACGGGAATAAGAGGTGTTTCGTGGCCAAAAAGAGCAGTCAGAAATTTATCGCGCGTAACCGCGCGCCGAGAGTCCAGATCGAATACGACGTTGAGGTCTACGGCGCGGAGAAGAAGGTCCAGATCCCATTCGTGATGGGCGTACTGGCTGATCTCGCCGGCAAGCCTGCTGACGAACAACCGTCTGTCGACGATCGCAAGATGCTGGAGATCGACGTCGATAACTTCGACTCGAGGCTGAAGGCGCAGAAGCCGCGCGTTGCATTCGCCGTGCCCAACACGCTGACGGGCGAAGGCAATCTCAGCGTCGACATCACCTTCGAGAGCATGGACGACTTCTCGCCGGCGGCGGTCGCTCGCAAAGTCGGTGCCCTGAACAAACTGCTCCAGGCTCGCACTCAGCTTGCGAACCTGATCACTTACATGGACGGAAAAGCGGGCGCCGAAGATCTCATCGCCAAGGCGCTCGAAGATCCGGCGCTGCTGCAGACGCTCGCGTCGAAGCCGGCAGACGGCAGCGATTCAGAGACCGAGGAGTAGGCTAGATGGCAAAGGAAAAAGCAACCGAAGGCGCGGCAGCTGAAGCTCAGGTAGAAGAAAGCGATTTCGCTGCACTGCTGCAGAAAGAATTCAAGCCGAAGTCCGACCGTGCGAAGGAAGAAGTCCAGTCCGCGGTTCAGACGCTAGCCGAGCAGGTTCTCGAGGGCGAAGTACTCATGGCCGACGATGTCGTCGGCACGATCTCGGCAATCATCGCCGAGATCGATCTGAAGCTGACCGAACAGGTCAATCAGATTATGCACAACGAGGAATTCCGGCAGCTCGAGGGCGCATGGCGCGGTCTGCACCATCTCGTGAATTCGTCGGAAACCGACGAGATGCTGAAGATCCGGGTCATGAACATCTCGAAGAAGGAGCTCGGCAAGACCCTCAAGAAGTACAAGGGCACGGCCTGGGATCAGAGCCCGCTGTTCAAGAAAATCTACGAGGAAGAGTACGGTCAGCTCGGTGGCGAGCCCTACGGCTGCCTGGTCGGCGACTATCACTTCGACCACAGTCCGCCGGATGTCGAAATCCTGGGCGGCATGGCGCAGATATCCGCCGCGGCGCACGCACCGTTCATCACCGGCGCGAATTCCGGGCTGATGGGCATGGATTCATGGCAGGAACTGTCGAATCCACGCGATCTCGCCAAGATCTTCTCGACGCCCGAGTACGCCGCATGGCGCTCGCTGCGCGATTCGGAGGACGCGAAGTACTTAGGATTGGCGATGCCGCGATTCCTGGCGCGTCAGCCGTACGGTGCGAAAACGGACCCGGTCGAGGAGTTCGACTTCGAGGAAGATACCGAGGGCGCCGATTCCAACAAGTACGTGTGGGCGAACTCGGCCTACGCGATGGCGACCAACATCAATCAGTCCTTCAAGGAGTTTGGCTGGTGTTCGCAGATTCGCGGCGTCGAGAGCGGCGGCACGGTGGAAGGTCTGCCCGTTCATACCTTCCCGTCCGACGACGGCGGCGTGGACATGAAGTGCCCGACAGAGATCGCGATCAGCGACCGGCGCGAAGCCGAATTGGCTGCGAGCGGACTGATGCCGCTGATCCATCGCAAGAACACGGATCTGGCGGCCTTCATCGGTGCGCAGTCCCTGCACAACCCGCCCGAGTATCAGGACGACGATGCGACGGCGAACGCAAGGCTGGGCGCACGGCTTCCGTACCTGTTCGCGAGCTGTCGCTTCGCGCACTACCTGAAGTGCATCGTGCGCGACAAGGTCGGGTCCTTCGCCGATCGCGAAGACATGCAGCGCTGGCTGCAGGACTGGATCAATCAGTACGTTGATGGCGACCCGAAGAATTCGAGTCAGAAGCAGAAAGCAAGGACGCCGTTGTCAGCGGCCGAGGTTGTCGTACAAGAAGTGGAAGGCAACCCCGGCTATTACACGTCGCAGTTCTACCTGAGGCCGCACTATCAGCTCGAAGGCCTGACGGTATCGCTGAGGCTGGTATCGAAACTCCCGTCGGAGAAAGCGGCTTAAGCGCTGCCTTCGAGGACTGGTGTTGTTAATAGGAACCACGAAAAGGGAGACAAGTAATGGCAGTTGATATGTTCCTCGTGATACCCGACGTAAAGGGTGAGACGGAAGATGCCGTCTATGCGAAAGAGAAAGGCATCGACATTCTCGCCTGGAGTTGGGGGATGTCCCAGTCCGGTTCGTTCCACCACGGTAGTGGCGGCGGCGCCGGCAAGGCCAACTTCCAGGACATCTCGATCACTAAGTACGTTGATTCCTCGAGCGCGAACCTGATGCTGTATTGCAGCCAGGGCGAGCACTACAAGGAAGCGAAGCTGATCGTCCGCAAGGCTGGCGGCAAGAAGCCGCTGGAGTACATCAAGATCGACATGAAGAAAGTCCTGGTCACGTCGGTCAGCACTGGCGGCTCGGGCGGCGAAGATCGCCTGACGGAAAACGTCACTCTGAACTTTGCGGAAGTTCACTACGCGTACAGCAGACAGAAAGAAGACGGTTCGGGCGATACGCCCATCAAATACGCGTGGAGCATTGCTCGCAACGAGCCCGCGTAATTTGGGACTGACTGCTCAACGTCACTACCGTTTCGTGTACTGCGCCCGACTGGCCTCGAACCTCGTTCGAGGCCAGCGGGCACTTTCGCTGATTGAAAACAACAACAAAGCCAGGCGCCAATGCAAGCAGAGGAACTAGTCAAACAGGGTAACCTCGAGGCGGCACTTGCGGCCGTCAAGGACAGCATTCGAGACGACCCTGGCAAAGGCGAGAACAGAACGTTTCTGTTTCAGCTACTGGCGGTTGCGGGCGACTGGGACAAGGCGCTCAATCAACTCAATGTCGTTGGCGAACTCGACGCGAAAGCAGTGCCGATGGTGCAGACCTACCGGGAGGCTCTCGGCTGCGAGGCTCTGCGCGAGCAGGTTTTCGCAGGGCAGCGCTCACCGCTGGTCTTCGGTGACCCGGAGCAATGGATCGCCTTGGCGCTCGAGGCGGTCAAACTCGATGCAGAGGGCAAGCACGCAGAAGCCGCGTCCTTGCGAAACGAGGCCTACGAACAGGCTCCCGCGGTTCCGGGGTCGATCAACGGCGAAGCCTTCGACTGGCTTGCGGATGCCGATTCGCGCATCGGGCCGTTCATCGAGGCGATCGTCAACGGCGGTTACTACTGGATACCGATGCACCGGATCGCGACGATGACCATCGAGCCGCCGGAAGACCTTCGCGATCTGGTCTGGGTACCGGCACAGTTCTCGTGGGCCAATGGCGGGCAGTCGATTGCCCTGCTGCCGGTCCGCTATCCGGGAACGCACACTTCCTCGAATGACGATCTGCGGTTCAGCCGCCTGACGGAATGGGAAGAGAAAGGAGAAGGCAGCTATTTCGGATCGGGTCAGCGGATGCTGGCGACCGATTCGTCCGACTACCCGCTGCTCGAGGTCCGCGAAGTCAGCTTCGATGTCGAGGCGACCGACGAGGAAGCGGGCTAGAGTTGAGCGATGGCTGAGCTCAGCCTTCAGGAGCGGCTGCAACCGTCGTTGCTCGATCGGCTGACGGACAACGAACCCGAATCCAAAGTCGAGTCTCGCGCCCAGCGAGTCCTGTCATTGAATAGACTCAAGCGCAGCGTGCTGCGCGACCTCGCGTGGCTGCTCAACTCCGGCAATCTCGCGATGACCGAAGATCTGTCCGCGTACCCCGAAGTCACCAATTCCGTCGTCAACTACGGGGTGACCGATCTGGCCGGGTCGACGGCGACGTCAACCGACGTGCGCATCGTAGAGCGTGAAATCAAGCAAGCGATTCTCGATTTCGAGCCGCGTTTGCTGCCGGAATCCCTGTCCGTCAAGGTCTCGCTCAGCGATGAGTACATGAGCAATCGCACGCTGTCCTTCCAGATCGAAGGGCAGCTGTGGGCGCAACCGCTGCCGGTCAGTCTGTACCTGAGCACCGACCTCGACCTCGAGACCGGCACGACGACCGTCACCGAGACGAGCGGCTAGGGGACGGCAGTGGATCCGCGACTTCTCCGCTACTACAACCAGGAACTTCACCATGTCCGCGACATGGGCGCGGAGTTCGCGAAGGAATTTCCGAAGATCGCCGGCCGCCTGGGAATGGAAGGCATCGACTGCGCAGATCCCTACGTCGAGCGGCTGCTCGAAGGATTCGCATTCATGGCGGCACGCGTGCAGCTCAAGATCAGTGCGGAATTCCCGCGCTTCACGCAGCATCTTTTCGAACTCATCTATCCGCACTATCTGTCGCAGACGCCGTCGATGGCGGTCGTGCAGTTGGACCCCGATCTGAACGAAGGCGGTCTGGCGACGGGCTTCAATATCCCCCGTGGTTCTGCCATGCAGAGCACGCTGGGCAAGGGCGATCAGACGACGTGCACCTACACGACCGCGCACGACATGACGCTCTGGCCGGTCGAACTGACCGAGGCGCGCTACTTCTCCGGCACCAGCGCACTCGCCAACCTCGGCCTGAAAGACCTGCGCGGAGCGAAAGCAGGCATCCGGCTTCGGTTCCGCGCCACGGCCGGTCTCGCGTTCGACGAGCTTCCGCTGAACACCCTCGCTCTGTATCTGTGCGGTGCGGACGAGTTGCCGAAGAAGGTCTACGAACAGATGCTCGCGAATTGCACGGGCGCGATCATCCGGCCGAAGGGCGGCAAGGACCCGTGGCAGGTTAGGCTGGAGAGTTCGAGCGTTCGATCGCTCGGATTCGACAACGAACAGGCGTTGCTCCCGTATACGAAGCGTTCCTTTCAGGGCTATCGGCTGCTGCAGGAGTATTTCGCGTTTCCCGAGCGCTACCTGTTCGTCGAACTCACCGACCTCGAGAAGGGCGTCAGCCGGTGTTCCGGCACCGAGATGGAGATCGTCGTTCTGCTCGATCGCAGCGTCTCGGGCCTCGACAGCACGGTGGACAAGAAGACCTTCGCGCTCAACTGCACACCGATCGTCAATCTGTTCGAGAAGACGGCGGACCGGATTCATGTCGATCGCGGACAGCCGACGTTCCACGTTCTGCCCGATAGAACGCGGCCGCTGGATTTCGAAGTGTATTCCGTGACCGGCGTGCGCGGCTATGGTGCCGGTGCGGACGAGGAGGTCGAATTCCTGCCGTTCTACGCCAGCCGCGATACCGGACTGCGCCACGAGCAGCTCGCCTATTTCACGGCTCAGCGGGAGCCGCGAATGCTGTCCACCCGACAGCGCAAAATCGGTTCGCGAGCCAGCTACGTCGGCAGCGAAGTTTTCATTTCGCTGGTGGATACCCGGCAGGCGCCGTTCTCCGGCGAGTTGAAACAGCTTGGCATCAAGACGATGTGCACGAACCGGGATCTGCCGCTGCAGATTCTGCTGGGCAAGGGCAAGACCGATTTCACGCTCGAGACCGGTGCACCGGTCAAGTCGATCCGCTGCCTCGCCGGTCCGACCCGGCCGCGCCCGTCGCTCGCCAACGGCGACGCATCCTGGCGCCTGATCAGCCACATGTCACTCAACTACATGTCTCTCGTCGACAGCAACAGTGACGAGGGCGCGGTTGCGCTCCGGGAAATCCTGTCGCTGTATTCCGATGAGGCCGACGCAGCCACGCAGCGGCAGATAGAGGGCGTCAAATCCGTGTCCTCTCGACCGATCACGCGCCGCCTGCCGACCAGCGGTCCGATCTCCTTCGGGCGCGGCATCGAAGTCACTGTGGAATGCGAGGACGGAGCGTTCGAAGGTACGGGTGTCTTCCTGCTCGGCTCGGTACTCGAAGCATTCCTTGCGAGGTATGTCTCGACCAACTCATTCTCGGAACTCGTGCTGAGGACCGACGATCGCGGAGAGGTAGCCAGATGGCCGGCTCGAATCGGGCGACGTCCGAGACTGTAGAGCTGATGCAGGCGCTCGAAGCGGCGCCGCATCAGTTCAATTTCTTCCAGGCGATGCGCCTGATCGAAGCCGCCAACCCGCACATGGAGCGGATCGGCAAAGCGCGCAAGCCAGGCGACGAGCCGGTGCGCCTGGGTCAGGAGCCATCGCTGGCCTTCGCACCGTCGATGCTGGCGGCTTTTCGGCCGGGCGAGGACCAGGCGCCCGATTACCTCGCCGGGTATTTCTTCGGCATGTTCGGACCCAACGGCCCGCTGCCTTTGCACCTGACCGAATATGCCCGGGATCGCGAGCGTTTGACGCACGACCCGACTTTCCGCGCGTTTGCCGACATGTTCCACCACCGGATGATGTCGCTGTTCTATCGCGCGTGGGCCGAGGCGCAACCGACGGTCCAACTCGACCGCCCGGACGAGGACCAGTTCGCCAAATACGTTGGCGCGACCTTCGGCATGGGTCTGGAGTCGCTGAAGGATCGCGACGCGCTCGAGGATCACGCCAAGCTCTTCATGGCCGGTCGTCTGGCGCTGCAGTCGAGACCCGCGGAAGGCTTGCAGGCGATGCTCAAGGAACTGTTCCTGATGCCGATGCGCGTCGAGCAATACGTGGGTGAATGGATGCCGCTGCCGCTCGAATCGCAGCTCAAGCTGGGAATGTCGCCGGACACCGGGGCGCTCGGTGAAACCGCGGTCATCGGCGATCGCGTGTGGGGCGGGCAGCACAAATTCAGGATTGTCTGCGGCCCGGTGACCGTCGAGGATTTCCGGCGCTTCCTGCCGGGCCAACGGTCGCTGGCGCGGCTTTGTGCGACGGTTCAGAACTACGTCGGCGAGGAACTCGACTGGGAGCTTCGCCTGTTGCTGGTCGGTGAGGAAATTCCGACCGCGGAGCTCGGCTCGTTCGGCCAACTCGGCTGGACCAGTTGGATCGGCGATCGCCCGGAGGGCATGGCCGCGGACGATGTCGTCCTGCGACCGATGGGGCTGTTGGCGGACACGATCGATACCGAAAACGAACTACAACGATAATCAGAGGTCGGCACGAGGACTCATCGCCTCGCAACGACGGACAAGCAGGGGAAAAAGTCATGGCGGAAATAAGTCGGGCTGCACTATTCGGCAAACTGAATCAGGTTGGGTACAAGGCCATTGAGGCCGCCACCGTGTTCTGCAAGATGCAGGGCAATCCGAACGTTGAACTCGTGCATTGGCTGCACCAGATTCTCCAGCTGCAGGATTCGGACCTGCACCGGATCGTGCGCCAGTTCAATCTCGAGCCTTCGCATCTCGCGGCGGACATCACCGATTCGCTCGAGAAATTGCCGCGCGGCTCGACGACGATTTCCGATCTGTCGGCGCACGTCGAGGAGGCTGCAGAGCGAGGCTGGGTCGTTGCCACTCTGATGTTCGGCGAGGCGCAGGTCCGGACCGGTTATCTCATCGCCGGCATCCTGCAAACGCGGGGTCTCCGCAATGCGTTGAACAACATCTCCGACGAATTCAAAAAAATCACTTTCGAGAAGCTCACCGATCAGTTCGACGAAGTTGTCGGCGATTCCCCGGAGAATCGCATGCATGCGCAGGACGGCTTCCAGGTCGGCGGCGGTGCGGCGCCCGGCGAAGCGAGCGGCGCGATGTCGCCTGCACAGATGGGCAAGCAGGAAGCACTGGCGCAGTTCACGGTCGACCTCACGGAGCGGGCGCGCAGCGGCGAGATTGATCCCATCGTCGGCCGTGACGAAGAAATCCGGCAGATGATCGACATTCTGATGCGCCGGCGGCAGAACAACCCGATCCTCACCGGCGAGGCGGGCGTCGGCAAGACCGCGGTCGTCGAGGGCTTCGCTCATCGGCTGGCGAAGGGTGACGTACCGCCCTCGCTACAGGATGTATCGCTGCGCTCGCTGGACGTTGGCTTGCTGCAGGCCGGTGCGAGCATGAAAGGTGAGTTCGAGGAACGGCTCAAGCAGGTCATCGAAGAGGTCCAGGCGTCGGAGAAGCCGATCATCATGTTCATCGACGAGGCGCACACGCTCGTCGGAGCCGGCGGCGCGGCGGGTACGGGCGATGCCGCGAATCTGCTCAAGCCGGCGCTCGCGCGCGGTACGCTGCGCACCGTCGCCGCCACGACCTGGGCCGAGTACAAGAAACACATCGAGAAAGATCCCGCGCTGACGCGGCGTTTCCAGGTCGTGCAGGTGGACGAGCCGAGCGAAGAGCGTGCGATCCTGATGATGCGTTCGATGGCGTCCGTCATGGAGAAACACCATCGAGTGCAGCTGCTCGACGAGGCCCTGGAATCGGCGGTCCGGCTGTCGCATCGCTACATTCCCGCGCGGCAATTGCCGGACAAGTCGGTCAGCCTACTGGACACCGCCTGTGCAAGAGTGGCGATCAGTCAGCACGCCGAGCCTGCCGAAGTCGAAGATTGCCGCCGCCGTATCGAGGCGCTCGAACGCGAGAAGGGGATCATCGAAAAGGAAGAGTCCGCTGGGATCGACGTTGGCGATCGCGCCGAGGTGAACGCATCGAGCCTCAGCGAAGAACAGGAGCGGCACGAGAAGCTCACCGAGCGCTGGCAGGCGGAGAAGAAACTCGTCGATGAGATTCTAGATATCCGCGCGAAGCTTCGCGGCGCGTCCGAACCCGTGGAGGGAACGGAGAGCGAGCTGGAGCAGAAGGCCGAGGAGGCGAAGGAGCAGGATGCCAGTGCCGGAGAAGCGCTCAGCGATAAGGATCGCAAGAAGCTGCTCGACGATCTGCAAAAGCTGCAGGGCGACCTGCACGAAATGCAGGGCGAGACGCCCTTGATCCTGCCGTCATGCGACGAGCAGGCGGTTGCGTCGGTGGTCGGTGACTGGACCGGCATCCCGGTCGGCAAGATGGTCAAGGACGAGATCGACACCATCCTGCACCTGACGGATCATCTTAAAGAGCGCATCGTCGGTCAGGACCACGCACTGGAGATGATTTCACGCCGCATTCAGACGTCGCGCGCCAACCTCGACAATCCGGGCAAACCGATCGGCGTGTTCCTTCTCGCCGGTACGTCCGGTGTCGGCAAGACCGAGACGGCAATCGCGCTCGCCGAGGTGCTGTACGGCGGTGAGCAGAACATCATCACGATCAACATGAGCGAGTATCAGGAAGCGCACACGGTGTCGACGCTCAAGGGCGCTCCGCCGGGGTATGTCGGCTATGGCGAGGGCGGCGTGCTGACCGAAGCCGTACGCCGGCGCCCTTACAGCGTGATCCTGCTCGACGAAGTAGAGAAAGCTCATCCCGACGTTCACGAGATCTTCTTCCAGGTGTTCGACAAGGGCTGGATGGAAGACGGCGAGGGCCGGGTCATCGACTTCAAGAACACCTTGATCCTGCTTACGACCAATGCCGGTACCGATCTGATCATGAGCATGTGTAAGGACCCCGAGCTGATGCCGTCGGCCGAAGGCATCGCGAAGGCGATGAAAGAACCGCTGCTCAAGGTGTTCCCGCCCGCGCTACTCGGGCGTCTCGTCGCGATCCCGTACTTCCCGCTCAACGACGAGATGATTTCGGCAATCTCGAAGATCCAGCTGCGCAAGATTGCCAGCCGGGTCACCGAGCACCACGACGTTCCGTTCACCTACGACGACGACGTCATCGGGCTCATCGCGGAACGTTGCACGGATGTCGACAGCGGCGGGCGTATGATCGATTCCATCCTCACGAATACGGTTCTGCCATCGGTCAGTGAGGAGATCCTGACCCGCATGATGGACG
This sequence comes from Woeseiaceae bacterium, assembly GCA_965232445.1. Lineage (GTDB taxonomy): Bacteria > Pseudomonadota > Gammaproteobacteria > Steroidobacterales > Woeseiaceae > UBA1847. The sequence goes on along the minus strand of OZ246973.1, from coordinate 4,068,192 downwards.
GCCGTCCGGTCGCGAAAGTTCACGTAGGCGTGAAGGACTCCAGCTTCACATACGACTACGACTGACAAAGGAGGCCGCGTCGATGGGTAACCCGATTCGGGTCAGTGTAGAGAGCGCGATGGACATGGCCATCGAGCTGCACAAACGGGGCGAGTTGGAAGAAGCGACGATACTCTACAACGACGTGCTGAAGGTCGTTCCTGAGCATCCGGACGCGCTGCATTTTCTGGGTGTCGCGTCACATCAACTCGGTCACACCGACCGGGCCATCGAACTCGTGGAGCAGTCGCTGGAGATTGCACCCGACCATCCGGATGCACTCAACAACCTGGCGAACATCCTGCGCGAAACCGGCAAGCTCGAGAAAGCCGAGCAGACTTATCGCAAAGTTCTGGGCTTCGCCCCCGATCATCCCGAAACGCTGATCAACATGGCGACCATCCTGCGCGGGCTGAAGCAGACCGACGAGGCCATGCAGATGATCCGCAAGGCGATCGAGGTGCATCCCGAGAATCCGCAGGCCTGGCACAACCTGGGCAACATTCATCGCGATCAAAAGAACTACGACGAGGCGATCGAGGCGTACACGAAATCCGACGAGCTCGAGCCGCTCACGGAGGACTCGTCCAGGGAGATCGCCAAGATCCTATACCAGTCGGGACGTCAGCAGGATGCGATCAACGCGCTCGAACGCCTGATCGAGCGACAGCCGGACGACGCGACGGCGCGGCACATGCTGGCCGCTTTCGGCGGCAGCGACGTGCCCGAGCGCGCGTCGGACAATTACGTCCGAGAGACCTTCGACACGTTTTCCACGAGTTTCGACGAGGCGCTGGCGCGCCTGGAGTACAAGGCGCCGCGACTGGTTGCCGATCGTGTCGCTGAGCTTCGCGGCGATGCGGGAAGCGGCCTCGACATTCTCGATATCGGCTGCGGCACCGGATTGTGCGGACCGCTTCTGCACGCCAGTGCCAACTTGCTGGTCGGTGTCGACCTCTCACCGCGCATGCTGACCAAGGCGAAGCATCGCAATGTCTACGATGAGTTGCACGAGGCCGAGCTGACGGAATTCATGCTGAGCAGCGAGCGCCGCTTCGATACGATCATTTGCGTCGATACTTTCGTCTACTTCGGTGCCATCGACGAGGCGCTGAACGCCGCAGCTGCGATACTCGAGCCGGGCGGTCATGTCGTCTTCACGGTCGAGCGGCATGAGTCCGCCGAGTCCGACGACGCTTATCGGCTACAGCATCACGGGCGCTACAGCCACAGTGCGGAGTATCTCGTGACCGCGCTCGAAGGCGCCGGCCTGGAGGTTGTGTCGCTGGATGAGATCGTGCCGAGGAGGGAAGCCGGCAAGTCGGTGCCGGGTACGCTGGCGGTTGCACGCAGGCGCGATGACTGAGGCGGGCGCCGAGAACCCCGGGCAACTGCTCGAGGCGGCCGTCGCGAAGCACTCTTCGGGAAATCTGGCCGAGGCATCCGAACTCTATCGTCGATTCCTCGAACTGGTACCGGAGCACGCTGACGCGCTGCACCTAAGAGGCATGGCGCAGTTCGCGCTCGGCGATCTCGAGGCTGCCGCTGGCGACATTCGCGCCGCGATCGACGTCCTGCCAGACAAAGCCGACTTCCACGCCAATCTCGGTGTTGTCCTCAAGAACAAAGCCGACTATCGCGATGCGATCGCGAGCTTCAGCATGGCGCTGACGCTCAAGCCCGACTATCCCGACTGCCTGAACAACATGGCGAGCACGTATTTGCTGCTTGGGCAGAACAGCGACGCCGAGGACACGCTGCGCGATCTGCTGAACGCGCATCCGGACTATGCCGATGGACTGAACAACCTGGGTGTCGTCGTGATGAGCAAACAGGACTACGGCGAAGCGCGGAGCTTGTTCGAACGGGTGCTGGAACTGCGCCCCAAGCACGTCGACGCCCGGGTCAATCTGGCGCGACTTCTGGTGAAGATCGAAGACTATGCGGCGGCCGCGGAGCAGTATCGGATCGCCGTTGACGACGGTGCCGCCGGCGCCCCCATACTGCGCGACTACTGCGATGCCCTTACCAAGAGCGGTCAGACTGACGCTGCGTGGAACGTAGGCCAGACAGCGCACGAACTCGTGCCAGGCGATGCGGACACAGTCGTAACGCTCGGCAACGTGCGGCAGGCGATGAAGCAGCCCGACGAAGCCGAGCGTCTCTATCGCGACGCGCTGGAGATCGATCCGAACAACGTGCGCGCCATCAACAATCTCGGCACGATCGCCATGGCCCGCGGAGACGAACAGGCCGCGCTCGAGCGGTTTCTCGAAGCGCTCACCCGCGACCCGGACTTCGTCGAGGCGATCTTCAATGCGGGCACCGCTCTGCAGCAGCTCGGCGATCTGGCCGAAGCCGAGAAATACTACCTCGAGGCGCTCGCGCGCCGACCCGACCTCCCACGGGCATACCGGTATCTGGCAGAAATCTATCGCTCCGACGATCGGACCGCGCAGCGCATCGATATCCTCGATCGGTGGCTCGAATTGTTCCCGGATTCGGCGACGGCGCGTCATCTGCGGGCCTCCTGCGAGACCGGCCACGCGCCCGATCGGGCATCCGACGACTACATTCGTGAAGAGTTCGACGACTTTGCGGACACCTTCGACGAGACCCTGAAGAAGCTCGAGTACAAGACTCCCGCGCTGATGGACGATCTGATCCGGAAGACGCTCGAGACTCCGGCGGCTGACATCCTCGACGCCGGCTGCGGTACGGGCCTCTGCGGACCGCTGCTCAAAGGCAAAGGCATACGCCTTGTCGGGGTCGACCTGTCGCAAAAGATGCTCGATCAAGCGGACGCGCGCGGCGCCTACGACGAGTTGGTCGCGGACGAAATCGTCCGATTCATGCACGCCCGGCCGGCTTCGTTCGACCTGATCGTCGCCACGGACACGCTGGTGTACTTTGGCGCGCTCGAGGCGTGTTTCGCCGCCGCTCGCGAGTCGCTCAGACCCGGCGGTCATCTCGCGTTCTCGGTAGAACGCCTGCGCGAGGACACAGCCGATGGCTTTCGTTTGACCGGCAGCGGCCGCTATTCCCACAGCGAGAACTATGTGCAGACGAGCATGCAGGCGGCCGGGTTCGACACCGCTGCGATCGAGCACGCGGTACTTCGCCTCGAATCCAACAAACCGGTCGAGGGCCTGCTGGTCATCGGCAGGCTGTGAGACGGGAATGACGATCAGACACACGTCTCTCTATACGACCTCCGATGGCGACACGCTGCAGGCCATTGTCGAGCAGTACCGGCTGTATTCTGAACGCGCCCTGCTGGAGATCGAGGCGAATGCGTCGATACGCGAGCGGCTTCAGAGCGGCGGTGCGCTGCCCGCCGGGCTCACCGTGCACATTCCACCGAACGCGATCGACCTCGTTCGCGACCGGCAGTACAGACTTCACGAGATACGCTCCGGCCTGCTATCGCATTTCAATACGATGCTGGACATCGCCGAAGCCGAGCTAAAGACGGCGCTGAAGAAGGCGACGGTACCGGCCGAATCGCGGGAGGTGACCAACGTCCTCGAGCGGCTGGCCGGGTACGTCACCGAGGGCGTCTCGACGTCCGCAGCCGATGCGCGGCCGCTGGCCGATATCGCGGCCGGAATGAGCCTCACTCATGCAGCGACGGACATGGATCGAGCCGCCGCCGGTGCCCCGAACGACCCGCGCTGCGGCCTTTACTGGGCGGTCACGCCGCCGATTCTCGAACAGTGGGAGTCGATGTGGGCCACCGACCTCTGGCAGGCGCGATGGGGTGGCGGAGCCGGCGCGGACGATCCGTGGGGCAGCGCATCGCAATACAAAGTGACGATCCGTTCCATCGTCGTACAGCAGATAGACGCGCGCATCCGTGAAGCGCAGGCGCTCGAGCGCGAGCTGCGCAGCGGCTAGGCGGCGTCCTTCCTACGGCCTTGGGCTAAAGCCCTCGAATAGCGAGCGACTGCAATCTCGGCGCAAGCAATCGCGTGCTGCCGCGCTCGGCCAGCAGCGGCACGACGCCGCGCGCCAGCAGGGCGTCGACCGCGGAGTCCGTCAGCAAGGCTCCCGATGCCGGCTTGATTGCCTGTCCGGAGCCGTCGTCATAGGTCACGAGCAGGCTGTCTTCGAGCAGAAGGCGGTCCGCCAGGCTCATGGCCGCGAGCGCCGTTCCGGCCGAGCCCCATAGGAAGGCATCGTGTGCCGGGGCGCTGCCGAGTTCGTCGAAGTCCAGCGCGTCGACAGGATCGGTCCTGTCGCCGAAGGGTTGCCGCAACAAGAGGGCGGGGAATCCGAGGCACACGCTGCCCAGTGCATTGCGCAGATCGTCCCACCCCTCGGGCGCGTTGCCCTCGAAATCGGCGCCGTCCAGCGCCAGCGGCGAGCCGATATCCCCGGTCAGCCCCGCCAGAGACGCGCTGGCACCGGCGAACGCCCGCGCCTTCACCGCGGACGCGGCGGCGGCGAGCGCCTCGAGATCCGTCAGCGAGTCACCGTCGGCCGAGAAGCTGGTGAGCACGACGAGCGAGTCCGCTCTGCCCGGGCCCGCAGCCACCCGGCTCGGCAATTCGGCGGCCCAATCACCGACTCGCGTGCTGCCGACATCGACCAGCCAGATGTCCACCGTCTCATCGACCTCGACATTCTCGAGCATCCACGCGAGCGAGCGCCACGCAATTTCGGGGCCCCGAAATGCCGGGGAGTGCAGCAACTCGCGCAGTGCGGTGGAAATCCAGGCGGCGAGCTCTCCCTGCAGTTTGACGGCGTCCGCGTCCGGCGCGGGGGTCGTGTCCTGGTCGACGGCCTCCTTGAGGAGCCGATCCAGCGTCGAGCGTACTGCCGAACTGGGCGCCTCCGCCGCGTTGACGTCCTGCCCCAACAGCCGCGAAAACAGATCGTCGCTGGTCTCCGGCGGTGCAGATGCGGGCGCCTGAGGTTCGTCCGCGCCGGTCTCCTGCACGGCCTCGTGACCGAGCCATTGGCGGGTTAGTTCAGCCGCTTCCCGGGCCCTGGAGGCGTCGCCGAGCGCCCGCCTGAGCTCCATTGCCGCCGAAAAGGCAGGAATGCGCTGCAAGAGCTCGTCCGGATGGAAATCGTCGATCGAGTAGAATTCGACCTCCGACGACGCGTCGCCGACGCCGACGGCCACCCGAGGGCGGACACGCGAGATTGCGGCGTCCAGCTCGACCGGGTCGACGTTGAACATATGTCGAATCGCCGCCTCGCCGGGGGCTGCCGCGCCCGAGAAATCGCCGATCAGGAGGACATTCCGGGCCGCGCCGGCCTCACGGCGAGCGGATTCCTTTCCGAAGCGCACGTCAAATTCTATATTCATCGTCTAGCAGCCTGAATTTACTGGAGTTATTGGATATTGGGCGGTACACTTTGCGGTGTTTCGGGGGTGCTGCACAGTAGTGTAGCTGACGAACTCCGAGGGATCGCTACGGGACCGCGATCGGGGCCTCTGACCGGGCTCTGTCGGCGTGGACACGGAGACAACCAACAAGGATCGGCCCGATGAGTCAGGTTCGAATCGTCGAACAAAACTACTTCGAGTTTCAGAATGCTCTGCGGTCCGCGTCGGACCGGGGAGAAAAGCTCGAGCCGCGTGATAAAGACGCCTGGAAAGCGTGGGTGCGGGCAAATCGCATCCAGGAAGCCGCTTTTAAGAGTCTAGCCGACAAAAAATACGAGGGCATGCAGCCCGTAATTATTGACGATGACGGCCCGTGGCAGGGTTATTATATGTACACCACCGACGAGGAAGCGGTGCTGAAATGGGTGCGCGACTAAGCGCACCGGACACCTGCCAGCGTACGAACGAACGTAACGCTGGCACGAACAGATTAGAAGACAAGCCGAACACGATCGCCGGCCGAACGACGAACAACAACTCCGTCTCACCATCGCAGGGAACCGCGACCGAGGCGCATCCGGCCTGAAGGCAACAAGCCGCTCGTGTTCGATAAAGCAGCGCACGAGTGGCGTACGCCGCAAAGGTGCGCCGAGAGAGGGGACTCACTCTTATGGCCGGCAGTTCCGATGACCCGTTCGTAACGGTCTCCACGGCATTCAGCACCGGGGAGGACATCCGAGTACAGAGCTTCGAGGGCACCGAGCAGCTCGGCCGGCCCTTCGAGTACTCGGTCGAGATTCTGACCGCAGACGACAAGCTGGACCTCGAGAAACAGCTTGGTCAGCCCATCACCGTCACGGTCGTCGTTCGCGACGGCAAGAAGCGCTATTTCTCAGGTATTGCCAGTCACGTTTCCTACACCGGACCGAAGGGACACCTGTCGAGCTACACGGCCGTCCTTCGGCCGTGGCTGTATTTCCTGAATCACGCCTCCGACAACCGGATATTCCAGCAGATGACGGTTCCCGACATCCTCGACGAGGTGTTCCAGGGGCACGGCTGCTCGGCCAAGAAGTCGCTGTCCGGCAAGTACCGCAAACGAGACTATTGCGTGCAGTACGGCGAAACGGACTTCGACTTTGCCAGCCGCCTGATGGAAGAAGAGGGCATCTACTATTTCTTCGAGCACAAGGACGGCAATCACGATCTCGTGCTGGCTGATTCGCCCAGTGCCCACGCGGATTTCCCGGGCTATGCGGAAGTGCCGTTTTTCGCGCCGGACCCTCAGTTCTCGAGGGACGAAGACCACATCGATCACTGGGAGCTTCAGCACCAGGTCGAAACCACCAAAGTGGCGGTGGACAGCTACAACTTCGAAACGCCCAAGACGAAGCTGGATGCCAAGGCCGAGTCCAAGGAGAAGCGCGACCACGGCCAGAGCGGCAAGGAGATGTACGAATACGGCTCGCTGTATCCGAAGTCGGCGGACGGTGACACGCTGGCGAAGGTCCTTGTCGAGGAACAGCAGGCCGCGTACGCCGTCGGTTCCGGCGGCGGCAACGTCATGGGCATCTCGTCCGGCTTCACATTCGAATTAACCGACTACCCGCGCGACGATCAGAACGCCAAATACCTCGTTGTATCCGCGCGCTTCGGACTGCAGAACAGCGACCCGGAGACGGCTGGCGGCGGTGCCGGCGCGAGTTTCACCTGTTTCTTCAGGGCCATCCCCGATCAGATCCAGTACCGGCCGTCCCGAGTGACGACCAAGACCAGGGTCCAGGGCCCGCAGACCGCTGTCGTCGTCGGGCCGTCCGGCGAGGAGATCTACACCGACGAGTACGGCCGGATCAAAGTCCAGTTCCACTGGGATCGCAAGGGGAAGAAGGACGAGAAAAGCTCTTGCTGGTGCCGAGTTTCGACGGCATTCGCCGGACAGACCTTCGGCATGATCGCGATCCCGCGGATCGGCCATGAAGTGATTGTCGATTTTCTGGAAGGCGACCCGGATCAGCCCATCGTGGTCGGCAGTGTCTACAACGACAACAACAAGCCGCCGTACTCGCTGCCCGACAACATGACCCAGTCGGGCATCAAGTCGCGCAGCACCCAGAAAGGCACGCCGAAAAACTTCAACGAATTACGCTTTGAGGATAAGAAGGGCAAGGAAGAGGTCTTCCTGCACGCCGAGACGAACATGAAGCGGGTCGTGAAGAACAACGACACGCTCGAGGTCGGACTCTCGAAAAAGGACAAGGGCGACCAGGAGATCACGATCCACAACGATCGGACCGTGACCCTCAAGGAAGGCAACGACTCGCTGACGGTCGAGACCGGCGATCACAACGTCGATATCCAGTCCGGCAGTCAGACGATAGATGTCGCGAAGAAAATCGCGATCAAGGCCGGGGATGAGCTCTCGATCACCGTCGGTCAGGCCAAGCTCGTCATGAAGAAGAACGGTCAGATCGATATCAAGGGAATGAACATCAGCGTCAATGGAACCAACATCACGCTCAAGGCGAACGCCTCCATCAAGGCGAAGGCCAACGCACAGGCAGAGATCAAAGGATCGATGACGAAAGTCGAAGGCAGCGGCATCCTCGATCTCAAAGCCGGCGGTATGGCCAAGCTCAAGGGCGGCATCACGATGATTGGTTGACGCAGGTTTAGCGGAGGAACACGGACATGTCCACACTCGATCTTGGCGCCGATTCCCGGCGCAAGCCCGCCGAAGTCATTTCTGACGTCGCGCTGTCGGAGGAAGCGGTCGCATTGATGGCGGACTGCGGCAACACGCTGTCCTACCTGCACCGGCTATGTGACGAAGAACTGTTCCACGATGCGTTCCTGACACTGGCGCGAACCCTGCCGCGGCAATACGCGATCATCTGGGCGGACAAGTGCATAGAGAACAAATCCGCGCCGGCACTGAGCGGAGCGGATAAGGAATGCGTCGAGGTAGTCCGTCAGTGGCTGTCGAATCCGGACGACGCGTTGCGCCGCCGGGCGATGGACATGGCCGATCAGCTCGATTTCGCCGGCCCGTGCGCGTGGCTGGCAGCCGCGGTCGGATTCAGCGGTGGAAGCCTGGCTCCGGCCGAGCAAACCGAAGTTCCGCCGGCACAGCATCTGACCGCGGTCGCGATCGCGGCGGGGCTTACCGAGCTGACCTTCGGCGAACCCGATTCGGCGGCCGCGACCAGCCGCGAACTTATCGACACCGGGCTCGAGATGGTGGCAATCCCGGGGAGCAGTCACTGATGAAACCCGCGGCTCGGATGGGCGACATGCACGTATGTCCGATGGTGACCGGCGTCGTGCCACACGTCGGCGGGCCGATCGGGCCGCCGGGCGTACCGACCGTCTTGATCGGCAACATGCCGGCCGCCACGCTGGGCAACATGGCGATCTGCACCGGGCCGCCGGATTCCATCGTCCTCGGATCGATGACCGTCATGATCGGCAACAAGCCGGCAGCCCGTATGGGCGATATGACCGCTCACGGCGGCAACATCGTCATGGGTTGCTTCACCGTTTTGATCGGCGGCTGATTGCCCGTCAGAATTGAGAGTATGTATCTAGCGCTACAAGTCACCAGCCCCAACGCTGCGGCACTCGGACCCGCGGCCAGCCGGGTTTTCGGCGAGGGCGGCGGCACGATCGGCCGCGCGGCGACCAACGACTGGGTGCTGCCGGATCCCGAGCGCTACATCTCGAGCCGGCACGCAATCATCCGCTACATGAATTCGATGTTTTCGCTCGAGGACGTCAGCGTCAACGGCGTGTTTATCAATGGGCAGCCGGAGCCGGTCGGTGCCGGCAACGACCCGGTCATACTCCGCAACGGCGATCGCATCCAGATCGGCGACTACGAGATGTACGCCAGTATCGTCGACGAAGTCCCGGCGGCACCGGGACCGGCGCAGGCCCCGGTCGATCCTCTCATTACCTCCCCGACCGGATCGATCACGTCCCCGACGTCACCGACCGCTGCGCCGACGGCCAGCGGCGGGACCGGCGCGTCGACGATTGGCCCGGTCGACCCGCTCGAGATGCTGAACGACGCGCCCGCGCCGCCGCCGGCGGAGCCGCCCGCGTATCCTGATCATTCTTCGGCAACGTCAGACTATTTCGCGCCGCCCGGGCCGAGTGCACCGCCCGCGCCGAGTGCGCCTGGCGGCCAGCCGACGCCACCCGGCGGAATTCCGGATGACTGGGATCTGACCGAAATGCCCAGGGCACAACCCGCTGCGCCGCCCGAGCCGGCCTACATGCCGCCCCCGGCGGAGCCGCCCCCTGCCGCGGCGCCCACGCCTCAGCCGCAGGCCGACGCGACCGGGCAAGTGCAGGCGATGGCGCCGCCGCCCCCGAGCGCGGCCGGCGCGACTGACGAGCTGATGATGCTCATCGTGCAGGGGATGATGGACATCCTCCGCTCGAGGACGGACATCAAGAGTCAGTTCCGGCTGGAGCTAACCAGCCTCAAGCCGGTGTCGAACAATCCACTGAAGTTCTCACCGACCGCGCAGGAGGCAATGGGCCACTTGTTCAGCGGCGCGAGCTCGAGCTACCTGCCGGCGGCGCAGGCGTTCGAAGAAGGATTCAACGATATCAAGGCGCATCAGATGGCCATGATTGCCGGAATGCGCGCTGCCTTCGAGCACATGCTCGAACAGTTCTCACCCGACGTTCTGGAGGACCGCTTCTCGGGTGGGTCGAAGCGCGGCGGGCTGATGAACATGGCGAACAAGGTGCGCTACTGGGACATGTACAGTGAGATGTTCGAGCGGATATCGCGCGACAGTGACGACAACTTCCGCGAGCTGTTCGGTGAAGCATTTGCCACCGCATACGAACGGCAAATGCAGCGAATAACGAATAACCGATAGAGCGATCGGGTTAGAGCGATAAGAGCGCCTCGTCGATCGCAGAATAACAAGACGAAGAGCCGTCAAAGGCTGGAGGGGAAGATGAGGAGATTGGCGAGCAAAGTTGCGTCGCTCATTGCCGTTGTTGCGCTGGTTGCCGGGTGCGCTTCGGGAGGGCCGCCGCCGGACGTAAACATTCGCGGCAGCATTACCGTTGTCGCCGACGTAAATCCTGACGCGCTGGGACGGCCGTCACCTCTGATGATCCAGATCTACGAGCTGGCCGCGATCGACAAGTTCGAAAACGCTGAGTACTTCGCGATTGCCGACGCCCCGGAGGCAACGCTCGGTGCCGACCTCCTGGGTCTGGAGCAGAAAATGCTTGCGCCCGGCGAGTCGCAGCCCTACGACGCGGAGTTCGACCCGAACACGCGCTACATCGGGGTGATTGCCGGCTACCGGGACATTCATCAGGCGACGTGGCGTGCCACGGTGGAGATGCCGGGCCGGAGCATTACCAACCTGATGCGGCGGGGCGCACTCGTCATACGGGCCGATCGCCTGGCGATCAGCGTCACGGTCGATAATTGATAGCGGCGGCGGAGTTCTGATCGATGTCACACCGAAGTAAAGTTGTCTGGTCCGAGGGTCTGTTCCTGAGACCGCAGCACTTCCAGCAACAAGACCGCTATGTCGAGCGGGCCATGCAACTGCGTACGTCGGCGCTTCGAGCGCACGGCTGGGGTTTCTCCGAGCTGAGGATCGATCGCGATCTGCTGCGGCTCGGCAAGCTGGGCCTGAGCGCAGCGCACGGTGTGTTCCCCGACGGTACGCCGTTCAGCATGCCGGACGACGATCCTCTGCCGAAGCCGATCGAGATCGACGAGAAGATTCGCGATCAGATCGTGCATCTCGGGCTTCCCGTACAGCAACCCGAGTCGCAAGACATCGATCTCGCGGGGACCGGCGACGTGCTTGCGCGCTACGAGTGCCTCGAACTCGAGGTCCGGGACGTCACTTCCAGTTCGTCGGCGACGGCGCCGATGCAGGTTGGCGGGTTGAAGACCCGCCTGCTGCTCGACTCGGAAGATCACTCCGGCTACGCGAAGATCCCGGTTGCGCACATCGTCGAAGCCAAGGTCGACAAGCTGGTCGTGTTGCAGGACTCGTTCATTCCCTCGGTTTGCAATGCGAAGGCAGCGCCGGTCCTGGACGCATTCACCAATGAGTTTCTCGGCATGCTGCATCAGCGTGGCGAGGCGCTGGCCGCACGCGTATCGGCGACCGGTCGGGGCGGTGCGGCGGAAATCGCCGACTTCCTGCTGCTGCAGGTCGTCAATCGGCTCCAGCCGCTGGTTCACCACCTGGTAGCGGAGGGCAATCTGCACCCTGAAGATCTCTACCGTTGCTGCCTCATGGCAGCGGGCGAACTCGCGACCTTCACGCACGCGAGCAAACGGGCAGCGGACTTCCCGGCTTACACGCACGACGACCTGCGGGCGGCGTTCGAGCCGGTCATCGCCGCGATTCGCGAATCGCTGAGCGCCGTTCTGGAATCCACTGCCACGTCGATTCCGTTGAAACAGAAGAAGTACGGCATCAGCGTTGCGACCGTGGGCGATCGCAATCTCCTGAGCGCTGCGAACTTCGTGCTGGCGGTCAATGCCGATCTGCCAGCGGAGGCACTTCGGTCGCAGTTTCCGACGCACATCAAAATCGGGTCCGTCGAGAAGATTCGCGAGCTCGTCAATCTGTCGTTGCCGGGCATCCAGGTAACGCCACTGCCGGTTGCGCCGCGACAGATTCCGTATCACTCCGGTTTCGCCTATTTCCAGCTCGACCGCAGCAGCGAATTCTGGGGACAGCTGGTCGAGTCCGGCGGCATCGCAATCCACGTGGCGGGGGAATTCCCGGGACTGCAGATGGAGTTCTGGGCTATCAAGGAATAGGGCCGTGACCGACGACGATTTTCCTGACGAAGCGGAAGACAAGACACTACTGAGACCGCGTCCGGGTGGTCGGCGCAGCGCGCCACAGCCCGGTGCTCCACAGCCACCGGGCCAGCCGGTTCCGCCGCAACAACCACCGCAGCAGCCGCCGGCCCAGCAGATCCCGCCGGCGGAGCCGCCGCCGCAAGCGCCGCCTCAGCAGCCGCCGCAACAAATGCCACCACAGGCGCCGCCGCCGCAGCAGCCGCAGCAGGGCGGGTTCGCGCCGCCGGCACCCTCGGCACAAGCGTCGGTTCCCTCGCTCGATTCCATTCGTGGCGCGGGAACGAGCCCGCTCGCGCAGGCAGCGTCGCCGCTGCTCGTTCTGATGTCGCAGTTGCGCGGACTGCCTTCGCACGCCGACGTGAACGCGCTCCACCAGCAGGTGATCGGCCGGGTACAAAAATTCGAAGCGGATGCGATTGCGGCAGGCGTCGCACCGCAAATCGTCGCCTCGGCCCGCTATGCGCTGTGCACGGCACTCGACGAGACCGTTCTCAGCACGCCGTGGGGTACCGAGAGCATCTGGTCGACGCACTCGCTCCTGACCACCTTCCATCAGGAAACCTGGGGCGGCGAGAAGTTCTTCCAGATTCTCGACCGGCTAAAGGCCAACGTGGCGGCGAACCTCGATCTTCTCGAAGTGCTGTACTTCTGCCTCGCGCTCGGCTTCGAGGGCAAGTACAAGATTCTCGAGCGCGGCAACGTTCAGATCGCTGGCGTTCGGGACGAACTCTATCGGCTCATTCGCCAGTATCGCGGGGACTTCGAGCGCAGGCTGTCGCCGAGTTGGGAGGGCGTGGTCGACCGGCGGAATCCGCTGACGCGCTACGTTCCGCTCTGGGTCGTGGCGAGCGTGCTCATCACCGTTCTGCTGGCGATGTTCGTCTCATTCCGATTCACGCTGTCCAGAAGCGCGGTTCCGGTCGACGTCGCGTTGAGCAGCGTCGGTATTCAGGACTTGTCCGTTTCGGCGCGGGCCGCGCCAGCAAGCCGGCTACGGCCGAGGCTCGCCGATCTCGAGGCACAGGAGTTGATTCGGGTCATCGAGGACGGCGGGGTCACGACGATCACGATTTCGGGCGACGATTTGTTCGCCTCGGGCAGCGCCGAGGTCAACGACCGATACGAGGCGATCCTGCATCAGATTGGCGATGCCATCGAGCAGACGCCGGGCACGGTTCGGGTCATCGGCCACACGGACAGCGTGCCGATCCGCTCCTTCCGGTTCCAGAGTAACTGGGAGCTTTCCCGGGAGCGGGCGATTGATGTTTCGGAGGTACTCGGCACGAGGATGACGGCGACGTCGAGACTGATTCCTCAAGGCGTCGCGGATACCATCCCCGCGCCACCGCTCGGCGATTCGCCGGCCGCACGCGCGGCCGATCGTCGCGTCGAGATCGTCCACGTGGCACAGGGGCCAGCACAATGATGTCGCAGATCAGAAGCGTCTTCACCGGCTCGGGTGTCTCGATCATCGGGCTCGTCCTGGTCGCGATCGCCATCTGGTGGTTCGGGCCCTACATAGGCTTCGGCGATTTCAGACCGCTTGCCGGCGTCGTTCCCAGACTCGTATTGATCGCGATCGTATTCCTCGGCTGGGGAATCGCGGTCTTCTTGAAGCGCCGCAAGGCCGCAAAAGCGGACGAGCAGCTCGCCGACGATCTCGTCGACTCGGCGGACAGCGGTGTCGATGCGGCCGCGAGCCAATCTGCGGAGGAAGTCGCTCTTCTGAAGACGCGGTTCGAAGAGGCCATCGCGACGCTCCGCGAAAGTTCCGGCAAGCGCCGCAGCGTCAGTCTGTACGAACTCCCGTGGTTCGTGATCATCGGGCCGCCCGGGTCCGGCAAGACGACCGCGCTCGTCAATTCCGGGCTGGAGTTCCCGCTCGAGCAGCGCTTCGGCAAGGAGGCGCTGCGCGGCGTCGGCGGCACGCGCAACTGCGACTGGTGGTTCACCAACGATGCCGTTCTGCTCGACACGGCCGGTCGATACACGACCCAGGACAGCCACGCTTCCGTGGATCGCGCGGCCTGGGAGGGCTTCCTCGATCTCTTGAAGAAGTACCGCAAGCGGCGGCCGATCAACGGCGTCATCGTCGCGATGAGTCTCTCCGATCTGATGACGCAGAGCGACGCGGAACGCAACAATCAGGTGCTCGCGACGCGCCACCGCATTCAGGAGCTGTACCGGCACTTCGGTATCCGCTTCCCCGTCTACATGCTGTTCACCAAGTGCGATCTGGTCGCCGGGTTCATCGAGTATTTCGACGATCTGGACCAGGAAGGCCGTGAACAGGTGTGGGGCACGACGTTCCCGATGGCGGAAGGCAAACGCGCGTCCGAAGACGACATCAAGCAGTTCCCGGCCGAGTTTCAGCAACTGCTCAGCCGGCTTTCGGACCGCATGTCCTGGCGTATGAGCCAGGAGATGGATCAGCACCGGCGCTCGAAGATTTACAACTTCCCGCAGCAGATCATCGCGCTGGCCGGCGCGCTGGAGAATTTCCTGGCCGACGTATTCTCGTCCAGTCGCTACGAAGACAAGATTCTGCTGCGCGGCGTCTATTTCACGAGCGGCACCCAGGAAGGCACGCCCATCGACCGGATGATGGGCGTCATGGCAAGAACCTTCGGCATGCAGGAGCAGGCGCTGCCGTCATTCGGCGGCAAGGGGCGCAGCTACTTCATCACCGATCTGTTCCGCAAGATCATCTTCCAGGAATCCGGGCTGGCCGGTGTCAATCCGCGCGTCGAGCGCCGTCGCCGCTGGTTGCAGAACGCCGCATACGCCGGCTCGATCGGTCTGGCGATTCTTGCCACCTTCGCCTGGATCGGCAGCTTCGCAGCCAACCGCGGCTATCTCGGCGAAGTGTCCGATTCCGTCGACCGCTATACGGAAGTCGCCGCGCTGCCATTGGATCGCGGCGCGTCCATCGAGCAGGTGCTGCCGCGTCTCGATGCCTTGCGAGACTCGCTCGACGTTGCCGCGCAGCACGACGGCGCCGTGCCGCTGCACATGCGCATGTGGCTCTACCAGGGCCGCGCGATGAAGAACGTCGTCGGCGATGCTTACCTGCGCGAACTCAACAGTTCGCTGGGCGCCACGGTGATGGGCATTCTCGAGACTCGAATCCGGGAAAACTCCGGCAATCCGCAGCTGCTCTACGAATACCTGAAGGCTTACCTCATGCTCGGCGACCCGGAGCGTCTGGAGCCTCGTCAACTCGCGTTCCTCGTGGGCCAGGAATGGCAGCGCAGCTACGGCGCGGAGGGCGACGTCTATACCCGATTGAAGCGCCACACCGACTATCTGTTCGAAAACGGCGTACAGCCGTATCCGGTGAATGAGCGGCTGATCGCAGGGGCGCAAGCCACGCTGTCGAGTGCGCCGCTGTCGGACTTTCTGTATTCCCGCATGAAGCTCGACGCGCTTGCGCTATCGAGCGAGGATCTCGTGCTGACCCAGCGGATCGGCCTCGGTATCGAGCAGGTATTCCGTCGTGAGAGCGGCATGCCGTTGTCCGAACCCATCTCCGTCCTGTTTACCCGGCGAGGCTTCGAGATCGTGTATCCGACGCTGTCCGCCCGAGTTATCGGGGAGTCGGACAGCGAGAACTGGGTGCTGGGCCGTGACGACGGCGGGCTCGGCATCCGCGAACGGCTGCAGGTCGAGTCCGAGCTTCGCGAGCGCTACGTGCAGGAGTACATCGCCGTTTGGAGTGGTCTGCTCAACGATCTGGAACTCGTTCCCTTCACGACGGAGTCCCGCGCCATGGAGACGCTGTCGTTGGTCACCGCCGAGCCGTCGGTGCTGGAGCAACTGTTGCGGATCGTCCGGGACAATACCGACCTCGCGTCGACCCCGGTCGAGGGTGAGGAAACTCAGGACGAGGAAACAGCCAGACTGCAGCGCCTGCTGGGGACGTCTCCCGGTGTGGATGTTCCGACACCCGAACACCCGGGTGCGCCGATCGCGCGCGAGTTCGCGCCTCTCAATCGTCTGGTCGCCGGCGAACCCGGGCAGCCGACGCTGCTCAATCCGCTGTTGCTGGCCATCGACGACCTACAAAGCGAAATCGATGCTTCCGGCGGCGATGCGCTGCAAGTTATTGCCAGTGGCGGTGGGCCGGCGGCCCGGCGGGTTCGCAACGAAGCTCGCCGGCAACCCGAACCGCTGCGCTCGTGGCTGACCGAACTCAGCGGCGGCAGCCAGGCGCTGGCGCAGACCAGCGCGCGCTCGGAATTGTCGACGCGCTACTCGGACACGGTGCTCGTCGAGTGCCGCAATCTCATCGGCGACCGCTACCCGTTCAATCGCAACAGCCAGCAGGACGTGGCAATCGACGACTTCGGCCGCATCTTCGGCTATGGCGGCGTCTTCGACCGCTTCTTCGACGAGAATCTCGCCCCCTTTGTGGACCGTTCCGGCAGTCAGTGGCGTCTGCGTTCCGGCGCGGGCGTTCGGATTTCCTCGTCAACGCTTGCGCAATTCCAGCGCGCGGCTGAAATCCGCGAGGCGTATTTCCGGCCGGGTGCGCAGCAGCCGGATATGCGCGTTACCGTCATCCCGAACCGGCTCGACGCCGACGTTCGCCGCTTCGTGTTCGAGGTGCACGGGCAGACCTTCGACTACGCCCACGGTCCGACCGAGGAGTGGCCGGTTGTCTGGCCGGGCGAGGGCGTGGGCGGTGCCAGGATCATGTTCGAGGAATCCAGCGGCGGCCGCCCGACGGTGGTTGCGGACGGCCCATGGGCCCTCTTCAGACTGCTGGACGGCTCCAACGTCAGTGAGTTTTCCGAGATTCAGTACGTGGTCGAATTGACCGCGGGCAGCCGCACCGCCGAGGTGGTAGTCCAGACGCGCAGCGTGAACAGCCCGATGGCTCACCGCGATCTGCACAACTTCCGCTGTCCGTCAGCGCTGTAAGGCGGGGCGAATCGAGATGACGGCGTTCTACGGCAAACTTCCGGCGAGAGGCGACTTCATCACACGGAGCCTGCCACGGGAGTTCATCAATTGCTGGGACGACTGGCTGCAGAGCGGGATGAACGCGAGTCGCCAGGCGCTCGGCGATGCCTGGCTGGACGCCTATCTCACGAGTCCTCTGTGGCGCTTCGTTCTGCCGACGGGCATCTGCGGCAACACCGCGTGGGTGGGTGTGGTCATGCCGAGCATGGACAAAGTCGGACGTTACTTCCCGATGACCGTGGTCCGGCAGATCGACGGAACGCGCTCCGCCATGTGTGCCGCGGTACAAAACCCGCGCTGGTTCGCCGCCATCGAGGATCTGCTCCTCGACGCGCTGGATGCGCAGTCGCTCGACCTCGACGTGTTCGAACAGTCGTTGCGCGGTGTGGCATTCGCCGACGGCGATCTGCCGCCGATGGCGCCGATAGAATCCGGCGGGTCGCGCATCGCGCTCGATGAATCCCTCGACGTATCGCTGACGCTGCTCGGTTTTGTCCGCGACGGACTACAGCAGGCGACGGCGGGAATGTGTTTCTGGTGGGGTAGCGGATCCGATGCCGTTGCGCCCAGTCTCTTGTACACCCGCACGCTGCCGGACCCGCACATGTTCACCGCCATGCTGGCCGGAACCTGGAGCAACAGCGGCTGGCAGGACAGCTCGGCCGGCGCGGCCAGCATTCCGGACGATCCGCTGGCACAGCTCGTCAATCAGCTGGTGGACTGAGCTTGGAAACGACGTGGCAATGGGTCTCAGCCGGCGTCACGGACGTCGGCAACGTGCGCAAGGTCAACGAAGACGCGATCCTCGACCGGCCGCAGTCCGGTCTGTGGGTCGTGGCCGATGGCATGGGCGGTCACGAAGCCGGCGACGTAGCGAGCTCCAGCATCGTCGCGGCACTGTCCGCGCTCGGTGAGTACGAGCGGCCGCGTGCCTTCGTCGATGCGGTGGAGGACTGCATCATCGACGTGAACCGGCGGCTCTACGACGCATCCTCCGCGGCCGGACAGATCATGGGAAGCACGGTCGCCGCGGTGCTGGCACTACCGGGTTACGCATTGTGTATGTGGGCCGGCGACAGTCGGGTCTACCGGTTGCGGGATTTCGCACTCGAGGAATTGACGACCGATCATAGCGAGGTCGAAGAGCTGATCGCAGAGGGCAGCCTCAAGCGCGAGGATGCCGACGACTATCCCGGCGAGAACGTCATTACGCGGGCGGTGGGTGGCGAGCCCGAGCTGTATCTCGAAGTCCGCATGTTCGAGCTCAAGCACAAGGACCGCTACCTCTTGTGCTCTGACGGCCTGTACAAGGACATCACCTTCAAGGAGATCCAGTCGGTATTGAGCGACGGCGCCGTTACCTCGGCCTGCCAGCAGCTTCTCGGCCTCGCCAAGTCGCGGCGCTGCTCGGATAACGTTTCCATCATCGGTGTGGACTTCGAACGTCGATGATCGAGTTCAAGCAATCCCTCAAAAAATTCCTGACGGGCGATTCGAGCTTCCCGCAGCTGCAGGCCGATCTCGATATCGAACTTGCGTCGAACCCCGCGGATGCGCAGAAATACCTCGAGCTGATCACGAACCTGTACGGTGCCGGGCGGCTCCCGCAACAACTCTACGATAGCCTGTCTCAGCAGATTCAGCGCGCGGGGGGCATGGCCGCTGCGCCACCGCCGGCCGCGCCACAGCCGCCCGCGGGCGCTGTTCCTCCTGCAGAGCCGCCTGCCGCGGTACCGCCGCAGCCGCCGCCACAGCAACCGCCGGCCGGAGTGCCGCCGGCGCCGCCAGCCGTGCCGCCAGCAGGACAGGCGCCACAGGCGACGCCACCGGGAACGAGCGTACCCGGCGCCCAAC
Source organism: Woeseiaceae bacterium (assembly GCA_965232445.1). Lineage (GTDB taxonomy): Bacteria > Pseudomonadota > Gammaproteobacteria > Steroidobacterales > Woeseiaceae > UBA1847. Next base: position 4,049,131 of record OZ246973.1, on the reverse strand, counting down.
CGCCGCCTGGGACGCCACCGGCGCCGGGAGTGCCGGGCGCGCAACCGCCACCCGTTGCGCCCGCCGAGGGCGACGACAAAACCCGCTTCCGCCCCGCGGAGGAAGATGACGACGACGAGGACGACGGCCGCACCCGGCTTCGCCCGAGCGCGCCTGCGACGCAGTCCGGGGTCACGAGTCAGCCTACGCCGCCGACCGGAACCCAGCCTACCGGCCAGTCGTGGACGCAGGGACAAACGGGGCACCACGCGCCGACGGTACAGACCGGTCAGACGGGGCAAACCGGACAGACGGGTCAAACCGGTCAGACTGGGCATACCGGACAAACCGGACAAACGAGCCGAACCGGGCAGCCACCCACCGGGCAGTCCTGGACGTCCGGCGCGTCGGCGAGTTCCGGCTGGGCGCACCCGGAGCGTTGGGATGGCGGCGACGGCGGCGTGCCGACCGTGGGTTCGGTGCTCAAGGGGCGCTTCGTGCTCGAGCACGTTATCGGCCAGGGCGGCATGGGTATCGTCTTCAAGGCGAAGGACCTGCGCAAGGAGGAAGCGCAGGATCGAAATCCCTATATCGCCGTCAAAATTCTTAACGAGGAATTCAAGCAGCACCCGGAGTCCCTGAAGGCGCTGCAGCGCGAATCCCGCAAGGCGCAGGATCTCGCGCACCCGAACATCGTCACCGTGTTCGATTTCGATCGCGATGCCGGCAACGTCTTCATGACGATGGAATACCTCGACGGCGAACCGTTCGATAAGTTTCTGAAGCGGCACAAAGACCGGGGACTGCCAATCGACAAGGGCCTGCCGCTGATTCGCGATATGGCGGCCGGCCTGTCGTACGCGCACGAGCGCGGCATCATCCATTCCGACTTCAAGCCCGCGAACGCCTACCTCACCAAGCAGGGCGTCGTCAAAATTTTCGATTTCGGTATCGCGCGCGCCGCGGTGCATTCCGACCAGGCCGGCGGCGAGATGACGCTGTTCGATGCGGGGACCCTGGGCGCGTTGACGCCGGCCTACGCGACGGTGTCGATGGTCGAGGGCGGCGATCCGGACGTCCGTGACGATATCTATGCGTTGGCCTGCGTGTCCTACGAAATCCTGACCGGCAGGCATCCGTACAAGAAGCGCTCGGCACTGAAGGCGCGCAAGGCCGGCATGGAAGTCGAACAGGTCGACGGCCTGAATCGTCGCCAATGGCGCACGATGCAGCGCGCGCTGTCCTATGACCGAAACGAGCAGCCGCCTTCCGTCGACGAATTCATCGACGGCATCGAGCCCAAAGCCGTCAACAAGACCCAGTTGGCCGCGGGCGCGCTGGTTGTCGTCCTGCTCATCGTCATTCTCGTGACCTGGTTGCCGGGCTACATGAACGAGCGCTACCTCAACAACCTGATCCAGACGCTGGAGACGGGCAGCGACGCCGAGATCTCCGAGATCCTTACTGAACTCGAAACCGGACTCGACGAGACCGAGCGCGCGACCGTTTACCTGAACGTGCTGCCGTCGGGCCTCAGGCTCGAGGAGTTCTTCGAGCGCAACGTGTATTCCGCCATCGCGTGGCGCGCCGCACCGGAGCCGGATCCGGATAGCGAGGAGGTGTTCAATCTCTACAGCGACTCGACGCTGGCGGACTGGCAGGCCGGTGTCTACGATTTTGCATCGGCGCAGGCGCTGGTCGAGAGAGCCGAGACGCTTTACCCCGAACGTTACGGAGTGCGTGGCGATCTGCGTAGCAACTTCAACGATGCCCGAGACGACGCCATCGCCGAATTGAATGGGCGTTTCCAGGCAGCGCTTGCCGGGGACAATCGTGTGCTGATTCCGCTGCAGGGCTCGGACAGCGCTCTCGAGTATCGTGAAGTCCTGGCGACCCTCGACGCGCAGCACGATTCCGTGGTCGGTGATCTGCTGCTCACCGAAATCAAGACGGAAATCGAGACCGCGCTGGGTGCCGAGAACCTCACCCTCGGCGTCGCGCTGGTCGATGCCGGTGTATCGATCGCGCCCGGCGACAGCGGCTTGCAGTACTGGCAGGACCAGGTCAGTAGTCAGGTCGAGGCTTTCGAAAACGCGCAGCGCGTTGCATCGCTCGCGGCGATTCTCGCGCCGCTCGCGCAGACGACCGACCTGAATGAGATCCGTCAGGCGTCGGTCAACATCGAAGAACTGCTGCGGCTCGAGCCGGACAACGCTGTGGGCGCCAGGGTTCTCGTCAACCTCGAGACGGTTCTAGCGGACCGGCTGACAGGGCTTGCCGCAAGCAGGCAATTCGATGCCGCACGCAGCGAGCTCGACTCCGTCTCCACATTGCTCACTCGAGATTACCTAAGCGCGCAGACGGCGAGGATCGATAGCGCGCAGGCCGACTTCAATACCGCGATCGATAACGAACTGGCTGAGATTCAGCGGCTCGCGCGGACCGGCGGATTTGCGCCTCCGAACGACGGGCTCGCCGCGACGCGACTCGATCAGCTACAAACACTCGGGGCGGGTGAGGAGACGCTGCAGCTCGCGCGGCAATCGATTCAGCAGGGCTTCCTGGATTCGGCACGCGCCGCGCGCGGTGAGCAGCGCTTCGACGACGCCCGCTCGCTGGTCAATCTGGGACTCGAATGGCAGACCGAGGGCCCGTTGACCGAATTCCTGCAGCAGGAACTGAGCGACATCGCCAACGCCGAACGGGCCGTTCAGGCAGCGGCAGACGCGGTTGAGGCACAGCGTTTGGCCGCGGAGCGTCAGCAGCAGATTGACGGACTCGTCGCCGAGTTCGAAGCCGGGGTGTCGAATCCGTCGCTGACCGTCGAAGACGGCCGACGGCTTACCAACACGGTGTCGAGGCTGCAGGGCCTCGGCGATACCGGCCCGGTGGTGCGCAATGGGCGCGATCGTATCGGGGAGGCGCTGATCGGCCGGGCGCAGACGCTTGCGGCCAACGGCGATTGGGACGCGGCCCGCGCCCTGGTGGTCGAAACGCGGAGCCTCTTGCCGCAAAACACCGACGTGAGCGACTACGCGAGCCAGCTCGAACGGGACTTCCAGAACTTCGAAGCCGGCGAGGCCGAGCGTGCGCTGGCTTCCGCCCGCCAGGAATACGATCGCTTGATCCGCTCCGACACGGTCGACCGGGATTGGCTGGACAACATCTGGCGGCTGCGCGGCCAACTCGGCGCCGACGCGCAGTTCCGCTCGGCGTCCGAACAACAAATCGCGCGGCGGCTCGAGGACGAAATCGGCCGTCTGGCAGCGGCCGACCGGCTCACCGATGCGCGCAATCTGCTGAACCGGGGCATCCAGGTGCTCACGAACGACACGCTGCTGGCAGGCGCGGATCAAAGTCTAGTAACGGCCGAGCAGGCGTTCGCCGAACGCGAGGCGGCGAGCGCCGCGGTGGCTCGGCTCGAGGCGCGCAAGCAGACCATTCTCGATCAGATCGACGCCGGGAGCTTCTCGACCGCGAACAACGGCCTGGTAAGCATCCGCAGCGAACTCGATGCCGGTGACCCCTTCCTGACCGACGTCGTCCCGCGCCGATTCGCCGACGCCTACGTCGATCGGGCGCTGGCACAGGTCCGTGCTGAGAACTTCGCGGAAGCGCTGAGCCTGCTCGATACGGCCGAAGGCTACGTGCAGGGATACGCGGCGATCGCCGACGCGCGAGCGCGCGTGGATGAGGCGCGGACGGCGCAGGCGGAGCAGGACGAGGAGGCCCGGCGCGCCGAGGCCGAACGCCGGGCGAGAGCAGACTCGCTGACTGCGAGTCTGCAGTCGCTCTTGATCGGCAGCGCGGCCGTCGACGCCGCCGCCGTTCGGTCCAGCCTGGACGAGATCCGCCGGCTGTCACCGGGCGACTACAACGAACGCGTGGCGTCGCTCGTCGGCTCGTCGATCGCGGAACTGGAAACGCTGCAGACCACGAATCGAACCGGCGCGAGACAGCGCCTCGCCGAATTGCAGGCGGCATTCCCCAATGAGCAGCGGCTCGCGAACTACACGATCGCGGCGCGTCCGCCGCCGCCCACCGAGGACGCCTGCGGCAATCCGGCGTTCGTGGGTCTCGGCGCAAACAACCGCGCCGTTTGCCGCGACCGTCTCTGGGACGATGCATCCGGGCCGCGGATGGTGGTTATCCCGGGGACCGGCCCGGGCGGGCGTCCGTACGCGATCACCAAATACGAGATCACGGTATCCGACTACAACACCTATTGCCGGCTGAGCGAGGCCTGCGCCGAGCGGACGGAGTCGGCCGCACTGCCGTTGACGAATATCTCGCTGTCGGACGCGCGGGCTTATGCCCGATGGCTGTCCGAATCGACCGGTTTCGACTACCGGCTGCCGAGTGCGGCCGAATGGCAGTACGCCGCCCAGGCTCCGGGGATGCCGCAGCCGCCGCGCAACTACAATTGCCAGATTCGTGACGACAGCGGGCTGATAAAGGGACTGCGACTGGAAGATGTCCGGACCGGTGACGCCAACGGTTGGGGGCTTCAGAACTACATCGGCAATGCGCGCGAGTGGGTGACGGACGGCAACGCGGTCTACGCCCGCGGCGGCTCGTTCCAGGACAGCTTCAACGCGTGTGACATCTCGTTGAACGAGCAGCACAGCGGTCAGCCGGACGAGGTCACCGGATTCCGCCTCGTCCGTAACGTGCGAGGACAGGGCTGATGGCGATTACTCAGGAACTTGCCCGTCTGTACCGCGAGCATTACGCGAACCGGCTGTCGCTGGCCGACTACCGCTATCAGCGGGGACTGCTCCTCGATTCGCTGCTGCCGGCGGCGTCCACGCCGGATGTCGAGGACGAGGAGGACGTTACGATCTCTCGCGGCGAGCGCGAGGCTCCGGAGGTCGAGCCCGAGGCCGAACCGCCCACGCCGTCGCGAGGCGTTCGCTGGCCCGCGGTCGCGGGCGTGTTGGTCGTGCTGTTCGCAGGCACGGTGTACGTCGTCACCACGCAATTGGAATCGCCGGACGATATTCCGACGCCCACCGCCGCCGACCGGGAACCCGCGGAATCGCTCGATGACGTCGAGCCGCTTGGCGCGCCGGAGATCCAGGTCGTGCCGGACGTAGGGCAACCGCTGGTGGAGGCCTTCCTCGAAGACAATGACTGGAGTCCGGGGACCCAGCAACGCTTCCTCGACGCGTGGATTAGCTTGCCCGCGCCGGATCGGATCGTCGCGAAAGGCGCCGTCTGGTTTGCGCCGCTCGCCGACCGGTTGGAATACGAGATCGCCGAGGCCGAGGAGTTCAGCTCGGTGCCGGACAGCGACGTGCACCTGCAGCAGCTGTATGCCACGGCCGTCGGCCTCGGTCTGACCGAGCTAGCGCCGACCAACTGGAAGCCGGGACTGCCCGACCGATCGGTGCCGAGGGACGAGGCGGTCGCCGTGACACGCGAGGAGGCGAGTCCGGCGGAACGGGAAGTCGCCGAGGACGAACCGGAGGTGTCGACTCCCGACGTCGAGGATGTGGGAGAGGTCGTGGCTGAGACCAGCGAGCAGGACGAGCCTCAGCCCGAGGAGACAGCGGCCGTGTCGGTGCCCCTGGACAACGAAGATGCTTGCCGCGAGGAACAGCTCCAGACACGCCGCCGCGGTTGTTTCGACTTGCTGGCGTCCGGCGGTCAGGGGCCGTCGATGAGGGTGATCCCTTCCGGCACCGTCGCCGAGCTGAGCGTCGACACTCCGTTTGCGATCTCGACAACCGAAGTGTCACGCGTCGAGTTCGCGGCCTACTGTGACGCGACCGGTACGGAGTGTCCGGCCGACCCATGGCCGGGCGAGAATATGCCGATGGTCAACGTTAGCCGCGAGGACGCCGAGGCGTACTGCGATTGGCTCAGCGCGGAAACAGGCTTCACGTACCGGCTGCCGACCGAGGCCGAGTGGGAGTATGCGGCCCGCGCCGGGGCGACGACGGAGTACCCCAACGGAGACGAGATTACGGCCGGCCAGGCGCGCTACTCGTCGATCACCTCGTACGACAGCCCGTTGCCGAGAGACGACAGGACGACCCAGCGCAACGAGTTCGGGCTGTGGCACGTCGTCGGAAATGTCGGCGAGTGGGTAAATTCGTCGACGGATGCCGCTGTAGGAGTTACGCGTGGTGGATCTTACGCAGACGATGCGGACGGACTTCGACTTTCGTCGCGACAGACCCGGCCGGCGACCGATCGGGATGCGATGACGGGATTCAGAGTGGTAAGGGAGCTGTAAGCTCCTGATTCCCGGTGTCACGATGCAGGCATGACGCCTGGTGACAAATCACTCGAAATTTCGCGTGCAAGCGCGAGAATCGGAAGCTAAACTGGTTTTAAGCACCACCCGACTGAATACGCAACAAAAATAACAGATAAATAACAATATTAGGGGGTACTAACTCCGTGGCGAACCCTACCGTGCCAGAGCGATCTGACCCGACGTCTCATTCCGTGGTCAGGTCTGTTGTTGATTCTCCCATCTCACGTTGCAGCGCCATTCTGCTGCTGATGTTGAGCGCGCCGGCGCTGGCGCAACAGAGTCCGCCGGTCGGTGGATTGCCGGGCGCCAACCAGCCGGCGCTCGACTACTGGGATCTTCAGGTCCAGCAGAATGAGGAACTGTACATTCCGCCGACCCTGGAGCGGCCGCTGGGCGAAGACGCCGGGCCCAGGATCATGGTCAATCAGATCGATCTCGACATCGAACCTCGACTCGAGGGGCTGATCGGCCCGGACCTCCGCTCGCTCCTGAATCGCAGCCTGACGAACCACGTCATCGAGAACCAGCAGCAGGGGTTCACGATCGGGCGGCTGGAAAACGTCGCGACCGACGTGACCGATATTCTCAGAGACGGCGGCTTCATCCTGTCGCTCGCCTATTTGCCAGAACAGAGCGTCGAAAATCAGACCGTCAGCATCTCGGTGCTGTCGGGTCAACTCGAACAGGTGACGGTTGACGGCAACAATCGCTACTCGGTCGATCGCTTACTCGCACCGTTCGACACGCTGATGGGATTGCCGGTCGTCAAGGGCGACGTCGAAAGATCGATCCTCGCGGTCCGCAATTATCCGGGTCTGTCGACCTCCGCCGTGTTCAGTCCCGGCGATGCGCTGGGCGGCAGCAAGCTGACGCTGCGTGTCTCGGAGGACCCCTTCGACATCGCCTTCATCGCCGACAATCACGGTACCGAGTCGACCGGCGAAAACCGGCTGCGCGCGGATTTGTATTTCAACAATCTGTTCGGCGCGGCTGACAGCCTGACGGCCAATATCCTGCAGACCTTCGATCCGGCTGAGAACACCTACGGCGGATTCCTCTACGAGGTGCCGTTCTTCGGACACAACAACCGGCTGTCGCTCGCGTACTCGCGGAACTCCTTCGAAGTTGCGCAGGGCTTCGCGGCCGGCGTCGGTGTCGGCGGTTCGAACCTCACGGGCGAGACGGACATCGTCACTGTCGGCTTCAACCGCAACTTGAGACTGGCGCGGCGCTCGCGCATGGACTTCGGCATCGACGTTTCGACGAAGGACGCCGAATTGCTGAACTTAGGATTCGACAGCGGCGACAAGCTGAGCGTCATTTCGCTCGATCTGTCGGCCGAGGCCGTGGACGACTTCGGCTCCGGCGGCATCAACCAGCTGCAGATTCGCTACTCCCAGGGGCTGGCGGACTTTCTGGGCTCGATGGACGAACTGGGTGACGGGATTTCGACCCGGCGCGGCGGTTCCGGTCAGCAGGCCGGCGGCGATTTCAGCAAGGTGCTGGCGCGCTACCAGCGTTTGCAGCGCGTTTCGGCGAGCAACTCCCTGTTGATCCGCGTCGAAGGCCAGTTCTCCAGCGACCTGTTGACGTCCCTCGAGCAGGTCGTGCTCGGCGGGCCGAATAACGTTCGTGCCTACCCGATCGCGCAGTTCCTTGTCGATGAGGCGGCGTTCGCCTCGCTCGAGTGGATCGTGGACCTCAACCAGCTATTCGGCGAGGGTGGCGGTAGAACCCGCGTTTCGCTGTCCTTCTTCGGCGACTACAGCCTTGGTGTCATCAACGATCCGCTGCCCACTGAGGCAGACGACGTGGACATCTCGGGCTGGGGTGTCGGTTTCTCCATCGCTCACACGACGGAGAACGGCAATCGCTTCCTGCTGAAGATCGAAGGTGCCGAGCCGATCACCGAGCTCGATTTCATCGAGCAGGAGAGCTCGCAGGTCTTCGCAACGCTTAGCTACTCATTCAACTAATCGCGGCTCCGCCGGTCACGGGGCCGGGCGCGCACACACGCTAGGAAAAAAAATGACAATGAATTTCCTGAAGAGTGTTACATCCATCAATTGGCTTAGGCCTTTCTCGGCGGCACACGAGCGGCTGACTCGTCATCAGCGCACTCGCGGGGCGAGCGTCGCCGCCGGGTTCCTGCTGTGCCTCGTCGTCTCCGGCCCAGCGATCGCCGGTCCGGAGGGCGGCGTCATTCGCGCCGGCGACGGCACGATCACCGACGACGGCCTGCTCACGCTCATTCGGCAGAACACCGACCGGCTCGCGATCGATTGGGAATCGTTCAACGTCGGCGCGAACGAAACCGTGCGCTTCATCCAGCCCGGCGACAACTCGGTCGCGCTGAACCGAATATTCGATCAGAACCCGAGTCAGATTTTCGGCACCATCGATGCGAATGGCCGCGTAATACTGATCAATCCGAATGGAATGCTGTTCGGCGAGACGGCGCAACTGAACGTCGCAGGTCTCGTCGCAAGCACGTTGTCGATTTCCGTCGAAGACTTCATGAGTGGGAACTTCACGTTCGAAGGGACCGGTGACGGCGGGCTGATTCTCAATCAGGGCACGATCAATGCGGACTATGTCGCGCTGATCGGCGAGGCTGTATCCAACGAAGGACTGATCGTCGCCGATGCCGGCGTGGTCCATCTTGCTGCCGGCCGCAAGGTCGCCATCGACTTTGATGGCGGTGGATTGATGTTCTTCGAATCCGACAGCGAGATTCTGTCGTCCGCGCTGGACGTCGATGCGGCCGTGTCCAACAGCGGCACGATCATCGCCGACGGCGGCCGCGTTCTGCTGACGGCGGATGCGGCACGCGACGTCTACTCGCAGGCAATCAATAACTCCGGCCTGATCCAGGCCCGGCGCATCGACAACTCCGGCGGCGTCATCCGCCTGAGCGGCGGCGCCGGCGACACGATCAGCAGCGGCACGCTCGATGCGAGCGGCGACGCCAACAGTGACGGTGGATCGGTGCACGTGCTCGGCGAAAATGTCGGGCTCACCGGCAACGCCGTGGTCGATGCGAGCGGCGGCCGCAACGGCGGCGAGATTCTCGTCGGCGGCGCCTTCCAGGGCAATGACGCGTCGATCCAGAACGCCAATCGCACCTACGTTGGATCCGGCGTGACAATCGATGCTGACGCAGGCACCTACGGCGATGGCGGAACCGTTATCGTATGGGCAGACGACATCACGCGTTACGGCGGTTCGATTACCGCGCGGGGCGGTTCGATCGCGGGCAACGGCGGTTTCGCCGAAGTGTCGGGCGCGCAGAACCTGAACTTCAGGGGCCTCGTCGACCTGACGGCGGCGAACGGCGCAACCGGTATTCTGCTGCTGGATCCGGCCATCCTGACGATACTCGGCGGCGACGGCGGTGGAGGTGGCGACCTCGACGGGAATCTGCCGGGCGTCCTGTTCAGCGATTCGACCGGCGACGACGCCGTGTCGGCCGAGGCGATTGAAGCCGCCGGTGCTGACATCCTGTTGCAGGCGACGAACCAGATCATCATTGACGATCTCAACGCAAACGGCGGCGACGGCGACATCACGCTCGGCGCCGGCTTCGACATTACCTTGATCACGCGTAACAGCGCTGGCGACGGCGCGGGCGGGATCATCTTCAACGATACGACGAATTCGATCATTACCCAGGGCGATGGAACGATCACACTGACCGCGGGTAATGGCGACGGGACGTTTGCCGCCAACCTGTCGAGTATCGGCAATCTGCTATCCGATTCCGGTGCGATCAACCTGACTGCCAGCGACGACATCAGCACGGTCGGCGCGATCACGTCGACGAGCGGCACGATTACGCTGACGGCCGGAGGCAGCATCACCGTTGGCTCTGCCTCGACCATCGATGCCGGCAGCGGCGACCTCACACTTCAGGTCGACTCGGACAACGATAGCGCCGAGACGCTGACATTGCTTGGCACTGTGGCGACTACAGGGACATCGACGCTCGCTGGCAACGGCACGGACGATACGCTTCAGTCCGGCAACGGAGCCAATACATGGGACGTGACCGGTGCCAATGCCGGTACGCTCAATAGTTTGAATTTCAACTCGTTTGCCAATCTTTCGGGCGGCACCGGTGCAGACGACTTTACGTTGAACGCCGGCGGCAGCGTAGCGAGTATCGCGGGCGGAACGGGTGCGAATTCGCTGACGGGAGGCGCGGGGAACGATACGTTCGTCGTCAACGCTGTCGACGGCGGCACCGTGAACGGCGCCACATTTACTGGCATCGGCAGCCTCGATGGCGCCGGTGGCAACGACAGCTTCGCGCTGAACGCCGCGCTTTCCGGCACTGTCTCCGGCGGCGCCGGCAATGACACGATCGACCTGTCCGGTGGCGGCAGTGCGACGAGCTACGACGGTGGGGCAGACAGCGACACGCTGATCGGCGTCGCGGCAGCGGCCAACACGTTTACGGTCAGCGCTGCGGACGCCGGCGATATCGACGGCACTGCATTTACAGGCGTTGAGAATCTCACCGGCGGCGATACCGGCGATACCTTCAATTTCGACGCGGCGCTCACCGGTACCGCTGACGGCGGTGCCGGCGACGACACATTCGCGATCAACAACGGTGGCAGCGTTGGCGCGATCGACGGCGGCGCGGACAACGACGACGTCACTTATGCCGGTACGACCGGACCGGTTACCGTGGCGATCGATATCTTCTCCAACGTCGAGAACCTGACGGGCTCCGCCAGCGGTGCCGACGTCCTGCAGGGCGACGGCAATGCGAACACCTTTACGGTGAGTGGCGCCGACGCGGGCACGGCTGACGGCATCAACTTCTCGGGCTTCGAAAACCTCGACGGCCTGGGCGGCAATGACACGTTCAACCTGAACGCGGCGCTGACCGGTGCCGTGGACGGCGGCGCGGGCGACGACACGATCGATCTCTCCGGTGGTGGCAGCGCAGCCAGCTATGACGGCGGCGCAGGTACCGGCGACGAACTGGTCGGTGCGGCAGGTGCCAACAATTTCAACGTCACGGCACAGAATGCCGGCGACATCGACGGCACGGCCTTTACCGGTATCGAGAATCTGACCGGCGGCGCGGCGGGTGACACCTTCACGTTCACCGCGGCGCTGGACGGCACGGCCGACGGCGGTGCCGGCGACGACACGTTTGCGATCAACGATGGCGGCAGCGCCGGAACGATCGACGGTGGCGCCGGTACCAACGACGCGGTGACCTATGCCGGTTCGACCGGTCCCGTTACCGTGGCGATCGACACATTCGCCAACGTTGAAAACCTGACGGGCTCCGCCAGCGGTGCCGACGTCCTGCAGGGCGACGGCAATGCGAACACCTTTACGGTGAGTGGCGCCGACGCGGGCACGGCAGACGGCATCAACTTCTCGGGCTTCGAAAACCTCGATGGCCTGGGCGGCAACGACACGTTCAACCTGAACGCGGCGCTGACCGGCGCTGTGGACGGCGGCGCGGGCGATGACACGATCGATCTCTCCGGTGGTGGCAGCGCAGCCAGCTATGACGGCGGCGCGGGTACCGGCGACGAACTGGTCGGTGCGGCAGGTGCCAACAATTTCAACGTCACGGCACAGAATGCCGGCAACATCGACGGCACGGCCTTTACCGGTGTCGAGAATCTGACCGGCGGCGCGGCGGGCGACACGTTCACCTTCACCGCGGCGTTGGACGGCACAGCCGACGGCGGTGCCGGCGACGACACGTTCGCGATCAATGACGGCGGCAGCGCTGGCGCGATCGACGGCGGTGCGGACAACGACGAAGTGACGTACGCCGGATCGACCGGACCTGTGGTTGCCGGACTCGGGACATTCGCGAATGTCGAGACACTGACCGGATCGGGTAACGCCGGTGACGTGCTTCAGGGCGATGGTGCCGGCAATACCTTCGTGGTTTCCGGCGCGAACAGCGGCACCGCAGACGGCATCAACTTCTCGGGCTTCGAAAACCTCAACGGCTTAGGTGGCAATGACACGTTCACGCTGAATGCTGGCGGCAGCGTCAGTACGATCGATGGCGGCGCCGGCAGCGACGAGATCGCCGGCAACAACGGCGTCAACACGTTTGTGGTGACCGCTGCGGACGCCGGCACTGCGAACGGTATCGCATTCGCCAACGTTGAGAATCTGACCGGCGGCAATGCCGCGGATTCGTTCACGTTCAATGCCGGGCTCACTGGCACGGCCGACGGCGGTGCCGGCGATGATACGTTTGCGATCAATGACGGCGGCAGCGCCGGGACGATCGACGGCGGCGCCGGTACCAACGACGCGGTGACCTATGCCGGTTCGACCGGTCCCGTTACCGTGGCGATCGACACGTTCGCGAACGTCGAGAATCTGACGGGATCGGCCAGCGGTGCCGACGTCCTGCAGGGCGACGGCAATGCGAACACCTTCACGGTCAGCGGTGCGGACGCCGGCACGGCGGACGGCATCAACTTCTCGGGCTTTGAAAATCTCGACGGTTTGGGCGGCAACGACACGTTCAATCTGAACGCGGCGCTGACCGGAACCGTCGACGGCGGTACGGGTAACGACACGATCGACCTTTCCGGCGGCGGCAGCGCGGCCAGCTTTGACGGCGGTGCCGGAAACGATGAACTGGTCGGCGGGGGTGGACCGAATGCGTTCAACGTGACGGCAGCCGATGCCGGCGATCTGAATGGAACTGCCTTCGCCGGAATTGAGAACCTGACCGGCGGCGCGGGCGCCGACACGTTCACGTTCAGCGCGTCGCTTTCGGGCACCGCTTCGGGCGGTGCCGGCAACGATATCTTCGCGATCAACGATGGCGGCAGTGCAGGCACGATTGACGGCGGCGCGGACAGTGACGAAGTCACCTACGCTGGATCGACCGGTCCGGTTACGGTGGCAATCGACACGTTCGCCAACGTCGAGAATCTGACGGGCTCCGGCAATGCTGGCGACACGTTGCAGGGGACAAACGGGGCCGACGCTTTCACAGTCGACGGCGCGAACTCGGGTACGGCCGGCAGTATCAACTACACCGGTTTCGAGAACCTCGACGGTCTGGGTGGCAACGACACGTTCGCATTGAACGGGGGCTCTGTCAGCTCGATCAACGGTGGCGGCGGTAGTGACACGATCCTCGGCGAGACCGCTGGAGGTAATGTCTTCGTGGTCACGGGCGCGGATGCCGGAACGGCGAATGGAATTGCGTTTACGACGATCGACAATTTGACCGGTGGTTCTGGAGCCGACTCGTTCACGTTCAACTCGACCCTGGCCGGCGTAGCGTCGGGTGGCGCGGGAGACGATACCTTCACGATCAATGCAGGCGGTCAGGCCGGTGTCTACGACGGCGGCGCGGGTTCCGATGAGATCGTCGGCAACGACCTCGGTAACACGTTCCTCGTCAATGCGGCGGATGCAGGCGAGGTCAACGGTCAGAACTTCAGCGGCGTAGAGACGCTGACCGGCGGCGCGGGCAACGATGTCTTCACCCTGAACGGCGCACTTTCCGGAACGGCAAGCGGCGGGGCTGGTGACGACGTCTTCAACCTCAACGCCGGTGGAAGCGCCGGTGCGCTCGACGGCGGAGCCGGAAACGACGAGATCGACGGTGGCGACACCGGCAATTTCTTCGTCGTTACCGCGGCCGACGCCGGAACGGCAAATGGCACGGGCTTCTCGAATATCGAGAACCTCACAGGCGGCAGCAGCGCCGATACGTTTACATTGAATGCGGCTCTAAGTGGATCCGTAGACGGTGAAGCCGGCAATGACATCATCGATCTCAGCGGCGGCGGCACGGCGGCGAACTATGACGGCGGAGCCGGCACCGATACGCTGGTCGGCAACGCCGGGCCCAATACCTTCAACGTCGACAATGCCGACGCTGGAGATGTCAACGGTGTCGCCTTCACGAACGTCGAGAATCTGACCGGAGGCACTGGCGCGGATACGTTCAACTTCAATGCCGCCCTTAGCGGTTCGGCATCCGGCGGCGCTGGCGACGACACGTTCAACGTCAACGACGGAGGCAGCGCGGTCAGCTACAACGGCGGCGCGGGCAACGACGTTCTGTCGTACGCGGCGCGGACCGCGGGCGTCACGATCAACACCAGTGAATCGGATGCGATCGAGAACATCGTCGGCTCAGGCTTCGACGATACGATCAATCTGAACGGCGACCAGTCGACCGGACTGTCGATCGACGGCGGCGCCGGCTCCGACAGCTTCGCGGTCACGGCGGACAGCACGCTTGGCGGCGACCTGTCGGTGACGAACGTCGACAGTGCTGCGATCGACGCCAACGTCACGGCCAACAACGTCACTCTGAACGTCAACGGTGCAATCACTCAGTCGGGCGGTGTCATTGCCGGCCAGACGCTGACGACGACGTCCGTAGGCGGTCAGGATATTCTCGGCAACGTGGTGGCATTCGATGCCACGAATACCGGCGGCGGGGACATAGTTCTGTCGAACGCCAGCGGCCTCGATATTGCGGGCGTGAGCCAAAGCGGCGGCGGCAATGTCGATATCGACGCCGAAGGCGACTCGACTCAGTCAGGCAACGTCACCAGTGACGGCGGCGATGTCTCGGTTGCAGTTAACGACGGTTCGCTGGCGATGGCAGCGGGTACGGTTACGACGTCGAACGGCGGTAACATCGCCTACTCCAGCACCGGAACCGGCGGTGACATCACTGTCGGGTCGCTCAGGACCTGTGTCGCGGTAGTCTGCGTTGCCGGCGATACCGGCGAGGTTTCAATCACGACGACCAACGGCGACATTCTTTCGGCGCAGTCGGGAACCGTGAACGTAACTTCGGATACGGCCGTGCTTACTGCGGACGGCGACATCGGAACCGCCGGCAATCGTTTCGTCTTCGACGGAATGCTCATCGACTTCGAACGCATCACGCTCAATTTCAGCGGCCAGGCGTTCGTCGATTCCAGGGGCATTCTCTTCGAGACGAACAACTTCGCCGGCGTAGACGATATCTCGGATGCTCGCCGCGAGACCGCGGCGTCCGCGCAGGCAGCGGCACTCGACGAAGACACGAGCGTCGACTGGGCAGCCTACTCCGAAGACATCACCGTCTACGAGATCAACAACGAAGGCGTGAATCAGCCGCAGGCTGAGGAAGACGACGAATTCGCGAACCTCAACGACGAGTCGGCAGAGGCTCCGGTTCCCGTCTCGCAAGTGACGACGCGCTGACAGGCAATGAGTTGCGGCCGGCAGATGGCCGGCCGCGGCTCAGTCGTCGAGGTGGATGTTCACGCGCCGGTTCTGCCGGCCCTTCTTCTCGACCTTGCCGATGCGAACTGCGCCGACCTCGCGCGTCGAGCGCACATGCGTTCCGCCGCAGGGTTGCAGATCGACTCCTTCGACTTCCAGTAAGCGTATCGAGCCCTTGCCTCTCGGCGGCTGCACGGACATCGTGCGCACGAGTTCCGGGTTGGCATCCAGTTCGGCCTCGCTGATCCAGCGGCAACTGACCGCGTGGTCAGCCGCGACCAGTTCGTCCAGCGCCTTACCGACCGTCTCCTTGTCGACGGTGTCTTCCATGTTGAAATCGAGCCGGCTCTTCTCCAGTGAAATATTGCCGCCTGTTACGTCGTAGCGGAGGATCGAGCCGAGCAGGTGCATCGCGGTGTGCATGCGCATGTGCCGGTAGCGTCGGTCCCAGTCGATACTCAGTGTGACGCTGGTCCCCACCGCCGGCACGGTAGCGCCTTCGACGACGACGTGTGCAATGTCTCGTTCGTCGCCGTAGCGCGTATCCGCGATCCTCGTGCTGAGGCCGTCCCAGCGCACCTCGCCAGTGTCGCCAGGCTGTCCGCCGCCGAGTGGATAGAAGACGGTACGATCGACGTAGAAGACGCCGTCGGCAACTCTGGTTACCGTGGCATCGCACTCTCGCCGATAGGCGTCTTCGCGAAATAGTTCGTCGGCCGTCGTCATTGCTGCTCACCCAGCGATCGAATCAGTGCGTTGAGGTTAGGATTGTCCGGGTCGGCACGCAACATCTCGGCAGCGATCGCCCGCGACTCGGCGACCTGTCCGACATCGCGCAGGATCGTCGCCAGTCCCCAGCCAATGTCGAAGTCCGTGGGGAAGCGATCACGGGCTTCGCGCAATACCGCAATGGCGTCATCCGGCAGCCCGACGGAATTCAGCGCAACGCCGAGGACGAAGGCGTATCGCGGAACGTCCGGCGCGAGTTCCACGGCGCGGCGAAAATCATCGAGCGCAAGATCGGTCAGTCCTTCGCGCACTCTCTGCAGGCCACGCCCGTGAATCGCGGGCGCGAAGTTTGGGTCGATACGAAGCGCGTGATCGAGCCAGTCGAGTGCCGCGCGCTCGTTGGACATTCGTGATTCGAACTCCGCAAGCAAAGTCGCATTCTCAGGCAGGCTCGCCGATGCCTCCAGCGAAGCGCGCAGCTCGTCCGCGGCGGCGGCGAGCGCGCGGGCATCCTGCACCGGCAGCAAGTCCCGAAGTTCGGCGAAGGTACGTGCGGCTTCGATGCGCACGCCGCGTACGTCGTCTCGCAGCGGCTCTCGGCCAAGGCGAGCCCTTCGCTCGGGTGCCATTCTCTGCGCGGCCCGCAGTGCGCCAATCCGGACGAGAGGGTCCGCGCTGCGCATGCCCGAGTCGACACACGCTTCGTCGCGCTCGTCGAACGGCGGTGTGAGGAGTGTGTACATCGTCGCCCGGACAATGCCCGGTTCCGCCGATTGGTCCGGGTTCAGGACTGACGCACAGAGGTCGCCGTTGCCTGCTTCGCCGCTGCGGCCGGCCGCTATCCGGTGCCCATAGTGATCCGGGCCGGATTCCGGCCGGCGAAAGCTGTGGTCGCGACGGTCGTCGACGCCCATGTACGTGCGCGACGCCATATGGCAGTCGACGCAGGAGACAGCATCAGTGCCGCTGTGTTCGGTGTTCGCGAACACCGACGGCAGGTGACACTGCGCGCAGACATCGTTCGGTTCGGGACCGGCGCGGAGTTTTGCGGTATGCGGATCGTGACAGTCCGTGCAGGTCACACCCGCCCGATACATCGCGCTTTGCAGGAACGAGCCGTAGACATACACCTCGTCCAGTATCCGGCCATCGGCGAAGTAGAGCCCGGGCTCGAGCAACGACGGCATGTGGGTATCGGCGAGCGGCCGGCCGTACGTGTAGCCCTCGGTCAGGACGCTGCGCCGCGCATGACAGCGGCCGCAGGACTCCGGCTGCTGTTGCCGGTCGCGCGGCGATGCCAGCATCGCGATTCCGGATTCGCTGCCGAACACAAATGCGGAGCCAGCCGCGTCATCCAGGTCGACCGGGAAGCCGAAGCCGCTGTCGAATTCCGCGCGCTGTGCCTGCTGCACGTGTGCCGCGCCGGGGCCGTGGCAGGCTTCGCAGCCAACCGAGATCTCATCCCACCGGGTATCGAAGACATCGCGCTCGGCGTCGTAGCCGAGTCGCACGTTGGTCGAATGGCATTCGGCGCACATCAGGTTCCAGTTGAGATAGCGGCCCGTCCAGTGCAGCGGATCGCCGGGCCCGATGTACTCGTCTTCGTAGAGGTGATACCAACGCTGTCCGCCGTCGCTCGGCTGCCGGGTGTCCCAGACGAACGGCAGCGCCTGGTAGCGTCCGCCAGGCAATTCGACGAGGTATTGCTGCAGGGGTTCGATGCCGAACGTGTGCGTGACAGGGAAGTCGGCTGTTGCTCCTCGTCCATCTTCAGTGCGAACAATGAAGGCCGTGCCATCACGCAGGAAACGCGTTGTCGTCTCGAAGTAGTCGAGAGTCGCGTCGTCGAAATCGGCGAGCACCGTTTGCTCACTCGCGACCTGCATCGCGAGTTCGTGGTGAGAGCCCTGCCACGCAGCGTACTGCCCTTCGTGGCAGCTTTGGCAGCTTGCGCTGCCGAGGAAGTGAGCGCCGACAGCAGCAGGCGCCCCTTCGGTGTCTGCGTCAGGATCGGCGCTGGGGCCGCAGGCCGCCAGAACAACGACGAGCGCTGCGGTGCACGCTCGCACGGCTACTCGCATGCGATTTGCTTAACTGCGTTCCAGCGCCGCGGGCGAGAAGAGGACGCCGAACAACTCGCACCAGATAACGACACTGTTGTACTCGCTGACGTCCGTGCCCGCCGGAATCGCGTAGTTCTGGTTGCCGACATTGCCCTTGAGATCGCCGAGGCTTAGGAAGCCGCCGTCGGTCACGTCGCTCGCCGACGCCGGTGAGGGGTGGCGGGCGAGATACACGACGAGATCGGGTCCGTTGGTCGTGCGGAAGTCTTCGAATCGCAGCACGTGGGTCTGGTCGGGGAGCGAATAGAGATTCGCCGTACCCATGCCCTTGTGCACGCTGTCGGCGTCAACAAACTGCCCGGAAGCGATGATTCGCGGCTCGCTGTCGGGCATCGCCTCGTCCATCTCGCTGTCCGGCGCCGCTGCTGCGGCGTCCATGATGTCGTTCATGTGCTCGAGCCGCTCCGACTCGGGAATCGACATGACGGCGGTCATATCGACGCGACCGTCGGCGGTCAGAAAATCGAGCTCCTCATCGACCGTTCGGTCGAACAGCAGCGGCGAGCCGAGGAACCAGGCGACGCCGAGGGCGGCGACAACGACGATTGCGATGAGCGCTTTTTTCATGATTGCTCCTGATGGCCGAACCCCGAGATTACAGGATTGCTCGTTGCCGGCACATCGTCCGGGACGAAGGGGCGGGTATGGATGGGCGCTGTCGTCGGCGCGATGGCGCATTCTGCCGCCGGATGGCATGCGGGCGGCTGAGATGCGCGGCAAGTGACGGTGTAAATAGCTGATTTTAAAGTCAATAAACAGAATGACAGCGGATTCGGGACTCGGGGCCTGTCGGGTTGTAAGATAGGGGGTAAGGCGCCATCGATAAGGCGTTCCAGTTGAGACATGGGGGGAAGCGTAGTGTCCTATGCATTAGCTGACATCAGAAATATCTGCCTCGTCGGCCCCGGTGATGCCGGGAAGACCACTCTCACGGAAGCCCTGCTTGCAGCAGGCGGCCAGATCGCAGAAAAGGGAAGTATCGAGACGGGCAACACCGTTTCGGACTTCACGAAGCGAGAGCGATCGATTGGCCATTCACTCGATCCCGCGATGTGCTTTCTCGAGCACGAGGGTATCCACGTCAACATCGTGGACACGCCCGGCTATCGCGACTTTTACGGACGCTCACTGTCCGTCCTGCCGTCGGCGGAGACGGCCGCGGTCGTGATCGACGCTCATACCGGCATCGATCTGGTCACGCAGCGGGTGATGAAAGCAGCGAAAGAGCAGGGCCTCTGCCGGATGATCATCGTAAACAAGATCGACGTGGAGGACGTGAACACCGAAAAACTCATGGCCGACGTTCGCGACACCTTCGGCAGCGAGTGCCTGCCGATCAATCTTCCGTCAGCCGATGGCACGGGGATCGTCGACTGCTTTTTTCAACTGGAGGGCGACGAGACGGCATTCAGCTCCGTCGAAACCGCCCACACACAGATCATCGATCAGGTCGTGGAACTCGACGAGGAGCTCATGGAGATCTACCTCGAGCAGGGCGAGGATCTCGAGCCGGAACAGCTGCACGACCCGTTCGAGAAGGCACTAAGAGAAGGGCACCTCATTCCGATCTGCTTCGTCTCGGCGAAAACGGGCGCGGGCGTCCGGCAGTTGCTCAATGTCTTCGAACGCCTGATGCCGAACCCGGAGGAGGGCAATCCACCGACTTTTCTCAAGGGGGAGGGCGACGAGGCGGAAGAAGTGCAGGTCACCACGGAGCCAGACGCACACGTCATAGCGCACGTGGTCAAGGTCGAGATCGACCCGTACAAGGGGAGGCTGGCAGTCGCGCGCGTGCATCAGGGAACGATCAAGACCGGCATGCAGCTCTACGTCGGCGATGCCCGCAAACCGATCAAGGTCAATCAGCTATTGAAGCTCAATGGCGAGAAGCACGTTCCGACCGAGGTTGCGCTACCGGGCGATCTTTGCGCAATTCCGCGTATCGAAGAGGCGTACTACGACGCCGTGTTGCATGACTCCCACGACGAGGATCACTATCACCTGAAGTCGATCGATTTGCCGCGCGCGATGTTCGGGCTCGCGATCCGGCCACAGAAGGACAACGACGTGCAGAAGTTGTCCGATGCGCTGCATGCTTTGACGGCACAGGACCCTTCTTTGATCCTCGAACACAACGCGACCCTCAACGAGATCGTGCTGCGCGGTCTCGGCGAGCTTCATCTTCGCGACGTGCTCGAGGATATCGAGGACAAGTACGGGCTCCAGGTCGATACGGCACAGCCGTCGATCGCCTATCGTGAGACGATAACGGCACCGGCAGAAGGCCATCACCGGCACAAGAAACAGACCGGGGGCGCCGGCCAGTTCGGCGAAGTCTATCTGCGCGTCGAGCCGCTGCCGCCCGGTGCGGGCTTCGAATTCAAGAGCGCAGTGGTTGGCGGATCGATTCCCACGCAGTTCATTCCCGCTGTCGAGACCGGGGTGCGCCAGGTCATGGATGCGGGTGCGATCTCCGGCCATCCGATGCAGGATGTGCGCGTGACCGTCTACGACGGCAAGCATCATTCGGTCGACTCCAAGGAAGTCGCATTCATTCAGGCGGGTAAGAAAGCCTTCCTCGACGCGGTCGCTCAGGCGGCGCCGATCGTGATGGAGCCGATCGTCGATGTGACGGTGACCGTACCCGCGGAACGGGTGGGTGGCGTGACCAGCGATATTTCGTCGATGCGCGGAATGATCGGCGGCACGTCCGTACGTGCCGATAGCCGTATGGAAGTGTCTGGCCAGGCCCCGCTGAAGGAAATCCAGGGCTACCATTCGCGGCTCAAGTCGCTGACGGGGGGCGAGGGCAGCTTCACGATGGACTTCAGTCATTATGCGCAGGTGCCGCATCAGCTGCAGAAAGAACTGATCAGCGAGTTCCACGGCCACGCTTGAGACATTGGCTCGCGGCGGCATGCCGCGCTCGCTATGATCGACTTCTGACCAACATCGGGAGTCCACCATGCGATCAGTTCGTGTCCTCGTCATTTCGCTCGCCGCCCTGATGCTGTGGACGCCGCCGGCGGCCGCCGAACCCAGCGCGGAGCCCTGGAGCGACGATCTGCCGATGACGGCGCCGTGGCTCAGAGACAGCCTTCCCGACGACGCACTGGTCTACCTGCGCTTTCATGAGTTGTTCGGATTCCTGACGATGCCGAAGGGCAGCATGCTCGACGACGCGCTCCGTAGCCGGGCGAATATCGAGAATGTCCTGCGCCTGCGCGAGGGATTCATCGCCAACGTCATCGACATGATCCCGGCCTATGCCGAGCCGGTCGCCCGCCAATTGCAGGAGCACCTCGATTCTCCGATCGAAGCCGCGATGTTCCTGCTGCCGGCACCCTCGGCGCTAATGGCGATGACGCTGGATGTAGACAGCAACGAGGAGTTCATGAACGTCCTGTTTGCGGCCGGCTTCGATGGTGTCCAATCGGGACTCACCGGCCCGCTCGACGAGCGCGGCGTGGGCGAAGTGTTCGGCATGCCGGTTCCGATGTTCCTCCGCTTCGAGGCGGATACGGGCCGGCTGTTGATCCACTCGGGACCGGCGGTCACGAGCGAGTCGTTCGACGCTCTGCTGCTGGACCTGGAATCGGCGGGCCGGCATCGCATGCGGGAATTGGAGGCGCGGATCGACGAGAGCGGACACGGCATCTTCGCGTGGATCGACAACCAGCAGGCTCTGCCGGCCATGCGTATGACGTTGCCTCCGGACAACTACGCTGCCTTCGCCGACACCGGCATGGAGAGCTTCAGCAGCATTGCCTTCGGCTGGGGTGTCGCCAACGGCAAGGGCCGGCTGTCGTACGTTGCCAATCTGATAGAAGGCGCGGACCGGGGCTACTTGCCGTTCGTCGAAACCGATCTAAGACTGCGCTCCGTCGGCGAACCAGACGCTTTGTTCATGTTTGCGCTGCCCTCGCTGGACGAATTCACGCGGCTGGAATCGCGCTACCTCGACACCGCCGAGCCGCAGGACCGCGCCGATTGGCTGGACGCCAAGGACGTCATCCGGCAAACGGCAGGCTTCGAGATCGAGGAGTTCTTCGAGGCGATCGGACCCGAAGTGGTCGTCCTGTTCGACGGCGTGGGCGACTATGCCGCGATCAGCCTTCGAGACAGGCGCCTATGGGAACGTATCGTTGATGGCCTCGACGAGCTGCCGGGGATCGACGTGGAGACCCGGCGAATCGATGGGGAGACCTACCATCACATGCGGATCGCTGAGCAGCTGCCGCCGGACTTCGCGAACGGCGAGCTTTCGACCTGGGCCATTCTGCTCTCGCGGCTGCACGATCACTTTTACTGGACGACTGACGCCGACTATTTGTACACGGCGTCGGTACCGCAGGTATTGATCGATCGCAATGCGGTACGGCCTCGAACCGACGTCGGCGCCTGGCTGGAGGAGCGGCAGCGTATCGATGTCGGCAACGCCGTATTCGCCATTACTGGCACGAGCCGCAAACTGCCGCGGCGCTACTACGGCCTTTACCTGGAAATTCTCGAACTCCTTAGCGATCTGAGTATGGCGAACGTCGATCTGTGGTCGATGCCGACACCGAGACAGCTCGATCTGCCGGAGTACGGCTCGATCGCCCTGACCGTTAGCCTAGGCGATCCGACGGTCGCGGTGGAGCTGACGTTCGAGAACAATCCCGGGGAGCTCATCGGCGGCGTCGGCGGTATCGCCATTGTCGGGATCCTCGCCGCGGTCGCGATTCCGGCCTACGACGACTACACGACTCGTGCTGAAGTTGCCGAGGGTCTGGCTCTGTCGGCCGCGGTAAAGGCCGACGTCGCGTCGTTCTATCTGGACAACGGTCGATTCCCCGACGCGGCGGAAGCCGACGCCATGTCACTTTACAGTCCCGCCGGAAAGTACACCCTCTCCGTGATCGTCGAGCCGGACACCGGTGTGTTGATTGTTACCTACTTAGCGGACGTCGCGAATACTGGCGGGCAGGTCATCCTGACGCCCGACGTCGATTCGCACGGCAACTTCGCCTGGAGCTGCTCGGGAACCTTCAGCGACAAGCATCTGCCGGCCGCTTGCCGTGAGTAGGGCTCAGGGTGTGACGATATCGAACCAGAAGTCGAAGTTGTCGAGCAGGTCGATGAATCGCGTGAGCGGCGCCTGATCGCCAGCGATGTCGACAGTGCCCGTCGTTGCGAGGGCATCAACGGGCACGCCAGCCATCGTCATCGCGATAAAGCCGGGCCGGTTCAGCGAAACAACCGTGGGGAGGTCCGGCATTTCCTCGACCCGGCGATGGCGCAACACGCCGTTCTCGACGATCATCACATAGTGTTCGTCAGAATCGACGAAGCGGAATCCGATAACGATTCGCTCCCCCGCCGCATTCGGCCCATTGAGCCGCACCGCGAGGTAGTCCATTAGATCGTCGAGCGTCACCGAGGCCAGCATATCGGGGCTCAGGGTGCGGACGGAGAGCCTGCGATTGACGCCATTGCGGAGTTCCTGCGCCGCGGTCAGGTAGAAGTTTCGCCACTGACCCGACTCGGCGCGATAGCCGAGTTGCTCGAGTGCATCGGCCTGCAATGCCCGCGCGTCGTCGTTCTCCGGGTCGGCGAAGACCAGATGATTCACGACTTCAACGACCCAGCGGTAGTCGCCGTCGCGGTAGGCGTTGCGCGCGTTGTCGAGCAGGGCGTCGGGTCCGCCGGCGAGTTCGACGTAGCGCGCGGCCCTGTCGTCCGGCGCGAGCGGATCGAGGTTCGCCGGGTTGCCGTCGAAGTAGCCCAGATACTTGTTGTACACGGCGCGACTGTTGTGGCTGAGCGTCCCGTAGTAGCCGCGGTTGTACCAGACCTGTGCAAGCTCGTCGGGCAAATCGATGAGATTCGAGATTTCGGTCATCGTATAGCCATGATTGGCGAGTCGCAGCGTCTGATCGTGAATGTACTTGTAGAGATCCCGTTGCCGGCTAAGGTACTCGACGACGTTGTCGCGCCCCCAGCGCGGCCAGTGGTGGCCGCCGAACAAGAGTTCGACGTCGTCTCCGAACGTCGCCACTGCCTCGCCGAGGTAACGGCTCCAGAGACGCGCGTCACGAACCTCCGCGCCGCGCAGCGTGTACAAGTTGTGCAGCGTCGCATTCGCTTCTTCCGCGGCGTAGAACGCGCGCGAGTCCGGCAGATAGAACATGAGTTCGGCCGGCGCTTCGGCGAACGGCGTGTTCATGAAGACGAAGCGCACGCCGTCGATCACGCGCTCCTCCGGCGTCATCGTGATGGTGTCCGTGGGTTCGATCAGCGTGATCTCGCCGTTTGAGATGCCCTGGCCGAGTCCGACGCCGACAGCGCCTCTCGCGTCGCGTGGCAGAAGTGCGCCGAACATGTAGCTCGCGCGACGGCTCATGACGTTGCCGGCCAGCACGTTCTCCGACACGGCGAACTCCATAAAGCCCTCGGACGCGATGATCGCCGTGCGGCCCTCGGCAACGTCGTGCGCGCTGACGACGCCTTTGACTCCGCCGAAGTGGTCGGCGTGACTGTGACTGTAGATGACGGCGACGACCGGCTTTTCGCCGAGTTCGGCGTAGACCAGCTGCATGGCCGCGGCGGCGACCTCGCGGGTAATCAGAGGATCGACAACGATGTATCCGGTTTCACCTTCGATGATCGATAGATTGGAGAGGTCGTATCCGCGGACCTGGTAGATGCCGTCGGCGACCTCGTAAAGCCCGTACTGCATGTTGAGGCGCGACTGCCGCCACAGGCTCGGGTTCACGCTTGCCGGCGCTTCGTCCGCAACAAAGTCGAAGTCGTTCAGCGTCCAGACGACGTCGCCGGCGGCGTTTCGAATCTCCACGGTATCGGGGCGCGCAATCAAGCCACGGTTCGCCAGCTCGAAGTCCTCGGCATCGGCGAATGGAAGTGCGGTCATGACGTCCGCGTTGGCGGACGCGGTCGCCGCAGTCGCCTCGTTCCGCGGAGCATCGTCGGCGACCGCGTGGGGCGATACCTGCGCGGTCAGAACGAACGCCGCGGCGCACAGCATGAACTTTTTCATCGGCAGTCTCCCCCTATTGGCTCGCTTGCTGAGCGTCGTAGAGTTGCCATGTACGGTCGATGACGTAAGCCTGGATTGCGCGGCTGTCTTCTTCAGTGAAGATGTGTCCGAAGCGCGGCATGCCGTTCGCCTGGTATGCGCCGTCGAGCACGATGGCGTCCCAGATGCTGTGCGCTTCGGCGTTCGCGTGCCGAAGGTCGGGCAGTACGCCGCCGCTCGCCACGTCGTCGCCATGACAGGTCCAGCAGCGGCGAGCGTAGATCGCCTGGCCCAAAGCGATCTGTTCGGGTGTGCCAGTTCGTTCCACCGGCTCGCCGATAACGACCGGCTCCACAGCTTCGGGCAGCGGCAGCTCGGCGTCGGCGCCAACGCGGAAACTCAATACACGACTGTAGTTTCGCATCCCCATCGAGGCCGTCACGTCGCCACCCAGCAGCGCGAATACGGTGCCCCATCCGACCGAGACCGCGACATGTTGCTCACCGTCGACGCTGTACGTCGAGGGAGCCGACGCGACCCCGGTTTGTGCCGGGAACGCCCACAGCCTTTCTCCGGAGCTGGCGTCGTAGGCCGCAAATTCGCCGATCAGGCTGCCCTGAAACACGAGGCCGCCACCGGTCGAGAGCACGCCGCCGTTCCACGGCCCGGCGTGCTGGTAGCGCCAGACTTCGCGGCCCTCGGCAGGGTCCCATGCGACGAGTTGCCCGGAGACCAGCTTCAGCACCTCGGCCATCACTGCCGGATCCTCCGGCGCCGAACCCAGCGCGGAATCGGTGGCCGTGTTCCAGGCCCCCTCGACGAACTCGAAGCCCTGCTGGTCGGCGTACACGAACGGCAATTCCTGCGCCGGCAGATAGACGAGTCCGGTTTGCGGGCTATAGGACATCGGGTGCCAGTTGTGGCCGCCCAGCGGGCCCGGGAACAGAAAGGCCGGGCCGCTGTCGTAGCGCGCGTTGGGAGCCTCGATCGGCCGGCCGGTTTCGAGGTCCACGCCGCTCGCCCACGTGACGGTGACGTACGGATCGGCGCTGATCAGCTTGCCGGTGGCGCGATCGAGCACGTAGAAGAAGCCGTTCTTCGGCGCCTGCATCAGGACCTCGTGGGTTTCGCCGCCGATCTCGAGGTCGGCGAGAACGATGTGTTGGGTTGCGGTGAAGTCCCAGGTGTCGCCCGGCGTGGTCTGATAGTGCCAGACGTACTCGCCGGTCTCCGGACGCAGCGCGACGATCGACGAGATGAACAGGTTGTCGCCGCCGTCCGGGCTGCGCACTTTCCTGTTCCAGGGTGAGCCGTTGCCGACGCCAATGTAGAGCAGATCGAGGTCAGGGTCGTACGCCATCGAATCCCAAACGGTTCCGCCACCACCCATCGTCCACCATTCGCCCGTCCAGGTATCGGCGGCCATTGCCATCGCGTCGTTCTCGAAGCCGGCTTCGGGATCGCCGGGAACGGTGTAGAAGCGCCAGCTCAAATCGCCGGTATCCGCGTCATAGGCACTGACGTAGCCGCGCACGCCGTACTCTGCGCCGCCGTTGCCGATCAGTACCTGACCCTTCACGACTCTGGGCGCGCCCGTGATCGTATAGGGCGGCTTGCGGTCGATCGTGTCGGAACGCCAGTTGACGCTGCCGGTGTTGGCGTTCAGAGAGACCAGATAGCCGTCCAGCGTGCCTACATATACGCTGTCGCCCCATACGGCTACGCCGCGGTTGACGACGTCACAGCAGGCGTACTGGGCCCAATCGCGCGGCACCTGTGGGTCGTAGCGCCAGAGCTCCTCGCCGGTCGCTGCGTCGAGCGCGTAGACGATGCTCCAGGAGCCGGTCACGTACATCGTGCCGTCGACCACGACGGGCGTCGCCTCCATTCCGCGGTCGGTCGGGACGTCGAAATACCAGGCAAGACCGAGATCGCCGACGTTTCCCGTATTGATCGCAGCCAGCGGGCTGAAGCGCTGCTCGGAATACGTTCGTCCGTGCGCAAGCCAGTTTTCAGGCTCCGCATCGGCGGCGATCAGTCGCGCTTCGGTGACGCCGGAGGCGTCACTGGCGACATTGTCGTTGTCGATCGATTCGGGACTGCAGCCGGCAAGCAGCAGGGTGAGGGCCGGCAGATAACAGCGTCGGCGCATGAGCATTCCCCCAAAGTGTTCGGCCGCCCGGGCGGCGGCGAGCCAATGACTCGAGTTGCGAAAATCATACGCAGCGGCGGCGTGTGCCGCCAGCCAGCAAATGCCAACTACGGCCGGTACGTCGCGTTGGCGGCCGGGGCTCGCGGCGCCGGGGGAAGCGCCTGCGCGCTACAGGCTATCGCCCGGCTGGCCCCGCGCCACCGATAGGGTATAGGACCCGAGGTCTCCGGCATCGTAGCCGCTGGCGAACACCAACCACTCACCATCGCCCGTTGCGCTAACCGTCAATCGCGAGTCGGTGCCATTGGGGCCGCCGCCGGAGTCGTCGTCAGTGCCCAGCAGATTGCCGTCCAGGTCATAGACGTACAGCGTGGTATCGAAGTCCGCGGAGCCCATTGAGAATGTCAGCGTATCGCCAGCACTCACCGTGATGGTGTGAATGGCGAAGTACGGTCCGTTTTCGATCTGCTCGTTGGCCATCGTGAGTTCGCCAGTCACGACGCCGCTGCCATCGAGGGATGCGCCGAGCGTATCGGCCAGCGCATCGTCCCCTGCGGCTGCTCCGACATTGACATCCGCAGCCAGTGCGCCGCCGCGGCGAATCGACAGCGAATAGGACCCGGTGGAGTCCGGGCTATAGCTGTTGGCGTAAGCGACGTAACTGCCGCTCGTCTCCGCGGTGAACGTGATCCGCGAGTTGGTGCCGCCCCCGGAATCGTCGTCCTCGCCGACAAGATTGCCGAACGGATCGAAGAGGATGAGGTAGGTATCGAAATCGGACGATTCCATGCGGATTTCCACCGTCTCGCCGGTGCTGGCCGAAAACTCGTGGGTGGCATACGGCGAATTGTCCGACTCCAGCCGGGGACTGGCGGCGGACAGCGACCCGTACGACATCTCCGGCTCGCTGACGGCGGAACCCGATACGGCTGACGGCGTTGCCCGCTGGCCGCCGCCACCGCGCACGGACAGCGAATACGAACCGCTGGCATCGGGACCGTAGCTGTTGGCGTACACCACGTAGGTTCCGCTGGTCGCCGCGGTGAACGTAATTCGCGAATTGGTACCGCCGCCGGCATCGTCGTCTTCGGCGAGCAGGTTGCCAGCGGGATCGAACAGCAGGAGGTAGGTGTCGAAGTCGGTCGACTCCATTGTGATCTCGAAGGTCTCTCCGGCAACGGCGGAGATCTCGTGTACCGCGTAGGGTGAATTGTCCGTTTCCAATCGCAGACTGTTTGCGGACAGCGAGCCGTAGGACACCTCGGGCTGACTGGCGGCGGGTGTAGCGACGGCGGGGCCAGTGCCGCGACGGACCGCTAGCCGGTACTCGCCCAGCACTTCCGTCTCGTAGCTGACAATCCACATCACGTATTCGCCGGTCACGGGCACCGAAAATACGGCGCGTGAATTCCTGCCGTGGCCGGAATCGTCGTCTTCGACGATGAGTTCTTCGCCGCGGAAGATGAACAGCCGCGGATCGAAGACGTCGGAGGCCGCGATCACCTCGAGCTGTTCGCCCGCGTTCGCATTGATGTAATGAATCTCGTAGCGCCGGCCGTCATCGAGCTGCTCGCTGCGCCTCGTCAGTTCACCGGTGAATACCTGTGCTTCACCGAAGCCCTGACCTTCCGGCTGCTCGCGCAGCATGATGATTTCGTAGTTGCCGTACTCGCCCTGACTGTAGGTATTCGCAATCAGCGTGAAGCGGCCGGTGCGTGGCAGCGTGACCTTGAGCGACGAATCGAGGCCCGGACCGTCGTCATCGTCGGCGGCAATCTCGACGTCACCGTCGAATACGAACAGGTACGGATCGAATGCGTCCGACTGCAGCAGGATCGTCCACTCCTCGCCCTCTTCGCCGTAGACTTCATGCATCGTGAACAGGCTGCCGTCGCCGAAGTCCAGTGCGTTGGAGGGGTCCAGCCGGCCGTCGATCGTCTCGACCGTGCGCTGCCGGCGCGGCACGATATTCTGGTCTTCGAGCGCCTCCAGGCCATCGATGGCAACCGATTGCGACGGATCGTAGCTCAGCGCCCGGCGATAGGCGCCAGCGGCCTCGTAGGGCCGGTCGAGCTTCCGCCTGGCGTCACCGAGATTGGCGAACAACAACGCGTTCTCCGGATCCGCCGCGACACCCTGCTCGTAGGCGCGGATCGCATCCGCGTACTGTTCGAGCCTGATCTCGTAGAACACGCCGAGCGTGTTCCACGCGTAGCCGGAATCGGAATATTCCGCGTACTGGCTCAGTGAGCGCTCGGCATTGTCGTAGTCTTCCTGCGCCTCATAAACGCGGCCCAGTCCGAAGTAGGCGCCGGAGAACTCGGTGTCGTTCTGCAGCGCGCGCTCGTAGTCGGCGATCGCCTCGTCGTAGCGTTCCAGGTAACGATAGATGTCGCCGCGATTGACCCATGGGACCGGGCTGTCGGGAACCAATTCCGCCGTTCGGCCATACGCCTCGGCGGCCTCTGGATAGCGCTCCAGACTTTCGTACAGCAGGCCGAGCGCGTTGTGCGCCGACTCGTAGTCGGGATTGATACGCAACGCCTGGTTGTAGTCTTCCTCGGCCTCGTCGTAGCGCGCCATCATTCGGTACAGGTCGCCGCGGTCAACGTACAGGCTTTCGCTGTCCTGATCGCGCATCAGCGCTTCGGCATAGATACTCTCCGCGAGCTCGTCCCGATCCGGAATTCGCCATGCACGAACGAAGTTGACGATCGTGGACGCGGACCGTTCTGCGTCGATATCGAGCGCTTGGCGCCACGCAGCCATCGCGGCGTCGAGATCGTCGCTTGCGGCATGTACTTCGCCGATATCGATCTGCAAGAGCGGATTGCTCGGGGTAATCGCCGCAGCGCGCCGATAGAAGACAAGTGCCTCCTCGTAGTTCGCGCGATACTGCTCGACGAATCCCTGGTAGCGCACGGGCTCCGCCCAGTTGGGCGCGAGTTCCGCGGATCGCGCCAGGGCCTCGGCAGCCTCGTCCATGCGTCCGTTGCGATAGTGAGCATAGCCTTCGGCGTTCAGTGAGAACGCGGATTGCGGCCGTACGTCCTCGAGAAGCTCGACGGCTTCTTCGTATTCGCCGGCGACGACGGCCGACCAGCCACGCAGGAACTGCAGACGGCTGCGCATCGACGGGTAGGTGGCATAGGTCGCGCCGCGCAACTCGACTGCCGCCTGCATGGCTTCAGCCGCGGCTTCGAGTTCCTCGCTGGACACGTTCCACAGCGAGTCGCTGTCACCGTCACCGGACGTGTCGCTTCGCATCTCGCCGCTCAGGTGCTCCGAGAAGATCGTCTGAACCTGGTTCTCCAGCGCGGTAGCGAGGTTGTCGCCATGCTGCTTGAAGTAGTTGGCCGGAATCCTGCCGCGCATCGACTCGTACATCTCGACAGCACCGCCGGCTCCGACCAGACGGCCCGACTGCAGCACCGTTGTGAATCCTTCGACCAGCGCCCTTTGTTCCGGGGTCAGCGATTCCAGCCGAGCTTCGCGCTGTTCGGTGGTCAGGCCGCGGTCGACGGCATATTGCTGCGCCTCGACTTCGGCTCTCGCCGGAACGAAACGCTCGAGCGTTGCCCACGTGACGCCCGGCGTGACGACCGACAGTGGCCGGCCCGGATTGCCGCTAAGCACCGGCGACTGGCCGCCGCCGGTCCGCGCGTAGACCTGATCGCTTACGTAGCGGTCGATCTCACGGTGGCTGATCTGATCGTCCTGATCCGCCCCGGGCATGGCGCCGTCGGCTTCGCCGAGCAGTCCGCGCAGCAAGTAGTAGGTGAACACGCCGTGGCCGAGTTCAGGATCCTCCTCCGACAGCGTGTCGGCATCGGACGAGACAAAGCGGAATACGTTCTGCCATTCGCGCGCGAGCGCGCCGCTGGTTAATTGGGCACCCGATTCGAGGCTCGTATTTACGCTGCCGGCGCGACAGGCATCGGTGAGAATGATGACGCGGGCGCCCTTGTCGACGATTTCCTTCATGATCTCGCGGACGAAGGTGAGCGGGATCGATCCGCCGTTGGCGACATACAGTCCGCTCGCCGGCGCGTCGTATCCGAGCAGAAGACCCGGAGCGGATTCCACCGCCCGCTCGACGTCGCCGTGGCCTGCGAAGTAGAAAATGATCTCGTCGCCTGCGCGCGCGGCGTCGCGCAAACGCGTTAGTTCCTGCACGATCGTGGCCGCACGGGCCTGTTCATCGAGCAGCAATACAGCCTGCTCTGTCGAGCCGCCTGCCGGGCTGCGAAGGAACGCGTATACCATCTCCGCGTCATCGTCAGCGTAATCGAGCTGCTGGTCGGCGGGCAGGTTCTCGTAGCGCGAGATGCCAACCACCAGCGCGCGGCGGGTTCCGGATATGGCATGTGCCGTAGCGACCGCGTCGCCAAGGCCGCGGTTCCCGTTGTGATTGTCGGAGAGTGCGGCGTCAGTCGGCGCGAGGCCAATTGCCACCGCGAATCCCAGGGTTAACAGCGTCCGAGACAGCATTGCAGTCACTCCTCTTGCATCGGTAGCGACGGCGCACGGACCCGCTGGCACATCGCCCCGAGGCTTACGATTATTCTAGTCGGTTTCATCATTTCCATTGGCAACCAGTCGAACCGCCAGCACCGACGTTGACGGCCGATCGAGACCGAGTTCGTCCAGGGTGTCCTGCACGCCGGTCACATTCGCAACGCCGTCCACCTGGATGCTGATGAACCGGTCGGGCGAGTCCGGCGTCGCCGCAGTCAGAACGAACGGAATCTCCCGTTCGATCAATCTGGCGCCCAGTTCGCGGCCGAAGGCGTCTGGGTTTTCGACTCGCAATACACTCTCGCCGCTCGAGCCGCGTAGCGTATCGACTTCGCCGTACGCCAGGATCTCAACGGGACCGTCCGGAATGTCGGGATTCCGCAGCACCATGACCATGATCGCGACGAACGCGACGCTCGCGGCAAGCAGCATCGCCGGGTTCTGTTGCCACACCGAGCGCCGTGCTTTCTCCGGCCGCCGCGTCGACAGGTCGACAACCTTGGTCTGTGTCTCGGCGGCCCCCCCGTCGCCGGTGGTGCCGTCGTCTTCTGCGCCGAGGCGGGCGATGAGCTTCTTCTTCGCCGCGTCGAGTTGCTCGTCGCTTATGCGCTCCATGGACAGCGCGTCGTGCGCCTCAATCGTGGCGCGAATCAGCCTCGCATCGTCGACGTCGACGTCATCGACAGACCTGCCTTCGAGAGCATCGACCCATGCTTCGTCGGCAAGCTTCGAACGCTCGTCAGTCATGACGCACCTCGAAGTCTTTCCGGCAAGTAGTCGAGGCAGAGCTCGCGCAACAGCGTTTGAAATTTCTTCCGGCACTGGCGGAGGAACTCGCGTGCCGCGCCGTGGGTCCGCCCAAGCACGTCGGCCAGTTCCTCGCCGCTGAATCCCTCGACCGCCATCTGGATGGCGGTACCGGAGTCCTGATCGTTGTCGAAGAAGGTCCTCAGCGCTCGCTGGAAACACTCGAGGAAGCCCAGGTCGTCGCCCTCGAAACCGAGATTGTCCGCGATTCTCTCTATGATGGCGGAGTCGTCTCCGTCATTGTTGCCCGCAAGCTCCGCTTCGCGGACCTCGGGGCGCTTTGCTCGCAGGTGGTCGACGAACCGGTTGTGCAGCGAGCGATAGAGATAGGCTCGGGCGCTCTTGATGTCGGCTTCGGATCCGCGCAATGAATTCACCACGTTGACGAATACGTCCTGTACGATGTCCTCTGCGTCCTGTGCCGATACACGGCGGATCGTCAGATAGGACATGAATTTCCTGTAATAGCGCTCGAAGAGCAGGGCAATGGCCGCGTCCTGAGCGGCACCCCCACTGGCTATTTCCCTCACGCACTCGTCGTCGTTCATCCGTTGGTGCCTCGCCGGAAGTCTGAGCGTAAACCGGACTCGAGAATTGCCGAACTGATCACAGCACGTCGAATGCGTTCCACTATACTCGACGCACGACGGCAAAAAATGTCAGGGCAACCGTCGGTTCCGTGAAAAGGACCGCCGTTCGACTTAGCCATTGATTCGGTAGTTGTTTTGATTGTTTATACCGATTCTAAACGGGGCTTTGCATTCATTGGGGAAAGCCCGATAATCGTCGGAAGACTCGCATAATTAATAAGTAACTTCCAGGCGCGTCGCGGACAAAGACAATCGGGGTTTTGGGGCATAGACATCCACTCCTTATATACCGCAGCGGCCCTCGTTGGGGCGCTCCCGCGGGATCAACGCGTGCGCGGCATGCGCCCTGACATTTCAGATCGAACGCCGTCGTAGTGATTATCGGGATTCATCATGGCGCCAGCCTTGGAGCAATACACCGTGGCGAAATCCGTCGATTCGTAAGCGAGGCCTGGTGCTGACTCTGAATCACCAGAACTCGTGGTTTAAGCAAAAAGCAAAGGAGAGAACCCATCATGACTTGCAAGACTGAGTCCGGACCCATCAAGACAGGCGTCCTCGCTTGCGTAGCAGCAATCGCAATGTCTACGTCCATGGCTGCCATGGCCGACGAGCACGAGAGTGACAAGCCGGAAGGCGACGCAGTCGCCACCGGTATGGATCTCGCACTGGCCAACGAGCTGGCTGCCTACGGCGATCGCAACAGCGACGCGCTGGCATTGATCGTGGCGGCAAACATCATGAACGGTCTGGGCACGATCGAGGAACGTGACGGTGAAGCAGAGTCCGAGGGCAGCGGTGAGGCTGGCGAAATGAAGCCGGAAGAAGACGGTCTGCTGGATCGCGCTCGCGAACTTGCCGGCGACAACGAAGAGCTCATCGCGCTCATCGAGGATGCCGAAATGGCCGGTGCGCGCGGCGATATCGCCGGGCCGGGCTGCTACAACGATAGCGTGTGGGCTGGCTATACGGACATCTGGACGATCACGTTCACGCCGGGATCGAACTACATCTCGCTGGATGGTGACGGCGATACCGATCTCGATCTCTTCGTCTACGCACCCAACGGTCAGCTGATCTGTCAGGGCCTGAGCTACAGCGACAACGAGTTCTGCTCCTGGAACCAGTACTCGACCGCGACGGTTCGCGTCGAAGTCGAGAACCTGGGATCCGTCTACAACGTGTACGATCTCTGCACGAACTAAGACCGCAGGTCCGCCGGCTGCGGCAGTTCCGCCGCAGCCGGCGCTCTCAACCCTCTTCACTCCGATAGTGAGCAGCGTCATGACTACTCGCAGGCTCCCCACACTCGCGCTCATCGCACTCGTATTGATCACGCTCGCGTTGCCCGGTGCGGGATTCGCTCCGGCTAGCGCCGCCGCCGACGCCGGCAAGCGGTACGCGCTGATCGTGGGCGTCAGCGAGTATCCGAGTCTCGAAGGACGCGACCTGTACGGACCTGCTAACGACGCCAGACTCGTTGCCGAGATCCTGTCGAACTGGGGATTCGAGCAAGACAACATACGGATTGTCGCCGACGGCGTCGACGGTGCGGAGTTGCCCACCCGTGCGGCGATTCTCGAGGCGATGGAGGAATTGGTCGACGCGGTGCGGGACGGCGACTTCGTCTATCTGCACTTCTCCGGTCACGGGTCGCGTCAGCCGGTCGTAACGCGCGGTGACGGCGCGAGCGAGGAGGCCGACAACTTCGACGAGATCTTCCTGCCGCGCGATATCGGCTACTGGGATGACGGTACCGAAGCGGTCGAGAACGCGATCGTAGACGACGAGATAAATTTCTTCGTCACCAGCCTGCGCAACAACGGCGCATTCGTTTGGATCGTGTTCGACAGCTGTCACTCCGGCGATATGACTCGCAGCATCGAGCCCGATGGCGAACTCGATCGCGAAATCGACTTCATGGAACTCGTTCGACCTGCAGAGCGCGACGTTGCTCGCGAAGCTCTCGAAGAAGCCGAAGCCGGCCAGGTCCGGTCACGCGGATCGAGAGAGGCCGAGCATTCGTTCAGCGGTGACGACGCGGCGCTCGATGACGATGCGGCAGGCTACGTCGCATTTTTTGCCGCGCAGACCACGGAAACCACGCCGGAAATGCGATTGCCGCGCGGCGTGCGTCCCCGTCAGGCGCACGGCATGTTTACTTTCACACTGATGAATCTCGTGCAGACCAATCCCGGACTGACGTATCGGCAGTTGGGCGATCAGTTGATGCGTGAGTACGAGGCCATGCACCGGACTCGGCCGACGCCCTTGTTCGTCGGCAGCAGCCTGGATGCCGCGGTCTTCGGCGCCGAAGAAGGTGAGCTCGTCGAGCAGTATCGAGTGGACGTCGACGGCGGTGAAATCTCGATACCCGCGGGCAGCCTGCACAATGTAACGAGCGGGACGGTCCTCGCCGTCGTGCCGCATCCCGGTGCGGAAACCGAAGAGGCGATCGGCTACGTGGAGATCACCAGCGCTCAACTCTCTGACAGTCGCGCAGCGCCAGTCCGGTTTGACGGCCTGGACGCACTCGACGCGGACGCGATCCCCGACGCGGCCTACGTAAGGCCGGTCCAGCGGCCCATTTCCCTGACGATGGCGATAGCGCTGCCGGAGGACGAAGCAGCCGCTCGTTCGATCAGGGATGCGGTGGCTGCGGATGAGGACGGATTGCAGAACATGATCGAATGGGTCGGTTCCCGCGACCCCGCTGACCTTCGCCTGCTGGCCCGCGACGACGCCGTTTGGCTCCTGCCGCCGTCCGGTCAACTCTGCACTCGGGACATTCTGCGCGAAGGTGACGACACCGCCTGTGCGACCGAGGCGGACCTCACGCCGTCCGTGGCGGGGCCGTCAGATGGCAATGCGCGGGCGCTGCTCGACAGTCTGCGCGCCGTGGCCAGAGCGACCAACCTGATGAGCGTCGCCCGAGCGACGGCGTCGGGCGGCGCCGCCGTGGTGGTGCTCGTGATGGAGGTGCGTCGCGAAGGGGAAGCGGAGTTCGAGGGAGTATCCGGCGGAGTTCGACCCGTCCTCAGGCCGGGCGACTACGTACGATTCCGGATCGAAAACCGGTCGGATCAATCGCAGGACGTTACCGTACTGTTTCTCGACAGCCGCTGGGGCATCACGACCTACTATCCGCAGCGGATCGGAGCGCCCAACCGGATGGAAGCGGGCGGCAGTCAGTACATTGGCAATGCGGTCGGAGGTTTTCCCGTGACCGCGAGCACAACCGGTTTGGAGAGAATGCTGCTGATCGCGGTTCCGGCGCGGGGCGGAAACATGACGGACTTCAGCCGGCTTGCGCAGCCGACGCTGTCCGCGACGCGAGCGCTTGGGTCCGGTTCGGATCTGGATAATCTGCTCGATCAGGCCGGCTTCCGCGGTGGCCGCACCCGTGGACTCGGTCAGCAGACGCAGGAAGACACAACCACCCAGCTGGTGACCTGGGTCACCGAGGCGCAGTAAGGTTACGAAAACGTTACGGCGCGATCGCATTCTTGCGCGACGCCGGACCCGCGGCTGGGTACACTGCCGTTCCCGATAACGATAATAAGAAAGGACTCTTCTGACGCGTTCCGCAGGCCCGTCCGCCATCCGGATGTGACTCAGGAAAACCCAGGGCGCGCCTGGATTGGCGTTTGGGCGCTCGTGGATCTGTCATACCAGCTTCCCGGCGCGGCGAAGCGTCGGCGATGTCGAGCGGCGCAGCGCGGGTAACGCGGCCAGGATGGGGGAGGCCGAGAACGCTGTCGATCTGAGCGCGTTCGTTACCGAACGGACGTTGGGCATGTCGGACACGAGTCGCATTCGCGTTCGGCATACTCGGAGCAACGCGCATCGTGATCGCTGCTATTGCGACCCCAGCAGGAACGCTCAAACCCGGGACGATGAAGAGAGTATCTTCCGACAACGACCACACGCTCTGCTTCGAGATCGATGCCGCTGGTTCGATCGCTGTTGTGCGGTGCGAAGGGAAAGTATGGCCCGCACCCTTCTCTGAGCTTCTCGTGGAGGGCCTGGATGCCTGCGCCGCCGCGGGCAAGCGCGGGGTGCTGTTCGACATACGCCAATGTCACGGGACGGCGCCAAGTACGGCGGCGCGTCATGAGCTGGGCGTGACCATTGCGGAGTTGCAGACGTCGCGATCGCCGTTGATCGTAATGGGGCTGCTCGGCAATGAGCCGTTCATCGACCCGGGTCGTCTCGGCGAGATGGTCGCCGTGCAGCGCAACGCCGTCTTCCGGGCATTCACGGACGAGGGCTGCGCAATCCGCTGGCTGGAGAGTCAGGTCGCGATGCGGGAGACGACGGAATCGCCGCCATTGAGCTAGCGGTGGCTTCGAAGTCGGCCTAGCGGCAGACGGATGGCAGGTAGATCTCCGGGATGACACCGCCGGTTCCGCAGTCCCATTCGAGACTCCCGGCAGAGGGTACTGCCGTCACCGTTACCGTTTCGCCGGCCAGCTGTGCGCTGGCATCATTGCCGTATTGGATGGATATGACGGCGCCCGCGATCGATATGCGCGATACATACTTGCCGGAATAGTTGTTTGCCGGATCTGCGCCGGCAACATTGTTGTCAGCCGGGAACGCACCGAAGTCGTTGTAATATTCGGCAACCGCTGCCTGCAACGGCCCGGTCAGATTGAGTCCCTCGGCGACTTGCGCGCGAAGCAGATACGTCTGGTACGCGGGCACGGCCATCGACGCCAGAATGCCGATGATTGCAACAACGATCATGAGTTCGATCAACGTGAAGCCTTGTTGATGTCTTTGCACGTCACGTCCCCTAAAAGACAGGCATTGGCGCGGTATAGAGACCCCGGGAATCCCAGGGAAAGGTCTGAGTGCGCCGCTGCATCAGATCACGCGTAAGTATGCGACCGATGCCCGGTTTGAACTATGTCGTTCGTCACAGTTCTCAAGAATCATAGGCTTAGCAGCGCGAGCCGACGATTGATCTTATTGTTCAATCGGCGTTGCGAGACGCGCTCAAGCCACCATCCATCCGCACAGAGGTCGAAAGCATGAGAAGTCGTCTGTTGGTTGCATTCGCCGCTGCACTGATCGCAGCCTATTCGCCGTTCGCCGCCGCACAAGGAAACGACGTGCGTGCGGAGATGACGCCGGAGCGGCTCGGCGAGTTGATCCTCAGAGTAGATTCAGAGGCCGTCCTCGAGGGGACGTCGTGGCTGCTGGCGGTCGAGGGAATCGAGGCGGTCGTGATATTCGATGCTACCGCCGATCGTATGCGCATCATGATTCCTATCGAGCCTGCCGACGAGCTGGAGCAGGAGCAGCTCATCCGGCTGATGCAGGCAAACTTCGATTCGGCTCTGGACGCGCGCTATGCGATCGCCCAGGGCATGCTGTGGGGAACCTATATCCACCCGCTTAGCACGTTGACGGACGAGGAATTTCTGGTGGCGATCGGCCAGACGGTGAACGTCGTTACATCCTACGGGACGAGTTTCTCATCTGGCTTATTTATCTTCGGGAGCGGCGACAGCGCCGAGATCGAACGACAGCGTCTCATCGACGAGCTACGGCGCCAGACGACCTGAATCCCTGATTGAGCAGCCGGTGAAAAAAAGGGGGCGCGAGGCCCCCTCCCAAACCCGGCAGACTCCGATCGATCAGAACGGACCATTAATGATCGTCGGTGACAGCCAGGATGCGGCCCAGGCGACGTCGTCTCGGACAAAGAAGACCGTGTCGTCATGGAAGAACGCCCGATTGCGATTGATGTACGGAATCTCGATCCCGTCGACCGGTGGCAGGACGGAGCCGGCCGGCACCAGCGATGCGCTGCCCGGCGTCGCCTTGTCGTGGATCTCGAACAGGTAGAGTCCGGAGAGTTCGAGAGAGAACTGATCGTTGTCGTAGATCGTTGCCGGAATCGCAAACCTGTCGACACCGCCAATGTCGGCCATGTAGGCAAATGCGTGCCGGTCGTGCCGGGCCTCGGTAAATGACCAGCGGTCGCCAAGTACCTCCGTTCCCCGCGACATCGGCGCAGACATGTCCGAAATGTCGAAGAGTTCGAGCTTGATGCCGCCGACCGCATCGCTGCCGATGCCGAGCAGCAGTTCGTCACTCACCGGATGGAGGAAGTCGGAGAATCCGGCAACCTCGAGCTCGCCCGCGACAAACGGGTCGTTCGGGTCGGACAGGTCGATGGCGTACAGTGGGTCGATGCGTTCGAACGTGACCGCGAAGGCTCGATCGCCGAGGAAGCGAACGCCGAACAGCTCTTCGCCAGGCTTGCCAATCTCTTCCGGACGCGCGGCGTTCGGAAGTTCCGCGATCGTCTCGAGCGCGACGGCCGTCGACGACTCGCGCAAGACGTACAGGTGGTGATCGACAAAATCGGGGTCATTCCAATCGTACTGCGACGAGAAGACCCGAAGATCGCTGCCGGATTCGCTCATCCGGAAGTCCTGCTGGCCGCCGCGCCACACCTGGCCCTCGATATCGGCCGATCCTCGGTAGGCGGCATCCGCTCCGGACAGGCGAAACTTGTGTATGCGGGTTTCACTGCGTGTCCAGGTTGCGTCGAAGCGCACGTCGGTTAGATACAGCGAAGTCTCGGACATGTAGATTCCCTGCGCCGTGTCATTGAAGCAGGTGGTCTCGAAAGACGAAGGGTCGTCGATCGGGAAGCTGGTGATGCTGGTAATGACCGGGTAGCCCGCACCGGTCGTCGGGATGTAGCAATTCTGCGGATCGACCAGGTCAGTGGATACGCCATCGATAGTGATCTTCGGCAGAAGGTCATCGAGCGAGTAGTTGGAGAGAATCGATTGATTCGTCACCTGATCGGCAATCGTCGAGACGTTGTAGATGATCCCGGGAATCTGCGGCGAGTACCGGGTCACGACGTACACTCTGTTGCCGATTCGCCGGCTATCGACGAAAGTGCCGTCGATGAGCGCATCGAATTCCAGATCGGGTGCCGCCGGGTCGGCGACGTCGTAGATTTGGAGGCCTGCCTTCTCCGGCGCCCAGATCGCCACGTCGCCCCAATGGTCGCCGAAGTGGCCGTAAAACCACGTGCTGGTCAAGGCGGCCATACGGTCGCCCGCGAGGTACATCCCCTGAACCGACGTACTCTCATCGAGGGCGATCTCGCCGGTTTGCACGGCGCTGCCATTTGCCGGGTCGGTATCGAGGATTCGAATGGAGCGGGCACCGGGGGGCTGAGCGGGCATCGACGTAGCGTCGAGCGCCGGGTTGTTCAACGCGAAGCAGCAGTGCGCGTAGAGCCGCGGCGCGATGAACAGCCTGTCGCCGTCATACTTGACCGTGTCGAATTCGTCGACATTGAGTTCCTGCGTGTAGGTGCCCGTGAAGTTGCCGGTTTGAGCTGCAAGCGCGCCCGCATCAGTGGCCGCGGTAACAGCTTGGCCGTCGCGTACGGTGAGAAAGCCATTCTTGATCGACGCCTCGAGGTCCGCAGCGTTGGTTACCTTCGACAACAGTCCGGATTGCGGTCCGGGCGGCTCGGTGGAGCCGCCGGATCCACCGCAGGCAGCCAGCGTGCCAAGCGCTATGCAAAGAATCAGCCGTTTCATTAGGATGTCTCCAGAGTTTCCCTTGTGCCCAGACTACGAGCGGGCCGGCTCGGAATCTGTGCAGAATGTTGAGAGAGAATGTCGAGTTCTGTAGCACCGCTACACAAATCGACAGTTTTCATACAATTCGCAAACGCGGGGGCGTGCCGGTCCTGAGACACTGCATGACCTTGCGACGCAACAAAGGAAGCGGACCATGACGTCATTTCGTCTGCTCGCGGCATGCCTCGCGCTCGTCCTGGCGTGGCAGCCTGCTCATGCCGACCAGCCGGCCGAGACCGAGTCGCGCTGGCAGCTCGGAATCGCGCTCGGGTACGGGATTCGGACGAATCCGCTCGTGCTGTCCGACGAAATACCGATCGCCGTCGACCTGGACATCGCGTGGTTCGGCGACCGCTTTTTCTTCGACAACGGTGATGTGGGCTTTACATTCGCGGACAATGACTACGTTACCGCCAGTTTGGTTGGCCGCTTCAACAGCGACAGGGTTTTCTTCGGCAAGACCGATACGGCATTCGTCACGGCAGGCCTGGACGGCGGGACGCTGCCGGTTGCGACATTGCTTGAGATTCCCGACAGGGACTATGCGGGAGAGGTTGGTGTGGAGTTGCTGGCGGGAGGGCGCTGGGGCCGGCTGCAGCTGACCGCGCACCGTGACGTTTCCAGTACTCACGATGGCTACGAGATTCACGCCGACTACGGGCGCGGATTCCGGCAACAGCGCTGGTACTTCGAGC
Source organism: Woeseiaceae bacterium (assembly GCA_965232445.1). Taxonomy (GTDB): domain Bacteria; phylum Pseudomonadota; class Gammaproteobacteria; order Steroidobacterales; family Woeseiaceae; genus UBA1847. Next base: position 4,007,387 of record OZ246973.1, on the reverse strand, counting down.
CGTCCTTCGGCGTCAGCTACAAGAGCGAGGCACTCAACGACTACTACTGGGGCGTTCGCCCGGGCGAGTCGTCGCCGGCGCTGCCGGCCTATCGCGCGGGTGCCGGCGTCAACGTGCACGGCCGGCTGATGTTCGGCTATCAGCTGAACAGGCACTGGCAGTTTGCGCTGGTCGCCGAGGCCGAAAGGCTCAACAACGAGGCCTTCGCGAGCCCTATCGTGGTCGACAGAACGGTGTACGGCTACTTCGCCGGCTTCGGCTACAGGTTCTGATACGGTGCGGCTATCGACTCTGCTTCTTCTGTTCCTGCCCGCGGCACTCGCGATGGCCGACGATGTCGAGATGCGGGTGAAACCCGTTCTTTGCATCACCGACGAGACAACGCCGTCCTGCGACATGTCTTTTCTGGTTCATTGGAGCAGCGAGGAAAGCGGATACTATTGTCTGTTCAACGATTTCGGCGGCGCTCCGCTCAGGTGCTGGAGCGATGAACGAGATGGCGAGCACGAGGACGAGCGAAGCGTGCAGGAAAGTTTCAGCTACTGGATGAGCGAACGGGACGGTTCGGTTCGCGTTGCGACGGTGACGGTCGAAGTGCTCAGGATGGATACGGACGACCGGCGGCGCCGGCGCAGGACGAGGCACGTCTGGGATCTGCTTTGAAATCGCGTGGCGTAGACATACTGCTCGTCGAGGACGACCGCAGGTTGGCCGAACTGACGGCTCAGTACTTTCAGCAAAACGGCTTGAGCGTGGCCATTGAATCCCGCGGCGATCTCGCCGTCAGCCGTTTTGGCGAGGAACGGCCGCGGGTGGTCCTGCTCGACCTCAATCTTCCGGGCAGGGACGGTCTCGAAGTCTGCCGTGAGCTGAGAGACATCTTCGACGGACCCATCCTGATGTTCACCGCCAGGGATTCCGATATCGATCAGGTGATCGGGCTGGAGGCTGGCGCGGACGACTACGTCACCAAGCCCGTCGATCCGATGGTTTTGCTGGCAAGGACTCGAGCGCTTCTGAGGCGCGTCGAAGGCCTGGCGGACTCCGACGAACCGCGTCTTGACGTCGTACTTGGCTGTCTTCGGGTCAGCGAGGCGTCACAGGAAGTCTGGCTGGGTGCCGAGCGTGTCGAGATGACCACCCAGGAGTTCGAGCTGCTGTCGCTGTTGGCGCGGCACGCCGGAAAGGTGCTGAGCCGGGAGGACATCTTCCGCAAACTGCGCGGAATCGACTACGACGGGCTGGATCGCTCGATCGACGGCCGCGTTTCAAAGTTGCGGCGCAAGCTGGGTGACGATGCGGCCACGCCGGCACGCATCAAGACGGTCTGGGGCAAGGGCTATCTGCTGGTGCCGGACGCCTGGGACGAGGCCGGGTGAGCCGTTCGTTTTTTCATCGAAACCGGCTCCTGTTCCGCTCCTATTTGTTCCTCGCGGCCAGCCTGCTCGTTGTCGCCGCGATCCTCGATTTCGGACTGTCGAGAATGCAGTCCGGCGTCAATGCTCCGGAAGACCGCTGGATAGGCGCGACCTTCGACCTCGTTGAGATGCGCCTCGAGGCCACGCAGGCGCGTGAAGAAGCAGCCGTGGCGATCGCCGCCGATCTCGGCTTCGGCGTCAATCTGCTGGCGGGCGACGATGTCGCTATTGCGGGCGAATCCGGTGAGGCGTTCGAGACGCTCGTCGACGCGGCTGGCGATCGTTCGTACATCCGCTACTCCGAGGCTCTCGGCGGGCACTTGCGTCTTGGCCCGATTCCAGAGCGGCGCGAGCAGCTCTTCAGCCGGCTGCTCCCACCGATCTTCTATCTTTCGATATTCGTGGTCGTCGGCCTTTGGCTTAGACCGTTGCTCAAGGACGTCAGGCTGATTACGTCGGCGTCGCAGAGATTCGCCGCTGACTACAGGGAGCCACTGCGGACAGCCGACGATGCGACGCAGCTCGATCAGCTGGCGAGCAATCTCGACGACATGTCGGCGCGACTCAGCGGTCTCATTCAAACACAGAAGGAGTTGATCGCCGCGCTCTCGCACGAGATGCGCACGCCCCTGGCACGAATCCGAATGGCGCTGGCCGTCCTGCATGACCGCAGCGATGACGAAGCCAGCCAGCAGATCGACGCCGTCGTACGCGACGTCGAGGACATCGACGAGCTGATCGGTTCGATGCTCAACTATGCACGGCTGGATCACCCGGACCTCAACATGAACTGGCAGTCGGTTCCCGCCGACGCGTGGCTCGAGCAGATCGCCGATCGTTGTCGGCGGCCCGACAGGAGCCTTACCATCGAGCTCGACTCGAGTGTGAAGAGTCTCGAGATGGACTCGAGGCTGATGGAACTCGCGATCAGTAATTTGCTGACGAACGGCGGGCGATACGCGACAAGCGCGGTTCGCGTTAGCGTCGCTGAGACCGACGAGCACTTTCGCGTAGCGGTCGAGGATGACGGTCCGGGTATCGCCGAAAGCGATCGAGAAGCCGTGTTCAAGGCCTTCTCACGGCTCGATGACAGCCGAAATCGTGAGACCGGTGGCTACGGCCTGGGGTTGGCCATCGTGGCGCGCATCGCCGCGCTGCACGGAGGCGAGGTGCGCGTGGACTCGTCGGAGTCGCTGGGCGGCGCGAAGTTTATGCTGCGGTGGCCGACCTCGGTTTGATCGCTCGCTCGGAACGCGTCGGGTAAACTAACCGGACGCCAGAAGGTCCCAAACCAACAACTATCAACAAGGAAGCGGCCTTGAATCTACCCGGTCCTGTCGCGCGAATTGCGAAAGTGTTGTCTCAGATCGAGGCGCACGAGATCAAAGCAGCATTCGCATCGATGCTCTTCGCGTTTCTCCTTATGGCGTCGTACTTCGTACTTCGCCCCGTTCGGGATGCAATGCCGAGCGATTGGAGCAACACCGAACTCAGCATTCTCTGGTGGCTGAACTTCGGTATCTGTGCGGTCCTGGTAGCCGTATTCGGTTTTGCTGTTTCGCGCGCGCGACTCAGATACATCGTCGCGATTTTGTACGTGTTCTTTGCCGCGACATTCGGTTTGTTGGCGATCGGAGTGGGCATCACAGAGGACCGCACGATCATAAGCAAGGTGTACTACCTCTGGGTCAGCGTATTCGCTCTCTTCAATACGTCTGTCTTCTGGACGTTCATGACGGACATGTTCACCCGTGAACAATCGAAACGATTGTTTCCGGTCATCGCAGCCGGCGCCAGCGCCGGTGCAGCCGTTGGTCCGCTCGTGCCCACATTCTTCGCAGAGATTCTCGGAATCGAGACTCTGATACTGATCGCATCCATTGGTCTCTTGCTGGGCGTACCGCTGATCTACTACCTCTATCACCTCAAGAGCACGGAATTGAGCAATGAGAGCGTGACGGCGGACACAACAGCGTTGGGCGGTCGTTGGTGGGAAGGTTTTCGCGCCTTTGCGACCAGCCGCTACATGCTTGGAATAGCTGCGTTCATTCTCCTGTACACGTTTATCAGTTCGTTCGTGTACTTCGAGCAAAAGGAAGTGCTGGCGGTACTGGAGATCGAACGGCGCGCGCAACTATTGGGTCTGGTCGATTTCATCGTTAACGCTCTGACCTATCTGCTTGCGCTATTCGTGACCGGCCGGATCGTCAGTCGTCTCGGCATGCCCATCGCCCTTGCTCTGATGCCAGTTCTCATCTGTGTAGGAATGCTGATTCTCGCGATCGCACCAATCATCGTTGTCGTATTGGCTCTGCAGGTATTCCGTCGCGCCGGAAACTACGGCCTGACAAGACCTGCGCGCGAGATTCTGTTCACACGGATCAGCCCGGAGGAGCGCTTCAAGTCCAAGCCTGTGATCGACATCGTGATCTATCGTGGGGGCGACGCGGTTGCCGGATCATTGTTTTCGATTCTGACGGACAAGATCGGCCTCGGTCTGGCGGCAATGGCAGCGATCGGCTCCGGAATCGCGGCACTTTGGGCATGGATCGGCGTTAAGCTCGGACGGCGATTCGACGATGGCGAGCGCGAGGCCGAATCAGTGCAGGAATCGACCGCGATCTCAAGGTCGTAGAAGCGATGCGATCGACTCCCTGAGTCGGCAGCGATGTCGAGCATCGACTATTCTCAGGTTGGGGGCAAGAGGATGAAGCAACTTTGCAGTCTCTGTATACGCGCGCTGCTGTGCATGCCGCTCTTTGTAATCGGAGGTCCCGTGGCGATTGCCGATAATCATGATTACGACGCGCTCGTCGATCTGTTCGAGGAGTGGCGCGAGTTCGAGCATCCGCCACTCCGGGACGGCGCGCCCGATTACACGGCCGAGACGTTCGACGCGAGGCATCCTGGCTTTCTCGCGCTGCGCGACAGGTTGCACGCCTTCGACATTGCGGACTGGCCGATTGAGCAGCAGGTGGACTGGCATCTCGTGCGCGCCGAGATGAATGGCTACGACTTCAACTATCGCGTGCTCATGCCGTGGGTTCGGGATCCGGCTTACTATCAATCGATCTGGCTGTACCGCAGCGATGTGCCGGCGCACGAGGGCCCAACGCATCATGCCGTGACCGAACTATGGACTTACGAGTTCCCGCTCATGGACTCGGAGGAGCGGCGGCTGATCGCCGACCTGAGCGTGATTCCGCCGCTGATGGCGCAGGCTCGGCAGAACCTGACCGGCAACGCGCGCGAGCTGTGGATTGCGGGAATCCGGAATATCGAGGACCAGCGCCTCGCGCTGGACGGGATCGCCGCGCGAGAAGGCCTGGGAGAAGAACTTCGTGCCGTCATCGCCGAGGCGCAGTCCGCGACGGACGAACTCATTGCCTGGCTGTATTCGCAGGCCGAATCCAAGGACGGCCCGTCGGGCATCGGGCGCGACAACTACACGTGGTATGCGCAGAACGTGCATCTCGTTCCACTGACCTGGGAGGACGAAGTCCGTTTGCTGAAACGGGAACTCGATCGCGCCTGGGCATCGCTCAAGCTGGAGGAGCACCGCAATCGGAATCTGCCGCCACTCGCCGCCGCGTCGAACCCGGCGGAATACGATGCGCTCGCAGAGCGTTCGGCCGTCCGGTTCATCGAGTGGCTGCGCGACGAAGAGATCGTAACAGTCGCCGACTACTTCGATCCGGCGCTGCGTGAGCACCTTGGCGAGTTCGTGCCGGAAGAGACTCGCAATTTCTTCTGGATCGCCGCCCACTACGATCCGACACCGCTGTATTCGCACTTCTACCACTGGTTCGAACTGGCGCGGATGGACAACGAGCCGCACCCAAGCCCGATTCGGCAGGGTGCGCTGCTCTACAACATCTTCGACAGCCGCAACGAGGGCACGGCGACGGGCGTCGAGGAAATGTTCATGCACGCCGGTCTCTACGACGACAATCCGCGGGTTCGAGAGATCGTGTGGATCATGCTGGCACAGCGCGCCGCGCGTGGGCTCGGATCGCTTTACGCGCACGCGAACGATATGACGATGGAAGAGGCCGGTGGCGTGCATGTCGAATGGACGCCGCGCGGTTGGATGGCAACCGAAGAGGAGTTGCTCAAGTTCGAGCAGCACCTCTATCTCCGTCAGCCCGGCTACGGCACCAGTTACATTACCGGCAAGTATCTTCTCGAACGCACGCTGGCCGACTATGCGAAACAGCTCGAGGAACGGGGTGAGGAGTTCTCCCTGCGAGACTTCTTCGATCACCTGAACTCGGTCGACAGCATTCCGATCGCACTGAGCCGGTGGCAAATGACCGGCCTTGACGATGAACTCCCGCTGATCAACAGCGAGGAATGAGCGGCGAACTCAGCGCCGCCGCCCGGCAGCTCCCGCCCCGACTGCTATAACTAGTAGTAGGGGTGCTGGGTTTGGCCTCTGGCACCCCAGGGAGGTGCCATGAGAATGACGACGTTAGCGCTGTTTCTGACAGCGTTCCTGACGAGTGCGGCTCACGCACAAGACGGCGAGCCGACCACCTGGGTCTACGCGACCTACTACATCTGTTCGCCGGACGGCGAGTCGCGAGCCGACGAGATCATCAACTCGAGCTTCAAGCCGCACTACGATGCCGCCGTGGAGCACGGGGAGATTCTGTCCTGGAGCTGGCTGCAGCATTTCGTCGGCGGCGAATGGCGTCGGGTGCTCCTGATCATGACGTCCGACATCGATTCGCTGCTCGACGCATCCGGTGCACTCGGCGAGATCGTCACCGACACGACGCCCGAGGCGGGGCGTGCCTTCTCGGCAATCTGCGGATCGCACGAAGACTACATTTGGGAGTCTGTTGCCGGTGCGAGCAGCGGACCGACGGTCCAGGACCGAGGCTCGGTCGGCTTCACGGTGTACTTCCGGTGCGATATCGGGCGCGAGGATCGCGCGGATGAGATCGTTCGCGAGGTGCTCGGTCCGATCTACCAGGGACACATCGGTGACGGTGAACTCACGTCGTGGGCGTGGCTGAAGCACAATGTCGGCGGCGAGTATCGACGGATCCTCGCGCTTGGTGCGCAGGATCACAAGGACGTCATGCATTCGCGTGCCGCGATTCTTGCCGATCTCGACGACCGCCGTGTCGAACGCGCGGTCGACGAGTTCAACGACATCTGCTTCGCGCATACCGACTACATGTGGGACATCCTGAGTCAGACGCCCTGACGGTGAGGCTTGAAGGTCTCGTCAGGCCACGCCGAGGACCTGGACTAGTTCGTTGACCTCGGCGTCGGCCTCGCGCAGGAATGCGAGGCTTTCGTCGGGACCGATGTCGCCCAGCGGCAGCTTGCTGTACGCCGGAACCTCATTGATTTTCGGCGCCTCGTGCATGTCCGGCGCGCCGACCGCCATGTGCAGCCGGGCGATCAGCACGATATCGGCGAGATCCGCGTTCGGGCCGGGGTCGCGCCACCAGTCCTTGCGGCTGCGTGCGACTTCGATCATGGCTTCGTCGAAACTCCAGTGTTCGAGGAGCGTGACGCCGACTTTGCCTGCGAACGCGCCAATCGTATTGAGAAGTTGCTCGATGTCCGGGGCCATGTCCCGCGCGTCGATTGCGCGCAGCAGCGGCAATACACCGATATCCTGCAGCAGCCCGGCAAGCATCGCCCGGTCGGGGCATTCCGTTCCGCAGTGTGCCGCGATGACCGAGCTTAGAGCCGCTGTCCGCGCACTGGCTCGCCAATGGCTCAACATGACCTGTTTGATGACCTTCGACTCCGTGTCGAACATCGCGCGCAGCGCATAGGCGGTGACCAGGTTGCGTGTCGTTTCGAGACCGAGTCTGACGACGGCGTCCTCGACTCCGTCGATTGCGGTGGCACCCCGATACAGCGCGCTGTTGGCGATCCGAACGAGGTAGGCAGCGGTACCGGGATCGGATTTGATTGCCATCGCGACCGAAGCCGCGGAGTAGTCCCGCTGCTGCATACTGCGGCGAATGCTGAGCGCAACATCCGGCATGCTGGGGAGACTCGCTCGATCGGTGAGGATGTCGTGCACGATTCGTGCGAGCAATCCGTGGATCGGCGGGCTTTGTGGGGTGGGTGCGATGGCGCTCATGCACAGTTTCCGGAAACCTACCCACTGTCTATCGGCAGTTGTGCCGCGCTGCTTTAGCGCCAGGGTCGGACGCGCCGGTTGGATCGCGGGCGCGCTTGCCCGGTATCATGGACCCGAATACCGCTCGAGGCCTTCGGAGCCTGAATTTCAGGGGAGTTTCGCGTGAATCGAATACTAGTGTTAGTGGCGGCAATGTTTGCCGCGTCGTCAGCTTTAGCTGAGGACTACGAAAGCAATCTCGACCGGGTCGCCGCGACCGGCGAATTCCGAATCGGCTTCGTACCGGATGCACCGCCGCTGTCCTTCATCGACGATGATGGAAACCCGGTCGGTTACTCGATCGATCTCTGCCGCCGCATCGCCTCCGGCATCCGCGACGAACTCGGCCTCGACAACATCGAGATTACGTTTACGCCATTGGTTTCGATGCAGGATCGGCTGAGTGCCGTGGAAGAGCGCCGCGTCGACATCGAATGCGGTGCAACGACAGTGACACTAGCGAGGCGCGAACGCGTCGACTTCACCCTGATGACGTTCATCACCGGCAGCACGGTGCTGTCGCGCAGGGCCGACGACATCGGTTCGGTCGCCGATCTCGATGGCAAGCGAATTGCGGTGATTGCAGGCACGACGACGGACGACACGATCCGCGAATTCGTCGCCATCAACGAATTCGACATCGACATCCAGTTCATCGCGACACACGACGAAGGCATGGAGATGCTGAACCGCGGCCAGGTCGACGGCTACGCTTCGGATCGGGCGATGCTGCTGGGACAGGTATTTCGCAGCGAAAATGCCGCCGAGGAGTACACGATGCTCCGCACGGTGCTGTCGTTCGAACCCTATGCCATGGTTGTGCCGCGCGGCGACAGCCGCTTTCGGCTCAGTGCGGATCGCGCGCTGGCCGAATTGTATCGGTCTGCCGGCATACGGCGTCTGTACGACCGTTGGTTCACTCGCTTCGGCGAGCCGCTGTCGCCGATCGTCGAAGCGATGTACCAGTTCCAGGCGGTCGGGGAGTAAGCGCCGCTCTAGTGTTGGTGACCTCCGTTTTCGGCGGGTCTTTCAAACAGCGTCGAGAAGAACACGCTGTTCATGAACAGCTTGTTGGTGCCATACCAATAGCCGCGGAAGTTCGGATTGTCGGCAAACAATACGATGCTGCCCGCGCCCGAGCGTTCCGCGATCAGAGCCGCCGTGCCGGCAAGGGCTTCGGCGTTGTCGTCTGACACGTAGCCCGAAACAACCGGATCGTCCGTGTAGGCGATAACGGTCGCGTAGGGATTGTCGGTCGACTCCATCGGTTCTTCGACATTCTTGTGGAGGTGAATGTCGCGCTGCCCGTAGCCGAAGCCGAGCGGATGCGTGATATCGAGGTCCGCGGCGAATATGGCGCCGCCGATAATGTCGACGGCTTCGAGTCGGTCCTTGTCGTCGTACTGAGTCCGCTCCACGGGTTCGGCTTCTTCGTCCTCCTCGACGGCAGCGGCCATGCCTTCCTCGCTTTCCGGATCCACCCAATCGAGTGTCGTCGCTCGAAGCCAGGGCGACGCATCACGGAAGGCGACAGCCGTACCTCCCTCAGCGACCCAAAGCCGGAGCCGGCCTGCGAACTCGGGTTCGTAACCCTCGTAGTTGCCGGACGGGAAGACGATATGCGTATAACGGTCCCAGGCGATGCTGCCGAGATCGTCTCGGGCGACGAGGGTGACGGGCATGCGCATGCGATGGTCGAGCAAGTGCCAGATCTCGCCGGCATCGTACAGATTGATCTCGCCGCCGGTCACCAGCAGGATGCGCGGTTCCTCGAGTTCTTCGAACGACGGTCCGCCAGGCTCGATGCCTGCGGTGCCGATCGCGCTGCGACCCGAGGTCAATGCATGCACCTCGATTCGGTCTTCGCGGGCGACGGTCCGCATGAGTTCGTGAATTTCGTCGCGACTGGTTTCCTGCCGATCGAACGGCACCACGATGCTGCCGCGCGGAAACTCGCGGACGCCATCGGCCGTGTACACGGAAAACGGCTTCATCGCGACACGCACCAACAGATCTTCGGCAAGCAGGCGATTGAGCGCCCGCGGGGCGTAGTAGCCTCCGTATTCGAAAGCGTAGGCAAACTCGGCCCGCTGCGGTTCGCCGACTCGGGGCAGTTCGGGCTCGTGCGCGTCGCCGAGCAGCGAGTCCCTGTAGTCGCCGCGCTCGAGCGCGGCGTAGCGCAAGCCGAAGGCCGGCGGCATCGTCCACGTCGAGACGTCATAAAAGGTGGTGTCTTCGAATTCGAGTACCGTCTCGAAGAGGCTGCGGATTAGCCGGTATTGGGGCTGATCGACCGGTACCAGCAACGAATCGGACGCCGCGAAGCGCTGTCCGTCGATAGTCAGGTCGCGGGATGGGCGATACGCCTGAATCCGGTGATAGTCGAGGAGATCGGCGAACAGATGCAGCCGCACCGGATCGCCGGGGGCGGAGATGAGCCATGCCCGAGTCCGCGCTCCGGCCGCCTCGTCGAGTGCCGAGGCGTAGAAGTCTCGCTGGTACGCCAGATACTCCGAGCGCAGTGCGAGTCCTGCCTCGATGCTCGCAATGCTCGTGCGGAAGTGCTTACGAATGTTCTCGCGGTAGGTCCGCAGACCGTGCGCGGTTCTAAGCTCCCGGCCCAGCGTTGCGCCTGCCTCGTACAGTACGCCGACGCCACCATTGAGCAGCGGGAAGGTCGAACCCTTGCCGACATAGTAGTTGTCGAATCCCTCGCCACGGAAATACAGCCGCGCTTCGGAATCGAGGAACGCCTCGGATGTTCGGACCGTCTCCGCCATTAGCCGCTCCGCCTCGTCGAGAGCCAGCGGATTCGTCCGGGTGGCGACGCCGGGATGGAAATAGTAGGTCTGGCCGCCGCTCATCTCGTGATAGTCGATCGTGATGTTCGGCCGCCACTCGTGCCACTTGCGCATCCAGGCACGCGGCTCCGGTTGCGTCAGCAGCAGCCACTGGCGGTTGAGGTCGAAGCCGTAGTGGTTGGTGCGCGAGTGCTGCCAGCGGTATTGATGCTCGATATGTGCCGGATCGGCATTGGCGACTTCTCCGCCCCAGGCGTCCAGCCACGATACCCGCTGCGAGTGCCCGTCAGGATTGAAGATCGCCGTAATGAGAATCACGCTGTCGGCCAGAATGCGGTCCAGCTCAGCGCCGTCCGCGGCCGCGAGGTAGTAGACGAAGGGCACGACCGAGTCCATGCCGCTCGCCTCCGCACCGTGAACCCCGTAGTTGAGCCAGGTGACGATCGGCGCGTCGGCATCGTCGAACTGAGCGCTTTCCGGTTCCGTACGCGCGACATGGCGGTCACGGATCTCATCCAGCCGCGCGTGATTCTCCGGCGAGGAAACGACGAGGAACAGGATCGGCCGGCGCTCGTGCGAATAGCCGATGACCTCGACGCTCATCCTGTCGCTGGCCTCGGCGACCGTCGTGATGTAGTCGACGAGTTGATGGTGTCGAACCGGCTGCGCGCCGAGCTCGAAGCCTAAGAAGCTGGCTGGCGTCGGGACGGACGCGTCATAGGTGGCGTCGTCCGGGTACATCTCGGCGTCGGCGCTGCGGGCATCGATATCGGCGATGGCCGGCTGGCCGGCGACTGCGAAGAGGAGGATGGCGCTGGCGAGCAGCGCTGCTTGTTGTTGTTTCATTCGGGCTGCCTATCCAGGGGCTACGGCGCCCGAAGATAGCGAAAACCCGGCGAATTGTCCCTGGAGATCGTGTCTTTCGGGGATCAATCCTTCTCGCGTTTGTCGAAGGTCGGCACGCAGAACTGACCGGTGCGATTGTAGGGATCGCTGCCGGCGTCGTCGTCGACGTCGAGTTCGAGCGATGTCACTTCGACGGCCGGGGGCGGGGGCAGTTCGATCTCGTCTTCCGCCATCGTACGAGCGAACTCGTCCTTGGACTCGTCGACCACGTTCTTATCCGCGTGTTTCCAGGTTGACATAATCTTATCTCGTTGATCTTCCACGAGATTCAATTCTCAGGCAGGGCCGGGTAGGGATGAACGTCAGCGGTCGGTCGGACGCTACCGTTCGTCGGCCGCGCGCCGTTCGTCGGGCAATAGCTACCGCTCGCGGAGACGGTTGCAGCGGGAACGCAATCCATGCCGCGCAGGCACACCTGTCGCAGGACGGAGACATTGGCAGCGCGGAGCGTTTATGTGACGCTGGTCGCAGCTTGGAAAAGACAGCGCGATACCATCGATTGACGGGCGAAAGTGCGCCGCACAGGCGTGCCCGCCCGCACTAGTCATCGCCCTGGGGTGGTCAGCAAATGAGCAACTCGATCCGACAAACACTGGCACGCGCAACGTTTGCAGTCGTCGCGTTTGCAGCGGCACTTACGGGCTGTGACGTTCAGACATTCGACGAGGCCGTCGCGACGACTCAAACGACGTCGCCACCGCCGCCGCCGCCGCCGCCACCACCGCCTCCGCCCCCGCCGCCACCTCCGCCGCCGCCACCGCCGCCCACCTTCGGCCCGGTGTTTTCCGAGATTCAGGCGGCAGTGTTTACGCCGACCTGTGCCACGGCGAGTTGTCACTCCGGCGGCGCGCCGCCGGCGGGGTTGAATTTGCAGGACGGCAACGCTCATGCCGCGCTGGTCGGTATCGCGAGCACTCAGGATGCGGGACTGCTGCGGGTGAACCCAGGCAATCCGAATGCGAGTTACCTCATACAGAAGCTGGAGGGCACTGCATCGTCCGGTCAGCAGATGCCACCTGGCGCACCGCTGGCGCAGAGTGAGATCGACGTCATTCGGCAGTGGATCACGGACGGCGCGATCGACGATACCGTCCAACCGTCGGTACCGATCCGCGTGTCATCGCTGTCGCCCGCGCCGGGCGCCAATCTCGATGCGGGTCCGATGCAGCTGGTCGCCGGTTTCGATCGTGACCTCGACGCGTCGACGGTCAATCAGCTGACATTCCTGCTCGAGGGCAGTGGCGGGGATGCGTCCTTCAACGAAGGCAACGAGGTGCAGATTGACGGCACGGGACGGGTTTCCGTCGGTGCCAACCCGGCGAGTGCGATATTCGATCTTCAGGGTGTCGCGCTGGCTGACGATACGTATCGGATCAGGCTGCTCGGCAACGGTGCCAACGTCATCATGGACCTGGATGCCAACGCGCTCGATGGCGAGTACCTTGGTGTATTCCCGTCAGGCAACGGCGCTGCCGGCGGCGACTTCGTTGTCACGTTTACGGTGACGACACCGGTCGTCATCGGACCGACGCTCGATCAGATTCAGGCGGTCGTCTTCACGCCGACTTGCTCCGTTTGCCATACCGGAGTCGGCGCCGTGTTGCCGGGTTCGATGAACCTCAGCAACGCCGACGCGAGCCTGATGAACCTCGTCAATATCGACAGCGTCAATGAGCCCGGCATCATCCGAGTCGTCCCCGGAGACCCGGATAACAGCTATCTCATCGACAAGCTCGAAGGCACACACACCGTTGGCGGCATCATGCCGCCCGCCGGCATGCTGCCTCAGGCGACGATCGACGAGATCCGCCAGTGGATCACCGACGGCGCCCTGCGCTGACCGTTAGGACCTAAGTCTCTGTTGCACAACGGCCGTTTCCCGTAGAACGGGGAACGGCCGCGCGCGACCTCAGCGCGCGGAAGCGCTATTATCCCCCCGGTCGCAAGAATAAGAACTCGAACGGGGGCGCCATGCGTATTCGCTATCTCCGCTGTATTGCTCAGCGATTGTTCCTCGGTGCGCTGTTGCTGGCATGGGCGGCCGCCGGTATCGCACAGGACGGTGACAGGCCCACGATGGTGCCGGCGCCCGATCGCAGCGAAGGCGAAGGGCCGTACGAACGCTTGATCATCCGCGGTGCGATCCTCATCGACGGCAGTGGCGCGCCGCCGCGTGGCCCCGTCGATATCGTGATCGAAGGCAATCGTATCGTTGCCGTGCAGTCCGTAGGCTATCCCGGGTTGCCGATCGATCCGGAGCGGCGGCCGACAGGAGCGACTCGCGAGATCGACGCGCACGGCTCGTACGTCATGCCCGGCATCGTCGACATGCATACGCACACCGGGGGTGCGACGAAAGCGCCCGAGGCCGAGTACACCTACAAGCTCTGGCTCGCGCACGGGATCACCACGGTCCGCGGTGTGCCGAACGGCCAGCTCGAGTTTTCGCTGGCCGAGCGCGAGCGCAGTGCCAACAATGAAATCACGGCGCCGCGAATGTTCGCCTACCACCGCATGGGTTCCGGCGCGCGCTACGACGATGTGGTCATTCGCACGCCCGACGATGCGCGCGAATGGGTGCGCTACGCCGCGAGAGAGGGCGTCGACGGGCTCAAGCTGGGCGCCCATCCGCCCGAGATCATGGAAGCGCTCATCGACGAGGCGGAACGGCTCGGGCTTGGCACGGTCGCGCATCTGCATCAGATGGGCGTGGCGCAGATGAATGCGCAGGATGCCGCGAGGCTCGGCCTCGACACGCTGACCCACTTCTACGGTCTGTTCGAGTCGATGTACGAGGACCATGACGTGCAGCCGTGGCCCGTCGACATGAATTACAACAACGAGCAGGACCGCTTCGGTCAGGTCGCGAGACAGTGGAATCTGATCGCGGGGCGCGGGTCCGAAAAATGGAACGCGCTGCTCGACGAATTCCTCGAACTCGGCTTCGTGCTCGATCCGACCTTCAACATCTATTCCGCAGGCCGCGACGTGATGCGAGCCCGGAATGCCGACTGGCACGATATCTACACGTTACCGTCGCAGTGGGATTTCTACACGCCGAGCCGCGAGGCTCACGGCTCGTACTGGTTCTACTGGACGACCCAAGACGAAGTCGCATGGCGAAACTTCTTCCGGGTCTGGATGCAGTTCGTCAACGATTACAAGAATCGCGGCGGACGTGTCACCGTCGGATCCGATTCCGGTTTCATCTACCAGCTGTACGGCTTCGGCACCGTGCTCGAAATGGAGATGCTGCAGGAGGCCGGTTTCCATCCACTGGAGGTCATTCGATCGGCCACGATGTACGGTGCACAGACGCTGTTCGAACCGCGCGGTGAGCCGATCGAATTCGGCGTCGTCCGTCCGGGCCTGCTCGCCGATCTCATCATCATCGACGAGAATCCGCTGGAGAATCTCAAGGTGCTGTACGGTACCGGTGCCGTTCGGCTCAATGACGAGACCGGTGAACCCGAGCGCGTCGGCGGGGTCAGACTGACGATCAAAGACGGCATCGTGTACGATGCCCGGCAGCTTCTTGCCGACGTTGCGGCGATGGTGGAAGCGCAGAAAGCCGAACTCGGAGAACTCGTCGAGTATTGATGTGCGTCGCGGTGCTTTAGCGAAACGACGCACCTTCGAATGAAGCATTGGCGGCAAGCAGCGATTCGTTAGCAGCGGCGCCGCCGACACAGAACAACAGGAAAGGGGGATCTTATGGCAGGCGGTGCAGGATCAGGAGAACAGTGGTCGTCACGGTGGGCGTTTCTGCTCGCGGCGGTGGGTTTCGCCGTCGGCATGGGCAACATCTGGCGCTTTCCGTATCAACTCGGTGAGAACGGCGGCAGTGCGTTCCTGATCATCTACCTTGCCTGTGCATTTGCGATAGGGCTTCCGCTCCTCATCACGGAAATTTCTCTTGGACGCCGGGGCGGGGCGAGTGCGTCGCAGAGCGTAATCAACGTTGCCCAGGAGAGCGGCCGCAGCAGCCGGTGGGGAATCATCGGCAACCTCGGGATCTTCTGCGCATTCATTATCCTTTCCTATTACACGGTCCTGTCCGGATGGACGCTCGACTATTTCGTCAAAGCAGGCACCGGCGCATTCGACGACGTGGACAGGGCGGCGACAGAGTCGATGTTCTCGGGCCTGCTCGCCAATCCGTGGCTGTTGATGTTCTGGAATACGATCGTGCATCTCCTGATCATCATGGTGATCAGCAACGGTGTGCAGTCGGGCATCGAGCGAGCCGTGAAGATTCTGATGCCGGCCCTGTTCGGTGCGATCCTGGTCATGGTCATCTACGGCATCTTCGCTGGCGACATGGGCCAGACGCTGGGGTTCCTGCTGAAACCGGATTTCTCGAAGATCACGCCGGGAATCGTCATGGCCGCCATCGGCCAGGCCTTCTTCTCGATCGGCATCGGCATGGGATCGCTGATCGTGTTCGGCGCCTATATGCCGAAGGATTTCTCGATTCCGCGCTCGTCCACGGCAGTCATTTTCATGGACACGGGTGTCGCGGTCCTGGCCGGATTCGCCATCTTCCCGCTCGTGTTCAAGTACGGACTGGATCCCGAGGGCGGTGCCGGTCTGATCTTCGAGACACTGCCGTTGGCCTTCGGCCAGATGCCCGGCGGGCAGCTATTCGGGTCGATCTTCTTCGTGTTGCTTATTTCAGCGGCACTGTCTTCCTGTATCGGTCTTGCCGAAGGTGTTGTGAACTGGGTCGACGAGCATCTCAATATTCCACGCAAGAAGGGCGTTCTCTACGTCACGGGTACCGCCTGGGTACTGGGAATCGCGTCGATCCTCGGGTTTTCGACCTGGTCCGATATCAGCCCGCTCAACTTCATCCCGTCGTATGAGGGTCTCGACATCTTCGATACCTTCGACACGTTGGCGGCGAACAATCTGCTGCTGATCGGCGGAACGCTGTCCGCGATATTCTTCGGCTGGCGAGTGCCGAAGGCGCTCAAGCTGGACGAGTTGGGCGTCGACGACAGCCTGTTCTTCGCCTTCTGGCGATTCATGATTCGCTTCGTCATTCCGCCTGTACTCGTGCTGGCACTGGTGCTCGGCATTAGCGAAGCCGGAACGGAGCCCGAAGAGGAGGCCCCGGCGGCAGAAGAAGCGCTTGACGCTGCGCAATCAGTCGACGAAAACGCGACCGCTCTTCATTACGAAATCGACGTCGAGCAACTCCTCTATATCGTCAAGGGGTGAGCGCTCGACAGCGATGATGTCGGCGAACTTGCCGGCTTCGATGGTGCCGAGCGAATCCGACATCTGCAGCAAATCGGCAGCGTTGACGGTTGCGGTCACCAGCACATCCATGGGCGACATGCCGGCTTCGACCATGAGCACCGCCTCGCGGGCGTTCTGACCGTGCGGCGAAATTCCGCTGTCAGTGCCGAAGGCCACATTTACGCCGGCACGATGCGCCCGCTCGAAGCTACCAGCCATGTCATTGCCGACCCGGATGGCCTTCTCGCGTATCGCATCGCTCATGAAGTCTGATTCGACGGCCATGTCGGCCACCGTCCGTCCGGCGAGCAGTGTGGGAACCAGGTAAGCGCCGGTCTCGAGAAACAGCGGAATGGCCCGCTCGCCGCTGTAGCTGCCGTGTTCGATGCTGTGCACACCCGCCTCGAGGGCGGCAACGATGCCGTCTTCGTGATGGGCGTGCGACGCGACTCGCCGCCCCATGCGTTCCGCGGCGCGCACGATCTCGCGCAACTCGTCCATCTCCATTTGCTGCCCGGTGCCCGTCGCGCGATCGGTCATTACGCCGCCGGTAGATGTGATCTTGATCCAGTCGGCGCCGAACTTGATGGTATTGCGGGCCGCGCGCCGGCAGTCGTAGGGGCCGTCACAGACGTTGACGTCGGTGTAGAACTCCAGGAGGTCCGGATTGACCCCCGATATGTCGGCATGGCCGCCGGTGATGCCGACGCCGCCTGCCGCAATAATCCGCGGCCCGTCGATCCAGCCGTTCTCGATGGCGTCACGGAGTGCGTACATCTCCTGTTCCGATGAGCCTACGTCGCGAACGGTCGTGAAGCCTGCGAGCAGCGTGTTCATCGCGAAATGCGCGCTTCGCATCTGCCGGAGCTGCGAGGACATTCTGAGTTGTTCGCTGTCGTTTTGCGGACCGAGCTGTCCCTGCAGATGCACGTGCATGTCCATGAGGCCCGGCAGCACGAAGTGGTCGCTCAGGTCGATAACGCGCGTACCCGTGCCGAACTCGTCGGCTGTCGCGAAGCCGCTTCTGACGTCGACGATGCGGTCGTCCTCGATGACAACGGTCTGGTTTCGCAGCGGCCGGTCACCGGGCACGGCGAGCAGCTCGCCTGCATGAATGAGCGTGACGTCAGCGTTCGCAGTCGCTGACAAGAGCAGGGCGGCTGCAACAGAGCCCGCTTTGCGTAGTGACATCGAAAATCCCCTCGAGTGAGTGTCGGCGTCACTCTAGCGGAATCCGCTCGGACGGGCATCCCGGCGGCTGCCGATTGCGATCAGCGAGCCCGCGCGATGCCGGCTACGGCGATGTCGGTTATCGTCGCGGCGAGATCGATGCCGGTGGCGTCGAAGGTCAGAAACTCACCGTCCCAGGGGTACACAACGCAGTTGCGACCCGTGTCCTTCGCAATGTACAGAGCGCTGTCCGCCCGCTGGATCGCGTGCTCTGCCGTCGGATCAGGCGTCGTTGCGACGGTGGCCACGCCAACACTGATCGTGACGACGTCGTGCCTCGAGTCCGGATGTTCGATCGCGAGATCTTCCACTGCTCGGCGCATGCGTTCGGCCACAATGAGGGCCTGGTCCATGTTCGTATTGCCGAGAACCGCGATGAACTCCTCACCCCCGTAGCGCGCGACGAGATCGAGCGGCCTGCTCGCGCAGCCGGATAGTGCGCCGGCGACCAGCTTAAGACATTCATCGCCCGCCTGATGCCCGAGACCGTCGTTGTAGCGCTTGAAGTGGTCGATATCGAGCATGATCAGCGCCGCGTCGGCCTGATCGCGTTCGACAACGCGCCAGATTCGCTCGACGAACGAACGGAATTTGCGTCGATTGGCGATGCCGGTCAGAGAGTCAACCCTGCTCTGGGTGTGCAAACGCCGGTTGGCCTCTTCGAGATCGCGAGTCCGGTCGTGAATTTCAGCTTCCTTGGTAGAGATGGCCTGATTGAGGTCGGCCTGCAGTTTCTGCCCGGCAGCGATGGAGTGTTGTAACCGTTGGTACGTCTTTCGAAGCTGCTTCGCGCGACGCCGCATGTGGCGGAAGATCGGCCGGAACTCCTCGAAGGTGTTCGCCGGCGTTCTGATCTCGTCGTCGTCGCGGTCGAGACTGAGCCGGTCGATGGCCTCGTTCATGTCGTCGAGTGACTCGGAGGAGCGGCGCACTATCGCGAGCCCGAACAAGAGCGCTACGGCGCAGGCGACAAGGGCGAACAACATCGCTGCAACGTAGTCGCGCGACATCTGCGAGTACACGCCGCTCAATGGCACTCTGAGATAAGCCGTCCACCCGGTTTCCGCCCGTGCATAGGCGCCGAGGAAGCGGGCGTTGTCGTCGGCTTCCCAGGAATACGCCTGCATACCTTCCTGATCGGCCGCGCTGCGCACGAGGGGGATCGATGCGACGTTGACGAGCGGGCCGTAGCCCGTGGACGGGGTCGCGTAGATCACCCGGTTCTGCTGATCGACGAGTACGAGTTCCGCACCCTCGAGACCGATCCGGTCCGAATCGATGCGCGAGAACGCACCGAGATCCAGTGAGCCCTCGATAATGCCGGTTGCCTGTCCGGTCTCGTCTCGGATCGGTGCGCTGATCGCGACGATCGGATCGTTGCCCAGGTCGCGCCCCTGGAAGACACTGGAGACAAAGGTCTTCTCGTCGGCGATGGCGCGGATGAAGTACTCACGATCACGGATGTTGTAGCCGGTCAGGTCCGGCACGGTGGTCAGAAACCCGCTCATGTTCGAAGTTGCAGTCTTGATGTCGCCACTACGGTCGGCGTAGAGCATCGTCAGGAAGTCGTCGTAGACGCGATGGTATTGCCGCAGCCACGCCGGCATCCGGCTCATGTCGTCGTCGCCGGACGAGCTGATGGCCGATGCCGCGCTGGTCATGCCGGAGACGTGTTTGTCGATGAACTGATCGACCGAGAAGGCACTCATCGCCGCCGCCTCTTCCGCGCGTGCTGCGATTCGATCGATGCGGGCGTGCGCGCTGCGTTCGGCAAGGATCACGCCGAGCGAAAGCAGGGGCACGGTCGCGACCAGCGCCAGGCCGAGTACGAGACTGCCGCGCAACGTGCCGCGGCCGGTGAGCCGAGTGTAGTGAGAAACCGGCACGACGAATCTGAGAACCGCCCAGACCAACAGCAACAGCAGTAGGCCGTAGGCCATTCTCGGTGCCCACACATGAATCGGGAAGACCCCGGTTGCGGCGTGAGCGTATTCCATTCGTGCTGCCCGGCAGGTCCGAAGCGCCGTCTGGCGGACGCGTCAGCAGGCGGCGGAGCGAGCCACTCCGCTGTTGTACGGATCGAAGTCGTGCGATCCATCGGACTCGAGTTCGATGCGGCACGGTGCGACACCGCTCATCCACACGTTGCGGCCGAGTTCGTCGGTGAACACCTTCGGCGGCGGCCGCTTGATGCGCACCGTGTCGCCGGTTCGATTGCGCTTTGCTGCATCCATGCCTTCTATGTCGGCTGATGGATCACGATCTTTAACGCATTGAAACGACTAGGGTTTGGCGAGCCGGAAACGGCGACGGGGCCAGCGCGCCGGTGCGCGCGGGCCCCGCCCATTGAGTCTTCGATGCGATTCCGGGGGCGGCTTAGTCAGCCGCGTCCCGGTCCCATACCGCCGGCATCAACTGGCGCACGAAGTAGGCGTACTCCAGCGCCGTGCGCATGGCGAGCTGCTCCTGATTAGCCGTTCCGCCGTGACCGCCCTCGATGTTCTCGTAATAGAAGAAATCGAAACCGTACTGCTCCAGCTGAGCAGCCATCTTCCTGGCGTGCCCGGGGTGTACGCGGTCGTCTTTGGTCGACGTATAGAACAGGACCGGCGGGTAGTCCGCGCGCTCGTCGATGTTCTGATAGGGGGAGTACTCGCTGATGAAATCCCAGTCCTCTTCGACGTCCGGATTTCCGTACTCGCCCATCCAGCTCGATCCGGCCAGTAGCTGCGAATAGCGACGCATGTCGAGCAGCGGTACGCCGATGTCGAGTGCGGCGAACAGGTCCGGTCGCTGCGTCAACGCGACGCCAAGCAGCAGGCCGCCGTTCGATCGGCCGAGCGCGCCGAGTTTGTCCGACGATGTGACGCCGGTTTCGATCATATGCTCGGCAATCGCGAAATAGTCGTCGTAGGCCCGCTGCCGATTCTCGCGCAGCGCCGACTGGTGCCAGCGCGGCCCGAACTCGCCGCCGCCGCGGAGGTTGGCCAGTGCCAGGACGCCGCCGCGCGATATCCACATACGTCCGGCCAGCGCACCGTGCTGCGGCCTGGACGGATCCGAGTAGTAGACCGGCAGGATCGAAATCTGGAAGCCGCCGTAACCGTACAGAATCGCCGGGGCGTCGCCGTCTTCGAGCACGTCCTGCCGGGCGACGAGGAAGTACGGGACTTCGACGCCGTCTGCACTGGTTGCAAATTGCTGGCGAATGACGACGTCGCTGGCGTCGTAAAGCGGATCGAGCGAAGCGACCGTCGACAGCGAGTTGTCGTCCGACACGTGATACAGCGTCGTCGGCTGGATGGAACTCTCATAGCTGACCAGCAGATCGTCACGGCTGCTGCTGGTAGCGGCAAGGAGGGCAACGCCGTTGTCCGGCAGCGCGATCGTGGACGTCGTCCACTCACCATCGACCAGTGCGATGCGCTGGATGCGCCCGATGACGTTGTCGAGGAGCTCGACGTAGACGCCCGAAAGACCGATACCAACGTTGTTTACCGCTTGCCGTTCGGTCGGAGAAAAGACCAGCGTGGTCGCTCCGCCGTCGAGATCGAGCGCGACGATATCGCCCGCGGAATAGTCGCCCGCGTCCGTCGCCCAATCCTGTTCGAGATGCAGGATCGCGTGACCGGACACAACGCCCTGGAAGGACACTCGGAGCGGAATGTCGAGCGGCTCGCCTGCCTCACCGTCGACGACGGGGATGTACTGCGTCTCGTTCCAGTCTGCGTACAAGCGCACGAGGTAGGGATAGGCCTCGTCGCCCGCGTGATACACGAACGGTGCGAGCAACGTGTCATCCGTCTCGGCAACGAACACCGACCGGGCCTCTTCGAGGGCCGTGTCGCGGTGCCAGAGCCGAGTCTCGCGTGAGTAACCGGAGGTGGTCAGACTGCCTTCGCCCCAGTCGGTACCGACCAGCAGCGTGTCCTCGTCGATCCAGGCCACAAACGACTTCGCTTCCGGAACGTAGAATCCCGTCTCGATGAACTCCAGCGTGTCGAGCGAGAACTCACGGTAGATCGATTCATCCTTGCCGCCAATCGACAGTTCGACGAGGCAGCGATCGGACTCGCCGCCGAGACAATCGATGCCGGAGTACACCCAGTTCACGTCCTCTTCGTCGGCCAGCGCTCCGATGTCGAGAACGATCGACCATTCGGGCTCACCGGCGACGAAGCTGGCCAGCGACGTGCGCCGCCAGACGCCACGCACGTACTGCTCGTCTTGCCAGAAGCTGTGGAACTCGTCGCCGACGATGCTGCCTTCCGGAATACGTGCATCCGAATTCAGAATGGCCAGCGCTTCCGCGTAGAGTTCTTCGTAGAGCGAATTTTCGGTCAGTTCCTCGAAGGTCTCCGCATTCTGTCCGCGCACCCAATCGAGCGCGCGCTCACTCTCGACCTCCTCCAGCCAGAGGAAGGGATCTTCTTCCGCGTGCGCCGGAAGCGTGAGGACCGCGATCGAAGCGGCCGCCGGAATAAGTCTGGAAATCATTGTCTTCCCCGCAATTAGTGAATCTGTGGTGCCGTGAACAGCAAGAACATCCCCAACAGGATGCCGGCTCGAAAGCCCCAACTATTGTCGCCAGCCAGCACCTCACCACCGTCATGGCTGTGGCTCACGCCAAAGGCGACGACGTGCACGAGCGATCCGGCGACAAAGGCCTGGAACCACGCGATGCTGCGAGCCTCGGCCAGTTCGACGATCGGCGCGCCGAAGAACCAGGCAAAGCCGGTTGCGATGATCAGCAGACCGAACGTGGTCAGTGCCGCGCCGGTGCCGAACCCCGGGCGCACGGCCCACCAGATCGCCATCCCGACGGGAATGCGGTGCAGAATCACGCCGACCGCCAGCTGGTTGTCCCCGATAGACACCGTGAGCCCGTGGTGAGTTCCCTCGGATGCGAGCGCATCCCCGACCTGTGGGAGCAGCGCAATCCCGTCGATGACGGCGTGCAGCAGCAGCCCGGCCGCGGCGAGCACCACGATGAAGACGTGGGCCTTCGGTACCGAGCGGTGGAAGGCGTGTTCGAGCAGGACGGGAAATGCGAGCCCGGCGACGAGAAATCCGAGCGCGGCCAGGCCGCCGAAGCGAATCGCGTCGGGAATGATGTAGACGCATAGAATGCCGGCAACCGTGATCAGCACGAAGCCGTCGAGCACCTGTTTGGCCGTGGGCAGCCGCCGGCCCCACGCATAGATGAACGGGCCCGCAACGAGCGCGAGGATGCTTAGAATGTAGGCCATTTAGGGCGCAACCTTCGGTCTTGAATCGGCCGGCGCGGTCAGGTGTGGCGGCCGAGTTCGTCGCGCGCGACAACCATGCGATGAACCTCGTCCGGACCGTCGGCAAGACGCAGCGTGCGTGCTCCGGCGTACATCGCCGCCAGCGGGAAGTCCTGTGACAGGCCGGCGGCGCCATGCATCTGCATCGCATCGTCGATGATTCGGATCGTAATGCTGGGCACCGCCGCTTTGATCTTCGAAATCCAGGTGCGGGCAACCCGCACGCCCTGGGTGTCGATAACGTGCGCCGTCTGCAGAGTCAGCAGCCGGGCCATGTCGATATCCATTCTCGCGTTCGCAATGACATCGAAGTTGCCGCCAAGCTTTGCGATCGGTTTACCGAACGCCGTTCGCGACATCGACCGCCGGCACATCAAATCCAGCGCTCGCTCGGCCATGCCGATCGCCCGCATGCAGTGGTGGATCCGGCCGGGCCCGAGGCGGCCCTGCGCGACTTCGAAGCCGCGACCGGGGCCGAGGATCACGTTCTCCTCCGGTACCCGGACATTGTCGAATCGCAAATGCATGTGGCCGTGAGGTGCATCGTCGTTGCCGAATACCTGCATGCCGCGGAGTATCTCGACCCCGGGTGTATCGGTCGGAATGAGTATTTGCGAATGCTGCGAGTGCTTGTTGTCGTCGTCGCTGGTCTTGACCATGCAGATCAGAATCCTGCAACGCTCGTCGCCGGCACCGGAGATCCACGCCTTTTCGCCGTTAATGACCCAATGGCCGTCCTCGAGTACCGCCGAGGTGGAGATATTGGTGGCGTCAGAGGAGGCGACGCCCGGCTCGGTCATCGCGTACGCGGACCGGATCTCACCGTTCAAGAGCGGCTCGAGCCATGCCTGTTTTTGCGCCTCGGTGCCGTAGCGCTCCAGCACTTCCATATTGCCGGTATCCGGGGCGCTGCAATTGAACGCCTCCGCGGCGAGATGCGCGCGGCCGGTCTCCTCGGCGATGTACGCGTACTCGACCGTGGACAACCCGTAGCCGCGGTCGCTATCGGTAAGCCAGAAGTTCCATAGTCCCTGTTCACGGGCGCTCGATTTGAGATCCTCGAGGATCTCTTTCTGCCGGTCGGTGAGCGTCCAGCGATCGCCTTTGGCCACTTCGGCGAGGAATTCCTCGTCTACCGGTTCCACGCGCTCGCGGATGAAGATTCTCACGGCTTCGACGAGTGGCCGGACCTTGTCAGACATTCCGAGATTCATGGCGCGCTATGTTCGCACACTCGATCCGGCAGCCAAAGAACAAAAAAGGCCTGCATCGCGCGTGGCGATGCAGGCCCCGTGTAGTCCGACAAGCGCCGTCTAGAAGCGCGTGCCGAGCGTAGCTCCGACAACCCACGGATTGATGTCCACGCCCACCAGCGCGGCACCGTCCACGGATGCGTCGGTTTCGATATTGATATAGCGAATGTCGAAGTTGATGAACCATTTCTCCGAGAGGTCGAAATCGGCGCCGAACTGAGCGGCGAAGCCGAAGGAATCGTCGAGGCTCAGATCCGTCCCCGCCAGCACGCCGTTGCCGGTCGTCTCCTCATCGAAGAAGGTCGTGTAGTTCAGGCCGAGTCCGACGTAGGGCTGGAATGGACCCGCCGTATCGAAGTGATACTGCAGCGTAATCGTCGGCGGCAGATGTTTGACTTCCGCAGCCTTCACGTCGCCGATAACGTCGACATCGTGCGAGAACGGCGTCGCGGCAAGAACTTCGATCGCCCAGTTCGGGCTGTAGAAGTACGTGAAATTGAACCCGAGGCTAATGCCGTTATCGACGGTTGCGATCGGGCTGTTATCGGACTCAGGTGCAACGACGTATGGGCCGGCACGCAGCTTCCAATCACCGGCTTCGGCCGCGAATGCGACATTGCCGAAGGCGAGCAGCGTGAGGCACACCGTTACCAGCAGTTTCATTTCAATCTCCTGTTAGTGTTTGAGGCGCCGACAAGATGGGGCTATCGGCGGATTCCCTCAATTACGCCTTTCCCAGGCTGGTAGCGGAAAGTGCGGATGGACAGGAGATGGGCTATTCGATGCTTTCTGAGCGCTCCGTTTCGATCCAGATTTCGATGTGTTCGCGCAGCGCGCCGAGCGGAATCGTGCCGTTCTCGAGAATGCGATCGTGGAACACTCGGATGTCGAAATCATCGCCAAGCTGAGCCTCGGCCTCGCGCCTCAATGCCAGAATTTCGAGGCCGCCGGAGTCATAGGCGGTGAGTTGCCCGGGCAGGATGGCAATGCGATCGACCATGGAATCCAGCTGTCGGTCCGGAAAGCGGCCGGACTCTGCCATGAACGCCTTCGCCTGCTCTCGCGTCCATCCCAAAAGGTGGATGCCGGGATCGACGACCATCCCGCGGGCGGGCCATGCGCGGCGAAGGATCGGGCCGGTTGCCGTGGTGTACATTCCCATCTCCTCGGCGAGCGCCTCGCTGTAGCGCGCCCATCCTTCGCCAGGACCCGAGAACCAGATGATGCGTGTGATCGGGTGCAGTCCGTCGACCGCCTGCGCCGTTGCCACCTGCAGGTGGTGGCCAGGCCAGGTCTCGTGGAAGGCGGTGGCCTCGGCATTGCCTCGCGACTGGCCTTCGGCGTTGTGCAGCGGGATACGGTATTCGCCGGGACGCTCGTCGTTGCCGGGACGGTAGTGCGCCGAACGACCGGTGCCTTCCTCGTGCGGCTCGAAAGGCACGACCTCGACGGGCTGAGCCGGCATCGTACCGACCCAGCTCGGCATCTCGGCCTCGGCGCGAATCACCATCTCCCGCGAAAATGCGAGCAACTCGTCTGCGTCGGCAAAGTGATCGGCCGGATCCGCCTTCGCCGCGGCAACGATCTCTGCCAGGTCCTCGCTGTCGTACAGGTCCGAGCCCAGCCGAATGACGGTCTCGCGATTGGCGTCGACGACCGAGCTGCCGAGTTCGAAGACGTCACGACCGGAACGGTCAAGTGTCGTGTAGCGGCGGATCGACGCTTCGTAGCACGCCTCACCGTCCGGATTCGCCGTGACGCTGAGCGCTTCTCTGGCCGCGGGGAGGTAGGAGTCCGCGAGATAGTCCCGGTGGCGCTGCAACGCGGGCAGTATCTGTTCTGCGACGACCTCGCGCAGGGCTGACTCAAAGGCGTCGTCCTCGGCGCGACCGGCGGGCGACATGAAGGGTGATTCGTCGATGCCCAGCGCCAGCAGCCCGTCGAGTTGATCGACAACGCGCCGCACGACGGTCCGTGGCGCGGAATACCCCCGTTCGAGTCCGGCTTCGAGATTGGCGGTTTCCTGGTCCACGAAGGCGGCGAATTTCGACCAGCGTGCGATGGCTTCCCGCCGCTCTGTTTCGGTGTCGACCGGTTGCAGCTGCGCCAGCTGCGGGTAGGCCGAATGCCATCCGCCCATCTGATTGACGTTCCAGAGCTCCTGCCGGCAAACCCGCAGCGCGCGGCGCGACGCGAGTTCCTGCTGCAAAAAGGCGGCGGTGATCCACTCCGGCGTGCCACGCAGCGCGGACATGTCCACGGCTTCGACCACCGCGATAAGCTCGTCCTCGTAGGCCTCCGCCGCGGCGATCGCCGCTGGGGAGTTGTCGCTCAAGCCGTCGTGGCGGTCGATGTCGACCCCGGCAAAGTAGGCTTGCTCCGGCGCTGTTGCCAGCGACCAGCGATAGAAGTCGTCCGCGGCAGTCGTGATTGCGTCGCCCGGTGCGGCAGCGGCCTCGTCTGACGCGACGCTGTCCGCCGGCTCCGGCGAGCAGCCGGTGAGGCAGGCATGGCAGGCGAGGAGCAGGCAGGTTGTTACGCGAGAAACAGTGAACATTGAAACTACTCGTGCGGGAATCCGGCCAAGACAATACGCTATTCGCCGGGCGATCGAGAGAGATTTGCGCAGTTTGCGCGACGTCTGAAACGGCGGTTGTGCGAATCTACTTGAAGTAAAAAATCCAACCCTTGAAATTTTCGACATGCCGCTTTGCAGCAAGAAATACCGAGTTGGAATTTGCTTGACGGGTGTATCGAAACGAGTAGTCTCGATCATGAGGCGAAAGCCTCTGCGCCAACAAGTTCGCTTGTTGACAAACCGCCCTGCTGAAAGAGATCCGAGTCTCAACAAGTGTCGGGGGCGGTGGACGCGAAAGGCGGAGCCTAGGAGGATAGCAGCCTGCGCAAGCGGGTAGCAGGAATCCAGGGGACGGAGCGGATGAACTCGGAACTCGCCGCAGCGTTACGCCAAAGGTAGCCCGATACCAAGAGTGCGTCGGGTCTGCACTTAAGAGGTCGGCCGCAAGGCTGGCAATCTGGGAGCAGAAACGAGGTACGACAAAGCAGAACTACCTCAGCGTCCTCAAACACGAAGCGGCCCGGGTCTCCCGGGCCGCTTTTTGTGTGGCCGCTGCACGGTCTTCCGCGGCTGATCCGACACCGATTTCGCATCGTAAGCAACTGATCTGTCGCAGAAAACCGACACGAGACCGTGCCGTAATCGGTACTGAGTCACTGTTTTGCCCATCTCAATGTGGGACAAAGTAGGCCACGCCCACGATTCGGGAGGGGCCATGAAAGTGACAGCAGTGATAGTGGTGTTGTTCGCCGCGTCGGGCACGGCGTTGGCGGACGTCGTCGTCACCGGTGACGGTGTCCAGTCCTACGTCAACGTGCGCGCAGAGCCTGCGGCGGGCAGCGATGTCGTTGGCCGATTGAACAGAGGCGACGAGCTGGACTACGTGGGCACCGTCGACGGCTGGCACGAGGTCGAACTCGAGGATGGCCAGAGTGGATTCGTTCACGTCGACTGGTCTCGGGTGATTGCGGATGACGAAGCCGTTGCCGGAGAAAGCGACGGGGTCGAAGAAAGCGACGCGGCCGGAGAAGCGCCCGCCGTCGAACCGGAAGAACTGGCCGCGGCTCCCGCAGACGACGGGTCCGTCGAGGCGGAGGAGAGCCCGCAGCTTGTCGACGAACCGGCTCCCGCGGAGACAGTCGCCGTATCTCCCGATCCTGCCGAGCCCGTTCCCGAAGAGACGGCGGTCAGCGATGCATCGGAGGAGGCCGTCGAAGAAACAGAAGCGATGGCAGCACTCGACGACGTCGAACCCGCTCCGGACGCGCCGGCCGAGCCCGAAGACGCAACCGACGTCGATGCGCAGCTCGCGGCTGAGCCCGATGTCGAAACTGTGGTGGATACCGTCGTCGAGGACGCCGACATTGTTGCGGTTGCCGGTGCGCCGGGTCCGCAGGGGCCCGCAGGACCGGCAGGACCGCCCGGACCGGAAGGGCTACAGGGCCCGCAAGGGCCGGCTGGACCGCCGGGTCCCGCAGGTCCGCCGGGACCGCCCGGTCCGGCCGGATCTGACGTGTCCGGTGGAGGCGGCGGCAGGTCGGACGCTTCGATCCGCGGCGACGAGAACTACGTGCTGAGGTTCCGGAATGCGTCCGCGGCGGGTAACTCGCAAATCTACGACGACGGCAACTTCGTTGGCATCGGCACGACCGCCCCGCAACAGCGCCTCGAGGTTAACGGCAGCATTCAGATCAACGAGCAGAATAGCAGCGTCGCCGGGCTCATGATTACGCAGTCGGCGGGCGAGACGGGCTACATTCTGCACAACCGCGCAAGCACGCTGACGATCGGAGCCGGATCGGTCGACCGAATCACCATCGATCGAACCGGGAATGTCGGCATCGGCGTGTCGCGTCCGGAGCATGCGCTGCAGATGGCAAGCGGCGCGCATGTGACGACCGGTGGCGTTTGGACGAACAGTTCGTCGCGAGATCGCAAAGAGGATATCGCCTCATTGACGCTGGAAGACGCCCTGGCGGCTTTGGCGGAACTCGAGCCCGTGCATTTCCGCTACCGCGACGACTACGAGGAAGAGCACGTCGGGTTCATCGCAGAGGACGTCCCGCCACTGGTCGCAAGCAACGATCGCGTCACCCTCAGCCCGATGGATGTCGTCGCCGTACTGACCCGTGTCGTTCAGGAACAGCAGCGCCAGATCGAGGAACTCGAGGCGCGGCTGCGGGACGTCGAATAGGCTCAGGCCGCGCTGGCACGCTCGATCGCGAGCGCGGCAATGACGCATTCGGTCTCGGCCTCGATCCGGCGGACCAGCGCCGAGCAGCTTGCGAGCGCCTTGTCGGAGATGTCCGCAATGAGTTCGTGGCACAGGCCGGCAAGTTCGTTCGCGCCGAGGCTCGCCGATGCCGACCGTAGCGCTTCCGCGCGTCGCTGTGCCGCCATGGCATCGCCGCTTTCGATGGCCCTGGAGATTCCTTTCACGAGCCGGCGGGAACTCTCGAAATACGCGTCGATCACGCGAGTGAGAACGTCCGTCTCGCCAGGTTGCTGAAGCGCTCGGATATTGCGCAACGCGATGCCGTCGAGCTTACTCGGCCGGATCTCCGGCGCCACCGACGCCATGTTTCGCCGCAGCGTTTCGAGCAGGTCGTCTCGCTTGAATGGCTTCGCGAGGTAGTCGTCCATGCCCGCGGCAATGCAGGTTTCGCGATCGCCGTCGACGGCGTTCGCCGTCAGCGCGATAACTGCCAATGGCTTCGCGCCCAGACTCGCCTCTCGTTGCCGCAGCCTGCGTGTCGCTTCCAGGCCGTCGAGGACGGGCATCTGACAGTCCATCAGCACGACGTCATACTGCTTCGCGGCGATCATACTCAGCGCCTCTTCGCCATTCTCAGCCGTGTCTGCGCTGCACCCGAGGCTCTTTAGCATGCCGAGCGCAACCTGTTTGTTGACGACGTTATCCTCGACCAGAAGGATTTCGAGATAGGGGAGTTCCTCCTGACCGTTCTGGTCCAACGGACAGTGTGTTGCGAGGTGCGCGTCCTCGTTGCGGCCGAACGCCGTGAGCAGGGCGTCGCGCAGGGTCGCCTGACGCATCGGCTTCATCAGACACGCGCCAATGTTCAGACGCCGGCGTGCGGCGCTGTCGATGTCATTGGCAATCGAACTGACGACGAGCAGCTGGATGTCGCCTGTCGTCGAGATTCGGCGAATCCGCTCGGCCAGATCGAGCCCGGATCCGTCCGGGAGTTTCATGTCGAGTATGGCGACGTCGAACATCTCATCGTCCGGCGGTGCCTGGACGAGCCGCAGCGCCTCTGCTGCTGTCGAGGCCGTCGCGCAGCGCATGCCCCAGGCCGCGCAGTGGTTCTCGAGAATTTCGACGTTCAGCGGATTGTCGTCGACGATGAGCGCTCGAATCCCCGACAGGCTCTGCAGGGCGCCGGGCTGCGGCGGGTTGTCACTGGCGGCCGGCAGAAAGCCGAGTTCTATCCAGAAGTCCGAGCCCTCGCCGACGGCACTGTCGACGCCGATCCGGCCGCCCATGATCTCCACGATCTGCCGCGAAATGGCCAGGCCGAGGCCGGTGCCACCGTACCGTCTCGTGGTGGTGCCGTCTTCCTGGATGAAGGACTCGAAGACTTTGTCGAGGTTTTCGTCGGCAATCCCGATCCCGGTATCGACGACGTGAATTCGAACGATGACCTGGTCGGCCGTCTGATCGACGACCTCTACTCGAACGACGACTTCGCCCTCGTCCGTGAATTTGATTGCGTTGCCGAGCAGGTTGGTCAGGACCTGCCGAAGCCTGTGTCCATCGCCCTTGAGCGTTGAAGGCAGATTGGGGGGAAGAACGGCCGCGACGTCGATCCGTTTTTCGAAGGCGCGGGCTGCGACCAGCTCGACGGCGTCTTCGATCAACTCGCGCAGATCGAACTCGAACGAGTCCAGCTCGAACTTGCCCGCCTCGATCTTCGAATAGTCGAGAATGTCGTTGATGATGTGCAGCAGGCTTTCCGCCGAGTGATGGATCGTGTTTGCGTACTTGCGCTGCCGTTGTCCGAGTTCGGTGCTCAGCATGAGTTCGGTCATCCCGAGAACACCGTTCATCGGTGTCCGAATCTCGTGGCTCATGCGAGCAAGGAACTCGCTCTTGGCACGATTCGCCGTCTCGGCGTCCCGCTGTGCGCGCCGCGCCTCGGCGGCGACGTGTTCCAGCATCTCGTTTTTCGACTGCAGTTCCTGCTGACGCGCGTCGTCGCGTTCTCGGGAGTCGTGCAATTGGGCTCCCATCGTTTGCAGGCTGTGACCAAGCTCGGTGATCTCGTCCTTGCCGGCGATTTCGGCCTTGGCGAGCAGATTGCCTCCGCCGATTCGAACGGCCAGCTCATGTAGCTTTCTAAAGCGGCGGACGAGTCCAATGTCGATCATGAACAGCAGTACGCCCGCGGAAACCAATGCGGTGAGCAGGACGAGTCCGAGCGAGATGATGACGATCCGTCTCGACTCGGCCACGACCGAACCGTAATCCTGACCGGCGACCAGCAGGAACTCGTCGCCGAAGCGGCGGGACAGCAACAGCAGTTGCGTTGCGCCCGCGTAACGCACGATCGGCTCTTCGTTGCCGGCGTTGGCGACGAGGTCATCGACCAGTTCGATTTCGATGACGACGGGGTCGCCTGCGTCGGTGCGGGTGAGGATCATTCGCCCGCCGAGGTCCAGCAAGCGGACACCGCCGCCTTCTCCGAGCCGGTGGTTTTGCGCAGCTTCACGCAGACTCTCGAGGTCGATGGTCGCAACAAGGTATCCGCGAAGGATGGAGTCCCCGGCCGTTTCAGGATCCATCGAGTCGCCGACCAGGAGTCTGCGCGCGGCAATGAGATGTGTCTCGCCTGTCCCATCGTCGTATACGAACTGGTGGTAGGTATCGCCGTCGTGCGCCACTAGCGGCGCGAACCAGACGCTTCCCCGTACGTGGTTGCCGTCGATGACCGGATCGGCCGCCGCCGAGCGAGTGTCGACACTACCGTCAGGCCTCAATAGACGCAGCTCGAGGTAGTCCGGATAGGCAGACTGGTAGCTTCGAAAGAGTTCGATCAGGGCCGTCTGCATCGTTTCCCTGCGTACGGACACGTCCGCAAGTACGTACTGCTCGAGGTACGGCGACTGCGCGAACAGGGAAAGGTTGGCCGCAGATAGGTCGATGACGTCGGCGAGCTGGCGCTCCGTATCGGAGAGCACGGTCGCCATACCGTCGACGGTTGCCTGAGTGGAGGTGGCCTGCTGCGCGAATACCGCGACAATGCCGAGGGAAAGTGCCGGCAACAACACCAGCGGGATGACGATGCTGATGATGCGGCTGCGGAGCTTCACTGGAACGCGCCCAAACCGGCCCGAAGCTTCGTTGCGACGGTGGTCGCACAAAGCAGCATTGCGCAGGCGGCCGCGGCCCCGCGCAGAAGGGGATTCATGCACTTCATCCTGGAGAGCGTATCGGCCGCAGCCAGCCGATATTTAGCCGCTCAGCCTGCGAGGGGCGGGACGATTCAGGACCGACCCCGGGGGGGCTGAGCCCCCGAGGTCCATCCACTCTTGCGGGATGCCGGTCCGGTCGGACCGGCGCGGTTAGTTGCCCGTCTGTTCGTCGGCGATGTACTGGTCGACGACGTTCGGCAGCACGGTCAGCGGCACTGCACCGTTCGTGAGCAACGCCCGGTGGAACGCGATGAGGCTAAAGTCGTTGCCTAGCGTGTCGATGGCGCGCTGACGCTCGTCCAGTATCTGCAGCATGCCGACGAGATAGGCCGTCGCCTGCGCTGGATACACGCTGTAGCGAGCGACCGCACCCTGCGACTGCGAGGTGGAGAAACCGACATTGTCCTCGTTGAACTGTACCGCCTGATCGAAGGTCCAGCCGAGGCTGTGGATACCGGTATCGATCACCAGACGTGCCGCCCGCAGCGCTTCGAACTGCAGCCGCCCCAGATCGCCGTAGACGTCGTTGTTGTACCAGCCGAGTTCCCACGCGAGCCTCTCGGCATACAAGGCCCATCCCTCGACGAAACCTGTCGTGCGAGCTGCCTGGCGGTGCGGCGGCAGGTTCTGCTCCATCGCGATCGCGATCTGCGTGTGGTGCCCCGGCACCGTCTCGTGGAACGTCAGCGTCGGCATCGTCGCGTAAGGCTGGTCGAACTCGGTACCGGCGTAAAAGGCGCCGGGCCGCGATCCGTCGAACGATGGGCCGATGTAGAAGCCGCCGGATGGATGCGGCAGGACGACGACGGGCGCCGCCGGGAAGATGTCGAAGGCCGCACTCACATTCGCCTCCGCGAAAGCAACGAGATTCTCGAAGGTCGTGAGCGCGTCCGCCGCGGCGACGATACCGCCGTCGGTCTCCACCCGGGCGTACAGTTCCGCGAGCGTTTCGTTTTGCGGGTAGCCGAGCTGATCGAAGATCGTCCGCATCTCGGCGTGGATGCGCGTCAATTCGCTCAGACCGAGCTGATGGATCTCCGTTGCAGTGAGCCCGGTGCTGGTGTGGTGACGCAGCCTGTACGTGTAGTAATCCGCGCCGCGCGGGTACTGGCCGACGCCGATGGCATTCGGGGCCTGCGCCCTGAGCGACTGCAGCGTAGCGAGCAGGCGCTGATAGGCAGGCAGCACATCGCGATTCATCGATGCCAGCGCGATCTCCCGAAAGTTCGCTCGCTGCGCGTTCGACAGGTCCGGCACGTCCGGCAGCGCATCGCGGAATCGCGTGTAGTAGGGCAGATCGGGTGCGGCCATGCCGGCTATCTGCGAGACCTGGTTGATCGCGACATCCATTGACAGACCAGGCTCGATGATGCCCTCATCGCGTTGCAGGATGAGCCAGGCCTCGAGCTGCTGGAATTTGCTGTCCAGGACGGACAGCCGATTGACGTAGTTCTGCACGTCCTCCGCATTCTCCAGCGGGTGGATATCCCTGAAGAAAGTCAGCGTCTCGCCCGGAATGCCGAAATTCGAATAGGTTGCCGGGAAGCCGTAGTTGATGAACTCGAGTCCGTCGCGCACGTCCTGCAGGTACCACGCGTAGACGTCGTAGTTGATCTGCTCCGCCGGGCTCAGGCTCGCGCGGTCGTACGTCTGCAGCGCCTCCTGAACCACTCGGAAGTACTCGAAGGTTTCGAGCCGATAGTCTTCGGAGAGATCGTCGAGCTCGCTGAATTGCAGCGGGTAGACGTCTTCGAGGCCTTGCCAGATGATGCTTTCCGGACTACGGCGCGTCAGCCCCTCGATCGACACGAGATAGAAGTTGTCGAGCGACAAGCCCTGAAGACTCTGCTCGAACTGGACCAGTCCCGAGACTGGAGGCGGTGGTGGAGGAGGAGGCGGTGGTGGGGGTGAGGAACCCCCGCCGCCGCCGCCACCACAACCGAATAGGAATAGAGCCGCAAATACCGCGAGGTATTTCTTCATTCTTCTTGCTCCCCACATTGAGAATCCCTGCGGCCTTAGTCCGCATTCGTGCAGAATAGTTCGCATGCTACCGATCCGGGACGACAATCCTCACTTCTTGCCACCCATCTCGACGGTCGCGATTATTGCAGCAAACGTGCTGGTTTGGGTATTCGTGCAGGGTCTCGGCAGCGATCCTCAGCTCGCGGCGTCCGTGTGCCGCTTCGGGCTGATCCCCGGCGAGTTGCTGAACGCCGTTCCGGACGGGGCTCGCGTGCAACTCGGCCCGGGCTCGCTCTGCCGGCTCGGCGACGGTTCGGGCTGGCAGACCGTCGTGACGTCGATGTTCCTGCACGGCGGTTGGTTCCACATAATCGGCAATATGTGGTTCCTGTGGATATTCGGCAACAACGTCGAGGACGCAATGGGCCACGTCCGCTTCGTGATCTTCTATCTGCTGTGCGGGATCGCGGCGGCACTGCTGCAAGTCGCGACGAATACGGATTCGCCGATTCCGATGGTCGGTGCGTCGGGTGCGATCGGGGGAGTGATGGGCGCCTACATCGTGCTGTATCCGCGCGTTCACGTGCACATGCTCGTGTTTCTCGGTGTCATCGTTACGACGTTCGCGGTGCCCGCGGTGTTCATGCTGGGTTACTGGATCGTCGTTCAACTGATCGGCGGCTTCCAGTCGTTCGGCAGCTCCGGCGGCGGCGTCGCATTCTGGGCGCACATCGGCGGATTCGCTGCCGGCGCGGTGCTGATATTCCTGTTCCGCGATCCGGAACTCCTGCGAAAACATCCCTACCACGGCTGGCGCAAACAGCGCCTGCCATCGCGAAGCTGGCAGCGCATCGATCGTTGAGAATCCGCTGAAGGGAATCTGTGATAGCTGTCAACGACAGCGGGTCCGGGCTCGGGAATAATTGCCGAGACTGGAGGTTCACATGAAATACGCGATTCTTCTTCTCGGCTTATTGTTCACTTCCGCGGCGAACGCCGACATGTGGAAATGGGTGGATGCGAACGGCACCGCACATTATGTCGACACCAACCGGCCGATTTACACGTGGACGGACAGTAACGGGCGCGCCCAGTACGGCGATACACCGGGCAGCGCGAATGCCGTTCTCGTCGAGCTCGTGCGTATTTCGTCGGGCGCGTCGCGGCCGGCGTCGGCCGCGCCGTCACCGTCTTTCGGCACTACGCCGGCATCGACGCGAAACGCGCAGGTCGCGCAGAACTGCACGCGCGCCAATCAGATTCTGGCGTTGTATCGAAACTCCGTACAACTCTTCCGCACAAATGCGGCGGGCGAGCGCGAGCTACTGAGCGATACAGAACGTCAGGCGATGATCATCGAGGCGGAAGAGAAGACGTCCTACCTCTGCAGTCAGTAAAACGCCTCGAACCGGCCGCCCTTGTCGTCCGGACTGAATGTGCCGGTCATCAGGAACCGTAGCGTATTGCGGATGACGATCTCGTC
Organism: Woeseiaceae bacterium; assembly: GCA_965232445.1. Classification (GTDB taxonomy): domain Bacteria; phylum Pseudomonadota; class Gammaproteobacteria; order Steroidobacterales; family Woeseiaceae; genus UBA1847. The sequence goes on along the minus strand of OZ246973.1, from coordinate 3,971,637 downwards.
CTCGACGATGTAGCGATGGTTGTCCCCCACGATCAGGAAATCCGCCATGCCCTCGACGCGCGTGCGTGCGAGGGAAACCTTGCCATCGTCGGGATTCGGCAGCATCGCTGACATCCATGGGTTAATCGTGCCCGTGCCCGCAATGACCCCTACCTCGTAGTCGACGGCGCCCAGTTGCGCCGGTACGTCGTCGTCGCTGGTGCCGAGCTGCAACAAAGCCTGCCCGCCCACGAGACCGGCGCCCGGCAGGAAGCGCGTCTTGTCGACGATCTCGCTGCCCTGATTCGGCGGCGCGAGCATGACCACCCGGCCGAGCTCCGGGATCGGCGAGCGTTCCTGCTCGAAGCGAACGAGAATGCCGCCAATGGAATGCGTGACGAAGTGGATCGTCTCGGCGCCCATTGCTCGGCACTGTGCGGTTCCGTTGCCGACGGCCATCGGCGCAATCTTGTCGACTGTTCCGGATCGCGACGGGTAGTCGACGTTGACGGTATTGAAGCCACCCAGCTGCAGCGCGCGGGCCATCGGACGCATCGCCCGCCAGCTGCGATTGACGCCGTGAATCAGCACGACGCAGTCGGGGCTGGGCGACTCGGCGACCAGCGTTTCGGTTCTCGGGGTCGTCGCGCAGCCTGTCGCGAGCAGGGTCGCGGCGATGGCTGACAAGAGCTTCAGAATGCTATGTGCACGCATCGCACGATTCTGCCGCATCCGCTTGCTCCGCGCACGGGTCAAAAGCTTCGCTTGGCCTCGAAAAGAATCTGCACGTCGTCGATGCTGTCGTCACCGTCCAGCGGGAACGCGACGTCGATGTGAAAAACCTTGTCGGTGCCAAACCGGGTCGGCGCCAGCCGCAGTCCGAAGCCGACGTCTGTCAGCCAGCCCAGGTTCTCACCGCCAAGGGGGTCGGCGCCCCAGGTGCGTCCGGTATCGGCGAACACGGCGGCGCCGACGCGCACGAGCCGAAACGGATACCAATCGGTGAAATAGCGTTGTTCCATCGAAATCAGCACCCGGCTGTCTCCGGATTGATAGCGCAATGGGTAACCGCGCAGGCCGCTGTCACCGCCGATCTCGACCGGGGTGTCGAGATCGATGTCGTGTCCCAGGGTGCCGTCGATGCGGGCGAAAAACAGCCAGCGGTCGCTTTGACGCCAGGAGAATCGCAGGTCGATGCGCGACGTTGCGTTGGCGGTATCGCCGCTTTCGATGCGGCCGCGCAGATCGATCGACGCCAGGAGCGCCCGATGATCGAGACTGCCAAAGCCGCGGCTCGCGGTGAGCGCGTAGATCAATGCGTCGCGGTCCGCGCCGAGGCCGGTTTCCGACCAGCCCAGCGTGCCGGCGAAACGCCGGCCGAAATAGAAGTCCTCGGAGCGCTCCATCTGATTGATGTTGGACGCCTTCTCGTAGCGGTCCTCGAAAACGTCGAAGCCCAGGAAAGGGAACACGAGCTTGCGATTGGCGGGCAACACGAGCGGCAGGTCGGGCTCCAGGGGTTCTGAGAACGTCACATCGTCATAAGTGACGCCGGCTGTCCAGCGCCGTACCCAGCCGTTTCGCAAACCGTTCGAGATGCCGACAAACGCGGAAACGAATTCACGCTCCTGGCGAAACTCAGCGGCGCGGTCGCCAAGGACGTATAGAGAGCTGACCCTGTCGTCATCGAACACGGAAACACCGCCTGCGGTGCGGGCATCGAGCTCGTGGAAAGGCTTCGCCATCGAGAAAAAGCCGGTGTGCCCGTCGGACGCGTCCGCAAGTAACAGGCTCGTGCCGACCCAGCTGTCGCCGAGCTGAGGATTGGAATACTCGAAGGTGTTCGCATCGCGATCGACGGTCTCGCTGTGCACGAACACCACGCGCTGACCCGTGCCGAACAGGTTCGATTCCTCGAAGCCGAAGTCCCACTCGTTTTCACCGCCGGAACGCGAAAACGAGAGTTCTGGCGTAAGCGACCAAACGTCCCGGGTCGTAACGGTCAGGTCGACAGTTCCGTCCATGTTCGGCGATGGCTCAATCGTCGCGTCGAACAGGTACTTGTTGTTGCGCAGAATGCGGGCGCTTTCTTCGAGCTGGCGTGCGTCGAACACATCGCCCTCATCGAACAGCAGTTGATCGCGGATAGTCGACTCGCGGGTCAGGACGTGGAAGCGGTTGACCAACCGGTAGAGCCAGACATTCTCATCGGGGTCATCGACGTCGAAGACGTTCTTCCGTTCGAAGCGAATCTCGGCGATCGTCGTTCCCGCCGCGGGTGTAAAGCCGGCGCCCTGTTCGGCCGCCGCCGACGCGGAAACCAGGGCGATTGCGACAGCCGCAACTACGCTGCAATAATCGGGGCGTCGGTTACGAAACAACAAGACGCGTCTGCCTTTCCCTGTAGCCCGAACGAGTCGATACAGTATGAATAAGTTTCCGGTATTTCTCTCGCTTCTTTTGGTCACGCAGGCGTCCTTCGGGCAGGATCTGCCCCCACTCGAAGCCTATGGCGCGCTGCCCGACGTGAGTCAGGTGGCGATCTCGCCCGACGGCGGGATCGTGGCCTATCGAGAAGTAACCGCGGACAAGGACGTGATTCGCGTCGCGGACGTAGACCGGATGGAGTTGCTTGGCGAAATCGACGTGTCGGCGGTGAAGCCGCGGCGGCTGATCTTCGTCGGAAGCAGCCATCTGGTGCTCGTCGCGAGCAACACGACAAGACCGTTCGGTTACCGTAATCCCTGGGAACAGAGCGCTGCCTACATCTACAACATAGGCGATGGCTCGCTCTTCCGGCTGCTGCACCGCGCGGACGGCCTGCATCCGGCTCAGGCCAGGCTCGGCAGGATCGTTGGCAGGACATCCGTGGGTGACCGCCTGTTCATGCCGGCCTTCGTCAGCGGGGAATCCGGAAGCCCGAACTACAGCCTGTACGCGGTCGAAACTGGCCGGCGCGTGGAGCGGGTCATCGCGAGTGGCCGGGCGAGCACGGTCGACTGGTTCGTGAACGCCGACGCGCGGCCCTTCATTCGCGAGGACTTTGACAATGACAGCAACCTGCACCAGATCTGGGACGTGTCCGGGTCGAGCGACGAGCTCCTCTACGAGGAGGAGACCGTTCGACGGAAGATAATTCCGGTCGGACTGTCGGCCGATCGCGCTTCGCTGATCTATGAAGCGTACTCGAGCGCTACCGATTCGCATGCGTTCTACACGTTGAGCACGGACAATGGTGAAACCTCGGGACCCGTGCTCGCACGAGAGAACAGCAACATTGGCCGCATCATAATGGACGTAAATCGCGTGGTTTACGGTGCGGAGTACGAAGGCTTTTTTCCGACCTATCAGTTTTTCAGTCCGGCGCTGACGGCGCGGATGGAAGAGATCCAGACGGCGCTGCCTGGCGCGTCCGTGCGGCTGGTCGGCTGGTCGTCAGACTTCGACCGGCTCGTCGTTCTGGCGAGCGGCGGCTGGACCTCCGGCATCTACCTGCTGTTCACGGAGGGAGACGAGCAACCCGGGATTCTCACCCGACAGCGGCCGGCGATTACGCGCGAGCACATCGCGCATACGATTGTTGCAGAGTACGTGGCTCGCGACGGTCTGACGATTCCGGCGCTGGTCACGGGACGAGCGGACGTCATCGAAGCGGGCAACGCGCCACTGATCGTGATGCCGCACGGCGGACCAGCCGCCTTCGATCGTGCCGACTTCGACTGGAAGGCGCAGTTTTTCGCCAGCCGAGGCTACGTCGTGCTGCAACCGCAGTTTCGCGGATCGACCGGTTTCGGGCAGGCTCACCGGAAGGCTGGCGACGGCGAGTGGGGCCGCATGATGCAAACGGACCTGGATGACGGCATCGCGTTTCTCGCCGGTCAGGATATCGTGGACCCGGAGCGGGTCTGCATCGTTGGCTCCAGCTACGGTGGCTACGCAGCGCTGGCCGCGGGCGCGTTTTCGCCGGATCTGTATGCCTGCCACGTTTCGATCAACGGCGTCGCCGATATTCGCGCGATGCTCAGGGACGAACGACGCCAGCACGGTAGCGACCACTGGGTCGTGAGTTACTGGGAAGAGTGGTACGGCGCCGATTTTCGCGATCGCGAGGAGCTCGACGCGATCTCACCCGCACAGAACGCCGAGGCCTTTCAGAGCCCGGTGCTGCTCATCGCCAGCCGCGACGACACGGTCGTGCCCCCTGAGCAGAGCCGGATAATGCGCAATGCGCTCGAAGGGGCGGACAAGGAGGTCGAGTTCGTGGAGATTCGAGGCGGGGATCACTGGCTGTCCAGCGCGGAGACCCGGCTCGAAATACTTCGGCTGGTTGCGGATTTCGTCGAACAGCATCTCTAGACAGGCGCTATAATCCGCCGATGGACGGCTCGCTGCTCAATCAGGGACTGACGCTCATGCTCGCGGGCATGGGCACCGTATTCGTGTTTCTGAGCCTTCTGGTCGGCGCCATGACGGTCATGTCGACGGTCGCCCGCCGGTTCGAGCCGGTCGCGGACTCGTCCGGAGCCGGCGCATCCGGGCCGAGCGAAGAAGAAGTCGCCGCAATCAGCGCCGCCATCTCGAGGCATCGGAGGCGATAAGCGTCCTCACCGAGCAACGGATTCAAAGACTCTCCCTACTCAAAAACAACAAGACCCAAAGAACTATGAGCGATACCAAACCCCTTGGAATCACAGAGCTCGTGCTGCGCGATGCGCATCAGAGCCTGCTGGCGACGCGCATGCGCATCGACGACATGCTGCCGATGGCCGAGATGCTGGACAAAGTCGGCTTCTGGTCGCTGGAAACGTGGGGCGGCGCGACCTTCGACGCCTGCATCCGCTATCTCGGCGAGGACCCGTGGGAGCGGATCCGAACGCTAAAGGGTGCGATGCCGAACACTCCGATGCAGATGTTGTTCCGGGGGCAGAATATCCTGGGCTATCGGCACTACGCGGATGACCTCGTCGAGAAATTCGTCGAGCGCTGCGCCGTAAACGGCGTCGACGTTTTCCGTATCTTCGACGCGCTCAACGATCTTCGAAATCTGGAGGTTGCGATCAAGGCCACGGTCGATGTCGGCAAGCACGCGCAAGGCACGATCTCCTATACCGTCAGTCCCGTGCATACGATCGACCTGTATGTCGATATGGGCAAACGCATCGAGGACATGGGCGCGCACTCGATCGCCATCAAGGACATGGCCGGCTTGCTGCGTCCTTACGACTGCTACGAACTCGTCTCGCGTCTCAAGCAGTCCACCGACATTCCGATTCACATGCAGTGCCATGCCACGACCGGCCTGTCGACGGCGACCAACATCAAGGCCGCCGAAGCGGGCATCGACAATATCGACACGGCCATCTCGTCGATGAGTATGACCTACGGCCACACGGCGACCGAGACGGTCGTCGCGAGCCTCGAGGGAACGGATCGCGACACCGGTCTAGACCTTCATCTGCTCGAGGAGATAGCCGGCTACTTCCGCGAGGTCCGCAAGAAGTATGCGAAATTCGAGGGCTCGCTCCGGGGTGTCGACTCGCGAATCCTCGTCGCCCAGGTTCCCGGCGGCATGCTGACCAACCTCGAGAATCAGCTCAGAGAACAGAACGCGGGCGACAGGCTCGACGAGGTACTCGAAGAGATTCCACGCGTGCGTGAGGACCTCGGCATGCTGCCTCTGGTGACGCCGACCTCGCAGATCGTCGGCACCCAGGCGGTCATCAACGTGCTCTCGGGCAGCCGCTACGCGACGATCACGAACGAGACATCCGGTGTTCTCAAGGGCGAGTACGGTGCGACTCCGACTCCCGTGAACGGAGAGCTTCAGGCTCGAGTCCTCGAAGGCGCGGACCCGGTAACCTGCCGTCCGGCCGATCTGCTCGAACCGGAGCTGGAGCATCAGACCGAGGAATTCACGCAGCTAGCGACCGAGCACAATATCCGCGTCGCCGACGAGTTGGTGGACGACGTCCTGACCTACGCGCTGTTTCCGCAGATCGGCCTCAAGTTCCTGGAGAACCGGGACAATCCCGACGCCTTCGAACCGGTGCCTGCCGCAGAGCCGGAACCGGTCGGCGCCGCACCGGCTGCCGCGTCGGGCGGGACGGAGGTCTATTCGGTCCGCGTCAATGGGCGCGAGTACACCGTGGAGGTGGCCGAAAGCGGGCAGCTTTCGTCGGTGGCACCGGCGCCCGCGCCGACAGCACAGGCCGCAGCCCCGGCCGGCAATGGCGAGCCCGTTGCCGCCGTACTGGCCGGCAATATCTTCAAGGTCCACGTGCGGCCCGGCGATACCGTCGAAGAAGGACAGCCGCTGCTGGTCGTCGAGGCGATGAAGATGGAAACGATCGTGGCTGCTCCGAAGACCGGGGCAATTACCGATGTGTTCGTGGCCGAGGGCGACGTCGTCGCCGTTGGCGATTCGCTCGTCGCAATCGCCTGACGGCGGTCTGACGATGGAGCTCATCCAGCAGATCTGGGAGAACTCGGGCCTCGCGCAGGTCCAGCCCGGTCAGATCGTCATGATCGCGATCTGCCTTGGCTTGCTCTACCTCGGGATCGTCAAGAAATTCGAGCCCCTGCTGCTGGTGACGATCGGCTTCGGCGGCTTGCTCAGCAATATCCCGGGCGCGGAGATCGCGACCGGCAATGGCCTGCTGGCGCTCACCTACGAGGTCGGCATCAAGACCGGCGCGTTTCCATTGATCATCTTCATGGGCGTCGGGGCGCTGACCGACTTCGGGCCCTTGCTGGCCAATCCGCGAACGCTGTTCCTGGGCGCCGCCGCGCAGTTCGGCATCTTTGCAACGCTCCTTGGGGCGCTCGCGATGACGTCGCTCGGCTGGACCGACTTCTCGCTCAAGGACGCGGCGGCAATAGGCATCATCGGCGGCGCGGACGGGCCGACGGCGATTTATGTTGCCGGCCAGCTGGCGCCGGAGCTGCTCGGCGCCATTGCCGTTGCGGCGTATTCCTACATGGCGCTCGTGCCCATGATTCAGCCGCCGATCATGCGCGCCCTGACGAGCGAGGCGGAGCGCAAGATCGAGATGCGCCAGCTCCGGCACGTATCGAAAACGGAGAAGATCCTCTTCCCGCTGCTGCTGCTCCTGCTCGTGGCATTGATTCTCCCGTCGGCGGCGCCGCTGATCGGAATGCTCGCCTTCGGCAACCTGATGCGCGAATGCGGCGTGGTCGAGCGGCTGTCGAATACCACGCAGAATGCGCTGATCAACATCGTCACGATCTTTCTGGGCTTGGCGGTGGGTTCGAGGCTCAGCGCAGAGGCCTTCCTGGAGTGGAACACGCTGTTCATCCTCGGCCTCGGGATGGTCGCTTTCGGCATCGGCACGGCAAGCGGCGTGCTGATGGGCAAGCTGATGAACGCCATGTCGTCGCGGCCGATCAATCCACTGATCGGCGCGGCGGGCGTGTCCGCGGTCCCCATGGCGGCGCGCGTCGCCAACAAAGTCGGACTCGAGTCGAATCCGCACAATATTCTGCTGATGCACGCGATGGGCCCCAACGTCGCCGGCGTAATCGGTTCCGCGGTCGCCGCCGGCATCATGATCATGTTCACGTCCGGTGGGTGATGATGGGGTAGGCGTGCAAGCCCGCTCCCGGCACGCTGCCACCCGGTGCCTGCTCGGGGCCGCGCTGCTGGTCATGGCCTTGGCGGCGGTTGCCGACGACGTCGAGACATCGCCCTCCGGCGCGCCGATTTATCGTCATGAGACGGTGAACCCCGGGATCGAGAAGCCGGAGGAACACGCCCGCAATCTCGAGGATATCGAGGCGCACGTGGAGGCCTACATCGGCCCAATCGATATGGTCTTCCACGAAGACCTGTCCGACCAGGTCCACATTGACGTCATACTGGTCCGGGCGACGGTCGATCGGCCGTACAACGTGCTCGTGACCAGCGGCGTCGGCGATCTCCCAATGAGCGTGCCCGAGGGCTTCGAGAGCATCGATCGGGCGGAACTCGTGATCGCGCTGCCCGAGTCCTGGCCACTCACGGATGAGGCTTTCAAGGACTTCTCGAACTATTGGCCGATCTGGTGGCTGAAGATGGTCGGGCGGCTTCCGCACGAGTACGACACGTGGATCGGCTGGGGCCATACGGTCCCCAACGGCAATCCGTGGGAGCCGATTGCGGACACCCGCTTTATTGGCGTGATGCTGTCGCTGACCTACTGGCTCGACCCCGAGTTCTCGCGACTCGAGGCGTCCTCCGGCGACACCATCAACTTCTACGACGTCGTGCCGCTGTACCCGGAAGAGATGAAGCTCAAGCTCAATCAGGGCGCCGAGGAACTCGAGGCGCGCTTCGACACCTTCAACCTCGGTTACGTCGTGGATATCGAGCGGCCGAACGCGGCCCTGGGCAGGCGTTGACCGAGCGGCAGACAGGCACGACGTGCGCGCCAAACTACGCAATGCTGGCGCGTGATCCGGGAGTTGAGCACGCGGTAGAATAGCGAGATGGCGAATACCCGCGACACGATGCACTTCCGTGTTGTCTTCAATGGGCGTCTGGGCGAGGGCAAGACACTCTCCGAAGTTCGTGAGGCATTCACGAGCAAGTTCGGCGAGAAGATCGCAAGGTCCGTATTCGCAAGATCCAACGTCGTACTGAAGAAAGGCCTGGACCGCGAGGCCGCCGAGCGTTTCCAGGCAATGTTCGGTGCGCTCGGCATGCAGACGGACCTCGAGGAAGAACTGCCCGCCGGTTTCCAGCTCTCGCTGGAAGACGAACCCAGGCAACAGTCGCTGGGCACTCCGGGCGGCGGCGAGCCAGCGGCAGAGCGTCCGGCGGAGAAAGGTGTCATCGCGGGTCGCGTCAAACCGAAGGGGCCGCGAAACGAGACCTATAACCTCAAGGATATCCGCGACGCCTTCGACGGCGAGGTGCGGCTTCCGGAACCCTCACAGGCCTACAAATCGAGGCTGCTGCTGGTTGCGTTGACGATGTTGATGCTGCCGGCTCTCTACGCGGGGCTCGCAATTCTGAGTGTCGTCCTGACGTTCTGGACCGCGGCCAAAGGCCTTGAGATGCTGTTCGTGCGCCAGACGGGTCCGTACGTCGCGATTGTCTTTGGTGTTCTGGCTATCGCGCTCTTGCTGCTGACTGCATTTCTCTTCAAGCCGCTCCTCGCGCGCAGAGCCAGAGAGCCGGAACCCGTACGGGTCGATCCGAGCCGGGAGCCGGTGCTGTACTGCCTCGTCGGCGAGATCACGGACGCCGTTGGCGCGCCGATGCCGGATGAGATCCTTCTCGATACGCGGGTCAACGCCGCCGCCGGCAGATCGAAAGGGCCATTCTCCAGCGAACTTACGCTGATCATCGGTTTGCCGTTGATTTGGGGCACTGACGTCAACGCGCTCGCCGGCATACTTGCACACGAATTTGGCCATTTCGCGCAGAAGTGGGGAACGCGCGCAAACCACATCGTGCGCTGGGTCAACCACTGGTTCTATCGCCAGGTGTATCTGCGCGATCGATGGGACGTGTTCGTCGAAGAACTTGCGCGCCACGAGAATGTGTTTCTGAGTCTGGCAGCACAGGCTGCCCAGCTCGGCAGCCTCATGTGCCGCTATATTCTCGGCCAGCTCGCGCGGCTCGCATCCCTTATCAGCCTGTCGTTTACCCGGCAAGGCGAGTTCGATGCCGACCGATACCAAACCGGGCTGCTGGGGAGCGAGCAGTATGAGCGTATTGCGAAACGTGCGCGCGTGCTGGACGCGGCCTATCAGGCAACGATCGCCGATCTCGATATCGCGCTCGATGCCGGCAAGAAGGTGGACAATCTTCCGCGTATGGTCGCCTTGCGTGCCGACGGATTCAGCGAGGAGGACGTCGAGAAGATCTACGCTGGCATCGAAGACGTCAACGAGAGCATTTGGGACACCCACCCTGCCGACAAGGAGCGCATTCGAGCCGCTCGCGAGTCGGGGCTCGAACCCAAGTTCGACTTCAAGGGTTCGGCACGCGGCCTGCTGCGCGAGATAGACCGCCTGAGCCAGATGGCCACGCTTCAGTGGTACCGCTCCTTCGGTATTCCCACCAGTGCCGACGACCTGCTGCCGATCGAAGCCTTCGAGTCGGAGACGGACGCGCTGACGCGCGCCTCCGAATCGATCGAGAACTATTTCGGCAGTCTCGGCGACTACCCACTGCATCTCGAGCTTCCCGTCGAGAAACTGGTCGTGAACACCGCGACCGAGAAGCTGGTGCCAGGCCTGGCGGCGATCAACGAGAAGCTCTCGGCAGCTTCCAATGATCTCACCGGCAAGCGCGATCGGCTGCGGCTCACTAAGCAGTTTCAATACAACTACAACCACGCGTTGTTCTGGCGCAGGGCGGGAATCGAGATCGATCCGGAGGCCTACAAGCCTCGGCTGGAAACCACGGAGACGAGCGAAATCGGCGGCCAGCTCGCCCGCTACCGAAAGATCGAGGGTGGCCTGATGCAGGAATTGCGCTCGGGCGCTCAGGTGCTTGGCAAGAAGCTTGCGGTTGCGCTGGAGCTTGCTCGGCGGGACGACCCCGCACGGGAAGGAGAGATCGAGATGCTGCGCGCGGCCTACGCGACCGTGGCTCAGACTTATGACGACAGCCGGGCGTTGAGCGAGAGCTGTGTGGAGATGGAAATGCTCTTCGAAGCCTGTCGCGCCTTCCCCGATGCGCCGTCGTATCCCCGACGCGTGACGGAGGAGGCGAGCCGGAACGCCCGAGCACAGGACCGGATCCGCGAGATTCTCGATCGCAAGCGCGATCCCTCGAAGCCCGGCCTCACGCTTGCCAATGTACTGCCAGAAAGAGACGACGTCGGCGAGCGAGATCCGGCGGACGTGCTCGCGGATGCCGGGAGTGTTCTGAGACAGGTAGGCCGCCTCGGCTTCCGGCTGCTCGGGCAAATGGCGGAGATCGCACTGACCGTCGAGCAAGAGCACAAGCTTCGCTGATGAACGACAGTGTGCTAACGATCTCGCTGACGGGACTCGCTCTGGCATTCATCCCGGCCCTGATCGTCATCGGGATCATGCTGCACTGGCGAGCGGGCGCCGGCACCGCTGTCCACGCAACGCTGCGGATGCTGGTGCAGCTGCTGCTGATCGGCTACGTCCTGATCTACATTTTCGAGACAGATAGCTGGCTAATCATCTCCTTCGTGCTCGCGGTCATGCTGCTCGCGTCGAGTTGGATTGCCGTACGACCGATTCCCGCGTGGAGCCGTCGCGATTATTCGGAATCGCTAATCGCGATTGCCGTGGGTGGCGTACCGACTCTCTTTCTCGTGACGCAATTCGTGCTGGGTGTCGAGCCGTGGTTCAGTCCGCGCTACGTTGTGCCACTGGCCGGCATGATTTTCGCGGGGTCGATGACGGCGGTAAGTCTGGCCGCCGAACGTTTCCTCGCGGAGTGCGAGCGGGACGTCGATTATCTGGAAGCGCGGCGAACCGCCTTCAACGCGGCGCTGATCCCCATGGTCAATTCGCTGTTTGCCGTCGGCCTGGTCGCGCTGCCGGGGATGATGACCGGTCAGATTCTCTCGGGCGTCTCGCCGCTGATCGCGGCAAAGTACCAGATCGTCGTCATGACGATGCTGTTCGGCGCGACGGGAATCACGGCCGCTTGCTATCTCAGCTTCAAAAAGCCCGGCGGCTAATGGGCGCCTGCGCAGACATCGCGGAGAACGAGTAGTGGGACTGCTCGCATGGTGGAAGCGATTCCGCGCCAGTAACCGATTCGATCCCGGTCGTGCGGCCGGCAGGATGCCGGCCGTCACGATTCGACGCCTGCGTGCCGCGGACGTCGCAGCCTGCCATGCGATCTACAAAGCCAACGAGACGGGCCGGTTTCCGGACGGCTACTTCGAGAAGTTCGCCGCCGATCTCGACAATGACGGCTACCTCTGGCTGGTGGTCGAGGACGCGGGCGAGGTGGTTGCGGTCGGCGGCATCAGCCTGCACGACAATGCGCCCCAGGGCGCGTTCGGCGTGCTGACTTTCGGCATGGTCGCGCCGTCGCGTCACGGCGAGGGCATCGGTTCCGCACTGCTGTTGGCAAGACTGGGCGCGCTGTCCGCTCCGGAAGGCATCTTCGGCGTCGGCATGACCGCCACGCCGACGAGCGTCGAATTCTACAAGCGCTACGGTTTCAAGTTTGCGGGCCGCGTGCTCGAAGAGGACGGCCTCGAATTCGATACCTACTACACGCTTATGTCGCGCGCGGCGTGGGAAGCGTCGCGGGCGCTGCTGCAATCGAGTGGCATCGCCTACGACCCGGACCCGCTCGTCGTGCCGAGGAGTCCCTTGCAGGACTGAACGAGCGATACGCCGTCAGACTCGACGGAGCGGCTGCCGGCATTGCCCGGCAGCCGCAAGCGAGCTCAGGCAGCCTTGCGGCCGGAACTTCGGTAGACGAAATGGTCTTCGAGAACCTGCGCCACGCAGCTCGTCAGGCGCTTGCCCGTATCGATGTGCAGAAACTCGTTTGGTCCATGCGCGTTCGACTTCGGTCCGAGAAGTCCGGTAATCAGGTACTGCGCTTCGGGGAACTTCTCCCCCAGCATGCCCATGAACGGGATCGTGCCGCCCGTCCCCATGTACATCGAGGGCTTGCCGAAGAACGCATCGGATGCTTTCTGCATCGAGGCTTCGAGCCATTCGGCGACTGGCGGCGCATTCCATCCGGCCATTGCCGAATCGACGTCGAATGCGACTTTCGCCAACGGCGGCGTGTCGGCTTCGAGCGCATCTTTCACGGCCGAAGCGGCAACCGCCGGATCGCAGGTCGGCGGGAGCCGGAACGACAGCTTGAGCGTGACGAACGGCAACTGCACGTTGCCGGCATTGACCAGCTCGGGCACGCCCTCCGATCCCGTGACCGTGAGCGTCGGCCGCCACGTGTTGTTCAGCAGGAGTTCGTAGTGCGACTCGCTCGGCGTCGGGTCGTCGACGGCCCACGGAAACTTCTCGTAGACGGACGCGCCCAGCGTTTCGGCGGCCGCTTCGGCCTGGCCGATACGCTGTTCCGGAATGTCGACATGCAGCCCGTCCAGCGTGATCTGGCCGGTCTCCTGGTCCTCGATGCGGGAAAGTAGCTGGCGCAGGACGCGGAAGGCCGAAGGGACGACGCCGGTCGCGCCGCCAGAGTGAACGCCTTCGGTCAGCACGTCGGCGCGCAGCGTGCCGGTCAGGTTGCCGCGCAGAGACGTCGTGCACCATAGCTGATCGTAGTTTCCGCATTCCGCGTCGAGGCAAACGACGAGATCCGGCGAGCCGATGCGGTCCTCGAGGAGTTCGATGTAGTAGGGCAGATCGAAGCTGCCGGATTCCTCGCAGCCCTCGACCAGCACGACGCAGTGCGCGTGCGGGATGCCCTGCTCCTTGAGCGCCCGGATCGCGGTCAGCGACCCGAAAGTGGCATAGCCGTCGTCGGCGCCGCCCCGACCGTAGAGCTTGCCGTCCTTGATCTTCGGCTCCCAGGGGTGCAGGTCGTCGTCCCAACCCGAGAATTCAGGCTGTTTGTCGTAGTGGCCGTAAAGCAGAACTACGTCATCCGAGTCGCCCGGGATATCGATGAACAACACCGGCGTGCGGCCCTCGATCTTCACGACCTCTACCGTCATGCCTTCGATCGGCTGGGTGTTGCACCAGTCCTCCAGCATGCGAACGGCTTTCTCCATGTGCCCGTTCGCTTCCCAGTCCGGGTCGAACATCGGTGACTTGTTCGGCAAACGGATGTAGTCCTCGAGCTCCGGAATGATCGATGAGTCCCAGAGATCGTTGACGAAGGTTTCGGTTTTGGAATTGTCCATGTCAGTTGCCTGCCTCCAGATCCCTGTAGATCGTGCGCGTCATGCGCTCGGTCGTGATGAAGCCCCAGTTGTAGGTCTCGTGATACTCGGCCAGAGGGTTCGCTGCGACGACATCGTCTTCGCTCATGCCGTCGTCGAACAGAGCTTTGATTGCCGCCTGCGCACCGACCAGCATGTCGATGTCGTTGCGCAGTTCTCGACGGTCTGCGAGCCCGCCATGGCCGGGAATGATCTTCGTGTCGTCGTCGGCCATCTCCCATATGGCGATCTGCGCGGCAATGTAGCCGTCCACGTCACCGCCGTTGTCGAGGTCGATGAACGGGAACAGGTCGTGGAACCAGATATCGCCGGTGTGGATCACGTTGACGCCCGGGAAGTGAATGATCGCGTCGCCGTCCGTGTGCGCGGTCGGCATGTGAATGACCCGGGCCTCGAGATCGTTCAAGTGGAACGTCACGCCGTCGGCAAATGTGACCACGGGCAGGCCGCCCGCGCCGCCCGCCGGACTCGGGTCTTCGATCAGCCGCCGGCGAATATTGTCGTGCGCGAACACGACCGTTCCACTCTCGGCGAAATGCGCGTTGCCGCCGACGTGGTCGCCATGCACATGCGTGTTGATCATGAAGTCGATGTCCGCGCCGTCGGTCGCTTCGAGTACGTGTTCCAGCAGCATCGGTGCCAGCGGGGGCATGCTGTCGTCGATCATTGCGATGTGGTCATCGCCGATGAGCACGGCCATGTTGCCACCGCCGAAGCCGCCGACACCCTCGACCATGTAGACACCCGGCGCGACTTCGGTCGTCTCGAAGGAGGTGGCGAAGTTCTGCGCCAGAGCAGTTGCCGAGGTCAGGAGCACGGCCAGCAGTAGGATTTTTCTCATTGTCGGGTTCCTTGTGTTCGGTGTTCCGGCGTCGATCGGAACGTCCTTGCGGATGGAAAGTGTAAACCCCTTACGCGGGGGTGGCCACGGCTCCGGGTTAATGGCACAGTTACGGCCCTCTCAAGGATAGCCACAATACCGATGAGCAAGTTTGGGACCGAATTCTGCGACAACTTCGTGATCGCAGAGTTCAAGGATGGCGCGTGGGACGCGCCCTCGATGAGGCCGGTCGAGCCGCTGGAGTTGCACCCGGCATCGCACGTATTTCACTACGCCAGCACCTGTTTCGAAGGCTTCAAGGCCTACCGCTGGCCGGACGGCAACGCGCACATTTTCCGCCTGAACGATCACGTGGAGCGGATGCGCCGCAGCGCGGAGTCGCTCCGGATGCCGGTGCCGGATGCGGACATGCTGGCGCGCATGGTGATCGATCTGGTGGCCCTGGAACGGAACCGGATTCCGGAACCTCCGAGCTCGCTGTACCTGCGGCCGACCCTGATCGGCACCTTGCAGAATATCGGTGCGGCTGCGTCGCCGACGACCGAGGCGCTTCTTTACGTGCTTGCGTCGCCGGTGGGTGACTACTTTGCCGGCGGCATTCGTCCGTTGAAGCTGCTCGTGGAGGACCAACGCTCTCGCTCAACGGAGCAGCTCGGCAGCACCAAGACCGGCGGCAACTACGCTGCGGCGCTCGGTCCGACGCTCGACGCGAAGGAAGAGTTCGGCGTCGATCAGGTCTTGTTCTGCCCGAACGGGGACGTTCAGGAAACGGGGGCGGCGAACTTCATGCTGATCTCGGACGACGAAGTCATCACCAAGCCGCTCGATTCGTCGTTCCTGCACGGCATGACGCGCGCCTCGATCCTGACGCTGGCAAAGGGCCTGGGCTACCGGGTGAGCGAGCGCGACTTCACCGTTGACGATCTGCTGGGGTGGGTCGGCACCTACGAGGCCGCGCTGTCGGGCACGGCCGCGTGCCTGACGCCGGTCGGGACGTTCGTCTATCGAGGCGAGGAGGTTCCGGTTCGCGAGGGCAGCAACGTCGAGAAACTGAGGGACGCGCTGCAGTCGATCCAGTACGGCCAGGCCGAGGATACCCACGGCTGGCTGACCGCTGTCTGACCGCCTCAGCCGATCGCTGCGGCGCTGGCGCCCGTCAGATCAGCTTGGAGTACCGCATCGGCGTCCGATTGAGATGCCGGTCGAAAACCATCGCGATACTGCGCAGCAGCAGACGGCCGCGTGGGGAAACGCGGATGGTCGTCCCGTCGAAACTGAGCAGGCCGTCGTCCCCCAGCGGGCTGAGCCGCTCGATTTCCGCCGCGAAGTAGCGGTCGAACTCGATCTCGTGCTCGCTGCCGAAACGCGCCGTATCCAGCTCGTCGAAACACATTAGTGACTGGATCACCTCCGCCCGCAGACGATCGTCGTTGTCCAGCTGGATACCGCGAACGATCGGCAGGCGGCCCTGTTCGATGGTGTTCTGATACTCCGCCGTCGAGGGCGAGTTCTGCGCGAGCATCGAACCGATACTGCCGATCGAACTGACGCCGAGACCGATCAGGTCGCAGTCGCCGTAGGTCGAGTAGCCCTGGAAATTCCTCTGCAAAGTGCCGTCGCGCTGGGCAATCACGAGATCGTCCTCGGGCAGGGCGAAATGGTCCATGCCGACGTACTCGTAGCCGGCATCGGTCAGCCGGTCGATCGTCAGATCGAGGATGTCCAGCTTTTCGTCAGCCGACGGAATCGCGTCGGCGTCGATCATCCGCTGGCCCTTGAAGCGCTCGGGAAGATGGGCGTAGTTGTAGACCGCCAGGCGGTCCGGGCGCATCTCGATTACGTGCTGCAGCGTGTCTCTGAAGCTCGCCCGCGTCTGATGCGGCAGTCCATAGATCAGATCGAACGAGATCGAGCGGACGCCGTTGCCACGCGCCGCGGCCATGAGCGCGGCGATCTCCTCGAAAGACTGCATCCGATTGACGGCGAGCTGCACGACCGGATTGAAGTCCTGAATGCCGAGGCTCAGGCGGTTGAATCCGAGGTCGGCGATATCGGCCATTCGCCCGGGGTCGACTGTCCGTGGATCTATCTCGATGGAGAATTCGCGCTGCTTGTTGTCGCCAAAGCTGAACGCGCCATCGAGCTTGTCGATGAGCTGGGTCAGTCGCGGCGTGTCGAGATAGGTCGGCGTACCGCCGCCGAAGTGCATCTGCATGACCTGACGGTCGGCGGCAAAAAGTTCGGCCTGCATTTCGATCTCTCGCTCGAGGTCCGCGAGATAGCGTGCAACGCGCCGCTCGTTGCGAGTCACAATCTTGTTGCAGCCGCAGTAGTAGCAAAGAGAGCGGCAGAACGGGATGTGTACGTAAATCGACAGCGGCGCGCCGGTTGCGTTGCTCGCCATCGCGTTGTCGCGATACTGCGCTTCCCCCACGTCCTCGCCGAACTGTAGAGCGGTCGGGTACGAGGTATAGCGTGGGCCGCGTCCGCCGTAGCGACGAATCAGATCCGCGTCGAATCGCGGCGCGGCAGGGTGAATCGCGCAGTCCATGGGGCCGATGCTCGCCGAAACGAGCGGGACCCGGAATGGGTATTTGCCCTTATTCCGGCTGCTTGAGACCGTGAGTGAGAAACAGGGCGGCCGTGATCAGCAGCAGGCCCGTCGCCTGATGCGCGGCTGCCAGCGGGATCGACACATGACTGAGCAGCGTCAGTATCCCGAGCGTCACCTGCACGATCGCGACACCGAACAGCGCGTGATTCGCGAGGCAGAGTCGCCGCGATTCCATTCTCGATCGCAGACCGAACCAAAGCGCAACCACGGCGATGAGCGTCGTCATGGCGAGTACACGATGCTCGAATTGAACCATGACCGGATTGTCGAAGAAGTTGCGCCAGGCGGGTTCCATCGCCAGCGCGCCTGGCGCGATCCACGAGTCACCCATGAGCGGGAACGTGTTGTAGATCTTGCCCGCTTTCAAGCCGGCGACGAAGGCACCCGAGAAGACCGTGACACTGGCCAGCCCGAGAACGGCGGCCGCGCGTCCGAACCAGGGATGCGGCACCCGCTTGGCCTGCACATCGGGGTCGCGCGGTCCGCGGATCAGGTTCAGCGCCGTCCAAAGCATCAACGCATATACGACAAAAGCGGCACCCAGGTGTGCTGCAAGCTTGTACTGACTGACGGCGGGTGCGTCGACCTGGCCGCTCGCGACCATCAGCTTGCCGATGACGGCTTGCGCCCCGCCCAACGCCAGCAGGAACAGGTACCACGGCAGCTTGCGCGGCGCGATCCAGCCGCGGAGCGCGAATACGACGAGCGGCACGAAGTAGACGATGCCAATCAGCCGCCCGAGCAGGCGATGCAGGTATTCCAGCCAGAAGATGCCCTTGAATCCGTCGACGTCCATGTCCGAATTCACCTGCTGGAATTCCGGCGTCTGCTGATAGATCTCGAATACGCGCTGCCACTCCTCAGAGGTCAGTGGCGGCAACGTGCCCATGATGGGCCGCCACTCGGCCATGGACAGGCCCGATCCGGTGAGCCGGGTAAAGCCGCCGAGCACGACCATTGCGAAGACGAGTCCGCAACAAACGAATAGCCAGTTCGCGATGCGCCTGTCGCGCGCATCGACTGCGTTGGGTGAGGTCATCGAATACCGGGTTCATGTCGGAGATCGGCATGCCGACGCTTCGGTGTCCGACGCGCCGGCCGACGCCAACTTCCGTGGTAGGGTCAGCGCATGAGTCTATCAAGATGTCACAACATTGCCGACCTACGGGCGACGGCACGGCGGAAACTTCCCGCGCCCGTCTTCAACTACATCGACGGCGGAGCCGACGACGAGATCACGCTGCGCCGAAACACCCGAGCGTTCGATGACTACGAGCTGCTGCCGTCGCAACTGTCGGACGTGACTTCGATCGAGACCCGGACGAGTCTGTTCGGCCACTCGATCGAGTGGCCGGTGTTCATCTCGCCTACCGGCGGGTCGAAACTGTTCCACGGCGCCGGCGAACCCGCTGTTGCGCGCGCCGCCGAGCGCTTCGGCACGATCTACAGCCTCTCGACTCTGGGCACGACGACGATCGAGGATGCGGCTGCTATCGCAGACTGTCCAAAGATGTACCAGATCTATGTGTTCAAGGACCGCGGCCTCACGGCGGAGCATGTCGAGCGCTGCCGGGAGGCGGGCTACGCAGCCATTTGCCTGACCGCAGATACGCCAGTCGCAGGCAATCGGGAGCGGGATTTCGTTTACGGCTTCTCGGCGAAACCGCGTTCCCGGATTCGTCAGATCGCGAGTTTCCTTCGCTATCCCGGCTGGCTGTACCGGGCGCTGGTGCGAAAGGATCTCGAGATGGTGAACGTCACTCGCTCGAAGACCTTCGCGGAGAAGGGCATCGACGGCAGTATTCGCGACTTCATCGAGGACCAGATGGACCGGTCGCTGACCTGGCGCGATGTCGAGTGGCTGCGCGAGCGCTGGGACGGACCGCTGGTCGTGAAGGGCATCCAGACCGTGGAAGACTGCCGGCGTGCGGCCGACGCCGGTGCCACAGCCGTGATGATTTCCAATCACGGCGGCCGGCAACTCGATTCGGCGCCGGCGCCGATCGACTGCATCGCCGACGTCGCGGACGCGCTGGGCAAGCGCCTGGAAATCATTTGCGACGGCGGCATCCGCCGCGGCAATCACGTGGTCAAAGCGCTGGCCTCGGGCGCCAACGCCTGCAGCGTGGGACGTGCCTACCTGTTCGGACTCGCGGCCGGCGGTCAGGCCGGCGTTGAACACGCGCTCGGCATCCTGCGCGAGGAATTCGAACGAAGCATGGCACTGATCGGCTGTAATTCGGTGGAGAAACTGGACAGAAGTTACCTAAACCGTCGCGTTTGAAACCTCTCTTTGCGCAAATGGGCGCGGAATCCCTCATCGCACCAAAATCGACCCTTCGCGACATAATCGGGCAAAGCCCGAAAAATCCCTTATAAAACCGCGCTTATTCTTGCTGTAACAATTCGCGTCTAAATTCTACGTGTGTTTTCGCGAGCCTCACCGAGGGTTTGCGAGTACGATGATAAGTGCCGCGCGTGGTCGCATTTGAACAACAGATTCGTGCGGGAGTTTGTGTGTGTGTGAGGTAACCATGTCAGAACAACGTATTTCAGGAACCGTTAAGTGGTTCAACGATGACAAAGGATTCGGATTCATCGAACGGGAAGATGGCAAGGACGTCTTCGTCCATCATTCTGCAATCGTCGCGGAAGGATTCAGGACGTTGAAGGAAGGACAGAAGGTCACGATGGAAGTGACTCAGGGCCAGAAAGGCCCGCAGGCCGAAAACGTTATGGCCGAATAGGCCGGCGATTCGTCTGTTATCGTGACGGCGACACTCGTGGCCGTCCTCACCGACTCGATATAGACATCAACGGATTCGCGCAAACCGGCCGCCTGTGGCGGCCGGCTTTTTTCGCGCATACGCCTCAGAAACCCAGCCCGTCGTAGATCAGCCGGATCCCGACGAGGAACAACAGCAGATAAACGACGCCGAAGAACAGGCGATCGGATACGCGCTTGTGCAGGTAGACGCCGATCAGGACACCGATGGGCGCAAGCGGCGCGAGCGCGGCGGACGTCAACAGATTGTCGGCGTCCAACTGCCCCAGCCACGCATACGGAACCAGCTTGACGTAGTTGACCACCGCGAAGAACAGCACCGTGGTCGCGACGAAGTCGGTCCTGTCGAGGGGCCTGCGCAGCAGATACATGTTGATCGGCGGCCCGCCTGCGTGGGCAATGAAGCTGGTAAAGCCCGCGACCGAGCCGCCAATCGCACCGGCGGAGCGCGGGAAGTCCGGGAGTCCGACCCGCTGCCGCCGATCCCGCGTCATCCAGAAGTGCAGCGTGAAGGATACGGCGACACCGCCAACGATGAGCCGGATGACGTTGGCGCTCATGTACTCGAACAAGAGCGTGCCGATACCGATCCCGATGAGCGACGCGGGCAGCAGCACTCGCAGTTCCGACCAGATCCAGCGATTCCGGTACGCCCAGAGGCTGACGAGATCCATCAGGCACAGAATCGGCAGCAGTATCGCGGCGGCCTGGAGCGGCGATACCGTCAGCGTCATCAGCGGGACCGCAAGCGTGCCGAGACCGCCACCGAATCCGCCCTTGGAAATACCGAACAGCAGCACCGCGGGTATGGCTGCTGCGTAGAACCACGGATCGTCGATCAATCCGGATCTCCTTCTGCGATCGTCTCGTTGCCTGGCTGCGATCGATTCCCCGACGGGTCCGATCCGTCGCTCAAGTGTACTATTGGACGGTAGGGTTGATGCCGACTCAGGACGCGACGATCCATGAAGCTGAGAATTCGTAACAACAGCATAAGGCTTCGGCTGACGCAGACCGAGGTCGGCAGGTTTCTTGCCGACGGTCGCGTGGTCGCGGTGACCGAATTTCCCGACGGTGCCACGCTCGAGTATGCGCTGGTCAGTGACGACGCCGTCGGC
The DNA here is from genome assembly GCA_965232445.1 of Woeseiaceae bacterium. GTDB lineage: Bacteria > Pseudomonadota > Gammaproteobacteria > Steroidobacterales > Woeseiaceae > UBA1847. The sequence goes on along the minus strand of OZ246973.1, from coordinate 3,950,435 downwards.
GGACTGACGGCGACGATGCGCGACGGCTCGATCACCGTGCGCGCGCCGGCCGATGAGGCCCGCGAGTGGGCTGGCTCCGATCGGGTCTCCCTAAGTGCCGGTCCGGCGGCGGACGGCGGACAGCCGCTGGCGCTGCTGGTCGAGAAGGACTTCGCCTGTCTCGCGCCTCGCGAAGGTGAGGACGAGTCCGACATGTATCCACATCCGGAAGCAGGAGCGAATTGATGGCGTCACGCTACGTCGGTTTCGACGAACAAACCCTGGGCTTTCTCGAGGAGCTTGCCGCCAACAACAATCGCGACTGGTTCAAAGACAACAAGCCACGCTACGAAGAACTCGTCCTCGACGTAGCGCTGCGCTTTATCGACTCCATGCACGAGCCGTTGCAGAAAATCGCGCCGCACTTCACCGCGATTCCGACCCGGGTCGGAGGGTCGCTGATGCGGGTCTACCGCGACACCCGTTTCTCGAAGAACAAGCTCCCGTATAAGACGAATATCGGCATCCAGTTCCGGCACGAAGACGCGCGTGACGTGCACGCGCCGGGATACTACGTGCACATCGAGCCCGGCACCGTGTTTCTGGGCGCCGGCATGTGGCGGCCGCAAAGCGATCCGCTGCGCAGCATCCGCGAGCGCATCGCGGCGAAGCCGGCGGAATGGGACAGGGCGGTCTCCGATGCTGCGTTTCGCCGGCATTTCTACCTTGGCGGCGAATCGCTGACCCGGCCGCCGCGCGGCTTCGATAAGTCGCACGAGCGTATCGACGATATCAAACGGACGAGCTTCATCGCGGTCAAGGATCTCGCGGTCGAGGCCTGTCTGAATCCGCGTTTTCAGCAGCGTGTCGAGACAGCGTTCAAGGCGGCCGACCCCTTCATGCGGTTTCTCTGCAAGTCCGTGAACGTTCCGTTTTAGCAGGACCGGTCGATGAGCGTTTTCGAGAACCCCGCGTTCGACGATCATGAGCGCGTTTTGTTCTGCCGCGATCCGGACGTGGGACTGGACGCCATCGTTGCGATCCACTCCACCGCGCTCGGCCCCGCGGCGGGCGGTGCGCGGCAGTGGAGCTACGCGGACAGCAGCGAGGCCCTGTACGACGTCCTGCGGCTGTCGCAGGGAATGAGTTACAAGAACGCCATGGCCGGACTGCGATTCGGCGGCGGCAAGGCAGTCATCGTGAAGGGTCCCGGGTTCGTACCGAGCGACGCTCTGTACGAGCGCTTCGGCGAGTTCGTCGACTCGCTTGGCGGCGCCTACATTACGGCGGAAGACGTCGGCATGACGCCAGAGATCATGCAGTCGATCGCGCGCGGCACGCGCTACGTGACGGGGCTGCCGGCCGAAGAGGGCAAGGCTGGAGGCGACCCGTCACCGAAGACGGCCTTCGGCATCTACTGCGGAATCCGTGCCGCGGTCGAATTCAAGTTGGGCAGGATGGATATCGACGGTTTACGCGTGGCGGTGCAGGGGGTCGGCAACGTGGGCTATCACCTCTGCCGCCTGCTGCACGATTCCGGCGCGTTGCTCGTCGTTGCCGATATCGATCAGGACAAGGTCGCCCGCGCCGCAGGAGAATTCGGCGCAACAGCTGCCAGCCTGGAGGAGATTCTGTTCGCGGACGTCGATGTCGTTGCGCCGTGCGCACTCGGTGCCGTGTTGAATGCGCAGAGTATCCCGAACATTCGGGCTGCCGTCGTCGCCGGAGGTGCCAATAACCAGCTCGCCGAGCCGGCAGACGGCAAACGGCTCGCGGATGCCGGAATCCTGTACGCGCCCGACTACGTCATCAACGGCGGCGGCATCATCAACGTGGCCTGCGAGTACTACGGCGATGTCGATGATGACGGCGTGACGGATCTCGTGGCACGCATCGGACCTCGTCTCACGACGATCTTCGAGGAGGCCGCGGAGCAGGGCAGGCCCACGAACGAGATCGCCGACTCGCAGGCACGTCGGCGTATCGAGGCAGCCGGCTGAGACCGATTCAGCCGCCGGTCGCTTTGCGGATCGCGGTCAACAACTCGCGCGGATCGGGCCGGTCCGCGACGGTCTTCGAGAGCCGCCCGTAAACGATCAGACCTGCCGAATCGATGACCACGGCCGTCGGCCAGACGGTATCTTCGCCGTATTCCTTGCTGTAGCCCTTCGGTACGCCGGCTTTCTGCACGAGTCCGAGCTGCCGAGCGACGTCTAGCGATTCGTCGAGCCAGAAGTCGAACTCGACCTTGAAGAACTCGGCCACCCGGCGGGTGGTTTCCAGCGGCTTCGGCGTAACAAGGATGAGGCGCGCGCCGGAATCGATGATGTCTTTGTAGTACTTCGTCAGGTTGGCAACCTGCGAACTGCAAAACGGGCACCACGTGCCGCGCACGAACAAAAGTACCGCCGGCGCGCCGTGCAGCTCGGTCGATCGAACCGGACTGCCCTGCTCGTCGACCGCCGAGAAGTCGGGCAGCGGCTTGCCGGGCCGGAGGTCGTCCGGAACCGTTGGCCGGCCCTTGCGAAGCGCGAGAAGTACCGCGACGGCCGCGGCGACGACGAGCGCGACCAGGATTGCGACTATCTGGACAGTATTCATGGTATGCAGATACTCTCACGACGAATCGCCAAGAAGAAATATTATGAGCGATAACCCGATTCTCTGGTCGCCGGACGACCCTCGCCGTGAGGGATCCGCGATGTTCCGATTCATGCGCGCGCGCGGATTCGACAACTACGAATCCCTGCACCGCTGGAGCATCGAGCAGCCCGCCGCGTTCTGGGAGGCGTTGATCGGGGATTGCGACGTGCAGTTCTCCACTCCTCCGCGCACTGCGCTGGCGAATCCCGACCAGATCATGCACGCCGGCTGGTTCGAGGGCGGGACCATCAACTATGCGCGGCATCTCCTGCGGCACACGGGCAGCGAGGCCGCCTTGGTTTTCGTCGGCGAGGACGGCCGGCGAACGGAATTGAGTTTCGACGAGCTGGCGGGCGAGGTGGGCCGCATCGCGGCCGGTTTCCGCGCCGTCGGTATCGGTAGTGGCGACCGGGTTGGTGCGATCCTGCCGAACTGCCCGGAGGCGATCGTTGCGATGCTCGCGACGACGAGCATCGGGGCGATCTGGTCGTCCTGCTCGCCCGACTTCGGCGTCAACGGGATCGTCGATCGGTTCGGACAAATTGAACCGGTGGCACTGGTCACCGTCGACGGTTATCTCTACAACGGCAAACGCATCGATTGCGGGGAAACGACGGCCGGTGTGCTCGAGCGTGTTCCCTCCGTCAGGCTGTCGCTGGTCGTGCCGTTTCTCGCGGACGGTGGCAACGACACCTGGACGAGCTTCGGAGACTCCGGCGCGGCCATCGACTTTGAAGAAGTACCCTTCGATCATCCTCTGTTCGTGATGTACTCGTCCGGGACCACCGGCGTTCCGAAGTGCATCGTTCACGGTCATGGCGGCACGCTCCTAAAGCACCTTTCGGAGCACGTTCTGCACAGCGATATTCGGCCGGGCGATCGCCTATTCTATTTCACGACCTGCGGGTGGATGATGTGGAACTGGCTGGCGAGCGGTCTGGCAAGCGGCGCGACGCTGATACTGTTCGACGGATCGCCGTTTTTCGACGAAGGGCGAGGACTCTGGCGAATGGCGGAGCAGGAACGGGTTACCGTGTTCGGCACCAGCGCCAAATATCTGTCCGCGCTCGAGAAGGCCGGTATCAGGCCGTCCGATGAGTTCGAGCTCGATTCGGTTCGCACGCTACTGTCGACGGGGTCCCCGCTCGCGCCGGCGAGCTTCGATTTCGTCTACGCTGCGATCGGCAAGGACATCCAGCTCTCTTCCATCGCTGGCGGTACGGATATTCTCGGCTGCTTCATGATTGGCAACCCCATTCTGCCAGTGCGCCGCGGAGAACTGCAGTGCGCGGCTCTCGGCATGGCGGTGGAAATCTACGACGACGACGGCAAGCGGCTCGTCGAAGAGCAGGGCGAGCTCGTCTGCACGCGCCCGTTCCCGTCGGCTCCAACCGGTTTCTGGAATGACGACGGCGACGCGCGCTACCGGGACGCCTACTTCCAGCGCTTCCCCGGCATCTGGGCACACGGCGATTTTGCCGAGCGCAAGCGGACCGGCGGATTCGTCATTCACGGCCGCTCCGATTCGGTGCTGAATCCGGGCGGTGTCCGAATCGGTACCGCGGAGATCTATCGTCAGGTCGAGAAGCTGGACGAAATCATCGAGAGCATAGCGATCGGGCAGCAGTGGGAGGACGATGTGCGCGTCGTACTCTTCGTCGTGTTGCGCGACGGCATCGAACTGGATGAGGCACTCGAGGCGCGGATACGCGGGGTGATCCGCAGCAACACGACGCCGCGGCACGTACCGGCAAAGATCGTTGCCGTGCCCGACATACCGCGCACCAAGAGCGGCAAGATCGTGGAGATCGCCGTACGCTCGATCGTGCACGGCGACCCGGTTCGCAACACCGAGGCGCTGGCGAATCCCGAGGCGCTTGCGCACTTCGCCGGCCTGCCGCAGCTGGCGGCCGAATGAAACGAGCGCGTACGGCGCGAACGAGAATTCCTCAAGAGGGGCAACGGAATGAGCGGAAGTGGAAACTACTTGTTGGCAATCGATCAGGGCACCAGTTCGTCACGAGCCGTGCTGTACGATCATCAGACCCGCCAGATCGCCAGCGCGCAGCAGGAATTCCCGCAGCATTACCCGAAGCCCGGCTGGGTAGAGCATGACCCGGAAGACATCTGGCGTTCCGTCGAGGCCGTTGTCCGCGAGGCGATCGCCGGCATCGTTGCGGCGGACATTACTGGCATCGGCATAACCAATCAGCGTGAGACGACCGTCGTTTGGGAACGCGCAAGCGGGCGGCCCATCCACAATGCGATCGTTTGGCAGGACCGGCGGACGGCCGACCATTGTGAAGCGCTACGCGCGCGCGGCGCGGAAGCAGAGGTTACAGCGAAAACCGGGTTGAAGCTCGATCCGTATTTCTCGGCCACGAAGATCGCCTGGCTGTTGGACAACGTGGACGGCGCGAGGCAGAGAGCCGAAAACGGCGAGCTCGCCTTCGGCACGGTCGACACCTTCCTGCTCTGGCGATTGACCGGCGGTGCGGTGCATGCGACCGACGCGACCAACGCGTCGAGAACGCTGCTTTTCGACATCAACGAGCAGCGCTGGGATTCGGAACTCTGCGACCTGTTCGTCGTACCCGAGGCCATGCTGCCCGACGTCCTCGACTGCGCCGCTGAGTTCGGCACCACGACGGGCGACCTGTTCGGCGCCGAACTCCCGGTATGCGGAATCGCCGGCGACCAGCAGGCGGCGCTCATCGGCCAGTCGGGTTTCGATGTCGGAACCACCAAGAGCACCTACGGCACCGGTTGTTTCGTCATCGCCAATACCGGTACCGAGGCGCTAGCATCGAGCAATCAATTGCTGACCACGGTCGCAAGTCGCCTCAAGGGCGAAGTGACCTACGGGCTCGAAGGCAGCGTGTTCGTCGCCGGCTCCGCGGTACAGTGGCTGCGAGATGCATTGGGGTTGATCACGACCGCTGCCGAAACACAGCCGATCGCCGAAGAGACCGGAGTCGTCGATGACGTGGTGGTCGTACCGGCATTCGCGGGTCTCGGTGCGCCGTATTGGGATCCTCACGCACGAGGCGCGGTCGTCGGGCTGACACGCGGCAGCGGCCGCAACGAGATTGTGACCGCTACGCTGCAGTCGGTCGCACTGCAGACGTACGATCTGATCGCTGCAATGGCGGACGACGGAATCCAACCGAGCGTGATCCGCGTCGATGGCGGGATGGTCGCAAACGATTGGTTCCTGCAGTTCCTCGCGGACGTTCTGGACATCGCCGTCGAACGGCCGGCTAACGTCGAATCGACGGTACTGGGCGCCGCGTATCTCGCCGCGCTGGCGCAGGACGTCATTCCGTCGATCGAGGCGACGTCCGGCCTCTGGCAGTGCGAGCGCCGTTTCGAGCCGGCGATGCCCGCAGCGCAGCGCGACAGCCTGCTGAGCGGTTGGGCCGCCGCCGTCAGGCAGGTGAGTTCCCGAGACTGACAGGGCCGGATTTGCTACGATAGGCCGTCATAATCCTGTCATGTGATGTTCATCGAAATGTCTCGGGTGCCGACGAAAATGCCGCAGCAAGATGGGTTTCAGGACTCTATCGTGCTCGATTACTTCGACGATCTCGAACGGGGTTGGTGCCTGCGCGTCAACGCGTTGTCCAGATGGCGGCTGATCCGCAAGTTCTTCACCGTTATTTCCAAGCTCGGCGACTACTCCATCTGGTTCGTATTGGGCTTCGTTTGCCTGCTGCAGCCGGAGGTCTACGCATCCGTTCTGGTTCCGCACGCACTGTTGATGGCGGGCATCGGCATTCTGGTCTATAAGCTGCTCAAGAAGAGACTCGTTCGCGAGCGGCCGTTTATCCGTCACGGTGAGATCGTTTGCGCGACGGCGCCGCTCGATCGCTACAGTTTCCCGTCGGGGCATACGCTGCACGCGGTCGCCTTCACGATCCTGTACGGGACCTACGTGCCGACGATGCTCTGGCTGCTCGTACCGCTGGCGCTGCTCATCGCCGCGTCACGCGTCATTCTGGGTCTGCACTACCCGAGCGACGTCATTGTGGGCGGGACGATCGGCGCGACTTTGGCGATCTCGAGCATCAATATCGTCAACGCGCTGGTGCTGTAGCTCACGCGGCGAAGCGCTGCCAGGCAACCCCGCCCCAGATCAGGGGCACGAGAACGAGACTTACCAGCACGGCGGCCGAGCCCAGATCCTTGGCACGGCCTGACAGTTCGTTGTGCTCCCCGCCGAACCGATCGACGGTTGCCTCAATTGCGGAATTGATCAGTTCGACGATCAGGACGAGCAGACAGCAGGCTATCAGGAGCACGCGCTCGACCGTATTCTGACCGAGCCACAATGCGACAGGAACGAGCAGCAGCGTGATGATCAACTCTTGGCGGAACGCCGCTTCGTACCGCCACGCATGTGCGAGCCCCTGCACGGAGTAGACGGTCGCGCGGACTATTCTGCGAAGTCCGGTATTGCCCGGTTTGTTCATCTCGATCTACGCCTCGGCGTGCAGCCCATCGGGTCCCGGTCGGTTCGTTCCTGCGGCAAGGCTGTCGAGCCTGCCTCGTCGATGCGAACGTAGCCTAGTGTACGAGAACCGCTCCGTCCTTCAAATCGGCACGTCGCTTGACTCGGCTCGCGGCACGACGAATGATTGCTTGCCTTGCAAACGGCAATCTCCACGAGTGGACAGCGTTGCTCAGAGCGCGACAGAAGATCGGCAAATACAGAATCCTCTCGCGGATCGCTTCCGGACCGCTGGCCGACGTCTACGCCGCGTTCGACACTATCCATCGTCAGCGTGTCGCACTGAAAATTCCGAAGACGGATCACTACACCGGCGATGAGGAGTTCCTGCGCGAGGTGCAACTCGCGTTCAAGCTGGACCATCCGAATATTCTCCCGGTCCTCAACGCGGAGTACATCGACGAGCACTTCGTCATTGCCATGGACCTGGGCGAGCAGTCGCTCGCCGACCGGCTGGAGAAGCGCATCGCGACGTCGAGCGCCATCGATCTCGCCGGACAGGCGATCGCGGCGCTTGCGCATGCGCATGACCGAAGGATCATTCACTGTGACATCAAGCCGGAGAACTTCATCCTGTTCCCGGGTCAGCGGCTGAAGCTCGCCGACTTCGGTTTTGCCAAGGTGGTTCTGCGTACCCTGAAGGCGTCCGGTTCCGGCACGATCGACTACATCGCACCCGAACAGGCGATGGGCCGGCCGAAGTTCCAGTCTGACGTCTTCTCGCTGGGACTTGTCATCTACCGGTTGTTCTCGGGCAAGCTGCCGGAGTGGCCGTTCGAATGGCCGCTCAAAGGCTATGACCGATTAACGGCGAGGGTCCGCCCCGAGTTTGTCGACATGCTCCGCAAGGCCATCCAGCTCGACCCATCGAAACGCTACCGCACGGCCATCGAAATGCAGGAGGAGTTCGAGCGCCTGAAGAGTCACGCACGGCGTCAGAAGCGGGGTTCCCTTGCAGGAGGCGACGGTGGCTCGCCGCAGCAACAGCGCTGGCGGCAGTTTCAGCGCGAGTTTCGGCGGGTGCTCGATACCAAGCACGCTTGTCGCCGCTGCGAAGGGCCGGTCGCCGATAGTATGCAGGCCTGCCCGTGGTGCGGAATCGACAATCCGACGCGCGCATCCGAGTCGCCCATGGCGTCGAGCTGTCCCCGCTGCGAGCGCGGCGTCAAGAACGACTGGGACTATTGTCCGTGGTGCTACGGGCCCGGCTTCGAGGAAGAGACGACGCGGCGCTATCCGGACAAGCGCTACACCCGGCGCTGCGAGAATGCGCGCTGCCGCGCGCATCTGATGCCGTTCATGCGCTACTGCCCGTGGTGCCGGACCAAGGTGAGGAAGCCCTGGAAGCTGCCGGGCAGCCGTAAGAGTTGCCGCTCCTGCAAATGGGGCATTGCAGCCGACTACTGGCACTATTGCGCGTGGTGCCGCGAACCGGTGGACAAGCGATGAGCGCCGAGCCGCCGCTACCGCCCGACGTCGTCCTGCTGGACGGCGCTTTCGGCTCCGACCGCAAGGAATTCGAGATCGGCGGCGGGATGCTGGTCGCCTTCACGCGCCAGTCGCCGGACAAGGACACGGAGAACGAGGACACCGTGGCAATCATCCCCTGGGGTCCCGATGCGGCGGTTCTGGTGATCGCCGACGGTGCCGGGGGGCTCCCGGCGGGAAAGCGGGCGTCGCTGACAGCTGTGCAAACGCTGTCCCGGTCGCTGCAGGTGTCGCTCGAGAAGACAACGCTCTTGAGGACCGCGGTTCTGAACGGCATTGAGGCGGCTAACGAGGCGGTCCGGGAGTTCGCGAACGGGTCCGCCACGACGCTTACGATCATGACGATAGAGGGCCGGCTCGCTCGCAGCTACCAAATCGGCGATTCGGAGGCACTGGTCGTTGGCCAGCGCGGCCTGGTCAAGCTGCAGACGACGGCGCACTCGCCAACGGGATTCGCGGTGGAGGCCGGGTTTCTGGACCACCGAGAGGCCTTGCATCACGCGGACCGGCACCTGGTCTCCAATTTCATCGGCATGGCAGACATGAGCATCGACGTCGGTACGAGCGTGGAGCTCAGGCCCCGGGATACGGTCATCCTGGTCAGCGATGGCGTCACCGACAACGTGCATTTCGACGAGCTCGTCGAGCTCACCCGCAAGGGCCCGCTGAATGCGGCCGTGGACCGCGTGGTGGACACCGCCGCGGACCGGATGGCGAACGAGAAGCCCGGCCAGCCGAGCAAGCCGGACGACCTGTCCCTGATCGCTTTTCGCAAGCCCTGAGCGACGAATTTCGCATTTGCGGGCATCCGGCGTGATGCGAGCGCCCGTAGCGAGTATGATCGAAAAAGACGTCAACCCGGCGCATCCATCGTACGTTGTACATAATTCAATGGAACTCCGGTGGCTGGCCGGCGTTCAAAGCTATAAGCGCCGCGCGCTCGAATTCGCGACCGTCGTCGCCGAGAAAGCCGCGCGAGAGCCGCAAGAGGCCGCATACGATGAAGTATCAGGACACGTTCAAGACCTTACGACCCCTGCTCATAGTCGCAGCCGCTGCTGCGATTACCGTCGGCTGCAAAGCCGAGGGCGGCTCGCAAAGCGGCGGATCATCGGGGCCTTCGGGCAGCGGGTCGCCGAGCGGCATGCCCTCTCCAGGCGGCGCGCCGTCTTCCGGTGGCATGGGCTCGCCGGGCGGAATGCCGTCCCCGGGCGGCATGCCTTCACCGCCGGGTGGCTCTCCAGGCGGCCAGTCTGGCGGCCAGCAGGGCGGAGAGAGCGGCCAGTCGGGCGGCCAGTCCGGCGGCAGCGGTTCTTCGGGCGGCGGTGGATCGGTACCGCGCTTCCCGACCCCAAGCGAAGAGGGCGGTGGCAGCGGTTTGCCCGGCGGTAGCGAGTCAGGCTCGTCCGGTGGCCCGTCGGGCCCGACCGGAACCGGCAGCGGCGGCGGTGACGTCGGAACCGTACCCCCGCCACCGAGCCAGCAAGGCGGCGGTGGCGGCGATTCCCAGGGCGGCGACAACAGCGACGGCGCCGAAGGCGGCGGCGAGGACAACCCGTTTGCGGACGCCGAGGCCGAGGGCGGTGGCGATTGCGGCGACACCGGTGTCATGCCCGGTGGAATCGGCGGCATGGGCCAGGCGGGCGAATGTATCGAAGCCGGCGGTGGCGGCGGCGGAGGCGGCGGCGCCGAGTCCGCGGCGGCGCAGAATTCGGCCGGGGGTGCATCCGGCGGCGGCGGAGCCGAGGGTTCCGGCGGTGAGGTTGGCCAGTTTCCGGAAGAGAGCGCCGAGGAGCGCGCAGAGCGTCTCGGCCGCGAACTCGATGAATCGATCGGCGGCTTTGACGAGACCCTGCAACAGGAACAGCAGGACATCGCGGCGGTTGGCCGGGTGCTCGAAGGCTTCGACACCCAGGGTGGCAGCGGCGACGAAGACGAATCGGGCGAGCTGATCTCGCTCGGCAGCCAGGCCGGCAACGACGGAGAGCCAACCGCGGGCGGCGCGATCGGCGGAGCGAGACAGCCGCAGGCCGAAGGGCTGACCGAGCAGCAGATCCAGGAGCGCACGCCGGAAGACATTCCCGCGCTTGCGGACGACGACATCATCGCGCGGCAGCTTCGCGAAGCGGCGCTCACGGAAGACGACCCCGAGCTGCGCGAGCGTCTCTGGGACGAGTATCGGAAATTCAAAGGACTGTCGGTACCAGACTAAACCATGACAAAAATCCATCGCCTCACACTGCCGCTGCTAGCGGTACTCGCCAGCGGCTGCGCCGTTAATGAAATTGTCACCGCCGAAGAGACGCCTCTGGTCGTTGCATCGGCCCCGAAGGACGAGGGCATGCTGCTCGACGTCGGGATCATCGAATTCGAACCCAACGTGCCTGAGGACAACAACCCTGAGAACACCCGCATCTACGATGAGATTCGGGGTGCGGAATCCCGCTACATGGCGTACCACCTGAAGAGCACGATGCAGGGTACCGGTCACTGGGGCGCGGTCAGGGTAGTGCCGTCGACGGAGGCCTATACGGACATCGTCGTATCGGCCGTCATCGTGCAGTCCGACGGCGAGTTCGTCGATCTGGAAGTCACGGTGTCGGACACGATCGGCCAGGAATGGTACACCCGGCGCTACGAGACCCAGACCGGTATCTCGTCCTACTCCGAGAATCGCGACCGGCGTCAGGACCCGTACCAAAAAGTCTTCAACGACATAGCCAACGATTTGCACGCGTACGTGGAGACGCTGCCGCCCGAGTACGTTACCCGGCTGCAGCAGGTCTCCGAGCTGCGCTTCTTCGGCGACATGTCGCCCGAGGCCTATGGCGAGCATCTGAGTGCCGACGAGGACGGCATGTTTACGGTCGTTCGCCTGCCCGCGGATAACGATCCGGCGGTTGATCGCCTCCGGCAGATCCGTGAGCGCGACCGTCTGGTCGTCGACATGCTCAATGAGCACTATGCCAACTTCTACTACGGCATCGCGATCCCGTATCACGAGTACCGTAAGGCGTCGCGCGAAGAGTCCGTCAACTATCGCCAGGTTCGCCGCTCGGCAACGATGCAAACGATCATGGGCGTCGTGGTTCTCGCGGGATCGCTCGCCTACGACACCAGCGATTCCGACTACAGTGACCGCCGGGTGAAACGCAGCCTGCAAGGCATCGGCATGCGGACGGGTCTGAATTCCATCATGGCAGGGTTCTCGCGCCGGTCGGAAGCCACGATGCACATCGAGGCAATCGACGAACTCTCCGAGTCGTTCGGATCGGAAGCGGCACCGATGGTCGTCTCCATCCAGGGAGAGACGCGACGCCTGACAGGCACGGCGGCGGCTCAGTATGAGTCGTGGCGGCGGCTCCTGCGTGAGATCTACGAGGCCGAAACCGGGTTCACGAACGTCATCGAGGTGGGAGAACCGGTGAGAGCCCCCGAACCCGCGGGATAGGCAGCAAAGCAGTAATGCGTGAACTCAAGGGCGGCGCGCAGCTCGCCGGTCGCTACACACTCGTTCGCAAGCTGGGCTCCGGCGGCAGTTCGGAAACGTGGCTGGCCAACGATCGCCTGACGCGGGCGAAGGCGGCGCTGAAACTCCGCACCAACGAATCGCTGAGTCCCGATGCCCTTCGTCGAGAATGGCAGCTATCCATCCGGCTGATCCACGCGCACATCGTCCGAGCATTCGAATTCCACGATGCCGACGATGCCACTTTCTACACTCTGCAATACGTCGACGGTCCGGACGCCAGCGTGCTGGCCGGAGCGCCGTGGGAGGACGTGCTCGGCCCCATTGCGCTGATTGCAGATGCCTTGCGGTATGCGCACGGCAAGGACGTCGTGCACCGCGACATCAAGGCGTCGAACGTTCTGCTGGACGCGAACGGCGCGCCCTTCCTCATCGATTTCGGCGTGGCGGCGGCCAGCGGCGAGAATCCCGGCGGCGGGTCGCTCATCGCCGCCAGCCCCGAGCAACTGGACGGTCAGCCGCCGCAGCCGGCCGATGACGTCTTCGCGCTCGGCGGCCTCATCTATGAGCTGATCGCGGGACGCTCTCCCTACTCGCCGATCGATACCGAGAACGACATTCGCGAGAAGCTGCCGGAACCATTGCGGCAGGCGGACGGTAGCCCCGTGCCGGCGCCGGTGCAGGCGCTGGTCGCCGACATGCTGGCCAAGCGGGCCGCGGACAGGCCGGATGCGGCACAGGTCGTCGAACGCCTCGAAAGCATCGGCATTCGCGGCGCGCCGGCCGATGGCCGCTTTCTGGGCAACGTGCGGGCGATCGCGGACGAAGAGATCGAAACGGCAGGGAGCATTCATCGCCCGTCCGTCGCGAAGGCAGGCAAGCCCGAACGCGCAGACGCCGGCGGTCTCAGCCCAAAGCTGGTCGGCGGGGCGCTTGCCGTGCTGGTGGCACTTCTGCTCGCGGTGGTTTTCCTGCTGCCCGGAACGGTCGACGACGATTTGGAGCCGGCCGTGCTGGACGAGCCCGCCGTTGCCGAGCCCGCCGAGGAGATCGAGGCCGACGCAGAGCCGCCGCCCGAGGAGGCGGCGCCGGCCCGCGACGAGCGCGTTGTCGCCCGCGAGGATGCCGAAGCGGTGCTCGGTGAACTGCTTGCCAAACAGCGGACCCTGGAAGGCCGGGCGGTTCCGCGCTGGGGAGGTTTGGCGTGGCGCCAGGGCTCGGAGGCGTACGAAGCGGGCGATCAGGCCTACCTCGCCCAGGACTATGCAACGGCCATCGAACGCTACGAAGAGGCGATCGAATTGATCGATCCGCTGCTCAACGAAGTCGACGTCGTATTTCGGCGGACTTTGAACGACGCCGGTGAGGCACTCGAAAGCGGCGATACGCGAGAGGCGGTCGCCCTGTACGAGCTGGCCGTGGCCATCAGCCCGAGTCACGGACCGGCGCGCCGCGGACTGATCCGCGCCCAAAACCTCGACGAGGTGCTGGCGCTCACCGCTCAGGGTGAGCAACTCGAGCGCGATCTCGACCTGTTCGCGTCTCTGCAGAGTTTCGAGCGCGCCGTCGAGATCGATTCGGAATGGCAGCCCGCCATCGACGGTGCAAGCCGGGTCCGTGAAACGATGAAGCAGATGGACTTCGATCAGCGGATGACCGAGGGGCTGACCGCGCTGACGGAGGGCGATCTGTTTTCGGCGCGAGCGGCATTTCGCGCCGCACAGCAGCTATACCCGGAATCGACCGAGCCCGCGGACGGACTCCTGCAGGTCGACAACGCGATCCGGCTGAACGACATCTCGGCACTCGAGACTCAAGCGCTCTCGCTGCAGTCTGAGGAGCGCTGGGAGTCGGCGGCGGAAGCCTATGCCAATATCCTCGAGATCGACGCCAATCTGACGTTTGCGCAGGAAGGCGCCGCGCATGCAAGCAGGATGATCGCGCTGCACGATCAGCTCGACCAGTTCATTGAGGATCCCGACAGACTCAGTTCGGATCGCACCATGCAGGCGGCGACCCAACTCGTCGTCGCGATTACGCGCATGCCCGAAATCGGGCCGCGCTTGACGACGCAGCGCGACGAGTTGTCCAGGCTCCTGCGGCGCGCGTCCACGCCGCTCGTCGTCCGCTTCGAATCAGACAACCTGACCAACGTGTCCGTCTATAGAGTTGGTACACTCGGCACCTTCGACACGACGGCGCTCGAATTGCGTCCCGGGACTTACGTCGCGGTCGGCAACCGGGCCGGCTACCGTGACGTTCGAATCGAGTTCAGGGTCGCCCCCGAAATCGAGCAGGTGCCCATCGTCGTCCGCTGCGAGGAAGAGATTTGAGTTTCGATCACCTGATCATCACGGACGTCGAGGGGCAGCGGCGGCTGGAAGCAGATTCGCTTCCGTTGAGCATTGGTACGGGTTCGGACAGCGGCCTGCGACTCCCGGGTCCCGGTGGCGGGCCGATCGTGTTGCTCGATATCCTCGACGGCGAACCGTTCGTGCAGCCGGTAGGGCGCGATGATTCGGTAACGGTCAATGGTGAGCCTCTGGCCGCAAGCCGCAGGCTGCGCGACGGAGACGAGCTGTCGTTCTTCGGCAGCCGACTGCGGGTCGGTGTCGGCGACGTCTTTTCTATCGACGTCCGGCTGGAAGACAGCGCCTACGTTACACAGCCGCCGGAGCTGACGGCGACCGGCGACGCGGCGGCCGACGAGGACATCGCGCCGACGGCATTCAGCCGCGCGGCAGAGACGCGAGCAATCGCTGCCAGGCAGAAGAAGAGTCCGCTGAAGGCGATCATCATCGCCGGGCTTGCGATACTCACCGTCGCCTCGTTCATGCTGTTTACATCCAAGTCGGTACAGTTCGACATTGAGCCCGGCGACCCCGATAGCGTTTCGATCGTGGGCGCATGGTTCAAGCTGCCGCTGGGCGACCGCGTTCTGCTGCGCCAGGGCGAGTACACCCTCGAGGTTGAGAAGTCCGGCTACTACGACGTGGAGCAAACCTTCGTGGTCGGCGAAGAATCCGCGATGACGGTCAGTGTCGAGATGCGACGACGGCCCGGGCAGCTGACGGTCGTGACCAATCCGGCGACGGATGCGACGGTCTCGATCGACGAGATGCATATTGGCCCGGCACCGCTGGGCCCCGTCGAGCTGCAGCCCGGCGAACACAGCGTGTCGGTCAGCTCCGATCGATTCCTGCCGTTCTCCGACATCGTCGAATTTGCGGGGCTAGGCAGAAATGATGTGATGACCGTGCAACTCGTGCCGCGTTGGTCCGAGGTCAGCGTTCGCTCGGAGCCTGCCGGCGCCGTGGTCTACGCAGGCGAGGAGCAGGTCGGTGTCACACCGGCGGTGGTCGAGCTCTTCGAGGGCACGCACCAGCTGACCGTCGTGGCGGAAGGCTTCAAGGCCTGGGACGGTTCGATTACCGTCGAGCCGAACGTCGCCCAGGAATTGCCGGCAATCGTACTCGAGGAGGCCGACGCTCGATTGCTCGTGAATTCGATCCCGCGCGGCGCAAACGTCCTGGTCAACGGCCGGTACCGGGGACAGGCGCCGCTCACGCTCGACCTGGAGCCTGACGTGAGTTATGAAATCGGTCTGTCCCGCGCCGGCTACGGATCGACGTCGCGGACAGTCAGACTGCAGTCGGCGGCGAGCGAAACGATCACGGTCGATCTGACCGCGCGGACCGGAACGGTGACCGTGAACGTCTCTCCACCCGACGCCGTCGTGACGGTCGGTGGCCGGTCGCAGGGGCCGGGTTCGACCACCCTTCGCCTGAGTTCGGCGCCGCACAGGATTACGGTCAGCAAGCCCGGCTACGAGACGTGGACGCGAACGGTTACGCCGCGGCCAGGCTACCCGCAAACACTTAATGCAAGTCTGCGTTCCGAAGAAGCGATCGCCCGGGCCCGCATTGCGACCGAAGTCGAATCCGTCGACGGCAATACGCTGAAGCGGGTCGAGCCGGGAACGTTCATGATGGGCAGTTCTCGCAGCGAGCAGGGCCGACGCGCAAACGAGGTGCTCGTCCCCGTGACCCTGACGTCGCCCTACTTCATCAGTACGAATCTGATCACGAATCGCGAGTTTCTGGACTTCGACCCGCAGCATGACTCCGGTGCCGACGAGCATGTTTCGCTGGCGGGCGACTCGAACCCGGTCGCCAACATCACCTGGCGGCAGGCCGTCGAATACTGCAACTGGCTGAGTTCACGCGAGGGACTGACGCCGGTCTACGAGGAGCGTTTCGGTGAGTACGAGGCGATCCGGCCATTCCCTGACGGCTACCGGCTGCCGACCGAGGCCGAGTGGGTTTGGGCGCTGCGCTATGGCGGCGAGTCGTCGTCGAGCAAATTCAGCTGGGGCGATCAGTGGCCGCCGCGTGGCGAGGCCGGCAACTACGCCGACCGCGCGGCCGCCGATGTGTTACGGACGGTTATGCTTAACTACGACGATGGCTTTGCGTCCACGGCGCCCGTCGGTAGCTTCCCGGCCAACGGACTGGGCCTGTTCGATGCCGGCGGAAACGTTGCGGAATGGGTTAACGACTTCTATACCGTCCCGACGCCCGGGTTGACGGAACCCGTCGTCGATCCGCTCGGACCGGAACGCGGCACGAACTACGTGATTCGTGGCTCGAGTTGGAAGCATGCCGGAATCGCGGAGACCCGGCTTGCGTATCGCGACTACGGCGAAGAGCCGCGTACCGATGTCGGCTTCCGTGTGGTAAGGAATGCCGATTGACCCGTTGCGGTAACAAACGACCGCGGCCGCGGTCTTAGTAAAGAGATGCGAGCAAGCCGGAGAGGCCTATGCGTGCGATGAGACTACTGTTAGTGAGCCTGCTGCTCGCGGTACATCCGGCGGCGATTGGCCAGGACGCTTCGGAGCCTGACGAAAACGAAACGGCTGCTGAGGAGCAGCCGTCGGAGCAGGACGCCGACGACGAGGAGGTCTTCGACACCGATGACGAGGCTTACATCGATATCGACGAAGAAGACTTCATACCGACCGAAGAGATACCGACGGATCAGTCGATTCCGTTCCCGACCGACATTTGAGTCGCGTCCAATAACGACCACCGGACCATAGCCCCCAAGATCACAAACAATGAAACGAAAGAACATCCCAATCGAATTCGTCTTTCAGCTATTCGCGCTGATCATTGCGATCATCGTCGTGCACGCGTTCTACGTGTCCGCCGTGCGCCCGAACGCCGAACAGATCATCGCCGAACAAAATGCCGCCGTGGCCGAGAATCCGGACTATGTCCGCGAACGTCGCGTCTGGGTGCTGATCAAGGATCTCGAGCAGGAAGCCTGTTTCATCCTGATGTTCTGGGCGCTGGCCATCATGGGCTACAAGACAGTCAAGACGCTCAATGAGCGGCGGCTGCTCGACGTCGATCTCGTTCCCGTCGCCGACGGGATGCGAATACTCCCCGAGGACACCCGAGAGTTTGCACGCCAGGTGCAGGCGCTACCCGAGGATCGGCAACAGATGCTGCTCCCGCGTGCGCTGCTCAATGCGCTGCGCCGCTTCGCATCGACGAAGAACATCCAGGACGTCTCCTCCAGCACCCACACGATCGTCGAGTCCGAGGCCGAGCGTCTCGAGTCCGAGCTTTCGATGATTCGCTATATCTCCTGGGCGATTCCGTCCATCGGCTTCATCGGCACGGTGCGCGGCATCGGTGAAGCGCTGGCGCAGGCCGACAAGGCCGTGCAGGGCGATATCGCCGGTGTCACCCAGAGTCTGGGTGTTGCGTTCAACTCGACGTTCATCGCGCTGTTGATCAGCATCTTCCTGATGTTCCTCGTCCACCAGCTACAGCTGCTGCAGGAGCGGCTCGTATTCGACAGCGAGAATTACGTCGACGACAAGCTGATCCGGCACATGAAGGCCGACTAGAGATCGACGACCCATGACTCTGCTCGCAGCGGACATAAACGACGCCGGAATCACGGTACTCAGCGAGTCGGCAGTGCTGTATCGCGAACCCGGCTTCGCACTGCTTGAAGAGGACGGCCTGACGACCGGGCGGGACGCGTACCGGTTTGCGCGCGTCAAGCCGCGCCGCATTCAGGATCACTACTGGTCGCAGCTGACAACCGTTCCGCTCCCGGATCAGCGCTTCACGCACCTCAGCGCGGCCGATCTGGTGAGCCGCCAGCTCGAACAGATCTGGCAAAAAGCCGGGCCCGAGGGCGAGCGTCTGGTGATTGCCGTGCCGGCCTATATGCAGAACGAGAATCTCGGCCTGCTGCTGGGAATCTGCAACGAGCTCAATATTCCGGTCGCCGCGTTGATCGACAGCGCCGTCGCCGCAACGCGGCGCGAGTATCGCAATGCCGCGCTCGTCCACGTCGATCTGAGTCTGCATTCGGCTCTGTTGACGCGCATCGGCCAGACGGGTCAGGTGCAGGTCGAGAAGACCGCGGTGGTCGAGGACAGCGGACTGGTTGCACTGTATGAGAGCTGGATCAGTACGATCGCCGAAGCCTTTGTGCAGCAATCGCGTTTCGATCCTCTGCACACGGCGGAAACGGAACAGATGTTGCTGGACCGCATCCCTGGCTGGTTGTCCGCGTCCGCATCCGGTGGGACCGTTGCCGTCGAGCTCGAATACCAGGGTATCGGCCACGCGGCCGAGATCGACGCGCTCGAACTCGTGTCCGCCGCCGCGCCGGTGTATCAGCGTATTGTGGCTCAGCTGCGCGCGATGTTCCGGGCCGATGACACCCCGGCGACGCAGCTGACCGATCGTGCAGCCGCGATGCCCGGGCTCGCGGACATGCTGAAAGCACGGGTTGGCGGCGACGTATTCCTGCTGGAGGCCGGTGCCGCGGCGCGCGGTCTGTTGACCCGCTGCCGCGACTACGACGTCGGCAACGGGCGCGTCAGCCTCGTTCGGCAGCTGCCGTGGGACCAGTCCGCGATCGAAGTCCAGCCTGCGACGGAGTCGGGAAGTGGCGGACAGCCGACACACCTGCTGCACGAAAACACCGCGTTCGCGATCGGCGCGACGCCATTGAACGTCGGCTCTCAGGCCGTCACCGGGGAGCGCTGGATCGAACTCGAGCGCGACATGCCGGGGGTATCGCGCCAGCACTGCGCGCTGTCGCTGGAAAACGGCCAGTGCGTGGTGCGCGATTTCAGCCGCTACGGCACGTTCTTGAACGGACACAAACTCGAAGGGTCGGCGGTTCTGCAGGTCGGCGACCTGCTGCGTCTCGGCACACCGGGATTCGAGCTGCGCCTGATTGCGACGGAGGACGCTCGTGGCTCGTAAGCGCCGCCAAACTCAGGTGTTCAGCCTGTCGTTTCTCGACTGCATGAGCTGCGGCTTTGGTGCCGTCATCCTGTTTTTCATGATCATCAATGCGCAGGTTCGCGAGGAGTCTGAGGCACCGTCCGAACTGATGGCCGAGACGACTCGGCTCGAGGAAGAGATTCTCGATCAGCGCAAGAATCTCGTGCTGGCGCGCAATACCATCGAGGACCTGGAAGACACGCGGCAAACCGCGGAAGGTCAGATTGCACAGATACTCGCGCTTATCCAGGAGCTTCGCGAGGAGTTGTCGCGCTATGACGAAGACACGCTTGCACGCATCGAGCGCGTCGAAGAGCTCAAGTCCGATATCGAACGGCTGGAAGAAGAGGTGCAACGACTAATTCAGCTTGCGGCCGAACAGGAAGCAGAAGGCGATCGGATTCGCGAATTCGATCAGGACGGGCAGGGCGCCCGCCAGTACCTGACCGGCCTCAAACTGGACGGTGAGCGAACGCTGATTCTCGTCGATCGTTCCGGGAGCATGCTCGACGATACGATTGTCAACATCATTCGCCGCCGCAACATGTCGACCGATGAGCAGTTGCGCTCGGTCAAATGGCGCCAGGTCGTTGCAACCGTCGACTGGCTGACGGCACAGATTCGGCCCGGGACACAGTTCCAGATCTACATGTACAACAACACTGTCGAGCCGGTCATTCGCGGCAGCGGCGGCACGTGGCTGACGGCGGACGACAATACCCAACTCGATGAAGCGGTTCGCGTGCTGCGCGGAACGGTGCCGAGGAACGGCACGAATCTGCGCGGCGCATTCGCGGCCGCGCGCGAACTCGACCCGCGCCCCGACAATATCATTCTGATCGCCGACGGCTTGCCGACGATGGACGACATCGCCACCAATCGCCAGACCGTCACTGGCCGGCAGCGCGTGCGTCTGTTCCAGCAGGCGTTACGTGAACTTCCGGGTGGCGTGCCGGTGAACGTTCTTCTGTACCCGCTGGAGGGCGACTACGAGGCGCCCATTCTCTATTGGGTGCTCGGCTACGAGTCGGGTGGATCGATGATCAGCGTTAGCCGGGACTGGCCGTAGAGGAGCAGCGAATGAGACGCCGCAGACGCAATGCCGAAGCCTTCAGCCTGTCGTTCCTCGACTGCATCTGCTGTGGATTCGGCGCGATCATCCTGTTGCTGGTGTTGAGCAAGATCTACGAGCCCGTGATCATCGAGAGAACCCAGGAGGACCTCGAGGCATTGATCGCGCTTCTCGAACGAGAGCTTTTCGAGATCCGCGGCGAGACGACGGTGCTGGAGCGCGAACTGGAGTCGGTGCGCGAACAGACCTCGGAATCCACGGTGCGGCTGGCGCGGTTGCAGGGTGAGCTCGAGACCGTCCGCGGTCAGTACGAATTGTCGCAGCAGGAAGCGGAGGAGCTCGAGGACGAAGGGGCGCTTAGGATCGTTCGGCAGCGGCTGAGCGAAGAGATGATCCGGCTGCAGCCGTACTACCGGCAGGCCGAAGACGACGCGATCGCGGGCATACCGGTTGATTCCGAATACGTCATCTTCATTGTCGATACCTCCGGCAGCATGCGCGAGTACAACTGGAACCGGGCAGTCCGAAAAGTCACCGAGGTGCTCGATGTCTATCCGGAGGTCAAAGGCATCCAGATCCTGAACGACAACGGCGCCTACATGTTCCAGGCGTATTCGGGACGCTGGATACCCGACACGCCAGGGCGCCGGCAGGCGATCGTCAATACGATGCGCACGTGGTTCCCGTTCTCCGACAGTAATCCGGCGGACGGCATCATTTACGCGATCAACACCTTCTGGGATGCGGACAAGAAGATCAGCATCTACGTCTTCGGCGACGAGTTTTCCGGCGCCTCGGTGCAGTCGGTTCTCGAGCAGGTCGACGCCGTCAATGTCGTCGGCGCGGACGGTGAGCGCCTCGTGCGCATCCACGCGGTCGGCTTCCCGTACTTCGGTGCAGGCCGCGGCATGCCGCCAACCGCAAGGCAATATGCTCAGCTGATGCGCGTACTTTGCGACCGTAACGGCGGCACCTTTGTCGCATTGAACGCGCGCGACTAAGCCACCCGATCAAGACAAGCGCCCACACATCACCGCGGCAAACGCGCGCCGCGTCACTGCGCCGCGCCGAGCAACGGCCGGCCAGCGAGGACGGTCACGGCGCGCCCGCGGAGCAAAGTCCCGGTCTCGAGGCAGTCCGTCGATTTGCGCAAGGCCGTCGCGAACTGTTCGGTGTGGCCTCCTGCGGTGTTCTGTGCCGGGCCACCTCGCCACATTTGGACACAATTGATCCTCGGCTCGGCATTTCGCCGGCCCGGCGTGACCGCAATTCGGACGCCTAATGTCTTCCAACGGAGGCCGCGGTGGCCTCTTTCGGACGGAGGACATCTCTCATGCGCAAGACTCTATGGACGGTAACGGCTCTCGCTCTGGTTGCAGCAGCCCCTGTGGCGAACGCCGACGAAGCTTCAAAGGAAGAGACCATCGGCGTCGGTATCGGCGGCGTGCTCGGCGCGATTGCCGGCGGCCCTGTCGGTTTCGTCATCGGCGCCGGCATCGGCGCGAAGATCGGCGATGAAATCGACAATCGTGACGATGAGATCGACACGCTCAGCGCGACGCTCGACGAGACGGAAACGACGGTACGCGAACTCGAGGACGACCTGGACTCCGTAACGGCGGATTTCGTCGAAGCATCTGGCGAACTGGATCACATGCATCGCCTCGCACGGCCGGAACTGATCGCTCTGATGCAGACCGGTGTCAACGTCGATCTCCTGTTCCGCACCGACGAGGATGTGCTCTCGGAATCGATGGGTACTCGCCTGTCGTCGCTCGCCAACTCGCTGGCAACGAATCCGCACATTCAGATTCAACTTGACGGCTTCGCCGATCAGCGCGGCGACGCCGAGTACAACCAGGCGCTCTCCCTGCGTCGCGTCGAGTTCGTTCGCGACCGCCTGATCTCCGCCGGCGTCGATGCATCGCGCATCAGCTACTCCGCGCACGGCGAAGTGGATGCACCGGACGAGACGGTCGACAGCTTCGCACTCGAGCGTCGCGTCAGCCTGCGGTTCTACATCGACAGTACGACGTCGGTCGCCGCCAACTGATATCCCGCGGATGCTTCATCTCGGATCTCCGCCTGGCCCGAGTATTCGGGCTCGCCGGCCCGAAAGGGCCGGCATTTTTTTGTCTGGCGACGACGTCTTTTGGCGGGAGCGCCGCCGGCAGGGGCGTTGCAGCACGACGGGCGGCCACAGGTATACTTGCGGCATGACAACGGACCTCGCCGATCGGCATTGCAAACCCTGCGAAGGCGGCGTCAAGCCGCTGACCCGGGAACAGGCGGACAGCTTGCTGAGAGCGCTGCACGCGGACTGGTCGATCAGCGACGACGGCCGCGCGATTTCGCGGAGCGTCGAGTTCCCGGCGTACAGCCGGACGATGGGCTTCACCAATGCCGTCGCCTGGATCGCGATCCGCGAGGGCCACCACCCCGATCTGACAGTCAGCTACGGACGCTGTGTCGTACGTTGGTCCACCCATGCAATCGACGGCTTGAGTGACAACGACTTCATCTGTGCCGCCAAGGTCGACCGGCTGCTGGACGACCAGGTGACCAGCGCCTGATGCCGGAGCAATCGCCCGTAAGCATCCGCGACATCGAAGCCGCGGCGAAGCGGCTGCGCGACGTCGCGGTCCGGACGCCGCTGATCGAGAATGCCGAACTGAACGAGCAGGCAGGTTGTCGCGTGCTGCTGAAGGCCGAGTGCCTGCAACGCACAGGTTCGTTCAAGATCCGCGGCGCTTACAATCTGATGAGTCAGCTCGCTGCCGAACAGCGCGAGCGCGGCGTCGTGGCATGGTCATCGGGCAATCATGCGCAGGGGGTCGCGGCTGCCGGGCGTATTCTCGGAATCCGCTCGGTCATCGTCATGCCGGAGGATGCGCCGGTAAGCAAGCTCGACAATACGCGCGCGCTCGGCGGCGAAGTCGTCACCTACGATCGTTACACCGAGGATCGCGAGGCGATCGGCGAGCGGATCGCGCGTGAGCGCGGATCGGTGGTGGTTCCTCCCTACGACCATGTCGATACCATTGCCGGTCAGGGCACGGTCGGACTGGAGATCGCCGAGCAGGCGGGCGAACTTGGACTGACGCCGGACCGGGTACTGATCTGCTGCGGCGGAGGTGGACTAGCATCGGGTTCGTCGATCGCGTTAAAGCATCGCTTCGATTCAGCGACCATCCATACCGTCGAGCCAGTGGACTTCGACGACACGGCACGGTCGCTCATTGCCGGCGAACGTCTCGGCAACCCGGCAGGCGCGGCATCGATCTGCGACGCACTGCTGGCGCCGACGCCGGGCGCACTGACGTTTTCGATTCTGAAGGCCACAACCGGGCCGGGCCTGGTGGTGTCGGAGAAAGAGGTGCGCGCTGCGATGCGCTTCGCGTTCCGGCACCTCAAGCTGGTCGTGGAGCCGGGCGGCACGGTTGCGTTAGCGGCCATCCTGGCCGGGCGCGGCATCGAAGGGGCAGACGTCGCGGTCGCCGTTATCAGCGGCGGCAACGTCGATGAATCGCTGTTCGCGGAAATTCAGGCGGAGCCGAACTGAGACTTGCCGAGTACCGTGGGCGGCCGCTGTTCGGCCTTTAGTCGATTCATTTCCAGCGCGCGGCGCCGTCGCTCTTGCCAGCCATCGAGCCAGTCGACGATGCGTTCGAGTTGTTCGGCGTCCGGCCGAACGCGCGACGGCGGCATCTCGAGAATCCCGACGCCTTCTTCGGCTGAGCGCACGAAATTCTGACTGTCTCTCAGCACTGCGATGATCGGAATGCCGAGCGAATCGAGGAAACGCATCAGACGCGAGAAGCTCTTCGTACGCTTACGCGTCCGGTTGGCGACCACGGCGAGTTTGCGCTCGTTGCGGTTGACCTTGGCAACGAGCAGCAGGTCGGCGATGCAGCGAGAGGCCGCATGGATATCCATCGACGACGGCAATACCGGCACGAGGATGCTGGACGCATCGCGTGTGAGTTCGCGCAGGTCGTCGTGCGACAGGCCGGCTGGCGAGTCGACGACCAGATTCAAGGTTCCGCTAGGCACGCGCAGCTGCCAGCTTCGGGTGGCGTTGATCGATTTCTTGTAGGCGGCGATGCCGTGGATCGCAGGCAATTCGTCTGGGCGGCGTTCGAGCCAGGCCATTGACGAGCCCTGCGGATCGTAGTCCATGATGGCCGGCGCCTCGCCGCGACGCGCGTAGGAGGCGGCAATGTTGGTCACGAGCGTGCTCTTGCCCGAGCCACCCTTGGGATTGAGGATGACGATGCGGTTCTGACTGTCTTTGTTGGACGGGTTCAGCATCAGGCCACGATTCGCACAGACATGGGAGCTACTGTGACGCAGCCCGTGCGTTCAATCCTTGCGCCGGTTCACATAATACCGGAGCCGCGCCGATTCGCGCGAATCGCGAATAGTCAGGTCGCGCCGGTCAAATCGTCCCAGGTGGTATCGATCACGGTGTCGACCGTGCCGTCGCCATCGGTGTCGATCTCCACCCGGACGTTCACGGCGTCGAGTGCGATCAGGCGCGCGCTCGAACTTTCGCCGGTAACGAGCAGCTCGCCGCTTTGTGGGTAGTCCGTGTCGAAACCCATGAACGTCACGGGCGTCGTGAAACTGACGGTACCTGCAAGCCGTGAGCTGTCCAGCGTCCCCGACGAACTCAGCGTATAGGGCGCTGGCGTCTGTCCCGCATCGAGTGTCTGCGTGGACAGGAAGTCGCTCAGCGTTTCCGACAGCGAGCCCGACTGCGTCGTCAGCGAGTTGCCGCTGACCTCCGCCGAGACGGACGGTGCCGACAGTGTGTTCAGCGTTACCGTCGCGTCGCCGCTGGAGGTTAGCGTGTCGCCGGCGCTCTGCACGCTGAAGCCGGTCAGCGTCATCGACATCGTCAAGTCGTAGAGCCCGGACAAGAGGTCGCCCTCGAACCGATCGACCGTGAAGCCGAGTTGCCCGTCGATGATCTCGCCCAGCCCGTCGTCACAGGCGTCGGCGTCGACATTGATGACGTCGCCTGCCGAGAGCGACGGCGTGATGGGGTCGGCCAGATCGCCGGACACGGTGATCGAACCGCCCACCTGGCAGGGCAGGGTCGTGGGCCCGAATGGGATCTTATTCACGATATTGCCGAGCTCGACCGTTGCCTGCACGCTCGGTTTCAGCTGCCCCGACGAGACGAATCCGGACGTGCCGAGCAGGTCGGTCAGACCGGCGCTGCCGTTGGCGGATTCCCACGCCGCGGATATCGCGGGCTGGCCGTTGGCCGCCGTGATCGGCAGCGCCGTGGCCGTCTGTGGCGGCGTGAATTCCGCGCCGCCACCACCGCCGCAGGCGGCAAGCGCCGCCGCGGCCAGTACGAGTACAGAGGTCTTGATTCTCATCGCTGCGCCCCCCGGGGCTTTCGCCCGGATTCGAGAGTCATATAGCGATTGAGTCTAAAGAGTGGGGCCTGACCGCGCCGTGACCGGCCTCACAGCCGAGCCGGGGCGGTTGCTGCGCAAAACCGACCCATTATGTTGCGCATAAGCCACACAACTCCCGGCTTTCGCCGGGCTGGCGCCTCTGGGGATTTACAAAACTGTTGCGATCTCGCATCATTCCACCATGGCGAATCCGGGTGACCGGATGCCCGGCAAAGAGGTCGCGACAAGCCTCGCCGAGACTCAAACAGTATAAGGGGTAAACTATGACCGCCTATTCAGGCAGCGCCTTTGCGCGTGTACGTTCCTTACTCGCCGTGGTCGCTTCCCTCGGACTCCTCGCGACGCCCGCCGTCGCTCAGGACGAAGGGGCGACGGACACGACGCAGCCCAGCGGCGTCGCTGGACAGGTCGAATCGCTCAGCACGCCACGCGTCAGGGACGAAGTTGTCGTCACCGGCTCGAGGCTCAAGCGCGACACCTATTCCAGTATCTCGCCGCTGCAGGTGATCTCCGGTCAGATCTCGCGTGAGGTCGGCCTGATCGACCCGTCGACGATTCTTCAGGAATCGACGGCAGCAGGCGGTATCCAGACCGACCTGACCTTCCAGGGCTTCGTGCTCGATAACGGTCCTGGCGCCACGACCATAGACCTTCGCGGTCTGGGTGCCGGCCGCACGCTGGTACTGATCAACGGCCGCCGCGTCGCACCGGCTGGCGTCGAGGGCGCACCGGTTTCGCCTGACACGCAGCTGATCCCGGGCTCGCTGGTTCAGCAGTTCGAGGTTCTGCTCGACGGCGCGTCGTCGACCTACGGTTCCGACGCCGTCGCCGGCGTTGTCAACGCGGTCCTGCGCAAGGACTTTGACGGTCTCGAGCTGGAGATCTTCACGTCGATCCCGGCCGACGACTACTCCGCCGGTCTGCAGACCAGCGCACGCGGTACCTGGGGCTACAACGGCGACCGCGGCTTCATCGGTGTCGGTGTCGAGTTCGAAGACATTGATCCGGTTACGCTGGACGATCGCGACTGGTTCCGCGGCTGTAACACCCATGCCGAGATTACCGAGAGCGGAGAGGTTCGCACCGAGGGCATCGATCTGAACTTCGACCAGAACATGCGCCCGTCGCCTTGCAAGGCCACCGGCCTGACCGGACGCATCTTCGAGGGCGCGGCCGGCTTCGGCAGCATCTACTATACGCCCGGCTCGTCGAACATCGGCGTTCCGAACTTCTCGGAAAACTCCGTATTCGGTATACCGATTTCGAATGGCGCGGACGGTTTCAACACCGTTAGCTGGGTCGACTATTCGGTCAACGGCCGCGAGCAGTTCACGCATGTCATCCCCGACATTCAAAACTACTCCGCAATGGCCTACGGCGAGTACACGTTCCAGGGCGAAGCCAATATCACGCCGTATTTCGAGGTGCTGTACGCAGGTCGCGAGGCGTACATCGACAACGGTGCATTTACGATCAGCCCGGACGTACCGGCGGGTAACCCGCTGAACCCGTGTAACTCGGCGGCACCTGGCGGTGTCGATTGCGGTCTTGCCTATGACGCGATCCTCGACGATCCGACCTTCGCCGCGAACTTCGCGGGTGTGTTTGGTCTGACGCCGGCGGAGTTCCGCGATTTCGGTATCATCAATCTTTACAACGGCGCGCTCGGGCCGATCGGTATTTCGCCGATCGTTCACGTTCGCGGCGATCGTTCGACGAACGACGTCGATGTCACACAGCTCCGCACCCTTGCCGGTGTCACGGGCGACATGCCGTGGCTGAACTTCGGCTCGCTCGACAACTGGTCGTTCGACTTCTACGCAATGCACACGGTGTCTGACGGCTTCTCGAATCGCCCCGGCATTCGCAGGGACCGCATGGATTTGTCGCTGGGTAACTACTCGACGACGGGGACGCCTTGTGTCAACGACACCGGTGCCGAAGAGCAGGCGGACACTGCGCCTGGTTGTATTCCGGTCAACTGGCTGGCGCCGTCGCTGTACTCAATCACGCAGGGCGACTTCGCCTCGCAGGCTGAGCGCGACTATCTGTTCGACGATCGTATCGTCGACACCGAGGTCACCCAGTCCATCGTTTCGTTCTTTGCGAATGGCGACATCTTCGAGCTGCCTGGCGGCTCGGCGCTGTTCGGAATCGGCTTTGAGTTCCGTAACGACGAGATCGTCACGGATGCCGATGACACCGCGCGTCTGGGCCTACTGGCACAGTTCTTCGCGGATCAGGGCGCGCTCGGTGACAAGGACACGGAAGAAGCGTTTGCAGAGCTCGAACTGCCGCTCCTCGCCGGCCGCACGGCCTTCCAGGAGCTGACGGCAAACATCTCCACGCGCTACACGAAGGACGAGTTCTACGGCGGTGCGTGGACGTATTCGGGCAAGCTGGCCTGGCGTCCCGTCGACTCGCTGCTGCTCCGCGGCACGGTCGGTACCTCCTACCGCGCACCGAACCTGCGTGAGAACTTCCTTGCGGGCCTGTCGGGCTTCCTGACGCTGACCGATCCCTGCATCATCCCGGATGGCGCGATCGATCCCGTCACCGGATACGACCCGACGCTCGACGACCGCGACGCGGAAGTGCTGGCGAACTGTGCGGCCAACGGCGCCGATCCGACGACGCTGGACAACAACGGCAACCAGCTGTGGTCCACCGAAATCGTTCAGGGCGGCGTTACGGACATCCGCGAAGAGGAATCCGACGCAATGTCCGCCGGCTTCGTCTGGGAGCAGCCGTTCTGGAACTCGTTCGATCTCGTGATCGGCGGTACCTACTACGAGCTCGACATCCAGGACGAGATCATCGACCCGTCGGCGCAGTTCATCATCAACGACTGCTACACCGACGCGGAGGGCGACAGCCCGTTCTGCGGACGCATCGTCCGTGACGGCAACGGCTTCCTCGACATCATCAATCAGGGCTTCATCAACCGCGACAGCAAGCGTGCACGCGGCGTCGACCTGAACGTGACGATCGACTGGCCCACGCAGATGTTCGGCCGCGCGGTCGACTTCCAGGCTGATTTCGCGTTCAACCGCACGCTCGAGATTCGCGACATCTTCGTTGGCGACGATGGCGAGATCATCGAAGACGAGGACGTCGGCGAATTCGGCTTCCCCGAGTGGAAAGGCCGTGCAGCGTTCCGCGCGGACGTCGGTAACTGGCGTTACACGTGGTCCACGCGCTACATCAGCTCGGTTGAGCAGCAGGCGGACCTCGTCGACGACTTCGGTAACGTCGTAGACGGCCTGTCCGAAACCTGCGGCGGCCCGACACTGGGTGACGAGAACTGCCGTGACGTCGGCTTCGCTGAGAACTACTTCGTCAGCGACATGTCGGTCTACTACCGTGGTGACGTTTGGACGCTGGGCGCGGGTCTGCGCAACGTGTTCAACGAGGCACCGCCGGTTGTCGACAGCAACGAGGTGTTCGCGCGTAACAACGTGCCTTTCGGCGCAGGTTACGACATCCTCGGTCGCACGCTGTTCGTAAACGCGGTTTACCGTTGGCAGTAAGCCTTCGCAGAACTGCGTTGAGCTAAAAAGCTCGCAAAATCAACAGCCTGCGGGGGTCCTCGCAGGCTGTTTTTTTTGAAACCGTTTTTATAGAATCGGACCAACCTTACTCGCAGGGCCGAATAAAATGACCATAATGACGAGAACGAAAGCACTGCTGGCACTGGCTCTGTCAGCGATTGTGACACTGCCGGCATCGGCGTCCGTCGATCCGTATCCGCTGGAGTACTGGGCACTTCGCGAAGTCGTGACCTCCGTGTCGGTTTCCCCCGATGGTGAGTATCTCGCGATGCTGAAGATCATCGGCCGCGAAGGGAACCCGATCCTGTTCGTGCACAAGACGGATGACATGGACGCGGATCCGTTCGTGGTCAATGCCGATCCGATGGAGATTCGCACCTACCAGTGGGTAGGGGACCATCATCTGGTAATGACGCTGCGTCAGCAGGTCCGCGATCAGATCGAGGGCTTCAACCAGGGCGTCTACGAAACGCGCCTCGCAATCGTCGATGTGGTGGGCGAGGATCTGGAGTCCTTCGATCTCGAGAATCCCGCGGTCGAGAATCCTCTGTGGAGCGACCCGAACAGAATTATCGTTTCGATGCAGCCGGGCGACACGGAGCACACGCGAGTCGCCGAGCCGTTTCGGCCTCGGGCGTATTACCTCTTTAACCTCGAGCGCGGAACGCGGGAGCTCCTGATCCGCGGCAAGATCGACCTCGGCCAGATTGTCTTCAACGCGGACGGCGACCCCTGGTTCGCGCGCGGGTACGACGTCGCCGACGAGGAATTCATCTGGTACATCCGTAGTCCGGGTGAGGGCGGCTGGGACGAGATGTTCCGGCTTCATCAGGACAGCTTCGAGACATTCACCGTCCACGGCGACGATGAAGCCGTGCCGGGGAATCTGCTGGTGTCGGCCAATAACGGCAGCAACACCGTCGGCTTCTGGAGCTTCGATCCCCAGTCGCAGTCGTTCGATGAGCTGATCTACCAGCGCAGCGATGTCGATGTGGCGGGCGTGCGCTACCACAGCAATGCCATGGAGCATCCGAATCGCATCGTTGCCGTCGGCTACTTCAAGGACAAGCTGCACTGGGAATACCTCGATGAGGTCCAGGGTGCCATGTGGAATCAGCTACAGGAACTGATCCCGTACTCTCACAACGTGAGCTTCGTTCAGTCGAGGGACGGTGAATCGGTGGTGGCGTTCAACTCGGGACCGCAGGACCCGGGTACCTACTATCTCTACAACGACGGCGAATTCATCTCCGTCGGCAGCCGCCAGCCGTTGCTGGCGAGCGAAGATCTCGCGCAGGTTGAGTACATCGAGTATGAAGCGCGTGACGGAATGATGCTCCGCGGATTCGTGACGATCCCGCAGGGCGAAGGTCCGTTTCCGCTGGTCGTCATGCCGCATGGCGGACCGTTCGTCAACGAGACGGTGGCCTATGACGAGTGGGGGCAGTTGCTGGCGAACAACGGCTACATGGTCCTGCAGCCGCAATACCGCGGCAGTACGGGCTACGGCCTGGACTACTACACGACGGCGTTCATCAACGGCGGCCAGGGCGGCTACCAAATGCAGGACGACAAGGACGACGGCGCGCTGTATCTCGTCGAGCAGGGGCTCGTCGATCCCGACCGTATCGCGATGTACGGCTGGTCATACGGCGGTTACGCAGCGCTCATCGCGGCGGCACGTGAAGAACAGATCTATCAGTGTGTCATCGCCGGGGCGGCGGTTACCGACCCGATCCTGCAGGTCAACTACTACCGTGATCGAGTCCAGGGCGCGCCGTTTATCGAGCAGGTGAATATGTGGACCCAGAGCATCTCGCCAATCGAGGAAGTCGAGAGCGTGAATGTTCCGCTGCTGCTGATCCACGGCGACGTCGATCAGCGGGTTCCGCCGGTGCACGCGGCAAAATACCGCCGCGCGCTTGAGGAGGCGGACAAGAACTTCCGTTACGTGGAATTGGAAGGTGCCGATCACTTCTCGAGCACGCTGTTCTACCATCACCAACTCGAGCTCTACACGAACCTCATCGGTTATCTGCAGGACGAGTGCGGGCCTAACGGTCTGTAGTCGCGGAACCGATCGCAAGACGAAAAGGCCGGGCAGATGCCCGGCCTTTTTCGTTGGCGTTCCGCCTGGTTGTCAGAACATCTCTGACGGCCCCGGCTTCTCGACCGAGGCTGGGCTTTCGTCTTTCTCCCGGCTCGCGATGAAGTCGCCGGTGATCATCTGATCGTAAGGCAGGCCGGGACCCACCATCGGGTATACGCCTGCGTCTGGGTCGATGATGACCTCGAGGAAGGCAGGCCCCTCCCAATTCATGAATTCCGCAATGGTATGAGCAAGATCTTCCTTACGATCCAGCCTGCGGGCAAACCCGAAGCCATCGGCCTCCGCGGTCTTGACGAAATCCTTGCTGTGCAGCGACTTGTCGCTTCCTGACATCCTGCTGTCGTAGTACAGCTTCTGCCACTGACGGACCATCCCGTCGCCGTAGTTGTTCAGCACGACCACTTTTACAGGCAGCTTGTAGGTCGTGGCCGTTTCGAGTTCGCCGATGTTCATGCGGATACTCGCGTCACCATCGACGTCGATCACGACGCGCTCCGGCGCCGCGAATTGTGCACCGATGGCCGCGGGCAGCCCGAAGCCCATCGTGCCCATGCTGCCGGAGGTGAGCCAGAGGCGCGGTTCCCGGTAGTCGAAATATTGCGCGGCCCACATCTGGTGCTGGCCGACGCCGGTGGAGATGATCGCTTCTCCGCCCGTGTGCTTGTTGATTTCCTCGATGACGGCGTAGGGCTGGATCAGTTCGCTGTCGCGGTCGTAGTTGAGGCAATAGCGTTCTTTCAACTCCGCGATTTCCTCATGCCACTTGTCGAAGGACTTCTCGAATTTGATGCGCCGGCCGTATTCGAGCAGCTGTTCCAGATCGCGGGCCAACAGGCCGACGTGGTGCCAGTCGACGCGCTTGACCTTGCCGATCTCGGCGATGTCCACGTCGAAGTGGGCGATGTACTTCGCATTGGGTGCGAATCGCGTCGGATCGCCCGCGACCCGGTCGTCGAAGCGCGCGCCGACCGCGATCATGAAGTCGCAGTCCTCGACCGCGTAATTGGCCGACGCGAGCCCGTGCATGCCGAGCATGTGCAGTGCCAACGGGTGAGTCGTGTCGCTGGCGCCGAGGGCCATCAGCGTCGTCGTGACCGGTATGCCGTGCGCTTTCGCAAACCGGCGCATGGGCTTTGTTGCGTTGCCATTGATGACGCCGCCGCCGGCGTAGATCAGAGGCCGCTCGGACTCGGCGAGCATCGTATAGAAGCGCTCACAGGCATCGTCCGACAGCCGGTTCTGGACAACCGTATCGAGGCGGCGCTGGTAACCGGGCATGGACAACTCGCCGGAGCCGGAGAAGTGTCCCTGCCAGTTCTGCACATCCTTCGGGATATCCACGACGACCGGTCCGGGCCGCCCGGTGCGCGCCAGTTTGAAGGCGCTGCGCATGGTCGCTTCGAGCTGCTCCGGGTCGGTGACGAGAAAGACGTGTTTCGCGACGGCGCCCATGATGGCGGCGACCGGTGCTTCCTGAAACGCGTCCGTGCCGATAGCCGCGCGTGGAACCTGGCCGCAGATCACGACGATGGGAACCGAGTCGGCCATGCAGTCGCGGACCGGCGTGACGGTGTTCGTTGCTCCAGGTCCGGACGTCACCATCACGACGCCGACTTTGCCGCTGGCGCGAGCGTATCCGGCCGCCATGAATCCGGCGCCTTGTTCGTTGGCTGGAACGACCAGCGGGATCGCGGCATCTCCGTTGGCACGCCGGTGTTCGTCGTTGTAACGGAACACGGCATCGTAGGTCGGCAGGATCGCGCCGCCGGAGTAGCCGAAGATCGTGTCGACGCCTTCGTCGGCCAGAACCTGCACGACGATGTCGGCGCCGGTCATTGCTGCGCCGGACAGCGGGTGGTCTGCGGTATTGGCGGTTTCGCTCTTCACTTGTCGTGCCTTCGCAGGGCCTCGTGGCCCATTCGGGGCGAGTGTTTACCAATTGATGGTGCTTTGCAATACTGGCGGCGACGGCACCGAGCCCGTGGATTTGGTTTCAATTGATATGACAGGCACGTTCTGATGCGGCACGCGATTTCCGTGCTGCTCGAGAATGAAGTCGGTGCGTTGACACGCATGACCGGCATGTTCTCTTCGCGCGGTTACAACATCGAATCGCTCAACGTTGCGCCGACGGATGACCCCGGCGTTTCGCGGGTGACGCTCGTGGTGTCGGGGTCGGATGCGGCGATTGCGCAGCTCAATACGCAGCTCGCAAAACTCGTCGACGTCGTCAACATCCACGACATGACGCTCGGCGAACACTTCGAGCGCGAACTGGCCATCGTGAAGGTGAAGCTCGCCACCGGCGGGCTCGCCAAGGTGCTGACGCTGGCGAAGGCGCACGGCGCCGATATCCTCGACGACGCACAGGAAAGCTGCACGCTGCAGCTCACCGGCAAAGTGCCGGAGATCGACGAATTCGTTGCGGCGATCCGGGAGATCGGTTCGATTGCCGCGCTGGCTCGCAGCGGAAGCGTTGCGGTCTCGAAAGGCGAAGTGACCCTATCCACCTATGACCGCCACCACCAGCTCTCCGGATAAGGGCAGACCCCACTTCGATATCGCCGTCATCGGCGCCGGAGTCAATGGCGCGGGTATCGCCCGCGACGCCGCGCTGCGCGGATTGAAGACTGTGGTCATCGAACAGAACGACGTCTGCAGCGGCACCTCCGCGTGGTCCTCGCGCCTGATCCACGGCGGATTGCGCTACCTGGAGTATGCCGAGATCCCTCTCGTCTACGAGTCGCTACACGAGCGGAGAACACTGCGCGGGATCGCGCCCCATCTGGTCAATCCGCTGCGCATCAATATCCCGATATACGAGGGCGCCAAGCGTGGGCGGTGGCTGATCCGGCTGGGGATGTTGTTCTATGACCTGCTGTCGTTCACCAAGAAAATGCCCGGCCACCGGATGCTGGGTGCGCGGGCTTTCGTCCGCGAGGAACCGGGCGTCCGGACTGACGGTCTCAAAGCCGCAGCGCGCTACTACGACGCCCAGGTAACCTTTGCCGAGCGTCTCGTGCTGGAAAATCTGCTGGCAGCGGCAGCGGCCGATGCGGAAGTGCGGCTGTATGAGAAAGTGACGTCGATCTCCGTGTCCAACGGACTCGCCGGTACGATCGAGACCGTCGACCTGCTCACGAACGAGACGCGCGAACTGTCGGCAAGCGTTGTCGTGAATGCGGCAGGCCCGTGGGTCGACGACGTCCTCGACGTGACGAGTGCGGAGATGCCGCGGCTCATTGGCGGCACGAAGGGAAGTCACGTCATCGTGGGCCACTTCGAGGGAGCACCGCAGGACGCTTTCTATATCGAGGCCGAGGCCGACGGCCGGCCGTTCTTCGTGATCCCATGGAACGGCTTGTACCTGATCGGAACGACGGACATCCGCTACGAGGGATCGCCTGGAGATGTGCGAGCCAGTCGCGAAGAGATGGACTACCTGCTCACGGAAACGAACAGGGTCTTTCCGTCGGCAGGGCTCACCGTCGACGATGTCCACTACGCATACGCCGGCGTGCGCCCGCTGCCGCACAAGGAAAAGGGACCGGAGTCGGCGATCACGCGCAAACACATCATTCGGGTTCACAAGGACACGGCGCGCAATCTTGTATCGATCGTCGGCGGCAAGCTGACAACCTACCGGCACCTCGCCGAGCAAACCGTCGATCGGTCGGCGAAGCTGCTCGGTCGACGGATACCGAAGTGCAGAACGGCGGACACACCGCTGCCAGGCGGGTGGGGACTCGACCCGGCGCGCAAAGCGTTGCGCGATATTCCGGCGCTATCGGCCGAGGGCGTGGAACGGCTGCTGAGCATCTACGGCGGCCGCGCGCGTGAGATCGCCGCGATCGCGGGCGACGACTTGCCACAGGCGCTGGACGACCGGGGGCGGGTACTCGCGGCGGAAGTGGCCTTCGCCATCCGACACGAGTTCGCGCGCACGCTGACCGACATTGTTCATCGGCGCACGATGATCGGGCTGGGTCCCAATCAGGGCCGGTCGCTGTACGACGGCGTCGCCGCCATCGCGGCTGCCGAGGCCGGCTGGGATGACGCGCGCCGTGAACGCGAACTTGGCGAACTGCTGCGTTACAGCGATTCCTACCGGGCAGAGGCCGCGGCAAACGAATAGGTCAGGTCGACGAACAGTTCACGTCCGCGGCCGGGGAAGTAGCGGAACTGGCCAAACGCAAAATCCGCCCGATCCGCGTAATCCTCGTCCAGCACGTTGTTGATTCTTGCGGCGAGTCGCAGGCCGCGCGTCAACTCCGTGCCGATGCGCAGATTGACGATGTCATGTCCCTCATAGGAGAAGCGATTCTCGGCGTCGACGTAGTACGGCCCGATCATCGTCCATTGCAGCGCCATGTCGACGCGCGCGTCACGGCGAATCTCGGCGCTGGCGAGCCAGCGCGGCGCAGTATCGACATCGTTGGCGGAGGAGAAGACTTCGCCACGGGCCGCGACCCGCTCGAAGTCGTACTTATGACGGCCGTATGACGCATCCAGCGCGAACCGCCATTCCGGTCGCAACGCGACGTCGAGCCCGACTTCGGCACCGCTGTGCGTCGAGCGCGCGCCGCTGACGTTGAAGCCGTCCGCATCGCGAAACACGCTGTCGCGTTTGCGCATCGCGAACAAGGTTGCGTCCAGCGCGAAACGCTCCCGGAAGAGCCGCAGTCCGGCTTCGATGCTGTCGAGCCGCTCGGAGTCGAGATCGGCCACGTCCTGGCCGCTCTGCAGGCGATAAAGTTCGGTCATCTGCGGCGCGCGGAAACCGCTCGCGAGATTGGCGAACAGGCTCAGCTCGTCACTGGCACGCCAAACGGCGCCGAGCGATGGAGCGAGGTTCGCGAAATCGTCGTCGCGATCCGCGGGCCGCGTATACAGGCAGCCGCCGAAGCCGCACGCGGTGCCATCGTCCCTGGTATTGCCGTCGAGCATCCGATTGTCGTAACGGTAGTCGACGAACTCGGCACGCAGACCGGTACTTATCGTCAAACGCTCGACAGGCCGGAACTCGGCCTGAACGTAGGGCGCCAGGCTCAGGCTGCGAACCTCGTAGTCGTAGTGCTTGCCCTCGGGCCGCGTCTCGACGAGAAACGCCGAGCCCACGGTGGGTCCGTCCTGGGTCTCGACCAGGAACACGTCGGCCCATTCGATGTCGGCACCGACAATCAGTGTCCGCGAACCGGACTCGAAGCGCACGCTCGAGAGCAGTCCTGCGCTCGTGTGGCCGTTCTCCTCGAGCGGCTGGCCGGGCAGGAAATGCTGCAGGAATTCCATATCGGAATGCCGAACATAGGGCGTAAGGTCGACATCGTAGCCGTCGAACGACCGGCGCCAGCTCGCGTACAGACGTTGGCTCGACGCATTGCGAAAGGCCTCCGGATTCACGTTGCCCCGATTCAGCGCGGAATCGGCGTACGCGTCCGGGCCGAAAATGAAGCCCGCCGTTTCCTGATCCAGGTCGGTGGCGGACAGGCTCAATGTCAGCTCGCCGCCCGCGAACTCGGTCGCCGTCTTCACGTGCAGTTTCGATTGACGGTACCCGGAGTCGGCACGGAAGCCGCCGTCGTCGGCATAGACCAGCGAGGCAACGATGCTGCCGCCGTCCGCCCACCGGCCGCGCAGGCGCGTGAACTCGTTTGCACCGTATTCGACGCTGAGTTCGCTGCCGCTGCCCGCGCCAGGCGTCAGTACGTTGACGATGCCGTGCAGGGCATTCGAGCCGTAGAGCGCGCTGCCAGGACCTCGCACGATCTCCACGGCGGTGGCCTGCTCCGTGTTCAGCTCGAATAGCTGGTTGACGTTGCAGAAGCCGGCCGGTCGAATAGGCACACCGTCCTCGAGCATCAGAAATGCACCGCAGGAGCCGGCACCAGTCAGAACCGGAGAGCGAATCGACGCGAGACTTTCCTGCCCGCTACCGCGGCTCAGCCAGACCCCCGGCACTCGAGTGAACAACTCGTGTACATGCTGGTGCCGGATGTCGTCGATGATGTCGCCTGCCACACGCTCGACGTTGCCGGCGTGCTCGAGCCGGACCTGCTCGCGCCGCTGGCTCGTCACGACGATCTCATCGAGCAGCGCGTGTTCCGAGGCCAGCGCCGGCGCGGTCGGCAGCGCTGCCATGCTTATTGCGCCGATCAGCACTGAG
Organism: Woeseiaceae bacterium; assembly: GCA_965232445.1. Lineage (GTDB taxonomy): Bacteria > Pseudomonadota > Gammaproteobacteria > Steroidobacterales > Woeseiaceae > UBA1847. The sequence goes on along the minus strand of OZ246973.1, from coordinate 3,912,696 downwards.
GCCGGAAGGCGGATTGCGGTAGTCATTGCGATGGATGGATAGAGCGAAGGAGCCGACATTATAATCGTGCCGTCCCTTCCCGCCGCACCCGAATTGTATCGAGGAGTTTCATGAAATTTCCCGGAATCCTCTTGTTCCTGTCGTTCTCGCTCATCGCATCGCCGGCCGCGATCGCCGTCGAGGACACGTCAGCCGATCGCCCGCGGGTCGGCCTGGTTCTCGGCGGTGGCGGTGCTCGTGGCGCGGCGCACATCGGTGTACTGCGCGAACTCGAGCGCCTGAACGTCCCGGTCGACGCCATCGTCGGAACGAGCATGGGCGCGATTGTCGGTGGCCTCTATGCCTCCGGGATGAGTCCGGACGAGCTCGAGGAATTGGTGGCCACGCTCGATTGGGCCGACGCGCTGAGCGACGAACCGTCGCGCGACACCCTGAGCTTCCGGCGCAAGCAGGACGACGAGCAGTTTCCGATCGATGTGGATCTCGGCTATCGCGACGGAGAATTCCAGCTTCCGCAAGGCGTCATCAGCGGCCACAAGCTCGATCTGATACTTCGCGAACTGACCTTCGATGTGTCGAACGTCGACGATTTCGACGACCTGCCCGTACCTTTCCGAGCGATAGCGTCGGACCTGGTCAGCGGCGAGGCATGGGTCATGAGCTCCGGCGATCTGGCAACGGCGATACGTGCCAGCATGTCGGTCCCCGGCGTGTTCGCGCCAGCGGCGCGCGATGGCCGCTTGCTCGTCGACGGCGGACTGACTGGCAATCTGGGCGTGGAGGCCATCGAGGCAATGGGGGTCGACGTGATCATAGCGGTCGACGTGGAATTTCCGTTGTATGACGAAGCGTCGCTCGACTCGTCGCTGGCGGTCTACGAACAGATGCTGACGATCCTGATTCGCAAGGAGACGCTGCGCCAGATAGACCGCCTGTCCGAAGACGACATTCTCATCCAGCCGGATCTCGGCACGTTTGCTTCCACGGACTTCCCGGCGAGCGTCTCCACGATCGAACCCGGTGCCGTCGCAATGCGCGCGAGTGCGGACCGTTTGCGCGAGCTGGCGCTCAGCGACGAAGAATTCGCGGCGCACCTCGCGCGCCGCCGCGGCGTGCAGGAGATCGAAGGTACCGTGGACTTCGTGCGCGTCGTGCACGACGACGAAATCGCCCAGGCCGTCGTCGACCGGCGCATGCCAATCGAGCCCGGCGATCCGATCGATCCCGAGCGGCTGGCCGAGGCGGCGGATCAGCTCTACGGACTGGATCTGTTCGGCAGTGTCGGCTACCGGCTCGTCGAGCAAGACGGCAGGACCGGCGTCGAATTTCAGGCCCGCTCCAAGGACTGGGGGCCGAACTTTCTGCAGTTCGGAATGAGCATCGAAGACGACTTCGAAGGATCGACCGCGTTCAATCTGACGACTCGGATCAGGCGGCCGGCGATCAATTCGCTGGGCGCGGAATGGCGCACGGATTTGCAGGTCGGCACGGCGCCGTTGATTCAAACCGAGTTCTACCAGCCAGTCGGGTCCAGGTGGTTCATTGCGCCGAATGTGCTGGCCGGTCAGCGAAACCTCAACGCGTTCGCAACGGACGCGACCGTGGCGCGACTGCGGCTGACAGAAGCGGCGTTGAGCCTCGATGCCGGGGCCGAGATCGGCACCTTCGGCGAGTTTCGCGTCGGGCTGTTCCGGGGCGGCGGCGAGGGTCGTGTAAAGGTGGGCGATCCGTCGATCGGCAGCTTCGACTTCGATACGGGCGGTGCGTTCGCGGCGCTGCGATTCGATACCTTCGATGCAGCCCAGTTTCCGAGGCGCGGACTACGGTCCGAACTCCGTTGGACCCTGTCGCGGCCTGGACTCGGCGCGGACAGCGAGTTCGACACGGTCGAGGCGGGCATCACGGGCGTTTGGAGCCGCGGCAAGACCTCCTTCGCGCTCGGTGCCGACTATGCGACAACGCTCGAATCGGACGGTGCGATCCAGGATTTCTTCCCGCTGGGCGGCTTCCTGCGGCTGTCCGGGTTTGACCGCGGTCAGATCAGCGGACCACATGCGGCTCTGGGCCGGTTTGTCGTGTATCGCCGAATCGGCGATTCGGCGGGCGGACTGTTCGACGTACCCGTGTACCTCGGCGCGTCCGTGGAGGCGGGCAACGTCTGGCAAAGCCGCGACGACATCAGTTTCGATTCGATGATCGCCAGCGGCAGCCTGTTCCTGGGTCTGGATTCGGTTCTCGGACCGGTGTTTCTCGCGGCAGGATTCGCGGAATCCGGTGAGACGAATTTTTACCTGTTCGTGGGCTCGACGCCGCGCTAGACCGCGGCCGAGGCCCTCAGCGAACGATTTTTTCGAGGATCTGCGTCGGGCTGTCCGTCGTCCGGTAGTAGCCATGCCGTTCGGCCATCTGGCCGAACGCGCGGTCACGCTCTGCCTCGCTCGGGTACCAGTGCAGGCGCTCCCAGTCGTCGCCCAGCACATTGCGCAGCGTGTCATTCGGCGGCAAGGTCACGCGGATTCCGAACGGCCGCTCCTGATCCGCGGTGTCCGGATCGACCAGATTGTGTCGGTGGCAGTAGTCCAAGAACGATCCCCTGTTGATGACGCGCTGCGGAGTATATCGAATGCCGTTGTCCGTCTCAGCCCCGGTCGCGGCGGACTGCGCCGCGGTCACCCGCACCCTCGCGGTCGGCCCAGCCCAGGAGCCGCCGCGTGACGAACATATAGATCGGCTTGACGGTTCGTCGCCAGGCGCGTGACGGCCAGGACGGGTTCTCGAGGATTCGTCGCTGGCGGGCGGTCAGCGCATCGGGGCAGTACGTCCGCTTGTGCTTCAGGAGATGCCGCAGATCCTCGTAGGCCAGCGCGCGGAACAGGCGGCCTCGCCGGCGAGGCGCCCAGCCGAGTTGAAAGTCGAGAAAGGCCGGACTGCCGTCTTCGGTGACCAGCAGGTTCGGCTCCTTCGCCAGATCGTTGTGGACGACGTTCAAGCCGTGCAGGGCTCGGAGCAGCCGTAACGCCCGGCGATAGTACCTTGGGTCCAGAGGCTTCCCGACCTGCAGGGGTTCGCCGGCAATGAAGCTTCTAACCAGCCGGCGTTGGCTGTGCTCGAGCAGCTCCGGCACCCCGTCCAGACCGTCCAGTGCCGCAAGAACGCGCGCTTCCCGGCGCATTAGGCGGCGGGCGAGCCACCCGACCCAAAATGGCGCAGATTCGGTATCGCGCACGATCATGGTGCGATCCGGCGAGGAAATAAGACGAACCTCGCCGAAAAGGTCTTTTTTTAGTAGCCTGCTTTCAGTCATCGTGTGTCGTGGTCGGCATTCCGTCACGGTCCGAGGCCGATAGAATACCCCCCGTCGAGTCTATTCGAGCAGTGAATGTCCGCGGACAGTGACGACAACAGCGCATCGGGTCGCGAGCAAACCACCGGCGAGTTCTTCAGCGTCGGTACGCCGCTGCACGCGGTTCGTGCGGGGTACGTCAAGCGTCGCGCCGACGACCTGCTATACGAATCGGCGGTCGCCGGGCGCTACGCGCACATCATCGCCCCCGATCGCACCGGCAAGTCCAGTCTCGTCGCCGCCACCCAGGCCCGGCTCGAAAGTCAGGGATTCATGGTCGCGATTCTCGATCTGCAGCAGATCGGAGAGAGCGGCAAGGATGCAGGCCGCTGGTACTACAACGTGGCCTACCGTCTGCTCAGGCAGCTCAGGATTCGTTACGACCTGCAGGACTGGTGGCAGGACAAGTCCATTCTCAGCAACCGGCAGCGGCTGCAGGAGTTTTATTCCGAAGTCATCCTGCAGAACGTGCCGCAGCGTATCGTCGTTTTCGTCGACGGAATCCAGTCCATCGAGGAACTCGAATTCGCCGACCAACTGCTGGCGAGTATCCGCACCGCGCACAACGCGCGCACGACCGACCCGGAGTTCTCGAGACTGACCTTCGTACTGATCGGCGAATGCGACCCGCTGAGTCTCGTCAATCAGCCGGAGCTGTCGCCGTTCAACGTGACGCAGCCGGTGCCGCTCGACGATTTCTCCCGCGACGACCTGAACATCTTTGCGACCGAGCTCAATCTGGAACCCGACACAGCGCAGGATGCACTGGATCGGATCTTCTACTGGACGCGGGGCCAGCCGTACCTCACTCAGAAACTCGCGCGTGCGATATCCCGAGATACCGTCGAAGACGACGTCGACGAGGTGGTCGATCGAATCGTCATGCAGCAGCTGGCCGGCAAGGCGGCGCTGCACTCGGAACCGCATCTGAGCCACATCCATCGAGAGATAGTGACCCGCAAGCGGGACAAGGAAGCGGTCCTGAATCTGTATGGTCGTCTCCGCAAGGGTATCAACGTGGCGGCCGATCTCGGCTCGGCTCCGCAACGCCGGCTGATGGCGTCAGGCCTCATCGAGGTCGACGACGCAGGTGATCTCAGGATTCGGAACAGAATCTACGCGCGGGTATTCACTGCACGCTGGGCGAACGAGAACCTGTCGGGGGAATGGCGAACACCGCTGCTGGTCGCCGCACTGATTGCCGCGGTACTCGTTGTTCCGCTCTGGTACACGCAGTGGCTGCCGAAATCCTATGTTGGCGTGCTGACATCGGAGGCCACGGCGTACGCTGACGCAGAGAACTCGTGGCTCAACCTACGCTCGTTTCCCGGCCACAGCGCTACTGCCGACAGTCTGTACCGGAGCTTTCTCGAGAACCGGGCGGGTGCGACCGACGACGTTGAAGAGATCACCGAGATCGCGTCGCGGTCCGAGCAATTGCCGGGATCGGGACTGATGCCGGCGCAGATACTGGGTGGGTTCTGGGACCGGCGGACGCGCGACGCCGTGCAGGGTGAGCGACGCGAAGACGCGCTCCTCGCGTCGCTGGAAGCACTGGTTCTGTCGACGGCCGAGCGACGAAATCGCAGCGCGATGCTGGTCGGCGAGGACTATCCGCTGCTGCTCGGCAGTCTACCGGCCGGCAGCAGCGATGACTTCGTGTTCAATCCGGGCAACATGATACTGACCTCGACAGAGGGCTCGGTCGTCTCGCAATGGTCGCTCCGTTCTCAGGGTCTGACTCGCGTCGATGACTGGCGCATCACGGCGCTGGAGGTGACGCCGCTCGTCCGCCGCGTCATCGTCGATCGCGACGGCATCGTGAACCGGGCAGGACTGACGCTGAACATCAGCCATCCCAGATTTGCCGACCTGAGGATCCGGATCATCTCGCCGTCCGGCCGCGTGGCCGAGCTGGAATTCGAGCGCGAGTTCGCGGCAAGTAACGAGGACATCCGCATCCCTCCCTCACAGTTGCAGCCGCTCATAGGCGAGACGCTCAACGGTACGTGGAGCATCAGTATCCGAGACGAGGCGACGGGCGTCATGGGCAGACTCGTCGGCTGGAGTCTGACCCTCAATTCTCAGGCGCTCGACGAGGATTTTCAGCGCGGTCTCGCCATTCCCGATCCGACGGAACGGGAGACAGAGCAGTTTTGGATCAGCCCGGACGGCCGATACGCCGTCGCGCGCGCCACTCAGAGCGACAGCGCACGCCTGTGGGACCTGGCCTTCGGGAACCCCATTGCTGCGATCGCGGTAGGCGAGAACGAGCAACTGATCGGGCTCGATGACGGTGCGCGCCGCCTGATCACGGCAACATTCGATACGGTCAGTCTTTGGGATACGTCCACCGGCAAACGGTCGACCACGCTGCCGGTCGGCGCCGGCAGCGAATCGGCGACGCTCACGACCGGCGGCCGCCACCTTCTGGTGCAGGAACGCGGCGATGCGGAATCCCGCATCGTCTTGTGGAGCCTCGATGACGCCGCAATCGTTGGCGAGCTTGCGATCGCCGGTGCACCTGCGCTGATCGCCGTCGACACGAACGCAAGCCGAATTGCGATCGCGGACTACGACCGCGCCGTGCGCATCTGGGAGCTTGCGACCGGCGAGTTGCTCGCGCAACTCGATTTGCCGCGGCAACCCAGTGAAATTCACATGAACGCATCGGGTCAGGTGCTCGGCGCCGTGTTCGGCGACGCCGGCTTGTCGCTGACCGCAATTGCGGAGCCGAGCGTCCCTCTGCTCGAGGAACTCGGTACCGGGCGCTGGCAGCTCGGCTTCTCCGGCTCAGGGTCGTGGGCGATCGCCGGCAGGAGCGAGAGCGGCTTTCAGCTTTACGATACTCGCGACGGCCGTCAGGTCGGCCCGCTGCTCGGCACCGGCGGCGATTTGCTGGCATTCAGCAACGACGAGAACGTCATCGTCACGCAGTCGGCTGACACCGGAGTCCGATTCTGGGAGATGCCGACGGCGACGCTGGCGATCGCCGCGCAAGCTCAGGAGCAAAGAATCTGGTCACCATCCGGCGAAACGGTCGTTGCTGCATTGCCGGGCGCGTCGCGTTTGGCTGTCGGCGATCGTTCCGGGTCCGTGCACTTGCTGGACGCCGGCGACATCGCCGGTGAGCTGCTGCGGGAAAGCGCGGAGGTCAGTTTCCTCGGCCACAATGCGCCGATCCGCGGTCTTATCGTGAGCCCGAACGGTGAGTTGGTCGCCAGTTTTGCAGCGGACAATTCGATTCGTCTGTGGGATGCAGCCGACGGGAAACCGGTGCCACTCCGAGTCGACACCGCCGGCGCGGAGATAGAAGCGCTCGCTTTCTCGCCGGACAACTCCCTGCTGGCGATTCTTTCCGGGGGCAGGGTAACCGTTGCCGAGGTTGCGAGCGGCAATATTGCGGCCGACATCGAGCTCGGAGAACGGCACAACGCACTTGCTGTGGCAGCCAACAATGCCGTTTATCTTGGAAGCGAGTCGGGAATCCTCAATGTGCTCGCCTCGGGTCCGACGGATGAATGGACGTTGCGCCGTGTCTGGACAGGCGAGGCGGCCATACGGCGACTGGAAGCGTCGCCATCCGGACGCTACCTCGTGCTGGTGGATGCGGAACACCGAGCGACACAGTTCAATATCGAAGAAGGTCGAACGGGAGGAATGCGTCTCGAACTGCCGTCCGCCGTCGAAGACATCGCCTTCACGCCCGGCGGATCGCGAGTGCTCTTCCGCACGCCGCGCTGGGTGCATCGCGCTGGATCGTCGACGGCGGGTCTGATCTGGTTCGAGGCGACGCTGGTGCCGCGGGCGTTGAACAGCGCGCGCATCGTGTTCGGTGATGCCGTGGACCGCGAGAACCTGGTCGGAGCGCGATTCTATCTGCCGGTGGCAGGAGACGGCGCGCTGCGCCTGCGCGAATTCACCTTCTCCAGTTCGGAACCGCCGTCAATGTTCGGCAACAAGGATGAACTCATCGCCGAATGGCGGCAGCGGCTGTCCCAGCCGACGGCCGAGCCGGTCGTGGTCGAGAGCGGGGAATAGCCGCGTCCTGAGACTGGTTCGGGCGTCCCGCCGATGCTGCTCGGCGTCGCTAGCGACGATCGCCGCGCAGCGTACGCACCAGAATCTCGAGTCCGGAGGCGGATACATCGCGTGCCGGCACGGGTTCGCCGACCGTGACCGGAACCTTCGCGAACAGGCGGCCCGGAATCTTCCGAACGCCCCCACCGGTTCGACGGCTGAACCAGCTGCCCCACAAACGGCCGAGCGCGACGGGCACCACTGGAACGGCGCGGCGCTCGATGATCTTCTCGATGCCTGGCCGAAAGCGCTGAACCTCTCCGTCACGGGTGATGCCGCCTTCCGGGAAGATGCAGACGACATTGCCGGCGGCAAGTTCTTCGTCGACCTTGTCGAAGGCCGCGCGCATCAGCGCCTCGTCCTCGCGCGCACCCGCGATGGGAATCGCGCGCATGTTTCGGAAGAAGAACTTGAGCAGTGGAACATCGAAGATCCTGTACCACATGACGAACCGCATCGGCCGACGGATCGAAGCCGACAGTATGATCGGATCGATGTAGCTGACGTGATTGCAGACAACCACCGCCGGTCCGTGGGCCGGCACGTTCTCGATACCGGTCACGCGCGTTCTGTAGAACAGGCTGACGATGATCCAGGCGAGGAATCGCATCAGGAATTCCGGCAGCAGGGTGTAGATGTAGATGGCGACGATCGCGTTCAGGGCGGCGATGACGAGGAACAGCTCCGGGATCGATACGCCGAGCTTCAGGAGTACGATCGACATCGCCCCCGCGACGACCATGAAGACCGAATTGATGATGTTGTTCGCGGCGATGATGCGCGACAAGTGACTGCGTTCCGATCGCTTCTGGATCAGTGCATACAAGGGCACGCTGTAGAAGCCGCCGAAGGCGCCGAGCATCGCAAGGTCGAACAGGACCCGCCAGCTACCTGGCCGATCGAGGAACTCGCCAAACGTCGCGACCGCGGTGCCGTTGATCACCGGCTGAGCGAAATACAGATCGATCGCGAACAGGCTGAGCCCGATAGAGCCGAACGGAACCAGTCCGAGTTCGATCCGGTGGCCGGACATCCGCTCGCAAAGCAGCGCGCCGATGCCAACGCCGACCGCGAACGCCACGAGCAGACCGGTCGCGACGCCTTCGCTGCCGTTCAGAATGTCCGCGGAGTAGGCAGGCAGCTGCGCCGTCATTGCCGTGCCGAAGAACCAAAACCACGAGATGCCGAGAATCGACAGAAACACGCTGCGTTCCTCGCGCGCAAATCGGACGATGCGCCATGTCTCTCGCCATGCGTTGACGTGAACCTTTAGCTCCGGGTCGACGGCTCGTGTAGCGGGCACCTGTCTGCTCGCGAGGTAGCCGAATACGGCAAAGCCCACGAGACAGACCGCAATGAGTGTCTGGTTGTCCGGATTGACCGCGACGGCGAGGCCGCCGACGATCAGGCCCAGGATGATTGCCATGTAGGTGCCCGACTCGACGAGCGCGTTGCCGCCGATCAGTTCCTCGGAGGCCAGATGCTGTGGCAGGTACGCGTACTTGACCGGTCCGAAGAGGGTCGACTGGCAGCCCATCAGGAACACGACGAGCAACAAAACGGCGTAGGTTTCGGTCAGGAAGGCAACGGCCGCGATGAGCATCAGAGCGATTTCGAGCAGCTTGATGCGCCGCATGAGCATCGACTTCTCGTATTTGTCGGCGAGCTGTCCGGCGGTGGCGGAGAACAGAAAGAAGGGCAGGATAAACAGGATGATGGCGACGTTGGCCAGCTGGCTGACGTTCATTCCGAGGACCTGGACCCCCTGGAAGGTCACCAGGATGACGAGGCCGTTGCGGAACACGTTGTCGTTCAGCGCGCCGAGGAACTGTGTGACAAAGAACGGTGCGAAACGGCGCTGGCCCAACAGTCTGAACTGATTGGAATCCGACAACGCTCGTCCCCCCTGTTCCGAAGCCCGCGCCACTATATCACCGGGCCTCGCTGGGATTTTCGCGAATCGCCCCAGTGCCGGCCCGAACCCGAGGTCAAAAGTGCGAACTCGCGTCGCTTTTCGGAGCGGTGGCCGATGCTATGATGCCCCTCAGGGCCTTGTTTTTTCGAGCAATAAGACAATTTTTCAAAGCAGCATGAGATCGACGTCCCAAATTCTTGTTTTTGCAGGACTGCTCGTGGCGTCCGGCTGTAGCAAAGAACCTCCGGCGCGGACCGTCGAGGAGTTCATGGCGAATGAGCTGCTGCTCGAAGCCGCACTGGTCCGATGCACGCAGAATCGCGCAGAAATGCGCTACGAGGAGGAGTGCGTCAATGCCCGCGAGGCGGCGAATCTGATCGAATCCCGCGAAGTCGAAGCGCGACGTGCCGAACTCGAGGCGCAATCCGAGCAGAAGCGCGAGGCGCTGCGCCGCAATCAGGAAGCGGCTGCCGAAGCGAGGCGATTGGCCGCGGAAGCCCGGCAGCGGCGCGAAGAGGCCGAGTACCTGGCACAGTTCGGAGAAGTGCCGCCCGGAACGAGCACGGAACTGACCGGCAATGAGCCGGGCGTCGTCATCCCTCGCGATCCTTCCGCGACGGACGGCGAAGGTGGCTACCAGACGGGCGACGTCTATATTCAGCCGTACGAGCCCATGTACGAAAACGATGCGACGACGCTACCCACGGCCGGCAGCAATGCACCGACCGTCCAGATTCAACCGCCGCCTGAGACGGAGCCGTATGCGGAGCCTGTGCCTGAGCTCCAGTCCGAGCCGGAACCCGAGCCGGTCGTCGAGCCGGTCGTCGAGGCGGAAGAGGCGCCGAACGATCTGCAGTCGATCCGCGACGAACTGCGCCGTCGCAACGACGACGGCAACTAGCCGCGCTCGAACAACTTAATCGTTGTAGTCGTCGTCGTCGGACTGAGGCGCGTCCGGATCGGGGACGGCGAACGTCCTGACACTGGATTCACGTTCCGGCTCCGGCTGCGTCCCGGCCTGCATCCCCGGCTGCGTCGGCAGTCGTCGCGTCTGCGCGGTAAGCATCTGAACGAAGGTATTCGCGACGTCCGGTGCAATACTCGGTGAGCTGGCGAAGATCCGCTCCGGCGTCATGCTGGTGTCGCCGTAGAACGCGGCGTTCGCGCGCCGGTCCATCGTCACGCCCGTCCCCTCGAGGGCGACGCCCGCGAACAGTCCGCGGCTCCGCGAGTAAGACACCACTTCCGCCTGAAACTCCCAGTCTGTCGCCGCGCTCGTTTGCCGGCCGACCGGGCCTGCCGCGATCGAGGCGTCGGCGCCCAGAGTCAGCGTGCCGTTGGCGATTCCGTCAACGCCCTGACGTGTCTTGAAGACGAGAATGACGTCCGTCGACGAGGCGCCGATCTGCCAGCCTACGCTGCCGCCGGTAACGGTGATGAAGGCCGGATTGCTCCACGAGTTGTCATCCTGGCGAACGACCAGGATGCCTTTGCCGCGGCGCGCGCCGACCCCGAAGCCGACTTTGACAACGTTGGGCACAACGGCAATCGCGTACGCGCGGGACAGCAACGCCGGGGGAATCGTCTGTTCGGGAATCCTAAGCAGCTGATCGAGAACGTCCGCGGCATCGGCGACGCGGTCCTCCTCACGCGTTGCGGCACTTGCCGGCGTCGCGGCCATTAGGCTCAGGACAATAATCGATGCGATCGCTCTGAAAATACGCATGGTCGTATTCCGAATCTCCAACGGGGACATGATACACCTTGGACGCCTGGCGGCGCCTGAGGTTCACACCGAGGGGGACGATGCCCCGGCGTCCGGCGCGTCCGCCGGATCGGCGAACAGCATCGGCGGTAGTGGACAGCCGAGCGTGGCACAGGTTGCACGAATCAGTTCCCGCTCCGGGACCGAGAGATGCCCGTCATGGCCTGCGACGGTGCTGATCGCACTGACGAGTTTTCGCCGGCTCTTGCCGTTCAGCGCAAGCAGGGTGTCGAGACTCCTGTCGAGTTCTGCGACGGAGATGTCCCCGGCGGGGCGAATGTCCTCGCGCATCGCCCATTCGCCCAGCAGCTCGGCGCCCGCGCGATACGCCGCCTCTTGCTCTGCCGCATCCGGGTGCCCGTGCGCCGACATCAGCGACAGGACCGTGGCCGCGGACGTTCGTACGTCGCGACGGCGGGCGCGCCTGGGCGCCAGCCGCGCCGACGGCTGGCCGGCGAGACTCAGGTTGGTCGACAGAATCCGGTAGAAGCAGAATTCGTAGAGATCCATCCTGCCGTCCACTTCGATCAGACGTACCGCGAGGTCCGCGAGGAAGTCCAGCTGCGGTGCCGGCCTGCGTTTCAATGCAGGAAATGCGATCGACAACAGTGGCAGCCGGTAGCGCGCATCGATGGACGCCAGCCGTTCGAAATACCGACCTGCAATCTCAGCGCGTTCCGCGCCGAGCTGTTCGCCGACGAGCTGCAGCTGCCGTTCCAGATCGTCGCCGGAGCGATCGAGAACCAAAGCCACCGCCAGCAGGTACGAGGACTCGATCGAGTGTGCCGCATCGCACAGTTCGGCCGGAATCGTGCTGCGCAGGTCCATGGCGTACTGGACGTGTTCCGCGCCCGGCTGGCCGGCCGACTCCGCGACCGCGTCGGCGATCGCGTCGGTCGCGGAGGCTGCGGACGCGGTCTCGGTCGCGCCGGCGGCCAGTCCGCTGACCAGATCGCTGGCGAGACCTTCCTCGTCGCCTTGTTCCATACGCCGCCGCATGGCGAGCGCGTCCACGTTCGGGTACTGGCTTTCGTCGAAGGACGGATCCAGCGCCTTGATCCGCTCCGTCAATGGCGGATGCGTCGCGAAGATGCCGAACAACTTCGAGCCTCTGCCGAACAGCATGTGGCTGACTTCTTCCGGATCGGCGGCCCGGATCAGCGAGGATTCGCTGTAGCCGCCGATCTTCTTCAACGCGCCGGCGATGCCGCGATTCTGGCGCGTGAACTGCACCGCGGACGCGTCCGCCAGATACTCCCGCTGCCTGGAAACGCTGGACTTGATCACACGTGCGAAAAACACACCGACGGCGCCGAGTATGGCGAGACCGAGGCCGATGACGATCACCACCATTGCGCCTCGGTCGCGGCTTCTGCCGATGTGGTGCGAGCCGCGCAGGATGAAGCGGCCCGCGAGTCCGAGCACCATGATGCCGAACAGGACACCCATTAGCCGGATATTGAGTCGCATGTCGCCGTTCAGGATGTGGCTGAATTCGTGCGCGATCACGCCTTGCAGTTCTTCCCGGTCAAGCAGTTCGAGCGCGCCGCGGGTCACCGCGACGGCCGCATCGGTCGGTGCGTAGCCCGCCGCGAACGCATTGATCGCAGCTTCTTCTTCCAGCACGTACACATCCGGAACCGGCACGCCGGACGCGATCGCCATCTCTTCGACGACATTGTGCAGCCGCTTGCGCAGCGGGTCCGTCGTGTCGGCGGAAACGAGTGTCCCGCCAAGCTGCGTCGCAACCTTTCCGCCACCCGACGAGAGCGCCGCTGTCTTGAAACCCGTAGCCGCCACGATCACGAGGGTCGTGATCAATGCGGTCAGCAGCAGGATCGACCCATGCACGCCCAATATCGAACCGCTGCGATACACCGGATCGGAGGTGAGATAGAACGCGGCTCCGACGATAGCGGTGACGCCGGCGACAATGAGCAACGTCGCCAATGCGTACGCGACCACGAGCCATTTGCTCGCTCGGCGCGCGCGGTCCTGGGCCTCGAAGAAATTCATGGCCGTTCGTCAGCCGGCTGGATCGGCGTTCAGGTGAAGGAGACTTCCGGTGCCTCGCGTTTCTCCGGTTCGTCGATCTCCAGGAACTCGGCGGCCTCGAAGCTGAAGAAGCCCGCGATTACGTTGTTCGGGAAGTTCTGAACGGAGTTGTTGTAGCCCATGACGGAATCGTTGAACGCCTGGCGCGAGAAAGCGATCTTGTTCTCGGTGCTGGCGAGCTCTTCCTGGAACTGCATCATGTTCTGATTGGCCTTGAGATCGGGATAGGCCTCGGACAGCGCGAAGAGACGTCCGAGCACGGCGCCCAGGGCGCCTTCGGAGGCGCCGAGTTCCTGAATCGCCATTGCGCTCGCGGGGTCGGCTTTCGCCGCGTCGAGCGCCGCGGATGCGGCATTGCGCGCTTTGATGACGGCTTCGAGCGTCTCCCGCTCGTGTTTCATGTAGCCTTTCACGGCTTCGACCAGATTCGGGATCAGATCGTGACGTCGAGTAAGTTGGACATCGATCTGCGCAAAGGCGTTGCGGACGCGGTTACGCTCGTTAACCAGTCGGTTGTAGATTCCGATTGCCCAGAAGACAATGACGGCGATGATGCCGAGGAAGATCAGAAATGAGATCAATGTCCTGCTCCTTGTCCGCGTTCGATAAGGCCAAGCATAACGCCGGCACAACGGTTTCACTAGCTATGGTGTTGATTTTATTGATTTCAATGCCGGCCCGCGCCGAGTGGCACGGCGATGCCCGAGCGCTGATGGGGACCGAAGTGAGCGTCTGGCTGTGGCACGAAGACGAAGCGGAAGGGCGGCGGCTGGTCGACGAGGTCTTCTACGAAGCGTCGCGAATCAACGAATTGATGAGCACCTACATCGAGTCCAGTCGCATCAGCGAGGTCAATCGAAACGCGGCCAGGGAGCCGGTTTATGCCGGCCAGGAACTCCTGACGCTGGTCGAACGGGCGCTGGACATTTCGGAACTGACGCACGGCGCTTTCGATATCACTTACGACAGTGTCGGGCAGCACTACGACTTTCGTGAGCGGCAGCGACCGGACGATGCGACGGTCGATGAAGAGCTCGACAGGATCGACTACCGCCTCGTGGAAGTGGACCGCGTGACCAGCACGATTCGCTTCCTGCGCGAGGGTGTGCGCATCAATCTTGGCGGCATCGCGAAGGGCTACGTTGTCGAGCGCGGGGTCGACATCCTCCGCGTTGCCGGCGTCGAACACGCGATCGTTTCCGCTGGCGGCGACTCGCGCATGCTCGGAGATCGTCGCGGGCGTCCATTCATGATCGGCATCCGCGATCCGCGGCAAGACGGCGAGGTCGCCATATCCGTCCCGTTGGAAGACGAGGCGATTTCCACCTCCGGCGACTACGAGCGCTACTTCGACGAAGACGGCGTTCGCTATCACCACATCCTCAAGCCGTCGACCGGAACGCCCGCCGACGGCGTGCACAGCGCAACCGTGTTCGGCCCGGATGCCGTCATGACCGATGCCCTGTCGACGTCCGTATTCGTCATGGGCGTCGACCAGGGACTGCGGCTCGTTGCGACGCTGCCGGACTACGAGAGCATCGTCATCGATGCCGAAGGCCAGATCTATTATTCCGACGGATTGATCCCCGCCGAGGACAGGGAATCGCCGCCCCAGGGCCGCTGAATCGGGCGCGAAAATAACCCTCATCTGTCGCCGAAAGGCGACGGAATTTCACTTTAAATTCAGCTTCATACGCTTATCATGGGTAGCCTGTTCGGGTAGTTGTGCGAGTGCCCCGAGCAGCCAGTGCCGGGCGACTGTGCGTGCCGGAACAAACTCTGGGAAAGACAGCGGCTTAACGTAATCCGTTGAGGTTGCGCCTCAAGGTCGTCGCACTCCGGGAGCGCCGAACGGAGAGGGTTTCGGCCGTTTTTCGGCCTTCGCAGGGCGCTTAATTATGTTGAGGCAGAACGGGTTTGTGTGACGATTATCACGGCCCCGGGCAGCCCTGACTGTCAACATCTGCAATCGGCGCTAAAGCGACGCCGTTGGCCAGCGCCTGCAACACCCGAATGGAATCAGGCTGACAACACAAGGATTGAAATGATGAAGATCAGGAAAGTGCTTATCGGCCTCGCTCTGACCGCCATCGCGGCGACGAGCGTGGCTTCGTCCAATCTGGCGGGGCAGCCGGCTCCGGACTTCGCGCTGCGGAGCTCCACCGGAGAGAATCTGCGCCTGTCCGAATACCGTGGCGACGTAGTGATGATCAATTTCTGGGCCACGTGGTGCGGCCCGTGCCGGCAGGAAATGCCGCTGCTGGACGATCTCTACAATCGCTACCAGCGCGTCGGCTTCAACCTGCTTGGCGTCAATATCGACGACGATTCGTCGCGAGCCATGGACATGATGGCCGAGCTCGGCGTGAACTTCCCCGTGCTGTTCGACGATCGCAAGGAAGTCAGCCGCATGTACGACGTGGACGCAATGCCGGTCACCATTCTGGTCGATCGTGAGGGCAACGTCCGCTACGTCCATCAGGGCTACAAGCCGGGCTACGAGGAACTGTACCTGGACGAAATTCGCTCACTGTTGAGAGAGTAGTCACGCTCGCCGGCGTCTCTTTAAGAAAGAGACGCCGGCGTTTGTTTCTGAGGAGAGAGAACGTGACAACAGTAAGAACCGTTGGTCTGTCTTTGGCCACCCTGTTTGCCTTGCTGGCAATGGTCACCGCCGCGTTCGCACAGGACACCGCGCCGATGGATTCCGCTGCGGCGGATTCCAACCTGGTCGCAGCGGCCGAGACCGAGTCGAGGCAGGAATTCCGTCAGCTCGACGAGGACGTTCAGGATCTCAAGAAAGAGGTTTTGGATCTGAACCGCGATCTGTTCCTGCTCGAGGAAGAGCTGCTGTTCCCAGCGAACTCGCAGGTTGCGTTCTTCGTTTCCCTGGATGTCGGTGAATACTTCGATCTGGATTCGGTAAGCCTACGGATCGACGGCCGGGAAGTGGCCAATTATCTGTACACCGAGCGTGAGGTCGATGCGTTGATGCGCGGCGGCGTGCATCGTCTGCACATGGCGAATCTGCGCACCGGCGAGCACGAGCTGATCGCGATCTTCACCGGCCAGGGTCCGCACACCCGCGACTATCGCCGCGGTGCGACGATCACGATCGAAAAGGGCATCGGTGCGAAATACCTCGAACTGGAGATTACCGATCGAGTCACGGCGCAGCAGCCGGAATTCGATATCCGGGAATGGGAGTAACCCTTGCCCCATGGTCGCTTCATAGCCGT
The DNA here is from genome assembly GCA_965232445.1 of Woeseiaceae bacterium. Classification (GTDB taxonomy): domain Bacteria; phylum Pseudomonadota; class Gammaproteobacteria; order Steroidobacterales; family Woeseiaceae; genus UBA1847. Next base: position 3,896,299 of record OZ246973.1, on the reverse strand, counting down.
CGCGCTCGGCTTCTGTTTGGCTCTGACGCCGCTGACCGCGGTCTCGAGGGACGAGCCTGAGCCGATCGTCGTACAAGACCTGCACTACGGCGAGGTCCTGTACTACTTCTACCAGGAAGACTACTTCCCGGCGATCGTGCGTCTGCTCGCGGCTCAGTCGCAGTCGCAGCTCGAGAATCACCTCGACGACTCCGAGCTGCTGCTCGGCGGCATGTATCTGTCATACGGTCACCATCTCGAGGCCGCTCAGATCTTCGAGCGGCTGTTGGCGGACAACGTCAACACCGAAGTGCGCGATCGCACGTGGTTCTTCCTTGCCAAGATCTGGCGGCAGCGCGGATACCTCGAAGAGTCGCAGCAGGCGCTCGACCGGATCGAGGGCGAGCTCGAACGCAATATTCGGCGCGAAGCCAACATGCTTCGTGCCCAGCTCCTGATCGACCGCGGCGAGTACGACGCGGCGATCGAGTTGCTGGAAAACTGGCGCGGCCGCACCGAATGGGCGAGCTACGCGCGTTTCAACCTCGGCGTGGCGCTGGTGCGCAGCGGCCGCGTGGACGAGGCGGCCGTGATCCTCGAGGAATTGGGCGAGATGAACCCGTTCAACGAGGAACTGACCTCGCTGCGCGATAAGGCCAATCTCGCGCTCGGCTACGCCCTGTTGCAGGACGGGCAGCCGGATGCGGCGCGACCCGCGCTGCAGCGCGTCCGGCTCGAAGGGCCATTCTCGAATAAGGCGCTGCTCGGCGTCGGCTGGGCCGATGCGGAGAACGAGCGCTACCAGCGAGCGCTGGTGCCGTGGATGGAGCTGCGCAGCCGCGATCTGCTCGACCCGGCGGTGCAGGAGTCGATGCTCGCGATTCCCTACGCGCTGGCGGAGCTCGATGCCATCAGTCAGGCGGCCGATCACTACCTGAACGCCATCGAGGCGTTCTACGAAGAGACCTACCGCATCGACCGGACGATCGATCACCTCGAGAGCGGTACCTTCTTCGACGAGTTCATCGAAGACGACCCGCTCGATAGCACGGGCTGGTACTGGCGGCTGGACGAGTTGCCCGAAGGTCCGGAGGCACGCTATCTGTTCCACCTCCTGTCGACGCACGAATTCCAGGAGGGCCTGAAGAATTACCGCGACCTGAATTACATGTACGAAAACCTCGAGGTCTGGCAACAGAGCGTCGGCGTGTTCGGCAACATGCTCGAGACGCGGACGGAGGCCTACGAGGAACGGCTACCGAGAGCCCAGGAGGCGCTGGACCGCGCCGACCTCGACGGCATGGTGGATCGCAAGCTCGAGTTCGATTCCCTGCTGAACGACATCGAGCAGAGCCACGACTGGCTGGCGCTGGCCACCGAAGAAGAGTTCGAGATGTGGGGCGAGATCACCAGTCTCGAAGCGACGCCGGCACTGCAGGCGGACATCCCGGAAGCGGAGGATGTACGCCGCAAGATACGGCTCTTGAAGGGCGTCCTCCAGTGGGAACTAGAACGCGAGTTTCGCGAGCGGCTTTGGCGCATACGCCGCGATCTGCGCGATACCGGCGAGGCACTCGTCGAGACGCAACGCATGCGCCGCCAGATCGACGAGTCGATGCGGCAGCAGCCGATCGAATTCGCGGAGTACTCTGAGCGTGTCTACGGACTCGCGCCGCGCATCGAATCCCTGCAGATGCGAATCGAGGACGAGATGGCCGCGCAGCGCGAATACCTGCAGGCGATCGCCGTTGGCGAGCTCACGGCGCAGAAGGACCGCCTCGATATCTATACCGTTCAGGCGCGCTTCGCGCTTGCGGCAATCTATGACATGGCGGCATCCGAGCCGCCGGCCCTGAGCGAGGTGGCGGAGTGAGCCGGGTTGCCACCACGTTCGTCCTGTCCGCTCTGTTCATCGGCAGCGTGGCGCACGCGGACCGCGTCCGCGACGAGGACACGATCCGCAGCCTCGAACGCGAACATGTCGTCGTTCGGCCGGGCAACGTCATCGTCAACAGTACCGATCTCGCGATTGAGAACTATCGCGAGTTCCTCGACCTCGTCTCCGACGATCCGGTGCTGCGCGCCGAAGCCATGCGTCGGCTCGGCGACCTCGAACTCGACGCAACCGAGGCCGAACAGCTTCAGGACAACATCGAAGCGCTGGAGACGCGCGGCTACGACAACGCCGTTGAACTCTATCAGCAGCTGCTCGAGGCCTACCCGGACTATCGCCGCAACGATACGGTCCTCTACCAGCTCGCGCGTGGTTACGAACTCGGCGGCCGAACGGACGAGGCGCTGGACGTACTCAACGATCTCGTCGACAGCTACCCTGACACGCCGCTGATCGACGAAGTCCAGTTCCGCCGCGGCGAGATGCTGTTCCTGCGGCGGGACTACAACAATGCCGAGATCGCCTACAGCGCCGTCGTCGATTACGGCGAAACGTCGCGATTCTACGAGCAGTCGCTGTACAAGCTCGGCTGGTCGCAGTTCAAACTCGCCTGGCACGAGGACAGCCTCGAGCCGTTCTTCGAGCTGCTGGATCGCCGTATCGGCGACATCGAACTGCAGGACGGCGACGACCGTCTCGAGTCCCTGAGCCGTGCCGAGCGCGAACTCATCGAAGATACCTTCCGGGTCCTGTCGATCAGTTTCTCCTACATGGATGGCGCCGCCAGCATCGACGCCTGGATGCAGGCGAACGGCCAGCCGGACTATGCCTGGGTCATCTATATGAACCTCGGCGATCTGTACCTGAGCAAGGAACGCTACATCGACGCCGCTGAGGCGTACGAGGCTTTCGTCGGACAGGACCCGTTCCACCCGAAAGCGCCGCTCTTGCAGGTCGAGGTCATCGAGGCCTACAAACAGGGCGGCTTCCCGACCCTGGTCCTCGAAGGCAAGAAAGGTTTCGTCGAGCGCTACGGCATGGACGGCGAATTCTGGGTGCGGAACCCGCCGGAGGACAACACCGCGGTTGCGGCGCACCTCAAGGCCAACCTGACGGACCTTGCGCAGTACTATCACGCCGAGGCGCAGGAGACCGGTCAGGTCAGCGACTACCGCGAAGCGGCGAACTGGTACCGCAAGTATCTGGCGTACTTCCCCGAGGACCCGGACAGCGCCAACACGAACTTCCTGCTCGCCGAGATTCTGTTCGAGAGCCAGGACTTCGCGGCTGCGATGACCGAGTACGAGCGCACCGCGTATGCCTATCCGATACACGAGAACTCGGCCGAGGCCGGCTACGCGGCGTTGCTGGCTTATCGCGAGCACGAGCAGACGCTCGAGGGCGTGGCCCGTGACGATTGGCACAAGGCGTATCTCGACAGCGGACTGCGATTCGCCGACACCTATCCGGAGCACCCGGAGTCCGGTGCAGTGCTCACCTCCATCGCCGAAGATCTATTCGCTCAGGACGAGTTCGATCTGGCGATTGCCGTTGGCCAGGCGGTCGTGGCCAAACAGCCGCCGGTGCAGCCGGAGCTGTCGCGCACGGCGTGGACGGTGGTCGCGCACTCGCACTTCGACCTCGGCAACTTCGCCAACGCGGAGCAGGCTTATTACCAGCTGCGGACCTTCACGCCGGTCGACGATGCCGAAGCCGGCCAGGAGATCGACGACCGCATCGCGTCGTCGATCTACAAGCAGGGCGAGCAGGCACGCGACATGGGCGATCTCGAAACCGCGGTCACTCACTTCACGCGTCTCGGTCAGGTCGTTCCCGATTCCGATATTCGCGCGACCGCCGAATACGACGCGGCGGCGGCGCTCATCAACCTCCAGGCATGGGATCGCGCGGCCGGTCAGCTCGAACGCTTCCGCGCGGACTATCCTGACAGCGAGTTCGCTGACGACGTGACCCAGAAGCTAGCTGTGAGCTATCTCGAATCGGGCCGCGGCGTCGAGGCGGCGCGCGAATTCGAGCGCATCGCCGCGGCGCCGGACAGCGCCATCGACGTTCGCCGCGAAGCCTTGTGGCAGGCCTCCGAGCTGTATCAGACCGCGGGCGCGATCAACGACGAATACCGGGTTCTCGAAGATATCGTTGCGCAGTTCCCGAGCCCGCTGGCCGAATCGATCGAGGCGCGCTACCGGCTGTTGCAGATCACGGAGACGACCGGCGATCAGGCCGATCGTCTGCGCAGGCTTCAGGACCTGGTACAGGCTGACGCGCTCGCGGGCGCGGAACGCACCGACCGGACGCGCTTCCTCGCCGCGACGGCGTCGATCGAGCTGGCAGAGCCCGTTCGCCGGCGCTTCGAAGTGTTGCCGTTGACGCAGCCACTGAACGAGAGCGTCGCGCTCAAGCGCGACGCCATGAATGACGTCATCGAGGCCTATTCGGGTGCGGCCGACTATGGCGTTGCCGAGGTCACGACTCAGGCGACCTTCCGCCTGGCCGAAGTCTATGACCACTTCGGTCGCGCGCTGATGGACTCCGAACGTCCGACGGATCTGGACGCGCTGGCGCTCGAACAATACGAACTGCTGCTCGAGGAACAGGTGTTCCCGATCGAGGAGCAAGCCATCGACTTGTACATGACGAATACCGACCGCGTCGTGGACGGTGTCTATGACGAGTGGGTGAAGTTGAGTTTTGAACGGCTGGCAGGGTTGTTGCCGGCGCGATACGCGAAGACGGAGCGCAGCGAAAATGTTGTTACAGCGCTATATTAAAAATTCCAATGCCGTCGCGAGGCTGATTCTTCTCGGCATCGTGCTCGCGACCGCGGGCTGTGCCACGACGGGGGATTCCCAGCGTCCCCAGCAGCGAGCAGCAACCGATGCGTCTGGGGCTGTCGACGAAGCGCAGGCCGAGATCCCGGCTCGGGCGCGTACCTTGTTCGAGCAGGCGGCGGCGGTGATGGCCGCCGGCGATCTGATCGACGCCGAACTGCGGTTCAAGGAGTTCCTGCTGGAGTACCCGCAGTACCCCGGGGCGCAGGTCAACCTCGCGATTATCCACGCGGAAAACGGCGACGACGACGAGGCGCGGGCGGCGCTCGATGCCGCGCTGGCGATCGATCCGGACCACGCAGCGGCGCTGAATCAGCTGGGCATGCTACTTCGCAGAAATGGCAATTTCCTCGAAGCAGAGGCCGCATATTTGAAGGCCGTCACAGCAGCGCCCGATTACGCCTTGGCACACTACAACCTGGGCGTTCTCAATGAGCTTTATCTTCAGCGTCTGGATGTGGCGCTGCAACATTTTGAGCTTTATCAAGCGCTTGTCGGCGAAGACGAGCAGGTAGAGCGATGGATTGTGGACCTGAAACGCCGTGTGGCGGCGAATCAGAGGACCGCGAACGTCTCGGAATGAGGGCTTTTGCCATGAAAGGGTCAATCGCTGTGTTGTTTGCCGCTCTCGCCATGACCGGCGTTGCCGTGGCGCAGGACAACGCGGACGAGATCGACGCGTTGGAGCCGGCTGTCGACACGTCGGAGCCGACGATTGACGAGCAGGCCCAGGAGCGCGAGGAACTCGAGCCCGCCGTGCCCTCGGCAGTGCTGGCGCAGGACGTGTCACGCACGCAGTCAGAAGGCCAGGTGATGGACCGCATGCAACTTGGCCGGACCGAGATTACGGGCAACCAGGAACTGCCCACGGTGCTGTACATCGTGCCCTGGCAGAAGGCGGACCCCGCCGATCTGATGGGACGGCCAGTAAACACGCTGCTCGATGAGGTGCTGGCACCCATCGATCGCGAAGAATTCGTCCGACAGGTGGACTACTACGGTGACCTGTACGGAAGCGATGAAGACGAGTAGGGACTACCTGCTCACGATTGACAGTAGAGGAGCAATCAAATGGACACTGTAATTTCGTTTTTTAAGGAAGGTGGTGCGTTCATGTACCCCATCCTGTTCGTATTCGCGTTTGGCGTTGCCATCGCGATCGAACGCTGGATGTATCTGACGATGTCCGGCGCGAGCAACCGCTCGCTGTGGAAGAAGATCGTGCCGTTCCTGAAGGCAGGTAACTTCCAGGAAGCGGCCGCGCACACGGCGAAATCCAAAGCCGCCATCGGCTCGATCCTGACCTACGGCCTGTATCGCGTTAAGAGCGCGCGCCGTCGCGACGACATCGAGAAGGCGATGGAAGAGAGCATGATGGAAGTGCTGCCGCGTCTTGAGAAGCGCACGCACTACCTCGCAACGCTCGCGAACATCGCCACGCTGCTCGGCCTGCTCGGCACGATTATCGGTCTGATCCGCGCGTTCACGGCTGTGTCGAATGCGAACCCGGCAGACAAGGCAGACCTCTTGTCGGCGTCGATCTCGGTCGCGATGAACACGACGGCATTCGGCCTGATGGTCGCTATTCCGCTGCTGCTGATCCACGCGCTCCTGCAGACGAAGACGAATCAGCTCGTCGACAGCCTGGAGATGGCCAGCGTCAAGTTCCTTAACGCTGTTACCGAGCGTCAGCTCAAGACCGCCGGAGCGTAAACATGATTCGTCGCCGCAGGGGCGGCCGTCGCCAGAACACGGAGACGGCGGAGCTCAACATCACGGCATTCATGAACCTGATGGTCATTCTGGTTCCTTTCCTGCTGATCACAGCGGTGTTCTCGCGCCTCGCGATTCTCGAGTTGAATCTGCCAGGCTCCTCTACCGAGCCCGTTGAACCAGAGGAACAGGTCTTCCAGTTGGAGATCATCGTTCGCGATGACCGGATCGAAGTCGGCGACCGAAATCAGGGCCTGCTTGGTGTCTATCCGAACACTGACTCAGGCGAATACGACTACCAGGCGCTCACCAACAAGCTCGTCGAGCTCAAGGATCGCTACGAAGAGAAGACCGATGCATCGATTCTTCTTGAGTCCGACATTGCCTACGACACGTTAGTGCAGGTAATGGACCGGGTGCGTATCGCGGAGAGCGTCGAGGACGAGTCGATCGTGCGCCGGGACCTGTTCCCGGACATTTCGATCGGTGACGCGCCAATCACGGACGGAGGCGTCTAAGCCATGGTCAAGTCGTCACGCGCGAAACGCATGGAGAAGCACCACGCCCGAAACAAATCGGGTGGGGCGCTGAACCTCGTTTCGCTGATGGATATCTTCACGATTCTCGTATTCTTCCTGCTGGTGAACTCGTCAGACGTCGAGACGCTGCCGAATGACAAGGATCTGCAACTTCCAGAGTCGATCGCAGAGGAGAAGGCGCGAGAGACCGTCGTCATCCTGATCGGTGAGACGGACATCATCGTGCAGGGAACGCCGGTTACCACGATCGCAGAGGTAATGGCTCGCGGCGAGAACGACACGATTCCCGAGCTGCAGCAGGCGCTCCTGTCGCAGAACCATCGGGTGCTGCGCCGCACGGTGCAGGAAGAAGAGGTGACCAACCGCGAAGTGACCATCATGGGTGACCGCGATATTCCGTACAACCTGCTTAAGCGCGTCATGCGCACGTGTACGGAATCCGATTACGGACAAATCTCGCTGGCAGTACTGCAGAGGAGCTCTGATCAGCTCGACAATCTGCAGGCGGCGCGACAGTAGGGACGCAGGCGTAGGAGTAGGGCGTGGATTTACCGTTTTACAGAGAATACGAACTGCCGTGGACCTCGAGCGCCGGGCAGGAACAGAAATTCAAGCGGCTGCTGCTCATCGTTCTGGGCGTGTCCGCTCTCCTCGGTATCGGCGGCTGGCTCTATCCGATGCCGGAGGAAGATCCCTACGAGGTCGTAGAGATTCCGCCGCGGATCGCGCAGCTTCTGCTCGAGGAGGAGCCGTTGCCGCCTCCGCCGCCACCGCCCGAGCCCGAGGAAGAAGAACCCGAGCCGGAGCCGGAAGAAGAGCCGGAACCGGAACAGGTCGCGGAGACCGAGCCGGAACCCGAGCCCGAGCCCGAGCCGGAACCGGAGCCCGAGATCGATTACACGCAGGTCGCTCGCGAGCAGGCACAGGCGCGCATGAATTTCGATCTGACCGACGTGGTGGACAACGATCTCTTGGAAACGGTCAACGACGATCGCGAGCTGTCGGCCAACACCGGTGCGGCCGATCGCAATACTCGCAACATGATCGGCGGCAATGTCGGAACCTCGTCAGCGGGTATCAATACGGCGAGTCTGAGCCGCAATACCGGCGGTACGCAGATTGCAGGTCGCAGCACGACGCAGGTCGACAGCGATCTGGACGACATCGCTCCGAGTGCCGGCGGTGCCACCCGAGAAGGCGTAAGTGGACGCGCCTCGCGTTCGCGCGAAGAGATCGAACTGGAGTTCGATCGCCAGAAGGGTGCGATCTTCGCGCTCTACAATCGCGCGCTGCGCCAGAACCCGGCGCTCGAAGGTCAGCTCGTTCTGCGGATCACGATCGCACCGAACGGCGAAGTCACCGCCTGCGAGATCGTCTCGAGCGAGCTCGGCGATCCGGAACTCGAGCGGCGCCTCGTACAGCGGGTGATGTTGTTCCGCTTCGAATCGCGCGACGTCGAGCCGATTACGACGACCAAGCCGATCGACTTCTTCCCGGCATAAGACGCCACCTCAATCACGGCCCGGCTGAATCGAGTTCCAACTCGCTCAGCTGGGCCGACGCGTTTTGCCGTACTCCGCGGGATGTACGGAATGCCAAAAAGAGTGACCGCGAGTTCCCGCGCCAAACCGCACTTCAGTATTCGTCTCGGCGCTTAACCCAGGCCTGGGCGTAAGCGAGCTCGTCCTCGTTGCGTCCATCGGGCGCAATGTCGAGTAGCTGATAGGCCGTATTGAACGGATCGAGTCCGCGGGCGAAGGTCGAGTACGTGTGGTAGACGGCGCTGTCCACGCGTTTGAAGGCGCTCAGTCCGGGCAGCTCCTGCATTGTTCCCTGCATCGGCCGATAGTTGTAGACGGCGTTGCCTGCCTCGATCTGTTCCGGCAGGAAGGACACGTCGAAATCCAGATTGAAACGGTTGCCGGCCGACGACACCCACGGGAAACTCCAGCCCATCCGAGCGCGGTAGTCCAGTAGTTTCGACAACGGCGCCCGCGACACGGCGATGAGCGACACGTCTCTTGCCTTCAGATGAGGCACCATCCGGTCGTAGCTGTCGGCCCAAAAGGAACAGGACGGACAGCCGACGTCCCAGTCGGGCCCGTACATGAAGTGATAGACGATCAGCTGCGAGCAGCCGTCGAACAGTTCGGAGATCGCGCGCGGACCGTCCTCGGTTTCAAACTCGTAGTCCGGAATCTCCCGCCACGGCAGGGCCCGGCGTTTCTCGGCGAGGGCGTCGCGAGCCTTTTGAAATGCCTTCTCCTCGTCGAGTAGCTCGCGGCGCGCCGCAAGCCAGTCGTCGTTCGAAACCACTCTGTGCATCGTAGCCCCTCCGCAATGGGCCGGCTATTGGTTGCCAGCATCGACAATCGATTCTCCCAGAGTGTAGAGCACGCCGCCGCATGCCGCCTTGCTATCTGCAGAGTCGGTATCGGCAGTCCTTCAACTCACGCAGTCGCTCTTCGTAACGCAGCCCCTGCGCATGCGTATAGCCGGCGCGCATGCGTGCTTCGATCTCGCGGATTTCGGCTTTGACCTCTTCGCAGGTCCAGGGTTGACAATGATCGTCGGCGGTCGCGGCCGAGGCGAGAAGTGCGAGGGCGAAGCTTGCGCCGATGGATAGCTTTCGTTGCATACAGACCTCCTTGCTGCGACTACCTATACTTCAGAATTCAGAGCAGGGCATTCGCCGAATTGCAGCTACACGACCGGAAATGAATACCAACGACGGGACATCGAGTACCGGCTTCCCGCCGATCGCCGGCTCCGATGCCCGGATTCTGATCCTTGGCTCGCTGCCGAGCCGCTGTTCGCTCGAGGTGTCGCAGTATTACGCGCACCCGCGAAACGCGTTCTGGCGGATCATGGAGGCGCTGGTCGGTGCAGAGGGTGACTATCCGGCCCGCTGCCGGGCGCTCACCGCGGCCGGTATCGCCGTTTGGGACGTCTTACAGAGTTCGGTGCGACCGGGTAGTCTGGACGCGGACATTCGCCTGGACACCGCCAGACCAAACGATTTCGCGGCGTTCTTCGACCGGCATCCCGGCGTCCGGCGGGTCGGCCTCAATGGGCGCAAAGCGGAGGAGCTGTACCGGCGTCTCGTGTTGCCGGAGTTGACGTTGCCGGCGCAGGAGCTCATTGCTCTGCCGTCGACCAGCCCGGCACATGCGGCGATGTCCTTCGACAAAAAGCTCGAGATTTGGCGTAGCATGCTCGCTCCTATTTCGGCGCAATCGGGAGAACGGGAATGATCGGCTACACAACGCTCGGCACGAACGATACGGAAAGCGCGGCGGCCTACTACGACGCGCTGTTCGCCACGATCGGCGTCGGCAGGCTATTGGAGGGTGAAAATTTCGTTGCCTGGGGAACGGACATGACGCAACCGGGATTCAGCATCACCGTGCCGTTTGACGGCAATCCGGCGACCGTCGGCAACGGAGTGATGATTGCGATCGCGCTGGGCACGCCGGAACAAGTGAATGCGTTCCACGCTAAGGCACTGGAGCTGGGCGGCGCCGACGAGGGCGCACCGGGACAAAGAGGCGATCAGTTCTACGCCGGGTACTTCCGCGACCTGGACGGCAACAAGCTGAATGCCTTCTGCAGGACAGCCTAGCGATGGACGGCTCGGAAATCTTCAAGCCGTTCACGGCGATGCTGGTGCTGACATTCGCCGTGTGGCTGTACATGTACGTGAACCGTATCCGCTACATGCTTAGTCACAGGATTCACGCGCAGAAGATGACGACGCCGGACAGGGCGATGGCTCTGCTGCCGGACGATATCAACTACGCCGCGTACAACCTGCGGAATCTGGCGGAAGTACCGGTCGCCTTCTATGCGCTTTGTCTGATGCTGTTCGTTACCGATCAGGTCGATGCGGTGTACGTTGTGGCGGCGTGGCTATTCTTTGTATTCCGCGCGCTGCACAGCCTGGTGCACTGCACATTCAATCGGGTAATCCTGAGGTTCGGCCTGTACATGCTTTCAGCGCTGGCGCTTTGGTTCATGCTGGCGCGCGCGGTCGTCGGCCTGTTGCTGTAACGAGACTTACAGCGCTCCGTCGCCCGTTTCGCCGGTGCGGATTCGCAGAACCTGTTCGAGGCTGGTCACGAAGATCTTGCCGTCGCCGACCTTGCCGGTTCTGGCAGCCTCGGTGATGGCTTCGATCGTCCGTTCGAGAAGGTCCTCGGGAACGGCCACTTCGATCTTCGCCTTCGGCAGGAAGTCGACGACATACTCGGCACCACGGTAAAGCTCGGTGTGGCCCCGCTGCCGGCCGAAGCCCTTGACCTCGGTGACGGTCATTCCCTGAATGCCGACTTCGGCAAGCGCGTTGCGAACGTCGTCGAGGCGGAACGGTTTGACGATGGCGGTGACGAGCTTCATCCCTGGATTCTCCCTGCGTGGACTGCGCGTATGCTAGCAATACGCCCTGACGAAGTGTACAAAAGGCTTACCGCTCAATCGCATGACTCATCCCGCTCCGCACATGGCTAGCACGCTCTTCAAAGACGCTCGGGGGCCGCTGTACCACGGCGGTGCAAGTCTCTACGCGTTGTCTATGTGGGCCCTGGGGCTCGCCGGCCTGTTCCACGCGCACTGGCTGGTCAATCTCATTGCAACCCTGGCGCTGGCCCACGGCATGATCATCGCGGCGTACATGATTCATGAGTGCTGTCACAACACGGTCTTTCGCTCGTCGCGCCACAACGCGCGGCTGGGAAACCTGTTGAGCTGGGTGTGCGGCGCCGCGTACGGCACCTACGAAGACATTCGCTACAAGCACTTTCGCCATCACGTCGATAACGACGATGTGGTGTGGTTCGACTACGACCGCTTCTTCGAGGAGCATCCGCGGCTGACGCGAGTGCTGAAGGCGTTGGAATGGGCCTGGGTTCCCGCGCACGATCTTCTGATGCACGGGATCATGATCTTCACGTCGTTCGTGATCCCCGAGCGGCGGAATCAGCGATTGCGCAACGTCGCCGTGATCGCGATCCGCGGCGGCCTCTTCTTGCTGATGTTGTTGATATCGCCCAAGGCTGCATTGCTGTATCTGCTGGCGTATCTGATCATGGTGCACGTACTGCGTTTCGTCGACATGCTGCAGCACGACTACCCCTACAACCTCACGCTATTCGACTATCGGCCGCCGCCGCACAAGGGCGATGCCGACTGGGAGCAAGTGCACACCTTCAGCAATCCGATCTCATTGAGATTCCCGATGCTGAACTGGCTGGTATTGAATTTCGGCTATCACAACGCCCATCACGCCGATATGACGGTACCGTGGTTTCGGCTCCCAGCGCTCCACGAGCAGATTACCGGCGGCGACCCGAGCCGTGTGATTCCGTTTCTGTCGCAGCTTCGTCTCTATCGCCGGAATCGGGTACGACGGGTACACAACCCACAGCCGGACGGCTACCCGAAGGGTGAGGATTATCTGACCGCCGCTCGCGCGGGACGCGGGCCTATTGGCGGTAATGCTGCGTCGTTTCTGACGTCGTTCTGAAAGGAGATGCCAATGAGCAATGAGATCGGCCGGATCGGCTGGATCGACATGACCGTGGACAACGCTGCGGATACGCGCGATTTCTACGCTGCTGTAGTCGGCCTGGTGCCGGAGCCCGTGTCGATGGGCGATTACGACGACTACACCATGACGCTGCCGGGAAGCGGCGAAGCCGCCGCCGGTGTTTGCCACGCGCGCGGCAGCAATGCAGAGATGCCGGGCGGCTGGCTGATCTACTTCACGGTCGAAGACGTGGATGCCAGTGCGAAGGCCTGTGTCGAGAAGGGCGGCGAGATCGTTGTCGAGCCGCGCGGTCTGGCCGGCGGCCGGTTCTCTGTCATTCGCGATCCGAACGGCGCCTGCGCGGCCCTGTATCAACCCTGAGCGACGCGTGCCGGCTCGATTCGCAACCTCTCAGTGGCATGATGCGATCGCACGGCTGGTCGCGGCGAGCGGCGGCGAGGAAACCGCGAACGCGCTCATCGACGCCGTCGGGCTCGTCGTGCGCCACGACGGCACCTGTTTGCTGGCTTTCCATAGAGAGTCGCCGCCCGAGGTGTTGCACCACACACTCGAGCCGGCGGGCGCACGCCACTACCTCGACCGCTATCTGGCCGGCCCCTATCTGCTCGACCCGCTCTATCAGCTTGCGGTGCAGGCCGATAAGCCCTCGATCTGCCGTTTTCGAGAGGCGGCGCCGGACCGCTTTCGTTCTTCTGAGTACTACCGGCAGTATTGCGACAGAACGCACTTAAGGGACGAGATGGACTTCCTTCTCGACGTCGATCCGAACACGACGCTGGTACTCGTCATCGGGCGCAGGGAGCGCCGCTTTACGGCCGCCGAGCTGAAGCGCATCCGCGCCATCGAGCAGATCGTGCAGGCGGCGATGCGCAATATCTGGCAACGCTGGGCGCAGCGTGACGACAAGGCAAAGCCGAACGACAGCGTGCACCGCCGGCTGACCGAATGTTTCGACAATTTCGGCGATTCGCTGCTCACGTCGCGGGAGCGTGAGACGACCCAGCTGCTGCTGAGAGGATTCTCGACAAAGGCGATCGCGCGCGAGTTGGACATCGCGCCGGGGACGGTGATGGTCCACAAGCGCAACTTGTTCTCGAAGCTGGGCATCAGCTCGCAGTACGAGCTCTTCTCCCGGTTCATCGACGCGCTGTCCGAGAACTGACGGCGCGCCTACCGCGCGCATGGTATTCAGCCGACGGCTCCAGGGTCGGACAATAGGCGCACAACCAGACTCAAGGAAGAACTCATGTTCGATTTCGACTTCGGGCTCGGCGACGAGCTCGATCTGCTGCGCGATACCGTACGCGGCTTCGCGACGGACCGCATTGCGCCGCTCGCCGAGCGCATCGACAGCGACAATCAGTTTCCGAGAGAGCTGTGGCCGGAACTCGGCGAACTCGGCCTGCTGGGCGTCACCGTCGAGGCAGAGTATGGCGGGTCCGAACTCGGCTATCTCGCGCATGTGATCGCAATGGAAGAAATCAGCCGCGCTTCGGCGTCGGTCGGTCTGTCCTACGGCGCCCACTCCAACCTCTGCGTCAATCAGCTTCGCCGCTGGGGCAGCGACGCACAGAAGGCGCGCTATCTGCCCAGGCTCGTCTCGGGCGAGCACGTCGGTGCGCTGGCGATGAGCGAGCCCGGCGCGGGCTCGGACGTGATGGGGATGCGGACGACCGCCGTGCGTGACGGCAACGACTACGTGCTCAACGGCAGCAAGATGTGGATCACCAATGCGCCGGAAGCGGACACGCTGATCGTCTACGCCGTCACCGATCCGGCGGCGGGTAGCCGGGGCCTGAGCGCCTTCCTTCTGGAGCGAGGCACGCCGGGACTGTCCACCCCGCAGAAGCTCGACAAGCTGGGCATGCGTGGATCCGACACCAGCGAAGTGTTGCTCGAGGACTGCCGCATTTCCGCCGAACAGCGGCTCGCCGAGGAAGGTAAGGGCGCGGCGATCCTGATGAGCGGGCTCGACTACGAGCGGCTCGTGCTGGCAGGTGGCCCGCTGGGCATCATGCGTGCGTGCATGGATGTCGTGATGCCCTACGTGCACGATCGCAAACAGTTCGGTCGACCGATCGGTGAATTCCAGCTGATGCAGGGCAAAGTTGCCGACATGTACACGACGATGAACGCCGCGCGGGCCTATGTCTATGCCGTCGCCAGGGCCTGCGACCGCAATGAAACTACCCGTTTCGACGCGGCAGGATGTATTCTGTTCGCGGCCGAAAAAGCAACCTGGATGGCCGGAGAGGCGATTCAGACGCTCGGCGGCAACGGCTATATCAACGAGTACCCGACGGGGCGTCTCTGGCGCGACGCGAAACTCTACGAGATCGGAGCCGGCACGAGCGAGATTCGGCGCATGCTGATTGGCAGGGAGCTGTTCGACGCAACCCGCTGACCGGCGTTTTCTGGGGCTCAACCCACCGGGCCGGCAGAGATTATTTTCATAGCGTTAACAGGCCCTGGAACAAGAAGAAGACCGTATGCCCGCTATCAAGTCACGGATCGAACGCACGTCCGAGGAGTTCGACAAGAACCGGGAAGCCAATGTGGCTCTCGCTGGGGACCTGCGCGCGCTGAACGAGAAGATCATGCAGGGTGGTTCGCATCGAGCGAAGGAGAAGCACCTGTCGCGCGGCAAGCTGCTGGCGCGCGACCGCATTCGAGTGCTGCTCGATGAAGACACGCCGTTTCTCGAAATCGGCCGTCTCGCCGCACACGAGGTGTACAAGGACACCGTGCCCTCCGCGGGCATCGTCACCGGCATCGGCCGGATCCACGGCACGGAGTGCGTGATCGTCGCCAACGACGCGACGGTCAAGGGCGGCACGTACTACCCGATCACCGTCAAGAAACACCTGCGCGCTCAGGAGATCGCGGAGCAGAACGACCTGCCCTGCATCTATCTGGTCGATTCCGGTGGGGCGTATCTGCCCGCGCAGGACGAAGTGTTTCCCGACAAGGAACACTTCGGCCGGATCTTCTACAACCAGGCCCGTCTGTCGGCGAAGGGCATTCCGCAGATTGCGGCGGTGATGGGGTCGTGCACGGCCGGCGGCGCCTATGTCCCTGCGATGTGCGACGAGGCGATCATCGTCCGCAATCAGGGCACGATTTTCCTCGGCGGGCCGCCGCTGGTGAAGGCGGCTACCGGCGAAGTCGTGGACGCGGAAACGCTGGGCGGCGGATCG
This sequence comes from Woeseiaceae bacterium, assembly GCA_965232445.1. Taxonomy (GTDB): domain Bacteria; phylum Pseudomonadota; class Gammaproteobacteria; order Steroidobacterales; family Woeseiaceae; genus UBA1847. Next base: position 3,880,583 of record OZ246973.1, on the reverse strand, counting down.
GTGCATTCGCGCATCTCTGGCGTGACCGATCACCTCGCTGACGACGACTCGCACGCACTGTCGATCGCGCGGGATATCGTCTTCAATCTGAATCGCGAGAAACCGCATGTAACCGCCCGGCGCGACGTCATCGAGCCTCAATACCCGGCCAAGGACATCTACGGCATCGTTTCGCGCGAATACCGCTTTCCTTACGACGTGCGCGAGATCATTGCCAGACTCGTCGACGGATCGGAGTTTCACGAGTTCAAGAAGCTCTACGGCGCGACGCTGGTCTGTGGATTCGCACACATCGACGGACACCCGGTCGGCATCGTCGCGAACAACGGCATCCTGTTTCCGGAGTCCGCGCAGAAGGGCGCGCACTTCGTGCAGCTGTCGAACCGCCGCGGTATTCCGCTGTTGTTCCTGCAGAACATCACCGGATTCATGGTCGGCAAGCGCGTCGAACACGCCGGGATCGCAAAGGACGGCGCCAAGATGGTCAATGCCGTTGCCACCGCCAGCGTGCCGAAATTCACGGTCGTCATTGGCGGCTCTTTCGGCGCAGGCAACTACGCCATGTGTGGCAGGGCCTACAACCCGCGCATGCTCTGGATGTGGCCGAATGCGCGAATCTCGGTCATGGGCGGAGAGCAGGCGGCGGGCGTGCTGTCGACGGTCCGGGCGGACGGCATGGAGGCACGCGGCGAGACCTGGCCGGACGAAGAACGAGAGGCTTTCGAGGCTTCGATCCGCGAGCAGTACGAACACCAGGGTCACCCGTACTATTCGAGTGCGCGGCTGTGGGACGACGGGGTGATCGATCCGGTCGATACCAGAAGCACGCTGGCGCTGGCCCTTTCCGCCGCAGCGAATCGGCCGCGGGAGACGGAAACACCGCTCGGTATATTCCGGATGTGACGCCAGTGAGCCGTCGCCAGCAGCAGAACACGGGAACCCGGGACGTCACGGCCGCGGCTCGCTTCGAGCTCGCACAGCTCGAGGAGTGGATGGCGTCTCACGTGGAAGGCTTCAGCGGTCGAGCGAGCGTGCAACAGTTCAAAGGCGGTCAGTCGAATCCGACCTACCGGATCGACGCGGAGTCGGGCAGTTTCGTGCTTCGACGCAAGCCCCCGGGCAAGCTGTTGAAATCGGCGCACGCCGTCGATCGCGAATTTCGGGTCATCAGCGCGCTGCACGCGGCCGGCTTTCCGGTGCCGCGTCCATTTGCCCTCTGCGAAGACGACGGTGTCATCGGCACCATGTTCTATGTGATGGAACACGTGGAGGGGCGGATCTTCTGGGATCTCGACCTGCCGGACTGCGCCCCTGAAGAACGGGCCACCATCTACGATTCCGCCAACGAAACGATAGCGCGCCTGCACAGTTTCGACTGGCAAGCGATCGGGCTTGCGGACTACGGCAAGCCCGGCAACTACTTCGAGCGGCAAATATCGCGATGGATCGGGCAGTACCGGGCGTCCGAGACAGGCACGATAGAGGCGATGGACGCGCTGATCGACTGGCTCCCCGAGAACGTTCCCGCCGATGAGTCGGCGAGTATCGTCCATGGCGACTTTCGCCTCGACAACATGATCGTTCACCCGACCGAGCCGAAGGTTATCGCCGTGCTCGACTGGGAGTTGTCCACGATCGGACACCCGCTTGCCGATTTCACTTACCACCTGCTGAGCTGGCAAATGCCCGAAATCGGCATTGGCTCCGTGGGCCTCAAAGGCAAGGACCTGGGTTCGCTCGGCATTCCGTCCGAGGAGGACTACGTCGCTCGCTACTGCGAGCGCACGGGCCGGTCCGAGATCGCGAATCGGAGTTTCTACACGGCTTTCAATCTGTTCCGGCTCGCCGCGATTCTTCAGGGGATAGCGGGGCGCGTGCGCGACGGCACTGCGGCCAGCGCACACGCCTCACAGGCCGAGCGGGCAGTTCGGCCGCTGGCGGAGCTCGGCAGAGAGTACATGCGTTGACTTGCCGGGGGTGTGCCGCGCCTCTAGAATGCCGCGACCGCGGCGGCTCTGATCCGCTGAATAGAAAATCTACCTAAATCAGGTGCTTATGGCGCTCGACCACGAAAAACTGTTGGCAAAGTCGGTCGTCGATCTGCCGTTTAGCTATTCGGCACGCGATTCGATGCTGTACGCGCTCAGCCTGGGGCTGGGCGCCGATCCGAATGACGTCGAGGAGTTGGCGTACGTTACGGAGTTGTCCGGCGCGCCGAAGACCTTGCCGACCATGGCAACGGTGCTCGTTCCGGATATGTTCCCGCCCGACCTCGGCTGGGACTACAGTCAGGTGCTGCACGCCGAGCAGCGACTGGAGGTGTACCGCCCGTTGCCGGCCGCGGCGGACATTCTGGTCGACAAGCGCGTCGTTCAGGCGTATGACCGTGGGCCGAAGCTCGGTGCCATGATCCTGTTCGAAGCCGAGGCGCGACTCAAGAAGGACGACACCGCGCTTTTCTCGCTGGGGCATACGATCATCGCCCGCGGCGATGGCGGCTTCGGCGGCCCGAGCGGCAAAGGTCCGCCGCCGCACCGGGTTCCGAGGCGCGAACCGGATCTCACGGCCGATCTGCCAACGCGGCCCGGGCAGGCGTTGCTTTACCGACTGAACGGCGACTGGAATCCGCTGCACGCGGACCCGAGAGCGGCGGCGTCCGCTGGCTTCGAGACGCCGATCCTCCACGGTCTGTGTACCTATGGCGTTGCCTGTCACGCAATCCTGAAGACGATTCTCGGCTACGACTACACGCTGATAGCCGCCTTCGACGCGCGCTTTTCCTCCCCGGTCATGCCGGGGGATACGATCACGACCGACATGTGGCAGGACGGCAATCTGATCTCGTTTCAATGCCGGGCGAAAGAGCGCGACGTGCTCGTGCTAAGAAACGGCCGATGCCTGCTCTCGACCTGACCGCACAAAAAAGGGACGAACCATGACCGACTCCCCGGCTGAACTAGTATCGCTTCGCGTCGATGACCACGTCGCGCATGTCGAACTCAATCGCCCATCGAAGTACAACGCGCTGAGTTACGACATGTTCGGCCAGCTGGCCGACGTCGGCGACCGGATTGCGGAAGACACGTCCATCCGCGCGGTTGTCTTGTCCGGTGCGGGCGACAACTTCTGCGCCGGAATCGATACCGGCATTTTTGGTAGCGACGTCGACTTCGGAACGGCTTTCAAGCCATGTGAGCCGTCGCCTGCGAACGTGTTTCAGCGGGCGGCCTGGGTCTGGCGAGAGGTTCCCGTGCCGGTGATCTGCGCGGTTCACGGCGTCGCCTTCGGTGCGGGCCTTCAGGTCGCGCTCGGTGCCGACATCCGCTACGCCGCACCGTCGGCCACCCTGTCGATCATGGAAGTCAAATGGGGACTCATCCCGGATCTCGCGTTGAGCGTTCTGGCACGTTATGTCAGTCCGGCCGACAAGCTCAGGGAACTCGCCTACACCGGGCGCGTGCTAAGTGCCGAGGAGGCGCTGGCGGTCGGGTTGGTGACGGAGCTCTGCGATGACCCGCTGGCGAAGGCCAGAGAAACCGCGGCTGCCATCGCGGGCCGCTCGCCGGATGCCATTCGAGCCATGAAACGGCTGTTCAACGAGGCCTGGGAGATGTCGAGCAGGGATTCGCTGCGGCTCGAGGCCAGCCTCCATCTCGGGGTCATGGGCGGCGCGAACCAGCGTGAAGCGGTCGCGGCAAATATCGAGAAAAGAGCGCCGAATTTCACAGATTAGCTCTGGAACTTTGCATGCAGGCGCCGACTCCAAGAAAATACCCATGGCCTGAGCCTGAAACCGGGAGTCAGCAATTTTGAGGCCCACCCTGCCAATCGCCGCTCTGATATTCCTCGCGGCCGCCCCAGTCGTCGCCCAGCAGTCCGGACCGTTTCCGGGCAGCCCAGTCGACCGGGCGACGATGAGGCTCGGCGAGCGCGTGGAAGAACTCTTTGAAAGCAAGGAGTACGAGCGCGCCTTCTTCATCTACCGTAACGAGTTGGCGCCTATCGGCGACAAGTACGCGCAGTACATGGTCGGTTTCATGTACGAAACCGGTGCCTGGGTCGACGAAGACCCGATTCTGGCGTCGGCCTGGTACCGGTTGGCGGCCGAGCGGGGCTACGTGGAGTTCGAACAGGTTCGTGACGCGCTGCTGAACAGCTTCACGGATGTCGACCAGGTACGATCGGATACGCTCTATCTTCAGCTACGCCGCGAATATTCCGATGTCGTGCTCGTCCTCGAGTTGATCGAGCAGGATCTCGCATTGATGACGGCGCGGACAGGATCTCGCATATCCGGAGGCACGGGCCCGGTGACCATCGTCGACCCGCGGGTAGGCAGCAGCGTGTCCGGTGACGAGTATTTCCGCAGGCTCCGCTCGAGAATCGAGGCGCGTCTGCAGTTCATGGCCGCGCAGATCGGCGATTCCAGCATCGCTACTCAGGCCGACGACGTCGACATTCAGGATTTGAGCGCACGAGTCCAGCGTTTCGTGCAGACCATCGACGATCGCACCGTCGTCGTCGACGCCAATCCCTGACGCCGCGTGGCGTCCTATTTGCCGGGCAAGAGTCCGGCCGAGAGTATCGTCGGAAATTCGGCGGCAATCTGACCGGCCTGCCGCGAGTCGCCATGGAACCACTTCGGGATCCAGTTGATCGAGCCCATGATCGCGTTGCCAGTCATGCGCACGTCGCACGGTGAGATGCTGCCATCTTCGATGCCTTCCTCGATCAGCGCCTCGAACGCGGAGCTGTGGCTGCGCGAGAGTTCGAGAATCTCGTCCCGGTGATCGGGCTTCAAGGACGGAATCTCGCTCATGATCGCGATCGGTCCGTCCTCGCCGACCATCATCTCGACGTGCCGTCTCAAGTAGCGCACGACCTTCTCGAAGCCAGTGCCGCCGGCCGCCGTCGCACCCTTCAATGCGTCTCGTCCGACATCGGCCGCGCGCAGATAGCACAGATAGACGAGTTCTTCCTTGTTGCGCACGTAGTAGTAAAGGGCCGCGTCGGTCAGGCCGAGCAGATTCGCGACATCTCGGAGCGAGGTGCCGCTGTAGCCCTTCAGATTGAAGCACTGCGCCGCAGCCTTGAGCATGCGGTCCTTTTGCGATTCAAAGCGGCTTTCCAGGGCTTCCGTTGCCATCGTTCTCGACCTTCCGGGGCTCAGGGCCCACGAAACGGGCACCCGCGGGCCCTTGAGTTTCCACGTGCGGTGTTTTAATCTACATTAAAATTTTTACCGAGGCAAAACCTGTTGATTTAACAGGCTTTTCGCCTCGCTGCGCGGTTTCGACGCGCCATTCCCGGAGAAAATCTCTATGAGTACGGTTGCCAGCGACCTGCCCGGCGCATCGCGTGACGCCGAGACCACGCCGTTACGATTCGTCACCGCCGCTTCGCTCTTTGACGGCCACGATGCCGCTATCAACATCATGCGCCGGCTGATTCAGGCGCAGGGTGTCGAGGTCGTGCATTTGGGCCACAACCGAAGTGTCGACGACATCGTCCGTGCGGCCATCCAGGAAGACGCCGACGGTATTGCCATCAGCTCCTACCAGGGCGGTCACAACGAGTTCTTCCGCTACATGGTGGACAGGCTCGAGGAGATGGGCGCCGGCCACATCCGCATCTTTGGCGGCGGCGGCGGCACGATCACGCCCGAGGAGATCGCCGCGCTGATGGAATACGGCGTCGAGCGCATCTACCACCCCCACGACGGCATGGAACTCGGCCTCGAGGCGATGATCCAGGATCTCGTTCGACGCACCGTTGCCGCGCGCCGCGCGACCGGTGCCGAGATCGCCGAGGATCGTTCCGCGGTGGCGGCGGTGGCCGAGACCATCTCGGCGATCGAGGAAGGCCTTTTCGATGAGGCGACGCTCAAGAAACTGCGCAAGGAATGGCAGGTCAGGGCGTCCAAGGCGCCGGTAGTCGGCATTACCGGCACCGGCGGCGCCGGCAAGAGCAGCGTGACGGACGAGGTACTGAATCGTTTCATCAGCTCGTTCCCGGACATGAACATCGCGGTGCTCGCTGTCGACCCGACCCGGCGTCGCACGGGCGGCGCTCTGCTCGGCGACCGCATTCGAATGAACTCGCTCAGATCGGAGCGGGTGTACATGCGCTCGATCGCGACCCGCCGGCAACATTTGGCTACGAGCGAGATGCTGGGCGATCAGATTCTCTTCCTGAAGTCACTGGGCTTCGACCTGATCATCGTCGAGACCGCGGGTATCGGACAGAGCGATAGCGAGATCGTCGATCTCGTGGATTTCTCCGTCTACGTCATGACCAGCGATTACGGCGCCGCGAGCCAGCTCGAGAAGATCGACATGCTCGATTTCGCGGACCTCATCGTCCTGAACAAGTACGACAAGCGTGGGGCCGAAGATGCCCTGCGAGATATCCGCAAGCAGTGGAAACGCAATCACACGGCGTTCACGGCGACCGACGACGAGGTTCCTGTCTACCCGACGATCGCCAGTCAGTTCAACGATCCAGGCGTTAGCTGGATGTTCGTCGAGCTCTGCCGGCACGTCAGAGAGAAGCTCGGTGTTGACGGCTTCGCGCCCGATCTCGACGTCACCGAGCGCGAGCCTCGAGCCGCGCAATCCATCCCGGGTAGCCGGATTCGCTACCTCGCGGAGATCGCGGAGCAGGGCCGCGAGATCAACCGCCACAGCGACAGTCAGGCGGAGATCGCGAGCCGCCTGCAGCACCTCTACGAAGCACTGGGCGCCATCGAGGACCCGAAGCGTCCGAGGCCTTTAGCCGTTACGCAGGCGATGCGCTGACCGAACAGGGCGACCGCAGCCTGGTCGTGTTGCGGCAACGCTATCAGGAGACGCTCGACGATCTGACGGCAGAGTCGATCCGGCTGCTCAGAGAGTGGCCGGAACGTAAAGCCGGTGTCGAGTCCGATCAGTACAGCTACACGGTGCGTGGCCGCGAGATCACGGGCAACAATTACCGCGAGTCCTTGAGTCATCAGAAGATCCCGAAGATCGCGCCACCGGAATACAGCAATTGGGGCGAACTGCTCCGCTTCCTCACGAGGGAGAACCTGCCGGGGGCCTATCCGTATACCGGCGGGGTTTACCCGTACCGCCGGCTGGGCGAAGACCCGACGCGCATGTTCGCTGGCGAGGGTACGCCGGAGCGTACGAACCGACGATTCCACTTCCTGTCGCAGGGGCAGGAGGCCGCGAGGCTCTCCACGGCCTTCGATTCGGTCACGCTGTACGGCGAGGATCCGCACGAGCGGCCGGATATCTTCGGCAAGGTCGGCAATTCCGGCGTTTCGATCGCGACGGTCGACGACATGAAGAAGCTGTATTCCGGATTCGATCTTTGCGCACCGACGACGTCGGTGTCCATGACGATCAACGGACCCGCGCCGATGATCCTCGCGTTCTTCATGAACACGGCGATCGATCAGCAGGTCGAGAAGCACCTGCGCGAGACCGGCAAATGGGAAGAGGCGCAGGCAACGATCGACGCATGGTTCGGCGATCGACAGCGCCCCGGCTACAGCGGTGAGCTGCCGCCGGGCAACGACGGGTTGGGCCTTGGTCTGCTCGGCATCTCCGGCGACAAGGTTGTCGATGCCGAGACTTACGACAGAATTCGGACCGAAACGCTGGCGACCGTTCGCGGCACCGTTCAGGCGGACATTCTGAAGGAGGATCAGGCACAGAACACCTGCATTTTCTCGACCGAGTTCGCGATGAAGATGATGGGCGACGTGCAGCAGTTCTTCATCGACAACAACGTTCGCAATTACTACAGCGTGTCGATCAGCGGCTATCACATCGCCGAGGCCGGGGCGAATCCGATATCGCAGCTGGCGTTCACGCTTGCGAACGGCTTCACGATCGTCGAGTACTACCTCGCGCGCGGCATGGACATCGATCAGTTCGCGCCGAATCTGAGCTTCTTCTTCTCCAACGGCATGGACCCCGAATACACGGTCATCGGCCGCGTTGCGCGGCGAATATGGGCGCGCGCGATGCGCGAGCGCTACGGCGCGAGTTCGCGCTCGCAGATGCTGAAGTACCACATTCAGACGTCGGGACGCAGCCTGCACGCGCAGGAGATCAGCTTCAACGACATCCGTACGACGCTGCAGGCGTTGTATGCGCTGTTCGACAACTGCAATTCGCTGCACACGAACGCGTTCGACGAGGCGGTCACGACGCCGACCGAACAATCGGTGCGGCGGGCGGTCGCGATCCAGCTCATCATCTCGAAAGAGCTCGGACTGAACTATTGCGAGAATCCGTGGCAGGGCTCCTTCATCGTCGAATCGCTGACCGATCTCGTCGAAGAGGCGGTCTACGAGGAGTTCGAACGCATCTCCGAGCGCGGCGGCGTGCTCGGCGCAATGGACACGATGTACCAGCGCGGCAAGATCCAGGACGAGAGCCTTTACTATGAGAGCCGGAAACACGACGGCTCGTTGCCGCTGATTGGCGTCAACACTTTCCTGCCGCGCAAAGGGCAGGAGGACGAGGTCCACGAACTCGAACTCATTCGTTCCAGCGACGAGGAGAAACAGGCACAGATTGACAATGTGCGCGCTTTCCAGACCACGCATGCCGACGAGACGGCTGACGCATTGACTCGTCTGAGAACGGTCGCCCGGGCCCGCGAAAACGTCTTCGCCGAGCTCATGGAGGCCGTCAAATCAAGTTCCCTCGGCCAGATATCCGCCGCGCTGTACGAGGTCGGCGGCGAATATCGCCGCAATATGTGACCCGGCCGGTCAGTATCATGATGGGATTCGGAGCCGAGTTACGCGTTATGGGTTGTACAGCTAGTTTGGGGAAACGCATGTCTGTGCCATCCAATACGATCCCGTTGTCGCGGGCGGATCGGAGCGCGTTGTCGGATCAGTCGATGCTGCGCGCCGCCTTCGAACTAATACTCGAGAACGGCCTCGAGAAAACCACACTCGCCCTTATCGGCAAACGATCCGGCTACAGCCGTGGGCTCGCTACGCATCGCTTCGGCTCCAAAGCCGGCCTGTTCGAGGCCTTGAGCCGATCGATCGCACGCAAATGGTTCGATTACCTGAAGCTGGAAGTCGGCGAAAAGACCGGACTGAGCGCGATGCTGTCGTCGGTCGACGCGCTGCACCGCTGGGCGGCCGAGCGGCCGGGTGACGCCAGGGTCCTGCAGATTCTGCTCAACGATTCGTGCAGTCCCGGCTCGAACCTTCCCGCGATGGCGGGCAAGGCGCACGAGCGCCACCATTCCGATGTCGTGCAGTGGATTCGCGATGGACAGGCGAACGGCGAAATCCGCGACCACATCGATGTCGACGCAGCGGCCTCGTATCATGTCGCCTACGTGAGCGGCATGGTGTATCTCTGGCTGATCAATCCCGAGAAATTCGACTTCGCCAGTACGAATACCGAGATGAAGCGGCAGGTTCTCGCCTCGCTTAGCGCCGATCCCGCACACAGGATTCTTGCATGACCGAAACCGTAGTCTACGAGCAGCACGACGCCGTTGCGCTGATTTCGATGAACCGGCCCGATTCACTGAACGGGTTTACCAGCGAGCTATGTGAGGATCTGTTACACGCCTTCGAGAAGGCAACGCTCGACGACGAGATCAGAGCGGTCGTGATGACCGGTGAAGGCCGCGCATTCAGCGCCGGAGCCGATCTGAAGCAGGGCTTCTCCGGGGATCGGTCCATCCAGGGCAAGCTGCTGTACGAGTACGGTCCCGTACTGACGGCGATCACCGAGATACCCAAACCCGTGATTGCAGCAGTTCCCGGTTTTGCCGCTGGCGTCGGCATGTCGTACGCGCTGCATGCCGACCTGATGATCATGGCCGATGACGCGTTTCTGCTGTCGCCATTCACGACCATCTCACTGGTGCCGGACGGCGGGCTCAATCGCCTGCTCGTCAGGCAAATCGGCTATCAGCGCGCGTTCCAGCTCAGCATCGAGTCCGAGCGGATCTCGGCCGACCGATGTCTCGAACTCGGATTGACGAACAAGGTCGTGCCCGCGGCCGAGCTGCGCGAGACGGCGCTCGACTGGGCGAAGGCACTGTGCAAGCGAGCACCGTTGTCGATCGCGGCAACCAAGAAAGTCATGCGGCTGGCGATGGACCACGACTGGCATACCTGCTTCACGACCGAGGCCGAGCTGCAGAACAAGCTACGGCACTCCGCAGACTCGGCGGAAGGCGTGGCGGCATTCCTCGAGAAGCGCGAACCGAACTTCAAAGGCGAGTAGTCCCTACCGCCTGTCACCGAGAAACCAATGGACAGACTGATCTTCGACGAAGAGCACGAGATGTTCCGCGACACCGTCCGGAGCTTCATGAAAAACGAGATAGCGCCGCACAGCGAGCGCTGGCATGAGGAGGGGATGGTCGATCGCGAGGCCTACCTGAAGGCCGGCGAACTCGGGCTGCTTTGCATGTGGGCGGACGAGCAGTACGGCGGTGCGGGCGTCGCGGATTTCCGCTACGAGCAGATACTGATGGAGGAGAACGCGCAGTATGGCGACCAGGGGTTCTTTCTCTGGCTGCACAGCCGCCTCGTCGGCCCCTACATCGGCGGCCTCGGCACCGACGAACAGAAAGCGCGCTGGCTGCCGGGTTGCATAAGCGGCGAGAAGATCCTGGCCGTCGCGATGACCGAGCCCGGCGCGGGCAGCGACGTTGCGGGCATGCGGACCAAGGCAGAGGACAAGGGCGATCACTTCCTGCTGAACGGCTCCAAGACCTACATCTCCAACGGCATCCTCGCGGATCTCGTCGTGGTCGCCGCACGCACCAATCCCGAATCGAGCCACGGCATCAGCTTGTTCGTCGTCGAACGCGGGATGGACGGCTTCGAGCGCGGAGCGAATCTCAAGAAGATGGGTCTCAAGAGCCAGGACACGGCGGAGCTGTTCTTCAACAACGTCAAGGTGCCGAAAGAGAACCTGCTTGGTGAACTGCATCGCGGCTTCTATTCCCTGATGCACTATTTGGCAGAAGAGCGGCTGCTCGCGGCCGTGGGTTTCCTCGCGAACGCGGTAACGGCGTTCGACCTGACGCTCGACTGGGTCAATGAGCGCAAGGCGTTCGGTCAGGTCATCGGCGACTTCCAGAATACGCGGTTCAAGATGGCGCAGATGCGCACCGAGATCGACGTCACCCAGGCGTTCGTCGATCAGTGCGTCATGCAGCACAACGAAGGCAAGCTCAGTGCGGACGACGCGGCCAAAGCCAAACTGTTCGCGAGCGAGGTCGAGATGCGAGTGACCGACGAATGCGTCCAGCTTCACGGCGGCGCTGGCTACATGGACGAGTACCCGATCAGTCGTCTGTACACCAACGCTCGCGTATCGCGCATTTACGCCGGAAGTTCGGAGATCATGCGCGAGATCATCGCGCGTTCGATCGGTCTGGACCCGCGCAAACGCAAGAAGTCGCCCGCCGACAAACCCGCGCTGAAGAGCGCCTGAAGCACGATACAGATGCGCGTCGCATTCATCGGCCTCGGCGTCATGGGTTTCCCCATGGCCGGACATCTCGCCGAGAAGGGCCATTCCGTTACCGTCTACAACCGCACTCGCGAGAAGGCCGAAGCCTGGAACGGCAAGTATGCCGGTCGAATGGCATCGACCCCGTCGGAGGCGGCTGCCAACGCGGAGGTCGTTTTCAGCTGCGTTGGCAATGACGACGACGTCCGCGAAGTACTGATCGGCAAGGACGGCGCACTGGCGTCAACCTCGGCCGGCTCCATTATCGTTGACCACACGACGGCGTCGGCGGACGTTGCGCGCGAAGTCGCTGAGGTCTGCAGCCGGAAGAGCGTGGGATTCCTCGACGCACCGCTATCCGGCGGCGAAGCGGGAGCGGTGTCCGGGCAACTCACCATCATGGTGGGCGGCGAGCCGGCCGTTTTCGAACGCGCGAAACTCGCAATGGCGAGCTACGCGAAGGCGATGACGCTTGTTGGCGGTGTCGGCACCGGCCAGATCGCCAAGATGGTGAATCAGATCTGCATTGCCGGGGTTGTGCAGGGTCTCGCAGAGGCGCTGCATTTCGCCAAGCGTGCCGACATCGACGTCGAGAAAGTCATCGCGGCGATTTCCAAGGGCGCCGCCCAGTCGTGGCAAATGGAAAATCGCTGGGAAGCGATGATCCGCAACGAGTTCGACTTCGGCTTCGCGGTCGACTGGATGCGCAAGGATCTCGGTATCGCACTCGATGAAGCCGAGAAGAACGGCGCGACGCTGGAAATGACGAGGCTCGTCGACAAATTCTATTCGGAAATCCAGGCGATGGACGGCAACCGCTGGGATACGTCGAGCCTGATCGCACGGCTCGAGAAATGATATAGTTCCGCACCTCACAGGGGTGGTCATCTGACCTGAGATTCGCGGCCGTCAGGCCATTGCGGGAACCCTCAGAACCTGAACCGGGTAATGCCGGCGTAGGAAGGGAATCATGACACTGAAAAATACTCTGCGGCTGACTGCCGCTTGCCTGTTTCTATCTCCATTGTTGCCGGCGCTGGCCCAGCGGGCCGCGAATGACGACGTCGTGCTGGCGAATCCGCGTGGCATTCCGATCATCGACGAGATCGTCGTTACCGCCGACCTCCGCGGCCGGACCGCAAGCGACGTACCGGCGGCGCTGACACTGATCGACGGTGAGCTCGTCGAGGAGCTCGCGACGCAACACTTTGAAGAACTGGTCCGCGTCGTTCCGAACCTCAACTGGTCCGGCGACGGTCACCGTGCACGCTATTTCCAGATTCGCGGAGTCGGCGAACTGGAGCAGTATCAGGGCGCGCCGAACCCGTCGGTGGGCTTCCTGATCGACGACATCGACTTCAGCGGAATCGGCACGATCGCGACGCTATTCGACATCGGGCGGGTGGAAGTGCTGCGCGGTCCGCAGGGCAGCCGCTACGGCGCGAACGCGCTGGGCGGGCTGATCTATGTGCAAAGCACGATGCCGAGCGCGGAGCCGGAGCGTCGCGTCACGGTCTCCGTCGGCGACGAAGACCTGCTGTCCGCGGGTATTGCCGCGGGCGGTGCACTCGATGGAGAGGGGCGGGCGCTGTTTCGGTTCAGCGCGCATCACCACCAGAGTAGCGGCTTTCGCGAAAACACATTTCTCGGCCGCGACGATACGAACGGCCGCGACGAGACGACCGTGCGCGGCCGGCTCATGCTCGATGTCAGAGACGATCTGACGATCAGCATCGCCGCGCTCTACAGCAGCATCGACAACGGTTATGACGCGTTTTCGCTCGACAACGGTTTCGTCATGTTGTCGGACAATCCGGGACGCGATGCGCAGGATAGCTTCGGTACGTCGTTGCGCGCCGACCTGGCGTTGGAGAACGGCCTCACGCTCACATCGATCACGGCATTCGCCGATTCCGATATCGACTTTGGATTCGACGCCGACTGGGGCAACACGGACAGTTGGGCCCCGTTTACCTACGACTTCGTATCCACCAGCGACCGGAAGCGCCGTACGTTGAGCCAGGAATTCCGGCTTGCGCCGATCGAGAGCGGAGACACCGATTGGGTCGTCGGGCTGTACGCACTGCGGCTCGATGACGAGTTGTCGACGGTCGATACCGGCGAGTACTTCGATCCTTTCTTCAACTTCTCCGACAGCCTCGATGCGCGCTTTGGCAGCGGCTTCGAATCGACCAGCGTGGCACTGTTCGGACAGCTCGAACAACGCATCGGCGAGAAGACGTGGTTCAGCGTTGGACTCCGCGGCGAGCGGCGCTCTACCGACTACGAGGACAGCGCGGGGCTCAGCATCGGTCCCGGCGACGCGATGTTGGGTGGCGAGATCACGCTGAGCTACGATCACTCCGGCGCAATGACGAGTTTCCTGACTCTTTCACGCGGCTACAAGGCGGGCGGTTTCAATCTCGGTACCGTCCCCGACGGTCTGCGCGAGTTCGACGACGAGACCCTTCTGAGCCTCGAGGCCGGCGTCAAGGCCAGCCTGTATGGGGGACGTCTGGCGATCAATGCATCGGTCTTCGCCAACGAACGCCGCGATCAACAGGTTCGTACGTCGTTTCAGCTCGATCCCAATAATCCCGCTTCGTTCGGATTTGCCACGATCAACGCCGAGAAAAGCGAAACACTGGGCCTCGAGGCCGAGTTGAACTGGATCGTCAGCGAAACCGTGGACGTCTATGCGGCGCTCGGTCTGTTGGACACTCGATTCGACGAATTCACTACGGCGCCCGGACTCATCGGCCGCGCTCAGGCGCACGCTCCCGACTCCACGTTTGCCGCGGGTGCGCGATACCGCCATCCGAGCGGCTGGTTTGTGCGCGTCGATGCGAGCGCGAAAGACGAGTTCTACTTCGACGTAAGTCACGATCAGGTCTCGGAATCCTACGAGCTCGTCAATGCGCGGCTGGGTTACGAGGCGGACGCCTGGAAGGCAACACTCTGGGTCCGCAATGCCTTTGACGAGCGCTATGCAGTGCGCGGGTTCTTTTTCGGCAACGAGCCGCCCAATTTCGAGCCGACGCTCTACACCCGTCCCGGCGACGCTCGACAAGCCGGAATCACCTTCGACATGGAGTTCTGACATGCAGGTTGCCGTCGATATCAGTCTGTATCCGCTGGACAGGGACTACATCCCGCCGATCAAGGACGTCATCGATCGCCTTCACGCGTACGAAGGTATCGAGGCGTGGACCAACGCGATGAGTACGCAGCTGGTCGGTGAGTACGAGCTTGTCATGGATGCCCTCAAGGCCGAGATTGGCGCCAGTTTCGAGTCGCTCCCGAAGGCCGTCTTTGCCATTCGCATCCTCAACAACCCGGGCGAGCACAGCTGATCCCGCAGGCCGCCGGTGACGATCTACGCTGAGATCATCGCGCAGGCGCGCGCAACGAGCCCGCTCGAGGTCGTCGCCGTACTCGCGGCAGTCGGCTATCTCGTACTCGCGATCCGCCAGAATATCTGGTGCTGGCCCTGCGCCGGGATCAGCACCGCAATCTACGTGTACCTCTTCCTCGACGCCCGGCTCTATATGGAGTCGGCGCTGAACCTGTTCTATTTTGCGATGGCGATCTACGGCTGGGCCGTTTGGTATCGCGGCACGGGCGATCGCGAGGCTCTTCCCGTGAGCGTCTGGCCGCTTACGCGGCACGCAATCGCCATTCTGGGCATCGTCGCGCTCGCTGCACTCAATGGCTGGATACTCGACACGTGGACCGACGCGGCGTTCCCCTACGTCGATTCAGCAACCACCTGGGGCGCGATCTGGGCGACCTTCCTCGTCGCGCGCAAGGTCTTCGAGAACTGGTGGTACTGGCTGGTCATCGACGCGGCGTCGGTTGTCATTTTCTGGCAACGCGATCTCAAGTTCACGGCGTTGTTGTTTACAGTCTATCTGCTGATGATCCCGTTCGGCATCCTCGCGTGGCGGCGCTCGCTGATCGAGCGGAATGCGACGTGACCGACCTCGCTCGCTTGCTGGCATCGGTGCCGGGGTGGGAAGGGGCCTCGTGCGTTGAGCTACAGGGCGGTCTGACGAACCGTAGCTACCTACTCGAATGCGAGGGCAGGCGAGCCGTCCTGAAAGTCGATGAGAGCCCGCGCGCGATCCCATTCAACAGCCGGATCGAGGAAGCGGCCGTGCAGAACGCTGCGGCGGCGCAGGGTATCGCCGCGCCGGTGCTATTCGCCAGCGACACGCTCTATCTGACGGAATATGTGCCGGGCAAGGTCTGGAGCGCAGCCGATCTGGAGGAGCCGGAGAGGCTCGAGGCACTCGCGGACGTATTGAAGCAGCTGCACGCGCTGCCGCCCACCGGGCGGCCCTTCGAGGCGCTCGCGGCCGCGCAAAACTACCGCGCGACTATCGATTCGTCGCATGCGGAGGAAGCAGACCGGTGTCTGTCCATCGTTGCCGAGGCCGAGTCGAACGCAGAGCCGCGCTGCTGTCACAACGACCTCGTCGCGGAAAACATTGTGTCCGCGGACGGCGTGCTGCTGCTCGACTTCGAGTACGCCTGTGACAACGATCCCCTGTTCGACCTTGCGATCGTCGCGGAACACCATGCGCTGAGCGAGGGCGCCGAGAGTCGGCTTCTGGATGCCTACTTCGGCGAGGACGCATCCGGTAGGCGGGAGGAACTGAAGCTCTGGCGGCGTGTCTATGCCGCTTTGAGTTGGCTCTGGAGCAACTCCCGACGATAATGGCCGGTAACGGCCGCCCCGATAAGGAGAACAAGACCGTGCCGAGAATCCTATACCTTTCTCTGCTCGTGGCATTCACGGCCGCGGCGGAGGACCGCACGCTCACCGACCTCGACGTCTTCGATCTGGAGTTCGCGCTCGATCCACAGGTCTCGCCGGACGGCTCGCGCGTGGCCTATCTTCGCCAGTCGATGGACATCATGACGGACCGCGCATCGACGGACGTTTGGGTCGTCGACGCCGATGGCGGCAATCACCGTCCGCTCTTGTCCGGAACCGATAGCTTTTCATCGCACCGGTGGTCGCCGAACGGCGATCGCATGCTGTACGTGAGTTCGGCCGGCAGCCGCGGTGCCGAACTGTGGGTTCGTTGGATGGATACCGGGCAAACGGCGCTGCTCACCAACCTGCCGGGAAGTCCCGGATCGATCAGCTGGTCGCCCGACGGTGAGCAGATAGCATTCAGTATGTTCGTGCCGAGCGAAGGTCCGAGGCTCGCGTCACCGCCCGCGCGTCCGGAAGGCGCAGAGTGGGCGGCACCCGTGACCGTCATTGACGAGATGCCGTACCGCGCCGACGGTGCGGGCTATCTGGAGACTGGCTACAACCATCTCTTCGTCGTGCCGGCCGACGGCGGGACGCCGAGACAGCTCACCGAGGGGGACTACAACCATGGCGGTGGATTGAGCTGGTCGCCGGACGGCTCGACGATCGTCTTCGCGGCAAACCGCATCGACGATCCGCTGGAAGATCCTGTCGAGTCCGAGGTGTGGACGGTCGACGTCGAGTCCGGCGAACTTACCCAGCTTACCGACCGCGACGGGCCGGACTTCGCTCCTGCCTACTCGCCGGATGGCGAGCGCATCGTCTATCGCGGCTTCGACGACCAAAAGCTCAGTTACCACAACGTCAACGTCTATGTGATGGACGCCGACGGCGAGAACGGACGAAACCTGACTGGTGATTTCGACCGCTCCGTCGCCGATGCGGAATGGGCGGGCGCGTCGAACAGACTCTACATTCAGTATGACGATAACGGCGACCGCAAGATCGCCAGCCTAGATCTCAGCGGCCGCATGAGCGAGCTGCTCGACGACGTGGGCAGTGCAACGACCGGCCGTCCGTATACGACAGGCGGATTCTCGGTCTCGAACAATGGCGTCATCGCTTACACACGCGGCAGCGCGACGCGTCCGTCAGAAGTTGGCGTCCGGCTTCGCAACGGCCGTACGAGCACGCTCACGTCGCTGAACGACGATCTGTTCGCGAAGCGCACGGCCGCATCGGTCGAAGAGATCACGTGGCGGAGTTCGGTCGGCGACTACGAGATCCAGGGCTGGATCGTCAAGCCGCAGGATTTCGACCCGGAGCAGGACTATCCGCTGATCCTCGAGATCCACGGCGGACCGTTCGCGGCTTACGGGCCGCACTTCTCGCCGGAGATCCAGCTGTACGCGGCCGCGGGCTACGTCGTGCTGTATACGAATCCGCGCGGCTCATCGAGCTACGGCGCCGAATTCGCGAACGAGATCCATCACAACTACCCGAGCCTCGACTACAACGATCTGATATCCGGTGTCGATGCCGTGATCCGGCAGGGATACATCGACGAGGATCAACTGTTCGTAACCGGCGGCTCCGGTGGCGGGGTACTAACGGCATGGATCGTCGGTACGACCGACCGTTTCCGTGCGGCCGTCGTCCAAAAGCCGGTCATCAACTGGGCGAGCTTCGTTCTGACCTCTGACGGCACGGCGTTCTTTACTCAGTACTGGTTTGCCGACACACCGTGGAACGATCCGATGGCCTACTGGGAGCGCTCGCCGCTGTCGCTGGTGGGCAACGTGACGACACCGACGATGCTGATGACGGGTGAAGAAGACTGGCGCACGCCCATGTCCGAATCTGAACAGTACTACCAGGCGCTGATGCTGCGCGGGATCGACACGGCGCTGGTGCGCGTTCCGGAGCGCTCGCACAACCTCGTTGGCCGGCCCTCGCACCTGATCGCGAAGGCGGCGAACATCATCGCCTGGTTCGAGCGGTATCGGGAAGAATGACGCGCAATCAGATCTCGGGCGCGATCGGATTGATCATCGGCCTCGGTCTGTGTGTCGTCTTCTACCTCGTGTCGCCGCCGGGCGAATTCGGCGTGCCGTGGATCGCGGTGGTGCTCATCGTTCTGGGCCTCTACTACCTGTTCTTCAAGACGGGCCAGGACGATGCGGAGGCCGACGTCGACCCGGCGGATCGGGTCAGGAAGCTCGACGCGGATTGAATGTGGCGGCGCCGAGCCGTCGCCCGCCAGCCGGCGGGTTCCGCCAGTGTGAGACCTGATTCCCATCCGCTCGCCTGAACGCCTGCTACATTGTCGCTATGGACAGCGAACATTCTCGTCCACGGTCGAAGCTGAAGCTCGGCTTCCTGCTCGGCATCGCCTTCTATCTGGCGATCGGATTCGCCATTACGTCGGACGGTTCCTACGCCTATATCTACGCCGAGTACGCGAGGAACAACCCGGTATCGGCGGACTGGGAGAGCCACGACGTCATCTACGAGGTTGTGTCGGCGCATTATCAGGACAATGCCGATCCACGGCACGTCAATGTCGATGGCGTCGGTACGACGGTCTACGACACGCCCCGCGAGCTGTATCTCTGCATATACGGCAAACGTCACGGTGCTGACGAGCCTGAACACTATCAGATTCGAATGCCGATGCATGTCGCCCGCGCGGGTGACACCGATCGCTACTCGCTGGTGTCGAACGGGTACTTTCTTGCCGCTCAGTACGTGGACGACGTCTGCCAGGAGACATTCCGCGACGATGTCGTGGAGATCACGCCGCAGTCGGTGGGCACGATCGTCCGCGACAACCAGTTCGGAGTCGCATCGGGGAGCGATTCGCGTCTCGACCTCAATGCAGAGATTCGAGCCCGCGGTTTTCACATACCCGAGCGATATCCGGAGGACGGTCTTCCCTACGTCTTCTACTATAGCCTCGAGAACGCCCAACATCGCGTGCCAGCGGTTCCGCCCGATCACAGGGCGATTCTGGACTGGCCCGTGGAGAACAAGCACATGTATATCGGCTTCTACGACGGCAGCAACCGGCGCTGGCGAATCGCAGGCATCTACCATGAGACCGGCAACCATCGGCCCCGAGGCCTCAAGCCGGTGCTGCTGAAGGTTGCCGACGCCGCGATCGCGCCGCTCTACGTCGGCGCCGGATTGATGATGCTGCTGTTCGGAATCCGGGTCGGGTAGGGCCTGGCCAGCCCCGGCTTCTTGTTCCGGCGGCGAGGCCGCCCGTTCACTCAGACCTTACCAGCTGTTTCGCAGCTCCCGCAGCTTCAGGAATACGTCGCGCCGGCCTGGGCTGTCGCCCAATTCCGGGAATCGCTCCACCAGCCTGGCTATTACCGATGGGCTGTCGAGCCTGAAGAACGTGTTGATCCTGCGTTCGTCCGCGAGCGTCGTGACCAGCGCGTCGTTGGGGTCCTGGTCTTCGATCTGATCCAGCAGCTTTGCTGCATCCTGGTTGTCGGGCTCGCGATCGAGCGTGAATCGCAGGTTATTGCTGAGATACTCGTGACCCGGGTAGATCAGGGTGTCGTCCCCAAGCGTCGCGAGCTGGCTCTCGAAGGTCTCGAAAAGCTCTTCGGGATGTCCGCCGTTGTGGCAGTTGCCTGCGCCGGCATTGAACAGCGTGTCGCCGCTGAACAGCCCCGGTTGATCGGTGCGTGACAGTAGGCAGACGTGAGTCATGGTATGCCCTGGCGTGTCCATGCACTCGAGTTCCACCGTCCTGCCAACCCGAATTACGTCGCCGGCATGCACGCCGCGGTCCATGTTCGGGATGCGGTTGCCAGCGCCATGGTGGGCGATGATCTTCGCGCCGGTTGCCTTGACCACAGCCTTGTTCCCGCCGATATGGTCGGCGTGCTCGTGGGTGTTGACGATCTGCGTGATCGTGAAGCCGCGGTCGGACGCCCGCTCGAGGCACTTCGAAAAGTCTAGCGGATCGATCGCCAGCGCCTCCCCGGTCTCGGGGCAGGCGATCAGGTAATTGAAATTCCGGTACGCATTCCCGGTCCAGATCTGCTCGACGATCATGGATTACTCGGCCGAGTAGACCCGCTCGCCACCAACCCAGGTTTCGAGAACGACGATGTCGTCGATTTCGTCCACCGGAATATCGAAGTAGTCGCGATCGACGACGATGAAGTCCGCCCACTTGCCAGCTTCGAGGCTGCCCAGGCGGTCCTCCTGATGCGCGGCATAGGCTGCGCCCAGCGTGAAGGAATGCAGCGCTTCGGCGCGAGTCAGCACCTGATCCGCGTACCAGCCACCCTCCGGCATGCCGCCCCGGTCCTGCCGTGTGACGGCGGCGTACAGCCCGAGGAATGGGCTCGGCCGCTCTACGGGAAAGTCGGAGCCGCTGGCGATGACCGCGCCGGTGTCCAGCAGGCGCCGCCAGGCGTAGCCCCCCAGTATGCGCTCCCGGCCGACACGGTCTTCGGCCATGTTCATGTCGCTGGTCGCGTGGATCGGCTGCATCGATGCGATGACGCCAAGCTCGGCGAATCTGGGGATGTCGTCGAGGGCGATGATCTGCGCGTGCTCTACGCGGTTGCGGAGCGGCGACGGCTGGCCGTCCTGGGCACGTTCGAAGGCATCGAGGGCCATTCGATTGCCGAGGTCGCCGATTGCGTGGATGCCGACCTGAAAGCCCATGTCATTCGCTTTGACGACGAAGGCGTCGAGTTCCTCCTGGGTGTAGAAGGGCAGGCCGCGATTCTCTGCATCGTCCGAATAGGGTTCGATCATCGCCGCGCCGCGGCTGCCAAGCGCGCCATCCGAGTAGAGTTTGACCGACCGGATATCCACGCGGTCGTTGCCGTAGGCGACAATGGGTCGGGCAATCGCGTCGAGGTTCGGTCCCGAGTCGCTGATCATCACGTAGACACGCATGTCGAGTTCGTCATCGTCCGCCATGGACATCAACACTTCCATTTCGGTGATGTTGGCGCCGGCATCGTGCATGCCGGTCAATCCCAGCGCGAGTAGCGAATCGACAGCCTGAACATACGCCTCGCGGATGTCGTCGCGATCGGGCTCCGGCACGTGTTGCTCCACCAGATCCATCGCTCTGTCCACGAGTACGCCGGTGGCGCGCCCATTGTCGTCTCGAACGATCAGCCCGCCGATGGGGTCCGGCGTGTCCTCGTCGATGCCCGCAATCTCGAGGGCCGCGGTATTCGCCCACGCAGCATGTCCGTCGATTCGGCGCAGCCAGACCGGCCTGTCCGATTCGACGGCGTCGATGTCGGCGGCGGTCGGGAACTCCTGCACCTCCCAGAGCACCTGATTCCAGCCGCGGCCCAGAACCCAGTCGGCGCGCGGATTGCTGTTCGCGAACGCCTCGATGTCGGCGACGGCCTGCTCGAGCGACGACACGCCAGCCAGGTCCAGGCTGATCTGCAGAAAGCCCTGACTGTAGAGATGGGCGTGAGCGTCGGTCAGGCCCGGCAGTACGGTCATGCCGTCGCCATCGATCCGTTCCGCATCCGGATAGTCGCCGAGGACGTCGTCTCCCCCGGTCGCAACGACTCTGCCGGCGTCGTCGAATACCAGCACCGAGAACGAACGGATGCCCGAATCGGTCGAGGTATAGCCGGCAATGTTATGCAGCGCCGTATCGGCGTATGCAGCGGCCGAAACCGCGAGAGTCAGAATGCAAAAGGCTGATTTAGAGAAGTTTTTCACGTCCGGACCTTTTCGTTAACATCGAGCGGACTCGCATTGTAATCGGAAACGCCATGAAAGCGCTGAGCTTCGAGATTGACGGTCGCGGTTCCTACGGCCTGTTCGACGACGGACGGATCTTTGCTGCGGCGGAGGACTGGCGGCATCGTTACCCGGATCTCCGCAGCGTTCTGGAGGCGGCGGCGATCGCCGAATTGCCGGACAACGTCGCATCCGAGCCCGTCGATCAGGCACGCATGGACTGGCTTCCGCCGATTCCGAATCCCGGCAAGATTATTTGCGTGGGCGTCAACTATCGGCCGCACGTCGAGGAAATGGGCCGGGAGGTGCCCGCAAAGCCTCTGCTTTTCGTCCGTTTTCCGGCGAGCCTGGTCGGGCACCGCCAATCGCTCCTCAGCCCAACCGTCTCCGAGCAGTTCGACTTCGAGGGCGAGGTGGCCGCGGTCATCGGTCAGCGAGCGTCTGCGGTGTCCCGCGACGAGGCGCTGAACTACGTCGCGGGCTATTCCGTGTTCATGGACGGCACCGTCCGAGACTGGCAGCGGCACACCACCCAATTCACGCCCGGTAAGAACTTCACGGCCAGCGGCGCGATGGGGCCGTATCTCGTGACGCGGGACGAGTCAGGCGACGAACTCGGCATCGAGACGCGGGTGAACGGGGAGACGATGCAGCGCGGCCATACCGGCGAGCTGATCTTCGACGTACCGGCGCTGGTCGCCTACTGCTCGACCTTCACGGTGCTGGAACCGGGCGACATCATCGCGACCGGCACGCCGGCAGGGGTCGGGGCAGCGCGCAAGCCCCCGGTCTGGCTGACGCCGGGAGACCGCGTGGAAGTCGCCGTTGAGGCGCTGGGCGTGCTCGAAAACACCGTACGCGAGGGCTAGCTCGTGATTTGTGGCACTTTTGCCACAAATCCGGGGCAAATGGACGTCGTCCGAGCGAAAAACGTCCAATAGATTGACATTCAGCGGTATTTCTGCGAACTTTTCACCCGTCGACGCGTCGCCTTTGAGCAACAGACCTAGAAAAACTTGCGAAAAAGCGACAGCGGATCGAACGCAAGACGCCTTCAGGTACGGCTTGGCGGGGGATCAGGGGGTCAAGTGCCACGTACGTAACGTTGGTAAGAGGCGGTTCCTTTGGAACCGCCTTTCTTTTTGTCTGCGTCATTCGGGCCGGCACCGGGCCGACGATTCGCGCAGAACGTCCTGTCGATCCACACCGCTAGGCTCCCTCGGCCAGCGCGGCCAACCACTCCCGGATACCCGCGGCAATCGCCTCGGCTGAGTCTTCCTGAAGGAAGTGCAGCCCCGGCACCCGAATTTCGGTCTGATTCTGAAATCCCCGGCAGAAGTCGCGCTGCGGGCCGATGAGAATCGCGCCCGGATCGGCATCGACGAAGAGCTTGGGAATCGGGGATGCCTCGAGCCATGACGAGTAGTCGGCGACGATGCCGGCAACGTCCGCCGGTTCGCCGTCCAGCGGTATTTGCCGCGGCCAGGTCAGCGTCGGCCGCCGGTCCTCGCCGGGGCTCGCGAACGGACGCCGGTACTCGTCCATCTCCGCGTCGTCGAGTTCTCGAAGGACGGAACCCGGCAGCACGCGTTCGACGAACAGGTTCCGGTCGAGCACGAGTTCCTCGCCCGCGTCGGAGCGAAATGCCTCGAAGATGCCGCGCGCCGCATCGGGCCATTCGTCCCAGGTCATGGGCCTGACGATCGCCTCCAGGTACGCGATTCCGCGGACGGCCTCGTCGTTCTGACGCGCCCAGTCGAATCCCAGCGCCGAGCCCCAGTCGTGCAGGACGAGTGTGACGTTCTTCTCGACACCGAGCTGCCGCCACGCGTCGAACAGAAACTCGCGATGCTCGACATAGCGATACCGGTCCGGGCCCGAGTCGTCGAGCTTGTCGGAGTCGCCCATGCCGATCAGATCGACCGCGATGCAGCGGCCTCGATCGGCGAGCGCTGGCATGACGTTGCGCCAAAGAAACGACGAAGTCGGGTTGCCGTGCTGGAAGACGATCGGGTCGCCTTCGCCCATCTCGACGTACGCCATTCGCCGTCCGCCGACATCGAGATACTGCTTTCGCGCCTGCCATTCATTGCTCATCGTCGGGCCTCTTTGGGTTGGGTCCAATTGGCTGATTACAGGATTATGCTTTGCTACATTGAGCCATCGGTAGTCGGCATATCCTTATGCCATCGGCACAAGCCTATCGGCTCGTCGAACTGTTTGTGTCACGACGAATTGCGAAGAGGGTAGCGCATGAAAAACATCGCATTGACTCAGGGCTTGTTGCCGCTGGTCGCTGCGATCAAGCGCGCCGGCTTCCTGATCCACCGGCTCAGCCGGGAATTGCAGCGGGACTGAACTGAATGGGGCACCACGGTCACGGCAACGGCAACATGCGCCGGGTGGTCATCGCGCTGTGCCTGACAGGCACGTTCATGGTCGTCGAAGTCATCGGCGGCCTGATATCCGGATCGCTGGCGCTGCTTGCCGATGCCGGCCACATGCTCACCGACACGATGGCACTTGGACTCGCAGCCGTCGCTTTCCACGTCAGCAAGCGGGCCCCCGATGCGCGGCTGACCTTCGGCTATCAGCGGTTCCAGATACTTGCCGCATTCGTCAACGGCCTCACTCTGATATTGATCGTCGGCTGGATTTTCGTCGAAGCGGTAAGGCGATTCATCGAGCCCAGTGACGTTCTGGGCCCGACCATGCTTGCCGTCGCCAGCGCCGGCCTGGTCGTGAACATCGTGGCATTCGCCGTTCTGCACGGCGGCGACCAGCACAATCTCAATATCCGCGGCGCGGCACTGCACGTCGTCGGCGATCTGCTGGGATCGCTGGCGGCCATCATTGCCGCCGTCGTCATCATCTACACCGGCTGGCTGCCGATCGACCCGCTGCTGTCGATCGCCGTCGCGCTGTTGATTTTGAGAAGCGCCTGGATACTCGTTCGGCGGAGCGCCCATATTCTGCTGGAGGGCGCTCCAGAATGGCTGGACGTCGCGGCGATAGAGGCGCGAATCTGCGAGGCCGTCCCCGGCGTCTGCGGTGTTCATCACGTCCACGTGTGGGGGCTCACCCAACAGGAGTTGATGCTGACGATGCACGTCAATCTCGACGACGCTGCCGACGGACCGACCTCCCGGATTCGCGCGATCAAGGCGCTGCTGCGAGAGGAGTACGGCATCGGCCACTCGACAATCGAGGTCGAATACGGCGACTGCGCTGACAAGGAGCCTGACTAGCCCGCGTTTGACCGGCCGAAGGTTCGGCGAGCGTGCACCGACGGGCGAAATCGTCGGCTCAACGGTCCTCGGGCGTGACGATTCCGATGTACGGCAGCGTGCGGTTACGCTCGGCGTAGTCCAGCCCGTAGCCGACGACCCATTCATCGCCGATGCTGAAGCCGACATAGTTGATCTCCACGTCGACCTCGCAGACCTCGGCTTTGTGCAGCAGAGTGCAGGTTCTGATCGATGCCGGGCGATGGGATTCGAGCACGCCTATCAGGTAGCTGAGCGTGTGGCCGGTATCGACGATGTCCTCGACGATCAGCACGTGCTTGTTCTCGATGCTGCCGCGCACGTCCATGACGAGCCGCACGGCGCCCGTGGAAACGCTCGTATTGCCATAGCTCGATACGGCAATGAATTCGATCGTTCGCGGAATCGACATGCGCCGGGACAGGTCCGCGAGGAAGATGAACGAGCCCTTGAGAACACCGACGAGCACGACATCGCCCTTGTCACTGTAGTCGTCGGATATCTCGGCCGCGAGTTCCGCGACCCGCGCCTGAATGTCGGCTTCGCTGATCAGTTCCGGGGGCTGGCTCACGTTTCACTCCTTCGAGACGCTAAGTTGAGGATAGGCGAGCGTAAGGGTGGACGCCATCTTCGATTGCGGTATCTTACTCGCCGATGGTCACCTCCGCGAAACGCTCGATTGCGATTGCCGGCAACATGGGGTCCGGCAAGAGCACGCTGGTCGAGTTCCTGTCGCACAGCTACGACGTCCAGCCGTTCTACGAGCCGAACGACCTGAACCCCTACCTCGCGGACTTCTACAAGGACATGAAGCGCTGGGCGTTCCAGTCGCAGCTCTATTTCCTTAGCAACAAGTTCCGACTGCATCAGGAGCTCGATCGACAGCCCGGTGTGGTAGCGCTCGATCGGACGATCTTCGAGGACGCGGAGATATTCGCCACTGCCCTGTATCAGATGCGCAAGATCAACAAGCGCGACTGGGAAACGTATCAGGGCCTGTATCGCGCCATCCTCGATGCGATTCGCCCACCCGATCTGCTGATCTACCTGCGCTGTTCGATGCGGCCGCTCCGCCAGCGCATCCGGCTGCGTGGACGCAAAATGGAGCAGGATGTGCCGCTCGCCTACCTGAAGCGCCTGGAGCGTCTCTACGAGCAGTGGATCGACAGCTATGACATGAGTGAGGTGCTCGTGCTGGAAACCGACCAGCTGGACTACATCCACGATCTGGTGCATCGCCTCGACGTCATGGAGCGGATCGAGGCCGTCCTGCCGGAGGAGTGCGGCCGGCCGGGCGTCGCGGGATTCGCGTCTGGCTGAGGGGCCGGTGAGCGGCTAGGGATCGACGCGAAAGCCCGCGGCTTCCAGCCAGCGCACGCTACGGTCGAATGCTTCGCGGTCCGCGTAGGTCATGACGACCTCGAATTCGCCGGTGCCGCGCCGGAACCAATCGAGACTTAGGTCCGGCGATGCGCTCTCGAGCCGGTCGATAAAGGCTTCGGCGCGGTAAGGCTCGCCGAAGGTCAAGAGCGTCGATTGGCCGATCTCAGCGTACAGCGAGTCGCCGCGCGGCCGCGATTGCGTGGCGCCGTCGAGCACGTAGTTGAGGTGCCGGTAGATATAGCCGGAGTACCACGTGGCGCCCGACGGAATGTCGGTGCCGTCCGTGGCGATTCGCTGGGGTCCATAGTTGTAGGCGGCGAGCGCCAGGTGGAGATTGCCTGAATAGCGCGCCAGAAGTTCCTTGAGGTAGCGGGCGCCCGCATCGATGTTCGTGCAGGGCTCATAGAGCTGGCTCAGCCGGTGAATGCCGAGATGCCGTGCCGTGGTGGGCCACAGGATCTGCATGACTCCGTGGGCGTTGGCGCGCGAACGGGCGTTTGCATCGAAGTCGCTCTCACCTCGCGCCACGGCGAGCAGCAGGCTCTCGGGGAGCCCGTACTCCAGCGCCGCGACGCTAAAGCAGGTCGAGTGCGGGAACCGATAGGCGGGCTCCAGCGTGGAGCGGTTTGCGAGATAGTTGCTCCAATTCGCGTCCAGTTCCGCGTTCGTCGCCGAGGCTGCCGTCGGCGCGAGCGCAAGCCAAGCGGTAGCGAGCAGAGCGAGCATTGTGGACGGCAGGTGTTTCATCTAGCCCTCCGGCATCTCGAGTCCGGTGGCGGCCGATATTCGCGACAGATTGCCGGCAATCTCGGCATCGTCCGAATACGCGAACGCGACTTCGTACACGCCGGGCTTGAGCTTGACGACGCGATAGTCGAGCCCCGTCACGCGCTCCAGCTGATCGACAAAGCCGGTCGCGGCGATTTCGCTGCGGAACGGACTCCAGAAGGCGTACCAATTCAGTGAATCCGGCTGGAGCGGCGGAACGTCGGCGGGTCCGGGCTCCGGGACTTCGGACACGTAGTCCGGTGCGCCCAGGTCGGGGACGACGTCGGCCTCCACAGGCGGTTCGGCCGCGACGAGCGGCTCCGGTGGTTCCGGCAACGGCTCATCGGCGGTATCGAGCGGCACATCGGCCGGTTCGACGACGGGCGCTACGGTCTCTTCGACGGGCTGCGTCGGCAGCGGCAGTGTGACAACCGACTGCTCAACGTCGGTCGAATCCGTGGAATCGAATTTGAACTGCGGTACCCCGACGAAAACGAGCAGCGTGGCGAGCGCCAATGCGGAGCCGGTGATTGCGCCAAGTAGTCGGATCATTGGTCTGACCTCAAAGTACGTCTCTTATTGCTATTGCACGCCAGTCCATGTGCCCGGCGGCAGATGCCGCCAGTGTTTGAAATTCGTTCAGCCATCGCTCGAGGGCGCTGCCGGACAGGCCGGGTCGCAGCGACGCGCCGCAGCGTATCGGCAGGGTATCGATGTGATTCGCGATACGGCGCGCCGCGCGAGGGTCGGTCAGCGCGATGGCGTAGTACGTGTCCGCGTCCGGCAGCGTCAGCCACTCGCCCACTTGCCGCGTTCGCGCCGTGTCATGCCGGAACCACGCAATCGGGAAATCGAGTGACTCACCCTGGCGGACGACGCTTGCCGAGGTCCGGTCGCGGCAGTCGCGCTCGGCGAGCCTGACCAGGCCGAGACGCGGTTGGTGTTCGAGAAAGAACACGATAGCGTCCTCGCGAGGATAGGTACGCAACAACGAGCACTGACTGCTGCGGCCGCGATAGTCGCGCGTGCTCGCTAGGAGGCTGTCGCTACCGCAATCGTGGGCGCTCACCGGTGCGGCGATGCTCAGCGGGCCGATCAACGGTGCGTCGCCCAGATGGGGAATGGGCAGCGCCTCTGCCACCGCGACCGGCGGCTCGTAGTCCCCAGCGTCGGGCGATTCATGGGTGTCAGGTCGCCGCGCGGCATAGGCGAGGCCGGGCAGACGCACGTAGGCGCTGACGCTGATCGTTGTCAGATCGTCCTCGTCGTCGTTCGGCGTTACCGTCAGCCAGTACTGATAGAGGTCGCGATCGATTTGATGAGCTTTGCCGCTAAGCGCCGCATTTGCCAGCGCTTGTTCGCCGGTGAGCTCGATCGCCGAGTTAGCGGCAATGTTGTTGCCGATCAGCTCGACCGTGCCGGCGAGTGGGTCGTCGTCCAACGATCCGGTGGCCGCTGGAACGACATAGGTACCGGCGGACTGACGCAGCAATTCGCAGGAGAGCTGGTGTGCAAGATGCGCCGCCAGCAGATCGCTCTGACTGTCCGCGAATGGCGCATCGCGCGTGCCGAGGAATGTGCCGTCGACGCGATGCCGCTCGAGCGCCCGTCGCTCGCCGCCATCGAGCCGGCCTCGCCACGACAGTGCGAAGCCGTTGACCCAGTTACGGTCCTCCAGGTCGAGCGCGCGTACGCGAATGCTGAACTGGTCGCCCACTCTGGCCGACACGTCCAGGCCGATGTAGTAGTGCACGTCGTCCCGCGTGCAGTCGAGTGGGCCCGAAGCGTTGCCCTGGCGGAGCCCGACGTCGATGTCGCCGGTGTCGAGCGCCGCGTCCAGCAATCGGTCCCTAATCGACAGTGCAAGTTCGTTGCTTGCCGAGGCCGGCCCTTCGCCGTCCAGCACGACGAACATCACGGTTTCCCCGCGGAACCGGGGATGCGTCGTGAGTTGCTGGTTGACGTAGGGGACCAGGCTGTCCTCGACCCATTGGTCGAGATCGCGTTCCGAAGCGACGGCGGGGAGAGCAATCAGCAGCAGCAGTGCGGCACGAACGAACACTACGAATCCTCCAGTTCGAGCACACCGCTGCCGCGAATGACGAGCGCTCCGCCGCTGTGATCGCGCATCAGCGTCTGTAGCTGGTTGCTCAAGCGGCCAGGCAGCGTGACTCCCCAGTCGACACCGGACGCGTCTGCGCCCGCGCGCGCCAACGCATCGACGACCGGCCCCGGGACCGTCGATGCCTCCATCTCGTGGAACGAGCCGGGGATCGATGCATCCCAAAAGCTGATGCGGCTGTCGCTGACCGACATCCGCCGTGCGCGGCCGGATTCGATCGCGTAGAAGCCGACCTGACCGGAGGCCACCAGACGTGTCAGCGCGAGATCCGACTCGAAGCGCAGCGTGAAGCCCTCCGGTTGGCTTGCCGCGGGTGCGGGCACCGGCACAGGCGGGGCCTCGACAACCGGTGCTCGTGCGACCGGTTCCGGCTCGGGCCGGGCGAGTTCGGTCTGCTCGCGCGGCTGGAACGTCGAGACCCAACGCGGCCGCGTCAGAACGATGGATTCCTCCGGCTCCGGTGCAGGCTCGACCTCGACAGGCGTTGGAGGCTCGACGGTCGTCTCGGCAACGGCCGGTTGCGGCTCGACCGGCTGAGCCGGTTCCGCAGGCGGAGCAGGGGTTTGTTCGGCAACCACCGGGGCGAGTGGAATGCTCTGCACCAGCGCGAAGATAGCGACGAGACAAAGCGCCAGGATCGCCATGAAGCGCATGATGTCGGTCTGCAGGTCGGCCGCGCCGCCTGCATCCGCGTCGATTCCCCGCGTCAGCGGGTAGGCGAGGGGCGAGCGGCTCACGAGACCGCGTCCTGCTCGACGACGTCGTTGTCGTCCCCGCCCAGGCGGCGTTCGATGCGCTGCAGGCTCTCGCGCATCTCCGAGGTATCGGCGCGGGCGGCGCGGTCATAACAATGCTGCAGATCGGCGCCGAGCGTGATCGTCTTGTAGACGCGCATGAGATAGCCGCCGACGCCGCCGAAGATCGTCGTGGACAGCGCCAGCAGAATGCCGCCGTCGATCATGCGCTCGAGCATCGCGAATGCGCCCTGGCTCATCGCCGCATCCCGGTCGCCGAGCGCAAAGATGAGGGCGCTGCGCATGCCGATCGCGGTCCAGATGACACCCGTTCCGAAGAAAAGCGTCGTCCAGATGTCCGTCAGCTGATCGAGCTGAACGATCTGATTCACCGGACGCTCGTCGTCCAGCCAGCGCCGCAGCCGACCGAGCGTGACGAAGAAGGCGATCAGGAGTACCGCAAAGACCGGTATCGAGGAGCCGAGGTTCGTGTAGGCCCAGTGCAGCCACTCGCCCGGCGAACCGACGCCCGAGCCGTCAAGCTCGAGCAGATCGGCCCGGG
Organism: Woeseiaceae bacterium; assembly: GCA_965232445.1. Classification (GTDB taxonomy): domain Bacteria; phylum Pseudomonadota; class Gammaproteobacteria; order Steroidobacterales; family Woeseiaceae; genus UBA1847. Next base: position 3,849,743 of record OZ246973.1, on the reverse strand, counting down.
CGAGGGCGTACATGATCGCGGCGCCACCGACAAACGTGCCGGTGAGCCCCGCGACCATGCCCTGCAGGAAACCTCGACGCTCGGCCACGGTCATTACCGGCTCGCGGCGCAGGCCATACAGGTCGCTTCGAGCACCAGCTCGACCTCGTTGAAGAGCTGGTCGGCCCGGTAGTAGCCATCGCTGTCCTGGCTCACGAGCAGGAGGCCGCGCTCCTTGTCGGAAAGCTCACGCTCCATCTCGATCAGGAGCCGCTGCCGGTTGGGGCAGGTGTGCGAGCAGTTGTTGTAGTCGCCGCGCATCGACATGAATTTCACGTTGAAGTAGCGGTTGTAATAGTCCTCGGCCTGACGCCGGCTCAGGAGGCCCTCGTCCGTCGACCAGACCAGGAACTCGCTGAAAGTGCGCTTGTTCTCAGGCTTCGGATCGCCTTCCGCGATGGTCAGGAGGTCGTCGTAGTAGCGGTCGAAGTGCGAGGCGCAGCCGCTCGTAAGATTGCTTTGCACCGCCGTAATCGCACTGTCGAGATTGCGCGTCTGCGGTGACATGCAGCTGGGTTCGTTGGACACGCAGGCCGACAGACCCAGCGTCGCCGCGAGAACGGCAAAAAGTGCAGTTTGTTTGATTGAGAATCTCATGGTCGACTCCTGGGGATTACTGTTCCAGCGGGCTGCGATAGGCCTGCTCGACGCTGCCCGGCGGCGGGCCGGCGACCAGTGCGCGCGATTCCTCGTCACCGAACAGGATCGTCTTGACGCCGCCGACGACTTCCATCATCTCCGGCGTGATGATTCCGAACGACTGATTGAGCTGCTCCATCAGCGTTGCGCGGGCAATCTCCTGACGGGTGCGTTCGATGAGGACGCTGGTTTCGTCCATGTCGAGGTAAATGTCCGACGCCAATACCGCAAGCGACTGGTCGCTTTGGCTGCCGGACGTTGCGACCAGTTGATAATACTGGCGGAATCGTTCCGAAAGACGCATGCCGGAACGGCCGCGAAGTGTGGGTGAGGATTCGGCGCTCGGTCCCGGATCGCTGGCGCCGATCAATGTTTCCTGCAGCGTCCACGAAGACATCTTGCGGCCGAGTTCGTTACGCAGGCTGCGCTCGAGACTCTGCCGGGTGTTGTTCACGGTGTGCTCCATGTCGGGCAGCCGCTCTTCCATGATCGTCAGCATGTCGAGATAGGTCGCTCCGATCTGGCGCGCCAGCCGCTGACAACCGGGGTCGTTCTCGGCGCCGTCGCATTTCGACTGCTCGTAAAGCTCGCGCTGCTGGTCCAGCCGGCCGATCACCTCCTGCAGGCCGTTCTCCATGTCGCGCGCGACGTCACCGGTCTGTCGCAGGTCTTCGACGACCGTCGTCGGAAACAGACGGATCGTCGGGCTGTTGGCTGCGGCCGAGACCGCGAGCATCAGGCCCACGAGCGCTGCCGAGAGCCGAGTGAGGGTTGGGTTCATTTCGCCGTCCTGTTGTTCGTGGGGACCTGTCGTGAACGCTAACGCTCAGGCAATGAACAGACCCTGAACGGCACCGGCTGAGGTCCCGGACGGTCGGTGAGATTCGGACTAGCGTGGCTTAATGCGAAATATTCTCATTTGTGGCGTGTTGGCAAACCCGCTGAAATATCCGCGGCTTACATAATCCTCGCGGGGTTCTCACACCGCCGGATTCGCCCGCCAATGACCGCCAACGGCACGACCGCCCTTGGTGTCAGGAATGGACGAAAAGCGATCGTCGAGGCTGTGGATGCCTCCTGTCCGCAGGTCGTGCGGTTGCTGACGCTCGGGCTCGTCGAAGACTCACATTGCCTATAGCCAAGGGCCTGCTGAGCTTCCAGGCGCTGACTGCAATGTGCCGCGACATTCCTGACTATCCGCAGTAAATCCGACTCGTATCGATGGTCGGTCGTCGGGGCGTTTATGACGGCGCCTGGCGACGTTGGCGCGCTAGCGGCCTGTCAACTGCGGTGACCGATGCTCTTAGACGCGGGCCTGCAGGGAGCGCAGCCGCTTTGCCGCCTCGGCGAGCGTGGCATCGTCCTTCGCGAAACAGAATCGCAGCAGCTTCGATTGCAGGGACGCCTCGCAGAAGGGCGACAAGGGAATTGACGCGACATCGATTTCCCGCGTCCACCGTTCCGCCAAAGTCACGTCGTGGTCGTCACTGATCCCGCCATAGTCCAGCAGCTGAAAGAAGGTGCTGTGGGTCGGCGTAATGCGAAACGGCGAGTCCTCCAACAGCCGGCAGAAGAGGTCGCGCTTCTGCTGGTAAAAGTCAGAGAGCGCGAGATAGAAGTCCGGGTCGTCTTCCAGAAAGTCGGCCAGGGCGAGCTGAATCGGCGTGACGACCGTGAAGGTCGTGAACTGATGGACTCGCCGAAACTCGGCTGTCAGCGCAGCTGGTGCGATACAGTAGCCCACTTTCCAGCCAGTGGCGTGGAAAGTCTTGCCGAAGGACGACACGACGAACGAGCGTTCCCAGAGTTCGTCATGGCTCAGCAGGCTCACGTGCTGGACGCCGTCAAAGACGATGTGCTCGTAGACTTCGTCCGATAAAAGAAACGCGGGATACGGCCTCAGCAATTCGGCGAGACGGTCCAGGTCGTCGCCGGACAGAATCGCACCGGTGGGGTTGTGCGGAAAGTTGACAATGACCAGCCGCGTCTCGTCACCCAGAGCGCTCTCGAAGGCATCCCAATCGATGGCGAACCCGCTGTCGCTACTCGCAAGCGCGACATGGCGGGTGATTCCGCCGGCCAGCGTCACCGCCGGTTCGTAGGAGTCGTACGCCGGGTCGAAGACGATGACCTCGTCACCGGGCCGGACCACCGCCTGAATCGTGCTGAACAAACCCTCGGTTGCCCCCGTCGAGATGGTGATTTCGGTATCCGCATTCACGCCACGGCCGTAGCGCTCTAGCGTCTTCGCCGCGAGTTGTTCTCGGAGGGCAGGAACGCCGGGCATCGGCGCGTACTGGTTGGCGCCATGACGAAGGTGATACTCGATACGCTCGATCAACGCGTCAGGTGGGTCGAAGCTCGGAAACCCCTGCGACAGGTTGATCGCATCGCAGTCCGCCGCGAGCTGGCTCATGACCGTGAAGATCGTTGTGCCGACGTCGGGTAGTTTGCTGTCGAGAACCGGGCTCATGCGCGGCGACGATGACACCGCCACAATCGGATTGTCAATCGAGTCGGCTACTCGACGACGACACGGAACTGGATATTGAAGCTCGGATTGTTGCCACCGACGGCGCCGTTCATTACGCCCTGCAATTGGATCTGGAAACCGGTGACATTCGGATCGAAGCCGGTCCCGGAGGGAACGTAGGTGTACGGCGGGCCGCCGCCAGGCTGGTCGCTGAAGGTCACGTCTGCGGCGTAGTTGAGCGGAGTGAGTCCGCTCGGGGTGGGTCCTTCGATGTACTGCATCGGATCGCCCGACGTCGTGTCCACGTACAAGTCGGTGTTGGCGGGTACGACTTCGGTAATCACGAGAGAATCGCTATCCACCGGACCGAGCCCCTGATTCGTGACGCTGATCGTGTACCGAACCTCGGCGCCCGGCACGGCCTTCGGATTGCTGGTCCCGTTGAACGGATCCGAGATCGTCTGCGCAATCTTCGTGACCAGCAGGAACGGGTCGGTGCTGAGATTGAAGCAGACGTCGTCAATATGGAAATAGTCCCATGGTGCACCGGAGCCGCCGGTCATGCGATACCGGAGCCGGAATCCTGCGTGTCGACCTGCTGCGGGCAAATCGTAGGTCCGCGCGAAGATCTGTCCCGGCGACCCAGTGCCGGTGAACGTTTCGAGCGCTACCCAGCTACCCAGATCGTCGAGGTATTCGAGAACCAGGTCCTCACCGACGTCAGGGTCCTCGGAGAAGGTGTCGGAGCCGCGCCGGATCCACATCGTGAGATCGCCGAACGTGGGTCCGCTGGTGTCGATGACGTTGGACGTCACGTCGACAATGCCGCCATTGAGGTACATCGAACTGGTAGGTGATTGAGACGTAGCGCTGCTGACGCCGGCAAAACCGGACGTCTGGTTGATCGTCCAGTTCGTGCTGAGGCCGTTCTCGAAGTCCTCGCAGGTGCCAATGCCGAGGACGCCGGCGGCAGGCAGCTGCGTAATCACCACGTCGTCTATGTGCCACCAGTCAAAGCCGACACCGCTACCGTTCGTCTGCCGAAAACGAATGCGTAATGCGCCATGACGTGCATCGGGGGGCAGGATGAAGGTCTCGTTGAAGACCTCGCCATTAGTGCCGGAGCCGAGGTAAGTCCGTAGGGAACTCCACGTCGAGTCCGCACGCTGGTACTCGAGCACCAGGTCCTCACCGGCGTCCGTGTCCTCGCTGAAAAAGTCGGCGCCGCGCCGGATCCAGATATCGAGTCTGGCCTCAGGGGCCGCGGAGGCGTCGATCACGGGGCTCGTAACGGTGACCGCGTCGTAACGGGTGAACGCGCCGAATGCACCGCCGCCCTGGAAGCCGGGCGAGTTACTGACGCCGGAGCGGTTCGCATTGGTGGTGGTCCATGGCGCGAGCGTGCCGTCCTCGAAGTTGTCGCTGAACAGCGTCTGCGCATGCGCAGCAGCCGGCAACAGCCAGACGGCCGCCAGCAACAGCGATAGAGCACGATATGCGCGTTTCTGTTTCATTGAACCCAAAAGCGTCGTCGCGCGGTCTTATGCCGGCGACATTTGACTAAATTCTAAAATCGGCGGGCCTGCAGGCACACGGAACGCGTCACAAAACGCGAATTAGGCGCGCAGAAGTCCATGATTTGGCGAGGGAAACCCGGGCTCATGCGGCGCGGCGGCGGTTTTCCGTTCAGCGATAGCGATCATTGAGTCCGGCACCTGCAACGATCATCGGCAGGATCTTCTCGATCCGGCGGGCTTTCGTATCGTCCCGCCTGGCGCTGGCGACGTAGTCGGCATATTCGCGCTGCAGCCCCGGCCGCAACGCGTGAAATGCACTCGTAGCGCCTTTCAGCCGTCGCAAGGCATTGTGAAGTTCCTGCGGAACGTCGATCGGCTGTGCGCGCTTTGCCTTGATCTGGCGGCCGCTGTCGACATTGGCGACGGACTCTTTGACGTAGCGCTTGATGATCGCAGCCTTGATGTCCTTCATCGAAGACATCCGCCACTGCCTGAGTGCGCGCGTCTTTCCTTGCTGGGCGTTGATCAGAACGCCGGCGTCGTCCGCGAGCAGCGCACGCTGGTGATACCAGAGACCGAAGTAGGACTTGAATGCACCGATGCCCACGACGTTCTTGCCGTTGTGCGTGTAGCACGGTGCGCCCCACTTGATCTCTTCCGTGAGGTCCGTCGCCAGCAATATCTCTCGCAGACGTTCGAGTTCGGGATTCCATGCTGACGCGTCGCGGATAAAATCTTCGACGCTCTTCGCTCGTTTCATACCGCTGCCGAGTTCGACGCTACGTATGCCAGCGAGTCTAGTCTATTGCTGCGAGGTCCGCTTGTTGCGCTGGTAGCTGAGCGAGATCGGAGTGGAACGAAAGTTTGGTCGGCTGCTCGGCCTGCCAACGAAGTACCCCTGTGCCAGGTCGACACCCAGTTCGCCGAGCAACGTCAGTGACTCGGCGTCCTGAACGTATTCGGCAATGGTCTGCATGCCGGCCTCGTGGCCAATCTCGGCGATCAGCCGGATCATCTTTTGGTCGACCGGGTTGTCGCGGATGTTCTCGACGAAGGCGCCGTCGATCTTGATGTAGTCGAAGTGCAGTTTCTGCAGGTAGCTGAACGAGCTGTAGCCCGTGCCGAAATCGTCGAGCGCCAGATTGCAACCGAGTTCCCGCAACGCATGAATCTGCTTCTCAACATGAGCGGGGCGACGAACGGCCAGGCTCTCGGTAATCTCGAAGATGATGTGCGCCGGATCGACGCCGAACTCCTCGAAGGTCTTCTCCACGAATGCCGCGAGGTCATCGGCTTCGAAGGCGTTTGCAGACAGATTGATCGAGAGCCGAATCTGCGGCGTCTTCTCTCTGTACACCGCGTACGCAGCCGACGCATGGCGGACCATCCAAAGGTCGATTTCCGACAACAGTCCGAAGCGGATTGCGGCGGGCAGGAAGGCGTCGGGCTTGATCATCCTGCCGCTCTCGTCGCGCAGGCGTATCAGGACTTCGTGATGGGTCGTCTCGCCCGTATCGATGCGATTGATCGGTTGGAAGCGGAGTTCGAACTCGTCGTTGTCGATCGCTTTGCGCAGGATGCTCATCCATCCGGCATCGGCCGTTGCCCGCGCGAGCTGCTCGTCGGATTCCTCGAAGACAGCAATGCGATTGCGGCCCGCCAGCTTCGCTTCACGGCATGCGTGGTCCGCTTGCGCCATGAGCTCGTCGTGATCGAAATTCCGGCCATCGATCAACGCAATACCGATACTGCAATGGACGTGGAAGATGCGGTCGTCCTCTACGTGAGTCAGCTGCCGCATGTTCGCCAGGATACCCTCGGCGGCGTCCCGGGCTTCCTCTTCATTGACGTCGTTCACCAGCGCGACAAACTCGTCTCCGCCGAAGCGCGCGACGGTTCCGCTCTCGTCGACGCTACGCATCAGTTCCGCGGCGACGCGACGAATCATGCGATCGCCCGCCGGATGACCGCAGCTGTCATTGATGTACTTGAAGCGATCCAGGTCGATAAACAGCAGCGCGCTGGTCGAACGGGATTCGGGCAGGGCGGCGAGTACTGCTTTGAGGTCCTCGATGAATCGGCGCCGGTTGAACAGCCCCGTCAGGTTGTCGTGGTTCGCGAGCTCCATCAGCTTCTCGTTGCGCTCGCTGATGGCGGTTTTCGTGCTTTCCAGCGCCTCGACGATGTCAGCGATCTCGCGATGCTTCGCCGGTTCGAAGGACACGTCCAGATTGCCCTCTGCGAGTTCGCGCAGCGGTTGCCTGAGCTCGCGGAACGATGACAGCGCGCGCTGCAATGCGCGGCGGCCGAACAGCGCGAACGCGATCAGAATCATCAGCAGGAACAGCACCGCTGTTTTGATGTTTGTCAGCAACTGGTTGTGGAAGATCATGTAGTCGAGGTGGATGCCGACGAAGCCCAATAGCTCGGTCGATGCTTCCGTGTCGACCTGCGCCGGATCGAAGTTGAACAGCCCGTCACCCGCGAAAGACTCCGTCCAGATCGGCGCGACGATCTCGAATCGCTGCGGGTCGAGTACGCCGCTCTTCAGGACGAACGGCTCCTGCGCGCCCATCAAATTGATGGCTTCCGCAACGTCATCGGCCTGCAGCGGAGCGACTTCGGTCAGGTCATCGCCGCTACGCACCGAAAACAGCGGCTGTCCGCTCGAATCGAAGTAGCTGACATGATTGATTTCCGGATACCGGGCTACGAAGCTTTCGAGGCGAATCAGCGCCTCATCGTCGTCGGCCAGGTACAGCGGCGATCCCAGCTCGTTGAGCTCCTGGGTCCACTGCATCGCCCAGCGGCTGTAGCTGTCCTTCAGGACCCACTGTCCTCCCCAATAGAGCGCCGCCACAGCGAGTATGCCGATGAGCGTCGCGCTCACGACCTGGATAGAGAGAATCTCGTCGACGAGGCGGCGTTTTCCCTGGCGTCGCTCCTCGATCGCTGTGGAGAGGCGTCGGACGATCGGCTCGAGTGACAGCAGATGTCGCATGATCTAGTCGTCCGCGCGAGACGCGGTTCGTGTCGGCTCCGCCGAGTCGCCGACAACGATGCGTGCTTCACTCAACGGCGTAATCGGTGGAATCTGTTCGATACGACCGGCTTCGATCTCGCGAATGACACCGACAATCGTGCGTGCGATGTCCTCGGCAACCGCCGATACGCTGAGGGTCGCGCCCATTGCCAGCAGCGGTTCGTGAGTCACCGCGACCGGGACGCGCCGCTGGTTGGCTTGCTCGAGAATCGCGCTCAACGATCGAGCGCTCAGGATTCGGTTATCTGGGAACAGCCAAAAGCCGTCGATATCGCGGACCATGCGCCGGAAGTGATACAGCGCTTCCTGATCGGAGGTCACGACCTGGACTTCCAATTCGACACCGTGCCGCTCGGCGGCCGCATGTGCTTCGGCAATCAGTTCGTCATGTCCTTCGCCGATGATCGCGCCGACCGACGAAATCTCCGGGTCGAGTTCTTTCCACGCTGCAAGATGGGCGCTCAGCGGAGCTAGCGATGAGACGCCGCGGCTGCTGTCGGACAGAAGTTCGTGCTCGTTGTAGTTGAACACCTGACTGAATACGACCGGTGTATCGGACATCGCTATGGAGGAGCGAGCCGCGCGCAGTCCGATGGCCACTACCACGCCGGCATCCGAGTCATTGATGAGCCGGAGGGCGGTCACGGGTGGCTGGCTGCGATCGGAGAGGTCGTAGATCGCGTACTCGTCGAGGATGTTCGACAACTCGAGCGCTACCGCCTCATAAGCAGGCTGCCGGCTGGAAAGGGCGATCGCCACCGTGGGCGGCTCCGGCAGCGGCTCGGTCAGAATCGGATCGGGCTCCGGGTCGACGGGGGCCGGCACGATCGGGATCTCCGGCTCACGCGGTTCCTCGACGACCGGTTCGAGCACGATGGGATCGTCCGGGGGCGGCTCGCCGAAAAACGAGCAACCACTCAAAATCAGCGCGAAAGTCAGGCCGAAAACACCTGAAATTGCACGAGAAATGCGAGAGTCGACCTGCATCCGAGACTTGTATCGGAAATGCCCCGCCAGTTCTGTGGACTCGTTCCGGTTTTGGGGAGTAGGGACTTATGTCAAAGAGATTCAGCCCGATATGGCCCAGTCGGCCCACACCGGTGAGCTCAGCGAAACCGGTTATTGCCGACTGACCTTTAGAACAGGTGTAAGGCCGACAGTGACTGTGCCCCGTCCAGGATTGAAAGTGGTCCGAAGCCCGACAGCACGGGCAGTCGGTAGGCAACGGGTAAGAAGAACGCAGCCGGTACCTGCCGACTGACCTTTAGAACAGGTGCAAGGCCGTTAGCGACTATGCCCCGCCCGGGTTTGATCGTGGGGCAGAGCCCGACACCAAGGGGTAACTGGATGAACGCGCTGCGCGCGTTTGTCGCCGGGCCTTGCCCGGCTCGGTGCGATCCAATACCGGGTTCCACCCACGTCCCGACCACTCCAATCAAGAAAGGCCGCCCCTTTGGGGCGAGGCGGCCTTTCTTGATTGGAGTGGTCGGGGTAACTGGATTCGAACCAGCGACTTCTACCTCCCGAAGATAGCGCTCTACCAGGCTGAGCTATACCCCGTCAGGGATGGCCGGGTGGCCAGCGGGTCTCAGGAGCGTCGTTCGACCGCGAATTCCGCGATCGCGACCAGGGCCTCTTTGTAGTCCGAGTCGGGAACGTCGGACAAGGCGCGTATCGCCAGATCGGCGGCTTCCTGAGCGCGCGCCGCAGTGTACTGGAGGGCACCGGTGGATTCAATGACCGATTGGATGTCTTCGAGCCGCTCCAGGCCGCCCTCGACGATGGCTCGGCGGATCAGTTCCCGGTCGCTGTCGCCGGCCTCGCGCATGGCGTGGATCAGCGGCAGGGTCGGTTTGCCTTCGGCCAGGTCGTCGCCCAGATTCTTGCCGAGTTCTTCGGCGGAGGCCTCGAAGTCGAGCGCGTCGTCGACAAGCTGGAATGCCGTGCCGAGATGCTGTCCGTAAGCGATCATCGCCGCCTCGTCGCTCTCCGAGCGATCGGCGAGGACGGCGGCGATCTGCGCACCGGCCTCGAACAGACGGGCGGTCTTGCGATAGATCACCTCGCGATAGGCTTCCTCGCTGACTTCGGGGTCGTGCACGTTCATTAGCTGCATGACTTCGCCGGCGGCGATCGTGTTGGTCGCGTCCGCAAGAATCTGCATGACGCGCATGCTGCCGATGTCGACCATCATCTGGAAAGCGCGGGAATACAGGAAGTCGCCCACGAGGACGCTCGCCTGATTGCCGAACACGGTGTTTGCCGAATCCCGGCCGCGACGCCGCTCAGAGGAATCGACGACGTCGTCGTGCAGCAGGGTTGCGGTATGGATGAATTCGATGATTGCCGCGGCGCGGTAGTGCTGCTCTCCGTCGTAGCCCCACGCGCGGGAGGCGAGCAGCACGATCATCGGCCGCAGGCGTTTGCCGCCGCTCATGACGATGTATTCGGCGACCTGCGAGACCAGTTCGACGTCGCTCGCGAGACTCTTCGAAATCATCCGATCCACAGCGGCCATGTCGGCGCTGGCCAGCTCGGCGACGTCGTCGAAGGCCGGCTTGTCGGTGGATTGTTCGAGCGGCTCCATCAGGCCCGCGATAATGCCTGAAACCACCCGGATTGGCGACCCGGCCAGGGGCCTCGCGCGCTCTCTGACGACGGCCGCAAGCCCTTGAAATGTGCAGGAATTCTGTTGCCGCTCGTCGTTGACCCAGGGCAGGGGAATCTATAGAATTCGCGGTCTTTTGCGGCCAGGCCGTCCGGCACGAATCGGGCACAATCGCGCCAGCCGCCAGGAAATCTTTTGAATCTCAGTGGGTTGCGTTCAATGCAGCCTGCAACACGGAGTAACACGATGTATGCGGTTTTTCGCACCGGCGGCAAACAGTACCGCGCGGAGAAGGGTGACGTATTGCGGCTCGAGAAAATCGAGGCCGGCGAAGGCGAGACGATCAGCTTCGACGAGGTGCTTCTGGTCGGCGAGGGTGCCGATATCAAGGTAGGCAATCCGCTGGTAGCGGGTACGACGGTCAGCGGCAAGGTGCTGCGTCAGGGCAAGTCGAAGAAGGTTCCGGTCGTCAAGTTCAAGCGCCGACAGAACTACCTGCGTCAGGGGTCTCACCGCCAGTTCTTCACCGAGGTGGAGATTACGGCGATCGGCGGCAAGGCACCGGCGAAGAAGGCTGAGGCTGCTGAAGCCAGGAAGGCTGAGTCGGCCGAAGCCAAACCGGCGGCGAAGAAGGCCACCAAGAAGAAGGTAGCCAAGAAGACGGCGACCAAGAAGGCGGCCGCCAAGAAGACCGCGAGCAAGAAGACCGCGAAAAAGGCAGCCAAGAAGAAGGTTGCCAAGAAGGCAGCCAAGGACTAATTGTCCTTACATTGGAATTGAGTTGAGCGGGCGGGCCTCCGCGTTCCCCCGAATCGAGGTACAGCACAATGGCACATAAGAAAGCAGGCGGCAGCAGTAAGAACGGCCGCGATTCAGAATCCAAACGTCTTGGCGTGAAGATCTACGGCGGTCAGGACGTTGTCGCGGGCAACATCATCGTTCGCCAGCGCGGCACGCGTTTCCACGCCGGCGTGAACGTCGGCGTCGGCCGCGATCACACGCTGTTCGCGAAAAAAGACGGACAGGTTCGCTTCGAGAAGAAGGGACCGAAGAACCGGCAGTTCGTCAGCGTCGTCTGACGCGACGACGTCGCACCTGGGGCCGACGGGCCTCCGGGCGCTCGGTTGACAGAACCCCGCGGAAGCGGGGTTTTCTGTTTCTGAGCGCGGCAGACTAGACTCCCAGATCATGAACTTTGTCGACGAAGCCACGATTCGCGTTGTCGCGGGCAACGGCGGCCACGGCTGCCTGTCGTTCCGGCGTGAGAAGTACGTCGAGCGTGGCGGCCCGGACGGCGGGGACGGCGGCAACGGTGGCGATGTCTACCTGGTCGCCGACCAGTCGATGAACACGCTGGCGGATTTCCGCGTTGCGAGGAAGTATCGCGCCGAGAACGGGCAGGGTGGTGCCGGCCGGAACATGACCGGGCGCTCGGGCGACGATCGCGAAGTGACCGTTCCGTGCGGCACCGTCGTTCACGACGTCGATACAGGTGAGCTGATCTGTGACCTTACCGAGGACGGCCAGCGGCAGAAGGTCGCCGAAGGCGGGCGAGGGGGGCTCGGCAATACGCGCTTCAAGAGCAGCACCAATCGGGCGCCGCGCAAAACGACGCAGGGCACGCCTGGCGAGGCTCGGCATCTGAAACTGGAACTCAAGGTGCTGGCGGACGTCGGTCTGCTCGGGCTGCCAAATGCCGGCAAGTCGACGCTTATCAGCGCAATGTCGCACGCCAAACCGCGAATTGCGGACTACCCGTTTACGACGCTGCATCCGAACCTCGGTGTCGTCAGAGTCGGGTTACTGCAGAGTTTCGTCATGGCCGACATCCCCGGCCTCATCGAAGGCGCCGCCGAAGGGGCGGGTTTGGGCATTCGTTTTCTCAAGCACCTGCAGCGAACGCGGCTTCTGCTGCACCTCGTCGATATCGCGCCGCTCGACGAGACGATCGACCCCGCGGACTCGGTGCGCGCGGTGGCGAATGAGTTGGAGAAGTTTTCGGCTGAGCTAACCGAGTCGCCGCGCTGGCTGGTGATCAACAAAGTCGACCTGCTTGCCTCAGACGCGCGGGCCGAGCGGCGACAGGCGCTCGTCGCCGACCTCGACTGGGACGGCCCCATCTTCGAGGTGAGCGCGGCAACCGGTGAGGGCTGTGACGAACTGGCTCAGGCAGTTATGCGGGAGCTGGAGCTGATGGATGAGCAACGTGCCGAGCAGCATCTCGTCGACGCCGGAGCCGGAGACGACGCCGGGCCAGAGGCATAAAAAAAGCCCGCCGATGAGCGGGCTTTTTTGAAACTGTCGCGGCCTCGCCTTAGGCGGAGAGCGCCTTTACGCGCTTGTTCAGACGACTCTTGTGACGGGCAGCCTTGTTCTTCGTCACGATACCCTTGTTGACCATGCTGTCGATCACGGGCACAGCGTCCTGATACGCCGCTGACGCTGCCTTCTGGTCGCCTGCGTCACATGCCTTGATCACGTCTTTGATCTTGGTACGCATGCGAGAACGCAGCCCCATGTTGTGCTTGCGAGTCTTCTCGGCCTGCTTTGCGCGCTTCCTTGCCGATTTGATGTTTGCCACTGGTTTTTACCGAGTCCGGATTCAAAGAGCCGCGTATTATTCTCGCCGGGAAGGGGAATGTCAATGGTTGCCGGCCGGCGGCCGGCGGACACCCTCATGTCGTCCATAAATTACTGATTTTACGAATCTTTTACGCTAGAATCCTGCAGCGAATGAGCACTGAAAAGACCACTCAGGACACCGGGGGCGTCGCCGCGGAGGTCAGCGGCCGAAAGCTGCTCGCGAAGTCTTCGGTGGTGAGCGGAATGACCCTCTTGTCCCGCATCCTAGGGCTGGTCCGCGATATCGTGTTTGCGCGTTTTTTCGGCGCCGGGCTCATTCTGGATGCCTTCATCGTCGCCAACCGCATTCCGAACATGCTCCGGCGCTTTTTCGCCGAGGGCGCGTTCTCGGCCGGATTCGTGCCGGTCATGGGGCAGTACCGGGAACGTCACAGTCACGAAGAGGCCAGGGAGTTCATCGACGCCGTCGCGGGGACCTTCGCCGTCGTCCTGTTCGTGATCACGCTCATCGGCGTCATCGCAGCGCCGCTGATCGTTCTGTTAGTCGCTCCGGGCTTCGTCGGCGAGGGCGGAGATCTGGACCTCGCGGCAATGATGCTGCGCTTTACCTTCCCGTACCTTTTCTTCGTTTCATTGACGGCGTTTGCCGGCGGCGTCCTGAACACCTATGGGCACTTCGGCGTGCCCGCCTTCACGCCTGTCATTCTGAACGTCGTGCTCATCGCGGGCGCGATCTGGCTGGAGCCGCTGGTCGACCAGTCGGGCATGGCGCTCGCCTACGCCGTGTTCATCGCAGGACTTTGTCAGCTGCTTTTCCAGCTTCCCTTCCTCGCACGTATCCGGGCGCTGCCGCGCCCACGCTGGGCGCCGCGGCACGAGGGCCTGCGACGGGCTGTGCGCCTCATGTTGCCGGCTATCTTCGGGTCGTCGGTCGCTCAGGTGAACGTGCTAATCGGCGGAATCATCGCGTCCATGCTCGGCGTCGGCAGCATCAGCTGGCTATACCTGTCCGATCGCCTGATGGAGTTCCCGCTGGGCCTCTTCGGCATCGCGCTCGCGACGGTCACGCTGCCGTATCTTTCGAGGCTGTGGGCCAGCGGCAATCGCGATACCTTTGCGCAGACGCTGGACTGGTCGATGAAGGTCGCCTCGATCATCGCCGTTCCGGCGGCGATCGGACTCATCATGCTCGCGGGTCCGCTCATCGTCACGCTGTTCCATGGATTCATCTTCGACGAGCACGACGTCCGGATGACGGTGATGGCACTGCAGGCCTACGCCATCGGACTTGTTGGCTTCTCGTTCGTGAAGATCCTGGCGCCGGCTTTTTTCGCCCGCGGCGATACGCGGACGCCGGTGCGGATCGCAATCATCGCGCTCAGCGTCAACGTCTTACTTAGTATCGCTGGCGTCTGGTATCTGACTACCATCGAGTTCGTCGGCCGGCACGTCGCCCTGGCCGGGGCGACGTCGGTCGCCGCGATGCTGAATGCTGTACTCCTGTACCGGCGTCTCGCCGGCGAATCGATCCTGCAGCATGCAGGCGGTTGGCGGGCATTGCTGCTGCAGATCGTCTTGGCGAACGTGGTCATGTGGGCGATACTGGCCTGGCTGCATCGGCCGCTCCAATGGTGGCTCGATGCCGGCTTCTTCGACCGCGTTCTGTGGCTTGCGGTGAGCGTTCTCGCCGGCGCAATCGGGTACTTTGTCGTCCTGTTCGCCACGGGACTCAGACCGTCAGGACTCAGGCTGAAACAGTAGATGCGTCTCGTCAGGCACCTCACCGATATTCCGTACGGCGACATCGAGAACGGCTCGATCGTCACCGTCGGCTCGTTCGACGGTCTGCATCTCGGCCACGAGCTGCTGCTCGAGCGATTGAACAAAACGGCCCGCGAACGCGGCATGGTCTCGGTTGTCATGAGCTTCGAACCGACACCCAAGGAATTCTTCCAGGCGGACCGGCCGCCGGCGCGGCTGATGCGATTCCGGGAGAAGTACGACGGCCTGCATAGCCGCGGCATCGATATGTTCTATTGCCCGCGATTCTCGCAGGCAATGCGCGGGATCTCGGGTCCCGATTTCATCCGGCGAATACTCGTTCACGGCCTGAACGCACGGCACGTGGTGATCGGCGACGACTTCCGGTTTGCACGGAAACGCGAAGGCGATATCGGACTGTTGCAGAGACTCGGCCGCCCGCTGGACTACACGGTCGAGCAATTGCCGAGTGTCGTCGTGGAGGGCACGCGCGTCAGCAGTACGTCTATCCGGGAGGCCTGCGAGAGCGGTCAGATGATGCGCGCGACGGCGTTACTCGGTCGGCCGTACCGGATGTCGGGCAAGATCGTCCGAGGCGAGCAGGTCGGGCGGAGCCTCGGTTATCCGACGGCAAACGTCGATTTGCGCCGCCGACAGTGCGCAGTGTCAGGGATTTTCGCGGTGCGCGTGGAGGGGCTCGACGGGGGGCCGTGTGACGGCGTGGCAAGCGTTGGTTCGAGGCCGACCTTCGACGGTACGAAGCCGCTTCTGGAGGTTCACCTGTTCGACTTCGACGAAGACATATACGGCCGCTACATCCACGTCGATTTCATCGAGCGGCTTAGAGGGCAGAAGAAATACGAGAAGGTGGACGATCTGGTTGCACAGATGCACGTCGACGCCGACAATGCCCGCTCGATCCTGGCTGCGGACGCGGCGTAACTGCGAGGGACGCGCATTGACTGACAAGCTGAATCTCAAATCGAAGCGATTCGTGATCTGGATGATCGTGGCGCTTGTCGTGGTCATCGCCGACCAGGTGACCAAGTCGGCAATTATTCAATACATGCCGTACCCGAGTCCTCCTCGCGATATCAACGCGTTCCTGACGCTGACTCACCAGCAAAACGAAGGTGCGGCGTGGAGTCTCCTCGCTGATGCGGGCGGCTGGCAGCGCTACTTCTTTATTGTGCTCGCCTCTGTCGTCAGCGTGGTTATCGGCGTCTGGCTGTGGCGCATTCGGAACCAGGGTCCGCTGATCCTCGCGGCCGGCCTGTCGCTGGTGCTCGGGGGTGCGGTCGGGAACGTTGTCGACCGCATACGGCTCGGCCACGTGACCGACTTCATTCAGGTGTGGTTCGGGAACTGGGCGTTCCCCTCGTTCAACGTCGCGGACGCCGCCATTACGGTCGGCGCCGCGTTGTTGATTATCGATTCGCTGTTCGGCTCGGGCCGCGCTGAGGCGGCCGCCGAAAAATAACTACCGCGTTCGCGTCCAGCAATCGGCAAGCGGTGCGGAGGTCCTGACGCCGCGGCCGTCGATCTGGAAGGTCGCGCAGCGTCCGGCTTCGTTGCCGGCGTTCAGGTACGTCGCCGTCGCCGTGAAGTTGTTCGCGTCCGCGGCATCGACGTTGATCCGGTAGGAACCCGAATCGGTGACGACATTGCCTGCCCCGGCGAAGCCCAGCCGGGTCATATCCGTCGTGTAGGTATTGTTGTTGAGGTAGAAGCGCTCCTGATTCGTTGCGATCTGCAGAAGCGCAGCCTTTGCCTCGTTGCGCTTGGCACGAGCCGCGGTGTCCCGATAGTTCGGGTAGGCGACGGCCGCGAGTATCCCCAGCACGATCACGACGATCATGAGCTCCACCAGCGTTACGCCGCGCATTTTCTTGTACATCAATCTCTCCTCCCGGCTCGGCCGTCCAGTATAGCGCTACTCGACACCGGCCTGCGTCCACAACGTGCGGACGGGGTTGTTCGGATACTCAGGGTCGAAACACTCGACACCGACACACGCAACCGGCGGCGGCGCACATTCCTGACCCGTGCAGTTCTCATCGACCGGCGACGGGAACAGGAAGATGGGCTGCGGTGCAATACCGCCCTGTTCGAGACGCGTGATGCGTGCGTCATCGGCTTCCTGACCGTCGGACGGAACCGGGTCGCCCTCCGGAATGATCGGGTTACCGTTCGAGACGTCCACGCGGTACAGGCGGTTGAGGCTCTGACCTGCACGGCACGGATCGGCGGAGTCCACCGTCGCCTCGAATGTCACGAAGAAGATCGAATCGTTGAACGTCCGTGACGTCGACAGCACCTTCTGCGTCGGCGGCAGGACAAACTTCCAGCCGTCACCGTTGTACGGGATCACCGTGTCGGCGATTCCGGACACATCGACCAGATCGTCGTCGCGAATGATGTCGTAGGTGTTGTACTGACCCTGCGTCAACGTGTTGAAGACGTCCGGATCGCGCACCGAGTAGAAACGGTCGGATGCGCTGTCGTCGAGCGGGTGAGCCCGGTAGCCGGTACCGATGTTGATCGCCAGGAATCTACGGTCCTGATTCTTGTCGGTGAACATCGCCACATCCGGCGTCGTATAGAAGCGACGTGTTTGAGCGGCGCTCGGGTTGCTCGTGCCCTCGGCACCGAGCTGCGCAATCACGCCCCCGGCAACAAGGTTGCTCACGACCTGGCCATTGGAGATATCGAAGCGCCAAATCTGCCCGCCGAGATCCGCGGCATACATGCGGTCCGCGAGCCCATCGCCGCTCATGTCGATAACCCGAATCATGCTCGGAATCGCGCGCGTCATCGACGGGACCGTCAGGTCCGCGAAGGTGTCGCGGCCGGCACGCCAGATCATGTCGCCGGTCTCGAGATCCAACATGAAGATGCCAGAGCCCTCGGCATCCGGTGTCGTCGGATGTCCGGCTGCATCGTGAACAGTGTCGTAGCCGCCGCCCAGGACGAGCACGGCCTTCTGCGCACTGATCTGTGCCGGGCTGTCGATGTCGATCTTGGCGACCGCAGGCGTCGACCAGGACTGTCCGGACTCGGCGAAAGTGCGGATCCAGCGCAGGACCGGACGATTCCGGTTGGTGACGTCGATCATGTAGTAGTTGTCGCCACCGCGGCGCATGCCGAAGACGATGTAGATGTAGTCACCGTCGTTCGCTTCGATGATGCCATCGTTGTCGTAGTCATAGATGACCGGCACGATGTCGCCGTCAATGCCGTAGGTCTTGTAGTCGACGTTCTCATTGAAGTAGAGATCGGCGAGATTCTGCAGCAGCTCGTACGGGATGAACGACCACATCTCGATGCCGGTCCTCGCGTCGACCGCATGCAGGTAGCCGTCATTGGTGGCGTTGAAGACGACGATGTCCTGCGAGCCACCCGACCCGCCGTACACGACGGCTGCGGGTTCGGAGTGCAGCGTGTCGCCCATGGCGTAGCGAACGTCCGTGGTCGGATCGTTGTCTTCGTCCTTGACGTCCTGTCCGCGCGCCCATTCGATAAGTACGTCGAGAGTGGGTTCGCCATCGGCACCGGTAAGTCCCAGGTCGCCATCGTTGAACGCGGAGATGTTGGCAACCGAGAAATCGTTGGTCGGCAGCGTCAGATCGCCCATCGAGATGTTCGTGTAGACGTTACGCAGCGACGGTATCGGCAGTGAGTTGGCTGCACCGCCCATGGTTACATTGGCGCCGTCCGGTCCCGTCTCGTTCGACCAGAAGTTGCGTGCCCAGTCGGCGAAGTAGCCGGTGTTCGGGTCGACTGCGTTGACGTTGTTCGCGTCGCGAACCTCGCTCTCGGCGATCGTGAACTTCTTGATGTTGCCGGGCCAATGGACCTGGTCCGCCGCGCGGAATACCGACACGTACAGATCGTTCAGGTGCTGTGTTCGGTTGAATGCGTTCACCGCCACAGCCGGAGCCGTGAACGAGATGTCGCGATCGAAGATATTGGTGACGATGTCAGTCAAAGCTGCCGTCAGCGAGGTCACGTCGGAGGCGAGATAGTACTCACCGCCGGAGATCTCGGCCGTCTCCTTGAGGATGGGCAGGTCGACCGTGAAGCCGATCGTATACGTAGTGACATTCTGGTCGCCCGGCACGAGCGGGTTGATGTCCGCCAGCGCGAGGTACTCGGACACGTCATCGAGGCAGGCACCGTTGACGTTGCCGCCGTCGCAATTGCTGCGGCCGACCACGGACGGATAACCCGGCAGCGTCGGCACGCGCCAGTATGCGTCCACGTCCTGCGTCGGTGCACCGTCCGTTAGGAGGACGATGAAGTTCTTCGCGCAGGCATAGTCGGCCGGCTGGTCGTACACGAATTCGCCGGTGGGCGAGAATGCGAGGACGGCGTCCGGATCCGTATCGGCGAGCGCACCGTAGTGAGATTGCATGCCGCTGTAGTACAGCGCGGCTTCATACATCGTCTCGGAGAGCGGGGTCCAGCCGGATGCCGGAATATCCTGCACGACCTGCAGGGCCTCCGCACGATTGGTGTCGAGATCCTTCAGTGCGTGGACGACAGGACCGCCCTGGCTCCAGTTGAAGCGCATGAAGCCGACGTTGACATTGTTGATCGAGCCGAGAACGTTCGTCGTCACGGCCTTCACGATGTCCGTACGGCTCATGCTCGAGCCCGGCGGATTGTGGTACCAGTTCAGGTAGTTGCTGTCATAGACCGTATAGACGCGGTGCGTCGGGCTCGAACCCCAGTCCACACCCTGATTCGGGTTGTTCGTATACGGCGGGTTGTTCGACCCGGCACGCGGATACGGTTCGTCCGCGGGGTTGGCACCGTATCCGTGGACGCCTTCGTCCGCACGGCACTCGACGGCATTGTTCGTCAGATTGCGGTTGATCGTCCGCCACTTCCACTTGTTGCCGGACTTGCGGTACATCGACATCGTGTCGGTGTACGAGCCGGCATCCGTGATCTGCGCAACACCCTGTTCGCACACGAACGCCGTCTTGCGGAACCGGTACTGGCTG
Organism: Woeseiaceae bacterium; assembly: GCA_965232445.1. GTDB lineage: Bacteria > Pseudomonadota > Gammaproteobacteria > Steroidobacterales > Woeseiaceae > UBA1847. Next base: position 3,830,071 of record OZ246973.1, on the reverse strand, counting down.
CCGCAGTTCGGGATGCCCGAATTCGTCGTCCAGTAGTAGTAGTCGAGATCACACGAGCCCGTGTAGATCTGGCTCGAGTCGTACGGCTCCTGCGACGTCTCGACCGTCGTCATCGACCCGGAGGAATCGATGATGAACAGTACGTTCGGTTTCGCCGCGTTACTTGCACCCGGCGTCGAAAGCAGCAGTTCTACATCGTCGGCCCAAACCGGCGATGCGACCGTCAGTGTCAATAGTGCACCCGCTATTGCCCAAGCGAAGTGCTTAACGGACCTGAACATGTGTCCTTACCTCTTTTAAGTCGATCCGTGACCTAATCGCTCAGTCAGTCACACGAAATACCGTTGTCCCCTGATGTTGTTTTTTTGATTGGTTCAGATGGGCTGGCGCCGGGTTCGAGTCCATCGAATCCCGGGTCGCTACCCAGCCGCTTTAGCCTTGAATGCGGATGCTCGTGACCGTGTTGGTCCTGAGATCGACGCTGACGAGCGCGTAGCTGTCATCGGCCGTACGCATTGTCGTAAAGTCGACGCGGAAGTCTTCCCACCTCACGGCCTGACCGTTAACGACGAAGCTCGTGGTCTCGGTGAGACGAGCGCGCTCGTACTCCACCTCGCAGTCGCCCGCGCAGGGGCGGTACGTCATCATGCCGTTCACAGATCCCGGCAGGATGATGTTCGACGGCGAGAGTTCGACCGCCTCCACCTCGGTGACGATTACGCGATCGGCGAATGCAGACTGCGTAATGAGCAGTGCAAGTGCCGTGAAAAGCGTCCGTGTCTTCATCATCGTGCTCCGACAAAAGTCCTTATTTATCATCTAATTGTGAATGATTCCGGGCCAAAAGGCCCGGAACCACTTCTCAATTAATCAATCCCGTCCGCCGTCCAGAGCGTGCGCACTGGATTGTTGTCGAATCCGGGGTTGAAGCACTCGACACCGATACAGCCGATCGGCGGCGGCGCGCAGTCCGCTCCCGTGCAATTCTCGTCTTCCGGACTCGGGAACAGGAACCGCGGCGAAGGTGCGATACCGCCCTGTGCCAGATCGGTTACGCGTGCCTGGTCCTCGCCGCCCGGAACGATGCCGTCGAGATCGCCGATGGGATCGCCGTTCTTGACCGTCACCCGGTACAGGAAGTTACGGCCGCGACCCGCCGCACAGGTTGCGGCTGCCGCGTTGTCCGGTGAGAACGCGACGAAGAAGACTTCGTTGTTGAACGTCACGGACGTCGACAGAACCTTCTGATTCGCCGGCAGTGTGAACATCCAGCCACCGTCGTTGGACGTGATCGTCGTACCCACCGAGCCGCTGACTTCGACGAGATCGCCTTCGCGGACGATTGAGTACGTGTCGTAGTCGGACTGGCTCAGTGAATTGAACACATCGCCATCGCGGATCGAGTAGAAACGATCGTCATTCGTGTTGTCCAGCGGATGTGCCCGATAGCCGCTGCCGACGCTGATCGACAGGAAGCGTCGATTCTGCGCATTGTCATTGAAGACAGCGACGTCGGGTGCGTTGTAGAAGCGCCGCGTCTCAGGATCCGAGGTCGGCAGATTGCCCTCGGCACCGAGCTGCGCGATGACGCCGCCGGCAACCAGCGCGTCTGGCCCGATTCCCGCCGGCTGATTGCCGTTGAAGATGTCGAACCGGAAGATCTGACCCGAGATATCGACGGCGTACATCCGGTCGGCGAACGTATCGCCATTCATGTCGACAACGCGAATCTGCGTCGGGAATGCGCGGGTCATACTCGGCAGCGTGAGTTCCGCCGTAATGTCGGCTCCCGCACGCCACAGGACGTCACCGGTCTGCAGATCGAGGAAGTAGATCCCGGAACCAGCACCGTCAGGTGCGATCGGGTGCTCGATAGCATCGTGCACCGGATCGTAGCCCCCACCGATGACAACAACAGCGTTGTCAGCATTGAGGCCCGGATCGGCAATGTCTACGCGCGCGACCGTCGGTGTCGACCAGGACTGGCCGAAGGCCGGGTCCTGCACACGCCACAGAAGCTGCGGGTTGTACTTGTCGGTTACGTCGAGTGCGTAATAGGCACTGCCGCCGCGGCGCATGCCGAACAGGATGTAGACGAAATCGCCGTCAGCCGGGTCGACCACGCCGTCTTCGTCCACGTCCTTTACGACCGGGACGATGTTGCCGTCGATTCCGTAGTTCTTGAAGGGGGCGTCCGGGTTGAAGAACAGCTTGATGAGATTCGGCAGCAACTCACTCGGAACGTAGGACCACAGTTCCTGACCGGTCGCGCCGTCGATTGCGTGCAAATAACCGTCGTTCGTGGCGACATAGATGACGGCGTCCGGATTGCTCGGCGATCCGCCGTAGACGATAGCTGCCGGCTGCGAGTGCAGCGGGTCGCCCATCGCCCTGCGTTCCGTCGTGGTCGGGTCGAAGTCCTCGTCGAGGATATCTTCGCCACGCGCCCAGCGAATCAGCTCCTCACGTGTCGGTTCATCGCCGGAACCGGTCAGACCGAAGTCCGCGTCCGTGAAGTTGTCCGCATTCGTCGGGTGCAGTGCGTTCGTAGCAGCCGTAAGGTCCGGATTTGCCGAGTTGTCCGTGAACAACCGGCGTGACGAGGAGTCCGGCATGTTCTCGACGGCGCCGCCCAGTCTGACGTCGTTGCCGTCGGAGCCGGTCGACCAGAAACTGGTTGCCGTGTCGTAGAAGAAACCATTGAGCGGATTGACGGCCGGAATATTGTTGGCGTCGACGATCTCACCATTGGAGATCCGGTACCGCTTCAGGTTGCCGGGCCAGTGCACCTGCTCGCGCGCTGCGAAAGTCGTCAGGAACAGGTCGTTCAGGTTCTGTGTGCGGTTGAACGTATTGACGGCAACGGCCGGCGCTGCGAATGACAGCGAACGGTCCTGAACCTGATTGACGATCTCGAGCAGTGCCAGCGTGAGACTCTCGACGTCGTCCGCGAGGAAGTACTCACCGCCGGACGCTTCCGCGGTCGACTCCAGAATCGGAAGGTCGATCGCAAAGCCGATCGTGTGCGTCGTCACCACCTGAACGCCCGGGTCATTGGAAATGTCGTCGGTGAACAGGTACTGGCCGATGTCGTCCAGGCAATCGCCCATGTTGTTGCCGGTGCAACCCGCCTGACCCATGGTCAGGCCCCAATTGGGCAGATTGTCCACGAGGTTGGGTGTCTCGCCATCGTTGACTGGCACACCGTCCGTCAGCAGAACATTGAAGTTCTTCGCGCAGACGTCGGACGGAGGCTGCGCATAGACCTCGGGGCCGGTCGACGCGAGTGCGGCCGGATCGGTGTTGTGCTCACCGATATTCTCGCCGTAGTAGGCGGGCAGGCCACGCCAGTACAGTGCCGACTCATACAGCGTCTCCGACAGCGGCGTCGCGCCACCGGCAGTGATCGAGTCGACCGCATTGAGAATTGACGTGCGGTTGGCGTCCAGATCCTCGACCGCGTGAATAATCGGGCCGCCGTCGGAGTGATTGAAGCGCATGATGCCGACGTTGACGTTCGTGATCGAGTTCAGGACAGCCGTCGTCACGTTTTTCATGATGTCGACGCGCTGCTCGTCGACAAACGTCGGATTCTGCAGGTAATTCAGATAGTTGCCGTCGTAGACGGTGACCGTCTGGCTGGTCGGCCAGCTGCCCCACGGAACCTCTTTTTTGGGATCGGAGGTGAACGGCGTCAGATCCGCGCCTTTCTGCGGGAAGACTTCGCCCATTGTGCCGTCGCCGTGGATGCCGGAGTCGCGCCGGCATTCGACGAGATCCGTCTCGTTGCCTGGCCAGATTTTCTGCCAGCGCTTCTTGGTCGTGCCAAGGACGATGCTGAAGAAGCCGGACGAGCCGGTGCGGTGCTGCACCATGATGTTGGTGAAGCTGCCGATACCTGCCAGCTGCTGAGCGCTGCTCGCGCAGACGTAGGAGGTCTTCAGAATTCTCTGAATGTTCGCCGGATCGCAGCTCGGTACGACATCGACCTCGGTCCAGTACAGATAGTCGCTATCGCAAGTGCCCGGGTAGGATTCCGTCGCGTCGTAGATCTCGCGGGTGTTCTCGAGCGTGCTCATCGAACCCGACGAGTCGAGGATGAACAGGATGCTCGGCTTCGGCACGTTGCTGCCCGGATTGACGAGCAGCAGTTCCGTGTCGTCGGCGAGAGCCGGATTGCCGACCACGAGCGCGAGCAGCATCGCTGCGCCTGCGGTCCCGAATTTTCGTATTCCCTTAATCATTGTCATTCCCTCTCAAAGGCAACCGGCGCTCAGCGCAGGTAGATCGAGACCTCGGTGATCCGGTCTTCTTCCAGGTGATGGACGATAGTCACGATCTCGGTATTCCTGTTAGTGATGTGCGCGAGACCCGCTCGAAACCTCTCGAGCGTCACGGGCTGACCGTTCAGCACCCAGCGGGTAGTGCCGCTGACGCGCTTGGTCGCGTACTCGCACTCGGCGCAGGGGCGATAACCGATCGTGCCGCTGGTCGATTGCGGGAAGCGAACGTCGTTGAGATTCACCTCATGGGCGAGTGCAACGGTCGAGATCTGCGCGCTAACAGGCGCGGCCAGTGCCAGCACGAAGGCGGCAATCAGTGCTTTGAATTTCATAGGACTACTCCGTATCCCTTACAGCGTCGGCGATTCCGGGCCGACGACGTAGAATGCCTGGGTGTGAATTGCGTCCGTGTCGTAGTCGGACGAATTGCCTGGGTCACGCTGCGACTGCGCCGTGGACGGGCGATGAAGTGGTATGCGTTGATACCACTGCCAACACCGAGGCTGAACGCGCGATCCGGTACCAGCGTCGAGTCCTCGAACTCGATGGTCGCCGAAACCGACTCGTAGGACGTAATGGTCTGGGTCACCGTCGTCGTTGCCAGCGTGTCGAAACGTCCCTGTGCAAGGGCGGCTTCGATGCCGGTCTCCGCCGCCTGGAAGGCGTTTTCGGTGTTCTGGTCGTTACGAGCCATCGCGAGCTCCGTCGTCGCGGTGTTCATGCCCGAGATTGCCAGTACGGTGATCACGACGAGCAGAATCAGGCCGACGACGAGCGCCGCACCGTTCTGCTTCTTGTAGGTTGTCATCCTGTACATTGCCATTCTCCCCTGATCAGATGCGCGAATTGCGCAGCAGGATGGTCTTGGAGACCATGAGCCTGCGGAAGTTGTCGTTATAGGTGCCGAGGTCTACGTCCCCGGGTTCGTAATCCGTGTCGTCCTCGATGCCGATTTCGGCGCTGACGCCGCGAACGACGATCCAGACACGAGCGGTAATTACCCGCGCGCCCGGCAGATAGCCTGGCGCGGTCGGGTCGTAAATTTCGTCGCCCGGGTTCACGTAGCGGTCGACCGTGTTGTCTTCGTCGACGTCGATCCCGAGCTGAACCTGCAGGTTCTCGACGCCGGGTGCGACTTCCTGATCTTCGATCTGGGACACACCGCCGTTCACGACCAGCGTCTTGCGGCGCAACGTCGGTACGCCAGGGATCAGATTGGAATCTGCGGCGACGTAGTAGCTGGACACCAGCAGGTTGTGCGTCGACGAGTCGGCCGGATTGAACATTCCCGGCACATTGCCGTCGTTGAACAGCTCGCCCTGAACGCGGGTCGTCTGAATCTGCAGGCGGCCCGGCTGCAGCGGCTGCGGCGCGACCGACGCGCGGCGCACCGTAATGAGGTCGGATACCGCCTGCACGCCACCCTGAGCAGCGCAGGGCAGGGTAAAGGCGTTGTTGTCGCCATCCACTGGTACCGACAGGTCGAGTACCCACTCGTCACCGCATTCGTCAGTGGAGCCCGGGACGATCAGACCCTTGGGATCCGCATCGCCGGCAACGGAACGGCCCTCGACCGTCAGCGCGCGGCTGGTACGGCCCCAGTTGCTGGCCATGCGCAGGTCCGCTTCGATCGAGTCGATCGCGAACTGTGCGGTCTCCTGCACTCGGGCGATGGACTCGTTCACGACGAACGCCTGGCGGCTCTGGTTGTAGATCTGCACCGAGCCGATAACGAGGAACGAGCCGATAGCCAGCGCGACCATCAGTTCGACGAGAGTAAGACCTTGCTGCTTGCTGCTCATCATGTTCTAAAACCCCAGTACAGGAACGGTGATCGTGTAGTTTTGAGCCTCGCCGGGCTCATCCCAGGTGACCGCGATCGTATAGACCGGCGGAACGACAGCGTTGTTGAACTGCACGTTCACCGCGCCGTTCGGCAACGTGTCCTGAGCCTGCTCGGACCACAGCAGAATGTCGTTCTCCGCCATCTGCGGCGTGCTGCAGGTCACCCCGCCAACGATGCAGTTGTTATTGGCACCGCCGCCCGTGTAGGCGGCACCGGCCGTCGGATTGGCGCGGATGCGGTCGGCGACGTCACCGGCCAGCGTCACGGCATTGTGGCGGAGGAGGGACGTCCGGCCGGCCTGCATGCTCTGCACATAGAGGCTCGCGATGCCCAGCATGCCAACCGACATGATGACAAGCGCGATCAGCACTTCGACGAGTGAGAAACCGCGCTGCGAAGAATTTCTGAGATGATCTTTCATTGCTTGGAGTTCCTTAAGGCCGGGCTACGGGCAAACCGCGCCGAATGCGTCCATTGCCGTCTGGATTCGGGGAATATCGCGGACGATCGTGCCGCGGCCCATCGGCGTCACCACGAACAGCCGGGCGGCCGAGTTGCCGCCGGCGCCGACGATGTTGCCGCGCTTATCGCACATGACCACGCGCGAGACCGCCGGGATGCCGCCGACGTCGCCGCGGCCCTGACCGGTCTGCGAGTAGCTGAAGTAGTCGGCACCGCCCTCGAAGTTGAGCGTAATGCCGGTCTCCACTTCGTCGTGGCTGCGCAGAAGAATTTCGCTCGCGCCCGCCCTGTTCAAGTCGCCGTCGGTATCGATGAAGACGATGTAGCCCTGATCCCAGGTACCGCCGCAGTTCGCGCCGTTATCCATGGCGTTGGCGCTCGCGCAGATCGTCACGTTGGCCCGTGCTCGCGCCGACTCGCTCCGCGCGAGGTGGAAGGCTGCGTGCAGGTCGTTCGCCGTCGCCGTCATGCGGTTATTGCGGGTGAAATCGGCCATGTTGGCGATTCCGTAGGACAGAACCACCCCCACGATGATCACCGTGATGAGCAGCTCGTACAGCGTGAAACCGGCCTGTCGCCGTGTGTGCATATGCGTTTTCATGCGCGCAATATACAAAGAAGGTTCACGGCGCCGCCGAGCTTTCCGACGGGCGGTCAAATGGCACGGACAGGCGGCACCGCCGAGAGCATCTATTTAACCTAATCCAGGCAGGAATACGGGTCCCCGCGCGTCGTCTCGAGCGTCACCCGCGGACGTCCGGTCCAGCTGACGACCAGCGCCTTGGGGCGTATCCGGCCGGCGGCGTCGCAGACGACGAAGGTGCCGTTCGTCGCCCGCCGATGGATGGCGCGCAGCGTGAATCCGCGGCGATTGGCGGTCACCCGGATGCCTTCGGAGGTGGTGTGACGATCGAGGATCGGTTCGCCGTCGTCCAACGCCGGCGGCTGATCGCCGTCCTCGTTCACAAACAAAATCCAGCCGCCGGTCCAGTCACGCCCCGGCACACAGCGTTCGCCGTCTGAGCTGGGGCAGAGAGCCACGGGCCGGCGGCGAACGATCGATTCCTTCCGCGCCAGATGAATGGCGTGGAACAGCGCATTGATCTCAACGGACTGGCGGCTGCGCGCCACCGAGTCCGCCAGCATCGGCACGCCGACGACGATCAGCATCGTTGCGATCGCGAGCGTGACCAGAAGTTCGTAGAGCGAATACCCGGATCGTTTGCGCCGCACGGTCAGAACCTCCCTGTTCCAACGGGCAGTCTGCTCCATGCATAAGTCGCGAACAGCCTGCAAATAGCGGTCATTCGCTCCAAAAAGTCGCCATCTGACGTATACTTCGCGCACAGCACGACACGGAGAACGCCATGTCCCGGACGGACATTCTTTCCTTATTCGACCAGCATGGAATATTGCCGACGCCGCAGCGCGTCGAGATCGCCGAGATACTCCTGGCACGACCGCAGCATCTGTCGGCCGATCAGATCATCGAGCGACTGCGCAACGGCGGCAGCCGCGTCTCGAAAGCCACTGTCTACAACACGCTGAATCTGTTCGGCGAGCGCGGCATCGTAAAGGAAGTGATGGTCGATCCGGTACGCAAGTTCTACGATTCGACGACGCGTCCGCATCACCACTTCTACAACGTCGATACGGGCGAGCTCCGCGACATTCCGGACGAGCAGGTGGCGTTCAGTCAGTTGCCTGAGTTGCCGGAAGGCACGAGCGAGGAAAGCATCGAGGTGCTGATCCGGCTCCGCGGCGGTAATTGACCCGGCAAGCTCCCGGAATTTAGCCAAAAAATCGCGGTTTCAGGCCTTTTCGTCGCCGATTGGCGGGGCTATACTGCGCGCCCTGCGAGAGGACGCCATTGCCGATATAGCTCAGTTGGTAGAGCAACGCATTCGTAATGCGTGGGTCGGGTGTTCGAGTCACCCTATCGGCACCATCTCTCTTTAGGCGTCCATCTGCGGCCGTATCCGGCCCGGTCAGACGCTACTCTTCGCCCGCGTACTCGTAGTCCGAGAATCGCACCGCTTCCGTCTCGTCGAAGCGTACCGCCAGCATGGCGCGGCCCTGCACGTGCACGTCGACGGTCAGCGGCACGATGGGTCCGCCGTCGGCGGCCGGGCCGAAGGTCAGCGTCGTGACGAAGGTATTGATCCTGACGCTGAAGGCGGGCCGGATAGGGCGGCTGTTCCGGAGGTCGATCGATCCGACGTAGTGGCCGTCCTTGATGACTGTCAGGCGGCCCTCGACGTGGCGCATGAACTTCGCCTCGTCCTGATCTTCGATGTCCACGTTCGGTTCGAAACCGAACAGCCAGTGTTCGTCGGTTTCTTCGAGCAGCGTGATCGAGTCCGGGGCGACGAATCGGACCTCAACGCCATCGTCATCCTCGTCCTCATCGTCGTCGTTTCGTCCGTCGCTCTTTCGCGAGCGCCAGTCCCGGGCTTCGTCGGGGGTCGGATCTCGTCCATCGACGGACAGGAGCGACCACGGATCGTCCTGCCGCGGATCGTAGCGGCCGACGAACGTGACCTCCTCTTCGGTGCTCGTTTCGGTGAAGGCCCACTCGTGATCGAAGTCGTTGTCGATCGCTGCGAATGCCAGCGCGACAATCTCGGGGTAGTCGTCGGCGGCCGCATCGAACGGGAAGCTCAGTGCCAGCGCCAGCAGCGCAATCGAGATTCTGTTCATAGTGACTTATAGGACGCGACGATCGACTTGGTTACACCCGCGCGGCCGCTAGTTTCGCCGCAGGTGGAAATCGAAGGACTCCCGATCGCTGTAGCGGTTGTTGATCCAGACGATCAGCATGCCTTCGACCCAGCGTGCGTGAGCGAGGGGGCCAACATCGATGGCCTCGAGTCCCATGCCTTCGACGAGTTCGGCGACGCGCGCCTTGGCATCGTCGTCGTCCCCAACCAACGGAATCGAGACCGGCCCACCAGCGCTGTCGGGCTCGACCATCGTCCGCCAGTTCAGCGTGTTGAAGGCCTTGACGACGTGCGCGCCGGGCGCCGCCGCCTGGATGATCTCGGCGTTCGAGGTCGCAACGCCGTGAACGATCATGTCGTCTTCGTCCACGAGCGGATTCGTGGGGTCGATGATGATCTTGCCGGACAGGTCGCCGAGGCTCAGCGTGATCTCTTCGACCAGCATGCCCGGTACGGCCAGGACGACGATGTCGGCGCCGACCACGGCATCGGGCGGTGTCATCGCGCCGGCGTCGTCGCCGGTTCGCTCGACGAGTTCCCTAACGGAATCACGATCCGGCTCGCGCGAGCCGTAGACGATCGTGTGGCCCTGGGCCGCAAACTCCGGTCCGAGCGCCGAGGCGACGTCGCCGGTTCCGATCACCGCGATCCGGTCGGCCGCGGCGGGCAGGGCGAGTGCAAGCAGCAGCATTGCCAGCAGTGGTCTCATTATCGATGTTCCTGTATCGAGATCGCTTATCCCAGTCGCTGCCGCAGTTCCTTCCGGAAGCGGCGGCTGACCGGCACGGTTGCGTCGCTGACGAGCCTTGCCTCGCCGTCACCGGTGTCGAACGCGACAATCTCGGCGACGCGGTCGAGATTGACGATGGCGCTCCGATGCACACGCTGGAAGCCGTGCTCGCTCAGCCGGTCGTTGATGTTGGTCATCGTGGCTCGCAGGGGATAGACCCGATTGCCCACGTGCAGGTTCACGTAATTTCCGGAGGACTCGATCCAGTCGATGTCGTCCAGACGGACGAGAAACTCGCGGCCCAGCTTTTTGATCAGGAAGCGGTCGTTGACCGGCGTCTGGTCCGAGTCGTCCCGGCCTTCGCTGACGAAGCCCGCCTCGCCCTGCAGCCGGCGGATGATGAACCGGTACAGGTAGATCAGCACGACGATCAGCAGATAGGTTCGGAAGTCCTTCAGGTATTCGTAGAAGAACTGCGCGGGCCAGCTATCCCAGCGGTAGCGGATATCGAAAAAGCCGTAGACGAGGATGCGGCTCCAGTACATGACGATGACGTGCAGCAGCGAGAACGCGACGCTGAACGCGGCGTGGGCAAGCAAGCTCGTCCGCCACGTCGCGGTCGAGATGGGAAACCGGTGGTCGAACCAGACAATGAAGGGGACGGCGACGGCAAGCCCGAAATGGCTGGTGATCTCGAGAATCAGCGCGGTGCTCATCGCGGTCGGGCTGCCGACGCGGGCCTGCTCGATCCAGACGGTGCCGATGTTCGCGAACAGGCTCGTGAACAGCACCGCGGCGCCCAGCGCGAACTCCCAATGGCGTCGTCTGGCGAGATAGGTCTCGAGCGTCATACGCGCATCCTAACGTCCGAGGACCGATTTCGCTCCCGGTTCGTCCCCATGGGCCGGCCATTCGTCACAGACCGCCCGCCATTCGGCACTTTCGACTGGTTGCACGCGCTCCTGGGGCGGATCGTGGGCCCACCATCGATCACGGGAGAGTTCGGATGACAGAAAACGGTACAGCGATTTCGGCGGCGCAGCATGGCCGGCGATACGACATCGACGCGCTGCGCGTATTCGCGTTCAGCCTCCTGATCCTGTTCCACGTCGGCATGTTCTATGTCGCCGAGTGGGGCTGGCACGTGAAGTCGGCCTACCAGTCGGAATGGCTGCAGATACCGATGACCTTCACCAACCAGTGGCGCATGTCATTGCTGTTCGTCATTTCCGGGCTCGCGGTGAGCTTCGTCTGGAAGAAATACTCGCCGGGCCGGCTGGCGCTGCGCCGCGTTTGGCGGCTGTTTCTGCCCTTGCTCTTCGGCATGGCCCTCATCGTCGCGCCGCAGGCCTACTACGAGGCGGTCGCGAAGGGATTGATCGAACCCGATTTCATCGGTTTCATGGGCCGGTATCTGACGTTCCAGGACTTTCCCGACGGCGCCTGGGAGGGTGAGCAGTACGTGACGTGGACGTGGAACCACCTCTGGTACTTGCCGTACGTGCTTTTCTACACCTTGCTTCTGATCCCCATCGCGATCTTCCTCGATGGACCGGGCCGGCGTATCCGCGAGGCGTTCACGAAGCTGCGCGGCGTCTGGATCGTCATCGTGCCGATCCTACCGCTGATGCTGTACGCGAATTTCGTGTTCCCGAGTTTTCCCTACATCAGCCACGCATTCGTGGACGACTGGTATGCGCACGCCTTGTACGGAACGTTCTTCCTGTACGGCTTTATGATCGGCCGGGATGCGGGCTTCTGGGCCGAACTTGCGCGGCTGCGCTGGGCATTGCTCGGCATGAGCGTCCTCGCTTTCGGCTTGTACATGGTGCAGCGGGAGGTCTTCAGCGAGGACATGGGGCCGGTGCTCGAGCAGCTGCGCTCTGCCGTCATCTATGTGAATCGCTGGGGCTGGATCGTCACCTGTTTCGCTTGGGGACACCACCTGATGAATCGGCCGATGCGCTGGCTGCCGTACGCGACGCAGGCCGTTTACCCCTGGTACATCCTGCATCAGACGATCACGGTCGTCGCCGGGTATCAGTTGTCGAAGCTGTCGCTAGGCCCGGTGATCGAGCCGTTGCTCGTGCTGACACTGACTGTTGGCGGCTGCTACGTCATCTACGAATACGTGATCCGTCGCGTCGCCGTACTAAGGCCTTTGTTTGGTGTGCGCTACGCGCCGCGCCCGGTGGGTCCGCCGGGCCGCGCGAACGCGTCGGGTGAACCGGCCCGGGCATGAGCCTGCGCACGCATCAGTTCGACAAATTGCGGCAGCCGTCGCTCTCGAGATACTCGGCCAGTCGCGACACCGGAGTCACAACGCTGCTGTGCGAGTTGATGATGCGGACCTCCGGCGGCAGGTTCGCGACCGCCCATTCGGCGAACCAGCACTCCGTTCGCTCGCGGCCCTCGCGCGGCGTCGGACTGTCGTCGTAGGGGACATGGATGTCGGAGACGAAGAAGTAGTCGCGCTCAGTGGCCCAAACGCCCAGGTTGGCGCTGGCGTGGGGACTGCTGCCCATCGAAAGAAGACGAACGCCGTTGCCGATGTCCATGCTGTCGTCGACCGGAACGATTTCCAGCGACCGATGCGCGAGTCGATCCGCCACATAGGCGAATCGTCCCGACTCCCCGGTATTCATCGTCGTCTCCAGGAAATCGGCGACAGCACGCGGCGCGTAGACTTTCGCCCCGGCGGCAGCGAAGGCGCGGGCCCCGCCGGCATGATCGTCGTGGGCGTGAGTAATCGCCACGGCGTGGATGCCGCGTCCCGGAAATTCCGCGGCCAGGAAGTCGACAAACTGCTCCGACAGTCCGCTGATGCCAAGGCCCGGTACCAGGTCGGCGGGCGGCAATTGATGAAACTCCACCCAGCCCGCGGGTGCGTCGCCAATCACCAGTCCCTCGTCGGTCTCGACGATGATGTGCTGGAATCCGCTTCGAACTCCTCTCGCAATGTAGACGTCCTCCGTCAGATTGATGAGTTCGGTACGCACGGCTGAGGGCCAGACTTCGCCCGGCACCTGAACCGGGTCTTCGCCGGGCGTACGCTCCCAGACAGCCTCGGCCTCGTTGTCGTCAAGCGTTCGCCAACGGCCGGTGCCGCGCAGCAGCGGCTCGCCGTCGAGTTCGAGCTCGAATCTCGGCGCGTCGGTCTGCGTGAAGTCCCACCGCCACACGACCGGCACGCTGCCCCGGAGCGGGACGTCGGCCCGGGTTTCGACCAGCAGACGCGTCTCGTCCGAGCCCTCGACCGTCAGGTCTGTCAGTGCTTCAGGGTCGGCAGCGAATTCGGACAACAAGCGCCTGGGATCCAGCCGGCGTATCCGAAGAGCGTCTTGCGCGGCGTCGGCACCGGCAAACTCGATGTCCGGCGGGTCGTCGCGATTGACAATCCGAACGAGGTCGGGCGCCGGATACGCGACGGTCCAGCGGTCCTCCATGTCGGCATTGGCCATGCCCCGAGCGGCAAAGGCAACTCGCGGGCCGTCGTCCTCGGTAATGACGCACCAGGTTGTCGGGTACCACTGCTGCGAACCCGGGGTCAGTGCCTGGTTTCGAGCACCGAGATCGAATTCGCCATCGAGGCAGAACTCCGTTGTTTCGGCTTGGGTGGCCGTGGGGAGAAAGAGAAGCGCAGCGAACAGGGTTCGAAACATGGTGCGGCCGACTCCGGCTGGTGATGACAAACGACCGTCGTACAAGGACGCCGAGCAGAATACCAACCAGACGCGACGAAGCGGGCCTGATCGGGGACGAGCAGGGACTCGCACCGTTCCTCGCCGATAGAGAGGGCGTGGATCGCGATCGCTACCCCTGGAACGAGCCAAAAGGCAGTATTTGCCGAGCCCGGAATGCGCCTTCCGGCTGCCGCGGCGATACCAATGTGCGCACCAGAGACCATATGAGGTTTTTCGCCGGGCTGCTGTGAATGTCTGAATTCGTCGGCCCGGGACCGCCGAGTTACGCGATCAGCCAGACGAGAATGAGTGCCCGGATGCCTGCAGGTGGTGACTTCCGTCACTGGTCAGCAGCCGCTGCCACCGTCACACTGCTCGAAAGCCTCGCTACACTAATACGAAAAAGGGGGATCTCGGTGCTTGTAGTCGAAGACCTGGTCAAGCAATACGGGGAGCTGACCGCTGTCGATCGGATTTCGTTCTCGGCGGACAAGGGCGCGGTGTTCGGACTGCTCGGCCCGAATGGTGCCGGCAAATCGACGGCGATCAACTGCATCTCGGGCCTACTGGAGCCGACCTCCGGACACATTGCTGTCAACAGCCACGATATCGTCAGGGACAGCAAGGCGGCACGGCGCTCACTGGGCGTCGTACCGCAGGAACTGGCGCTGTACGAGGACCTGCCCGCCGTCGAGAATCTGCGGTACTGGGGCAAAGCCTACGGCCTGAGCGGCAAGGATCTGGAAGACCGCGTCGCCGAAGTACTCGATTACATCGGTCTCGCCGATCGTGCGAAGGACCTGCCGAAGGAATTCTCCGGCGGCATGAAGCGCCGCTTGAACTTCGGTTGCGGCATCGTTCACAGACCGCGGCTCTTGCTGTTGGATGAGCCTACGGTCGGCGTCGATCCACAGTCGCGTGCCAGGCTGTTCGACATGGTCGAGGCCGAGCGCGATGCCGGTGCCTGCGTTCTGTACACGACCCACTATATGGAAGAGGCCGAGCGACTCTGCGATTCGGTGGCAATCATCGATCGCGGCAAGCTGATCGCGGTCGGCTCCGTCGCCGATCTGCAGGCCAAGCTCGGCGCGCGCGATGCGCTTCAGCTGTCCGGCGAGTTTCCGGAAGAGGCTGTGCGTGCCGCACTTGCCGGCCTCGGCAACACGGTCGAGGACCTGGAGATCCTAAGCCTCGAGGCCGGAGCGCTCACGCTGACCCTGTCCCGGGCGTCGCACCATTTGCCGGTGCTCTTCGGGGCCATCGCCGATGCCGGCGGATCGGTCGTCGAAACCAGTCTACGAAGCCCGAATCTCGAGACTTTGTTTTTGCTGCTGACCGGCAAGGAGTTGCGAGAGTGAAGGCAGGTTTTCTGCTGGCATCCGCGACGAAGGATCTGTCGCGCTGGTGGCGCGATGCGCCCGCCATTCTGATCTGGTTGGGGATACCGTTTCTGATCGGCGGCTTGATTACCGCCATGATCGACGGCGGCAACGGAGGCTCGCCGACCGGAGTCCTGCTGATAGCGGACCAGGACGAAACCCTGTTGAGCGGCCTTGTCGCCGGGGCCTACTCGCAGGATCAACTCGGAGAATTGATCTCCGTGCAACAGGTCTCTGCCGAGGAAGGCGACGCGTTGATCGATGCGGGCGGGGCGAGCGCGTTCCTGACCATCCCGGAGGGATTCCAGGACGCGTTCCTGAACGACACACCGGTAACGCTCACGCTCAAGACGAATCCATCGCAGACCATCCTTCCAGGCATTATCGAAGACGTCACCGAAATCCTGCTCGACGTGGGCTTTTACGCGCAGCAGTTATTGGGCGATGAGATTGCGAAGATCCAGGACGGTCAGACCGAGTCCGTTCCCGACGAGGTTTTTGTCGCGGAGGTCGCGGTCGATATTCAGAATCGCATCGATACGATCGCGCCGAAACTGTTCCCGCCGGTGATCGACGTCGAGATCGTCGAGCCGCCGCCGGCCGAACCCCAGCCCGACATCGCGCTGCTGTTCCTGCCGGGCATCGTGATGATGGCGATTCTGTTCTCGGCAAACGGTCTCGCCAACGACTACTGGCGCGAACGGGACAGCGGCACGCTGCGCCGGCTGGTGTCCGCGCCGGGTGTGCTCTTCACCTTCGTGGCCGGCAAGGCCGTCGCTGCGCTGGCGATCGTCGGCTTTGTGGCAGGCGTCACTCTGCTGGTCGGATTCGCCTACCACGGCATCAGCTGGGGGCGCTTCGTGCCCGCGCTGATCTGGGTGGCGCTGTCGGGCGTCGGCTTGTTCGCATGGTTTGCGGCAATGCAGATGCTGTTTACCAACAGCAAGGCGGCCAACGTCGTGTCGCTGATCGTCGTCTTCCCGTTGCTGATGGCAGGCGGCAGTTTCTTCCCGCTGGCGGCGTTGCCTGACTGGATCGCGGCGATCGGCCGACTGTCGCCGAACGGCTTCGTGGCGGATCGGCTCACAGTCGAGTTCACCGCGTCCAGCGCGTGGGCCATTCCGGCAAAGGACTGGCTCGTTGCCGTTGCGATTGCCCTCAGCGGTCTGGTGGTGTCGACGTGGCGACTCCAGACCGGATTCGCGAGGCGTTAGACGATGTTCCGCAATCTATTGTTCGTCGCATGGAATGACGTCCGGTTTCAGCTCCGAGACGGCTCGACGCTGCTGTGGGTGTTCCTGATGCCGCCGGTCTTCTTCTACTTCATCGGCACGGTCACTGGCGGCTTCTCCTCGGGGCTAAGCGGCGGACAGGCGACGCCGTTAACGGTCGTTGCCGAGGATCCGGGTTTCCTGCGCGAGCAGATCGATCTGCGGCTACGCGACAACGACTTCGCGCCAGAGTGGGTTGCCGAGATCGAGCCCGGGCCCGACGGTCAGACCCCGACGCGGACGCTGACGCTGGCCCCGAATATGTCCGAGCTCGTGCTCGGTGACACCGTCGCTACGGCCAGCTACGACACGAAGGCGAACGCGCTGTCGCGGGAGTTCGAGGAAATCCGCGTGCTTCGAAGCCTGTACACCGCGCTCGCGGACATCGTCATTGCCGACGCCAACACCGGGGGCGGCCTCGACGCGGCGGCGCTCGCTTCGCTGAATGAAACGCCGCGGATCTGGCAGCTCGACGTCGCACCGGCAGGCGAACGGCAGGAGATTCCGACCGGTTTCGAGCAGGCGGTGCCGGGGATACTCGTGATGTTCACGCTGCTCGTGCTCCTGACCAGCGGCGGGACGATGCTGATCGCCGAGCGAAAGCAGGGACTACTGCGCAGGCTGGCGTCAGCACCGATCTCGAAGAGTGAAGTCGTGGCCGGCAAGTGGCTCGGACGGATGATGCTCGCGGCGATTCAGATTGCCGTCGCCTTACTGTTCGGTACCTTCCTGTTTCAAATGCACTGGGGGCCCGATCTCGGCGCCGTCATTCTGATTCTCGCGGCATGGGGCGGTTTCTGTGCCTCGGCGGGTCTGTGGTTGGGCAGCGTTGCAAAGACAGAAGCGCAGGCGGGCGGGCTTGGAGTTCTGGCAGCCAACGCGCTCGCGGCGCTCGGCGGTTGCTGGTGGCCGATCGAGGTCACGCCGGGCTGGATGCAGTCGATCCAGAATTTCCTTCCGACCGGCTGGACGATGGATGCGTTGCACAAACTGATCAGCTTTCAGTTCGGAGCGGCAACGGCTGTGCCACAGTTCATTACCTTGCTGGTCGCGGCGCTTGTCGTCGGTTGGCTGGCAGTGCGGCGCTTTCAGTATCAGTAGGGGAAACGACATCTAGCCTCGCATGCGCAGTACCTTTTACACATTTGCACTGATGGCGACGGCGGTTCCGGCCTACGCCGAACTTACGTTGACCGTCGAGGTTTCGAATCTCGAGCCCGGGGAGGGGCAGGTCTCAGTGAATGTGTTCGGCGAAAAGCGCGACTGGATGCGCCGACCTCTGGCATCCGCGACCGAGCCGGTTGCGGACGAGGACAGCGTGACGATCGAATTCGACGGTCTGGAACCCGGCACCTACGGCGTCAGCGTGGTCTATGACGTAAACTCGAACGGCGAGATGGATTCCGAATTCATGCGTATCCCCAAGGAGCCGTTCGGTTTCTCGAACAACGCAAGAGGCCGGTTCGGCCCGCCGGGCTGGAACAGAGTGAGCTTCGAGCTGGACGGCGACACCCGAATCGAGATCAGAGTTGCCGCCGTCCGCGAGGATGATGAGGACTAATCCGCGGCGCGGATATTCTCGGCCAGTCCCCGCTGCAGGTATTCGAGCGCGTCGTCGGCGCGACCGGTTTCCTTCAGCGTGTCGCCGATCATCATATAGGCCGCGTTGCGAATCGTCTGGTTGTTACTGTCCTCGAGGACCTGCAGCAATACGTCGACCGACTCGGCCTTGTTGCCACGCTGTTCGTAGACTTCCTGGATTTTCTGCATCTGCATGATCGCCGACATTTCGGGGTTCGAGGCGACGTCGTGCGTGGACTCGATGATCTCAAAGTAGTCCGTCATGATATCGAGGAAGGTCTGCATCAGCGCGAGGTCGTCCAGCGACTGAGCCCGAGCCTGCGGGGCGCCGATCAGCAGAATACTCGCAGTAATTCCGATCGTGAGTGTCTTAAGCATTCGCATGGTCTTTCTCCTGAGGGTTCTCGTGTTCGGTATCGAGGCTCGACTGCGGCCTCGGCGTGTTGAGCTGCGGCCGCGGCGGTAGTCGCGGTACCGGAACGCTGCGCAGCTGTGAAAGATTGGGTGTCGACACTTTCGGTCGCTCCGGTGTCAGGGACGCAAGCGCGGACAGGGACGGAGTCGTCGGCCGTGACGATTGCGAGGTGTCCGTCGGCGGCGTAGGGACGGTCTGCTGCAAGAGAATCGGTAGTGCTATCCCCACGGCGAACACCATCGTTACGGCGGCAGGAAGCCACGACCGATGGCGGTAGTTCTGCCCACGGGTCTCCGCGCGGATCCGCGTCGCGAGATGCGGCGGCGCTTCGATTTCACTGTAGTCCTGTTTCAGTTTTTCGAGGTCATCAGTCATTGGCGAATCCCGCCTCGTTCATGTTCAGTTTCAGCCGCGCCATTGCCTTGTGCAGCAGTGCCTTCACGGTGCCTTCCCGGCATCCCATTGCCTGAGCCGTATCGCGCACCGAGAGTTCTTCGAATACACGCAGCATCACGACCTCCCGCTGCCGTTCGGGCAGTTCGCCGACGAAGGCCCGTACGCGAAGTGCGGCATCGTGCTCCGTAACGTGACGCTCGGGTGACGAGTCCGTGTCCACGGGTTCGTCATCGAGTGGGTCCGGCCGGCGACGCCGATTGAGTTCGTGGCAAACGAGGCGTGTTGTCCGGTAGAGCCACGTGAAGGGCGCCGCCCGGAAACGGAACCGGCGCAGTCCCTTGTGGCTGCGGACGAAGACTTCCTGGGTCGCATCTGGCGCATTCTGGGCGTCGAACAGCCAGACGCTGGCCAGCCTGAAAATGCGGTCCTGGAAGCGGCGAACGATTGCATCGAAAGCATCGTCATTGCCTTTCTTGAAGAGCCTGACAAGTTCCGCATCGGTTTTGTCGTCCAGAGTCATTGCCAATCGTCATACTCATTGGTGCAGTCTGACCGCCTACGCGTTTACGTCGACAGAAAGCCGATCGGCGGAACGTTACTCTCAGGCGAGTAGAACGATCTCACGTTGGGAAGTACCTGGTCCAGTTCGGAGGCCGAGACGCCGAACCATTGCGCGAGTTCGGCGAAGTACTCGTCGACCGATGTCGTCGGCGCGTACACGCCGCGTCCGACGTCCAGCGGGCTGGAGGCCGATAGGGTCGGATAGTCGCCGTAGATCGAACCGCCGTTGACCGAGCCGCCCATGACGATGTGGTGGCCGCCCCAGCCGTGGTCGGAGCCTTTGCCGTTCGACGTCAGTGTCCGGCCGAAGTCCGAGGTCGTAAAAGTCGTCACCTCGTTGAAAACACCGAGTTCGACCAGCGCATTTCGGAACTCCTGCAACCCCGCGCTGATCGCGGGCAGCATATTCGCTTGATTGTCGAGCACGTCGTCGTGATGGTCCCAGCCTCCGACCGTGACGAAGAACGTCTGCCGGGAGGCGCCGAGCGCATCGCGAGCACCGATCACCCGCGCGATCTGACGCAGCGCCTGCGAGAAATAGCCTGGAGAGAATGGCGTCGTCAGTGTCGGCGACGTCTGCAGCGCATCGACGAAGACCGACTGCGCGTCGATTGCGCCACGCAGTCTGCGCGAGTACTCGCGGCGCAGGATATTTTGCTGCTGCACCGCCAGCATCTCGTCGACCATGCGCTTGCGGAAGGCGCCGAACTCCGTGCCGTCGTCGTAGGCGTTGATTCCCGGTGCTCCGTCGCCGGCCGCATCGATGCTGTATTCGCCGATCTGATTGCCGCTTTGGAAAACGTTGGACCCCGAGAGCGAGATATTCATCGACACGCCGTTTTGCACGTTGATGCCCTGCATCAGGTCCGCGATGCGGCCGCCCCAGCCCTGCGCGATGCGGGCGTCAGGTACCGCGGTCTGCCACTGGTTGATTTGGTCCGCGTGCGAGAACAGCCCGAGCGGCAGGCGCGCGATACCGCTCTCGACGGCCTGCGCGTCGAAGGGTTCGAGCAGCGTGCCGACATTAGCGATCAGCGCGGCTTCTCCATCGCTGAACAACGACTGTAGTTCCGGCATGCCCGGATGAACGCCGTAACTGCGCCCGTTCGACGCCGTTCCCGGCAGCGCGAGCAACTCGTTCTGCTGCAGCGCCAGGTCCGTGCGGATCGCCGAGTACTCGCCGAACTGATCGTTGTCGGTCGGTACGAGCATGTTGTAGGAATCGTTGCCGCCCGCAAGCAGAATGCAGACCAGCGCGCGATACCCGGGTGCCGATTGTGCGGCCGCCGTGCGCGCGAAGCCCAGACTCAGGAGCGTCGATGAAACGGTGGCCGTTGCGACGCCCAGGGCGCAGCTGTGACTCAGGAATCCTCTGCGTGTAATCATGATCGC
The DNA here is from genome assembly GCA_965232445.1 of Woeseiaceae bacterium. GTDB lineage: Bacteria > Pseudomonadota > Gammaproteobacteria > Steroidobacterales > Woeseiaceae > UBA1847. Next base: position 3,809,352 of record OZ246973.1, on the reverse strand, counting down.
TTCTCCTTACAGCCGCGCCGCGTAGTCGGGCGATATCAGGATCATGTAGAGCCCGATGCGCGTGCGCAGGTTGGTGTCGTCGACGTCCGCAAGCACGCCCGTGATCGCATCCCGGGTTGCCGGATCGAGCGTGCCGGCCGTGAACACGATGTCCATGCGGTCGACCAGCGCATCGACGTCATCGGCGACCGGCAGGAAGTCCGCGTACGCCAGCGACACGGTCTCGAAGGGTTCCGGTGCGTCGGTTACGAAGTCCCCGAGCAGCATGTAGTCGACGAGATTCGACATGCCGACGACCGAGTTGCTGGTAGTGATCTGGAACTCGGGTGCGACGAGTCCCGCATTCGCGATCTCACCCGCCGGCGAGTGTGCCGGCAGGTAGAAGTTGAAGACGCTGGGTGCCGACATCGGGTGCTGCTTGCCCAGTTCCTGCAGCACGTAGCCGGTGTTGAATATGAAGCCGTCGTCGCTCGTTGCGCCGAGTTGCCGCAGTATCGACGCGTAGCGAACGGCGGGCTCCCGCAGCTTGCCGAAGTTGCTGCCCGCATTCGCCGCCGCCGTCGCTTCAGGGTCGAGCAAGACGGCCCGGATTACCGCGCGCATGTCGCCGCGAACGCCTGTCGTGTCACCGTTGAAGGCTCTCGCCACTCTCTCGATGTAGGCAGGTGACGGGTTCGACGTCACGAGCCTCTGAATGAGTTGCTTGCCGATGAACGGTCCGACATTCGGATGGTTGAACAGATTGTCGAGCGCCGCCTCGATATCCTGGTCGCCGGTCTGGCCGGCCGGCACGATCGTGCCGTTCAACAGAGTTTTCTGCCCCGGCTCGTGCTCGGCATCGAACATCTGCATGTAGGCAAAGAAGTTCGGATCCGGATTGCCGAAGTAGGCATTCGGTCCGCCGTAAGACAGCCCGGTGAAGATTTTGGCGAACTCGCGAATCTCGGTATTCGAGTAGGTCGGAATCGGACGCCCGTCGTTGTCGAGCTGCTGGCTGCCGTCGATATTGAGTTCGAACAGGCCGATCGAGAACAGCTGCATGACCTCCCTTGCGTAGTTCTCGTCAGGGAACGTGTTGTTCGCCGGGTCCGATCGGCGATTGTTGACGTGACTCAGGTAAATGCCCATCGCCGGATGCAGCGACACGTCGCGCAGCAAGTCGCGGAAATTGCCGAATGAGTTCGTGAGCAGCATGTCGTAGTAGCCACTCAACGCGAATGGGTTGACGATCAGAGCGTCGACGTTGTCCGAGACGACAAAAATCTCGCTGAGCGCGAATGCCACGCGCTGTCGGAGTTGATCCTGGGCGGTCACCGTGTGGTGCCACCACGCGAGCCGGCGGGAGAAGATCAGATACTCGATGTCCTGCTCGAACGCGGCGAACTCGCCCGCCTCCCGACGCTGCACGAGATCGGCAACGAGCGGCGAGTGTGCGGTTACAGGCAGGTTGAACTGCCGTTCGATCCAACCATCCGCGCCCTGACGTGCCAGTTCGTCAATCTCGTTCCAGGTGACGCCGAAAGTCGCGAGAGCGCCGAAGCGCGAGGCCTCCGACAGCTCAGCCGAGGTCGGTGGGGGTGGCGGCTGAGGCGGGGGAGGGGGCGCGGCCCCGCCGCCACCGCCGCCGCCACAGGCCGACAGGGCGATGCCGCTGGTGAGCAATAGCGTCCAGAGCCTGAATGTACGTGTCAGTCGTGCAAGCATGGTCGGGTCCCTCCCGCCTGGTTGATGGATTGGTGCGGTGGGTTGCCGATCGGTTTACTTCGGCGTGGGGAATTTGCCGCGGAATCAGTAAGCGTCTAAAATACACAAGGCTTTATGTATAAAGGACACTTAAATGCCCGAGCCGCCTCTCGACGCCCGCCCGACGGCGGTCGTAGCTGTGGCCGTCACGATCCTGCGGATGGTCGACGATGCGCTCCAGATCCTATTGATTCAAAAGCAGAATCCACCCTATGCGGGCGCCTGGGCACTGCCCGGCGGCCCGGTCGCGATTGATGAGAGCCTGAAACACGCGGCGTGGCGCGAGTTGAAGGACGAAACCGGTCTCCGCGCCGCGCACCTCGAGCAGGTTTACGCATTCGGCCATCCGCGGCGGGACCCGCGCGGCCGGGTCGTCACGATTGCCTACCTGGCACTCCTGCCGCCAGGCGCACTGACGCAGAACTCCGGCGCCGAGTGGTTCGACGTGAATGCGCTCCCCGATCTGGCGCTCGACCACCCGAAAATCGTTGCCCGGTCGCTGCACCGGCTGAGCGAGAAGACCGACGACCTCGCCGTCGCGCTCGAATTGTTGCCGGAGACCTTCACGCTGCCCGAGCTCCGGCGAGCGATCGAACTCATTCGCGGCGAGCCCCTGGACCGGCGAAATTTCCGCAAACGGGTGCTCAGGCAGGGCCTGATTCTGGCGACTGGCGAGGTCGCGAGACGCGGCGCGCACCGGCCCGCCAAGCTGTATCGCGCGGCACCCGCCGTCGCCGCCTGAGCAGACCGCACAACGGCAGACCGTCGCAATTTTGAGACACTTGGCGGGCCGCCCAATAAGTGCGAGAGTCGATTCAACAAAACGCGCAGCCCCCGCAACCGGACCGAAACCGGATTTGTGACCCAGTCACCGAATCGAGCGTCTTTGCACGACTTATGGTGAATGGAACCTTTTCGGCTTCGGATTCGTTCCATAGTTGCGGGGCGTGTAGGGCAGCAGCAACAGAGCATTCGAGAAAATGCCGGCAAGACAAACCTGGTTTGGCGATCAGGCGTTTGGCGAAAGTGCCGACGCACTGGTTACGGTCGCGTACAAGTCCCACGAGGATGCCCTGAGCTTCCTCGAAGAATCGCTTAGCGGCGAGCAGGGCGTGGCGGCACTCCACGGCCCCAAGGCCTCCGGAAAGTCCACCGTCGCTCGGCGTCTCGCCGACAGACTGCCCCGCGACGTTGCCGTCGCCCTCGTCGACGGCGGACGAGTGAAGCCGCGAGAGTTTCTCGCGATGACCCTGACCCAGTTCGGCTACGACACCGGCCTCCAGTCTCACGAAGAACTGGTCAAGATGATTCGTGTCGTCGCGATCCAGCACACGCGCTCGGCGCAGCCGCTCGTACTGATCGTCGACAATGTCGATCGAATGTTCCCGTCGACGCTGCGGATGCTGAATACGCTGGCCGACATTCAGGTCGACAAGCGCTACTCGATTCGCATCATCCTCGCTGGCGGCCCGGCGCTCGGTACTTTGCTCGAATCCGACGGGATGCTGAAGCTAGCGCGCCGCAAGGTGGGCGACTTCGAACTGAAGCCTTTGGCGCTGCACGAGGCGCTCCTGTATCTGCATGCACGGCTGCAGGCCTGTGGCGTCGCGAATGCCGACACGGTGTTCCCGGTCGACGTTTGCGACCGGCTCTATCAGCAGTCCGGCGGCTGGCCGGGTCTCATGAATCAATACGCGCGCGAAGCAATCAGTCGCGCGACGTCGTTTCCTTTGCGCTTGTCGGACACGCACAGCGATACGGAAGCCGAAGAGGTACCGGACGATTTGCCGGTCCTGGGTGCGGATGCCGCGACCGGGCCGTTGCCGCCGCGCCTCATCGTGACACGGGACGGCAAAAACCTCGTCGATCACCGGCTCTCCGAGAAGAAGACGCTGATTGGCCGCTCGGATTTTGCCGACCTGTCGATCGACGACGATTTCGTCAGCAAGATGCACGCTGTCCTGATCCTGTATTCGGATGCGCTGGTGCTGTTGGATCTCAATAGTGCAAACGGCACGACGGTCAATTCGGCCAATGTGCGCAGCACGATTCTGCAGACCAACGACATCATTTCGCTCGGTCATCACCGCATCAAAGTGCTGAACGCGCCCGCGATCAGCCCGGAGATGAAGAAGCTCCTCTCCGCGCCGGACACGATCAAGATGAAGAATCTGGTCGACCTGCGCGCCCACCGCGAAGCGAAACTCCGCGCAGCACCGAGCCGTCAGCGTAGCTGACACAGCCGCTCTCAACGGATATCTTTCGACGCTTGTGGCCTGCGCTTGGGTCACAGGCGCGAACGCACGTGTATCCGCACATCCAATGCAATTGTCTTCGAGGGCTCTTGAATGAATTATCGCAAGCTCGGCCGGGCTGGCATCCAGGTCAGCGAACTGTCTTTCGGCTCGTGGGTTACGTTCCACAATCAATCCGGCGTCGATGACGCCGTTGCCATGATGTCCGCGGCCTACGACGCCGGGGTCAACTTCTTCGACAACGCGGAGGTCTACGCGGCCGGGAAGTCCGAAGAGATCATGGGGGCCGCCCTCAAGCGTCTTGGCTGGCGCCGCGGCAGCTACCTGATATCGACCAAGCTGTTCTGGGGGATTCACGACGGCCCCAACGAGAAGCAGACGCTCAACCGCAAGTACCTGATCGAGGGGATCGACGGCTCGCTGAAGCGCCTCGGTCTCGACTACGTCGATATTCTGTACTGCCATCGCGCCGATCCGACGACGCCGGTCGAGGAGACCGTGCGCGCGATGCATACGATCATCGAGTCGGGCCGCGCGTTTTACTGGGGTACCTCGGAGTGGGAGGCGTCCGACATCGTTGCGGCGATCGAGATCGCCGACCGGCATCACCTGCATCGACCGATTGTCGAACAGCCGATCTACAACCTGTTTGCGCAGCATCGCCTCGGTCCCGGGTACGATCGCGTCTATGACGAGTACGGCTACGGAACGACGACCTGGAGCCCGCTGGCCTCGGGTCTGCTCACCGGCAAGTACAGCGCCGGCATTCCGGAGGGCAGCCGCGGCTCGCTGAATTCGATGGACTGGCTGACATCGGAACTGACCGATCCGGACCGGCTCTCGAAAGTCGCGGCGCTCGAGCCGCTGGCGAACGACATGGGCGCGACGCTCGCGCAGTTCGCTCTGGCATGGTGCCTGCAGAGTCCGCGCGTGAGTTCGGTGATCACCGGCGCGAGCCGGGTGGAGCAGGTCCACGAGAACATGAAGGCGTTGGCATTCGCCGACCAATTCGGCGCCGACCTCACGGAGCAGATCGATCGGATCTTCAATCCGGTAGAGCAGTAAGTTTGCTGCGCCGTCTCGCATTCTGGGGCGCGATACCGTTCCTGATCCCGCAAGCGTTGTACGTGCAGAGGACCGCGCCTCGCTTCGCGGGTGCGTCGGGACCGAACAAGGGCAAGATGGGCGAGGGCCCACCGCTGAAGCTGCACGCGGTCGGTGATTCGATCATTGCCGGCGTCGGTGCGAGCGTCTATCCGCTTGCGCTGATCGGCCGGACCGCAACGGCCTTGTCCATGCGGCTGGAACGAACGGTCGAATGGTCGGCGCGCGGCCGTATCGGCGCCAAGTCCGAGGACGTGCTGGCCAATCTAATCGACGAGATGGAGCCCGGGCCGGCGGACGTCGTTCTGGTGTCCGTTGGCGTCAACGACATCACGGGACTCCGAACGACGACAGCATGGGTGCGCAATTTGACGTCGATCATCGAGCGCCTGCGCGAACGCTCTCCCGACGCCGTCATTGCAATCGTCGGATTGCCGCCGCTGTCCGGGTTTCCGCTACTGCCGCAGCCGCTGCGCGCCGTCATCGGCATGCGAGGCCAGACGTTTGACATTGCCGCGCGGCGGGTTATCGCCGGCTATTCCCGGGTGATCCACGTCCCAATCGATTTCGAGGCCTCGGCCGACAAGTTCTCGCCCGACGGCTACCACCCTTCCGAAGCCAGCTATGCCGAATTCGGGGCCGTTGTCGCGGACGCGATGATTGCCGAATTGGCCGGGAATCGGTCTTGATCGGGGGTTCAGCCCGCGTTCACAAAAATTTCAGTCTCCGTTAATCGCCGCGGGCCTACTCTGTGCGCGAGGGTCAGGGAATGGACCCTTGTCCAAGTCGAGCGACGAGGAGGTTGTCATGGATATCGTCATTGCTGCTGAGAAACCCAGTATCGCCAGGATCTTCAGTGAGTACCTGAAGCGGCGGGTCGCGCCGCGGCAGATCCGGGTGCGGGAGAACCCCGACGAGACGGGGAGCTTCTACATCGGATTCGAATTCGACCAGTACCGGATGTCGCCGAACGGCGAGATCGAGCTCGATCGTCTCGAACTGCTCGACCAGGCCTGATTCGGGTTGGAATCAGGGCAATCGAGGCCCCGATTCAGCTTTTCCCCGATAGGCGGCGGCTGAGGCTCCGCGCAGACTACGGGCCATGGGTAGCAGTAGCGCAGGGACGCGCGCTACCGGCTTGATGAAGTCTGGCCTGTCTATGCTCAGTTGTTTGCAAAATGCGTCTTGCGCGGTCCTCGCGGCGATGGCGGCTCCCCCCTACCGCCATCGCCGTTCTCCCGTCGCCCGCGGCCAGGCCGTCAACGCGACGGCAGAGCAGGGCCTTCCGTAATGCAGCATCACGTCATCGTCGTCATCGATCCCGACGCGACCTTTGCCTCACGGCTGGAGGAAGAAATCCTGTTCATGGACGACACCCGGGTCCGTGTCTCGGATATCGATGGATGGCGTGATCGCTGCACCGGAATGCGAATCGACGCGCTATTCGTCGGCCCGGGTGTCGGCGACAGCGAGATGCGCTCGCTGATGGCCGATGTGGAAGCCTTCGACCCCAACCTGCCGATCGTCATCGTCGGCGCGCGCCCGCTCGCGGCCTGATCCCTGCTCGCCGGAAGTTTCCGGTTTGGTAACACATGGGCATTTGCTAGACTCGCGCGCCTCAATTGCGCGGAGCCTTGAATCCGATGACGAGACTATTTTTTGCTTTGGCGGCGTTCTTTCTGATCGTCGCGTGCTCCCCCGCTAACGATCAGCCACAGACCGAGGCAGCCGACCAACAGACTCCCGCCGACGACCCGTGGCTCTGGCTGGAGGAGGTCGAGGGCGAGGACGCGCTCGCGTGGGTGGAAGAAAAGAACGCCACGTCGACCGCTTTTCTCGAGGCTCTGCCGACATTCGAGCCAATGCGCGAACGGAATCTCTCGATCTACGATTCCGAAGACCGCATCCCGTTCCCCGCCATCCGCGGCGACTTTATCTACAACTTCTGGCGCGATGCCGATAACGAACGCGGTCTCTGGCGGCGGACCACGCTCGACGACTACGTCGCGGGCGATCCCGACTGGCAAACGGTTCTGGACCTCGATGCGCTCGCGGCAGAGGAAGACGAGGATTGGGTCTGGAAGGGCTCATCCTGCCTGCGGCCGGAGTATCAGCGCTGCCTGCTGAGACTGTCGCGCGGCGGCGCCGACGCTGTGGTCATCCGCGAGTTCGACGTTGACGCGAGCGGCTTCGTCGATGGCGGCTTCTTCGTCGAAGAGGGCAAGACCTGGACGAGTTGGGTCGACGCCGAGACGATCTTCATTGGCGGCGACTTCGGCGAAGGCACCACGACCGACTCGGGCTATCCGCGCACTTATCGAATCTGGCAACGCGGCGAACCGCTCGAGGAGGCCACGGAAATCTTCTCCGGCGAGCAGGAAGACGTTGCCGTGGGTGTCTATCGCTTCTACGACGGCGATACCGCCTGGGACATCGCGAATCGTAGCGTTACCTTTTACGCATCCAAGCAGTACGTCTATGACGATGGCGAACTGCACCTGATCGACATTCCCGAGGACGCCTCGTTCTGGGGCGTCATGAAGGGGCAGATGCTGGTTGAGCTGAAGAGTGCCTGGTCGCCTGAGCACGTCGAGTACGCCCAGGGTGCGTTGCTCGCGATCAACTTCGAGCAGTTCATGGACGGCGATCGCGGCTTTGAAGTCCTGGTCGAGCCCACGGAGACCAGCGCGATCCGGGGCATTCGTTCGACGCGCGACTACGTGCTGGTCAACGAGCTGGACGACGTCGTCAGCCGTGTATCGCGACTCGAGTTCGTCGACGGGGCGTGGACCCGCGAGCCGGTCGAGATCGACGGCCTGGGCACGATCTCTCTCGCTGCCACCAGCGACCAGTCGAACGTGTTCTTTTTCAGCTACGAGGACTTCCTGAGTCCGGACACGCTGTTCGTCGCCAGTGACGGCGGCCGCAGCATCGAAGCCGTGCAGTCGTTGCCGGAGTTTTACGATTCGACGGGTATGACCGTCGAGCAGAGCTTCGCCACCAGTGCCGACGGGACGCGCGTACCGTACTTCGTCGTGTATCCGCAGGGCTTCGAGGCGAGTGGCGAGACGCCGACGCTGATCTACGGCTACGGCGGCTTCGAGGTGAGCCTCGTGCCGACCTACAGCGCCACGGTCGGCCACAGCTGGCTGGAACGCGGCGGCGTCTACGTCGTCGCGAATATCCGCGGCGGCGGCGAGTACGGCCCGGCCTGGCATCAGGCCGCACTGCTGGAGAACCGGCAACGCGCTTACGACGACATGGCCGCTGTGGCCGAAGACCTGATCGAGCGTGGCATCACCAGCGCGGACCGACTCGGCGTGCGCGGCGGCTCGAACGGTGGCCTGCTCACCGGCGTCATGCTCACGCAGCGCCCGGACCTGTTCGGTGCCGTCGTCATCCAGGTGCCGCTGCTGGACATGCTCCGCTACAACAAGCTGCTCGCCGGCGCCTCGTGGATGGGCGAATACGGCGATCCGGATACGGACGACTGGGCATTCATTTCGGAGTATTCGCCGTATCACAACCTCGATGCGGATGCCGACTACCCTGTGCCTTTCATCACGACATCGACGCGTGACGACCGCGTGCATCCGGGCCACGCGCGCAAGATGGTGGCGCGGATGTCGGAGATGGGCCACGAGGTGCTGTATTTCGAGAACACGGTCGGCGGTCACGCCGGCGCCTCGAACAACCAGCAGTCCGCGCGTGTGCAGGCGCTGATCTACAGCTATCTCTGGGATCGGCTCGGAGGCTCGTAGCGGCCGAGCGGTATTCGGTAAACTCCCGTCAATAGCAGCGGAGTTGCCAAAATGACCGATCGTCGTGAGTTTCTTCGCCTCGCAGCCGCCACCGCGGCGGCTGCGAGCGTGTGGCCCGCCGTGGCCGACGAACGCCGCCGCCTGCCGCGGCGGCCTATTCCGGGTACCGATGCGAGTCTGCCGATCATAGGCCTCGGCAACTCAAACGCGTTCCGTGAGGGCGATTTCGAGACGTCGACGCGCGTTGTCAGCACGCTGCTGGATCACGGCGGTGGCTACATCGACTGCGGCGGGTCCAGCCGCTTTGTTGTAGCGGAGATTGTCAGATCGCTGGGCGCGGCCGACGACGCGTTCCTCGGCACCTATTTCGCCGGTTCCGATGACGCCGCAGCCAGAGGCGATGCGGCAAGACTCACATCCTTGTCCGGCAAGCGCCAGCTCGACCTCATGCACAACTACCCGGAAGACGCTGTGCCCAACTGGGACAGGTTTCGGGCATGGAAAGACGACGGGCTGACGCGCTACATCGGTGTCGCCCGGCATCGCAAAGAGGCCTATCCGCAGATGATGGCGGCCATGCGGACCGGCACGGTGGACTTCCTGCAGGTCAACTACTCGATGCTCGAGACCGAGGCGGAGGAGGAGATTCTGCCGCTGGCCATGGATTTGGGTGTCGCCGTCACGATCAACCGCCCGTTCATCAATGGCCGCTACTTCGAGCTCGTGCGCGGGCACGAGTTGCCGGCGTGGGCGGCTGAGTTCGACTGTGAGTCCTGGGCGCAATTCTCATTGAAATTCATCCTGTCGCATCCGGCGGTCAACTGCGTGTTGACCGAGACCGCGAATCCCCGTCACGCGCTCGACAATATCGGCGCCGGGTTCGGCCGAATGCCGGACGAGAGGATGCGCGCACGAATGCTTGCACACATTCGGTCGATCACTGCCTGAGGGACGACTTCATGCTTACCGTTCATCATCTCGAACACTCGCGCTCGCAGCGCATACTGTGGCTGCTGGAAGAACTGGGTGTCGACTACGAAATCAAGGCCTACAAGCGAGACCCGGAGACCAGTCTTGCCCCGCCGGAATTGCGCGACGTCCACCCGCTGGGCAAAGCTCCGATGATCTCCGACGGCGACGTCACGATCGTCGAGTCAGGCGCGATTATCGAGTACCTGATGGACACCTACGACGACGGCACGCTGAGGCCCGCAGCCGGCTCCCCGGAGCGGCAGTCCTGGACCTACTGGCTGCACTACGCCGAGGGGTCCTTTATGCCGCTAATGATCGTCTCGCTGATCGTCAGCCGTATCGAAACCGCGAAGATGCCGTTCTTCGTGAAGCCGATTGCCAGGGGGATCGCCGGCAAGATTCGGCAGGGCTATCTCGACCAGAACGTCCGGCGCCACCTCGACTGGATGGAGTCGTCGCTCGAAGCATCGGACTGGTTCACTGGAGAAAATCTGACAGCGGCCGATATACAGATGAGCTTCGCGCTCGAAGCGGCGGAGGTTCGGACCAACCTCAAGGCCGAGTATCCGAATCTCGCCGGACTGCTGGCGCGCATGCGCGCTCGCCCCGCCTACCAGCGTGCGCTGGAGAAGGGCGGACCGTATGAGCTGCTCGGCATGAACAAGAGCCAATGAGGTCGACTCGATGAAGAACACAGTCCTGATGCTGGCAGCGCTATTGCTGATCGCCATTTTCGCGCCCGTCCACGCCACGGACGAAGAGAACATCGCCGCGATGCTGCACGAATTCCTCTGGGGCGCATCCGTCGGCTCACCCGCGGCGCACGATCGATTCTGGGCGGACGATCTGGTGTACACCTCGTCCGCCGGCGCGCGCACGGACAAGGAAACGATCATGCGCGGCATGCGGGACGTGGAGGAACCGCCCGAGGATCATGTGCCCGAGGTCGTCTATACGGCCGAGGACGTGGATATCCGCGTCTACGGCGAGACTGCCGTTGTGGCGTTCCGGCTGCTCGGCACGGTCCCGGGCGACCCGCCGCAAGTCGACGAGTACTTCAACACGGGCACCTTTCTGAAACGAGACGGCGAATGGCGCGTCGTCGCGTGGCACGCGACGCGCATTCCGGCACCCGAGCCGGAGACCGAGGAATAGCGTCAGCGCGGGTTGGCAAGTCTGCCCGTTGGACGAATCCAGCCGGTTGCCGGTTCGCGCTGGAAGCGGCCTTCGACGTGACCGGCGAGTGGGACAGTCACGGCGCCAAGCGAATGTTGCCGGTCCCCTTCGCATCGCCGCCCCGGGCAATCCGGATTCGAGGTCCGATTCCGTCCGAAAACCAGCCCGCGTGCGGATAGGCTCATGTCTTTTCTCGTGGAGGAAGGCCATGGCATTTCAAATTTCACCGCTAGACGAAGGCGACTTTTCGCACCTGTTCAACCGGTCCGATGCTGACCTGGCGGCCCACGGCGCCGTGCGCATGCGCGCCGACGTTCATCCCGGTTTTCCCTGCCGCGTGTCTCTCGAGGACGCGGCGATCGGCGAAAGCGTCATCCTCGTCAACTACGAACATCTGCCGGTGGCGTCGCCGTACCGGTCCAGCCACGCCGTTTTCGTCCGGGAAGGGTGCGAGACGGCCAGCCCGTTAGTCGATGAGGTGCCTGAATCTCTGCGAATCCGTCTGCTGTCGATCCGGGCTTTCGACGGTCAGGGGATGATGCGCGACGCGGACGTTGTCCACGGCGGCGAGTTGGAGACAGCCGTCGAGCGCCTGCTCGACGATCCGGACGTTGCCTATCTGCATGTCCACAATGCCAAGCCAGGCTGCTATGCGGCGCGGATCGATCGCTGTTGACGGAACGCCCGGAGCGACAGCCGGCCGGCGTTGACGGCTCCCGAAGCTGGTAGACTTCCCGATGTCGCCCGACCGGGCTCTTCATCGAGGAACACCCAATGGACGTTGGTCAGACCCATGGCATTTCTCTGAGCAATACGGAATCGATTCCGGGCCGGCGCATCGTCGAGTTCTACGGCGTCGTTACCGGCAATACGGTTCGCGCCAAGCACATCGGGCGCGACATCATGGCGGGCCTCAAGAATGTCGTCGGCGGCGAGCTGAAGGGCTACACGGAGCTGCTGCAGGACAGCCGCAACGAAGCGACCGACAGGATGGTCGAACAGGCACGTTCGATGGGTGCCAATGCGGTCGTCAATGTGCGCTTCGCGACGAGTTCGATTTCGCAAGGCGCTGCCGAGCTGTTTGCCTACGGCACCGCCGTGCGCGTCGACTAGGGGATCGCTCGTGCTGGAGCTGCAGCTCTTGATCAACTTCGGTATCCCGCTTGCGATTCTGCTGCTGGCGTACTTCATCGGCAGCTATATCGAGCGGCGGCATTTCCGAAAGATCCGCGAGCGCGAAGAGGCACTGCACGGCTATCCGGTCATGACATTCGAGAGCATGCCGGACACCTGGCGAATCGGGTCGTCGACCCTTGTGACAGGCAGCGTGGTCGTGTCACTCGACTATTTCAAACGCATCATCGCGGGCCTGAGAGCGATCGTAGGCGGCCGGATCAAAACCTACGAACCATTGCTCGATCGTGCCCGCCGTGAGGCGCTGCTGCGAATGACGGAGTCCGCACGCCGGTCGGGTTACGACGCCGTAATCAATGTGCGTCTCGAGACATCGCGGCTGGCGAACGCTCGCGGCAACGGTAATGGCACCGCTGGTGTCGAGATGCTCGCGTTCGGTACGGCACTCAAGCTGGATCGCCAATAAGCCGCAATCAATGCGACACATTCCGCGCAAGGCCGACGACAGCGTAAACGTCAGCAAAGAGCATCCGCTGGTCGAGGCCGGCACGCTCGTGGTCGGCCTGAGTTTGATTTTCCTGTCGATCATGGTCGTGCTGATCTTCGTGGTGGAGATCGTCATCTTCTTCGTGCCCGAGAAGACGGAAGTCGAACTGTTCGGTTCGTGGTTGCCGGAGGACATCATTCGGGTCGATGACGACGATCCGCGCCAGGTCGAACTCGAAGCGCTGGTGGACCGGCTGTCGCGGCACTGGCCGGATACCGACTACGAGTTCCGGGTCCGGATTGACGATTCCTCGCAGCTGAACGCTCTCGCTTTTCCGGGCGGCCTGATTGTCGTGACCTCGGGTCTGCTCGACAGGGTCGAGAGCGAGAACGAACTCGCCTTCATCATCGGGCACGAGCTCGGCCATTTCCGGAATCGAGACCATATTCGCGGTCTGGGCCGCGGGGTCGCAATCGGCATACTTATCTCGGCCGTCGCCGGCAACGACGGCGGCGCGCAGCTGGGTGCGACGGTCGCCGATCTGACGCTCAGAGGCTTTAGCCGCCGGCAGGAAAGGGCGGCGGACGAGTTCGGGCTCTCGATCGTGCAGCAGGAGTACGGGCACGTCGCGGAAGCCTGGCGCTTCTTCGAGCGTATCGAGGAAGAATACGGCAACACGAACGAGATCGTGTCGCTACTGGCAACGCATCCGTCGCCGGACGATCGCGCGGAGGCGTTGGTCGAGCTTGCCGGCGAGAATGGCTGGCGGGTCAGCGGCGAGGTGACCGAGATCGGCTGGTAGCCCGCCGGTCAGAACTTCGGTTTTTGGCTGTCGATGTCGAGGGCCAGCTGAAGATCGCGAGCCTGTTCCTTCTTCTTGCGGAGAAACAGCACGCCGAACAGGTAACCGGAGATGCCACCGGTCGCGTGCGCCATCACGTTGATGAATCCTAAGTCCTCGGCGGTAAAGAGCGTAAATATCTCTTTGCCGACAAACCAAAGCGACAGCACCCAGCCCGGTATCGCGACCGTCCCGATGATCACGATGAACCAGTAGAAACATCGGATGTTCCCGCGCGGAAGCAAGTACCCGAACAGCCCCATCATTCCCCACACCACGCCGGACAGGCCGAGCGTCCAGAAATGCACGCCGCTCGCCATGCCCGACACCGAGCTGAACACGCCGGTGAACAGCGAGATCGCGATGATCGATGCAAGGAAGAGCAGCGGACCCGCAAGCGCTTCAACCGTCGCGGCAAATGCGACGAAGACGATCAGATTGAAGAATATGTGCCAGAAATCGCCGTGGGAAAACGCCGACGTGATCATGTGCCACACGCTCCACGATCCGGTGTAGTAGGCGAACCCCTCGTCGGGGTGTTCGGGTACGATCCGCTCGTACCGCACCAGTTCCTCCTCGAGCATCTGGCGCACGTAGTCCCGGGAATCCTCGGCACTGAAACCGACCAGGGGTCGCGCGCCTGATGCGATTTCGTCCAGCATCGCCGCGCTGTCTTCGGCGTTCGCGATGGTGTACATCGTGTTCGCTTTGTTGCAATTGATGTACGGGCCCGGGGACGCCATGCGCTCGAAGACCATCTCGCTCAATCGGCTCTGGTCGGAGTTGCAGTAGCGAACGATGTCGCGAAAGAAGTCTTTGCGCTGTTCGAGCTGCGCCATGAAGACGCCGACGCATACCAAACATACGACGAACGTCAGAACAGGTATTCGCGGCAGCGGAAAGTCCGCCTTGATCGGAAGAAACAGCACGCGGGCGGCTTACAGTTCCCGGAGGGCCTGCGCTACCGGAAGGCGCGCTGCTCTGATCGCCGGGAACAGCCCGCCGACGAATCCGATGATCAGCGCGGCTTGCAGTCCCTGCAGGAGAAGGTCCGGCGTTACCGCGAAGTCGAATACCACCTGACTGAAACTCGCGCCCAGCGTCGACGCCTGGAAACCATTGAATACGAGGAAAGCCGCTGCGGCTCCGATGAGTCCGCCGATCAGAGCGAGTAGCGTCGATTCGACCACGGTGGATATCAGCACCGCGAATGGCCCGAAACCGATTGCGCGCAGCGTCGCGATTTCCTTGCCGCGGACCGAGATGGACGAGTACATCGAATTGAGCGCACCGAAGACGGCACCGATAGACATCAGGATCGTCAGTGGAACACCCAGTCCGCGAATGAGTCCGGTCGTCCCTTCGGCCTGGCTTGCGTAGTAGTCGCTCTCGCTGACGACGTCGACATTGATTCGCGGGTCGTCGGCCAGGTACTGATCGAGAACCTCGAGGCTGTCCGCGCTTTCCAGCCGTACCCTCACCGATTGGAAGCTATTGCCTCTGCGGTATGCCGACTGCAGGACGCGCACGTCGGTCCAGAGCTCGGACTCCGCCACGCTGCCGCCGGCCTCGAAAACACCAACGACAGTCCACTCGGTCTGGCCGAAGCGTACCGTGTCGTTGATACCGAGCCCGACAAATTCCTGCTGAGCCGCGCGACCGACAACGAATTCGTTGGTTCCCGGCGTGAACATGCGACCTTCAGTAATCTCGACATTGCGGCGGACGTCGAATGCGGCGACCTCCACGCCTCGAAACGGCACGTTTGCATCTTCGTTCGTGGATTTTTTCCTGACGTCGACGACAACGTAGAGTTCGGCAGAAACCAATGCCGCGTCCCCATCCCTCAGCACGCCGGGCGCAGTGTTGATGATATCGACCTGCGACGCGCCGAGGCCGCTCGATAGTTCGGACGTGGCGCCGCTGCGCATGATGATCGCCGAGTCGTCGGCGCCTGCCGAGAGCAGTGTCCGCTCGAAGCCGTTGGCCATCGACAGGACACCGGCGAAGACGACAACGACCGCAGCCACGCCGACGATGGCGACCATCGACGAGCCCAGCCGCTTGGGCAGGTTTCGAATGTTGAGCAGCGTGACCGCAAACACCTGGCTTAGGAATCTCATCTGCCTACGCCCGCACAGCCAGTGCTTCAATGATCGACAGCCGCATAGCCTTCAGCGCCGGGAACAGTCCGGCGATCAGGCCTGCCGCTACAATAAAGCCAAGTGCCGTTACTATCGAACTGCTCGGTAGGATCATGCCGGGAATCGGACTGGCATATTGGAGAATCAGCCACCCGGTACCGAGGCCCAACACGCCGCCCAACAGCATGATCAGCACGGACTCCGACAAGACGATACCGAGGACGGTCCTGTCCTCGAAGCCAACCGTCTTGAGAACAGCCAGTTCTCCGATCCGTTCCCGCACAGATTGCGACATCGTATTGCCTGATACCAGCAACAGCGTAAAGAACACGGCACCCAGAATCAGCGAAACGATCAGCGCAATGTTGCCGTACTGCGCGGCAAAAGCTGCATTGAAGGCAGCCTCGGTCGCGGTATCCGTTTCAGCGGGCGAGTTCTGGAACTGCGCGTCAATCGCGTTGGCCACCGTCACCGGATCGGCGCTTTCCTCGACTCGCAGAACGTACCAGCCGACGCTACCCTGACTGTGCGCCCGAGCCTCGTCGAAATAGTCATACTGGAACAGCATGAAGTTGACCGGAAACCGCGGATCGTCGGTCGAGAAGATCCCTTCGATATCGAATTCCCAGGTCATGCTGCCGTCGGTCTTCGGGAAGATCGTCGCGGTAATCGGTACCCTGTCGCCGACCTCCCAGCCGAACGCCTCCGCCATCTGACTACCGACTACGGCTCCCTGGCGGTTGTTCGCCCATGCCTCCAACTGCTCGGCTGGCATGTCGAACTCCGGGTACAGCGCGAAGTATTCGTAGGGTCTGACCGGGAACTGTGCATACTGTTGATTGCGCGGCTCCTGAAAGTAGCCGCCGAACCAGTTGGCATGGGTCACGGCCTCGACGCCCGGCACCGAGGCAATCCTGGCCTTGTACGCCTCCGGCAGCGAGTTGATGATCGACACCTTCTCGAGCACGATCAGGCGTTCGGCGTCGGCCAGCTCCTCTCCAGCCGTGAAGGCCTTGCCGAACGCGGACAAGAACGCGAACAGCAGGAACGCGACGAACACCGAGAGGATCGTCAGCGAAGTGCGTATCTTCTTCCGCCAGACATTCCGCCAGATGAGATTGAAGTACCTCATGCTGCCTCCCGTGTCTCCAGAGTGCCTTTGTCGCAGTGAAGCGTCCGATTGGCATACTCCGCCGCCTGCGCGTCATGCGTAACCATGACGATCGTCTTGCCGTGTTCCTTGTTCAGCGTCTGCAATAACTTGAGGATTTCATCCGCCGTCTCGCGGTCCAGGTCACCGGTCGGCTCGTCGCAGAGCAGGAGAGACGGATCCGAGACGATGGCGCGCGCGATTGCAACGCGTTGCTCCTGACCGCCGGAGAGTTCTCTCGGATGGTGCGATGCCCGATCCGCAAGCCCGACGATGTCCAACGCGATCTGCGCGCGCTGCGCCCGCTCCGCACCGCCGAAGCTGGTAAGCAACAATGGCAATTCGACGTTCTTCTGTGCGCTTAGCACGGGCAGAAGATTGTAGAACTGAAAGATGAAGCCGACATTGTTCGAGCGCCAGCGGGAAAGCTGATTGTTCGACATCGACGATAGCTCGGCGTCGCCGACGGTGACCGTGCCGACGGTCGGGCGGTCGAGGCCGCCTAGTAGGTTGAGAAGCGTGGTCTTGCCCGAACCCGACGGTCCCATGATGGCGATGAAGTCGCCCTCAGGGATATCGAGATCGAGTTCGTGCAGAACGTCGACCTGCTCTTTGCCTTTCTGGTAGGTCTTGCTAACGCCTCTCAGGGTCGCGAGTGCTGTCATGCCCTGTTTCCTCTCGTCGTTGCTTATTCGGTTAGGACGGATTGGCCGTCGGTCAGCGGTCCTGATGCCGACCGGACGATTGTATCGCCGACGGCAAGCCCTTGCGTTACCAGAACCTGCGGCCGATCCGCGGGACCGCCCAGGGTCACGCTGCGGCGTTCCACCGCGCCGTTTCTGACCAGCCAGACGAAATTACCGGCATCGTCGCGATTCAGCGCGTTGCCCGCGACGATCACGCCCTCTATCCGCGCGGGGGAGTCGTCAATCTCCGTGCCCAGAAAGGCGACGTTTACGCCCATGTCACGCAAGATCCTCTCGTCGCGCTCGAGGAATCCGATGCGGACTCGAACGGTCGCCCGCTGCCGGTCAGCCGTCGGAATGATGGCGATGACTTCGGCCGGAATGCGCCAGTCGGGATAGGCATCGAGCACAGCCTGTACTCGCTGGCCGGATTCGACTCGCTGGATGTAAGACTCGTTTACGTCGACTTCGATTTCGAGCGAGTCGGTATCGATAATCGTGCAGATGCCAGTGCGCGTGAATCCGCCGCCGGCGGAAACCGGCGAGATCATCTCGCCCGGCTGCGCGTTCTTGGTGACGACCATGCCCGAGAACGGCGCACGAATGACCGTATTCGAGAGCGCGTCGCGCGCGAGATCGACACTGCTTTCTGAGACTTCGACGTTCTGACGACCAGTCTCGAGCCGCGCGGCCAGTTCGTCGAAGGTTGCGACGGCGGCGTCGAGGCTGGACTGACTGGTCAGGTTGCGATCGGCGAGATCCTGCTGCCGGTCGAGCTCCTGGCGGGCATTGCGCAACCTCGCCTCGGTTTCCTGCAGCGCGGCGCGCGCGGCATCGGCCTGAGCTTCGGCCAGCGATAGCTGCGCCTGCTGCGTCGTGTCTTCGAGTCGGGCGACGACCTGGCCTTCCTCGACCTGCATGCCTTCCTCGACCAGTACCTCGACCACCTTGCCGGTAATCTCCGATGAAACTGTCGCCTGGCGCCGCGCGACGACGTATCCGGACGCATCGAGGACACTGCTGGCAGCTGCGACGCTCGGCGGCCGCCGAGCGACGTCGGTTTCGACCAACACACCGCTGCTGCGGCCGGCCAGCAACCACCAAACGATTCCGGTGGATACGGCGACAAGGCCGACGATGATTGGCAGTCGCGATGGCGAGCGCGGCGGCGGCGCGTCTCGATCGATTTTGAGCTGGTTGATGCGATCCGAGTGATCGGTCATGACGGTCTATGAGACTCCCAGGGTCGAGCGGCGAATGCTAGCAAAAAAATGCCCCGCTATCGGACGATAGCGGGGCATCAGTCGGGAGCCTAAACGCGGGGGCTAATCTGCGTGTTAGGGCTCCAGGAGGTAGACGCCGACCTTGCGTGCGGTGAATACATTCGATGCGCCGTCGTATTGACCGTGAGCGTGCATCGAGCGTGCGGCGGTGCTGCCGTCCAGACTCGAGGCCAGGTCCTCGGCAAAATCAGCGAAGTCCGAATAGATGCGCAGACTGTCGCGTGAGCGAATGTAGAAGGCGTTGCGTGCGGCGTCGCTCGGCACGATCAGCGTGTCGGAGTCGAGCGCGGTCAGGTCGATCAGGACCGGGCCCTGCTTGATGTAGTGCCGCTGATCGATGTCCGGATTTTGATTGTTCAGCAGCAGACCGTCCTCGGCGACGCTGGTGAACGGCATCAGCGTGCCTTCGCTGCCCCAGCCGACACCGAGCGCCGCGCGAACGTCCGTGTAGTCGATGATCGTGCGTCCGGCGAAGTCCGGCGGCGCGGCACCGAATGCGTTCGGGAAGCCGTAGGCGACCACAGGCTTGCCTGCGGCGAAATCGGCGAGTGCGAGGTTGCCGGTGTCGACCTCGTAATTCGCCGGATCGGCGTCATTCGCGGGGTCGATACCCGTGCCGGAGAAATCGAAGATCTCTGCGCGGCGGCGGTCGATCGCGTGCAGCGTGATGTCGGTTTGGCCCGTAACGACTGTGTTGACGATGCCGGACAGGCGCGTTACGTGCATGCGAACCGCGCCTTCGGTCGCGTCGAACAGAATCTGCGGTGCGTTTGCGTCGGTCGTCGCTACACCCGGCTGGGTGCCGCGAATCGTCACACGCTGGCCGACGGAGATCGCGTCGATGGACAGATCGGTCATCCGGTCGCCGTCCTTGAAGACCTTAGTCTCGGGTCCGATCTCGACGACGACGTCGTCATGAAAGTGCGCGCGCCGGTCGGAAGGAACGATCGTTGCACCGCGCACGGTCAGGAAGTTGCCGTCGCGTGCGATCACGTTGCCGACCACGGCATCGCGGTCGGAACCCGGCACGCTCGACCCGGCCAGAACGATATCGGCGGTGAACGCACGGTCGCTGGTGTCCAGCGTTCCCGCAGCCACCGTCGGCGTGCCGGCACCGGCGGCTGCGAGTGCACGCAGACCATCAGCACCCATGAAGGCCTCGCCATTGACTTCGAACTCCGTGTCATCGGTCGTATTGACCGTCACGCGGCCGAAATCGCCGGCGCGGTCGTGGAACGGCCGGACGGCAACGACGTAATTCGATTCCGCCTCGTTCACACTGACGAGCGGACCGCGTACGCGGATGTCCTTCTCGTCAACCGGCGAGACTTCGGCGACGATGAATTGCTCGGATGCGGCAGTCGCAGGCGTCGGCACGATGTCGACCAGATGCGATGCGGCGAGGTCGAAATCGAGCTGCAGCAGCGCGGGGCGACCGCGGGTAACGATGAGCCGGTCGCGATCCGACAGAACAATAGTCAGCTCAGTCTGTGTCAACGGCGTGCCGTCGATGTCGGTAACCACCGCTTCCTTCGCCGCGCCCGCGGATTCGACAAATACTTCCGCATCGCTGTAGTCCAGCGTGATCGTGCCGGATACGTAGGTTGCTGGCGGGACCGTCGCAGCGGTGACCAGCTCGGTCATGTCGACATAGTCGGTGAAATTGACGCGCGTCGACTGCGGCATCGTTTCGACGATGCGGCCGTTGGCTGTTTCCAGCGTCAATTGAACGACGTTCACGGTGTAGTTGAGAAAGTCGCCGTCGGCATCGGTAAGGCCGACAAAGACTGTCCCGCACTCACTGAATGTCGACGGATCGGCGGGGTCGCAGGCGACGGGGTCCGGTCCCGCGACAGGTCCCGAACCGGAACCTCCGCCGCAGGCGGACAGGAACAGGGCAAGCGCCGTCAGTGCGGCGTGTCGTGCCCTGGATTTCAGGCCCGCGAGTCCGTGCAGGCGCTTCAAAGCGAAGTTCATGAGAGTCTCCTCGAGTTCACAGGTGCTCAGCCTCAGTAACGCGCCCGAAGCGGCTTGGTTGACCTCGAGTCCCGGCGCTCATATCCGCGCAGCCAAAACGGGACATAACGCCCAAAACACAGGAACTTAGCTTGTATTCCTGCTGCATCGTGTCAAAATGCGAACTCAATGACGTCGTCGTCCGACAGCACGATCACGACCGGCATTCGGCAGCGCCGACCGCAGGCAGGCACCCGCAATCGCGGCGCCGTCGACGCTCTCCAGACCAAGATCGCGGTCAACCTCCAGAATCTCAACAGCGATACCTGTGACGAGCAGCTGTCACAGAACATCGGCGAACTGCCGGATGCGGCCGGCGTCGACTGCGCGTTTCTGTGTCTGTTCGACGACGACGGTCGGACGATCGACATCGTGCACAGCACGACCAATGGATTCGCCCAGTGCAGTCCGAAGGTCCTCGAGCAGGAACTGCTCGACGACTGGCCGTGGATGACGGCGCGGCTTGGGCATTTGAAAGTCATCGAGATCGCCGACACTCGCGACGTTCGCGATGCGGCGGCGGCGGAATGTTCGCGGCTCGCCGAGTTGCATATCGGTTCGCTGCTCTTGATCGGCTTCAGCGTGCAGGACGAAGTGGCCGGATTCCTGGCGCTCGCCAACGACGGAGCGGTCGATTCCTGGGACGCAAATCTGCATCTCCTCATGAAGCTCATCGGTGCTTCGCTCGCGTCGGGCATGGAACGCCTGCGCGATCAGAAGACGCTGGATGCGCTCAGGGAACGCCACGAACTGGTTTCCCTTACCGCAAACGACGGCATCTGGGATTTCGACGGCGGCTCCAAGAAGATCAGCCTGTCGCCGCGCTGGAAACGCATGCTCGGTTACAGCGAGTCGACCGAAGACATGGTGCTCGACTGGTATCACCTCGTGCACCCGGACGATATGGCGCGGGTGCAGGCGCGAATGCGCGAGCACCTGGAGGGCAAGACGCCGTTGTTCGAATCGGTGCATCGCATGAAGCATCAAAGCGGCGAGTGGCGCTGGATGTCGAGCCGCGCCAAGGCCGTTGTCGACGACACCGGGCGTCTGCTGCGCTTGCTGGGCGTCGAAGTCGACATCACCGAACGCAAACTGTACGAAGAGGCGCTGTTCCGGGAGAAGGAGAGCGCCCAGATCACGCTGCAATCGATCGGCGACGGCGTCATCACGACGGACGCCGAATGCAATGTCGAATACGTGAATCCGGTCGCCGAGGATCTGACCGGCTGGAAGGTCGACGATGCGAGCGGCCGGTCGATCGACGAAATTTTCCGGGCCTTCCACGAGGAGACCTGCGAGCCGCTCGAGAATCCGATGGCGGTCGCAATTCGCCGCGACCGGGCGATCAAATCCGTCAGACCGACGCTCTTGATCCGGCGCGACGGCAACGAGCTCTACATCGAAAGCACGGCATCGCCGATCCGCGACGGTAAAGGCAACGTCACGGGCGGCGTACTCGTGTTCCACGACGTTAGCGAATCGCGCGAACTGAATCGCCGCCTCAGCTACCACGCGAGTCACGACATCCTGACCGGACTCGTGAATCGCCGGGAATTCGAGAATCGCCTCGAGCGTGCGTTGAAGAGCGCCAAGGCGCGCGAGACGTCCTATGCCTTGCTCTATCTCGACCTCGATCAGTTCAAGATCGTCAACGACTCCTGCGGTCACAGCGCAGGCGACGCTCTGTTGGGCCAACTCGGCGCACTGCTCAAGTCCAAGATTCGCTGGCGCGACACGCTGGCCCGTCTCGGCGGTGACGAATTCGGCGTGTTGCTGGAGAGCTGCAGCCTGGAAGAGGCGATGCAGACGGCGGAAGCGCTCAGAGTGGCAATCGGTGACTACAAATTCACCTGGGACGAGCGGACATTCCGGCTGGGCGTCAGTGTCGGCGTGGTCCCAATCACCGCGGACAACGAAGACGTTGCCTCATTGCTGAGTGCCGCCGACAGTGCCTGTGCGGCTGCCAAGGAGGCGGGCAGGAACCGCATTCACAGCTTCCAGGAAAACGATATCGACCTCATGCGCCGCCGCCGCGAGATGCAGTGGGCGGCGCGCATCAACAACGCGCTCGAAGAGAACCGTTTCGAGCTGTTCCGGCAGACGATCCAGCCGCTGCAGTCCGAGTCGCAGGGCGCGCACTACGAGATTCTGCTGCGCATGCGTGACGAGAGCGGCGGGATCATCTCTCCCGGATTGTTTATCGAAGCCGCGGAGCGCTACGGCATAACGCCGAGTATCGATCGCTGGGTCATTCGAAGCGCATTCCGCTGGTTGGTCTCCGAGGCGGACGAGCGCGAACGGCTCGAGCTGTGTTCGATCAACCTATCCGGGCAGAGTCTCGGTGACGAGAAATTCCTTCCCTTCGTGATCGATCAGTTTCAGATGAGCGGCCTGGATGCCACTCGAATCTGTTTCGAGATTACGGAGACCGCGGCGATCGCCAGCTACTCGCAGGCGAATCGCTTCATCAACGCACTCAAGGAGCTAGGCTGCAAATTCGCACTCGACGACTTCGGCACCGGCCTGTCGTCGTTCGGTTATCTCAAGCATTTCCCCGTGGACTTCCTCAAAATCGATGGCAGTTTTGTCAAGGAGATACTGCATGATCCGATCGACCGCGAGATGGTACGTTCGATTAATGAAATTGGCCACCTTACCGGCAAGCAGACAATTGCCGAATTCGCGGAGAACGAAGAGATCATTACGATGCTCAGAGGAATGGGCATCGACTATGCGCAGGGCTATGGTGTATCAGAACCCAAGCGTGTAACGCGCGCCGTAGCCTGACATAGCCGGATCTCGAGCCGCTGCGCTTCGCGCAGCCCGGCTCGTCTGCATCCGAAAAACGATATACCCGGTTGGCGTCGTCTCAACCGATCCCGAGCAGCATCGAAAAGTCCGCCGCCTTCACGTTCTTGGTCAGCGCGCCCGTCGAGATGTAATCGACGCCGGTGCCTGCAATCTCGCGAACGTTGTCCAATGTGATGTTGCCGGACGCTTCCAGTTCCGCGGCAACGTAGCCGTAGCCGGCATTGATCTCGACGGCCGCTTTCAGGTCGGCCGTTGAGAAGTTGTCGAGCAGAATCCTCGTCGCACCGGCGTCCAGTGCGGCGCGGAGTTCGTCGAGGGATTCGACCTCGATTTCCACCAATACGTCCGACTCCTGCGACTCGATGCTCGCAGTCGCGGCCTTCAGGGCTTCCGCGATGCCGCCGGCTGCGCGAATGTGATTCTCCTTGATGAGGATGGCGTCAAAGAGCCCCGTCCGGTGGTTCGAGGCACCGCCGATTTTCACCGCATACTTCTGCGCCTGACGGAGTCCGGGAATGGTCTTCCGGGTATCGAGGATCGTCGCGCCCGTGCCGTGTACGGCGGCGACCCACTCCGCGGCGGTCGTCGCCGTCGCCGACAGGGTCTGCAGAAAGTTGAGAGCCGCGCGTTCGCCGCTCAGGAGATGGCGTACATTGCCGACCAGTTTGCAGATGACGTCGTCCCGGTCTGCGGTTCCGCCGTCGCCGACGTACCAGTCGACCACGATGTCCGGATCCAGCCGCGAAAACACTTCGTTTACCCATGGCTGTCCGGCGACGACCAGCGACTCTCTGGCGACGATCGTGGCGCCGACCACGGTATCTTCGTCAATGAGTGCCGCGGTAAGATCGCCCGCGCCTAAATCCTCCGCCAGCGCGGCCGTCACGTTGTCGGCTATCGCGCGGTCGAGTTCAGTGCTCACGATTCAGTGTTCCCGTAGAGCCAAAAAAAGAAGCCCGACGGAACCGCCGGGCTTCTCTCACGGTTCTTGCCGGCGAATTACACGAAAAAGCCGAGGTGGCCGTAGCCGACCATGCTCATCAGCATCGGGATCGACAGCAGCGTGTTGGTCCGCGAGGCGAGAAATGCGACACGCCGTGCTTTCGCGACCTGCTCAGGGGTCGCCTCGACCATGCCGAGGATCTTCTTCTGATTCGGCCAGATCAGCACCCAGACGTTGAACAGCATGATCGTTCCCAGCCAGGCGCCGACACCGATGTACATGCCCGTCATGTCGCCGGCTTCGGAGGTGTAACCGAGCGTAAACGCGTCATCGAACTTATTGAGATGCAGCAGCGCGATGGCGCCGCTCAGCCAGGTGACGACCGCGCCCCAGCGGAACCACCACAGCGCGCGCGGTGCGACATATTTCGTGATACCGGCGCCACCGGGTCCGCCTTCGTCGGACGCTGCGTCCGCCAACGCGGGCACCTGAACGAAATTGAAGTAGTAGAGCAGGCCGATCCACGTGATGCCGGCCAGGACGTGGAGCCAGACGATGAAGCTTTCCACGTTGAAGGCAATGCCGTCGGTCAGCAGCGCGATGAGCACGGCCAGGATCGTGCCGCCGATAATCGTTCCCGCAACAGTGTTGAGAGGATTCATTGAGCGTTCTCCACGAGTTCTTTCGACTCTTCTTGGTTTTGGAATGGGCGCCTTGCGCGCGAGCCGGTATTATATACGCTGTTTCCGAATGCAGGACAGGCAACGAATGGCCACCCGCGAGGGCTTTCCCGAATCACCCTGTGTTTCGATCTGCACGCTCGATGACGACGATAGCTGCGTCGGCTGCGGGCGTACGCTCGACCAGATCTCCCGTTGGGCGCTGATGAGCCGCGAAGAGCAATGGGCGATCGTCGAGACCCTGCAGCCCAGGACGCTGGCCGGAGGTGCAAAATGAGGCGCCGGCTGCTTGCCGCGATCGCGCTGACGGCTGCCGCGCTGACGCTGTCCGGCTGTACGGCAATGCTGCTCGGCGGTGGCGGCGGGTACGAGCCGCCGAGTGACGCCTGCGAGGGCGACGATCGCGACGAAGAGCGCTGCCGCCAATAGGCCCCTTCGGAGGGCGATATTCGAACAACTTGAATTACGGATTGCCGGCCCGAAATCCGGGAACCGGCAGACAGGAGATTTGCATGGACGTCAACGCAAGAATCGAGGAGCAGCTCAAGTCCCACGACGTGCTGCTCTACATGAAGGGCACCCCCGATTTCCCGCAGTGCGGTTTCTCCGGGCAGACGGTCGCGGCGCTGAATGCCGTTGGCAAGCCGTACGCGTACGTGAACATCTTCGAAGACCCGGAAGTCCGCGAGGGCCTGAAGACATATTCGAACTGGCCCACCTTCCCGCAACTCTATGTGAAGGGTGAGCTGATCGGCGGCTGCGACATCGTCGTCGAGATGTATCACTCGGGTGAGCTGGAGCAGGCCCTCAACGAGGCGGCGCCGGCCGGCTAGCCCCGTCAGATCGTGTTCTCGAACACCGGCCGGAAGCGATTGACGATCTGGCAGAAGATATCGGCAGTGATCTCCGCGTCGTAGGCTGCGGAATGGGCCGATTCCTCATCGAACTCGAACCCAGCGGCCTTGACGGCGCGTGACAGCACCGTTTGTCCGTAGGCGACGCCGCACATCGTCGCGGTGTCGAAACAGCTGAAAGGGTGGAAAGGGCTGCGCTTGATCGACGCCCGAGCGATCGCTTCGTTCAGGAAGCCCAGATCGAAGTGTGCATTGTGGCCGACCAGTATGGCCCGATTGCAGCCGTTCTCCCGAACGGCCCGCCTGACTTCCCGAAAGACGCGCCCGAGCGCGTCGCGCTCGTCGATGGCCGGTCGGAGCGGGTGATCGGGATCGATGCCGTTGACGGCGAGTGACGCCTCTTCGATGTTCGCGCCTTCGAACGGCTTCACGTGATAGCGAATCGTCTCCTCTCGCTGCAGCTCGCCGTTCGGGTCGAATCCGACTATGACGGCGGCGATCTCCAGCAGCGCGTCCGTCTTGCTGTTGAAGCCGCCGGTCTCGACATCGACGACCACCGGCAGGAAGCCGCGGAAGCGATCCACCATCGCGACGCTCATTCAGGCGTCGATCCGAGAATGTTTTCGTCGAGCAACAGGCTCATCGTATAGCGCACGCCGAAGCCGGTGACCTTGGTCGGCACGTGGCCGAGGCCGCCGTCGTTGTCGCTCGCGGAGAGGTCCATGTGAACCCAGGGAACCTCGTCCTCGACAAACTCGCCCAGGAAACTGCCGGCGAGTATGTGATCGCCTTCGTTTTTCACCGAGCACTGCATGATATCGGCGGTTTCGCTCTTCAAGGCATCGAGAAACTCGGCACCGATTGGGAACGGCCAGACGCGCTCCCCGCAGCGCTGTCCGGTCCGCTTGAGGCGAGGGTGCCAGTCCGGTCTGTTGGTAAATACGCCGGAGTAGCGCGTCGTGATCGCGTTGACACACGCGCCGGTCAGCGTTGCATAGTCCAGAATTAGCGACGGCTCCTCCTGGCAGGCAAACACGAGGGTATCGGCAAGCGCCATTCTGCCCTCGGCATCTGTGTGAATCGTCTGAATGGTCTTGCCGTTCGCAGCGGTGACCACGTCCTGCGATTTGTAGGCTTCCGGCCCGGTTCGGTTTTCAGTGATCGCGAGCCAGCAGTCCACGGCCAGCGGCAGCTTCAACTTCGTGATCGACAGGAAGGTGCCGAGTGCCACGGCGCTGCCCTGCATGTCGCCGTGCATGTCGAGCATGCCCTGGAACGGCTTCAGATTCGTCCCGCCGGTATCGAAGATGATGCCCTTGCCGACCAGGCTCAAGTCGGGTTTCGCGTCGGATGCACCGGGACGGTAACGAAGGCGCACGATAGAGGCGCTGTCGTTCTGATTGCCCTGTGCCACTGCGAGGAATGCACCGGCGCCCAATTTCTCGAGCGCCCTCAAACCGAAGCGCTTGAACTGCCAGCCATGATCGCTGGCGAGATCCTTGACGATTTGCGCGTAGCTCACGGCATCGAGCTTGTTCGGCGGCATCGCCGTCAACCACCGTGCAAGGTTGTTGCCGCTGGCTTCGGCCGAAATGCGAGACACGTCGAGCTTGTCACGAAGCCCGATCAGGGAGACGCGACGAATGGATGGCCTCGCGGGACTCGCCTTGTAGGCCGGCATCGCAAAGGCGGCGGCCAGAGCCGCGGACAGCACGTCCTTCGCAATGGTCGCTGCCGCGTCGTCATCGAATCCCAGTACGCAAATCGCCAGAGCGCCGGGCTTCTCGGTCGTTGCAGCGGAAACCAGCTTGCGCCCGAATGCCAGTCGTTCGTGAGCGGTCGCGGTGGCCGCGATCTGACCGCCGACGACGAGTGTCTGCCGCTTGTTGTCCAGCCGGGACACCAGCGTGGGCAGGTCGGAAGCGGCGCGACGCTTCGCTGCGGCCGCGAGTTTCGCGCCGCCGGGAATCGACCGCCAGACGTCCGCGCGAACGCGTTCAGGAAGTATCAACAGTAACTGATCGACCGCTTCGAGTGAGCGAGCCGTAACACGCCCGGGCCGCTGCGCGACGCGGATGTCGCGCTGATCGTAAAGTAGCGGATGCATACCTATGAAATTCCTGCGATGACCTTGACCCAATTGGTCCAAACCCGGAACATTGCCGGGCCGAGTCGCCCAGTCCCGATGCCTTTGCTTCTGCCAGTGTGCTCGGGAAGTGGAATAAGAACACGGTGCGACGGAGCGATGATCCTAGCAGGACACCCCGCTTAATTCACGCGACGAAAGTCGCTACTGGATGCATGCCCGATACCCCTGTATGACCACATTCAAACCGATTGACGATATGGATCCGGTCGAGACCAGCGAGTGGCTGGAATCGATCGACTCTGTCCTGACACAGCACGGTCCGGAGCGGGCACATTTCCTGCTCAACAAGATGATCGATTTCGCGCGACGTTCCGGCGCTTACCTGCCGTACAGCCCGAACACGGCCTATCTGAACACGATCGCGCCCGGACGGCAGCCCGAATACCCGGGCGACCGCTCCCTCGAACGCCGCATCGAGGCCTATCTCCGCTGGAACGCGATGGCGATGGTCGTAAGGGCCAATCGCAAGAGCACGGAGTACGGCGGCCACATTTCCAGCTACGCGTCGTCGGCGACCCTCTACGAAGTCGGCTTCAATCATTTCTGGCGCGGTGCCACCGACAAACACGGCGGTGACATGATCTTCGTCCAGGGGCACTCGTCGCCGGGAATCTACGCGCGCGCGTATCTCGAAGGGCGCATGGCCGAGAACGACCTCGCACGCTTCCGCCAGGAAGTCGGTGGTGGCGGCCTGTCTTCGTATCCGCATCCGTGGCTGATGCCCGACTTCTGGCAGTTCCCCACCGTGTCGATGGGCCTGGGACCGATGATGGCGATCTACCAGGCGCGCTTCATGCGCTACATGGAGAATCGCGGACTCGTTGCGCCGTCCGATCGCAAGGTCTGGGCATTCCTCGGCGACGGCGAGATGGACGAGCCCGAGTCGATGGGCGCAATTACGATGCCGGTCCGCGAAGGCCTCGACAATCTCGTGTTCGTCGTTAACTGCAACCTGCAGCGGCTCGACGGTCCGGTGCGGGGCAACGGCAAGATCATTCAGGAACTGGAAGCGGCATTTCTCGGCGCCGGCTGGAATGTCATCAAACTCATCTGGGGTTCTCGCTGGGATCCGCTGCTCGCGAGAGACGACAAAGGGCTCCTGCGCCAACTCATGGAAGATACCGTCGACGGCGAGTATCAGGCCTACAAGGCGAACGACGGTAGCTACGTTCGAGAGAAATTCTTCGGTAAGCATCCGGAGACGGCCGCGATGGTCGCGAACATGTCCGACAAGGACGTGTGGAAGCTGAATCGCGGCGGCCACGATCCGATCAAGGTGTACTCGGCCTACGATGCCGCGATGAATCACACGGGCCAGCCCACGATCATTCTCGCGAAGACGGTCAAGGGCTTCGGCATGGGCGAGGCCGGCGAAGGCCAGAACATCGCGCATCAGCAGAAGAAGATGGATGTCGATGCGCTGCGCGAGTTCAGAGACCGCTTCAATATTCCGGTGACCGACAAGGAACTCGAGGACGTTCCGTTCTACAAGCCGCCCAAGGATTCGCCGGAGCACGAGTACCTGCACGAGCGCCGCGCCGCGCTCGGCGGCTACCTGCCGCAGCGGCGCGCGAAGTCGACGTCGTTGCCGGTGCCGCCGCTCGAGACCTTCAAGACACAGATCGATGGCACGGGCGAGCGCGAGGCCTCGACGACGATGGCCTTCGTCCGCATTCTGACGTCGCTGTTGCGTGACAAGCAGATCGGCAAGCACATCGTCCCGATCGTGCCCGACGAGGCGCGCACCTTCGGCATGGAGGGCATGTTCCGGCAGGTCGGCATCTATGCTTCCAAGGGACAGCTCTACGAGCCGGTGGATGCCGGTGAGCTGATGTACTACCGCGAAGACAAAGCCGGCCAGATTCTGGAAGAGGGCATCAACGAGGCCGGCGCCTACTGTTCATGGCTCGCGGCGGCGACGGCCTATTCCAACCACGACGTGCCGATGGTGCCGTTCTACATCTACTACTCGATGTTCGGCTTCCAGCGCATCGGCGACTTCATCTGGGCCGGGGGCGACCTGCAGGCACGCGGCTTCCTGATCGGTGGCACGGCCGGTCGCACGACGCTTGCCGGCGAGGGCTTGCAACACCAGGACGGCCACAGTTTGGTGACGGCATCGACAATCCCGAACTGCCGCTCCTACGACCCGACCTACGCCTACGAACTCGCGGTCATCATCCAGGACGGTCTGCGCCGAATGATGGGCGAGCAGGAGAACGTGTTCTATTACATCACCTGCATGAACGAGAACTACGCCCATCCGCCGATGCCGTCGGGTGTCGAGGACGGCATCCTCAAGGGCATGTATCTGCTGCAGGTCGGCGGCCAGGGCAAGATCCGCGCACAGCTGATGGGGTCGGGCACGATCCTGCGGGAAGTGCTCGCGGCGGCGGTGCTGCTGGAGAAGGACTTCGGCATTCCGACCGACGTGTGGTCGGTTACGAGCTTCAACGAGCTCCGGCGCGAGGCGCTGGAAGTCGAGCGGTGGAATCAGCTGCACCCCGAGTCGGAACCGCGGAAGTCGTACATCGAGACCTGCCTTGCCGAACGTCCCGGACCGTATGTCGCGGCAACCGACTACATGAAGATTATTCCCGATCAGATCCAGCGCTGGGTGCCTGGCACCTTCGTGTCGCTGGGCACGGACGGCTACGGCCGCAGCGACGCACGTAAGGAACTGCGCGAGCACTTCGAAGTCGATCAGCGCTACATCGCGGTCTCCGCGCTCAAGGCGCTGGCAGACGACGGCGTGCTCGACCAGAAGACGGTCACACAGGCCATCGAGAAGTACGGCATCGACCCGGATCGACCCGATCCGGTGACGCTGTAGGGGCGGCTAAGCGATGGCGAAGACTATCGACATCGTCGTTCCCGATCTCGGCGACTTTTCCGACGTCGAAGTGATCGAGGTACTCGTCGCCAGCGGCGACACGGTACAGAAAGAAGACGGCCTGCTAACGCTCGAAACCGACAAAGCGTCGATGGACGTACCGTCACCCGAGGACGGCACGGTCGAATCCATCACGGTCGCAGTCGGCGATACCGTCAGCGGCGGGTCCGTCATCGGCACGATGACTGTCGATGCAGGCGATACCGTGCTGATGCCGCCAGCCGTCGAAGCGGCCGAGGAGCCTCAGGCCGTGCCGGAACCGGCAGCGGCCGAAGCCCCGCCGGAGCCGCCCCAGAGCGGCGGCCGCGAGACGCTCGTGGTGCCCGATCTCGGCGACTTCGACGATGTCGACGTTATCGAAGTGCATATTTCGGCCGGCAGCGAAGTGGCTGTCGAGGATCCGCTCGTTACGCTCGAGACCGACAAGGCCGCAATGGAAGTGCCGGCGACGCACGCCGGCTCGATCGTCGAAGTGCTGGTCAACGTGGGCGACAAGGTGTCGGAGGGAACGCCGGTCGCCGTCATCGACGCGGTGGCACCGGCGTCCGCACCGGCGGCGCAGCCCGAAGAGGCGACCGTCGCAGTCAAGCGGCCCGAAGCAGCGTCTCCGCCGCCGCCACCACCGCCGCCACCCGCGGCAGCGCGGGAGCTGCCGCCCATCAACGAAGCCGGTTTCGCTCGGGCGCACGCGAGTCCTTCCGTTCGCAAGCTGGCGCGCGAACTCGGTGTCGATCTGGCGCAGGTCAAGGGTAGCGGGCTAAAGAATCGCGTCATGCACGACGACGTCAAGGCGTTCGTCAAGTCCATCCTGACCGGCCAGACTGCGGTGGCAGGTGCGCCGGGCGCTGCATTGCCGAAGACGCCGTCTGTGGACTTCACGAAGTTCGGCGACGTCGATGTTCAGCCGCTAACGCGCATCCAGAAAATCTCCGGACCTCGCCTGCAGGCGAGCTGGATCAATCTGCCGCACGTCACGCAACACGACGAGGCGGACATCACCGATCTGGAAGCGCGACGTCAGCAGTTAAAAGGACCGGCGAAGGAGCGGGGCATACCGCTAACGCCGCTGGCCTTCATCATGAAAGCCTGCGTCACGGCGCTCAACGAGTTTCCGAAAGTCAATTCGTCGCTGTCGGAAGACGGCGAGAGTCTCGTCTATAAGAAGTACTGCCATCTCGGCTTTGCGGCCGACACGGAGCAGGGCCTCATGGTTCCGGTGATTCGCGACGCCGACAAGAAGGACGTTTACGAACTCGCGGTGGAACTCCGGGATCTGTCAGCGGCAGCTCGGGACGGCAAACTCAAAGCCGCTCAGTTGCAGGGCGCGTCGTTCACGATTTCCAGCCTCGGCGGTATCGGCGGCACGGCGTTCACGCCGATCGTGAACGCACCCGAAGTTGCCATACTCGGCGTCTCGCGTTCCTACATGAAGCCCGTCTGGGACGGCGAAGCCTTCCAGCCGCGCCTGACGCTGCCAATTTCGTTCTCCTACGACCACCGCGTCATCGACGGCGCGTATGCGGTTCGCTTTACGACGTTCCTGAGCCAGGCGCTGTCTGACGTCGACGCACTCCTGCAGGCGATTCCCTGATGGCAGAGCGGACCAGCCTGCTCGTTCCGGATCTCGGTGATTTCTCGGACGTCGAAGTCATCGAGGTCCTGGTAGCGCCTGGTGACAGCGTCGCGGTCGAGGATCCACTCGTTACGCTGGAGACCGACAAGGCGTCGATGGACGTGCCGGCAAGCCACGCCGGTACGATCGTTTCGGTGGACGTGGCGGTTGGCGATAAGCTCAACGCCGGGGACGTGGTCGCGACCATCGAGGCCGAGGCGGCGACGTCGGAGCCAGCACCTGCCGTTATTGTCGAGGACACGGTCTCGACGCGAGTGATGACCCCCGAGGAGATTGCCGAGGCCACCGGTGCTGTGAAAGTTCAGCCGTCCACTGTCGACGTCTCGGACGCCACACATTCCGCCCAATTGGTCGTACTCGGCGCAGGTCCCGGCGGTTACACCGCTGCCTTCCGCGCGGCGGACCTGGGGATGGACGTCATATTGGTCGAGCGCTGGCCCATGCTCGGCGGCGTGTGCCTGAACGTGGGCTGCATTCCGTCGAAAGCACTACTGCATGCGGCTCGGGTCATAGACGAAGCCGAAGAGATGTCGAATCACGGCGTGGTATTCGGCGAGCCCCGGATCGACGCTGCCAAACTCAGGGACTGGAAACAAAGCGTGGTCGACCGCCTGGTCGGCGGATTGTCGACACTGGCGAAGCAGCGCAAGGTGCGTGTCGTTCACGGCACGGCCAAATTCGCGTCACCCAATTCACTCTTGCTCGACAACGGCGAGACCGTTGCGTTCGAGCAGTGCATCATCGCGGCCGGTTCGGAACCGTTCATGCTGCCCGGGCTGCCCGACGATCCTCGCATCGTCGACTCGACCGGCGCTCTCGAACTCGACCCGCTACCGAAACGTCTGCTGGTCGTCGGCGGCGGCATCATCGGTCTCGAGATGGCCTGTGTCTATTCAGCACTCGGTACCGACGTCAGCGTCGTCGAGCTGACAGATTCGTTGATGCCGGGAACGGACAAGGACCTGCTGAGGCCGTTCCTGAAGGTCGTCAAGCCGCGATACGAGGCGATCATGACGTCCACGAAGGTAACCGGGATGCGTGCGACAACACCGGGTATCGAGGTGACCTTCGAGGGTAAGGATGCGCCGTCGGTCGGCGTCTACGATCGGGTGCTCGTATCGGTCGGGCGCCGTGCAAATGGCGACAAGATCGATGCGGACAAAGCCGGTGTCAATGTCGATGAACGCGGCATCATCGCCGTGGACAAGCAGATGCGCACCAACGTCCCGCATATATACGCGATCGGCGATCTTGCGGGCGGACCCATGCTCGCGCACAAGGCTACGCACGAAGCCAAGGTTGCCGCGGAGAACGCTGCCGGCGAGAAGAGCTACTTCGACGCGCGCACGATCCCGTCGGTTGCGTATACCGATCCCGAAGTTGCCTGGGTCGGCCTGACGGAAACCGAGGCAAAAGAGCAGGGCATTGCGTACGAGAAAGGGTCGTTTCCCTGGGCCGCGAGCGGTCGCGCGCTGTCGCTCAATCGTGATGAAGGCATGACGAAGCTCCTGTTCGACCCGAAGACCCATCGTGTGCTCGGTGGCGGCGTCGTGGGTCCCAATGCCGGGGATCTCATCGCCGAGGTCGGTCTCGCGATCGAGATGGGCGCGGACGCGACTGACGTCAGTTTGACGGTGCATCCGCACCCGACGCTGTCGGAGACGGTGGCATTTGCCGCGGAGGCCTTCGACGGTACCCTGACCGACCTCTACATCCCGAAGAAGCGCAAGAAGTAACGATAGGACTGCCGATAACGCGGCCATGGGGCAGCCATCGACTTCGGACGATCTCGACCTCGACGCGATCGAGATTCCCACGGACATCTGTTGCAACTGCGCTCGCTCACGGGAACTCTCGATCGTAGCGACGCCGCTCAAGAAGACCCGCTACCTGCTGCTGGCCGGCACCGAGCTGACGATTACGCTCGACTTCCCTTACTGCGCCGATTGCGCCGTCACTGCGACGAAGCACGCGATTGGCGGATTCGGCAAGCTTCTGATCGCCTTCGGGCTTTTCTGGATACTGGTTCTCGGCGTCATGTTGCTGCCGTTCAACCTGGCCTCGTTCCTGCCCGGGGCAATGCTGCCGCTCACCTTGTTCACCGTGGCAGTTGCCCTGACGCTCGGCTACTTTCGGCTTCGGCAACCACGGCCACCGAGGACCAGCACGGTCCAGCCCGTTAGATTAAGGGGCGTGAAACAGCTATTCGCCGGCGACGTCGTAGGGCTTCGGCTCGGCTTCAGTAGTTCGACCTACAAGAAGCGCTTCGACGCGATGAATCAGGGTCAGATTTCCTCTGGCTTGCTGACGACAGAGAACGTTAGCTAGCCAGCGCCTGCCGAATCCGGTCGAGGTAGGTATCGGGGAAACCCAGGCGGACTGCGAGCTCCAGCAGGGACGCCGCGTATTCTTTGTTGGTGCCGGTCACTTTGTCAGCAGGCAGGTTGTAACAAGTCGCTGCAACCGTCGTTTTGTCGACAAGCTGTACGCTTACGGGCTCCGGAACGTAATCTGCAACGCTTGCATCGGCGTACAGCGCCGCTGCGTCGCCGGCTGCGATATCCATCACGACGCCGTAGGCGCGGGCGTTAGCACGCGGAACCAGGGTCGCTCGTTCGCCGATGTTCAACTCGAAACCGTCGACGAAACCCGACCTGAGGTCGGATGGCGCAATACCCTTCGCAGCGAGCAACTGCTCGTCCATAAAGAGACCGTAGAAGAAGACTTGCATCTCGTTTGCTCCAATCTGCGATTCATTGGTGGTGAGTGGAGTCTACCTGTCAGCTGCGCTGCTCTCCGATGCGGGTGGTGCCTCATTGGCCTGGCAATTCCGAATCCACTCCATGTGCGCGCGCATCAACGCCACCGTGTCGATCATCCACTCGGGCACTTCATTGCCTCTTCGGCACGATGGCGGAGCGGAATAGACGAAGCCGGTCTGCGTGTCGCCGACGTTGACACGCACGACGTGTTCCGTTTCGTCCAGGCAGGTATCCCCCACCGACACCATGCGGTGCCCGCTTGCAGGCACGTCGAATCGCCGAATCTGTTCTTCGAGGAGATTGAGCATTGTCGGGTCCGCGCGAACGGACAAACACCTTCGGAATTCCTCGCAGGCTCTGCGTGTGCAGAGTGCGATGCGGCCGTCAGACCAGATGCGGAAGCCAGCAGTGCCCCCGAAACCGCTTCTGGTGCCGTACTGGAGGCTCCAGTCCGGTAGCTCGCCTTCGGCAAAGATGCGATCGCATTCCGGGCAGTTTGGCTGCACGTAGTGGGCGTCGAGACTGCGCGTGGTCTCTACGATCCTGTCGATTGTCGCTTGGCGATGGGAAGTATTCGCGTCGTCCGCAGCATCTTCGGCGATCGACGCTCCGGAAAAAGCCAGGATCGCGCTAGCGAGTATCGATCGAAGCATATCGGCAACCCTCGATGATCGCGCACTGCCGAACCACCGTCCGGCAGCGGCACCGTCCTATGACATTAGCATCTCATTGCCGCGCAGTGCTCATGGGCTCGCAAAAGGACCGGTCGGCCGATTGAATTCTCCATTCCTGCCCACATACGAGATATCCACGATCCTGAACCGGGTCCTCGATCCCCACACTGCAATCGATCAGGAAAGGAGTTCACCATGCAGGCGTTTCCGCACCACTACGTCGTAGCCGCACAGGCCGACACGGACAGCAACGTTCAGCTCACCAGCGAGGACGTCGCTGCGATCGAGTCCGCGCCGCCATCGGAATTTGGTGGGCCTGGCGACCGTTGGTCGCCGGAGGACCTGCTGGTCGCATCTGTCGCGGACTGCCTGATCCTCACCTTCCGTGCCATTGCAAGGGCGAACAAGCTCGACTGGCAGTCGATCAGCGTCGAAACGACGGGTGTACTCGACAAAGTGGACCGCGAGACACGATTTACCGAATTCCGTACCAAGGCGGTCTTGCGAGTGCCCGCCGGCGCCGATATGGCGAAGTGCGAGCGTTTGCTGAATCGCGCCGAGCAGGTATGTCTGATAACGAGCTCACTGATCGCCGAGAATCATCTTGAGGCGACGGTCGAAGTGGCCGGCTAGTAGCTCAAGGCGAACCTGGCGACCTCCGCCCGCACGAGGTCCGTGAGGGACGCGTGGTATTGCGCGTAGTCCGATGCGAAATACCGGTATTCCGGCGGCAACTCGGGACACCAAAGCGCTCTGGGCACGACGGAGTCCAACTTGTTGCCCTCCCAGGCTTCGAGGACGAAGCCAAACACGACCCAGCACCGGCCTATCGCGTCCATGTCGACGTCGTTCAGCGACTCCGTCATCTGCGAGACAATGTAGTCGCTGTACTCGTCGTCGATCTTGCCAAACGGTGCGATCTCGGCCGGCGCCAGCACGCCAAGGCTCATTCGCCGGACGTCTGAGGTCAGTAGAGTTCGATGGTCGGCGGGTAGCTGTCGTCCGATGGATTGCTCGAGGCTCGCAATCTCGGCCTCGGACGACGATTCAACTGCCCAGACATCGCCCGCCAGGAATCTCTGCAGCCAGCCCGGCTGATACAGTTCGTCGGTGAGCTCCAGAATCGAAAGATGCGAGAGCTCGGCCGCCGCGCGATCGCGTTCGTAATCCATTGCCTGCTCGAAATTCTCCATGACCTGCGCGTCGATCCAGCGCCGCCGTATGAGGCTCTCGAGATCGGGATGAACGTAGCCCATTCCAACGTCGAAAGAGTAGAAGCGCTGCGAGTTGTCCCGCGCTCGAGGGTCGAAGAACAACAGGCTCTCGAGATCGTCTCCGCTGCTCAAGGCCCACCAGCCCGTCGTCTTGTTCACGGCCAGGGTCACGAATTCGCCGTCGAATCCGTCGAAGAACAGTTCACCGTCGTATTGCCACTGCATGATCGCGTCTTCGAGCAGATCGGTCTCGGCCATCGGTCTGATTGTCTCGACGGGGCCCAGTCCGATGCCGGGGACGCCGTCAGCGATCGAATACAGCGCGCGTAGCTCGTCGGGCAATGCCCTGCCGAGGCGGTCTTCCGCGGCAAGGACGGCGTCCTCCGACGCCGGTGGGGGCAGGTCGGCCCCTGTTGTCAGCTGCAGCAGGTCCACGAGGTCGAGATCTCTGGTTTCGCGCTCCAGGCGCTTCTCATCGTCCTCCATC
The DNA here is from genome assembly GCA_965232445.1 of Woeseiaceae bacterium. Classification (GTDB taxonomy): domain Bacteria; phylum Pseudomonadota; class Gammaproteobacteria; order Steroidobacterales; family Woeseiaceae; genus UBA1847. The sequence continues at coordinate 3,771,500 of OZ246973.1, read as the reverse complement.
GCGGCGTACAGGTCGATCATTACCGAGTCGCTCGTCCAGTACTGCTCGTTGGAGCCCGACATCGCCCCGGCGCCGAAGGCGAGGAAGCCGACCGGCACCACCAGCAGGGCTACGAATACGAATGAAACGAGCAGGCGTTGGAATACGCTCATCGGCGCCAAATCGATGTGCCGAATGACGTGTTCCGCCTGACCCAGCCGCTTCGCCGCGTCCGTCGCCGGACCTTCGTGATGCTCGATTTGTTCGAGCACCCAAAGCTGGCGATCGTCCGCGTCGTCCGGCTCCGTCGCGATCTTCCGCACAAGCTGCGCGTTGCGCCACATCGATTGCACGAATAGGAGTTGCAGACCGGCAATGATGGCCAACAACCAGAAGTCGATCGTCCAGGACAGGTAGAAACCGATGGCAACGCCTGCGAACAGCACGAGGATCTGTACGACGACCCAGCGCGGCGGTAGCAGCGCGGTCAGTACGTGGCTGCCGTCCAGCGGCGGGATAGGCAGGATATTCAGGTAGTTCACGATCAGCAGGAACAACGCTGTTTGCTGCCACCAGTCGTAAGCGGTGTCGGACAGCGCGAGGTCGCCGCCCATGAGAAGCATGCCCCAGCCAAGAATGATGCCGGGCAGCGGGCCGGCCAGACTGACCCATGCGCGCTTGGCCGCGTCAGGATCGGATTCGTGACCGATCGCGACCCCGCCGAGCAGCGGCAGCAGGGTGATGTGAGTGTTGCGATAGCCGAACGCTCGCATGGCCGCCCAATGGCCTGCCTCATGGAACAGGACCACGGCAAGCAGGATCACGGTGATCTGCAGGCCGAAAATCGGCCAACCGAAGCCGAGGAACAGCACTGCGCTGAGTCCGAGTAGCAGCCACTGCACACTCCTGGACGGCGCGCGATTCGCAGCGATCTTCGCGATTCGCTGGAAACGCCTGAGACGCGCGTTGGGAATCGGCTGTGTGCCCGTGTCCTTCGATTTCGTCCCGCGAAGGAAATGCAGCAGGATTCGGAAACCGAAACGGAACCCCGGTCTGGCGAGACCGTTGGACAGCTTCAACTTGCCCGCGTCTAGAAAGCGCTGGCGGATGCCACGAACGTGCTGATCGGAGAACTGCAGGGCGTCGCGGGCGGTGGCAGCGCGCGGACGCGGCGCGGCCCCGAGTTGCTCAATGAACTCGAGATGCTGGCGATATTCGGTCGCTCGGTCGGAGGGCTCGATCGCTTGGGCCGGCGTTCTTTCATCACCGAGGGCGGCGTAGAAGGGATCGCCGACCTGGCTGACGGCCTGCCGGCCATCCTCGAGTTCGGTCGTGAAGTGAATCAGCAGCTGGCGCGGGGCAGCCGCGTTGACGGCGGGCGACACATAGGCGAGCACGTTGTGACGGGTGTGCGGAAAGACCGCATGCATGTCGACGAGTGAGCCGCCGTCGCCGTCATCGTCGTCATCGTTGTAAAGCCAAACGGGATCGCCGAAACCGAGCTCTCGAAGCTCCGCTGCCGCCTCGTCGAGCAGGTCGAAGCCGCCAAATTGTGCCGCGTCCGGCTCGCGACCGATGCGCACCGTCGGCACCGAGAAGATGATCGACATCACGCCGCGCAGCCACTGCAGCGCGATCAGTGTCAGGACGCCAACGATCAGGAAGAGCCAGCTCATAGGCCGCCGACCCTAAGGCTTTTTGCAAGGAATTACAGCGAACTACGTACGATTTCACCATCTTTCATGATGAGTGCCAGCGCCTGCTCAGGGTCCGCGAAGACCGACAGATCCTCCAGCGGCTCGCCGTTGATCAGCAGGATATCGGCGACCCAGCCCTCGCGGATTTCGCCGAAATTGCCGTGCCGGTTGAGTTGGCCGGACATGCGGATGATCTCGGCGCTTTGCGCAGTGGCCTGATTCAGGACCTCGGCGGGCGTCCAAAACAGGCCCCGATTGGTGAATTCGTCCGCAAGCTGATAGTAGCTGCCGAAAATGAAGTCCGTGGAGAAGCCGGTGAGGATGTCGTACTTTTTGATCAGCCGGATCAGATTGTCCTGCCCGGTCCGGACGAGGGCGGCTTTCTCCAATTGATTCTCGCTCAGGCCCTCGAGCTCGCTCAGCGAGCGGAAAATCGTGATCTGGGTACTGATCGCGACGTCGTTGTCGGCGACCATGCGGGCGGTTTCCTCGTCGATTAGCAGGCCGTGCTCGATGCAGCGCACGCCGTTCTCGACAAGCCGCTGCACGGCTTCGCTCGTGTACGCGTGAGCGAGGACGTAGGTGCCCCAGTCGCTCGCCGCCTGCACCGCTGCTCGGATCTCCTCGGGGGAGGGTTGCAGCGTGTGGATCGGGTCGTACTCCGACATGACGCCGCCACCGCCCATGATCTTGATTTGCGTGGCACCGTTCTTGAGGTTCTCGCGGACTGCCGTCAGCGTTTGATCGACGCCGTCAGCGAGGATGGCGTTGTCTCCAACCATGTAAGGGTCGGCGCCGGTGATGATCGGGTTCGGCTCGTGCGGCATGCGCCAGTCACCGTGTCCGGCAGTCTGCGAGATGATTGCGCCGGAAGGGAATACCCTGGGACCGTATAACGAGCCGGAGTTGAACGCTCTGGCGAGATCGGGGTGCGTGCCGCCTGCGTCGCGAACCGTCGTGAAACCGCTGTCGAGGAAATGACGTGCCGCATCGATGGAATAGGCGCCGGCGAGCGTCGCGTGGCCTCGTGCCTCGCGCGCGGAGCCGTGCATCGTCAGGTGCACGTGCAGATCGATAAAGCCGGGGGACAGCACTCGATTGCCGCCATCGATGACCGTCGCGCCTTCGGGTGCCTCGATAGCCTCTTCGGAGACCCGCGAAATCAGGCCGTCCTCGACAAGGACGTGGCCGGCGGTCAGTTCAGGGTCGACTCCGTTGAATATCCTCACGTTCTCGATGAGGAAGCTCTCGGCCTGAGCGGTGGCAGACAGCAGCAGAGCGCTGACAAGCGTCAGAAAGGATTTCATCGGTGCCCCCCGAGTTTGTTCTGATTATGAGGCCGATTGTACGTCAGGATATAGCTCGTCCAAAGGGATGGAGCGGCCGTCGTCATGCACGATCCGGCAGTGCATGCGTCTCAGTCTGCGCGGTTCCGGAACGCCGCAGGAGTGCGCGATAGTGCCAATCTCCTTGCGCATCGTCTTAGAGTAGCGCGCCACGCGTTCCGCCTTGTCTTCCGGTACCAGTCCGCGTTGCAGGCGCTTGTTGTGTGTGGTGATCCCGGTTGGGCAGGTGTTCTTGTTGCATTGCAGAGCCTGGATGCAGCCGAGCGCGAACATGAAGCCGCGAGCGGAATTCAGGAAATCGGCGCCGAGGCACAGTGCGAGCGCGGCGTCGGCGGGATTGATCAGCTTGCCGCTGGCTACGACGAAGACACGGTCGCGCAATCCGTGCTTGTTGAGCAGGTCGACGACGAGAGGCAGGCTCTCCTTGATCGGCAAACCGACATTGTCGATCAGGCTCATCGGCGCTGCACCCGTGCCGCCGTCACCGCTATCGACTGTAATGAAGTCCGGTGCCGATTCGATCCCGCGCCGATTGATCTCGCGGAACAGGTCCTCGAGCCAGCCGTACGCTCCGATCACAGACTTGAAGCCGACCGGCTTGCCGGTGACTTCCCGTACGCGGGCGATCATGTCCAGCAGATCGTTCTCGTCGTCGATCTCGGGGTGCCGATTCGGACTGATCGAGTCTTCGCCGACCTTGATGCCGCGGATCTTCGCGATCTCCGGCGTCACCTTGCCGCCCGGAAGAATACCGCCCTTGCCCGGCTTGGCGCCCTGGCTGAGCTTGATCTCGAACATCTTCACGTTGTCGAGTTCGCCGAGTTCGCGCAGCTTGTCGTCGCTGAGATTGCCGTCTTCATCGCGGACGCCGTACTTTGCCGTACCGATCTGGAACACGATGTCGGCGCCGCCTTCGAGATGCCAGGGGGAGAGGCCACCCTCGCCGGTGTTCATCCAGTTGCCCGCCATCTTCGATCCCTTCGAGAGGGCCAGCACGGCAGGTTTCGACAGCGCGCCGTAGCTCATCCCGGAGACGTTGAATATCGAGCTGGCCTCGTAAGGCGTCCGAGCGTAGGGACCGATGGTGACCGGCTCCGTTTCCGCCACGTCACTTTCGAGCGTCGGGTACGGGCAATTCACGAATATCGGCGTTCCTACCGGGCTCAGATTGAGGGTGGAGCCGAAGGCCACCGTATTGTCCACGCCCTTGGCGGCGCGATACACCCACGATCGCTGCGCGCGGTTGAACGGCATCTCCTCGCGATCGAGTGCAAAGAAATACTGCCGGAAGAACTCGCCCATCTCCTCGAAGAAATAGCGCAGACGACCGATGACCGGGTAATTCCGGCGAATCGCGTGTTTGGTCTGCGTGATATCGATGAAGAAGATGATGATCACGGACAGCAAGCCGACGCCGAGCACGAACACGAACAGGGTGGCGAGCGTCTCGAGCACGCTCATTGCGATCAGGAAGAATTCGCTCACGACAGAACCCCCAAAAGTCTGCTGGAGAATGGCTTGTCAGTGGCCGGCGCCCGCCGGGCGCCGGCCTCACTCAGGTTATCGCCCTCTGGGCGAAAAGCTTTATTTTTTCAGGTACTTGGCGATGACGTGGTCAAGGCTCGCGCGGCCGGCGCCGCGGAATACCAGCGGCAGCAGCATCACCAGGAACAGCAGCGGAATTCGGAAGTTGCCGCTGCCGGGCGGGTTGCGGGAGACCTTGTAGCCCTCCCAGAACTGCGCAAGGCTGGTGATCTCACTCGGCCAATGCGTGGACACGATGGCTACGATGGTCACGATGATCAGGCTGAACGCCCAGAATCGCGTGAACAGGCCAAGCACGAGGCAAATGCCCGCGATGATCTCCACCCAGGTCACGATGAACCAGTTGAAGCCCGCCGGGAACAGGCTGAAGGGGAAAGGGAATGCCTTTTCCGCGAACCATCCCGGGACACCGTTCGCCGCGAGCTTGCCGGTGCCGGCAACCCACCAGAATTCGCAAGCAAGAATGAGCCGAATCGGCAGCAGCGCGACCCAATCGCCCGCGCTCTCGAGGCCGCCGACGATCTTGTTCCAGATTGCCTGCAATTTATCCATTGTCGTTCTCCAATTCAGTTGCTGCGAGTTCCGGTCAGAATCTCGAGCTGTCGCATTTCTTCGAGCGCTGCCGCGCCGTGTGAGATGAAGGCGTCGACGTTGAGGAAGTTGATGCTGGCCGCGAAATCGCGCAGCAGTTCCTCTCCGTTTCGACCCGCTTCGTTGTCCTCCACTGTGTTCAGAAGTCCGGCAGTGATCGGGTTCATTTCAAGGTAGCCGACCTTGTCGTCGGACTTGCGGTACATCGTGATGAAGACCGGCTCCTCGGAAGGTTCGGTCGGCTTGTAGTCGGTCGAAATCCGGTGCACCGGGTACTGGAAGGCGAACATCTGCGCGAGCGCGGATTTCACCGGAATTCCCTCGAGCAGATTGCCGTCCGGATCCACGCCGTCCATGTTGTTCACCGTATCGGAGACGCGCAGCGCCAGATCGGCGTATTCGTATTGCGCGAGTTCGGCGAGGAACGGGTAGTCGTCCAATTGCGGTTCGTATTCGTCGCGCAGGAAGGCCAGAAACTCCTCGGGCATCTGCAGAAAGTAGGGTGTCTGGGCCCGGTGCACCTGCATGAACTGGCGGATGAACCGCCGCCAGTGGTCGTCATCGTGCAGCTTGCGCAGCACCGGATAGAAGGTGGCGAGCAGGCTCTTCAGGTTGTTGAAAAACAGATTGCGATAGATCGCCATCCGGCGATCTTCGATGCCTTCCGGCGCGGGTACGTTCTGTGGATCGCGGATGTGAGCCGCAAATTCGTACTGTTTGCGCTGAAATTCCGGCTGGTCAGCCATTCGCAGCTGCCTTCCTGACCGACTCGTTCTGGTAGTCGCGAATCTTGTCGACCTCGGCCAGCAGGACATCCATCGGCGGGAAATTGAAATCGCGTTCGAGCAGCGTGGGGACCGGGCCGAATCTGGCGTACGCTTCGGCGAGCAGCCCCCAGGCCTGGTCATCCACGGCGGCCCCGTGCGTGTCCACGCGCAGGTCTTCGGCCTCGACGTAGTGGCCTGCCAGATGGAAGTAGCGGATCTTCTCGGCCGGCATCCGGCTGAGGAAGGTGCTGGCGTCGTACTTGTGATTGATGCTGTTCACGACGATGTTGTTGATGTCCAACATCAGATCGCAATCGGCTTGGTCGAGGACCGCGAGCAGAAAGTCCGCTTCGTCCATGTCGGAATCGATCGGCGTGTAGTACGACACGTTTTCCAACGCCATTCGCTGACCGAGAATGTCCTGGACCCGCTGCACGCGCTCGGCAACGTGCTTCACGGCGCCTTCGGTGAACGGGATCGGCATCAGGTCGTAGAGCTGGCCGTCGTCGCCGCAGGAGCTCAAATGATCCGAGTACAGCCGGATGTCGTGCTCCTTCATGAAATCGCGGACGTCGCGAACCAGTTGCTCGTCCAGCGGTGCCGGCGATCCGATCGACAGCGACAGTCCGTGGATGACGAATGGATAGCGCTCGGTGAAGAAGCGCAGCTTCTTGCCCTGCGCGCCACCCACGTGAATCCAGTTCTCCGGTGCGACCTCCATGAAGTCGACGTTCTCCGGCGGATTCTTCATCAGCTGGCTCATGATGGGGCGGCGCAGGCCGAGCCCGGCGCCCTGAACGGGATACTGTTGTGTTGTTTCGCTCATAAGTCCGCCTCAGCCGTCGATGACGGCGACACTCAATGGGACCAAGAGGCCGCCGCTTTTATTACAAGCGCTCAGCCGGCCAGACGCCGCAGTTTCTCAAGGTATTGTTTTTCGTCGGGCGGCTGATTGGAACTTTGCGCCTCCCAGAGGGTTTCTGCAAGGCAATCGATCATCCGGTGCTCTGCGTCGTGGGCGTCGCCGAGCTTCTCTGAGAGCGCGCCGAAGACGGCCACGATGCCCGCGGGCCGGTTGGTCGAGAGCTGTTCTCGGAGTCCGAGATGCAGCCCCATGTGCAGGAACGGATTGGTCTGTCCGCCTTCGGGCGTGAAGTCGCGATCGATGTCCTCGCTGGCCACTGCCGCCTGATATTCCGGGTGCAGTTCGACGACGTCGGCGATCTGCGCCTCGAGCGGCGACATCGGCAGGCCATCCACACGCTTCTGCCACGCCGTTCGGTACATGCGGCGAAGTTCGCCGCGGTCGTTTGAGAAAATCATTCGAAGACCTTACTGCGGTATTCGCACCATTGCTCGATCGAACACTCGCCGCACATCGGCCGGCGCGCCTTGCAGACGTATCGGCCGTGCAGGATGAGCCAGTGATGAGCGTCCTTCTTGAATTCCTCGGGCGTCAGCCGAAGCAGGCGTTTCTCCACCTCGAGCACGTTCTTGCCGGGAGCGATGCCGGTACGGTTGGAGACTCGGAAGATGTGCGTATCCACTGCGATGGTCGGCTCGCCGAATGCGGTGTTCAGAATCACGTTCGCGGTCTTTCGCCCGACACCCGGAAGGCGCTCCAGTTCGTCGCGCGTCCGGGGAACTTCGCTGCCGTGTTCCTCGATCAGGATTCGACAGGTCTTGATGACGTTCTTCGCCTTGCTGTTGTACAGCCCGATCGTCTTGATGTACTCACTCAGGCCGTCGACTCCCAGCGCAAGTATCGCTTCGGGAGTGCGTGCGACAGGGTAGAGCCTGGCCGTCGCCTTGTTGACGCCGACATCGGTTGCCTGTGCCGACAGGATGACCGCGATCAACAGCTCGAACGGCGTGTCGTAGTGCAGTTCGGTGGTTGGATTCGGATTCCCGCGGCGGAGTTCCGAATAAATGGCCGTGCGCTTCTCCTTATTCATCGGCTTCGCGCTCAGCCTCGCTGCTGCAGTCGGCGCGGCATTGCTGCCTGATGTTTGAGGCTGCGGCGCCGGTCGATGACATTCTTGGCGGCGACCGCGAGTGCGAGACTGAAGAACGCTCCGGGCGGCAGAATTGCGAGCAGCCAGCCGGAGTCCACGAAAGCGATTCCTGCCGACGGATCGCCGCCGAACAGCATGTCGGTGCGGGAGAACAGCGAGCCCTGTCCGATCAGTTCGCGGAACATGCCGATCGCAACCAGCAACATCGTAAATCCGAGCCCCATCCCGATACCGTCGGCAAAGCTCGCGCCGATCGTGTTTCGCGACGCAAATACCTCGGCGCGGGCGACGATCGCGCAGTTCGTCACGATCAGCGGGATAAAGATGCCCAGCGAGCGATCCAGTACCGGGAACCAGGCTTTGAAGATCAGCTCGATACAGGTGACGAGGCTCGCGATGATCAGGACGTAGATCGGAATCCGGATCTCCTGCCGGATCCATCGCCGCGTTGCCGACACGAGTACGTTGGAACAGGTCAGTACGAACAGTGTCGCGAGCCCCAGTCCCAGACCGTTGACGAAGGAGGTCGTAACGGCAAGCAGCGGACACAATCCAAGCAGCTGCACGAGGCCCGGATTGTCTCGCCAGATTCCGGCCTGCATCCGCTCGACGAAGCTCGTGTTCAAGACTCTTCCTCCGTAGCGGGCATGGCGAAGATCTCATCCCGATTGGCGCCGAAGTATATCAACGTCTCCAGGATCGCCGCGGTCACCGCGCGTGGCGTCACCGACGCGCCGGAAAGCTGATCGAACTCGCCCCCATCGCGCTGAATGGCCCAGGCGTCGACCACGGGATCGCCAATGGATCGGCCGTCGAACTGAAACACCCAGTCGCTGCGCGACGATTCGATTTTGTCACCGAGCCCCGGTGTCTCCCGATGCTCGAGAATCCTGACGCCGGTGACCGTGCCGTCATGGCGAACGCCGACGAGAATCCGGATCGGTCCGGCATAGCCGTCGCGTGCGGTCACGGCGAACAACGCCGCGGCCGGCGCGCCGTCGCGGTAGACCCGATAGACAATCGCATCGTCCCTGCCGGGCAGGTCGTGCGGTGCCGGCAGGATCAGCATCGAGCCGGTGATGCTGCCGTCGAATTCGACGCCGGACAGGGCCGGCTCGAGACTCTGCTCGAGCAGGGCCTGCTCGTTCGCCGCGATCCGCTCGCGCGTCAGCTGATAGGTGGCCGCCACCGCGGCCGTACAGATTGCGGCAATGGCGGCGAGAGTGAGTCCGGACTTGAGCAGGTTGCCGGTCATGTCGGCGGATCCGGGCTGTGACCAACGATGCGGGTCCGCGTCAGGTGATCGATCGCAGGCACGGCCATGTTCATGATGAGCACGGCGAAGGCGACGCCGTCGGCATACGCACCCCATGTGCGAATCGCATAGATGAGGAAGCCGATGCCGATTCCGTAGATGACGCGTCCTTTCGGGCTGGCCGCCGCCGATACCGGGTCCGTCGCGATGAAGAACGCGCAAAGAATCGCGTTGCCGGCGAATAGATGAAAGCCGGGTCCCGGGTTGGTATCCGGCCCCAGCATGTAGCCGATGACGGCGGGAACGAGCAGTCCGATGCCGACGCCCACCGGAATGTGCCAGCGAATGACCTTGCGGATCAGGAGCCAGATACCGCCGATTCCGATGAAGTTGCCGATCCACTCCCAGCCCCGGCCGCCGAAGTCACCCATGATCGGCAGCGCCCGGACCTCCGCGACCGTGCCCGCGTTGTTGAGCCCCGACTTCATGACGTCGAGAGGCGTGGCACGAGTGACCGCGTCGAACGTAAGCGCGTCCGGCAGATTGCCGGTGAACGTGTAGCCGATCGTCTGGAACAGCGTCAGATACTGGTAGTCGAGATCGCTCATCCGCGGCGCGACCCAGAGATTCATGTGCATCGGGAAGGCGACGAGTATTGCGACATAGCCGGCCATCGCCGGGTTGAACATGTTGTAGCCGACGCCGCCGTAGAGATGCTTCGCAACTACGACACCGAACAATGCGCCGGTCGCTGTAATCCACCATGGCGTCAGGGAGGGCAGGGCAAACGCCAGTAGTGCTGCCGTAACCAATACCGTCCAGTCCGAAAGCGCCAGCATCGGGTCGCGGCCACGCGCCCGCTGCATGGCCGCCTCGCCGATCACACAGAAAACCGTTGCGACGACCAGATTGAGGATGAATCCGGGACCGAAGAACCAGACGTGCACGAGCGCCGCCGGGATCAGCGCGAGCAGCACCGTCTGCATCATCGATGCGACCGACGTCTGCGGGGCAAGGAACGGGGCTTCTCGGCGCTCGAACTCCATTGTTCAGTCGTCGTCCTGCTGCTGCTTGCGCTTCAGAATCTCGGCGATCGCCGCCGGACCCGCCTTCTTCGCCTCCGACTTCTGCCGGGCGAGTTCGGCGTCGCGCTCGCGCTTGTCGCGTTCGATGCGTTCATTGCGCGCCTCGAACCGGCGTTTCGCTCGCTCGGCCCGAGCTTTCTCGTCGGCGCATTCCTGTATCCGTCCCTTCGCAACGCGGAAGTTCGCGGTCAGCGGAATGTGGCTCGGACACACGAGATCGCAGCAGCCGCATTCAATGCAGTCGGTAAGACCGAAAGTCCGGAGTTTCTTCTCGTCGTCGGCACAGGCGTACCAATACAGTTGCTGCGGCAGCAATCGGACCGGACACACCTCGGCGCATTCTCCGCAGCGTATGCACGGCATCTCGGGACCCGGATCCGGTGTCTCGGAGATCACGAGGATACAGTTGGATTCCTTGACGATCGGGACGCGATCCGTCGTCACGGAGCGGCCGCACATCGGCCCGCCGACGATGAGTTGTTTCGCGTGCTCGGTATAGCCGCCCGTGAAGTTGACGACATCGGCGACCGTCGTGCCGATTCGTGCGCGAACGTTCATCGGCCGCGCCACGCCGTTGCCGGTGACCGTGGTGACCCGCGAGATCAGCGGCTCGTGATTCTCGATCCAGTCGTATACGGCAACGGCGGTGCCGACGTTTTGTACGAGGCAGCCGGCGTCCGTCGGCAGGCCGCCGCTTGGCACCTCGCGTTTCGTCACGAGTTGCACCAGCTGATCCTCCCCTCCCGACGGATAGATCGTCGGCACCTGCTTCAAAACGATCCGCTCGTCGCCAATCTCCCCCAGCGCGGCGCCGAGCGCCTTGAGCGCCTGGGGCTTATCGCTTTCGACGACGATGTAGGAAATGTCGAGGTCGAGCGCGTGCATCAGCATCTGTGCGCCGCCGACGACTTCCCTCGCACGCTCGCGCATCAACACGTCGTCGCAGCTGATGTACGGCTCGCATTCCACGCCGTTCAGCAGCAGGTAGTCGATCTCGCAGGTGTTGGCCTGCAGGAGCTTCTGGGCGGTCGGAAACACGGCGCCGCCGAGGCCGACAATGCCGCCTTGAAGAATCATCTGCGCGAGTACGTCGCGCGGGAGGGTGTCATAGGACGGCGGTGTGTCCGCGCGCTCGATGGCGCGATCCTCGCCGTCGGTCTCGATCACGATGCAGGGCGCCGTCTCACCATGGCGGCGCGATACCGGCCAGGGCTCGATTGCGACGATCTTGCCGGACGAGGAGGCGTGCACCGGGGCGCCGACGGAGCCTTCAGGATCCGCGATCAGCTGGCCCTTGAGGACGCACTCGCCGATGCCGACGATCGGCTGAGCGGGCTCTCCGACATGCTGGGAGATCGGCAGGACCAGCTGCTGCGGAATCGGGATGTCGTAGATCGGGTTCTCGGTCGATTCCGCCTTGTGATGCGGCAGTCTAAGTCCGCCGTGCAGCTTGCCGAGATCGTATGTCGGTGCACTCATGCCGGCGACCTCATGCTGATGCAGTCCACCGGGCAAGGCGCGATGCATAGCTCGCAGCCGGTGCACTCGGACTCGATAACGGTGTGCATGAGCTGGTGGGCGCCGACGATCGCGTCGACCGGGCAGGCGTCGCGGCAATGGAAGCAGCCAATGCACGCTGCTTCGTCGACGACGGCGACAATTCGGCCAGCCGGTGCCGGCTCGGCAAGGGGCAGCACATCGCGGCCGAGCAGTTCCGCCAGCCGGCGGACGGTATCTTCTCCGCCGGGCGGGCAGAGGTTGATCGGCGCGTTCTCGTCGACGACGGCGCGCGCGTACGGCCGGCAGCCCGGGTATCCGCATTGCGCGCACTGGGTCTGCGGCAGCAGCTCATTGACCCGCTCCGCGATGTCGTCGTCCTTCGCCGGAAGCGAGCGATAGGCGATCGCCAGCGCCAGTCCGGCGATGAGGGCGATCGCAGCGATCGTCAGTACGGCGATTGTGACGGCACTCATCGAGGATCACGGCCTTGCCATGCCGACGAAACCCATAAAGGCCAGCGACATGATGCCGGCAGTCATCAGAGCGATGGCCGTGCCGCGGAACGGCGCCGGGATATCCGCGGCGTCGAGCCGCTCGCGCGCTGCCGAGAACATGACGAGTACCAGTGCGAAGCCGCCAGCGGCCCCCAGCCCGAAGAACAGAGATTCCACGAAGTTGTTGGACTGCTGGACGTTGATCAGTGCCACGCCGAGCACCGCGCAGTTGGTCGCGATCAGCGGAATGAAGATGCCGAGTACCTGGTCGAGCATCGGGCTCAACCGGCGAACCATGATTTCCGTGAATTGGACGCTGGCGGCGATGACGAGTATGAAGCTGATCGTGCGCAGATACTCGAGCTCGAGCGGGACGAGCACGAACTCGTGCAGCAGGTAGGCGCAGGCTGACGAGAGCGTGAGTACGAAGGCCGTCGCCAGCGACATGCCCGCCGCCGCTTCGATATTGCGCGACACCCCCATGAAAGGGCACAGCCCGAGGAAGCGCGTCAGCAGGAAATTGTTGACGAGAACCGTGCCGACGAGAATGACGAGGATTTCCCCCATCGGGCGATTCTACTTGACGCGCATCCCCGGTTCAGCGCCCGTGTCGGGAGACAGCAGGAAGATGTCCTCGCCGCCGGGGCCCGCCGCAAGCACCATGCCCTCGGATACGCCGAAACGCATCTTGCGCGGTGCGAGATTGGCGACCACGACGACGTGCCTGTCGACCAATTCCTCGAGCGAATAGGCCGCTTTGATGCCCGCAAATACCTGGCGCTCGCCGAGTTCGCCGACGTCCAGCGTCAGCGCGACCAGTTTGTCCGCGCCCTCGACGGGCTCCGCCTTTGCGATTCGGGCGATTCGGAGGTCGACGGCCAAGAAATCGTCGATGCCGATGTACTCCTCATCCGCCGCTTCGTCCTGAGTCGCAGCGAGCGACTCTCTCGATTCTTCTACCATCTTGTCGACTTTGTCCTGCTCGACCCGCGTCAAGAGCGGTTTGAATTTGTTGATCGCCGCGCCAAGCATCGGTTCGGCTGCATCCTGCCAGCGCCAGTCGTCCTCGCCGAGGAACGCTCGCGTCTTCTCGGCAATGTCCGGCAGGACCGGTGCCAGATAGATCATCAGGCTCCGGAACATATTTAGACCCTGAGTGCAGACGAGCTGGACGTCGGCGACCTTCGACTCGTCCTTGATCATGACCCAGGGCTTGTTCTCGTCGATGTAGCGATTGGCTTCGTCAGCCAGCGCCATGACGAGGCGCATGGCCTTCGAGTACTCACGGTTTTCGTAGTGGGCAGCGATCGTCTCGCTGGCGTCAGCCGCCTTCGCGAACAGATCGGGCTCCGGCAGCGAATCTGCCAGACGTCCTTCGAAACGTTTGCCAATGAAGCCGGCACAGCGGCTGGCGATATTCACCAGCTTGCCGACCAGGTCCGAATTCACGCGCGCGATGAAGTCGTCGAGGTTCAGATCGATGTCTTCGATGGTCGGCCCGAGCTTTGCGGCGTAGTAGTAGCGCAGATAGTTGGGGTCCAGATTGTCGAGATAGGTGCGGGCCTTGATGAACGTGCCGCGTGCCTTCGACATCTTCTGACCGTTGACCGTCAGGAAGCCATGCGCGTAGACGCTGGTCGGCGTGCGGAAACCGGAACCCTCGAGCACGGCAGGCCAGAACAGCATGTGGAAATACATGATGTCCTTGCCGATGAAGTGATACACCTCAGTGTCGTTGCCGGGGCGCCAGTAGTCGTCGAAATCCAGATCGCCGCGCCGCTCGCAGAGGTTTCTGAAGCTCGCCGGATAGCCCACTGGCGCGTCGAGCCAGACGTAAAAGTATTTGTCCTCGGTGCCAGGAATGCGGAAGCCGAAATAGGGCGCATCGCGGGAAATGTCCCAGTCGAGGAAGCCGGCGTCGAACCATTCCTTGAGCTTTGCCTTGACGCCCCGGTCCAGACCGGCCGCGTCTGTCCAATCGCGGAGGTGCTCGGTGTAGTTGCCGAGCCGGAAGAAGTAATGCTCCGATTCGCGCGTCACCGGCGTGCTTCCGGAGATGACCGACACTGGGTCGATCAGATCAGCCGGAGTGTACGTCTTGCCGCAATTCTCGCAGGCGTCACCGTACTGATCCTCTGTCTTGCAGAACGGGCAGGTGCCGCGCACGAAGCGGTCTGGCAGAAACATGCCTTCCTTCTCATCGTAGGCCTGCTCGATCGTCTTGGTGTAGATGTCGCCACGCTCGCGAAGCGCTTCGTACATTTCGACCGTGAGCGCCTCGTTCTCGGGCGAGTGGGTTGTGTGGTAGTTGTCGAAGTCGACGCCGAAGTCGGAAAAGTCGCGGACGAACTCCGCACTGAATCGCTTCGTGAGTTCTTCGGGCGAAATCCCCTGCTCACGCGCCTTGATCATGATCGGCGTGCCGTGCGAATCGCTGGCACAGACGTACGTGCACGTGTGGCCCCGGAGCTTCTGAAACCGCACCCAGATGTCGGTCTGCAGGTACTCGACCATGTGACCCATGTGGAGCGACCCGTTGGCATAGGGCAGGGCACTGGTGACGAGGATCTTGCGGGGCGACTCGGACATTCCAAAGGGCCGGAGGGAACACGAAGCGGCGAATTATGCCACGGCGCGGTGGATTCTGCGGAGGGAATGCGGCGTTTCGAGTGCTACGAATCGCCGGTTGGCCAGGCAATTTCATGGGCAAGGTAGTGCTCGAATCCCGCTTGACT
Organism: Woeseiaceae bacterium; assembly: GCA_965232445.1. Lineage (GTDB taxonomy): Bacteria > Pseudomonadota > Gammaproteobacteria > Steroidobacterales > Woeseiaceae > UBA1847. The sequence goes on along the minus strand of OZ246973.1, from coordinate 3,756,491 downwards.
GAGGTGTGCATCGATAAAGAGGAAAGACCATGCCCGTCAACAATGGAAATCCCACGACCGACTCAGGCACGACAAACTGCTGGTTCTGTACCGCGGCTGCATGCTGCAATCTCCTCCTCGGAAACGACTCGCATCAATCGGGTACCGTCGCGGCGAATCTCGGCATCGAACAGACCAGCGATGCCTTCGCGGCGCGCTTCGCGCCCATGAACTCCGGGGTTCAGTCCGGCATGTCGATTGAAGCGGCCATCGCCGCGTCCGCGTCGGCCACCCCGGCGGATGCTGTCGGCGCACAGGTCGAGCAGATTCAGAAGTACGTGCGTAAGCACACCGGGCATACCTCGATCGTCAAGAGGAGCGACTACGACACGCTGGAAAAGCTAATGACCATACTTAGCGATCGTGCTGTCTATGCGTTCTACTTCGGCGCCCTCGGGTATACGCCGGGCCACTGGATTTGCGCGAGGATGGTGAATAACAGGCTTGTGTTCATGGACTATCAGCAGGATTCGGCCGCGCAGCCCGGCATGACGCCGAGTGACGGTCCGACGGTCGATGGTAAGTCGGTTCCGGGCAACACGGTGCAAAACGCCGTGCTGGTGGGCTTCCGGACGAACTGAGTTCGGGGCCCTGCGGCTGCCTCAGTCCTCGTCCTTCATCCTCTCGAACTTGGATTTGTTGTTCGCCTGCAAGTACGCATTCTTGCCGGAGATGAAGCCCTTGCCGACGAGGTCGTCGAGGGCGTTGTCCATCGTCTGCATGCCCATCGCTCCGCCTGATTGCATCGCGGTCTCGAGCTGATCGAGCTTGCCCTGGCGGATCAGATTGCTGACAGCGGACGTGTTGATCAGGACTTCCAACGCGGCAACACGGCCTTCCTTGTGCTTGGTCGGCAGAAGCTGCTGCGACACCACGCCCTTGAGTGACGTCGATATCATGGTCCGGATGTGGCTCTGCTTGTCGGCCGGGAAGGAGTTGACGATTCGGTCGACAGTCTGCCCGGCGCCGTTCGTATGCAGGGTGCCCATGACCAGGATGCCCATCTCGGCGGCCGTGATGGCCACACTGATGGTTTCGAGGTCACGCATCTCGCCGACGAGGATGACGTCGGGGTCTTCGCGCAGAGCCGAGTGCAGCGCCTCGGAAAAGCTCGTGCTGTGCACGCCGATCTCGCGCTGACTGATCAGACAGCCCTGAGGCTCGTGGACGAATTCCACCGGGTCTTCGATCGTCAGGATATGACCCTTAAGGCGTTTGTTCATGGCGTCGATCATCGCCGCCAGCGTCGTCGACTTGCCGGATCCGGTCTTGCCGGTTACCAGAATCATTCCCGATGTCTGCAGGCACAGTTCATGGATGACCTTGGGCATGTCGAGGTCGTCGAGGGTGAGCGCCTTGGACGGGATGGCCCGGAAGATCGCGCCGATGCCGTTCAAGTGCCGGAAACAATTCACCCGAAACCGCGAAACGTTGGGAATCTCATAGGCGAAGTCGGCGGCGTCGAACTCTTCGAACTGCCGCTGAGCCGCGGAATCCATGATCTCGGTCATGCACTTCGAGACCATGTCGGTGTCGAGTCTTTCCTCCGTGATCATCTGCAGATTGCCGTGGATGCGCGCCCTGACCGGGTCGCCGGACAGGAAGTGCAGATCGGAGGCTTTTTTCTCCAGCGCGGTGTTCAGGAAGTTGTCGATCATCGGCATGTTCGCGACTCCTTCACTGACTGCCGCTGAGTTCGAGCTGCGGTACGAGTTCGGTATCGGTTACGAACCGCGAGAATTTACTCTTGTCGTTCGCGAATCGAATGGCATCGTCCGGATCGATCAGTTTCTTGTTGATCGCCTCAAGCAGCGCGTTATCCATCATCTGCATGCCCAGGTCCTTGCCAGTCTGGAGCTGCGACGGAATCTGATGCGTCTGATCGGTCTGGATCAGCTTCGAGATCGCCCGGTTGTTGACGAGGATTTCGAGTACGGCGCGCCGGCCTCTGCCGTCGGGTGTCTTGCAGAGCACCTGGGTGACGACGGCCTTCAGGCTCATCGCGAGGAAGGCCTTGGTCTGTTCACGCAGCTCGCCCGGCAGTGCGTCGATGATGCGGTCGATCGTTTTTACGGCGCCGGTCGTATGCAGCGTACCAAGCACGAGGTGGCCGGTCTCGGCGGCGGTCATCGCCATCATGATCGTGTCGGCGTCGCGGAGCTCGCCGACGAGAATGACGTCGGGATCCTCACGCATCGCCGCGCGCACGCCATCGGCGAAGCTCGTGACGTGGGTGCCGAGTTCGCGCTGGATGACCTGCGAGTGCTTGCTCGGATGGACGAACTCGATCGGGTCTTCGAGACTGATAATGTTCAGGCTGCGCGTGGCGTTCAGGTGATTGATCATCGCAGCCAGCGTCGTCGACTTGCCGGTACCCGTCGATCCGGTCACCAGCACCATGCCCTGATGGTAGTCGCAGAACTTCGTCAGGATCGGCGGCATGTCGAGCGCGTCGAGCGTCGGAACCTCGCCGGGGATGTACCGGAATACGGCCCCGATGCCGGTGACTTTGCGGAACACGTTGACGCGGAAGCGGCCGCCTTCCTCGGCGACGTAGGAGAAGTCGAGGTCGTGGCCGGACTCCAGTACTTCCCGCTGCTTCGGCAATAGAATCTCGAGGATGTAGGTTTCGAGTTCGGTATCCGAGAGCTGGCGGAACTTGATCGGCATCAGGTCGCCGTTCATGCGCAGCATCGGCGGCGTGCCCACCGCGAGATGCACGTCCGAGCAGCCTTGCGCGAGGCCGAGTTTCAGGAATGCATCTATTCGAGCCATGACACTACTCTACGACTTTCACTGGATTGTAACCGCATCGAGCGCGTCGACGAGTTCCTCCATCGACTGGTAGCGCTTGGATTTGTCGACCGACATCGCCTTGGAAATGATTGCGGCGAACTCATCGGGAATGTGCTTGTTGATTTCCTGAGCCGCGGTCGCCTTGCCCTGCACGTGCTGGTACATCACCGACATGTGGTCGCCACGGCTGTACGGCGGCACGCCGGTGGCCATTTCGTACATGATGACGCCGACGCTGTAGATGTCCGCCGTCTCGTCGACTTTCTTGCCGAGGATCTGTTCCGGTGCCATGTACTTCGGCGAACCAATCACGTAGCCGGTCTTCGTAAGCTGCGTGTCGCCGCTCGACGCGGCCGCGGCGACGCCGAAGTCCACGATCTTCAACAGACCGTCGTCGTTGACCAGGATATTCGCCGGCTTCAGGTCGCGATGAATGACGCCGGCCTGGTGCGCGATGGTCATGCCGGTGGCGATATCGCGTGAGAACTTGAGGCACTTCGACGTATCCATCGGCTTCTGATCCGGAATCTCACCGGACAACGTGTGCGATGGGAAGTACTCCATCGAAATCGCGTAGCAGCCCTGCAGATTCAGGAAGTCGTAGATTCGGATGACGTTCTTGTGAGTGATTTTTCGCGAGTAGCGCAGCTCATGGACGAAGCGCTTCATCATCTCCTCGTCGGAGGAGACGTTCGGGTTCAGGAACTTGAGAATCAGGCGCTCGTCGACGACCTGGTCCTCCATCAGGAGCACGGTACCGAAGGCGCCTTTGCCGATTTTCTCGATGTACTTGTAGCGGCCATCGATGACGTCGCCGGGACTGAGCTGCGAGATGTCGAGGATGGCCGGCATCGAGGGCACGGAGGCTTCCGCCGCTTCCTCTTCGTCCTCGATCATCGCCACCGCGCTGGCTTCCTTTGCCTCCTTCAGAAGCTTGTCGAGGTCGCCATCGTCGAGCAGCAGCGTGCGCGTGTTCTCGCCAATCTTTTCTGCGCGAATGTTCTCTTCGAGCACGGTCTGCGAGAAACGCGCGTCCAGATCGCGGAGCGCGCCGTCCGCGATACCGATGATCGTCTCGTCGTCGAGCTGCTTGATCTTGTTCAGTACGCCGCGAACGGTCTCCGCCTGATCCTGGTCGGCGAGGTGCGAAAGGGCCTTGATGGCCTCGATCTGCACTTCGCGTTCCGGACGCTGCAGCATCGGCAGAATCCGTGTGATGTGCTCCGAACTGCCGAGCTTGGCAATCGCCCGGATAACGACGTTGTCCGTCTTCGGATGTTTGCCGAGCATGTTCTCCAGAACGGGCAGGGCTTTGGGGCTGCCGATCTGAGACAGGGCATCAACGGCGCGCTCGCGCACCCACCAGTCTTCGTCGCCGGTAGCCTTGATGAGCGCGTCGACGGCGCGCTCGTCCTTCATGGAGTTCAGGATTTCGATCGCGGTGCTGCGAGTTTCCTCGTCCTTGTCGCGGATCAGCGCGACGACGGCGTCGACGACCCTTGGGCCCCCGATGTCGGCGAGCGCGTCGCCCGCTCGCGAGCGGACCCACCAGTCGCCGTCTTTCAGCACACCGAGCAGATCGCGGACCGAATCGACGTTGCCGACTTCGTTGAGAACCTCGACCGCGGCGCGGCGCGCATACTCTGACTCGTCTGCCAGCGCGTCGGCGAGGTACTTGGTGGTCTCCGGGTGGTTGATCTGGATCATCATGTCGACGGCTTTGTTCTGCACGTCGAGATCCGGGTCCTGGAGCAGTTTGCTGACGGCCTCGATATTGACGTTGCCACCGCGCGTGGCCAGCGCGCTCAGCGCCGCCGCACGGACCATCTTGTTGTTGTCCTTGAGCTGGATCTCCAGCGAGCGATTGATGTTGTCGCCCTGAAATTTCGCCAGCAGGTTGATCAGATGGATCTTGATGATCGGGTCTTTGCCGCCCATGCGCGCGACGAGGTCCGGCACCATCTCGGGCTTGATGATTTCCTCGATGATTTTGAAGACCGCCGCTTTCTCCTTGGTCTCCATGTCGTAGGCACGCTGCAGGAGCTCGTGCACGCTGAGATCCTGCTTGTGCACGCGGAGGACCTCGATCAGGGCCGGCTTCGAGACCTCGGGGTCCTCGAAATAATCGAGCAGCGTGTTGGCGTTGTAGTCGGTGGAGCCCGACAGCGCCCACGCGGTGCCCTTGACCACCCGCTCATTGCCGTCGGCAAGGCCTTCCTTGAACTGTTCGAGCGTCTTGTGGTTGACGAGCGCCGTGAGGATGTCGACGAACATCATCGTGTGCGACTTGTCGGACAGTGCCAGCGCGTCGATGAGTTTCGGAATGGCTTTCGGACCGGCTTTTTTCAGCCGTTCCATCAGGTTCATGGCTTTCGACGATGTCGGGTCCGACTCCGACATCAGTTCGTTGATCTGCTGGTCCGCGCGGAATGCGCCGAGGAAGCTCACGCGAGTTCACTCCCCGGGGTCAATGTGACGAGCAACGCAAAACGGCGGGAACAGCCCGAAACCGGCGTCCCTGCGCGCGAGGATTCACATTCCAGTGGTTTTCCAGAAACCAATCGTTTCGCTCAAGCCCGGGCGAAGCCGGATTTGTGGCTCGGTGAATCCACAAACGACCGCGCGTTACTGATCAACCCGATGCGCATTATGCCACATCGCCCCTTAGCGCAAACTGCCAGAGCCCTGAATTTACAAGGTTTTCGGCCATGAAACGGGGCCGGCCAGAGAACGCTTGGGTTATCCGCCGGCTTCGCTACAATGTGCGCGCGACGCCCCCGCAGAGGGGCTTTTCTCTAGAGAATTTTACCTAACGCGAGACCTCGAACTGTGACGCCGTCAACAGAATCAGATGTGAGTAAAGTCCTGAAATCCATTGAGATACCGGAATTCGGGCAGCAACTCGGTGAGATCGCCAAAATCAAGGCAGCGGGGGCCGAAAACGGCCGGGTCAGCGCGGAAATCGAGTTCGGCCTGCCATTCGAGCGCATTCGCGGCACCGTGACGGAGAAAATCACGGCCGGGCTCGTCGACGCGCTAGGTGCGAGCGAGGTCGATCTCCAGCTGTCGGCGAAGATCGTTGCCCACGGTGTGCAGCGCAATCTGAAGCCACTTAAGAACGTCAGGAACGTCATTGCCGTCGCATCCGGCAAGGGCGGGGTGGGCAAATCGACCGTCGCCGTCAATCTGGCGCTGGCGCTGGCCGCCGACGGCGCCAACGTCGGTCTGCTCGACGCCGACATCTACGGCCCGAGCATGCCGCACATGGTCGGCCTGGTCGGCCAGCGCCCGGTCAGCGAAGACGGCGCCACGATGGAGCCGCTCGAAGCACATGGGCTGCAGGTGATGTCGATCGGCTTCCTGATCGATCCGGACCAGCCGATGGTCTGGCGCGGCCCGATGGTCACCTCGGCGCTAAACCAGCTCCTGAATCAGACTGCGTGGCGGGATCTCGACTACCTGATCGTCGACATGCCGCCGGGTACCGGCGACATTCAGCTGACGCTGTCTCAGCAGGTGCCCGTGTCGGGCGCGGTCATCGTCACGACGCCGCAGGACATCGCGGCGATCGACGCGCGCAAGGGGCTGGCGATGTTCAAGAAAGTGTCGATTCCGGTGCTGGGCGTCATCGAGAACATGAGCACCCACGTATGCTCGGCCTGCGGCCATGAGGAGGCGATCTTCGGCACCGGCGGCGCCGATCGGATGGCGAGCGACTTCGACGTCGACGTGCTGGGCGCTCTGCCGCTGGACGCGAAAATTCGCGAGCAGGCCGATTCCGGCCAGCCGACCGTGGCGTCCGATTCCGATGCACCGGCGGCGGACGCGTACCGCACCGCCGCGCGCCGGATGGCGGCCGCGCTGGCAACCCAGGGCCGCGACTACGCGGCGAAATTCCCGAACATCGTCGTCGAGGACAGCTGATGCCAATCAAATCCGACCGCTGGATCCGCCGGATGGTGGAAGAGCAGGGCATGCTCGAGCCCTTTGAGCCCGGCCAGGTGCGCGAAGTCGACGGTCGCCGCATCGTGTCCTACGGCACGTCGAGCTACGGCTACGACGTGCGCTGTTCCGACGAGTTCAAGATCTTCACCAACATCAACTCGGCGGTTGTCGATCCGAAAGCCTTCGACGAGACCAGTTTCGTCGACGTGAAGAGCGACGTCTGCGTCATCCCGCCGAACTCGTTCGCACTGGCTCGAACCGTCGAGTTCTTTCGCATCCCGAGAAACGTGCTCACGATCTGCCTCGGCAAGTCGACTTACGCCCGCTGCGGCATCATCGTCAACGTCACGCCGCTCGAGCCCGAGTGGGAGGGGCACGTGACGCTGGAATTCTCGAATACGACCCCGCTGCCCGCGAAAATCTACGCGAATGAAGGCGTCGCACAGATGCTCTTCCTGGAATCGGATGAAGAGTGCGAAACGTCGTACGCCGACCGCGGCGGCAAGTATCAGGGGCAGACAGGAGTCACCCTACCCAAGGCGTAAGGACTCCTGGCAGCATCTGACCTGCGACGACCTCCATACCCCATCCTCGTAGGAGCGGCTTCCAGCCGCGATACAGCGGGCGAACGCCTGTCCAAATTCCCCAGCCACCAGGACATCCACGCGGCAACTGACCTGCGACGACCTCCGTACCCCATCCCCGTAGGAGCGGCTTCCAGCCGCGATCGGCGGTATTGCAAAATTGGCGGCAAATAATCGCGGCTGGAAGCCGCTCCTACGGAGGGGGCGGAGGTCTCGGCTGCGATCAAAAATCGTCTATCAGCGGCTCGGGGATGGGGTCGCCGTCGAGCAGTGTCCTGCCATCCTCGAAGCAAATTCGGCCAGCCGCGAACAACTGCGCGGCCCGCGGATAGATGACGTGTTCCAGCGCCTGAACGCGATGCATCAGCTCGTCGGGCGATTCGCCTTCGCGAACCTGCAGTCGTCCCGCAAGTATCCTCGGGCCCCCGTCGAGTTCTTCCGTTACGAAGTGCACGGTGCTGCCATGCTCGGCATCGCCGGCCTCGAGGACGCGGCGGTGTGTGTCGAGACCCGGATATTTTGGAAGGAGCGCTGGGTGAATGTTGAGCACCTTCCCTTCGTAATGTTGCACGAACCAGGGGCTCAGAATTCGCATGAACCCGGCGAGAACGATCAGGTCGATATTCGCGTTGTCGATCTGTTCGCCCATGGCGCGGTCGAACGACTCTCGGTCGTCGAATGCGGTGTGGTCGATGCAGGCGGTTGGGATGCCAGCGTTCTTCGCTCGCTCGAGGCCGTAGGCATCGGCTTTGTTGGATAGTACGAGCGCGATGTCGAGTTCGAGCGTTTTCGCCGCGACCGCGTCGATGAATGCCTGCAAGTTCGTCCCGCCGCCGGAAATCAGTATCGCGGCGCGACAGGATCGGGTGGGGTCAGTCAAAGATATCGGACCTCACCGTCGCCGTCGGCGACCCGGCCAATCACCCATGGCGCCTCGCCGGCAGCGGTCAGCGCTTCCATCGCCGGCTCTGCCGCGGCCTTGCTCACCACGACGACCATGCCGACGCCGCAATTGAACGTCCGTCGCATTTCGTCGGTCTCGATGTTGCCGTGCTGCTGCAACCAATCGAAGACCTCCCCCTGCTGCCAGCTCGCCGTGTCGATCTCGGCGTGCAGGTCGTCGCCAAGAATGCGCGGCAGGTTCTCAGTGATGCCACCACCCGTGATATGCGCAAGGCCGCGCACGTTCACTGTTCTCATCAATTCGAGAATCGCGCGGACGTAAATCTTCGTCGGGGTGAGGAGGCGTTCCGCCGCCGGCTGGTTGCCGATCGTCTCGCCGTCGGCCCGCTCGAGCACGCGGCGAATGAGCGAGTAGCCGTTCGAATGCGGCCCGCTGGATTCGAGGGCAAGCAGCACGTCGCCGGTCTTGATCTTCGACCCGTCGATCAGTTCCGAACGCTCAACTGCGCCAACGCAGAATCCGGCGAGATCGTACTCGCCGTCGGCATACATGTCGGGCATCTCGGCCGTTTCGCCCCCGAGCAGTGCCATGCCCGACTGTTCGCAGCCGTCCGCAATACCGCGCACGACGTCGGTCGCGACATCCACGTTCAGCTTGCCGCACGCAAAGTAGTCGAGGAAGTAGAGCGGCTCGGCTCCCTGCACCAGCACGTCATTGACGCACATAGCGACGAGATCGACGCCGATGGTGTCGTGTCGATTCAGGGCCTGGGCCAGCTTTAGCTTGGTGCCGACGCCGTCCGTGCCGGACACCAGCACCGGCTCCTTGTAGCGCTCCGGCGGCAGCGCAAACATGCCGCCGAAGCCGCCCAGCCCCGCGAGGACCTCCGGCCGGCGGGTTCTGGCAACGATGGGCTTGATGCGCTCGACGAGCTCATTTCCGGCGTCGATATCCACGCCGGCGTCCTTGTAGGTCAGTGAATCCTGGGTCATCGCGAAGCGGAGAGCCTCAATAAGGAATGGTCGCACTCGGAAGGACCGATATAATAGTGGCTCTGCGTTCGAGTGGGAACATCCTGAATGAAGTACTGTTTGCCGGCGTTGCTGTGCCTGTTGTCGTTCACGACGGCCAACGCCATCGAAGTGGCCTCCCTGTACACCGCGCAGGTGCCGATCGATCAGGAACAGGATGATCCGCGGGCCGCGGCCTACGAGACGGCGCTCGCCGTCGTCCTGCTGCGCGTCTCAGGCGGCCAGGTGGTCGACGATCCGGACCTGTTCGAGGCCCTGTTTCCGAATCCGGCCGCCTATGTGGTGCAGTACCGTCCGGGTCCCGACGACACGCTGTTCGTCTCGTTCGACGGCGAGGCTGTAGAGGCCGTCCTGCGCAACGCGGGCCAGTCGATCTGGGGCAGCGACCGGCCGCTGACGATCATCTGGCTGGCGGTGGACTGGGGTGGCGGCGAACGGGAGATTCTCGGCGCGACCGACGATGAACGCGATGCATCGCGATCCATCAACCGCAATCGGCTGCTCCGCGAGCGAATTCTGGATTTCGCCGAGCGCCGCGGCCTGCCCGTCGCGTTCCCGCTGTTGGACAGCGAAGATCTGGCCAACGTCGGCTTCAGCGACGTTTGGGGCGGATTCGACGAGACGATCATTCGGGCGTCTGCCCGCTATGAGGCCAACTCCGTGCTGATCGGCCGCGTCGACGCCGACGGTGTGTCGCTGAACCGCTGGACCTACCACTTTGGACCGGAGCGGCGAAACTGGCTGGGAGAGCCCGAAGTGGTTCTGTCCAATGTCGCGGACATGCTGGCGGCGGAATTTGCCATCGGCGGGGACGAGCCGCTCCGCGCCGTCAGGCTGAACGTCTCTGGAATTACGTCGGTGAGCGCGTACGGCGACATTCAGGCGATTCTTCGCGACGTCAACGTCATCGACAGCTTCTCGATCGTCGAGGTGGCAGGGGACCGCATTAGCTTCAACGTCCGTGCGCACGGCGGATCAGACCGTCTGGCCCGAGCGCTGCGTCTGGCCGGTCTTCTCGAGCAGGAGCGGATCGACCTGGGCAATTTCGACTTCGGGATGCTCAATGACGATCTCGAGTTCTTCTACAGCCCCTGATCCCCGATGTCGCTCAGCTGGATTCCCAACGCAATCTCGACGCTGCGAATACTGCTCGTAGCGCCGGTGTTGATGCTGATCGACGCCGGCGAGTTCGGCTGGGCGCTCGCGCTGTTCACATTCGCCGGGTTCTCCGACGGCCTCGACGGCTATCTGGCCATCCGCTTCAACTGGCAATCGAAGCTTGGCGCGCTGCTCGATCCGATCGCGGACAAGCTGCTGGTTGCCGGCATGTTCATCATGCTGGCCATCGTCGGCCTGATCCCCGTCTGGCTGACAGTGATCGTGATACTGCGCGACGTAGTCATCCTGAGCGGCGCGATCGCCTACCATTTTCTGATTCGCCCGGTGGAGGGCGAGCCCACGACGATCAGCAAGATCAATACGACGGTTCAGCTCCTGTTCCTGCTGTTCGTTCTGTGTCGAGCAGCCTTTGGCTGGCCGGAGGAGATCACGCTGACGATCCTCGGCGCCGCAATTTTCGTGACGACGTTTGTTAGCGGGCTCGACTACGTCGTTCAATGGTCCGGCCGCGCGCGCCGCGGAGGGGAGGCTGACGCATGAAGAGTAATCTCGTAATCGCCTGGCTCATCGCACTCGGCCTTACCGGCTGGTTGCTGTACCTGCTGGCGCCGATCCTGACACCGTTCGTCGCGTCCGCGCTGCTGGCCTACATCGGCGACCCGCTCTGCGACCGTCTGGAGCGCTACAAGCTGCCAAGGACGCTCGCCGTGGTGGTCGTGTTCCTGCTGACTTTCGCGACACTCGCGCTGCTCGTGTTGCTCGTGGTTCCGCTGATCAAGAATCAGGTGTCGGCTTTCCTGACCGCATTGCCGTCGATCGTCGCGAACGTCGAACAGAACTGGCTGCCTGGTCTTGCGGAGATGCTGGAGATCGATCTCGGCGATGACATGGGTCTCAGCGCCTTCCTGTCGCGCTACAGCGATATGGCGGGCGAATGGGGGCAGCGCGTGCTGGTGTCAGCGGCAAGCGCCGGCGGTGTGCTCGCAACGGCCGTCATGAGCCTGTTCCTTATCCCGATCCTGACCTTCTATCTGCTGCGCGACTGGGACGACATCATCGATCACATCTCCGCCTTCCTGCCCCAGGGCGTGCGTACCCCGGTTACGGAGATTGCGAAGGAGACCGACGAAGTGCTCGGCGCGTTTCTTCGCGGCCAGCTGACGGTGATGTTTGCGCTGGCAGTGATCTATTCGGTGGGGCTGTCGCTCGTTGGCGTCGACTTCGCGATAGCGATCGGTGTGGTCTCGGGGCTGGTCAGCTTCGTGCCGTATCTCGGACTCATATTCGGGATCTCGCTGGCGTCCTTGACAGTGGGCCTGCAGCCGGAACCTTTGTGGCCGCTCGTTGGCGTCGTCGCAACGTTCACGATCGCGCAATTGATCGAAGGATCGGTGCTGACGCCCAAGCTTGTCGGCGACAAAATCGGCCTGCATCCGGTACTGGTAATCTTCGCGATTGCGGGCGGCGGCCAGCTGTTCGGCTTCTTCGGCATCCTGCTGGCGTTGCCGGCCGCCGCGGTCCTTTCCGTGCTCGTGCGCTTCGCCTACAACCGCTACCTCAAGGAGCATCCCGAGATTGCGATCGAACTCGGCGAGTCGCGCGACTGAGTCAGGTAGCGAACTCGTGAGCCAGCTTGCGCTGCCAATCGGCCTCGATGATCACGCGGTCTTCGAGAGCTTTTTGCCTGCCGGCAACGAGGAAGTTGTGGACCGTCTGCGTGGACTGGCGGCGGGCGAGGCGGAAGGCGGCTGCTGGCTTTGGGGGGCGGCATCGACCGGCAAGACCCATTTGCTGCAGGCTGTTTGCGATCGTGCGGGCGACCGGTCCGTGTACGTGCCGATTCGGCTTCTCGCGGATGCCGGGCCGGAATTGATCGCCGGACTAGAGAGCCGCGAGATTGTCTGCATCGACGACCTCGACGCGATCGCCGGCGACGAGAACTGGGAGCGCGCTGTCTTCAATCTCTACAACGAGCTATTGACCTACGGCGGCCAGATGATCGTGGCGGCGTCGATGGCGCCACGTGAGAGCCGCTTCGACCTGGCGGACCTGTCCAGCCGGATGTCGCAATTGCCGACCTACGGTCTGAAGACGCTCGAAGAAGACAACCGGGTAGCCGCGCTGCGGCTGCGCGCGAAGCATCGCGGTCTGGACCTGCCCAAAGACACGGCCCGGTTCCTGTTGAAACGAAGCCGGCGCGACATGACCTCGCTCTACACAGTGCTGGACAGGCTCGATCAGGAGGCGCTCAAGGCGAAACGCCGACTCACGATTCCATTTGTTCGAGACGTCCTCGAGGACGCGGGCGCTGCCGACTGAGTGTGACCGACGGCCCTAGCCGGTAGGTGCGTCCAGCCGTTTCGCGATGTCTGCAACCCGAGCGCCCAGTGCCCGGGCCAGCGCCGTCTCTTCCTCAGACAGCAAATCGTCGGGCCTGCTCCAGCTTGCATGACTCGCGCCGTAAGGCGTGCCGCCGGTGGTCGTCTTCGATAGCGCTTCTTCCGTGTACGGAATACCAACGATCAGCATGCCATGGTGCAGCAGCGGCAGCGCCATCGAGACCAGCGTTGTCTCCTGGCCGCCATGCAATGACGACGTCGATGTGAACAGGCCAGCCGGCTTGCCGGCAAGCTCACCGCGGAACCATGAGCCCGTCGTGCCGTCGAGGAAGTACTTGAGCGGCGCGGCCATATTGCCGAAGTGCGTCGGGCTGCCCATCAATAGACCGCTGCATTCCTCGAGGTCGCGAAGCTCCGCGTAGGGCGGACCGTCGTCGGGAATGTCCGCTTCCGTCGCCTCGGTTACCGACGACACGTTCGGAACGGTCCGGAGGCGTGAGGACATGCCGTCAATAGAATCCACGCCGCGACAAATCTCGCGGGCAAGCGCCTCCGTCGCGCCGTGGCGCGAGAAGTACAAGACCAGTATCTCGGACATCTAGCTCAGCAGCTCCCTGACGTTCTCGGGCGGGCGCCCGACTACGGCGCGGCCGTTGGTGGAGTCGACGACAATCGGGCGTTCGATGACGCGCGGATTGGCCGCCAGCCAGTCGGCGAGTGCGGCGTCGTCCTCGAGATCCGGCAGATCCGTGGCGTCCTTGAAGTCGCTCTCCCCGCGTCGAAGCAGGTCGCGCACCGGCACGCCGATCAGCCGTGCCAGCTCGACGATCAGTGCACCGGACGGCGGCGTCTCGAGATAGAGAACGATCTCCGGCGCCAAGCCGGCTTCCTCGATGAGGCTGAGCGTCGCTCGCGACTTAGAGCAACGCGGATTGTGGTAGATGGTGAGCAAATGAGGTCTCCCTGGTTGGATATCGGAAGTTCGAGGTCCGGTGTCGGTTTTCTTTCCAGTGTTGCCGGCGCATGCGGCGCAAACGCCTATCTTGACGCCGCTGCGGCAGAGTTGGTAGCGTTGTTCGGCTGGTCATAACGATAATAACAACGACTTAACGCTACCGGATTATGCCGTCGCTACGATCAATATTGCTGTTTCTCGGCGCAGTAGTCGCCACCCTTTCGCTGGTTTCGGCCTGCGAAACGGCGCCGCCTGTGCAGGAGATGAGCGATGCGCGCCAGGCGATAGCGGTCGCCAGGGAAGCCGGTGCGGAAGCGCACGCCGCGGCCCACCTGATCGCCGCCGAGCGGTTTCTCGAAAGCGCCGAGCGCAACCTCAACGATCAACACTATGCCGAAGCGCGCCGCGATGCGCTCGAGGCGAAGGAAAGGGCGCTCGACGCACGTCGCATCAGCGACGAAGAATCCGGCAACTGACGTGGCGACCGCCCGCCGATTCCTGATTTCGGGAACAGTGCAGGGTGTCTTCTTTCGCGAGAGTACCCGGCGCGAGGCCGAAAGCCTGGGCATTACCGGCTACGCCAACAACCTGTCCGACGGTTCCGTCGAGGTTCTTGCCTGCGGCGAAGAGCAGGCCATACAGCGTCTCGAGGAATGGCTCAATCACGGTCCCCCGATGTCGAAAGTCGACAAGGTGACGGCGATTTCGGTCGACGTGGAGCCCGCGACCGGCTTCACGACGGGTTGGGCTTGAAGGACGCGCGAAGGCAATCGTCGATCGGGAACGCGGGCGGCCTGCCAGGACATGCGGCCGCCGGTTGCGCGTCGAGACTGTGCCAGGGAATCGCTCCGCGGCGCTAGGCCCGGAACCACTTGTTGTGCAGCTTGTTGATGACTCGGGTCGGATAGCGCCGGCTGCCGAGGCTGCCGTTGTAGCGCCCAAGTGCTCGGCCGAGATCGCCGTTCTCCATGTCGTAGTAGTGGCGCAGGATCGTGCAGCCGTAGCGGAGGTTGGTGTCAATGTGCAGCAGGTTGTCGTCCGGCCGGCCAATCTCGTCCAGCCAGAACGGCATGATCTGCATCAGGCCGATGGCGCCGGCCACCGAGATTGCGTACCGATCGAAGTTGCTCTCTACCTCGATGACCGCAAGGATCAGTTCGGGTGGAAGGTCGACCCGGCTCGCTTCGTAGTGCACGCGGGTCAGGATATACATGCGTTCTTCGGGATCCGGGACCTGTCTCGCCAGCCTCGCCGACATGTCGGTCAGCCAGACTTCGGCTTCGTAGCGATCCGGGAAGCTGTCCGCGGAGCTGACAGCCGCCAGCAGGGCACTCCGAAGCTCCGGCGTCGGTTCGCCCTGACTCCAGGCAGTAGGGCTGCAGAGAAATACAGCAATAACAGCAACTTGTAGAGACTTCTTAAACACAGTCCTCCACTGCGCGGCTTGGGGTCGCGGACAGAGCGCCGTACGGGCTCCGCAAGGCTTATGTTATGCCGGAACCCTGCAGCAGTGTGAGAGCTTCCTCACGTTTCAGATTTCGCGATTCGCTTTCGCTGCGGTGCCGGTATTCGAGTTCGCCGTTGCCCAAGCCCCGCTCCGAGACCACCAGCCGGTGCGGCACGCCGAGGAGTTCCGCATCGGCGAATTTCACGCCGGGGCGCGCGTCGCGGTCATCGAACAGCACGTCGAGTCCGGCTTCGGTCAGGTCCTTGTAGAGCGCCTCGGCTGCGTCGCGGACGGTCTCCGATCGATTGAGATTGATCGGCACGATGACCACGTCGAACGGCGTCAGCGGCTCGGGCCAGACGATGCCGGCCTCGTCATGATTCTGCTCGATCGCGGCGCCGACGATGCGGGTGATACCGATGCCGTAGCAGCCCATCTCCATCACGCGCTCCTTGCCGTCGCTATCGAGCACTTTCGCGCCAAGCGCTTCGGAGTACTTGGTTCCCAGTTGGAAGATGTGTCCAACCTCGATGCCGCGGGCAATACTCAGCGTACCGCTGCCGCCGGGCGTTGGATCGCCCTCCACGACATTGCGGATATCGACCGTCTCCGGCTCGTCGATGTCGCGGCCGAAGTTGACGCCCCTGATGTGCGCGTCCGCCTCGTTGGCGCCGACAACGAAGTCGGCCATGCCGGCGGTCGCGTGATCGTAGTAGACGGGAATTTCGAGGCCGATCGGCCCGGCAAAACCGGGCTCCGTGCCGGTGACCTGGCGGATCGCCGCCGGGTCCGCCATCGTCAGGGGTGAGGCAACGCCGGGGATCTTCTGCGCCTTGACGGCGTTCAATTCATGGTCGCCGCGCAGTGCCAGGGCAATCGGTCCGTCCTTGCCTTCGACGATAAGCGTCTTGAGCGTCTGCGTCGCGCTCACCCCGAGGGACTCGCACAGCGCCTCTATCGTGCGGACGCCGGGCGTGTCGATCTTCTCCAGCGCCTGCGTCGCGGCCGGCCGCTCGCCGTCCGGCCGCACCGTCTCCGCAGTTTCGAGGTTCGAGGCGTAGTTGTCCGCGTCGCAATAGGCGATCGCGTCTTCGCCGGAGTCCGCCAGTACGTGGAATTCCTGCGAGCGGTTGCCGCCGATCTCGCCGGAATCGGCATCGACGATACGGAAGCGGAGCCCGAGGCGGGTGAAGATCGCTTCGTACGCGTCGTGCATCTTCCGGTAGGACTCGCGAAGGCCTTCTTCGTCGAGATCGAACGAGTAGGCATCCTTCATGACGAACTCTCGAGCGCGCATGACGCCGAAGCGGGGCCGGATCTCGTCGCGGAACTTGGTCTGGATCTGATACCAGTTAAGCGGAAGCTGCTTGTAGCTGCGAAGCTCGCGACGAGCGATGTCGGTAATGACTTCCTCGTGCGTGGGGCCGAAGCAAAACTCCCGATCGTGCCGGTCGGACATGCGAAGCAGCAGATCGCCGTACTGGTCCCAGCGGCCGGACTCCTGCCAGAGCTCTGCCGGCTGCACGGCGGGCATCAGCACCTCGAGCGCGCCAGCGCGGTCCATTTCCTCGCGGACGACGGCTTCGACCTTGCGGACGACGCGTAGGCCGATCGGCATCCACGTGAACAGACCCGACGACAGGCGGCGGATCAGACCGGCTCGGAGCATGAGTTGATGGCTGACGATCTCCGCTTCCGCGGGCACCTCTTTAAGGGTCGTCAGGCCGAACTGGCTGTATCGCATGAAGGTTCACAACTACGGCAGAATGAAGCCGCGCATTGTAGCCCGGAACGTCGACGAGTGTGACTCGCTTTCGGCGGGTCCCGGTCGGTCCGGCGCGGCGACCGAAGCGATACCGGGAACGCTTCGCGATCCGCGGTTCCGGCGCGGGCGTATTGACTCTGACCGGAATCCGGGGGATGTTCGCGCCTCGCCAGTTCAGAGGGTGCCCCGTGCAGGGACGCAGAAATCCGTTCGTCGCCAGGGAAGGCATACCGTTCCTGATCGCGACCGCCGCCGCCGGTTGGGCTGCCTGGCGGTATCTGGATCTCCTCTGGCTCGGGGCGGCGGCGCTGTTGTTCGTGATTCTGCTGCTCGTGTTTCGCGATCCACGGCGCACGGTACCGGCGTCTCCGCTGGGCGTCGTGAGTCCGGCCGACGGGCGGGTGCTGTCCGTCGAGAGAATCGACGCGGGCGCGATCCAGGGCGCGGCCTATCGCATCGTCATTCGGATATCGACCCTTGGAACCTACACCGCGAGATGTCCCGTCGAAGGCAAGATCATGAATCTCGCTAGCCTGGCCGAAGACCGCCAGGTCGATTTCCCGACCAATGCGCTCTGGGTGCGGACGGACGAGGGTGATGACGTCGTACTCAAATTCGGCGGTTACCGCTTCGGCCTTCCGCCGAAGTCCTTCGTCCGCTACGGAGAACGGCTCGGGCAGGGTGCCCGCTGTGCCTATCTGAGGCTCACGCGGCTCGCCGAAATTCACCTGCCGGTCGAGAGTCGGGTCCTTGTCGAGCCGGGGCAGCGCGTGGTCGCCGGCGTCGACGTGGTGGCGACGCTCCCGCATCCGTAGCACCGGCCTCCGAGGGCGTGGCAAACTACGCGTTCGCCGACAGCCCGTGATCCATTGACCAACCTGACCGAACAGCAACGCCGCGCTTACCTCGATGCCATGGGCATCGAGCTCTGGTTGCCGCGTGACGAGCCGGATATCGATCCGCCGCTCGAGCCTGCAGCGGCCGGCGCCGAAGCGCTCGGCTGGAACGAACTCAAGGGCTGCGTCGCGTCCTGCACCCGCTGCGAGCTACACCAGAGCCGGACCCAGACCGTCTTCGGCGTGGGCAATCCGAATGCCAGTTGGATGATCATCGGCGAAGCCCCCGGCGCCGAGGAAGACCGGCGCGGGGAGCCGTTCGTCGGGCGTGCGGGCAAGCTGCTCGACGAGATGCTCCGCGCGATCGGACAATCGCGCGACGACGTGTTCATCGCCAACATTCTGAAGTGCCGTCCACCGAACAATCGTGACCCGAAACCGGATGAAGTCGCGCAGTGCCGCGAGTACCTCGACAGGCAAATCGAGATCGTGAACCCGGGCATCATCCTCGCGGTCGGCCGCATTGCGGCGCAGAACCTGCTCGGTACGGATTCGCCGGTCGGCCGGCTGCGCGGCCGCCGTCACAGTCTCGGCGAAGTCCCGCTCGTGGTGACCTACCACCCCGCCTACTTGCTGCGCAGTCCCTCGCAGAAGCGCAAGGCATGGGAAGATTTGTCGATGGCGCGGGCGCTCGCCCGAACGACGGCGGGAGGTGCGGCCTGATGGTCACGCCGATGTTTGAGCCGCCGGTCTCGATCCGCGCCATGACCCATGAGGATCTGGCGCAGGTCTCGGACATCGAGCGCCGCAGCTACGACTTCCCCTGGAGTCACGGCGTGTTCCGCGACTGCCTGCTCGCGGGCTACCAGTGCCTCGTGCTGGAGCGTGAGGAACTCGTGGCGGGCTATTGCATACTGTCGATCGCCGCTGGCGAGGCGCACATCCTCAATCTCTGTGTCGATCCGGCGCATCGCGCCCACGGCTACGGCGAGATGCTACTGGATGCGCTCTTGGGCGTCGCCCGCGAGGCGGACGTCGAGGAGGTGTTTCTCGAAGTCCGGCCCTCGAACGAGACGGCAATGGCGCTGTACCGCAAGAAGGGTTTTCATCAGATCGCGAATCGGCCTGAGTACTATCAGGCGCAGGACGGCCGCGAGGACGCCGCCGTCTTCTCGAAGAAACTCGGCCGCGACTACTGACCGGCCCCCCGGAATTGAATGAAATCTACCGGGCAGGGCGCTAGACTTCGCGCCTTCCTTAGCCCGGCCCCGCCACATGTCCGACATTCAGCAACAGGTCCAGAAGCGGCGCACGTTTGCGATCATCTCGCATCCGGACGCCGGCAAGACGACGCTGACCGAGAAACTTCTGCTGTACGGCGGAGCCATTCAGCTCGCCGGTACCGTGAAAGGCCGCAAGGCGAGCCGGCACGCGACGTCGGACTGGATGGCGCTCGAGCAGCAGCGCGGCATTTCCGTGACCTCGTCAGTCATGCAGTTCCCGTATTCGGACCACGTCGTGAATTTGCTCGACACGCCCGGCCATGAAGACTTCTCGGAGGACACCTACCGGACGCTGACCGCCGTCGACTCGGCGCTGATGGTCATCGACTGCGCGAAAGGCGTCGAGCAGCGCACGATCAAGCTGATGGAGGTCTGCCGCCTGCGCGATACGCCCATCATGACCTTCATCAACAAGCTCGATCGGGAAGGCCGCGAGCCGATCGAGCTTCTCGATGAGATCGAGGAAGTGCTCGGCATCCAATGTGCGCCGATCACGTGGCCGATCGGCATGGGACGGTCGCTGAAAGGCGTCTACCATCTGCTGCACGATCGTATCTATTTATACGACAGCAAGGGGCGCGAGGAGGCGGCCGAGATCGCGACGGTCGACGGCCTGCATTCCGATGAGGCAACGCAGGTGCTGGGAGACGACGCCGACGCCTTCCGGGAGGAAGTGGAACTCGTCGCCGGGGCGTGTCCGGACTTCGACGTCGAGGCCTACCTGGCCGCGAAGCAGACGCCGGTGTTCTTCGGCTCGGCGCTATCCAACTTCGGCGTGCAGGAACTGCTGGACGAATTCGTCCGGGTGGCACCGGCCCCGCTGTCGCGGGATACCGAACAGCGGGTGGTGGAGCCCGGCGAGTCGAAACTCACCGGCTTCGTCTTCAAGATCCAGGCGAACATGGATCCGGGCCATCGCGACCGAATCGCGTTCATGCGGGTCTGCTCCGGCGAGTACCGGCGCGGCATGAAGGTCAATCACGTCCGGCTCGGCAAGGAGATGAAAATTCCTGATGCCATCACTTTCCTCGCCGCGGACCGGCAGCATGCCGACACCGCCTTTGCCGGCGATATTATCGGTTTGCACAATCACGGCACGATCAATATCGGCGACAGCTTCTCCGAGGGCGACGCTGTCCGTTTCACCGGAATCCCGAATTTCGCGCCGGAGATTTTCCGCCGCGCCGTTCTCAAGGACCCCCTGCGCCTCAAGGCGTTGCAGAAGGGGCTGGCTCAACTTTGCGAGGAAGGTGCAACGCAGCTATTCCGGCCGCTGCGCAACAATGATCTGATCCTGGGCGCCGTCGGGCCGCTGCAGTTCGACGTGGTCGCTCACCGGCTTCGCGACGAGTACAAGGTTGAGTGCCAGTTCGAGGCCGTAAACGTCGCGACGGCCCGCTGGATCGAATGCGAGGATCCGAAGATGCTCGCCGATTTCGAGAAGAAGGCACACGACAATCTCGCTCGGGATCACAGTGACCTGCTGGTCTATGTCGCACCGACTCGGGTTAATCTGTCCCTGACGGAAGAGCGCTGGCCGGACGTGGAGTTCAGGAAGACCCGCGAACACTAGTGCGGAGACATCACCGCCGGGAGAATCGTTTGGCACGCTCCGACTTCTTCAATCGCAAGACCATTGCCTGGGCGTTCTACGACTGGGCGAACAGCGCGTTCGCATTGTCCGTGCTTGCGGTGCTGTTCCCGCTCTTCCTCGGCAGCTATTGGAGTGCTGGCGATCCGGGCACAGTAGTAACCGAACGTCTCGGTTGGATCACATCCGGTGCCAGCGCAATCGTCGTTCTGATTGCGCCGATCTTCGGCACGATCGCGGATGCTGGCGGCTACCGGAAGCGTTTCCTTTTCATCCTGGGATCGCTTGGCGCGGTGACGACAGCGGCGCTCGGGGCGGTCGGCGAGGGCAGCTGGCTCGTCGCAGGGGCGTTCTACACCTTCGCGCTCATCGGTTACTACGGATCGACGATCTTCTACGACTCTCTGATCGTCGACGTCTGCGCGCCGCGCTACTACAGCTTCGTGTCGTCGCTCGGATTCTCGATCGGCTATCTCGGCGGCGCCGTCTTACTGGCCATTCACGTCTGGATGCTGGTGTCGCCGGAGACTTTCGGAATCGCCGACACGACGGTGGCGATGAAGGCCGCCTTCGTCTCCGTCGGAGTCTGGTGGGCCGTGTTCATGCTGCCGATTTTGTACTTCGTGCCCGAGGGCGCGTCGTCGCGAAAGGTCAGCGACCACGTCGTCAGAGCGGCTTACCGCGAACTCAAGGACACCTTCTCGAGGATTCGCCAGTACCGGAACGTCGTGATCTTTCTGGTCGCGTACTGGCTGTATATCGGCGGTGTGTTCACGGTGATCTCGATGGCCGTGAATTTCGGCCAGCGGCTGGGTTTCACACAGCAGGATCTGGTCATGGCGTTGATGATCACGAACTTCGCCGGTTTTCCCGCGACGCTGTTGTACGGCTGGTTCGGCCACCGCTACGGTGCAAAGGCCGGAATCTACTTCGCGCTCGCGGTCTACATCGTTATCGCGAGCCTCGCCGTCTTCATCACCGACGTGAAAGAGTTCTACATCATGGCCATCGTGATCGGCTGCGTGCAGGGCGGGGTGCAGGGGCTGAGCCGCTCGCTGTTCGCATCGCTGATTCCATCGGAGCAGCCCGGCGAGTTCTTCGGCTTCTACAACATGGTGACCAAGCTGTCGCACGTCCTGGGTCCGGCGTTGGTCGCAATCGGCGCGATGATGTCGGACAACCCGAAAGTCATCCTGCTTGCGTTATTGCCGCTGTTCATCGGTGGCGCGATGCTTCTGACCGTCGTGCGCGGCGGAGGAAAGGTCAGCGAATAGCGGAGACGCTCTGTTCGAGCCGGGCCAGGGCCTGATCGGCCATTGGTCCGTATCGGGCTTCGAGGTAGTCCTCGGTGATGTCGTCGATCGCCGGACGGCCGAGCTGCGACTGGCCGGCCGCGCGTTGGGCAAATGCGATCGGGTCTTCGCCGATTCTCGGTTCGACTCCGGACTTGTTGACGAAGCGCTGGTATAGAATCGCGGCTCGATCGCGGCGCGGTGGACGGTACCGCAGCATGAGGACCAGGCTGATCAGCAGCGTGAGGCCTACGACGATGGCGATCAGCGTGAGCATCAT
Source organism: Woeseiaceae bacterium (assembly GCA_965232445.1). GTDB lineage: Bacteria > Pseudomonadota > Gammaproteobacteria > Steroidobacterales > Woeseiaceae > UBA1847. The sequence continues at coordinate 3,734,285 of OZ246973.1, read as the reverse complement.
TTTGCGCCAACTCGGATCGTCCATGCCGAAGCGCTCCATCAGGCTTTCCTGCTTGTCCGGTCCGTAGCCCAGAATCCACTCGTTCCAGCCGGCATTCAGCGCGTCCCAGCTCAACTGCAGCCGATGCAGCCACTGTGACGGCATCGACAGGCCCCACTCGAGACCGACGCCGTCAAACACGGATTCCGCGACGCCCATCTCGATGCGCTCGGGCGCGACGGCGGCTGTCGGATCGACACGCGTCCAGCCGCGGCCCTCGAGCCAGACTTCAGTCCATGCGTGGGCGTCGGACTGGCGCACGATCATGTACTCACCGACCGGATTGAGTTCTCCGCCCTGGTAGCCGATGACGACTCGGGCCGGGACACCCGCCGAGCGCATCATCACCGAAAACGCAGACGCATAGTGTTCGCAGAAGCCCTGCCGGGTATCGAACAGGAAGCGGTCGACCGAATTGGCACCCAGCGGCGGCGGCTCCAGCGTGTAGTAAAACTCCTCGTCGTGGAACTTGGCCAGGATCGCGTTGATGAACTCATTGACCGAGCCGGCTTCACTGCGCATCTGCCGCGCCAGTTCCGTTGTACGCGGATTGCTGTCCTCGGGCAGCGTCAGGTACCAGCCCTGCTCATACTCGGAGAGACCCGCATCCGCACGATAGTCGGGATACGACTCGACCTGATAGGCAATACGCTGGTCGATCGGAAAGTCCCGCGCCAGTTCCTGCATGGACCCCATGTGCGTACGAGACAGGTCCCAGCGGTACGGCACTTCCAACGCGGGGAGCCATGCCTGTCGTGTCGGCTCGAGCGTCACCTGATAGCGGATTGGAGCTCCCGCGACCTCTACTCTGTTCGAAGGCCGGGTGACGCGCGGCGCGTCACCGCCCGACCAGGCCCGCCCGTTGAACCTGTGCAGCACCATTGCTCGCCAGTACCGGTCTCGGGGTGCCGGCACTGTGCCGTCGAAGCGCACGCGGAACGCGACTTTGTTCGACAGCGACAGCGAGCTGATGTCGCCGGGCGACATTGAGTCGCTGAGGCCGGATACGCCCGAACTGGTGTCGATTGGAACCGACCAGAAAGGCGTCGAGATGCGCGGAAAGAATATCCACATCGCGATTGCCAGCGGTGCCGCGTACAGAAGCAGGCGGCCGCCAGTTCGGAAACTGCGGCGGATCGGCTCGCTGGGATGCGATGACATGCGAAGCCACGCGGACATGATGAAGACCAGCGCGACGACCATGTACGGCAACGACCAGAGGAACTGCTCTCTAAGCAGAGACGACATGACGAGAAAGATAGCGATGAACAGCAGCACGAACTGATCGCGGCGCTTGCGCGTCTCCAGGATCTTCAGCGACGCCATGATCGCGAGCAGCGCGGAGCCCGGGCCAACGCCACTGATCGTCCCGTTGTAGCTGAACAGAACGCCGAGGAAGCACAGCAGTGCGAGGCCCGCGCGCAGCAGTGTCGGCGGCAGCGAACCGCGACGGGTTTCGATGACGAAGCGGGTCGTGGTGCAGCCAATGAATGCGGCGGTGATCCATACCGGCAGGTACGGCACGTGCGGCAGAAGCGCCAGTCCCAGCGACGCCATCGTCCACGGCAGACTCGCCAGCAACGAGCCGTCGGTGCCGCGCGGTTTACTCATCGTCGAGTCCAAAGAGGGCGAGCGCTTCCAGGCAACGGGACCTGTGGGCCTCCCCATGCGACGGCGGCAAGTCGGTACCCGGCAGCTTGAGGCCATAGTCCTCGAGCGTCCGATCCGCATCGACGATCCAGCGCGCGAGAATCGACAGCCGCTCTTCGAGGTCATTCGATTCGATCTGCTCGAAGTCGAACCACTGGCTGCTGGTGTCCGCGCCCGCGAAGCGCTTGGATAGCAGCTGGCCCGATCGCGCATAGGCTTTCCACGCGACATTGCGTGGGGAGTCGCCGACGTTAAAGCGCTTGAGACCGGCGAAATCCTCCTCGCCGCGCGCGTCATGCTGGCGATGGCCCAGCGCCATCTGCGACGGCGGCGGAACCGGTGCGTCGTCGGCGGCCTTCGGATAGACGAGCCCGTGGATGTCCATGTGCAGCCAGGCCCAGGACCGGAATAGTTCGAACGGGAACAGCGTTCGGATCCCGTAGCGAACCAGCGGTACCCGGCCGCGTCGCTCGGTCGGAATCGGCAGCACGAAGATCTCGCTGGCGCCCGGCTCGAGGTCGTGGATGGCGCTGTAGGCATCCTCGGCGTACAGCCGGATGCCGTAGCGCGGTGACTTGGAGTGATTGGTGACGGCGATACGGAATTGCGCGGCCTGACCGGCGAAGACGGGCTCGACGCCCGCGAAGCTGACCTCCAGTCCGACAAGATTCCGCTGGCAGCTATGCATCGCGACGAAGCCGAGGCCGATCAGCATGAACGTCAGGACGAACGAGAGATTGTTGTTGTAGTTCATCGAGCCGAGCAGCATCGCGAACGTCATCAACGCATATACGAGTCCAACGCCCGTCGGCAGGATGTAGGTTCGGCGTGCCGTGAGCCGGGTGTTGTCGGCATCGGTGCCCTGGCGCTTCCGCGCCCAGCGCCGGGCACGGCGCTGCGCCGCACCGCCCAGGCCGGGAATGAGCCGGCTGAGTTTAGGGAATTGCCACCGAGCCGAGGACATGCTCGCAAAGCTCCGTCGCGTTTCGATAGCTTGCGCCGCTGGCCTGCTTCAATCGGTGGCCCGCGACCCCTGCGAACACGGCCTGCACGTCATCGGGGAAGACGCCGGAGTGGCGGCGAATGAACGCATGCGCCTTGGCGGCGGCCGCCAGCGCCTGCGCACCACGCGGCGACAGGCCGATCTCGATCTCCGGCGATTCTCGTGTCTGGCGCACGAGCGCCTGTATGTAATCGACGAGCGCGTCGCTCATGTGGACCTCGCGGACCGACTTCTGCAGCGTCGCGAGCATCTCGGGTGACGCGACCGCCTCGACGTTCTCGAGCATGTCGCGACGATCCTCGCCCATGATGATCTCGCGTTCGTTCTCCGCATTCGGATAGCCGAGCTCCAGCCGCATCAGGAAACGATCGAGCTGCGATTCCGGCAGCGGGAAGGTGCCGATCTGATCCGCCGGATTCTGCGTCGCAACGACAAAGAAAGGATCGGGCAGGCTGCGCGTTTGGCCGTCGACGGAGACCTGATGTTCCTCCATCGCCTCGAGCAGCGCACTCTGCGCCTTGGGCGTCGCCCGGTTGACCTCGTCGGCCAGGATCAGCTGCGAGAAGATCGGGCCCGGCTGGAATTCGAACTCGCCGGATTCGCGGCGGAAGATCGACACGCCGACGATGTCGGCGGGCAGCAGATCGCTGGTGAACTGGATGCGGCGATAGGACAGACCGAGAACACGTGCCAGCGACTGCGCAAGGATCGTCTTGCCGAGTCCGGGCAGGTCCTCGATTAGCAGATGGCCGCGTGCCAGCAGGCAAGACAACGCCAGTCCGATCTGATCGTCTTTGCCGAGGATGATCTTGCCCAGCGCGTCACGGGCATCGTCGAGCGCTTTGAGCGCTGACTCTTTGCTGGCCGGAAGTTGCTCGAGCGTGTTGCCGCCTTGCATGAAATCTCCTCGGTGGAATCGGCAGTGCTGCCGCGATAGGCGCCTATGTTCGCGAAATCCCGGGGATTTTGCACCCGAACGCCAGCGAGACTGTGACCCAGTCCTCACATTAACGCGGCTTGCCCGCCCGCGGGGTTTGCTAGTCCGCCAGCTTGTCGAGTTTCTGGAGCTGTTCGTCGAGACTCCGGAGCTGACGCCCGAAATCCTCCAGCCGCTGCTTCTCTTGTTCGACCACGGCGGGCGGGGCATTGTTCACGAATTTCTCGTTGCCGAGTTTGCCGGTAGCCTTCTGAATCTCGGCCTCGACCTTCGACTTCTGCCTGGTCAGCCGCGCGCGCTCCGCATCGACGTCGATCAGGCCCTTCATGGGCACCAGCAGGCGCATGTCGCCGAGCAGGGCGGTTGCGGCGGCCGGAGCGGCCTCACCTCGGCCGAGTGCCGTCACCGACTCGATACGGCCGACGCGGTTCAACAGACGCTCGTGGGTGGCCGCACGCTCGACATCCTTCGCTGACGCGTTCTCCAGAACTACGGGCAAGGGCTTGCCGGGTGAGATGTCCATCTCGCCGCGGATCTGGCGGATGCCGAGAATGAACTCGCGCACCCACTCGATATCCGCAACCGCTTCGTCGTCCGATTTGGCAGTGGCGTCGGGATAGGCTTCCAGCATGATCGTGTCGCGGTCGACACCGGCGCGCGGCGCGACCTGTTGCCAGATCTCTTCCGTGATGAACGGCATGATCGGATGCATCACCCGTAGCAGCGTCTCGAGAACCTCGACCAGCGTGCGCCGAGTCCCGCGCTGTTCGGCGTCACTCGCGGTTTCAGACTGCAAGACCGGTTTTGACAGCTCCAGGTACCAGTCGCAGAACTCGTGCCACGTAAACTCGTAGATCGCATGGGCAGCAAGGTCGAGACGGTAGGCCTCGAAGTGCTTGCGCACCTCGGCCACTGTCTTGTCGAGCCGTGAACGTATCCAGCGATCGGCCGCCGACAATTCGATGTCGCCATCGTCCATCTGCTCGGTGTTCATCAACACGTAGCGCGCGGCGTTCCACAGTTTGTTGCAGAAATTCTTGTAGCCTTCGATTCGGCCCGTGTCGAAGCGGATGTCACGGCCCGTCGTAGCGTAGGCCGCGAACGTGAACCGCAGCGCGTCGGAGCCGTACTCGTCGATGCCATCCGGGAACTGCTTCTTCGTGGCTGCAACCACCCGTTGCTCCAGATGGCCCTGCATCATGCCGGCGGTTCGCTTCTCGAGCAGCGGCTCGAGCTCGATGCCGTCGATCAGATCGAGCGGGTCGAGGACATTGCCCTTTGACTTCGACATCTTTTGTCCGTCCTGATCGAGGATCAGGCCGTGGATGTAAACGTCGCGGAACGGCACGTCGCCCATGAAGCGTAGCCCCATCATGATCATCCGCGCGACCCAGAAGAAGATGATGTCGAAGCCGGTGACGAGGACGTTGCCGGGATAGAATTCTTCGAGCTCTTTGGTCTTGTCCGGCCAGCCCATCGTCGAGAAGGGCCAGAGCGCGGAAGAGAACCAGGTGTCCAGGACGTCGTCGTCCTGACGCAGTGCGATGTCATCGCCAATCCCGCCCTTGCTGCGTGCGTCCTCCTCGGTGTGGCCGACGTAGACATTGCCGTCGTCGTCGTACCACGCGGGGATTCTGTGGCCCCACCAAAGCTGCCGGCTGATGCACCAGTCCTGAATGTTGCGCATCCACTCGAAGTAGGTGTTCTTCCAGTTGTCCGGCACGAAGCGGATACGGCCGGTCTCGACCGCTTCGATGGCCGGCTTCGCCAGCGGCTCGATCTTCACGTACCACTGATCGGTAAGGTAGGGCTCGATGACCGCGCCCGAGCGGTCGCCGCGCGGAATCTTGACGGTGTAGTCCTCGATCTTCTCGAGCAGACCGAGCTCTTCGAATTCGGCGACGATCTTCTTGCGCGCGTCGAATCGGTCCATACCGCGATAAGTTTCGGGCACCTCGTCATTGAGGGCGGCGTCGTCGGTCAGAATGTTGTACATCGGCAGGTCGTGGCGCTTGCCGATATCGTAGTCGTTGAAGTCGTGCGCAGGCGTGATTTTCACGCAGCCGGTGCCGAACTCCGGATCGACATAGTCGTCGGCGATGATCGGAATCCGCCGGCCGACGATCGGCAGCACGATCTCCTGACCGACCAGTTTGGCGTAGCGCTCGTCGTCTGGATGCACCGCGACGGCACTATCGCCCAGCATCGTCTCGGGACGGGTCGTCGCGACGACGAGGTGCCCGTCGCCGGAGGCGAGCGGATAGCGGAAGTGCCACAGGCTGCCGGCCTCGTCGGCCGAGAGCACCTCGAGATCGGAGACCGCCGTATGCAGCTGCGGGTCCCAGTTGACCAGCCGCTTGCCGCGATAGATCAGGCCATCTTCGTACAGCGAGACGAATACCTCGCGGACGGCGCGCGAGCAGCCTTCGTCCATCGTGAAGCGGTCGCGCGTCCAGTCGACAGACGCACCCAGGCGCCGGAACTGTTTTGCGATCTGGCCGCCGGATTCTTCCTTCCATTCCCAGACTCGCTCTACGAAAGCCTCGCGTCCAAGGTCGTACTTCGTCTTGCCATCCTTCGCCAGCAGGCGCTCGACGACCATCTGCGTCGCGATACCGGCGTGATCCATGCCGGGTTGCCATAGTGTGCGGTGCCCCAGCATCCGGTGGTAGCGAGTCAGGACGTCCTGAATCGTCGCGTCGAAACCGTGCCCCATGTGCAGCGTGCCGGTTACGTTCGGCGGCGGGATCACGATGCAGTACGGTTCGCCGTCGCCTCTGGCTGCGAACCAGCCATGCTCTTCCCAGCGCTCGTATACGCGCCGCTCGATGGTTTTCGGTTGGTAGGACTTATCCATGGTCTTGGCTATCGGAGGCTGATCCTGGGCGGCCGGGTATCCCCGGTCGCATGGTTGCGAAGATGAATCGTTGTGTGGCTGAACCGGCTATTCGCTAGACGTTGTGGGTCTCGATGTCGTGCCCCTGATCCCGGTAGTGCGCGTAGCGTCGCCGGCTCTGCTGTCGAGCGTCCGAGGTTACAAGCTCCGCGATGCGCGCGAAAGAAGCAGCGACGGCGGGGACCTCATCGCAGAGATTGATGAGCAGATCGCGGCCTTCGACGGGCGCGCCGTCACTGCCGATCGTCACCGGCGACTCGAGCTGGTCACGGCCGACAACGTGATGGGGCACGAAGCTCCCGTCGCGGAACGTCCACAGCAGTTCGTCGAGACGCTCGGCGTCCGCCCGGCTGGCCGTCTGAATATGTACCGTGTTGTCCAGCCGGTACGCCTTCTCCGCTAGCCGGCAGGCGAAACCGGCCCGGGCCTGCTCGCCACTCTGGCTCAAGACATAGAAATCGACGCGAGCCATCGCTTGCGCCGTCAGGGAAGGACGCCGGCTCGCGCCAGCAGGACTTCGCTCAGCAGCGGCACCGGCCGTCCGGTGGCGCCTTTCCTGGCACCGCCGATCCACGCGACACCCGCGATGTCGAGGTGCGCCCAGGCGATGCCCTCGGTGAACTTGCCGAGGAAGCAGCCGGCCGTAATCGTGCCGCCGTCGCGGCCACCGATATTGGCGAAGTCCGCGAAGTTGCTCTTGAGCTGCTGCTCGTACTCGGACGTCAGCGGCAAGCGCCAGCTCTTGTCGCCCGAGCTGCGGCCGGCCGCGAGGATGCTGTCGGCCAGTTCGTCGTCGTAGCTCATCAGTCCCGAGTGATGCTTGCCGAGCGCGATGACGCAGGCGCCGGTCAGCGTTGCGACGTCAATCATGATGGCCGGCTTGAAGCGGCGCGCATAGGTCATCGCGTCGCAGAGGATCAGGCGACCCTCGGCATCGGTATTCAGAATCTCGATGGTCTGGCCCGACATGCTCTTCACGATATCGCCGGGCAGCGTGGCATTCGCGCCCGGAATATTCTCGACTGCCGGGACGATGACGGTCAGATTGATGGGTAGTTTGAGCGCTGCAGCGACAGCCATCGTGCCGATGACGCCGCCGGCCCCGCACATGTCGTACTTCATCTCGTCCATCGCCGGACCGGGCTTGAGCGAGATGCCGCCCGTATCGAACGTAACGCCCTTGCCGACAAGCACGACCGGCGCTTCCGTGCCGGCTCCCTTGTACTGCATGACGATCAGCTTGGCCGGTTCGGCCGCACCGGCGGTGACCGAGAGTAGCGAACCCATGCCGAGCTTCTTCATCTCGGTCTCGTTCAGGACTCGAGTCGTCAGCTTTGGTGTCGTGCGCGCCAGCTTCTGCGCAGTACGGGCGAGATGAGTAGGGGTGCACACGTTCGGCGGCAAATTGCCCAGGTCCTTCGCGAGGGTGACACCGAGGTCTATGGCGTCGCCGTGCGTGGCGCCGAGCATTGCGCGACGTGCCTCGCTGCGCTTGCCGATTGCGATGCCGATTTTTTTCAACGGCATGGCCGACGGTTTCCGGCCGCTCTTCATCTGCGTGAAGCGGTAGAGCACGTCACCGGTCATCTGCGCCGCGAATCGTGCCTTGTAGTAGATATCTGTGCCCGACGTATCCTCGAGCGTCAGGCAGTTCAGGAGTTGCTTCGTTTTAGTCCTGGAAATCGCCTGAACGGAAGCCGCGACGGCCTTGCGGAACGCAGCGTCGTCGAACTTGCTGACCTTGCCCAATCCGGCTACGACGACCCGGTCGGCCTTGACACCCGACACCCCGGTCAGCACCCGTGCTTCCCCGGCCTGCGTCGGCACATCGCCGCTCTTGACCAGCCGGCTCAGCTCGCCCTTGCTCGCCTTGTCGATGTCTTCCGCGCCAATGCCGAGCTTGCCTCGCTCATACACACCGACTATCACGCAGTCGACTGCTCTTCGCGATGCACCGCTCGTCGTCGTAAAGTATTCCATGGATACCGCTTGTCCCGGGCAAAACAAAGCGGGTAGTCTAACTGAATTGCGTTCCGCATAGCAGACCCGCCCGCAGACCCGGCAGGCCCTGCGCGCACAGCGTTAACAGGCCCCAAATGCTCCGCATTCTCGACCGCTACATATTCCGCGAGATCGCCATGACCTGGCTGGGCGTGACGATGGTGCTGCTGATGATTCTGCTGACGAATCAGTTCGCCCGCGTCCTGGGCGACGTCGCGAAAGGCAAGCTCATGAAGGGCGCTGCGTTCGATGTCATCGGGCTGTCCGCGGTGCAGTATCTGACGATACTCGTGCCAGTGGGGCTCTTCATCTCGATCATGATGGCTATGGGCCGCCTGTACCGGGACAGCGAGATGCCGGCGATGATGGCTTGCCGGGTCGGCCCGACGGGTATCTACCGGCCGCTCTTGCTGCTCGTGCTACCGCTGTCGGCCGGGGTTGCCTGGCTGTCTCTCGACATCGGCCCGCGAGCGCTGGTCGCCGTCGACCGGATCGGCGCGGAGGCGCGGCGCGAGGCCGACCTTGCCAGTATCGAGCCGGGCCGCTTTACCGTGTTCGGTCCCGACAATGCCGTCGTCTATGGCGAAGCCGTGACGGAAGAGGGCACGATGGAGAAGGTCTTCATGCAGCGCCGGCTTGCCAATGGCGGTGTCGAGGTGGTCGTGGCGGAGCGCGGCGAACAGGCGGACACGGACGATCCGGATACGCGCATGCTGGTTCTGCACGACGGCAGACGCTACGAGGGCATTCCGGGCACGGCGCTCTTTCGTGTCGTCGAGTTCGCCGAACACGGCATACCCTATCGCTTGCCCAGTCTCGAGCCGCCCGATCCCGAGCCGCGCGCCATGCCGTTGACGGATCTGCTGGCCAGGGGCGATCTCGTCTCGATGGCCGAGTTGCAGTGGCGCATCGGCGTGCCGCTGTCCACGCTGATCCTCGGATTCCTCGCCGTGCCGCTGGCGCGCAGCCGTCCGCGCGAGGGCCGCTACGGCCGGCTCGCGATCGGGCTGCTGGTTTTTATCATCTACTTCAACATGCTGAGCGCGGCGCGGTCGTGGATCGAGCAGGGCACGGTCTCGCCGGCGCTGGGGCTCTGGTGGGTGCACGGCGCTGTCGTGCTGTTCACGCTGTTCCTGCTCGGCATGCAGAACAACTGGCACCGGAGGATATTCCGGTGAACAGCATCCTGAGCCAGTACATGATGCGCGCGATTCTGACGAGCACGGCGCTCGTGATGGTCGTGTTGCTGGCGCTGGCCGCGCTATTCGAGTTCATCGCCGAGCTCGAAGACATTCAGAACGCTTATCAGGCGCCGCAGGCCATGCTGTACGCCGCGCTCCGGCTGCCCATCCTCGCCTTCGAGATGATGCCGGTGTCGGCGCTCATTGGTTCGCTGCTCGGGCTCGGCGCGATCGCCGCCAACAGCGAGATCATTGTCATGCGCTCGGCGGGGCTGTCCGTCGGCCGTCTCGCGGGCATGGTCGCGGTCACCGGAGTAGCGATGCTCACGTTCACCGCGGTGCTGGGCGAATTCATCGGCCCGCCACTCGATTTCTACGCGCGCGACATGCGGCAGGAGTCGCGATCCGGTCAGGAAGAGGAGCGACTGGGTAACTCCACGTGGGTGCGCGACGGCAATGCCTATCTTCATCTCGAACGCGTGAACTCGGAGTTCGAGTTCGGCAGCCTGTACGTGTACCGCTTCGACGACGAGAACGCGCTCGAGTCGATCGCACAGGCGGAGAACGCGGGGATCGATGACGACGATCGCTGGCGTCTCGAGAATTTCCGCGAGACGCAGTTCGCGGACGACGGCGTTCAGGCGGTGGAGGTCATGCTCACGGTCGAGTCGTTCGACGTCAACGCGGAGCTGTTGGGCAGTACGATCGCCAAGCCGTCGAGTCTGTCGATGCGCGGCTTGTTGAGCTACATCGACTATCAGAAACGAAACGCACTCGACGCCAGCCGCTTCGAGGCGGAGCTTTGGTATCGCGTATCGCGAACGTTCTCGGTGATGCTGATGCCGATACTCGCGCTCGCTTTCGTGTTCGGCTCCTTGCGTAAGGGCGGCACCGGAGGCCGTCTGATGATCGGCGTGGTAATCGGCCTGGCGTACTACCTTGCGAGCGAGATGCTGGCCAACTCCGGCCAGGTCTTCGACCTGAATCCCGCACTGATTGCGTGGCTGCCGACATTTGCGCTGGTGCTGGTCACCGGTTTCGCGCTGTCACGAATACGCTAGCGCGATTCTGCGCCTCACATTTTCTCTTTCGGAACGAAAACGGTACGCGTACCGCTGAGCCGGTCGTGGAGCGCCAACTTGTTCCTGTCCCAGAGCTGCCAGAGGAAGCCCACGCCGAAGGCTGCCCACGAAGCAACCGCACCTAGCGTCTGCTCGGCGAGCAGCAAATTTAAGCCGAGGACGAGACACGCCCAGGGGATGCACACGGCGAAGAATCTGATGGTGGCTTGGCCGAGACTCGGAAGTTGCCCCTGGACGTTCACGATCTGCAATCCCCAGGACTGCATGCCGAGCGTCCGCCCCCGGGTCACCCAGTAGCCAACGAAGAAGGCGTAGATCACTGCAGCCATGGCAAGCTGATACACGAGCTTGTAGGTCGAACCCATGTCTTCGCCGCCAAGGGGCACGACGAAGGGTGCCGACGCGAGCATCAGCACCGCGAACAGCAGCAGGGCGTCATAGATCATCGCCGCAATGCGCCTGACCAGTCCGGTGTTCTGCACTACAGCCCCTCGACGAATTCGAGCATACGATTGCGCATGGCTCTGTCGGGAAGCGGTCCGAAGCCCGCCTCCAGGTTGTCGCGCATGTGGTGCGGTTTGCTGGTCGCCGGGATCGCGCAGGTCACCGCCGGGTGGCTGACAATGTATTTGAGAAAGAACTGCCCCCAGCTTGCCGCGAAATCCGCGGCCCAGCCGGGTACGTCCTGGCCGCGAACGGAGCGGAACAGATCGCCGCTCTGGTACGGCCGATTGATGATGACCGCGATACCCTCGTCCTGCGCAATAGGCAGGATGCGGCGATCGGCCTCCCGCTCCGCGAGCGAGTAGTTGATCTGAACGAAGTCCGGTTTGTACGCGAGCATCTCTGCTTCGAGTGCGTCCATCGCGCTGGCGCGATAGTGGGTAAGGCCGGTGTAGCGGATGAATCCGTCCTGCTGAAGCTCGCGGATCGTTGCCATGTGCGTTTCGGTGTCGCGGAGGTTGTGGACCTGCATCAGATCGATGACGTCCGCCCGCATGAGTTCGCCCGAGCGGCGCATCTGCTCGACGCCGGCGCCTTGTCCGGTCGTCCAGACTTTTGTCGCCAGGAAGTAGTCCGTGCGGTCTCCGCCGGCGGCGATCACGTCGCCAATGATGCGCTCCGAACGGTTGTACATCGGCGAGGTGTCGATCACGCTGCCACCGGCGCCGCTCAGCGCGTCGAGTATGACGCGGCGATCGGCGATCTCCGCGGGCGTACCCTGGACATCGAATACGCCGTAGGTGCCGAGACCGATGACCGGGAGTGCCTCGCCGGTGGATGGAATGGGCCGCGTCAGCATGCTCCGCTCCTCCGCGATCGCCGCCGACGCGCCGAGTGCGGCGCTCGTGGCAATGAATTCACGTCGATTCATCATTGTCAGTCTCGCCTGTCTTTCTGAGCTTCGCTATCGGCAGCCGTGGACGGTTCGGACTCGGCGGCCGCTGCTTTCAAGTCCCTCGCTGCGTCTCGATGCCGATATTCGCGCCCAAGCCGGAACGCAATTGCCGCCCAAAGTACGGCAAAGGGCACGAGGATCCACGAGATGCTCGTAACGCCGAGAGACCAAATGCCGCGGATGCTCCAGATGCCGATCACATCGCCAATTCGGTACACCGCCGTGTCGATGAAGTTCTTGGCTTTGTACTTCTCTTCGCGTGAAACGACGGAGTAGAGCATGTCGGATGAAGGCTTGGCGAATCCGAATCCGATGGCTCTGCGCATGCCCTGGAATACAGCAGCAAATACGAGAATCGGATTGAGCGCCAGCAGCGCAAAACCGACGACGGACACGATAGGCATTAGAGCGAGCGTGGCGCCAAGGCCGATTCGCTTCACCGCCTGCCGAACCAGCAAGAGCTGAAACAGGGTCGAGAAGACATTTGTCCAGAAGTCGATACGGCCGAAGAGCTGGATGCGCTCCGCCGAGTCCGCCACCGAGTCGCCCACGAACTTGTTGACGAACATGTACAGAGCCGTCCCAAGCAGACTCGCGATAATCGACATCGCACTGATCAGGAGCAGGTATCTCGATTTCGCAATCGCTGCCATGCCGGCCAGGGCACCGCCGCCGAGGGGTTTCGCCCGCTCACTGGCGTCCGGATGCTCGTGCTCGGTGTCCGAGGCGACCCAGCGGCGAAGCTTGTGGATACACAGGACGCCGATCAGCAACAGGCCAGCCGAGATGGGCAGCAGGTTCTGGAAGCCAATGTCGTCGACGAGCCAAATCGAAAGGCGGGGTCCGGCCAGCGCACCGAGACTTCCGCCGGCGGAAATTACGCCGAACAGGCGTCTTGCCTGCCCGCGCGAGTAGATGTCCGCCATGAAGCTCCAGAACACGGAGACGACGAACAGGTTGAATACACTCAACCAGACGAAGAACGCTCGTCCGATCCAGACGATCGTGACTTCGTTGTCGAGCGCCCAGGAAAAGACGACGAAGAAAAGCAGCATGTTCGCCGCAAAGAAATAGTAGACCCACGGCAGGAACTGGCTGCGGCGATACCTCGATGCGATCCATCCGAACAGAGGGGACGCGATCATCATCACCACGAATGTCGTCGTGAACAGCGTCGGTAGCGTCAGCGTGCCACTTTGGACGCCCATCTCCTCACGGACCGGCCGAAGCATCGTGTACGACGACAGCACGCAAAAGAAATATGCAAAGGACCAGGCGACTGCGACATACTCGTGTTTCTCGAGGCCGAGTACGCGGCCAATGGCATGGCCCGGATGTCTCAGTCGTGCTGTCATGTCGCGTCGCAGTCGGGCCCCAAGTGGGCCGGAAGACGCATGGTAATGACTTGGGTGTAGTGAATGGAAGCAGCCGCAATGCGTCTGCCGCCGCAAATTAGGGGAAGAATCTCATGGAACTGGCCGCTCTCGTCACGCTGCTTGCCCTTCTGCAGTATTTGGTTTTCGGATTTCAGGTCGGGAAAATGCGCGCCAAACACGGCGTGAAGGCGCCCGCAATGAGCGGGCATCCGGAGTTCGAGCGCATGTTCCGCGTTCAGCAGAACACGATGGAACAGCTCGTCATGTTCATACCGGCGCTTTGGATTTGTGCGCACATAGGTGACCCCCGGTGGGCCGCAGGTATCGGCCTGTTCTTCATCATCGGCCGCTTTATCTACAAGCGCAGCTATGTTGCCGATCCGTCGAAGCGCAGCCTCGGATTCTCAATCAGCATCGTGTCGACGACGATTCTGACTCTCTGGGGACTTTACGGCGCTGGACGCGGAATCTGGAGCACGTATCTAAGCTGAAACGCCTGTAAACCGGCTCGCTGCCGGAGCGTGCCCTCTCCATTCTGGGAGCTCGATCAGAATCAGGAGAGGAGAGATGCGGAAATGGAATTCACTGCGCGCGGCCCTGGCCGTCGCAGCACTCTTCAGCAGCACGAGTGCGGCGGCCGAAGCGCGCTCAGCCGATGGCTGCGCCGTACTGGCTGACATCGTCTACGGCGAGATCTTCGTGTCGGCGCTGTTCGGCGGCCACCGGCTGCCGCCGGAGCCGGATCAGGGCGATGCAGCGAGCTGCGATCAGACCGCAGCATCGGTGTCCGCTGGATTCACCCGTGCCATGGCGGCGATGAACGTCCATGTCACCTGGGGTACGGCGGAACCGAGCGTGGTCTGCGTCACGGGCGATCTGGCACAGTGCTATCCGCTGCCGAAATCGACGATGCCGAACGGGGCGCTGGACTCGGCGTCCGTCGCCCGCATGTGGCAGATCGTCTCTGGAATTGTCAGCAGGAACATGCCGCTCGGCACGCTGGCCGATCGAAGCAGCTTCCGCGAATACGAACTCAGGCTCGTGCTTAGCGACGCACTCGTAAACCGCTACTGGAACGACTACGGCTGGGCACAACCGCGATCGGCGCACTGATCGCCGTCGAGCAGCGCCGCCTAGTTGCAGTTCGCCAGACCGTTGATCCAGGCGGTCAGCAGGGCGACGCCATCGCTGTCGATGATGGCCGAGCCCAGTGGCGGCATGCCGTGAATGTCCCGTCGGCTCGCACGCTCGACGACGAGGGAGCTCGATGCGTCTCCCGGGGCAATCAGCCGAGCGTTGGCGATGCCGAGATCGCCGTTCAGCGGCGACACGTCGCAGGCATTTGTGCTGGCCAGCGGCGTGTCGTACGTCAGGTTCATGGTCGACGGTGTCGGCCCGCCCGGGCGGTGGCACTGCGAGCAGTTCGTGTGCAGCCAGGCGCGCGCACGATCCTCCTGCGCCGCACCGGTATCGGCCGGGTCAGGCATGGCCGGCAGCGATGACGCGGGCCCCGGTCCGGGTGCCGAGAACATCATTACGTGGTCGATCGTGTCGAGCTGATTGGCCGTTCGACCGGTCGACGGGTAGGTGAAGTCTCGATTGAATTGCGCAATTTCCGGGCCCAGCGAGAACCCGGCGACACTGGTATGGCACTCGAGACACTGCGCCTCGGACGGGAATATCCAGTCCTGGCTGCCGATCGTCACGACCTTGCCGCCTTCGACGCGTGTGGCCTCTGTCTGTTGGGCGTTCCATTCGTAGGTGTAGCCTGCCCACACGCCATCCGGGTGCCGCATCAGGTGGCGGGTTTCGACGAGATTGCCGTTCAATCTGAAGTTCTTGACGATGACGGTGCCGTTCGGGAATTCGAAGTCGCCAACGCCGTTGACGGTGATTGTCGTTCCGTTCGGCAAGCCGATCAGTCGTTCCTTGTCCGCGCCGTCGGACCAGAAGGGCGCATTCATGCCGTAAGGCAGCAGGCCGTCATAGGGCTGCGTAACATCGCCGGGATCCGTGCAGCCGGTATTCGAGAGCAGCGCCGGAATCGTATCCGGAACCGGCGCGCCGGCGGGGACGATCTGACGCAGCCGGCTCGAATTGATGTCGGTGAAATACAGCTCGCCGTCCTCGCCAACGCCGAATGACGTCGGGCCGGTGCTGCTATTTATCAGTTCGTCGTTGCTGTATCCGCCCTGGCCGTCCGACTGCAGCGCCCAGAAGCGGCCCGACCCGTAGTCGGCGAACACATACCGTCCGACGAGCTCCGGGATCGCTGTGCCGCGATAGACGTACCCGCCGGTAATCGAATTGCCGACACTGTGGCTGTATTCGCTCACCGGATCGATCAAGCCGCTGGTCGGGCAGCCGCTGGTATTGAAGTCCTGCGACCCTTCGCGGCAGCGCCAGCCGTAGTTGCCACCACGATCGATG
Source organism: Woeseiaceae bacterium (assembly GCA_965232445.1). GTDB lineage: Bacteria > Pseudomonadota > Gammaproteobacteria > Steroidobacterales > Woeseiaceae > UBA1847. The sequence goes on along the minus strand of OZ246973.1, from coordinate 3,718,291 downwards.
AGGTTGACCTCTTCGCGGGCACCCTGGCCGACGTCCGCCAGCCACAGCTGCCCCGTATCGGGATCGAAACTCCAGCGCCACGGATTGCGCAGGCCCCAGGCGTAGATCTCGGGGCAGTCGTTGGCATTCGCGCCGGGGCCGCAGTCTGGGTTCCCGGCGAAGGGATTGTCGGCGGGAATGTCGTAGGGGTTCGAGGGGAAGGAAACGCCGGGCCCGGTCACGTCGATACGCAACATCGAACCCAGTAGATACGTCGTGTCCTGTGCGCGATCCAGGGGATCGCCACCGCTGCCGCCGTCTCCCAGGCCGAAATAGAGATAGCCGTCGGGTCCGAAGGCGATGTCGCCGCCATTGTGATTGTCGAAGTCCTGGTCGACGAACAGCAGTTGCTGTTCGACGGAGCCCGAACCGATCGCGCTCGGCGAAGCAATGTCGTCGAGGATCACCCGCGACAGGACGGAACGCATGCTCGGTCCGGTGTGGGGGATCGTGTAGGAGAGGAAGATCTCTCGTGTGGCGGGGTAGTTCGGGTGAAAAGCCATGCCCAGCAGTCCGCCTTCGCTGGCCGTATTGACGACGCCGGAAAGATCCAGGTAGGTGCTCGTCGAGGTGGCGTTGTCTGGGTCGAACGTCACCAGCTGGCCGGTCTTCCGCAACACAAACCAGCGAGGATCCGCAACAGGTTCGAGCAGCATCTTGGTCGGCTGGGCGATGTTCGGCAGCGATGGGAACGCATCGACGACGCTCACACTGGCATTGTCAGTCGGCCGGGCAGGCGCAACGCAGGTCTGATTGTCCGGACGCACGTCGAGGCCAAAGACCGCAGGCGCCGAGTCGTCATCGAACACGGTTCCGGTCGCGGTGTCCTGAGCCAGAGTTGCATTGGTCGGTGCGGACAGCGTCAGCGTGAAGCTCTCGTCGGCCTCGACATCCGCATCGCCGATGATGTTGACGCTAATCGTGCCGCTGGTCGTGCCGGACGGAATCGCGAGCGTGCCGGATGCCGCTTCGTAGTCGACACCGGCGGTTGCCGTGTCGTCGCTCGTCGCGTAATCGACCGTGACCTCCGACGACGAACTTGCTGACAGTGTCACCGTGAAGTCCATCGCCGAGTTGCCGGCATCGCCCTCGGTCAGGCTCGCGCCAGTAATGGACAGCGTCGGTGGAGGTGGGGGCGGCGGCGGTGGCGGCGGTGGAGGCGACGACGAAGAGCTGCTGCTGCAGGCAGACGTCATCAGCACCGGCGCACACAGGCACACGGCGGCGAGTATTCGGAACGTACGGCCCAAGCGAAGGTCGCGCATCGTTTCTGTCCTCACGGCAGACGCGAGAACGGCGATTATTGCACGGCCTTTCGGCCGAAAGTGTGAAACGTTACGGAATACCTATTTCCGGACCCAGCGCCCGCCGGAGTCCTGATAGTAGTGCCCGCTCCGCGTGCGCTGGACCGCAAGCTCGTAGAAGCGATGGGCCACCTGATCCACCGTCGCACCCGTGTTCCGGGCGGTTCGTTCGAACTGCGCGCGCCGGCCCTGATTGACTTCCCGGATCAGTGCCTGAACTTCGGCGCTGGCCGGCGCCTGGACGGCGGCAAGATAGCCGTTGTTGGCTTCGCCGACGAGGCCCTGGCTCTTCGCCGTGTTCAGGTCGATAGCCCACGCGGTCTGCATCGCAAAGATGAGAATGATTGCCGTGAATACTCTCTTCATGACGCCACCTCAGAATAGTTCGCTGTCTTCTTCGAAGAGCCCCTCGAGCTCCTCGTCGACTTGAATGCGGATCTCGTGCTCGATCCGGACGTTAAGATTGATCTCGATGGGCTCGGACGGTGCCTGTACCTGCACCGTGGGCGAGCAGCCGCTCAGAACGACGATGGCGGCGAGGCAATAGAGTAGTTGCTTCATTGGGGTTTCACTCCGCGGTCCGTTCCTCAAGTATATCCTCAATCGTTCTGATCGCGCGCAGGCTTCGCAGCATCTGCGGAATGTTCGTGTCGACGTTGAGATTCAGGATGATCGGCTGATCCGGATTCGTGTCCGGATTGATCCCGGACAGTCTCGTTGTCAGCATGAGTTCACCATCGTCGCCATAATCGACGGTGGACGAGAGCGTGTCGAACTCGAAGTTGCTCAGCGCCTGAGTGACGATCGCGAGATTGCCCTCCGGTGCCGCGCCTTCGGTCAGGCCCGACGAGTAGCGGATGACCCCGCCAGGGTCGTCGCTGGTGAGATTCCCACCGTCGACGCCGATACTTTCGGCACCGATAGTGATCGGAATTTCGCCGGAAATCGATCCGCTCATGTCCACACTTTCGAAGTCTGCCAGTTCCGCAATTAACCCAAGCTGAACAGATTGTGCGTCGAAGACGAGTTCATTCACGTCCGCCTCGGCCGAGTAGGTGAACGGCCGTGCTGTAATGCTGCCGCCCAGGGTGTCCAGCACGAGATTCTCGACCGAGACGGTGCGAGCACCGACGTCGACCGAGTAGTCGGCGCTCAGATTCTCGACGGGGAGCCCGACATCGATTAGCGGGATGCGGACTCGGCCCGGTTCGATGGCAATACCATCGGTCGAGTCGACGGTGCCCCGAATTGCGGTAGCGACGCCGACAAAAGCATAGTCCTCGTACATACCCGACAGCTTCTGAAGGTCGGCTTCAACGGACCCGCTGTAGCGAAGCCCGGAGTCGTCGCTTTGCCAGTTCAGGCTCACATCGGCGGTCAGAACACCCGACAGGACATCCCAGACGTAGGGCCAGTCGGAAACGTAGTCGGACAGACGGGTAAAGTCGAAGGACACCCTGGCGTCTCGGATCGACATCGCGCCCGCTCCGGTATCGAATTCGCGGACGAGGTCGACGGCGGCCTCGATGGCAGAATGCTGAACGATTAGTGTCGTTCGCAATTCATCCCCGCGCCGAGTCAGGGATCCGCTCAATCCCGGCAGCGACAGCAGCAGGTCGTCCCATTGAGCTGTCGCACCCTGCCGGAGGACGATCTGTGCGTCGACCGTCTCGCCGCTGTCCGCAATCGTCAAGTCGGAAATGTTCAACTCGCCGGACGTACTTAGCGCCTCGGCGACTTCGAGCCCGTCGACCGCAAGGCTCAGTTCCTCGACGCTGCTTTGCAGGTTTTCCGCAGCCACAACCTGCGTACCGGAGAAGCTCAGGACCTCCGCCGAAGCCGCCGTGATCTCGCCGACCCGAATTCCTGTCAGCACGACGCTTGCGTCCGAAGGGATGTCTATCAGCGTCTGCTCGCCGGTTTCCACGACGATGGGTGAGGAGATCGATGCCGTGTCCACGGCATAGTCGGCCCACCCCAGGTTCTCGCCATAAATCGTCGCGTACATGGTGCAGCGAATTCCGGAGTCGCATTCCAGATTGTTGAGCAGCAGCGGGAACGTACCGTCCTCCATCGATACCAATCCGTCGACGCTGGCCGAGGCCACGGTCCATGTCCTATCCGGGTAGTTGAAGTGAGTCCCAAGCGGCGAAACACCAGTCGCGTCGAATCGGACGCTTGCGTCGTCCGCGATGGCATAGACCAGATTCGTCCCGTCGGCCGGCGTCAGCGTGGCGTTGACGGCTATGTCCCCGGGCCCATCGCTATCGAGTGCAATGGCGATCGTTCCCGACAGGGTGGCCTCAATGGACTCCACCTCGTCCGGTATGACTGCAAGCGAGCGCAGTGTCGGGAGCCAATCTTCGGCTCGGACGTTCAGGTCGCCATGAAATTCGACGTTGCCGTCGATGTCCAGAGCGTCCAATTCCGCACTGAGTTCCTCTTCGCGGCTCAACACGCTGATCCGGTAGCTATCGCTATCGTCGCCGTCGACGATCATCTCGATCGCGTGGCCGTCGAGCTCGAACTTCGCACTCTGACTGTCGCCGATCGTGGACCAGGCTGCGTTTTCGATCGTCGGCAGATCGGGGAGAGTTACGGTGTCGATACTGACGATGATATTCGGTTGTTCGCTCGGCAGTGCGAGCAGTTGCCAAACCGAGTCGCTCATCGCCTGCCGCTCGGAACGATCGTCTCCGAATTCGACACTGAGAGATTCGGCGACGATCTCATTCACTTCGACGGCGTCCAGTCCCAGCGGAACCGACAGCCCGCGGAGTTCCAGGCGAATCCCGCTCGCGCTGACCACGACGAGGTGCGAAAGCTCGACGCGCGACACGCCCAGCGATCTGACTGACAGCTCGGCGACCTCGAGATCCGTGTCGCTCAGCGCCGAGTTGGCCAGCTCTCGAGCGACATAGTCCCGTCGCACGTACAGCGCGGTCACGACGATCGCGATGACGACGAGGACTGCGGCTGTCCATTTGAGTTTTCGCACAGTTATATTCGCGCGGCGAGCCAGTGACCGTCATTGTACGTAAGCGGTGCTGAGAAAGAGCGTAGACTTGCAATCGGCACCGACGGCGAGGAGCACGGCAGTATGCGTGAACAACGAGCATGGATAGATCAGGAACAAGTCTCGCCGGATGAACTGGGCCCGCCGGCAATGAACTACGGACAGCTCCGTCGCTGGGAAGGCTTCAGGCGCACGGAATATCGGTACGCGTGTCATGTGGCCGAATTTGCTAGTGCCCTGGACGTGTGGTTCGAGACCCATCGCGCAGAAGTACGCGCCGATGACGAACGCCATCCGCCCGAACCAGGAACTCCCGATGCAGAATTTGCAGCGGCAGGGTATCCGGACCTTGTGGCCTTACTGGGCGGGCACACCGGGCTCATGGAGATGTACCTGACGCAGTACGGCCTCGAAATCAACAACGCCTTCGGCTCGAGGAACCCGGGCGCGGTCCGGTACGCGGTGAATTCGGTGGACTGGATTCGTCTCGAAGACGGCGGGGTCATGTTCGGCGGAGTTGCGTTCGATATGCAGAAAAGCAGTTCTGGCTAGCGGAAAACAATGACCACTTCTTGCAGCGGCAGTTCCCTGTTCGGCGCTGCCAGCTTCGAGACTCAGGGGGACGAAGGGGCGCAATTATCGAAAGCACATTTCGCGCGTCGAACTGTCCGACTGACGCTCACGAAAGAGCGTTCGGTTATGATGCCCGTCAGGGGATTCCCTGCTACGTACGGTCGTGAAGCACTACCGTGACGGAGAGGCCAATCGCTACTCGAGTATTTCAAACGCTGTGTTTGTGCGCGGCCGCGCTGATCGTGTCGTCATGTGAAACGACGACATCCGCGACAGACACCGCCGTCCCGCTGGATCACCTGCCCGCACTCGCTGGCGACTACTTCAGGTTCGAGTCGGAAACCATTGGCCGCTCGTTCCATATCTACGTTCGATTGCCGGAGGGCTACGATACCGGCGCCGACACCCGGTATCCCGTCGTCTACGTGCTCGACGGCGACTCGCTCTTTCCGATTCTCGCGGCCAACCATCTCTTCCTGCACTACGACGAGGGTCTGCCGGAGGCGATCATCGTCGGAATCGCCTACGGCGGCTTCGATCGGGAGACCAACAGGCGGGGCTTCGATTTTTCGGCGCCGGCACCGGACGCGCGTCCCGACCAGGGCGGGGCGCCTGCATTCCTCGAATTCCTCGAGACGGAGCTGATACCGGAAGTCGACGGACGATACCTGACGGACCCTCAGCGTCGGGTGCTTTTCGGCCAAAGCCGAGGCGGGTACATGGTGCTGTATTCGGCCTTCGTGAAACCGGACCTGTTTTGGGGCCGAATCGCGAACAATCCGGTGCTGCGTCCCGGCAACGAGCGGTTCTACGCCGAGCCCGAAGCCGCGCTTCGAGACGACCTGGGTCTCGTAGTGACCAGCGGTTCTCGAGACCGGGAGTCGTACAGAGAACCCGCCATGGAGTGGTTCAAAGCCTGGTCGGGTCGCGAGGACACGCCGTGGGCACTCAAGACAGTATCGATGGACGGGGCGACCCATTCCGCGAACAGTCCCGACAGCTATCGCATAGGCATGCTGTGGTTGTTTGGGCGGGAATGACATGAGCCGCTTCGTGGGCTTCGATCTCGAGGACTTCTGGGAAGGCTCTACGTACTCGCGGGGTTGCCCGCCCGTCAATGAAGTCCCGCAAGGAACAGCGATAAGTGGAAAGGGAGAAGAGTAATGACCGATGACGCGCCACTATGGGTGTGGAAGAGCGACGAGGGATCTCCAGAACTGACACAGCTCTGGTCGGAGTATCAGTATCGGCATGAGCATGTTTGGAAGACCGTGTTTCAGGCGACAATCGCAGTCGTCGCGCTTTCGATCGTCCCGTATGTTGCTCCACCCTTAGCGGTACCCGTCGTTTTCCTTGCGCCACTGTTGGCGATTGGAGTTGGAGTGCTCGCGATTGCGCGTCTGAGTCGAGAGCTACGGGCGCTGACGACGGTGAAAGATGCGTACCTCGACGCCACGCGAGATCCGAAGCCGGACAAGAACAAGAGCCGGTTTCGACGTGATGTGATGGTGTATCTGTGGGGATTGAGTTTTGCCGCGGTAGTGAATCTTGGATGGATGCTCTACTTGCTGGTTCGTGATATGCCGCAGGGATGATTCAATCGCATGTCGCACAAAGACAGCCGTGAACCCGATACCGGGGACGAGTGCCTGGCCGGTAACGACGAGGCGGCGTACTGGCTTCGAGCGTACGAAAGACTGAAGTCTGACTGGCCTAATCAGCTACAGCCCTTGGGGTTCCCGGACTGGATCGAGGTCAGCCAATACCGCCTCGGCTCAGTGGGGGCGAGTGTCACCGGCCGAATCGGTTTACTTGGAGGCAATAGGAAATCGATCGGCTTCATTCTTTACCTCTCGGGCGGTCCGAAGTTGTTCTCCGAGATTGATTGGGGCGCCGAGTCGGCTAGCTGCGATTTGCCCGGTTGGGTTGCATTCGACGCTGATCGGGACGTGGTTGTTCTGGGGTCGGGGTAGGTCACCAGGGGATTGGCTCAGATCGCCTTAGGGCGATCTTCGGGTCTTCGACCCGTCGCCGCTTTGCGGCGACGCCCAAAACGCTGGCGCGTTTTGTCGAACCAGCGGTCCGACTCCTCCAAAGGAACTCCCAAATCAAAAAGGGCCCACTGTGTGGACCCTTTGTGATTTGGCGCTCCCTAGGGGATTGGCTCAGATCGCCTTAGGGCGATCTTCGGGTCTTCGACCCGTCGCCGCTTTGCGGCGACGCCCAAAACGCTGGCGCGTTTTGTCGAACCCAGCGGTCCGACTCCTCCAAAGAAACTCCCAAATCAAAAAGGGCCCACTGTGTGGACCCTTTGTGATTTGGCACTCCCTAGGGGATTCGAACCCCTGTTACCGCCGTGAGAGGGCGGCGTCCTAAACCACTAGACGAAGGGAGCGTGGTTGCCCGGGTACGTCCCCGGGGCCGCGTATTATAGCGGCGATAGGTCAGTTCTCAAGGGCTTGTGGCTGGTATGATACGCGCGCTTGCCAGGGATTTTGGTGCCAGATAATTGAATAACAGCGGGAAATCGGCGTCTGACGGTCCGAAGATCATCCCGCGTTCCGAACACAACGTCTCCCGGAAGGAGATCTCCGACAACGCGCTCAAGGTGCTGTACCGATTGCACAAGTCGGGGTACCAGGCCTTTCTCGTTGGCGGCTGTGTCAGGGACGCCATGGTGGGACTGCACCCGAAGGATTTCGACGTCGCGACCAATGCCACGCCGGACGAGGTGCGGGCGTTGTTCAACAACTGCCGGCTGATCGGCCGGCGGTTCCGGCTGGCGCACGTGCGTTTCGGGCGGGAGATCATCGAGGTCGCGACCTTCCGTGCCGCGCCGGTCCACGAGCACGACGACGTCTCCCATGACGAAGAGGGGCGGATTCTGAGGGACAACGTCTACGGCACGATCGAGGAGGACGTTTGGCGCCGCGACTTCACTTGCAACTCGCTCTACTACAACATTGCCGATTTCAGTATCTGGGACTTCACGGGTGGGGTTGCGGATATCGAGCGCAAGAAGATCCGGCTGATCGGCGATCCGGATCAGCGGATGCGAGAAGACCCGGTGCGGATGCTGCGCGCCGTGCGTTTCGCGGCGAAGCTCGAATTCGATATCGACGAAAGCGTCGCCGAAGCGATCCGCAGCAACGTCGGTTTGCTGAAGAACGTCCCCGCGGCACGCTTGTTCGACGAGTTCCTGAAGCTGTTCCAGGGCGGACACGCCGAGCGGACCTTCGAACTCTTGTGGAGCTTCGGTCTGTTCGACGAAATGTTTCCGGCGACCAGCGAAGAACTGGAGCAGGATCGTGCCTTTGGCGCATTCGTGCACGCCGCTCTGCAGAATACAGACAAGCGCGTGCAGGCCGGGAAGTCCGTGACGCCGATGTTCCTGCTCGGTGTGTTTCTGTGGGCACCGACCTGTCGAATCGCCGAACTGCGCCGGCAGGAGGAAAAGATGTCCGAGCCGCAGTCTCTGAGCCTGGCGTCATTCGAAATCGTCACGGATCAGCAGCGGCGGATTTCGATTCCCAGGCGTTTCACCGTGCCGATGCGCGAGATGCTCGCACTGCAGCCGAGGTTCCTCACGACCAGAGGTCGGCGGGCGATGAATCTGCTGGAGCACCGCCGCTTCCGCGCCGCCTATGACTTCATGGTGCTCCGTTCGGAGGTCGGCCTCGTGGATCCCGATACGGCGACGTTCTGGACCGACATTCAAACGGTGCCGGCCGACGAGCGGCCCGAGAAGTTCCACCTCGACAGGAAGCCACGCGCACGCCGCCGCCGGCGCCGGCGGCGCGGCAAGAAGCCGGAATGAGTGAGCCAGGCACCGAGTGGCGGTCGGCGTTCGTCGGCATTGGCAGCAATCTCGATCGTCCCGCGCGCCAGGTCGAATTGGCAATGGCCGCGCTGGACGACATACCGGATACCTGCGTTACCGCGCGGTCGCACCTGTACCGCTCTTCGCCGTTGGGCGGCATCGAGCAGCCCGATTTCGTGAATGCGGCGGCGTCGCTCCTGACGCTGCTCGAACCGCAGGACTTGCTCGCGGAAATGCAGGCAATCGAGCGTGCGCGCGGTCGCGAGCCGAGCGAGCAACGCTGGGGTCCGAGGGTGATCGACCTCGATCTGCTGGTATTTGCCGAGCTCGTCGTCGACGAGCCGAATCTCACGATTCCTCACCCGGGCATCGGCGAAAGAAATTTTGTATTGTTGCCGCTTCGGGAACTGGCGCCAGACCTCGACATTCCGGGACTGGGCTGCGTCTCCGCGATACCCGTAAACGAACAGGAACCGCGCATCGCGCGCATCGCATAGAGGAAGGGACGCGTGACCGTTAGCGCCTTAACGCCTCGCGGCAATGGCTCGCGCTACATCGTGGTCGAAGGCCCGATCGGCGTCGGCAAGACCGCGCTCGCGAAACGGCTCGCCCAGAGCCTGGACGGCGAGCTCGTGCTCGAGGAAGTCCTCGCGAATCCATTCCTCGAACGTTTTTACCGGGATGGCAAGAGTGCGGCGCTGCCGGCACAGATGTTCTTCCTGTTCGAGCGCGCCCGCCAGATCGGCGGCCTGCGCCAGTCCGATCTGTTTGCCGAGGTGCGCATCGCGGACTACCTGTTCGCCAAGGACCGCCTGTTCGCCGAACTGAATCTCGACGGCGACGAACTCAGGCTCTACGAGCAGGTCGCCGAAAACCTGGACGTCGAGCCACCGGTTCCCGATCTGGTGATCTATCTACAGGCGTCGGTCGACGCGCTGTTGGAACGGATCTGGCGCCGCGAGCGTTCGTTCGAGCAGGCGATCGAACGGGACTACCTCGAGCGGGTGGCCGACGCCTACGCTCGCTTTTTCCACGCCTATGATGAGGGGCCGCTGCTGATCGTCAACGCGTCGCAGATCGATCCCGTCAACAACGACGCAGACTACGAGCAGCTGTTTGCGCAAATCGAACGCACCACCGGCGGACGGCACTTCTTCAATCCGGTTTCGGCCGCGCTCGCGTAAGGACTCCAGTCACCGATGTATACCCAACTCGAACAGCGAGGGATGCCGGAACCGCCGGTCAATGTATCGACGCTGCGCAAGATGAAGGCCGAAGGCACTCCGATTGCCTGCCTTACCGCCTACGACGCCAGCTATGCCGTCCTCGTGGACGCGGCCGGTGTCGATCTCGTTCTGGTCGGCGATTCTCTCGGCATGGTCATTCAAGGCCACGACACGACAGTGCCCGTTACCGTCGACGATATCGTCTATCACAGCCGCGCGGTGGCTCGTGGGCTCCGGCGTGCCTTCCTCGTCGCCGACATGCCCTTCATGAGCTACGCCAATCCCGAGCAGGCGCTGTCCAATGCCGTCAGGATGATGCAGGAGGGCGGCGCGATGATGATCAAGCTCGAGGGTGGCGAAGGCCAGATCGAGATCGTCGAGCATCTGGCGCGTCACGACATCCCGGTGTGTGCGCACCTAGGTCTAAAACCGCAGTCCGTGCACAAAATCGGCGGCTTCCGGGTGCAGGGCCGGGAGGCCGAGAAGGCACAGGAGATGCTCGATGCCGCGCGCAGACTGCAGGACGCCGGGTCCGACATCGTGCTGCTCGAATGCGTGCCCAACGAGGTCGGCGAGGCCATCACCCAGGCGCTCGAAGTCCCGGTGATCGGGATCGGTGCCGGGCCTGCCGTCGACGGTCAGATTCTGGTGCTGTACGACATTCTGGATATCACGCAGGGGCGCACGCCGCGTTTCGTGCGCAATTTCCAAACGGAACACAACTCACCGCTCGCCGCACTGGATGCCTACGTCAATGCCGTCCGCGATCGTAGCTACCCTGCGCCCGAGCACTGTTTTTCCTGACGCTGCGAGATGGATTGAGACGAGTGCAGGTAGTAACGACGAAAGACGAGCTGCAGGAACTGCTGGACGAATGGCGCCACAACAATGAGCACGTGGCGCTCGTCGCGACCATGGGCAACCTGCACGATGGTCACATCCGCCTGGTCGATATCGCTCGCGAGCACGCCGAGCGCGTCGTCGTGACAATTTACGTGAACCCGACTCAGTTTGGGCCCGACGAGGATTTCACGGACTATCCGCGAACGCTGGAACGGGATACGCGGCGGCTCAGAAAGGTCAATGCGGACATCCTGTTCATTCCAACAGACGAGACCGTCTATCCTTTCGGCCACGACTGCGCGACCGTCGTTGCTGTGCCCGGTCTTACCGAGAACTTTTGCGGTGCATCCAGGCCGGGCCACTTCGACGGCGTTACCACGGTCGTTGCGCGCCTGTTCGCGCTGGTGCAGCCGGACACGGCGGTATTCGGGCAGAAGGACTATCAGCAGCAGCTGGTGATCCGCTACATGACCGAAGACATGAGTCTGCCGATTCGGATCATCACCGCCGAGACCATTCGCGAGGACGACGGCCTGGCGATGAGCTCGCGCAATCAGTATCTCTCCGATGAGGAGCGTGCCATTGCTCCTGAGCTTCACCGCACGCTCGAACGGATCGGTCAGGAGTTGCAGAGCGGCAAGCGCGAGTTTTCTGCGCTGGAGTCTCAGGCGGTCGCTTCGCTGGAGGAAGCCGGCTTCACGATCGACTATGTGGCCGTTCGGCGCGCCGAAAATCTGGCACCGCCCGATCGCGATTGCGACGAATTGGTGGTCCTGGCCGCGGTTCACCTTGGCAAGGCACGGCTGATCGACAACGTCGTCGTTACGATCTGAGGGTCGTTCAGCCTCAGGTCGAAACGGCGTTTCGTCCCGCGCTCTTTGCGCGGTACAGCGCAGCGTCCGCGTCTCGGATCAGCCCGTCAAGTGTTGCTGGCCCCGTCACCGCGGCAACGCCCATCGAGATTCGGATGGGAATCTGAATCAGAGAGTCTTCCGACTCCTCTGTCTCGCCACCGACGGCCGCACGCACTCGCTCCGCGATCGTAACGGCAAGACTCTGATCGACGCCTGGCAACAGCACCGCGAACTCGTCGCCACCGTAACGAACCAGCAGGTCGCCCGGCCGGAACTGGCTGCGCAGAATTCCGGATACGGCGCGAAGCGCGCGGTCGCCGGCAATGTGACCGAAGCGGTCGTTGAAGACCTTGAAATTGTCGACGTCGATCATGATGAGTGCGATCGGAAGGTCGTCTTCCTCGCAGCGTCTGATCTCGCGCGGGAAGGCATCTTCCATCGCGTGCCGGTTGCCGAGTCCGGTTAGCGCGTCGGTGGTCGCATTGCGCTCGTAGCGGCGGAGTTCGCCAAAGCTTTCGGCAATGACGCGATTGTGGCTGCGCACGCGTTCCGACAGGACGACGAGCAGGTTCTTCGCGAACTCGTGCGACGCGTTGACCATGTCCCAGAGAACGCTCTGATGCATGACGAGTAGATGTGATTGTTCCGCGGCGACGACAAAAGCGGAGGGGTCCCGGTCCTCGATAATCGACATCTCGCCCACGCAGGCGCCGACATCGATCGTCGCGATCGCGTCGGTCTCCTGGGAGCCGACGTGCACCTGCAGCATCCCGGACAGCACGATAAACACATGTTCGTTGTGCACGCCCGGCGAGAGCAGCGTCTCGCCGCTCGCGACATCGCGCCGCTCGCAACGTTCGAGGAGCTCGTGCACGTCGTCAGGCTCGACGCCATGGAACAGCTCCAGCGCCTCCAGCAAGGAGCGCCGATAGTCCGAGTTGATGGGCAGAACGTTTGCCATAACGCCATTTTTGCGGAAATAGCGTCAGGGAAATAACGACTAGGACACACTCTAGCCGAATACTGCTCTGGCGATGCCCAATATACGGACTAGGTCTCCAGTTCCCGGCGCGCTTTGCCGAACTTCCGTAGGTCCTCGGCGCTTGGCTGCGGATAGCGCAGACCGATACCTTTCAGCGTCGAGATGAGTATTTCCGCAACCCGCGCGCGCATGTAGCGTTTGTTGTCGGCCGGTATGGCGTACCAGGGAGCCCACGGTCGCGACGTGGCATTCAACGCTTCCTCGTAGGCGTGCATGTAGTCGTCCCAGTGACGACGCTCGACGACGTCGCGCGGCTCGAACTTCCACATCTTGTTCGGGTCGTCGAGGCGCGCGAGAAAGCGCCTTTTCTGCTCGTCCCGGGACACGTTCAGGAAGAACTTGAGGATGACGGTGCCGTTGCGGGCGAGATGCTCCTCCTGATCGCGTATCGAACTCAGGCGTTCGTCCCAAAGGGTCTCGAGATTGACTTCGCCCGGCAGCTTTTGCGAGGCGAGAATCTGCGGGTGCACGCGTACGACGAGCACCTCCTCGTATTGGCTGCGATTGAAAATGCCGATCCGGCCGCGTTCCGGCAGACAGCGCGTCGTGCGCCACAGAAAATCGTGGTCGAGATCCTTGCTTGACGGCTTCTTGAAACTGAAGACCTGGCAGCCGGACGGGTCGACGCCCCGCATCACTGCACGAATCGTGCTGTCCTTGCCTGCTGCGTCCATTGCCTGGAAAACGAGCAGCACGGCATGCCGGTCGCCCGCCGCGAGGACGCGTTGAAGTTGCCGCAGGTGGTCCGTTGCGGTCTTTCGATGCTCACCTTTGTGATGGTGTCCGTCGGTTAGTGCAGTGGTGGATGCGTCGGCGATGCGAAAGCTGCCGTCGAACGGCACCAGATAAGGCGACGAGAGTGCCTCGAACATGTCGAACCTCCATTCTTATTATTTGTACACGGACCGGCAGTACCGGCGCCGTGTCTAAGCAATCGCTGTTATGCGATCACCGCCCCTTATGCCCATGTGGGCCGTGTTGCTCGAGTGCCCACATGACGTGTTCTCTTACCAGTCTTGATTCGTAATTCTTGCGCTCCTTTAGTGCAGCCACTACCGCAGGGGTTGTTGCCGCGTTGCCCAGGGCCACTGCGATATTGCGTAGCCATCGTTCGTAGCCGATCCGGCGAATTGCACTGCCTTCGGTGCGCGCAAGCCACGTAGCTTCGCTCCACCCGAACAGTTCCGTCAGGTCGGCATCGTCCAGTCCGTGGCGAGGTGCGAAGTCGCCTTCGCCGCTCGGTTCCGCAAACTTGTTCCATGGACAGAATAGCTGACAGTCGTCGCAGCCGTAGACTCGATTGCCGATCGATGGGCGAAATTCCTCGGGAATCGCGCCCTGCAATTCGATTGTGAGGTAGGAAATACAGCGGCGAGCGTCGAGTTCGTACGGTGCGACGATCGCATTCGTTGGACATACGTCGATGCAGGCTGTGCAGGTACCGCAGTGTCCCGAGGCAGGTTCGTCGACCGGCAGCGGCAGGTCGGTGTAGAGCTCGCCCAGAAAGAACCACGATCCGGCATCCTTGTTCAACAGGTTCGTGTGTTTGCCGATCCAGCCCAGCCCGGCTTTTTCGGCAATGGGCTTCTCGAGCACCGGAGCGCTGTCCACGAAAACGCGATAGCCGAACTCCCCGATGCGATCCTCGATTCGGCGAGCAAGCGCGCGCAGTCGGCCGCGCAGCACCTTGTGGTAGTCGCGGCCCAGCGCATAGCGTGATACGTACGCCGCGGAGTCGTGATCGAGCAGCGCCTTCGCGTCGCGCTGAGCGTCGGTCAGGTAGTCCATCCGCGCCGAGATGACGCGCGCGGTTCCGGGTACGAGTTCTGCGGGCCGGCTTCGTTTGGTGCCGTGGCGGTGCATGTACTCCATCGAGCCGTGATAATCCCTCTCGAGCCAGTCGCCGAGCCGGGACTCGGCCGCAGCGAGATCGGTATCGCTAACGCCGAGTTGCTGGAACCCGAGTTCCTTGCCCCACGCAAGAATATCGGTCTTCAGCGCAACCGCGTCGAGTTCGTCAATCGGCATTGCACGATTCAACTGCCATGAGCGAGCAAGTATACGTGCAAGTATAATCCGCGCGATGTCATTGTTGCCGAAGGAAATCTACCCCGTCGCCGCGGTTCGCGAGATCGACCGCACCGCGATCGAAGACGAAGGGATCTCCGGCTACCAGTTAATGACGCGAGCGGCTTCGGCGGCGGTCGCGGCGGCTCGATTGCGTTGCCCGGATGCCTCGGTATGGCAGGTCGTCTGCGGTGCGGGCAACAACGCCGGTGACGGCTACGTGGTGGCACGCCTGGCCGCGGAGGAGGGCATTGCGGTCTCGGTCATCGCACTGGTGGATCCCGAGAAACTCGGTGGTGACGCCGCGACCGCGTACGCGGACTTCGCCGCTGGCGGGGGTATCGTCCTGCCATGGTCGGGGGAGCTGCACGGCGAGATCATCTTCGACGGAATCCTCGGGAGCGGTCTGGAGCGACCGGTCGAAGGCGCCTTTGCGGAAGCCGTATCCGCCATCAATTCGAGCAGGGCCTTCGTCGTCGCGCTCGACATTCCGACCGGACTGCACGGAGACAGCGGTGCGGTGCTGGGAACAACGATACGTGCGGACCTCACGGTTACCTTCGTCGGCCTCAAGGCCGGCTTGTTCGTCGGTGAAGGGCCGCGGCTCACCGGTGACCTCGAGTTTGCCGGCCTCGAGATTCCCGACCACTGCCGTGACCCGTCGGCGGCGGTTATGTACCGCATCGATGACAGCCTTATCGGCGACCGTCTCCCGCCAAGGTCGCGCACCGCGCACAAGGGCGATTTTGGGCATGTGCTGATCGTGGGCGGCGGCCCGGGCATGCCGGGCGCCGCATTGCTGGCGGGCGAGGCAGCGCTGCGCTCAGGCGCCGGCCGGGTCAGTCTCGCCACGCATCCGGACCACGCCGCCATTGTCGTTGCCAGGCGGCCGGAACTGATGGCGCACGCCATTCAGGATGGGGCCGAACTCGGCCCTCTGCTGGACAGCGCAGATGTCATCGCGTTCGGACCGGGGCTGGGCACGTCCGACTGGGCGCGCGGACTATTCGATGTCCAGAATGAATCGAAGCTGCCTGCCGTATGGGATGCCGATGCCCTGAATCTGCTTGCGGACGCTCCCGGTAAGTCCCCGCAGCGTGTGATCACGCCGCACCCGGGCGAGGCGGGCCGCCTTCTGGGCCGGCCGGCGAGCGAGGTGCAGCAGGAGCGGCTTTCCTCGGTGGCGGAACTGCAAGCAACCTACGGCGGCGTTGCGGTGCTCAAGGGCGCGGGGTCGCTCGTGTCGACCGGCGACGGTGTCCCATGGATCAGTACCGCCGGCAATCCGGGCATGGCCGCGCCGGGGATGGGCGACGCGCTGACCGGGGCCATCGCCGCGCTGCTCGGACAGGGACTCGACCCGGGCACGGCGGCGCGGACCGGCGTCCTCGCCCATGCCCGCGCCGGCGACCTTGCTGCGGCAGACGGCGGGGAGCGGGGTCTGATCGCCTCCGACCTGATTGCGCAACTCCGACGGGTTCTCAACCCGTGAAGATCGAGCTGGCGGACGAGTCCGCGAGCCAGCGGCTGGCGGAAGGGCTGTCCGCGGCGCTACCGAACGACCCGTCGGGCTGGACGTTGCTCCTCGAAGGCGAACTGGGTGCCGGAAAATCCACGCTGGCAAGGGCGCTGATCCGCTCCATGGGGCACGCCGGCCCGGTGCCCAGCCCGACCTACACCCTCGTCGAACCTTACGATCTGTCCCGGTGTACCGTCTATCACGTTGATTTGTATCGGATTGCAGACGAAGAGGAGCTTCGATACCTGGGCTGGAACGAGCTCGACGAGGGACTGAGACTGGTCGAATGGCCGGATCGAGCGCCGAATCTGAGCGCGCAGGCGGATCTCCGCATCGCGCTCGACTATGCCGGGGACGGCCGCGTGGCGACGCTATCGGCGCTCAGCGAGCGCAGCGAGGCGCTCATCGAGCGTCTGAGTGCTGAGTAAGGCTGTATTCAGCTTTATTATTAGAAAGACTCCATAGCTTCATAATTTTTAAACAAAAAAAGTTGGAATCCTGCGCGTTTTTCGTATACTCGGCGGCAGAACGCGATTCGGGATTATTTAAAAAGAGCGATGCTCGGAGTTCGCACACTAGCCGCAGCCCTGCTGCTTCTCACCGTATCGGCCGTCGAGGCCGGTTCGACGGTGGAGAATGTGCGTATCTGGGCGGAAAACGACCGCACCCGGGTCGTACTCGACCTCAGCAACCCCGTCGACCACACGATCTTCACGCTCCGTGCGCCTGACCGGATCGTCATCGACCTCGAGGACAGCCGTCTCGCGCGGTCCCTCGACGACCTGCCTGCCGCAACCGGCTCGGTAAGGTCGATCCGGAGTGCCGTGCGTGCAGACGGCCAGCTCCGGGTCGTGCTCGACCTGAACGAGGCTGTGCGTTCGCGCAGCTTCACGGTGGCACCCAATACGTCCTACGGCGACCGGCTCGTCATCGACCTGCAGCGCAATGACAACGTGCAGGCCGTGCGCCATGCATCGGACGCCTACACGCCCGGTCGCGACATCGTGATCGCGGTCGATCCGGGGCACGGCGGCCACGATCCGGGTGCCGTTGGACAGGGGCGCACCCGCGAAAAAGACGTCGTGCTCGACATCAGCCGCCGGCTCGCAGCGGCGATCAACGCCGAAGACGGCATGCGCGCCATCATGATTCGCAACGACGACACGTTCGTGGATCATCGCCGCCGCATGCAGATCGCTCGCGATGCTCGCGCCGACTTGTTCATCTCGGTCCACGCCGACGCCGTGGCCGACCGCCGGCCGAGAGGCGCGACCGTCTACGCGCTGTCGCTACGCGGCGCAAGCGACGAGGCCGCGCGTCAGCTCGCCGAGCGCGAAAATGCTCTGGTCGGCGACGTGCCGCTCATCGATCAGCCCGAGCCGATCGCCACGGTCTTGCTCGACCTCTCGCAGAACGCCGCGATCAGCGCGAGCATCGACGTCGGTACCGATATCATTCGGGAGCTCGGGCGGATCGGTCCTACCCATCGCGACACGGTGCAGACCGCCGGCTTCGCGATGCTGAAGTCGCCCGAGGTTCCATCGATCCTCGTTGAGACCGGCTTCATTTCGAATCCGACCGAGGAGCGCAATCTGCGCAGCCGCGAGCACCAGGATCGCCTGGCTCACGCCATACTCGCCGGCGTGCGCAACTATTTCTACGAGAATCCGCCGCCGGACACGCGCATTGCGGCGCTCGCCCGTCAGCAGCCAGCCCGCCAGGTCCGGCACGTGATCGCACGCGGCGACACGCTGTCCGAGATTGCGGAGCGCTATAACGTGTCGACTTCCGCCATCCGGCGGGCGAATCAGCTGTCGAATGACACGATCCGCGTCGGCCAGACGCTGTCGATTCCGATCTATTCGGGCGGCTGATCGGCTCGTTCGGCGCTGCGGTCCGCGGCAACGAGACATTTCACAATCGATTTGAAAGAATGGCGGGCCCGTTCCCGAGCCCCGCTATTCGATGCCCATCCTCGAGCTACCTGACCATCTGGTGAACCAGATCGCCGCCGGCGAGGTGGTCGAGCGGCCGGCTTCGGTCGTGAAGGAACTCGTCGAGAACAGCCTCGATGCCTGCGCCTCCGATATCGTCATCGATGTGGTTGCGGGCGGTCAGACGCTGATACGTATCCGTGACAACGGGGCCGGCATCGACAAGGACGAGCTCAGGCTCGCGATGTCCCGTCACGCGACCAGCAAGATTTCGAGCCTCGAGGACCTCGAGGCGGTCGTGTCGCTGGGCTTCCGCGGCGAGGCGTTACCGAGTATCGGCTCCGTGGCGCGGGTGTCGCTGACCTCGCGTACGGCAGACGCCGATTCCGCCTGGCAGCTCGAGGCAGACAACGGCGAGATTAGTGGCCCGCGCCCCGCGGCGCATCCGGGTGGCACGACGGTCGAAGTCCACGATCTGTTCTACAACACGCCGGCCCGGCGCAAGTTCCTGCGCACCGAACGCACCGAGTTCGGCCACATCGATAAGTGGGTTCGCCGGCTCGCGCTGGCCCGGCCCGACGTGGCATTCACGATGACCCACAATCAGCGCACCGTGCTCAAGCTGCGCGCGGCGAGCGACGACGATGAGCAGCGGCAGCGCATCGCGTCGATCTGCGGGCAGGCATTCGCGGATAGCGCGGTGGCGCTGTCTCGCGAACTGGACGACGTCGCGCTGTCCGGCTGGATCGGTTTGCCGACATTCAATCGCAGTCAGCCCGATCTGCAGTTCTGGTTCGTGAACGGGCGCAGCGTGTCGGACCGGACGCTGGCGCATGCGGCGAAACACGCCTACCGCGACGTGCTGTTTCACGGTCGCTTCCCGGCCTACGTCCTTCAACTCAGCATGGATCCGGCCATGGTCGATGCGAATGCGCATCCGGCGAAGCACGAGATCCGTTTTCGCGATGGCCGCCGCATGCACGGGATCGTCTCGCAGACGATTGAAGCGGCACTGGGCGAGACGCGGCCGTCGGCGAGCGCGCCGCCGCCTGCACCCGTCGTCAGTCTGGCGTCGCAGGGCAGGATGCCGCTTCCGCAGCCCGATGCCGTGCGCGAGACACTGACGGCGTATCGGATAATGAGCCAGAGCGCCACCGCCGAGCAGCCCGTGCACGAGCCCGGTGAGGTTCCGCCGCTCGGTTTCGCGGTCGCGCAGCTCGCTGGGGTGTACGTGCTCGCGGAGAATGCGGACGGGCTGATCGTCGTCGACATGCATGCCGCGCACGAACGCATCGTGTACGAGAAGCTGAAGCGCGGCTTTGATCGCAAAGAGTTGGTTCGGCAGCCGCTTTTGGTCCCGGTATCGGTTGCGGTGTCCGAGCGAGAAGCCGATCTGATCGACACGTCAGGCGCGCTGTTGGAGCGAATCGGTTTGATTGTCGATCGCAGCGGCCCGACGACGCTTACCGTGCGCGAGATTCCGACACTGCTGTCCGGCGCCGACGCCGAAGCGCTGCTGCGCGACGTCGTCAGCGACATCGCGGAGACCGGCAACTCCAGCCGGGTCGAAGATGCGAATCACGAGTACCTCGCAACCATGGCTTGCCACAACTCGGTGCGGGCGAACCGCCAACTAACGATTGCGGAGATGAACGCGCTGCTCCGCAAGATGGAGCAGACGGAGCGCGCCGATCAGTGCAACCACGGCCGTCCGACGTGGACGTCGATCACGATGGCGGAACTCGACCGGCTGTTCCTCCGCGGACGATGAGAACCCCCGTCGTCTGCCTGATGGGGCCGACGGCGTCCGGCAAGACGGACGTGGCCGTAAGCCTCATCAAGCGTTTTCCGTTCGAGATCGTCAGTGTCGATTCCGCGCTCGTATATCGCGGCATGGACGTGGGCACAGCCAAGCCTGACGCAGCGACGCTTGCCCGGGCGCCGCATCGGCTCATCGATATCCGCGACCCGGAAGAAAGCTACTCCGCAGGCGACTTCGTGCGTGACGCCCACGCCGCCATCGATGAGGTGCGGGATGCCGGCCGGGTGCCGCTCCTGGTGGGCGGCACGATGATGTACTTTCGCGCGCTGACCGAGGGGATTGCAGAGCTTCCGGAGGCCGACGCGTCGATTCGAGCGGCGATCGACGCCGAAGCGGAAACCTCCGGTTGGCCGGCGCTGCACGCGCAATTGTCGGAATTCGATCCGGATGCCGCGCGCCGCATCAAGCCGACCGACAGTCAACGGCTGCAGCGCGCAATCGAAGTGTACCGCCTGAGCGGCCGCTCGCTGACGGACTGGCAGCGCGAAGCCGAGCCGGCGGCGAGCGCCAACCGCTACCTCAAATTTGCGCTGACGCCACCGCGCCCCAAGCTCCACGAGCGCATAGAAAAGCGTCTCAAGCACATGATTGAGAACGGTTTTATTGAAGAAATCGACCGGCTCCGGGCGCGCGACGGGCTGACGTCCGCGGCGCCGTCGATGCGCGCCGTGGGCTACCGGCAGTTCTGGGCCTATCGCGAGGGCGAGCATTCCCTCGAGGAGGCGGAGTACCGGGCGCTGGTCGCGACCCGGCAGCTCGCGAAACGGCAGTTCACCTGGCTTCGAAGCGAGGCCGACCTGAGATCGGTAGACCCCCTTGAAGTCGACGCGGCGGACGCCATATCGCGGATTCTTGGCAAATATTTGGGATAGTTACGGGCTTTGTCCGGGCACCGCGTGTGCTAGACTTTTTCCCACGCTTAGGCAGAACACCGCAGACTTGGGCAACCGGCGCCACCGGGGTGTGGTGTTCAAAAACAACAACAACAAGGAGACCCGAGATGGCTAAAGGGCAGACTCTACAAGACCCATTCCTGAACATACTGCGGAAGGAAAAAGTCCCGGTTTCAATTTACCTCGTGAACGGCATCAAACTGCAGGGGCAGGTCGATTCGTTCGATCAGTTCGTTGTGTTGTTGAAGAACAGTGTCAATCAGATGGTCTACAAGCACGCAATCTCAACGGTCGTGCCGTCGCGAAACGTTCGTCTGCCGTTGCCGGACGACGCTGGAGACGGCAACGACTAACCGATACCGACGCATCGCCCGCGGGGAGGTCGCTGTTGTTTGAGCGGCCGCAAAGCGGCGAACGGGCCATCCTCGTCCACGCGAGCCCACAGGGCGCACCCGACGAATCCGAACGTGAAGAGTTTGCAGAGCTGGCGCGCTCAGCAGGCGCCATCGTGGTCGATGAAATCACGAGCGCGCGCAAGCGGCCGGACCCTCGCTATTTCATCGGCGGCGGCAAAGTCGGCGATGTGAAAGCCGGCATTGCCGAACACGGTGCCGAACTCGTCATCAGCTCGGCCGAGCTGTCGCCCAGCCAGGAACGAAACCTCGAACGCGAGCTCAAGTGCCGGGTTCTGGACCGGGCCGGGCTGATTCTCGATATTTTCGCGCAGCGCGCCCGCAGCTTCGAGGGCAAGCTGCAGGTCGAGCTCGCGCAGCTCCGGCACCTGTCCACGCGTCTCGTGCGCGGTTGGACTCACCTCGAACGTCAGAAAGGCGGCATCGGCCTGCGCGGGCCCGGCGAGACCCAGCTCGAGACGGACCGCCGCCTGCTGGGACAGCGGATCCGCGTCCTGAAGGGCCGGCTGGAAGACGTCGACAGCCGGCGGTCGATGAATCGTCGCAACCGCGAGCGCGCCGAAGTCCCGACCGTCGCGCTCGTTGGCTACACCAATGCCGGTAAGTCGACGCTGTTCAATACGTTAACGGACGCTGGGGTCTACGTCGAAGACCAGCTATTCGCGACCCTGGATCCGACGGTGCGGCGCATGGAACTGCCGGACGGCCGCGAGGTCGTACTCGCGGATACCGTTGGATTCGTGCGCGATCTGCCGCATGAGCTGATCGCGGCGTTCCGCTCGACGCTGCAGGAGGCCCGTGAGGCGGACCTGATTCTGCACGTCATTGACGCAAGCGATCCGAACCGCTGGCAGCGCGTGCGGCAGGTGAATTCGGTGCTGCAGCAGCTCGAAGCAGATCGCGTACCGCAGATACGGGTGTACAATAAGATCGATAAGCTCGATCGACCGCCGCGCGTCGCGAATAATCGCGACGGCGAAGGGCGCGCAGTCTGGCTGTCGGCCGTGACCGGCGAAGGCGTGTCAATGCTCTCGAACGCGATCGGCGAGCGGCTGCTGCGGAAGACCCTCCACGGCGTTATCCATCTAGAACCTTCTCAGGGACGACCCAGAGCTCGACTGTTCGAGATGGGTGCGGTGCTCACCGAGCGGGTTCAGGAAGACGGCGGCTGGGAGCTGGAAATCAGGATGGCCGAACGGGATTTGAAGCGCTTTCTAAAGCGTGAGAATCTCGCGGCCGACATGCTGAGGCCCTTGCAAGGTTCGGAAGACGAACCCACATCGGCCTCTGCGGGGTAGATTACTAAGGTAACTGAAGACAATGGCCTGGAACGAACCTGGAAACGGCAAGGATCCCTGGAAACGGGAGGAGCCCAACGACCTCGACAAGATCGTGCAAAACTGGCAGAACCGGCTGGGCCGGCTGCTCGGCGGAGGGCGCGGCGGCCCAGGTGGCGGAGGGGCCTACTTCCTGGTCGTATTCGCGCTGATCGCATGGGCACTGACCGGCCTGTACCGGGTCGATGAGGCCGAGCGCGGTATCGTGCAGCGCTTCGGTGCGTATGAGAGAACGACGATGCCGGGCCTGCGCTGGCACTGGCCGTTCCCGGTCGAGACCGTGAATCGCATCAACACCCTGCAGGTTGAGCGCTATGCGTTCCAGACTGAGATGTTGACTGCCGATCAGCAGTACGTCGATATCAACATGGTTGTGCAGTACCAGCGCAACGATCCGATTGCCTTCAGCTTCAACATCGTCGATCCCGAACAGACCCTCGAGGACGTCACAGAGAGTGCGCTGCGCGAGGTCGTCGGTACCAGCGAGATCGAGTCTCTGATTCAGGGGCGGCGAGAAGAGATCGCATCCCGAACGCAGACGGTGCTGCAGGCAACGCTGGATTCATACAGCGCCTACGATAGCGGCGAGAGAGACTGGGGCGACGAAGATGCGCACGAGGGTGCCGGCATCAGAATCACCTCCATTTCGTTGGAAGACGTCAAGTACCCGCAGAACGTGCAGGAGGCTGTGGACGACGCGCAGAGGGCGCGAAACGACGCCGCACGTTTTCTGCTGGAAGCCGATACCTATGCGAACGACATTATCCCGCGTGCGCGCGGCAGAGCCGCCCGCATGCTTGAAGATGCTCGCGCGTATCGGGATCGAGTCATCGCGGACGCCGAAGGTGAGGCGGCGCGCTTCCTTGCTCTGTTGGCAGAGTATGAGCGCGCGCCTCGCGTAACCCGCGACCGGCTCTATCTCGACGCTGTCGAAGAGGTGTACGCCAATTCCAACAAGATCATCATTGACTCGGAGGGGAGCGGAAATCTGCTCTACCTGCCGATTGACCGTTTGATGAACGCGTCGCCCGCGTCACCCCCCATGCCCGACGACAGCATGCGGTCGGCGGACCCGAATACAGCGCTGACCGCGCCGGATGTACGCGCGTCGGATGATGCCCGCGATAGGAGGACTCGGCAATGAGTAGCGGACGTTTCATGATCCTGGTCGTCGTCGGCGTATTGCTCATCGTTGGCGGCATGGCACTGTTCACGGTCGATGAGGGCGACCTCGCGATCAAGCTTCGCGTTGGTGAGGTCGTATCGACGGTCGACGAGGAAGGGAACCGGACGGCGCGGGTCTACGAGCCCGGTCTGCATTGGCGAATTCCGTTTGTCGAGACGATCAGCACGTTTCCGCGGCGAGTTCTGACAATAAGCGATCGTCGTCCTGAGCGCGCGTTTACGATCGAGAACGAATCGCTCGACGTCGACTTCTTCGTCAAGTACCGGATTACCGATGCGGCGACTTTCTATACATCGACAAGCGGAAGCCTCGAAATTGCGGACTCTCGACTGGGCGAAATCGTCAAGAATGCGGTCGTGACCGAGTTTGGCCGCCGCACGGTTAACGAAGCGATATCGGTCGGGCGTGCGGAACTGATGCGCGACCTGCTCGCGACTGCCGCACCCACCGCTGCCGAGCTCGGTGTCGAACTGATCGACTTCCGCGTCAAGCGCGTCGAGTTCGTCGACGATGTTCGGCAAAACGTCTACGCGGAGATGGAGGCTGAACGTGCACGCATCGCGACCGAGCGTCGTTCGGAAGGCCGCGCGTCGGCGGAGCGGACGCGAGCCGAGGCCGACCGCGAGCGCACGGTTATCCTCGCGGATGCCTATCGCGAGAGCGAGATCATTCGTGGTGAGGGAGATGCTCAGGCAGCGCAGATCTACGCCGACGCCTACAACCAGAACCCTGACTTCTACGCGTTCTATCGCAGCATTGCGGCGTATCGCCGGTCAATGGGCAACGAAGGCGACCTAATCGTCGTGGACCCGAACAATGAGTTCTTCCGATTCCTGAATCAGTCTGACGGTTCGCGGGAGAACCAGTAGCGGCCTCAACTTAGTCCTTTGCCATGATCTGGACGGAGATCCTGACGGCACTGGCGCTCGTCCTCGTGATCGAGGGCTTGCTGCCGTTCGCATCGCCCGGACGCTACCGGCAGATGGTGGCGCAGATCGTGGGCATGAGTGACAATAATATTCGCGCTGTCGGGCTGATCGTCATCGTGATCGGCTTGTCGCTCCTGTTCATTGTGCGGAATTAACCCTAAGGCCTGAACTCATGGGCAGAAACGTCGTTGTCGTCGGCACCCAGTGGGGCGACGAAGGTAAAGGAAAGATCGTCGACCTGCTGACGGACCGCTGTGCGGCCGTGGCACGATTCCAGGGTGGCCACAATGCGGGCCATACGCTGGTCATCGGCGGCGAGAAAACCGTTCTGCATCTGATCCCGTCAGGCATCCTGCGCGACGGCGTGCAGTGCCTGATTGGCAACGGCGTCGTGCTGTCGCTCGATGCGCTGGTCAAGGAGGCCAACGCGCTGGTCGACAGCGGCGTGCCGGTATTCGAACGCCTGCGCATCAGTCCCAATTGCCCGTTGATTCTGCCGTCGCACGTCGCGCTCGACGTCGCGCGCGAGAAAGCACGTGGCGCAGCGGCAATCGGTACGACGGGCCGCGGTATTGGCCCGGCCTATGAGGACAAGGTGTCCCGCCGCGCGCTGAAAGTCTCGGACCTGTTCGTGCGCGAGAACTTCGCCGCGAAGCTGGGCGAGGTGCTCGACTACCACAATTTCCTGTTACGCAAGTACTACGGTGCGGATGCGGTCGATTTCGTCGAGTCGCTGGACAAGGCGATGGAATATGCCGAGGTCATTGCACCGGTGACCGCCGATGTGACCGACATCCTGAGCCAACTCGCGAACAGTGGCGAGAGCATTCTCTTCGAGGGTGCGCAGGGCACGTTTCTGGACATCGACCACGGCACGTACCCGTTCGTCACGTCGTCCAACACCGTCGCCGCGGCCGCTAGCACGGGCACCGGTGTCGGGCCGCGCAATCTCGACTACATCCTGGGAATCGTCAAGGCGTACACGACGCGCGTCGGTGCCGGACCGTTCCCGACCGAACTCTTTGACGATACCGGTGAGCACATCGCGCGGGTCGGCGCCGAGTTCGGCGCGACAACCGGGCGCCCGCGGCGTGTCGGCTGGTTCGACGCGGTGGCATTGCGTCGTTCGATTCTCAACAGCAGCGTGTCGGGCCTCTGCGTCACCAAGCTCGACGTGCTCGACGAACTGGAGACGATCCAGATCTGCGTCGGCTACGAGATCGGTGGCAAGACCATGGCCGGATTGCCGGTCGTGACCGACCGGTTCGCGCAGTGCGAGCCCGTGTACGAGGAGCACCCGGGCTGGCAGGCGTCAACCGTCGGTGTGACGAGTCTGGCGGAGCTGCCGGCGAACGCGCAGGCCTATCTCGCCCGGATCGAAGAACTGGCGGGCGTGCCCGTCGACATCATTTCGACCGGTCCCGATCGGGACCAAACGATTATCAAGCAGCATCCTTTCGGCTGACGCGGCTCGGCATCAGGCCGGCAAGTGCCAGCAGCATGAGGAACCACACTCCGATGCTGCCGCTGCCGCCACTGCTGCCACCTGTGACACCCGGCGCGCGCACCGTGACGTTGACAGTAGCGGAGTCCGACAAGCCGGTCGTGTCGGATACGTCGAGGCGGAACGTCAGTAGCGTATCCGAGGTCACGCTCGGCGCTGTGAACGTTGCTACTCGAGACGTTGCCCCGGACAGCGCCACGGAGGTGCCGGAGACCTGCGACCACTGATAGCTCAGAGTGTCGCCGTCCGGATCGTTCGACGATCCGCCGTCGAGCGTTACTGTGCTACCGGAACCGACTGTCTGGCTGGAGCCGGCCACGGCATTCGGTGCTGAATTCGAGCCGGTGCCATCGAGGATAGTGATCCGCATTGTGGTGTTTGCGCCCAGCGTTGCGCCGCCTGGCGACGACAATGAGAGCTCGAAAAACTCGTTGCCCTCGCTCAAGCCATCGTCGCTGATGGGAAACTCCAGCGTCCTGGGTGTGGCATCTCCGTCCGCCCACGCGAGCGTGCCGGCCGTCGTGCCGGAGTAGTCGCTGCCTGCCGTGGCGTCCCCGCCAGACAGTGAGAAGTCGACGCTGACGGCGCCCACGGCGCTCCCGCCGCGCTGCACGGTTGCAACCGCGGTGCCGAAACCCCGCTCAGTGACGTTAACGGTGTCCGTGGCGAATTCGACCACGCTGCCGGCGCCCGGATCGCTGACGTAGACACTTACGACGCTGCGATTACCCAGCGTTGCTCCGCCGGTCGGGGCGTTCAGCCGAAGCAGCATCAATTCCAGATTCTCCGCTGCGCCGTCCGCCAGCGGAGTGACGTTGATTGTTTGATTTCCGGACTGTCCGTCGGCCCAGTTCAGACTGCCGGTGACGCTGGCGACATCCGTGGAACCGGCGGTGGCGGGGATCAGTTCGTAGTCGACGCTGACCGCGCCGGTCGTACCGCCGCTGCGCGCCACGCTCAGGGAGATGGTCGTCCCCTCGTCGCCGCCGTAGGACAGATCGGTGAAATCGAGGGAGCCCTGCACCGTACCGCGGCTATCGTCCGCAACCATGTAGAAGCCGCTCGACATATCGCTGACCGCGACGTTGCCGCTATGGAAGTAGGGGTAGGCGCCCCACGCGCCGACAAAGCCCGCGCTGTCCGAGAACGGGTAGGTGTCGAGGCGGCCGATGGGTGCGACCAGGGTTGGATCGGTGATGTCGAGGATGGTCAGTCCGCGGCTGTAGTTCGACATGTAGTAGCGGTTGCCGCGCACGAAGCCGTTGTGGTCGATCGCCCTCGTCGGTCCCCGCCAGACGGATTCGGCCGTCGGTGAGCGCAGGTCCGCGAGCGAGAAGGTGCGCAGCGTCGTCTGCAGCCCGAATTGCTGTTCGTCGAGTTCGTCGTGAACGAACAGGTACATGCCGTCTTCAGACGGCCAGCCGGAATGGGTGTAGGCCGAATTGGAATAGGGCGTGCGGCTAAGCCGGACCGCGTTCGCCGGATCGGTGATGTCCCAGATGTCGATCGTCGACTCGTTGAAGTCGAACAGCACCTCGCAGTAGTCGACCGCATTGACACACTGCGTATCCTTGCGCGAATCGCGAATGATCATGTACGCCGCGTCGTGGGTGTAGTCCCCCGCACCGGGTTGCGCAACGAAGCTCGGCGATGCCGGATTCTGCAGCGAGTACAGTCGCGGCGAGCCGCCGCCGCGATTCGCACCGGCGATGACCAGATTGGGCGCATCGCCCGTCAGCGACAGGCCGGTGCCGTAGTCGGTGTTCGCGGCAAAAACGTTGTGCGCCGCGAAGAAGTCGGACGCATACGTCACGCGGCTGATTCGTTGAGGCAGGTCGGTCAGGTCGATGACGAACAGCCCGTCGGTCGAAAGATCCGTCGTGACGTAGGCGTAGGCATTCCAGCGACCTTCCAACGCGTTGAAGTACTGGTGCACCTTGATGTCACGCCATGTCGAACTCTGGCCGTCTACGAAACCGACCTCGCGGGGATTCTCCGCCGTTGTCACGTCGAAGACCGCGGTGCCGATGTTGTAGCCGACCAGCGCGTATTCGCGATTCGTATTCAGGTCGACAAAGCCCCAGACGTCCGCCGATGCACCGGGTGTCGCGCTGACCTGCGCGAACGGGACGTGGGAGAGCAGTTCGGTATTGCTGCAGGCGAGGCCACCCACCTGACCGCCGACGCAGGGCGCCATGCTCAGTCCGGCCTGCATGGTTTTCTGCTGATCGAAAAACGCCTCCGTGGTCGCGGCAACCGGAAGCGACTTGCGGTCGGCCAGAATCTGGAATCCGCGGGACCCGAGCAGACTGCGATACTCCGCCGGGATGCCGACGAGCGTTGTCGGCATGGTCGATTGGCGCTCGAAGCTCCGGTCGTAGCCACCCGATACGGCAACGACACCGCTGACGAGATGAAACACGTCCTCGACGCCGGAGACCTCGTAGCGGCCGGCCGCGACTCGGATCTCGCCACCCTTGCCGACGCGGCTCAGCGCGTAGCCAATGCTCTGACACGGAGATGCCTGGTCGATGCAGCCACCGCGGTCTTCGCCGTCCGCGGCGACGAACAGCGGCTCACCGTCTCCGCTGTGGCCGAAAACCGTGCCTGCGGCGAGCAGCGTCCCGAGCAGTGCGATGCGAAGTCGTTTCATGGATTCCCGTCCGTAGTCCTGTGAGCCTGCCAGCTTTGCTGTCGTTGAACGCGAGCTTGCAACATAATCGCCTGTCCGCAATTGTAAACTTTTGACGCAGGTCACGGATGCCCGGATCGAAACACAGTCTGATCTTCAGTGCGGGTCCCACCGCGCTGGCCGAAATCCGCCGGGACGGGCTCCGGCCGGAGCGTATCGGAACCCTGGCCGGTGCCTCCGGCGGCGCCAAATGGCTGGTGTTGAGCCAGTTGGACCGGGTCGTGCTGCGCCGCCTGTTGCCAGACTTTCAGACCCCGGTGCATACCATTGGTTCGTCGATCGGGGCGTGGCGCTTTGCCTGCTATGGCCAGGCTGACCCGCTCGCGGCGATCGACCGCTTCGAGGAGGCGTATCTCGACCAGAGCTACAGCGAGAAACCCGATCGCGCGGAGATCACCGCCCGGTCGCGGGAGATACTGGACTACGTGGTCGGCGACACCGGCGCGGACGAGATTCTCGACAATCCGGTGCTGCGCAGCCACATCATGACGGTCCGCAGCCGGCACGTGTTGGGAAATGACAATCGCCTTGCGCTGGCCGCGGGCCTGATTGGCGCCGCCGGACTCAACGCAGCGAGCCGGCGCTCGCTCGGCGCCTTCTTCGAGCGAGCCCTGTTCCACGACCCGCGCGATCTGCCGCCGTTCTACGAGCTGCCGGGATTTCCGATGCGGCAGATCGAACTGACCAGCCGCAACCTGAAGGATGCGGTGCTGGCGACCGGCTCGATCCCGCTCGTGCTCGAGGGCGTGCGGAATATCGACGGGGCACCGCCGGGCACCTACCGCGACGGCGGCGTCATCGACTATCACCTCGACTTCCCGCATTCGAGCGAGAATCGGTTGGCGCTCTATCTGCACTTCTATGGCTGGATCAAACCCGGTTGGTTCGACAAGTACCTGTCGTGGCGTACCGCCGACGTAGAGAGTACCGATCGGACCATTCTAATCAGCCCGTCTCCGGACTTCGTGAGTCGCCTGCCGCACGCCAAGATTCCGGACCGCAAGGATTTCGTGGACTTCTCACCGGAAGAACGCGTGTCGATCTGGAAAACCGTCGTCAAGGCTTGCGAGGAACTGGCCGACGAACTCGAGGACGTCATAGACAACCAACGATTCGGCGAGCGGGTAGTGCCGCTGGCCGACGGGGCGGCTTAGCGGGGATTACAGCCGGAATCGGCAGTTGTCGCGTGCCCAGCGGAAATAGAGCTACCGATTGGAGCGCGTGCAGCGCGCCGACAGCCAGGTCTGGATCGCGTCGACGTCTTCGTTCATCAGGTATTCCGTCTGGTCCTTCCAGCCCCTGAGCATCGGCAGGTTGCGCTCGTTGACGAGCAGATGTTCGCCGCCGTTCTGGGAACTGATGTTCCAGCCCGGCACGGCAACCACCGAACGCACTCGGACATTCTGGCCGACCCGTTTGCTGAGTTCGTGCGCAAGTTCGGAGACAGCGTTCCCGATCTCGGTCACGTCGCTCGTCTTGCGAGACGGCCGGAACTGGACCTCGTCGTTGGCAATCCGCGTCTCGCCGGTTTTCGATGGCCGCCTCGCGATGACGGTCACGGCATAGATGCCGGACGGGCCGACCATGACATGGTCGATGACGCCGCTCGGAACAGGGACGTCGTGGAAAACGCGCCCGTGTCCGCTCGAAATCCACTGCAGCTGATGGCCAATGGCAATACTGGCGTCGCGCAAAAAGCGAAGCTGTCGCCGGGCGAGCAGGGTCACGGCCAGGCGGTATGCGACGAATGCCGCGCCGGCACCGAGCGTGCTCAGGAAGAGATACAGCTGCCAGTCAGGATAGCCACGGAAAAGCGGCGGGCTGTCGAACGCGCTCGCGGCGACGTACATGACGACGAAGACCAGAGCGGCGCCCAAATAGGCGGACTGCCGATGCGATAGGACGCGGATCTCGTCGCGGAAGCGCTGTGCGGCTTCGCTCATGATGCTATCGGCGAAACTCGGGTGGCCGGACAGCATGCGCGCCAGCGCGTCCCAGCTTCTCGCGGCAAGCAGAAATACCATCGCGCACGCGATGGCGATACCGGCTGCTGCGCTGACTGCCTCGATATCCATGGCCCGACCCTTCCGTTGTCGTTCGAGCGTAGCCGCCGCGGCGTGCGGCCACTGTGACCTGTGTCACAACCGCAGCGCCGTGAGATGCCGTGGCTCGCAGTTTTCAGGTTTCGTTCAGTCGTGGCCGGTTATTTGTGAATGTCATCACAGCGGCCTCGCGAGGCGCGCTGCTAGTTTCATTACAATGTATTACACGCAGGCATATGACTGGTGAGGTGCGAGATGGACAGGAAGTGGGCAACGATTTCAATGGCGGCGGCGGCACTCGTGCTGAGTGGCTGCGCGACGATGAGCGAGGACGAGTGCCTCACCAGCGACTGGCACGCGATCGGCTACGAAGACGGCTCGCGCGGGTACACGATGGAGCAGTTCTCGAACCGCCGTCAGGCCTGCGCCAAGCACGGCGTCACACCCGACTTCCAGGCCTATCAGTCCGGCCGTAACGACGGTCTGGTCTCCTTCTGTCAGCCGTCCCGCGGCTATAACCTCGGCGTCTCCGGCGGCACGTACCACGGCGTTTGCGACGTGGCACTCGAGGAGGAGTTCCTCGACGCCTATCGCGTAGGGCAGCAGCTCTACGGCCTTCGCTCGAACGTGCAGGTAGCCAACAATCGCATCTACTCGAAGGAACGCGAGCTCGAGCGCGTCGAGAGCGAGATTCGTTCTAAGGAAGCGCTGCTCATCAGCGACGACACGACAACCGAAGATCGCGTCGTGTTGCTGGCAGACCTCAAGGACCTTTCGGAGCGGACTGGCGAACTCGAGACCGAGGTTCAACAGCTAATCGCCGATCGGGCGCGTTTCG
Source organism: Woeseiaceae bacterium (assembly GCA_965232445.1). Taxonomy (GTDB): domain Bacteria; phylum Pseudomonadota; class Gammaproteobacteria; order Steroidobacterales; family Woeseiaceae; genus UBA1847. The sequence continues at coordinate 3,686,398 of OZ246973.1, read as the reverse complement.
AAATGGAGCTTGCCGAGTACGAGGCGACGGTCGCCGCCTACGGCTTCTGATCTAGTCGCCGTCGTCCTCGTCGGGACGGCGGCGATCTCCCCCCTCGCGCCGCTCCGCTTCGAAGCGGCCCGTCACTGCTCCCATCCCCGCGCTGCCGAAGGGGCTGCGCCGGTCTTTGCCGCTTCGCCGGTCCTCGTGATGCACGAAGCGGCAGTTGCACTTCGCTGCATCGCAGTTGTCGAGCGGTAGATTTGGTGCTTCGCTGGCGAGGAAGCGCCGACCCTGCAGCGCTTTCGCATGCAGGCAGGCATCCGCATCGAACTTGATCGACACCGCGTGAAAATTGCCCTTGGACTGCAGTTGGCGGCGCTCGGGTTGCGCTTGCTTCGAGTCATCCGATCCGGCCGAACGGCGCATGATCAGATACCACAGCAGCATCAGTACTACGACCAACCCAACGAGCTTCAACACCTGCGTCGACCTCCGGATTCCTCGGCAACACCCCTACTGTAGACGCGATCGGGGCACCAGGCACTATTGACAAGTAGCTGATCGTCTCCGGAAATCCCCTGGCTTCGTAACTGCGCCAATCGGGCGCAGTTACGGGCTAGAGAACCTCGTCGACGATGATCTCCGTGATCCGGTCGCCCAGAGTCACATCCACCGGTTCGAGTACCTCGGTTGATATAGCGAGATCCGGCAGAAAAACACGTCGCATCAGGGCGTCGCGCGCGCCGGGGTCGGAGGTTGCGAGATTGAGTTCGCGATTGACCTCGAGGCTCAGCTTGTCGAAATTGGCCGAGCCGACACACAGCCAGCCGTCGTAGATCGCAGCTTTGACGTGACTCATTCCCGGGTAGCGGTAGACCCGGATCCCATGCTCGAGCATCTGATTGATGGCGACCAGATGGCTCGAGTTGAGCGGCCCGTGATTCCCCTCCGTCGGGATGATAACCCTGACGTCCACGCCACGGCGCCTGGCACGGGCAAGTTCGTACAGGGTGCGGTCGTCCGAGAAATAGGCATTCTCGATGACGATGTATTGCCTGGAGCGCCGGATCGCCTCGAGCTGGGCCTGATAGATATCGAAGTCGAGGCTGCGCGTTTCGAGCACGCGAATCGGGTAACCTCCGGTTGCGGCGGTCTCATTGGCCGGGCCGGCGCGTTGCAGCGCGGCACCGAGATCGCCGAGCAGGCCGGCGCGCGCCCAGGCCACATCCATCTCTCGCTGCAGACGGCCGACAATCGGTCCGCGGACCTCCATCATCAGATCGTGCCAGTCGTAGCGGTACTCGCGGCCGATGTTCATCCCGCCGACAAAGCCGATCTCACCGTCTACGATCGTCGTCTTGACGTGGTCGCCGGTCAGCCAGGGATTCGCGTAGCTTCGGACATCGACGCGGCTTTCGGTCTTCAGATAGGTCGACATCGAAAGCGGCGGCCGATGATCGTCGGGCAGCGATTCCGGATCGACCTGCTGTGCCTGCATGTTGCCCAACGTATCGATCAGGACTCTGACCTCGATCGCTTCATGCGATCGTTGCCGCAGCCGGTCCGCGAAGCCGACGGCATAGTCGTCGTTGTCGAAGATGTAAGTGCGAATATCCACGGACCGGGAAGCGCCTGCTATTGCCGCCTCCAGCCGATCGAAGAATTCCTCGCCGTCCACGAGGAAGCGTATTGTGCCGAGGGAACTGCGAGTGGCGGTAAGCCGATCGAGATCGCGCTCCCAGACCGCGAGGTCCATCGGTTCGGCTCCGCCAGTCGGCGGGATATTCCCGCCCAGCGCCGGCATGCCGTTCGTCGCAAGCGACAGCCGATCCAGCGAGCCGCTCGCGGAGGTCAGCGTCAGCGACGTGATCGTCGCTGCGAACGAGACGGGCCGCAGGATCGGCTCGATGTAGGTGGAACGACCGTACAGCATACCTGCCTGGCTGACGCCCGCGGCCCGCCGCGACGCATTCCACGAGGCGTCATCCTCGACGGTCGACGAACCGGCGCAACCGGCTGCTGCCAGCAGGGCTGCGAGCACGCCGAATCCGCGCGCAGCCCGGCGAATGGCAGGCGATGCCGTCAGGCCCTTTTCCTCGCGACTACCAACCGGGTATGGCTGCGACGTTGAATACGAACTTGTGGCCCCAGGCGACGAGCGCGAAGACCGCGAAGCTCGCAACGACCGTGATGACGTCCCGCGATACGGGCACGGCCGCCGGTTTGCTGACCCAGGCACCTTCGCGGCGGCTTATTGTCACGATCGAGACCAGCGCCCAGGCGGCCAGTCCGCCGAACAGGACGACCGAGCGGCTTTCCCCGTTGGCAAGCAGGTGAGCGCCTCCCCAGACGACCATGCCGGTCAACATCGGGTGACGAAGATATCGTTTGATATTTCCGGGTGCGTTCGCGGCGGCGAACAGAACGAAAGACACGAGCATCAGTGCGGGCACCACCGGACTTCCGAGCAACGGCGGGTCGTAGAGGTTCACACGATCGATCGAGCGCCACCCGATCACCATGAGTACGATGGAGGCGACGATCGCGAGCGCGAACAGGCCCTTGTACCGGCCTTCGCCGAGGCGCGCCTTCAACGCTGTCCGGCCGAGCGGCGCCACCGAAGGAATCAGATGCACGATGCTCCAGAGCAATACGCCCGCGATCAGTAGTGCCATTGCGATCTCCCGCGATACTGGGTCTTTGAGTATACTCCGGGACGCTATGGCGACCGACAACAAACTCATGGACATGCTGACCGGCTACGCCGCGTCACACCAGCATCCGTTCAACGTGTTCGTCCACATGATCGGGATACCGACGATCATGTTCGGAGCGCTCATCCCACTGTCGTGGGCAGGTGTCGACGTATTCGGGATCAACGTGAATCTCGCACACGTGACGGTGCTCGGTTTCTTCCTCTTCTACCTGACGCTCGATGTGCTCTTTGCCGTCGTGTTTCTGGTCGCGGGCATGGGTATTGCCGTGCTGGCGGGTCAGGTGGCTGGAATGCCCATCGCCGTCTCCGGCGGTGTCGCCGCCGCATGCTTTTTCGGCGGCTATGCGGCGCAATTCATCGGGCATGCGATAGAGAAGTCGATGCCGGTGCTCGTCAAGCATCCGATTCAAGCCAACCTGGCCGCGCCGTTCTTTACGGTCGTCGAATTGTTCAAGCTTGCCGGACTCCGCGATGAGCTCTTTGAAGAAGTTCAGCGCCAGGTAAGGACGCGCCGAGAGCAGGCAAGCTCAGCCTGACGTCGGAGGCCGGGGCGGCCGCTGCCTGACTCGCTTCGACGCATTGCGGTAACATTCGGGCTTCACTATCCACGCTCCACGGGAGCCAGCAGGTCGCCTGGTTGTACATGATCGGTTTGGCCGCGCGCCGTTTCGCAGCGCTGTTCGTCTACGCCTGCACGCGAGCGTTCGTCGACGGTCGGCGTTTTCTCGCCGCCGTCGTTCTGGTGCTGCTGTTTCCGCTGCTCCTGCTGTGGCAGGCATTTCACTGGATCGGTTTCGCGATCGATGCCGTGCTGTTCCGCGGCTACCGGCGAATCGAGGTGCGGCGGCCTCTGTTCATCCTCGGTCCGCCACGGACCGGAACCACACACCTGCATCGCGTGCTCGCCGCGGACGAGCGGACCACGACGTTCTCGACGTGGGAGTGCCTGTTCGGTCTTTCGATCACAGGTCGCTACGTCTGTCTCGGACTCGCGCGCCTCGACAGATTGCTCGGCCGGCCGGTCGGCCGACTCGCATCGTGGCTCGGCGGCAGGATGCTGGGTTCCATGGACGATGTTCACGAATTTGGTATCAGCGAGCCGGAGGAAGATTTCCTGTGCCTGATGCCGGTCGCGAGTTGTTTTCTGATGATCGTCGCGTTTCCGGGTGCACCCTGGCTGTGGAGCACCGCGCGCCTGGATCGTGACGTCGACGAGCGCGAGCGGCGCGCGATGCTGAAATTCTATCGCCGGTCGATTCAGCGGCACCTGTATGTCTTCGGCAGAGACCGGCAATACCTGTCGAAGAATCCGTCGTTCTCGGGCATGGCCGAGTCTCTGCTCGAGGAGTTTCCGGACGCCCGGATCATTGCGTGCTCGCGCGACCCCGTCGCCACCGTCCCCTCGCAGCTGAGCTCACTGGAACCGAGTCTAAAACTACTGGGTTTCCGCGGAGTGACGACGGCGCTAAGGGACGATCTGGTCGATCTGCTCGAGTTCTACTATGAGCACCTTAATGACGTGCGGGGACGCTTTCCGGGACGGATCGCGTCGATCGGGAATGACGATCTGCGCAACGACCTCGCTGACAGTATCGCTCGGGTCTATGCCGAGATAGGTCTCGACATCGATGAGACCTTCGCTGAGAAGCTCAAGACCGCCTCTACCGCATCGCGCAGTTTCGAATCGAAGCACCGCTACACGCTCGAGGACTACGGACTCGACGCGAACGACATTCGAACGCGCTTCGAACCCGTCTGGTCGCCGGGACAGGCATGAATACGGTAGTTCGCACCGATCCCGGTCAATCCGTGAAGGACTTCATGAGCGAGGAGGCGGACAGCGCTCCGGTACGGCCGGGTCGCGTGGCGATCATCTCTGACGCAATGCCCGAACGAAACGGTGTGGGCGCCTACTACCATGATCTGATCGGCCAGCTCGAAGAACTCGGCTACAAGACGGAGTTCATATGCCCGACCGGCAAGGGGCAGGGCATCGTCAGACTGCCGTTGCCCGGCGATTCGACCCAGAAAGTCTTCCTGCCGTCCCTGCCGCGTTTCCGGCGAATTCTGAGGAGCCTGAAGCCCGAGACGATTGTCGTCGGAACGCCCGGGCCCTTCGGCTTGCTCGGCGCGTGGTGGGCCAAGCGGCTGGGTGCGAGGCTGATCGTCGGCTTTCATACCCATTTCTCGGGCGTGACGGATCTGTACGGCAACCCGTTCCTACGCCCATTGAGCCGCTTCTATTTCAACTTTGCGGACCGCTATTTGCTTCGAAATGCGGACCTCACGCTTGGCAATTCCGAGGCGATGGTCGAACTCGCAACCGAACTGGGCGCAAAACGGGCGGATCTCATGGGTACGTTGCTGCCGACACCGGTCCGCGTAAAGCCGCTGGCAGCCGTGCGTGAGACGGTCGGACGCGTGTTGTTCGCCGGGCGGCTCGCGCCCGAGAAACGCGTCGATACGATCATCGAAGCCGCCAGGCAGTTGCCCGAGGTCGCGTTTGCCATCGCCGGCGACGGGCCGCAGAAATCGGACGTCCTGAAGGCCGAGGAAGAACTGCCGAACCTCGAGTACCTCGGTTGGGTCAGCCGCGACGACCTCATCGAGCAGATGGACTTGTCTGACGTGCTGGTGCTGCCTTCTTACGTCGAGTCGTTCGGCACGGTCGCGCTGGAGGCGATGGCTCGTCAGCGCGTGGCCCTCGTCTCCGCCAACTGCGGCATCCTCGACTGGCCCGGTCTGAGCGAACACATCTATCGCATCGGTGAGGAAGAAACGGTCGCGGATGCGCTGCGGCGGATACTGGCGCAGTCCTTCGAAGCACGCGAAGACAAGGCGACTGCCGGTCGAATCGCGGCGAGCCGGCTGAACAACAAGAGTTTGCTGCACTGGTGCGAACTGATGCAGCCAGCGAATCCCGAATGAAGCTGCTGGTTTCGATCCACGACGTCATGCCCGTGACGCTCGACAAGGTGTGCCGGATATTCGACAGGCTTCACGATGCAGGCCAGCTGCCGGTCACGCTGCTCGTGGTGCCGGGACTGGACTGGCAACAGGGACAGCTCGATGCCCTGCGAAACCTTGTCGATCGCGGTGCCGAACTGGCCGGGCACGGCTGGTGTCATCGCGCGACCTCGATCCGGGGAATCCGGCATCGCCTTCACAGTGCGCTGATCTCGCGCGATGTCGCCGAACATCTGGCTCTCGATCGCGCCGGATGCGTAAGCCTGATGCAGGCGTGCTACGAGTGGTTCGACGAACGAGGTTTCGCCAGTCCCGATCTCTACGTCCCGCCTGCGTGGGCGATGGGATCGGCGCGGCGCGAGGATCTGGATGCGCTGCCGTACGAGCGTTTCGAAACAATGGCCGGCGTGTACGTGTCGAAGCAGAGCTTCATACGGTTGCCAATGATCGGCTTCGAGGCAGACACGGCGTTTCGGGCCCTGGCCTGCCGCGTCTGGAATCGTATGAACATGGCCTGGGCGGGCAGGGCCGGCTTGCTTCGCATCGGTATCCACCCGCACGACTTTGAACTGCGGCTCCGCGACGACGTCGCGCGCGCCATCAGGACGCCCGGGACGCCGGTCTCGTATTCGACGCTGGGAGCCGAAGGTGACTGAGGCGAATATCGCGGTCGCTCCCATGATGGACTGGACCGACCGGCACTGCCGTTACTTCATGCGGCTCGTTAGTCCGTCGGTAAGGCTATATACCGAGATGGTGACCGCCGCGGCGATCCATCATGGTGACGCCGACGCGCTGCTGCGATTCGACGAAGCCGAGCATCCGGTCGCGGTACAACTGGGTGGCAGCGATCCCGGGATGATGGCCGAGGCTGCCAGGTTCGCCGCCGAGAAGGGCTACCGCGAGATCAACATCAACGTCGGCTGCCCAAGCGATCGTGTGCAGAGCGGTCGCTTCGGTGCTTGCCTGATGGCCGAGCCGAACGTCGTCGCCGACTGTTTCCGGGCAATGCGGGATGCGTGCGATGTGCCGGTCACGGTGAAATCCCGTATCGGTATCGACGATCAGGACAGCGAGGAATTCCTGCACCGATTCGTCGGCGAGCTGAGCGAGGCAGGTTGTCGACACTTCATCGTGCACGCGCGCATCGCGATCCTCGAAGGACTAAGCCCGAAAGAGAATCGAACGGTGCCGCCGCTCAACTACGAACGCGTCTACGGGCTCAAGCAGCGCTGGCCGGATCACCGCATCGAGATCAACGGCGGATTCACGGCGCTCGAGCCGGTTGCCGAGGCGCTGAATCACGTCGACGGGGTGATGATCGGCAGGCAGGCCTACCACGACCCGTGGTTTCTGGCATTGATCGAGGATCGAATCCTCGGCGGCCGGCCCCCACAGGACCGACGGACTGTCGTCGAGGCGATGCTTCCTTATGTCGAGCGGCAGATGACCGCTGGCGAGAGACTGAACAGAGTCACCCGTCACATGCTTGGCCTGTTCGCTGGGCAACCGGGCGCGCGCGCCTGGCGGCGGCACCTCAGCGAGCATGCGCATCGTGACGATGCCGGGCCAGAATTGCTGCTACAGGCACTCGAGGCCATGCGGACCGCGGCCTGACGGAGGCACCGCGATGGCGATGGCAAGCCGGCCGTTCGCGCCGTTGTGCATCGCACCGCGGGTCAGCGGGCAGCTTCCAGTCTTGTCTCGCAAGCTAAGTGACGCCGGTATCAGCACTCGACGCGAATAGGCAGGCACAATAGAATGCTCGACCTTTGATGCGTTACGGAGATGTCGCAGAGCATGGGTGCCAAATCGGCGGAGAAGAACCGCAAGTCAACGATGGCCGAATCGGCCGATATACACGAGCTCTACGAACAGTCCGTACAGAACGTCGAGAACGAGGTCGAGTTTCTGCAGACCACGTTCACCGAGTTGAGCGGCCGTACCGGCTATCTGTTCCGCGAAGACTTTTGCGGCACGGCGAGCGCGTCCTGCGAATGGGTGAAACAGGGCCCGGGCTATCAGGCGATCGGTGTCGACATCGATCCGAGCGTGCTCGAGTGGGGCCGTGCCAACCGGGTCGGACGTCTGCCGGCAGAAGATCGGACGCGCGTCAGCCTGATGGAATCCAACGTTCTGAGCGTCGAGACCCCGAAAGTGGATCTGCTCGCCGCTTTCAACTTCAGCTACTGGATATTCGAAGAACGCGCCGTAATGCTCAACTACTTCCGGAGCTGCTACGACGCGCTCAAGGATGACGGCATCCTGTTCCTCGACATCTTCGGCGGACCGGAGGCGGAGGAAGAGACCAAGGAGAAGACCAAGCACGGCGACTTCACCTATGTCTGGCATCAGGCCGAATTCCATCCCGTCACCCGCCATATGCGCTGCAACATCCATTTCAAATTCAAGGACGGTTCGCGCATCAAGAAGGCATTCACCTACGAATGGCGGCTATGGACGGCACCGGAGTTGCGGGACCTGCTGCTCGAAGCGGGCTTCCGAAATGTCACCATTTACTGGGAAGGAGAGGACGAAGACGGCGAGGGCAACGGCATATTCACGCCCGATGATCGCGGGGAAGCCGATCTCGCCTGGATCGCGTATATCGTTGTCGAAAAATAGCTTGTAAAATAAATACATGGCTCGCGATCTTGAAGTAGCAATTGTATTTGCCGACGTCGTCGGCAGTACCCAGTTGTACGACAAGTTCGGCGATACCGCCGCCAGTGAGACCGTGGCCGTCTGCCTCGACGTCATGAAGGACGCGACGCACCAATGCAACGGCACCGTGATCAAGACGATCGGCGACGAAGTCATGTCGACATTTCCTTCGGTGGACGAGGCGATGCGCGCGTCGGTCCTGATGCAGAAACGGATCACCGAGGACAACAAGAAGCGAGATGACGGCATGCCGGTCTCAATTCGGATCGGCTGCCATTTCGGGCCGGTGGTGCAGGAGCAGAACGACATTTTCGGTGCCGCCGTGCACACGGCCAACCGAATGACCTCCCAGGCCAAAGCCCGCCAGATCGTCATCTCGGGCGACACCGTGCAGCGCATGGGCGCGGAGTTGCAGAAACAAACCCGGCAAATTGACGTTGCAACGGTGCGCGGCCGTCTCGACGAGGTTGCGCTCTACGAGCTGCTCTGGAATCCCGAAGAGGCGACCAGCATGCTGCCCACGATAGAGTGGGAGAAGAAAGGCAGCGGCGCCTCGCGTCTGATCTTGAGTTTCCGCGACAAGACCTACGAGGTGAACGATCAGAAGAAGAGCGTCCTGATCGGGCGCGCCGACGACAACGACCTCGTCATCAAGGGCAATCTGATCTCGCGCATCCATGCCAAGGTCGAGATGCGCCGCGGCAAGTTCCTGCTGATCGATCAGAGCACCAACGGCACCTTCCTGCAGAACCTGCTCGGCGAGGAGCTTTTTGTCCGCCGGGATTCAACGGAGCTGCGTGGCGAGGGCACCATCGGGCTCGGCCGGGCAGAAGAGCCCGGTTCATCGCTTTCGATTCATTTCAAAGCCGCAGAGTGAGTCCGGCGACGCCAACGCTGCGCCGGCAAATACTCCGCCAAACCTGCGCGCAATAGCCTGCAATCCGACCGTTTGGTCGGCCGGCAATCAGCACATTCGGTGAATCCGACGGTCGTCGGCTGAGGTCGTTTCAGTCGCAGAGGCGGGGGCTGCCGTCCACGAGTTCGGCGCTAAAGCTCCGGACGAGGCGGAAGTCACCGTCGACCCGGCCGCTCACGGTATCGGCCGTAAACGTCCATTCGACCAGCTCGATCAGGTCGCACTGGCCGGTTCCCTGAGTGCTCGCGAATCCCAGCAATAGCGTGTGCTCGACGCCGTTCGACCAGGTATCGAGCACTTTGCGATGGCGCTGTGGAAAGAACGAGAACTGCCAGAAATACTCGGCGAAGCCGGCGACGGCGTCTGCGTCGACCGGGCGCACGTTCAGGGTGCCGGCATAGCCGGATAGCGCGGACCGATCGACGTTGTCGCGGCTCAGGTGGCTGCACTTGAACACGCGGGCGTACCCCGGCGACGTCGGGTCGCCGATGTTGCCGACGTCGTTGTCGTAGCTCAGTTCGCGGATGAATTCGAAGTAGCGATCGTTCTCGATCGCGCCTACGTAATAGCCGGAGACGCTGCGTGACGAGTTATCCTCGTCCTCCCACGCGAGTGCCTCCTCGAAGTCGTCGGTGCAGCGTTCCCAGGCGCCGGATGGATGCAGGACATGATGCACCGTATAGCTTTGTGCCGTGCCCGCACGATCGTCGACGAAGAAGCCGTCCGGCACGGAATAGTTCGGATCGTAGAGTTTCGCGATGATGTCGAGATCGGAAGGCAGGGTCGGTGCCGACTGAATCGCCGCGCTGTTCGCGGGCGGCGCTGGTGTATCGGCCGATCCGCCGCCACCGCAGGCCGACAACAACGACGACAGCGATATCATGAGGATTGCGGCGTTTCGCATCGGATCCCTCGATCTCGTGACCGCGGCGGCACATTCCTTATGCACGCGGTGAATTCATGGTTGGCCCGTTTCGTACGGGCCGCGTACGTTCGGCGTCAGGCCGCTTCGGCCTTTTTGCGCCAGATGCAGAGCTCGTTCGGCGCCTGCACGCCCATCTTCACGCGATTGGCGGTGGCCGAGAAAATCGTGATCTCGATCGGGCCGCTGGCGAAAAGATCGGCAAGCGTCATGTCAGGGTCGATCCCGTCTCCGGGTTTGATTTCGATCGACTCTGCGTCCTTTCGACTGACTATCAGCATGGCTTAGGTCCTTCGTTTGGCGATTTCGCGGGTCAGACTTCGGCCAGGGAGCGGTTGAACCTCGAGGCTTGTCCGCTGCCCGTCCGTGCGTAAGTGGCCGGGTCCTGTTCGCTGCCGCGCAGCACGGCAAGGCCCGCTTCCGTGTGTTGCTGCCTAAGGCGGATGACGGCGCCGTTGGCGAGATTGAGTTGATTGCACTCGGCGGCGACGTCCATCAGGTGCGCCCAGCCGTCCGCGACGACGGAGTTCTCATCGCACCACGCCGTCATCTCCTGCATCTGTTCGGGTCCGGCGGCGAATCCGGACGCTTCGCAAAGCGACGCGCGGTCGTGTTCGAGTGCCTGTAGCTTGTCGATGCAGCGGCCCTTGCAATCCACGGCCCGCTCCAGCGCATCCGTGTCCTGGAGCTCGAGTGCGTTGCGCTCGTCTTCCAGCACTTCCTTCAGGCCGAGCGCGTGGAACACGCTCTCGCCAAGTACGTTGACGATGCGCTCGCGAGCTTCAGAGGGCGAGGGGCGCGACATCGCCGTTACTCACCGAACGACCGTTCCAGGCGCAGCATCGCGTCGGCGATCGCTTGCGGGTCGATCTCGTAGTCCCCGTTCTCGATTGCCGTGCGGATCTCGTCAACGCGCTGGCTGTCCACGGCCGGCAATGCTTCGAGCGACTTTTCGAGGCGCTCCAGAAGCTGCGCGCCGCTCGTAAGGCTCACCGTATCGGCAGCGGCCTCGGGCCGTGACGTGGCCCCATCGGTAGCCGGACGATCCGCCGAAATCCTTTCGGTCGGCCGCGACTCGTCGATCTTATTCCCTACCTTTGCAATCATGTTCGGATCCACCGGACCTATCTTGTTTGTCATAAGTTTTCCTCAACAATCATTGTTGCTATCCGGGTATCGGCTCGAAACGCCGATACTTTAGAGATAGCGGCAAAAAATTTACCGATTGCTCGTGATTACTCCAGAGCGGCTCGGCACCAGTACTTCCACCACCTCGCGCGAGCGTACGATCCCCTCGACGACGCGGCCGGAATTGACGTTTTCGACGCGAATTCGCTGCCCCATCGCGCCGTCCATGAGGGCCGTGCCGGTCATCCGAATCTCGACGCCGCCGGCATCGACGGCCAGCGTGACGCTTTGGCCACGCCGAATCAGCTTGTCGGCCTCGACCAGCTGCAGCGTAATCGCCCGCCCGGCCAGCACGGAGTTTCGCAGCCGCTGGCCGACAAGCAGGTCGATGTCGGAGACGTAGCCGGAGTTCATCCGCGAGACATCCCGCTCGTCCGCAATCAGGTCCTCGGCGCCCAGTAGGTGGCCCCGCGGGAGGGGATGACGCGCCGTCCAGACCTGAGATCGAACGGTGACCTCCACCGGCACGAACAGCCGCCACGGCTGACTTCCCTCGCAGCTGACCGCAACGACGGTCCGCGGGCCGATGCGCGCGCCGGGCCGGAGCCCGGCAATGAGTGGGGCGTCGCAGGCGGCGAGCCTGAGCCGAGGATCGAGCGCCGCGGCCCGCGCGGAGGTTCGTCCGCCGCTGTCGGTCGAGCGTTCCAGCACGAAGGACTCCGCCTGCCGGGCAATGTCGCTCACGTTCTGCCACGCCTGTTCCCCGTGCGCCGCACCGAACGCCGCGCAGAGCAAAGCGATGACCGCCAAAAGCCCGACACGCTGGCGGCGGACCGCTCGCGGGCGCGTCAAATATTCGACAGGTCCCTTCATCCATCACCTCGTTGCGCCGCACGGCGGCTCGTCATTGCGAATTTCGAATCGAAGTCTTTGCTGCTTACAGTAAGTACTTATGCAAGTGCCATGCCATGGCCCTCGAAATCGGGAATGCCCGCGATTTGCAAGGCATTGCCGCATGGGCGGCAAGCTTCTGCCGCTGGCGGCATCGATGCTCGATCGCGTGGTCGTGCAACGCGCTTGCTCACTTGCTTCGAAAAACTGGCACGCCGATTGCATTGGCTACTGCAGGAAAACACGCGAGGGCGCATCGATGCGTCGATCACGATGGAACTGAACGTACTGTCTACCTATGAAAACGCGCTGCTGGTACGAGCACAGCGCAACGAAGTGCTGGCGGCGAATATCGCCAACGCCGATACGCCTGGATACAAGGCCCGGGATATCGATTTCCGAGCCGCGCTGAGCAGTGCCCGGGAAGGCGGCTCGCTATCGATGACCACCACCAACGAATTGCACCAGCAGCGCTGGAGTCGCGGCGCCGCATGGCAGGCCGACGCGGCATACCGCGTTCCGACCCAGCCAACCCTCGACGGCAACACCGTGGAAACGGACGTGGAGCAGGCACAGTTCGCCGAAAACGCGTTGCAGTACCGGGTAGCTCTGTCGTTCGTCGACAGTCAGATCCGCTCCATCCGCTACGCCCTCAAAGGAGGCGAATGATGTCCCTGTTCAACGTCTTCGACACGGCCGGTAGTGCGATGAACGCGCAGTCGGTCCGGATGAACGTGACCTCGAGCAATCTGGCCAACGCCGGCAGCGTCAGCGGCAATCCGGACGACGTCTATCGCGCGAAACACCCGGTGTTCTCTTCGTTTCAGGATACGCTGAACGCACAGTCCGGCGTATCCGGCGTTCGTCTGGAGGGCATCGTCGAGAGCAGCGCGCCGGTCAATCAGCTCTATCAGCCGGGCCATCCGGAAGCGGATGCCGACGGCTATGTCTGGGCGACTAACGTCAATGCGATCGAAGAAATGGTCAACATGATCTCGGCATCGCGTTCGTACAAGAACAACGTCGAGATCATCAACACAACCAAGGATCTGCTCTCGCAGACCCTGCAGATGGGTCGCTAGGAGGACTATCGATGATATCGCCGATCGATTTTCAGGCCGCTGGCATAGCGGGGCCGCAGCAACAGCCGGACCAGGGCGATCTCGGACAGGAAGACTTCCTGACGCTGATGATTACCCAGTTCAAGAACCAGGACCCGTTCGAGCCGATGGACAACGGTGAGTTCCTCGGTCAGCTGGCTCAGTTCAGCACGGTCAACGGCATCGATTCCCTGAATGCTTCGTTTGCTTCGCTGGCCGGCGCGCTGCGCGACGAACAGGCCCTGCAGGCCGCGAACCTGGTCGGCCGGACCGTACTCGCTCAGGCGGACGCGGGCTATTTCGACGGTGCGGCACCGATGGGTGGCGCCGTTGAACTCGGCGCCGCGGCGGGCAGCGTGCAAATCGACATCACCGATCGCTCCGGCCAGTTGCTGCGAACGATCGATCTCGGCGAGCAACGCGCGGGTACCGTGCGCTTCGACTGGGACGGTCGCGATGCCAACGGCGACGTAATGGCGCCTGGACAGTACCAGGTCTCCGCGCGCGTGGTGCGCGGCCAGAACGTCGAATCCGTGCCGGCCTATCTGCGAGCGGACGTCGAGTCCGTCACGCTCGGCCAGTTTGGCGGTGGAATGACGCTCAATCTCGCGGGCGGTGGAAGCCTCCCGCTCAACGGTATTTATCAAATCATCTAGTCGGATCACAAAGGCGCGCGGCGCTTACAAGGATCAGCAAGGAGACAAGGCCATGCCATTCACAATCGCACTTTCGGGGCTCAACGCCGCCTCGGCGGACCTTGGCGTAACGGCGAACAATATCGCCAACGTCAATACGAACGGGTTCAAGAAATCCCGCACGCAGTTTGCGGAAGTCTTCGCCGTCGGCACGCAGAGCATTAGTTCGGCCGCGTCCGGTTCCGGTGTGAAGCTGGCATCGATCGCTCAGCAGTTCACGCAGGGCAACATCGATTTCACGGACAACGCACTCGATCTCGCGATCGGCGGTGAGGGTTTCTTCGTCCTGAACGACAATGGCGCACGGAGCTACACCCGCGCAGGCGCCTTCGGGGTGGACAACCAGGGCTTCGTCGTCAATCCGCAGGGCGCGCGCCTGCAGGCGTATCCGTTCGCCGGGGCCGGCCTGTTCAATACCGGCACACCGGTCGATCTGCAGCTGACGACAGGTGCGAATCCGCCGTCGGCTACGACCCGGGCATCGTTCGGCATCAATCTGCCGGCCAATGCGCCGGTTCCGACGAACCCGGTTTTCGATGCGACGGACCCGAGTTCGTTCAACCACACGACATCCGTGACGGTGTACGACTCACTGGGTGCCGCGCACACGGCTACGGTCTACTTCATCAAGGACGCCGTGGCGAATACCTGGAATACCGAGGTCGAAATCGACGGTACGGCCGTCGGCGGTGCGACGCCGATCGTGTTCAACCCCGACGGTACGCTCAATACGCCGGCAGGCGGTCTGATGCCGCTCGCCGCATACACGCCGAGTACCGGCGCTGCCGACATTGCCATGTCTCTGGACTTCGCCTCAGCCACCCAGTTCGGTGACGCATTCGGCGTAAATTCGCTGTCTCAGGACGGCTTTACGACGGGACGACTGACCGGTGTCAGCGTCGACGCGGAAGGCATCGTTTTCGCGCGCTTCACCAACGGACAGTCGACGTCCCTCGGCAAGCTCGCGCTCGCGAACTTCGTGAATCCGCAGGGGCTGCAGCAGCTCGGCGATACCACGTGGGCGGAGTCCTTCCAGTCCGGCAGTGCGCTGCTCGGCGAGGCGGGGACCGCGTCGTTCGGTAACGTTCAGTCCGGTGCGCTCGAAGCCTCGAACGTGGACCTCACGGCGCAGCTGGTACAGATGATCACCGCGCAGCGGAACTTCCAGGCGAACGCGCAGATGATCTCCACCGCGGACACGGTCACGCAGACCGTCATCAACATCCGGTAATTGGCCGGACTGAGGTATCCGCATGGACGAGATGATCTACATTGCAATGACCGGTGCGCGGCAGACCGAGCATGCGCAGGCTGTCAACAGCAACAATCTCGCAAACGTGTCCACGACGGGCTTTCGTGCGGATTTGCATGCCTTCAGCTCCGTGCCGATCGATGGGCCGGGGATCGATTCTCGCGTCAACGCCGTCGTCGGTACGCCGGGCATCGATTTCACGGCAGGGCCGGTCGCACATACCGGCGACGAGCTCGATATCGCGGTGCAGGGCGACGGTTTCATTGCCGTTCAGGCGCCGGACGGTAGCGAAGCCTATACCCGCGCCGGAAATCTGGATATCGACGCCGCGACCGGTCTGTTGCAGACCGCGGCCGGTCATCTCGTGATCGGCAATGGCGGACCGGTCGCAATACCGCCAAACGCCAAAGTGGAAATCGGTACCGACGGAACGATCACCATCATTCCCGAGGGCCAGACGCCGGACACGCTGAGCGAGATCGATCGCATCAAACTGGTCAATCCGGCACATACCGACCTCGAACGGCGGGCCGACGGCCTGCTGGCGATCAGAGACGGAGGCGCGGCACCCGCGGATGCCAGCGTTACGGTGCAGTCGGGACAACTCGAGCAGAGCAACGTCAATGTCGCCAGCACGCTCGTCAACATGATCGAGCTCGCGCGTCAGTACGAGATGCAGGTCAACGTCATCAAGACATCCGAGGAGAACGCCGATGCCGCGGCACAGCTCATGCGGCTCGGTTGAGGGTAAAGGAGTAACACAATGAATCAGGCACTTTGGGTGGCGAAGACCGGGCTCGATGCGCAGCAAATGCGCATGACCGTAGTCTCCAACAATCTGGCCAACGTCAACACGACGGGTTTCAAGCAGGGACGCGCGGTATTCGAAGACCTGCTGTACCAGAACGTGCGCCAGGCGGGCGGCCAGACCTCCCAGGACACGGAACTGCCCACGGGCCTGTCGCTCGGCACCGGCGTTCGCGTCGTGGCAACCGAGCGGCTGCACACGCAGGGCGCCACCCTGCAGACCGGCAATGCGCTCGATGTGATGATCAACGGGCGCGGCTTCTTCCAGGTTCTCAAGCCGAACGGCGATCTTGCCTACACTCGCGACGGCTCGTTCAAGCTGAGTGCCGAAGGCGAGCTGGTGACCGCTAACGGCTATCTGGTCCAACCGGGCATCACGATTCCGAACGACGCACAGAGCGTGACGATCGGCACCGACGGCACCGTTTCCGTCCTGCAGCCGGGTCAGTCCGCGCCGACCCAGGTGGGCACGCTCGAGACGGTGGACTTCATCAACCCGGCCGGGCTGCAGTCCGTCGGAGAGAACCTCTATATCGAAACCGCTGCCAGCGGCACCGCCCAGACCGGCACGCCCGGCAGCACGGGCTTCGGCTCACTGTCGCAGGGGGCCCTCGAGGGCTCGAATGTGAACGTCGTCGCTGAACTCGTGAACATGATCGAGACGCAGCGGGCCTACGAGATGAACTCGAAGGCGATTTCGACCAATGACCAGATGATGCAGTACGTCAACAACAACCTGTAACGGACTCCAAAATGATCAAGCGACTGTCGATTCTCGCACTGGCCCTGGCCGCATCGGGTTGCTCGGTGTTGCCGAAGGACGACCCCGGCTTCTACGACCGGCCAATGCCGCCGCAGCCGGCCTACGAGCCGGCCGCCGATGGAACGATCTATCGCTCGGGGACGGAGGTACGCCTGTTCGAGGACCTTCGCGCCGCGCGGGTCGGCGACATTCTGACGGTCGTCCTGACCGAGCAGACGCAGGCGAGCAACAACTCGCAGACCTCGACCTCGAAGGAAAGCTCCGCGACGATCGGCAACCCGACGGTTCTGGGCCGGCCGATGACGCACAACGGCGATCCGATATTCGGCGGCAGCATGGAAGGTGAGAACACATTCGACGGATCCGGCTCCACGAGCCAGAGCAACAGCCTTACCGGTGACATTACGGTTACGGTCGTCGAACGCCTGCCGAACGGCAATCTGGTGATCCAGGGCGAGAAATGGCTGACGATCAATCAGGGCCGGGAATTCATCCGCGTTACCGGCGTAATCCGGCCCAACGACATTGCGTTGGACAATACGATCGCCTCGACTCGAATCGCGAACGCGCAACTCGCCTACAGCGCGAAAGGCGCGCTGGCCGATGCCAATCGCATGGGCTGGCTGTCGCGCTTCTTCAATTCAGTGTGGCACCCCTACTAAAGGACCGGTCATGCAACTACGTCAATCAATCGCACTCGTTCTCGTCGCGTTATCGCTGATCCTGCAGCCTGCGCATGCAGATCGCGTCAAGGATCTGGCCAGCGTCGCGGGCGTTCGCGACAACCAGCTGGTCGGCTATGGAATCGTCGTCGGTTTGAACGGAACCGGGGATCAGACCACCCAGACGCCGTTTACGGTGCAGAGCATCATCAACATGCTGACGCAGTTCGGTGTGACGATTCCGCCGGGCACCAACCTTCAGTTGAAAAACGTCGCTGCGGTGACAGTGCACGCCGATCTGCCGCCCTTCGCGAAGCCGGGGCAGCGGGTCGACGTCACGGTCTCGTCCATCGGCAACGCGAATAGCCTCCGCGGCGGCAGCCTGCTGATGGCGCCCCTGCGCGGAGCGGACGGCAACGTGTACGCGATCGCGCAGGGCAATCTCGTCGTCGGCGGATTCGGTGCCGCGGGGTCGGACGGGTCCAGCGTGACGGTAAACATCCCGAGTGCGGGCCGCATTCCGAACGGCGCGACCGTCGAACGCGAGGTTCACAACGAATTCCTGACCCGCGACTCGATCATGCTGAATCTGCACACGCCTGACTTCACGACGGCGACCCGGCTGGCCGCACAGATCAATGGCACGCTCGGCGAGGGTACGGCGATGGCGCTGGATGCGGTGTCCGTCAGCGTGCGGCCGCCTATCGATCCCATGCAGCGTACGGCGTTTGTCGCCGCACTGGAGAACGTGGAGGTCGACCCCGGCGAGGCGCAGGCTAAAGTCATTGTGAACTCGAGGACGGGTACGGTGGTGATCGGCGCAAACGTGCGGGTCACGCCGGCCGCGGTGTCTCACGGCTCCCTCGTCGTCACGATCAGCGAAACGCCCGGTGTCAGTCAGCCGATTGCCCCGTTCAGCGACGCCGGACAGACCGTCGTGCTAAGCGACTCCGACGTCACCATCGAAGAAGAGCAGGCCAGCATGTTCCTGTTCGAGCCCGGCACGAGTCTCGATGAGATTGTGCAGGCGGTGAACCGGGTCGGCGCGGCGCCGGGCGACCTGGTGGCAATTCTCGAGGCGTTGAAGCAGGCCGGCGCATTACGCGCTGAGCTGGTGATCATCTGAGGAAGCCGGGCGATGGTCGATGCCGCCTACGACGCTACGCAATTCGCCGATCTGAGGCGATTGGCGGGGAACAATGACCCAGCTGCACTCCGCGAGGTGGCGGGTCAGTTCGAGGCGCTGTTTCTGCAGACGATGCTCAAGAGCATGCGCGATGCGTCCATCGGCGATCCCATCTTCGGCGAGTCGGATCAGTTCGAAATGTACCAGGGCATGCTCGATCAGCAGATCGCGCTCGAGATGTCGAGTGGCAAGGGCATCGGTCTCGCCGACATGCTCGTGCGGCAGCTCGGCGGCGACACCGCCGGAGCTCATCCGAATTCTCCGGCGCTCGGCAGAACGGCCATCTGGGACAGCCCGGAGAGCTTCGCGCATGACGTTTGGCCGCATGCGGAACGGGTTGCGGGCGAATTGGGCATTGCGCCTGAGGCCGTCCTCGCCCAGGCCGCTCTCGAGACCGGCTGGGGCCGCCACGTCATGGCGAGTCCGGACGGGACGAGCAGCTACAACCTGTTTGGAATCAAGGTTGGAGAGGAGTGGACTGGCGAAGTCGTCGCGCAGCGGACCCTCGAATACGACGGCGACGTGCCGCAGCAGGAATTCGCGCGCTTCCGTGCCTACGCGAACGTTGCAACGACTTTCGACGACTACAGCCAACTTCTGCGTGACAACCCAAGATACTCGAACGTCGGCGGCCAGCAGGACGACATTCGCGCGTTTGGCGAAGCCCTGCAGGCATCCGGCTACGCGACTGACCCAAACTACGCGCGCAAGATCGAGGACGTCGCGAACAGCCCGACCATGCAGCGGGTTCTCGACGCGCTCAAGAACACCGGCGATGGGCCGTTAAGCCTCTGAGGGGACCGACATGCCTGATCTGTTGACGACCAGCCTTACCGGAATGCGCGCCTTCCAGCGCGCGCTCGACGTCACCGGCCACAACATCGCCAATGCCAACACACCCGGCTACAACCGCCAGGTCGTCGACTTTTCCAGTCGCGGATCGCAGGCGTCGAGCGCGGGATTCATCGGTTCCGGCGTCAAGCTGACCGCGGTGCGCCGCATGTACGACGCGCTCCTCGGCCAGCAGATGCAAACGGCCGCAACTCAGCAAACGCGCTTCGGCACGATGAACGATCTCGCGAGTCGCGTCGATTCGCTGTTGGCGGACGCGGACACGGGCCTGAATTCCTCGCTGCAGTCGTTCTTCGGCGCGCTGCAGGATCTTGCCAACGACCCGTCGTCGCTGCCGACGCGCTCCGCCCTAATCGGGGAGGGGGAAGGTCTCGTCAGCCGGCTGCGATCTCTCGATCAACAGTTGGCCGCGATCGACAGTGAGATCAGCAACCGGCTGAAACTGTCCGTTGATCAGATCAATCAGGCGGCCGAAGGTATTGCCGATCTCAACGACAAAATCGCACTTACTCGCGGCGGGCCGCCACCGAACGATCTTCTCGACGCGCGTGACCTGCTCGTGACGGCGCTGTCCGAACAGATCGCGGTGACGACGACGCTGCAGGACGACGGCACGATGAACGTCTTCATCGGCTCCGGGCAGTCCCTGGTTGTCGGCAGTCAGGTTCAAAGACTGGGCGTGGTCGGCAACGAGTTCGATCCGACAAGGCTCGATGTGACCTACGAGGGAACCTCAGGCTCCACGACACTCAATACTGCGTTGACCGGCGGCACGCTCGGTGGGCTCCTCGAGTTTCGCTCGAGGATCCTGGACCCGACGCTTCAGTCCCTGGGTCAGACGGCTGTCACACTGGCCGACGCCTTCAATGCGCAACACTCGAGTGGCCTCGATCTGAGGGGCAACCTCGGCGGCGATTTCTTCAGCATCGACGGGCCGGCCGTGTTGCCGTCCTCGGCGAACACCGGAACACCGACCGCGGCGGTAAGCATTGCCGATCTCGGCGGGGTGACCGGCGGCAACTACGTCCTCGAGTTTGACGGCACGGTGTGGGGTCTGCGCGATGCCTCGACGAACATCGCCGTGCCGATGAGCGGCAGCGGAACGGCCGTAGACCCGTTCGTTGTGGACGGGCTCGAAATCGAAGTCGGAGGCGCACCTGCAGCGGGCGACAGTTTCCTGATTCGGCCGACCCAGGACGCGCCGGGATCGCTCAGGGCATTGATCACCGATCCGCAGGCGATCGCCGCGTCAGCGCCAACGAGAACTGAAGCCGCGTTGTCGAACAATGGCGATGCCACAGTATCGCCACCGACGGTTTACAACTCGCAGGACCCCTTGCTGCTGAATAGCGCGGTGATTCAGTTCACGAGCCCGAACACGTATTCGATCAACGGCGCCGGCTCGTACCTGTACACGGATGGCGACGCGATCGCGATCAATGGCAGTTCGTTCACTATCAACGGTGTACCTGCGACCGGTGACACCTTCACGCTGTCCGCGAATTTCGGCGCTCCGGGTGACAACGGCAACGTTCTCGAACTCGGCGCAATTCAGTCGACCGGCATAATCGACGGTGGATCGATCGGTATCGGCGAGAATTACAGTCAACTCGTGTCGACGGTCGGCTCGGCAACATTTCAGATTCAGGCGAGCCTCGACGCGCAGAACGTCGTACTGAGCAATGCCGAGAACGCCTTGCTCGAACGATCCGGCGTCAATCTGGATGAGGAGGCGACGAACCTCATTCGATATCAGCAGGCTTATCGAGCCGCAGCCCAGGTCGTATCGGTGACGCGGACCCTGTTCGACACACTGCTTGGTGCGACGAGGCGATAGCGATGCGCGTTTCAACGATGTCGACATATCTCAATGGGCTGACGTCGATGCAGCGCCTGCAGAGCGCGCTCGATCAGACCCAGCGGCAGATATCGTCGGGGCGGCGGATCCTCGTCCCGTCCGACGATCCGATCGCATCGGCGCGCGCGCTCGAAATGCGCGAGGCCATCGCCCGGTTGCAACAGTTCGACCGTAATGCGGGTATTGCTCAGAACCGCCTGGCGCAGGAGGAGAGCGCTCTGGCGTCGGTGAACGACGTACTGCAGCGGATTCGAGAACTTGCGATTCAGGCCAACAATGCGACACAGAGCGACGAATCCCGGTCCGCTATCGCCGTCGAGATGCGGCAGCTGCTGGATGGGCTTGTCCAGATCGCCAACCAGAAGGACGGCAATGGTCGCTACATGTTCGCCGGCCTGTCGGAAGACACGCAGCCGGTTACGCAGACGGGCGGCGTATTCAGCTACAACGGCGATCAGGGTCAACGCCTCATTCAAATCGGCGAGTCGCGGCAGTTGCCGGACGGCAATTCCGGCGACGCAGTATTCTTCCGAATTCGCGCGGGCAACGGCAGCTTCGTTTCGTCGCCGGCGGCTGCGAATACCGGAACCGGCGTGCTCGGGCCCGGCAGCGTGACCAATCCGACGCTTTGGGATCAGGGCCAGTACACGCTGACTTTCCTCGATCCGGACAACTACGAAGTCCGCGATTCCGGCGGGGCCGTCGTGTCATCGGGGACGTTCCAGTCCGGGGACACCATCGCATTCCGCGGAATCGAATTCACGATCAACGGCGATCCGGCAACGGGCGACCAATTCGACGTCGCCGCCAGTCCGTACCGGGATGTATTCACCGCCGTCGACAGTCTGATCTCCGCGGTGGAAATGGCGGCCAACAATGGCGCGAGCCGCGCGGCAATGAACAACGGAATCAACGCGGGCGTGCTCGACATCGATCAGGCCATCGGCAACGTGCTGGACGTTCGAACCCGAGTGGGTTCACGGCTTGCCGCGATCGAGAAGCAGATCGACGACAATGGCGCGCTGACGCTGACTCTGCAGGACACTGTGGCGGGACTCGAGGATCTCGACTACGCGGAAGCACTGTCTCGCCTCAGCCAGCAGCTCACCACACTCGAAGCGGCACAGCAATCCTTCGTGCGCACTCAGGGCGTCTCCCTGTTCAATTACCTCTGACGGATTTTATTGCGGACAGCGTCACAAATTCCGCAAATAGCGTTAAAGATATCGCCCTGCCTGCCGGGGGGCGAATCCCGGCAGCTCCCGGTTTTTCCTAAAGAAACAAACCGCATGACCGATACCGGTACTGAACGGTGGTCATGAATGGATATCGCGGCCCTGAAATTGACTTCCGGTGCATTAGCAGCCCGGGGTTTTCTTCTTTAACCAGGAGTTTGGAAAATGGGACAGACGATCAATACCAACGTTGCATCGCTCAATGCGCAACGTAATTTGAATCGTTCGCAGGGCTTGCTGAGTCAGTCATTACAGCGGCTTTCCACGGGCCTGCGAATTAACAGTGCGAAGGACGACGCGGCAGGTCTCGCGATCTCCGAGCGCTTTACCACGCAGATCCGCGGTCTGAACCAGGCGGTTCGGAACGCGAACGACGGCATCTCTCTTGCGCAGACCGCTGAAAGCGCGCTTGCAGAGCTCACCAACAACCTGCAGCGCATCCGTGAGCTTGCAGTACAGTCGGCTAACGCGACGAACTCGTCGTCCGACCGTGCGGCACTCGATCAGGAAGTGCAGCAGCGTATCGCTGAGATCGACCGTATCGCGTCGCAGACGGCATTCAACGGCCAGAAGGTCCTTGACGGTTCGTTCGGCAACGCGACCTTCCAGATCGGCGCCAACGTCGGTGAGACGATCAACGTCTCTCTGAACACGGGCGTTCGCTCCACACAGATCGGTCAGATCGCAGAGCTCGAGGGCGGCGCGGTTACCGCGGCTGCACTCAACGCCGGCGGCCTGACGATCAAGGTTGGCGCGGCCGAGACGGTTGCAGTTGGCGCGTCGCTGCTTGGCGGCCAGGCGGGTCAGTCGACGTTCAGTGCGTTCTCCAAGGCTGAAGCGATCAACTCCGCAAACGTTGCCGGTCTGACCGCAACGGCGCAGAACTCGATCGCCGAAGGCACGGCATTCTCGGACGTCACGCTGGGTACCGGCGGTACCCAGGACTACTCGCTGGACATCAACGGTACGGTTGTCTTCGCCGAGACCACGGCAAGCACGGTCATCACCGCTGAGACCATCGTTTCCGCCGTCAACCTGAACACGGGTACGACAGGCGTTTCGGCCAGCGTCAACGCCGCAACCGGCATCATCACGTTCGACACCGTTGACGGTCGCGACATCGACGTTACCGAGGCCATCACGCTCGGAACGGGCGGTTCGGGCACGGGCGTCGACGCCAGCGTAACGGGCCAGGTGAACTACGGCACGATCACGCTGTCGGCGAACGAGACGATCCAGCTGGGTGGCGGTCAGGAAGCCGTCGTCGGCTTCAACGCTGCACAGTCGATCACCGTAAGCACGACGGCACTGTCGTCGGTTGACGTTCTGACGGTCGACGGTGCGAACGACGCGCTGAAGCGTATCGATTCGGCCCTGACCTCGGTCAGCAGCCTGCGTAGCACCTTCGGTGCTATCCAGAACCGCTTCGAGTCGACGATCTCCAACCTGCAGGCAGTTTCCGAGAATCTGGCCGCTTCGCGCAGCCGTATTCAGGACGCTGACTTCGCAGCCGAGACCGCGGCTCTGACCAAGGCACAGATCCTGCAGCAGGCCGGCGTAGCCGTCCTCTCGCAGGCGAATGCCCAGCCGCAGCTTGCACTGAGCTTGCTGCAGTAAGGCAGGTAATACCCCCTGGTCTGGTGGCAGGGACGCCGCCAGACTCGGGTTTTTGAGGGAGAACGCCGATGTCGACTTCAGACGTTAAAGCACTCTCCAGTTCGACGGGTACCTATCCGGTCCTTCGCGTTGTGAAGGATGAATCTGCCGGCAAGCCGGCGCCCGAGACCGGCAAAGATGTGCCGGCCGAGGAGAAACCCGACCTGGAGGCGCTCACCGAGCAGCTCAACCGGGTGAGTATCGCCATCGGGCGCGACCTGCGCTTCAAGGTAGACATGAACAACGGAAGCTCGGTCATTCAGGTACTTGACCGGGAAACCGGCGAAATCATCCGCGAGATTCCGCCCGAGAAGGCCCGCCTCAGCGTGGCCGTCAACGGCGAGATCAACATGCGGCTTTTTGACGGCAGTGTCTGACCGGTCGATCCGGTTCTGGCACGGTTCTTGTAGATGACTTTGCAGGATCACTAGCAGAGCGTTCAATGGTCGGCATCGTATCTTCAGGTATCGGATCGGGACTCGACGTCGCAGGTCTTGTGCAGGGGCTTGTCGCGGCAGAGGGTCAGCCAGTGGAAACGAGGATCTTGCAGAGAGAGGCGAGGGCTCAGGCAAAGCTGTCTGCGTTCGGATCGCTCAAATCCGCACTTTCCGACCTTCGCGACAAGCTCGATGCGATGAAGACCCTCGATGGCTTCATCGCCAGATCCGCGACGTCGTCCAACGAAGACGTCTATACCGCCAAAGCGACCGGGGAGGCCTATCCGGCCACCTACGATATCGAGGTCGTACAACTCGCGCTCGCACAGCGGCTGACCTCTGGCGCGTTCGCCGGCTCCGATGCCGCGGTCGGCACCGGAACGTTGACCGTCAGCGTCGGCGCAGAGCAGATGAACCTCGTGATCGACAGCGAGAACAACACGCTGGCCGGCATTCGCGACGCGATCAACGCGTCACCGGACAATCCGGGTGTTGCAGCAACGATCGTCAACGCCGACAGCGGCAGCTACCTCATTCTCACCAGCGACAAGACCGGTGCCGCGAATACGGTCACCGTCACTCAGACCGGCGGCGATGGCGGTCTGGCCGCTCTCGAATACGATCCAGGTCAGGGCCTGAATTCCCTGACCGAATCGATAGCCGCCCAGGACGCGCTAATTCGGATCGACGGCTTCGACGTCGTCTCGGAGACGAACTCGTTCAGCGGCGCGATCGACGGTGTGGACATCGACATCCTCGCCGAATCCGGTGGCGCGACCGATCCATTGACGGTCGGAAACGACGAGGCGGCCGCGAGAAAGCTCGTAAACGACTTTGTCACCAGCTACAACGCGCTGATCTCCAACTTCGACAATCTGACGGCCTACGATGCGGAGACCGCGCTTGGCGGTCCCCTGCTCGGCGATGCGACTGTCCGCGGGATACGCGACCAGGTCCGTCGCGAACTCAGTGTCGGCGTCACAGATGCGACCGCCGCATTTCAGACACTCTCCGAGATCGGCATCGAGACTCAGCTTGATGGCAGTCTGAAGGTCAATGACGAGCGCCTGTCCGAGGTTCTCGAGCAAGACTTCGCCCGTTTTGGCGAGGTGTTCTCGGCAAGCGACGGATTCGCGGTGCGGCTCTTCGACCTTACTGACGGATTTCTGACCTCCGACGGCATCATCGATGCCCGAACCCAGGGGCTGGAGAGCCAGATCGAGGATCTGAACGAAGAGCGGGTATCGCTGAACGACCGGCTCGCATCGCTCGAGACGCGCCTGCTCAGACAATTCAACGCGCTCGATTCGCTGCTCGCGCAGCTGAATTCGACCAGCAACTTCTTGACACAGCAGCTCGCCAATCTGCCGGGAGCAGAAGGGCCGAGCCAGGGATAAGGAACTGACCATGCTATCCACAAGTGGCTACGGCGCCGCGAAGGCCTATCAGAAGCTGGACACCGAAAGTCGTATCGAGGACGCCTCGCCGCATCGGCTCATCCAGCTGATGATGGAGCGCGCGCTCGCGAAGATTGGCCTGGCGCGAGAGCAACTGAAGCAGGGACTGGTCGGCGAACGCGGCACGAGCATCTCTGACGCGATCACGATCATCAACGGCCTGCAGGCAAGCCTCAATCACAAAGCCGATGAGCGCATGTCGGAGAACTTCGACGCGCTGTACGCGTACATGATGCGCCGGCTGCTCGAAGCGAATCTGCACAGCGACGACAGCATGCTCGTTGAGGTTGCCGATCTCCTCGGCGAGATAAAGGAGGCCTGGGACGCCATCGCGGACGAGGTCGAAGGCGACTGATCATGGCTGCCGGAAGCGCGGAAAGGACTCAGACGCCCGAGATGATCGTCCGCGAGATGGCCGCTCATCTCGAGGATCTGGCGTCTGCCGGCGAGTGGAAGGACGTGGAGCGGTTGATGGGTCAACTGCACAGCGCGCTCCTGAGTGTGCCCGAATACGAGCGCCGGCCGCTCGTGCTCGTCGTGCAGCGAAGTGTCGACGCCGTCGCCGAGAGCGTCCGCGCCGCCCGCGACGACGTCGGTGGTCGAATCTCGACGCTTCGACGCGGTCAACGGGCGGCCAAAGCTTACGAAATGCGCTGAAAATTCATGCGTTTGTGACGCTGATCACAAATGCGTACATTGCTGCCCTTTATGCTCGTCGAGCACATCACGCAGAGGGGGCAGCAATGACTGCTGGAACACGCGCAAGAGTCCTCGTACTCGATGCCGATCCAGACCGAGCCAGGGAGCTCGGGCGCCGTCTGCGCTTTCTCGACTACGAACCGGTCATCTCCGACGATCCCGTCAAAGCCGATGCCGATGACGTTGCCGTCGTCGTCCTAAATGCCGCCGGCAATGGTGTTGTCGAATCGGCCGCAAACGCGATTCGTGAATCGCACCCCGATATGCCCTTCCTTTGCATCTCCGAAGCGGCCGCGGTCGACGGCGGACCGAACTGGACGCTGGACCTACCGCTGAAGAAGTCTCAGCTCGAGCGTTATCTGCACCGCGCCGAACGCTTCCAGGGTGCGGAGCGGCGGCACAGGATTACCGGCACCTCGCACCCCATTCGCCGCGTGCGCGAGTTGATCGAACAGGTCGCGGACTTCAACACCAATGTGTTGGTGACCGGCCAGTCGGGAACCGGCAAGGAACTCGTTGCCCGCACGATCCACGAGCTGTCGGATCGCGCGGACCAGCCCTTCGTTCCGATCAACTGCGGCGCGATTCCCGGCGAGTTGCTCGAGAGCGAGCTGTTCGGGCATGAGAAGGGGGCTTTCACCGGCGCCATCAATTCGCGCAAAGGGCGATTCGAGCTGGCCGAAGGCGGCACGATATTCCTCGATGAGATCGGCGAGATGAGCCTCGACATGCAGGTCAAGCTGCTGCGCGTCCTGCAGGAGAAGTGCTTCGAACGGGTGGGCAGCGGCGAGGAGCAGTCTTGCGACGTCCGGATCATTGCCGCGACCCATGTGGATCTGCCGGCTGCGGTCGAAGCAGGCAATTTCCGCGAGGATCTCTATTACCGATTGAACGTCTTCCCGATCGAGATGCCGCCGCTGTATCAGCGTGTGTCCGATCTTCCCCAACTCCTGGACGAACTGCTGATCGCGCAGACCGGTACGGAGAAGGGCACGCTCCGCGTTAGCCCTGAAGCGATGCGCGCGCTGGCCGGCTACCGCTGGCCCGGCAACATCCGGGAGCTATCGAATCTCGTCGAACGGCTCGCGATTCTGCAGCCCGAAGGCACGATCGAACTCGACGACTTGCCCACCAAGTACCGCGAGAACGACGGCAACGGTGAAGTGGTGTCGAACAACGTCACGGAAGCCATCCAGCTCACCGACGCAAACCTCCGCGAGCACCTGCAGACGCTCGAACAGGAGCTCATCGGTCAGGCAATGGACGCCGCGGACGGCGTCGTCGCCCAGGCGGCACGCCTGCTGTCGATGCGTCGCACGACGCTGGTCGAGAAGATCGGCAAATACCAGCTGGGGTAAGTTCCCTGCAATTCAGGGCGACCGCCTCTGAATCCCGCCTCGTCAACGATCGAATCTGCTAGCCTGCTGCTGCAGAGACGCGGTCGGTTGCATTGCATTAGAAGCCGACACTCTGGCGAGATCTGCACCGGAAACGGCCGACGGCCACTAGCGGATTCCCGGGACAGCACGCGCGGCGCATCTCCGTAGGAGCGGCTTCCAGCCGCGATTTACGACATGGCCACCGCGACGCCACGGATCGCGGCTGGAAGCCGCTCCTACGGGTTGCAGTCAGGCTATAGAGAGCGATCGTCCGACTACTCGGGGAGCCGCAAACTCGCTTTCTTGCTGCGGACAGTAGCTCCCTGGAGATTGCCATGACCTATCGCCGGCAATTCCGCGTCTTAGGGCGGATTGTTTTCGGGTGCCAGGCTTTCTCCGAAGTCGAAACATGGAAAGTGTCTGGGAACCGCAAGCGTCCAAGAGCCATTCACGCTCTTGGGCTACACTGATGACTAGTGTCCTGCGGTGTATGGTCGAATCAGTGTAATGAATCAACTCCCTTGTGACGGTAGTTTCCAACGACGTTCCCCCGCCGTCATTTCGCCCCGGTGGATGCCCGAATGAGGCTATTTGGTTACGCGGCGGTTGTTTCGGCTGCCTGCCTGGGCTGCGAGTTGTCGTCAGCTGACAACCACGGCGGCTTCGGCGCGCTCGCCACTGAGATTGAAGACGGCCGCTGGGGCAACATTCACGCTGTTGTGATCACTCGAGACGGGGCCACCGTCTTCGAGGAGTATTTCCCGGGCGTCGACGAAAAACTCGGCAGAGACCTCGGATTGGTTCAACACACTTCTGACAGCATTCATGACATTCGCTCGATCACCAAGACCGTGACAGCGACACTTGTGGGGATCGCGATTGAGCGCGGCGATATCGAGAACACCGACGAGCGACTGATCGACCTGTTGCCACAATACGCCGAACTACTGGAAGGCGAGAAAACGGACATATCCCTCGAGCATGTTCTGACAATGAGCGCAGGTCTGCGGTGGGACGAAGACTCTCTTCCGTACACGAATCCGCTGAATGACGAGACGCGAATGACGGCCAGCAACGATCCTGCGCGGACGGTGCTCGAAAGGGAGTTGGTGGACGCACCCGGCCGCTCATTTGCGTACAGCGGTGGCCTTACCCACGTTCTGGCAGAAGTGTTGCAAGAAGCGACGGGAAAGCCGATCGATGAGTTTGCCGATGAAGTGTTGTTTGCACCGTTGCGAATTGATGATTGGGAGTGGATGAGCAGTGGCAATGCCAAGCCATCGTCTTTCTCGGGATTGCGTATGCGGGCGCAGGATCTTGCGCGATTCGGCTCACTTTTTCTGAACGAGGGTACGTGGCAGGGCACGCAGGTTGTCCCGGCTGCATGGATCGAGCGCGCTCTTCAAACCCATATCTACTTTGACGACTCGTCAGCGCCCGATTATGCGGTGGTCAACGGGTATAGCTATCAGTGGTGGACTGCCGATTTCAGGACGGAAAGAGGCATTCTTCCGATCCTCGCTGCAGTCGGAAACGGCGGCCAGAGGGTTTTCGTGGTCCCGAGATTCGATGTCGTCATTGTGATTCTAGCGGGCGAGTACAACGAGCCGGGTTTCTCGTGGGTTCCGGAGGATCTGCTCGTACAGCGCATCTTGCCGCTATTGGGGGAGCCTCGACAGGCCCCTTCGATCGTCAGCTTCTGAAATCCAGCAGACACCCCGGTCGCTGGCAGGGGAGCGACATGTGCGACATCGCCGTAGGAGCCCGCCTTGCGGGCGAACGAAGCTGATGCTGCGCGTGAGACTCAAGGCGCATATTGAACAAGTGCGACCCCTCGCAATAGATGGGCGGAACGCACGGGTTGAGCCAGACAAGAGCAAAATGCGGCCGGCGGCGCGGCCGTTACTTTATTTAGAGGATATCGGGACAAACAGATCGATGGCTGTACGGGGAGCACTGATTTCCTGCGCGCTGGTGGCGATAGCGACCATTGCTGCCATAGTTCTCTTGTCCGGCAGATCTTCCCGACCGCAGGACATCTCGCAGCCGGCCGCTCTGTCGGAGTCACCTCCGCTGAACATGGGCGCGGGCCTTACCTCGGAGCAGAATGCTGTCGGGTTGGGATCTCGCACACCGCTGGACACAGCGCATCCGATCAATTGGTATCCGCGACCGATTCCGGACCTGGACATTCCGGACCTTAGCCCAGCCGAACGGTTCCACTTCTACAAGGCGCTTGCTGACAACGGCGACGGATTCGCGGCTCACCAGCTGGCGAACATGGTGCTCGGATGCGGTGACAGTTTTAGAAGTGAGGAGGAACTCGAGGTTGCGGTAAAGAGTATGCGCGAGACCTTTATCTTCGTGGAGCCGTGGTCCGGCAGAGAGACGAGGGCGAACAGCGAAAGAGAAGCCGAACTCTTCATCGAGCTAGCGACTCGCAGATTTCAGGTATGCGGTGAGGTCGACGGCGATCCACGGGACAACTATTTGCATTGGCTCGAGGTTGGCGCCGCAGACAGATACACGGTGGCGATGCTCGACTATGCGAATACCATGGACGATCGAGTTGCAGCAACCGAATTGATACGAGAGGCGTGGTTGGCGGGAGACCCGAACGCGCTGGCTGTGCTGGCAAGGAAGCTGAATGAGCTCTATCAGGACGGCACCGATCCAACTGCCAACGTCCCCTCGGCCGCTGCCATGTACGCGTTTGTCGAATTGCGAATACGGCGTTTTCCGCCGTCGGAGGACTCTGTGGTTGGCCGAATTACTCTCGACTATCTGCACCAGCTACGGGAAATTGAAGGACTGCTACAGCCCCACGAGCGTGACGCCGCAATGGCAGAAGCGAGGCAGATGATCGAGAGCAACGGCAACTGTTGCTATTCGCACTAGTCGCGCCACCTGCGAAACCTCTGGTCGGTGTATCAGGCTCGGTCTGGGGAGGGCCTCAGCTTCCGCAAGTCTCCCAGCGGCCAGGTCGGCTTCGCCGCCCTTAGGCGGCCGGGACTGTGTCCGATAGCCGTCTTCCCGGCGCACGTGAGCAGCGTTGTCGGATTTTTGACGCGGAATCGTGATCGGGGGATCATTTAAGTCTTTGAAATAAAAGACTTCTTCTTTCTGGCACGCAACTTGCTTCGTCACCTGTAGGAAACCCAGGCGCCGGGATGCCGGCAGGTGAGGATACGTGCCAGCCACTGCTATGAATGCAGAACAGCTATCGAATGCGTTCGAGCTGTTCAATCAGCATTCCGACACGCTCGAACGGTCGTACCGTGAGCTACAGGTGCGCGTCGAGACGCTGACCGATGAGCTCACACGAGCGCGGTCCGCGCGGCTCGAAGAGCTGATAGAGAAGGAGCGGCTATCGCAGCGCTTGTCGCTGCTGCTCGAAACGCTACCCGGCGCAATCATCGTGCTCGATGGCAACGGCGTCATCCATGAGCAGAACACGGAAGCCGTCGCGCTGCTGAACGAGCCGCTGAGTGGCTGTGCCTGGTCGACCATCGTCAGTCGTGAGGTTCGGGCCGGCGGCAGTCAGGACGGGAACATTCAGCTGCGTGACGGTCGTTGGCTGAGTCTCTCGCGGCGTCCGCTAAAGACCGAGCCGGGCGAGATTCTTTTGCTGGCCGACATTACCGAGAGCCGCCAGATCGCCGAGCTTCGCGAGCGGCAGCAGCGGCTATCCACGATCGGCAAGATGACCGCGGAGTTCGCACACCAGGTACGGACCCCGCTCGCATCGGCAATGCTGTATGCGTCGCAGCTCACACCGGACACGCCGGCGGCGCAGCGCATCGTGGGCAAGATCTCGGAGCGCTTGAACGACCTCGGGCGCATGGTCAACGACATGCTGGGTTTCGCGGGCGGCGGCAAACGCGCCGACGAGACGATCCACGTCCACGATCTGCTGGAAGCGACGCGCACTACACTCGAAGCCCAGCTTGGCGCGGCGAGCTCGCTCGATGTGCTGGTCGACGGCAGTCCGCTCGAAGACAGTATTGCAGCGGCGGGCGGCTTCTCGTTCGCCGGCAATGCGGACGCGCTTCGCGGCGCGCTGATCAATCTCGTCACCAATGCAGACCAGGCCGGTAGCGGCGGCGCATCGATACAGCTCGGCGCCTGGCACGATGACCGGTGTGTCTACTTCACCGTAACGGACGACGGCCCGGGGATTGCCGACGACGTACTGTCGGAGCTGTTCAAGCCTTTCTTCACCACGCGCCCCCAGGGCACCGGTCTCGGCCTCGCGGTCGTGCATGCGGTCGCACAGGCCCACGGCGGCGACGTGAGAGTCAAGAATCTGCGCTCCGGCTGTCGCTTCACGGTCCGGCTGCCCAACGCCGCAACTGACGGGGAGGCCGGTCATGTCTGACGCGTCGGTTCTGATCGTCGAAGACGATCCACATCTTCGAGAAGCACTGTTCGATACGCTGACGGCGGAATCCGTCAGCGTGCTTACGGCCGAGAGCGGTCCGGCAGCGCTCGACATACTCGATGCCGAGCCGGTGGGTCTCGTCATCACTGATCTGCAGATGGAGCCGATGGACGGTGCCACGCTGCTGCGCAGTATCCACGAACGCCATCCGCGCCTGCCCGCGGTTCTGATGACTGCCTACGGAACTATCGAGAATGCCGTTGACGTCATGCGCAACGGCGCTGCGGACTATCTCGTCAAGCCGTTCGAGGCGGCCGAGCTCAAGGCGGTCGTCGATCGGTATCTGGCGCCGGTCCACAAAGTGGGCCGCCCGCTTGCGGTCGATCGAAAGTCCCGCGATCTGTTGCGAATTGCCGAGCGCGTTGCGGCAACGGACGCCACCGTGATGATCGGCGGCGAGAGCGGTAGCGGCAAGGAAGTGATCGCTCGCTACATCCATGAGTGCTCGCGCCGTTCGGACGCGCCATTCGTCGCCATCAACTGCGCCGCGATCCCTGAGAACATGCTCGAAGCCGTGCTGTTTGGCTACGAGAAGGGCGCGTTCACCGGCGCCACCAGCGCGCATCCGGGCAAGTTCGAACAGGCCGACGGTGGAACGCTGCTGCTCGACGAGATCTCGGAGATGGACCTCAATCTGCAGGCGAAGTTGCTGCGGGTCATCCAGGAGAAGGAAGTCGAGCGGATTGGCGGTCGCAAGACGATCCCGCTGGACGTACGGGTGCTGGCGACGACAAATCGCGACCTCAAGACCTGGGTGGCCGAAGGCCGATTCCGGGAAGACCTCTACTACCGGCTCAACGTTTTCCCGCTCACCGTACCGCCGCTGAGGCTACGGCCGGACGATGTTCTGCCGTTGGCGAAACTCTTCCTCGAGCAGCACGCACCCGGTTCGGGCCGCGGTCTGTCTGCCTCTGCTGCCCGACAGCTGACCGAACACGCTTGGCCGGGCAACGTGCGTGAGCTCGACAATCTGATGCAGCGTGCTCTGGTATTGGCAGCGGCCGATACGATCGAGGCGTCGGACCTGGCCTTCGAAGACGCGCCGGCGGACGCTCTGCCGGCGCAACAGGAAGGAACCGACGAGGCCGGGCTGCAGAAAAGCCTCGAAGACAAGGAATTCCAACTGATCCTCGACGCGCTCGGAGAAACGAGCGGTCACAAGGGCCGCGCCGCCGAGAGTCTCGGCATCAGTCCGCGGACACTCAGATACAAGCTCGCTCGGATGCGCGAACGTGGCCTGCAGATTCCCGGAGAAGGACATGAATGAGATCAGCCCCGACCAGCTCCTGAGTCAGATCAAGACGATGAGCCGGAGCCTGCAGTCGCCGCAGGTGCCGGTGGAACCGCAGGCCGCCGGCTTCGGCGATCTGCTCCGCAACACACTCGACTCGGTCAACGAAGCTCAGCAGACGTCGAAGAAGATGAAGACCGATTTCGTGAACGGCACCGGCGACGCAAGTCTCGCCGAAGTCATGATCGCCGCGCAGAAAGCCAACTTGTCTTTCCGCGCGGTGACTGAAGTGCGCAACAAGCTGGTACAGGCGTACCAGGACATCATGAACATGCCGGTTTAGTCGCCGCATCGGAACTCTGGAAGCAATAGACAGCTATGGAAAACAGCAACGTAATCGAAGGTAGCGCAACGGCTTTGCCGGCGAGCAACATGAGTCTCGCGACGGTTCTGAGAATTCCAGCCGTGCGCCAGGTCATGCTGCTCATCGGGGTGGCTGCCGCGGTCGCTGTCGGCTTCGCCATCGTGCTCTGGTCGCAGACACCCGGCTACACGCAGCTCTACGGTGACGTGGGTCCGGCCGAGTCCGCGGAGATCACGGACGCGCTTCGCTCGGCCGATATCGAGTTCAAGCTGAATCCTTCCACCGGCGCGATTCTCGTCCCCGAGTCGTCGCTGCACACGGCGCGCATGCAACTCGCCGAGCAGGGCATCTCGTCGACGTCCTCGATCGGCATGAGCGAGATGTACGAGGCGACGCGCTTCGGCGACAACGGCTTCATTCTGGGTGTGCGGTATCAGGCCGCGCTCGAGGCTGAATTGTCCAGAACGATTTCCTCCATGGGCGCGGTCCGCGATGCGCGGGTCCATCTCGCACTACCGAAAGAAACCTCGTTCCTGCGCGACGATCGTGAGGCGAGCGCCTCGGTCCTGGTTCACCTCTACCGCGGCCGGACGCTCGGCGACGACCAGGCCGGCGCGATCGTCAATCTCGTTGCCGCAAGCGTGCCCAATCTTCGGGCCGAGGACGTCACGGTCGTCGACCAATACGGCACGATGCTGAGTTCTTCGCTCGGCCAGTCCGTCGGGGCGCAGGCCAGCAGCCAATTCAACTATGCCCGTCGACTCGAAGACACCTACAAGCGGCGCGTCGAGGAGATGCTGACCTCCATAGTCGGTCCCGGCCGAGTGCGTGCCGAAGTCTCGGCCGATATCGACTTCACGCAGGTCGAAGCGGTCACCGAGTCTTTCGATCCGGGCAGTTCGGTCGTGCGCAGCGAGCACACCAGCGAGAATCTGCAAACCGGTGACGGCTATGCGTCTGCCGGTGTGCCCGGCGCGTTGACGAATCAGCCGGAACAGGCGGCGGGTGCGGCAGCCGATCAGACGGTCGCGGACGCGGACAGCGAAGTCCAGAACTCATCCCGCTCTTCGATGCGCAACTACGAGATGGATCGCACGATCACCAGCACCCGGCCCCAGTCCGGGCTGGTTCGCCGGCTCAATGTCGCCGTGCTGATCGACACGACGCCGCCTCCCGTTGCCGACGGCGAGCCTGCCCCGGCTGCGCAGGGTCTTTCCCAGGATGTCATCGACCGCTACACGCTGCTGGTGCAGGAAGCCGTCGGTTTCGACGCGGCCCGAGGCGACAGTGTCGTGATCATCGGCGAGGCGTTCCTGCCTCCAGAGGCAGCCGAGCCGATGGAGGAGCCGGCGATCTGGGAGCAGCCCTTCGTCCGCGATCTTCTCAAGCAGTTCCTGGGTGCGGCCATCGTTCTTGCGATCGCGTTCGGCGTGCTGCGGCCTATGCTGCGCGGCGTCGTCGCCAGCAGTCCGCCGCAGCCGATCAGCGGTGAGTTCATCGGCAGCGATGCCGGTTTCCCGATGCCGGCAGCGGTGCCGGCGGGCGAAGCGGCGGCACTCGCCGCCCCGAGTTTCGAGGAGAAGGTCGCCGCGGCAAAGAACATGACGGGCCACGATCCGGCGAGGGTCGCGCAGGTCGTCAAGAAATGGGTAGCGGCCGATGAGTGAGGCAGCGCAGGATATGAATGGGACCCAGCGCGCGGCACTGCTCCTGATGACGCTGGGTGAAAAGGAAGCCGCCGAGGTCCTCAAGTTCATGGGTGCGCAGGAGGTCCAGGCGCTCGGCATGGCGATGGCGTCGCTGAAGAACGTCTCACGCGCCGACGCCGACGGCGTCCTCGACTGGTTCATCACCGACGTTGAAGACCAGACCGCGATTGGCGTCGACACGGAATCTTACGTTCGAGCCATCCTGAGCAACGCCTTCGGTGCGAGCAAGGCGAATGCCTTCATCGACCGGATCATGACCGGCGACGACGCCAAGGGACTGGAGGCGCTCAAGTGGATGAGTTCGCGCGAGGTCGTGGAGATCGTAAAGGACGAACACCCACAGATCATCGCGATCGTGCTCGCCTATCTCGATAGCCAGCAGGCGGGCGAGGTCCTGGAGCACCTTCCAGCCGAGATTCGCTCGGACATCGTCATGCGCGTCGCGGGCCTGTCCGACATTCAGCAGAGCGCGCTCGCGGAGATCGAAACGCTGATCGCGAGCAAGTCGACGGACGGCGCCGGCGGAACGTCGCGCAAGGTCGGCGGCGACAAGGTTGCGGCGGATATCGTCAACGCGCTCAAGGCGGATGAAGGCGAACAGCTTCTCGAACAGATCAAGGAGAAAAACGCCGAGGTTTCCGAGCGCATCCAGGAGATGATGTTCACGTTCGACACCCTGTTGAGCGTTGACGACCGCGGTATCCAGGCGCTGTTGCGCGAGATCTCCAACGACCTGCTGACGGTCGCCCTCAAAGGCTGCGATCCGCGTATCAGCGACAAGATACTCGGCAACATGTCCAAACGTGCCGCGAAACTGCTGACCGAGGACATGGAGGCCAAGGGTCCGATGAAGCTCTCGGAAGTCGAGCAGTCGCAGAAGGAGATACTGGAGGTCGCGCGCAAGCTGGCGGAATCGGGCGACATCGATCTGGGCCAGGGCGGCGACGAGTATGTCTGAGGACCGTGCACGACCGGCTCGCTGGGACGTGCCGGCCATCGACGGCGGCGAGGGCCAGGGCTATCTCACCGCCGGACGGTTGGAGGCCTTGCAGAAGGACGCCTACGAAGAGGCATGGCAGAAGGGCCACGACGACGGGCTTGCCGCGGGCGAAGCCGCCGCTCGCGAGCGCGCCGACCGGCTGGATGAACTCCTTGTCGCTCTCGCTCGGCCGTTCGACGAGTTGGACGATCAGATCGAAAAGCAGCTCGTCGAGCTTGCGATGACCGTCGTCCGGCAGCTGTTCCGCCGCGAGATCAAGCAGAACCCCAGCCACGTCATCGGCGTCGTGCGCGAGGCGATCCAACTTCTGCCCATCGCAAGTCGCAACGTTCGCGTGCACCTGCATCCAGACGATGCCTCGCTCGTTCGCGACTGCCTCTCGCCAACCGAGGGTGAGCTGGCGTGGGCCATCGTCGAGGACCCGCTGACGGCGCGCGGGGGCTGCCGCGTGACGACTGACAATTCGCAGATCGACGCGACAGCGGAGTCACGCCTGAACGCGCTGGTCCGCAGTATCGTCGGAGAAGAACGGCAGTGAGCGCGGAAACGAAGACCGTGCTTCCCGGGCCGGATCCGGATCGCAATCTGGAACGTGCGCTCAGGCTGGGCGCATACACGGATCGCGCTCTCGACGACAAACCGGAGCTCGTCGTCGAAGGTGTGTTGCGCCGGACCGTGGGTCTCGCAATGGAAGCAGAAGGCTGCCATGCGGAACTCGGGGGGCGCTGCGACGTCATCGCCGCCGATGGCCGTCGCGTCGAGACGGAGGTCGTCGGCTTCGCCGGCGAGCGTCTGTACCTGATGCCGGTCGACGACATGCGCGGCGTCGTGCCGAATGCACGCGTCATACCGGTGTCCGGCACGCCCGAGGTCGTCGTCGGCGACGAATTACTGGGCCGAGTCCTTGACGGCCGCGGCAGGCCGCTCGACGGCGGCAGGCCGATCCAGAACGGCCACAGCGTTTCGCTGTTCGGCAAGCCGATCAATCCGCTGAACCGCCAGCCAATCAGGTCGCAACTCGACGTCGGCGTACGTTCGATCAACGCGTTGCTATCGATCGGCCGCGGCCAGCGCATGGGACTGTTCGCCGGTAGCGGTGTCGGCAAGAGCATGTTGCTGGGCATGATGACCCGCAACACCGAGGCCGATGTCGTCGTAGTCGGTCTCGTCGGCGAGCGCGGCCGCGAGGTCAAGGAATTCATCGATCAATCGCTCGGTCGAGAGGGCATGGAGAAGGCCGTCGTCGTCGCAACGCCGGCCGATGACACGCCGCTGATGCGCCTTCATGGCGCCTGGCTGACCGCAGCGATCGCGGAGCACTTCCGCGACCAGGGCCGGAACGTACTCTTGCTCATGGATTCACTGACGCGCTTCGCACAGGCGCAGCGTGAGATCGCTCTGGCGATCGGCGAGCCGCCGGCCACGAAGGGTTATCCGCCGTCGGTATTCGCGAAGCTGCCGCAGCTGGTCGAGCGCGCCGGCAATGGAGAAAAAGGGCGCGGTTCCATCTCCGCGATCTATACGGTTCTCGCAGAAGGCGACGACCCCAACGATCCGATCGTCGATGCGTCGCGGGCGATTCTGGACGGCCACATCGTGTTGTCGCGTGGCATGGCCGATGCCGGCATCTACCCGGCGATCGACGTCGAAGCCTCGGTCAGTCGCGCGATGACCCAATTCGTCGACGACGGCCAGCAGCAGTTGATCAGCCGTTTCCGGCAGGTGTACTCGCTGTACCAGGAGAATCGCGACCTGATCTCGGTCGGCGCGTACCAGCCGGGATCGAACCCGCAGCTCGATGAGGCCATCGCGATGTGGCCTTCCTTTATCGAGTTCTTGCGCCAGCATCACGGTCAGTCGGTGGATTCCACGGCCAGCCTCGCGGATCTCAATCGCCTGTTCGACGCTGCGGCCGCCGATACCGTGACCGGGGAAGCTTAAGGTGGCGCGCCGGCCCGACAAGATCGACAAGCTGGTGTCGCTCGCAAACGCCGAGGAGCGCCAGAGCGGCGAGACGACCGGCCGGGTTCAGACGCAGCTCAACGAGCAGCTTCGGCGCCTCGCCGAGCTGAACGCCTACCGGCAGTCGTACGCGGAGAAGGCCGACGACCAGCAGCGCATCCACTCGGTTCACTGGAAGGACTACCAGAATTTCCTCTACCGGCTCGACCAGGCGGTGAAGTCGCAGCAGGAGATCGTGCAGGACTGCGAACGATCGCTGGAGACGCATCGGCAGCGCTGGCTTAAGAAGCGGCAGCGACTGGAATCGCTGCAGAAGGTCCAGAACCGCTATTTGAAGGAGGCAGAGATTCAGGACGACCGGCGCGAACAGCGTGTCCTCGACGATCTGCCGGCCAAGGCCCCGATCTTCGACGACGACTAGGACCTGGCATGCATCTTGCTCCCTTGTAAGCAGGACACAACACCAAACCAGGACTCCCGATGTTGCCGACAATGAATCTACAGCTTACCGAGCTGCCCCAATTCGACACGAATACTGGCACGTTCACGCCCGACGGCGCGGATGAGCCCACCGCCCTGTTCGCCGATGTGCTTGCGGTGAGGTCGGCTGACCGTCCGGCAACGGGCGAATCGCTGCCGCGGACCGGCAACGCTTTGCCGCTCATGCCGGAGCCGCTGTCCGCGAATCCCGAGGTGAGCGCCGAGATCGTTCTCGAATCCGGACAGCCGTTGACGCCGGATGCGGACAGTCTCGCGCCGGAAAGCGACGGGATAATCGCGCCGTATTCTGTGGTCGAAGACGCTGAGGTCCTCGAGGTGACTCTGGAACTGCAGCCCATTCCGGACGCAGAGTCGCCGATAAGGCCGATCGAGGAGTCGGCGGCCGGGCGTGAAGCCGGGATTCCTCTTTCGGCTCTGCCCGGCAAGGGGCTGCAGCCCGCGGTGCCGCCGGGTCCCATGGACCTCGGTGACCGATCCGGCAAACACACTTTGCTGCCCGAGACGGGCGCGCTGGCACGGGACGCCGTTCCGCAGACCGGCGCCGACGCGCTGCGTCGTCCGATCATGGCTGCAACGGCGCCATCGGTCGTCGCCGAGTCGGACGGGGACGATCCGTTAGCGCAGTCCGGCCCCTTACGGTCACCCTTGCTCGAAG
Source organism: Woeseiaceae bacterium (assembly GCA_965232445.1). Taxonomy (GTDB): domain Bacteria; phylum Pseudomonadota; class Gammaproteobacteria; order Steroidobacterales; family Woeseiaceae; genus UBA1847. The sequence goes on along the minus strand of OZ246973.1, from coordinate 3,646,311 downwards.
TTCCGGCAGCTCGAACGGCCGAGCCGCGCATGCCGGTAATGGTGGAGACAGCCGCCATCGCGCCTGAGCCCACGCGGTTGGTACCCGAGCCGTTGACCCAGGCGGTGCAGACGGCACAGCCGACCACACAGAACCCGGCAGCGATTGTCGACGCAATAGCGGAAGGCGTCGCTGAGTTGCGCTCGGCGAACGATACCGCGCCGCTCGCGCGAACCGTGGCCGAGCCGCTTTCACCGCGCCAGGCGCAGTCGATCCTGCAGCCGATCAATACGCCGGTACAGCAGCCCGACTGGGATCGGGCGGTTTCCGAGCGTGTCGTCATGATGGCGAACAACAAGCTGCAGCACGCTGAAATCCGGCTTACGCCAGCCGAACTGGGCCCGCTCAGGGTTCAGGTGAGCGTGGACGACGGCGCAGCGAACGTCAGCTTCCAGGCGCAACACGCCATGACGCGAGACGCGATCGAGCAGGCTCTGCCGCGGCTGAGAGAGCTGTTTGCTGAGAACGGCCTGTCTCTCGGCCAAACGAGTGTCGGCCAGGAAGGGGCAGCGGACGGTGACGATGCGCGCTCGTCTGATGTCGAGACAGCGAGCGCAGAGGGGCTGGAACTCAGCGCTGAGGAAACCAAGGGCGAGGTTGTCCGATCACGGGTCGAGTCCGGGCTCGTCGACACCTTCGTCTAGACCGGTCGTCTGCCGAGCGGCTTCGGCCGCTCGGCCAGTCCGGTCTGCAGACCCGACACCGCTATCCCGGACCTCCCGGCACCCAGGGCCAAAGGCCCCTCCATGCGTCCCTGTCGCGGCGCCCTGGCATCGTCAATTTTCCGACACGCGATCCGGTAGCCGGAACGGCGTCGGTTTTCCGGCGCCGCTGCTATCTCCAGGCAATCTCTAGAAACCTCGTAACTATCTGAAAAATATAACTTAAACGCTGCCTTTGTCTTTCTGGCACGCGGTTTGCATTACAGGGACTAGTACTCACTGGAGCAAACCATGGCTGAAGAAGAGATTCAGGAAGAGGGCGAGAAGAAAGGCGGCATGGGCAAGATGCTGATGCTCGGCGGCGCCGCTGTGCTGCTGGTTGTCGTCGGCATCTTCGTCGGCCCGATGGTGCTGAATTCCGATGCACCGGCCGAAGGCGCCGACGGCGAAGAGGCCGTCCCGCAGGTGTCGAACAAGCCGCCGATCTACCAGACGCTGCATCCGCCGCTGGTGATCAACTTCAAGGACGAAGTCGGCGACGCCCACTTCATGCAGGTCACGATGGAAGTGATGTCGCGCGATCAGGATGTGATCAATCGCGTGCGCGAGCACACACCGGCCATCCGCAACGCTCTGATTCTGCTCTACGGTCAGGCGATCTACGAAGAGATCGTCACCCGTGAGGGTAAGGAGCAGATGCTCTCCGACGGTTTGGCTGAGATCCAGCGGGTCATTCGCGAGAACACCGGCGAAGAAGGCGTCGAGGCGCTGTACTTCACGGCGCTCGTCGTCCAGTAGGCACCAGTCGATGACGGATCAGGTCCTAAGCGACGAAGAGAAAGACGCACTCCTCGAGGGCGTCGAAAAGGGCGATGTCGAGGTCCAGTCGGCCTCGGGTCCCACGTACGCGAGGGTGCAGCCTTTCGTCGTCACTCCCCGCAACCATATCGTCACCAACAGCTTTCCCCGCCTCCAGAGCATGAACCGCAAGCTGGGCGCATGGATTGGCAAGGCGGCGCAGCACCTGTTGAACGACCGCATCGAGGCCGAACCGGGCACGCTCGAGACTCCGACGTGGGGCGAGTTCCGCGAACAGTGGGCCGAACCGGCGGTCCTGTTCGAGTTCCAGGCAAGCCCGCTCGAAGGTTCCGCCGTAGTGGTCGCCGGCCGCTCGGCCGTGCTGCCTATCGTCGAACGATTCTATGGCGGTTCGGACGACAACCCGCCGCGCCACGAAGCGGAAGGGTTTACGCGCGGCGAGATGAACGTCGTCGCTCTGTTCTGCCAGGAGGTACTCAAGGGTATCGAGGAGACATGGGCGCCGATTATCGAACTCGAGGCGCGCCCCGGCGAGATCTATCAGAGCACCGACGTCGTCGATCTGATCGAGGACGGCGAACAGATCATCGCCTGCGAATTCGAATTGACCGCCGGTGAGGAAACGCAGTCGCTGCACGTGGTATGGCCGATGACGATGATCGCATCCCTAGTGCCGGTCCTCGAGGGTCAGAAGCGCGACCGCGACGCCGCGGAAGACGCCCGCTGGGAGAGCTCGATCCGCGGCCGCGTGCCCGAAGCCCTGGTCAACGTCAATTCCTGCGTCGGTACGGCACGGCTGAGTCTCCGCCGCATTGCCAGCCTCGAGGTCGGCGACGTGATCGATCTCGACAACCCGCGCAAGGGCACCGTTTTTACCAATGACGTCGCCGTCATCGAGGGCCGGTTCGGCGTTCATGACGGTCGCTACGCCATCGAAGCAACCCGCTGGCTCACTCGTGCGCCAGCGAGCTGAAGCTATCCAATCAAGGAAACCGCAATGAGTGAAGAAACAGAATCCGAACAGCCGACGACAGACGAGGCGGCACAGTATTCACCGGACGAGCTCGGCGGCGGCAATCCCGCGAGCGAATCCAGTGAAGTGAATCTCGACCTCGTTCTCGACATCCCGGTCGACGTCAGCCTGCGTGTTGGATCGACGGAGATCTCCATCCGCGACCTGGTAAAGCTGGTCGAGGGCTCGGTAATCGCTCTGGACCGTGACGCCAGCGAGCCGATGGACGTGCTCGTCAACGGCACGCTCATCGCGCACGGCGAGATCGTCGTCGTGGACGACCGTTTCGGTGTTCGCCTGACCGACGTGGTCAGCCCGCTCGAGCGGATAGAGAAGCTCGCCTGATGGACGGTGCGGGCGGAACCGAACTGCTTAGCCTCGCGGCAAGCCTGATCGTGGTCATCGGCGCGATCGTCGGCTTCGGCTGGTTGTACTCGCGCGCCCGCTCATTCGGCGGCGGCAACAGTGACGTCATTAACGTGGTTGCGAGCCGTCCGCTGGGTGCGAAAGAGCGCCTGCTGCTGGTCGAGATCGCCGGTCAGCAACTGCTGGTGGGCATGACCGCCTCGCAGGTTCAGACACTGCATGTCTTCGATACGCCCGTCGCTACCGAAACACCGAGTGCCGAACCCGGCTTCGGGTCGCGGCTCAAGTCGGCGCTGAAGGAGATGCGCAAGTGAGACTGGCGTCCGCCATTCTGCTGATCCTCGCGCTGGCCGCACCGGCCGCCTTCGCGCAAGAGGCAGGAAACCTGGCTGTCGCCGGCGAGGCGATGCAGGGGCAGTCGTATTCGTTGAGCATCCAGATTCTGGTGCTCATGACGCTGCTGACGCTCCTGCCGGCGCTGGTTCTGTCGATGAGCGCCTTCGTCCGCATCATCATTGTTCTGTCCATTCTGAGACAGGCGTTGGGCACCGCGCAGACGCCGCCGAATCAGGTACTGCTCGGCATTGCCTTGTTCCTGACCTTCTTCGTCATGTCGCCGGTCATCAGCGACGTGCATCAGGCCGCGGCGCAGCCGTACTTCGAAGGGGAGATCGACGCGATGCAGGCGCTCGACCGGGGCTTGCAGCCGCTCCGCACCTTCATGCTCAACCAAACGCGCGATTCGGACCTGCAGTTGTTCGCCAACATCGCCGGCCGCGACGACTTTGACTCGATAGACGACGTGCCGATGTCCATCGTCATTCCGAGCTTCATGGTCAGCGAGTTGAAGACGGCGTTTCAGATCGGCTTTCTCGTCTTCATTCCTTTCCTGGTCATCGACCTCGTCGTATCCAGCGTCCTGATGTCGATGGGCATGATGATGCTGTCGCCGATGCTCATTTCGCTGCCGTTCAAGATCATGCTGTTTGTGCTGGTGGACGGTTGGGCGCTCCTCATCGGCACACTCGCGTCGAGTTTCTATAGCGGAGGCCCGCTATGACGCCTGAGATGGTTACGACAATCGGCCAGCAAGCGCTGTGGGTCACGATGCTGATTGCTGCACCGCTGCTTCTATCGGCCCTCGCGGTCGGCCTGCTGATCGGTATGTTCCAGGCCGCTACCCAGATCAACGAAATGACGCTCTCTTTCATCCCCAAGCTGCTGGTGCTGGTTGCGGCGCTGGTCGTCGCAGGGCCGTGGATGCTGAGCGTCATCGTCAACTACACGCAACAACTCATGGAGCAGATTCCCTCGCTGATCTCATGATCGCGACAGTCAAGGGGCGAGATATGCAAACGAGAGACATGGCAGATGGTAGACCTTCAGCTAACACCGATCATCGACCAAGTGGGCAACTACATTTGGCCCTTCGTTCGGATCGGGGCATTCCTGATGGTGATGCCCGTGGTGGGTGGCAGCTTCGTACCGGCCCGCGTGCGCCTGCTGGTAGCGATTGCATTGACCGTCGTGATCGCGCCGGTCATTCCGACTGCATCGACACCGGAAGTCTTGAGTGCAATGGGTCTGGTCACGATGATTCAGGAGATCGGAATCGGCGTCGCACTGGGATTCTTAGTGCAGCTTGTCTTCGACGCTATCGCTCTCGGCGGTCAGGTGATCGGCATGAGCATGGGCTTGGGCTTCGCGGTCTTTGTGGACAAGACGCGAGGCGTGAACATTCCGGTGCTGGGCCAGCTCTTCCTGATGTTGGGCATGCTGGTGTTTCTGTCGATGGACGGCCATCTCGCGTTGATCCAGCTGCTGGCCATGAGCTTCGAGGCGTGGCCGCTCGGCACGACACCGCTGTCGACGGAGGTACTCGCACAGATGCTGGAGTGGACCGCCTGGCTGTTCGTCTTCGCGACCAAGATCGCATTGCCGGCGATTACGTCGATTCTGGTCGTCAATCTGGCTTTCGGCGCGATGAGTCGAGCGGCACCGACCCTGAATTTGTTCGCGGTGGGCTTTCCAGTTGCCATGTTGTTGGGCTTCGCGGTCATTTTTCTCAACATGGACGCGCTGATCGAAAACGTGACGTCCTTCCTGTCGATCTCGCTATCGACGGTTTCTGCCTTGCTTGAGTCCTGATAGAGACGATTCAGCGCGATGGCCGAGAAAAAGTCACAACAGGAACGCACAGAACAAGCGACACCGAAGCGTCGCGCGGACGCCCGCAAGAAAGGCGACGTTCCGCGATCCCGGGAGCTGACCATGTCCGGGGTCATGGTGACCGGTGCAGCCGCGCTGTCAATGCTCGCGGCGCCGATGGGGGGGAACCTCCTGGAGGCAATGAAGGATGCACTTGCGATTGACCGCTCGAGGATCTTCGACCCGGGGCAACTGTCGGTCGCATTCTCCGAGTTTGCCGCCGACGTCTTCCTTGGCCTTGCTCCGTTTGCAGTCGTTCTGATCGCCGCTGTGTTCCTGAGTGCCATGCTGATCGGAGGCTGGTCCTTCAGCATGAAGGCGGCCGCGCCGAAGCTCGAGCGGATCAGTCCGATCAAGGGCATCAAGCGTATCTTCAGCGCAAATGCGCTGAACGAACTTGTCAAGGCGCTCGCGAAGTTCACGGTTATCGCGGTCATCGCCATCGCGTGGCTGTGGTTCCTGGTCGACGAGCTCGCCGGGCTCGGCCGCGAGCCGATCGAGTCCGGCATCGCTCATGCGCTGAAGATTTGCGGCAAGTCGCTGCTGATCGTCAGTTCGGGGCTGATCCTGATTGCCGCTTTCGACGTTCCCTTCCAGCTTTGGCAATACCAGAAGAAGCTGAAGATGACGCGCCAGGAGGTGAAAGAAGAATTCAAGGACACCGAAGGCCGGCCGGAGGTCAAGTCCCGTGTCCGCATGTTGCAGCAACAGATCGCCACGCGCCGCATGATGGAAGAGTTGCCGACCGCTGACGTCGTGATTACCAACCCGACGCACTTCGCCGTGGCGCTCAAGTACGACGAGGAGACGATGGGTGCGCCGCGGGTCATCGCCAAGGGCCAGGATCTGCTGGCGCAGCGAATCCGTGAGGTCGCAGGCGAACACGACGTGCCATTGTTTTCGGCACCGCCGCTGGCGCGAGTTCTTTACAAGACCACCGAGATCGGTGAGGAGATCCCGGCGAAGCTGTACACCGCGGTCGCCCAGGTCCTTGCCTACATCTATCAAATCGGCGAGACGTTGCGTCCCGGTCAGAAGCGGCCAGAGCCCCCGGTTCCCGACATCGATGAGGGCGAGTTCTGATGGGTAGCGGCAACATCATGAGTGACCTGATTCGCGGCGCCGGCATGCCTCTGCTGCTGCTGGCAATGCTGGCGATGATGATGGTGCCGCTCCCGCCGCTGGCGCTCGACGTGTTGTTCACGTTCAACATCGCCCTGTCGGTCGCGATCCTGCTGACGACGGTGTACGTCGGTCGGCCGCTGGAGTTCGCGGTGTTCCCGACGATCCTGCTGGTCGTAACCCTGATGCGGCTTGCCCTGAATATCGCGTCGACACGCGTCGTGTTGCTTAACGGCCATACTGGCACGTCGGCGGCCGGTAAGGTCATCGAAGCATTCGGCGAATTTGTAGTCGGCGGCAACTACGCCGTCGGTCTCGTGATCTTCGCCATCCTGGTGATCATCAATTTCGTCGTGGTGACCAAGGGTGCCACGCGTGTATCCGAGGTTTCGGCACGATTCACGCTGGATGCCATGCCGGGCAAGCAGATGGCGATCGACGCCGACTTGAATGCCGGGATCATCGACCAGGAGACGGCGCGCACCCGGCGTTCGGAGATCAGCGAGGAAGCGGATTTCTACGGCTCGATGGATGGCTCAAGCAAATTCGTCCGTGGCGACGCCATCGCCGCGATCCTGATCCTGTTCATCAATATCATCGGCGGGCTGATCATCGGCACGTCGCAGCACGATCTGACGTTCTCCGCGGCGGTACACAACTACACGCTGCTCACCATCGGTGACGGGCTGGTGGCCCAGGTGCCGTCACTGCTGCTGTCGACGGCCGTAGCGATCATCGTTACTCGCGTCTCGCGCTCACAGGACATGCGCAAGCAGGTCTTCACGCAGCTGTTCAGCGACCACCGCACGCTGCTCGTGACCGCCGCCGTCCTCGGCATCCTCGGAATGATCCCCGGCATGCCCAACTTCGCGTTCCTCACGCTCGCCGGCCTGTGCGCGTTCGCTGCGGTGAAGGTCTCGAAACGAAAGGATGCGGCTCCCGAGCCGGAGGTCGCCGAGACGAGTCCCGATGCGGCGCTGCCGGACTTGAGCTGGCAGGACGTCGACCCGGTCGATCTCGTCGGTCTCGACGTAGGCTACCGGCTGATTCCACTGGTCGATCGAAATCGGGACGGTGCCCTCGTTACGAGGATAAAGGGGGTTCGCCGCAAGCTGACCGAGGAACTCGGTTTCCTGGTCTCGCCCGTGCACATCCGCGACAACCTCGACCTGGGGCCGAACAGCTACCGGATCACGCTGTCCGGTGTCGCCATCGGCGAGGGTGAGATTCACATCGACAAGGACCTTGCGATCAATCCGAGCCAGGTGTTCGGCAAGATCGAGGGCATCGAAACGGTGGATCCGGCCTTTGGGCTCGAGGCCTACTGGATCGATGCCTCGCAGCGCGAGGAAGCACAGATGCTCGGCTATACGGTCGTCGATCCAGCCACGGTCGTTGCGACCCATCTGTCCGAGGTTCTGAAGTCCAACGCCCACGAACTGCTCGGCCACGAAGAGTGCCAGCAGCTCATGGATCGACTCGCGGAGTCCTCGCCAAAGCTGGTCGAGGACCTCACGCCGAAGCTCCTGCCAATGAGCACGATCCTGCGGGTTCTGCAAAACCTGCTCGAGGAGAAGATCCCCGTCCGCAACATTCGCAAGATCGCCGAAACATTGGCGGAGCAGGGTGCCCGCAGTCAGGATCCTGACGCCTTGTCGGCCGCCGTGCGGGTGTCGCTGGGACGTTCCATCGTTCAGAGCGTAGCGGGGACGCGGCCTGAGCTGCCGGTTCTGACCCTGGAGCCGGAGTTGGAACGAATCTTGAATGAGAGTGCACAGGAAGGCGGAAGCCTGGGGTTGGAACCCGCAATGATGGAACGACTGCACACGACGCTGAGCGAAAAAGCGCAGAGCCAGGAAATTGCCGGCGAGCCGGCGGTGTTGCTGGTCGCTCCGCAGGTGCGCCCCTGGATGTCCCGAATGATGCGGAACATCCGCAACCTCTATGTGCTGGCCTACAACGAGGTACCGGACGACAAGCGCATTCAGATGCTTGCGGCCGTCGGATGATGAATTCAATGAAAGCGAAATGCCGGGTTGGAATACGACTGGACGTCGGTAACGAGCGAACCACTGATTGAGAACTGGTTATGAAGATCAAACGCTATCTGGACAAGGACATGCGGCACGTACTCCGCCGAGTGCGAGAGGATCAAGGCCCGGACGCTGTGATCCTGTCGAACCGCCGCGTCGATGACGGTATCGAAGTCATCGCGGCGATCGACTACGACGAGGCGCTCGTGCGACACGCCGTCGGACTTGACGTCGACGATACCGAGGCGAGCGACACGGTCATCGACAGCGACGTGCTCGCCGAGATCGCCGAGGACGACTTCGTTCCTGGTGAGGTGGCAACACCGGAAGTCATTGCTGCGGAGATCAAGGCGCAGAGGGAGGCAGCTCTTGCGGACCGCCTCAAGCAGCCCATCGCGGAAGATCAGCAGACCGATTCGGCACTGAAAGACGTGCAGGACGAGATAACGTCCTTGCGCGGTCTGATCGAGACCCAGCTGTCCGGCCTCGTATGGAAGGACACCTCGGGGCGTTCGCCGCACAGGGCACAGATGCTTCGCAATCTCGCCAAATTGGGCATCGCACCCGATATCGCGCACATGATTCTCGACCGCCTGGCGCCGGTTACCGACAGCAAGAGCCTCTGGCATGCGCCGCTTCGGGAGGTGGCTGAAGCGCTGCCCTTGAAGCCGGACGGTCTGATGGAGCACGGCGGTACTTTCGCGCTCATCGGACCGACCGGCGTTGGCAAGACGACGACGATTGCCAAACTCGCGACCCGCTTCGCGCTGCAGAACGGCGCGGATGAGATCGCACTGATTTCGGCTGACTCGTATCGGATCGGCGCCAAGGAACATTTGATGGCGTTCGCCAACATCATCGGCGCGAAGGTTTACTCGGCCAGCAACGCTGCCGAACTGACCGATCTTCTCGTACAGCTGCGGAGCAAGAAACTCGTGCTCATCGACACCGAGGGGCGCAGCCCCCGCGATCGGGACCTCACGCAGCAGCTGGCCGCTTACGGCAGCAACCAGGATCGGGTCCGCTTCTATTTGACGCTCTCGGCCGCGACTCAGGAGGCGTCGCTGGACGAGGCCATCCGGTCGTTCCGCAAAGTCCCGCTGGAGGGCTGCATCGTCACCAAGATCGACGAGGCAGCGCAGCTGGGCTGCGTCATGAGCGCACTGATACGCCACGACCTGCCCGCATCCTGGCTCTCGAACGGTCAGCACATTCCGGACGATCTGTTCGAGGCGTCACAACGCAAGTACTGGCTCATCAATCAGGCGGTCGATTGCCTGAACGTCAGCAAGCCGCGCGTCAGCGAGCGCTCGATGGCCGAGAACTACTCGACGGCGAATGTCGGGTATGCATAGCAAAACACAGGAAAGGAATCTGAGGGAGACCATGAACAGGAAGCCGACAAAAGTCATCGCGGTATGCAGCGGCAAGGGCGGCGTTGGAAAGACCAACGTCGCGACGAATCTGGCGATCGGCCTTGCGGCGATCGGCAGAGACGTCTGCCTGCTGGACGCCGACGTCAGTCTCGCAAACGTCGACGTGCTGCTGGGTCTGCAGCCGTCGTATAACCTCTCGCACGTCGTCAAGGGTGAGATCGATCTCGAAAGCACGATCATTACCGGCCCGCGCAAGGTCAGAATCGTCCCGGCGTCGTCGGGCAGCTTTCGCATGACCGACCTGCCGCCGGTCGCGCAAGCGGCGATCATCCAGTCTTTCAGCCAGCTTAGCCGCCAGCCGGAGATCATGATCGTCGATACGGCGGCCGGTATCTCGCCCGATGTTGCTCGTTTCGTGCAGGCCGCACAGCACCCGGTAGTTGTGCTGCGTGACGAACCCGCATCGCTAACGGATGCCTATGCGCTGATCAAGGTATTCAGTCAGAACTACGGTCTGTCCCGTTTCAACATCGTCACCAACCAGAGCTCGCAGGCTGCGACGGGAAGGCAGCTTTTTCAGAAGCTCCTGAAGGTGACGGATTCCTATCTCGATGTCGTACTGCGGCACCTGGGCGACGTCCCGGATGACCGCTACCTCGTCAAAGCCGTGCAGGAACAGCGAGCGGTCGTCGATGCCTATCCGCTCAGTCCGTCGGGCACCGCCTTCCTGAAGCTCGCCAAGTCGGTCGACGGACTGCCCGAGCGGCGCGAGGCATCTGGCGGCATCGAGTTCTTCTTCGAACGTCTGCTGATGGCAGAGACTGCATCGCGGGGTAAGGTCGCATGATTGCCTATAACACCGTTGCGCAGGCCGACAGTGCCTACTCGGACGACGACCTCGTCATCCGCAATGTCGGTCTGGTTAAGCGAATCGCACACCATTTGGCGGCCCGATTGCCGTCGAGCGTCGATATCGACGATCTCATGCAATCCGGCATGGTGGGGCTTCTCGAGGCTGCTGGGAATTTCGATCCCGACCGGGGAGCGAGCTTCGAGACCTACGCCGGCATCCGAATCCGCGGTGCCATGCTCGACGACATCCGCAAGCACGACTGGACGCCACGTTCCGTGCATCACAAGTACCGGCAGGTAACGGAGGCCATCCACGAGATCGAAGCGGAGGAGGGGCGCGCGGCCGAAGCGACTGAGATCGCGGAGCGGCTGGGAATCTCGATTGACGAGTATCACAAGATTCTGAGCGACAGCGCCTGCAGCCGACTCTTCAGTCTCGACGAGTCGATGGACGAACCGACTCTGCAGCGCCCGCCACCGGCGTCCAAGACCGCGACGCCGGACGAAGAGCTGTTCCAATCGCAGTTCCGCGAGAATCTCGCCGATGCGATCTCCGAACTGCCCGAACGCGAGCGGCTGGTCTTGTCGCTCTACTACGAACAGGAGCTAAACCTGAAGGAGATAGGTCGAGTCCTCGACGTCAGCGAGTCTCGCGTCTGCCAGATCCACGGTCAGGCGGTCATGCGCCTCCGCGGGGCGGCCGACCGCTGGTGAGGAGCGTCGACGATGGCAGACATCTCCGGCATCTGGAAGATCCCGCCGAGCTACCCGGTGAAACCGACGCAGCCGGCGAATCGCGATGAGGAACAGCAGAAAGAGCGACCGCCGAAACGCGATCCCGAGAAGGAGCGTCGCCGCGACGACGACGAACCAGGACACATAATCGACGAGCACGTGTGATGATCATTGACGAACCGACAACCTACTACGCATTGCTGGCCGGCAAGGCCTTCGTACTACTGCTGGGCACCATCGTGCTCCTCGGCATGTGGCGTCAGACGCGACGCGTCGAACAGTTACTGTCCGAGCTGAAGAACGCGCCGGTTCCGGAGGAACAGCCCGGGCCGTCCAAGCAGCAGCTCATTTCCAACCTAAGGCTCGACAAGCGCATCACCGAGTTGCAGGAGCAGATTGCTGCCCTGTCCGAGACGGAGCAGAAGGTCGGTGCCGAAACCGTGTCGCGACCGCTGCCGATCGAGAACGCGACGAGGATGGCCCGCCACGGTGCCTCGGTCGAAGAGCTTACCCGCACCTGTGGGCTCAATGTCGGAGAGGCGGAACTGCTAAAGAAACTTCACAGCACTCCGACAACCAGTCAGAGACACTAGGCGTACTCATGTCGAAAGAAGACCAATTCAGATTTGTCAGCCTCCTGGCGCTGGAACTCGAGAACGGGGATATCGTCCTGCCGTCGTTGCCGGACGTCGTGCTGAAAATCCGCAAAATGCTCGAATCGAACACTGCCGATTTCGATCAGGTCAGCCGAGCGGTCAGTGTGGATCCCGTGCTCGTCTCCAGGTTGTTCGTTTTCGCCAACTCGGCCTATTACAACCGCGCGAACATCAAGATCGAAACGCTGGATGCCGCGATCGGCCGGCTCGGCTTCGAAGTCGTTCGCAACACGGCGATGTCGCTGGCGATGAAGCAGCTCTACGCAGCGGAGAAGCACAGCCATGCGGCCAGGCACCTGCGCGCGATCTGGGCGCGGGGCATGAAGGTCTCCTGCATGGCCTTCGCCGTTGGCCGCCGGACCACGGCCGTCAATGAGGAAACGGCGTATCTGTGCGGTCTGATGCACGAGGTCGGCAAGCTCTACATCGTCACCAAGGCAGAGGAGTTTCCCGAAATTCTCGGTGAAGAAGATTCGCTACAGGCAATGTTCGAAGAATGGAATGGCCAGATTTCCAAGAGCATCATCGAGTCCTGGGGCTTCGGCGATGAAGTCGCGGAATCGGCGGATCCGGCGCAATATCTGAACGAGGACCCGGAAAGCGACATTCGTCTCGTCGACGTCATCTGGGCCTCGAGACACCTCGTCGATCTGACGGACCCGGAGTCCGCCGACATCGACGAAATGCCGTCATGTGTGAAGCTGGGCATCAACGCCGGGACGTTGGCGACCGTGCTCGGCGAGTACCGCAAGAAGCTGACGTCGATGCAGGAGTCGCTCAGCTAGCCGGCGACGGCATCGTCTCTATCGATCGAACCAGAATTCGATTTCGGCGGTAGCCACTTCGAAGCGCGCGGCGTGCGATTGTCCGGGCTGCAAGTGATACCAGTCGCCCGATCCATATCGCGTTTCTTCGCCGTCGACGATCAGAACGAGCTCGCCTGCAGTGATGACTCCGACGTTTTCCGTTGGATGGGTGTGCGCCTCGATCTCGGTGCCGGCGGGGTAGGACGCGAACAGAACCTCGCAACCGGATGCGCCGAGCCGAAAGGCATCGAACGGCCCGTCGAAGGCGGGCAGCGCTTGTATCAGTTCCGGAAAGTGCCGTTCGGCCATCTACTCGACGACCTCGACACCACGCCAGAACGCGACACGACCCTCGATTTCCTGTGCGGCGGGCTTCGGCGACGCGTAGTACCAGACGGCGTTGGGATTCAGGTCACCATCGACCTTCAGCGAGTAGTAGTTGGCAGTGCCCTTCCACGGGCAGACGCTCGTATGTGTGCTTTCCTCGATGTACTCGTCGTTTAGGGCGTCGCGCGGAAAGTAATGATTGCCCTCCACGACGACGGTGTCATCGGATTCGGCTATCGTCGTTCCTTGCCAGATTGCTTTCATGTGCTGTGCGTCCTTTTGGGCATCGGTGATTTGAGAATGCTGCGTCAGGCGCTCCACTCAGGGCGGAGTTCCTTGCGAATGACGAGCTTGAGCGCGGACCAGGTCTCATCGACCGCGCAGATCTTGATGTCGACAAGGCCGAGCGGCAGCGCGAGTTCTCGAATAACGTCGCCGTCGACCGTGGTTCGTATGCCCGACGTTTTCTTCGGCCACGAGATCCAGATTGCCGCGTCCGGGCGAATTCCGCGCATCATCCTCGGCAGAGCTGTCTCGAGCTCTGGCTTCGAGCGCGTAAACAGGTGCCAGAGATCGATTCTGGTGCGTATCGATGACGAGATCGTGACGTCGGCCGGCATAGTACCCAGGAGTTGTGAGTAGTTGGACGGCGCCGACGAGGTCCGCACCCTGAAACCGGGCTTGATGCCGAGCTTCCTGACCAGCGGTGTTCCGGAATAGCCCGCCATCAGGGTTGCGTCAGAAACTCCACGATTGCCGGATTGACCGTGGCGTCCTGCTCGATATGCGGCAGGTGACCGGCATCCGGCACGGGCAGGTACTCGACATCGAGAACTTCGCGGATTTCATCAGCGCCTGCGATAGGCAGCGTCCGGTCCTCTTCTCCCCAGACGAGCATGGTCGGCACCCCGAGCGCCTGAACGTCGCTGTACCAGGAGAAATGATCTTCGGGTCCGAAGTCGTAGAGCGTTGCGATGACCGCCCGCCGGAAACCCTCGTACCGCATCTGCACCCGATACTGATCGACCCACGTCGGGTAGTTCTCCGGCCGCACGAAATCCGAGAGCTGGCCCTCGGCCATGCGCGGCAGCATTCTTACCGCCAGAACGTAGTTGCCGATCACGCGCGGCAGGTCCGGGGTGCCCCAGGTCGAATGCACCGGGTCGACGAGCACGGCGCGCCGGACGCGCTGCCGCTGATTGGCAACGAAGCGCACAGTAACGGCGCCGCCCATCGACAGACCAATGACGTCGAGGGGCTCGTCGAGGTCCAGTCCCTCGATGAGTTCCACGATCTGCCGCTCGAACAGCGCCCCGTCGTACGCGATATCCGGCCGGTCGGAGTAGCCCCTGCCGTAGAGGTCGTAGCGCAGTACGCGGAAGCCGGATTCGGTCAGCGCGGCGAAGGTCGTGTCCCAGATGTAGTACGGAACGCTGAATCCGTGAACGAGTACGACGACGGGTCCATCGGCAGGCCCTGCGAGTTCGTAGTGCGTGGTTCCGTCGGAGAGTTCGATGAATTGCCCGGGAGCATCCGCTCGCGCCGTCGCGTCCATGGGCAGTACTTCGACGTTGGCCCGTTGGTAGATCACAAGCAATGCGATCGCCGCGAGCAGGAATACGGCAATGACCGCGGGAGCAAGTTTCTTCATAGTATTGTCAGCCCGTTCGATAGGCGTCGTGCATCGGGCAGGAAACGATCAAATTCCCATGCGCGCGAGCGATTGGACGATCTCACGCAATACGCGAACGGCAAGCGGATGGTCCGACTCGAAGTCGGCTTCGATCTCCCGGGCCCGATCCGCGACGGAGGCGATCGCCTCGACGTCGGCGTCGGAATCCAGCAGGCCGTGAATCTCGGCGTCGAGATCCATCATCAGCTTTCGAGTGTCGGCGTCGAGTTCGGCGTCCTGAAGTTCGTTCTTCAGCCGCTCAAGTAAGTCCCGAACGTCGCTGTCGCTCATATTTTCTCGTCCGTTGGATGAATTGTCGCGTTGTTGCGGTGATCGGTGCACCGATTCACGACGAGTATCCGGCGGCGACCGGACAGATGCAAGGCAGCAAGGATGTGGCGCGCCGTCATCGCTGGGCGAAGCACGGCGGGGCGCAAGGCCGAATCAGGAATCGAGTTCCTGGGCTTCGATTTCGAGGCGGCGAAGCCTTAGCGTTTCTGTCTCGCGGCTGAACATGTACTGGATGAGCGTCTCGCGCTGCTCCGGGCGCATTCCGTGAAACTCGACGGCGATGCCGTACTTCAGTCCCGAGCTGCCGTCGTGCGGCGACTCGACGTGACGCACGACGCGGCAGAAAGACTCCATGAATCGATTGTCCGATTCCAGGAGGAAGCTCAGATGCAGCTTTGTGTCCACGGGAATCTGAGTCTCTGCCGAGAACACCAGACCATCGGCGCCGATTTCGCAGATCTGCGGCGGCATCTTCGCCAGCGCTGCCCGGGATTTCTGGAAGCCGGGGAGCATGTTCATGACGACGTTGACCTTGTCGTTAAGCAACGTGATGAGGCGGCAGATGCTCTCTGCTTCGCCATTCATCTTGAACATCGCTTCCGACATGCGGGCGTCGATGTCGACAATCTGCGCCTGTGCATCGGCGTCGTGGCCATGGCGCAGCTTGTAGCGGTCAATGCCATCGTGGAAATCCTGATCGGTCAGGACTTCATAACGCAGAAACATCGTTTCCTTGATGCGGAAGGAGCGGCGGTTGTCATGTTGGAGCATTGTTGAATACCTCCTCAGGCGGTTCACTGGGGCTGGCTTCTGCCCCGTCGCCGTCCTGCTCAGCTTCGTCGGCACGCCTGATCAGCATCTCCACGCGCCGGTTTCTTGCGCGGCCCTCAGCCGTGTCATTGGTGTCTCGCGGTCGGGTATCGGCGTGACCGGTGACTTCGACGCGATCGTCGTCGATTTCCGAACTGTCCAACAGCAGATGCGCAACCGTCACCGCACGGGATGACGAGAGTTCCCAGTTCGAGCGGAAGCGCCCATTGCTGATGGGCTGGTTGTCGGTATGCCCGGAGATTGAGACCTGGCCGCTGGTGTTGTCGATGAGGCCCGCAATTTTCTCGAGCACCGGTATGAAGTCCGGCGCGACTTCGACAGTGCCGGGAAG
Organism: Woeseiaceae bacterium; assembly: GCA_965232445.1. Lineage (GTDB taxonomy): Bacteria > Pseudomonadota > Gammaproteobacteria > Steroidobacterales > Woeseiaceae > UBA1847. The sequence continues at coordinate 3,630,173 of OZ246973.1, read as the reverse complement.
GAACGACGCCTGTTCCATGATCCGCACGATGATCTGCGTGCCTTCTGTTTCGATCTCGACCTCGCCGCGCTCGATTTCCTCAGCGAGTGCGATACGCAGATTCCTGGCCTGATCGCGCGCCCGTTCGATTTCCTCGACTTCGCGCTCGGCAAGGTCGAGCGTGTTGCGGTTCGAGTCGATCGTGAACTGCCGGATGGTATTGATCGGCGTTGGCTCCGGACGCCCCGGACTGAACTCCTGCGCGACGACGCTGGTGCCCTTCGGGATGGTCCGCACTTCTATTTCGTTCTGCACGCCGAACGCTTCTTTCATCGAACCGGCGAGCTGTTTGAACTTGGCGGCGTCCATTTCAGAGAATGCGAGCAGCAGAACGAAGAAGCACATCAGGAGCGTCATCAGGTCGGCGAACGTCATGACCCAGGCCGGGACGCCTTTCGACTCTTTCTTTGCTTCTGCTTCTGCCACGATGAGGCTGGACGACCAGGCTGACGTCAGCCTTCGACATCGTCCTCTCTACGCTGCGAGCGCGGCAGGTAGGCCTGCAGCATGCTTTCGATGACGCGCGGATTCTGGCCACCCTGGATGCTTAGCAGCGCATCGATGATGAGCGACTTGTTGGTCTTCTCTTCTCGGCTGCGCACGTCGAGCTTGTCGGCGATCGGTAGTGCGAACATGTTCGCAAGGATCGCGCCGTAAAGCGTCGTAAGTAGTGCAACGGCCATGGCCGGACCAATCTGCTTCGGATCGTCCATGTTCGAGAGCATCTGCACGAGGCCGATCAGGGTGCCGATCATGCCCATTGCCGGACCGACGTCGCCGATCGCCTTGAAGATATCCTGTCCGTCGTTGTGCCGCTGCACGGTCTGCGCAAGGTCTTTCTGCAGCAGCGATCGAACGGTGTCTGCCGGGTGACCGTCGATCAGCAGTCCGAGCCCATTCTTCATGAAGTCGTCCTTGACCTCGCGATCTTCCAGCGCAAGGAGGCCACCCTGGCGAGCGGTCTTGGCAAGGTCAACGGCTTCTTCGATCAGCTCCTGCGGATCCAGCGGCTTGTGCAGGAATGCTTTGACGGCGATTCCCGCGGCGCCCAGAAACTTGCCGAGGCTGAATTTCATCATCGTCACGAGCACCGTGCCGCCGAGTACGACGAGCAGGGAAGGGACGTTGACGAACGTGCCCGCCGAGCCGCCGAGCATGATCGACGTCATGACGATGCCGAATGCCCCGATCAGTCCGATGAGAGTTGCGAGGTCCAAGTTTTGCTCCTTCGTTACGCTGGAACCCGACGGGCCGCCATACAGGATTTATCGGCAGCCTGAGCGGCTGCTTTAGAGTGGAGCGCGCTTTTCGGAGGCGCTGGCGGCTCAGGCGTCGCCGTCGCCGACGGGCGGTGAGAAGGGCAGGAAACTCGCTTTGTTTCGGCCCTCGGCCTTGGCTTTGTAGAGCGCCTTGTCTGCCCGATGGATCAGGCTCTCGACCGTGTCGGCCTCATGGATTTCCGTAAAGCCGGCCGAGCACGAAACGCGCTCTTCCGACGAGGCGTAGGGGATCGTGACAGCCTGCACGTGTTCCATGAAGCGCTCAATGAGTTTTGTGGAGTGTTTCGCGGAAGTGTCGTTCAGGATGACCGCGAACTCGTCGCCGCCGTAGCGCGCCACGAGGTCGCTCTTGCGAATGAAGGCGCGGGCCAGACATTCGCCGACCGCGCGCAGCACCTCATCGCCGGCCGCGTGACCGTAGGTGTCGTTGATCATCTTGAAGTTGTCGAGGTCGATCATGATCAGCGTTACCGGCTGATTCAGAATGAAGTGCATGTTCAGGCTTTGCGAGATCGCTGCATCGAAGGCGCCGCGGTTGTAGGCGTCAGTCAGTGCGTCGCGCTTCATCTCCTCCCGGGCAGCGACCAGATCCTGGCGCAGGCTCGACATGCGCTCGTTCAGCTCCTGCAGCTGATCCTCGTACTGCCGTTTCTGCTCGGCGAACGTGTCGGATACGTTGGCGATCGTTTTGGCCAGCGTCGCACGAATGTCCGGCAGCACGCCGGTAGAGACGGCGTCCTCGATCTGGTTCAGGCTCCTCTTGACGCTCGATTCCGTGCTCTGGTCGCGTTCGCCGATCTTGCGGAGTCCCGAAACCAGGTCTTCTACCACACCACGGTAGTTGTGCAGCCGCTCGCTGACGAATTCGTTCTCCGCGCGGCGCCGGTCGGAGAAAAACCTGCGAACGTGGCCCCACTCGCGTTTGCCGTCAGCCGACTGCGGAATATCGAAAGAGGGTACTGCCGCGCCGTTCTCGACGTGGCGCGAAAACTCCTTGCACATCTCCGGGAATACCGCGGGGTCGATGTCGTTCTCGAGCGGGAATGACTCGTCCCCGAGCACCTGGAAGATCGTCGTGAGCGTGTCAATCGCTCCGTCCGCGTTCTCGCTCGATATCGCCGTTTTCTTTCCGTCGGAGCCGGATCCGCCGGTGCCCATGATTTTCGCGACTATAGACATCCACAGTTTCTCAATAAATTGTGCGCAGCGGCTCCCCGTGCTCACGCTCGATAAGGAATCCACATAGAGGAAATATCGACCGCGAAACTCGAATCTTGAGGACGAACTGTGATGGGGTCGGCATTTTTCCGCCGGCCGGAGCCGCAAGTAGTTGATGATGTTATGTAAAAATGATAAAAAAAGACCACATAAAGCGTGATCAACGACGTACGTTGCTGCTTATGGGCGGGCATACCTATATTTCGCCGTAATCAGCGACCCAAAGGCGACGGCGCAGATGACGAACGGTGAGAAAACCATCCTGGTGATCGACCACGACTTGACGGTTTCGAAGCACGTCAAGGAGCTGCTCGAGTTCATGGATTCTCCGTGCGTCGTGACCGCGATGCCCGAAGACTGGCAGGAGCGCCTGGGGCAGCGGCGGCTCGAGGCGATGTTCGTCGGTCCGGAGCTCGAGGACGATACGGTCGAAGAGTTGCTCACCGAACTTGAATTGCTCGATCCGAACGTACCCGTTGTCGTGATGCAGGAACCGACCTGATGGTCGAGCAGGATCTGCGTAAACAGTATCCGTGGGCCCGACTGCATTCGCTGGACTACCCGGTACGTCTCGATGCATTGGGTGAGGTTCTGGAGGAGATTCGATCGTCGCACAGTCCCGTGCACCTGGAGGCCGCGGCGTTAACGAGCGACCGGTTGATCGGCGGCAGCGAGGACATGCACCTCGTTCGCCGGCTGGTCGAAAAGGTCGCGCCGTCGATGGCCACCGTACTGATTAGCGGAGAATCCGGCACGGGTAAGGAGGTCGTCGCACGTCAGATACATGATTTGTCCGGTCGGGATGGACCCTTCATCGCCGTCAACTGCGGCGCAATCCCTGAACACCTGCTCGAAAGTGAACTGTTCGGCCATGAGCGGGGCGCGTTCACGGGCGCGGTAAGCGCCCGGGCCGGACGGTTTGAACAGGCAAAAGGAGGAACGTTTTTCCTCGACGAGATCGGCGACATGCCGCCGGTGATGCAGGTCAAGCTGCTTCGCGTGCTGGAAGAGCGGGTGGTCGAGCGTGTCGGCGGAACGAAGAGCATTCCGGTGGATGTGCGGCTCGTCGCCGCAACGCATCGTAACCTGCCGGAACGCATCGAAGATGGGAAGTTTCGCGAGGACCTCTACTACCGGCTGAGTGTTTTTCCGATCGAGATATCTCCGCTCAAGGACCGGCCGGCCGACGTGCGCCCACTGGTCAACGAATTCACGCAACGCCTGCTCGACGCGCACGGCGTAACCATTCGTCTGACGGACGCGGCGATGCAGCTCCTCGAGGAGTACGACTGGCCGGGTAACGTACGCGAACTGTCGAACCTTATCGAACGGCTCGCGGTCACTCGTCCGAACGGTATCGTCGATGCCCGCGACCTGCCCTGGCCCATCTCGGATGAGGCGACGGAGGAGCTGGCCGCGGCGGACGACGACGCCTCGTCCACCCAGGTGACCCTGCCTCGCGAAGGACTGAATCTGAAGCGCTATCTGGCAGATATCGAACGCGACATGATCGTCCGCGCGCTTGAGGAATCGGACGGCGTCGTCCAGCACGCCGCCCGGAAGCTCGGCATCGGTCGAACGACTCTCGTCGAGAAGATTCGGCGCTACGAGATTCGCGAGTCCTAAGCGCGTATCCGGCGCGCTCGCTAGCCCGGCTGCCGATCGGGCAGATCCCTCCCGCAATGCGGGCAACATCTTGCTGCCGCGAATTTCGTATTCGCGGCTGCGACGACGCTCGCGGAGATCGGGACAATGTCGACTCCCTTGCATTTCTTGTCGTCGTCTCGTGCGGTTTCGAGCAGTCGGACGACGTTTTGCCCGCGCCTGACAATGCCGCCGAGTGTCCTGCGTCACTGTCGGTTCGGGCTGCACGAGATCTTCTGTTGTATTTCCTTGATTAGCGGCCGCGCAGGTGCCTTCTTTGGCCAACGTCGAACGCTCGACTCCAATGCCGGGTCAGGTCTCAGAAGCCGCTGCGGCGCCTAAAGAAATCACCGCTTCAGGCGACAACACGGGGGTACAGGTACGTAACAACAAAGGCCCTACCATGCTGCGACGACACAGTTCGTTCCGTAACTCGCCGACAATGCCTGCGCTGCGCGCTGTGGCGACCGGTGTTTTCTGCACGCTCGTCGCAGCCTGCGCGGTACCCGGCACGCCGGTCGATTTCTCGGCCGGGCACATCGTCGAGGAGCCGGTTTACGAGCCGCAGCCGCAGCCGGTCACGCCGCCAGCGCCGGTTGTGCCCGAGCCCGAACCGGAACCCATCGAAACCTATACCGTCGTCGTCAAGGACGTACCGGTCGACGATCTCCTGTTCTCGCTGGCTCGCGATGCCGGTCTGGATCTGGACATGCAGACGTCGCCGGAGAAGACGGTCACTCTGAACGCCGTGGAACGGCCCCTGCAGGAGATTCTCGTCAGAATCTCCGAGCAAGCCGAGCTGCGCTATCAACTCAACGGCAGCAATCTGATCGTAATGGATGACATGCCGTACTGGCACAACTACGTCGTCGACTACGTCAACATTGCAAGGACCGCCGAAAGCGAAGTCGGTGTTGCGACACAGATCGCGACGTCTGGCGGCAGCGTCTCCGAGGATGCGGCGAGCGGGTCCGCCGGCGGTCAGCAGGACGGCCAGGGCAACAAATCGATCACTACCGTGCGTAACAACTCGCAAAACGATTTCTGGTCCAGTATCGAACTTGGACTGTCCGCTCTGGTCGCGGACGAGGACGCGTCGGGCGGCAGCATCGAGGCCAGCAATGCCGTAATCGTCAATGCGACCTCCGGCATCGTGACCGTTCGCGGCACCCAGTCGGAACACCGTCGGGTGCAGGACTATCTCGACCGGATCATGGCGAGTTCTCGCCGGCAGGTGCTGATCGAGATGACCATCGTCGAGGTCGAGCTCAACGACAGCTTTCAGGCGGGCGTGGACTGGCAGCGCCTCGCCGCCGTCGCAGGCGACGGTTGGAGTGTCGAATCGACCATGACCTCGCCGGATCTCAACACCTCCCCGTTCTTTGCGCTGAGCTACGCAGACGTCGATTCCTCGGGTGACAGCATCGCAGCGACAGTGCGATTGCTGCAGGAATTCGGCGATACGCAGGTGCTTTCGAGCCCGAAGATCATGGCGCTGAATAATCAGACGGCCCTGCTCAAAGTCGTCAACGAGCGCGTCTATTTCAACGTCGAACTGGATATCCGCGAGGCAACGGCGGACATTCCTGAGCGTCGCACGTTCACGAGCGAGATCAACACGGTGCCTGTCGGCCTGGTGATGAGCGTGACGCCACAGGTCAGCGACAGCGGCTTCGTGAGCCTCAACATCCGGCCGACCATCAGCCGTATCACGGGATTCGCCATCGATCCGGCACCGCGACTGGCCGGTGCCGATTTCGACAACCTGGTGCCCGAGATTCAGGTGCGCGAGATCGAATCGCTGTTGCAGGTTCTCGATGGGCGCACCGTGGTTCTGGGCGGCCTGATGCAGAACGAACGCAACAGTGAGCAGGACGGTGTGCCCGGACTGTCGCGCATACCGGGTGTCGGCCGGCTGTTCTCCTACACCAGCGACGAGCTCGTCAAGACCGAGCTGGTCATCTTCCTGAGACCGACCATCGTCGCCAATGGCACGGCGCCGGCCAATTCGGCACGCCTCGGAGACTACTATCAGGTACCCGATCCCGGGCAGGTGGCGTCGCCGGTACGGTATCGCTGAGGAGCGCCGGCAATGAAGAGCCTGCTCGTAGACGCCCTCCGGCAAGCGAAGTCGGAACAGTCCGACCGTGAATCGGAGGATTCGCTGGTTCTTGGTGAGACGCCGCTCGAAGGTGCGAGCAACGACGGCGACGAGTATGTCGAAGAAACGTCCGGTGACGCGCTGGAACTCATGCAGACGACGACCGACCTGGTCGTTGTCGACGTCGAAGTCGAGGTCGACGACGCAACCGACGGCAATACAGGTGTCGGGTCCGACGCCGACGCCGCTTTCAAGGAGGCTTTCGAGCTGGCCGGTTCCGGTCGGCGGACAGGCAGTGCGACACAGCCACGACCTGAGCCGGTGCGTCACGGTCAACCTGACGGTTTTGTCGAGCACAGCGCTCGATGGCTCCCGCTGGTCTGTATCTTGTTATTGATTGCTGCGATGAGCGCGATCCCGGTATGGAACTCACTGATGTCCGATGACGGCGGTCTCGGTTTGATGGTCGGAGATGTGGCCATGCCGGCGGCGAACGTCGAGGGCGACTCGGATGAACGGCCGACGAGATTTCCCTTCGCGCCGGCATCGGCGCCGGTACGGGCGCCCAACGTGACGCCGCCTGTCGCCGTGGACCCGCAGCCTGAGCGCGTCGACGTCGCCGTCATTATCCGGGAGCGGAGTCCGGTCGGTGCGACCGACCTCGCGGACGATACGTTCTCGACAATCTCCGCGCTGTACCGCGCGTATCTTGGTGGCGACGTCTCGAGCGCGGGCCTTGCCGAGATTCTCGACGCTCGCGCTCGACGGACGGAGCCGGGCATGGAGTCGGAGCTCAAGCTGCTGCTTCAACAGTATCCGGACGAGTCGATTCTCCACAACGCACTCGGCACGTTGCTGTCAGCGCAGGCGCGCTGGCCGGAGGCGAGGGCGGCGTTCGCGAGAGCGGCGGATACGGCGGAGGGTGCACGATGACGACGATCACCGTTCGGAAACTGCAGCCGGCGGAACCGAGCCTGCCGCTCGGCGAACGCCTGATCGCCGCCGGACTCATCACCGAGGATCAGCTGCAAGTCGCATTGACGGAGCAAAGCCGGCGCGACGAGCCGCTCGGCCGGATTCTCGTCAATCTCGGCCTGATCAGCGAGAGCATGCTGCGCGACACGCTGGGCGAATCGCTCGGTCACGATGCAATCGACCTCGCGACCGCGATACCGGACCCCGATGCGCTGCAGATGGTCCCGAAAAACATTGCCCGCCGCTACAGCCTGTTGCCGATCAACTTCGACAAGAACGAAAAGATCCTCACGCTGGCAATGGCGGACACTTTCAACGTGGTTGCGATGGACCAGGTCGCGGCGCTGCTGCCGACCGGTGTCGGGATACACACGATGGTTGCCGGTGAGGCCGAGATCGAAGCGGCAATCGAGCAATTCTACGAGTTCGACCTGTCAATTCAGGGAATCCTGCACGAGATCGACACCGGTGAGGTCGATCAGCTCAATCTCGGGGTCGAGAATGAGGAATACAGTCACCCGCTCGTGCGCCTCGTCGACGCGATCCTCGCCGATGCGGTGAAGCGCGATGCGTCGGATATCCACCTCGAGCCGGAGGCCGGCTTTCTGCGAGTCCGCTACCGCATCGACGGCGTTCTGCGTCAGGTCATGGCGCTGCACAGAAGTTACTGGCCCGGCATGGTCGTCAGGCTGAAAGTGATGGCGCGCATGAACATTGCGGAAACGCGCGCGCCGCAGGACGGTCGCATCTCACTCACGCTCGCAGGGCGACCGATCGACTTCCGTGTCGCCTGCCAGCAGACCACGCACGGAGAAAACTTCGTCCTGCGCGTCCTCGACCGGCAGAAGGGCATCCTTCCGCTCGAGAAACTCAGGCTAACGAAGGAAACGCTCACGCTGATGCAGGTCATGATGGCCCGCCCGGAGGGCATCATCCTCGTCACCGGCCCGACCGGCAGCGGTAAGACCACGACGCTGTATTCGATGCTCAATTACCGGAACGACGAGGCGGTCAACATCATGACGCTCGAGGACCCGGTCGAGTATCCGATGAGCATGATCCGGCAGACATCGCTGAACGAGGCGGCGAAGCTCGACTTCGCGAACGGCATCCGCTCGATGATGCGGCAGGACCCGGACATCATCCTGGTCGGCGAGATTCGTGATGAGGAGACCGCGGAGATGGCGTTCCGGGCCGCGATGACCGGTCATCAGGTGTTTTCGACGCTGCACACGAACTCGGCGCTCGGTGCAATTCCGCGCCTGCTGGATATTGGCGTGAAGCCTCATATTCTCGCAGGCAACATCATCGGAGTGGTCGCGCAGCGGCTTGTCCGCCGGCTGTGTCGAAGCTGCAAGCAGGCGTATGCGCCCGACGAGGCGGAGCGCCAGCTGCTCGGCATCAGCACGACCAAGCCCGTCCTCCTCTATCGAGAGGAAGGCTGCGAAGCGTGCAACTTCCTCGGCTTCAAGGGGCGCATCGCGGTCCTCGAAGTGCTGAAGATGAATCGCGAACTCGACGAAATGATCGCGCAGAGCGCCACCCGGCGGGAATTGCACGAAGGCGCGACCCGCACGGGGTTCAAGGAACTCGCCGAGGACGGGGTGCGGCACGTACTTGCCGGTACGACCAGCGTGGCCGAGATTTCCCGCGTTGTCGATCTCACGGGACGGGTGGGGTAGTCGAATGCCGTCGTTCAGCTACAGAGCCGTCGACACGAGCGGCAGCGTCGTCACCGGAACGCTCGAGGCGCAGAGCGCCAACGCGCTGGAACAGCAGCTTCGCCATTCCGGAATGGAGTTGCTGCGCTGCGCGGAGCGCGGCGCCCGCCGCTTCGGCCGGCGCACGATCGGCCGCAAGGATCTGATCAACTTCTGTTTCCACATGCAACAGATGACGAAGGCCGGACTGCCGATCCTCGAAGCGCTGACCGATCTGCGGGACAGCATGGAGAATCCGGCGTTCGAAGAGGTCGTCACCGCGCTGATCTCGTCGGTCGAGACGGGGAAGACCCTGTCGCAGGCGATGCACGAGTTCCCGCACGTATTCGAAGACGTATTCGTCAGCCTGATCACCGTCGGCGAGGAGTCGGGCGAACTGCCTGCCGTTCTTCACAAGCTGACCGAATCGCTGAAGTGGCAGGACGAGCTAATCGCGAAGGCCAAGACGGTCGTCATCTATCCGGCGTTCGTCGGTACCGTGGTGCTCGGCGTCATGCTGTTCATGATGCTGTACGTCGTACCGCAAATGGTCGAATTCATGCGCGACATGGGGCAGGAGCTGCCGATCCACACGCGCGCGCTGATCGGCTTCTCGGACTTCCTCGTTGGCAATTGGTGGTGGGTGCTGCCGGCGCCTCCGGCGCTGCTGCTGGCGATGAAGATCTACGCCGACCGCAACGAGCGCTTCCGCTACTTCGTCGACGACTTCAAGCTCCGGGCCTGGTACACCGGACCGATCATTACGCGAATTCTTCTGAGTCGTTTCGCGAGCTACTTTGCGCTCTGCTACGGCGCCGGGATGAACGTCCTGCGATCGCTGCGCATCAGCGAAGACATCGCCGGCAACGTCGTTGTTCGCGCGGGGATCCAGGATATCGCCAAGCACATCTCCGACGGCAAGCCGTTGAGCGACAGTATTGCGGCAACGGGCTTGTTCCCGCCGCTCGTGGTCCGAATGGTCCGCATGGGTGAGTCGACCGGCAATCTCGATGACGCGCTTGCAAACGTGAGCTATTTCTACGACCGGGAAGTCAGCGAGTCGATCGACCGCTTGAGAGCAATGATTGAGCCCGCGATGACCGTCGTTCTCGGCGCGATCATGGGCTGGATCATGCTGTCGGTGCTCGGACCCATCTACAACACGATCGGCGAGCTTGGGGTCTGACATGGCGGCAAAGCGTGCGTTCTACATCGTCCAGGGTGGTTTGAGAGTCTGCGAGTTCGCCGGCGGCGAATTCGACGAGTCACGTGTCTTCACCGACAACGACGACGGCTTGAAGGAGTTCGATCGCTACCTGCATTCGACGCGCATGCGGCAGAGCGTCATCGTTGTGGATGTCATCGAGGAGATGTTCTCCACCGACACTATCCCGAAGCTCGGACTGCGCGATCAGAAGGCGCTGCTCGAAAGGAGGGCCCGGAGGAAGTACCCGCGCACGCCGTACCGGCTCCCTGTCGTGGTGCGCGGCAGTCGCGGAGACTCTCGCGAGGTCGTCCTCAGCGCGATCTCGAATCACGAGCTGCTCGATCCCTGGGTCAGCGTGATGCTGAAGCATCAGACGCCGCTGACCGGCATCTACTCGGTGCCGCTGATGGCGCCGGCCTTACTGGCCGCCTTCTACAAATCCAGTGACACCGTCCTTTTTGTCACGCAGCATCAGCGTACGCGGCTGCGCCAGGTCTTTGTCCGCAACGGCGTCGTCAAGAGTGCACGGCTGTCTCAGGCGCCGAGCCCCGACGATCCGAACTACGCGACCGCGGTCCTGAATGAGGTTCAGCGCAGCCGTCGCTACCTGGAGCGCACAAGGCTTCTGTCGCCCATGGAGCAGCTCGACGTCTGCATGATCGTCGATCGCGGACTATCGCAGAGCATCGTGACGAGTGCCGAAACGGACAGTCCAATGCAGCTTCACTTCGTTGAGCCGGAGACGGCGGCGAAGAAACTCGGCGCGGCCCGCAATATCGAGCCGGACCGGCTCGAAGGGCTGTACATCTGCCGCGCGCTCCGGCAACGACCGCGCCACAGCTACGCCCACTCCGGCGAAAGCCGGTTTTGGCATATGAGCCGGCTGCGTCGAGCTTTCATCGCCGCGAGTGCGGCGGCCGCGGCGTATCTTTCGGTCATCGCCGGCTCCTGGTTCGGCGATGCGCTGGAACTGCATCGCGAGTCGGCGTATGTCGATGCGCAGGTCTCGCAGCTGTCAGAGACCTTCCGCCGAGAAAATGAGGACTTCGGTCCGATCAAGGCCGATTCCTACGCGATGAAGCTTGCGGTGGATACCGGCGACTTCATACTCGACCAGCGTGTGCCCGTGCCGTGGGTCATGCAGCAGCTCGGCTCCGTACTCGGCGACTACGAGGACATTCGTATTCAGGAGCTGTCCTGGCGCGCCGATACAACGACCGCGTCCGCGCCGACGCGCCAGCGTCCGGGGGAGCCGCCGCCGGCGGTACCGATTCCGGAGATCTCATCCGTGACCGTGAGCATCAGCGGTAGCCTGGACCCGTTTGACGGCGACATGCGGCGCGCCTTCGAACGCATTGACGCGCTGGTTGACGATCTCGCGGCGAGGACGGCCTTTGCCGACGCCCGTGTCATCGAGTATCCGCTGGACGCGAGCATTCGATCGTCGGTTACCGGGGAGATCAGCCGTGACCGTGCGCTGGAGGAGGCGCGATTCCAGCTCCGGCTGGTCTATCCGCTCGTTCAGGAACTCGTCGCGGAGGAGCGTCATGAATCCTTCTGATTTCGATTGGCAGTACGTCCGAAGGCACACGCTCATTCCGTTCGTGTGTCTGCTCGTTGCCGGCACCGCCGCGATAACCGGCTACGCGATGAAGCAGCAGCAGCTTGCACTCAACGAACAACTGACCACCAACCAGGTCGTCATGCAGGAAGACTACGCCGCGCTGGTGCAGCGCCGGCGAATCGTGGATCGCTATCACCGCCGCTATCAGCAGTTTTCGACGCTGGGCTTCGTTGGTATGGAGAGCCGGCTCGACTGGATCGAGACACTGCGCGAGAGCTCGGGTGAGCTGACCTTGCCGAGAGTGAGTTACGTCATCGAGCCGCAGCTCAATGCGATCGCACCGGTCGAGTCGATTCTGGCGGGTGACAACGTCTCCATTCACGTGAGCCGCATGGAACTGGAGATGAGCCTAGTCCACGAACTCGATCTCCTGCGCTTCGTCGATGAGCTACAGCGAAACGCACCGGGACTGCTCAAGGTCGATCGCTGTGAGCTCGTGTGGCAGACGGATCCGCAACAGGCTCTCACCGCCGACGTGAACATCGGCGCCAACTGCACCCTGGCGATCTATAGCGTCATTACCGCGGACGTCCCGCCGGGAGACATCACATGAGACTGATTGTCACAGGTGTCTTTTTGCTCTTGGCGGCAGCGGTGACCGCGGACGAATCGTCCGTCTACGAATCGGTACACGATCTATCGATCGGTCCGGTATTTTTGACGCCAGCCGAACGGCGTTGGCTGGATGCCAACCGGCATCTCGCGCCGCGAGACGTATCGGCGCAACCCGATGCGGTGGAAGCGGGCGACTATGACAGCGCCAGCGAAGCGGTACCGGCCGGATTCATCATCAATTCCTCGGGGCAGACGCGACACTATCGCGACGGCGATTTCGCACTCAGCGCCTCATCCCCGGATTCGATGAGTTTTCCCGACGACGTCGAGATTCGACGGCACCCACCGGAGCGTGTGACCGACGCCGAGGGACCGGACGAGGACGGGCCGGCCGATGAGACGTCTGACGACTAGTCCCTGGGCCGCCGGTCCTGGTCGACGACGGCAGTGCGGGGCCGCGCTACTTCTGATCATGCTCGCGATCATCGTTGCCGCGACTGCGGTGCTGGTCAGCCGATTATCCGCAAGTGACGTCAGGGCTGCGCAGCTCGGCACGACCCAACAGGCGCTCGGCGAGGCGCGCCGGGCCCTGATTGCCTATGCCGCGGTTCAGCCGGAAATGGCATCGGGAAATCCCGCCAGTCTTCCCTGTCCGGACTTCGACGATTCGCTGGGCTTGCCGGAGGGCGAGGCGCACACGTCGGCTTGCGGCGCCCCCGGTACGACGGTAATCGGCCGGCTGCCGTGGCGGACGCTGGGTATCGACCCGCCGCGCGACGGCAGCACCGCCTGTCTCTGGTATGTCGTCTCAGGCGACTACAAGGACGCGCCCGGGGCGACCGGCATGTTGAATCCCGATTCCAACGGTCAGCTGCGACTGTGGGGCATCGAGGAAACCGGGGTCATCGAAGGCCAGCGGCCGGCCGATCGAATCGCCGCAATGGTCATCGCACCCATGGCGGCTCTGCCCGGTCAAAGCCGAACGGCGAGCGCGGGACGACAGTGCAGCAGTGGCTTCGATCCGCGCGATTTCGTCGACTTGGACGCCGCGTCCGGAATATCCAATGCGACGCTGAGCGGCACAGCCGACGCGATCGATACCGTCGCGGCCGCGGCGGGCTACAACGAAGCGCACAACGATCGGATTGGCGTGATTACCCGCGCGGATATTGCGGCGGTGACGCTGGACAGACCGAACCACGAGACTCGCATGCGAGCGCTCGGACTGGCCGTGACCGCTTGCGTCGCGGATTACGCGCGGCACAACGGCAGCGGGTCGAATGACAGGCGCCTCCCATGGCCGGCGCCCACCGCGCTTGCCGACTACCGGCTTGATGCGGGTTACAACGACAGCGCGGGCCCGGCTATGTCGGGCCGTCTGCCGGATATCTCCGACGACAGCAATGCGCTGACGGGAAATCCGATTGCGCGCGTGCTGACGGACTGCGACACGGTGGCTGTACCGGCCTGGTCGCCCGAGATGAGGCGCCTGTGGGCGACGTGGAAGGACCATTTCTACTACGTCGTGGCCGAGTCCCACGTGCCGACGGCGACGGTACCGAGTGTGTGCAACAACTGTCTGACAGTGAACGGCGGCGGTCAGTACGCGGCCGTCGTGCTGTTCGGTGCGCGCCGCCTGACCGCGCTCGGGCAGACGCGCGACGCGCCGCCGGCGGATACGGATACCAAGCAGGACGTGAACAACTACCTCGAAGGCGCCAACGCGACGCCGTTTCCCTATACCGGCGGTGGCTTCGATCTGGTTTCGCAGGCGGCGAGCGGCACATTCAACGACCTGCTTTTCTGCATCGACGATACGTTGGCGGTCAGCGAGTGCTAGCCCGCCGAGGAACAACGATGAACGAGACTTCGACGAGAACGCAGAGACTTCGATACGCAAGGCCGCGTCAGGCTGGCTTCACGCTGGTCGAGTTGGCCATCGTGATTCTGATCATGGGGCTGATTCTCGGCGGGCTCGCAATGCCGTTGGCGACCCAGCGCGAGAATGCGCGACTCCGCGACGCGGCACAGCAGCTGGATGCCGTGAGCACGGCGGTTGAGGGATTCGCGCTCGTCAACGGATTCCTGCCCTGTCCGGCGACGCCCTCGAGCAACGGCTCCGCGGCCGGCGGGGGCGGTACCTGTACGGTACAGCACGGTTTCGTACCAGCAACGACGCTGGACCTGACCGGCTCCAGGAACGGGGACAACCTGCTGTTGGACCCTTGGGGTTCTCCCTTGCGTTACAGCGTGTCTGCGTCGGATGTCGACGGTGACGGGCAGTGGGACTTCGTGACACCGGGCGAGATGCGCGACGTGACTATGCCGAACCTGAGCCCGGAGCTCACGGTTTGCTCGACGTCGAGCGGCTCGTCATCGACGGCCTGCGGCACGGCAAATGACACGCTGTCCAATCAGGCGCCTGTCGTCGTGGTGTCGCTCGGCAAGGACTGGAATTCGTTCAGTTCCGCCGATCAGTTGGAGAACGTCGGCGCGAACCTGGGTGGCGGCCCCAGCGGGAGCAGCTACCGAGTGGCATCGGACGTGGTGTTCGTCTCCCGCGGCGTAAGCAATCAGCCGGGAGCCGAATTCGACGACAGCATCCGGTGGGTTTCCGCGAACGGTCTGTACCGCGGCATGGTCGCCGCGGGCCGTCTGCCGTGAGGCCCGGGCGGTTTTGTGAACCGGTCGGCTAAAGGATGGACCGGGGCTGCCGATACAAGCCTCAGGAGCGCGTAAATGGCTCATTTGCTACGTTTTTTTGGAAAAATCACGGGAATCAAGAGGACACTATCGTGAACATGAACTTCGGCACTAAGCGCAAACAGTCGGGCTTCACGCTCGTCGAGATTGCAATCGTTCTGGTCATCGTGGGCCTCCTGATCGGCGGCGTTCTCAAGGGTCGCGAAATGATCACCAACGCCAAGATCAAGCGAATCGAGAACGACTTCGCTGGCGTCTCTGCGGCCATCTATGCATATCAGGATCGCTACGGCGTGCTGCCTGGAGACGATCCCGCCGCGTCGACCCGCTTTCCGGGCACCTGGCGTTCCTCCGACAACGGTAACGGCAACGGCAACATCTCGGGCGGCTGGAACAGCACGAACAACAGCAACGAGTCGCGCAAGATCTGGAAGCACCTGCGCGGCGCGGGCCTGATTGCCGGACCTGTCGACAACACGAACGCCAGCTACCAGCAGCCGAGCAATTCGTTCGGCGGACTCGTCGGCATCGACCTCAACGTCTACAACCTGAGCGGCCACAACATCGTCTTCGGCGAGATCCCGGGTGACATCGCATCGATCCTGGAATCGCGCGGCGACGACGGTGTGCCGAGCACAGGCAGCATTCAGTCGAACGCGTCGCAAACGTCGTACAACATCGATTCACGCTACGACGTCGCGTACAGGCAGTAGCTGACGCCAGGCAGGATTTCGCGAGGTGCCGGTGCGTCGCGCGCCGGTAGCTCGAAACCAGCCCCCAAAGGCGATTCCCACTCCAGGGAATTCTTTGCCCGCCCCGGTGAATCGAGGCGGGCTTTTTTGCGTTCGATTCTCGACCAATAATTTACCGGCTACTTTCTCGAAGGTCGGTCTGTCAGTCGCCTTATCATCGATAGCCGTCAGTCAAGACACGTTGCGAGTTGGGCTTCAGCCTATCTCATGCCGAATTGGGACGGCACACCGTAGGAGCGGCTTCCAGCCGCGATCCAATGCCGAATGAACTGTGATGTGACTGTGTCGCGGCTGGAAGCCGCTCCTACCGGGAAACGCAGAGCGTCGTTTCCTTGGCCCAGCAGAGGCCCACGGCCAACGATCGAGGCTGATTCAATGGGCTGTTGTCCGTGGCGGCGGGCCTTTAGTGTCACCGAGGAATCAGCAGCAGAACACTAAAAAATGCCGACCCACTAGCCGTCGAGGCGGGGCCGTCAAAGCTATGACTATTGTGGGCCTCTAGCCGCCGGCAGACTGCCGAACTGATTGCGAGTGCACCTTATAGGCTTCGCGAATGCCGGGCAGGGTCTCGTCACCGAGCTTGAGTTTCGTTGCCGCCGACTCATCCGGATTGGGCTGTTCATCGTCGAGCAGGCACTTGGCCGCATAGACCACATCGACGACGCTCGCCGGACTGCCTTCCTCCGGATTGCGGTGTTCGTCGATTTCCAGCGAATCCGCAATCGAACTCGAGAAGCCCCAGGAATCGACGATGGATCGTCCGATGCTCGGTGTCCACTGTTCCAGCAGCTCGCCGAGTTTCTCGGGATCTCCCATCAGACCGGGATACTTCTGAACGCGAGTGAGTATGTAGAGGCTGCCGATCTCGTGCAGCAGGCCGCCGAGGAAGGCGTTGTCCGCGTTGACGCCGCCGGACTGTCTGGCGACGACAAACGACATCGACGCCAGCGACAGGCTCTTTTCCCAGACGATCTTGAGCACGTCCTTGATGTCCTCGTGTTCCTCGGCATTGAAGAGCTGTTCCACGGCCAGAGTGATCGCGGCGTTCCGCACTTCCTCGAAGCCCAGCCGGCTGATCGCGAGATCGAGATTCGTGATCTCGATGCCGGCGCGATTGTGAAACGCCGAGTTGGCTTTCATCAGCAGCCGAGCGACCAGTACGGCGTCGGTGCGCACGACGTCGCCGAGACGTTCCGCGCTGCAGCTGGGGTCCTCCAGAGCCTTGCGGATATTGATGACCACGTCGGGAAACGACGGCAGCTGAACGTCTTTCGAGTTCAGGTCTGCGGCCAGTTGATTGAGGAATTGAGCTTGCTCTTCTGCGGACACGTCGTACTCCCGAAAATTGAATGGTTGAGCGTCGGTCGGTGCGAATCGCGGCCCAAACCGCGTCTTCGAAACCCACCTGTACGACATATTTCGGCTGACCGTCCGGAAAATTAAGTTCTGGAGGCCGCACCAGTACTCACTTTCGCGATTGTGAGCGACTTCACGCCGGAACTGTGAAGCCGCTCACAAATCCATCACAAACCCTCGGGTTTGCGTGCTTTAGCGGCGCGGTTGTCGGAAAGTTGCGACAGCCCGGCAATGAGGCCTGGGCCGGCGCAATGACGCGTCGACAGCTAGCAGAGGAATGAACCTTGACTTGGGCAAGCCTTAGGGCTGCGTTCGCAGGACTGCGGGCGCGGGCTACTTACGTCGCGTGCGCGACACTGTTCTGCGCTTCTCCGGCTTTCGCTGCCGGCACGCCGGTCGGCACGGTCATCGAGAATACGGCGACCGTAAGCTTCGATCTCGCCGGAACGCCAACCACGATTCAGACGAACACGACGACGGTGACCGTCGCCGAGCGCGTCGACGTTGTCGTGACGCTTCAGAGCGCCCAGATTCAGGTGCAGCCGAACGATACGAATCGAGAACTGCTGTTCACGGTCACGAACACCGGCAACGGTACCGAGACCTACTCGCTGTCCATCGACAATGCGCTCGGCGGTGACGACTTCGATCCGATCGCTGCCGTGCCGGCGATTTACTTCGACACCGATGCCAGCGGCGATTTGACCGCCGCCGATCAGGCCTACGCGCCCGGCGTCAACGATCCGGTCCTCGCTGCCGATGCGTCGATCGACGTCTTCCTCGTCAACGACATCCCAGCCGGTGTCGTCAACGGCAATGTCGGCCGCAGCGAACTCACCGCGACGTCGCTGACCGGAACAGGCCCGGCGGGCACCGAATTCACGGGACAGGGCGACGGTGGCGTCGACGCGATCATCGGAGCGACGACCGGTGAGGCAGCCGTCTTCGGCGAATACGTCGTATCCGACGCGCAGGTCGCCGTCGTCAAGGCGCAGGCCGTACTGGATCCGTTCGGCGGCACCGATCCGATCCCGGGCGCGACGATTACCTACACGATCACCGTTCAGGTGACCGGCACCGGCACCGCGACGGCAAGCACGCTTCGCGATGTCATCCCGACCTACACCAGCTACGTCGCCAACAGCCTGACGTTGAACAGCGTCGCCTTGAGCGACGCGATCGACGCCGATGCCGGCGAACTCGATACCGCGGGTACGCCGACGATTGTCGTGCGACTCGGAGACCTCAACCTGGCGAGCGGCATTCAGACCGTCGAGTTCCAGGTAACCATCGACTGAACCATCGAAACCCGATCAGGGGAGAATCCTATGAGCGAATACAAACTCACGAAAATCATCGCCGCAGTCACTGGGCTCTTCGCGCTATGCGCCGGCGCGTACGCACAGCAGCCCATCGACGTGCAGTCGATCGTGCAGAAACAGATCGTCATCGAGACGGACGACGGCGCTACCGAGACACAACTCGTCGCTGCCAACAACGTGGTGCCGGGTGACACCGTCGTTTACACGATCACTTTCCAGAATGTCGGCGATGCGCCGGCAGACGATGTCGTAATCACGAACGAAATCGCCGAAGAGCTGGAATACGTTCCAGGGTCCGCCACGAACGGCAGCATGCGCATCGAGTTCTCTGCAGACGGCGGTCAGACCTTCGGCCTTGCCAGCGAACTCACGATCGTCGCTGACGGCGTCGAGCGGCCGGCGACCACAACTGACTACACGCATGTCCGCTGGGTCATGCAAACCGAACTTGAAGTCGGAGGCACGGGCACTGCGTCCTTTGCCGCCGTCATTGAGTAATCCATCCAGGTAATAGGAGTACCGTGATGAAATCCATGAAACGAAGTCTCGGCTTGTTCGGCAGGCTGAGTGTTGCCGCAACGGCATTGCTGCTTGGTCAGCATGCTCTGGCAGCAGGTACCGATCCGGGTACCGATGTCGATAACACTGCTACGGTTAGCTACACCGTCAACTCGATTCCGCAGACGGATATCGACGCGAGTGTCAGCTTCGAAGTCGACCGCCGCGTCGACTTCACGGTGACGCGCGTCAACGGTGCGCTGACGCCGATCGGGCTGGACGAGCAGGACGCGTTTATCGACTTCTACGTCACCAACACCAGTAACGGTGTGCTCGACTTCAATCTGACGGCCGTACAGCTCGCTGACGGCACCGCGATCTATACCGGCGGTACGGACACGACCGCACCCGCGGAAGACGTCCTCGACGTGCGGGTACGCGTCAGTTCGGCCGATGACGGCGGCACGCCGGGCTCTGGCCCCGACCCGCTGCTGACGGACGACGCCGACTACATCGACGATCTCGCGGAAGACGAGTCCATCCGTGTACGTATCTACGTCGACGGTCCGCTTGCGACCGCGAACGGCGAAATCTCGGCATTGAACCTCGAGGTTCGGGCCGCCGATCCTGCCGGTACGGTTGCGGCGCCGGGCGCGAACCTGGTCGAAACGCCAGGCGTTGACGATCCGACGCTGGTCGAGAACGTGTTTGCCGATGACGGCCTCACCGGTGACAACCTCGAATTCGTAGAGGACGGCTTCATCATCAATGCAGCGCAGCTGGTTGTGACGAAGGCAGTAGTCGTCATCTCCGATCCGTTCAGCAGCGGCAAGGCGGTTCCGGGCGCGGTGCTCGAGTACACGGTCACGCTCGACAACTCCGCCGGTACCGATTCCGCGGACGGCGTGTCGATTGCCGATCCGATCGATACCGACGTGACATTCGACGACGACGCGTACGACGCCGGTGCCGGCGAAAACGTCTCGTTCGACGGCGGCGCATCGTTCTGTGTGGCCGAGACCTCGGGCACGGACGACAACGGTGACGGCTGCGTATTCGCAGGCGGCGCGCTGTCGATTGCCGGCCGTGATCTCGCGGGCACGGCGATCGACGTTGCAGCGGGCGCGACGGTTACCGTCAGCTTCCGCGTCGAGATCCCGACGACACCTTAAGACGTCTGGATAGCGACACATCACGGTGCTAAAGGGATTGCACAAGGCAAGATCGGCTCAGGTCGCCCATTGCGGCGACCTGAGTACGGCCTTGAGCCGCTGCGGGCCACCCGGCCGGGCAGAGGCGTCCTTGTCGCAAGCAGAATCTCGGGGGGAACGGTCGTTCCCCCCGAGTCGCGTCTGCGATTTGCGGACGCGCCCTAAAGCCCGGTTTTTCGCAGCCATCCTGGCGCTGTTCTGCGCCTCTCAGACCACATTTGCGGCGCCTCCGGGCGCGGTCATTTCCAACCAGGCATCGCTCGAGTATCGCGACTCGCTGAATCAGCCCGTCACGGAGCTAAGCAACATCGTCGAAGTGACGACAGCCGTGGTACGAACGCCTGCAAGCGTCGATTTCACACGGGTCGTGCCCGCGGGCGGTAGCTGGCAGGAGACGGTTGGTCCATCGGCATGCTTCCAGGGTGGCGCATTCGTGACCCTCAGTGATCCCACGTTGGTTGGTGGCAACGTCATCGATCCGACGCAGCCGCAGGACACGAGCAGCACGGAGGCATATAACCTCGGTGAACCGCTGTTCCTGAGACTCGTGGATGCCGATCAGAATGTCGACTTTCAAGTACAGGACTACGCGGTAGTCACCGTAAGCGTGGCCGTATCCGGAGACAGCGAAACGGTTCGACTGGCGGAGACTGGCCTCGATACCGGCGTGTTTACCGGCTATGTGCCGACCGCAGGCGGCGTCGTCACAGCCGGCGACTGCGTTCTGCAAGCGGCACCGCAGTCCTCTGTTGCGGTCGACTATGTCGATCCGGCCGACGCGACGGACAGCGCACAGGACAGTGCGTCGTTCGATCCGGTGCAGCGTGTGTTCGAATCGCGCACCGGAACCGCGATCAGCGGCGCAACGATCGAAATCGTCGACGCGGTCACCGGTCTGCCCGCGACGGTCTACGGGAACGACGGCGTAAGCCAGTTCCCCGCGGCGATTACGAGCGGCGGCAGCACGGTGGACAGTGGCGGTACGGCGTATGTGTTCGGTCCCGGCGAATACCGCTTCCCGGTCGTGCCTGACGGCGACTACCGGCTGGTGGTCACGCCTCCGTCCGAGTACTCCGCGCCATCGAGTGTGGATCCGACCAGCCTGCAGGCACTGCCCGGTGCCCCGTACGCGCTCGGTCCTGGTTCGTTTGGACAGGCGTTCACCAAAGCCGGCGATCTGACGATTGCGGTCGACATTCCGGTCGATCCGCGTGCATCCGCCCTGTTCCTGCGTAAGAGCACGTTGACGACGACGGCCGCTCCGGGCGACTTCGTCCGCTACGAGCTGGAGCTCGAAAATGCATCCGTATCGGGCATCGCCACCGACATCCGCGTCGTTGACGACCTTCCCGCGGGTACGCGTTTCGTTGCGGGCTCCGCGCGGCAGGACGACACAACTGTGACTGATCCGTTGATTTCGGCAGACGGTCGGCAGCTCGAGTTCACGCTCACGGATCTCGACATCGCCGAACGGGTCCGTCTGAGCTATGTCGTCGAAGTGATCGGCGGACGGCGCAACGACGAACTGGTCAACCGCGCAACGGCCTTTGCCGGCGGCGGGCTCATTTCGAACGAAGCGACCGCCATGATCCGGCTAACCGAAGACCTGCTGCGTTCGACCGGAACGATCGTGGGCCGGGTAGTCGAAGGCGACTGCAGTCAACCGACATTCTCCGAAGCGCAGGGTGTCGCCAACATTCGCGTGTACCTCGAAGACGGCCGCTACGCGGTTACCGACGAGGGCGGGCGATTCCATTTCGAAGGTATCGAGCCGGGTACGCATGTCGCGCAGCTCGATACGTTCACGGTACCCGACTGGTTCGATGTCATCGGCTGCGCCGATGCGCCGGCCTTTGCGGGACGAGCAGATTCTCAGTTCGTGCGCATGACGCCTGGCAGTCTGCTGCGCACCGATTTCTATCTCCGGCGCAAGCCGGCACCGGAAGGTCGCGTTGACGTCGAACTCGTCAGCCGCGGCACCGACAGTGCGGACGCCGTCGGCTACGACCTGACGCTGAACGGTTTCGGCAACGTGGCGATCCGCAACATCGACGTGATGATTCTTCTCCCTGACGGCGTTAGCTATCAGCCTGGAAGCATGCGCATTGACGGACAGCATCTTGGCGATCCGAGGGTATCCGGGCAGGTGCTGTCGCTAGCGCTCGAAGACGCGCGCGGCAACTGGACCTCGAGCATCGATTTCGAGGCCGACATCGCGAGCGAAGTGAGCGGTGAGCTCGCGACTCGCGCGGTCGTGCGCTTCGACACACCGATCGAAGCGGGTCAACAGACGCCGCCGGCGGAAACGATCATGGTGCGCGAACCGGCCACGGTCGAGAACGCAGGCTATGTGCTGGACCTCAAATTTGCCGTCCTCTCCGACCAGCTCTCGCAGGAAGACCGGCAGAAGCTCGACGCGCTGATCGAAGACTGGCGTGGGGTCGGCGACATCCGGATCTCCGCGGTCGGGCACAGCGACAGTCAGCCGATCTCCGCCCGCAACACTCACTTGTTCGAGGACAACTACGTGCTGTCTCGCGCGCGGGCCAATTCGGCGGTCGCCTACATCGCCGCCGCGCTCGACGTCGATGTCGACTCGTTGCAGGTGGCCGGGCGCGGACCCGACGAGCCGGTTGCCGACAACGCCACCGCGGCCGGCCGAGCGCGCAATCGCCGCGTTGAGCTGGTCATGAGTGGATTGCGTCCGAGCCGTCCGTCATTCCTCGAAGTGACCAAGGCATCCAGCGGTACGCAGGTCACCGATACCCAGGGGGCGGCGCCGGGCACGGAGATCGACGATGCCGCGGGCGACGAAGACGATCCGTCGCTGCGCGAGATCGAGCCGCCGATCGAATCGCTGCGGCCCGGAGTTGCCATGCTGCTGCCGACCCGCGGCTTCCAGCCGGCAATCGCGGCAACCAAGATTTCCATTCAGCACGGTCCCGGACAGACGGTCGCGCTGTGGATCAACGACAGCCCGGTCAGCAATCTCAATTTCGACTCGACGGCGCAGAGTACGGACGGCAGCGTGGTTGTCTCGCGCTGGGAGGGCGTGGACCTCGTAGAAGGGCCGAATGTGATCCGTGCCGTCGTCAGCGATGCGAACGGGCATGGCGCGGAGACGATGACACGGACGATTCACTATTCCGGTCAGCCGATTCGCGGAGAACTCGTGCCCGAGCAGTCGGTGCTGATTGCGGACGGCAAGACGCGACCCGTGATCGCCGTCAGGCTGTTCGACCGCGCCGGCCGGCCGTCGCGCCGCGGCATGGTCGGTGGCTTCCGGATCGACGCACCGTACCGATCGTGGTGGGAAGTCGACAACGAGCGGCAGAACGATCTCGTGCAGATCGGACGTCGCGAACCCACCTATCGCATCGGCCCGGACGGTGTTGCCCTGATCGAACTCGAGCCCACGACTCGAACGGGCGAAGTGACGCTGCATCTGCAATTCGAGAACTACCGCGAGCAGGAAGTGCGGACCTGGCTGAGCCCGGCGGATCGCGATTGGATCCTCGTCGGATTCGCCGAGGGCACCGCTGCCTACAACACGCTTTCCGACAACATCGTCGAGGCGGAGGCGGCAGGCTTCGAGGAAGAGTATTCGGACGATGGGCGTGTCGCATTCTTCGCAAAGGGCCGGATCCGTGGCGACTTCCTGCTGACACTCGCTTATGACTCGGAACGTGAGCGCGACGAGAACGCCTTCGAGACGGTCATCGATCCGAATCGCTACTACGCGCTCTATGCAGACGCTTCCGAACAGAGGTTCGAAGCGCCCAGCCAGCGGAATCTGTACGTCAAACTCGAGCGGCAGCAGTTCTACGCGCTGTTTGGCGACTTTGAAACCGGGCTCTCCGTAACGGAGCTCGCTCGCTACGAACGCCGCTTCAACGGAATCCAGGCCGAATACCGGGGCGAAAATCTGGGCTACACGGTGTTCGCCGCGGAGACCAGTCAGGCCTTCAATCGGGACGAGATCCGCGGCGATGGAACGTCTGGCCTGTACCGCCTGAGCAACGCACCCGTCATTGCCAACAGCGAGCAGGTACGAATCGAGGTCCGGGATCGCTTCGACTCCGGCCGCGTCATCGAGACGACGAGTCTGACGCGTTTCCTCGACTACAACCTCGATGTGCTGGACGGCACGATCTACTTCAAGAAGCCCGTGCCGAGCCGGGATCTGAATTTCAATCCGGTCTATATCGTGGTCGAGTACGAATCGCGGACGTCCGGCGTGGAAGACGTCATCGCGGGCGGACGCGCCTCGCTGCGGTCGTCGGACGACCGCGTCGAGGTTGGTGTGACATTCGTCGACGATCAGACCCAGGGGTCGGAATCGGATCTCGGCGGTGTGGATTTCCGCTGGCAGGTGGACGATCAAACTCTGGTGACCGCCGAAATCGCAACGACGCACACGACCACTTCGGGTGTCGAATCGACCGGTTCGGCGCACAGCGTCGAACTCGAACACGCCAGCGAGAACGTCGACGTGCGCGCCTTCATCCGCGAAGTGGACGACAACTACGGTCTCGGCTACCAGGCCGCTGCCGACCGTGGCTTCCGCCGGCTCGGGCTCGATGTGCGGGCACGTGTCGGTGAGCATCTTTTCGTGGAAGGCGAGGCTGGCTGGCAGCAGAATCTGGAGACCGAGGACATACGCAACCTTGCGCGGGCCCAGCTTCGCTACGAGCGCTCGAGTTTCAGCGGCACGCTCGGCTTCTCCTACGCGGAAGACAAGTACGAAGACGGCGACAACCGCAGCAGCGAGCTGGCGGAGTTCGGTCTCAGCCGGCGGCTGTTCGGCGGTCGAGTCAACCTGCGTGCCACGGCAACGACCTCTCTCGGCGACGACTCCGAGATTCTGGACTACCCGTCGAGCGTCGTGCTGGGCGCCGACTACCGGATCACCGACGGCATCGATCTGATCGCCGAGTACGAGGAAGCCGAAGGCCGGGATGCCGACTCGACGATGAGCCGATTGGGCATCCGCGCGACGCCCTGGTCACGAGCCGAACTCAATTCCTCGCTGACCAATGAGATCGGGGAATTCGGCCCGCGTCTGTTCGCGAACGTGGGACTCGTTCAGGGCTTCCAGCTCAACGAGCGCTGGGTGCTGGATATCGGCCTCGACCAGACCAATACGCTGGATACCGGCACCGGCCGCGAATTCGATCCTGATCGCGAACGCGCGTCGGGCTCATCGAACGAAGACTTCCTCGCATTGCACACCGGTGCGATGTACACGGCGGACGACTGGAGCGCGAACTCGCGGATCGAGTATCGCAATGGCGACAGCGAAGAACGCACCTCACTGCTGTTCGGCTGGTATCGGCAGCCGACCTCGGGTCACGGACTTTCCGCGGGGCTCACCATGTTCCGCGCCGAGGGAATCGATGGCAGGGAACTGACCAACGCCGATCTGCGATTCGGCTGGGCGTGGCGTCCGTCGAACAGCGAGTGGTCGTTCCTGAATCGGCTCGATCTCGTGTACGACGATCTGGTCAACACGACGACGGACGAGAGCAGCTGGCGGGTTATCAACAATTTCAATGCCAACCGTCGCATCAGCGCCTCGACCCAGCTGTCGCTGCAATACGCTTTCAAGTACGTGTCGAGCAACTTCGACGGCAACGACTTCAGTGGCTACACGGACCTGATCGGTTTCGATCTCCGCCGGGGTCTGGGTAGCCGTTGGGATGCCGGCCTCAATTCCAGCGTTTACCAGTCGCGTTCCTCGGACATCCTTGAGTACGGCGTGGGTCTCGACGTCGGCTACAACCTGGCAACCAATGTCTGGCTGACCCTGGGCTACAACTTCGCGGGCTTCCGCGACGACGACTTTGCCGCCGCCCGATACACCGCCGAGGGTCCGTTCCTGAGATTCTCGATCAAGGCCGACCAGCACACGCTTAGGTCCATCGCCGGCCAGCGCTGAGCGTCCCGGTTCGTCCGAGCTTCCGGGCTCTGTCGATCTCGCGTAGTCTCTCGGCCATGACGAGCCTTTCCGACTTCTTCGGCGCGGACAGTCCGCTGGCCGAATACCTGCCCGGTTTCCAACCGCGCGCCGGACAGGCCTGGATGGCGGAGGCCATCGAGGAGACGCTGGCGACGTCCGCGAAACTCGTCGTCGAAGCCGGGACGGGTACCGGCAAGACCTTCGCGTATCTGCTGCCCGCCATGCTCAGTGGCAGGCGCACGATCATCAGCACGGGTACGAAGGCCCTGCAGGATCAGCTATACCATCGCGACCTGCCGCTCATCACCAATGCCGTGGGACGTCCGGTCGCTACCGCGCTGCTGAAGGGCAGGGCGAATTATCTGTGTCTGCATCGTCTGGATGCGGTCGATGAGATTCCCGCCAATCTGATATCGGATCTGCAGGCGGTACAGAGCTGGCGGCATAGAACGGTCGATGGCGACCGTGCGGAGCTGACCGAGGTTGCCGAGGACTCGGCGATCTGGCCCTGGGTAACCTCGACTGCCGACAACTGCCTCGGGCAGCAGTGCCCGAGCTATTCGGAGTGTCATGTCGTCAAGGCGCGCCGAGAGGCGCAGGAAGCCGACCTGGTGGTCGTCAATCATCACTTGCTGCTGGCCGATCTGGCCATGAAGGAACAGGGCTTCGTCGAGTTCCTGCCCGGTGCCGAAGCGGTCATTGTCGACGAGGCGCATCAAATCCCCGATCTTGCAACCCAGTTCTTCGGAGTCTCTCTCGGCAGCCGCGAACTCGAGCGGCTGGTCGACGAAACACGCGCCGCGACGCTTGTTATTGCGGATAGCGAACTCCGGCGCCGTATCGACTCGTTGCAGACAGCGGTGCGAATGCTGCGAGCAGCGGCACCGCGCGACGAAGGCAGACATGAGCTCAGCGGCATTCTTCCGGACATGCGGGAATCGCTGGACGGCCTGCGCGACGCGCTCTCCGCGTTGGCCGCAGGTCTCGTGGAAATCGCGGACAGCGACGCGGAAATCGAAAAGCTCGCCCAACAGCTCGTGGCCGCGGCCGAGCGCCTGGCACTGCTCGTCAGTGAGGACGCCTGGGACGGGCTGCGCTGGGTCGAGATCAATCCGCGCAGCCTGCGGATCAATCTGACGCCGCTGGACGTGTCCGAGACGCTGGCCGGTCTGATGGGAGCGGACGGTCAGGCCTGGGTATTCACCTCGGCGACGCTGGCGGTCGGCGAGGATTTCTCGCACTTCGTATCGAGGATGGGCCTCCACGGCATTAGCGGGATCACGTTTCCAAGCCCGTTCAAGGTCGCGGACAACGGCTTGATCTACATGCCGCCGGGCTTGCCGGCGCCATCCGACCCGGACTATACGGAACGCGTCCTCGAGTCCGTCACCAAACTGCTGAGCTCGGCGGATGGCGGCATGTTCTGTCTGTTTACCAGCCATCGCGCATTGAATGCCGCGTCGCGCTGGTTCCGCGGCAACAAGCGGGTATTGAGCGGACGCACGCTGCTGGTCCAGGGCAGCGCGCCGCGCGACGATCTGCTGCGCCGCTTCCGGAAACAAGGCGATGCGGTGTTGCTGGGGACCGGCAGCTTCTGGGAGGGCGTCGACGTTCGCGGCGCGGCTCTCACCGTAGTCGCCATCGACAAGCTGCCGTTCGCGTCACCGGCGGATCCGCTGATGATGGCGCGGCTCGAGTTTATCCGCCGCAACGGCGGCAACGGTTTCATGGAGCACCAGGTGCCGCAGGCCGTGCTGGCGCTCAAACAGGGTGCGGGCCGCCTATTGCGAGATGAACGCGACTTCGGCGTCGTCGTTCTGTGCGACCCCAGAATCAGCGGCAAGCGCTACGGATCGATCTTCCTGAAGGCGTTGGCGCCGATGCCGTCGACGGATTCGTTGAGCGAGGTGAGCGACTTCCTCACGCGGCGACAGGCGGACGTTGCGTGAAGCTGCTGGGCTTCGATACCTCGTCCGTAGCGTGTTCCGTCGGGGTCGTCGTCGACGGACACTTGACGGAGCGGCACGAAGAAAAGGCGCGCCAGCACACGCAGATTCTGATGCCGATGATCCGCTCGTGCCTGGACGACGCGGGCGTCGAGCTTGCCGGCCTCGACGCGATCGTCGTCGGGAACGGGCCGGGTTCGTTCATCGGTATGCGAATCGGCGCATCCGTTGCTCAGGGACTGGCCCACGGCGCCGCGCTCGATATTGTGCCGGTTTCGTCGATGGCGGCCGTTGCCGCGGCGGCCGGAGACGTGGGCGACAACGTGGTGGTGACTCAGGACGCCCACATGAATGAGGTCTACCTCGGCATCTACCGCATCGACCCGGACGGACTACCGCAACCGGTCATGAATGAACGTCTGCACGGGCAGGATTCGATTGCCGAAATCGCATCCTTGTCCGGGCGCGTCATCGCGGCCGGTATGGGCTGGCGACGATACCCGGCGTTGTTCGAGGCAAATCGAGCGGGCATTGATTCCACGAGCGACGTTCTCTATCCGCGCGCGGCTCAGTTACTGGCCCTCGGCGCTGCCGGATTTGACGACAACCGGGCCGTCGCCCCGGAATCGCTCGATCCGGCTTATCTTCGACAAAAGGTAGCGGAGAAGCCGGCCGGCGGGACGCCGTAACAGTTCTGTAATATCCTACTGATGTAATGCGCGCCATTGCCCACAGGCGGGCGGATTCTCTGTGGGTACAGGGAGCGATATGGCAACCAGCAAAATTCTTGTCGTCGAAGATGAGGCTCCGATCCGCGAGATGATCGTATTCCATCTGGTCCGAGCCGGTTACGAGACGATCGAGGCTGCGGACTGCAGCACCGCTCGGCGGCTCCTTGCCGATGAGCGCCCGGATCTCGCACTGATCGATTGGATGCTGCCGGACATGAGCGGGCTCGAATTGACACGCATGTTGAAGCGTGACGAGAGCAACGAGGATCTCGGGATCATCATGCTGACCGCGAAGGCGGAGGAGTATGACAAGATCGCCGGTCTCGAGGGCGGAGCGGACGACTACGTCACCAAGCCCTTTTCGCCACGCGAGCTGATAGCCCGCATCCAGGCGGTGTTGAGGCGTTCCAGTTCCTTCGCCGACGACGTGGTCAGCGCCGGCGTACTCGAGCTCGATGCTGCCGGGCACCGCGTCTCGGTATCGGGCAAGGAAGTCCGCGTCGGGCCCACGGAATACCGGCTGCTGCGATTCCTGATGACGCACTCTGATAGAGTCCATAGCCGGTCGCAGCTTCTCGATCGCGTCTGGGGTGCCAATGTCTACGTCGAGGAGCGAACCGTCGATGTCCACGTTCGCCGGCTGCGAAAAGCGCTGGGCGATACCGGAGCCGCCGAGTACATTCAGACGGTTCGCGGCGCGGGATATCGCTTCTCGACAAGGATTCAAGAGGATCAATGAGCGCTACGGCGAGACAGTTCATTTTGGGCCTGCTGGCCTTGCTTGCGGCGGGAGCGATCATCGGTGGGCTGTACGGTCACGTGTATCGGGGATTGCTGGTCGCGAGTTTGGTTGCGTTGATCTGGCAGGTCCGCAATCTGCTCGCTTTCAATCACGCGCTCCATTCACAGGACTTCGACGCGTTCCGCATCGGCGAGGGCATTTGGCAGCAGATATTTTCGAGGTTCGCTTTCGAGCGTGAGCGAGCCGCAAGGCGCAAAGGCGAATATCGCCGACTGCTGAAAGAGATTCGCCGCTCGACGGACGCGCTTCCGGACGGTGCGGTCATTCTCGATGAGAACAACGACATCGTCGTTTGTAACCGGGCAGCCAAGGAGTTGGCGGGCCTCAAACGCAAGAAGGACCGTGGCACGCGGATCGACAACCTGCTGCGCGACCCGAAGCTCTCGCGAATGCTCGCGGCGGACGACTACCTGCGATCCATAGAAATTCGATCTCCGGTGGTGGACGGCAAGTGGCTGAACTGCCGCGTGGCTCCATACGGTGCCGGTCAGAAGCTCCTGATCCTTAGAGACATTACGGAGCGCAAGCGCCTCACCAAGATGCGCCGGGACTTTGTCGCCAATGCGTCACACGAACTTCGCTCACCGCTGACGGTTATCAGTGGTTACCTGGACAGCCTCGCCGACGATCGTGACGTACCGCCGCATTGGGAACAGCCAATGAAGCAGATGCGCGCGCAGGCCCGGCGGATGAACAGAATTGTCGAGGAGCTGCTTGAACTCTCTCGACTCGAGAGCAGCGGTGCCGCGGGCACCGACGCCGTCGTGGACGTGGCGGAACTCCTTGCGGCCGCGAAAGCCGAGGCGTTCCGCGAGGGGCGGACGGCGCCGATCGAGGTCATCCTCGAATCGACCTCCCAATTGCGCGGCAATGCCGCGGAGATCGAGTCGGCCATCATCAACTTAATGACGAACGCCGTTCGGCACACGCCGGTGGATGGACGGATTACGGTCCGATGGCGGCCCGATGCCGACGGTGCGGAGTTGATTATCGAGGATACGGGTGAGGGCATCGACCCGAAATACCTGCCGAGGCTGACCGAACGCTTCTTCAGGGTCGACAAAGGACGCGCGCGGACGGACGGCGGCGTCGGCCTTGGGCTCGCGATAGTCAAGCACGTCCTGTCTCGCCACGATGCGGAGTTGACGATCGAGAGCACGCTCGGAGAAGGCAGTTCGTTCCGCTGCCGCTTTCCGTCATCGCGTGTTGTGGTTCATCCGCCGATTCCGCTCGTCGGAGAGCGCTCCAACGCTTGAACCAGGCTGGCCATCCTGGCCGCAAGCCTCTGATCCAACGAATACTTTGGCCGGCTCCCCGCCGGTCGTGTCTGTGTCACAAAGCTGCAACATTAGTGTCACAAAAGCGAAATACATCGCTTGTAACGTGCCGCTAACCTTTTGTTCACAGACTGTTAACGAGGATACGAAATGAACACTATCTTGAGGCTTGCTGGCGCGGCGACCGCGTTTCTCCTTTGGGCGGCGCCGGCTGACTCTCAGGAGGCCGGTTGGGCTGACAGAATCACGGTCAACGGCGATACGCGCCTGCGCTATGAGGGCATCGATGAGGACGGCGAAGAAGAGCGGAACCGCATGCGTTTCCGTGCCCGTTTCAATCTGTCTACCGACGTGACCGACGACATCCGATTCGTATTCCGCCTCGCAACCGGCGGTGACAATCCGACGTCGACGAACCAGACGTTCGACGACGGCTTCTCGACCAAGGACATCGGCGTGGATCGGGCCTACATCGAATGGGACGTCAACGATCAGGTCACGGTATCCGGCGGCAAGCTGCCGAATCCGATGTTCCGTGCAGGCGGTGCACAGATCATCTGGGACAACGACCTGAACTTCGAAGGCTTCGCCGCGAAGTGGGAAAGCGGCAGCCTGTTCGGCAGTGCGGGAGTGTTCTCCGCCGAAGAGCGTTCCGCGGCTGACGACTCGCTGCTCTACTCGGTCCAGGTCGGCAACGAATTTGCCCTCGGCGACGCGGGCAGTCTGACCGCGGGCGTGGGCTACTTTGCCTACACGGATACGGTTGGCAACTCGCCGTTCTTCAACGGAAATCCCCGCGGTAACTCGGTCGACGCTGGTGGCAACTATCTGTTCGAGTACGCCAATACCGAGGTCTTTGCCCAGTACGATACGAATCTTGGCGAATGGCCGCTCAGAGTCTTCGCGCACTTCACGCAGAACGACGAGGTGAGCGCGGCAGACACGGCGTATGCCTTCGGCGCCCGCATCGGTTCTGCGAAGGGGCAGGGCACCAGTCAGTACAGCTGGACCTACGCCGATGTCGAAGCGGACGCCGTGATCGGCACCTTCAACGATTCAAATTTCGGCGGTGCCAACACGGACTCGTCCGGTCACACGTTGAGAGCGCGCTACATGGTCCGCGACAACATCGCACTGGCGGCGAATCTGTTCATCAACGAGGTTGACGTCTCGACGGCAGCGGAGCGCGACTACAACCGCATCCAGCTCGACGTCGAGTTCAAGTTCAATTGAATCCAGGACCACGGTAGAATGAGGACCGGTAGCCGTCTGGTGACAGATGCGCTACCGCCGGTCTTCATTCCTCGATTGGATTGGGCACAACATGCAGGCTTCGGATCTTACAGGCCACATTTCTCGCAGGTTCGATAAGGACCTCGAGGATCTGCGCAGCGCGGTTCTCAGCATGGGCGGCGTTGTGGAGACGCAGTTGTCGCGGGCGATCGCGGCGATCGTCTCCGGCGACAGCGTGCTCGGACTGAAAGTCGCTGAGGACGACTACAAGGTCAACAACCTCGAAGTCACGATTGACGAGGAGTGCAGCAGAATTCTGGCCACCCGCGCGCCGGCCGCCGGCGACCTGCGGCTGATCGTTGCGATCATCAAGACGATTACTGACCTGGAGCGAATCGGCGACGAGGCTGAGAAGATCGGCTTTCTCGCGTCGAAGCTTGCCGAGATGGACCGGCCGGCGGATTCCTATCGGGAATTGAACATGCTCGGCAAGCACGTCTCGCACATGGTCCGCGACGCGATGAATGCCTTTGCCCGACTCGACGTCGACGAGGCGCTTGCCGTCATCGAGGAAGATGAGCAGGTCGATGAGGAGTACAACGCGATTACTCGTCAGTGCATTACCTTCATGATGGAAGATCCGCGAACGATCAAGCGTGTCATGAATGTGACGTGGGCAGCCCGGGCGCTGGAGCGCATTGGCGACCACGCAAAGAACATTTGCGAGTACGTTGTCTATATGGCGCAGGGGCGGGATGTGCGTCATACTCACGGCCCCGAAACTGCAGGGCCCGCAGACGATTGACCCCGACATTCCTATTTAGAAAGCGAGCAATAAGTACCCTCGGTTTTGTTGCTTGCAGCGGCATGATGGCGTTCGCGCTTTACGCGCAGCACGCGATGATGCTCATGCCATGTCCGTTGTGCGTGCTACAGCGTATCGCTGTCATCGGCGTCGGCCTGGCATTCCTGGCCGCAGCGATTCACAACACCGGTGGCCGGTTACGGTATCTGTATGCGGGTGTACTCGGTCTCTTTGCCGCCTTCGGAATCGGCGTGGCCGGGCGCCACGTCTATCTCCAGAGTCTGCCGCCCGGTGACGCGCCGGCGTGCACCGGCATGAACCTCGAGACCATGTTCGAGTACTATCCGGTGCTCGACGTCATCGGCAGGGTCTTCCAGGGATCGGGAGAATGCGCCGAGGTCGACTGGCAGCTTCTGGGGCTGTCCATGCCAGCCTGGGTGCTGATCGCGCTGATCGGACTTGGCGGCGTCGGAATCTGGAATACGCTCAGGAAATAGCCTGCGCGGGGTTCAGGTAAGGATCAGTTCCATCACCCGCCGGTAGGTACGAGTCAGAGCGGCGATATCCTCCAGACTGACGTGCTCATTCACTTTGTGAATGGATGCGTTGACCGGGCCGAGTTCGACGACGGCCGCGCCGGCAGGCGAAATGAACCGTCCATCCGACGTTCCGCCGCCGGTCGAAAGCTCCGGTGTCAGGCCGGTGACTTCCTGCACGGCGCTGACGACCGAGTCCACCAACGAGCAGGGCTCGGTCAGGAACGGGGCGCCCGACAGTCTCCACGCCAGCTCATAGTCGATTTCGTGCGCGTCGAAAATCGCGTGAACGCGTTCGCGAAGCTGCTCGTGCGTCCATTCTGTCGAGTATCTGAAGTTGAATCGCACCGAGAGTTCGCCAGGTGTCACGTTGACGGCGCCGGCGCTTGCCGCGATGTTGACGACCTGAAAGCTCGTCGGCGGGAACCAGTCGTTTCCCGAATCCCATTCGGTCGCCTGAAGTTCGTGCAGGACCGGCGCGAAGCGATGAATCGGGTTGTCCGCGAGTTGCGGGTAGGCGACGTGTCCCTGTACTCCGCGAACCGTGAGCAGCCCGCTTAGCGATCCCCGGCGACCGATCCTCACCATGTCGCCGAAGCGCTCATGACTCGAGGGCTCCCCGATCACGCACATGTCGATTTTCTCGTCGCGCGCGGTCAGCGCCTCGACGACTTTCAGTGTGCCGTCGTCGGCGGGGCCTTCTTCGTCACTGGTAATCAGCATCGCGAGACTGCCGTCATGGTCCGGATGCGCTTCGACGAATTGCTCGAGAGCAACGATCATCGCCGCGAGGCTGCCCTTCATGTCGGCGGTGCCTCGGCCGTACATCAGGCCGTCGGAGAATCGCGGTTCGAAGGGATCCGAATCCCATTCTTCGAGGGCACCCGGAGGCACGACGTCGGTGTGTCCGGCGAAACAAAGCAGCGGCCCGGCGGTACCACGACGGGCCCATAGATTGGTCACGTCGCCAAACACCATCGACTCGCAGTCGAAGCCGAGCGGGCCCAGTCGTTCGGCGAGCAGTGCCTGGCATCCGCGGTCGTCGGGCGTGATCGACGGGCGGCGGACCAGCTCGTCGAGCAGCGACGTCGCCGGATGGGCTCGAAGATCGGTATCGGTATCGGACATTGAGTCTGGGATTAGCTCACAAAGCTATGAAATGTATAAAAAAATACCCCAGGAATGGGGCTCGGACCGGGCGTGCGAAGGATCGTCTTTGCAACAATTCGGTAACAATTCCTGATTAAGCTCTCACGCCGAAAGCCCATCCATCAGGAGTGATTATTGTGGCCAAGAAAAGCACAGCCAGGGTACTGCTTGCAAGCGCCCTACTGACGCTGATAACCGCCGGAAGTGTCTACGCACAGTCCGGGCGCGATTACATCTACATCGTCGGTTCGTCGACGGTGTATCCGTTCTCGACCGTCGTCGCCGAACGCTTCGGACGAAGCACCGACTTCCCGACCCCGAAAGTCGAGTCGACCGGTTCGGGTGGCGGTATCAAACTGTTCTGCGACGGTGTCGGTGTGGACTACCCCGATATCGCCAACTCCAGCCGCGCCATCAAGGACTCCGAGATCGAGTCCTGTGCCGAGAATGGCGTAACCGAGGTGGTCGAGGTCAGGATCGGCTACGACGGCATCGTCATTGCCAATGCGATGGGTGCAGCGGAAGTCGACCTGACGCTGGCCGACATCTTCTTAGCGCTTGCTGCTCAGGTTCCAGGTGAGACCGACGGTGAGCTGATCGACAATCCTCATGAGTCCTGGTCGGACGTCAATCCGGAACTGCCGGATGTCGCAATCGAGGTTCTCGGCCCGCCGCCGACGTCGGGCACGCGCGACGCGTTCGTCGAGCTCGCGATGGAGGGCGGCTGCCGGTCCATCGCCTGGATCGACGAGCTGCGGAGCAGCGACAAGGATCGTTTTCAGTCGATCTGCCACACCATCCGCGAAGACGGCGCGTTCGTCGAAGCGGGCGAAAACGACAATCTGATCGTGCAGAAACTGGAAGCGAATCCGGATGCGTTCGGCATCTTCGGTTTCAGCTTCCTCGACCAGAATGCCGAGAAGGTCAAAGGCGCGTCCATCGACGGTGTCGCTCCGACGTTCGAAGCGATCGCGGACGGCGACTATCCCGTTTCGAGGCCGCTATACTTCTACGTGAAGTCGGCCCACGTCGACGTCATTCCGGGCCTCCGCGAACTCCTTCGCGAGTTCACCAGCGAGCGGGCCTGGGGCGAGGAAGGCTATCTGTCCGATCGCGGTCTGATCCCGATGCCGGACGAAGAGCGCCGGGAGGTAGCCACAAACGTTCGCGAGCTCATCCCCATCCGGGCGGCAAGCGAATAATCACGAACACCAGGAAACGCAGTAGCGGCGATCCGACGGACTCGGGTCGCCGCTTTCTGTGGGTCAAGAGCTAGTCCAGAGCGATGCCGAACACCACACTCATTCTTCTGCTGGTCGGAATGGCCGTTGCGGCCTTCTACGTCGGCCGCAGACGCTCGGTGCAGCTCGCTGGCGGGCCGCGGCAGGTATCTGCGCTGCATTCGCTGCCCGGCTATTACGGCTACTACACAGCGGTCTGGTGTCTGCTGCCGGCGCTGGCGGTCATCCTCGGCTGGGTTTTGCTCGAGGGGCGCGTCGTCGTGGCGATGATCGTATCGGGGCTCCCGGATGCGCAGCAGAATCTCACGTCCGGAGAGCTGAACCTGCTGGTGAACAATATCCAGAATCTCGCCGCCGGCGATGCGATCAGCGGCGACGTGAACGAGACGCTGCAGGCCGCCGCGGACCGTTACAACGAGTTGCTGGTTTCAAGTCGCAATCTCCTGTCGGTGCTGGTCTTCGGGTTGGCCGGCATCGGAAGCGTATTCGCCTGGCGCCGAATCAAACCTGACCTGCGCGCCCGGAATCGCGTAGAGCGGGTCATTCTGGTACTGCTGATCGCGGCTTCCAGCATTGCGATATTCACGACTATCGGCATCGTCCTGTCGGTTCTGTTCGAAGCGCTTCGCTTCTTCCAGAAAGTGCCGGCGCTCGAGTTTCTTTTCGGCACCAACTGGAGTCCGCAGACGGCCATACGGGCGGACCAGGTTGGTTCATCGGGGAGCTTCGGTGCCGTACCGCTGTTCGCGGGAACCATGCTGATCACGGCAATTGCGATGTTCGTGGCCGTTCCCATCGGTTTGATGACCGCGATCTATCTCGCCGAGTATTCGTCGGCACGGGTTCGTTCCATCGCGAAGCCCTTGTTGGAGATTCTTGCCGGCATCCCCACGGTCGTCTACGGCTTCTTCGCCGCGCTGACGGTTGCACCGTGGCTTCGAGAGATGGGCGACACCATCGGATTGGACGTTGCTTCCGAGAGCGCGCTCGCGGCCGGCGTCGTGATGGGAATCATGATCATCCCACTGATTTCTTCCCTGGCGGACGACGCGATACACGCGGTTCCCGCGGCAATGCGTGACGGGGCGCTGGGTCTCGGGTCGACGCGATCCGAAACGATGAAACGCGTCATCCTTCCGGCGGCGCTGCCTGGCATCGTGGGCGGAATCCTGCTGGCCATCTCCCGCGCGATCGGCGAAACCATGATCGTGGTGATGGCCGCCGGACTCGCCGCGAATCTGACGGCAAACCCCTTCGAGGCGGTGACGACGGTGACCGTTCAGATCGTCACTCTGCTTGTCGGCGATCAGGAGTTCGACAGTGCGAAGACGCTCGCGGCCTTTGCGTTGGGTCTGGTTCTGTTCGTCGTCACGCTGATCCTCAACATCATCGGCCTGAGCGTCGTCCGCAAATACCGTGAGCAATATGAATAAGCAGCCGAGCAACAAGAGGTCGCGTAAGACGCGCGAGCTGGTCGAAGCCGGTCTGCGGCGCCGGCGGCGCAAGGAAGCGACGTTCCGGACCATGGGCATGCTGGCGACGACCGTCGGCGTCGTGTTCCTACTGGTCTTTTTTGCCAGCCTGTTTCAGCAAGGTACGTCCGCATTCCGGCAGACGTTCATCGAGCTGGAGGTTTATCTGGATGAGGACGTGCTGGCGCCGGGCGGGGAGCTCGACCTGGCCTATGCGGACTTTGACGGCATCGTCCGCGACTCGTTGCGAAGCCAATTCCCGAACGTGTCCGACCGGCGTGAGCGTCGCGAACTCTACCGGCTCGTCAGCATCGAGGCGGGCTTCCTGGTCCGCGACCTGATATCGGCAGACCCGGAGCTACTGGGCACGACTCAGTCGCTATGGGTACCGGCGTCCGCGACGGTGGACATGCTCATCAAAGGCAATATCGACGCGACGCTCGAGGAGAGTCTTCGGCCGATCTCGGACCGGCAGGTCGAGTGGGTACGTACGATCGAGGCGAACGGCCAGTTGGAGCGGCGCTTCAACGCCGCGTTGTTCTCCAACGGCGACTCCCGCGAACCTGAACTCGCTGGCATCAAGGGCGCGCTGATGGGCTCGTTCTACATGCTGTTGGTGACCTTGTTTCTCGCGTTTCCCATCGGAGTTGCAGCGGCGATCTATCTGGAAGAGTTCGCGCCGAAAAACCGGTGGTCCGACCTCATCGAGGTCAACATCAACAATCTTGCCGCCGTGCCGTCGATCGTCTTCGGCCTGCTGGGGCTCGCCGTATTCATCAATTGGATGGCGCTGCCGCGATCGGCGCCGCTCGTCGGTGGACTCGTATTGTCGCTATTGACGCTTCCGGTCATCATCATCGCGTCCCGCGCGGCGATCAAAGCGGTGCCGCCGTCGATCAAGGAGGCGGCGCTGGGCCTCGGCGCATCGCGCATGCAGGTCGTTTTCCATCACATAATGCCGCTCGCACTACCGGGCATGCTGACCGGGACGATCATCGGCATGAGCCGGGCATTGGGAGAATCCGCGCCGCTGCTGATGATCGGCATGGTCGCCTTTATTGTCGACGTTCCCGGCGGTTTTACCGATCCGGCAACGGCGCTGCCGGTTCAAATCTACTTGTGGGCAGACAGCCCAGAGCGCGCATTCGCCGAGCGGACGTCCGCGGCGATCATCGTATTGCTCGGCTTCCTGCTGCTCATGAACCTTGCCGCTGTAATCATACGGAAACGTATGGAGCGTAAATGGTAGCTCAGGGGTTTGAGCTTCGAGGAAACCTGTATGAGAATGGCCCAAACGACAGAGGTTGAAGTGGTAGACGAACAACCCGCACCTACGCCGGACACCATTGACGATTCGCCGGAGGGGGCGCCGACACGGCCCGCCGGCGAGAGCATCGCTGCGTCGGCCGACGTTCCTGAACGTGTGACCGAATTCGGTCACGAGACCGTCGGCAATGTCCGCTGTGAGCATCCGTTCATGGTCGCGGAGAACGTCGACGTGTTCTACGGCGACATCCATGCGATCAAGGACGTGACGCTCGAGATTGGCCGGAGCGAGGTTATCGCTTTGATCGGCCCGTCCGGCTGTGGCAAGTCCACCTTCCTGCGTTGCCTCAACCGCATGAACGACACGATCGAGACCGCGCGGGTGACCGGGCAGATCACGCTCGACGGTCAGGACATCCACAGCAAGTCACTGGACCCGGTTGCGCTCCGAGCCCGGGTCGGAATGGTGTTCCAGAAGCCGAACCCGTTCCCGAAGAGTATCTATGACAATGTCGCCTACGGGCCGCGAATTCACGGACTTGCCAGCGACCGCTCGGAGCTCGATGAAATCGTGCACACGAGCCTGGAAAGGGCGGGGCTGCTAAAGGAAGTCAAAGACCGTCTCGAGGAACCGGGCACCGGACTGTCCGGCGGCCAGCAGCAGCGTTTGTGCATCGCCCGGACGATCGCCGTCAATCCCGAGGTCATCCTGATGGATGAGCCGTGTTCGGCATTGGACCCGATCGCGACGGCGCGAATCGAGGATTTGATCGACGAGCTCTCCGAGGAATACTCGATTGTCATCGTTACCCACTCGATGCAGCAGGCAGCGCGCGTTTCGAGGCGAGTTGCCTACTTCCATCTGGGACATCTCGTCGAAGTCGACGATACCGATCAGGTCTTCACGATGCCGCGCCACAAGCTCACCGAAGACTACATCACCGGCCGAATCGGTTGACATCGAGGAACGCGAAGACCGACTTCGCGATTGCGGAAAGACTGTAGCCCTACGCGCTTCGCGCGCCGGTGCTTTCTTCGAGGAAGTCCTGGAAGCGTCGTTCGGAGAAGCCGACGGCCATGTACTCGTCGTGCTCGAAGATCGGCCGTTTGATGAGTGTGGGCTGATCGAGCATTGCGGCAATGGCCTTGTCGCGGTGCATGTCGTTGCGATCCGCTTCGGGCACCTTGCGCCAGCTCAGACTGCGCTTGTTCAGCAGCCGCTCCCAGCCGACCCGGTCTGACCACCGCTCGAGCATCTGCACGTTGAGGCCGTCCGCTCGCAAGTCGTGAAACCGAAACTCGATGTTGTTGTCCGCAAGGTACTTGTTCGCTCGACGGCAGGTGTCGCAGCTTGGGATGCCGTAGACGGTCAACATCTGTTCTCTACTCCGCGTTTCTCAGCAACTCATTGAGGCTGGTTTTTGCACGCGTCTTCTCATCGACGCGTTTGACGATCACGGCGCAGTACAGCGAGTACCGACCGTCTTTGGAAGGCAGGTTGCCGGGAACGACGACGGATCCGGCCGGGACACGCCCGTAGCTGACCTCGCCTGATTCCCGGTCGTAGATTTTCGTGCTCTGACCGATGAAGACGCCCATCGACAGGACAGAGCCGCGCTCGACGACCACACCTTCGACGACTTCGGATCGCGCGCCAATAAAACAGTCGTCCTCGATGATCGTCGGTCCCGCCTGAACCGGCTCCAGTACGCCGCCGATACCGACTCCGCCTGACAGATGCACATTGCGACCGATCTGCGCGCAGCTGCCGACTGTCGCCCAGGTGTCGACCATCGTGCCGCTGTCGACTCTCGCGCCGATGTTGACGTAGCTCGGCATCAGTACGACGTCGTTGGCTACCCACGCACCGCGGCGCACGATGGCGTCCGGGACCACGCGCACTCCGTCGCGCTGAAAGTCCTCACGAGAGTAATCGGCGTACTTCAACGGTACCTTGTCGAAGAAGCGGCTGTGGCCGCCGTCCATGACGTCGTTGTCGTTGAGGCGGAAGCTCAAAAGCACCGCTTTCTTCAGCCATTGGTTGACGGCCCAGCCGTCAGGGCCGGGCTCGGCGACGCGCGACGCACCGGTGTCGAGCTGGTCGATGGCATCGTCGACCGCCGCTCGAAGCTCGGTTTCATCGACTGAATCGATGCCCTTGTCGAAGGCTGTCTCGACGATCTCGATGGTCTTGTCAGCGGTCATGTCAGCTCACTGCCCGTGCTTGTGCGGTATCGATGCGTTCGATGAGGCGGTCCTTGAGTTCCGCCTGCGCATCTTCGCTCAACGGTGCGCCGGATTCATCACTAATGTAGAAAACGTCTTCGGCGCGCTCGCCGATCGTCATGATCTTCGCGCCCGCAATGTCCACACCCTGTTCGGCGAACACCCGGCCGACGTCGCTCAGGAGCCCGGGGCGGTCGGCCGCTTCGAGTTCCATAACCGTTCGGCCATTCGCGACGTCTGCGCTGAAATCGACGCAGGTCTGGGTCGAGAATACCCGTGCCTGACGAGGTACGGAGCGCGTCACGGCGGACACATCGTCGTCTCTGGTGACCAACACGCGTTCGAGCGAGCCCCGGATCTTCGCGAGCCGGGCGTCGTCGATTTCCATTCGCTTGTCGAGCTCCATGAAGATGAAGGTGTCGATGCTGTAATCGTTCTTCAGTGGCACGATCCGCGCGTCCAGAATCGTCATGCCGAGTTCGTCGACGATCGCTGTCGAATGAGCGAAGGTGCGGTGACGGCGCGGCGTATACAGCACAGCTTCGACGCCGTCGCCGGCACTCTGCCGGCGTACGTCGACCAGACTCGCGGACGTGCCGCCCTCGGATTCGGCGAGGCACCGGGAGTGCCAGACGATCTCATTGCTCTTGTGACGGATGAAGTAGTTCTCGTCGAACAACTCCCAGACGGCATCGATGCGGTCGTCGGCGATCCCGAGTTCGGCCAGCGACGTACGCGCCTGCTGGCGCTTCTCGGATATCAGCTGCTCACGGTCGATCGGGTGTTCGTCGTCGATTCTCAGCGCCCGTGAGGTGAGATCGTAGAGGTCGCGGAACAGTGTCGCTTTCCAGGAGTTCCAAAGCTTCGGATTTGTGCCGCGAACGTCCGCGACCGTCAGCACGTACAGATGGTCGAGATGAACCTGATCGCCGACCAATTCCGCGAACTCGTTGATGACATCCGGATCGCCGATGTCTTTCTTCTGCGCCGTCGTCGACAGTGCCAGGTGATGCCGCACCAGCCATGCGACCAGCCGTGCGGCATACGCGCCGAGACCGTGTTCGAGACAGAACGCCTCGGCGTCGACGGCGCCGAGCTCCGAATGGTCGCCGCCGCGGCCCTTGGCGATATCGTGGAACAGTCCGGACAGGTAGGCGATCTCGGGCTGCTCGAATTGCTGCATGATGCGGCTGCAGTGCGGGTACTCGTGATCGAAGCGGCTGAGCGCGAAGCGCCGCAGATTGCTGACGACGAACAGCGTGTGCTCGTCGACGGTGTAGGTGTGGAACAGGTCGTACTGCATGCGGCCAACGATCCGTCCGAAGGCCGGCAGGTAGAGGCCGAGAACGCCGTAGAGGTTCATCCGCCGGAGTTCGTGTGTCACGCCTTCCGGTGCTCGCAGAATCTGCAGGAACAGGCGGTGGTTGCGTGGATTCTGCCGGAACTCCTCATCGATGAGGTGCAGATTGCGCTGGATCAATCCGATCGTGTAGGCGCTGACGCCGCGAATGCCGGGGTTCTGCTGCAAGAGCAGAAACAGCTCGAGGAGCGCAGACGGGTCGGCCGCGAATACGTCTTCGTGCACGGTCCTCAGGAAGCCGTTCTTCACCTCGAAGCGCTCGTTAAGCGGTTCGGGATCGGCGTCCGGGTCCATCAGGATCGCCTCCTCGAACTGCTGCAGAAGCGCCTCGTTCAGCCGCGAAAGCTGCATGACCGTCCGGTAGTAGCGCTGCATGAGCTGCTCGACGGCGAGCGTGTAGGCGGCGTCCTCATAGCCGAGCATCGCCGCAAGCTTCGTCTGGTGATCGAACACGATCCGGTCTTCTCGGCGTCCGGTGAGCACGTGCAGCGCGAAGCGCACCCGCCAAAGGAACTCCTGTCCGTCCTGCAGCCGCCGCAGCTGCCCTGGCGTCAGAAACCGGTGATCGACGAGTTCGGCGAGGGTCTCGCAGCCGAAATGGCGTTTTGCGACCCAGCCGACCATCTGAATGTCGCGGAGGCCGCCCGGGCTGCCCTTGACGTTGGGCTCGAGGTTGTAGCCGGTGTCGTCATAGCGGTGATGACGCGCGATCTGTTCCTTGTGCTTCTCCGCGAAGAATTCGGCGGAGGGCCAGATATTGTCCGGTCCGACTGCCTCCTTCATGCGCGCGAACAGGGCTTCCGGCCCGTCGATCAGACGCGCCTCCATGAGCGAGGTGGCGACGGTCAGGTCGGCGCCGGCTTCGTCGCGGCACTCAGAAACCGAGCGCACGCTGTGGCCGATCTCG
Organism: Woeseiaceae bacterium; assembly: GCA_965232445.1. Lineage (GTDB taxonomy): Bacteria > Pseudomonadota > Gammaproteobacteria > Steroidobacterales > Woeseiaceae > UBA1847. Next base: position 3,587,078 of record OZ246973.1, on the reverse strand, counting down.
AGCCCGACGTCCCAAAGCACCGTGACGAAACTCGCCAGCCCTTCGTCGCCGGCCGGATCGACGTCGTCGTCGAGCAGCACCATGACGTCCACATCGGAGCAGGGGTGCAACTCGCCGCGGCCATAGCCGCCGACGGCGATCAGCGCCATGTCGCCACGTGCGGCGCCGACGTGTTCGTGCCAGAGACCGCGCAGGATATCGTCGACAACGGAGGCACGCGCGTGGACCAGGCGCCCGACGGCCTCGCCGTCAAGAAACCGCTGCTTCAGCGCCTCGTCGGCTGCCTTCAGTTCGGCCCGTTTGTCAGCGGTCGGCTTGCCCAAGGGTCAGGACCTCGTAGCCGCTACCCGTAATCAGCACGGTGTGCTCCCATTGCGCCGACAAGCTGTGGTCCTTGGTGACCACGGTCCAGCCGTCATTGAGGAGCCTCACATGGCGCTTGCCGGCATTGATCATCGGCTCGACCGTCAGCGTCATGCCTTCGCGCAGCTCCATTCCGGCACCTCGGGTGCCGTAGTGCAGGACCTGCGGGTCCTCGTGAAACACGCGTCCAATGCCGTGGCCGCAGTACTCGCGCACCACCGAGAATCGATTCTTCTCCACGAATGACTGGATCGCGGCGCCGATGTCGCCCAGATGCTTGCCGGGGCCGAGTTCCTCGATGCCCCGCCACATGCCCTCGAAGGCGATCTCGGCCAGCCGCGTGGCCTGCACGCCGGGCTTGCCGACGTGAAACATGCGGCTGGTATCGCCGTGAAAGCCGTCCTTGATGACCGTGATGTCGATGTTCACCGCATCGCCTGACTTGAGCTTCTTCTCGCCCGGAATGCCGTGGCAGACCACGTGATTGACCGAGGTGCAGATCGATTTGGGGAAGCCGCGGTAGTTGAGCGGGGCGGGGGTCGCGTCCTGCACCCCGGTAATGTAATCGTGACAGATCTGATCGAGCTCGCCGGTGGTGATCCCCGGCTTTACATAATCTCCGATCATGTCGAGGACTTCGGCCGCGAGGCGGCCAGCGGTTCGCATTTTGTCCTGTTCTTCTGCGGTTTTGATGGTGACGGTCATGGTCTCGAATCGAATGAAAGGGGGGTCGAAGCGCAATTTCCCGAAGCCCGTCCAGACGGCTTCGGGTGACCGGGAAATTGCGGTTCGACCCCCTGAAAACAACGCGTTGTTGCCCGCGCCCGGCTATGGTATAAAGCGCGCGCCCTAGAGGCAATCATCCCACACGCTTGTCGTCACATCCCGCTGGGTGCCCCACCGAAAAAGGGGTTGCGGGCTGGGACAAGCGGAGGCTTAACCCGGAGAATATTCATGGCAGACGTATCCATGCGCCAGATGCTAGAGGCTGGCGTGCATTTTGGGCATCAGACCCGTTTCTGGAATCCGAAGATGGCTCCCTACATCTTCGGCGAACGAAACAAAATCCATATCATCAATCTCGAGAAGAGCCTGCCGCTGGCTCGCGAGGCCTGCGCCTTTATCAAGGCGACGGTCGCCGACGGCGGTACCGTGCTTTTCGTCGGTACGAAACGCGCGGCTCGTGAGGCTATCCGCAGTCAGGCGGCGCGTTCGGAAATGCCGTTCGTCAGCCAGCGCTGGCTCGGCGGCATGCTCACCAACTACAAGACGATCCGGCAGTCCGTCAAGCGTCTGATGACGCTCGAGCAGATGGCCGAGGAAGGCGGCTTCGACGGCCTGACCAAGAAGGAAATTCTCGGTCTGAACCGCGAGCGCGAGAAGCTCGAGCGCAGCCTGGGCGGCATCAAGGAAATGAAGTCCCTGCCCGACGTGATGTTCGTCATCGACGTCGACCACGAGGACATCGCCGTACGCGAGGCACAGAAGCTCGGCATTCCGGTCGTCGCCGTCGTCGATACCAACTGCTCGCCGGAAGGCGTCGACTACGTGATCCCCGGCAACGATGACGCCATGCGCGCCATCGAGCTGTACGCCTCGCTGGTCGCTGACGCCGTACTCGACGGCAAGGCGTCCCTGCCCGAGGTAGCGCTCGGCGAGGACGAGTTCGTCGAGCTGGACGAGGAAGGCAACGTCAAGAAGTCGACCGGCCGCAAGAAGAAGACGGCCAGGAAGACCACTCGCAAGACCGCCGCGAAGAAGAAGGCGCCTGCGAAGAAGGCCGACGCCGACAAGCAGCCGGCTGCCGAGGAAGCCAAAGCAGCCGAGGACGCCAAGGCGGCCGACGAGCCGAAGGCCGAGAAGGCTGATGTGAAAGCCGAAGAGAAGGCCGAAGAGAAGGCCGAAGAGAAGGCTGAAGAGAAGGCTGAAGAGAAGGTCGAAGACAAGGCTGAGGCTCCTGCGAAGAAGGCGAAAGCCGAGGCGAAGCCGAAAGCCGAAGAGGCGGCTGAGGCGGCCCCCGAAGCTGAGGCGGCCGAGAAAGAAGACAAGAAGGACGACGCCAAGGCCAAGAAGGCAGCAGCGTCGGACGAGAGCAAAGATTAGAGGACACGCAAGATGACTATCACTGCATCGATGGTGAAGGAGCTGCGCGAACGCACCGGCGCAGGAATGATGGAGTGCAAGAAAGCGCTCGTTGAAGCAGACGGCGACATGGACGCAGCCGCGGAGGCATTGCGCAAATCCGGTCAGGCGAAAGCCGACAAGAAGGCCGGGCGCGTGGCGGCGGACGGCCGAATCGTCGTTAAAGCCAACGGCAGCAAGGCGGTCGTTGTCGAGGTGAACTCCGAGACGGACTTCGTCGCGAAGGACGAGAATTTCGTGGCCTTCGCCGAAGCCGTGGCGGATGCCGCGCTCGAGTCGGGCGAGACCGACGTCGCGGCGCTGTCGGCGACCGAACTGTCCGACGGACGGACCGTCGAGACGGCGCGCACCGAATTGATTTCGAAAGTCGGCGAGAACATCTCCGTCCGGCGAGCCCAGCAAGTTGAGGCCGGTGGCCCGATCGGCTACTACACGCATGGCGCCAAGATTGGCGCTGTCGTGGCACTCGAGGGTGGCGACGAAGCGCTGGCCCGCGACATTGCCATGCACGTCGCCGCGATCAATCCGACCTGCATCGACGAGGCCGGCGTACCGGCCGAGACGCTCGAGAACGAGCGCCGCATACTGACCGAGCAGGCACAGGACTCCGGCAAGCCCGCCGAGATCGTCGAAAAGATGGTCGAGGGCCGGGTGAAGAAGTTCCTGAAGGAGATCACGCTCGTCGGCCAGCCCTTCGTCAAGGATCCGGACGTGACCGTTGGCAAGCTGCTCGGCGGCGCGAACGCCTCCGTTACGTCGTTCGTGCGCTTCGAAGTGGGCGAGGGGATCGAGAAGAAGGTCGAGAACTTCGCTGACGAGGTCATGAAGCAGGTCGAAGAGGCCCGCAAAAAAGCTTGAAGCACGCGCCTTAACTCTTTGATTTCGAAAGATACGGGCAGCGGAATGCGTTAGAATCGGCGTCGCCCGGCGCGGCCGGGCGGCGACCTCAACTTACAAGGCGAGTGCATGAACGACAGTCGAGTCCCTTACCGCCGAGTGCTGCTCAAGCTGAGCGGCGAGGCGCTGATGGGGGAACTGGACTACGGCATCGAGCCGAAAGTCATACAGCGGCTCGCGGCCGAGATCGCGACCGCGAAGAAAACCGGCGTCGAGATCGCCATCGTCATTGGCGGTGGGAACATCTTCCGCGGCGCCGGGCTGGCGCGAGCCGGGATGGACCGAGTCACCGGCGATTACATGGGCATGATGGCGACCGTGATGAATGCGCTCGCCATTCAGGACGCCCTGGAAGCGCTGGACGTGTACGCACGCGTCATGTCGGCGCTGCAGATCAACGAGGTCTGCGAGGACTACATCCGCCGGCGTGCAGTCCGTCACCTGGAGAAGGGACGCGTCGTCATTCTTGCCGCCGGAACCGGCAATCCGTTTTTCACGACGGATACCGCCGCCAGTCTGCGCGCCATCGAGATAGGCGCCGACGTGCTGCTGAAAGCGACGAAGGTCGACGGGGTTTACGATTCTGACCCGGCGACGAATCCGGATGCCGAGCGCTACGAGACCGTGTCCTACGACAAGGTCATCGCCGATAAACTCGGTGTCATGGACGCCACGGCCATCGTGATGTGCCGTGACAACGACCTGCCGCTCAGAGTATTCGACCTGACCCGCGCCAATGCGCTGGTGCAGGCGATGACCGGTGACGACGTCGGCACTCTCGTGACCGCGTAAGTAAAAGAACATAAGGAGTCCAGTCGTGCTCGAAGACATCAAGAAAGACGCCGCAGACCGGATGGCCAAGAGCGTCGCGTCGCTGAAGACGGAATTCACCAAGATCCGCACCGGCCGGGCGCACACTAGCCTGCTCGATCACATCACTGTCGAGTACTACGGCAGCGAGGTCCCCCTGAATCAGGCCTCGAACGTTGCGGTCGAAGACTCGAGGACCCTCACGGTAACGCCGTGGGAAAAGGACATGGTTGCGGTCATCGAGAAGGCGATCATGAGCTCCGACCTTGGCCTGAATCCGCAGTCCGCCGGAACCGTGATCCGGGTGCCGCTTCCCGCACTTACCGAGGAGCGTCGCAAGGACATGATTCGCGTCGTGCGTCAGGAGGCGGAAGGCGGCCGCATCGCGGTTCGAAATATCCGCCGCGATGCGATCCACGACGTGAAGGATCTGCTCAAGGAAAAGATGATCGGCGAGGACGACGAACGCCGCGCCGAGGACGAGATCCAGACGATCACCGACAAGTACGTCGGCGAGATCGACCAGATTCTCGCCGAGAAGGAATCCGAGCTGCTGGAAATCTGAGTGCCTGCAACCTCGCCGACAATGATTCCCGAGCACGTCGCCGTCATCATGGACGGCAACGGCCGCTGGGCACGGCGTCGGGCGCTGCCGCGCCACGCCGGGCACCGGGCCGGCGTCAAGTCCGTGCGCGCCGTTGTGGAACACTCCGCGCGGCTCGGTATTCGCTACCTGACACTGTTTGCGTTTTCCAGCGAGAACTGGGGCCGGCCGGACGACGAAGTGTCGAAGCTCATGGGCCTGTTTGTCGAGGCGCTGCAACGAGAAGTCGCGGAGCTGCATCGTAATAATGTGAAGCTCGAGTTTGTGGGTGATCGCCAGCGCCTGAGCAAGCGGCTGGCGAGCATGATGGCCGACGCCGAGGTTGAGACCGCCGACAACGACGGCCTGCACCTCATCGTCGCCGTTGCCTACGGCGGGCGCTGGGACATCGTCGAGGCGGCCAAAAAATGTGCAAGGCGTGCCGCGGACGGTGATATCGAGGCCGAGAACATTGACGAGGCCATGCTGGCCGGCGAGATGCAGCTTGGCGGGGTACCGGACCCGGATCTGATGATCCGGACGGGTGGAGAACAGCGTGTCAGCAATTTCCTGCTATGGAATTTCGCTTACTCGGAGCTCTGCTTCTGCGACACCCTGTGGCCGGACTTTCGCGAAAAAGACCTCGACCTTGCCGTCGACTTCTATTCCAGACGCCAGCGGCGCTACGGGCACACCGGCGACCAGCTCGAGGCAGCGGAATGCTGAGGGCGAGATTCATCACGGCCGTGATTGCCGTATCGGTACTCGCTCTGGTTCTGTTCGTGGTGCCGGAAATCGCAGCCGAACTGTTCATTGCCGGGATCGTCGTTGCCGGCGCGTGGGAGTGGTCTCGCTTCCTCGGTCTTCCCAGTGCGTGGAGCCGAGCGCTGTACGCCATTGCCATCGCCGCACTGATGGCCGTGGTCAACGTCTACTTCACCGAGGACAACACGCGTCTGTTGCTGCAGTCGGCGCTCGTTTGGTGGCTGGCGGCACTGTTGTGGGCGTTCGCGTTTCCGACACCGATTCCGCTGGTCCTCCGCTGGATTTGCGGAGCGCTCGTTCTGGTTCCGCTCTACGCGGCCCTGGTGCTTCTATACCACGTGGATCCATGGCTACTGACGTTTGCGCTACTGCTGGTCTGGGCCGCCGACATCGGCGCCTACTTCGCGGGCAAGCGCTTCGGTCGCGTAAAGCTCGCGCCGGCCATCAGCCCCGGCAAGACCTGGGAAGGCGTCATTGGCGGCCTGCTTCTGGTCGTGGTGCTGACGGTGGCTCGAAGCGTGTGGGTCGAAACGAATCTCATGGTGCTGGTGCCGTTTTGCATGGCCGTCGCCGGTCTATCGATCGTGGGCGATCTCACCGTGAGCATGTTCAAGCGAACGGCCGGTGTGAAAGACAGCGGCAAGCTGTTCCCCGGCCACGGCGGCATGCTGGACCGCATCGACAGCCTCGCGGCCGCCGCACCGCTGTTTGCGCTGGGTCTCGGCTGGACGGGGCTGGTCTGACCGTGGCCATCGACGCAATAAGGGGCGCAAAGGCCCATTCAGGCGCCGTTCAGGCGGTCACACCCACGCTGACAGGCTCGGGAACTGCGGCTGGTCGAACCAGTCCACAGTACGATGAGCAACGAGGGTCCTGAACGTGGGTGATTTCCTGAGCGCCATACTGGCATTCATTGTCGCGATCAGCGTTCTCGTCGCCGTCCACGAGTATGGGCACTATATCGTCGGCCGCTGGTGCGGGATGAAAGTCCTGCGCTTCTCGATCGGCTTCGGCAAACCTATCTGGAAGCGCATCGGCAAGGGCCCGGATCGCACCGAATACTGCATCTCCTCCATCCCGCTCGGCGGCTATGTTCGCTTCCTCGACAGCCGGGAAGGCCCGGTAGACCCGGAAGACGAGGGCCGCGCATTCAATCAGCGGCCGATTCCCGCACGCATCGCGGTACTGCTGGCCGGACCGTTCTTCAATTTCCTGTTCGCGATACTCGCCTACTGGGCTCTGTTCGTGTACGGCGTGCCCGCGGCAGTGCCAGCGGTCGGCGCTGTCGACGAGGGCTCGTACGCCGACGCCGCCGGACTTCGAACCGGGGAGAGAATTGTGGCGGTCGGCGAGGCCGGCACCCCGGATTGGGAAGCAACGCTGCTCGCAATGCTCGATGAGATGACGGCCGATGGCCGGATTCCGCTCGAGCTCGAGGACGCCAACGGCAACGTCCGGACCGCCGTCATCGACGTTGGCGACGACCGGACCCGCCTGACCAAGCCCGGCGAGCTGTTCGACGGACTCGGATTCCGGCCCTGGCGTCCTGCGATTCTCGTGTCGAGTGTCGTCGAGGGCCGCGCTGCCGACGCGGCAGGCCTCGAGGACGGGGATCGGATTCTCTCGATCGACGGTGAGGAGGTTACCTCGGGCGACGACGTGTCGGGACTTCTGCGCCCGCGCGCCGGCGAGGACGTCATCATCGAAGTCGCTCGAGATGGCGAGACGATGATGCTGACTGCGAGCGTGGAGTCCGTCGCGGAGGACGGCGAAGTCGTTGGCAAGATCGGCATCGGCGTGTACCCGGATTGGGGCGACATGGCCTATCTTCGACAGTACGGTCCGGCCGAATCCGTCACCAAGGCGGTGGATCGAATGTGGCGCTCGACCGTGTTCACCGTGACCATGTTGAGCAGGATGGTGACCGGCGACGTTTCCATCGAGAACATCAGCGGTCCGGTTGCGATCGCGCAGTACGCGGGGGCCTCCGCGCAGTCTGGCGCCGTGACGTTCCTTGGCTTCCTCGCGATCGTCAGTATCAGTCTCGGCGTCCTGAATCTGCTGCCGGTTCCGGTGCTCGACGGTGGACAGATCGTCTACCAGCTCGTCGAAGCCGTTAAGGGCCGTCCGATGTCCGAGCGCGCGCAGATCATCGGGCAGCAGATCGGCATTCTCGCCCTGATCCTGTTAATGGGTCTGGCCTTCTATAACGACTTGAGCGGCAGCCTCACCAATCCGGGCGGATAAGGAATGATCCGAAAAAGAAATCCAATGACTGTTTTCAGAGCGATACTTGCAAGCGCTGCATTGCTCGCGATGTCCGCGGTTTCGTTGGCACAGGACAGCTTCGTCGTGCGTGACATGCGCGTCGAAGGTCTGCAGCGCATATCGGAAGGTACTGTCTTCAACTACCTGCCGATCAATATCGGCGACGAGATTGACGGCATCCGCGTTCGCGAAGCGGTTCGGGCGCTGTACAACCAGGGACTGTTCGACGACATCGAGATGCGCGCCGACGGCGATACGCTGATCATAGTCGTTCGCGAGCGTCCGTCGATCGAGAGTTTCGAGATCGATGGCAACAAGGACATCAAGACCGAAGACCTGATGGAATCGCTGCGGGGCGTCGGTCTGGCCACAGGCCGGACCTTCGACCGGTCGGTGCTCGACAACGTCGAGTCCTTCCTCCGCGATCAGTACTACGATCGAGGCAAGTACGGAGTTGAGGTCACCTCGACCGTGACCGAGCGGCCGAACAATACGGTGCGCATCGAGATCAACGTCGTCGAGGGAGACCGTGCGCGGATTCGCGCCGTTAACATCGTCGGCAACGATCGCTTCAGCGATCGCGAGATTCGCAGGGACTTCACGCTCGACACCGGCAACTGGCTGTCGTGGCTCCGTCAGGACGATCGCTATTCGACCGAGGGACTCGAAGGCGATCTCGAGACGCTGCGCTCTTACTATATGGATCGCGGCTACGCCGACTTCCGTATCGAAGCCACTCAGGTTGCGATCTCACCGAACAAGAAGGACATCTTCGTCACCATCACCATCGACGAGGGCGATCAATACACGATTTCCGACGTCAAGCTGGTCGGCGAGATGGTCATTCCCGAGGAATTCCTGCAGGCACTCGTGCTCGCGCAGCCGGGCTCGATTTTCAATCAAGCGCTGCTCACACAGTCGACCGAACTGATGCAGCTGCGGCTCGGCGAGCAGGGCTATTCCAATGCCGAGATCGACCCGGTCTGGGAGCTCGATGATGAGACCCGTGAAGCCGAAGTCACGTTCTTCATCGATCCGCAGAGCCGAGTCTATGTCCGCCGCATCAACTTCAACGGCGTCGACCAGGTCGAGGACGAGGTCCTTAGGCGCGAGATACGGCAGATGGAGGGTGCCTATCTGTCCAACGTCCTGATCGACCGATCGCGCGTTCGACTGCAGCGATTGCCGTTTATCGAGACTGTCGAGGTCGAGAACAGCCCCGTGTCGGGCAGCCCGGACCTCGTCGACGTAGACTTCGACATCGATTACCGAATGCCCGGCCAGTTCTCCGGCGGCGTTGGCTACTCCGAGTCGCAGAAGCTGTTGCTGAACGGCAGCATCGTGCATACCAACTTCATGGGTTCCGGCGACAGAGTGGCTCTGGAACTGAACTCCGGCCGCTTCTCGAAGCTTTACAGCCTGTCGCATTCCGATCCGTACCGGACGATGGACGGAATTCGGCGGACCGTTTCGTTGAATTACCGTGACATAACGCAGTTCGTGTCGGGCGCATCGGACTTCTCGACGACGACCAGCGGGCTCGGCGTCGACTACGGTTACCCGATCAGCGAGTATCAGACACTGAGTGTCGGGCTGTCGCTGCAAAGCGCGGAGCTCTTGTCCTCGCCGGGCAGCACGACCCAGGCGCAGGAATGGGTGCTGAACAACGGCGATTCGTTCACCGAGACGCTCCAGTCCGGGCAGCAGATCTTCGGAACGAAATTCGACACGCTCGAAGTGCTCGGCGGCTGGACCTACGACAGCCGCAATCGGGCGCTGTTCGCCAACCGGGGTACGCGCCAGCAGCTGTTCTTCTCGATGGCGGTGCCCGGTAGTGACGTAGAGTACTGGACCGCCCGCTACAGCCTGACGAAATACTTTCCGATCACGGACCGCTGGGTCATCCGCTTCAATACGGAACTCGGCATGGGCGAAGGCATCGGTGGCACCACGGCGCTGCCTCCTTACAAGCAGTTCTTCGGCGGCGGACCGCAGTCGGTACGTGGCTTCCGCGAGTCCTATCTCGGGCCGCGGGACAGCTTCGGCAACCCCTACGGCGGCAACGTGTTGGTTGCGAGTCAACTAGAGCTTATACTGCCGCTTCCGGATAGATGGGCCAGTCAGGCGAGGGCCAGCATCTTTTACGATGCCGGCAACGTCTTCAATACCGGCGAGGTGGGTTTCACGGACCGGCTGGGTTCGCCCATCAGCTACGAGCCAGACTTCGATGAACTCCGCTCTTCGGTAGGTATCGGAATCCAGTGGCTGGCGCCGCTGGGTCTGTTCCGGTTCAGTTATGCGTTTCCGCTCAACCAGTATGACGGGAACGACAGGTTTTTCGGCGATGAAGTGGAAAGATTCCAGTTCTCGATTGGTCAAGCATTCTAAGGATTGAAAGGTCATGAGTTTTTTCAAGCGTAACCTCGCGAAAGCGGCTCTGTGTGTCGCACTGGTGTCAGCCTTCGCGCTCCCCGCCCAGGCACAGGAAGTGAAGATCGGTGTCGTGAATCTGGCGCAGATTCTCGAAAGCGCGCCGCAAACCCGCGCGATGGTCGAGGAGTTGCAGGAGGAGTTCGCCCCGAGGCAGCGCGAGTACTCGGCGAAGCTGACTGAGTTCGAAGAACTCACCACCCGAATCCAGCAGGACGCCGCCGTCATGGGCGAGTCCGAGCGTGAAACGGCGGAGCAGCAGTTCCGTGAACTGCAGCGCGAGGTGGCGCGACTGCAGAACGATCTTCAGGAAGACTGGAATCTGCGGCAGAACGAGGAACTCGGTGCACTGCAGGCAAACGTCGTTCGTCAGGTTCGCGAGTACGCCGCGGCGCAGGGCTACGACCTGGTCGTCGGCGAAGGCATCATCTTCGCGAGCACCGCAGTCAACATCACCGAGGAAGTGCTTCGCGCTATCGAGGCGGACTACCAGGCGAACAACTCGCAGTAGGCGCGGATGTCAATAAGCCTGGGAGAACTGGCGACTCGGTTCGGCTGTGATCTCGATGGCGATCCGGACGCTACCGTCGATCGCGTATCGACGCTATCGAATGCCGGGCCGACCGCGCTGAGTTTCTTCTCCAACGCACGACTCAAAGACCAGCTGTCCTCTACGAGGGCGGCTGTTGTCGTTTTGCGCCCCGACGATGCGGCGGACTGCCCGACCGCGAAACTTCTGCACGACGATCCCTATGCGGCGTATGCCCGCATTGCCGCGGCCATCCACCCGCCGCCGGACCTCACCGCCGGCATCCACGCGTCCGCGGTCGTCGATCCTACCGCTACCGTGTCGGCTACCGCGCAGATCGATCCGAACGCGGTCATCGGCGAGCGTAGCGTCATCGGAGAACGTGTATATGTCGGTCCCGGTTGCGTAGTCGGCCCGGATTGCACAGTGGGCGACGACTGCCGGTTGGTAGCGAACGTGACGTTCGCGAAACGGGTCAGCGTGGGACAGCGCGGCATCTTTCATCCGGCAGTCGTGGTCGGATCGGACGGTTTCGGCAACGCCATGTCGCCGGAGGGCTGGATCAAGGTTCCGCAGCTCGGCGGCGTCCGGATTGGCGATGACGTCGAGGTGGGCGCGGGAACCACGATCGACTGCGGCGCAATCGACGATACCGTCATCGACGACGGCGTACGCATCGACAACCAGTGCATGATCGCTCACAACGTTCACATCGGAGCGCACACCGCACTTGCGGCCAAAGTAGGTATCGCAGGCAGTGCCGTCATCGGCAAGCGCTGCATGTTCGCCGGAAAGGCCGGAACCGTCGGCCATATTTCGGTCGCAGACGATGTGACGATCCTCGGACGCGGTACGGTCTCGAAAGACATCACCGAGCCGGGCGTGTACGGCGCGGGCTTCACGGTAGAGAAGGCGCGCGACTGGAATCGGCAGGCAGCGCGTTTTCGCCGTCTGGGTTCCCTTTTCGACCGGGTCAAACGGCTGGAAAAGGACAAGCAGTGAGCATCCACAGCACGGCGGTGGTATCAGACGACGCGAACGTCGCCGACGACGTCGATATCGGCGCGTACGCCGTCATCGGCGACGGTGTCGAGATCGGGCGGGGCACCCGCATTGGCAGCCATGTCGTCATTAACGGGCCGACCACTATCGGCCGCGACAATCGGATCTATCAGTTCGCATCTGTCGGCGACGATCCGCAGGACAAGAAGTACGCCGGCGAGCCGACGCGGCTCGTCATTGGCGATCGCAACACCATCCGCGAGTACTGCACGCTCAGCCGAGGCACGACGCAGGACCTCGGCGAGACCGTGTTGGGCGACGACAACTGGATCATGGCCTACGTGCACGTCGCGCACGATTGCATCGTCGGCAGCAATACGATCATGGCGAACAACGCGACGCTTGCCGGACACGTTCACGTCGGCGACTGGGCGATCCTCGGCGGCTTTACGGGCATCCATCAGTTCTGCCGGATCGGCGCGCATGCGTTTCTCGGCATGTTCTCCGTGATCAATCGGGACGTGCCCGCCTACACGACCGTTGCCGGCCATCCGGCGGTGCCGAAAGGCATCAATTCGGAAGGACTCAAACGTCGCGATTTCTCGGCCGACCAGATCCGCAACATCAAGAACGCCTACCGGCTGGTGTATCGAAAAGGTAAAAAGCTGGCCGAGGCCGTCGCGGAGATCGCCGAACTCGCCGCCGATCAGCCGGAGCTCGAGATCTTCCTCGATTCGCTGCGCTCCTCCGAGCGCGGCCTGGTTCGTTAGGCGATGAAGTTCGGCCTGGTGGCGGGCGAAGCCTCCGGCGACTTGCTCGCAGCGGGCCTGATTCGCGCACTCAAGGAGAAGGTGCCTGACGCCACGTTCGAGGGCGTCGCGGGTCCCGCGATGATCGATGCGGGCTGCGAGCGCTGGGAGGACGCGGACGTCCTCGCGGTGATGGGCCTGGTCGAACCGCTCAAGCACCTGCCTGAATTGTTGCGATTGAGGCGCACGCTCGCGGAACGCTGGACGGCGGATCCCCCGGACGTCTTCATCGGAGTCGACGCCCCGGACTTCAATCTCGGCCTCGAGACGCGCCTGCGCGGCGCGGGCGTTCGTACCGCACACTACGTGAGCCCAACCGTGTGGGCCTGGCGCGAGGGCAGGGTGCGCAAGATTCGCAAGGCAGCCGACTGCGTTCTCTGCATCCTGCCGTTCGAGAAGGCGTTCTACGACAAACACGGTGTGCGGGCGGAGTTTGTCGGTCATCCGAAGGCCGACAGCGCGCCGGAGACGATAGACGTCCCCGGCTCGCGGGAGGCACTGGGTCTCGAGGGCGACGGTCCGGTCGTCGCGGTCCTGCCGGGCAGCAGGCGCAGCGAGATCGCGCGCCTCGGGCCGTTATTTGCAAGCGCGGCTGCGGAGCTCCGTGAGCGCTATCCGGCGATCCGTTTCGTGACGCCGATTGCGGCAGCGCGCTTGCGGCCGGCGATCGAGCAGCACCTCGAGGACGCGGGGGCCCGCGATGCCTTCACGGTGATCGACGGCGAGTCGCAGCTGGCAATGTGCGCGGCCGATGTCGTGCTCCTCGCGTCGGGAACGGCCGCGCTCGAGTCGGCCCTCTTGCAACGGCCCACGGTTGCCGCCTACAAGGTGGCGCCGCTGACCGCGTTCATCGTTCGCGCCTTCGGCCTGCTAAAGGTGGCCAACGTGACGATGCCGAACCAACTGACGGATCCGCCGCTGGTGCCCGAATTCATCCAGGGCGATGCGCGGCCCGGCGCGCTTGCCGCCGCGGTCTCCGACCTACTGGATTCTCCGGAGCGGCGGGCGGGCATCTCGGAGAGATTTGCTAAACTTCGGGCCGAACTGGCGCTCGACGCCGACCTTCGTGCCGCTGAAGCCGTACTCAGCCTCGCGAGACAATAACGACGGAGTGCGGTCGCCAATCCATGCTGCAGCCGAATCTATTCGAGCCCGAGGAGCCCGTTGCCGGTATTGACGAGGCGGGCCGTGGACCGCTGGCCGGACCGGTCGTGGCTGCCGCGGTCATTCTGGCGCCGGGGCAGGATTCCTCCGAGTACGCGGACTCCAAGCGTCTGAGTGCCGACCAACGGACACGGTTGTCGGTCGATATCCGCGACCGCTCGCTTGCCTGGTCGGTCGCCTGGTCCGATACCGCGGAGATCGACGCGCTGAACATTCTGAACGCGACCATGCTCGCGATGAGGCGCGCCATCCTCGGTCTGCATGTCAGGCCGGCGTCAGTGCTGGTCGACGGCAATCGCCTGCCGTCGCTCCGGTTCGACGACCGCTCCATCACCGGCGAGGCGGTGGTCGGCGGCGACGGCCGGGTCCCGGCGATCAGCGCGGCATCGATTCTTGCCAAGACGGTACGCGACGAGATCATGTCGGCGATGGACCGCGTATTTCCGGAGTACGACTTCGGCCGCCACAAGGGCTACGGCACGGCCGTGCATCGCGAGCGGCTCGAAGAACACGGGCCGTGTCAGCAGCACAGGCGCAGCTTCGCGCCGGTGCGAACTGCGCTGGCAGGTGTCGAATGAGCGCCGGCGCCTTCGTTCATCTGAACGTCCACAGCGAGTTCTCGCTGGTCGACAGCACGGTTCGCATTGCCGAGCTCATCGACCGCTGCGTCGAGGACGGCATGCCGGCTGTCGCGCTGACCGATCAGATGAATCTGTTCGGCATGGTGAAGTTCTACAAGCGGGCACTGGCGGCCGGGGTCAAACCGATCGTCGGCGCGGACGTTCGCATTGCCAATGACGACGATCCGGCGAGGCCGTTCCGCCTCGTGTTGCTCTGTCAGAACAACGACGGCTACAGGAATCTGTCCGGCCTGCTGTCGAGAGGCTACATCGAGGGTCAGGAGCGCGGCGAGCCACTACTGCGTCGCGAGTGGCTGACCAGCGACAGCTGTTCCGGGCTCATCGCACTGTCGGGTGCGTTGCACGGCGACGTCGGCCACGATCTCGTTCTGGATCATCCCGAAAGCGCGGCCGAGCGGCTCAGGCACTGGCAATCGGTTTTCGGCGACCGCTACTACCTCGAATTGGTTCGCACCGGCCGTGTGAGCGAAGAGATGTGCGTGCGGAGGACGCTTAGGCTGGCGAGCAGCGAGGGGGTTCCCGTCGTTGCCAGCAATGACGTTCGCTTTGTCGCGACGGACGGCTTCAACTCGCACGAAGCCAGAGTCTGCATCCACGAAGGTCGCAGCCTGTCGGATTCCGACCGGCCGAGACACTACAGCGAGCAGCAGTATCTGCGCTCGTCCGAGGAGATGCGTTCGCTGTTCGCCGACGTGCCCGAGGCGCTGGCCAATGCGGTCGAGATCGCGAGGCGGTGTAGTCTCGATCTGACAATGGGCGAGAGCGTACTCCCGGCCTTTCCCGTGCCCGAGGGGCAGACCGAGGTCGAATTCCTCGAGGCGGAAGCGAAGCGGGGCCTCACGGCTCAGCTCGACATTCTATTCGCCCAGGCAGATGACGCCGAACGCGCCGCGCTGAGTGCGCCGTACTTCGCGCGGCTCGAAACCGAACTTACCGTCATCAGGGGCATGGGATTCCCGGGTTACTTCCTGATCGTCGCGGACTTCATCCGCTGGGCGCGCGAGAACGACGTGCCCGTCGGTCCGGGACGCGGTTCGGGTGCCGGTTCCCTGGTCGCGTGGGTGCTCGGCATCACCGATCTCGATCCGCTGGCTCACGATCTCCTGTTCGAGCGATTCCTGAATCCGGAGCGCGTATCGATGCCGGACTTCGACGTCGACTTCTGCATGGAGGGCAGGGACCGCGTGATCGACTACGTGGCGGA
Organism: Woeseiaceae bacterium; assembly: GCA_965232445.1. Taxonomy (GTDB): domain Bacteria; phylum Pseudomonadota; class Gammaproteobacteria; order Steroidobacterales; family Woeseiaceae; genus UBA1847. The sequence goes on along the minus strand of OZ246973.1, from coordinate 3,571,471 downwards.
ACGCTACGGCCGCAATCGAGTCGCGCAGATCATCACCTTCGGCACGATGGCCGCGAAAGCCGTCATCCGCGACTGCGGGCGGGTGCTCGGCCAGCCTTACGGTTTCGTCGACCGGATCGCCAAGCAGGTGCCCTTCGAAATCGGAATGACGCTGGACAAGGCGCTGGAACAGTCCGACGAACTGGCAACGATGTACCGCAAAGACGAAGAGGTCGCGGCGATCATCGATCTCGCACGTTCGCTCGAGGGCCTGGCGAGAAACGCGGGCAAGCACGCCGGCGGCGTGGTGATCGCGCCCGGGGATCTGACGGATTTCACACCGCTGTACTGCGAAGACGGCGGTGGCAGTCTGGTGACTCAGCTCGACAAGGACGATGTCGAGGCGATCGGGCTGGTCAAGTTCGACTTTCTCGGACTCAAAACGCTTACGATCATCGACTGGGCGGTTCGCATCGTCAACGCGGCGGGCGAGGGCGATCCACTGGCGATCGAACGATTGCCGCTGCGAGACGCGAAGACATTCGAGATGCTGCGGACCACCCGCACGGCGGCCGTCTTCCAACTCGAGTCCTCCGGCATGCGAGATCTGATCAAGCGCATGCGGCCGGACCAGTTCGACGATCTCGTGGCACTCGTGGCGCTGTTCCGTCCGGGCCCGCTGCAGTCCGGCATGGTGGACGACTTCATCAATCGCAAGCACGCCACCAACAAGGCCGATATCGATTATCTGCACCCGGATCTGCAGCCGGTGCTCGAAGAGACCTACGGCGTCATCCTGTATCAGGAACAGGTGATGCAGATCGCTCAGGTGCTGGCCGGCTACACGCTGGGCGGTGCCGATCTTCTGCGCCGCGCGATGGGCAAGAAGAAGCCCGAGGAGATGGCGAAGCAGCGCGAGATTTTCGTCGACGGCGCGACCGAACGGGGCGTGGCCGAGGCGACCGCAACCCGAATCTTCGATTTGATGGAGAAGTTCGCGGGCTACGGCTTCAACAAATCGCACTCCGCCGCGTATGCCGTTCTCTCGTATCAGACGGCGTACCTGAAGGCCCACTATCCCGCGGCATTCATGGCAGCCGTCATGAGTGCCGATCTCGACAATACCGACCGGCTGGTGACCCTCAAGGACGATTGCCGGCAGATCGGCCTCACGATCGACCGGCCGGACGCGAATCGTTCCGGCTACCATTTCAGCGTGTCCGACGAATCGACCATCCTGTACGGGCTCGGTGCGATCAAGGGAGTCGGGCGAGCGGCCGTCGAGGCACTGATCGCCGAGCGTGAGCAGCACGGTCCGTTTCAGAACCTCGTCGAACTTTGCCGCCGGATCGACCACGACAAGCTCAACCGGCGCGCGCTGGAGGCGATGATCAAGTCCGGAGCCTTCGACGCGTTCAACGCGACGCGGCGCAGCCTGATGCACCAGCTCGAGGAAGCGCTCAAGAGCGCCGATCAGCATGCCCGCGCGCAGGCGGCCGGACAGAACGACATGTTCGGTCTCGAAGTGCCGAAACCGCCGGTGGAAGCCGTCGAAACCGTCGCGCTCAGCGAGTGGCAGGAGCGATTGCTGCTCAGCAATGAGAAAGAGGCGCTCGGCCTGTATCTGTCCGGTCACCCGTTCCACGCCGTCAGCAACGACGCCGGGCACTTTGTGGACGGACGCCTTGGCGACCTCGCGGTCGAACCGCCACCGGCCGGCGCGCAGGGCGAGCGAAGCTACGGCCACTCGCGGCGCGAAGTCACGATCGCGGGTCTGATCATGGATGTCCGCAAACGCGGCAACCGGGTCAGCGTCGTGTTGGATGACGACAGCGGCCGGATGGAAATCAGTCTGTTCTCGGAGGCGTTTCAGGAGTTCCGGCACTTGCTCGTCAAGGACGAGATCGTCGTGGTGTCCGGTGGCTTGCGTTACGACGATTTCATCGGCGCGTGGACCGTCAACGCCAAGAGTGTGCTGCACATCGACCGGGTAATCGAGAGCCGGGCACGCAGCATGCTGCTCAAACTCGCACCGAATGGGCACGGCAACGAGCTCCTGATGAAACTGCACGACGTCTTGCTCCCCTACCGCGAGGGCAACTGCGATGTGGCCGTGCAGTACTATGGCGACAGCGCCGCCGCACGGCTGACGCTCGGGCCCGAGTGGAGCGTGCGGCCCAGCCGGGAACTCAGAGACAAACTCTCGGAGCTATTGGGCAGCAAGAATGTTCGGCTGCTGTACGCACCGGGCCGCGAAATCATGTAAGGTTTGCGCCCCGGCAAGAAGACTGACGGCTATGGACCTGAAATTCCTCGAATTCGAGCAACCGATCGCGGAGCTCGAGGCAAAGATCGAAGAGCTGCGATTCGTCGGCGACGATTCCGAGATCAACATCAACGAGGAAGTCGCCCGGCTCAGGGAGAAGAGCGAAACGCTCACGAAGAGCATCTTCCAGAAGCTCTCGGCGTGGCAGGTCGCTCAGGTCGCCCGCCATCCTAGCCGGCCATACTCGCTGGACTACCTCGCGACGATCGCACCCGACTTTCAGGAATTGCACGGTGACCGGATGTATGCCGACGACCCGGCGGTCGTGGGCGGGGTAGGCCGGATCGAGGGCCGCGCGGTGATGTTCATCGGCCATCAGAAGGGACGCGACACGAAGGAACGCGTCCGCCGCAACTATGGCATGCCGAAGCCCGAGGGCTATCGCAAGGCGCAGCGCCTGATGCGGATGGCGGAGAAGTTCAACCTGCCGGTCGTTACTTTGATCGACACGCCGGGCGCCTATCCCGGCGTCGGTGCGGAAGAGCGCGGCCAAAGCGAGGCCATCGCTTACAGCCTGTATCTGATGTCGAGCCTGAAAACGCCTATCATCAGCGTCGTGATTGGCGAGGGCGGTTCCGGCGGAGCGCTCGCGATCGGCGTCAGCGACCGGCTGCTGATGTTGCAATACGCGATCTATTCTGTGATCTCGCCCGAAGGCTGTGCCTCGATTCTCTGGAAGAGCGCCGAGAAAGCGCAGGACGCGGCCGAGGCGATGCGTATCACCGCCGAAAGCCTGGCGGAGTTCGGTCTCGTCGACGAAGTCCTCGAAGAACCGCTCGGCGGCGCCCATCGTAATCCCAACGCGATGGCGGAGGTCATTCGCAACGCGCTGATCAAGAGCATCGACGAGATGTCCACGATGTCGACCGAAGAACTCATCGCGCATCGGCGCAGGCGGCTGGCTGCGTTCGGAGAATTCAAGGAAGCGTGAGCTTCTCCGCCACCGGACTCGCCGACACGCTCGAGCGTCTCGAGCGCAGCTTGCTCGCCTCCGGTACCCGCCCAACTCGCTACTTGCTTGCCCTGAGCGGCGGTCTCGATTCCGTCGTGCTGGCCCATTCGATCGTGCGCTCCGGTGTCGAGTTGCCCGTGCACGCCGTGCATGTCAATCATGGCCTGCATCGGGACGCACCGCGGTGGGCCGACCATTGCCGGCAGCTTGCGGCGGAACTCAATATCGAATGCACCGTCATCGACGTGCAGGTCGGGCAGGAGGGCGGCCCCGAAGCGGCGGCACGGCTGGCTCGCTACTCGGCCCTCGAGGCGGCGATGCAGCCCGGTGACTGGCTGCTGAGCGCCCATCATCGTGAAGATCAGGCCGAGACGCTGCTTCTGAATCTGCTCCGTGGCAGCGGCCCGACCGGGATCGCCGGAATTCCACGACTGCGCCGATTCGGGCCGGGAATGTTGGCGAGACCCCTGCTCGACATCTCGCGAAAGGCCCTGCACGACTACGCCGTCGGTAACGAGCTGCGCTGGGTCGAGGATCCGAGCAACGACGAATCCGGCTTCGATCGAAATTACCTGCGACATGAGGTATTCCCGCTGCTGGAAGCACGCTGGCCCGGGCTTCCCGGCCGGCTCGCCGCCAGCGCGGAGTTGGCCCGCGAGGCGAGCGACATCCTCATCGATATTGCGGATTTCGATCTCGCGGCGGTGTCGAAGCGGCCCGACCGCCTGCAGGTCGACGCGCTGGCCGCGCTGTCGCGGGCGCGTCAGGCGAACGCGATTCGGCGCGCCGCCCGCCTTGCCGGACTGACCAACCCCGGCCGGGTCCACGTGGAAGAGATTCTGAGTCAGGCTGCGGATGCGCGCGACGATGCGCTGCCGGTGGTTGCATGGCCGGGCGGCGAGGCGCGGCGATACCGCGGGACGCTCTACCTGATGCCGTCCTTGCCGCTCGCGACCTTCGATGGATCGGCTTTGATCGAGCGTTGCGAACTTGGGCCAGGCATGGGCAGCCTGGAACTGGTTCCCGGGCAGGGGCTCGCGAAGGACTGCGTCGACGCCGGTCTCACCCTACGCATGCGGCAGGGTGGCGAGACGATTAGGCCTTCAGATCAGGAACATACGAAGAAAATCAAGAAACTGCTTCAGGAGCGGGGCGTGGTCCCGTGGATGCGGGAGAGACTGCCGTTGGTGTACTCGGGAGAGCGCCTGGTGGCCGTCGCCGATCTGTGGACGGAAGCCAGCGTGACGGAGCGGGACGGGTACGCGGTTCGCTGGCGAGACAGGCCGGCACTGGTCTGAATTTCGAGCCTTCCGGGGGCTGCCCCGCGGCGGCGGCGAACGGATGCCCGCGGCGGGTTTGGACGCGCGTCTCGATTGTGCGCCACCAGCCATTTTGCTATCGTCTAACACCGTCTTTATCCAACGACGGCGCGAACCAAAAAGGGTTGGAGAAGAGCACTGCAAACGTGCTTTGCCTCCAGCCCTTTCTTGTTTTTCGCCGGCGGCGAACGAGTGCGTACATGACATCGTATGTTTTCATCACGGGCGGCGTGGTTTCATCCCTGGGCAAGGGCATCACGTCAGCGTGTCTCGGAGCGATCCTCGAGGCGCGCGGCCTGACGATCAGCATGATCAAGCTGGATCCGTATCTGAACGTCGACCCGGGAACCATGAGCCCATTCCAGCACGGTGAGGTTTTCGTCACCCACGACGGCACCGAGGCCGACCTCGATCTGGGTCACTACGAGCGATTCGTTCGCACGACGACCGGCCGCAACAGCAACTTCACGACCGGCAGGATTTACGAATCGGTCATCGGCAAGGAGCGGCGCGGCGACTATCTCGGTGCCACCGTACAGGTCATCCCGCATATCACCGATGAGATCAAGGAATCGGTAAAGCGCGGTGCCGGCGATGCGGATATTTGTCTCGTCGAGATCGGCGGCACGGTCGGCGACATCGAGTCCCTGCCGTTTCTGGAGGCTATCCGCCAGATGGGCGTCGAACTCGGCAAGGACCGCGTCGTCTACGTTCACCTGACGCTCGTGCCGTACATCGCGACCTCGTCGGAGATCAAGACCAAGCCGACCCAGCACTCGGTCAAGGAGCTGCGCTCGATCGGTATTCAGCCGGACATCCTGGTTTGCCGCTCGGAGGAGCCGCTGCCGGCGGAGCAGCGCAAGAAGATCGCGCTGTTCACGAACGTGCAGGAGAAGGCGGTCATCTCCGCCTACGATGCCGACGATCTCTACAAGATCCCGGAGATGATGCACGCCCAGGGTCTCGATGACATCGTCGTGCGGCAACTCGGTCTGGATCTGCCCACGGCGGATCTCGGCGAGTGGCAGGCGATCGTCGACGCCAAGCAGAATCCCAAGACCGAGGTCGACATTGCGATGGTCGGTAAGTACGTCGACCTGAAAGACTCCTACATTTCGCTGTCCGAGGCGCTCTTACACGGTGGTATCCACACGCGGACCCGGGTGAACATTCACTACATCGAGGCACAGGACATCGAGGACTCCGGCACCGACTGCCTGCAGAACATGGACGGCATCGTGGTGCCCGGCGGCTTCGGCGATCGCGGCATCGAGGGCAAGATCCAGGCCGTCCGCTTCGCGCGCGAGAACCGCATTCCGTACCTCGGCATTTGTCTCGGCTTGCAGGTCGCCGTGATCGAAGCCGCGCGCAATCTGGCCGGCCTAGACGGCGCGATGAGCACGGAGTTCGATCGGCAGACGCCGCATCCCGTCGTCGGCCTGATCACGGAATGGCAGGATGCAAGTGGCGGCCTCGAGGAGCGTGACGAAGCCTCCGATCTTGGCGGCACGATGCGGCTGGGCGCTCAGCAGATCAATCTGACGGCGGGCACACTCGCGGCCGAAACCTACGGCGCCGAAGTAATCGAAGAGCGCCACCGGCACCGCTACGAGGTCAACAACAACTACCTGCCGCGGCTCGAAAAGGCCGGCATGGTGTTTGCTGGCAAGTCGGTCGACGATCTCGTCGAGATGGTGGAGCTACCGGGGCACCCCTGGTTCGTAGCCAGCCAGTTCCATCCCGAATTCACGTCGACGCCGCGCGACGGCCATCCGCTGTTCGCGGGTTTCGTCCGCGCCGCGTGCCGGCATCATGACGGCGAGCTGCCACAGGCGGCGGAAGCATGAACCTATGCGGAGCCGAGGTTGGCAACGACCAGCCGATCTTCCTGATTGCCGGCACCTGCGTCATCGAGAGCGAATCGATGGCCGTCGACGTCGCGGGTCAGGTCAAAGAGATCTGCGCATCGCTCGGTATCCCGTACATCTACAAGTCCTCGTACGACAAAGCGAACCGGAGCTCGCGTTCAGGGTTCCGCGGACCGGGTATGGAAGAGGGCCTGCGGGTCCTCGCCGAGGTGAAGCGCCAGGTCGACGTGCCGGTCCTGACCGACGTTCATGAAGACACCCCGATCGACGAGGTATCCGACGTCGTCGACGTGCTGCAGACGCCGGCGTTCCTGTGCCGGCAAACGAATTTTATCCTGCGCGTTGCGGCGTCCATGAAGCCGGTCAACATCAAGAAGGGGCAGTTTCTGTCGCCGTGGGAAATGCAAAACGTCGTCGACAAGGCGAAGTCGACCGGCAACGAGCAAATCATGGTCTGCGAACGTGGCTTCTCATTCGGCTATAACAATCTCGTCTCCGACATGCGAAGCCTCGCCATCATGCGCGGCACCGGCTGTCCGGTCGTGTTCGACGCGACGCATTCGGTCCAGCTTCCGGGCGGAAAGGGATCGGCGTCCGGCGGCCAGCGCGAGTTCATTCCCGTGTTGGCGCGGGCAGCGACCGCGGCCGGCGTTGCCGGTCTGTTCATGGAGACGCACCCGAAGCCCGAGGAAGCGTTGAGTGACGGCCCGAATGCAATGCCGCTCGAGCACCTGGGCTCGCTGCTGGCAACGCTTGTCGATATCGACCGGGCCGTGAAGCAGCGCGGCTACCTCGAGGCCGAACTGGGTCACGGCGACTGAATCAATCAGGGAAACAATCAATGATAAAAATCCAGAGCATTCAAGGCCGCGAGATACTCGACTCGCGTGGCAATCCGACGGTCGAAGCGGACGTCACGCTCGATGACGGCAGTTTCGCTCGGGCCGCCGTGCCGTCCGGCGCGTCGACAGGCACGCGTGAAGCTGTCGAACTCCGCGACGGCGACAAGAATCGCTACCTGGGCAAGGGCGTCACCAAGGCGGTCGCCAACGTCAACGGCGAACTGAGGGACGCGCTCGTCGGCACCGAGTTTGCCGATCAGCGGGCGCTGGACGATCGCATGCGAGAGTTGGACGGCAGCGACAACAAGGCTCGGCTGGGAGCGAATGCGCTGCTGGCAATCTCGCTGGCTGTGGCCAAGGCCGATGCGACGTCGCGAGGTTTGCCGCTGTACGCGCATCTCGGTGACGGCACGACGATGCCGCTGCCGATGATGAACATCATCAATGGCGGCGCGCATGCCGATAACAGCGTCGACATCCAGGAGTTCATGATTCTTCCGGTCGGCGCTGCAAGCTTCTCGGAAGGGCTGCGCCACGGCACGGAGATATTTCACGCACTGAAATCCGTGCTGAAGGCCGACGGCCTCAACACCGCGGTAGGCGACGAGGGCGGGTTCGCACCGAACCTGCCGTCGAATCAGGCGGCGCTCGACACGATCATGACGGCGATCGAGAAGGCTGGCTTCAAGGCGGGTGAGGATATCCTGCTCGGTTTGGATGTCGCGAGCTCCGAGTTTTACTCGGACGGTGTCTACGATCTCGAATCCGAGGGCCGGCAATTCGATGCGGCAGGATTTGTGGACTACCTGAAAGGACTGGTCGAGGCGTACCCGATCATCACGATCGAGGACGGCATGGACGAGAGCGACTGGGACGGGTGGCGGCTCCTAACGGAAGCGCTGGGCGGGTCGGTGCAGCTCGTCGGTGACGATCTGTTCGTGACGAACACGTCCATCCTGGGGCGCGGCATTGACGAGAACGTGGCAAATTCCATCTTGATAAAACCCAACCAAATCGGTACCTTATCGGAAACACTTGATGCGATTACTATGGCTGTCGACGCCGGCTACAGCGCCGTGATTTCACACCGGTCCGGGGAGACCTCGGACGCGACGATCGCCGACATCGCCGTAGGTACGGCCGCGACTCAGATCAAGACCGGCTCCCTGTCGCGCTCCGACCGGATCGCGAAGTACAACCAGCTCTTGAGAATCGAGGAACAGCTCGGCGGCCGCGCGGGCTATGCCGGGCGGCAGGCGTTCTCGGTGGGCGCTGGCTGAAGGCCGACCGGGGAGCGGGGGACGAAACATGCGCTGGCTGCTGATCGCACTGGGATTTTTCGCGGTTCTGCTGCAGGCGGAGCTGTGGATATCAGACTCCGGCTTTCAGAAGACGCGCGAATTGCGCGAGGCTGTGACGCATCAGCGCGAACTCAATGAGCAACTTCGTACCCGCAACGCCGCGCTGGACGCCGAGGTCGTCAATTTGAAGCAGGGCTTCGAGGCCGCGGAGGAGCGGGCTCGAACGGACCTCGGATTGATCGGTCAGGGAGAGACCTTCTATCAGGTCGTCTCGGTCGACGACCCGTAAGGTCGCGACAGCGTCACGTCTTGACGCGCACTCCCATGCGATTCCATGCCTGATATGCCTGTCTGGGCGCGCGCCCACGGTGCGCCGCTGTTCGACGCGCTGATTCGGCAACGCCCGGAAGAATTCATTGTCGACGAGCAGCTTGGCTTTGAGCCGAGCGGCGGCGGTGAGCACGATCTGCTGCGTATCCGCAAGACGTCGGCGAACACCGCCTGGGTCGCGCGGCGGCTAGCGTCTTTCGCCGGCATCCCGGCACGCGATGTCGGTTACAGCGGACTCAAGGACCGGCACGCGGTCACCACTCAGTGGTTCAGCGTCAGACGCGGAGCGACAAGCGACTGGGATACCTTCGACGCGGAGGGGGTGGAGATCCTCGCCGTGCAGCCGCATCACAGGAAGCTCAGGCGCGGATCGCATCGCGCCAATCGCTTCGAGATTGTCCTGCGGCCGACAGCAGACCTGCCGGCGAGTGCGGTCATCGATGCGCGGCTGCGCGATGTTGCCAACCGCGGCGTCCCGAACTACTTCGGCGAGCAGCGCTTCGGGCGCGCTGGGTCGAACGTCGGACTGGCGGAACGATTCTTTGCCGGCCAGAGGATGAAGCGGGAACAACGGAGTATCGCGATCTCCGCCGCGAGGTCGTTCCTGTTCAACGAGATTCTCGACCGCCGGGTCCGCGAGGGTTCGTGGGATCGGGTGTTGCCGGGCGAGCTCGTCAACCTCGATGGCTCGCGGAGCGTCTTTGCGGCCGGCGACGAGCGCCTGGACGAGCGGCTCGCCGCGTTGGACGTGCATCCGACGGCGTCGCTCTGGGGACGCGGTGCACCCACTGCCAGCGCCGCAGCCGCGGAACTCGAGACGGAAGTCGTCGGGCGCCATCCGGCGCTGGTGGACGGCCTGCTGCGAGCCGGCATCGATGCCGGGCACCGGGCTGCCCGGTTGCGCGTTAAGGCGTTCGAGTGGCGGGTTGACGAATCGTCGCTGTCGCTGTCGTTCTTGCTCCCGAGCGGTGCATTCGCGACGGCGGTGCTGCGAGAGATCGCCGACGTCGTCGACGCTCAGACGGACTCGAGCAGGACGTAAACGGCGCCGGTACCGCCGTCGACCTGGCGGGTCGACACGTAGGCCAGGACGACGTTCATCCGCCTCAGCCAGCGAGCGACGGCGGGCTTCAACACCGGCCCGCGCTCGCCGGAACCGCGTCCTTTGCCGTGTACCACCCGGACGCAGCGCTTGCCCGTGCGTGCCGCGTAGTCGATGAAGTCGGCGAGCCGGGGCCGGGCTTCGTCGAGCGTCATGCCATGCAGGTCGATCTCGTCCTGCACAGCGAATTTGCCGCGAGCGAGCTGGCGCATGGTGCGCTTGCCGACGCCCGCACGGTGGAACCGCAGGGTCTCTCCCGAGCCCGCCTCGCTGTCGTCGATGTCCGCCTCGAGACTCTCCCGCAATGCGCTCGCTTCGTCCGCGCGCGAGAAGCGGGCCCCGGGCTTCGGCCGGCGTTTCGCTTCCTCGACGCGTTCTTCGCTGCGGATCGGGCGCGCGTCTCCGACGGCGTCACGGAATAGTTTTGAGTCGTCTTCGGTCACCTAAGGCCTGTTAACACTATGCGCATGATCTCTGCCGGGCCTGCGGGTTGAGCTCCAAAAAGCGCCACTCGGCGTTGCTCTTTGTTCATTTGGAGTCACCAAACTACACTCCTCGCGCCTTGATTGGCGCTTTTTGGGACTCAACAGAGATCGTGCGCATCGTGTTTACAGGCCCTAAGTCGCCGCTATGGAAACCAGCGCTGGTTGAGTATAGTGAGCGCCTTCCGAGCCGCCAAACGATCCCGCCCGTCCAGACATGAAAATCCTCGTAAGCAACGACGACGGGTATCTCGCAACCGGAATCAACGTACTCGCCGAAAGCCTCGAGCAGATCGCGGACGTCGTGGTCGTCGCCCCGGACCGCAATCGCTCGGCGGCCAGCAATTCGCTCACGCTGTCGTCTCCGCTCAGGGTGTCGAAAGTCGGCGAAAACCGGTTTGCCGTCAATGGGACGCCCTCCGACTGTGTGCACCTGGCACTGACGGGCCTGCTGGACTACGAGCCGGATCTGGTCGTTTCGGGGATCAATCACGGTGCCAATCTCGGCGACGACGTCATCTACTCGGGCACCGTCGCGGCGGCGATGGAGGGCCGCTTCCTCGGCCTGCCGACGATCGCGGTGTCGCTCGTCGGACATCGGCTGGAGCACTTCGATACCGCTGCCAGGGTGGCGTCCGACATGGTGCGCAAACTCGCGGATGCGCCACTGTCGTCGGACGTGATTCTCAACCTCAATGTGCCAAACATACCGTTCGATGAACTGAAGGGCGTGCGCGCAGCTCGGCTCGGTTTTCGGCACAAGTCCGAACCGGTAGTCGAATCGAAGGACCCGCACGGGCGCACGATCTACTGGGTCGGGCCTGCCGGTCAGGGCGCCGATTCCGGCGACGGAACTGACTTTCACGCGGTTGAGGGAGGCTTCGCGTCGGTGACGCCGCTAAAGGTCGATCTGACCCGTCATGACGCGCTGCCCGGGCTCGAATCCTGGCTGGACTCATGACGCCTGCCCGGACAAGCACAGGGCGATCGATCAGGTGATGCAGGACAAAGGCGGCATTCGGGGTATCGGCATGACGAGCGCGCGGACCCGCGAGCGACTTGTCGACCGGCTGCGTGCTCAGGGGATTCGCTCTCGGGCCGTGCTCAATCAGATCCGCAACGTGCCGAGGCATCTGTTCGTCGATGAGGCGCTGGCAAGCCGCGCCTATGAGGACACGGCGCTGCCGATCGGTCATGGCCAGACCATCAGTCAGCCGTTCGTGGTCGCTCGAATGACAGAAACGCTGCTGGACGAGTTCGACGGTGAGACCGTGCTCGAGATCGGCACGGGCTGCGGTTACCAGACGGCGGTGCTGTCGCCGCTGGTCAAGAAGATCTATTCGGTCGAGCGAATCCCCGAACTGTTGCGCAAGACCCGCCAGCGGCTGCAGTCGCTCGGTATTTACAATGTGCAGTTCAAGCCCGGCGACGGTTGGGAGGGATGGCGTAAGTACGCACCCTACGACGGCATTATCGTCGCGGCCGCGGCTCCGGTCCTGCCGGAGAATCTCCTCGACCAGCTCGCGCCCGGTGGACGGCTCGTGATGCCCGTCGGGCAGCCAGGGTATCAGGAGTTGACCCTGGTGACCCGCCGCGACGATCACTTCGAGCAGGTCTCACTCGGCGGGGTGAGTTTCGTGCCGCTCGTTCCAGGGCGCTGACCGCGTTGTTTCGAGCACTCTACGATCGCGTAATGCGCTGGTCGCGGCACCGGCACGCGGAGTGGTACCTCGGCGCGATGAGTTTCGCCGAGTCGTCCTTCTTTCCGATACCCGTCGATGTCATGCTGGCACCGATGTGTCTCGCCACGCCACAGCGGTGGTGGCGCTACGCACTGAATGCGACGGTCTTCTCGGTACTCGGCGGGGTCGCCGGGTGGATCATCGGCTACCTCGCGTTCGATGCTATCGAGCCATGGCTCCGGGAGTCCGCCTACTGGGGCAGCTACGAGACGGCGCGGCAGTGGTTCGACGACTACGGCGTCTGGATCGTGTTCGTAGCCGGCTTCTCGCCGATTCCGTACAAGGTCTTCACGATCGCCGCCGGCGTTGCGGTGCTGAGCCTGCCAGGCTTCTTCGTCGCCTCGCTGTTCGGCCGGGGTGCCCGGTTCTTTCTCGTGGCGGCGATCGTGCGGTTTGCCGGCGTGCGGCTCGAGGCGAAGCTGTTGAAATACATCGAGCGAATCGGTTGGGGCCTCGTGCTCGTCACGGTGCTCATCATCGGCTACTTCATGGTGCGATGATGCTGCGAATCGGCCTCGTCCTCGTCCTGATGATGTTGACGGCCTGCGGTTCCAGCACGCGCTGGGACCATCGTACCGACCAGCACATCGTCCGCCGCGGCGACACGCTGTTCTCGATTGCTTTCCGCTACGGTAAAGATGCCGAGGCGCTCGCGCGATGGAACGGGCTGGGAGACGGAACGCTGATCTACCCCGGGCAGATCATTCGCCTGACTGCGCCCAGCGGCAGCGCGCAAAGCCAGCAACGGCGCCCGCTGCCCGAGATTCCGTCCGTCCCGCCGCCGGAATGGCACTGGCCCACCAACGGACGCATCAACGTCGAATTCGGCGGCAGTCCCGGGCCGGGCACCGGTGTTCTGATCGACGGCAGAAACGGCCAGGCCGTGTACGCAGCCGCATCGGGGACCGTCGTGTACGCCGGTAGTGGACTGATCGGTTACGGACAGCTTATTATCCTGAAACACAACGACACCTACCTGAGTGCCTACGGGTACAACGCGTCCGTGCTGGTCCGTGAAGGACAAACGATAAGAAGAGGCCAGCAAATTGCGACGATGGGAGAGGGGCCGGAGCGCAAGCCGCGACTGCATTTCGAGATTCGGCGAAATGGCAGCCCGGTGAATCCAAGGCAGATGCTGCCGCCTCGATGAGGTAAAGCTGGCGCTGCCGCCGCTATAAGGTCAACAACAAAGCGGCGTTCACCGGAAGAAGACTCAAAAGCCTTACGCCGATAAACGGCCGCCGCTTGATGATTTGTAGCCTGCTTAAGAGGAGCTGGCTGTGGGATCAACGCGACGACAACCAGGGGAATCCACCGGGACGAAGAGCAACCGGGGGCGCACTGCGGTCGGCTCCAACGACCCGACCCGAATCTACTTGAGCGAGATCGGCATCTCACCGCTCCTAACGGCCGACGAGGAGAAGGACCTGTCCCGCCGCGCGCTGAAAGGCGACGAAGCGGCCAGGCAGCGCATGATCGAGAGCAATCTCAGACTCGTCGTCAAGATTGCCCGGCGCTACATCAATCGGGGACTGCCGCTGCTCGACCTGATCGAAGAGGGCAACCTGGGGCTTATTCACGCCGTCAAGAAATTCGACCCTGAGCGAGGCTTTCGCTTCTCGACCTATGCGACGTGGTGGATCCGGCAAACGATCGAACGCGCCATCATGAACCAGTCCGGCTCGGTGCGGCTGCCGATTCACATCATCAAAGACATCAATTCCTGCTTGAGAGCCGCGCGCAGTCTGCGCCAGCAGCAGGATCACGCACCGACACCGGCGGAGATTGCAGAGCACATGGGACGCGACGTGGCTGACGTCGAGCGCCTGATGGGACTGCATGAGCGTGTGACCCTGCGCTCGGGCAGTTCCGACGATGACCTGGGCCCGGTCGATAGGTTGAAGGCGCGCAGGGACGCCGAGCCGCCCAGACGTGCCCAGCGGGACATTGTCAACGCGATCGTCGACCAGTGGGTCTGCGCGCTCAACGAGAAGCAGCGCTCGGTGGTGGAGCGGCGCTTCGGCCTGCACGGTTACCGGCGGGCGACGCTGGAGCAGATCGGCGCGGAGATCGGCGTGACGCGCGAGCGGGTGCGCCAGATTCAGCTCGATGCGCTAAAGAATCTGCGCACGATGATGGAAGAAAACGGGCTGTCCGGAGACGTGATCTTCGACTAGCGCCTGAGCCTGCTCTCGGCCCCGGGATCAGGGATACAACACCGCGGCGATCTGCCGCCCCTCTCCGGTAAGCACGTTGAAAGTTCGAGCAGCGGCGGGCGTGCTCATCGCCTCGAGGCCGACGCCCCGGCGCGCGAGCGCGAACGTCAGTTCGCGCGGCGCAAACAAACTCTTGCTCCCGGTTCCGAGAATAAGCAGCTCGGGTTCGGTCGCCAGCAGCTCGTCGAGATTGGCCACGGTGAGGTCGTTGAAAGCGGTCTCCGCCCAATCGTCGACGACGCGATCGCTGGTCAGCGCCAGCGCCCTCGAGTAGCGCTCGTCACCGATCAGTATTTCACCGTTCTCCACTTTGCGTATCATCACGCCGGAGGACATCTCGCGTGCGAATTTCACGGGCAATCCATCGAAGCGGTTTGGGAAGATGAGCGGATCATACGACAGATCGGCGGCCGTCGTGCTGTTGCCGGCTGTGGGCCGGGGACGGCTTACGGATTCCTCCCTGCTGCGCTGGCTGGCACGTGGCAATGTGTCGCTGGTCGATTGCGGCGAGGAGCGACTGTCGTTCATCCTCAACGAAATCGGCGTCGAGCCTCCGGAGGAGGGGCTCGCCGCACTCAGGTTCTGGGGACAGACGGGAGACCGTCCTGCCGCGTGGATCGCCGCCGCGGATCCGGTGTATCTCGAACCCAGGCTGGATCACCTTCGCCTGCACGCGCTGCGCCGGTCCGGCGTCTCTTCGGCGGAGCTGCGCACGCTGGTGGATCACCTGCAGGCGACCCTGGGCGGGGACGGCGGTCTGGGGTTCGCGCGCCTCGGGAACTATGCCTACGTAACCGCTGAAGAGCCGATGCAAACCTCCGGATTGCCGGCCTACGCCGTGGACGGCGAGATTCCCACGGAGCATCTGCCGGAGGGCGACGGCGCGTCTGCCCATCGCCGATTGATCTCGGAGATAGAAATGGCTCTGCACGATATCGAGTTGAACCTGCAGCGCGTCGCGGACGGCAGTGCGCCGGTGAATTCGCTTTGGGTCTGGGGCGGCGGTGTCGCGCCGGAGAAATCCGTCAAGTCGCTCCCGCCGCTGTTCTCGGACGATCCGCTGCTCTCCGGTTTTTGGCAGAGCCGGACCGGGGTGGCGGAGCCATGGACTGGCGAGATGGCCGGTTGCCTCGACAAGAGCGTCGCGGGATTCGTCGCGACCGTGCAGGCAAGCGATCATGACCCGGACCTGCTGCCGCAATGCCTGTCCGCTCTCCGCACCGCTCTCGATCGCGGCCGGCTGAGCCGGCTGGTGCTGCTGTTTCACGACGGCTTGCGCGTCGAGGTCGTCAAGCGCCACGCCCTGAGATTCTGGCGGCGAAGCCACCCGTTCTTGTGTATGGAGGCCGGTGAATGACCCGTCCCGTCGTCAGCAGAGCAAACCCTGACAGCGATGTGCTGGCCAAATTGTCGGACCTCGATCCAATCCTGGCCCGGCTCTATGCAACGCGCGGCGTGACCGGTCCGGGCGAGATCGAGTACGGACTGGAGCGGTTGGCGCCGGTCGGTACTCTGGACAACGTCGACGCCGCCGTCGACCTTCTGCTGGCGGCTCGCGACGAGCGCATCATCGTGGTCGGCGATTTCGACGTCGACGGCGCAACCAGTACCGCGCTGCTATTGCGGACGTTGCGGGCGTTCGACTTTGCGGACGTGGAGTACCTCGTTCCCAACCGCTTCGACTACGGCTACGGATTGACCCCGGAGATCGTTTCCGTGGCACTCGCCCGCTCACCGTCACTGATCGTCACTGTCGACAACGGCATCTCGAGTATCGACGGTGTGGCGGCCGCGCGTGCCGCGGGCGTCCGGGTTCTGGTGACGGATCATCATCTGCCGGGCGACGAGCTGCCGGATGCGGATGTCATCGTCAATCCGAACCTCGCGGACAGCCGCTTTCCGAGCCGCAATCTCGCTGGCGTCGGCGTCGCCTTCTACGTTGCCGCCGCGCTCGGACGCCGGCTGGAGGACGACGGCATGAGCGGGGCTGCGCGGATCCCGGCCGGCTATCTCGATCTCGTCGCGCTCGGCACGGTGGCCGACGTGGTTCCGCTCGACCACAACAACCGGATTCTCGTCGCGCAGGGACTCAAACGAATTCGCGCGGGTCGCACGGTGGCCGGTGTGCGCGCATTGCTGGACGAATCGGGGCGGACGCCATCGCGTACCGTCAGCACCGATCTCGGTTTTGCGGTGGGCCCGCGGCTCAATGCCGCCGGGCGGCTCGAAGACATGTCGGTGGGTATCGAGTGCCTGCTGACCGACGATCCGGGCACGGCCGCTCGTCTCGCGTCGGAACTCGGCGAGATCAATCGGCAGCGCCGAGACATCGAGTCGGAGATGCGCAACCAGGCTTTTCAGTTCGTCGATGCGATGGAGTCGCGGAACTGGCCGTCCTGCGTATGCGTTTACGACGCCGATTGGCATCAGGGGATCGTCGGCCTCATTGCATCTCGGGTGAAGGAGCGGTGCCATCGGCCCGCAATCGCGTTCGCGCGTGAGAAAGAAGGCTGTCTCAAAGGCTCGGTGCGCTCCGTCGCCGGTGTGCACGCCCGGGACCTTCTCGAGAGTGTGTCCACCGCTCACCCGGGCCTGATTGAGAAATTCGGCGGACACGCGATGGCTGCGGGGCTGACGCTGGTCGAGAGTCGCTATGAGGAATTCGTCGCCGCGGCGTCGACCCAGCTCGAGCATCTGTATCCGGGCGCCGATTTTTCCGGCGCGATCGTGACGGACGGCGCCTTGCCCGAGTCGGCGCATTCGCTGACGTTCGCGCGTTCGTTGCGCGACGCGGGACCGTGGGGCTCCAGCTTTCCGGAGCCGGTATGGAGCGGGGATTTCGAACTCGTCGAGCAGCGAACTGTCGGCGAGAATCATTTGAAGATGCGTGTCCGGCCGCTGGGCGGTCGAGCGTCCGTCGACGCTATCGCATTCAATCAGGCCGGTCCCGCCTACCGCGGCACCGTCAGGCTCGCCTACCGCCTCGACGTGAACGAATTCCGTGGGATCGAGAATCCGCAACTCATCGTCGAACAGATCGCCGCGCTGGAGGCCGGTCACGGCGCCTAGCGAGCCGTCGATATCGGCCCCGGCAGCGGGTATTTTTCGGCCCGCTTCTGATACCATCCCGCGTCTTCGAGGGCACGCCCTCTGTCATGCACCGCCAATACCGCCAATTCCGCCGATGGAAACGAGTCAGATTCGACAATCGATTGCCGATCTCGCTGAACGCACTGCTGCGTTAAGGGGGTACCTTTGACTACGAGAGCAAGGCGGAGCGGCTGACCGAGGTTCGTCGCGAACTCGAGCAACCTGACGTGTGGAACGAACCGGACCGCGCCCAGGCTCTGGGTCAGGAAAGGGCGGCACTCGAGCAGGTCGTGGATTCCCTTGACGAGCTCGCGACCGGTCTGGATGACGCAGGCGAGTTGCTCGATCTCGCTGCCGAAGAAGAGGATGCCGCAACGGTCGACGAAGTCGTATCCGATCTGGCGCAGTTCGAGACCCGGCTCGCGGCGCTCGAGTTCCGGCGCATGTTCTCCGGCGAGATGGATGGCAACAGCGCCTACGTCGACATCCAGTCCGGTGCCGGCGGCACCGAGGCGCAGGACTGGGCCGAGATGCTCCTGCGGATGTATTTGCGCTGGGCCGAGGCGCATGGCTTCAAGGCCGAGCTGATCGAAGCGTCGGCAGGAGAGGTCGCCGGCATCAAGAGTGCGACCGTGCACGTCAAAGGCGAGTACGCCTATGGCTGGCTGCGAACCGAGACCGGCGTTCACCGGCTGGTGCGGAAGTCGCCGTTCGATTCCGGCAATCGGCGGCATACGTCGTTTGCGTCGGTGTTCGTCTCGCCCGAAGTGGACGACAATATCGACATCGAGATCGACCCGTCGGATCTGCGCATCGATGTTTACCGGGCGAGCGGCGCCGGCGGTCAGCACGTCAACCGGACGGAGTCGGCGGTTCGCATTACTCACCTGCCGACAAACACTGTCGTGCAGTGCCAGAACGATCGCTCGCAGCACAAGAACAAGGCGCAGGCGATGAATCAGCTCAAGGCACGGCTGTATGAACTCGAGATGCAGAAGCGCCGTGCCGAAGCGTCCGCAGTGGAAGAGACGAAAGCCGACGTGGGGTGGGGTAGCCAGATTCGCTCGTACGTGCTCGACCAGAGCCGGATCAAGGATTTGCGCACCGGCGTCGAGACCGGTAATACCCAGGCTGTGCTCGACGGGGGCCTGGACGCCTTCATCGAAGCCAGCCTGAAACAGGGACTGTGAAGTGACCGACGATAGAGACGAAAACAAGCTGATCGCCGAGCGGCGCCGCAAGCTCGATGCGCTGCGCGAGGACGGGATTGCGTTCCCGAACGATGTCCATCGGAATGCCCTTGCCGACGAACTGCATGCGACCTTCGGCGATCACGAAGCGGATCATCTTGTCGATGAAGACGTCGAGGTGGCCGTTGCCGGGCGCATGCTCGTCAAGCGCGTCATGGGCAAGGCGAGTTTCATCAAGCTCGACGACCGCTCCGGTCAGATTCAGGTGCGGCTGGAGCGTGACAGGCTGCCGGAGGGCGTGTACGCAGGCTTCAAGAAGTGGGACGTCGGTGACATCCTCTTCGCGCGCGGGAAGCTGTTCAAGACCCAGACCGGCGAGCTGACCGTCATGGCCGACGAGGTGCGGCTGGTGACGAAGTCCTTGCGTCCGCTGCCGGAGAAATGGCACGGCCTGTCGGATCAGGAGATTCGCTACCGGCAACGCTACGTCGATCTGATCATGAACGAAGCGAGCCGAGACGTATTCCGCAAGCGCACTGCCGTTGTTCACTACATGCGCTCGTTCCTCGACTCGCAGGACTTCCTCGAGGTCGAGACGCCCATGATGCAGGTAACGCCGGGCGGTGCGATCGCGAGGCCGTTCAAGACACATCACAATGCGCTCGATATGGAGCTGTATCTTCGTATCGCGCCGGAGCTGAACCTCAAGCGTCTCGTGGTCGGCGGCTTCGAGCGTGTCTACGAGATCAACCGCAACTTCCGCAACGAGGGTGTTTCGACGCAACACAATCCGGAGTTCACGATGATGGAGGCGTACCGAGCTTACGCCGATTACGAGGACTGGATGGACTCTACCGAAGCGATGTTGCGCGGCATGTCGAGCGCGGTGCTCGGAACGACGGTCGTCGAGTATCAGGGTGAGACTTTCGATTTCGGAAAGCCGTTCCGGCGCATGACCGTTGCCGAAGCAATTCTCGAACACAATGCGGATATCGATGCGGACAAGCTCCGCGATCGCGACTATCTCGTCAGCTTCTGTCAGCGGCTAGAGGTACCGGTCATGGACGGCTACGGACCGGGCAAGCTGCAGATCGAAATCTTCGAGAAGACCTGCGAGGACCGGCTGCGCGAGCCGACCTTCATCACGCAGTATCCGACCGAAGTATCGCCGCTATCGCGGCAAAACGACGAGGATCCGTTCCTGACGGACCGCTTCGAGCTATTTATCGCCGGACGTGAGATCGCGAACGGTTTCTCCGAGCTGAACGATCCGGAGGAACAGGCAGCGCGCTTTCGCGCGCAGGTCGCAAACCGCGAGGCCGGCGACGACGAGGCGATGGCTTTCGATCACGACTACATCCGGGCACTGGAGTACGGCTTGCCGCCGACCGCGGGCATCGGTATCGGCATCGATCGGCTGGTGATGCTGTTCACCGACTCGCCGTCGATCCGCGACGTGCTGCTGTTCCCGCACATGCGGCCGGAAGTCTTCGAATAGCGCGACCTGCCGGAGCCACCGAAGTGGCTCCGGCCACATCCCTTAGCCGCCGTGACTGATCGGCTCGGCGTCCTCAAGGCCCATGACGCGTAGTGCAAACGCGTAGTCGTGCGCGCGTTCCTGGCGGCGCTCGAAGCGGCCGGCGGAACCGGCGTGTCCCGCGCCCATGTTCATCTTCAGGAAGAACGGACCGCCGCTCGCTTCCTCGCGCAGGCGCGCAATCCACTTCGCCGGTTCCCAGTAGGTCACGCGATAGTCGGTCAGGCCGCCGGTCGCGAGGATCGGCGGGTAGTCGACATCGCCGCGAATGTTGTCATACGGCGAGTAAGCGAGAATCGTCTGGTACGCCTCCGGATCGGTGATCGGGTCGCCCCATTCGACCCATTCCGGCGGCGTCAGCGGAAGCTCCGCATCGGAGATCGTATTGATGACGTCGACGAACGGTACGGCGGCGATCACGCCGCCGAATAGATCCGGCCGCAAGTTGACCGTTGCGCCGACCAGCAGGCCGCCGGCCGAGCCGCCGTAGATCACGGTTTCACCGGGCCGCCCATAGCCGCGTGCCTGCAGATCTTCGGCGACGGCCGCGAAGTCGGAGAACGTGTTCTTCTTGTGCTCGAGCTTGCCGTCCAGATACCACTGACGGCCGTTGGCCGATCCGCCGCGGATATGTCCGACCGCGTAAACGGCGCCGCGGTCCACGATCGACAGCACGTCGGAATTGAACCAGGCCGGCATCGTAAAGCCGTAGCTGCCGTAGCCGTAGAGCAGGAGCGGTGCGGTGCCATCGATCGGCGTCGATCGCAGCCTGAGGACGGTGACCGGAATGCGCGCGCCGTCCTCGGCCGTCACGAACAGACGTTCGACGGCGTACAGCGACGCGTCGTGGCCACTCGGGATTTCCTGCGTCTTGACCAGTTCGCGTTCGCGCGAGGCGAGGTTGAAGTCATACTGCTCCTCCGGCGTCGAAGGCGATTCGTAGCCCATTCGAATGGTGTCGGTATCGAATTCGTAGCCTTCGGAATACCAGGTCAGATACGCCTCTTCATCGAAGTCGATTTCATAGGTGGAATCGCCGTCGTAGCTCGACACGACGATGCGCGGCAGCGCGTTCTCTTGTTCGAGGCGAACGAGGTAATCGGCGTATGTGACGTGGCTCTGTATGTAGACGCCCGGCTGGTAGGGCAGCCATTCTTCCCAGTTGTCGCGACCGGGATTGTCCACAGGGGCGCGGACGATCTTGAAATCGATCGCGTCGTCCCGGTTGGTCCTGATGTAGAAGTAGTCGCCGTGGTGTTCGACGTCGTAGAGTTCGTCTTCGACACTCGCTGCAATCAGTTCGGGCTCCGTGCCGACCGCCGCATCGGTGCGCAGAAAACGATACTCGCTGGTCGTACCCTTGCCGGAAGCGATGAAAATGTATTCCCCGCTCTGACTACTACCGACCCACAGGAACATCGTGTCGTCGGTTTCCTCGTAGACGATTTCGTCGTCGTCCTGCGATGTCCCGAGCACGTGCCGGCGCACCCACTTGGGCCGCTGATTGTCGTCACGCTCGATGTAAAAGAACGACCGCGAGTCGGCCGCCCAAACCGCCTGACCGCTGGTCGAGCCGACCGTCTCCACATACTCCTCATCGGTCTCGATATTGCGTACCCGGATGTCGTAGTACTCGGAGCCGAGCCGGTCGACGCCGTAGGCGATCAGCTCGTGGTCGGGGCTGTGCTGCACGGCAATGACGCTGAAGTAATCGGAACCCTCGGATTCCGCATCGCCGTCGTAGAGAACCGTTTCCTCGCCGCCGTCGCGCGGCGTGCGGAAGTAGATCGCGTACTCGCCACCTTCCCGGTAACGGCGGCCATAGGCATACGGTCCATCGGGCATCGGCACCGAACTGTCGTCTTCCTTGACCCGGCCGCGCATCTCCGAGAACAGCGTTTCGCGCAGCTCTTCGAGGTCACCGGCGGCGGCGTCGTAGAATTCGTTCTCGGCGTCCAAATGCGCCCGGATGTCGGCATCGAGTTCCTCGGGGTCGCGAAGAACCTCCTGCCATTCCTCGTCGCGCAGCCAGGCGTAGTTGTCCACCCGAACGTCGCCGTGTTGTTCGATCTCGACTGGCCGTATCTCGGCCAATGGGGCTTCCGCTTCCAGACTCTGGAAGGCAGTCAGTTGGTCGTCGTTCATGGTGTCCTCGACGTCTCCTCCGTCGGTGCCGCCGCAGGCGGCGAGTAGGCTCAGAGCACTGCCGGTAATGATCAGTTCAAGCGTCCGTCGCATCTTCAAATCCCCCGTCTTCCCGTTCGTAAGGCAGGCGTTTCAGCGTTGCTGTCGCACTGCCGATAGTCAGTGTGTCGCGCAGCCGTGCCCTGGACACGACTGCCAGAAGTTCATCGTTCAGGCTGTTGACCACGGTACCGGCTTTGGTGTTCCCGTCCAACAACTCGTCTCCGGGCCCGACGGCGCCGTCGCAGCGGAAACGGTACATTCGCCGTTTGCTCGAGCCACGATAGTGGGTCCGCGCCACGATTTCCTGGCCGGTGTAGCAGCCCTTGTCGAAGCTGACGGCATCGATGAGATCGAGATTCAGCATGTGCGGCGTGAATTCCTCACTCTGTGCGCGCCCGATCTCGGCGACGCCGGCGCGGAGATTCGCCGAGCGCCAGGCGCTCAGGTCGCCGTCCACAGCCGGGTCGTCGGCGTCGAGCGGCTCGATTCGAAAGTCGACCTTGGACCGGAAGCGGAACATCGTCAGCCGCCTGACGACGTCCTCCGTCAGTTCGCCGGGCAACAGCAGACCGTAGCCGCCGTCGTGCCGCGATACTCGAAGCACGGTGATCACCCGGCCCTTGGGGCTGCACCACGCCGCCAGCAGGGCGGGGCGCTCGCCGAGGCGCTCGAGATCGTTGGTGAGCTGCCCCTGCAGAAAGTCGAGGGCATCCACGCCGCTGACCGCGATTCGGGCGTAGGGCATATCGGTATTATCTTGTTGCAACGCGTCTCTCTTTGCTGGCCGCCATCCCAGGACGTGCCGGCGTCTGGCATAATTTCAACATGGCTGACAGCAATGAGAAAGTCGGCGGCGACGCCGAGAAGGAAACGGAGCCCGTTCCGGCTCCGGCGCCGGACGATCAGGCACCGAAGGAAATCGGCGGCCGCAAAGGGCCGGACCCGACCCGCTACGGCGACTGGGAGAAGAACGGCCGCTGCATCGACTTCTAGGCTGCTGTAACCTTTCAGGCAGGGCCCGAGTCTATTGTCTGCGGTTCTCAATTCAGGATAATGAGCCAGTCTTCGCCCACCTCCAAAGACCAACAAGAAGTGAAGCCATGAGCAACCAGGGCAGGCCGCTGTCGCCACACATCTCGATCTATCGCTGGCCCATCACGATGGTCCTGTCGATTCTGCATCGGGCCACCGGTATCGCAATGTCAGTCGGCCTGCTCGTGTTCGCCGCCTGGCTGTTGAACGCCGCGCAGGGGCCGGAGGCGTACCAGTACTTCCGGATAGTCATGTCGGGCATCTTCGGGCAGTTGCTGCTGATGGGCTGGACCTTCGCGTTCTTCCTGCATCTCGGCAATGGCGTGCGGCATCTGTTCTGGGACACCGGACGGGGGCTGGAGAAGCACCAGGCCAACGCGTCGGCGTGGTTCGCGATCGTTTTCGCGGTCGTGCTTACGGCGGCCTTCTGGGTGGTGATCCTGTGAGCCTGCGCACGCCGCTCAATAGAGTACTCGGTCTCGGCTCGGCGAAGGACGGGACGGATCACTTCATCAGCCAGCGCATCTCGGCGATCGCGCTCGCCCTGTTGGGACTTTGGTTCCTCTACTCGATGCTGACCATGGAGAGTCTGAGCTACCTCGATGTGCTGCGCTTCGTTGCGTCGCCGATCAACGCGGTTTTGCTGTCCCTGCTGAGTATTACCGCGTGCTATCACGCGTGGCTCGGTATTCAGGTCGTCGTCGAAGACTACGTGCACGCGCCCGGTCTGAAGATCACCTTGTTGATCGCATCCCGATTCGCCCATGCGTTCATTGCGATCGTCTGCGTGTATTCCATTCTCGTCCTCGGACTCGGCGCATGAGCGACTACGAATTTACCGATCACAGTTACGACGTCATCGTCGTTGGCGCCGGCGGTGCCGGGCTTCGCGCAACCTTCGGATTGGCGGAGGCGGGTTTCAAGACAGCCTGTCTGACCAAGGTCTTCCCTACCCGGAGCCACACGGTCGCCGCTCAGGGCGGTATCAGTGCCGCGCTCGGCAACATGGGCGAAGACGACTGGCGCTGGCACATGTACGACACGATCAAGGGGTCCGACTGGCTCGGCGATCAGGACGCGATCGAGTACATGTGCAAGGAAGCCCCCGACGCCGTCATCGAACTCGAACATTACGGCGTGCCGTTCTCGCGAACCGAGGACGGACGCATCTATCAGCGGCCGTTCGGCGGCATGACGACGAACTACGGCGAAGGAACCGCGCAGCGGACCTGCGCCGCGGCCGACCGCACCGGCCACGCGATGCTGCATACGCTGTATCAGCAGTCGCTCGCCCACGATGCGGAGTTTTTCATCGAATTCTTCGCGATCGACCTGATCATGGAGAACGGCGAATGCCGGGGCGTCGTGGCCATCGAGCTGTCGACCGGTAAGCTGCACCGCTTCCGCAGCCATCAGGTGATTCTCGCGACCGGCGGCTACGGACGCGCCTATTTTTCGTGCACGTCGGCGCACACCTGCACCGGCGATGGCAACGCGATGGTGCTGCGCGCCGGGTTGCCCATGCAGGACATGGAGTTCGTGCAGTTCCACCCGACCGGCATCTACGGTTCCGGCTGCCTGATTACCGAAGGTGCGCGCGGCGAGGGCGGCTACCTGACGAACTCGGACGACGAACGTTTCATGGAGCGGTACGCACCGAACGCAAAGGATCTGGCCTCGCGCGACGTCGTCAGTCGGTCGATGACGATCGAGATTCGCGAAGGGCGTGGCGTTGGCGCAGACAGCGACCATATTTTCCTGCACCTCGAACATCTCGGCCCGGAGGTGATCGAAGAGCGGCTGCCGGGCATCGCCGAGACGGCGCGCATTTTCTCCGGCGTCGACGTCACCCGGTCGCCGATCCCGGTGCTGCCCACCGTGCACTACAACATGGGCGGCATCCCGGCGAAGTACACCGGCGAGATCGTCACGCTGAAGGACGGTGACCCGGAGACCGTCGTGCCCGGCCTGATCGCCGTCGGCGAGGCCGCCTGCGTGTCCGTGCACGGCGCGAATCGGCTGGGTTCGAACTCGCTGCTCGACCTCGTCGTGTTTGGCCGTGCTGCCGCAAAGCACCTGAGAGACACGATGACGCCGGACCAGCGTCACCGTCCGCTGCCGGCCGATGCCGGACAGAACAGTGTCGATCGGCTCGATCGGCTTCGCAACGCCGACGGGAGCCGCACGACGGCAGAGATCCGGCTGGAGATGCAGCGCACGATGCAGAATTACGCGGCGGTCTTCCGTACCGGAGAATCGCTGGCAGAGGGTGTCGAGAAGATGCGGGCGACGTTCGCGAGCTTCGAGGACGTCAAAGTTGCCGATCGCTCGATGGTCTGGAACACCGACCTCGTCGAGACGATGGAGTTGGAGAACCTTCTGCTCAATGCGATTACCACCATCGAGTCGGCGGCGAATCGCCTGGAGAGCCGTGGCGCCCACGCGCGCGAAGACTATCCGGATCGCGATGACGTCAACTGGATGAAGCACACGCTGTCGTGGGTCGATAGCGACCGTAGCGTGCGCTTCGACTACCGACCCGTGCACCAGAATACGATGACCGACGAGGTCGAACCCGTGCCGCCGAAGGCGCGTGTTTACTGATGCCGTCAGGCCCCAGGAGTAGAGCACTTGGCTGAATTCCGACTGCCACCCAATTCGCGGATCAAGAAAGGCCGGCACCATTCGGCGGCGAACGGATCCGACAACGTCAAACGCTTTGCGATCTATCGCTACGATCCGGACAGCGGCGAGAATCCTCGCGTGGACACCTACGAGATCGACATGGGGTCCTGCGGGCCGATGGTTCTCGACGCGCTGATCAAGATCAAGAACGAGATCGATCCTACGCTGACCTTCCGGCGCTCATGCCGCGAGGGCATCTGCGGCAGTTGCGCCATGAACATCGACGGCGGCAACACCCTGGCCTGTATCAGCGCCATTGACGACGTCAGCGGCGACATCCGTATCTATCCGCTGCCGCATATGCCGGTCGTCAAGGATCTCGTCCCGGACCTCACCAACTTCTACGCGCAGTACGCATCGATCAAGCCGTGGTTGCAGACCCGAACGCCGCCGCCGCCCGACCGCGAGCGGCTGCAGAGCAAGGAAGATCAGGAGCTGATCGACGAGCCGTCGGCCTGCATTCTTTGCGCCTGCTGCTCGACCAGCTGCCCGAGCTACTGGTGGAACAGCGATCGCTACCTGGGCCCCGCGGCGCTGCTGGCCGCCTATCGCTGGCTGGTAGACAGCCGCGACGAGGCAACGGGCGAACGTCTGGACCATCTCGAGGATCCGTTCCGCCTCTACCGCTGCCACACGATCATGAACTGCACGCAGACCTGCCCGAAGGGGCTGAATCCGGCAAAGGCCATTGCCGAGACCAAGAAGATGCTCGCGGAGCGCCGGCACTAGCGTTGCGCCGGGGTCTGCTCGGGGCTGCGGTCGGCATCTCGCGCGCGAAAGCGCAGGCTCGATACCATGACGGACAGCGAATTCTCGAGGCTAAGGTGGCAATGCAGGCGGGGCATGCGCGAGCTCGACGCGCTGCTGCTGGGGTGGCTCGAGGGCCGCTACAGGACCGCCAGCGACACCGATAAATCCGCGTTTCAGTCGCTTCTGACGGTGTCCGATCCGGAGCTGGTCGGGTATCTGTTGAAGAAGGAAGAGCCACCGTCCGAGCCGATTGCAGCCGTCGTCCGCCAGATACTCGAGCGAGATCCTGCCTGATCCGAGGCTCCGGCGGCTCGTGCTGGGCTCGGGGCTGGCGTTCGCGCTGGCCGGTACAGTCATACTTGCCACATTGCCTTTGCCGATCGGCGCCAGCGCCGCGGCAGCCGTGTTGTGGCTGTCAGGCAGCCTCACGAACGCTGAGCGGCTTCGGCGACGCTACCGCGGTATCCGCGGGTACCGGCTGTACGCGGACGGCTCGGTGGACATCGTCCGTGCCGACGGCCGCCGGGTGGTGGGCCGGCTGGCGCCCGGGACCTTCCTCCTGCCGCGGCTGGCGTGGCTCCGAGTGACCCCGCCCGAGGGAGGCCCGGTCGCGGAGCTGGTTGCCGGAGATCCGCGTACAAGCCAGCACTGGCGCCGTTTTCAGGTCATTTGTCGGCATGTGAGCGCGTGCTAACATGCGCTCGCGCCGCGGCGAGGGCGCAATCTGGCTCGCCTTGGCGTACTGCGTCACATAATCTGCATGATATTGGTAACAAATACAGAACTTTCAGGGCATGGCCCGGTCTATCAGGGCATCGAGCAGCGGTGCTCTGCGGCTCGTCAGGCGCTTTCGGATGTCGAATGAATCGACGGACACAACGCTGGTAAGGCGAGTCCAGAAAGGTGACAAAGGGGCGTTCGATGTGCTGGTGCTCAAATATCAGCACAAGATCGTGAATCTGGTGATGCGGTATGTGCGTGACCCGGAACAGGCGTTGGACATTAGCCAGGAAGCCTTCATCAAGGCCTACCGGGCACTACCCCGTTTCCGTGGCGACAGCGCGTTTTACACGTGGCTGTACCGGATCGCGGTGAATACGGCCAAGAATCACCTCGCCGCGCAGCGCCGACGCCCGATGGATGTGGAACTCGATTTGCAGGACCCGGAGCAATACGATCTGCACGCCAAACTCCGGGAGACCGACACGCCCGAGGGGGTGTCGATCAGCCGCGAGCTGCAGCAGACGGTCGAGCGCGCGATACAGGCCTTGCCTGACGATCTGCGCACGGCGATCATTCTGCGAGAGCTGGACGGCATGAGCTACGAGGAGATCGCACAGACCATGGAATGTCCCGTGGGAACGGTGAGATCGAGGATATTCCGGGCGCGCGACGCGATCGCGAAGAAGGTAGGAGGACTGATCAGATAGGGACTCTTCGGGGGACCGGCTGATCGGGGGGCAAACGCAGGACGGGTAACCAGGGCCATTGACGGCCGCCGGTACGATGTCAGGCGTGGTCGGACCAGCTATGATTGGTGGGAGCATGAACGAAGCTATCAGGATGCAGTTGTCGGCGTTTGTCGACGGTGAGCTGCCGGACAACGAGAAGGAGCTGCTGCTCCGTCGCCTGAGTCAGGATGAGGACTTGCGGCGTGAGCTCGCGCGTCACCTGGCCATCGGTCGAGCGATGCGCGGCGAGTTGCAACTCGCCGGCGTGGACCTGTTGAGCGACCGGATCAGCGCCGCCATCGAATCCGGTGACGACCTCGAGCTGGGCGACGAGGAGAGCGGCGGGCGAGATCGCCGAATTCGGCCGCTGGCCGGTTTCGCGATCGCGGCCACGGTCGCGCTCGTCGCGATATTCGGTCTGCAGCAGCTGAATTCCGGCGGCGTCGTGGACACTCCGACCGACCAGATCACCGCCGACAACGGCATCACGGAGCCGCCGGTCGACGAGCTTCTGCAGCAGCTTAGGCTGCACCACGACGCGAACGGTCCCGAGAACAACATCAATACCGTGCTGACGTCGATCGAGATCGGTCGCGAAGCGATCGAAGATCAAGAGGACGTCGCGGCGGACGACAGCGGCGCAAGTGACGCATCGGATCCCGAGGCTGACGGCGAGCCCGCCGAGGAGCCGGCCGAAGAATGACTGGCGCTCCGGGCAAAGCTCTGGGGTGCCTGTTTCTGGCATTGGCGACTGCGTACGGCCCGATCGCCGTCGCCGACGACGACCCTCAGGTCTGGCTCGATCGCATGGCAAACGCGACTCAGACGCTGGATTACGAAGGGACCGTCATCCGCATTGCCGAGGGCCGCGCGGAAGCGCTGAAGGTAGTGCACTCCGTTTCCGACGGTGTGATCCGGGAGCGCGTCGTCGCTCAAGAGGGCAACGGCCTCGAAATCATCCGCAACGGCAATGAGGTTCACTGCATCCTGCCCGAGAGCCGTTCCGTTCTTGTCGAGGAGTGGAACGACCAGAGTACGCTGTTCTCGACCCTGCCGACCGGCCGGATTCGGACCGGCAATGAATACGACCTCGTCATCATGCGCGAGGAACGCGTGGCGGGCAGGCCGGCGCTGATGCTCGCGATAAAGCCGCATGACGAGTTCCGCTACGAGCACCGCGTCTGGCTGGATGTCGAAACCGGCTTCCCGTTGCAGACGCAGCTGATCGGAGACGACGATAGCTGGCTGGAACTGGTCAAGTTCGCCGACATCTCGCTGGGCCGTGACGTGTTGTCCAGCGCGCTGGCACCGTCCTACAGCACCGACGACTACCGCTGGCTGTCTTCGCCGCGCCGGGAATCGACGCCTGTCGACATCACCGGGCTGCACACTGAGGATCTGCCGCCGGGATTTCGCGTGACTTCGGCGCAGGAAGAAGCGCTGATCGGCAGCGATGAACCGGTCACCCACATCATGTACTCCGACGGTCTCGCAACCGTGTCCGTATTCATCTCCGCCCATTCCGGCGATGCCGTCACCGAGCGCTCGAGCGCCGGTGCTTCGAATACCTACAGCGTGGTCATTGCCGACCATCGCGTGACGGCGGTAGGCGACGTTCCCGCAGCCACCGTAAAAAGGATCGCCGACTCGATCGTCATCGAGTGATGTCGCGGTCTTTGCCGTAAAATCTCCCTCATGCAGTCTCAACAGGGCACTGTCATTGCGCTCGAGACGGGCGCGGACGGCCGGCGCGCGATCGTCGAGGTCGACAAGGCCGAGGCCTGCCCGCGCTGTGCGGCCGGCAAGGGCTGCGGCGCCGGCCTCGTGCTGACGCGTAGCCGTCGCGTCGAGGTACGTATTCCATCCGGTATCGACCTCCATGCCGGCGATTCCGTGCAGCTGACGCTGGCACCGAAAAACCTGCTGCGAGCCGCCGGCATCGTCTACGGACTGCCGCTGGGCGCGGCAATTGCCGGCGCAGCGTTTGGCTGGGCGCTGGGCTACGGCGACCCGGGTGCCGCGCTCGCGGCCGTCGCAGGCCTCGCTGTGGGCCTTGTCGCTGCAAAGCGCCGGTTGCGCGGCTGCCTGCGCGACTTCACGCCGGAAGTGATCGCCTGAATGCCGGAACTGGACGTATTCAGCCGCCGCGGCTGCCACCTCTGTGAGGTGTTGATCGAAGAGCTGCTGCCCATCGTACAGGGCCGGGCCAGTGTCGCGATTCATGACGTCGATACGCGTGCCGAGTGGGCCGCGGGCTACGGAAATCGGCTGCCTGTCGTCGAGCTCGACGGCCGGGTCCTATGCGAGTTCAAACTCGATGCCGACGCCGTGCGGCGAGCCCTCGCCGTCGACGAATAAACCGGTATACTTCGCCGGTTCCGCCCGGCCCAGCTCCCATGAAGCAGATACGAAACTTTTCGATCATCGCGCATATCGATCACGGTAAGTCGACACTTGCCGATCGCTTCATCCAGTATTGCGGAGGGCTCTCGGAACGCGAGATGGCGGATCAGGTGCTCGATTCGATGGATCTCGAGCGAGAGCGCGGTATCACGATCAAGGCGCAGAGCGTATCGCTGATGTATACCGCGCAGGACGGCGAAACCTATCAGCTGAACTTCATCGATACCCCGGGTCACGTCGATTTCTCCTACGAAGTGTCGCGATCGCTGGCCGCCTGCGAAGGTGCGTTGCTGGTCGTCGATGCCGCTCAGGGGGTGGAGGCGCAGAGCGTCGCGAACTGCACGACGGCCATCGATCAGGGGCTGGAGGTCCTGCCGGTACTTAACAAGATCGATCTCCCGGCCGCCGATCCCGATCGCGTGATTCACGAGATCGAGGACGTGATCGGCATCGATGCGCAGGACTCGATTCGGGTCAGCGCGAAGACCGGGGATGGAGTTCCCGAACTGCTGGAAGCCATCGTGACCCGTATTCCGCCACCGGAAGGCGATCCGGAGGAACCGCTGCAGGCGCTGATCATCGATTCGTGGTTCGACAACTATGTCGGCGTTGTCTCGCTCGTGCGCGTAGTGAACGGCAGCCTGAAGAAGGGCGCCAAGTTCACGGTCATGTCCACCGGTGACACCTACAGCGCCGATCGCGTGGGCGGATTCACGCCGAAGATGGAGGATCGAGACGAACTCGCGACCGGCGAGGTCGGGTTTGTCATTGCGGCGATTAAGGACATCTACGGCGCTCCCGTCGGTGACACGCTGACGCTGGCGAAAGGAGGCTGCACGGAGCCGCTGCCCGGCTTCAAGCAGGTGCAGCCGCGCGTCTTCGCCGGTCTGTTTCCGATCCAGTCCGACGACTACGAGAATTTTCGCGAAGCCCTGCAGAAGCTGCGGCTCAACGACGCGGCACTGCAATTCGAACCGGAAACCTCGGCGGCACTGGGCTTCGGATTTCGCTGCGGATTCCTGGGCATGCTGCACATGGAGATCGTGCAGGAGAGACTGGAACGGGAGTACAACCTCGAGCTGATCACTACAG
The DNA here is from genome assembly GCA_965232445.1 of Woeseiaceae bacterium. GTDB lineage: Bacteria > Pseudomonadota > Gammaproteobacteria > Steroidobacterales > Woeseiaceae > UBA1847. The sequence continues at coordinate 3,539,595 of OZ246973.1, read as the reverse complement.
CGCCGACCGTTGTCTTCGAGGTCGTCGACAGCGCGGGCGAGGTATTGCTGGTCGACAATCCGTCCCGCCTGCCGCCCGCGAATGAGATCGCGGAGCTGCGTGAGCCGATTATCACGGCCAACATCCTCGTCCCCGAGAAGCATGTCGGCAGTGTCATCAAGCTTTGTGTCGAGAAGCGCGGCGTGCAGAAGCAGATGCGCTATCTGGGCAATCAGGTATCGCTGGAATACGAGATGCCGCTCGCCGAAGTCGTGCTGGATTTCTTCGATCGCCTCAAGTCGGTCAGCCGGGGATTCGCGTCTTTCGACTATCACTTCGAGCGATTCGAGCCCGCCAATCTGGTGCGCCTCGACGTCCTGATCAACAAGGAACGCGTCGACGCGCTGTCGATCATCGTGCACCGCGAGAACGCGACCCCTCGAGGCCGGGACCTGGTGGACAAGATGCGCGAGCTCATTCCGCGGCAGATGTTCGACGTCGCCATTCAGGCAGCCATCGGCAGTCAGATCATCGCGCGCAGTACTGTGAAGGCGCTTCGTAAGAATGTTACGGCGAAGTGCTATGGTGGCGACGTGACCCGCAAGCGGAAGCTGCTCGAGAAGCAAAAGGCCGGCAAGCGGCGAATGAAACAGGTGGGCTCCGTGGAGATTCCTCAGGAGGCATTCCTGGCGGTTCTGCGGGTCGAGAAGTAGAAGGATTGACGAATTGAGCTTTAATCTCGCATTGATTCTGACGCTGCTGACGGTCTTCACCGGACTGGTGGTTGCGGTCAACAGGTTTTACTGGCAGCGGGCCGACCGCTGGTCGAAAGCGCCTGCAGCCAGGCAAACGCTGGTCGACTACAGCCAGTCCTTCTTTCCTGTGCTGCTGTTCGTGCTCGTCATTCGCTCCTTCGTCTTCGAGCCGTTCCGGATTCCATCGGGCTCGATGGAGCCGACCCTGATCGAGGGCGACTTCATCTTCGTGACCAAATATTCCTACGGGCTCAGGCTGCCGATTACGGAAACGCGGATATTCGAGACGGGTTCGCCCGACTACGGCGACGTCGTCGTTTTCCGCTTGCCGTCCAACCCGAGCGTCAATTACATCAAGCGCGTCGTCGGCCTGCCGGGCGATCGCGTCGAGTACGACGGCCATCGGCTGCGCATCAACGGTCAGCTGATCCAGGTCGAACCGCCGATTCCTCCCCGGACGCCGCCGCCGGGCGTTCGCGGTTTCCACGAGGTTCCCGACACGGTTCATCGCGAGCAGCTGTTCGACCGCGAACACGCCATCATCGTCGACAATCCGACCGGTCGCGGCGATCCCGCGGATCTGACCCCCGACGGCTACTACGCGTACGTCGTCCCGGAGGGTCACTACTTCATGATGGGTGACAATCGCGACAACAGCACGGACAGCCGCTTCCGTTCGGTCGGCATGATCCCGGAGACCCATCTTGTCGGTGAGGCCCGGCGAATCTGGATGCACATGGACGGCCTGAGTTGGCCGGACTGGAGCCGGATCGGCACCAAAATCGAGTAAATTAGTCGAATTATGTGGTGTAAGTCACTGATTGGCACATTAGAATCGCGCTACCGTGGCGCAAGCGGCTGATTGCCGCGCGGTTCGAACGGAGGTGACGACGATGCTGGGCAGACTGAAGGCCAAACGCCGCGAGGCGGGTATGACGACGCTGGGAATGATCATTCTTGCGGTTTTCGTCGGCCTGTTTGCATTTGCATTCATCCGTCTGGTCCCGGTCTATCTGAACTACGTCAAGATTTCTGGCGTGATCGACGGCGTGCATCAGGAGTTCGACGGCAAGTCGCCGACCAGCTCAGCAATCCGATCGTCGATCGAGCGTCGTTTCGACGTGGAAAGTGTCAGCGAAATAACCCACCGCGATGTCACCATCACCTCGGTCGACGGCGGTTTCGAAGTGCGCGCGGACTACGATCACACGGCTCCGTTCATCGCCAACGTCTCGTTCACGGTACACTTCGATAAATCCGCACTCGTGCGCCGCTAAGCCGTCCTAAGGCGACCGGGTACGATGCCCGGACAATAAGAGCGATACCTTGGACAAGGCGAAAAGCTGGCTTAAGTCGACCCTCGATTACGAATTCAATGACACAGACCTGTTCGCGCAGGCGCTGACGCACCGCAGTGCGCCTGGCGAAAGCAACGAACGGCTGGAGTTCCTGGGCGATGCCGTACTCGATTTCGTCATCTCCGAATTCGTGTTTCGCGCCCGGCCCGGCGCGGACGAGGGGGATCTCAGCCGCCTGCGCGCGTCGCTGGTAAAGGACACCTCGCTGTCGTCGATTGCCGCCAGGCTGGGACTGGGGGAATACCTGATCCTGGGCAGCGGCGAGAAGAAGTCCGGCGGGCATCGCCGCGAGTCGATCCTCGCGGACGCGCTGGAGGCAATCTACGGCGCGGTGTACCTCGATGCCGGCTTCGACGCGGCTCGGCGCGTCATCGAGAGGTCCTTCGGCGACCGGCTGGAGTCGCTACCCGATCCGCGCGAGTTGCGCGATCCGAAAACCCGTCTGCAGGAGTGGCTGCAGGCCCGCGGCATGAGTCTGCCGACCTATGCACTCGTCGAGGTGAGCGGCAAGGCGCACCGCCAGCGCTTCGAGGTCAGCTGCACCGTTGACGGAGTCGCGGCTGAGGCACGCGGCATCGGCAGCTCGCGTCGCAGCGCGGAGCAGCAAGCGGCCGAGCGCATGCTCGACACGCTGAAAGAGGCGGCAGAATGACGGACCGCGCGTATCGTTGCGGGTTCGTCGCCGTCGTCGGCCGGCCGAATGTCGGCAAATCGACCCTGATCAATGCCCTCGTCGGGCAAAAAGTCAGCATCGTCACGGCCAAACCGCAGACGACGCGGCACCGCATCCTCGCCGTGCATTCCGGCGATGACGCACAGATTCTTTTCATCGACACGCCGGGACTTCACCGAGGTGGCGGCAAGGCGATGAATCGGCTGATGAACCGGACCGCGGCCGCGGCCCTGGCCGATGCCGATCTCATTCTGTTCGTCTCGGAAGCCGGCCGCTGGACGGACGAGGACGAGGACGTTCTCGGTCGCATCCGCGAGTCGGGCCGGCCCGTGTTCGCACTCCTCAACAAGGTGGATACCGTGCATCCCAGGGAGGCTGTACTCAAGGAGCTTGCCGAGATGTCGGATCGGCACGGGTTCGCGGAGCTGATCCCGGTCTCCGCGAAGAAGGGGGACAATCTCGACGCGCTTCTGGCATCGATACCGTCTCGGCTGCCGGAGTCGCCGCCCCTGTTTCCGGAGGAGATGCGGACGGATCGCGGCAAGGAATTCCATGCCGCCGAGGTCATCCGCGAGCAGCTTACTCTGCAATTGCATCAGGAATTGCCGTACGGGCTTACGGTGCAGATCGAACGCTACGCCGAAGCGGACGAGCAGACCGACATTCACGCCATCATCTGGGTCGAGCGAGACAGCCAGAAAGGGATCGTCGTCGGCAAGCAGGGCGCCAAGCTCAAGCAGATCGGCCGCGCGGCCCGCCTCGAACTCAATTCGCTGCTCGGCCGCCGCGTCCATCTCGAGCTGTGGGTGAAGGTCAAACAAAACTGGGCCGACAGTGAGCAGGACCTGCGCTCGCTCGGTTTCGACAGCCCATAACCGATGTACCGCACGGAGCAGGAGCCGGCGTTTCTGTTGCATCAGCGGCCGTTTCGCGATTCGAGTCTGCTGCTCGACGTATTGAGCCGAGAGCACGGGCGGCTGGCACTGGTGGCGCGAGGTGCGCGCGGCGCGCGATCGCGACTCAAGGGCATTCTGAGACCGTTCATGCCGCTCAGAATGAGCTGGGTGCTGAAACGTGACCTCGGCACGCTGACGGGGGCGGAGCTCGACGGTCCGCCGCTCGCGTTGACCGGCGACGCGTTGATGTCGGGCTACTACGCCAACGAACTGATTCTGAACCTGCAGCACCGTCACGACCCGCAACCCGAAGTGTTCGCAGCTTACCGGGATGCCGTACTCGCTCTTGCCGCGGCAGAGAATCCGGCGCCAACGCTCCGCCTGTTCGAGATCGAACTACTGAGATTGCTCGGCTACGCCCTGAACTTCGATCACGAAGCGGTGAGCGGCGACGACCTCGATCCGGACGCGCATTACGAGTACCGGGCCGAACAGGGGCCGGTAAGAGTACAGCGGGCGTCGGGGCCGATGGTGTTCAGCGGTGCGCAGCTGATCGGCATTCGCGAAACGCACTTTCAGGACGCCGACACTCTGCGATGCGCGGGACGCCTGATGCGTCACGTCATCCACTATCACCTCGGCGGCAAGGAACTCAAGAGCCGCAAGGTCCTCGTCGATCTGCACAAAGCCCGCGGCGAATAACGCTCACGCCAGCCTCGCGCTACAATGCGCGCTCTTTTGGATCGACCAGAAAGCTCAACCGTGACCGACAATCCCATATTCCTCGGCGTGAACATCGATCACGTCGCAACCCTGCGGCAGGCCCGCGGAACGACCTACCCGCAACCGCGAGAGGCGGTCGTCATCGCGGAGCACGCCGGTGCTGACAGCATTACCGTGCATTTGCGGGAAGACCGCCGGCACATCCAGGACTCAGACCTGCCGGCGATCGCCGAGGTCATGAAGACCCACATGAATCTCGAGTGCGCGGTTACCGATGAAATGCTCGGCATCGCCGTCGAGACGGCGCCGAGCGATTGTTGCCTCGTGCCGGAGAAGCGCGAAGAGTTGACGACAGAGGGCGGCCTCGACGTGGCCGGCCAAAAGGACCGTGTCGCCGCAGCGTGCCGGCAGCTCGGTGACGCCGGAATTCGTGTGTCACTGTTCATCGATCCCGACACCGATCAGCTCGATGCGGCCGCGGATGTTGGCGCGCCGGTCGTCGAGTTGCACACCGGATCGTACGCCGAGGCGGCCGACCCTGCGGCGGAGCTCGAGCGCATCGAGAAAGCCGCGAAGTACGGTGCGGAGCTCGGCCTGGTCGTGAACGCCGGCCACGGACTCAACTACCTCAACGTCACGCCGATCGTCGCGATCCCGGAGATTCGCGAGCTCAACATCGGGCATGCAATCGTCGCGCGCGCGGTGTTCAGCGGCTTGGGGGAGGCCGTGCGTGAGATGAAACGGCTCATGCTCGAAGCGCGGCAAACCGCATGATCTTCGGCGTCGGAACCGACATCGTCGAGCTGTCGCGCGTACAAGCGGTGTACGAGCGCTTCGGCGAACGTTTCGTCGATCGCTTGCTCATGGACGAGGAGGCCGAGCTGTTTCGCAGGAGCAAGCACCCGGTGCGCTTTCTCGCCATGCGGTTTGCGGCAAAGGAGGCGACCGTCAAGGCCATGGGTACCGGCTTCGCGCACGGCGTCTGGATTCGCGACGTCGGAATCACGGCCAACGACTGGGGACGGCCGCTCGTCATCTGGTCCGAGCGCGGCCAGCGAGTGTGCGACCGGCTGGGCATTGGCAAGGGGCACGTAAGCCTGACCGACGACGCCGGCCTCGTGGTGGCGTTCGCCGTGGTCGAGGCCGCGCAACAGACAGCCTGAAGAGTACGAACATGCATTGCTTTTCCTTCGACATCGAAACCGTTCCCGACGTGGAATTTGGCCGCGAACTGCTGGGCATGGAGGGCATCGACGACAAGGACGTCGCGACCGCGATGACCTTCAAGCGCGAACAGGCAACCGGCAGCGACTTCCTGCCGCTGCACCAGCATCGGGTCGTCGCGATCTCCGTCGCCTTGCGAACCGGAGACTCGTTTCGGGTCTGGAGTCTGGGCGACGAGTCTGCTGACGAGGCGGAACTCGTGTCGCGCTTTTTCGACGGGATCGAACGCTACACCCCTGACCTGGTATCCTGGAATGGCGGCGGATTCGACCTGCCAGTACTCCACTACCGCGCGTTGCGCCACGGTATCCAGGCGCCCCGGTACTGGGAGAACGGCGACGGCGACCGGGACTTCAAATGGAATAACTATCTGAGCCGCTACCATTGGCGCCACGTGGATCTGATGGACGTGCTCGCCAACTTCAACAATCGCGCATTCGCGAAGCTGGACGAGATCGCGGTCATGCTCGGTTTCCCGGGCAAGCTCGGCATGAGCGGCGCCAGGGTCTGGGACAAGTTCCAGGACGGCGCGATCGGTGAGATCCGCGACTACTGCGAAACGGACGTGGTCAACACGTGGCTCGTCTATCTTCGCTTCCAGCACATGCGCGGCCACCTCGACGACGCAGACCTCGAGCGCGAGTTTGCGCTCGTTCGGGAGACGCTGACGTCGATGGAGCGACCGCATACAGACGAGTTCCTCGCGGCCTGGCCCAGGACCTAGCGATGCCGAAACGAGAGCCGGAAGTTGGACGCATCGACGGCGTCACGCACGACGGTCGCGGCATCGTGGGCGGCGACGGCAAGAAGGTATTTGTTGCGGGTGCACTCGAGGGCGAGGAAGTGCGCTTCGTTCGACGCAAGAAGCGGCGAAAGTTCGATGAAGCGGAGCTTCTCGAGGTGCTGGATGCGTCCACGGACCGGGTCGAGGCGCGCTGCGCGGTGTTCGGCCGCTGCGGCGGCTGTTCGCTGCAGCATGTCTCTACGGCACAGCAACGCGGCATCAAGGCGCAGACGCTCCGCGACAATCTCGAGCGTATCGGCGGCGTGTCGCCGGCCGAGTGGCTGGAACCGCTGGTCGGCGCGGAATGGAACTACCGGCGCCGCGCGCGCCTCGCGGTCAAGGACGTTGCCGGCAAGGGCAGGGTGCTGGTCGGTTTCCGCGAGCGGCACGCACCGTTTATCACGGACATGCACCGCTGCGAGATTCTCGCTGCGCCGGTCGACGCGCTGATCGATCCGCTCAGCGAACTTGTCGGGGGGCTCTCGATCCGCGCGCGGCTGCCGCAGATCGAGGTGGCCGTCGGTGACGACGCCGTGGCACTGGTCTTCCGGGTGCTCGACCCGCCGAACGACGCGGACCGTTCGGCGTTTCGAGACTTCGGCAGGGAGCACGGCGTCTCGGTGTGGCTGCAGCCTGGCGGTTTGAACTCCCTCGAGCCGATCGAGCCGGATCCGCCGCCGCTCAGCTACTCGCTGCCGGACTTCGATGTCGCTATCGACTTCCAGCCGATCGATTTCGTGCAGGTCAACGCGGATATCAACCGGCGCATGGTGTCTCGCGCGATCGAGCTTCTCGAGCCGGGCGCGGACGACCGCGTTCTCGATCTCTATTGCGGCATCGGCAATTTCTCGTTGCCGCTGGCGCGGCGCTCCGGCCGCGTACTCGGTATCGAAGGCGAGGCGTCCCTTGTGGCCCGCGCGAAGGCGAACGCCGAACGGAACGGCCTCGACAATGCCGATTTCCGCTGTGCGGACTTGTCCGAGGTGGACGCCGGCGACGATTGGCTGAGCGCCGGCTGGGACCGCGTGCTGCTGGACCCGGCGAGGAGCGGCGCGGCCGCGGTCGTCGAGAAAATGCGCCAGATCGGCGCGGAACGCGTCGTGTACGTTTCCTGCCATCCGGGCACGCTGGCGAGGGACGCGGGCACGCTGGTGAAGGAACAGGGCTATACGCTCACTTATGCGGGTATCATCGACATGTTTCCGCATACCGCACATGTGGAGTCTGTCGCAGTTTTCGATAAATAAAATCAATTACTTATTGTATTTTTCTAGAAGTATTGTAGTTTTGTGACCATGTCCCTGGGGCCCGTCATGCTCGATATCGACGGGGTCAGCCTGACACCGGCTGACCGGGATCTGCTGCGTCAGCCTGCCGTCGGCGGCGTCATTCTGTTCAGCCGGAACTACGAAAGCCCCGCGCAAGTCGGCGATCTGATCGCCGAAATACGCGCGCTCAGACGGCCGCCCCTGATCGTTGCCGTCGATCACGAAGGCGGACGCGTACAGCGCTTCCGAGACGGTTTCTCCGGAATCCCGCCGATGCGCATGCTCGGCCGCGAGCATCGCAAGGACCCCGACAACGCAGAGCGTCTGGCGCGCCTGGCGGGCTGGCTGATCGCCGCCGAACTTCGCTCGGTCGGCGTCGATCTGTGCTTTGCGCCGTGTGTCGACCTCGACTGGGGCGTCAGCGAGATCATCGGCGACCGGTCCTTCGGACGGAGCCCGGCAGTTGTTGCGACCCTCGCGGGCGCATTCTGCCGGGGACTGCGCGAAGCGGGCATGGCCGCCGTGGCGAAACACTTTCCCGGCCACGGCGCGGTCGTCGCGGATTCGCACGAGAAGCTGCCCTACGACCGGCGTGAGTACGCCGATGTGCTGGACGATATGCAGCCCTACGAGCGGCTCGACGGCATGAGTCTGATCGCGGGCGTCATGACGGCACATGTCATCTATTCGAATGTCGATTCGATGCCCGCGAGCTTCTCCGAGGTCTGGATCAAGCGCGAGCTCAGAGACCGTATCGGTTTCGGCGGGGCGGTCTTCTCGGACGACCTGAGCATGAAGGCGACCCGGGACTTCGGTTCGATGGTCGATCGCGCCAAACTGGCGCTGGCCGCAGGCAGCGACATGGTGCTGGTCTGCAACGATCGCACGGCCGCGCAGGAAACGGTCCACGCGCTCCGGGATTACTCCAATCCACTGTCACTCGTCCGGCTTGCGAGACTTCACGGCACCGGCCATACGCTGCGAGAGACTCTGCTGGCCAGCGATGAGTGGGCGGAGGCTGTCAGCGCGCTCGCCGACTGGCGCGAGCCACCGGAGCTCGAGCTCAATGCCTGACAGGACCGCCATCATCGTTGGCTCGGGTTGCCAGGACCTGTTCGAGACCGGATCCGGCCGCGACGTAGCGACCGCGTACGGGGCGCCGTCAGGGCCGATCCAAACGCTGACCTTCGGCGGCGCGTCCGTGGCGGCGATTGCCCGTCACGGCGTGGAGCACACTATTCCGCCACACCGGATCAACTACCGCGCGAACATTGCCGCGCTGGCCTCGATCGGCATCGACCGGGTGATCGGTCTGAACACCGTCGGCGGGGTCACGTCAGTGCGGGAGCCCGGCCAGATCGGCGTGCCCGATCAGATCATCGACTACACCTGGGGCCGCGAACACACGTTCTTTACCGGCGACGACGCGGGTGTCCAACATATCGAATTCACTGAGCCCTTTTCGGCCGAACTGCGCCGGGAACTCGTTGCGGCCGCTGCCGCAGCGGGCGTCGATTGCCACGACGGTGGCGTCTATGCGGCGACCCAGGGGCCGCGCCTCGAGACGGCGGCAGAGGTGGACAGGCTGGAACGGGACGGTGCCGACTACGTCGGTATGACCGGGATGCCGGAAGCCGTTCTGGCCGCGGAGCTCGGGCTGGAGTACGCCTGTTTGGCATTGGTCGTGAACAAAGCCGCAGGCCGCGGGGACGGGTCGATTCACGCGAACATCGAAGCCGTGAGCCTCGAGGCGCGCCGCCAGGCATTCGACGCGCTCGAGGCGTTCTTCGCACGGAGGCTGAAGCAATGAGCAACGTGGAGTCGGGCATTCTCGCGCAGGTGATCGAGTCGACGGCCGAACCCGTCGCAATTGTCAGCCTCGATAGCACGGACTGGCCGGTCGTGTTTGGCAATGGGGCCTTCGTAACCATCGCCGGCGAGCAATCGGTCGACCAGCCGTTCGCCGACGTTATCGAGGCGTTGCTCGGCCGCGAACTGGCATTGGAAATCAGCGAGTCGATGCGGGCGCGCTCGGAGACCAGTTTTCCCGCCGAGGCGGGTGGCCGTGAGTATTTGCTGGCACTCAAGCCGCTGTTCGACGGCGACCGCGCGAGCCACTATGCCGTGATCTGGCGCAGCGCTGGCGGTTCCGCGGCAGCCGGTGACGAAACTCATCACGCGCTCCTGAGCGCCAAGCGCACGATCCGCGATCTGACGCGCGACGACCCGGTGACCGGTCTTCTCAATTCCAGAGCGTTCCGCGAGGTGCTGTCGCACGATTGGGCGGTCGCCGCGCGGGAAGAAAGCTCACTGGCACTCGTGCTGTTCGAACTCGACGATTTCGAGGCCTATGTCGAAGTCTTCGGCCGCCATGCGGCCGACTCCTGCCTGCGCCGGGTCGGTCAAGCCGTGCGGCGCAGTCTGCGGCGCGCGAGCGACGTCGTCGCGCGTATCGACGGTGCGCGGTTCGTGGTTTTGTCGCATGCGGCGGACGAGGCCAACGTTCGCGACTTCGGCGCTCGGATAGCGACGGCCGTGCGGGAACTGGGACTGCATCATCCGCGCTCGTCGAGCGGGCGCTTCGTGACGGTCGGTCACCGCGTCGTCGCGAAATCCGCAGGGCCCGATGCCGGGTCCGGCGACGACCTGCTCTGCGAGTTACTGGACCAGAGCTGACGCCGGCTGCGTGCCGTCGCCCTCGGCGTCCTCGGGCTGCTCGCTTTCTTCCTCTGCTTCGATCCGTACGATACGCGCGATTACGCCGAATTTCGGGTGGTCGTAGTAGCGCACCTCGCCGTTCCGGACGATGCGGTCTTCGCTGATGCGATACATGAGCGGCGCATAGCGCGGTTCCTCCGGTTCCGCGTAGTCGTCCCAGCCGAACATGCGTCGGTCGGTGTATGTGGGCACAGGTTGCGGTTCCCGGTCGTCCGTGGAGGATCGCTGGAACGGGTTCCGGCCGTCGCCGGCGGAGCCGCCGAACGCGTCGTCGAACTCGCCGCCCTCTTCGCGTTCGGCTGCGAGCTCGAGATCGACGACGAGGTGCAGATAGCGGCTCAAGTACAGCGTCAGCTCGCCGTCGAGTCCGTACGGCGGTGTCGCGAAGGTATCGAGGCTCAACACCTCGGTCTCTTCATCGGGGAGCATCCCCTGAATCCAGCCGAAGTGCATGAGCGGTTCGTACGCGTCCAACTCGTCCAGCCGCGTCAGCGTATCGACAAGCTCGTAGTCCTCTTCCAGCATCAGCTCGAAGGTAAACGTGACCGGTTCCTCGATCTCGGGCTCCGCCAGAGCGTCTTCGCCGTCGGCCGATACCTCGTCGGCCCCGTCCTCGTCGAGGGCGAGCGGCAGCCCGGTTTCCTCGTTGATCGGCTCCCCATCAAGGGCGTTCTCGTCGAGGGGCTCACCGTCGATGGATTCCAGGATCGGAAACCCATTCTCGTCGTACAGAAGTTCGGGCTCGGGCAGGACTTCGGGAACGAAGACCTCGGTGCCGACATGCACGTCCTCGGCATAAGCGAAAACGATCACCTCGACGCTGTACTGCCGGAGCTCCGGCATCTCGGGCGCGGCCGGATCGACGATGTCGTCGAGCAGCACGCCTTGCGCGGCGCTCGTGAGCGGGAAGAGGGCGGACGTCAACAGGGCAATGGTCAGTTTCATCGTCATGGCGTGCTGTCAGGGGCTCAAGCGGTTCAGCAGGTCTTCTATCGTCTCGAAGCGCTTGCCGGGGTCTGACAGGTCCAGCCGGAACTGGAGCCGGTGCGAGCCCTTCAAGCGGTAGATCAGACTCTCATTTTGCACCAATTTGACGAGCGCAACAGGGTCGATTCTGCTGTCCTCGCCAAACAGGAGATAGCCGCCCGAGTCGGCCGCGTCGATCTTTTCGACACCGAGCGCCGCGGCCTGCAGTTTGATAGCCGCATTGCGCATGAAGTTCTTCGCGGGCTCGGGCAAAAGGCCGAAACGGTCGATCAGTTCGACGGTGAGCTCGTCAAGCGCATCCTGTGACTCCGAAGAGGCGATTCGCTTGTACAGAATCAGGCGCAGATGCACGTCGGGCACGTAGTCCTCGGGCAGCAGCGCCGGCATGTGCAGATTTATCTCGACGCCGGAGTCCATCGGCCCGTCGAGATCGGGTTCCTGTCCGGCGCGCAGCGAGTCGACCGCGCGAGCCAGCATGTCCATGTACAGCGAGAAGCCGATCTCCTGCATCTGGCCGCTTTGCTCGTCGCCCAGCAACTCGCCCGCACCGCGGATCTCGAGGTCGTGCGTGGCCAGCGTGAAACCGGCGCCGAGATCCTCCAGCGAATCGATGGCCTCGAGACGCTTTATCGCGTCGGCGGTCATGACCGCTCGCGGTGGCGATATGAGGTAGGCGTAGGCCCGGTGGTGCGAGCGTCCGACGCGGCCGCGAAGCTGGTGCAGCTGTGCGAGACCGAAGCGATCGGCGCGGTTGATGATGATCGTATTCGCAGTGGGTACGTCGATGCCGCTCTCGACGATGGTCGTGCACAGGAGCAGATTGAATCGCCGGTGATAGAAGTCGAACATGACCTGCTCGAGTTCGCGCTCCGGCATCTGTCCGTGACCGACACGGATCGAGGCCTCGGGCACGAGTTCGGTGAGCGCCTGCTCGATGCGGCCGATATCCTCGACGCGATTGTGGATGAAGTAGACCTGGCCGCCGCGCTTGATTTCGCGCAGGCAGGCTTCGCGAACGATGACGTCGTTCCATTCGGTGACGAAAGTCTTCACGGCGAGCCGCTCCGCCGGCGGCGTGGTGATCAGGGACATCTCTCGCAGACCGCCCAACGCCATGTTGAGCGTGCGTGGGATCGGCGTGGCCGTCAGGGTCAGGATATCGATCTGGCTACGCAACGACTTGATCGTTTCCTTGTGGCGTACACCGAAGCGGTGCTCCTCGTCGATGATGACGAGGCCGACGTCCTTGAAGGCGCCGGTGTGCTGCAGCAAACGGTGCGTGCCGATTACCACGTCCACCGCGCCGGACTTGATGCCTTCGACGATTTCCCGAACCTGCTTTGCCGACTGGAAACGGGATAGAACCTCCACGCGTACCGGCCAGTCCGCGAAACGGTCGCGGAAGGTCTCGCCGTGCTGTTGTGCCAGCAGCGTCGTCGGTACGAGGATCGCAACCTGCTTGCCGCCGTGGACGGCCGCGAAGGTCGCCCGGAGTGCAACTTCGGTCTTGCCGAAGCCGACGTCGCCACAGACGACACGGTCCATCGGCTGGTCGGACGCCAGATCCTCGAGCACGTCTGCGATCGTGCGCGCCTGATCTTCGGTCGGTTCGAACGGAAAGCCGCTCTCGAAGGCGCGGTAGTCCGATTCCGACCAGCGGAAACGATGGCCGGGCCGCGCCGCGCGCCGAGCGTAGACGTCGAGTAACTCGGCGGCGACGTCTCGGACTCGCTTCGCGGCCTTGCGGCGGGCTTTCGCCCACTGGTCGCTGCCGAGGCGATGCAGTGGGGCGTTCTCGGGCGAGGCGCCGGTGTAGCGGGAGATCAGCTCGAGTGCGTGCACGGGGACGTAGAGCTTGTCGCCATCGGCGTACTCGAGGTGCAGGAACTCCGCGTCGTAGCCCGCCACCTCCAGCGTGACCAGACCGAGATAGCGGCCGACCCCGTACTCCGCATGCACGACCGGTGAGCCCGGTTCGAGATCGTCAAGCTGACGGATGATCGTTTCCGGGTCGCGCTCACTGGCGCGTCGACGTCGCTTTTGGCGAATGCGCTCACCGAACAGCTGCTGCTCGCTGACGATTGCGAGACCGGCCTCCGGCAGCACCACGCCGGCGTCAATCTGTGCGACAGCCAGGCCATGCCCGCCGTCAGCGGCCACGAAGCCCGCCCACGTGTCGGTGGCGCGAAGATCGAGGCCACGGCCACTCAGCGTTTCGCGGAGCTGTTCTCGGCGCCCGGCCGATTCAGTGGTAAACAGAATGCGGCCATCGAAGTCGGCGAGGAATTTCATTACTGCGCTCGCCGGGTCCTCGTAGCGGGACTCGATGCGCACCGCGGGCAACATTTTTACCGGGAGGTTTTCGGACGACGCCTCGAAGGACTGGGCCGAATAACGCACCAGTCGCAGCGACCCGAGCTGCGACGACACCGCGGCGACCGCTGCGAAGGTCTCTTCCGGCGCCAGGATTGGGCGCTCCGGATCGAGGCGGCAGAGCTCGTAGCGCTCCTCGATCTCGGCCCATGCCGTGCCCAGCATTGAGTCGTACCCATCCGGCAGCACGACGACCGCCTGACTGCTGGCATAGTCGAGCAGGGTGGCGGTCTCGTCGAAGAACAGCGGCAGGTAGTACTCGATACCCCCGTGTGCGATCCCGTCGGAAACCTCGCGATACACCCGCGACTTGCCGGGTTGGCCCTCGAAGCGCTCCCGGTACCGTTCCCGGAATGCGCGCACGTCCGGCGCATCGAGCGGGACCTCTCTGGCCGGGAGAAGGCTGATGCGGTCCACGCCTTCGCCAGAAATCTGCGTGCCCGGCTCGAACAGCCTGAGCGACTCGATGTCGTCGTCGAAGAAATCTATGCGGATCGGCGCTTCGGCGCCCATCGGGAAGACGTCGATGAGTGAGCCCCGCACGGCGAACTCGCCGTGTTCACCGACCTGCGGGACGCGGTAGTAGCCGGCGGCAACGAGGGAATCGATGAAGCCGTCGCGGTCGAGTGTCTGACCCCGTTCCAGTGTTAGCGAGCGCAGCGCGACGTAGTCGGTTGGCGGCAGTCGCTGCAGAAGCGACGCGATGCTCGCGATGACCACGCCGGAGCGAAGCGCCGGTAGCCGCGAAAGAACACTCAGTCGTTGTGAGACGATGTCCTGATGCGGCGAGAAGCTGTCCCAGGGGAGTGTTTCCCACTCGACGAAATGCAATACCTCCAAATCGCCGCCGGCGAAGAAGCCGATCTCGGCCTCCAGCTGATCGGCATGCCGCGCATCCTCCGCCAGCACGAGCATCGGTCGTTCGGCACCGCGGGCGTACTCCGCGATCGCGAGCGACGCGGACGCGCCGAGCACGCGGCCCCAGCGGCGGGGCTGGCCGGGTACGACGGGCGACTGATCCTGGGTTAGCAGAGTGGAAATGTCGGGCACGAATCGGGACCGGAAAGCGGCACGCGATTATAAGGAAAAGCTCGGCCGAGATAACGGCCGCAGAAACGAAAACGCCCGGCTCGAAGGCCGGGCGCCGTTGCATTTTCGAGTCGAAGAGCGGCTAGCGCTTCATGACGGCGTGGATGACGCGGTCGTATTCGAAGTAGACGATCATGTTCTGGTATTCCCAGCGGGTGATCGGGGGGTCGCCAACCGGCGCCACCTTGCTGGCCGGCGCGCCATAGTCGGATTCGACTCTGGCCTGAGTCATGCCGCGGGTCGGCCGTCCGTCGTCGGCCGCCGGCGCCGAGGCGCTCGTGTCCAGGTTCTGGGCGCTCGCCGGGCCCAAAAAGCCGGCCGCGAGCGCAATCACGGCAAGGCGTGACAGCGTAGATTTGAACATCGTCCTTCTCCCATCGAAGCTCCGCGACTATAGCATTGCGGCACTTGCGAAAAAACGTCGAATAACAGGGTTTTACACCTTCGATGGAACGGAGCGCGTGACACTTGTCACAGTTTTGGCGCGTCCGCAGATCGCGCCCCTTCTGTGGTTTAATGCGCCCCAATGATCAATGCTGTAGAACTCTTCATCGGCTTGCGCTATCTCAGGGCAAAGCGGCGCACCAGGTTCGTTTCCTTCATTACGCTTATCTCGCTGATTGGCATCGCACTCGGCGTTGCGGCGCTGATCGTGATCCTGTCCGTGATGAACGGATTCGAAGGCGAGCTGCGAGAGCGCTTGCTCAGCATGACCGCTCACGGGTCCGTGTCGAACGGTGACGGCCGCGCTTCAGAGTGGCGCGATCTGGCGGATGAGGTTGCGGCCGAGCCCGGCATCGTCGCCGTCGCGCCGCTGGTCACGATGGAAGGAATGATCCAGTCGGGGAGGGACCTCCAGGCGGTCCTGATCAACGGCATCGACCCGGCATTCGAGCGGGAGCTGTCCGGCGACACGATGAACATTGTCGAAGGCAGTCTCGACTCGCTGACGGACGGAGGCCGCGGCATCATCCTCGGCCGAATCCTCGCCTATCGGATCGGTGCGCGGCTCGGCGACAACGTCATCCTGCTGATCCCACGCCCGGTCGGCGACGGCACGATGCAGCCGGTGCTGGAACGCTTCGAGATGCGCGGCGTATTCGAGGCCGGCCTGCAGGATCACGATGCGAGCCTCGCGCTCGTCAACATCCACGATGCGGCGCGAATCATGAATCTCGGCGATGACGTCGGCGCGATCCGCTTTCGCGCCGACGACGTCATGGCCGCGCCGGTGCTTGCTGAGCGTATCGAGTCCCGGCTCGACGGGGTTGAGACGAACAACTGGACCATCGAGAACGCGAGCTATTTTCGCGCGATAAAGCTCGAGAAGATGATGATGTCGCTCATTCTGTCCCTGATCATCGGCGTTGCGGCATTCAATATCGTCGCAAGTCTCGTCATGGTGGTCACCGACAAGACGACCGATATCGCGGTCCTGCGCACGCTGGGAATGGGACCGAGAGGCGTCGTTCGAGTTTTCTTCGTGCAGGGCGCAATGATCGGCTGGATCGGCGTATTGGTCGGCGTACCGCTCGGTATCGTTCTTGCCATATTCGCGCCTGAAATCGTTGCCTTCTTCGAACAGCTCGTCGGCGGTGAGATCATGCCCGGCGACGTCTACTACGTCACGCGTATTCCGTCGGAGCTCCGCTGGGATCAGGTCTGGATCATCGCCGGCGCAGCCTTCGTTCTGACATCGCTTGCGACGTTGTATCCGGCGCGCCGTGCCGCGCTGGTCGAACCTGCCGTCGCGTTGAGGTACGAGTGATGGCGTCGAAGTTCGAGTACTGGGTTGGTGGCCGCTACGTCAGGTCGCGAAGCCGCAACAGTTTCGTCTCGCTGATCTCGACGATTTCGATGCTGGGCATAGCGATCGCCGTCACGGTGCTGATCGTCGTCCTGTCGGTGGTCAACGGTTTCGAGCGCGAGCTTCGCGAGCGGCTGCTTGCGATGACGTCGCATGCCGCGATCGAGGATCGGGCCGGTCGGCTGGTTGATTGGGAGGCCGTGTCGGACATCGCCGCGTCCAACCCTGACGTGCTCGAGACGTCGCCCTACGTGACGGGGCAGGCGCTGCTGGTATTCGAAGAACAGCTTAGCGGCGCAGAGCTCCGCGGTGTCGACCCTGCGCTCGAGGACGCGGTGTCAGGCATTGGCAGCGTATTCACCGAAGGCGATCTTGCGGCGCTGGAGCCGGGCAGCTTCAACATCGTGCTCGGCATCGAACTCGCCAACGAATTGGACATCGCCCTCGGCGACAAGGTCACCGTCACGCTGGCGCAGGGGGTTGTCACGCCGGCCGGCGTCGTGCCGCGAACGAAACGATTCACCGTTAGCGGTATATACCGGGTCGGCATGTACGAGTTCGACCGCCGGCTCGCCTACATCCATATTGACGATGCACGGAGGCTCTATCGACTCGGTAACGACGTCACGGGCGTGCGCTTCTCGGTTACCGAAATCTTCGAGGCCCCCGAGATTGCCAATACGGTCGCCGTCGATATCGTGCGGTCCGCGAATCTACAGAACCTCAACCGCCTCGGCGTCATCGACTGGACGCGCCGCAACACCAACTTCTTCAGATCGATACAGATCACGAAATCGATCTTGTTCGTCATACTGCTGCTGGTCGTCGCGGTGGCGGCGTTCAATATCGTCTCGACGCTGGTCATGGTCGTCAAGGACAAGCAGTCCGATATCGCGATACTGCGCACGGCGGGCGCCATGCCGTCGAGCATCCTGCGGATATTCGTGGCCCAGGGGGCGGTGATCGGCATTGTCGGCACGACTGTGGGCGTACTATTCGGCGTCCTGCTGTCGTTGAACCTCGAAGCGATCGTTGCTTTTCTCGAGTCGGCCTTTGGCATCAAATTCCTGGCGGCGGACGTCTATTTCATCAGCGATCTGCCGGCCGAGTTGAAGATCGGGGACGTCGTTCAGATTGCCTCGATCGCTCTGGGGCTAGCGCTCGTGAGCACCTTGTACCCGGCATGGATGGCTGCGCGAACGTCGCCGGCCGAGGCATTGCGCTATGACTGAACCCACATCGATTCCCGTATTTGCTGGCGGATTCCCGAATGAATGACGAAACACAACCGGTTCTCGAGTGCAGGAGCGTTGCGCGGCGATTCAGCGAAGGGCCATCGGTTCTGGAGGTTCTGAGCGGGGTATCGCTCAGCGTTCGGCCGGCCGAGCGGGTCGCGATCGTCGGCGCCTCCGGCTCGGGCAAGACGACACTGCTGCAGATCCTTGGCGGACTGGACAATCCCGACGAAGGCGCGGTGCTCATCGACGGTCAGGCCATTCACGGCGGCAGCGAATCGGATCGCGGCGCGCTGCGCAATCGCTACATCGGCTTCGTCTATCAGTTCCACCATCTGCTGCCGGAGTTCACAGCCGAGGAGAACGTCGCGATGCCGCTCCTGATTCGACGCGTAGCGCGTGCCGAGGCTATCGAAGAGGCGCGGAAGCTGCTCGGTCGGGTCGGGCTTGGCGAGCGCCTGACGCACAAGCCGGGCGAGCTTTCCGGCGGCGAGCGGCAGCGAGCAGCGGTGGCGCGGGCACTCATCACCCGGCCCAGGCTGGTGCTGGCCGACGAGCCAACCGGCAATCTCGACGCCGGCAATGGCGAGCATGTCCTGAGCCTGATGCTGGAGCTGAATCGCGAGTTTCAGACCAGTCTGGTCATCGTTACGCACGATCAGACCATCGCCGACCGCATGGATCGGGTGCTCGTTCTGGAAGACAAGAGAATTCGCGAACGCGCGGGCTAATTGCGGTCGAGCGCGGTTGTTCGCCGCGAGCTAGCCGTCAGATCGGCTGTGCCGAATCCGGCGCTTCAGCCGTTTGTACTCCCAGATGGAAAGTCTCCACATGACGTCGACGATGACGTAGCCCAGGAGCGCGGCCACCGCACCCAGCACGACACCGCCGAGCAGCATCGGCTGCCAGTAGCTCACGAACGTGCTCGAGAGCCAGTCCCAGGACCACTCGTAGGCAAACGGCTGTGACGGCATGCTGAGCAGCCAGCTTCCGACGCGGTACGAGGCGTAGTAGAAGACCGGCGTCAGCGGCAAGCCGATGACGAGAGGCGTGGCAAACGCGATCGGGATGTTGATGCGGATCGCCATGGCGATGAACGTGCCAATGAGCGGTTGCCCGACCAACGGCAGGAAGGAAAGAAACAGACCCAGTGCAAATGCCGGGGCCACGGTCCGCCGGCGGATTCCCCAGTAGCGGGGTTCGTTCATGATCTTCCTGAAGGGCTTCAGGAGAACGCTGTTGCTGCCGAACTCGTGACGTTTAATCGCAAATCGTTTGAAAACGCGTCTTGGCATGGATGCCTGAAATCCGTTTTGATGATTCCGTTGCCGAAGCAGTCGATTAGTCGTCGCTGATATCCACACGTCGCCGGGTGATCCGATCGAGCGTGTGTCTGCTGGGCGGCCTGCTCGCGCCGCAGCTTAGCAGGTTTCCACGTCAATCAGACCTGGTACTGGTGGCGTTGGTTCTGCTGGTCGTGGCCTTACCGTGGCTGCGCCGACGGGACCTCGTGTGTGCGACGATCGGTGCGTGCCTTTTCCTGGCGGCCGTCGACGCACAAAAGGCCTCGCGGCTCGATCCTGTCTACTCCGGCGACAGCATGCTGACCATCGTCCGGGTGCTGGGGTTGCCGAGCGTGTCCGAGCACGGCACCAGCTTCGAGGCGGAGGGTCTCGACGATCGCCGGTTGCCGGACCGCGTCCGCCTGTACTGGCGCACGCCGCCGATTCGGGTTTTTCCCGGCGACATCTGGAGAATGGAGGTCCGGCTACGCCGGCCGCGCAGCGCGAGCAATCCGGGCGGCGTCGACTACGAGGCCTGGGCGACGGTCCGCGGTCTGGGGGCGACAGGCTACGTCGTTGCCGGCCCCAGAAACCGGCTAGTCGATTCCGGTACCAGCCGCGGCGTCGAACGCATGCGCCAGGAGATCGCGGAGAGAGTCGACGGGCTGCCCGTGAGTGCCGAGGCACGCGCCGTTCTCGCGGCACTGACGATCGGTTCGCGGCACTCGATCAGCACCGCGCAGTGGGAGCGTTACGCCAGTACCGGCACGACGCACCTGATGGCGATCTCCGGATTGCATGTCGGCTTGCTTGGCGGGGCAGTCTACCTCGCAGCAGCAGCCCTGCTGTCGCTTTGCGGTTTTTCGCGCGCGCACGAGTCCGCCTTGCTCCTCGCTCTCGCAGCCGCCGCGGCGTATGTCGCGCTCTCTGGATTCGCCGTTCCCGCCCGCCGGGCTCTGTTGATGATGGCGCTCGCCACGTCCTGCATGCTCTACCGGCGACGGGTGTCGGCGCTGCGGGTTCTGGCGTGGACGCTCATGATCATCGTGCTGACGGACCCACTGTCGTCGCTGTCCGCCGGTTTCCGTCTGTCTTTCGCCGCGGTGGCCGTGCTGGCGTGGTTGGCGCACGCGCGGAGCTCGCGATCGGAGCGGCCGGCGCTTGTGGCTGCGACCGCCGGACTCTGGCGCATTCAGCTGTTGCTGTTGGCCGGCCTGCTGCCGATTACGATTCTGGCCTTCGGCCGCCTGGCGCCGACGGCACCGCTGGTCAATCTGCTGGCGGTCCCGCTGTTCGGGTTCGCTACCGTACCGTTGGCGCTGACGGGTCTGCTGCTCGGCGGTCCGCTGTCGATTGTCGGCGATTCGCTGCTATGGCTGGCGGCACAGAGCATCGTCTTCCTCGAATACTTGGTCGACGCGGCAAGCGGGCTGGGCGGATTCGAGGTCGGGGCGGTATCGGGCGCCGGTTGGGTCCTCGTGCTGCTGCCGCTTGCCTGGACGCTCCTGCCCCGTGGCTGGCCGGGCCGGCCGATTGCATGGGTCGCGCTCGCTGCACTCGCAATGTGGCGCCCAGAGCGTCCTCCCGCCGCCTGTGTCGATGTTGCGGTGCTGGATGTGGGGCAAGGGCAGGCGGTCGTGGTGGAGACGCGCTCGCACACGCTCCTGTACGACACCGGACCGGGTTACCCCGATGGGGGATCGGCCGCACGGCGCATCGTATTGCCGTATCTCAGAAACCGAGGCATCGGCCAGCTCGACCTGATTCTCGTCTCGCACGCGGACCTCGATCACGCGGGCGGCTTGCTCGAAATCGTCGATGAGATCGCGGTAACCGAAGTTAGCGCCGGTGAGCCGATGGCTGGCATTGAGAGCGGGCGCTGCCGGGCCGGCCAGTCGTGGCGGTGGGACGGCGTTCGCTTCCATATCCTGCACCC
This sequence comes from Woeseiaceae bacterium, assembly GCA_965232445.1. Taxonomy (GTDB): domain Bacteria; phylum Pseudomonadota; class Gammaproteobacteria; order Steroidobacterales; family Woeseiaceae; genus UBA1847. The sequence continues at coordinate 3,518,507 of OZ246973.1, read as the reverse complement.
GTCGCAGCCGGCCGACGGCAATGAGGCATCCTGCGTCGTGGTGATCGAGGCGGGCGGCCGGACGGCGCTGCTCACCGGGGACATCGAACGGGAGTCGGAGCGCGAACTCGTGGCGGCGCGGCGGCTACCGCGGGCCGATCTGGTGACGGTGCCGCATCATGGCAGCCGCACGTCCTCGACGCCGGCGTTCGTCGCGGCGGTGTCCGCGCGCGTGGCGGTCGTGTCCGCCGGATTCGACAACCGCTGGGGCTTCCCGAAGGCAGACGTCGTTGCGCGCTGGGAGAGCGAAGGGGCGGAGGTTTTTACCACAGCCGATAGCGGCGCCGTGACCGCAAGACTGTGCGGCGACGGCCGGCCCACTGAGATTCGCCAGCACCGGCACGCGACGTGGCGGGCGTGGCGAGAAGACTGATGAATGTGCGCCAGGTCCTCGCCTCATCGGCGAGCTTTGTGAACCATTCGGACACAGGTTCTAGTATATTTCGTTTTTTTCCCGAGTCCGGTCCTACATGGTCGAAATCGTCAAGTCCGGGGGCTGGTTGATGGCCCCGATCATCCTCTGCGCCATCATCGCAATGGGGATCATCCTCGAACGTTTCTGGACTCTGCAGCAGAAGCGGGTCATACCCGAAGATCTGACCAGCAAGGTCTGGGGCTGGGTCAAGAAGAACCAGCTCGATCAGAAGCAGATTCAAAGCCTGCATCAGGGTTCGGCGCTCGGTCAGATACTCGCTGCCGGCCTGATGAACCGCGATCAGGAACGGTCGGTGATGAAAGACAGCATCGAGGATACCGGCCGGCATGTCGTTCACGAACTGGAGCGCTACCTCGAGACGCTAGGGACGGTTGCCGCGATCACGCCGCTTCTGGGCCTGCTGGGCACGGTAATCGGCATGGTCAAGGTGTTCACCGCGATCACGACGCACGGCGTGGGTAATCCGACGGTGCTCGCCGGCGGTATTGCCGAGGCCCTCATTACGACAGCGGCCGGGCTGACGGTCGCCATTCCGGCGCTGATCGGCTATCGCTACTACCGCAATCGTGTCGATACGCTCGTGGTCGACATGGAGAAAGAGGCGATCAAACTGGTCGAGGCGCTGCATCGCCGGCAGGAGAAGGGCGCGGCATGAGACTCAGCCTCCGGCCGAAGTCGCAGCCCGAGGTCAATCTGACGTCGTTGATCGACGTCGTTCTGCTGTTGCTGATCTTCTTCATGGTGTCGACCAGCTTCGTCCGCGAGTCGCAGATACAGATCCGGCTGCCGCAGACCGACGCGACCGAAACGATCGAGGAGCCGGTCGACAACATCGACATAATGATCACTGAGACCGGCACGATCTTCATCAACAATCGCGAGCTGATCAACAGCCGTCCGGAAACGATCCGCAATGCGATCCAGCGGGTCTCGGGCGGCGATAATTCACTGCCGGTGACGATCTCGGCGGACGCGAACGCGCGTCACCAGGCGGTCGTTACGGCGATGTCCGTCGCCGGCCGGCTCGGCTTCACGCAGATCAACATCGCGACCGTGAACGACCCCACGGACGACTAGCGCCCGTTACCGCTACTGGAGTCGACCATCGGCGTAAAACAGCAACTCGATTCGAAGACTCGCGAGGTCTACGGCCGGCTGTGGGCCTATGTCGTCCCGCACAAGCTGTTCGGTCTGATCGCGCTGATCGGCATGGCGGCGACCGCCGTCATCGAAGGCAGCCTCGTGCTGCTGCTCGAGCCGCTAACCGATCAGGGCTTCGTCGAGCGGAATCTCAATGCTGCGAAGTGGATTCCACTGGCATTCGTCGGCATCTTCATCGCGCGCGGAATTGCCGGATTCGCGACCGAAGCGTCGCTGGGCTGGATCGGCCGTGCTGTCATCAGCTCGCTGCGGCGGGAGGTGTTCCGCAAATTCCTGACCCTCCCGACGCGCTACTTCGACCAGCAGTCGACCGGTCCGCTGCTCTCTAGGATGACCTACAACGTCGAGATGGTTGCCGAGTCGGTGACGAGCGTCGTCACTATCGCGATTCGAGACGTCCTCACCGTTCTCGCCGCGATCACCGTCATGCTCTACCAAAGCCCGACACTCACCGTCTTCGTCGCGATCCTGTTCCCGGTCGTCGCCGTGCTGGTACGCATTCTGGGCGTCGCATTTCGCCGCTACAGCAACCGCATCCAGGATTCGGTCGGCGAGGTGACCCAGGTCACCGAGGAAGTCGTTCGCGGCAATCGCGTCGTCAAGGCGTTCAGCGGTTACAACTACGAGACCGGCCGGTTCGAGGAAACCGATGAGAAAAACCGCCGGCAGAACCTCAAACTGATCCGCGTGCGCTCGCTCGGGGTCGCCGTCACCCAGGTGGTATTCGGCATCGGCGTGGCGGCGGTCATCTACGCCGCCGGCTACGAGTCGATCAAGGACAACCTCAGTGCGGGCCAGTTCATCTCCTTCTTCAGCGCGATGATGCTGATGCTGCAGCCCGTTCGCCGGATCACCAACGTCAATGCCACGCTGCAGCGCGGCGTTGCCGGCGCCGATAGCCTCTTCGCAATCATCGATGAAGACGAGGAGCGCGACAGCGGCAGGATCTCCGCGGGACGCTTCCGCGGCGACGTCGAAATGCGGGACGTCTGCTTCAGCTATGGCGGCGACAACGGCGCGGTGCTCGAGAACATTTCCCTGACCGTCCACGCCGGCCAGACGCTGGCCATCGTCGGACACTCCGGCAGCGGCAAAACGACGCTCGCAAGCTTGTTGCCGCGATTCTACGAACTGGACAGCGGCAGCATCCTGATCGATGGCACGCCGATTACGGACTACACGCTGGGGAGTCTTAGAGACAACATCAGTCTCGTGAGCCAGGATGTCGTTCTGTTCAACGATACGATTGCCGCCAACCTGGCCTACGGTCAGCTTCGCGATTGCTCCGCCGAAGACATCGAACGGGCCGCCGAAGCGGCACACGTGCTCGATTTCACGCGCGAACTGGCAGACGGCCTGGAGACGTTCGTCGGCGACCGCGGCGTTCTGCTGTCCGGCGGTCAGCGGCAGCGAGTGGCGATCGGCCGCGCGCTGCTCAAGAACGCGCCGCTCCTGATCCTCGACGAGGCGACCTCGTCGCTGGATACCAAATCGGAGCGCCGTATTCAGGAAGCGCTGAACGAACTCATGCGGGATCGGACGACCTTCGTGATCGCGCACCGCTTGTCCACCGTCGAGCGGGCCGATCAGATCATCGTTCTGGATTCCGGGCGCATCGTCGAATCGGGCACTCATGCCGACCTGCTCGCGCTGGGCGGCCAGTACGCATCGCTTTATCAGATGCAGTTCTCAGACGAATGATTCGGAGAGCGATCGATCGCTGGCTACAGCGCGTCTGGTATGGCGACAGCGCGGCGCGCTGGGTACTGTTGCCGCTGTCCTTGCTGTACGGCGGGGTCGGTTGGCTGCGCAAGTCGCTATTCCGGGCTGGCGTGTTCAAGTCCGAGCACCCGGGCGTGCCGGTGATCGTGATCGGCAATCTGACCGCCGGCGGCACCGGCAAGACGCCAGTTACGATCTGGCTTGCGGCGGCGCTCAAAGAACGCGGCTTCAACCCCGGCATCGTCAGCCGAGGCTATGGCGGCAGCAAGTCCGGCTCGCCAATGCGCGTGGATGGTGCCAGCGATCCGGCAGTCGTTGGCGACGAACCGGTCCTCCTGGCCCGCCGCACGGGGCTGCCCGTTGCCGTCGACAGCGATCGGTCGCGGGCGGCGCGAACGCTGGTCGAGGAGGGCGTCGATTTGATCGTCACCGACGACGGTCTGCAGCATCTGAAACTCGAGCGGGATTACGAGATCTGCGTCATTGACGGTAGCCGCGGACTCGGCAATCGGCTGCTCCTGCCCGCGGGTCCGCTGCGAGAGCCGGCGACGCGTCTCGAGCAAGTGGATCAGATCCTCGTCAACGGCCGTTGCCCCGACGATGCCGAAACCGCCAACGAGCAGAATGCCATTGGCTTCGAGCTCCGCACCGGCGATCTCTGCCGCTTGAACGGCTCGCTGACACGGCCAATCGAGCGATTCGCCAATACCACCGTGCACGGTGTGGCGGCAATCGGTAACCCGTCACGATTCTTCGACACGCTGCGGGCCGCCGGCATGCAGGTCATCGAGCACCCATTGCCAGATCACGTCAAACCGTCACGATCCGATCTCAGCTTCGGTGACGACTTCGACGTCGTCATGACCGAGAAGGACGCCGTCAAGCTCGGATCGAATCTGAGCGATCGCTACTGGTACATTCCCGTCGATCTGTACATCGATCCCGTCGAAGCGGGACCGTGGCTCGAACACGTCGTGTCGCGGCTGCGCCGCACGGCCGAGGACGTCGAATGAGCGATTTCAAGGTCGTCATTCCGGCCCGATTCGCGTCCGAAAGACTGCCCGGGAAGCCACTGCGGCCCATCGGCGGCCAGCCGATGATCGAGCACGTATGGCGACGTGCGAGCGAGAGCGGGGCGAGCGAGGTGGTGATCGCGACCGACGACGAGCGCATCGGCGATGCCGCTGAGGGTTTCGGTGCGCTGGTCTGTATGACTGGCGATCAGCACCGCTCCGGGACCGAGCGAATTGCCGAGGTAGCCGATCTATTGGACTGGGATGACGAGCAGATTGTCGTCAACCTGCAGGGCGACGAGCCGGCCATGCCGCCGTCGCTGATTAATCAGTGTGCCGCGCTGCTGGCCGGCAGCGACGCCGACATGGCGACGCTCGCATCGCCACTCTTGAGCAGCGAGGACTATCGCAGCCCGAACGTCGTCAAGGTCGTACTGGCCGACGATGGCAATGCACTGTACTTCAGCCGCTCGCCGATACCGCATCGGCGCGGCGAGGCAGACGGTGTCCCGGACGCGGGACTGCATCACCATGGCATCTACGGATACCGCTGCGGCGTGCTGCGCCGGTTGGTCGTCGCGCAGCCGTCACCGCTCGAGGTCAGCGAGAAGCTCGAACAGCTACGTGCTTTGTCGCTGGGGCTCAGAATCCAGGTCGGCGTGCCCGAGCGGCGTCCAGGGCCGGGTGTGGATACGGAAGCGGATATTGCGGCCGCGGAAGCGGCGCTGGCGCGGGACTTTCCCAGCTAGTCGGAGTTGCGGGATTCCTCTCGACGGCGGCGTTCATGCAGCCGCTTCTGCGCGAGGAACAGGCCGCTCAGAATCGAGACGACGCTAAATCCGAAATAGAACGGTCCGAGCTTGTGGTGAAGTCCGATGTACAGGGAACCGGCGAGGAACGTCAGACCGACGACGATGTACACCGTCGGCAGAGATTCATACAGTTTGGTCGGTAGCCACATATCGGCACTCGGAAATTGACTGAGCCGCGATTATCCCCGGACGCCGCTGGACGGGCTGTGAGGCGGATCACAGTTAGCCTTTCGACGACTACCGGGGTTTCGAGATACCCACTGTAAGGCATTGATTTCAAATCCATCAGCAGCGGCGCTCGGGGCGGAATCGGTCGTTGGACAGCAGTGTGGCAGGCCGGTTGGCATGCTCGAGCCGCGGTCGTCAACCGCATTGCTGCCATGCCGCTTTTTGCGTAGATTGCCGCCGATGTTCGTCAAGCGACTCCTGTTCCCGATCCTGATTGCCGTCGCGCTGCTGGCGCCGGATGTCATGGCCCATCCTGAGGACGAGTTCTGCGTGCCCGGCGAGGATGCGCTCGATCCGGCGCTATGCGATGCGCTGGCGGCTCTCGACAGCGCCGATCCGAACCGCCGCGAACTGGCGCCCATCCTCGACGAGGAGGGAAACGAGCGCGGCTTCGTTTCGACCGCGACGCTTTACGTCAAGATCGGCGTCGGCCACATTCTGCCGGCGGGGCTCGACCACATTCTTTTCGTGCTGGCCCTGTTGCTGACATCGACCCGGCTCAAGCCGTTGATCATTCAGATCTCGACGTTTACGGTCGCCCACACAGCGACCCTCGGCCTGGCGGCCGCCGGCTTCATCTCCCCGCCGTCGAGCATCGTCGAGCCTCTGATCGCGGCAACGATCGCGTTCGTCGCCGTCGAGAACCTCTTCGTTCGCAAGATGCCGGCCTGGCGTCCCTTGCTGGTCTTCGTCTTCGGACTCGTCCACGGTCTCGGTTTCGCCGGGTTCTTCGGCGAACTCGGGCTCCCGCCGGGGCAGTTCTGGAGCGCCCTGATCGGATTCAATGTCGGCGTCGAGATTGGCCAGCTGTCGGTCGTCGTCGCGGCGTTTCTGGTTCTGCGGGCATTGCCCATCGGCGAACGCGAGTTGCGTCGCTACATTGTGCTGCCGTGTTCCGGGCTGATCGGTCTGGTGGGTCTGATCTGGACAGTGGAACGGATTCTCGGCGCCGTCGCATGAAAAAAGGGCCCCGAACGGGGCCCTTCTTGCGTGCCTGGTCGTTCGACCTTTAGTCGATCGTCTGTCCGACCTCGAAGCCGCGGCCTCGGAGCAACGGTTCGATGCTCGGATCCTGACCGCGGAAGTTGCGATACAACTCGTCGGCTTCGCGGAGGCCACCGGCCTCGTAGATCCAGCGCTTGAGGCGTCCGGCAACTTCCTGATCGAAGATGTCCTCGGCCTCGACGAACGCGTTGAAGCCGTCCGCATCCAGAATCTCCGACCACAGGTACGCGTAGTAGCCGGCTGAGTAGCCGCCGGCGAACGTGTGGCTGAAGTATTGCGAGCGATAGCGCGGCTCGATCTCGGCGATCAGTCCGTAGCCCTCCAGGACCTCGCGCTCGAACTCACGAGCGTCCGTGATCTCGGCGGCTTCCTCGGAACTCAGCATGTGCCAGCGCAAGTCGAGCAGCGACGCAGCGACGTATTCGGTCGTCGCGAAGCCCTGGTTGTGATTCGCGGCGGCCTGCAGACGCTCGACGAGTTCTTCCGGAATGACCTCGCCGGTCTCGTAGTGCGTCGCGTAGATGGCCAGCATCTCAGGCTGTGAGGTCCAGTGCTCGAGAATCTGCGCCGGGAACTCGGTGTAGTCGCGCGGGCCGTCGACACCGGAGAAGGTCGGGTAGTCGATCTTCGTCATGATGCCGTGCAGTCCGTGGCCGAACTCGTGGAACAGCGTCTCGACCTCGCTGAAGCGCATCAGCGTCGGTTCGCCCTCCGGCGGCGTCGTGAGGTTCATGTTGTTCGTCACGATCGGGCGGATGGTGTCGCCGCCGATGTTCGACGCAGCGCGATAGCTGTTCATCCATGCGCCACCGCGCTTGGAGTCGCGGGCGTACATGTCGACCATGAAGACGCCGAGGTGCGAGCCGTCGGCCTCGGTCACGTCATAGGCGGTAACCACATCGTTCCACACCGGTACGTCGATTTCCTCGAAGCTGATGCCGAACAGACGATTCGCCATGACGAATGCGCCGTCCATGACCGCGTCGAGCTCGAAGTAGGGCTTCAGCAGATTCTCGTCCAGGTCGTATCGTGCCTGGCGGACCTTCTCCGCGTAGTGCCACCAGTCGTGGCCGGCAAATTCGAACTCATCGCCGATCATTGCCTGCATGTCGGCGCGCTCGCGGATCGCCTGTTCGAGACCCGGCTGCCAGACGCGCAGCAGGAAGTCCTCGGCACCCTGCGGCGTCTTGGCCATGCGCAGCTCGAGCTGATAGTGCGCATGCGACTCGTAGCCCAGGAGTTCGGCGCGCTGCGCGCGGAGCTGTGCGACCTGAATGAGGATCGGGCCGTTGTCATGCTCGCCTTCGGTTGCGCGCAGCCGGTAGCCGTTGAATGCCTGCTCGCGCAGATCGCGAACTTCGGACTGAGTCATGAAGGTCTCGTAGACCGACCGGTCAAGCGTGACCACCCAGGCGCCCAGTTCCTCGTCCCAGATGCTCGCTTTGAAATCGTCCGAGAGGCCAGCCGTCTGGTCCTCGTCGGTGATCTCGATCGTGAAGGCCTTGGTTTCCGCCAGCAGGTTTTGCGCGAACGTCGTCGTCAAGACGGAAAGCTCGGCGTTGATCTCGCTGACCTGTGCCTTGACGTCGGGCGACAGTGCCGCGCCTGCGCGGATGAATCGCCGGTGAGTGAGTTCGAGAAGGCGCGCTTCCTGCTCGCCGAGATCGAGCGATTCGCGCTGCTCGTAGACAGCGAGGACGCGCTGGAAGAGATCGTCATTCAGCGTGATCGCATCGGACTCTCGCGACCACATCGGCCAGATCTCGCGCTGAAGTTCGCGCAGGTTGTCGTTCAGTTCGGTTCCGGTCAGCGCCGAGAACGTGTACAGAACGCGCGCGATCGAGTCGCCGGACGATTCCATCGCGAGGATCGTGTTCTCGAAGGTCGGCTCGTCCTCGTTCTGAACGATCGCGTCGACTTCGGCGCGCATCTCCAGGATGGCCTTCTTGAAGGCCGGCATGAAGTGCTCGTCCTCGATTGCGTCGAAGGGCGGTACGCCGAAGGGCGTGTCCCAGTCTTCGCGGAACGGATTGCCCTCGAGTTCGGCGTCCGTCACTACAATTTCAGTGCTCTCCGCTTCCGCGGTGGCCTCGGCAGCGGTCTCCGCCGCCGGTTCGGGTTCGCCGCCCCCACAGGCGGAGAGCAGAGCAGCCGCGATTACCGCAGCCAGGCTGTTTCGGATGTGCATCGTGAGTTCCTGTTTTCGTGGTTTTTTGGCCCGCAAGCGTCGGGCAAGGGCGCTAATGGTACGGTTTCCCCCAGCGGCCGCAAGCGGCCCAGCGCATGTTGTTGATCTGACCGCCACCGAACACCGGAGTTCTGTCCTCGCGGCGCCGGATTCGGGTTTTCTGGCGCGAAAATCGCCCTTGGCTAGCCGAGGGCACCCTCGAGCCGAGCCGCGAGCGCAGCCCCGCTCAGCCAGGCCGCCTCGACCCTGCCTCGAATGAACCAATCGCCGCAGGCGGCGAGGCGGGCCTCCGGGTCCAGGAAACAGCGATCGCCGCTCTGTTTGTCGGCATTGGCGAAGCACCAGCGATGGAGATCGACATGGGCGGCACTGCGGACGTGCTTGCCCACGACGTCTTCGCATTCGGCGAGCAGGTGCGCGATGACCTCGTCCCGATTGGCCTCGAGGTTGGCAGCGGCCCAGGCATTCGTGGAGTGGACCACCACACTGGCGGCCGATGCACGCCCCGGCTTGCTGCTGTTGACCGAAATCCAGCTGATGTCGGCGTCGGCAACGTGAGCGGCCTCGAAGGGCCAGTCGATTGGCGCTTCGAAGCCCAGCATCAGGGCATAGCAGGGCCGCATCTCAACCTGCTGGCAGCGTGCACGCAGTGCCGAGTCGTCGGGCGCCAATGCGGCCGCCTGAGCGGCCGGAACCGCGAGAAGGACCCAGTCGAACGACCCGCATGCGTTGCCATCCTCATCCAGGACGAGCCAACGGTCCTTCTCGAGTCGAAGATCTGCAACGGTGTTCTCGAACTTCACGTCGAGTCTACCGGCCAGCGCCTTGCCCAAAGCGTTCATGCGGTGGTTTGCGACATAGTGCGGGAAATCGGTGTTCCAATGCCGCTCGGCCGCCACCACCGAGCGCTTTAGGTCATGGAAACGTGCGCGCCACGGGACGATCAGGCCCAGCGCGGCAGCCTCGGCACAGAACGCCTGGAAATCCACAGACCTTGCCGTAAAGAACTGCGCGCCGTGATCGAACTCCCAGTCACCCGCGTAGCGCGTCGCCATCCGACCTCCGGCCCCTCGAGACTTTTCGAAGACGGTGATCTCGTGCCGGTCGCCAAGACGGGACGCTGCCGTCAGGCCCGCCAGCCCGGCGCCGACGATGCCGATACGCGCCACTCAAGCAATCTCGCACGGAATCATGCGCCAATGATACGAGTTGTTACAGGGAATCCGTAGCCATGGCGCCATCTGTAGACCACACTCGCGGATCAGCGAGGAGGGCAATCCATGCGATTCATTGCAGTACTGTCACTGGCGCTCGGCGGGGCCGCGGCCGCGAACGAGTCTTCGGTCCTGGATCACGACTTCCGTCGGCTGGCGTCCGAAGAGGTCGTCAACCTCCAGACGCAGTTTGAGGGGCAGGTCGTCCTGGTCGTGAACACGGCGTCGAAATGCGGCAATACGCCCCAGTACGAGGGCCTCGAGAGCCTCTATGACGAATACCGTGAAGACGGCCTCGTCGTTCTCGGCTTCCCCTCCAACGACTTCCTCGGCCAGGAACCGGGCACCGAAGAGGAGATTCAGGAGTTCTGCCGCCTGACCTACAGTATTCGCTTCCCGATGTTCGAGAAGACGACCGTTCGCGGAAGCGACGCGCATCCGTTCTTCGATGCGCTCGCCGATGCGGCGGGGACCCACCCGACGTGGAACTTCCACAAGTACTTGATCGGCAGAGACGGTAGGGTGATCGCCGAGTTCAGCCCGCGCACCCAGCCGGACGACGACGCGCTGCTCGAGAGCATCAACGCGGCCCTCGAAGAGCAGCCCAATTAGCGTCAGGCTCGGCCGGGACCCGTTGCCCTAGTTGGCGACGCCCGAGAGTATTGCCGGCGACACACCGCCGCCCGCATGCAGATCCGTGCAGGCATCGCCGCGCCAGCGCCATCCGGTGATTTCGCCGCTGCCGTCGACGGCGAGCATGCGCTCGCAAACGATAGCCGGGCTATCCGCCCTTGCTGCGGCCTTTTCCGGAAGCAGCGCCCAACCGCGATCGCGCCAGATCATGACGGTCTGCTCACCGAACGCTTCTTCCGCTTCCGGCGTGCCCCAGAGTTCGAGCGCGGCTCCGACGTGCTGGCCCTGCCAGCCGGCCATCTGGCCGCTCAAGTCCGTCGTTGTCGAACAACCGGCGGTCAGGGCTAGCAAGGCGATGCATAAGGTACGAGAATGTTTCATGTCCGAGGTCCTTCTCAGTCGATACTGATGGATTAATGCATGAGTGGGCCGATCGGTTTACCGATATGACGAAAAAGCTCGAAAATACCTTAGGAAGATTAGGTTAAATGACGGAAAACAATGAGAAAATCTCAGTGCTCTTCGTCTGTATGGGCAACATTTGCCGGTCACCGACGGCGGAGGGCGTATTTCGCAAGCTCATCGACGACGAGGGCCTGAGCGAGCAGATCGAGATCGATTCGGCCGGCACTCACGCGTATCACGTCGGTGAGCAGCCGGATCGGCGTTCGCAGGCCGCCGCGGAGCGGCGCGGCGTTTCGTTGTCGGCCATCCGCGCGCGCCGGGTCGCGGCGGACGACTTTCGCCGTTTCGACTACGTGCTTGCGATGGATCGTCTGAACCTGCACATGCTGACCGAGCAGGCCGGCGACGAGTTCGCAGAGCGGGTGACGCTGTTTCTGGATTTCGGTGCCGGCCAGGAATCGGAAGTCCCGGATCCTTACTACGGCGGCTCAGCCGGCTTCGAGCGCGTGCTGGATCTCGTCGAGGATGCGTCGCGCGGGCTGCTCGGGAGCATCCGCGAACGGCACGGACTCTGAGCGCAGGCAGTCGCGGTGTCAGGGCCCGCGACCCCCGGTCTCGTGCCTCAGGCGACGTGGTCGAAGAACTCGAGTTCCATCTCGCCAGCCAGACAATCCATGATCGGCGGCACCAGCCGGTCGTGGAAGTCGATGCTCATGTGGTGGTTGAAGGCGTCTTCGTCCTTGAAGCGCGCATACACCACGTACACACCGGGTTTCTCGCGGTGCTTGATGACGTCGTAGACGAACAGGTCGGGCTCGTTTTCGTGCGATAACTGTGACAGTTCGGACTGGAGTTTCTCGAACGTATCCTGCTTGTCTTCGGCAACCTTCAGCGTGGCGATGAACGTGGTCATGATGATTCCTTATCCGAGGCCGAGTTCGGCGATGATCTGGTCCTGAAGCCTGAACTTCTGGATCTTGGTGGAGGATTGCGGCCACTCCGTTACGCTGCGAACGTAACGCGGCACCTTGAAGTTGGCGATCTTGCCTTTGCAGAACGCGATCAACTCGTCTTCGCTGACCGACTGACCGTCGTTGAACTCGACGAACGCCGCCGGAACCTCCTGCAGGCGAGCGTCCGGCACGCCGACGACCTGCGCGAGCTTCACCGCGTCGTGCTGCTGCAGGCAGGATTCGATCTCGACCGCCGCGACGTTCTCGCCGCCGACCTTGAGCATGTCCTTGATGCGGCCGTGGAACATGACTTGTCCGCTTTCGTCGATCGAGCACATGTCACCGGAGTGAAACCAGCCATCGGCATCGAGCGCTTCCGCCGTCTTGTCGGGTGCCTTGTAGTACTGGTCGAACAGGCTGTAGCCGCGGATCAGCGCTTCGCCACGCTCGCCGGCCGGCAGGTCGTTGCCGTCTTCGTCCACCACGCGGATTTCGAGTCCGGCGAGCGGGACGCCGAGACGGGTGAACTTGTCTTCCCGGGAATCGTCGATGCGGCTGGTCGTGACCGTACCCGCGGTCTCCGTCATGCCGAACGTGCCGACGTAGACCGTGTCCGGCATAGCGGCTTCCATCGTCTCGCCCACGACGGCGGGCTGGACCGCGAAATTCGCGTTCATCAGCCGCACCCGGCTCAAGTCTGTCGACGCGAAATTCTCGTGATTGACCAGATCGCCCATGATCGTCCAGAAACACGGGTAAGTGCAGGTCACCTTCTCTTCTTCCAGGGTTTTGAGCGCTTCGCCGGCGTCGAAATGCGGGGTCGTGATGTATGTACCGCCACGCGACGCCGAGGCCGCAAGCGGAAGGATGGCGGCAATGTGGAACATCGGCAGCGGCGACCAGAAACTGTCTTCGGCGGTGAGCTCGTAGCGATCGGCCAGCGCCATGCTGTTCCTCACCATCGCCTCGTGGCTGATCATGCAGCCTTTCGGGTTAGCGGTCGTGCCGGAGGTGTACAGCATCAGCGCGGTGCTGCCGAGCCGGGTCTGCAAGCGCCGCAAGTGCACTTCCTCGGGGTCGACGCTGTCCGCCAGCGCCTCCAGATCCGCCTGGGTCATCATGCCCGGCGCGTCGGCCGAACCGTAGACGACGATATTGCGAAGTCGGGGCGCGACGTCCAGTTCGAGCCGGTTCGCATCGGCCGACTGCAGGCCGGGGAGGGCCTCGCCCAGCCGGTCGACGAAGTTGACGGCCGCATCGAACTCGTCGGTCGTCAGGACCGCGACGAGATCGGCGTTCTCGATGACGTAGGCAAGCTCGGGCGGCTGGTAGCGCGCGTTGATCGGCACGGTGACCGCGCCGAGCATCGCGATGGCGAACATGGATTCGACGAAATCCATGCTTGTGGGCAACAGCAGGCCGACGTGATCGCCGGGGCCGACGCCCAGCGCTCGCAGACTCCGGGCGCGATGAATCGCGCGTTCGGCAAGTTCGGCGTAGGCGACGCGCTTGTCCGGCAGGACGACCGCAGCCGTGTCGGGATAGCGATCGGCCGCGAGCAGCAGCAGATCGCCGAGAGTCGTCGCCTGGATTCTTACCGAGGCCAGCTCGCCACCCATAGCAGCCTCCAGCTTAGTCGAGCGGGTCCAGATAGATGCGGGTGTAGGCGCCATCGATGCAGTCGATCAGGTCCGGCGCAATCTCCGCGAAGTGCTCAGTCTTCTGGTGGGCCTCGTCGGCTTCCTCGGAGACGAATTTCTCGTAGACCGCGTAGCCGCGTTCTTCGTCGCGGAGCTTGTAGAATTCGTAGGCCAGCGTATCGGTTTCGTTCGCGTGGACCTTCTCTGTCAGCGCCTTGGCGAGACGCTCGAAATCGGCCTCTCGACCGGCCTTGACCTTCATGGTTGCCAGAAATGTCAGCATGAAACACCCCCGTTGATCGTCCGCGCATGGTAGCATCGCCATGCAAAAAGAAACAAGCAAGCCTGTTTGTTTTCTACGGAGAATGAGGATTGGCTGAGTCAGAGTTTCACGACGCGGTGGCCGTCGACGAGCTGCCGGACAAGGGCTTTATCGTTCGCGAGGTCGCGGGGACGTCCGTAGTCCTGTGCCGGGTCAAGGACGAGTGCTTTGCGGTGGAGAACCGTTGCTCGCACGCCTTCCAGACTTTCGACGGTGGACGGCTGCGCGGCACCCGCTTGATGTGCCCGCTGCACGGCGCCTGTTTCGACGTCCGCGACGGCAGCGCGCTCGGCCTGCCGGCCACGATGCCGATCCGTTCGTTTCCGGTTCGCGTCGAGGATGGGCGGGTTCTGGTAGGACTCGAGAACTAGACGCGTACGGGATTCTGCCCGTCCCAGTCGCGGGCGGCGTTTTTCATATAGGCGAACGACTTGTGCATGGCCGCGTCGGCTTCGATGAGTTCGAGCATCGTGCCGTTGTGTTGCACGGTATCGACGTAGGCGAAACGCTGACCGGCAGCCGTCGTGCCGTGCTGCAAGAGCTTGTCCTCGAGCGCATGCGTCGCTATCGCCGCATCGAGGTCGTCGACCAGCGCACCGACGTGCTGCAGACCGGGCGCATTGTTCGCCAGAAAATCCGTGTAGATCGACGGCGCATCGTTGTGTTGCTGGACCAGCTCGATCTGGTGCTCACCCGAGTAGGCAATCGCGACGGACATGTCCAACTCGATCGGCTCGCCGCGATAGAAGACCTCCGCGAATTCGACGTGCTCCATCGCGAAGAACGGCCCGACCCCGAGCGTCGTTGCCCAGTGCTCTGCCGCTTGCCGCCAATCGTGGACGACGTAGCCGTTCTGCATGATCGGGCCGAGCATCGTCAGCGCCGCTGATCGAAGCGCCGGCCGACCAGCGCGGATGCGATATTGATCTTCTGGATGTCGATCGAGCCGCCGGCGATTCCCCAGCCCCAGCCGTCACGCATGCGGCGTTCCATCGGATACTCCTTCGAGTAGCCGTAGCCGCCCAGCAGTTGAACGGCCGTACCGGTCACGGTGCGCGCGATCTCGTTGGCGAAACACTTGGCCACGGACGAGTCGAGCATGGAGGGCATGCCGGCTTGTGCGTTGCACGCCGCCCGATAGATCAGCAGCCGAGCGGCTTCCACCTGCATCTGCATCTCTGCGAGTTTCAGCTGGACGGCCTGGAAATCGACGATCGGCTTGCCGAATTGCTTGCGCTCCTGCACGTATTCGATCGCATCCTCGAGCGCACCGCTGGCCTGGGCCAGGCCCATCGTCGCGTTGCCGCAGCGCTCGAGATCGAATGCCGTCATGAGCTTTTTGAAGCCGCCTGCTGGGACGACGACGTTATCTGCCGGCACCGTCACGTTGTCGAAATAGATGTCGGAGGAGGGGACGCCACGGAAACCCATCAGATTCTCCTGCTCGCCGAAGCTCATGCCCTCGGCCCCTTTGGGTACGTAAACGGCACCGATGCCACGCGCGCCCGGTTCGTCCGCGAGCCGGCAGTAAACGACGTAGCCGTCCGCGTGGCCGCCGCCGGAGCACCAGCGCTTGTTGCCGTTCAGCACCACGGAGTCGCCGTCGACGACGCCTTTCGTCGACAGGTCGGTGAGCGCGGATCCGGCGTTCGGCTCGGACATCGCGATCGCAACCACGGTTTCGCCGCGGCAAACCGCCGGAACGACGGCGTTCTTCAGCGCATCGCTGCCGAAGCGTTCGATCGCACGGACCGGACCGACGCAGGATTCGAAAATCGGGAAGGCGATGGCGGCGGAAATTTTCGCCACTTCCTCGATCACGATCAGGGCCTCGAGGTTGCCGAGTCCGAGGCCGCCGAGTTCCTCGGGCACGTTGATGCCGAGGTAGCCCATCTCCGCGTACTCGCGGATCAGTTCGTGACTCGGCGGTTCGCCGGTGCGCTCAATGTGCTCTGCAATCTCGGGCAGGCGCTCGCGCGCGTAACGGCGTACGCTGTCCTTCAGCTCGAGCTGTTCGGGACTGAGTTGAAAATCCATCGTCGTCAGTGTCTTGTATCGGCCAGGTGACTCTTTATACTCGTCGCATGTCCAGAGAAAAAAATCAAGCGAGACTGTTTTTTTTATGAGGCCCGGGGTACTGCAGGGAATTCGCGTCATCGACCTCGGCCGTTACGTGGCGGGGCCTTACTGCGCCACGCTGCTCGGTTACCTGGGCGCGGAGGTGATCCGCATCGAAAAGCCGGGCGGCGGTGAAGACCGCTACATCGCGCCTCTCGACGAACTCGATGCCGGCAGCGTGATGATGCAAACCGGCTGCAACAAGCGCAGCCTGACACTCAATCTCAGATCCGAGGACAGTCGCCGAATTGTGGATCGGCTCGTAGAAACTTCCGACGTCGTGGTGGCGAACCTGCCGCCGCCTATGCTCTCGAAACTCGGTCTCGACTACGAGCGCATCAAGCGCCTCAATCCGCGCATCGTCCTGACGACGGTCACCGCCTTCGGTACGGCTGGACCGTGGGCGGACCGCGGCGGCTTCGACGGCGTCGGGCAGGCGATGTCGGGGGCGATGTACATGACCGGAACGAAAGGATCGCCGGCCAAGGCGGCAGCCCCCTACGTCGACTATTCGACGGCGACGCTCGCGACCGTCGGTACGCTGGCCGCACTGCTGGAGCGCGAGGCGTCGGGAGAGGGCCAGCATGTCGAAGGATCGTTGCTCGCAACGGCGCTTTCGGTGTTCAACTCGCATCTGATCGAGGAGGGCGGTCTCGGCATTGGCCGCGAGCCGACGGGCAATCGCGTGCAGACGTCGGCGCCGTCGGACGTCTTTGCGACGAAAGACGGTCACGTTCTGACTCACGTCGTCGGCAACGGGCTGTTTCGCCGCCTGGCCTCGCTGATCGGTGCTGACGAATGGTCGGATGACGCATCGCTTAGTACGGACGAGGCGCGAGGGGATCGCCGCGACGAATTGTGCGAGCGGGTGGCCGCCTGGTGCGCCGATCGAACCACGGAGGAGGCGCTGGATGCTTTGTCGACGGCCGGTGTGCCTGCGGGGCCGGTTCTCGATCTGGCCGGTGCCCTGTCGCATGCGCAGACCGAGGCGTTGGGTCTTCTCACGCCGGTCGGGTATCCGGGGCGGGAGACGCCGGTACCCGTCGCCGACATGCCGGTACGGCTGTCACGGACTCCGGGCAGCATCCGCTCGGAACCGCCGCGAACTTCCGCGGACACCGCCGATATTCTGGCCGAGCTCGGCTTCGATGCGAGTGACATAGCGGCCTGGGAATCCTCGGGCGTCGTGTAACGGCCAGGTCCCAAAGGCCCTGCATCGGGGTTTCGCTGCCGGCTCATTGGTAAAAACAAACAGTCATGCTTGTTTCTTTTTAGGCCCATTGCTCCTATACTTGGCGCAAAACAACCGTGGGGAACTATGGACGCAGCATTCATCAAGCGCGTGAAGAGCCAGGTCGAATGGCATCGCGAGCGCAAGGCGCCGCCGGACGGATTCCCTGCGTTTCCGCCCATACCGGGCGATCGGTACACGGACCCGGAATTCCTGCGGCAGGAAGACCAGCGGCTATGGAAACGCGCCTGGCTCTATGCGTGCCATACCGACGAGCTGCCAGAGAGCGGGTCGTTCATGCTGTTCAAGAAGACCGGTTCGCCGATCGTTATCTGCCGGGGCAAGGACGGCGACATTCGGGCCTTCTACAACACCTGCCGGCACCGCGGCGGACCGCTTGTGAAAGAGGCCTGCGGCAAGGTGCGCGGATTCGTCTGCGGCTACCACGGCTGGACCTACGACCTCGAAGGCAAACTCCTCAATCTTCGCGACAAGCGCGACTTCGTGGCACTCGACAAGGACGCGCATTCGCTGGTCACGGTCCGCTGCGAACGGCTGGGCAACTGGGTGTTCATCAACGAGGATCCCGGCGCGGAACCGCTGCTCGAACACCTCGGGGTGATTCCGGATCATCTGGCGCAGTTCGATCTCGACACGATTCGGCACGTCGACTCGCGCAGCTACGACGTCGCCTGCAACGTCAAGGTTCTGTTGGATGCGTTCCTGGAGGTCTATCACCTGAAGTCGATTCACAAGGACACGGTCGACCGTTTTCTCGACCATCGGGGCACCGAGATCATCCTGTGGCCAAAGGGGCACTCGCTGATGATCACGCCGAACCGGCGGGAAGGCTGGGTCGATCCCGGAACCATCGGCATGCAGGAATTCCCGTCGGTGACCGAACTGCCGGCGACCTACAATTTGTCGTACAACCTGTATCCGAATCTCGTGACGCCGGTAGCGCCAACCGGCATGCCATTCCTCGTCTTCTGGCCGCTCACCGCCAATACGATGCGGATCGAGTGCCACTGGTTCGCTCCCGACTGGGGCGACGGCGAGCGCGATCCACTGTGGGAAACGCGCATCGACAACTTCGAGCGGATTCTCTACGAGGACACGCAGTTCGCGCCGCAGATTCAGGAATCCGTCGAGTCGCCGGGCTTCCGCGGCATCTCCCTCAATTACCAGGAAAGACGCATCTATCACTGGCATGAGGAACTCGACCGCCGAATCGGTGCCGACAAGCTTGCCGCGGAACATCGCGTGGAACCGAAACTCGACGAGATCGTGGAGGCTGTGTGAGCGAGGGAAACCTCGGCATTCTTTCCTGCGGCGCCTACGTGCCGCGTGGACGCCTGCCGAGGGCAGTGCTCGCCAGCGCGCACGCCTGGTTCGAGCCGTCGCTCGGCAAAGGCTCGGGCCGTCGAAGCTTCTGCAACTGGGACGAAGACGCGATAACGATGGGCGTCGAGGCTGCTCGTGACGCACTGAGCGACACCGGCAACGACGAGATCGCGCACATTGAATTGGCGTCGACGACGCTGCCGTTCGCCGACCGCAGCAATGCCGGCCTGCTGCGCGAAGCGCTGGCGCTCCCCGCCGGCGCACGCGTTGCCGATGCCGGCGGCAGTATGCGAGCGGCGTCGACGGCATTGATCCGAGCGCTGAAGGAACCCGCGAGTGGGCAGCAACTGCTTGTCGGCTCGGATGCAATCGATACGCGGCCAGCCAGCCAGCAGGAGGCGAGTCACGGCCATGCCGCCGCCGCGATCGTCGTCGGCGAGGGCGAACCGCTGGCAACGCTATTGGCTTCGGCGAGCGTTCATCAGGACTTTGTGGATCACTACCGCAGCGCCGGTCAGCGTTTCGACTACACGCTCGAAGCGCGGTGGACGCGCGACGAGGGATATCGGACACGCGTTGCGGAGACTGTCGCTCAGGCGCTCGACGATGCCGGACTCGGCAGCGGCGACATCGACCACGTCGCGATCGCCGCACCGCCGGCGCTCACGCGCCCCCTGGCTCGAATACTCGAGGCACGAACGCTTGCCGGTGAGGACATCGCGGGCAACGTCGGTTATTGCGGCGCCGCGCAGCCGCTGCTGTTGCTCACTGCGGCACTGCAGTCCGCGAGCTCCGGCGAGCGCGTCATGCTCGTCGCGGTCGGGCAGGGCGTCGACGTCCTGATCTTCGAGATTCGACGAACAAGTGCGGATACGTCCGTATCGTCATTGCTTGCCAGCGGTGTCGATGAGGACAACTACACCCGCTACCTCGCGATGCGCCGGCTCATTGAACTCGAGGGCGGCATCCGCTCGGAGCGCGACAATCGAACCGCCCAATCGGCGGCGTGGCGAAAGCACGAGGAGTTCACGGGTTTCGTCGGCGGCGAGTGCACGGCCTGCGGCACGCTCCAGTTTCCAGCCGCTCGCATATGCGTCCAGTGCGGCGCCGAGGACACGCAGGTTCACAAGCGTCTGGCGGACATGCGGGGCGAGGTTCGCTCGTTTACGGAAGACTGGCTGGCTTACACGCCGCGCCCGCCGCTCGTCTTCGGCAACGTGGAATTCGAGAACCATGCGAACGTGATGATGGAATTCACGGATACCGAACCGGGGCAGCTGGAAGTCGGCACGGCGCTAAGGATGCAGTTTCGCATCAAGGATTTCGACGACCGGCGCAGCTTCCGCCGGTACTTCTGGAAACCGGTTCCGCTGAAGGGGATGGCTTAGCATGGCCAGCGGCATCCGCGACAAGGTCGTCATTCTCGGCATGGGCTGTTCGAAATTCGGAGAGCGCTGGGAGAGCGGCCCCGAGGATCTCATGATCGAGGCATTCGGCGAAGCGCTCGCGGATGCCGGCATCGAGAAGGCGCGAATCGAAGCGGCGTGGCTTGGCGTCTTTTTCCAGGAGCAGAGTACCGGCAAGTCGGGTCTGCCGCTGTCGCAGGCATTGCGGCTTCCGAACGTGCCGGTTACGCGTGTCGAAAATCTCTGTGCAACGGGTACCGAATCACTGCGCGGGGCGACCTATGCCGTCGCGTCGGGCGCATGCGATATCGCGCTTGCGATGGGCGTCGAGAAACTCAAGGACACCGGCTTTGCCGGTCTGCCCGAGCGTACCAAAGGTGCTACCGAAGACCTGTGGTTGCCGAACAGTACGGCACCCGGATCGTTCGCGCAGCTCGCCAGTGCCTATAGCGCCGTGCACAGGCGCGATATGAAAGACCTGAAGCGGGCGATGGCACGCATCTCGGTCAAGAGCCATCGAAACGGGGCACTGAATCCCAAGGCCCACCTGCAGCGCGAGATTAGCGAGGACGACGTGCTCAACGCGCCGATGGTGGCCTATCCGCTGGGGCTCTACGACTGTTGCGGCGTGTCTGACGGGGCGGCCTGTGCGATTGTGTGCACGCCCGAGATCGCCCGCGAGCTGGGCCATACCGAAGCCGTCGCGATCAAGGCATTGCAGCTAGCGCCCAGCAACGGCTACGAGCTGTCGAATGCCGGCTGGGACGGCGGCCATACGCTGACGACGCGAATTGCCGCGGAGCGCGCTTACCACGAAGCGGGGATCGACGATCCGAAGCGCGAGATCGACCTCATGGAAGTGCACGACTGCTTCTCGATCACCGAACTCGTGCTCATGGAAGATCTCGGAATGTCGGACGCCGGGCAGGCGATCGACGACGTTCTCGATGGCCGTTACGACCACGACGGTGCCGTTCCCTGTCAGATCGACGGCGGACTCAAGTGCTTTGGCCATCCAATTGGCGCAAGTGGCTTGCGCATGGCCTATGAAATCTATTTGCAATTGCTCGGCCGTGCCGGGCCGCGCCAGCTCGAGTCACCGACGACCGGGCTTGCCCAGAACCTGGGCGGCGTGCCGAATCGCAATGTCGCAAGCGTTGCCGTGTACGGAATGCAGGATCTAAAGAGGTAGACAAATGCCCGCAGCGAATTCCCAAATGATCGATCGTGAGCGCCGCTACGGCCTGAGCGACGAGGCTCTTGCCACGGCGCCGACGGTCTTTCGCGACGACGCACTGGCCGGTCAGGTTGCACTCATCTCGGGCGGGGGTTCGGGTCTCGGCAAGGCGATGGCATTTCTGATGACCCGGCTCGGCGCGAAGGTGATGATTTGCAGCCGCCGCGAAGAGAAGCTCGCGGCGACCGCGGAGTCGATCGAGAAGCATCTGGGTAAGAAAGTCGAGTACTACGCGATGACCATCCGCGACCCGGAACAGGTCGAGGCATTGATGGCGGAAATCTGGGCCCGTATGGGCACGCTGGATATCCTCGTCAACAACGGCGGCGGGCAGTTCCCTCAGGCAGCGATCGATTTCGCGGACAAAGGCTGGCGCGCCGTTATCGACACCAATCTGAACGGCACGTGGTACATGATGCAGCGTGCGGCGCGCGCGTGGCGCAACGAAGGCCGCGACGGCAGCATCGTGAACATCGTAGCGAACGTGACTCGAGGCATGCCGCAGGTGGCGCACACCTGCGCTGCACGCGCTGGCGTCATCGGACTGACCAAGACGCTGTCGACGGAGTGGGCACCGCTGAACATTCGCGTCAACTGCGTGTCGCCGGGCAGTGTCGAGACAGAAGGCTTCCGCGTTTATGACGAGGCCGCCGCGGCCGAATTCGCGAACTCGAATCCGATGCGGCGCTGCGGCGACGCTTACGATATCGCCGAGGCTGTCGTCTACGTCAGCGCCAACTCCGGGAAGTTCATCACCGGCGAGGTATTGACTGTCGATGGCGGAAACAACCAGTGGGGCGACGTATGGCCCGCCGGCAAGCCGGACTACTTCGACGTCTGAACCGGCGTTCGACCAACAGGAGTATCGAATGAGTGCGACACCGCTTACGCGTATCCCGCCCGCGGAGATGCCCGAATCCCTGCAACAAGTCTGGCAGACGCTCAACGATCTGACGGGAGATGCAACCTTCGTCGAGGTTTTCTCGCAGGCGCCGTCGATGCTGAACTTCGTCATGCAGCAGTTCTACGGCGACATCTTCTTCGGCGGTGAGGTCGACGAACACTACAAGCAGCTGGCACGTCTTCGTCTGAGCCAGATCCATGGCTGTGCGACGTGCAACAAACAGAACGTGCCGGGTGCGAAGGGCGCGGGCTTCAGCGACGAGCAGATTGCCGCCATGGAATCGCCAACCGCAGAGCACTTCTCCGCTGCCGAGTTGGCGGTACTCGCGTTCGCCGAGCAGATGGCACTCACCAATCATGACGGCAAGATGGATGAAAACCTGTACGCAAACCTGTCGGCGCATTTCTCGGATGCGGAGATCTGTGAGCTCGGCACCGTGATGGCCGTCATCGGCGGCATGGCGAAACTGTCATTCGTGATGCAACTGGTGGAACGCGAGGACTACTGTCCGTTCGCGGCGTAGAGAACGACGGACGGCTCTCTAACTCCTCTTAGGGCATCGCTCGACGTAGTTCGTGCTCGTGCAGTAGAAGAGCTCTTCGTCGTTCTGATTCACGAGCGCGTAGCGATAGACTACAACGCCGCGTTCCGGCTTGCTGGCCGACTCCCGTTTGTCGAATAGCTCGGCGCGCGCCCGCACGCGGTCGCCGGCGCGCATTGGCCGATTCCAGCGCAGGTCGTCCCAGCTGATGCCGCAGATCCAGCGGATATCGCCCGTGATCTCGTGGTCGCACTGCCGCCACACCGCAAGAATGTGGATTCCGCTTGCGACCACCTCGCCGAATTGCGGGTGGGACTTCGCGGCCTCCGGATCCATGTGAAAGTACTGGGGGTCGTAACGGGTCGCGAACTCGACGATTTCTTCCTCGCTGACGGTTCGAGGTGTCGACTCGGCGAACTCGCCGATCTCGAGGTCTTCGAAAAATCGGGTCGGTTCCGCCGGCTGTTCAGACATCCGCGGACTCGACGCGATAGCCGGAGCGTGGGAAATGCACCGCGACGGTACCGACCGCATCGGCGTCCCGCTCGATCGAGATCCGGTGATGGTTCAGCGTCGTCAAGCGGCCGATGACCGGGTCGAAACCGTAGTCGTCGGGAATCACGGCAACGGTGTCGTTCGCGTGAAAATCGTGAAACGGATTCTCTTCGACGCCTGCTGCCGCAACCGGCTCCGATTCAAGTGCAGCCGCGTGAGCGGCCGCCGCATCGACGTCCGAGCGATCGCCATGACCGATCGCGTTCATCCGCTCTCCCCAGGCGCGGATAGCGGGGAAGGGCGCCAGCAACTCGTCAGCCCTTGGAATGTTCGTCTGCGCCATCCAGACGGAGAACCACGCGAGGATATCCGTCCAGCCGGGCGTGTCCGCCTCGAGGAATTCCGATTCCAGCGATTCCAGTTCGTCCTCCAGCAGACGCGCCTGCGCCTGAAACTGCGCGTAGCAGTGCGGCATCTCCGAGCCGATGTTGCCGAAGTCCATGAAGTTGAAGAACGCGAAGCGGTCGTCGAGGATCTCCTGCGGGATGCCCTCGTTCTCACCCATCGATAAAGCCGCACCGGGATTGAAGAACGCAGCGTCGCTCCAGCGCCCCAGCGCAAAACTCAGGCCACGACGCCCCGACGGGAACAGGGACGGGTTCGGGAAGCGGCTGTCCAGTTCGCGCGCGACGAGCGCTGAATCGCAGTACACGTCCGCACCGATCTGCAGCACCGGTGCCTTGCGGTAGCCGCCCGTCAAGAGCGTCAGATCGGGTTTGGGCATGATCATCGGCACTTGCACGGACTGCCAGCTCAGGCCCTTGAGACCGAACACCAGTCGTATCTTCTCCGCGAAGGGCGACGGGTCGTGGTGATGAAGAATCAGCGCTGTCATGCGTCGCAATTACAGCGGCCGGAGAATAAAAAAGCAAGCCGTCCTGTTTTTTTTCAATTCACGGAACGCTATTATCGAAGGCTCGACAACGCCGATCCCGAGAGAAACGCCATGGCCGCCAAGTTCGAATACACCCCGCCCGTGAACCCGGACGCGCCGGAGGACTCGCTGGAACACCGCGCCGCGTACATCGACCATGGCACCGATCGCGTCGACGCCGAGCGGTACTACTCCAGGGACTTCATGGCCAAAGAATGGACGCAGCTCTGGACTCGCGTATGGCTGATTGCCGGACCGCGATCGGACCTCGAGGAGCCGGGCGACTACTTCACGTTCGAGATCGGCCGCGAGTCCGTAATCGTTACGCTGGGCGAAGACGACACTGTGCGCGCCTTCTTCAATGTCTGCCCGCATCGAGGCAACCGGCTCGTTCTCAACGAGATGGGCTGCGCGCAGAAGTTCACCTGCACTTTCCACTCCTGGAGTTTCGAACTCGATGGCCGCTGCGCGAGCATCACCGACGAGGAGACGTTCCGGCCCGGCGTGATCGAGGGCCGGCCGAGCCTCAAGGATGTGCGGGTCGAGGAAAAGGCCGGATTGATCTTCGTCAATCTCGATCCCGACGCGCCGCCGCTGGCCGAACGCTTCGGGCTGCCCGATGGCTATCTCGAGGCGTATCAGCTCGACAAGATGAAGGTCGTGCGGCATGTCGTCAGCGAGTGGGGTGCCAACTGGAAGACCGGAGTCGACGCGTTCTACGAGGTCTACCATCTGCACGCCGTGCACCCGCAGACGTCGACCGTCATGGACGACTTCGGGACGCAAAACGACGTCTATCCGCACGGCTTCAGCCGCATGATCGTGCCGCTCGCGAAAAAGTCGCCGCGAGAGGGAGATCAGGCCTCGGTCGATCCCGGGCTGGCCTATATGCTCGGCGAGGCGGGACTGGATCCGGAAGCCTATGCCGGTGACGCCACGTCTGTGCGCGACGACATCCAGGCGTTCAAGCGCAAGCGAGCGGCCGATCTCGGCCTTGGCTGGGACAATCTGGTGGACGGCCAGCTGACCGACAGCTGGGCGACCGGGATATTTCCGAACGTGCAGATCGGCCTGCACCCCGAAGGTGCGTTTCTGATGCGTTTCATGCCGCATCCCACCGATCCGGAGCGCTTCTACTACGACACGATCACGCTGTACCGTCCCGTGGACGACGAGTCGTGGAAGGTGCCCGACTGGATGGGGCTGCCGGAGGGCACCGACGTGTCGGGCGAGGTGCGCGCGGCGCGCGAGTTTGTGCCGTTCGGTGAGAAGCCCGATCTCGGTCTCGTGTTGGACCAGGACTCGGAGCTACTGCCCGTCGTGCAGAAGGGGATACGTTCGCAGGCGTTCGAAGGGCCGCTGTGGTCGGAGCAGGAGATTCGCCTGCGTCACTTCCACGCGGAATTGGATCTGTACCTGAGCGGCAGGAAGTAGCGCTTAGCGGATGGATTCCGGCGCCAGTTCGCGGAGTTGACTCTCGAGATAGTCGCGCAGGCGATCGAGTTCCGGCTGCCGGGGATGCGTCAGGCTGCTGACCGCGACACCCTCGACGACGTGCTGCACCAGCGAGAGCGCGAGATCGAAGGCCTGCTTGTCCGATTGCCACTCCGGGAAGACGTCCTGCGCCGTCTTGTACCACTCCTCGTCGAACGCGGTTTGCGCCGGCGTCAGAATCTTCTCCAGCTCCTTGTCGGTACGTGCGGCCACCGACAGTTCGAAGAAGGCGATGAAGATCGGGTGATTCGCGTGTTCCCAGTACGCCTCGGTCGCCGCTTTGATACGGTCCGTGCCGGCCGGAATCGAGGTGACGGAATTACGGAACGCGCGTAGCCGCTTTTCGTGAAGATAGTCGACAGCGGCCCGGATGATGTCGATCTTGGATGGGAAGTGGTGCAGCGTCGCGCCACGCGAAAGCCCGGCGCGCTCCGCGATTTTCATCGTCGTAGTGCGGCTGTAGCCGAGTTCCACGATGCAGCGGACTGCCGCGCCGAGAATCTGATCTCGCGTCGCTGCGCTCTTCTGTGCCTGCCAGCCCTGATCGCCGGGTCCCGACGCTTTCGCGGATTTTCTGGCCACCTTCGATCTCCCCAATTCGGTGTGTGCCGTCTCGGCACGAGCCGTCATCCGCCGGGATGACGCGCTGCGTCCGAAATATAGAGTAATTCATTTCGGGGAAAAAACAATCACTCGTGATTGAAACAGTCAGAGGTGATTGTTAGCATCCGGCGCAGTCCGGACGAGTTTGGAGAGGCAGATATGGCTGGCAGGGTAGACGGGAAAGTCGCGATCGTAACGGGTGCGGCCAAGGGCCTCGGCCGAGCCGATTCGGAAGCCTTGGCGCGAGAGGGCGCGACGGTAGTCATGACGGACATCGACGATGCCGGGCAGGCCGTCGCCGACGAAATCGCCGCCGCGACCGGCGCGACCGTGGTCTTTAAACATCAGGACGTTGCCAGCGAAGAACGCTGGGCCGAGATCGTCGCCGAAGTCGAAGACGAGTTCGGCGGCGTTGACGTACTCGTCAACAATGCCGGGATCGTGATCATGGCGATGCCGGGCGACTGCACGTTAGAGCAGTTCCGCAAACACAACGCCATCATGAACGAAGGCGTGTTCCTGGGCTGCAAGGCGGTGATTCCGGCCATGAAGAAGCGCGGTGGTGGATCGATCATCAACATGTCGTCGATTGCGTCGCACCTGGGCTATCCGGTCTTTTTCGCGTACACGGCCGCCAAGGGCGCGGTGCGAGCGATGACCAAGTCGCTCGCGGTCACCTGTCAGATGACAGGCGACAACGTGCGGGTGAATTCGGTGCACCCAGGTGCCATAGATACGCCGATGGTTCAGGAGGTCAACAAGGAGCTCGGCATGCCGCCGCCGGATCCCGATTCGAAGGAAGACCCCGTCGGCATCGGCCGGCCCGAGGACGTCGCCAACGTGGTGCTGTTTCTGGCGAGCGACGAATCGCGCTTCGTGAACGGAGCAGAGCTCGTCGTCGACAACGCGCTCTCGATCCAGTAGGTCCGGCTACTCTTCGGGCGCGATCGTCACCGCGATGCCGTCGAGGCCGGCATTGAGTTCTATCTGGCAGGACAGGCGCGAGTTCGGCTGCCGGCACTCGAGCGCGTCGAGCAGTTCTTCCTCGTCCGCTTCCATCGCCGGCAATATGCCCGCCCAGTCCGCGGCGACATAGACGTGGCAAGTCGCGCAGGAGCACATGCCACCACAAATCGCCTCTACGCCGTAGTCGAGATCGCACAGCGCCTCCATCAGTTTGTACCCTTCGGTACCGTCGGTTTCGTGCGCGTTGCCGTCGCGATCGGTGACTGAAATCTTCATGCCGTGCCTTATGAGTTGCGGTCTTCAGGGCGAACTATACATGAAAAACAAACAGTCATGACTGTTTCTTTTAACCGGCTTGCCGCGTATACTCGGCGTCAGAATAACGAGGAGTGACGCTATGGATCTGGGTCTCAGTGGGAAACGCGCCATCGTAACCGGTGCTTCGAGGGGAATCGGCCGTGCCATCGCCGAGCGCCTCGCGGCCGAGGGCGCGACTGTAGCGATCTGCGCGCGCGACGGCGACGCCGTCAAAGAGGCCGTCGATGCCATCAACGAGGCCGGCGGCAAGGCTATCGGTTCCGGATGCAACGTCAAGGATGCCGAGGAGTACGCGCAGTGGCTCGAGGCGACCGCGGCGGAACTCGGTGGCGTCGATATCTTCGTGCCGAACGTATCCGGTGGCGGTGGCATGGATTCCGAGAAGAACTGGTGGCGCTGTTTCGAGATCGACGTACTGCACACCGTGCGCGGCGTTGAAACCTTGTTGGAGTCTCTCAAAGCTTCCGGCGACGCCTCGGTCGTGATCATCGGTTCGACCAACGCCGTCGAATTCTTCGGCGGGCCGATGGCGTACAACGCCATGAAGGCCGCCCTGATCAATTACTCTGCCCAGCTTTCTCAGTTCGTGCGGGGCGAGGGCGTTCGCGTCAACACCGTGTCGCCGGGCCCGATCTATTTCGAGGGCGGCGCCTGGGAGATGATCGAAGGCACAATGCCGAAATTCTACGAAAGCACGCTGCGCAAGATACCGGCCGGCAGGATGGGCAGTCCCGAGGAGGTCGCCAACGTGGTGGCATTTCTCGCCAGCCCCGCCGCAAGCCTTGTGACCGGCACGAATCTGATTGCCGACAACGGCTTCACGAAAGGCGTCCAATACTGAACCCATGAGCGCGCGCCGCGACATAGTCCTCGTCTGTGGCGGTAAGTACCACGACATCGACTTCGTTCGGCTCGAGTTGCTCAAGCTGCTTGCCGAGCACGACACGTTTCGCGTCACGGTGCTGGGCGATTACAGCGACATCGATGCCATTGCCAACGCGGATGCGCTGATCACCTACACCTGCGAACTGCTTCCGGACGAGGCGCAGCAGGACGCGATCGCTGCCTATCTTGATGCCGGCAAACGATGGTTCGCCCTTCACGGCACGAATTCCCGATTGAAGTACGTCAAGGGCGTCGGATGGACGGCGCCGGAAGACGCGCCGCGCTTCATGCAAATGATCGGCAGCCAGTTCGTTGCGCACCCCGAGATCCAGCCGTTCACCGTCAGGTCGAGCAAGGCGCATCCGCTGGTGGACGGCATCGAGCCGTTCGAGGCCGACGATGAGATTTACCTGTGCCGGTTTTACGGCGAGCACGAGTGCCTGCTGGAGACCGAGTTCTCGGGCAATGCCCCGGGATTCGAGGAAAGCGACTGGAGCGACAATGGGCGTGTGCCGGTCATGTATCTGCGTGACTGGGGCAACGGCCGGGTGCTGTACCTGAATCTGGGCCACGCTCGCGGCCGCTACGATATGCAGCCAATCATGGACGAGTACCCCGACGTAGAACGCGGAAGCTGGAAACAGCCCGCGTTCTACGAACTCCTGCGGCGGGGAATTCGATGGATGGTGGAAACGGACGAGAGGGCCGCAGCGTGACGGACACACCGAAGGGCACACCGCTCGACAAAGCGCCGGACCCGGAACTTGGCAACGAAATCATCGCCAAGGAGCGCTACACGGACGCGGATTTCATGCGCCTCGAGTGGGAGCACGTCTGGACAAAGGTCTGGTTGGCCGGCTGCCTCGAACGCGACCTGGCGGAACCGGGCGATTTCTGTGCCACCGAAATCGGGCCGGAATCGGTGCTGCTGGTCCGCCAGCAGGACGGATCGGTCAGAGCCTTCTACAACGTCTGTCAGCATCGCGGCAACAGGCTGCGTCCGGAAGGCGTCGGTCACGCGAAGACCTTCCAGTGCGCGTACCACCACTGGGAATACAAGCTGGACGGCACTTTCGAACGCATCCCCGATCTCGATACGTTTCCACAGGGCGGTCCCTGCACGGGCCTCGAGGAAATTCCCTGCGCGACGTGGGGGAGCTGGGTGTGGTTCAGCCTCAACCCGGACGTCGAGCCGCTAGAAGAATTCCTGAATATCATTCCCGAGCATCTCGATCCCTACCACTTCGACCGGATGGCGCTCACGCGCGACATCACCGTCGAGTGGGACTGCAACTGGAAGGCCTCGGTCGACGCGTTCAACGAGAGCTATCACGTGCAGGGTATTCACCCGCAGCTGCTCTGGCACCTCGACGATCTGAACCTGCAGATCGATTGTTACGACAAGCACAATCGATACCTGATCAAGTTTGCGACGCTGAGTCCGAGAGTGCGTGTGCCGCCGGCCATTCCGGAAGGCATCAAAGCCGCCATGAAGGCGGGAGGCATGGATCCCGCCGACTACGACGGGCGAGTCAACGAGATTCGCGAGGACCTGCAGCGCTTCAAGCGCGAGCACGGTCCCGGGCAGGGCAAGGACTATTCCGATCTCAACGACGAGCAGCTCACCGACGACTATCACTACATGATTTTCCCGAACGTGACCTTGAACGTTCACGCCGACGACTACTGGTTGTTCCGCCAGCGTCCGCACGCGACGGATCCCAACAAGATGTATTTCGACATCTTCACGTTCGAACTCATTGCGGACGGCGACGAATGGCCGGAGCGCCCGGAACACAAGCAGTTCAAACACGGCGAGAAGTCGATCGGCCTCGTGTTGGATCAGGACGCCGCGAACCTCCCGGGCGTGCAGGCCGGCATGAATTCACGAGGCTTCCGTGGGCTATGGATCGGCGATCAGGAAGTGCGGATTCGCCACTTCCACAAGACCATCGACGATTACATCTACGGTCCCGGCAAGAAGCCTGACGGCGCACTTTGAGAGGACACCGTGAGCGACTACGGCAAAGACGATTTGATCCGTGCCTACCGGCAGATGAAGACCATCCGGGAGTTCGAGGAGCGTCTGCATCTGGAAATCCAACAAGGACAGATCGCGGGCTTCACGCATTTGTATTCGGGGCAGGAGGCTGTCGCGGTTGGTGTATGCGAAACCCTGACCGACGACGATCTGATTGCGAGCACTCACCGCGGCCACGGGCACTGCATCGCGAAGGGCTGCGATGTGCTGGGCATGATGAAAGAGATCTACGGCCGTGCCGACGGGCTCTGCAAAGGGAAGGGCGGCTCGATGCACATTGCCGACTTCGACAAAGGCATGCTCGGCGCGAACGCGATCGTCGGCGGCGGTCCGCCGCTGGCAACCGGCGCTGCAATTGCCACCCGGAACCAGGGCAAGGGTCACGTAACGGTCTCGTTCGGCGGTGATGGCAGTTGCAACCAGGGAACCGTATTCGAAGCAATGAATCTCGCCGTCGTTCTCAAGTTGCCGACGATCTTCGTCTTCGAGGACAACGGTTACAGCGAACACACCGGTGTCGCGTACGCCGTTGGCAGTAAGGACATCGCGAGCCGCTGCAAGGGTTTCGGCATGCCCGCCGAGAAGGTCGACGGCGACGACTTCTTCGCGGTCAACGCGGCCATGCAGCGTGCCGTCGATCGCGCTCGTGCGGGCGACGGTCCCAGCGCACTCGAATGCACGACGACTCGGTTTTTCGGCCACTTCGAGGGCGACCCGCAAAACTACCGGGCGAAAGGCGAGGTCGAGCAGCATCGTGCGGAGCGCGACTGCCTGAAGAATTTCCGTGCTCGGGTCATCGCGGACGGCTCGCTGACCGGCGACGAACTGGATGCCGTCGACGCCGAAGTATTGGCATTGATCGAGCGTGCCGTCGCGGAGGCGCAGGCAGCTCCGCCACCGGATCTGTCGGAACTCACGACAGACGTCTACATCAGCTACTAGGAGCGTCGAGATGGCAGAAACGACATTTCGTCAGGCGCTCAACGATGCGATGTTCGAGGAGATGCGCCGCGACGAGCGGGTGATCATCCTTGGCGAAGACGTCTCGGGCGGCGCTGGCGGCTCATCCGGCGAGCGTGACGCTGCCGGCGGAATCTTCGGCGTCAGCAAAGGGCTGATTCACGAGTTCGGCGAGAATCGCGTTATCGATACGCCGATATCCGAGTCCGCGATCGTTGGGGCCGGTGCCGGTGCGGCATTGGCCGGACTGCGACCGATCTCCGAGATCATGTTCGCCGACTTTGTCGGCGTCTGCATGGACCAGATCTACAATCAGGCGGCGAAGTTCCGCTACATGTTCGGCGGCAAGGCTCGCTGTCCGCTGGTGATCCGCACCGCCATGGGCGCGGGCATGAACATGGGTGCTCAGCACTCGCAGACGATATATCCGATCCTGACCGGCGTGCCGGGCCTCAAGATCGCCATCCCCTCCAATCCCGCGGACGCGAAGGGTCTATTGAAATCGGCGATCCGAGACGACGATCCGGTCGTCTTCTTCGAACACAAGGCACTCTACAACCGCAAGGGTCAGGTCCCGGACGGCGACCACCTGGTGGAGTTCGGCGAGGCTGCGATGCCGCGGGAAGGCGACGACTGCACGGTGGTCGCCATTGGCAGGATGGTCATCTTTGCCGAGAAGGCGATCGACGGTCTGGCTGAACAAGGCATTACCTGCGATCTGATCGATCCGCGCACGGTTTCTCCGCTGGACACCGAGACGATCTTCGAGAGTCTCGAGCATACCGGTCGGCTGGTCATCGTTGACGAATCGCCGCCGCGATGCAGTCTGGCGTCGGACATCGCCGGCATCGTCGCCAGCGAAGCCTTCGACAGCCTGCGGGCGCCCATCAAGCTCGTTACCGCGCCGCACGCGCCGGTGCCGTTCGCACGCGAACTCGAACGCGCGTACATGCCGGGGCCCGGCGACATTGCCGCGGCGATCCAGGAGTCGGTCCGTGGCTGACGCGCTATATCCCATCACCGTGCCCAAGTGGGGGATCGAAATGCAGGAGGGCACGATCACCGGCTGGCAGGTGAACGTCGGCGCGTCGGTGCAAAAGGGCGACGAACTCATCGACATCGAGACCGACAAGATCGTGAATACGATGGAGGCTCCCGTCGGCGGAGTCGTGTGCCGGCAGTTGGTCGACGAAGGCGAAACTCTGAAGGTCGGTGAGTTGCTCGGTGTCATCGCAACCGCAGACGCGAGCGACGACGAGATCGACGCGTTCGTCCGGGATTTCGTGCCGGCGGACGCCAGCTTCGGTATCGAAGACGAGGCCGAGCCTGCGGCACCGGTTGCCGATGACGCCGCGGCAGCCGAGTCCGGTTCCGTACGCGCGAGCCCGGTTGCCAAACGTCTTGCGAAGAAGCTGGGCATCGACCTTGCGACGGTCAAGGGCACCGGACGGAACGGCCGCATCTCGAAAGAAGATGTGGAAGCCGCAGCGCAGGGTTCGGTCGGTGCCGAAGTTGCGCGCACGCCGATGTCCAGCCGTCGGCAGACGATCGCTCGGCGCCTCACAGCCTCAATGCAGGACATTCCTCACTACTATCTGACGCGGACGATCGACATCGAACGCGCGCTGTCTGCGAAAGGGCCGGACGCATCTCTCAACGCCTTCATCGTGAAGGCCTGCGCGGACGCACTCGCCGAACACGGCAACGTCAACGTGCACGTTCACGACGACGGTATCGAGTATCGCGACGCGGTCGACATCAACGTCGCCGTCGATACGGATCAGGGGCTCAGCGCGCCATTGATCAGAGGCGCGGACCGAATGTCCCATGCGGAGCTCACCGCTGCGATCGCGGATCTTGGCGAACGGGCAAGATCGAACACTTTGTCGTCCGCCGATCTGGAGCTGGGCGGATTTACGGTATCGAATCTCGGCTCGCTGGGCATCGAATCGTTCACCGCCATCATCAACCCGCCGCAGGCCGCGATCCTCGCGGTCGGCGCGGTCTATCGCGCGCCTGTCATGCAGAACAACGTGCTGGCCGAGGAGGCGGCGCGTATCCGTGTGACCCTGTCCTGCGACCACCGGGTGATCGACGGCGCGGACGGCGCCCGTTTCCTGCAGACGCTGGCCGAAAAACTGAATTAGACAATGCCTCGAGGTATGGCGATGCGATACTCACTGCTGCTGCTAATGGGCCTGCTGGTCGCCTGCGACACGTCGGTCGAAACCCTGTCGGCCGACACGGCCGCCGTCGCGCGAAGCGGCGAGGCGGTATATGCGGAGGTGTGTGCCGAGTGTCATGAAGGGGGTGTGCCGAAGGCGCCGCACAAGATGTTCCTGCAGATGATGGCGCCGGATGCAATCCACACGTCGATGATCGACGGCATCATGCAGGCGCAGGCGGCCACGCTGAGCGACGATGAGCGCCGAGCCGTTGCGGAATACCTGGCCGGCACGAGTCTCGACGATTACGTCGCTCCGGCGCTGCCGCCGAACTGCGCGGCCGAGGAAATGCCGTTCGACTACGGCAGGCCTCCGGCGTCGACGGGCTGGGGGTACGCGCTCGACAACAATCGCTACGTGCCCGACGCCGACGCCGGCCTGGGGCGCGACGACGTCGGATCGCTCGAACTCGCCTGGGCCGTTGCGTTTCCGAATGCGCTGCGCGCCCGCTCTGAGCCCGGCATCGCCGGCGGTTCGCTGTTCGTCGGCAGTCAGGACGGCACGGTTTACGCACTCAATCAAGAGACGGGTTGCGTTCGCTGGACCTTCCGCGCATCGGCGGAAGTGAGAACGGCGATCGTCGTGTCGCCTTGGGAGGCCGGCGACGAGGCGGCAAATCCGCGCTTGTATTTCGGTGACCTGCTGGCGCGAGCGTACGCAGTCGATGCCGTGACCGGAGAACAAGTCTGGTCGGTCAAAGTCGACGATCATCCGAACGCGACGATCACCGGGACGCCGACGCTGGCTGCCGGCCGTGTCTATGTGCCGATCTCGTCGCTCGAAGTCACGTCCGCGGCGGATCCGGCGTACCCCTGCTGTACGTTCAGAGGTGCGGTCATGGCGATCGACGCCGAGACCGGAACCGTCGATTGGAAGCAGCACACGGTGGACGAGGAACCTGTGGAGATCGGCACAACGGAGGTCGGTACGCCGATCAACGCGCCGTCCGGTGCGCCGGTCTGGAACAGCCCCAGCGTGGACCTCGACGCCGGCCTGTTGTTCGTCGGCACGGGTGAGAACTACTCGAGCCCGGCGGAAGGCAACAGCGACGCGATCATCGCGATGGACCTGGAGAGCGGCGAAAAGCGCTGGGTATATCAGGCGACGGAAGGCGATGCGTGGAACGTGGCCTGCATGCTGCCCGATGCGCGCTCGAACTGCCCGGAGGAAGACGGGCCTGACTACGATTTCGGCGCGGCGACGATGCTGGTCGACACGGACAACGGACGCATTCTGGTGGCCGGGCAGAAATCCGGTGAGGCGTTCGGGATCGATCCGGTCACTGGCGAACTGTTATGGCGAAACCGCCTCGGCCGCGGTGGCATCCAGGCGGGTATCCACTTCGGTATGGCGGCCATGGACGGCGTGGTCTACGTGCCGATATCGGATTTCGACGACGGTGAAGAGCACGAGTTGCCGCCGCGACCCGGAATGTTCGCCCTCGACGCCGCAAGTGGCGAGGTGATCTGGCACACGCCGCACGAGGATCAGTGCGGCGACCGCGAGTTCTGCGACCCCGGCATCTCCGCGCCGGCAACGGCAACGCGCTCGGCCATATACGCGACGGCCATGGACGGGATTCTCCGTGCCTACGATCCGCAGACGGGCGAGGTGTTCTGGGAGTACGACACGGCGCGCGAATTCGACGCGCTGGGCGGGGCAGTGGGCCTCGGCGGTTCGGCCGGCGGCTCGAGTGGCCCGGTGCTCCGTGACGGCATGCTCTACCAGACTTCGGGCTACGGCATTTACTTCCATATGCCGGGCAACGTACTGCTTGCTTTGCGCCCGGTCGAGGCCGAAACCAGCGAGTAAAAACAAACAGTTACACAACGCTTCGCGGTGTGGTTCAAAAAAAACAGTCCTGCTTGACTTTTTTTCTGGAATGGTTGAGCATCGGTTACTACGTATTGACGAAAAATCCGTTGGAAGGGGGATCTATGCACAAGCGGTATGTCAAAGGCGCGCTCGCGAGCCTCGCCGGTACCGGAATGCTCACAACCATGTTCGCCGTCACGGCTCTGACGATTCCGACTCCGGGCATCGCTCAGAACCTGGAAGAGGTCGTTGTCACGGCCACGCGTCGCGGCGAAACCGAACTCGGCACCACGCCCGTCGCCATTACGGCTATCTCGGGTGAGGCCATCGAAGCCCAGGGCGTCCGCGACCTGAACGACATCGCAGCCAGCGTGCCCGGTCTTTCGTCCGGCACCGTGTCGGCTTTCAAGTCGGCGCAGTTCGCGCTTCGCGGCGTTTCGGAAACCACGATCATCGTCTACAAGGAATCGCCGGTCGGCGTGACCATCGACGACTTCGTCGTCCCCCACATCCAGACGTCAAACCTCGAGATGTTCGACATCGAGGCGGTCGAAGTACTGCGCGGTCCGCAGGGCACGCTGTTCGGCAAGAACACGACCGGCGGCGTCATCAATGTCCGGACCATTCGTCCGCAGCTCGATGAAGGCACGGCCGATGTCCGCCTTCGCTTCGGCGAGTTCGGAACCCGTCAGGCGCAACTCGCGTTGAACGTGCCGCTCGGCGAAACCGCCGCATTCCGCTTTGCCGGCATGCAGCTCGAGTCGGATGGTTACTACAAGAACAACGCCGTGTTCGGTCCGCTCGGTGCGGGCGCGGCACCGGTCGATCCCACGTTTGCCGGCCTCTCCGGGCAGGGCGACGGCAGGGACCTGGGCGGTGACGACGTCTTCTCCGGCCGCGCCAAATTCCTGTGGCAGCCGTCAGACACCTTCAACGCACTCTTCCAGTACGAGATCATCCGCGACCGAGGCGATTCTCCCCCGATCGTCGCCGAGTCGCCGAGCAGCTATCTGTTCCCTGTCTGGGGCTACCCGGCAGCGTCCGGCGATCCCATCGACAATGCGGGCAGCACGCTGCGTGACGATCTGCTGTTGAACATGACCGCCGGCCATCGCGTCGACGTTGACGGCATCTACCTGAGCACCGAGTGGTCGCCGAATGACAACTATACGGTCTACGCAAACCTCGGAACGCGTGAGCAGGAATCGCGCCTGCCGAGCTCCTACTCCGGTAGCCCGGGTCCGGTCTCGCTGTTCGACGCGACGCGCGACGACGATCGCGAGACGAGTCAGTTCGAGATCCGCATTGCCTCCGATCTGGACGGCAACTTCAACTTCGTCGCCGGCGCCTTCGCGCAGAGCGACGATACGGA
This sequence comes from Woeseiaceae bacterium, assembly GCA_965232445.1. Lineage (GTDB taxonomy): Bacteria > Pseudomonadota > Gammaproteobacteria > Steroidobacterales > Woeseiaceae > UBA1847. The sequence continues at coordinate 3,481,847 of OZ246973.1, read as the reverse complement.
TTTCTGCGTGCTGCAGGTCGTCGGTTTCCTGGATAACTTCTTCCTGGGAACCCCGCCTGCGTTCTTCAACGACAACCCGCTCATCCTGTGCAATGCGCAGGAAGCCGACGCACGCGCAATCTTCGTCGACGGCACCTACGACCTGAGCGACAACCTCCATCTGACGCTGGGATTGCGCTACACGGACGAGGAGAAGAGCTGGGTAGGCCGCCCGCGCATCAATGTCTTCGCACTTGACGGCGCACCGACGCTCGCCGACCTTGGAACGCCGCTGGCCGGCGCCGATTTCGATCGCTTCCCGACTGGCGTAGTTCGCGATTCGGAGGACTGGCAGGAGCCCACCTACCGAATCAATCTCGGCTACGACTTCAACGACGACTGGTTCGGCTATTTCGGCTACTCGCGTGGCTTCAAGAGCGGCGGCTACAACGACCAGATCGGCACGCAGCTGAATCCGATCACGCCGCTGGCCGCACGCCCGACCGACCCCGAGATCGCCGACTCGTTCGAGGCCGGTATTCGCGGCACCTTCGCGGATGGAGCGGCGTTTATCGGCGCGACCGCGTTCCACGTCAACTACACCGATGCGCAGCGCACGCTCAATGCAACCTTCCCGACAGGGCAGGAGACGCTGTTCTTCAACGCGGCCGAACTTACCGTGAACGGTCTGGAACTCGAGGGCAGCTGGGCCGCAACCGACAGCCTGACGTTCGCGGGTAACCTTGCATGGACCGATGCGGACTTCGACAGCTTCCAGGCCGACACGGACTTCGACGGCGTTATCGACGTCGACTTAAGCGGTCGTCCTGTGACGCGAGCGCCCGAGCTGATGTACACGCTCGAAGGTATCTACAACCACGGACTCGGTGCTGGCGACGTCGATTGGAAGCTCCGCGTCGCATACGAAGACGAGTCCGTAGCGAGCTACTCCGATGCCGGTGACCAGTTCAACGCGACACTCAACGAGAAGACCATCGTCGATCTCGTCGTCACGTATAACGGCCCGGACGATCAGTGGTTCCTGCGGGCATTCGGCAAGAACCTTACGGACGAGCGCTATCGGACGGGGTCGCTGTCAGTCGCCACGTTGTGGGTGATGTCGGCCTACGGCCCGCCGCGCTGGTTCGGCGTCGAGTTCGGTGCCAACTTCGACTTCTAAAGGCAAAGTCGGCTACAGAACGTTTGTTTTGACTGTTAACCTCTCAAGGGCCGGATTTTCCGGCCCTTTTTCTTGCCAGGCAGCGCGGTATAGATGCTGATTAAGAGAAGCCTGTTGGTCGTGCTGGCCGTGATCGTTTTCGCCGCAGTCTATGTGCTCGGCATCATGCTGGGCTGGTATGGGGAACTCGAGGACGAGGGTACGATCGTTGCCACCCAGCCTCGCAATGCGGAGACGCGGCAGGCCGCGTCAGACACGCAGCATTCGGCGGCGATGGCCGCCGGGGTCCCGGAACCGAGTCAGATCCTGTTCGGCGATCTGCACGTCCATACGACGTTCTCATCGGATGCCTTCCGCATGTCACTGCCGATGGTGCAGGGCGACGGTACGCATCCGCCGGCAGATGCGTGCGACTTTGCGCGGATCTGTTCGAATCTGGATTTCTGGGCACTGACCGATCACGCGGAGAGCCTTACGCCCGAACTCTGGCAGCGTTCGATCGACAGCGTGCAGCAGTGCAATGCGATCGCCGGTGCTGGGGCCGATCCGGACATGGTCACCTTCATGGGCTACGAGTGGACGCAGTCCGGCGCGACACCGGATACGCACTACGGCCACAAGAACGTGATCTTCAGAAACGTCGGGGACGATCAGCTCCCGTCGCGGCCAATCTCGTCGCCGGTGCGTGGCGGCACGTTTGCGAGCATTCCCGTCGGACTCAGACTGTTTCCGCCGCTACGCGACCTTCCCAACCGGCAGCGTTACTACGACTTTGGCCGTTTGATCACGGAGATCGCCCGGGTGCCGAATTGCGACGCCGAGACCCCGTCGCCGGACCTGCCCGCGAACTGTGCGGAGATCGCGTCGACACCGGTGGAGCTGTTTCGGAAACTCGACGAGTGGCGCCTACCGTCCATCGTGATTCCGCATGGCACGTCCTGGGGCGTGTATTCGCCCGCCGGTACCACCTTCGACAAACAACTCGCAGGCAACATGCACGATCCCGACCGGCAGACCTTGCTGGAGGTCTATTCGGGACACGGCTCGTCGGAGGTGTATCGCGAGTGGCGCGGCGTACGCTACGACGACGAAGGCAAGGCCTATTGTCCGGAGCCGGTCGAAGCGTACCTGCCGTCTTGCTGGCGCGCCGGTGAGATTGTCGAGGAGCGCTGCAACGCCCAGGGAATTGCGGCCGAAGAGTGCGCGCAGCGAGCGGTCGAGACACGGCAGCGATACGTCGACTATGGCCTGCCCGGCTGGCACTCGGTTCCAGGCACCGTGCTCGAGGATTGGCTGGATTCGGGACAGTGCCGCGATTGTTTCCTGCCGGCATTCAACTACCGTCCGGGCGGATCGGCGCAGTACGCGCTCGCCATCGGCAACTTCGACGACGCGGAAAACCCGGCTCGGTTTCGCTTCGGCTTCATCGCCTCCAGCGACAATCACACGGCGCGCCCCGGCACCGGGTACAAGGAGTTCGACCGCAATCCCATGGTCGACTGGTGGGGGTACCGGGACGCAGGCTCCCGATCGCTGTATTCGACGGATCGCGGCGAGCCGGAGGCGCGGCCGAGGGATGTCGACGTGTCGCGGATCGACCTGTTCAATATTCTGGAACTCGAACGGCAGGCGAGCTTCTTCTCGACCGGCGGTCTGGTCGCCGTGCACGCGCAGGGCCGTGACCGCGATGCGATTTGGAACAGCCTCGAGCGTAAGGAGGTTTACGGTACGTCCGGCGAACGCATGTTGCTGTGGTTCGATCTCGTCAATTCTCCCGATGGAAACCGGATACCGATGGGCGGCGATGCGCAGATGTCCGAGAATCCGAGTTTCGCGGTTCGCGCGCTCGGCTCGTTCGAGCAGCGTCCAGGATGCCCGTCGTCGGCCGAGGAGGCGCTCGGCTCCGGCAGGCTGGCAAACCTCTGCCGTGGAGAGTGTTATCACCCGTCGGACACGCGCAAATCGATCGATCGCATCGAGGTCATTCGAATCCGTCCGCAGCAGGTGCAGGGAGAATCGGTTGCGTCGCTGATCGACGATCCGTGGAGAACGTTTGACTGCCCCGACTCGGGCGACGCCTGTTCGGTGGAATTCACCGACGAAGACTTTCAGACGTCGGCGCGCGACGCGGTGTACTACGTCCGTGCTGTGCAGGAGCCGCGCATGACGATCAATGCCGGCGGTCTCCGCTGCGAAACGAATGCGGCCGGCGAATGCATTGCCGTCAACGCGTGCTACCAGGACGACAGAACGGCGGCCGATGACGATTGCATGGAGATGGCCGACAGCCTCGCGTGGTCGTCGCCGATCTTCGTCGATCACGCGGCGGTAGAGGCTCAGTAGCACACCGCATGGGCCGTGGTTCCGAAGCCGTGCCGCGCAGCAGGACGATGCTCCTGCTCGTTGCGGGGCTTGCCGGAGTTGCCCTTGCGATCGCCGACATCCTGATCGATCGGCCAGCCGACAGCGCGTGGCACGATGACGACATCGTCGCAAGAGTAGGGGATGCACTGATCCCGATGCGCCGCTACGAGGAACTGCTATCGGACCTCGCCGCGGACAGTCGGGATCCGTTGACAGACCGGGACCGGGAGTTTGCGCTTGAGCGTCTGATCGACGAGGAATTACTGATACTCCGTGCCGAGGAGCTGGAAGTGCAGCGGCACGTCGCGGCCGTACGCAAGGCGATGGCGAACGCGATTCTCGCGCAGATCGTGAGCGAGTCGAGTGCCGATGTTCCTACGGACGAAGCGCTCGAGGAGATCTACCGTACGGAGGCCGAGTTCTTCGCGAGCACGCCTCGCTATACGCTCAGCTGGTACCGGCTGCACGATATCGATGAGAGCGATGCGGAGATGGCTGAGGACATCGGCCGACAGCTTGCGGCCGATGGATACGCGGCCGACCTGCACCCGAATGTCAGAGTCGAACGGGTCGAAGACTTGCCTGCGGCACCGCTCCCAGAGAGCTCGCTGGGCAACTACCTCGGTGCCTCGCTCACGGAGGCTGCGGTCGCGCTCGAGCAGGGAGAATTTTCGGATCCGCTGTTCGTGCGTGGACGGTGGCATGTCCTCGAGCTGATCGAGCGCATGCCGGGTTCCGTCGGCAGTTTCGAGGAGCTGCGGCCGCAATTGCTGGCAGAGGCCAGACGGCGGAATGCCGATCAGGCGCTGCGTGACTACCTGGCGTGGCTTCGCAGCCGGACCGTGATCGAAGTCAGTCCCGGTGTTCAGTAGGGCGCGCTTCTCGATATTCCTGTTTCTGGCGACGGCCGGCACTGCTCTCGCACATACGCCGAGCGAGTCGTTCAGCCGCTGGAGCTGGCACGACGGCAGACTCGAGATTGTCATTACCGTGGATGCCCGCGAAGCCTCGCGCGCGGTCGCCGGCGCATCGGAGTCAAGGCTGGATACCGCGCTGAGAGGCTATCTGGCCAACTCCGTCGGACCGGAGGGCGGCGAATGCGAAGCAGGCGATGCGCTGGTGCTTCCCGCACAATCCGGCTGGATGCGCGTGCGGCTGAGCTGGATGTGCAGCCATAGGCCGGATGCGATTCGAGTGGACGCCTTCTTCGATCGGCTCGCGGAGCATCAGCACTTTGCATCCAGCGCTGACGGAGAGGGGCAGCAGCTCCTCTCGACCGAGTCGCGGAGCATTCGCCTGTCGGCCGATCCGGGCAGCGCCGATGGGGTGTCTCCGTCGTACTGGCTGGCCGGTCTGGCTCACATCCGGACGGGCTACGACCATCTGGTCTTTCTCTTGACGCTGGTGCTGATGTTTCGGCGCATCCGCGAGGTCTGCATTGCGGTCACCGGCTTCACAGCCGGTCATGCGCTGAGCATGCTCCTTCTGAGTCTGGACGTCGTGGCTGTAAGGAGCACCGCGGTCGAGTCGCTGATCGGGCTTTCGATCTGCCTCGGTGCAATCGAATACTTCCGCGGCCGTTCTTCCCCGATGTTCGGTCTCGGCCTGATGCTGGCTATCGTGGGACTCATCGCCGGCAGCAAGTTGTTCCTGCCGGTGAGCTTCGGCTGGGGCGGGCTGGTCGGAATCCTGCTGGTACTGGTCGCGTGGTTCGGCATCGACGAATCGAATCACGACGCCTTGCTGCATCGCTACGCGATGGTCGTCTGCTTCGGCTGCCTGCACGGTTTCGGCTTCGCGTCCGGCTTCATGGCACTGGGCGTGCCGGCGGATGAGATTCTCGCGGCGGTGCTGCGATTCAATCTGGGCGTCGAAGCCGGTCAGCTGCTGTTCGTGATACTGGCCGCATGCGTCATCCGCTTGCCGTTCGTGCAGCGTCGAAACGTCGTACCGGAGGCAATTGCCGCCGCCTGCTTTGCCGCGGGGTCGTTTTGGTTCGTGGCCCGCAGCGTGCTGTGACCGCCGCTGATTCGGGCCGCGATAAAGGTCTGATTTCGTCTCGAACAAATATCTCTAAAACATACAGTTATAGAGATTATTTGAAGCGATAAATGAAGTCGGGCCTCGCGCATCAGCGCGAGGCCCGATTGGCGTTGCTCGGCGTGTGACGCCCCGGGGTAGCTGGCGCTACTGGCCTCCCTGAGGGCCGCTGGGCTGATCGCCCGATTCCGGGTTCTTCGGCGCGGGGGCCGATTCCTTCGATACCTCGGGTGCCGAGGGCTCCCACGGAAGCAAGCGGCCACCGGCCGGCTTCGATGCCTCCGGCTTCCCGTTGCCGCCGTCGGCCGCTGCCGCCGGCTTTGCGTCTTTCGGCGCTTGCTTCGGCTTTGCGGCGGGCCGCTCGTCGACTGCCTCCGGGTTCGGTGCTTTCTCCGCCTTCGGCTTCGGCTTCGACTCGGGCTTCGCGTCTATAGGGGCTCCAGACTCCTGGCTGGCCTTTGGCTCGGCTTTGCTCTCGGACCGCTCACGAGGCTTGTCGGCCGCGGCCGGCGCTTTGGCGTCGGACGCTCGTGGTGCGTCACCACTGGATGGCGCGCTGGACGGCTGGGCCCTTGGCGCTTCGGCATCGGGCTTCGACGGCTGAGCGTCGCTACCCTCGTTGCCTGGCGCGGCCGGTGCTTTCGCTGCTTCCTTCCGCGGTTTCGATGCAGGTCGTTGCTGCCGATCCGCATCGGCCGCACGCTCCGCATCGGTTCTCGCCTTGGGCGGTCCCGCCGGTGCGTCCTGTCGAACATCGGAAGTCTCGGTCTTCACCTCGGGCTTCTTGTCGCGCTCGGGCCGGCTGTCGGGCGTCTGCGGTTGTTCTGACGCGCCAGACGCCGTGGACTGGTTGGTGTCGGGCTGCTGGCCGTCACGCCGCTCGCCGCCACGCCGGCGCCGGCGGCCACCGCGGCTTCGGCGGCTCCTGGACTGACGCTTGGGTTCGCCCTGCGCTTCTTCCGGCTTCTGCGTTTGCTGACCCTGCTGGTTTGGCTGGTCCTTCTTGTCCTGATCCTGCTGGCGTCGCGAACGTGAGCCCGACGCTGCCTTCTTTTTCGAGGTTTTCTTCCGTGTGGCACTCTTCTTCTTCGAACGCTGCCGGTCATCGGACTGCTTCGCGTCGCCGCGCTGATTGCCGCGTCCACGGCCGCGTTTCTGATCCCGGCCGCCTCGGCTGCGATTGGACTTGCCAGACGCCTTTTTGCGCTGCGTCTTCTTCTTCGCCTTCTTCTTTCCGTCCGCGTCGTCGCTCTTGAACAGGCCCGTTAGCCAGGCCCAAAAGCCGCCACCCTCGGGCTTGGCGGCAGGCGCACGAGCGGGCGCCGGCGTGGTCGGCTTGATAACGCCAACCGCGGCGGCCTCGGCCACTTTTCTTTCCTCGATCGACTGCGGCACTTCGGCCTCGGTCTCGACTTCGGCGAGCGAGTAGCTAACACCGGCGTTTTCCGGCAGATCTGTCTGGTCGTCGCGCACGCGCCGCACGTCGTAGTGCGGCGTCTCGAGCGCCGAGTTCGCGACGAGGACGACCTGCGTGTCGTGGCTCGTCTCCAGGCTGCGCACCCAGTCGCGCTTCTCGTTGAGAAGGTAGGTGGCAACCTCGACGGGCAGCTGGGCGATGACCTTGGCGGTGCGTTCCTTGCGGGCTTCCTCACCGACAATGCGGAGGATCGCCAGTGCGAGCGACTCGATCGAACGGATCGTGCCGAAGCCTGAGCAGCGAGGACAGGTCTGGTAGGCCGACTCGCCGATCGACGGCCGCAGCCGCTGTCGTGACATCTCCAGCAGGCCGAAGCGGGTGATCTTGCCGATCTGCACGCGCGCGCGATCCTGGCGGACACTCTCGCGCAGCCGGTTCTCGACTTCGCGCTGATTCTTCTGCGGGCCCATATCGATGAAGTCGATGACCACGAGGCCGCCCAGGTCGCGGATGCGCAGCTGACGGGCGATCTCCTCGGCGGCTTCCAGGTTGGTATTGAGCGCCGTGGCTTCGATGTCGCCGCCCTTGGTCGCACGTGCCGAGTTGATGTCGATCGACACGAGCGCCTCGGTGTGATCGATAACGATGCTGCCACCTGACGGCAAGGTCACGGAGTGCGCAAACGCCGATTCGATCTGCGATTCGATCTGGAAGCGGGTGAACAGCGGCACCGGGTCCTGATAGTGCTTGAGCTTGCGGACGTTGTGCGGCATCACCTGCTCGATGAACTCGTGCGCCTCCTTCCAAGTGTCCTCGTCGTCGATGAGGATTTCGCCGATCTCGTTGGTGAGATAGTCGCGCAGCGCGCGCACGACCGCATTGCTTTCACGGTAGATCAGGAACGGGGAAGGCCGCTCGAGGACAACATTGAGGATGGCCTGCCAGACGTTCAGCAGGTTTTCGAGATCCCACGCGAGTTCTTCGCCGCTGCGGTCGATGCCCGCGGTCCGCAGGATCACGCTCATGCCCTTGGGCACCTCGATCTCGTTCAGCGATTTTCTCGCCAGATCCCGGTCGGCACCGACGATGCGGCGTGAGACGCCGCCGGAGCGGGCTTTGTTGGGTTTCAGGACGATGAAGCGGCCGGCGAGGCTTACGTACGTCGTCAGGGCAGCGCCTTTGTTGCCGCGCTCTTCCTTGTCGATCTGTACGACGATGTCCTGACCTTCTTTCAGGACTTCCTTGATATTGGGCTTGCCGCCGCCCTCGGGCTGATTGACGAAGTATTCGCTCGAGATTTCCTTGAGCGGGAGGAAGCCGTGGCGCTCGGCGCCGTAGTCAACGAACGCGGCTTCGAGGCTGGGCTCGATGCGCGTTATTTTGCCTTTGTATATGTTGGCTTTCTTTCGTTCGCTGGCCGGTCCTTCAATGTTCAGGTCGTATAGGCGCTGGCCGTCGACCATCGCCATGCGCAACTCTTCTTCCTGAGTTGCGTTGATTAGCATTCTTTTCATGTTGCCCTACTTGTAATGTCGCAAAGGGCAGCGGTGAGGACTCGATCGCTCGGACAGGTACGGGAAGCAACCGATGCGGGTCTGCACCGGGCGAGCTGAATGGCGGACGGCTGCGCTGGCCCGAGACCAGAAGAACGGTGTGATGCACCGTCTGACAAGCTGTCTGCATGAGGCCGCGAACGAAATCGATCACGGCATGAAAAATGTTCAGCATGATTTCCCTTAGGCCTGACCACCGTGGCTTAACGCCTTGCGTCCGGGGTCGCTGCCATTGAAATCTCGGTCGCGCTCGTAGCGAGACCAAAAAGTAACTACTCTATTGAGACAGGCGGCACATCCACGGTTCGGGGGCCGCTTGGTCTGTTTGCGGTGCCAAGAGGACACCGCAAGTGGGTAATATAACACAGCTCCGGGCCGCATCAACTTATTGAAAATGCCGGAAAAGTCGCCAACAACCGCCTCACAGGAGGCAACGCCCGTCCGCAAGCTGAAGGTGGATTCCGAGTACGCCGGACAGCGAATCGACAATTTCCTTCGCCGGGAATTGCCCGGCGTGCCCAAGGGCCGTCTGTACCGCCTGCTGCGGCGCGGCGAGGTCCGGGTCAATGGCGGCCGCATCAAGGCGGAGTACAAACTCGTCGAGGGTGACGAGGTACGCATCCCGCCGGTTCGGCTGGCGCCGGCCGGAGCGCCACCAGCGGACCGTCAGGCCGCGAACATCGCCGACCGGGTGCTGTATGAGGACAAGCGTCTGCTCGTGATCGACAAACCCAGCGGGGTCGCTGCACACGGCGGCAGTGGGGTCAGTCACGGCGTGATCGAGTTGCTTCGCCATGCGCGGCCGGAGATCCGCGACTTGTCGCTGGTTCATCGTCTCGACCGTGAAACTTCAGGGTGCATGGTGCTCGCCAAGCGTCGCAGCGCGCTGCGCGAGTTGCATCAGAAATTCCGTGACGGGCAGGTGGAGAAGAACTATCTCGCACTCGTGATCGGCGATTGGCAGCACGGCGAGACCGTGGTCGATGCGCCACTCGAAGTTCGCAACCGCAGGGGCGGCGAACGGCACGTCGTGGTGTCGCAGTCCGGCAAACCGGCGGAGACGAAAATCCGTCTGTCTCGCCGCTACGGCGACTACAGTCTCGTGCACTGTGCGCCGCTAACCGGTCGTACGCATCAGATCCGCGTGCATGCCGCGGCGGCGGGCCACCCGCTGGCGGGCGACGAACGCTACGGCGACGAGGGCGCCAATCGGCGATTGAAGAAACTGGGCCTGCCGCGGCTGTTCCTGCACGCGCAGTCGATCGCGTTCCAGGACGACAGCGGCAACGACCTGCATTTCACGGCACCGCTGGCCGACGACCTCGAGCGATTTCTTGTCGTGGGACTGGCTCCGGCGGGCCGCAAACGCCGTCGAGCCTGACGGCGGCGTGCTTGCCTAAGGCAAGAGGTACTCGAGTTCCAGCAGGCGGCCGGCGACCCAAATCATGGGCAGGCCGATGAGAGCGGTCGGATCGTCGGTCGTCACCTTCTCGAACAGCACGAAACCCGCACCTTCGATTTTGAAGCTTCCGGCGCAGTCGTACGGTTCGTCGTGCCGAAGATAGGCTTCCGCAAGGCGGCGGTCGAACGTTCGAAAGCGCACGACTGTCTCATCGAGGTGTTCGTAGCGACCGCGCGATACCGGGTCGAGGATGCAGACCGCGGTGAGAAAACGAACGGTCTTTCCGGATGCGGCCACGAGTTGTTCCACCGCGGCCTGGTGACCGCCGGGCTTGCCGAGAATGCGGCCACCGAGCTCGGCCAACTGGTCCGCGCCGATGATCAGCGACCCCGGCGCGTGCGCGGAGACCGCCTCGGCCTTGCGGCGCGCAAGAACGGGTGCCAACTCGTCCGCCTCGAGCTTGTCGACGTTGCTCTCGTCGACATCCGGAGAGACCACTTCGTAGTCGTCGAGGAAGCGGTCCAGGAGCCCCCGGCGATAGGCTGAAGTCGAGGCGAGCGTGATTGGCGCCGCGGTTGGGTTTTGCATCGGAAATCAGGACCTTAAGCGAAACACCCGCGGAGTGTACCGGCTCTGTGTTCGCGCGCCAGATAAATCTTCGAAGTGCGGGGAAATCGCTTTGACACCCCGGTTTCTGGTCCTTATCATGCGCGCGCCATGACCGATCCGCTGCACGCCCGGCTGCCCGTGACGAGTCTTGTCGATAAGTCTGAAGTCATTGAAATTTCAGCGAAAATTGGCGACTTCGACCGGCTGTCCACGGCGATTGAAGCGGATCTGGCCAGCGGGGGCGGCGCGCCCTCGAACCGGGACTGGCGGGAAATGTCGGTCTCCGGGAGGCTACAATTCGGCGCGGAGGCTGCCGGGGAGCCGGTCGTTGCGGTTTGTTTGAGCGCCGATGTCACGTCGGTCTGCCAGCGCTGCATGAGCGTTTTTCGCTGGCCCCTCGGGACGGAGCTCAAACTGCGTCTCGTCCGGGCCGGAGAAGCCGACGCCGATCTCGATGGGCACGAGACGTGGGAACTCGACGACGACGTCGTGATTCCCATCGAGCTCATCGACGAGGCACTGGTCATGGCGATGCCGCTGTCGGTGAGACACGACGAGGCATGTATCGAGGTCGACGCCGATGCGGAGACCAAAGACCTGACGACGCCGTTCGCGGACTTGAGAGCCCGGATGGACAGGGCAACGGACGAGTAAGAATTTTAGGGTGCCGGTTCGCCGTCACCACGATTGGAGATAACTATGGCTGTTCAGAAAAGTCGCAAGACACCTTCGAGGCGCGGCATGCGACGATCTCACGACAAGCTCAAGTCGCCGACGTTGTCGGTGGATCCGACCACCGGCGAGACGCACCTGCGCCACCGGGTATCGCCTGACGGTTTCTACCGCGGCGAGCAGGTGGTCGCGCAGCCCGAAATCGACGACGACGACGAATAACGCATTCCCGGACCGGCCTCAGGGCCGGCCTCCGAATGGGACGCACGTCGACCATTTCTCTCGATGCGATGAGCGGCGACCTCGGCGCCGAGGTTGTCGTGCGCGCGGCGCACGCGTCGCTGCAGAAGTACCTCAACATTGAGCTCGTTCTCGTCGGCGACGAGAAAGAACTAGAGTCCCTGGTAACCCGCATCATCGGCGACGAGCCGAGACTTCGCATCGTCCACGCGTCGCAGATCGTCGAGATGACGGACCCGCCGGCGGATTCCATCCGCAAGAAGAAAGACTCGTCGATGCGAGTCGCGATCGACCTCGTCAAGAACGGTGAGGCCGACGCCTGCGTCAGCGCAGGCAATACTGGTGCATTGATGGCGACCGCCAAGTTCGTATTGAAGATGCTGCCGGGTATCGACCGTCCTGCGATCATCGCCGAACTGCCGTCGACGACCGGATCGCTGCACATGCTCGATCTCGGCGCGAATACCGTGTGCACAGCGGATCATCTGTTCCAGTTTGCCGTCATGGGTTCGATCATCTGTTCCGACATCGTCGGCATCGCCGAACCCCGTATCGCTTTGCTGAACATCGGCGCGGAAGATACGAAGGGTAACGATACCGTCAAGGACGCCGCCGCGATGCTGACGTCGAGCACGCTCAATTACGTCGGCTACATAGAAGCCAATGACGTTTTCTCCGGCAAGGCCGACGTCGTCGTTACGGACGGCTTTACGGGAAACGTCGCGCTGAAGGCGATGGAAGGCATGGTCGGGCTCGTGAAGTTCTACATGCGGCGCGCTTTCACGCGGAACTGGTTCGCGAAACTGCAGGCGCTCTTGTCGAGCCGGGTGCTCAGGCGCCTGTCGAAGGAGACCGACTCACGACAGTACAACGGTGCGACACTCGTCGGCCTTAATGGTATCGTAATCAAGAGTCACGGCAGTGCGGACACGTTCGCTTTCCAACATGCGATCGATACCGCCATCGTCGAAGTTCGAAATCAGGTGCCGCAGCAGATCGGGAGCCTGTTGCAGCGGGAAGCGGCATGATCCATTCGAAAATAACCGGCACCGGCCGGTACCTTCCAGAACGCGTCCTCACCAACTTCGATCTCGAGAAGATGGTCGAGACCACCGACGAGTGGATCCGCACGCGAACCGGTGTCGAGCGCCGTCACGTCTGCGCCGACGACGAAACGACTTCCGACATGTGCGTCGAAGCCGCGAAGCACGCGCTGGACGCGGCCGGTAAGACGCCCGACGACGTCGATATGGTGATCATCGGCACGACGACGCCCGATCTGATCTTCCCGAACATCGCAACCCTCGTTCAGCATCGGCTTGGCATTCCCGCGTGTCCGTCGATCGGTCTCGAAGCCGCCTGCACCGGGTTCATCTACGCGTTGACGACGGCGGACAAGTACATCAAGACCGGTGACGCAAAGTGTGTGCTCGTCATCGGCGCGGAGTGCATCACCAAGCTGCTCGATTGGAACGACCGAAATACCTGCGTGTTGTTTGGCGATGGCGCCGGCGCGGTGATCGTCGAGCCCTCCGAAGAACCCGGCATCATCGGCTGCCACATTGGCGCCGACGGCCAGTATCGCGATCTTCTCTACTACCCGGTCGGCGCGTCCAAGGAACTCGAGAAGGCCGGTACCGACGAGGCGGCGATTATGATGACCGGCAAAGAGGTCTTCAAAGTCGCGGTGTCCACGCTGGGCGACGTGGCCTCCAAAGCGCTGCAAGACGCCGGCATCGAGCAGGAAGAGCTCGATTGGCTGATCCCGCATCAGGCCAACATTCGAATCATCCAGGCGACCGCCAAGCGTCTTGGGCTGCCTCTCGAGAAGGTCATTCTGACGGTGCAGGACCACGGCAATACCTCGGCTGCGTCGGTTCCGCTGGCGCTCGACGTTGCCGTCCGCGACGGCCGCGTGAAGCCCGGCCAGCTCGTACTCATGGAGGCCTTCGGGGGTGGGTTCACCTGGGGGTCGGTATTGATGCGGTTCTGAGACCGCGTCCGCACGACATTCCCGGACGACTTTCGCCGAAGCCCGAGGCGGTCCACACGTCGAGGGCGGATTTCGAGCCCGGACGAGCATGCTGCCGGGCCATCCATTCTGACTGAGCGAGGCCACTGGCGGACACGATTGTTCGGCAATCGTTCGGCTAGTCCTTACGGCTACATCCGGTCGAATGGTTTACCATAGAGCTGTCAGGTCACCGGCGCATACGCATGGCTGCAAAACTCATCATCGGCAACAAGAACTATTCGTCGTGGTCGCTTAGAGCCTGGCTTCTGATGAGCGAGGCCGGTATCGAGTTCGAAGAAGTCAGAATCAAGCTCGATGTGGACGACACCGCCGAGCGGATTGCCGAGTTCACGGATGCCGGCTGCGTGCCGGTGCTGATCGTCAACGGCACAGTCGTCTGGGATTCGCTGGCAATCGCCGAGACCATCGCGGAACGCTGGCCGGAAGCGAAACTCTGGCCGGAAGATCCGGACATGCGTGCACATGCGCGCAGCGTCAGTGCCGAGATGCACTCGGGCTTCCACGCGCTGCGCGCGCAGATGCCGATGAACTGCCGCGCAATGGGCCGCAAAGTGCATTTGCCGGACGATCTCACCGCGGACATTGATCGAGTAATCGCGATCTGGTCCGACTGCCACCGCCGTTATGGCGACAAGGGCGAATGGTTGTTCGGCAACTTCAGTATTGCCGACGCGATGTACGCGCCCGTCGTACTGCGTTTCAGAACGTACGGTATCAATCTTCCGGATTCCGCAAAGGTGTACGCGAATCGCCTGCTCGAAAGCCACGCGATGCAGGATTGGCTGTCGGCGGCCGAGACGGAAATCGAAGTCATCGCTCGCGAGGAAGTAGGGCAGTAGCGTCGGATGCAATCGCGAGTATTGACAGCGTGTCTGTTGCTGATGACCTGCGTGCTCGATGCACGCTCGGCAACCTACGAACTGCCGGCAGAAGGTTCTGACATCGTCGGTGAGATCACTACGGTTGTTGCGCGTTACGAGGACACGCTGGTCGATCTTGCGCGCACGCACGGCGTCGGTTATCAGGATATCGTTCGTGCGAATCCCGAGGTCGACGTCTGGATTCCGGGCGAGGGTACCGAGATCGTTCTGCCGACGCGCTACATCCTGCCGCCGGGTCCGCGCGAGGGCATCGTACTGAATCTCGCCGAGTACCGGCTCTACTATTATCCCGAGCCGCGGGTCGGCGAAACTCCGGTCGTCATGACCTATCCGATCAGCATCGGCCGTCAGGACTGGGAGACACCGCTGGGGCAGACTCGGGTCACCGCGAAGGCGGTCAATCCGACCTGGTATCCCCCGCAATCAGTGCGCGACGAACATGCCGCCGAAGGCAGACCGTTGGCACGGGTGGTGCCGCCGGGTCCCGACAATCCGCTCGGCAGTCGCGCCATGCGGCTGGGCTTGCCGGGCTATCTTATCCACGGCACGAACCGGCCGGCGGGCGTTGGCATGCGCGTTACGCACGGTTGTGTGCGCATGTTCCCCGAGGACATCGAATACCTGTTCGAGCTGATCGCGGTCGACACTCGGGTCCGCATCATCAACGAGCCCGTAAAGATCGGCTGGCAGGGCGACGAACTGCTCATCGAAGTTCATCCGGTGCTCTCGTCGGGACCGACGACGGACGAGCCCGTTCCGCCGGCTGAGAACGCTGCGGAAGGCAAGCAGACCGGCGACACGGCCATCGTTGCCGACGAAGGCTCTGTCGATACGGCAGTGCCTGCGAGCGATGAGATGAACGGTGCCGTCAGCGAAGAAGCGCCGGTCGCGGACGAATCGACGGAAGCCGTGACGGAGTCGGTCGAGAAGGATCCGCTGACCTACGTGACCGAGCAGTTCATCATTGCGACCGCGGAGCGCCCAGGGCAACTCGACTGGACGATGGTGGAATCGGTTGTCGAACGCGCCGACGGCATGCCGGTGACGGCGGGAGAAGGCATAAAAAACGCCGCGACTGGCGCGGCGTCTGAATAGATCGTAGCGGCTGCGTTTTACTTAGACTGAGAACGCTCGAACATCCGTTCCATACGCTCCGTGTTGGCTTCGCAGCAAGCCTGTGCTTCGGTAGCGGCCGCAAGAGCCTGATCTGCCGTGCTCTGAGCGCGAGCGGCGGCCTGAGCGGCACGGTCGGCAGCAGCGCGAGCAGCTTCAGCAGCAGACGCAGCAGCAGCAGCATCCGCAGCAGCGCGATTCGCGGTTTCCTCGACATCCGTTCCGGTCGTTGCGCAACCCGTGGCGAGTCCGAGCGTGAGCAACAGGGCGCTCACTTTCAGTGCGGTCTTCTTCATTTTCCAAGATTCCTGTGTTGGGAAAAAACGGCAGGCGCATTATTTCCCAAATACCCGGACGCTGCAACGAAAATGCCTGTTTTTACTGTTATTTGTCGTCTGTTCGCGACAGTTTCTCTCACCGATGGGAATACGATTCCTCATTCGTCCGCGTTGTCGATATCCGTAATGCGGGCCGGAAACATGGCCGCGTGCTCGAGCAGGCTCATGCCGTAGCCCAGGCCTTCGTTGTCGAGGCCGCCGAGCGGGATGTAGCGGACGCCGCGGACGGACTTGTCCGCGCTGAGACGCGTGGCGTCGGCGATTTGCCAGACACCGTCGACGAAGACTTCCGTCCAGGCATGTCCGTAGGCGAATACGTTCGAGCGATTCTCGATGAGCACGACGCCGAGCGTGACGCGGGCGGGATACTCGAAATGGCGGGCAAGCGCCGCAAGCAATACCGCGTGTTCGGTGCAGTCCCCTTCGCCGGTCTCTGCAACCCTGGCGGCGAGATCGAAACCGCGCGAGTAGGTCTTGTTGTCGATGTGTGCAAAGACGAAGTCGGTCAGCTCGTCGATCGTCGGCTCGGTTCCGAGCGAACGGGCGATCTCCACGACGGCGTCCGCTTCGGAGTCGATGACGAACGACGGCAGGCTATGAACGTCCGACGGCGGATCGACTCGCGCCGGAGATTGAGCGAGCAACAACGTGACCGCATCCGGCGTCGACCCGACGACCTCGATACCGACGAAGCCGTCGATGACGTTCTGCAATCCGTCGGTCTGGCTTGTCCATAGCGTCGCGTTCAGATCGCCTTCCGCGATCGAACTCAACGATGCGGACGGTTCGACCGGAATCGTGGCGAGGAAAAGTTCGTTCGCCGCCGCGTTACCGGCACAGAGACTCGACAAGACGATGAACAGCCAGCGCGTCATTGCTTGCTCTCCGATGGCGTCGGTATGCCTCGGGTCCAGACTCTTTCGAATGCGATGGTGTTCGGTCCGATCGTCATGTGCCCGCTCAATGCCGCGCCGTGCTCGTCGGACACGGTTGTCATCGCAATCGGTCCGAGGCGTGCGATGCCCTGATACGGTACCTCGTCGTCGTCGCGCGTGAAGCTCAGGGGCATGAAGGTCGTCGGGTCCAGAAACGGCGACCAGACCAGTGTTTGCAGCGATTCCTCCTCACCCGCAAAGAGCTGCCGGGTTTCCTCGAGCAGCGTCATCTCGCCTTTCAGCGCGTCTGCCATGGGTATCTCGAACTCGACCTCGGTGCCCTGGAATTCTCCGCTGACCGTCCAGTTGTTCGCTTCACCGGAGGCATCTCTTTCAAGTGCGAGATCCATTCCGGTTTCACCGTTGTCGACGGAATACACGTAGGTATCGACGATCGTACCGTCCGGCCTGGAGTACTCCGTGTAGTACGAATCCGAGTACTGAATTTCGCCGGGCGCGACGGGCAGTATCGAGGTCGTGTACGAGAACGACTCGTACTCGCCGTTGTCGAGCAGGGTGAGGCTCGAGTAGGTGGCGCCGGTGACGCTGCCGTTGGTGGTGTCCAGGGTGATGTCTTCGGCGAAGGGTTCGGGGAATTCGCTGACGTAGTGCAGCGAGTCGACGAAGGCCGTGAAGACGGTCTCGAAGGTGTCGCGATACCCGGCATCCGCATGCCAGCAGACTTGTAGCACTTCCCCGGTGGCCGCGGCGCGGACTTTGGTATGACCGACGAGGTCGCCGCCGGCCTTGCGGAAGCGCGACAACCACTCGAAGGCGATGAAGATCGCGCCGTCGACCGAGCCCGCGTCCAGATGGTAGAGAGACCGGCTCATTTCTTCCTTGGCGTTGGACGTACTCATGACGTCCTGAATGGCCAGTTCGCCGATCTCGACGGCGATGGCGGTCATCGGCACGTCCTCGGTGTACAGGTAGCATGCGATCGGCGTATCGATGTCGATATCGATCGAGTAGGCCCAGAAGCCCTCGCTGCTATCGAGAAGCTCGGTGCCGGCAGGCAGGCTGAAACGGTACGCGCCGCCGTCGGCTTCGAGCGTCGTCATCGCCGGCAGGTCGGCTTCGCGCTGCATGGACTCCTTGAGCCAGTCGGGCCAGTCCGGGTCGATCTCGGCGGTCTGCGCGTGGCCGGTCAGCGGCACGATCGTTATGAGCAGGGCGAAGAGGGTCGGGCGTTGGCTGAGCATCGGCGCGCCTGTGGCATGAAGAGGGGAGTACGGTAACGGCTTTCAATGGGGGCCACCAGTGCGCTTGCAGTTCATCGGGTACTGTATATAATTCCAGATACTGTGAATCCATACAGGACTGCTGAAATGCGCCAACTGACCCCCAGACAAACGCAGATTCTCGAGGTAATTCAGGATTTTATCGCCGAGACGGGGATGCCGCCAACGCGTGCCGAGATCGCCTCTGAGCTCGGTTTCAAGTCGGCCAACGCTGCCGAAGAGCATCTTCGGGCCCTGCAGAAGAAAGGGGTCCTGGAACTCGTGCCGGGTGCCTCGCGCGGGATTCAGCTCAAAGACTCCTTACGTGAGCAGATGGGGCTGCCGCTCGTCGGTCGGGTAGCGGCCGGCAGTCCCATCCTCGCCGAGGAGCACATCGAGACCCATTACCGGGTCGATCCGGCGCTGTTCCGGCCGAAGCCGCACTATCTGCTGCGCGTCTACGGCATGAGCATGAAGGATGCCGGCATCCTGGACGGCGATCTCGTCGCCGTGCACCGCACCCCCGAGGTCCGCAGCCGGCAGATTGTCGTCGCGCGTCTCGAGGACGAAGTCACGGTCAAGCGTTACCGTCAGGACGGTTCGCTGGTCTGGCTGTTGCCGGAGAATGAGGAGTTCGAGCCGATCAAGGTCGATCTCAACGAGCAGGCCATGGTCATCGAAGGCGTCGTTGTCGGCGTCATCCGCGACGGAATGCCACTGCACTGAGCAGGTTGGCTATCAGCAGGCATGCCGCACGATTCGTCAACACTGGAGAAGCTGCTCGAAAATCCACGAGTCTGGCGCGGCAAGTCGGAGACATGGACCGAACCGGGTATCGCCAGCGGTTTCGAAAAGCTCGACCGGCAGCTGCCGGGCAGCGGCTGGCCGCCGAACTCGCTGACCGAGATCCTGACGGAACAGTACGGCATCGGTGAACTGCAGTTGCTGATGCCGGCGTTGTCGCGACTCAGTGCCGACGACCCGCTCTCGCCCTGTGCCGAACCGGGCTGGATCGCCTGGGTGGCGCCGCCGTTTCAGCCGTACCCGCCGGCGCTGCAGCAGTGGCGTATCAATCTGTCCCGGCTTCTGATCGTGCGGCCGAAAGACGATAGCGAGATTATCTGGTCGGCCGAACAGGCGCTGTCGTCGGGTACCTGCCGTGCCGTGCTGTTGTGGCCGGAGCGTTTGAGCGACCAGGACAGCCGCCGGCTGCAGCTTGCCGCCGAGAAAGGGTCGAGCTGGTGCATTGCCTTTCGCCCGCTTGCGGCGCGTAACCAACCCTCGGCGGCGGCGCTGCGGATCGCGATACGGGCCGACGATCAGGGAACCCACCTGGACGTCTTCAAGAGCCGGGGCGGCCGGCCCGTCAACATCGACAACCTCTTCTCCGGGTAAACATGTCGGGCCCCGGAAAATTTCCTGTGCGAGTGCGGGAGGGTGGAGCGGCCCCAAAAGCACGCCATAAGCGGCGCGCTGCCGACGTACAGCAACTGCTGCCGCTTGCGGCGCCGCCCGACGCCGAATCGGCACCGGTGGCTGCGCCTTCTGCGGAACGCCTCTGGTTCTGCGTTTACCTGCCCGAACTGCCGCTGGATGCCTCCGGCCGCCGCGATTCGCCGCTTGCCGTGGTGGAGGATCAGCAGGGCGTACACCGTATCGTGCTGGCGAATGAGACGGCCGCGGCGGCGGGCGTACTGCCCGGCCAGTCGGCGAATGCCGCGCTGGCGTTACTGCCGGAACTCGAGCTCGAGGAGCGCAGCACGGTCGCCGAACAGCAGACGCTGGAAACGCTGGCCGCACGGCTCGAACAGTTCTCGTCGTTCGTGTCGATCGCGGCCCGAGACGTACTGCTGCTCGAGATCGCCGGTAGCCTCAGGCTTTTCGGCGGCCTGAAACCGCTGCGCAAGCGGATCGCATCCGAGCTCAGGCAGCAGGGTTTCGCCGCGTCGCTCGCGATCGCGCCGACGCCGCTGGCTGCGACCTGGCTTGCGCGTGCTGGCCGCCGCGCCTGTATCCGCGAGATCGCGAATCTGTCATCGAAACTCAGGAACCTGCCGCTTCACTGTCTGGACTGGCCGCCGACGATCCACACGGCATTGACGGGCATGGGTGTGACGACCGTTGGCGACTGTCTGCGGCTGCCGCGTGAGGGCTTCGCGAAGCGCTTCGGCACAAGCCGGCTCATCGAGCTCGACCGGGCACTCGGCCGTTTGCCGGACCCGCGTGCTTCATGGCGTGCGCCGGAACGATTCTGTGCCGATTACGAAATGACGGAGGAGCAGAGCGACCGCGAGTTACTGCTGGCGATCTGTGAAGAACTGCTCGACGCTCACGAACAGTTCCTGCTGACACGGCAGCTGGGCACTCAGCGTATCGACTTCTGTTTCTATCATCTGAAGGCGGCCGCGACGAAGCTCTCGATGGGCTTCACGCGCCCGGACCGTTCCGCGAAGCGCTTCGCGGCGCTGCTTGGCATACGCTTCGAACGTCTGTCGCTGCCGGAGCCCGTGATCGCGGTGCAGCTGCAGGGTGGGCCGACGCAGTCGATGAAAGCGGAATCGGCACGGCTCGCGTTCGATCGTCGGCATCGTCCGGGCGAACGTTATTCGATGACGGAGCTCGCGGAGCGTTTGGCGGCGCGCGTCGGCGAGGAGGCGGTGAACGGCGTGACCACCGTTGCCGAACACCGGCCGCAGAGAGCGTGGCGGTCGCATTCGCTGTCGAACAACAAGCAGGCTGTCTCGCCGGTGTTCTTCGGGCCGGATCTCAAACGCCCGCTGTGGCTGCTGCCGGAGCCGGCCCGTTTGCCGGTCGAGGCGGGCCTGCCGCTGCATTTCGGCCGCGTCATGTTGTTGGAAGGTCCCGAGCGGCTGGAAACCGGCTGGTGGGACGAGGACGGCATTGCCCGCGATTACTACATGGCCGTCAATCCGCGCGGCATGCGATTGTGGGTCTTCCGCAACCGCGGTCACACAGCAGACTGGTATCTGGACGGCATCTTTGGATGAGATACGCTGAGCTGCACGCGCTCAGCAATTTCACGTTTCTGCGCGGCGCGTCCCATCCCGAGGAACTTGTCGAGACGGCAGCCGCGCTCGGCTACGAAGCGCTGGCGATCACCGACGAATGTTCGATGTCGGGCATCGTCCGCGCGCACATGGCCGCGAAGGACTGCGGACTGAAGCTCATTGTCGGCTCGGAGCTGCGCCTACGCAGCGGCCGCAAGCTCATCGTGCTCGCGAAGAGCCGTCGTGGGTATGCGTCTTTGAGCGAACTGATCACACGCGCCCGGCGAGCGGCGGACAAGGGACATTACGAACTAACTCGGCTCGATTTCGATAGCGGTCTGCCGGACTGCCTGGTGCTGTGGGTGCCGGACGGCGACTACTCGCTCGACGCCGAGGACCATTGGATACGCGAGGCGTTCCGTGACCGGCTCTGGATTGCGGTCGAGCTGCTGGCCGACGGCCGGCAGCGGCAGAAACTCAGACGTCTGCGCGAAGCCGGACGGCGGCTAAAGCTGCCGCTCGTCGCCAGTGGTGACGTGCACATGCACCGCCGCGCGCGGCGAGTCCTGCAGGACACGATGACGGCGATACGCGAGCGCGTGACGATCGAACAGGCGGGATTCCTGCTGTACCCGAACGGCGAACGTCATCTACGGTCGCTCGAGACCCTCGAGCGGGTGTATCCGCCCGACCTGCTCGCGGAGACCGTCACTATCGCGTCGAGCATCGATTTCTCACTCGACGAGCTGCGCTACGAATACCCGGACGAGATCGTGCCGGACGGCGAGACCACCGCGGGCTATCTTCGCCGGCTGACCGAGGAGGGCATGCGCCGCCGCTGGCCGCAGGGTGCGCCCGAGAAGGTCGTGCAACTCGTCGAACACGAACTCGAACTGATCGGCGATCTGGCGTATGAACCCTACTTCCTGACCGTCTACGACATCGTGGCCTACGCGCGTTCGCGGAACATCCTGTGTCAGGGCCGCGGCTCCGCCGCGAACTCGGCCGTGTGTTTCTGCCTGGGCATCACGGAAGTCGATCCCGGACGCATGGAGATGCTCGTCGAGCGCTTCATCTCGAAGGAACGCAACGAACCGCCCGATATCGACGTCGATTTCGAGCACGAGCGCCGCGAAGAGGTCATCCAGTACATCTACGAGAAGTACGGCCGCGACCGGGCGGCGCTCGCGGCCACGGTCATCACCTACCGGCCGCGCAGCGCGTTGCGCGACGTCGGCAAGGCACTGGGTCTCTCCGACCTGCAGGTCGGCAGGCTGTCACGCTCGATGCAGTGGTGGGACGGCAGCCGGGTGGATGAGAGCCGGATACTCGAAGCGGGACTGGATCCTGACAGCCCGATCGTCCGCAGGCTTCTGTACCTCGTCAGCCAGCTGGTCGGTTTCCCGCGGCACCTCTCACAGCACGTCGGCGGCTTCGTGATTTCCAACGGGCCGCTGTCGGAACTCGTGCCGGTCGAGAACGCGGCGATGGATGACCGGACGGTGATCCAATGGGAGAAGAACGATCTCGAGGACCTGGGGCTGCTCAAGGTCGACGTGCTGGGCCTCGGCATGCTGACGGCGATCCGCCGTGCCTTCGATCTGATCCGCGGTTTCGACGGCCGCGAATACACGCTGGCGACGGTGCCGGCCGAGGACCCCGTCGTATACGACATGATCTGCGATGGCGACACGATGGGCGTGTTCCAGATCGAATCGCGGGCGCAGATGTCGATGCTGCCGCGGCTACGGCCGAGGTGTTTCTACGATCTCGTCATCGAAGTCGCGATCATCCGGCCGGGTCCGATTCAGGGCGACATGGTGCATCCCTACCTCCGGCGCCGTAACGGCGAGGAAGCCGTCGACTACCCGAGCGAGGAGGTAAAAGGGGTGCTGTCGCGCACGCTGGGCGTGCCGATTTTCCAGGAGCAGGTGATGCAACTCGCGATCGTCGCGGCTGGGTTCTCGGCGGGCGAGGCGGACCGCCTGCGGCGCGCAATGGCGGCCTGGAAGCGGCGCGGCGGCCTCGGCCCGTTCGAGGAGAAGCTGATCAACGGCATGCGTGAGCGCGGTTACAACGAGGACTTCGCACGGCAGATATTCCGGCAGATCGAGGGTTTCGGCGAGTACGGCTTTCCGGAGTCGCACTCGGCGAGCTTCGCGCTGCTCGTCTACGTTTCCTGTTGGCTCAAGCGGCACGAGCCGGCCGCGTTCGCCGCGGCATTGCTGAACAGTCAGCCAATGGGCTTCTATTCGCCATCACAGCTGGTTCAGGACCTGAAGCGCCATGCGGGTGAGGTGCTGACCGTCGACATCAATGCGAGCGACTGGGACTGTACGCTGGAACGCCGTGACGATGACAGCGCCGCGATGCGGCTCGGTTTGCGCATGGTCAAGGGACTCTCCGAGGAAACCGGCAGGCGTATCGAGGGCAGTCGCGGGTACGGCTACCTGACGACTCAGGAACTCGTCGAGCGCACCGGCATCGAGCGCCGGGAGCTCAATGCACTGGCTTCCGCCGGCGCGCTGGAGACCCTGGAGGGCCACCGCCACAGGGCGCGCTGGGCCGTGGCCGGCGTCGAGAAGCCCGCCGGGCTGTTCCAGTCGATGGACCGCTACGAAGCCGCGCCGCTCTTACGCCGGCCGAGCGAGGGTCAGGATATCGTCGCGGACTATCAGAGCGTCGGGCTTACGCTCGGGCGGCATCCGGTCCATTTGCTACGCGACCGTCTGAGCCGCTACCGGTACTGTCCGTCGGCGGGTCTCGCCGAGCTCCGGAACGGTCAAGGCATCGGCGTGTCCGGCATCGTCGTCACCAAACAGCGTCCCGGAACGGCGAGCGGCGTGACCTTCGTGACGCTCGAGGACGAGACGGGGCACGTCAACGTCATCGTCTGGAAGAAGATCGCGGAACAGTACCGTGCCGCGTTGCTGAATTCGAAACTGATGGGGGTGCTGGGCGAGCTTCAGATCGAGGGCAAGGTGATACACGTCATTGCCCGGCAGCTCATCGATCACACCGACATGCTCGGCGGCCTGACCGTCAAGTCGCGCGACTTCCGCTAGTTGGGTCCGGGTCGCCAGGAATCCGGCGGGCACTCAATCAGAGATCGTCGTCGAGGTTGATGTTGTAGGTGCCGCCGAGGTCGTCGCCGATCTCTTCCTGGATTCTTTCCAGCTTCTTCTTGACCGCCTTGCGGCGCTCGAGATCGTCCGTATTCCCGGAGTCGATTTTCGCGACGAGTTCTTCGACGTTGACCTCGGCCGTATCGCCGACGGTCTCGATGGCATCGTCGTCGGTGTCCATGACCACAGTTTCCTGCATTCCGTCATCGTCGACGAAATCGTCTTGCTCTTTGTCGTTACCGTTGTCTGTTCCGCCCATCACCGCCAACCCCACGATGCTTGACCTTAGGAGCACCGGACGCTCACCGGTGCGATATCTCGATCTGTATACCGCGAAATTTTTGCGGCCGCAAGAATCCGGATCGCAGATTTCGCTTAACGGATCAACTCGTTGATTTGGAAGATCGGAAGGAGGATCGCGAGGACGATCGTCAGGACGATGGCGCCCATGATGATGATCAGGAGCGGCTGCAGGATTCCGAGCAGGGTTGCGATCAGGCTGTCGACCTCGCGCTCCTGGCCGTTGGCGGCGCGTCCCAGCATCTCTTCGAGCCGACCGCCGGCCTCGCCACTCGAAATCATGTGGATCATCATCGGCGGAAACAGCTTGCTGGTCGCCAGCGAGGTGCTGATCGATCCACCTTCGCGAACGCGAATCGCCGCTTCGTTGACCGCGTCGCGCATCGGCAGGTTCTCGATCACTTCGGACGAGATTTTGAGCGCGTCAAGGATGGGCACACCGCTACCGGCGAGGATGCTGAGCGTTCGCGTGAAGCGCGCCGTGTTGATGCCCCTGGTAAGGCGGCTCGTCAGCGGCAGACTCAGCAGCAGCCGGTGCCAGCGACGACGCGGGCCATCCCTCTGCAACAGCCACCAGACGCCGTAGCCGAGTGCACCGAGACCGACAATGAGCAGCAACCACTGCTCGCGGAGGAAATCGCTCAGTCCTATCAGAATTCGCGTCAGAAGCGGCAGATCGGCGGCCATGTTCTGGAAGACGTTGACGATGCGCGGCACGACCGTCGCCAGCATGAAGGCAACGATGCCGACGGCCATGACGACCAGCGCGATCGGGTAGATCATCGCGTTCGAGACTCGCTGCCGCAGCTCGTGTCGCGCCTCGGTGTAGTCCGCCAGTCGATCGAGAATCACGTCGAGGTGGCCGGAGGACTCGCCGGCCGCGATCGTCGCTCTGTAGAGTTCGGGAAATGCCTGCGGAAACTCCGCGAGCCCGTCCGCCAGGGTATGCCCCTCCATGACCTTGGCGCGGACGCCGAGCAGAATGCTCTTGGTCCGCGGCTGGTCGTTCTGTTGCGAGACTGCCAGCAGCGCCTCTTCGAGCGGCAGGCCGGATTGCGACAATGAAGCCAGCTGCCGAGTGACCAGCGCGAGTTCCGATGGCGAGATGCCGCGGCGGAGAGAAAAGCTGCGTTGCCGCTTCGCCTCTTTCTGAGCGACTTCGGTGACCTTGACCGGCAACAGGCTGCGATCGCGCAGGATCTGACGAACGTGCTTCGGCGTGTCGCCTTCGATTAGTCCCTTGGATTCCTTGCCGGCCTTGTCCAGCGCGACGTATTCGAACGCACCCATGGAGTATCGGGGCCTAGTCTTCGCGCGTCACTCGAAGGACCTCTTCGAGTGTCGTGATGCCTTCGAGGACCTTGCGGCGGCCGTCGGCGCGAATGCTCGGGCCGAACTGGCGGGCGTGCTTCTCGAGATTCTGTTCGCTGACGCCGTCGTGAATCATGCCGCGCATCTCGTCGTCGATCAGGATGAGCTCGTAGATGCCCGTCCGGCCCGTGAACCCCGCATTGCTACCGCCGCCCGGCCGGTACAGCGTCGGGGGATTCGCCGGGTCGGCGCCTAAGATACGGCACTCGTATTCCGTTGCCTGGTAGGGCTGCTTGGTCTTTTCGTCGAGGACTCGCACGAGGCGCTGGGCAAGCACGCCGATCAGACTCGAGGAAAGCAGGAAGGGTTCGACGCCCATGTCGCGCAGACGCGTCACGGCACCGGCCGCCGTGTTCGTGTGCAGCGTGGACATCACGAGGTGACCCGTGAGGCTCGCCTGTACCGCGATCTCGGCCGTTTCCAGGTCGCGAATCTCGCCGACCATCACGACGTCGGGGTCCTGACGCAGAATCGCCCGCAGGCCGCGTGCAAAGGTCATCTCGACCTTGGTGTTGACCTGCGACTGGCCGATCCCGTCGATGAAGTACTCGATCGGATCCTCGACCGTCATGATGTTGCGGCTGTTGTCGTTGATGCGCTCGAGCGCGGCATACAGCGTTGTCGTCTTACCGGAACCGGTGGGGCCGGTTACGAGAATGATGCCGTGCGGCTTGTGGATCAGCTGATCCATCTTGACGCGCTCGCCGTCTTCCATGCCGAGCGATGCCAGATCCAGCCGGCCGGCCTGTTTGTCCAGCAGGCGAAGAACGACGCGTTCGCCGTGCCCGGATGGCATAGTCGATACGCGCACGTCAACGGCGCGGCCGGCGATGCGGAGCGAGATTCTGCCGTCCTGCGGCAGGCGCTTCTCGGCGATGTCGAGCTTCGACATGACCTTGATTCGAGACACGACCAGCGGTGCCAAGGCGCGTCTCGTCTCCAGAACTTCCTTCAACACGCCGTCCACGCGGAAGCGCACGCCGAGTCTGTTCTCGTAAGGTTCGATATGCACGTCCGACGCGTTGTCCTTGACCGCCTCGGTCAGGACCGCGTTGATGAAACGGATGATCGGTGCATCGTCGTCGCTGTCCAGCAGGTCGGACGGTTCCTGCAACTCCTGCGCGACCTGATCCAGATCGATCTCGTCATCGAGACCGCCGACCATCTGCATGGCGTTCTGGCTGCCCTGTTCGTAGGACTCCTGCAGCAGCGTGTCGAAGACTTCGTCGGAGACTCGCGAGAGCTTCAGCGGCACCCCAGCGAAACGCCGCGCCTCGGCGAGGCTGACAGGCGACGTGCCGTTGCGGTAGACGGCGTCCGCCGATTTGCCGTGATGCTCACGAATCAGCACGCCGTGGCGCTTCGCGAACGAGAAGGGAAGGGCTCTCAACTCCAGCGAGTCGACAGAGTGCTCGCCGGTCTCTAGCGAGATGTCCGTTTCCGTCTGCATGGCTTACGGCGTCTACTCGGTTCCTTCCGGCGATTCCGGTGCCTCGGGCGGAGGCGTCTCGGCATCGAGATCGTCTTCCGTCAGCGGCGGCAGAATCGGTCGGTCGGCTCCCGGCATGAGCGGCACCGACTGGCCCTGGACGCCGAGTTGGACGTCGCGGATATAGCGGTAGCGGTCATTGGTTTCCATCGCGGCACTATGCGGATCGCGAAGGATCTTCGGACGGATGAACACCAGGAGATTCGTTTTCAGCTTCTCGGTGTTTCGGGTACGGAACAGGTTGCCGAGAATCGGGATGCTGCCCAGCACCGGCACACGCTGATCCGTTTCGCGCAGCGTATCCTCGATCAGGCCGCCAAGTACGATGATGTTGCCGTCGTCGACGATGACCGTCGTCTCGATGATGCGCTGATTCGTGATCAGATCGACGGCACCCGACGAGGACGAGGCGATGCTCGAGACTTCCTGCTTAATCTCCAGCAGCAGGGAGTCGCCTCGGTTGATCTGCGGCGTGATCGTGAGCTTGGTGCCGACAGACTCGCGGTTGACCGTCGTGAACGGATTGACCGAGCCGCCGGTCGAGCCGGTATTCGTGAACTGACCGGAGACGAACGGGACTTCCTGGCCGATATCGAGGCTCGCTTCCTCGTTGTCGGTGGTCAGAATCGACGGCGTCGAAATGATGTTCGTGTTCGCGTCGCCCTGCAGGGCACGCAGCAGCGCGGCGAAACTCACGCCGTCATCGGTGATTCGTCCGACGCCGATAGTGACGCCCTCACCAATCAGACCCGTGGGGTCGGTCGTGCCGGTGCCGCCGGACAACGCGCCGCTTGCACCAGCGATTTGCACGATGCCGGGGCCGAACGACGGGAAGTTCGTAACGCCGATGGGCGCGTCCGTGCCACTGCCCTCGATTGCCCAGGTGACGCCGAGATCGGCCGACTGGTCTTCGAGCACCTCGACGATGATCGCCTCGACGAGAACCTGCGCGCGGCGGATATCGAGCGCGTCCACGATCGTCATCAGTTCGCGCATCTGTGCGGGTGGGGCCGTCAGCACGAGCGCATTGGTTTGGGTATCGGCCCAGACACTAACCGGATCCTGCTGCGGCGTTGGCGCGCCGCCTGGGGTACTGACGGCGGAGGCTTGGTTGGTTACGTGCTGCTGCAGTTTGGTGGCGAGCTCCTCGGCGTCGGCGAACTGGAGGTAACGGACCTGCGTGTCACCACCGTCCTCGAGCGGTGTGTCGAGGTGCGCGATCAGCGCCCGCAGCCGCAGTCGCTCGTTCGAATCTCCACCGAGCAGAATGCTGTTGGTTCGCGAGTCCGCAACGAGGCTGGTCGTCACCGGCACGCCGTCCGCGCGCGGCTGCTGCGTCAGCGCCGTGAGAACCCGCACGGTCTCGGCGGCGGATGCGTGCTCGAGCGGGATGACTTCGATCTCCTCGTCACCGGCCTGATCGATTCTCGAGATGATGCTGACCATCCGCGAGACGTTCGCCGCACGGTCGGAGATGATCAGCATGTTCGAGCCGGGATGGGCCACGAGGTGGCCGTACTGCGGTACCAGCGGACGCAGAATCGGTACGAGCTGGGTCGCGCCGACGTTCTGAACCTGCACGACCTGGGTAATGATGTCGTCGGGGGCCTGCGAGCCGCCGGCGCCAAGCGGTCCCGCGTACTGACGCGCGGTCGCGACCGGAATGATCTTGGTGATGTCGCCGGTCGTCATCGCGGCAAGCTGGTGTACGTCGAGGATCGACAGGAAGGCTTCGTAGAAGGTGTCCGGCCCCATCGCGGTCGAGGAAATCATCGTGACCTTCGCATTGGTGACGCGGGGGTCGATGATGAAGGTCCGGCCTGTGATCTCGCCGACGGCATCGACGATCTCGCGGATATCGGTTTCGACGAAATTGGGCGTGATCCACTCGCCGGACTGTTGAGCCACTACCGGTTGTAGCGTCGCAAACACACCGATCGCCATGGCGAGCACCAATGACACCCGGTGAATGTTCTTGTTCCTGGTACGGTTCATTCAGTCCTCGTCTTTGGACAGGTCGAGCTGCTCGGTGTTGAGCGTGATGGTTTCTGGGGTGCCGTCACGCTCGACGGTCACGGATACCTGGCTCGCAGTGCCAAGTGACTGGAAAATCTGCATTGCCTGCTGCGGGTCCGTCAATGCCTGACCGTCGATCTCCCGGATGAGATCGCCGGGGCGCAGTCCGAGTTCCGCAAATCGACGGCGATCGCGGCCCGGATAGACGCGATAGCCCTGTTGCTGCCCGTTGACGAAGTAGGGCGTCGGACGAATGACGTCGGCAAGCTGAGCGACGTTCTGCGCCACGACGGTCTGGATACTGTCCCGGCCCTGCGTGCTCGCCGTCTGCCGGGTCGACGCCGTGCGCTGAATCGATGGGGAGATTTGCGAGGAGTACTCGCGGACGAGATCCAGCTGGGTTATTTGCCCGCCTTCGTCCAGCTTCACATTGTCGGCCTCGACGGCATAAAGGCTGACGCCGGCTGCAATTGCGTCGCCGACCACATAGACGTTCTCCTCATTGCTCGAGTCAGCAATGATGGCAATTGAGTACTCCGGACGGTCCGATGCGATCGTGCCGCGCAACTTCAGATCGCGGCGGTCCGTCGTTGGGACAATGTCCGGAACTTCGATAGGGCCCTGAATTTCGTCGATGATCGCCTCGCCGAAAATATGTATATCCGCAATCACCTGCGTATTTCCGGATCCTGTCGTCGCGCCGACGATTGGCAGCTGCCCAGCCGGTACCGCGACCGGCGCACCTGCCGCCGGGGCCGGCACGAACATCCAGACGATCTTCGCCAGCTGCCAGCCAATCAGGATCACGATGATGAGGCTGATCCACGCGGGCAACAGATTGTTTGCCGCCGCGACCATACGACCGCGATCGCCGCTTAAGAAATCTGACCATTGTGCGTTGGACGTCATGAGCGTAGCGAATCTTCCGGGATTACCGGCTTGAGGAAAAGGCCATGAGTGCGATGAGAATTCCGAACGGGTACGTATTGTTTAACGCAGCGCAATGATGATACGGGTTGCGCATCGATTCAAACATTATTTCCCCTGCAAAAATAATATATTTATCATGGGATTATGCATGGAAATTCATGTTCTATCCCGATTTTGTTGCCCCGTCCTGTAGCGGCAAACTGCGATCCACCGTCACGATGGCGCATAAGGCCGCATATATAATAACCGGGCGGCGCAATCTTTTGCTTGAATACCGCTGACGCGTAACCATTTATCGGCCTATGAGCGAGAAGGACAACCAGCCAGAGCGATTCGGCAATTTCGACCTCGCGGTCGAGGAGGCCAGGCCGCGCCTCAAGGAACCGCCGCTGTACCGGGTTGTCCTTATTAATGATGACTTCACGCCGATGGACTTCGTCGTCGACGTACTGGAGTCGATCTTCGGCATGGAGCGAACGCGGGCCACACAGGTCATGCTGGAAGTGCACACCAAGGGCAAAGGCGTCTGCGGCGTGTACAACTACGAGATCGCCGAGACCAAGGTCGCGCAGGTCATGGGCGTCGCGAAGCAGCACCAGCACCCGCTGCTCTGCACCATGGAAGAATCCTGAATGAGGAGCCAATTGGCGAACGATGCTTAGCAGCGAACTGGAATTCTGTCTTAACGAGGCCTTTCAACGGGCAAGGGATCACCGTCACGAATTCATGACGGTAGAGCACCTGCTGCTCGCCTTGCTCGACATTCCGAAAGTGCACGAGATTCTCAAGGCCTGCGACGGGAATATCCCGGAATTGCGCCGGCAGTTGACGGACTTCATCGAGGAGCAGACGCCGCTTTTGCCGCACGACGACGAGAACGACGTCCAGCCGACGTTGGGTTTCCAGCGGGTGCTGCAGCGCGCGGTCTTCCACGTGCAGTCCAGCGGCAAAAAAGAGGTGACGGGTGCCAACGTACTCGTTGCGATCTTCAGCGAGAAGCAGTCGCAGGCCGTGTACTTCCTCGGGCTGCAGGATATTACCCGGCTCGATGTCGTGAACTACATTTCGCACGGCATGCCCCAGGTGCCGGGCGACGGTGTCGAAGACGATCAGGAAGCCTCGCTGGAGGGCGAGGGCGAAGCGGACGAGACGCCGCTCGAGCGCTATGCGACGAACCTCAATCAGCTCGCGGTCGAGGGCAAGATCGATCCGCTGATCGGCCGTGAGATCGAGATCGAGCGGACCGTGCAGATACTCTGCCGCCGCCGCAAGAACAATCCGCTGTACGTTGGCGATGCCGGCGTCGGCAAGACGGCGCTTGCCGAGGGCCTCGCACGAATGATTGTCGAGGAGCGCGTACCCGACGTGCTGCGCGACGCGACGATCTACGCGCTCGACATGGGCACATTGATCGCCGGTACCAAATACCGCGGCGACTTCGAGAAACGCCTGAAGGGCGTCATCAAGGAAGTCAAAGAGGACCCGGGCGCCATCCTGTTCATCGACGAGATCCACACCGTCATCGGCGCGGGCGCGGCGTCCGGTGGGGTCATGGACGCCAGCAATCTGATCAAGCCGGTGCTGGCCTCGGGTGAGATCCGCTGCATCGGATCGACGACTTACGAGGAATACCGCGGAATCTTCGAGAAAGACCACGCGCTCGCTCGCCGCTTCCAGAAGATCGACGTCCCCGAGCCGACGCTCGAGGAGACGATCGCTATCCTCGTCGGGCTCAGGTCCCGCTTCGAGGAGCATCACGGCGTCCGTTACGAGAATCAGGCGCTGAATGCCGCCGCGGAGTTGTCGGCCAAGCACATCAACGACCGTCGATTGCCCGACAAGGCCATCGACGTCATCGACGAGGCGGGCGCGAACGTCCGGCTGAAGCCGGAGGAAGAGCGCGAGGACGTCGTTACGGTTGAGATGGTCGAGAACATCGTCGCCAAGATGGCGCGTATTCCCGCGAAGAGTGTGTCGTCGTCGGACCGAAAGACGCTGGCCACTCTCGAGCGCGACCTGAAGCTCGTCATTTTTGGCCAGGACGAGGCGATCACCGCGCTCGCGTCCTCGATCAAGATGTCGCGATCCGGGCTGCGCGAGGAAGACAAGCCAATCGGCATGTTCCTGTTCGCCGGACCGACCGGCGTCGGCAAGACCGAGGTTACGCGGCAGCTGGCGATGTCCATGGGCGTCGAACTGCTGCGCTTCGACATGTCGGAATACATGGAGCGGCACACGGTCTCACGGCTCATCGGCGCGCCGCCGGGCTACGTCGGCTACGATCAGGGCGGCCTGCTGACCGAGGCGGTCACCAAGAATCCGCACGCGGTCGTGCTGCTCGATGAGATCGAGAAAGCGCACCCGGAAGTCTTCAATCTGCTGCTGCAGGTGATGGATCACGGCACGCTGACCGACAACAATGGCCGCAAGGCGGATTTCCGCAATGTCATCCTGGTGATGACGACCAATGCCGGCGCTCAGGAGATGAGCCGTGCGTCGATCGGCTTCACCAAACAGGATCACTCTTCAGACGGCATGAGCGTCATCACCAAGACGTTCACGCCGGAGTTCCGCAATCGTCTCGACGCGATCATTCAGTTCGCGTCGCTGGACGGGACGTCGATCAAGCGCGTCGTCGACAAGCTGATCGTGGAACTCGAGGCCAAGCTCGGCAACAACGACGTCACGCTGGAACTCGACGACGATGCCCGTGACTGGATCGCTCATCGCGGCTATGACCCGAAGATGGGCGCTCGTCCGATGGCTCGCATCATCCAGGAACACATCAAGCGGCCGCTGGCCGAAGAACTGCTGTTCGGCAAGCTGGAGGAGGGCGGACACGTCCGAATCTCCGTCGGGCCCGATGACACGCTGGTGCTCAATTCGGAGCCGGCCCTGAAGGAACTCGAACACCTGACGGACGAAGAACGGGGCTGAGACCCGGGCGCACGAACGCCCGCGGGCCCGGAACGGCTTGCGAAAAACCTGCGGTTGGTGTCAGTTGGCGGACTAGCGTCCGCGGTACACGATACGACCTTTGCTCAGATCGTAGGGCGTCAGTTCGACCGTGACGGAATCGCCGGTCAGGATTCGAATGTAGTTCTTGCGCATCTTTCCGGAGATGTGCGCCGTCACCACGTGACCGTTCTCGAGTTCGACTCGGAACGTCGTGTTCGGCAGGGTCTCGGTGACCACACCTTCCATCTGAATGGCTTCTTCTTTCGCCAAGGGTTTTGAGCTCCTGTGCAAAACGCCCGCGAATTGTGCAGGCTCAGGGGGTGCTTTGCAATGCGGGGCGTCGCTAATTCGATAGGAAATCGCGCACCGAGACGACGTGTTTTGGCCAGTCTGTGAAGCGTGTCCGAGGTTCGCAGGACTCGGCCAGCACCCCGGCGAACTCGGAACGGGGAATCGTTGTTGCCCCGAGCGTCATCAGATGCCCCGAGACGACCTGGCAATCGATCAGCGGGAAGCCGGCGTCGCCGAGCGCGCGAGCCAGTGCATAGAAGGCAAATTTCGAGGCATTCGTGACCTTGCTGAACATGGACTCGCCGAAGAAGACCCGGCCGATTGCGATGCCGTAGATCCCGCCGACCAGTTCGCCGTCTTCGCGAATCTCGAGCGAATGTGCCCAGCCCTCGCGATGCAGCTCTGAGTAGGCCGCCAACATCTCGTCCGTGATCCAGGTGCCCTGCTGTGATGGGCGAGGCGCCGCGCAGGCCCGCACGACGTCGTCGAAGGCCCGATTGACGCTGATCTCCGCGTCGCTTTTCGCGATATCGCGTCTCAGCCTTCGCGCGACGTGAAAGTCGCCGGGAAACAGTACGCAGCGCGGGTCGGGCGACCACCAGAGAATCGGCTGACCGTCCTCATACCAGGGGAAGATGCCGCGCGCGTACGCTGCGAGCAGCCGCTCGCAGGAGAGGTCGCCCCCGGCAGCCAGCAGGCCATCGGGTTCGATCAGCGCCTGATCCACGGCGGGAAAGGAGTCTGGCGCGTCGCTGGCCGTCAGCCACACGATGCGATTTCCGCTCACGTCGAATCCTCGCCGTGTCCTTCGGGCTGATCGTCAGCGCAGCGATAGGGGCTGTGCCTGTCAACCGCTTCCATGTAGCGGTCGATGTGCTTCGCCTCTTCGTCCACGTAGGCCGATATCGCGGAGAAAAACTCGGGGTGTGCGAGCCAGTGAGCCGACCATGTTGCTTCCGGCACGAATCCACGGCTGATCTTGTGTTCGCCTTGCGTGCCGGGTTCGAAGGTCGAAATCCCGTTCTCAATGCAGAAGTCGATCCCCTGGTAGTAGCAGGTCTCGAAGTGCAGTGCGTTGTAGTGGGCCTCGCTGCCCCAGTAACGTCCGTACAGCGTATCCGAGCCGACGAAAAACACGGCGGCCGCAACCGGGCCCGCCAGGTCGTCCGCGAACACGACGCGGACGCTGTCCGGGTGCTCAGCACTTAGTTGGCGGAAGAAGTCGAGGTTGTAGTAGGGCAGCGAGCCGCGTTGCATGAACGTGCGGCTGATCAGCCGGTACGCAACGAGCCAGTCATCGGCATCGAGCTGATGTCCGTCCAGCCAGCGAAACGAAATCCCGGCCTCGTGAACTCGCCGGCGGTCGCGCCGGGCTTTCTTGCGCTTGGCGGAACTGAAGGTGCCGAGGAAGTCGTCGAACGATGCGTAGCCTCGGTTGTGCCAGTGAAACTGGCAGTCTTTGCGGACCCGGAAGCCGCCGCTCTCGAGAAGGTGACGATCCTGATCGGACGGGAACAGGATGTGAATCGAGGAGCACTCGCGGTCCTCGGCAAGGCGGACTGCCGCTGCGAGCAGCGCGCTGCCGGCCTCCAGGTCTTCCGGAGATTCGAGCAGCAGGCGTGAGCTGGGAGCCGGGGTAAACGGTACCGCCGATACCAGCTTCGGGTAGTAATGCAGGCCTGCGCGTTCGTAGGCGTTCGCCCACGCCCAATCGAACACGAACTCGCCCCAGGAATGGTGCTTCTCGTAGAGCGGCATCAGCGCGCGGACACGACCGTCATCGTGCCTGAGTGCCAGATGACAGGGGAACCAGCCGGTCTCGTCCGAAACGCTGCCGCTCGCTTCTGCGGCGTGCAGGAATTCGTAGCTAAGGAATGGGTAGCGGTCGCCGGCGATCCGGTTCCACTCGTCGCGGCCGACCTCGGCGATCTCGGAGTGGACCGAGACCTGCAGCGCGCTGTCAGGCTGCCGCGTCACCCGTCTGGCTGGCGCCCGCTTCGCCGGACAGCTGCGCCTCCAGGAATTTCTCGGCGTCGAGCGCGGCCATGCAGCCCGCGCCGGCCGACGTGATCGCCTGGCGGTAAACCTGGTCCATGACGTCGCCAGCGGCAAATA
This sequence comes from Woeseiaceae bacterium, assembly GCA_965232445.1. GTDB lineage: Bacteria > Pseudomonadota > Gammaproteobacteria > Steroidobacterales > Woeseiaceae > UBA1847. The sequence goes on along the minus strand of OZ246973.1, from coordinate 3,446,266 downwards.
CGCCCGGCACGCTGGTCGCCGTCGCGTTTCCCGCGATTCCGGATTGGACGACGATGTAGCCGTTCTTCATTTCGAGCTGGCCTTCGAACAGGCCGGTATTCGGACTGTGGCCGATAGCGATGAAGACGCCGTCGACCTCCACCTCGGCTTTGCCCTGACCCTTCGTGCCGTCGATTCGAATTCCCGTGACGCCATTGTCGTCTCCGAGGACCTCGTCCAGAACGTTATCCCACAGAATCTCGACCTTGCCCTCGCGTTCTTTCTCGAACAGGTGATCCTGCATGATCTTCTCGGCACGCAGGGCGTCACGCCGGTGCACGACGCTCACTTTCGATGCGAGATTGCTCAGATAGAGTGCCTCCTCGACCGCGGTATTGCCGCCACCGATTACGGCAACCGGTTTATTGCGATAGAAGAACCCGTCGCAGGTTGCGCAGGCGGAAACGCCCTTGCCCTTGTAGGCCTCCTCGGACGGCAATCCCAGATACTTGGCCGTCGCCCCGGTGCTGATGATCAGGGCGTCGCAGGTGTAGGTGCCGTAGTCGCCTTCCAGCCGAAAGGGACGGGAAGACAGGTCCACCTTGTTGATGTGGTCATTGACGACTTCCGTATCGAAGCGCTCCGCGTGAGCGAGCATGCGCTGCATCAGATCGGGCCCCTGCAGGCCCTCGACGTCGCCGGGCCAGTTGTCGACGTCGGTCGTCGTCATCAGCTGACCGCCCTGTTCGATGCCGGTAATTAACACCGGGTTCAGGTTGGCGCGTGCAGCATAGACGGCAGCGGAGTACCCGGCGGGGCCGGACCCCAGAATCAGTACGCGGCAATGCTTTGGGTCGCTCATGTATACTTAAGTCCTTGATCGCTTGGGGGCGTTGTACCAGCCGAATCCACGAGATACGGCTCTTGTGGAATGTTTCAAGGCCGTGGGCATGGAGACTGACGCGATCGCGTAAGTGTAGGGAATTAAAGTCACGCACGCTATGGCAACAGTTCGAAAGGCGACAGCGCCGGAATCGCGATTATCGGCACAGGTGCACCGCGCTCTCAGGGAGAGTGCGCTGTACATTTTTGGCGTGCTCGCGCTCATCCTCTGGTTCGCATTGTTCACCTACGACCAGGCCGATCCGGGGATCAGTCAGGCGACCGGTAGCGACGAGATTTCAAACGGGATGGGGCGTGTCGGCGCGGTGGTTGCCGACGCCTTGTTCACGGCATTCGGCCGGCCGGCCTACCTGTTTACGCTGATGGTCTTCTACCTCGGCTGGATGCTGTACCGCGAACAGAAGACGGCCATCGAGCTGACGAAGACCGACTTCGCGCTGCGCGGTACCGGCTTTGTGCTCATGCTGGTTACGAGCTGCGCGCTGTCGACCCTGCATTTCTCGTCGGCCGGGTTTAACGAAACGGCGGGCGGCATACTCGGCCAGATCGTCGGCAACTCGCTCGAGTCGGTCATGAAGCTGCTGGGCGCGAGCATGCTGCTGTTCGTGATCTGGATCGCATCGATCTCGCTGTTCCTCGGGATTTCGTGGATCAGCGTCATGGACCACATCGGCCGCTACTGCCTGAAGGCGGTCGACTATGCCAGGCACAAGATCGACGAGTTCAAGGACAAGGCCGAGGGCCGGCGGCAGGCGGCCGCCAGGCAGGAGACCGTGCAGGTTCAGAAGGCGCTGAAGGCGGGGCGTCCGAAACCGAAGATCGAGCCGGTGATCCAGACGCTGGAACCCAGCCTGCGTGCGGAGAAGGAACGTCAGGTCCCGCTGTTCGATCCGCCGGCCGCGGGCGAGTTGCCGCCGCTGTCGCTGCTCGACGATCCGCCCGAGCAGAAGCAGGGCTACTCGCAGGATTCGCTGGAGAAGATGTCGCGGCTGGTCGAGTTGAAGCTGCAGGATTTCAATATCGACGTCGAAGTGAAATCGGTATCCCCGGGCCCGGTCATCACACGATTCGAGCTCGATCCGGCGCCAGGCGTCAAGGTCAGCCAGATCGCGAACCTTGCCAAGGACCTGGCCCGGTCCTTGTCCGTCGTCAGCGTACGCATCGTCGAGGTCATTCCGGGCAAGTCGTTCATCGGTCTCGAGATTCCGAATGAGAATCGTCAGCTCGTGACGCTGGGCGAGATTCTGAAGTCGCGGGCCTACGACGATCTGTCTTCGCCGCTGACGCTGGCGCTCGGCAAGGACATCGGCGGCAATTCCGTCGTCGCGGACCTTGCGCGCATGCCGCACTTGCTGATCGCCGGCACGACCGGTTCGGGTAAATCGGTGGCTATCAATGCGATGGTGCTGAGCATCCTCTACAAGACGCAGCCCGAACACGTTCGCCTGATCATGATCGATCCCAAGATGCTGGAGCTGTCGGTGTACGAGGGTATCCCGCATCTGCTGACGCCGGTCGTCACGGACATGAAGGAGGCCGCCAATGCGCTGCGCTGGTGCGTGGCCGAGATGGATCGCCGCTACCGGCTGATGGCGGCGCTCGGAGTCCGCAACATCGGTGGCTACAACCGCAAGGTCCGCGAAGCAATCGACAAGGGCAAGCCGATCCCGGACCCGACCTTCACGCCGCCGCCGTTCGAGGACGAAGAGAAGCCGGTCGAGCACCCTACGCTCACGCCGCTGCCGTACATCGTGGTGATCATCGACGAGCTGGCGGACATGATGATGATCGTTGGTAAGAAGGTCGAAGAATTGATCGCTCGTCTGGCCCAGAAGGCCCGTGCATCCGGCATCCACATGCTGCTGGCAACTCAGCGCCCGTCGGTCGACGTGATTACCGGTCTGATCAAGGCCAACGTGCCGAGCCGGATCGCCTTTCAGGTGTCGGCCAAGGTCGATTCGCGCACGATCCTCGATCAGATCGGCGCCGAAAACCTGCTGGGCCATGGCGACATGCTGTATCTGCCGCCCGGCACGTCTCTGCCGGTGCGCGTGCACGGCGCATTCGTCGCCGATCACGAAGTCCACTCCGTCGTTCGACATCTCAAAAAGAGCGGGTCGCCGCGCTACATGGACGAGATTCTCGAGGGTCCGGCGGCCGGCACGCCGGGGCTGACTGGCATCGACCCGGCGACCCCGGATAGCCCGGACGCCGAGCAGGATCCGCTCTACGATCAGGCGGTTCAGGTTGTCATGGAGACACGCAAAGCGTCGATCTCCGGCGTTCAGCGGCGATTGAAGATCGGCTACAACCGCGCGGCCCGGATGGTCGAGAGTATGGAGGCGGCCGGAATGGTCGGACCGCTGCAGGCGAACGGAACGCGAGAAATACTCGTGCCCGCAAAGGCGGACGAATGATGATGGTGACGAAGCGACTTCTTCCCCTGCTGCTGATAGCGGCCAGCGCCGCGTCGAGCGCGCAGGAGGCCGATACCGGACGGGCTCTGGTCGACGCCTTCGTCAATGACGTCGATACGCTCTCGAGCCGGTTCGAGCAAACGCTGCTGGACGCCGATGGATCGGTGCTGGATCAGTCGTCGGGCACGCTGGAGATCCAGCGCCCGGGCCGATTCCGTTGGGCCATCGCGGAACCGTACGAGCAGTGGCTGATTGCGGACGGACTGAACGTCTGGAGCTACGACGTGGATCTGGCGCAGGTCGTCGTCAAGCCTCAGTCGGAGGCGCTTGCGAGTACGCCGGCACTGCTCCTGGGCGGTTCAGCCGAGGTCTTCAGCGAGTTCTCCTACGACGGAAGCTTCGAGGAGTCGGGTCTCACGTGGGTGCGCATGATCCCGGTGAACACGGAAAGCGGCTTCCGCCAGGTTGATCTGGCTTTTGCTGGCGATTCCCTGAGACGGATGGTCTTTCTCGACAATCTCGAACAGACGACTCTGGTGTCGTTGAGTGACGTCAGCGTCAACGAGGCAATCGACGAGGCGCGCTTCCTGTTCGAGGTACCGGAGGATGTCGATGTGGTGGGCACGCCCGTCACCGAGCCCGCGCTGAATGCCGACGACGACGCGACCGACGCAATGTCGGAGGCCGCGAGTGGGGCGGACGACAATGTCGCCGTCGCCGACGAAGAACCGGCGCACACGCTGCCTTTGACCGACATCGCCGACTGATGCTGCCGCTCGAGTTTGCACCTCGCTGGCGGACCGCGAGTATCCTGCTGCTGATCCTCGTTCTGGCCGCGACGATTCTTCCGGCAGTCTGGCTGTGGCCGGATCGAGCCCGCCTGTCGTCGTGGCTAAGTCACGCGGACAAGTGGGCGCACGGCATCACCTTCCTGTTCCTCGCACTCTGGTTTGCCGGGCAGTACCGGCGGTCGGCCTACTGGCGGATCGCGGTCGGATTGATTGCGTTCGGCGCCCTGATCGAAATCATGCAGCGCACGGTCGGCTACCGGACGGCCGAATGGCTGGACATGGGTGCCGATGTCGCAGGGATCGCCGCGGGCCTGACACTCGCCTTGCTCGGTCTCGGCGGCTGGGCCCTGCGCGTCGAAGCCTGGGTCATCGCCCGACGATCCTAGCGACAGGCGGTTCTCCGATGAACGATCTGTTCGCGCCTCTTGCCGCCGAGGACAAGCCTGAAGGGCCGCTCGCCGACAGAATGCGGCCGACCGGCCTCGCCGAGTTCTTCGGTCAGAGTCATCTCCTTGACGAGGGTAAGCCGCTGCGTCGCGCGATCGATTCGGGCCGCACCCATTCGATGGTCTTCTGGGGGCCGCCGGGTACCGGCAAGACCACGCTCGCGCGGCTGATTGCCCGCTCGACCGACTCGCACTTCATCGCGCTGTCTGCCGTCATGGCCGGCGTGAAGGACATTCGCACCGCGGTCGCCGAGGCCGAGAAACAGCAGCAGACGGCGGGGCGCCGCACGGTCCTGTTTCTCGACGAGGTTCACCGCTTCAACAAGGCACAGCAGGACGCCTTCCTTCCATTCGTCGAGGACGGCACCCTGACGTTCATCGGCGCGACGACGGAGAACCCGTCGTTCGAGCTCAACAACGCACTGCTGTCGCGGGCTCGCGTCTATGTGCTGCGAGCCCTCGACGTCGAGGCGATCGCCGGAATTCTTCGGCGAGCGCTCGACGACGAAGAGCGGGGTCTGGCGGGGGACTACACGATCGACGACGAACAGGTCGGCATCCTGGCCGCGGCGGCAGACGGCGACGCCCGGCGCGCGCTCAACCTTCTGGAACTCGCCGCGGATCTGGCCGACAGCGGCACTATTGGCGAGGAGGTCGTGAAGGAAGTTGCGACCGGGGGGCGGCGCCGCTTCGACAAGCAGGGCGAGTATTTCTACGACCAGATCTCGGCCCTGCACAAGTCGATTCGAGGCAGCGATCCGGATGCATCGCTGTACTGGCTCATGCGGATGCTGGACGGCGGTTGTGAGCCGCTGTACGTCGCGAGACGCATGATCCGGGTGGCATCGGAGGACATTGGCAATGCCGACCCTCGCGCGCTGAGACTCACACTCGATGCCTGGGAGACTCTGGAGCGTCTCGGAAGCCCCGAGGGCGAACTCGCGCTGGCGCAGGCAGTGGTCTACCTGGCCTGCGCCGCAAAGAGCAATGCGGTCTACAAGGCCGCAAAGGCCGCGGCCAGCGACGCGAAGGAATTCGGTAGCCTGGAGGTGCCAATGCACTTGAGGAATGCCCCGACCGGACTAATGAAGGAGCTCGGCTACGGGGACAGCTACCGCTACGCGCACGACGAGCCGGACGCGCTTGCCGCGGGCGAGAACTACTTTCCCGAGGACATGGAGCCGGCCAGGTATTATCATCCCGTGCCGCGCGGCCTCGAGATTCGGATCCGCGAAAAACTTGAAGACATTGCACGCCGTAATCAGGCGGGCCCCAACTCCAAAGACGATGATTGATCCAAAACTACTGCGGCAGTCTGCCGCTGAGGTTGCCGCAAACCTCGCTCGGCGCGGCTTCGAATTCGATGCCGCTGCGTATCTCGCACTCGAGGAGCGCCGCAAATCCATGCAGGTCGAAACGGAGAACCTGCGCAGCGAGCGCAACCAAAGCGCGAAGAGCATCGGCAAAGCGAAGGCGCAGGGTGAGGATATCGAGCCGCTGCTTGCAGCTGTCAACGATCTAGGCGAACGGTTGGAAGCGGCGGAGGGCGATCTCAACGCGGTTCAGGGCGAGTTGCGCTCGATCGAGACCGGGCTGCCAAATCTGCTCTCTGACGAGGTTCCCGACGGCGAGGACGAGTCCGCGAATGTCGAGATTCGCCAGTGGGGTACGCCGCGAGACTTCGATTTCGAGGTGCGCGATCACATTGAACTGGGCACCGGACTCGGCATGCTGGATTTCGACGCGGCGGCAAAGATTTCGGGCGCCCGCTTCGTGGTCATGAGCGCTGGGCTCGCGCGGCTGCAGCGTGCGCTGATTCAGTTCATGCTGGATGTTCACACCGGCGAGCACGGCTACGAAGAGACCTACGTGCCGTACCTCGTACAGAGTGAGGCGCTGTTCGGGACCGCGCAGTTGCCGAAGTTCGAGGAAGATCAGTTCAAGACGACCGACGAGCGGCCGTTCTATTTGATTCCCACGGCGGAGGTGCCGGTCACCAACCTCGGTCGCGAGCGGATATTCGAGGCAGACGAGCTTCCGCTGAAGCTGACGGCACACACGCCGTGCTTCCGTTCGGAAGCGGGCTCTCACGGCCAGGATACGCGGGGCATGATCCGTCAGCACCAGTTCGAGAAAGTCGAGCTGGTGCACTTTGTCACCGCAGACGATTCGGGGCGTGCGCACGAAGAACTGACGGGACATGCAGAGGAGATTCTGAAGCGCTTGGAGCTTCCCTACCGCGTCGTCGTCCTGTGTTCAGGCGACGTCGGTTTCGGTGCGGCGAAGACCTACGATCTGGAGGTATGGCTCCCCGGACAGCAGAGGTACCGCGAAATTTCATCCTGCAGCAACTATGTCGACTTCCAGGCGCGTCGCATGAAGGCGCGCGTACGCAATCCAGAGTCGGGAAAACCCGAACTCGTCCATACCCTGAACGGTTCGGGAGTAGCCGCGGGGCGCGCGCTAATTGCGGTAATGGAAAACTATCAGCAGAAAGACGGCACTATCCGTGTGCCCGAGGTCCTGGTGCCGTACATGGGGGGCGTTACTGAGCTCACCGTTTGACGGTTGCAAGTAAGCAAAAAAAAGGGCCCGGTAACGGGCCCTTTTTTGTTTCGAATGACGCGTTGCTTACTCGCTGCTGGCGAGGAAGAACTGGATCACATACCAGAGCATGAGCGCAATCGATGCGAACAGCTGCATCGCGGCAGCGACGTAACGGTCCTGCGGATAGTGGTGCATGATGTTCGACGTGGAATACAGCACGGCGGCACCGGCATAGCCGATCATCGCGACCGAGAACCACGTGCCGAGTTGCGCGCCGAAAATAAACGACGCCCCGATCGCAATCAGTGCGAGGAAGAAGCCCCAAACGAGGATGCCTCTCAGGAATGAGAAATCCTTGCGCGTGATCATCGCCGTCGCGATCAGCCCGACGCAGCCGACAATGGTTACGCCAACTGCGCTGTCCAGCAGCCCCGGTTGCTGCGTTGCCAGCAGGATGAATGGCGAGAAGATGACGGCTTCGGCCACAACGAGCAGCGCATAAGCGGCGTACTGGCCGGCTGTCGACTGGATGGTGTGCGCCATCGCGGACGCGCCCATGCTGACAAGGATGAACGCGCCGAGGACGACCAGCCAGTTGCCCAGCAGGATATTGAAGATGCTGACCGCGAGACCGGACGTAATCATGTAGGTCAGTACGGCGGCGAAAGCGAGCAGGCCACCCACGACGTGGGCGTAGCATTTCCAGATAAACGCCGAACGGTCCTCGACTGACGCGTTGGCGACCGGTTGGGTATAGCTGACTTGCTGTTGCATCGATCGAATCCTCGGAAATAGGGGGGTTGCGCGAAGTCTACCATCGGCGGCGGCCGGTTTGGATAGCCCGGAACCGGGCGCAGGGGCAGGCATTCCGGTATTGTCGGCGCCTGTGAGGCCCCGCAACGACAGGACATTTCGTAAGTCGACGGTCACCGCCGTCGTCATCGCCAACATGATCGGCACCGGCGTATTCACGAGCCTGGGCTTCCAGCTCGTCGACATACGGTCGGGATTCGTGCTGCTGACGCTGTGGGCGCTCGGCGGGCTGATCGCGCTCTGCGGAGCGATGACCTACGCCGAACTGGGCGCGGCACTCCCACGCTCCGGCGGCGAGTACAACTTTCTGACGCGGATCTACCATCCCATGGCCGGCTTCGTGTCCGGTTGGGTCTCGGCGACGATCGGTTTCGCTGCTCCGACCGCGCTGGCCGCGATGACCTTCGCGGCGTATGCGACATCGCTGCTACCCGAAGATCATCCACGCATCATCGAGACGGTGCTGGCTGTTGCCCTTGTGGTCATCCTTACAGCAGTCCACTCCGTCAATCGGCGGCAGAGCGGAGGACTACAGGCGGTATTCACGATCCTCAAAGTCGTGGCCATCGTTGCATTCTGTGTTTTGGGGCTCGTCCTCGTCGAAGCACCTCAGCCAGTCGACTTCCTGCCCCGGCCCGGCGACGGCGCGCTTCTGACTGGCGGCGCTTTTGCTGTATCGCTCATCTATGTGAGCTATGCATACACCGGTTGGAATGCGGCGACGTATCTGAGCAGCGAACTCGAGAATCCGCAGCGCGACCTGCCCGGAATCCTGTTTCTCGGAACCGCGGTTGTTACCGCGCTCTACGTGGCGTTGCACTACGTCTTTCTGAGCGTCGCACCGATGGACGCGATGGCTGGCGAACTCGAGGTTGGCTACATCGCCGCGGAGTACGCATTCGGCGAGGCCGGTGGCCGGTTCGCGGGTGCGGCGCTGGCCTTGCTGTTGATCTCCACCGTGAGCGCAATGACGCTGGCGGGGCCGCGGGTGTTGCTAGTGATTGGCGAGGACTTCGAGCCATTACGCTTCCTTTCCCGTGTCAACGAAGACGGACTGCCGTACGTCGCGATCATCGTCCAGTCGACGCTGGCGCTTCTGTTCATCGTGACGTCCGGTTTTGAGTCGGTACTGGTGTTCGCCAGTTTCACACTCGCACTCAACAGCTTCGTGACGGTGCTCGGCGTATTCGTGCTGCGTTGGCGCCAACCCGGGCTCGAGCGCCCGTACCGAACCTTTGCCTATCCCGTGACGCCGATCGTTTACCTGGTCCTCATGGGATGGACGCTTGGCTACGTGTTGTACCAACGTCCGACCGAGGGGCTGTTCGGTCTAGGCATCATCGCAAGCGGCGTCGTGTTCTACCTGCTGTCGGCACAAGGCCGTTCGTCAGACGTCGACGTGGCCCGAAACTGACAGCCCCCGTCGATGCAAATGAGACTGGAATCTCGCTTTGAGGTGGAGTATTCGATTGCAGCAGCATCGCCCGGAGGGCTGACATGATCTGGATCAAACGCGGACTGCTGGTTCTTGGCTTGCTGGCGGGAATCGCGGCGGTCGGAGTTGGCACGCTGTACGCGCGCAGCGAGTGGATGCTTGCTGATGTCGAGCCAGGACCGGGTTTCGAGGTCGTACTCGAATCCACCGCCGCCGTTCTCGCGCACGGCAGGCACATCGCGCGGACGCGCGGCTGCTTCGGCTGCCACGGTCAACAATTGCAGGGTGTGGTGTTCGACGATTGGGCCTGGTCGGGCCGCTCGGTTGCACCGAATCTCGCACTCGCCGCACGGGCACACGACGATTCGGTATTGGAAGCCGTCATCCGGCAGGGAATCGGCCCGGATGGGCGCGCCCTGTGGTCCATGCCGTCGTACAACTTCGTCCACCTGAATGACGAGGACCTGAGTGCGCTCATTCTGTTCCTGCGGTCGGCCGACGTGGTGGAGATCGACTTACCGTCTGCGAGGCTTGGGCTTAGGGCCCGCTGGTGGCTCGTAACGGGCGAGGAAGACCACATGGTGACGTGGGCAGAGCACGTTCCACCCTTCATAACCGGCGAAGAAGACGATCCAGCGATCGTTCGCGGCGAGTACATCGCGATGACGACCTGCAACGAATGTCACGGTTTCGATCTGCGGGGTTCGATCGACGAATTCGGGACGACGCCGGACCTCGCAATTGTCCGCGCCTATTCGTTCGAGGATTTCTCGACGCTGATGAAGACAGGAACCTCACTGGCGGGACGCGACGACCTGCCGCTGATGTCGATGGTCGCCCGCGACCGATTCGCGTCCTTCACCGATCAGGAACTCGATGATCTGTACGCCTTCCTGTCGACACTTTCCGCGCGGCCCGTGCCGCAGGATGTCTACTGGAGGACTTTCGAGTAGACCGCTTGGCGTCTCCTGCCGCCAGAGTCCTGGTTAACTCGCACAGGTGGCTGAACTTCAATACGGAACCAAGTACTCTGTCGCCCTCGGCCAGCGGACAGCCAACGTGAAATGAAGGGGAGTGGCCGCTCACTCACCGAGTGCGGCGAATCCTTCGAGCTGCTGTCGCATATGCCGCCCAAAGAGCCGGAAGAGACGCTCAACGTCCGCGGTGACGGTAGCGGTAGCGGTTACCTGAATCACGTTGCTGATATTCCCGGCCGTGTGTCTGTCGCTGGCTCGCGCGATTACGGCGTCAGTCACCGAATCCCGTAGCTCGAGGTCAATCGTTGCCTCGCCAAGCCTGTTCAGATAGGCCGACGTTCGACCATACTGCTGGTTCGGTGGAACATAGGACGCGAGGTCCGAGAGTTGAATTGTCACGGCGAGCACGTCCGCGCCCGGCTCTTCGACCAGTGTGAAGCGCTTGCTCTCTCCCAACTCTTCTCTAATCTCGACTTCGGCGTAAGTGCGGTATTCCTCCTGGTCCTGTTCCGAGATCGCGTAGGGGCCGGCGCTGGTCCGCGCGATCTGTGGACCCACCACATCGCCTCCCGGTCGAAACTCGACGTCGATCCGGCGAATGAGGATTTTCGTGTACTGAGCCATGTCGCTGTCGGCTCGGGCCAGGGCCTCATCGGCGTCAATGCCCGTAACCTCGTATAGGCCCTCTGCCGTAGGCTCCGACTCCATGTTTAGCGCGGGCGGAACGGGCGTAGCGCAGCCGGTGGCTACGGTCATGATCAGCAGCATCGCGGTCACTGATAAAGGGGGTGCGACTCGCCATCGATGCATTTCGGCATTCTCCCGGAAGGTGCGATTTCTGCCACTAGTGTAGTTCATCCGCGGGATTCAGCATGGTGGATACGTAGTTGGTTTCGCGCGCGTAGGCGGGCGTTGAAGTCGACTGGGAGGTGGGATGGACGCTTCGCCTTTGGCTTCGCGTCCTCACTTGCGGCTTTGCCGCTGCGTGACTCGAACAGGGTTCGGAATACCGCTCGCGTAGTTGCGGGATGGGAGCAGCGGGGAGGTGGGCAGGTGGGATGGACGCTTCGCCTTTGGCTTCGCGTCCGAGCATGCAGCTTCGCTGCTGTGCTCGTCGAACAGGGGTCGGAAGCCTACTCGCGTAGTTGCGGGGTGGGGTGAGTGGGAGGTGGGCAGGTGGGATGGACGCTTCGCCTTTGGCTTCGCGTCCTCACTTGCGGCTTTGCCGCTGCGTGAGTCGAACAGGGTTCGGAATCCCAGACCCGCTCGGCGAAAAAAGCAAAGGGCCCCATGAAGGGGCCCTTTGCTTTTTTGGCGGAGAGGGTGGGATTCGAACCCACGAAAGGCTATTAACCTTTGCTGGTTTTCAAGACCAGTGCATTCAACCGCTCTGCCACCTCTCCAGACTCTTGGTCGTACTTGTGGATGCCTGTATCTGGCGTTTCCCTAAAGGTCAGTCCGTAGTTGCCGTTTCCTTGTTGTTCGAGAGGGTCAGACGGACTGGGTTTTCAAGACCAGTGCATTCAACCGCTCTGCCACCTCTCCATCGTCCAATGCTGCGACGGCGCATTGTGCGGCGGGAGCGTGAACGATTCAACAATTGGCTATTGATTCTGAGCTAGAACGCTCAATGTCTCCCCAAAGGCAGCAGCCGAGGTGTGCGAACCTCCTCCATCCCCCGATGTCTGATGGGACACAGGGTGGATACCTTGTTTAGGGGGAGGGTTAAGAATGTCCCGCAAATTGTTGATTGTATTAGCATCAATGCTGTCCACGACGGCATTTGCTCAGTCGGAGGATGCCCCGGCGCCGCTGTCGCCGGTGCAGGCAGCGCTCGAATCGGCGCGGCAGAACGTTCGTGCTGGCGATGCCGACGCGGCCGTCGAGATTCTGGAATCGCTTGCCGCAAACGGCTTTACCGCTGTCGGCGCCATTACCGGAGATGCTGAGTTGTCGGCGCTCGAAGGCAATGCCGGCTACGACGAATTGGTTCAGCAGATGACGGTCAGCGCGTTTCCCTGCGAGCACGACGCGCGCTTCAAGGAATTCGACTTCTGGGTCGGGAACTGGGAGGTGCACATCGGGAATGGCACATTCGCTGGCCGCAACACGATAGAATCCGAGCAGAGGGGCTGCGTACTGATCGAAAACTGGTCCAGCGCAACCGGCGGCTCGGGGATGAGCATCAACTATCTCGACGAGACGACGGGTGAGTGGGTCCAGGTCTGGAACGACAGCAGCGGCAGTCAGATCAATATCCGTGGCGGTCTGACGGACGATGGAATGCTCCTGGAGGGCACTATCCACTACGTCGCGAGCGATCAGACCGCGCCATTTCGCGGCCTGTGGACGCCGCTCGATGACGGACGAGTCCGCCAGTACTTCGAACAGGGCAACGCGGACGGCACGGAGTGGTCCCCGTGGTTCGAAGGCTTCTATACACGGGTCGACGCAGACGAGTCTGCCGACCGCTAACGACGAGGAATGAACGTGACTTACACCTACAGACGTGGCTTTCCAGCCGGCAATCCGATTGCCAATGCGCTGGTAATTATTGTCGGTGCGCTGGCGATTGCCGCCTCGATTGTCGTCGGTTTTTTTGCGTTCGTAATCCTCGCGAGCCTCTTGATCGTGTTTTCGGCGATCGTGGGTATCCGGCTCTGGTGGTTCCGCCGCAAGATGCGCAAAGCGTGGGAGGCGTCCGGCGAGAAACCCGAGGGCGAACCTCGAGTTCACCGGATCATAGAGGGCGAGTACCACGTAGTGGTCGAGGAGCGCGACGGCGCTGAAAAATAGGCTCTGCGAGGGCCAGGCGTGGTCAAAACGCCGGAAAGACTATAAAGTCGCGCTTCATGCGCACAGACCAGCAAACACTGGATCGTCGCCGGCGGCGCCGGCGACGCCGCGTCCAGCTCATCATCATCTCCACGCTGATCGCTGTCGGCCTGGCCTGGTTCTTCGAGTCACAAGCAACGACGACGATTATTTTCGTCCGCCACGCAGAGAAGGCCGAAATTGGAGGCGACGATCCACCGCTCAGCGAAGCAGGCGAGCGGCGGGTGGAAGAACTCACTCGACAATTGCTGGACGTCGACGTCATCGCCGGTATCGACGCGGTCTACTCGACGCCCTACCAACGAACCCAGCAGACCGCGCAGCCGATTGCCGACGCGCTGGACCTGCCGATCAATACCTACGATGCCAGCGACACCGAGGAATTCCTCGAGACGATTCTGCAGGAAGAGAAGGGCCGGATCGTGCTGGTCGTCGGACACAGCAATACCGTTCCCGAGATGATTGCCGGTCTGGGCGGGCACAAAGAGGTACCGCCGATCGCCGAGGACGAGTACGACAACATCTACATTGTCGCGATACCGTGGTTCGGCAAGACCAAAACCATACGCATGCGCTTTGGTGAACCCTACGTCCCGGCCACCGCTCAGGAGTAATTGCCTGAGTCTCCGCGGAGTGCGATCGCGCGTTCAATGAACTCGGTGTGCCGGCCGATCCGGACGTCGGCCAGGACCGCGTCCTCGATAGTGCCGTCCTGAGCGATCAGGAATGTCGCTCGGCGCGTGCCGATTCCCATCGGACCGTCGACGTCGTACTTGCGGATGACGTCCTTCTCGGTGTCACACAGCAAGTCGAACGGCAGCCCGTGCTTCTCGCGGAATCGCTCATGGCTGTCCGCAACCTGCGGACTGATGCCGACAACTCGCAGTCCGGCAGAAAGAACATCGTCGTGGAGGTCTCGGATCGCGCACGCTTCCTTTGTACAGCCGGGTGTGAAGTCCGCCGGGTAGAAGTACAGGATCACGGGGCCCTCGGCGAGCAATTCGCTCAGACTGACGGAGCCACCGCTGCTCGCCTGCAGCGCGAAGTCGGGGGCTGTCGTTCCCGGCTCGATCACTACTGCACTCCGTTGGCTGAGGTCAGAACACCTTCTGCTGCATTTGATAGCCGGTGTCGCGAAAGCCCAGCTTGTCGTAGATGGCTTGCGCGCGGGCGTTGTCTTTCTCGACGTATAGCCGAATGCCGACGACGGACTCCGCATCCTGTGCCAGCGCCTCGATGTAGCTGTAAAGCGCCTTGAAGACACCGGCCTCGCGGTAGTCGTCTCGAACGTAGACGCTTTGCAGCCACCACCAGGTTCCGTTCCTCCAGTCGCTCCATTCGTAGGTGACCATGATCTGGCCCACGATGTCGCCGTCCGCCTCGGCCACCCAGTAGCGCCCTTTCAGCGGGTCGGCCAGCATGGCGGCGACGCCGGGACCGATGACCGCCGGATCGAGCGATTTGCCCTCGGTTTCTTCCCGTAGCCTCGAATTGAACTCCGCAATGATGGGGCCGTCAGCGGGGCTGGCATCCCGGATCACGATGGTCATTGATGGGCACCGACTGAAGAGGAGGAGGATTGGCGCCCCGACCATGATTCGAACATGGGACCCCCGGATTAGGAATCCGGTGCTCTATCCTGCTGAGCTACCGGGGCAGGCCGGTGGCGATTGTAGCAAACGCGCCGATGCGAGTTTCGGCGTTTACTGGCAAGATCGGCGCACGCCGCGAAGGGAGAATCCAATGGCATTGCAGCATCGCGATATCGATTATCAGTCCGGCGGGGCCGGGTTCCAGGGGCGACTGACCTGGGATGACGGGCAGGCCGGGCCGCGACCCGGCGTCCTCGTTTGCCATACGATCCGCGGACGCACGGCCTTCGAGGAGGGCAAGGCAGAGGCGCTCGCCAGCATGGGTTACGCGGCGCTGGTGGTCGATCTCTACGGGACCGATACCCGGGACGCGGACCTCGAGACCCTGCGCGAACTGATGGTTCGGCACAAAGACGACCGGCCGCACCTGCAAGAGCGACTGCTCGATTGGGTAGACCTGCTCAGCCAACAGGACGAGGTTGACTCGGACCGGCTCGGCGCCATCGGCTTTTGTTTCGGTGGCCTGTGCGTGCTGGATATTGCGAGGACGGGGGCGGACTTAAGGGGCGTGGTCAGCTTTCACGGGCTCTTCGAATCGCCCGGCAACACGGCCGACAATCGAATCCGGGCGAAGATTCTGGCCCTGCACGGCTGGGACGATCCACTGGCCCCACCGGACAAGGTCCTTGCCCTCAGCAAAGAACTAACGAGCATGGGCGCGGACTGGCAAATCCACGCCTATGGTAATACGCTCCATGCCTTTACGAATCCGGCCGCCAGCGACTCGAACGCCGGTACGGTCTACAACGACGACGCGAATCGCCGCTCCTTTGCAGCCATGCGCAACTTCTTCGATGAAGTGTTCGCACGCTGACATCGTCCGGGCGGGACGCACAATCACGGAGTAATCAATCGTGTATCGAAAGCACGCCTTTGGCATTCTGACTATCTCACTGGCTCTGGCCGGCTGCGGCGGCGGCGAGCCCGAGCAAGCGGCAACCGAGGCCGCGGACGTACCTTCCTCGCCGGTTGCCAACGAACTGGCCGGCGGCAATCCGGGAGCCGAGCTGGCGGCGCAGCAGATCACTGCAGACTACATGCGCGACATCATCGTCGAGATCTCGGACGACAGCTACGAAGGTCGCGGCCCGGGCACCGTCGGCGATGTTAAAGCCCGGCAGTACCTCATCGAGCAGATGGAGGCGATCGGGCTAGAGCCAGGCGCGGCAGGCGGCAGCTTCGAACAGCCATTCGACCTCGTTGGCGTTAACGCGAGTCAACCGCCGTCATGGACGTTCACCGGCGCCGACGCTGACCTAACGCTGACGCAATGGGATGACTTCATCGTATTCAGCGGTGTTCAGACTGCGCGTGCCGAAGTCACCGACGCCGAACTCGTCTTTGTCGGCTACGGAATCCAGGCGCCCGAGTACGACTGGGACGATTACGCGGGCGTCGATGTGACCGGCAAGGTGGTCGTCCTGATGAACAACGATCCTGATTGGGATCCCGACTTGTTCGGTGGCGAGACGCGACTCTGGTACGGCCGCTGGGACTACAAATACCTGACCGCCGCGCGGCAGGGCGCGGTCGGCGCGATCATCATTCACACGTCGCCTTCCGCAGGCTATCCCTATCAGGTGGTTCAGACGTCCTGGACAGGCGAGCAGTTCGAGCTGCCGGCTGGCGACGAGTCGCGCAGTCCGGTTAAGGGCTGGGTCACGGAAGATGCCGCTCGCGAACTCATCGCGCTCTCCGGCAACGACCTGGACGATTTGCGCGAGGCAGCCTACAACCGTGACTTCGAGCCGGTGCCGCTCGGAATCACTACCTCCATCGGTTTCGACGTCTCGATCAACCGGGTTCAGACCGCCAACGTACTCGGCCTCATCCCGGGTAGCGACCCTGAACTCAGCGACGAGGTTGTCATTTTTACGGCGCACCACGATCACCTGGGTATCGGAACCCCGAACGATGAGGGCGACGCAATCTACAACGGTGCGCTCGATAACGCGTCGGGCGTTGCCCAGATCATGGCGATCGCCCGCGCGATTCAGGCGCTCCCCGAGGCACCACGCCGATCTGTGCTGTTTGCGATGGTCGGAGCGGAAGAGCAGGGGCTGCTGGGCTCGAAGTGGTACGCACAGAATCCGACGTTCCCTGCCGGCAAGATTGCAGCAAACATGAACTATGACGGCGGCAATATCTGGGGCCATACCCACGATCTGACCTTCATCGGCCTGGGCAAATCGTCCATCGACGAACTCGTAATGCTGGTTGCCGAGGAACAGGGCCGTGTCGTCAATCCGGATCAGTTCGCGGACCGCGGTTACTTCTACCGCTCGGATCAGTTCAGTTTTGCGCAGATCGGCGTCCCCGCAATGTACCTGGATACCGGTATCGACTTCGTCGACCGGCCCGAAGACTGGGGACGGCAGCAGGTGGATTCGTGGACTGACATTCACTACCACCAGCCATCCGATGAGTTTGACGACACGTGGAATTTCGACGGCATGATCGAGGACACGCTGATCGGCTACTGGACCGGTTTGGCAATCGCTAATGCGGACGAGATGCCGACGTGGAACCCGGGTGACGAATTCGAAGCGGCACGTCTCGAAGCGCTCGAAGCGGCGTCGGACTGATGCGCGCCGCGGGCCGGTTCGCGTTGGCAGCCGCCCTTTGCTGGGCGGCTGTCCTCATGGCGACGAACGTCCGCGCGGATGGTCACGCGGGCGCGTCGGATGCGCAGCTCGATGCGCTAATGGCCGAGTATTACGACTATGTTCTGCGGGAAAACCCGCTGGCCGCGACTCGTTCCGGGGTCGATGACTACAACGACCGAATGCCGGATGCTACGCCGGATGCCTCAGCGCGCCGCCTCGAGATAGAGCGCCGGTATCTGGCACGTTCGCGCGACATTAGCCGCGATGACCTGAGCCTCGCCGGACGAGTGAATGCCGAAGTCTTCGAGTGGGTTCTCGAGGACTCTATCGGTGCACGGGAGCTCGAACTGGGGCGTATCCCGTTCAACACGTTCTCGGGCTTCTTCATGGCGGCGCTGACCGCCAGCAACGGCGTCCGGATGGAGGAGGTCGAAGACTACGAGGCCTATCTGGCCAGGCTGTCCGACATCCCGCGCTACTTTGAAGAGAATCTCCAGAACATGCGTGCCGGCATGCGCTCGGATTTCGTACTGCCGCAGATCGTCATCGACGGCGTGCTGCCGACGGTACGTGCGCAGGTCAAGGACGATCCCGAGGACTCGAGCTTCTTCGATCCGTTCGAGGAGATGAGCGCTCGAGTGAGCGCCGGGGATCAGGAGCGGCTCCGGATCAGTGCGAGACGGATCATTGCGGACCAGGTCATGCCCGCGTTCGCGAGCGTTGCCGATTTCCTGGAGTCGGAGTACGCCGCGTCCGAGACGGTTGGCGCGGAGGAACTCCGAGGCGGTGACGACTACTACGCGTTCCAGATAAAGCGCTACACGACGATCCTCGGCCTGACCCCCGACGAGATCCACGAGATCGGACTGGGCGAAGTCAGCCGAATTCGTGCCGAGATGATGGCAATCATCGAGGAGCTCGAGTTCGACGGCGATTTCGATGAGTTTGTCGAATTCCTGAGAACGGATCCGCAGTTCTACGCGGAGACCGCCGAGGACCTGCTCAGGGAAGCGGCCTGGATATCGAAGCGTATCGACTACCAGATGCCGGGCTTCTTCGGTCATCTGCCGAGGCAAAGCTATGGCGTCGTTCCGGTGCCCGATGAGATCGCGCCTAACTACACCACGGGTGCCTACTATGGCGCACCGCTCGGCGGCGACGTAGGCGGTGCCTTCTGGCTCAACACCTATGCGCTCGACCAACGACCGCTTTACGAGTTGCCGTCACTGACGCTCCACGAGGCGGTGCCCGGGCACCACCATCAGAATGCGATATCGGCAGAACTCGAGAACGTGCCGGAGTTTCGCAAGGATCTCTACTTCAGTGCCTTCGGCGAAGGCTGGGCGCTGTACACCGAGAAACTCGGCATCGAAATGGGGATCTACCGAACGCCATACGAACACTTCGGGCGCCTGAGCTACGAGATGTGGCGCGCATGCCGGCTGGTCATCGACACCGGCATCCATGCGAAAGGGTGGAGCCGGCAACAGGCGATCGATTACCTCGCCGACAACACCTCACTCTCGGAGGCCAACGTTCGCGCGGAAGTCGACCGCTACATCTCGTGGCCCGGTCAGGCGCTGGCGTACAAGCTCGGTGAATTGCGAATCTGGGAGATGCGCCGGAACGCCGAGCAGGTTCTCGGCGATCACTTCGACCTGCGTGAGTTCCACGACGTGCTGCTGATGAACGGCGCGCTGCCGATCGCGATGCTGGAAGCCGTCGTCGAGCGCTACATCGACGAGAAACTGACGACGGCCACCGCTCAGGCGGGCGGCTGATCAGCTACGTCAGGGGCTTCAAGAGCGGCGGAAGCGGCTGAAGAAGCCGCGCTTGCTCTCGGTCTCGTCCTCGTCCTCATCGTCGTCGATCAGTGCGGCGCCGTCGATGTTCAGCGTCTTGATCGTCTGCGAGAGCGACGTATCGATTTGATCCTCGATCGACGCCGGCGGCTCCGCTAAGCCGTTGGGCGCAGCGGACACCTCGGCGGTGGACCCCGGTTGCACGATGCCCTGGTTCAGGGCACGGACGGTGGCCAGACGCTGCGAGGCGGATAGATCCATCCCCGGCTTTGGCTTGGTCTCGAGCGAGATGTCGACGTTTTCGCCGTAGACCTCGCGGAATTCCTTCTCGAACTCGCTCTCCGGCTCGGCCGGCGTCGCTGCGGCGACAGGCTCAGGAGCAAGGTCGACGGGGGCGGGCTCAGCCACGTCCTCGTCGGCCGGAATGCCTTCGGCTACCGGTTCATTCGCCGGATTGGCGAGCGTTACCTGCGCAGCTATCAGGCTGATTTCTTCGCCGAAAAGCGTTTCGGCCATCTGGTCGTCGACATCCTCAATCGTCTTCGCGCGTGCGAGTCCCTCGGCGATTTTCTCGAGCTCGGCGTCCGCACGAGTATCCCGCTCGTCGCCGTCGGCGATGTCGTCAAGGGACATTTCCTCGTCTTCGGCAATCGTTGCGTCGTGCTTCTCGAGGGCTTCTTCGGCCTCGCGAATTTTCTCTTCGATCGCGGCGTCCAGCGTGATCTCGGGAAGGCTCGGCATCGTCGGGTCTTTGAGTTCGACCTCCGGTACGGCTTCCCTGGGTGCCTGCTTGACGGGCTGAATCGGGACGCTGTCCGTCATGTCGGCGATGGCAAGCTCCAGAGCATCGATGTCCGGCTTGAGTTCGGCGAGCGTCGGATCGCGGTCCCACGCCGGCAGCTCGCCGGGCGCAGCGGCCGGTTCAACCTGAGCAGCGGCAAGCACCTCCGCTGTTGCGGGCGCGGCGTTGTTCGTGACAACCGCCGGTTCCGGCGCCGGTTCGGGTTCGATTGCCGGCGGATTGTCGGGCAGCGATGCCGTCTCGACGTCGAGTAAAGGCTCCGGCGCGTCCACGCTCGGTGCCGCTGGCCCCGTTGACGCCGTGGCATCCTCGATTGGATCGACTGCCGCGGCCTCGGGTATCTCGCCAGCAGACTCCGCCGCACCGCCGACAGGCTCGGCATTGCTGTCGCCGTCTGCATCGCCGGCAAGCTCGGCAAGAGGGGACTTGATGCGCATGGAACTGTAAAGCGTCGGAATGTCCTCGGCGTCAAGTTCCGCGCCGGTGATCGCGCTCCGTTCCATCACCTCGGGAGCAAGAACCTCGAGGTCGGGCAACGTGTCCTGAATGAGTTCGGGTATGTCGAGGTCTGCTCCGTCGGCAACGGGCTCCTCGGCAACCGGCTCCGCAGCGATGGGAGCGTCAGTATCGATGTCCGGCTCGCCAAATTCGGCTGCCGGCTCAGGTGACGGCGTTTCCGACTCGTCGACGCCAGAGGGAGCGGCGACCGTCGAATCGTCGTTGACTATCGTCGTAGCTTCGACCGCTTCAATCTCTGGAATGTCGAGCGGCTCTGCCTCGACGGGGGTATCCGCTTCCAACGCAAGCGGAACGCCCGCGATCGCGTCCTCATCGCTTCCCTCTGCCTCGGGCGTTGCCTCGAGGATCGGCTCGTCGGCAACGGGCTCCGCAGCAATAGGAGCGTCGAATTCAGCTTCCGGCTCGATGGGCTCCTCGGTAACCGGCGCTTCATCGGCCGCTTCCTCGGACAGGGCTTCTTCCACGCCGGGCTCATGTGCAACTGCTTCTTCGGCGACTGCATCGTCAGCGACCGGCGTATCGGCCGGCTCGTCGTCAGAGGCAGCATCATCCTCAGCTTCCGCCACCGGTTCCTCGAACGACGGCACCTGCGTTTCAACCGTCATTTCGTACTCGGCACCGGCGATCTCGCTGACGAGATCCGGGCCGATCTTGTCCATGCCGCGTTCGGCGGCCGCGGTCAACACTGATTCGACGAGGTTGTTCGCAACCCGTGGAATGCCGTTGCTCAGATTGAACAGTTGCTTCGTGCCGCCGTCGGTGAAGATCAGATCGAACTCTGCGCCCGCCAGACGGAAGCAGTGCTTCAGGTAGGCTCGCAGTTCCGGCTCATTCAACGCCGATACCTGGTGCCGCAGCCGCACACGCTGATCGAGGCGCTCGAGGCCATCGGAGCGGAGAAGGGGTTTAAGGCTTTGCGGCGCCATCAGAATCAGGTTCGCACCGTCACCGTCGCCATTCTCGGCGCCAGTCAGCGCTTCGAGTTCCGCCAGCGCGTCGAGGCCGAGCCGCTGGGCGTCTTCGACGACGATGAACACCCGATGACCGGCAAGGCGCTGCTTCATGACCGCCGCACGGAAGAACACGACGCGGCGGATGGTGCTGGTCGGGGGCGCCTGGACGCCGAGTTTCGCCAGCAGGAACTCCAGTATTTCGTCCGGGCCGAGGTGCATGCGGCCGATTCGAATGCAGGTGCACTGCGCGTCGATCGCCTCGAGCGCACGGAGCACCTGAGTGGTCTTGCCGGCGCCCGCCGGGCCGGTAACCGTGACAACGCCATCGCTTGTGGTCAGCGCCTTCTTGAGGCTCTGCATCGTCTGCGCCGTCTGCGGGCCGACAAAAACTTCGGCACCACGTGGGGTGGCTCGAAACGGGCGTTTGTTGAATCCGAATTGTTCTTCGTACATGCCGGTCCGTTTGCGTGCACGTTGTGCGGTGCACAAATCCGTTGTCGATGCCAGCAGTTTGGGGTCAATGGCCGACCAATTCGCGGAGTTATGTCACAGAAATGCATCTTCCAGCCGGTCGGGAGTGCGCATCAAACCTGAACAAAATGCTGTTCTTGCCCTCAAAAGGGTTCAGAATACGCGCACGCTCGAATTTGGGGGTTCCCATGGCCATTTCTCGTGGTCTGCAAAGAAAGATTCTGATATTCGTCATTTTGCTCGTTGCCGTTGCCATCTTGACGGGCCTGATGTCCATGAAGCAGCCGCCGGAGGAGAAGGAGGTCGACAACCGCGATCCGCTTGTCGAAGTCCTTGCCCTGGAGCCGATGAACGAAAACTTCACGATCGAGAGTCAGGGAACCGTTCAGCCCAGGACGGAGACGATATTGAGCGCGGAGGTCTCGGGATCCATTACCGAGATTTCACCGAGTTTCGTGGCAGGCGGCGTTTTCAGCGCTGGAGAAGTGCTCCTTCGAATTGACGCCACAAACTATGAAGTTGCTGTCAGTCAGGCAGAAGCATTGGTCCGTCAGCGGCAAATCGAGTATGACGGTGCCGCGAGGCTGCGCAGTCAGGGGTATCGCGCGGAATCGGAATATGCATCCGCGGCGGCGGCACTCGCATCCGCTCAGGCGCAGCTCGTGCGCGCCGAGCGTGACCTGGAACGGACGTACATCCGGCTGCCTTATGACGGTATCGTTCGCTCCAAAGAGACGGATCTGGGGCAGTACGTAGGGCCGGGAACGCGTCTTGGAATGGCGTTTGCGACTGATGTCGCTGAGGTTCGGCTACCGCTGACCGACCTCGACCTCGCATTTGTCGATCTGCCCAATGTACCGGGCGGCGCCGGCCCGTCGGTTGTACTTACGACAGTGCAGCGGGGCCAGCTCCGGCATTGGCCGGCGTCGATTGTCCGAACCGAAGGTGTGGTCGATGAGCGCAGCCGCGTGACCTACGCCGTCGCTGAGGTGACAGACCCCTACGGCCGTGGCGGTGCCGGTGAGCCTTTGCCGATGGGCACATTTGTTACCGCGTCGATCGAAGGTTCGATGCTCGACGGCGTTGTCCGCGTGCCGCGCAGTGCGCTACGCGGGTCGGACCAGCTTGTCTTCCTAGATGAGGAGTCGAGGCTGCGCATCCGCAGTGTCGAGGTTGTCCGCTCGGACACCGAGTACGCGTACGTTCGAGACGGCGCACAGGCGGGTCAACGAATCGTCGTAACGCCGATGGATTCGCCGATCAATGGCGCGTCCGTCCGTACCACCGACGATCCGGAAGAGACCACCGATGACGACCCAACCAGTCTCGTCTCGTCCGAAGGGAGTACCGGCGAATGAGACAGCCTGGCGTCACGAGCGAAAAGGGCCTGATTGCATGGTTCGCGTCGAACAACGTGGCCGCCAATCTGTTGATGCTGTTCATCATCGTCGCCGGCGTTATCTCGGTCTTTACGATTCGCAAACAAACGACGCCGGACTTCGAGCTCAATACGATCCAGGTCCGTGTCGAGTATCGGGGAGCCGCGCCACAAGAAGTGGAAGAGGGCGTCGTCGTCAAGATCGAAGAAGCGATCCAGGACGTCAACGGAATCGTTGAGATCCGCGGCAACGCCAGCGAAGGCATGGGCAGCGTTACGGCCGAGGTCGAGTCGGGCGCGGACATGAACGAGGTGCTCAACGAAATCAAGACGCGCGTCGACGCGATCTCTACATTCCCGGCGCTGACGGAGAAACCCGTCATCTACAAAGAAGAAGTGCCGATCCACGTCGTCTTTGTTGCCGTGCACGGAGAACTCGACGAGTTTTCACGCAAGGAGATTGCGCAGGAAGTACGTGACGAGCTGGTGCAGATTCCGGAAGTCACGCAAGTTCAGTTCCTGGGGGACCGGCCTTACGAAATCAGTATCGAGGTGTCGGAGCGGGTGCTCCAGCAGTACGGGCTGACGATGACTGAGATTTCAGACGCTATCCGCGCGTCTTCGGTCGATCTGCCCGGTGGCACGATCAACTCCAGCGGCGGTGACATCCTGCTAAGAACGGAAGGGCAGGTATATACCGGTCTCGAGTATGCGGATCTTGTCTTGCGCACGTTCTCAGACGGAACGCGGCTGACTCTCGGTGATATCGCGGAGATCAATGACGGGTTCGTAGAGACCGAAGGCTACGGACACTTCGATGGCAACAGAACGGCAACACTGAGAATCCTGGCCAGCGGCCAACAGAACGAACTAAAGACCGCGGATGCGGTGCGCCAATACATCGAAGAGAAGCGCGAGACGCTGCCAGAGGGAATCAACCTCGATATCTGGATCGACCGGTCGCACTACCTCGAAGGGCGGCTGGAAATGATGTCGAAGAATATGTGGCAGGGGGCGCTGCTGGTGTTCATCGTTCTGTCGCTGTTCCTACGGATGAAGGTCGCGTTCTGGGTGGTCATCGGAATACCGATCACTTTTCTCGGCGCGCTCTGGCTGATGCCGCACGGCCCGTGGCCGGTGACGATCAACATGATCAGTCTGTTCGGCTTCATTGTCGTGCTGGGTATCGTCGTCGATGACGCGATCATCATAGGAGAAAGCGCGTACACCCGAATACGAGAGGACGGACACACGCTTGATAACGTCATCAAGGGCGCGCGGCAGGTGGCGGTGCCGGCAACCTTCGGGGTCCTGACAACGATGGCTGCCTTTGCGCCGATGCTGTTCGTCGGCGGCATTGTTGGACCGTTTTTCGAAGCGCTGTCGATGGTCGTCATCCTTTGTTTGATGTTCTCTCTGGTGGAGTCGAAGCTGATTCTGCCGACTCACCTTGTCCACGCGAAGATCAAGCCGATCGACGAAGAGGACCTGTTTAATCCGCAACGGGACGTTCGGCTCCGTGAAGTCCCGATGCGTTTCTTTCAGCGTATTCAGCGCCGCGTCCAGCATGGACTGCAGCACGTGATCCACAACTGGTATCGGCCGATGGTCGAACGCGCGATTGATAACCGTGGTGTCACGGTAACGCTGTTCTTCGCGATGCTGATTATCACCGCGGGATTGCTGGGTGGCGGCATTGTCCGCTTCGTGCTCTTCCCCGACGTACCTGGAGACTTCATTCGGACGGAACTGCAGATGCAGACCGGAACTCCGCCCGAGGTCCGAAACGAGGTCCTCGCGCGCGTGGAGTCCGCGGTCATCGAACTGAACGACGAATACGTAGCGGAGAATCCGGACACGCTGCCGATGATCAGCCACGTGGGCGCGTTCACGACCAGCGATACCGGCGCAATCCTCTTCGTGGAAATGCCAATGTCGTCCGACCGGCCGTTCGAGGGCGAGGAGATCAGCGATCTTTGGCGCGAGCGCGTGGGTGAGATACCGGGCGTGCGCGAGCTGACGTTCTCGGGCGGCGACAACGTCGGCGGCGGGGCTCCTTTGAGCTTCCGTCTGTCCGGAACAAACTACGAGAATCTGGAAGCGGCCGCTGCGGAAATGGAAGACCGGTTGGCCGACTTCGAAGGTGTCTTCGATATTCGCAACTCGGGAAGTTCAGGCGGACAGGAGATCCGCCTGACGATCAAGCCGGAGGCCGAGGCGCTCGGCCTGACCATGACGTCATTGGGTCGGCAGGTGCGGCAAGCGTTCTTCGGCGAAGAGGCACAGCGTATCCAGCGCGGCCAGGACGAATTGCGGGTAATGGTGCGCTACCCGCGCGAGGACCGCCGCTCGATTGCCGATCTGGAGAACATGCGGATAAGAACGCCGACCGGCGATGAGGTGCCATTCGAA
The DNA here is from genome assembly GCA_965232445.1 of Woeseiaceae bacterium. GTDB lineage: Bacteria > Pseudomonadota > Gammaproteobacteria > Steroidobacterales > Woeseiaceae > UBA1847. The sequence goes on along the minus strand of OZ246973.1, from coordinate 3,420,528 downwards.
TCCGTGGCGGAGATGTCCTTCGGCGAAGGCTATTCGACGATCAGGCGGCTGAATCGCGAGCGAACGGTGACGGTTTCGGCCAATATCGATCCGCTTCGCGTCGAGCCGCGAGAGATCATTTCGACCATAGACGACGAGTTCGTACCGGATCTGCTGGCGAGATATCCGGGCGTCAGCTATGGATTGGAAGGAGCGAGTCAGGAGGAACAGAACTTCCTGCGGAACCTCGGCGTCGCGTCGATTGCCGCGATCTTCCTGATTTATGCGCTGATTGCGATTCCGCTGCATTCCTACGGCCAGCCGTTGGTGATCATGGCCGTTATTCCGTTCGGCCTGATCGGCGCTGTTATCGGCCACATCATCATGGGCGAGGCTGTCAGCATGTTCTCGCTGTTCGGGTTGGTCGCGCTCGCGGGCGTCGTTGTGAACGACAGCCTGATCATGGTCGACTTCATAAACAAGGCAAGGGCGTCGGGAGTTCCGCTCAAACGGGCTGTGATCGAGTCGGGTACCAAGCGTTTCCGCGCGATCATCCTGACCTCGTTTACAACGGCGGCCGGTCTGATGCCGATCATGCTCGAGACCAGCGTGCAAGCCCAGTTCGTGATACCGATGGCGATCAGCCTGAGTTTCGGCATTCTCTTCGCAACGCTGATTACGCTGTTCCTGGTGCCGTGTCTGTATATGCTGCAACTGGATGGATTCGCCCGGACCCGATATCTCTGGGACTTGCTCTGGGGACGCCCTGAGAGAACACCCGAGCAGCACTCCGTGTGACCGACGCCGAACGAAGCGCGGCGGAGGTCAGGAGCGGGGTGCTCTTCGGGCTCGGCGCCTACGTGCTGTGGGGCGTTTTTCCGATCTACTTCAAACTGATCGAGACCGTCGCGCCGAGTGAGGTTCTCGTCCACCGCATCGTCTGGGCGGTGCCGTTCGGCGCGTTGATTCTGAGCTTGCGGAAGCAGTGGTCCGACGTTGCCTGCGCCTTCCGCCATCCGGGCATGATGGGATGGCTGATTCTGGCCGCGCTCTGCATCTCGGCCAACTGGCTCATCTATATCTGGGGCGTCGTCAACGAGCGAATCTTCGAGACCAGCCTCGGCTACTACATCAACCCGCTGATCTACGTGCTGATCGGCGTGGCATTCTTTGGCGAGCGCCTGCGTCGCTTCCAGCTTGCGGCCGTGATACTGGCGGCGATTGGCGTGCTGGTGCTGATCGTGGAGGGCGGCATCTTCCCTTGGGTTTCGCTGTCGCTTGCCGTCCTGTTTGCCGCCTACGGTGTGATCCGAAAACAGGTCGCCATAGGGGCAATGCCAGGGCTGTTCGTCGAAACGACAGTGCTTTTCCCGTTCGCCCTTGGCTGGCTCGTCTGGCTGATGATCGGCCAGCAGGCGGCATTCGGGAATTCAGACACTTCAACGAACGTGCTGCTTCTGCTCGCCGGCCCGGTCACGGTTTTCCCGCTCCTGTTCTTTGCGATTGCGGCGCGGCGATTAACGCTGACGACGATCGGCTTCATGCAATTCCTCGCGCCGACGCTGCAGTTCATGACGGGGCTGTACTACGGCGAGGAGCTGACCACGGCACACATCGTCTGTTTCGCCTGCATCTGGACGGCTGTGGCGTTCTTCAGCTATGACGCAATTCAGGCGGGTCGCATCCTAAGGCGTCATTCGCCTGCCTAACCCGCGGAGAGGGCCGCCCTGACTCACCAAGAGGGCGGTCGCCATCAACGTGTGCCAAGCCGCGTGGGCGACGTATCCGGCGTGGCTGTCAATGCCCCATGTGCGGTCGATCACTGAGAAGATGAGTCCGCCAAGGGCTGCAGCAATCACTCCTGCCGCGAACAGCCGAGAGAAGAATCCAAGCGGCAAGATGAATTTCGCACCGGCGAGCACGATCGCCGCACCGACGAAACTAGCTCGCATGTATCCTGTTGCGTCCGGACCAAAATCGCCCAGCGGCCCATCTGGGTCGGCAACAAAGGTCGCGCACCAGAACGATATCGAGGAGAGGGCAACAAGAAGCAGCCCCTTCCCGTACCCGCGGTCCTTGTGTCCAAGCCATGGGTAAAGGACGCTGGAGGCGAATAGAGCACCGCCTACACCGAACATTACGACTTGATCGAGGACATTCGAACCGAGGCTCGGAAGCGGACCGCTCCAGCTTAGATGGTGGACGATCATGCCCGTCAATGCAGCCGCCGAGAGTTGTACAAAGACCAGAAGCCGAATCTGAGATGCAAAATTGCCAACATCCATAGTCGGCAAGTATAGGTTTAGCAGGGGCGCGGCGGACAAAAAAAAAGCCCCGGTGGATGATTCCACCGGGGCTTTGTGACGCTAGTGCGTCGAACTTACTTGTTCGCGCGGCGCTCCTGCGCTTCCTTGATCACCTCGTCCGCAACGTTCTGCGGGCAGGGCGCGTAGTGCGAGAACTCCATCGAGAACTGCCCGCGACCCGAGGTCAGCGTACGCAGATGACCGATGTAGCCGAACATCTCGGCCAGCGGCGCATCCGCCTTGACGCGTACACCCGTGGCGCCAGCGTCCTGCGACTTGATCATGCCGCGGCGGCGGTTCAGGTCGCCGATGACGTCACCGACATTGTCTTCCGGTGAGAAAACGTCGACCTTCATGATCGGCTCAAGCAGCTGCGGGCCGGCTTTCGGCACCGACTGACGGTAAGCCGCCTTCGTCGCAATCTCGAATGCGAGTGCCGACGAGTCGACCGCGTGGAACGCGCCGTCGAGGAGCGTGAACTTGACATCCAGCAGCGGATAACCCGCCAGCGTACCTTCAGCCATGCTGACGCCGAACGCCTTCTCGATCGCGCCCCAGTACTCGCGCGGAACGTTACCGCCGGTCACCTGCGACTCGAACTCGTAGCCCGCATTGGTTTCGGCCGGCTCGATCTTGTAGTCGATCTTGCCGTACTGACCGGAACCACCGGACTGCTTCTTGTGCGTGTAGCTGTCTTCGACCATCTGCGTGATCGTCTCGCGGTAGGCCACCTGCGGCTTGCCCATCTCGACTTCGACGCCGTGGGTACGGCGCAGAATGTCGACCTTGATGTCGAGGTGCAGCTCACCCATGCCCTTGATCAGCGTTTCGCCGGAGTCCTCGTCCGTCGCCACCTGGAAGGAGGGGTCTTCCTGAACCATCTTGTTCAGGGCAACGCCCATCTTCTCGTTGCCAGCCTTGTCGCGCGGTGCAATGGCGACCGAGATCACGGGATCCGGGAATACCATCGGCTCCAGCGTGGCCGGATTGTTCGCATCCGCGAGCGTGTGGCCCGTGCGAGTGTTCTTCATGCCGAGCAGGGCAACGATGTCGCCGGCCTGCGCCGAGTCGAGCTCTTCGCGCGAATCCGCGTGCATCTCCACGATGCGGCCGATACGTTCGGTCTTGCCCGTGAACGTGTTCAGGACGTTGTCACCCTTCTTCAGCACGCCCGAATAGATGCGCGTGAAGGTGAGGGCGCCGTAGCGGTCGTCCATGATCTTGAACGCGAGCGCGCGCAGCGGCTTCTCCGGATCGACTTCTGCAAAGCCGCCCGTCTCGTTGCCTTCGAGATCGATCTCCGGCTGAGGTTTGACCTCGGTCGGGTTCGGCAGATATTCAACCACTGCATCAAGAACGTTCTGTATGCCTTTGTTCTTAAAGGCAGAACCACAGAAAGTCGGGAAGAAATCCAGCGCGATCGTGCCCTTGCGGATGCAGCGCTTCAGATCGTCGATGGACGGCTCTTCGCCCTCGAGGTACTGCTCGAGCAGATCGTCGTCCTGCTCGACCGCGGTCTCGATGAGCTTCTCGCGCCACTCCTCGATGAGGTCGTTCATGTCCTCGGGCGCGTCAGTGACCTCGAAGTCCTCGGGATCGTCGCGGCCGCCCCAGACGTACGCCTTGCGGGTCAGGAGATCGACGACGCCCGTGAAGTTGTCCTCGACACCGATCGGCAGAACCATGACGAGCGGCTTGGCCGCCAGCACGTCTTCGATCTGCTTGACGACGCGATAGAAATCCGCGCCAACGCGGTCGAGCTTGTTGACGAAGATGATGCGTGCGACTTCGGACTCGTTGGCATAGCGCCAGTTCGTCTCCGACTGAGGCTCGACGCCGCCGGATCCGCAGAACACGCCCACGCCACCGTCGAGCACCTTCAGAGAGCGATAGACCTCGATCGTGAAGTCCACGTGTCCTGGGGTGTCGATGATGTTCAGGCGATGATCGGCCCACTCGCAGCTGGTCGCGGCCGACTGAATCGTGATGCCGCGTTCCTGCTCCTGCTCCATGAAGTCCGTCGTGGCTTCGCCGTCGTGGACCTCACCGGTACGGTGGATCTTGCCGGTGAGCTTCAGGATGCGCTCGGTGGTCGTTGTCTTGCCCGCATCGACGTGGGCGAAGATGCCGATGTTCCGGTAAATGCTTAAGTCTTTCATCTCTCTACGCTCTGTATTAATCCCTGTTACGGCCGCCTGCCACTCAAGAACCGCTGCCCTGAATCTGATCCGGGGCGGCTCTTCGAGCATTCTCACGAGGCGGGGCCGTTTCCGTTGCCGGTCCGGTAGGTCCCTCCGGGTCGTTCTACGCCAGTCATGACCCGGGTCGGACAGGCGGTTTCGGGCGCGGATGATAGCAGCGCCTTTGGCCGTAAACCAGCGAAAAGAGCCGGTTTTTCGGGCCGAACGCGGTTATGGGCCCGAAGCGGCAGGATTCAATGCCTGAACGGGCTGTCAGCGCCTCAGAATGGCCCACCAGCGGGCGATATTGAGCAGGCTCATCAGGGACGCCGCAACGTAGGTCATGGCCGCTGCGGTGAGCAGGCGGCGTGCGTGGGGCCGGTCGACCTTCTTGAGGATCGCGTGCCGGTCCAGCAGGGGCAGGGCGCGGCCGAAGCTCGCATCGAACTCGGTCGGCAGAGTGACCAGATGCACGATGGTCGACGTCGCCAGGGTCAGGAATCCGGCCGCGAACATCAAAACGCCGAGCTGCGGGACGCGGGTGATGGCCCCGATGAAGGGGGACACCATGAGGACCCCTGCGCCCAGCTTCTGCAGCGGACCCGCGACCTGCACGAGCCACGTTCTAAAGCGCAGCGGCGCGTAGGCTTCCTTGTCCTGGATCGCGTGCCCGACCTCATGAGCTGCCACGGTCACCGCCGTTAGCGAACGCCCGTCGAACTTGTCCTGGGTCAGGCGCACGGCCTTGTCCGTGGGGTCGTAGTGGTCGCCGGCTTCGGTCGGTTCGACGGCGACCTTCTGAAGGCCGTGCAGATCGAGCAAATGCCTCGCCAGCTCCGCGCCCGTGCCCGAATAGCGGTCGTCCGGTACGCTGTAGCGCTCGAGCACTCGCCGCACCCAGAGTCCCGGCAGGAACACGAGAGAGAGCAGGAGCAGAATGAAGAGGATGATGACGATGACCATGTCGATATCGTATCGCGGCGGGGCGCGCACGTGACAGCCGACCAGCTGATTCTCTTCGGAATCCTGGGACTGGTGTTCGGCTTCCTGATATGGGGCCGCTGGCGCTACGATCTGGTGGCCTTCGTCGCGCTGCTTGCGGCCCTGCTCGCGGGTGTGGTCCCCGTGGACGCGGCGTTCTCCGGATTCGGTCATCCGGCAACCGTCATCATCGCCTTCGTTCTGATCGTGAGCCGCGGGCTGTCGAATTCGGGCGTCATCGAACTGCTCGGCCGCTACCTCGTCGACGCATCGCGCAGGCTCGCCACACACATCGGAGTCATGTCGACGCTCGCGGCGTCGCTGTCCGCCGTGATGAACAACGTGGCGGCGCTGGCTCTCCTGATGCCGTTGGATCTGCAGGCCGCGCGCAAGGCGGGTCGCAGCCCGTCTCTGTCGCTGATGCCGCTGTCGTTCGCGTCCATTCTGGGCGGCATGATCACGTTGATCGGCACGCCTCCGAACATCGTCATCGCGGAATACCGGAACGACGCGCTCGGCGAGAGCTTCAAGATGTTCGACTTTGCTCCAGTCGGTATCGCCTGTGCCGTTGTTGGCGTGGCCTACGTCGCATTGATTGGCTGGCGTTTCCTGCCCGCCGGACGACGGGTCAGCGACGCCCAGAAGGAGCTGTTCGAGCTGGCCGACTATATCGCCGAGGTCCGGGTGCCGGACGGATCGGCCTGTATTGGCAAACGCATCCGCGATCTCGACGAGATTGCGGAAAAGAGCGACATCGAGATCATCGGGCTCACGCGCCGCGGCAAGCGGATGCCCGGGCTCGCCCGCAAGGCCGAGATTCGTGCCGGCGACATACTTGTCATTGAAGCCAGCCCGGACAGCGTGGAGGACGCGCTGGGCGCACTGGAACTGGAGTACGTCGGCTCCGGAACCAAGGCCCTCTCCGGCGACGATCTTGCGCTGTCGGAAGTGGTGGTGCCGGAGTCCTCGTCGCTCGCCGGCCGCTCGGCCATGTCCGTTCGCATGCTGTATCGCTTTAGAGTTGCGCTCGTGGGTGTGTCGAGGCAGGGCCGGCGATTTGGCGAAAGGGTCCGCAAGCTGGTTCTCGAGCCCGGCGACATCCTGCTTCTACTTGGGTCCGAGGATCGGCTGCAGGACACGACCGGAAGACTGGGGCTCCTGCCACTCGCGGATCGCGGGCAGCGTGTCATTCAGCGCAGCAAGATATGGATCGCGGTCGGCACGTTCGCGCTCGCGATCACCGTTGCGAGTTTCGGCCTCGTCTATTTGCCCATCGCGTTGGGCTGCGTCGTTGCCGTTTACGTCGGGATGAATATCGTGCCGCTCAGGGAGGTCTACGACTCCATCGAATGGCCGGTCATCGTGCTGCTGGGCTCGATGATCCCGATCGGTGGGGCGCTGCAGACGACCGGCGGCACCGCGCTGATGGCCGACGGCATCGTTACTCTGTCCGGAGGGCTATCCCCGGTATTCGTTTTGACGCTGCTGGTCATTGTGACCATGACGCTGTCGGACGTGATGAACAACACTGCGACGGCGGTCATCGCCGCGCCCGTGGCCGTGGATATCGCCGCGCGGCTCGGCGTCGATCCGGACCCGTTTTTGATGGGCGTCGCCGTTGCGGCCTCCTGTGCGTTCCTGACCCCGATCGGGCACAAGAACAACACCTTGATCCTCGGGCCGGGTGGCTATCATTTCGGCGACTACTGGCGAATGGGGCTGGCGCTCGAGGTCCTCATCGTGCTCGTTTCGGTGCCCGTCATTCTCCTCGTTTGGCCGCTCAGTTGAGCCCATATGCGGGAATTTTATGTCAAGCGACTGTCGCCAAATGCCTGAACGTCTGGTCTAAAACTGACAAACGTGACCGCCTTATGACGCACTGCGACAAAGTTGCTGCAAGCTAAGTGTCTGTTTTAAAAAGAAAAGAAAAATCGCTGCCCGAAGCCCCAACCTGGCACAGGGCTTGCAATTCCTTCTGGCAGAGGCCGAGCACGTGTCGGCCGAAAGGAAGAGAGAGATTCAGGAGGAAACGATGAGCGCAGCAACGATTCACGACTGGACCGAGAGCCAGGTGCTACTCAGCTACGGTCAGCAGCGCGACGTCAAATACCGTGTCTATCGCAATGGCGAGAAGCACTTTCAGGAAATCCGCGAACTCGACGATTCGCCGATCCACACGCTCGAGTTGCCGGACGGCATGAAACTCGACAAGAGCAGCTACGAAGTCCTGCTGCGCTACGTGCTGCTGGACGTGGTCGCCGCCTAGTTGGCGGCGACCGCGTGTCCCTCGACCTCGTCCCAGACGCGCAGAAGATTCTCTCCCAGGATCTTTCTGATGTCGTCTTCGCTGTAGCCGCGCTCCAGCAGTCCGCGGATCAGATTCGGGTAGGTGGAAACGTCCTTGAGCCCGGTAGGTAGCGAGTCGCCAACGCCGTCATAGTCGGAACCGATACCGACATGGTCGACACCGACGAGGGCAATGACGTGGTCGAAGTGATCCAGCACGTCGCTCAGGTCTGCGTAAGGGTAGGGGCCGTGTTCCGCGGCCCATATCTCTTCAAATACTTCAGCAGCCTCATCCTCCGACAAGTCCTCACGTTCGAGGACGAACGCGTCGCGTGCCGCCCAGCGCGCCATTGAGTATTGATTGGCCTCAGCAGTCACGAAGGCCGAGCCGAAGTTGATCATGATGACGCCGCCGTTCTCCGCGAGTCCGACAATCATGTCGTCGCCCATGTTGCGTTCCCAGCCCGTTGTGAAATGACGTGCAGACGAGTGGGTGGCGATCGCCGGCACGGCCGACACGTCCATGACGTCCCAGAACGCCGCATCCGAAAGATGGCTGACGTCGACCATGATCCCGAGCCGATTCATCTCCTCAACGGTTTCCACGCCAAAGTCGCTCAATCCGTCCCACAACCGGTTCTCGTCGTAGGACGAATCCGACAGGTGATTGGACAGGCTGTGCGCCAGGGTGACGTAGCGAACGCCGCGTTCATGGAAGTGTCGCAGCTTGTCGAGGCTGCCCTCGATTGGCGATCCGTTCTCCATGCCGAGCGGGAGTGAGATCAGCCCTTCGGTGAACTGCTGGCGGACTTCGTCGGGGGACGTCGCGATCGCGAACCTGTCCGGAGCGCTCGCGACGATGGCTTCGACGCCGTCGATAAGCTCGTTGGCGAGGTCGTAAGAACCGCCTTCGGCCTCGAGTGACGCCGGCGTGTAAATGGACATGAATGGCACATTCAGTCCTCCGGCTACCGCCCTTGGGTAGTCGAAATCGCCGCCGTCCGTCGCCTCCGTGACGTCCGCCGGCGTGTTCTGCAGGCGATAGGGGACATCGATATGCCCGTCGATGATGATCGCTTGCTGGGCGATCCGCTGCGCTTCGGCGGCCAGATCGATCGTTGCTTCGTCCGTGCCCGGCGAGCAGGCGGCGAGGGTGGCGGCGAGCGCCGCGGCGAGAATTCGGGACTTCATGTCGTTGTTATCGCTTCGGTCAAAAACGGATGTGAGACTACGGCACGGCCGTTTTCGCCGCAAGAATGCCGGGACAATCGGGATCAACCGCCTCTCGCTATGCCTTCGAGAACACGCGGTCCAGCAGGGCTTTGAAATCCGGACGATCTAGGATCTCGACACACGCAATGCGACCGTCGACGACGTCAACGATCAGCATGCCGCGGTCGGGTCCGAGAAGCAGATTCTCGTGATCGCCTTTCCAGGCACCTTGCGGCCTTTCGACGGTGTAGAAGGTCGCGCAGAAGGATTCCGCGCAACGGCAGCGGTCGACCAGTTCGAGGCCGGGAATCTGCCGAGCCAGATCGGACTGGCCCGCTTCCCGGAGCAACGCGCCGAGCTCTTCGCTGAAGCTCGGAAACAGCTCGGAGACCTTGCCGAAACTCATATCTCTGATCGCCTGAATACGTGCGGTGCCTTGAAACGGCGCCAGCGGTTACCATATCGATTCTGACAGCGTCCATTGGGGGATGCGAGGAGCCCTATACATGAGCAACGACAACCCTCCCGTCGATCACGTCATTGTTGACGAAAAAGAGCCGCGGGAAGAATCGAAACTCGAAAAGAATCTGAAGACGAAGTCGACCTGGCTGCGCCTCGTTTTCATGGTGATCTTCTATCTGATCGCGGGCCTGGCATCGATGGTGGCCAGCGCGGTCGTGATTCTCGGTTTCTTCTGGGTACTGTTCACGGGTGAGGCAAATGCACACCTGAAGCGTTTCGGCGCGGGACTGGCAGCCTACATCTCCGAGATCGTGGGTTACCTGACCTACAACACCGAGACGAAACCGTTCCCGTTCGAGGGCGATTGGCCGTCGGCTGGGACAGAAGAGACGAGCGAACCCGCCTCCGCGGAGAGCTCAGACAGCTAATTCTCGTTGAGCCGGCTGCCAGTGTGTGAGATTCACGCTGGCGCCGCCAACGCCAAGTCCGCGAACCCAACGCGCGGCGGCATCGAGCGTGACCCACGTTCGGACCTTGCCGCTGCGCGTTTCTGCTGTGATAGCCCCGTTCGGAGTCACTGCCTCCACATGAAATCGCGCACCCCGCGCGATGATGTCGATCTTCCTGACCGCGCCTGCGGCGACGAGTGCCCTAAGCGTACGCTCATCCATCGGTAGCCTCCGAGTTCGGCTCGTATTCGGATATCGAGATGCCCGTCTGATCGCAGTGCCTGCGAATCAGTACTTCCACCATGTTGGCAACGCTGCGGTGTTCCCGAGCAGCCGCCTGGCGCACGGCCGTTTTAACGGCGGGATCGATGCGCAGATTCAAAGTGGAGATCTTGGTGCGGGCCATGGCGTCGTAATATAACGCAAAAGTGACGTAAATGTAACGCACTTTGCCTTCTCGCTTCGTCCTGCTACGCGAAACGCCGCCACTCGCCCCGTAGGAGCGGCTTCCAGCCGCGAACCGGCGATTCCGATCAGCCGTATCCGTCCGCGTAGGAGCGGCTTCCAGCCGCGATCCATGACATCGCCATAGCCGTGACGTCGCCGCATTCCGGGCGATTCCGGGATTTTCAATCATGTCCGCCGTTGCGTTTGTCAACGCGGCTGGAAGCCGCTCCTACCGAGAGGTCCAGGAGAATCCACGCTTCGGGGTGAATCGCGGCTGGAAGCCGCTCCTACGGTTTGGGGATGGATCGCGGCTGGAAGCCGCTCCTTCGGGAAGGGGATGGGTTGTTGCGTCGCCTTCGTCAAAAAAAAAGCCCCGCCATGTAGGCGGGGCCAGGGAGCAGAGCTTTTGGGGGAAAGCTCATTGGGAACGCTGTCGATCAGTTCACAAAGTCGTCCAGAAGAATCAAATTCAGCGGGGCGCCGCCGCCCGTCGCATCGCGTGCGATCGCGGTGTAGACGCCACCGGCCTCGATAGTGATCGTTGCCGGGCCGATTGCCGCGGTGGTGGTGCCTGCCGGTACGACCGTGACGTCGTAGCTGCCTGCCTCGAGGCCGAGGAAGCCGGTGTTGGCGCCGAACGGCACATTCGTCAGGGTTGGCGTCTCAGCTGTGATGTCAGCGCCCGGCGCGGTGATGTAGATGTCTACGTCCTGCGCGGCCGGCGAGGCATGGACAATGCGCACCTTCGCTGCCGTCGCGATCGGGCGGTTGTCGTCGATGGCAACCAGCGGAGCGATCTCTGCCAATGTGCCAACGGCCAGAATGTCGTAGCCGACGCCTGCGTCGAACGTCAGGTCTGCTTCGATAGCGATGACGCCCGGGTTGTCGGCGACCGTGACCTTGATGTTGTACGTGCCCGGGTCGACCGGTACGACCGGCGTGGCGTTCGGGAATCCGAGATCGCCAACCAGTTCGATCGTGTCGTTCACGAGCACATCCACGAGCGGCGCGTCCGGCGACGCGTGCACGACGCGGACCTTCGCCTGAGTACGCACATCCAGGATTTCGGAAGCATCGGTTCCGTTCAGGACGATGAGGCTGATCGGTGCATCGAACGTCGCCGTCGCCGGTACCGTATCGGGCACGGCGGTGAGGAACAGGTCGTTTCCGTCCCCGAGCGGGATCGTGCCCGAATCGTAGACCACGGTAGTCGCGTCGCCTTCCGGCGTTACCCGGATCTGATAGTCGCCAGCGGCAACTTCGACGGGACCCAGGCTCTCACCGAAAGAGAACGTGCCGAGCGGAGCGCTGGCGGCGAGATCGGCACCCGGCGTGGTGACGAAGACGTCGACACGCGGGGCATCCGGAGCGCCATGCAGGACGAAGGCCCGCGCATTGCCCACGGATACCCCGGTCCTCGGCTGCTCGAGGAGGGCGACGTCCAGCGTGCCGGCGGCAACGCTGCCAACCGCTGCGATCGTGTACGTGGTGTCCACATCGATCGTTACGTCCACCGGACCGAGCACGGTCGCTGTTCCGGCCGGAACAATGGCGTCAACCTGCACGGAGTATGTGCCCACGTCGAGTTCGAGGCGACCAGATCCTGCACGATAGTCCACGCCTGACAGAAGCTCCGTGCCATCGACGATGACGTTGACCGCGGGAGCGTCGACGGACGCGTGAAGAACCTGCAGAGAGCCGGTGCCCGGTCCAGGTCCCGGAACCGGTACGAAGACGGAATCGTTGTCGGAATCGCAGGCCGCCAGAAAAACGGCGAACGATGCCAGAAAAACCATTCGGAGAGATTTCATTTGAGTTGCCTCAGCGAGTAATTGAAGTTCGAGGCGAACTGTGCGGAATTCGTCGGGGCAAAGAATCTCCGTCGGGTTTCAGATTGTTTCTGTCTGTTTCGGGGCATTCCCGTCGAGATGCCCGCAAGATCGTATCAATTTGACATAAGGTGAAAACTACACCACTTGACTTCTTCACCAAGTGATATCACTATGATATCGAAATGAATGAGAGGAGAAGGCTATGATTCAGGAGCAGTCCAGAACCGTACCGTCGGGTTATTTAATGCTCGTCGTTCTTGCGGTCGCGCAGATCGGCTTTGGCTATCTGTTCGTCAAAGCGTTGCAGGCGGCATCCATCGCCGGTGTCGTTGCGGCGGTGCTGACGTCGCTGATCGTGCTCGTTCTGTGGGTTGGCCTGTTCATGGTGCACCCGAACGAAGCCAAGGTTCTGCAGCTCTTCGGTCAGTACGTGGGTACGGTGCACGAACCCGGTCTCAAGTGGGCGAACCCGTTCTACGCGAAGACTGCGGTTAGCACGCGCGTTCGTAACTTCGAAAGCGGCAAGCTCAAGGTCAATGACTCGCGCGGCAGTCCGATCGAAATTGCTGCCGTGGTTGTGTGGAAGGTTCACGACACGGCCGAAGCACTGTTCGAAGTCGACGACTACGAGGAGTTCGTGCAAATCCAGAGCGAAGCTGCCCTGCGAAACCTCACCACCACATTTCCCTACGAACCTCACGAAGGCGAGGGGATCGCTCTACGGAGTCATCCGGCCGAGATTGCGGATTCCCTGAAGCGGGAGGTGCAGGATCGTCTGGATCAGGCTGGCGTCACCGTCATCGAGGCCAGAATCAGTCACCTCGCGTACGCCCCCGAGATCGCCAATGCAATGCTGAGGCGACAGCAGGCGTCCGCCATCATCGCGGCTCGACGGAAGATCGTGGAAGGTGCTGTCGGGATGGTCGACATGGCGCTCGAGATGATCGACAAAGACCGGGTCGTGCAGCTCGACGAGGAGCGCAAGGCTGCAATGGTGAGCAACCTGCTGGTGGTGTTGTGTGGCGAAGAGGGCGCGCAGCCGGTCCTCAACGCCGGTTCACTCTACACCTGACGATAAGAGCCGATGGCCGCACGCAAAGCGTTCGCGCTTCGAATCGACGAGAAGACGCTGGCCGCGATGCAACGCTGGGCGAACGACGATCTGCGCAGTCTCAATGCGCAGATCGAGTTCGTTTTGCGAGAGTCTCTGCGGCAGGCCGGCCGGCTGCCAAAGCCGGATTCCGAGAACGCAGAGGATTGACCTGCCGCGACGCGGATACCGTCCGATCGTTGCGGACCGTCACCGGGAATCCGCCTCTGTTCCGCCATAAGCTCGCTCTGCCAGCCCGATACCTAGTTCCTGCGGCGCCGGCCCTCGTCGCGCGCCGGTGTGCTTCTCTGCGAACGCTGATTATTGTTCGCGGCCGGAGCACGATTCGTCGGGCTCGCGTTGTTTCGCGGCCTGTTGGTGTTCGACGACTGGCGCGGCCGGTTGTTCGTTTGGGCCTGCGGCCGGCTGTTGCTGCCGCTGGACACACGCGGCCGATTGCCTTGCGATGCCGTGCCCTGAGGCGGCCTCTGGCGGATCTGCGCCGCCGGTTCCTGCCGCTGATACGTGCTGCCGCCCGCGCGGCTGTTCCGATTGTTGTTGCTGGTTGACGGCCTGGGGCGGTTGTTGGTCGACGTCGTGCCCTGCGGCGGGCGCTGGCGATACTGCGCGCCGGGTTCCTGCCGGCTGTAGGTCGAGGTCGCGTTGGATCCGTTGCGGTTCGACCCGGTCGTGCCGGTGTCGCGCCGGGAGTTGGAGGACGTTCGCGGCCGGTTGTCGTCGCGAATGACGTCTTCCCGCCGGTCTCTCGTCGACCAGCGATTCGAGTCGCTGTCCCGATTATTGTTCGCGGCCGGTGGCCGGTCGCGATTCACCGCACCGACGTTGCCATCGCGGCGCGTCGTGGCATTGCCGCGATCGGCGGTTGCGTTGCCGCGATTCGCGGAGCCGGTTCCGAGAGTATTGGTTCGGCCGCGGCTGTTCGCGTCACGCTGACGATCGACGCTCGAAGTCCGATTGATGACGTTCTGCGAACGATTCACCGTACCGTCCCGGCGGATGTGCTCTCTGCGCCGATCGGCATCGCGCCTCGACGCCGGGTAGTCGACGCTGCGCGTGATCCGCTGATCCGTGTAGCGAAGCCGGTAGTTCCGATTCGAACGCCAGTGATCGCCGTACGAGTAGCGGTTGTAGTTGTTGTAGTTCCTGACGTAGTAGTTGTTGTAGATGGAGATCGACGGACGCCGGTACCACCAACGGTCCCAGTAGCTACGGCCGTAGTACGGATGACCGCGGTAGCTGTGATGAAAGACCCGCAGATGGCTGTGGTTCCAGCCAATCGTGTACGCCGTGGTGACACCCCAGAAGTAGCCGCTCCTGAAGCCCGAGTTGAAGCTGTAATAGGAGGGGTAGGGGTAGTAGTACACCGGGCACGGGTCCGGGTAGTAGTAGTACACCCGGCGCGGCTGGTACACGACGACCTCGGCCGGCTCGTAGTACGGCACGTAGATGACTTCCTCGCTGACGGGCGTGATTTCGATGTAACCGTCTTCTTCGCTCACGGTCTGGTATTCGTCGCTCTGCAGGTTGCCGGCCGCATAGGCGCGATTCCGGAAGTCCTCGACGGCGGCAACGACGTCCTCCTGCTGCGCAACCACGGCTTCGCCGAGTTGCCACGTCCAGTCGAGATCCTCGTTCAGAAGCTCGAGCACTTCCGGGTAATTGAGCAATGCGACGACGGAGTCGTCCCAGTCGGGATCGGGTTCGAGATCGGGGTTGTCGGCCAGTTCATCGAGGAAGCGCTGCGCCTGTACGACTTGTAGCGGGTAGGTGGAGGCCGGCAGAACGACCGCCAGCAGGTCGTCCGGATACAGAGCGATTGGCCCGATCAGTTCGTCGAGTTCGGCGGGTGTGAGCAACGGAATGCCTTCTTCTCCGATCGGGCGCTCGTCGCTGTCCCACGCCTCGTCCTCGAAGCTTCCTTGCTCGTATTCGCCGATGACGTTGCCGTCCTCGTCGACGGGAACCTGTGCAGGCGCGGCGAGCGGCAAAAATGCCAGCAAGAGCGCTGCGCGGGAATACCGTGTCATCATCATTCGGCTCCTCCGTCTCGTGACGGACCAGTGGATACTGGTGTTCAGACTACGCCGGTGTAGCTGAACAGCCGCTTAATCCGAGCAGCCTCGGAGCCGGTAAGTGATTGATTTCTAGTCGTCGTCGCCGCCGTGCCAGGCGATGAACTTCCAGCCGTCGTCGGTACGTACCAGCACGTCCGTATAGCGCCCGTTCGAGATTTCGACCTCGCCGTCGTTGTCCTGGAATGCGCTGGTGTACAGGTAGTGGGCCACGGCGGTATCGCCGCTCACGACAATGCCCATGAAAAAGAGTTCGTGGGCGACCATGCTTCCCTGCTCATCGGTGAAACGGTCCCACATCTGCGTCGACGCCTTGCTGCGCGGTGCCGGAGAGTTGTTCGGCCAGCCTGAGAAATCGTCGCTCAGGAGTCGATCGATCCAGCCATCGTCGCCATCCTGCTCGGCGCGCCACTGGTCCATGATCACGAGCCAGACGTCGGCGTCGAAGTTGTCCCCGGGCGATTGAGCGGATGCGCCTGAAAATGCGACGAGTCCTGCGGCCAGAACGGCGATTCGACCAGGAACTCGCAGGCGAGAAAAAAAGTTGCGGAGTGAGGCGAAGCTCAACGCGTTCATTGTGGTCCCCCAGTGCCAGATAGTGGCCCGAGTGTAGTCAGAACGGTGGGGTGCCACAATCGGCGCAATGGCGCTCGGCGTTTCGCATCACTCGCCCTCGAGAACGAGTTCCGACACCTCGATGAGTTCGTGTTCGCTAAGTCGGGTCGGGGCATCGACGACGTACAGCTGATCGAGCTCCGTCCGGCTCAGGTACTCGGGATGATGAGATTCAAGAATAGTCGCATATTCAATAACTTGATTATTCTTTCTCAAGTAAAGTCTATATACATGCAGTGCAATAGAGCGGGCGTCCTCGAGGCACATCAGGCGCCGCAAGCGGTGTTCGCCGGACGGCAGCGTAAGCTCGCCGACGTACAGCGTCTCCTTATAGACCTCCCAGCCGTTGGCCTTGAAGATCGCGCCAATCGAACTGCCCGCAAGTATTCGAGCATGCTCATCGCTGGCGATGTTGGCAGGCACGTCATCGAAACGGACGACGGCGTAGGTCCGGCAAATGCGATCGCCGCCAGCCTCGGAGAAGAGGCTCGACCGGCGGATTCCGCTGGCACTTGAAAGTACCTCGTTACCGTAGCTCCCGAACTCCGCCGCGATGCGCTCGCTGTTCAGGAGTTCGGACTCGACGACGCATGCGCTCCTGGCGGCTTCGAGAACGGGGAGTGGAACCGGGTTTTCTTGCATGAGGGCGGATGCCAGTCGAGGACTGGCGCACCTTATACTTCTGCCTCGAAAGCGTAAAGGACTCATTAAAGCGCGCGGCGACCCTCGATTCGAAGGCCGGCAGGGCGCGACGGTCCGGCGGCGGCCATTCGGCCTCGTCTGCCGGAATCTTTGCTACGGCAACGGGCCGAGGGCCGGCGTGTGCGAGAATGCAACGGCGGGCTTGTGCTAATGAATCAATGAGTTATTCGGCCTTGCACGGTGCCCGCCAAAAAAATCGGTTTCATTTGAAGCGAAATGGCCGGCACGCGCATCCTAGTAGGGTCAACCAAATAACAAGGCGCGGGGCGCCGGGGCGGAGACATTCATGAATCACTATCTGCGTAGCGGCGCGGCAGCGCTGCTTTTGTGCGTTGTCGCATCGCCGACATTTGCTCAGGACAACGACTGGGTTGCCGAGAGCAACGAGCACGCCCAGGTCGTCCTAGACCTGTTCGCAAGCTTCGGTCCGGAGGGCGCCGGGGCCGTCGGCGTCGACGGACTCGACGAGGAGATCCTCGACCTCAATCCCGGTGTGTACGAGCGCGGTCTCGAGGCGCTCCGCGAAGTGCGTGCCGAACTCGTCAGTCGCCACGAGGCGGCGGAGCATCCGAAGGTGCGTCAGGACCTCGAGATTCTGATCCAGTCGATCGACGACAACATCACGACCTCGGAGCTCGAACGCGAGAACATGCTGCCGTACTTCAACATCAACCAGACCATCTTCAACGGTGTGGACGCGTTGATTGATCCGCAGGTAGCGCGAGAGCGGTATCCGGCGGCAATCATTCGCATGGAGAAGTACGCGGGCATCGCCGACGGCCATACGCCGATCATCGAACTGGCGATCGACCGGACCGAAGAACGCTTCGATGTGGAAGGCCTGATCGGACCGTATCGCGGTGAGGTGGAGCAGGATCTCGAACGCGCGGAAGCGATGATTTCCGGGATCGAGCAGCGTTTCTCCGACACGGACCTGCAGGGATGGGAAGAGACCTACGAAACCCTGGCCGCCCAGATGCGCGAATACAACGAGTGGGTTCGGGCCGAGATCCTTCCTCGCACCCGGGAGGACTACCGCCTGCCGCCGGCGATGTACGCGAACGCGCTGCGCAACTGGGGCGTGGACGCATCGCCCGAGGAACTGATCGAGCAGGCGTCAAAGGGCTACATGGACATCCGTAACGAGATGGAGGCGCTCGCACCCGTCGTCGCGCGTGAACATGGGTACGAGACGAACGACTATCGCGAGATCATCGCGCTCTTGAAGCGCGACGGTGCCATCGATGGCGACCGGATGCTGGATCACTACTACAACATCCTCCGCGAGCTCGAGGAGATCATCGTGCGCGAAGGTATCGTTACGTTGCCGGACCGCGATGCAGGCATTCGAATCGCCGACGCGGCGGAGACGGCACGGCAGCCCGCGCCGCATCTCGACGTGCCGCGGCTGCTCGGCAATACCGGTGAGTATCCGTTCTTCGTGATTCCACAGCTCATCCAGAACGAAGACGGCAGTTGGCAGCAGACTGACGACACCTACGTCGCCGGTTCCTGGACGCTGACCGCTCACGAGGCGCGACCGGGGCATGAACTGCAATTCTCGAGCATCATCGAAGGCGGCGTCTCGATTACCCGCGTTCTGTTCGCTTTTAACAGTGCGAACGTCGAGGGCTGGGGGCTATATGCCGAAGCGATCGTCAGGCCGTACCTGCCGCCGGAAGGCCAGATGATCAGCCTGCAGTATCGACTGATGCGAGCCGGCCGCATGTTCCTCGATCCAATGCTGAATCTCGGCCTGATCACGCCGGAAGAAGCCAAGCAGCTGATCATCGAAGACATGGCGGTCGGTGAGGCATGGGCGCAGAACGAGATTGAGCGCTACACGTACCGCATCCCGGGCCAGGCGACGGCTTACTACTACGGCTACAACAAGATGCAGGCGCTGAGGCTGCAGACCGAGCTCGCCCTGCAGGGCGATTTCGATCAGCAGGCGTTCCACGATTTCGTACTTGCGCAGGGCATCCTGCCACCGGATATCCTGCGGGATGCGGTGATGAACGAGTTCGTGCCGGGTCAGCGGAATCTGCAGGGTCAGCTGAACCAGTAGCGTTATACTGCGGCCCTCGCACACGGCGGAGGGCCGCATGACGCACAGCATCGTTTGTTATCGCTGCGGCGAATCGCTCGCGGCGCTGTCGCTGCCGTTTTCGCGTCAGGACGCGTGTCCGAGTTGCCACAATCATCTGCACGTTTGCCGGATGTGCGTGTTCTTCGACGCGGCGGTACCCAGGCAGTGCAAAGAGGACGACGCGGACGACGTCACCGAAAAAGAGCGGCTGAACTTCTGCGACTACTACAAGCCGAGCGATTCGGCTTTTGACGGCGCGCGCAAGCGCGAGTCCGATGCGGCTCAGGCGCAGCTCGATGCGCTGTTCGGCGACGGTGACGTGCCCGATCCCGGGACTGACACCAGCGCAGCCGAGGATCTCTTCAAGTGACGCTCGACCGCAGACGCTTCCTCGCGGGCGGCGGGGCGATGCTCGGTGCCGGACTGCTCGGCGGCTGCGGCGGCGGACGGTCCGCGCCGGACGGTGTGCCGCGCAGCGAATTCGACGACGATTCGACAGCCGAAGAGGTCACCGAAGGGATCGACCTGAGCGGGACGATTGCCGTCGTGACCGGATGCACGTCCGGCATCGGCTTCGAGACGATGCGAGTACTGGCCAGCCGCGGCTGCTATGTCGTCGGAACCAGCCGGTCACTCGAGCGGGCCGCGGAAGCCTGCCGCGAGGTGGTCGGCGTTACGTCGCCGCTCGAGCTGGAACTCTCCGATCCCGAGTCGATCGTCGCATGCGCCGATCAGATCCGGTCGCTGAACTCACCCATAGACATGCTGATCTGCAATGCCGGTTACCGCGGCGGCGGCAATGAAGGCGAGCTGGTCGACGGCGTCGAGAAGCACTTTGCAATCAACCATCTCGGCCACTTCCTGCTGGTCAATCGCATCATCGACCGCCTGTTCTTCGCGAACCAGGGCCGCGTCGTCGTCGTGGCCAGCCGGACCGCCTACACGAAGGCACCCGCTGGGGGAATCCGCTTCGATGACCTAACGCTCAACGACGGCTACAGCGACTCGATGGCCTACGGGCACTCAAAGCTCGCCAATGTCTTGTTCTCGCTTGGCCTCGCGCGGCGCCTGCGGGGCACGCGGATAACGTCCAATGCATTGCATCCCGGCGTCATCAATACGGAGATCGATCGCAACCTGAACGGCTTCATGCAGTTCATGTTCGGTATGCTGACGGCTGTAAGCGGAAAGAATGTCGAGGAGGGCGCAGCAACGAGTTGCTACGTTGCGACGAGCCCGCTGCTCGGGGCAACCAGCGGCGCCTACTTCGAAGACTGTAACCCGGTATCGATCGACGACAGCCATCTCGAGAACGAGGCGATGGCGGACAGGCTCTGGGATGTCTCGGTGGAGTTGCTGGGTGACTACTACATCACGCACGAGCGCCCGGTCTGGGAGGACTTCCAGGAAGGCGTTCGCGGTGACAGAAGTCCGGACGCCGAATCATGAGATCGGATCCAAACAGGGCGCTGGTGGTCCTCTCCGGTGGTCAGGACTCCACGACCTGCCTGTACTGGGCGTTGAAACGGTTCGGTGCCGGCAGTGTGTCTACCGTCACCTTCGACTACGGGCAGCGTCACCGGATCGAGATCGATTGCGCAAAACGTATTGCGCTGCAGGCCGGCGTTTCGAATTCGCTGTTGCCCATCGACTCGTTCGCGGCACTCGGCGGCGATGCGTTGACGGACGATTCGATCGATGTCCAGTCCGCTATCGATGAAGAAGCGGGTTTGCCGAATACCTTCGTCCCCGGAAGAAACCTCGTCTTCCTGACCTTCGCGGCCGCATTCGCATGGCAACGCCGGATCGGCAATTTGGTAACGGGGGTCGCGCAGACGGACTACAGCGGCTACCCGGACTGCAGAGAAGAGACCATGCGATCTCTGGAAGAGACGCTCAGGCTGGGCATGGAAAGCGATATCGCAATCCATACGCCGCTGATGCACTTGTCCAAGAAGGAGACGGTCGAGCTGGCGAGAGACGTCGGTGCCCTCGACGCGATGGCGCTGACCCACACCTGCTACAACGGGAAACGTCCGCCTTGCGGTGAATGTCCCGCGTGCGTCCTGCGCGCGAAGGGATTCGAGGACGCCGGCATCGACGACCCGCTGCTGGCGGCCGAATGACGTACTCGGTCAAGGAAATCTATTTCACGTTGCAGGGCGAGGGCGCACATACCGGTCGCCCGGCCGTCTTCCTGCGGTTCGCGGGTTGCAATCTGTGGTCCGGGCGGGAGCGGGACCGCGCCTCGGCAGTCTGCCGATTCTGTGACACCGAGTTCGTCGGCACCGACGGTCCGGGCGGAGGCAAGTTCGTATCGGCTGAGAACCTGGCCGATGCTGTTCTGGCAGCCTGGCCGGGTGGTACCTCCAATCGCTACGTCGTGTGTACCGGTGGCGAGCCGCTGCTGCAGCTCGACACGGCGGCTATTGACGCTCTGCACGCAGCCGGTTTCGAGATCGGTGTCGAAACCAACGGGACGATTATGGCGCCCGAGGGCATCGACTGGCTTTGCGTGAGCCCCAAGGCAGGCGCCAAAGTGCTGCAAACCAGCGGGCAAGAGCTGAAGCTCGTGTATCCGCAGGCCGAGGCGGAAGCGCAACCGGAGAAATTCCAGTCGCTGGAATTCGAGCACTTCTTCCTGCAGCCCTGCGACGGTTCTCAGCGCGATGAGAACACGCGCAAAGCGATCCGGTACTGCCTCGATCATCCGCAATGGAAACTGAGCCTGCAGACTCACAAGATCATCGGCATCGACTGAGCTACCGATCTGATGGCGGACAATTCCATGAACTTCCACGCGAGGACCATCGAGTTTCTCGGATCGTCGCCCGCCGCAGGCGATGCATCGGGCGTTCTGGACGCAGAAGCGCTACTCGGAATTGACTTTCCCGCTGCGGTTCGCGAATGGTACGTAGAGATCGACGGCCGCACGCTGCTGGAGAAGCACAGCAATCAGGACCCGGCTCGGGCGCCGCTGGACTTTGCGCTAGAGATGATCGACGGCCGGCGTCTCGTGGTCTTTCAGATCGAAAATCAGGGCGTCTGCTGGTGGGCTTTCGATCCGGACAGCGGCGACGACCCGGCTGTGTACGTGAATCTGGACCCGTGGACCGAAGGAGACCCGAAGCCCGATAAGGTGTTTCTCTACACCCCGACGTTCAGCGACTTCACGTTTATACGAGCCTTCGATTTCGAAGGTTTTCACGACCCAGATAGAACGCATGCGGAAATTTGTCGGCCGCTCGAGGAAGAAGACCTGGGCGTGCTGCGCGGTCGATTCGCGGAGCAACCTCGGTCGCGCGGCTGGCCGGGCGATGAACAGTACCGATTTCAGGCTGAGAACGGCCGAATCACGATTTGGTCCTGGGATCAGGCGGACTGGAATCTGACCGCCGATTCGGCGAAGGGGCTCGACGAACTAATCCGCAGTGTCCGAGACATCTGGAGACCCTTCCAATGACGCCGGCCGACGCGCAGGTTCCGGCTCGGGACGGCTTTGAACTCGCCGCAACGGTCTACAAACCGGACAAGCCCAACGGCAACGCGGTGATGATCAGCAGCGCCACCGCGGTACCTCGGCAGTTCTATCGCCACTTTGCGGCGGCGCTGGCGGAACACGGTTACAGCGTCATTACCTACGACTATCGAGGAATCGGCGGTTCGCGGCCCGAGTCGCTGAAAGGCTTCGAGGCGCGCACCAGCGACTGGGCGCTGCTGGATATGGCGGGCGTCATCGACTGGCTGCAGGCGGAGTTCACGCCGAGGCGGTTGTTCAATATCGGCCACAGCGTGGGCGGGCAGGTCGCGGGACTGCTGGACAACAACACGGCCATCGACGGCATGGTTACGCTGTCGGCGCAGAGCGGCCACTGGCGGCTCCAGGGCGCCGAGCAGAAGCTTGTCGTGTGGCTCCATGTGCACGTCACCCTGCCACTGCTTTCGCACCTGTTTGGCTACATGCCGTGGAGCAAGGTGAGTGCAGCAGAAGACCTGCCGAAGGGTGTAGCCCTGCAGTGGTCACGGTGGTGCCGCGATCCGAAGTACCTGCTCGGCGATACTTCGCTGCCGCTGGAGCGATACGACGAGTTCGCCGCGCCGGTACTCGCTTACAGCATCGACGACGACAAGTGGGGCACAGCGCGGTCCGTCGACGCGATGATGTCGGCTTACCCGAACCTCGAACGGCGGCATATCGAGCCCACCAGCCACGGCATCGAGTCGCTCGGTCACTTCGGCTATTTTCGGCCGCAGGCTCAGCGACTCTGGAACGAGGTGGTGTGCTGGCTGGACGAGTTGGGGTAGCCGGTACGATGAGACCGGATCGATCTTGCCTTCGATCGGCGTCAGCAAGCTGACCGCATGCGGAAGTCGGGCCAAATTGAGGTCAGACCCCGGGGACGACTTGTTGCGTTTAACGGGGTACAGGAACTCGCGCGAGCGCAACGATGTGCTCGTGCGTTGTACAGAAATCGTCCGATTCATATCCGAGGAGGTGCGTCTTGAGCGTGGCCCTTCAGAGGTCTTCCCAAATACGATCGTTCGGACCGGCAGTGGCGTTGCTGGTATTGATGTCGATGTCAGGCACGTCCGCGGCACAGTCGATTTTTGCCGAGGCAAACTTCTCGGATTCTCAGTACTCGGCCCTGGTGGAACCGCTGTCAGTCGTGGAGACGGACCTTCGCGACGCCTTTTCGTCCTACCAGTTGCACCGGGTCTCGGTCAGAGTGCTCGAGACCTACTACGGCTCCGTGAAGGCAGGCGCCGAGATCGAGATCCAGATCAACGTTCCCTACATTTCGAAAAGAAACTACCTCGATGTGATGTCGGAAGCATTCATCGTGAGTTTCTGCGGCTCGGCTGAAGGCGCTTACTACACGAACCGGGAATATCTGGTCCTGCCCGCCAATGAGGCCAATCTCCGCGAGTTCGAGCGCCTTCGTGAGAACGGGACCGATTTCGACGGCAAGAACGATTGTACGAACACCAATCTCGATTTGGGCCCGATCGCGATAGAATCGGCGGATGAAACCGAATGACTGCCGGCCGATAGGCTCCGACTCGACGAAAACGCGCGTCCTTCTGGCCGCGCTCTTCCTGCTTCCGATCTCCTGCGCCGAGACGAGCCGAGAAGAAGTGATATCGCGTTTCGAGGGGGGCGAAAAGCAGGTGGTTGCCGTGTATCGCGGCAGCGGCACCAACGAACAACTCGTCGAACGGCACACGTACAACTCAAACGGCGACCTCGTCTTGCTGGAAGACCTCGAGTCCGGCACGACTTCAACATGGCAAGACCTCAACCCGGAGCTCGACACTCCCAGGGGGCTGCAGGAGGCGATGCAGGGTGACTGGTACAGCCGGTTCGATTTGGACGGCGTCGTGATCGAGTCGCACAGTTCAATCACGGGCACCGACGTCGTGACGGTGTACCAATACGACTATCTGAATCTGGACGATGAGTTCGATTTCGATACCAGCGTTGCCGGAACGCTGGAATTTCTCGCCGACCGGCGAGTCCGGATGACGCCGGATGAAGACGCCGCCGAAAGTCTTTCGTTTGCGGTCCCAACGATTACAACCACGTCGAGGATTGAATTCCGGGATCAGGGTGCCTACCAGACGTGGCAGACCTCGTTGATCGACGGTCGGATCACGATTGAAGAACAGTACGGTGGCATTCTCTTCCGTGACCGAGAGCGGGCGCTTGCATACATGCCGTCGGCCGAAGAAATGGAGCGCCTAACCACCGATATCGGCGAAGCCTGGCGGCTCGCGATCGAGGGTGACGAGCGGCTCATGACCGAATTCCCGGAATTCTACGAGATGCGCGTCGGCGAAGAGTAGGCGCCGCCGCAAACCCCTGAATCAGCGCTTCTCGACTGCTTGTCAAACGCTCACTCGGTCCGCGCGTTCTCGGTCTCGACGCCGGCGTAGTACACCCAGACGTTCTCCTCACCCGTCAGAAGCTCGATGTACTTCGGGTGGACGAACAGGTTCTCGCGTCCCGACTTGATCTCCTGCAGGATGCCGAGCTCGCACAGCGACTTGAGATACACGGACGCGGTCTGCCGTTTCGCGATACCGGCGTCGACGAGGTTGTTGATCCGGCAGTACGGCTGGCGAAACAGCAGTTCACAGAGCTCCCAGGAGTAGATCTTCGGCAGCTGTCCCTGTACGAACTCCGCCGTGTGCTCCATCAGCTCGCGAATCGCCTTGATCTTCTCGGTCGTCCAGTTGCAGGTCTGCTCGACCCCCTCGAGGATGAACAGAATCCACGGCACCCAGGCCTGCTCCGCGGTGACGTGCAGAAGCAGCCGGTAGTACGCCGCCTTGTTGGCGATGATGTAGCGGCTCAGGTACAGGATCGGCGAATCGAGCAGCCCGTGTTCGACGAGAAACAGAATGTTGAGAATGCGCCCGGTGCGGCCGTTGCCGTCGGTGAACGGGTGAATCGCCTCGAACTGATAGTGCTGGATCGCAAGGCGAACGAGGGGGTCGAACTCGGTGCTTTCGCGCATGAACGTCGCCCAGTTGTCGAGTTTCGACTGCAGTAGGCGCTGCCCGACCGGCGGTGTATAGATCACCTCGCCGGTCATCCGGCTTGTCAGGGTCGTGCCGGTATCCGACCGAAGGTCGAGCTCCTGTCCCTTGACCGTGCTGCAGATGTGGATGGCCATGTCCGTTGTCAGCATTCGGCGCTGCACCATCTTTGTGCCCTCGTACAGCGCGGTCCGGTATCGCAGCGCCTCTTTGGTCGCCGCATCGGCCTTGTCCTCGGCAATATCCGCGAACTCGAACAGCTTGTCGGTGGTCGTCACGATGTTCTCGATTTCGGAGGACGCGCGGGCCTCCAGCAAGGGAATGGCGTTCACGAGCACCGCGGAGTTCGGAATCAGCTCGGCAGCCTGTTTCAGCTCCGCGAGGGCGACTCTGGCCTTGATGCAGCGCTTGAGCACTTCGGTCGTCTCGATGTCGGCAACCGGGGGCGGCAGGTCGGGTAGAGTATTGAAGGGCTCCGACGGATTGAATTCAACCATTTACGCTAACTCCTGAAAGTAATTCCGAGCTTTGTGAGACAGCCGCGAGGCCAATCGACCCGATCTGTGGCGACGCCATCGACAGGTTTTGCCGACCTGTCGAAAGTGCCTCGATCGGTCGACATTTCGGGCAGACGTGTCGATTCGATCGACGCTTGCTCGAAATCTGTCGATGGCTAGCGGCTTTTTCGACAGATCGGCCAGACTCGTCGATGTCATCGACACGTACCGGTTAACTGTCGATTTTCTCCGCTTAAATCGACATGAGCTGGCAATCTGTCGACGCGATCGACACGAGCCGTGAACCTGTCGATAAAAACGAGATTTTTCGACGTATTCCCGATATGTGTCGATGATAACGACATGTTCGGTGAATATGTCGATATTTTTAAAGCTTTTCGACACGTTTGGAGTATAGGCCGACCGCCACGCGAGAAACGTGAACCAGATGCGGTTTTTTGCCGCTCCTCCAAACAAAAGCCACCGTCGCCGGTCGGAGACATCGTGACAGGCAATCGGGCAGGCACTAAGCTCGGTCACGCTGGGCACTTGGAGAACCGACTATGCGTACACGCGCGTTGATTTCGCTCGCGACGGGCATTCTTTTGGGCTTGATGGGTTGTGGCGGAGGAGGCGGCTCGGCTGCACCCCCACCCCCACCGCCACCGCCGCCCCCACCGCCCCCGGTCGGCGCGCCGACAATCGACTTGCAGGCGGCGTACGCCAATTTGAGTTTCCAGGCGCCGGTCGCAATGACCCAGGCGCCAGGCGACAGCACGCGCTGGTTCGTCGTCGAGCAGCGTGGTCGGCTTCAGGTATTTGCGAACGACCCGAATACCTTGTCCGAATCGCTGTTCCTCGATATCACCGATCGTGTCGACAACACGGACTCTGAGGCGGGCTTGCTGGGCGTTGCGTTCCACCCTCAGTTCCCGGTCACCCCTGAGGTATTCGTTTCGTACACCGCAACCGGACCCGGCGGCGGTGTGCCTTACGAGTCGCGGATATCGCGCTTCACGAGCCTTGACGGCGGTCTGACGCTCGAGGCAGCCAGCGAAGAGATTCTCCTCACGGTTGATCAGGACAACGTCAATCACAACGGCGGCGATCTCAAGTTCGGGCCAGACGGATTTCTGTACGCGGCCTTCGGCGACGGTGGCGGCTCGGGCGATCCGAACAACAACGCACAGCAGAGCAGCAATCTGCTCGGCACGATCATCCGAATCGACGTCGATACCGGCACGCCTTACGCCATTCCGCCGTCCAACGTCTTTGCGGCCAACGCCGGTAGTCCCTGCGTCGCGGGCGTCGGCGGTGGAGACTGCCCGGAGATTTTCGTATGGGGGCTGAGAAACCCCTGGCGCTTCACGTTCGACAGCACGACCGGCGATCTGTGGATGGGCGACGTCGGCCAGAACGCCTGGGAGGAGGTCAACCGGGCGCAGGGCGGCGAGAATTTCGGCTGGCGCGTTCGCGAGGGTGCGAACTGCTTCAATCCGCCGTCGGGTTGCAGTACGGCGTTCACGGATCCGGTCACCGAGTACGACCATTCGGTCGGCGCCTCGATTACCGGCGGTTACGTCTATCGCGGGACCGCCGTCCCGGACCTCGTTGGCTGGTACGTGTTCGGCGATTTCGTGTCCGGCCGCATCTTTGCGATTCCCGCTGACACGCCATCTTTCGTTGCGCCGACGGAGCTGATGGACACCAGTATTTCCATCGCCAGCTTCGCGCAGGATTCCGATGGGGAACTCTACGTCGTCAGTTACACCGGCACGATTTCGCAAATCGTCGATGTTCCCTGACGCGCTCTTCGCTAGACTCGGCGGTTAGACCGGCGGCGAAAGCCGCCGAAAACCGCAGATTGGGGGAAGGGAATGGCGTCCAGCGTCAAGAGCGATATCGAGATCGCGCAAGCGGCTACGCGTGAGCCAATAGAAACCATCGGCGCAAAGCTGGGTATTCCGGAAGATGCGCTCATCCGCTATGGCCACGACAAGGCCAAGATCCGCAAGGAGTTCATTGCGTCGCGTCGCGAGACGCCCGACGGCCGGCTGATTCTGGTCACCGCGGTGTCGCCGACACCGGCGGGCGAGGGCAAGACGACCACCACGGTCGGTCTCGGCGACGGCATGAATCGACTCGGCCACAAGACGGCGATCTGCCTGCGCGAACCCAGTCTCGGGCCGTGTTTCGGCATGAAGGGCGGTGCCGCCGGTGGCGGCTACGCCCAGGTCGTGCCGATGACCGACATCAATCTGCACTTCACCGGCGATATTCACGCGATCGGCGCGGCGAACAATCTGCTGTCAGCGCTGATCGACAATCACATGCACTGGGAAAACCAGCTGAATATCGATCCCCGCCGCGTCACGTGGCGGCGCGTTCTCGACATGAACGAACGCGCGCTGCGGACGATAACGTCCGGACTGGGCGGGTATCACAACGGTGTGGTGCGCGAGGCGGGCTTCGACATCACGGTCGCCTCGGAGATCATGGCGATCTTCTGCCTGGCAAATGACCTCGAGGATCTCGCCGAGCGTTTCGGCAATATCGTTTTCGGCTACACGCGAAAACAGGAGCCGGTGACGGTGCGGGAACTTGGCGTCGACGGCGCCATGACGGCACTGCTGCGGGACGCTTTCCAACCCAACCTCGTACAAACCATGGAGAACAATCCGGCGTTCATGCACGGCGGACCGTTCGCGAACATCGCCCATGGCTGTAACTCCGTCATTGCGACGCGTACCGCCCTCAAGCAGGCCGACTACGTAGTGACCGAGGCGGGGTTCGGAGCGGATCTCGGTGCCGAGAAGTTTTTCGACATCAAGTGCCGGAAAGCGGGGTTGTCGCCCGATGCGGTTGTGCTGGTCGCGACTATCAAGGCGCTCAAGTTCAATGGCGGGGTCGCGAAGGACGAGCTGGCTGAGGAGAACGTCGACGCGCTACGAGAAGGCTGCGTCAATCTCGGCCGGCATATTCGCAATCTCGGCCAGTTCGGGGTGCCCGTGGTCGTCGCGATCAACCGCCACACGAACGACACGGATGCCGAAGTCGGCGCCGTGCAGGAATACTGCAAGCAATTCGGTGTGAAGGCGATCGAAGCGACTCACTGGGCCAACGGCGGAGCGGGCGCGGAAGAACTCGCCGGGGAAGTCGTGGCGCTCTGCGACAGCGGAGCGGCGCAATTCCGCACGCTCTACGAGGACTCAATGCCCTTGTGGGAGAAAGCGCGGACCGTCGCCCGCAAGATCTACGGTGCCGACGACATCATCGCCGACAAGAAGGTGCGCGAGCAGTTCGCGCGATTCGACGCCGAGGGCTACGGACACTACCCGGTCTGCATGGCGAAAACCCAGTACAGCTTCTCCACGGACCCGAATCTGCTGGGTGCGCCGAAAGGGCACGTAGTGCCTGTCCGAGAGATCAGACTAGCCGCCGGTGCCGAATTCGTCGTGGTGATCTGCGGCCAGATCATGACCATGCCCGGACTGCCTCGGCGCCCCGCGGCAAACGACATCCGCGTCGATGGCAGCGGCAGGATCGTCGGTCTGTTCTGAGCGGTAACGGGTCAGGCCGCGACCCGGTCGGGCAGCACGAATCCGGCTCGCGCTTCTTCGGAGCCGAGGCACTCCGCCGTGTAGTAGCGGCCCAGCAAGTCGCGTTCGAACAGGTCTTCGTTCGCTGCCCGGAACGCGTCCCAATCCTGATCCGGGCGCTGCCGTTCGGCGATCAGAAGCAGGTAGAACCATGTCACGGTGCCGTGGTACTTCTCCGGCACGCCCAGATTCCGCGTCAAACGCTTCAGCGCGCTCGAGAATCGTTCGATCGCCTCGGGCAGGGGCATCTCCGAGACGAAGCGCCATGCAGCGAATACGTGGGCCTCATGATCGAATGCCTCGACGTCGATCTCGCCACGCTCGAGGGATTCGACACTAACTGCATAGAGCGAGGTGGCGGTCACTGGCTCGACTCCGTGAGCTTGTGACTGTCTGCCGCGGTCAGTTCGCAGCCATAGACGCTTTTCAGGCGTTCAATTGCCTGCAGGGTTTCCGGGCCGAACGGCGTCTGGTTCTCGAAGGCGTGCAGCACAACGCCCTCCAGCAGGTCGCCCAGCGTCATGTCGAGGTACTCGGCAAGCCCTTTCAGGGTCTTCAAGAGCGTGGTTTCCAGGCGGACGCCGGTTTGCGTCCGCTGTACGAGCTTTGGTGTCATCGATTCATACCGTGGTAATATGTTACCTAGATAACACATAACCCGCCTGCAATCAAGCACTGCGGTTCCGAGCTGTACTGGCGTACCATTAGCCGCTGTTTCAGGGGATTGGACCGGAATCGGCCGGATGCGGTCAGACGAAGAGCTACAAGCGGGTTTTCGGATCGGAGATTGGGAGGTTCTCCCCGCACGGCGGATTCTTCGCCGTGACGACGAGGAAGTTGCGCCAGAACCGAAGGTGTTCGCGGTTCTGATGTCGCTGGCAAAACGCGACGGTGACGTCGTAACTCGTGACGAACTGATCGATGAGGTCTGGGACGGCCGGCCGACCGGCGATGAGCCCATCAATCGATGTGTGTCGCAGTTGCGCAGACATCTCGGGGACACGCGTCCCTACCGCTACATCAAACCGGTGACCGGCAGCGGCTATCAGCTGCAGACACCGGTCGAACCGATACCTGTTGTCGAGGAATCGACCGTTGCGCCACCGCGCAGGAAGCTCTGGCCGTACATGTTTGCACTGGCTGTCGTCGCGGTGGTCGCGTTCGCGATGGGTTGGTTCGGCCCCGATCTGACAGAGCTGGAATCGGGCCCGGTGGAATCGATCATTCTCCTGCCCTGCGAAAACGATACCGAAGACGGCCAGGAATACCTCGGAGCCGGCTTCCGCGACGAACTCGCGCGGACGCTGCGGCAAATCGACGGCTTCCGGGTTATCACAGGGCGGGATACGTACTCCAGGCGGAGCGCCAGCGACGTAGGCAGGGCCTTCGGCGTCGATAGCGTCCTGCGCTGCGTCGTGCAGCAGAATGCCGAGGAGTTGAAGGTCACTTTCGAGGTGTCCGACGGACGCAGCGGCGAAGTCTTGTTCGCCGACGCCATTACGGATGACATGGCGAACCTGTTCGCGGTTCAGGAGAGAGTCGCCGTTCGGGTGCGTGACAATCTACTAGGCGCGTCACCGCAACAACTGCTGTCCGCCAGCCGGCCGGCCGACGACCAGGCGTACATCAGTTACCTGCGCGGGCTGTATCTGTTCGAACGTCGCGGCGTCGACAACCTGCTGGAAGCGATCGATCTCTTCGACGAGACCATTGCACTCGATCCGCAGTTCGGCCCCGCGTATCTGCAACTTGCGACGGCGACCGCGGTGCGACCGGTGTACCTCGACGAGGACCCGGACGTTACGAACGCCCGGGCGATAGAAATCGTCGAGCAGGGCATTGCCGCCGATCCCAGTATCGAAGACGCTGCCGGTGCCGTTTACGGCTACGTCTACCAGAGCCGCAACGAATGGGCGAAGTCGGAGCTCGCGTACCGCCGCGCGACGACGGCGGACATTGTCGACGCGAATGCGTTCAACTGGTACTCCCGCATGCTCGCGAGTGTCGGCCGGCTGGATGCATCTCTCGAACAGATTCTGTACGCGCAGAACATGGATCCGGACAATGCGGTGATCAACAGTCGTGTGGCTCTGTCGTATTTCTGGGTCGGTGACGTAGAGAAGGCCGGCGAGTTCTTCCAGCGCGCGGAATACCTGGGCGCGTCGTACAACATTCAGCTGCTCGGCCATGCGCTGTACCTCGCGGAGCAAGACGACTACGAGGGCGCCTCGGCTGTCGCGAAGCGTGCAGCCGCAACATCCGGACTGCCGGAGGAGTGGATCGATGCAGTGCTCGCCAGCGTGGAGAATCCGGAGCTTGCGCCGGCGGCGTTGGCCGTAATCGACGAAACCGCAGCGGTGGGCGGACTGCCCGCGCAGGCCGAGATTGTCACGCGGATCATGCTCGGCGATGTCGACGGCGCACTGCGCGTGGCGCAGTTGCTGAAGCAGCCTGGCGAGGCATTCGAAATGGATCTCCTGTGGCTGCCGCAGTTTCGCGAGCTGCGCGAGAGAGACGAGTTTCTCGTTCTGATGCGCGATCTTGGCGTGGTCGAGTACTGGGACTTGAACGACTGCGCCTATGTCGATGCGCAGGTCGTCTGCGAGGACTAGCCGGGACTACGAATTGCTGCCAGCGTCCGGCTCGCTCATTCGTCCTGCACTCTGCCGCGGTTCCTCTTCAACGTCCCCTGACGGCGTTTTGCCTCTACGCGTTTTGCCCTGGCTTTCTTCGACGGGCGGGTAGGAATTCGCGGTCGCTGCTCAACGAGCACCTCGCGAATCAAGTCCCGCAGACGCTCGAGCGCCGCATCGCGGTTACGCGACTGACTTCTGTGCTGCTGCGCCTTGATGACGATGTGCGATTCCGTGACGCGCCGGTCATCCATCTTCGAGAGCTTCGAACGAACTGCACTCGGCAGCGCGGACGAATGCCGATAGTCGAAGCGAAGGTGGATCGCCGTAGCCACCTTGTTGACGTTCTGTCCGCCCGCTCCCTGTGAGCGGATGGCGGTCATCTCGATCTCGTCCATCGGGATCGAGATAGCCTCATTGATGACCAGTGCGTCTACCACGATTCCCAGACCGGGTGCAGGCCACGTGGAAGGCGGCCGCAGGCGCCGGGCCGAGACCACGCCTGGGCGGGATGATGAAAGTCGGAGCCGATGGAAGCGGCGAGGTCGAAATCGTTCGCAATGCCGCTCATCTTCCTCGTCACGTCCGCTGTCTGCTGGCCGCAGACAACCTCGATACCGTCGCCGCCGGCCGTGACGAAGTCCGTGGCAAGGGACTGGAGCTTCGTCATCGTCATCTTGTACTTGGCGGGGTGCGCCAGTACGGCTACGCCGCCTGCCGAGTGAATCCACGCGATCACCTGCTCGAGACCGGCCCAGCCTGTGCGGACGTCGCCGCGCTTGCCGGGACCCAGGTGTTTGCGGAACGCCGTTGCCACGTCTTTGACGACGCCTTGCTCGACAAGATAGGCGGCGAAGTGCGGACGGCCAATTACCGCGTCTCCGGCGATCCGCTTTACAGCCGGGTAGGGGTCATCGATGCCGAGTCGCGCGAGGCGTCGGCCAATTTCCCTGGCACGTTCGTCCCGCGCGCGCTGCTGTTGCTCGACACCGCGCAGGAGCGCGGGATGATCGGGATCCACGTTAAGACCGACGATGTGAACGCCGCGCCCTGACCAGGTCGTGGAGAACTCGATACCCGCGACGATCTCCGGTCCGGCGCCGACGGCCGACGCCGCTTCAGCGTAGCCCGCGACCGTGTCGTGATCCGTAACCGCCAGCACGCCGACGCCGCGCTCGTGCGCAAGTTGCACGAGTTCAGTGGGCGACAGCGAGCCGTCGGACGCGGTCGTATGAGTATGCAGATCGAATATCACGGCGCGCATTATACGGCCGATCGACGGCGCGGCTGGTCTTCTCTTGTGTGACAATGCCGCCACGCTCCCCGAGGCCGGTCGTTCCATGCCGAAGAAGAATCTCGCTCTGCTGGTTGTCTGTCAGCTCATCTCGGCCACCGGATCGATCAGCATGGTGACGCTCGGGGGCATCATCGGTTCATCGCTTACGGCCAAGAAGGCCTGGGCCACGCTCCCGCTCTCGTTGATGGTCGTGTCGATTGCGGCAACGGCGATTCCGGCCACGATGCTGATGCACCGGGTTGGACGGAGCAGGGGATTCGCGCTCGCGTCCCTCGCGGCGGTGATTGCAACTCTCATCGGCTCGGCGGCGCTATTCCTCGAGAGCTTCTGGCTGTTTGTGCTCGCCGCAATCCTGTTCGGTGTGAACATGGCGTTCACACAGCAGTACCGGTACGCGGCGGCCGAGAGCGTGCCCGCTCGCTATGTCCCTCGTGCAATCTCGCTCGTATTGGTCGGGTCCATCGGCGGGGCCCTGGTCGGTCCCGAGGTCGTGACACGAGCACGGGATATGGTCCCGGACGTTCCTCACGCCGGAACGATGATCGTGCTGGCCGCATTGTTCTCGGTACAGGCGGTGTTGTTTCTTTGGCTGAAGAACATCGTGCACGAGAACGAGGAAAGCGCCACGGTCAGTGACCGGCCCCTCAAGCAGATCGTCGTGCAGCCGTTGTTTGTCGTGGCCGTCCTTGGCGGCGCGGCAGGCTGGGGCCTCATGACACTGGTCATGACCGCGACGCCGCTGAGCATGCATATCAATGACGGATTCTCGCTCGAATCGACGGCGGGCGTCATCCGGGCACATGTGCTCGGCATGTATGTCCCCTCGTTGATTTCGGGGTTTCTGATCGAGCGCTTCGGCGTGTCCCGCCTGATGTTTGCCGGAGCGCTGCTTCTGCTCGGAACGTCGATCGTCGGCCTGCAGGGTCACGCCTACATGCACTACTGGTGGGCGCTGGTGTTGCTCGGCGTCGGCTGGAACTTTCTGTATGTCGGCGGCACGACGATGCTGACCTACACGTACTCGATGACGGAACGCTTCCGGGCGCAGGCGGTGAACGAGTTCGTCGTTTTCGGCGCCTCGGCAACGGCGTCACTGCTGGCAGGAACGGTCATGCACTTCCTGGGCTGGTTCTGGCTGATGTGGATTCCGATTCCGTTCCTGCTGGTGATTGCCGTCGCGATTGTGATCGTCCGCCGGGATCCGCTGCTAACGCGAGTGTCGGCGCCAGCCTGAGTCATGCTCTACCACGACGATCTTTACCGGTTCGACCAACCGCAGCCCAGCTATTGGGAGGCCACTGCCGGTGAGGAAGAGTTCGAATGCCGGCCCTTGATGAAGGACGATTCCTGCGACATCGCGATCATCGGCGGTGGATACACGGGCTTGTCGGCGGCGCTCCATCTGGCTCGTGACTACAACCTCGACGTGCGTGTGCTGGAAGCGGGCCACATTGGCTGGGGCGCCTCGGGCCGCAACGGCGGGTTCTGCAGCATCGGCGGCACCGGCCTGCACGGTAGCGACCTCATCAGGCAAGTCGGTATCGACCAGGCCCGGGCGCACTATCGATCGCAAGTCGAGGCGATCGAACTTGTCCGGCAACTCGGCGTTGACGAGGGTATCGACTACGACGCCTACGGCGATGCGGAACTCGGAGTCGCCCACAGTCCGAAGGCGTGGTCCGAGATGCAGGAGGAGTGTGAGGTTCTGACGAACTCCCTTGGCATGAATGCCGAACTATTCAGTGCCGAGGAAGCCAGGGAGCGATTCCTGGACAGCAGCGAGCAGTACGGCGTACTCGCGATGCGCCCGACCTTCGGCCTGCATCCGTTGCGCTACTGTCGCGGCCTGGCAGCGGCAGCGATTCGGCGCGGGGTGGTCCTGCACCCGCACAGCCGAGTCACCGCCTGGTCGCGCAATGACGGCTCTTCGCACCGGCTATCGACTGAGTCCGGCACGCTGCGCGCTTCGGGAGTAATCTACGCTTGCAACGGCTTCATGGACGAGGACCTGGAGCCGCGCTTCCGTGCTCGAACGCTGCCAATCGCGAGCGCGATCGTTGTCACTCGTCCTCTGACAGAAGCGGAGCTGGGAGATCAGGGTTGGCGGACGGCTCACGTCGCATTCAATTCCCGCCGTGTTCTCGCCTATTTCAGGTTGCTGCCCGACGGCCGGTTTCTGTACGGCGCGCGCGGCACGACGCGCGGCGATGCTGAATCCGAGCGGCAAACCCATCGGCGAAACATCGAGGAGATGCGGAAGGTATTTCCGGCCTGGCGTGAGGTGGAAATCGAGTACCGCTGGCACGGCCTCATCTGCTACAACGCCTCACTGTGTCCGTCGATCGGCCATCTGGACGACGACCCGAGCGTGTTCTTCGGATTCGGCTATCACGGCAACGGCGTCAACACCGCCACATGGGCGGGCAGGCAATTGGCCGAGTGGATTGGAAGCGGCCGCAGGCCGGAAGATCTGCCGGCCTGTTCGGCCGGCCTATCGAAGCGCTTCGCGCTCGCGCGATTCCGCCTGACGATGCTCAGGCTCGGAATCGCGTTTGCGCGTTGGCGGGACGGCTGACGTCCTCAGAAGTTGTAGACGAAACCGAGCGAGATGACCGGCCACGCCTTGTAATCGCTGATGTCGTCTTCGAGCTGCTGGCGCTCAGATTCCAGAGCGCTCTGGAACGCCTGGTCGCCGGCCAGAAGTCCGTCGGCCACCAGAGAGACCTCGGGCTCACCCTGCCAGAGCAGGCCGAGATCCAGATTCAGGCCCAGCTTTCCGAACAGTTCGAAGTCGTAGCCGATACCGACATAAGGACTCGTACTGCCGAACGACGTCGTGCTCGACAGTGTCCCGACGTCTGCGGCTGTGTAGGTATTGCCGCCGATATCGAAAGTCGCGCTGTCGACGCTGGTGAGATTCACCTCGTTGCCATTGGAAAACAGCCCGGCCGTGAGACGCAGCGGGCTCAACGGGAAGCTGAGATTCGCCGTCGCGTAGAACGTCTCGAGATTGAGGGTGGAGTCGTACTCCACGCCGGCGCGTGAATCGGTGTCCTCGTAGTCGTAGACATTCGCGCCAACGCGAACGTCGAGATTCGGCAGCGGCTTGTAGCGGCCTTCGACACCGAGGCCGAGGGTTCCGGCCTTGAAGCCGACGCCGAAATCCGCGGCAGCGTGTCCGGACAGGAGGAGGGCCAGCACAGCGAAGCCCGTGGTTATGCGTGAGATTTTCATCGTCGTGCCCCGTGTGAGAGCTAAACCATTGATCGTCCAGCCTAAACCTGCGTCACACCGGGTTCTGTGCGGTACATCACAAGCCAGAAACGGCGCCCGGCGAGCGATTTGCCGGCAGACCTGCGCGCCAGGGCAGAAGCGCGCCGGATTATCCGGTGCGGATGGGTATCGGAGAGCGAATACCGGGGCCCTGGAAGCCCCGTGGGCGTGGAGAGCTAGGTGGCGCCGATCGTCGGTTCGACCATCTTGTCCCGGCCGTAGCGCAGGAAAATCGCGCCGCGCGCATCCGGACAGATGTTGACCTTGTCGAGATCGCCCTGGATATGCGGCAACTCGAGCAGCCGTTTGTCCATGACCCTGAACCAGAGCCACGGCACGTAGGCGAGCAGGTACACCCCGAAGTAGCCATTCGGTAGTTGCGGAACGTCCTCGAAGTTGCGCAGGGATTGATAACGACGCAGCGGGTGCGAGTGGTGGTCGGAATGCCGCTCCAGGTGGAACAGGACGAGATTGCTGAAGATGTGATTGCTGTTCCACGAGTGATGGGGTTCGCAACGCTCGTAGCGGCCGCGCTCGTCCTTCTGCCGCAGCAGGCCGTAGTGTTCGATGTAGTTCGCGCTGGTCAACTGCCAATAGGCGAAAACATGGTGCACGAGCAACCAGGCGATCATCGCCCAGCCGAAGCCCCAGATCAGTCCTGCCGCAATTAGCAGCGACAGGCCCCACGATTGCAGCAGTGCATTGTCGGGATGCCAGGCGGACTTGCCGCGGTTCTCGAGCCGTTCTTTCTCACACGTCCACGCGCGCGCGAAGACGCCGGGAACTTCGCGAACGGCGAACTTGTAGATGCTCTCGCCCATCCGCGCGCTGGCCGGGTCCTCGGGCGTGGAGACGTCACGATGATGACCGCGATTGTGATCGATACTGAAATGGCCGTAAGCGGGCACGGCGAGCACGAGTTTCGCCAGCCACCTCTCGACGCGCGAATTCTTGTGCCCCAGCTCGTGGCCGGTATTGATCGCGAGACCCGCCGTCATGCCGGCCACCATTGCCAGGCCCAGATAGCTCCACCACGCGAGACCGGCCGTGCTGGCATACCAGGCAGATCCGATCAGCGCCGCGAAATGCAGCGGAATGATCGCGTACGTCAGTCGCCGGTAGTACTTGTCCCGCTCCAACTGCATGACGACTTCTTCGGGCGGATTGTTCTCGTCTTCGCCGAGTATCCAGTCGAGCAGGGGGCCGATCGCGTAGGTGGTCAGCACCCCGAAGAAAATCCACGCCTCGTTGCCGGTTAGATAATGGATGTAAACGCCCGTCAACGGCTGCAGTGGAAACAGCACCGACAGGATCCACAGATAGCGTTTGCGATCGACGTAGGCGATTGCTTCGCCGGTATCGAGCGTGCCGATGTAGGTCTTCATGCGCCGATTATCGCTGTTTCCCGGAGGTCCGGCCATCTTTCCCGGCCGGACTGTCGGAATTTTGTACATTTGGCGCCGCCGGTGCGCCAGGGCAGAATGGAAACATTCACGCAATCAATGCAATGCGGCTCTGGTATGTAACTTGCTTTATGTCCCGTAAGCCGTTTTCCTGGGAAACGCGATGCACAAAGCCGCCGGCGCTACGTTCCTGACACTACTGCTGCTAAGCGGCTGTGGGGGCGAATCCGGGAGCGCTACCGAAAAAGCGGCCGAACCGCCTCTGACTGCCGCGACCCTCGGCGAACAGTCGCTGTTGAGTGCGGCGGAGCATCTCCAGTCGCCGCCATATGCTGACGCCGACAGGCAGCGGGGACAGCGCCAGGCGCAGCTTTGCCGGGCCTGCCACAGCTTCGAGGAGGGCGGCGCCAACATGATCGGCCCGAATCTGCACGGATTCTTTGGCGAGCAGGTCGGCAGCGGTGAGGGATTCGACTATTCTGAGGCTATACGTGAAGCGGATTTTGTCTGGACGCCCAGGGCGCTCGACGCCTGGCTCGCAAGGCCGGCCAGCTTCCTGCCCGGGAACAGAATGACGTTTGCGGGCGTGAATCGACAGGCAGATCGAGACGCCCTGATTGCATACCTGCTGGAGGCAACCGAGAGCGAATGACGTGCAGATGATGAGCGAACGGTCGGGCGAAGTCCTGACGGAAAAGCGAATGCTGGACGACCGGCGTCAGTTCGGATGGCGTACGGTCATGTACGGTTTCCTGCGGTCCCGCCGGCACACTCACCGGCGCGCCGAGGACACTGGCGGCATATTCATCGACTGGCATCATCCCTGGCTGTTCTTCCTCGCGGTCGGCACGATGCTGCTGAGCTGCGCCGATGCTTTCCTGACACTCGAACTTCTCTCCCGCGGCATGATCGAGGCCAATCCGGTCATGGCGGGCCTCATGGGCGGCGGGACGGCGGTGTTCGCCGCCAGCAAAATGGCGATGACGGGCCTCGGCATTCTGATGCTCGTGTTCCTCGCCAAGGCACGGTTCCTCGATCGCATTCGGGCGGGCATTTTCCTAACGGTGTTCTTCTCGGGATACTGCTGCCTCGTGTGCTACGAAATTGTGAGTCTGCTTAGGCTGTTGTGACGTTCGCCGCATTCCCTCGGCGCAATCCTTGGGATACACTAGCGGCCCTTTTCGAACCCTGACTCTGACTGCCTGATCGGCCTCGAATCGAGGCTGCGGAATGCCCTTGCTGCAATGAGCAACTCCCTCAAGGAACAATACGCTCAGACTCCGCTATTCGGCGGCAACGCCGGCGCAGTCGAGGCCCTCTACGAACAGTACCTCTCGGACCCGGCCGCCGTGCCGCCGCAGTGGCAGCGTTACTTCGAAACGCTCGGCGACAAGAGCGACGAGATCTCGCACGCCGAGATTCAGGAGGACCTCAAACGGACCGCGCGCGACCGCACGGGCCGCAAGAAGGTCGTCGCCAGCCGCCGCCGTGTCAGCTCCGGCGAAAAACAGGCGGCCGTGTCTCGAATGATCCAGGTCTACAGCCTGCGCGGCCACCAGATCGCCGATATCGATCCTCTCGGATTGATGGTCCGGCCGATGCCCGGCGTGCTCAAGCTCGACTACCTTGGCCTCAGCGAGGCCGACATGGACACCGAGTTCTACACCGGCGGTCTCGCAAGCACGGGCAACGAGCGCATGAAGTTGCGCGATATCCTCGATCTGCTGCGCAAGATCTACTGCGGCAAGATCGGCGCCGAGGTCGCACACATCTCGCGAGCGCGCGAGCGTCTGTGGCTTCGCAAGCGCTTCGAGCAGGGGATGGCGGCGTCGACGCTCACGGACGAGGACCGGCTGACCATCCTCGAACAGTTGACCAGTGCCGAGGGTATCGAGCGTTACCTGCATACCCGCTATGTCGGCCAGAAGCGGTTCTCGCTCGAAGGCGGCGAGAGCCTGATTCCAATGATCGACGATCTGATCCAGCAGGGCGGTGCGGCCGGTCTGAAAGAGATCGTAATCGGCATGGCCCATCGCGGCCGGATCAACGTGCTGGTCAACATACTCGGCAAGTCCCCGGAGGAACTGTTCGAGGAGTTCGAGGGCAACTACGATCTGGACGAGCTGAAGGGCTCGGGGGACGTCAAGTATCACAAGGGCTTCTCCGCCGACATGAAGACGCCGGGCGGAAACGTCCATCTCGCGCTGGCCTTCAATCCGTCGCACCTGGAGATCGTCAACCCGGTGGTCGAAGGCTCCGTTCGTGCTCGTCAGCAGCGTCGCGGCGATGCCGAGCGCGAAGAAGTGCTCCCGGTGCTCGTACACGGTGACGCAGCCTTCTCCGGTCAGGGCGTCGTTACCGAGACCTTCCAGCTGTCACAGACGAATGGCTTCCGCACCGGCGGCACCGTGCACATCGTTGTCAACAACCAGATCGGCTTCACGACCAGCCGGCCGTCGGATGCAAGATCGACCGACTATTGCAGCGACGTCGCCAAGATGATCGAAGCGCCAATCTTCCACGTGAACAGCGACGATCCGGAAGCGGTCATATTCGTGACGCGCCTGGCGCTCGAATACCGGCAGAAATTCAAGAAGGACGTGGTCATCGACCTCGTCT
Organism: Woeseiaceae bacterium; assembly: GCA_965232445.1. Lineage (GTDB taxonomy): Bacteria > Pseudomonadota > Gammaproteobacteria > Steroidobacterales > Woeseiaceae > UBA1847. The sequence continues at coordinate 3,379,944 of OZ246973.1, read as the reverse complement.
GTTATCGGCGCCACGGACACAACGAAGCGGATGAGCCGTCGGCGACTCAGCCGATCATGTACGGCAGGATTCGCAAGCACCGCACCACTCGCGAAATCTACGCCGAGAAGCTCATCGCGCGTCACCTGATCAATGCGGGGGACGTCACGAAGCTGCAGGACGCTTACCGCGACCGGCTGGATCGCGGCGAGCCGGTGCCGAAGGCGACACTCGGCATGATCGGCGACGAATACACCGTCGACTGGTCGCCGTTCCTCGACGCCCACTGGGACGATGAGGTCGATACGACGATCAGTCCCGCGACTGCGCAGAGACTGGGCGAGGCAATTGCGTCGCACCCGGCGGACATGAAGCTGCACGGCCGCGTCCAGCGCATCGTGGACGAGCGCATCCGCATGTCGAAGGGCGAGATCGATATGGACTGGGGCTTTGCCGAAAGCCTCGCCTACGCGTCACTGATCGAGGACGGCTTCGACTGCCGGCTTGTCGGCCAGGACGCCGGCCGCGGGACCTTCTTCCATCGTCACGCGGTACTGCACAACCAGATCAACAATCTCGAGTACACGCCGCTCAGGCATCTGCGCGACGACCCGAATGCGTTCCGAGTCATCGACTCGCTGTTGTCTGAAGAAGCGGTGCTCGGCTTCGAGTACGGGTATTCGACCACGGAGCCGAACACGCTCGTGATCTGGGAAGCCCAGTTCGGCGATTTCGTCAACGGCGCCCAGGTACTGATCGATCAATTCATCAGTTCCGGCGAGGCGAAGTGGGGCCGGCTATGCGGCATCACGATGTTTCTGCCGCACGGCTACGAAGGCCAGGGGCCCGAGCACTCGTCGGCGCGGCTCGAACGCTTCCTGCAGCTATGCGCGGAACACAACATGCAGGTCTGCGTGCCGTCCACGCCCGCCCAGATGTTCCACATGCTGCGCCGGCAAATGGTCCGGCGCTTCCGCAAGCCGCTCATCGTCATGACGCCGAAGAGCCTGCTGCGGCACAAGATGTCGGTCTCGCCGATCACCGAGCTTTCCACCGGTGGCTTCGAGCTGATCATTCCCGAAACGGAGAAGATCGCCGCCGACAAGACCCGCCGCGTAGTGTTTTGCAGCGGTAAGGTCTACTACGACCTGCTCGAGGCCCGTCAGGTGCAGGGCATCGACGACGTCGCGCTTGTCCGCATCGAGCAGATCTATCCGTTTCCGATCCCCGAATACGCAGCGATCATCGAGCAGTACTCCAACGCGGATGAGATCGTCTGGTGTCAGGAGGAGCCGCTCAACCAGGGCGCCTGGTATCAGATTCGGCATCGCCTGCAGGAGCCCCTCACGGAGTCGCAGCAACTCTATTATGCGGGACGTCCGAGCGCGGCCGCGCCGGCATCCGGCATCTTCAAAGTTCATCTTCAGCAACAACAGGCGCTTGTCGAGACTGCCCTCGGCATCGAGATGAAAGCGAGCAAATCCGACAAGCCCAGAGAGACTAAATGAGTATCGAAATCAAGGTTCCACCGTTACCCGAGTCGGTCGCCGACGCCACGCTCGTTGCATGGCACAAGGCGGCGGGAGACAGCGTGCAGCGCGATGAGAATCTCGTCGACCTGGAGACCGACAAAGTGGTGCTCGAGGTTCCGGCGCCGGCAGCCGGCGCGCTTGTCGATATCCGCATTGCCGAAGGCACGACTGTCACCGCGGGTGACGTGCTGGCGATTCTCGAAGAAGGCGAGGTCGCGGCGGCGGCGGAGCCCGCTGAGGCAGCACCGGCAGCCGAGGAGCCGGCTCCGGCCGAGGAAGCGCCGCCCGCGCAGTCGCTGAAAACCAGCCCCGCGGTACGACGCCTGCTCGAGGAACACGATCTCGACGCCACGATGGTGACCGGCACGGGCAAGGACGGCCGGATTACCAAGGCGGACGTCATGGCCTTCCTGAAGACCGACACCAGCAGCAACGTCAACCCCGGCGATCCGGCGATCGGCGTTGGCGACGAAGTCAGTGTGGGTTTCGAGCGCAGCGAGCAGCGCGTTCCGATGTCCAGACTCAGAGCCCGAATCGCCGAGCGGCTTGTCGAGGCTCAGCACACCGCGGCGATGCTCACGACGTTCAACGAGGTCGATCTGACCGAGGTCATGGCGCTGCGCAAACGCTACAAGGAATCCTTCGAGCAAGAGCACGGCGTGCGGCTGGGATTCATGTCGTTCTTCGCGAAGGCCGCGGTCGAAGCGCTGAAGAAATTCCCCGTCGTGAATGCGTCGGTCGAAGGCACTGACGTCGTTTATCACAACTACTACGACATCGGCATCGCCGTGTCGACGGAGCGCGGCCTGATGGTGCCGGTACTCCGCGATGTCGATCAGATGAGCTTCGCGGAATTCGAGCGCGATCTGGGCGAGCTCGCGGGCAAAGCCCAGGACGGCAAGATCGGCATGGACGAACTGACCGGCGGAACGTTCTCGATTACCAACGGCGGTGTCTTCGGATCGATGATGTCGACGCCGATCCTGAATCAGCCGCAAAGCGCGATCCTCGGCATGCACGCCATCCAGCAGCGGCCGATGGCAGTCAACGGCGAGATAAAGATCCGGCCGATGATGTACCTCGCGCTGACCTACGACCACCGGATCATTGACGGCAAGGACTCGGTGCAGTTCCTCGTCACGATCAAAGAGCAGCTCGAAGACCCGAGCCGCCTGTTACTGCAGATTTAGAGCCCAGGGAACTATTGATGAGCAAGAGCTATGACGTCGTCGTAATCGGCGCCGGTCCGGCAGGCTATATCGCGGCAATCCGCGCGGCGCAGCACGGCTTCAGCGTGGCCTGCATCGACGAATGGCAGAATCGGGACGGCAAGTACGCCTTCGGCGGCACCTGTCTGAATGCCGGGTGCATACCGTCCAAGGCGATGCTGGAATCCTCCGAGCTCTATCATCGCGCCGAGCACGAGTTCAAGAAGCACGGCATCGTCGCAAGCAAAGTTGAACTGGACATCGCGGCCATGCAGAAACGCCGCGCCGGTATCGTGCGGCAGCTCACCGGCGGGATCGCGGGTCTATTCAAGGCGAACAAGGTCGACGGACTCGTCGGCCATGGCAAGCTGCTGGCGGACCGCAAGGTCGAGTTCACGCCGGCCGACGGTGACGTCGAGATCATCGACGCAGGGCACGTCATTCTCGCAGCGGGCTCGACACCGATCGAGTTGCCGTTTGCGAAATTCGACGGCGAGAACATCATCGATTCCTGGGACGCGCTCGAACTCGACGCGGTGCCCAAACGCCTGGGCGTCATCGGCGCAGGCGTCATCGGTCTCGAGCTCGGCAGCGTCTGGTCGCGCCTCGGCTCGGAGGTCACGATCGTTGAGGCGATGCACGATTTCCTGTTCATGGCGGATCGGGAAGTGGCGGCGGTTGCCGGTAAGGATTTCAAGAAACAGGGCCTCGACATCAGGCTTGGCGCCAAGGTCACGGCGGCCGAGGTCGGCAGGTCCGGTGTAACGGTCTCCTACGAGGACGCGACGGGACCCAAGTCCGTCGAGGTCGACAAACTGGTTGTCGCCGTCGGCCGCCGGCCGTACACGGAGAACCTGTTCGCAGACGACGCGGGTATCCAGCTCGACGAACGCGGTTTTATTATCGTCGACGATGAATGCCGGACTCGGGTCAAAGGGGTCTACGCGATCGGCGATTGTGTACGCGGTGCTATGCTGGCGCACAAAGGCTCGGAAGAGGGCGTAATGGCAGCGGATCTGATCGCGGGCGAGATCGCCGAGGTCAACTACGACGTCATTCCCAGTGTCATCTACACGGCACCGGAAATCGCATGGGTTGGCAAGACCGAGCAGGAAGTCCGTGAATCGGGTCGCGAGTACAAGACCGGTGCGTTCCCGTTTGCCGCGAGCGGTCGCGCCAAGGCGATGGAGCAGACCACCGGAATGGTCAAGATCGTCTCAGCCGTGGACGACGACGAGATTCTCGGCGTGCATATCGTCGGGCCGATGGCCGGTGAGCTGATCGGCGAGGCCGTACTCGCAATGGAATTCTCGGCGAGCACCGAGGACATTCAGCGGACGATTCATGCGCACCCAAGTCTGTCCGAGGCCGTGCATGAGGCAGCTCTCGCGGCCGACAAGCGAGCCCTGAACTTTCCGAACAAGTAGTCTTCGTCAGGCCGGCGACTTGCCGCCGGACATCTCGCTGGCGCAGCTCGGGCAGATGCCGTGGGATACGGTTTCGATCGCGGCGACGTATTCGTGCAGGGGTTTCCAGGACGCGACACCGTCCGTCTCGGTTCGCACGTTCCGGCACCAGGCACACAGGGCAACACGGGTGCCGATACCGGGCCACTCCTGTTCCAGCCGATTAAGACGCATGTGCGCCGCCACCGCGCGCGCAAGCACACGCAGTTTGTCGAGCTCACCGTCGCGAACTCTCCTGGGTTCGCGATCGATGATGCAGAGCGAACCGACATTGATGCCGGCCTCAATCGTTAGCGGCGCGCCTGCATAGAAGCGTACGTGCGGGTAGCCCGTCACCAACGGACTATCGGCGAATCGCCTGTCCAGGGTCGCGTCTTCCACCACGAATACGTCATTGTGCAGGATCGCATACGCGCAAAATCCGACATCGCGTGGGGTGGTTTGTGCGTCAAGGCCGATTCGGGCCTTGAACCACTGGCGATCCGTGTCGACAAGACTGACCAGACAGATCGGTACGTCGAATAGCTCGGCTGTAAGCGACACGATGTCGTCGAAGACCGAATCGGGCTCCGAATCGAGAATATTCAGCCGATTCAATACGGCGAGACGCTCGGTCTCATTGGGAGGGAAGGGTGCGGCCTGACCCATTTGCAGACCCCCGTGCCAATCGCGTCGGTCCCGCATAGTCGCTGGCGCAGAACCCGAGCGCAAGCTGTCGTCTTATTGCGACAGTGCGCTCCAGGCCGCATCAATGCGCACATGGGAATTTGGGACCAACGATCCCGCCAACGGGCCGCGAATAGCTACTTTTTCCAGAAGTCGGCGTTCTTGATGCCCAGCTTTTCCGGGTCAAATGTGTACCGTTCGACGCCCGCTTTGCGCTGCTCCTCGTAGTCCTTGAGCGCCTTCAGCGCCGGCCGGCCCATGAAGAACAGAATCAGAATGCCGATGATATTGAGCCAGGCCATGATCGCGACGCCGATATCCCCGAGATCCCAGGCGACTTCGGCCTCTCGAATCGCTCCGTAGAACACGGCGCCCAGCAATATGAACTTCAGCGCGGTGATCTCGTAGGGCACTCGCAGGGTTCGGCGGATGTAGGCGACGTTCGTTTCGGCGATGTAGTAGTAGGCCAGCAGCGTCGTAAATGCGAAGAAGAAAAGCGCGACGGCAACGAAAATCTTGCCGAAGCCTCCCATCACGCTGTACAGGGCTTGCTGGGTAAACGCCGGGCTGTTGATCTCCGTGTCGAGCGGCAGATTCTGGATGATGACCTCGGCGCCCTGTGGATGCACGTTGTACGCGCCAGTGATGAGGATCATGAATGCCGTCGCCGAACAAACGAACAGGGTGTCCACGTAGACCGAGAAGGACTGAACCAGTCCCTGCTGCGCCGGATGTTCGACTTCGGAAGCGGCGGCGGCGTGGGGACCGGTTCCCTGGCCTGCCTCGTTCGAGTACACGCCGCGTTTGACGCCCCAGCCGATGGCTGCGCCGACGCCCGCCATCGGCGTAAATGCATCGCCGAGGATCATTCCGAAAATGCGCGGCACCTCGGAGATATTCATCGCGATGATCACGAGTGCCATGGCGATGTAGGTCAACGCCATGAAGGGAACGACGATCTGCGTGAAATGCGCGATTCTCTTGATGCCGCCAAAGATGATGACTGCCAGAACAACGACGATTGCCGAGCCGGCAATCAGCTTCGTCATGTCGACGGTACCGAAGAAGGTATTGAGCTCGACTCCGCTGCCGAAGGCTTCGGCCGCGGCATTGCCGATACTGTTTGACTGCACGGTGGGTAGCAGAAGTGCGGTCGCTATGATCGTCGCTATTGCGAATATCCAGGCATACCACTTTTGCCCCATGGCCTTTTCGATGTAGTAGGCCGGGCCACCGCGATATTCACCGTCGTCGACTTCCTTGTAAATCTGGCCAAGGGCCGACTCGACATACGCGGTCGATGCACCGAGGAACGCGACCACCCACATCCAAAATACTGCACCGGGACCGCCGAAGCCGATCGCAGCAGCGACGCCGGCGATATTGCCCGTTCCCACACGTCCGGACAGCGAGACGGCCAGGGCCTGGAATGACGAGATTCCCTTGTCAGACTCCTTGCTGGAGAACAGCAGGCGCAGCATCTCGCGGAACATCCGCACCTGCACGAAGCGGGTGAGAATCGAGAAGAAGATGCCCGTCGCGAGGCACAAATAGATTAAGTACGGTTCCCAGACAATCGATGCGAGACGATCGATGAATTCAACCATGCCGTTCCCCCGGTGGTTCTTATTGTATTGGCGGCCTGAATACTACCCGAAAACGGCCATGAAACGCTGACTGCGGGTCCTGTCAGCTTCTTCGGCGTACCGAGAACACGTTCGGCAGCTGCTCGAGCCGCGAAATCGTCGTACTCAGCGTCGGCAGGTCGCGAATCTCGATGGACAGGCGCATCTCCACTTCGTTCAGTTTCCTGTCGGTGGACGACTGCAAGTCCATGATGTTGACGGCTTCGTCCGCCAGCACGACGGTAACGTCGCGGATCAAGCCGCTGCGATCGTAGGCGCGCAGCGTGAGATCGACAGGATATTGAGACGTGTCCGCCGTGCCCCAGTCGACTTCAATGACCCGTTCCGGGTTGCGTCCCTTGAGTCCCAGGAAGTTGCCGCAGTCGTCTCTGTGGATCGACACGCCACGCCCCTGCGTGATGTAGCCGGAGATCGGCTCCGGCGGCACCGGCTTGCAGCATCGAGAGAACGTGCTCATCAATTCGCCGACGCCACTGACGGCGACGCCGCCGGGCTTGCTGGGCTTCTTGCGCAGCCGCTTCTGACGCCGCGGGCGCGGCAGGTCAGGCTCGCGAAGCTGCTGCAGGGCCGTGGCGATCGACCCTGCGGTCATCTCGCCGGAGCCCAGCAGCACGCACAGTGTGTCGGTGTCCTTTTGCTTCAACTGGGCCGCAATGTCGTCCGTGGCAACGTCGCGGATGTTGAGCCGGGCCAGTTCGCGCTCGAGCATCTCGCGACCATGTCGCAGATGCTGGTCGCGGTCCTGCTGCCGGAACCAGTTTCGAACCTTCGCGCGCGACCGTCCGCCAGCCAGATAGCCGAGCCGAGGACTCAGCCAATCACGGCTTGGCTGCGGCTGACTGCCGGTGATGATCTCGATCTTGTCGCCGTTCTCGACCTTGTAGGTGAGGGGCACGATCCGGCCGTTCACTTTGGCGCCCCGGCAGCGATGACCGACCATCGTATGCACGTGATACGCGAAGTCGAGCGGAGTGGCTCCCGCCGGCAGTTCGACCACGTCGCCCTTCGGGCTGATCGCGTACACCCGGTCTTCGAAGACGTCGTCCCGGAACTGATCGAGCAGGTCGCCGCTGTCGGCGGAGGGCTCGAGAAGCTGCCGTAGGAAGCGAATCTTCTGATCGAAGGCCGCGGGTGCACCGCCGCCTTCTTTGTAGCGCCAGTGGGCGGCAACGCCGAGCTCGGCCTGTCGGTGCATGTCTCGCGTGCGTATCTGAACTTCGAGCGTCTTGCCCTCGGGTCCGACAACCGCGGTGTGCAGCGAGCGGTAGTCGTTCTCCTTCGGGTTCGCGATGTAGTCGTCGAACTCGCCGGGAAGATAGGGCCAGAGGTTGTGCACGACGCCGAGCGCGGCATAGCAGGCGGCGACGTCGTCGACCAGGATCCGGACCGCGCGGATGTCGTAGAGGCTGTCCAGCCCCTGTTCCTTGCGCTGCATCTTCCGCCAGATGCTGTAGATGTGCTTCGGCCGGCCGGTAATCTCGCCGTCGATGTCCGCGGCATCGAGTTCCTCGCGCAGCGTGCGCTGTACAGAGTCGATGAAGCCCTCGCGCTCGGTGCGTTTCTCTTTCAGCGCCTTCGCAATCGACGCATATGTGTCCGGTTCGAGGTAGCGGAAGGCCAGATCCTCGAGCTCCCATTTGAGCTGCCAGACACCGAGCCGGCTGGCGAGGGGCGCGTAGATTTCGCGGGTTTCGATCGCGAGCGGCACGCGCACCTCGTCCGGTGAGCGCTTGGCGTTTCGGAGCCGACAGAGCTGTTCCGCGATTCGTGCGAGCACCAGCCGCACGTCCGAAACGGCCGCAAGCAGCATCTTGCGCAGGGCATCGGACTGCTGCACGGCGAGGGCCTCGCCCGGTTGCCAGTCGGCCGGCAGCTTGAAGCGGGAGAGCGCAGCAAGCTCAGAAACAAGATTAGCTAATGTTTCTAAATCATTGTTTTCAAGCGTTTTCGCATCGATTTTTTCCAGGCAGGCCAGCGGGCACAGGCGCACCGCGGCGACGACGTCCGCAGGCAGACCGAGCGCTTGCACGATCTCGGCGACGTCCTCGCCCTCGCGAACCGCGATGCGCGCAAGCTCGTCCTCGGCGAGTGCCCCGAGCAACGCGTCCACGCTCGCGACGATTGCGTCGCGTTCGCCGCCGTTCGGGGGAATTTCTGGTGTTCTGACCGCCATTTAGAGTTGGTCCGACGTTGTGTCAGCGCTCGAAATAACCGTTATCATACGCGCTGTTTCTGGCCCTGTGGCCCGGCCGGATTCGATGCTTGGGGCACGAGCGTGAATAACCGGGGCTGCGTAAGAGGCGTTGTGGCTTTGACCGGCGGGTTCAACCGCCGTTGCGAATACCTGTAAGGGAACGATGGCAGGACATAGTAAATGGGCGAACATCCAGCACCGCAAGGGCGCCCAGGATAAAAAGCGCGGCAAGCTGTTCACCAAGCTGATCCGGGAGATCACGGTGGCGGCAAAGATGGGCGGCGGCGATCCCGACGCCAATCCGAGGCTCCGGATGGCGATCGACAAGGCCAAAGGCCAGAGCATGCCCAAGGACAACATTGAGCGTGCCGTGAAACGCGGTGCCGGCGAGCTCGACGGTGCCGATTACACGGAAATGCGCTACGAGGGTTACGGCCCCGGCGGCACCGCGGTGATGGTCGACTGTCTGACCGACAACAAGAACCGCACCGTGGCCGAAGTCCGGCACGCGTTCACGAAGTTCGGGGGCAATCTCGGCGCGGACGGGTCGGTCAACTACCTGTTCAATCAGGTCGGCCAGTTGCTGTACCCGACCGGCAGTGACGAGGACGCGATCATGGAGGCGGCGATCGAGGCCGGTGCCGAAGACGTGGTCGTCGATGACGACGGCTCCATCGAGGTGTTGACCGATCCCGGCGACTATGAGGGTGTGAAGGAGTCCATGCTGGCTTCCGGTCACGCCCCGGAAACCTCGCACGTGACGATGCGCGCTTCGACAAGCGCCAAACTCGAGGTCAAGGAAGCGACCTCGATGGTCAAGATGCTCGAGATGCTCGAAGATCTAGACGACGTTCAGGAAGTCTATTCGAACGCAGACATTTCCGACGAAGTGCTTGCCCAGATCTGAGACCGGGATTGGCCCCAACGCACACTCAACGGATTCGCGTCCTCGGCATCGATCCGGGTTCCCGGCTGACCGGGTTCGGCCTGCTCGATCTCGACGGCGAGGAGGCGACATACGTGGCCAGCGGCGTCGTGAAGAGCCTCGATGGCGACTTTCCGGCACGGCTCAAGTGCATCTACGAATCGATGACCTCGATCATGGATGAGTACCGGCCCGAGGTGATCGCCGTGGAGTCGGTCTTCATGGCCCGCAACGCGGGCAGTGCGTTGAAGCTAGGCCACGCACGATCCGCCGCGCTCTGCGCGACGTTCGCCTACGACGTGGAAGTCCACGAGTACGCCCCGCGCGAGATCAAGCAGGCGATCGTCGGCAAGGGCTCGGCGACCAAGGAGCAGATTCAGCACATGGTCGTCAGGTTGCTCGGGCTGCCGCAGTCGCCGGTCGAGGACGCGGCCGACGCACTCGCCGCAGCGCTGTGCCACAGTCATCAACGGCGCCTGAAGCGCCAGCTCGGCGCATTGGCGGCAGGCTCATGATCGGATCGCTGCGCGGCACGCTTACGTGGAAACAGGCACCGTCCGTGATTATCGAGTGCACGGGCGTCGGCTACGACGTCGAAACGCCGATGTCGACGTTCTTCGAGTTGCCGGCGACCGGCACCGAGGTATTCCTGTTCACCCATTTGCTGGTTCGTGAGGACGCGCAGATTCTGTACGGCTTCGCGACCGAAACTGAGCGTTCATCCTTCCGCACGCTGTTGAAAGTGCGCGGCGTCGGCGCCCGCATCGCCCTCGCGATTCTCTCGGCGATGAGCGTCGGCGACTTCAATCGGTGCATCGAATACGAGGACACGACGGCGCTGTCGAAGATTCCCGGCATCGGTAAGAAAACGGCTGAGCGTCTGATTGTCGAGATGCGCGACAAGATCGATGCGACCGGCGGTAACGGCGTGACGCGAGTCACCGTGGAACAGGGCGCAAAATCCGAAGCGGTGGATGCGTTGATCGCGCTCGGCTACAAGCCGGCGGAGGTCAACCGGCTGATCGCAAAACTGGACATCGAGCAGAAGTCGGCTGAGGACATCATCCGGCTCGCTCTCAAGCAGGCGGCAGGCTGACGATGAGTGTCGAACACGACCGGCTGACGAGCGCCGAACCCCGCAGGGAAGACCGTGCGTTTGATAAGGCGATACGCCCGAAGACGCTCGAGGACTACGTGGGTCAACCCGCCGTCAAGCAACAGATGGAGATTTTCATCGAGGCCGCGCGTCGCCGCGAGGAAGCGCTCGACCATGTGCTGATCTTCGGCCCGCCGGGACTCGGCAAGACCACTCTTGCCCACATCGTGGCCAACGAGATGGGCGTGAACCTCCGCCAGACCGCGGGTCCGGTGCTCGAACGCCCCGGCGACCTTGCGGCGATCCTGACGAATCTGGAGCCGAACGACGTGCTGTTCGTCGACGAGATCCATCGCCTGAGTCCGGTGGTCGAGGAGGTGCTGTATCCGGCGATGGAGGACTTCCAGCTCGACATCATGATCGGTGAAGGCCCCGCGGCCCGCTCGATCAAGCTCGACCTGCAGCCGTTCACACTGGTGGGTGCCACGACACGCGCCGGACTGCTGACGTCGCCGTTGCGGGACCGGTTCGGCATCGTGCAGCGACTGGAGTTCTATTCCACCGCGGAGCTGGAGGCAATCGCACGCCGCTCGTCCGGCATCCTGAATCTCGCCATCGAAGACGACGGCGCGAACGAGATCGCCAGGCGCTCGAGAGGCACGGCCCGAGTCGTCAACCGTCTGCTCAGGCGAGTACGGGATTTCGCCGAAGTGCAGGCAGACGGCGTGGTGACCGGCGAGGTGGCCGTGAACGCCATGGACATGCTGGAAGTCGATCCGAACGGATTCGACGCGATGGACCGTCGCCTGCTCAAGACCATTATCGACAAATTCGATGGCGGCCCGGTCGGAATCGAAAGCCTTGCGGCCGCGGTGGGCGAAGAGCGTGGCACGATCGAAGACGTGCTCGAGCCCTATCTGATCCAGCAGGGTTTCATCATGCGTACGGCGCGCGGCCGCGTAGCGACGAAGAATGCCTGGCAACTCTTCGGACTGACGCCTCCGGCCGCCTCTCAGACGCCTGAGCTGCCGCTCTTCGACGAGGACCGCTGATGGCGAGCGAGGTTTTCGAATGGCCGGTACGCGTGTACTACGAAGACACGGACGCGCAGGGCGTCGTCTACTACGCGAACTACTTCCGGTTCATGGAGCGCGCGCGGACCGAATGGCTGCGATCGCTGGGCGTCGATCAGCAGAAGATGCTGTATCAGGACCGCCGCATGTTCGTCGTCGTCAGTACGTCGGCAGACTTCGTGGTCCCGGCCGAGTTCAACGACGAGCTGGTTGTGACCGCCGGCCTGAAGCGGCTCACGCGCGCAACATTCGATATCGAACAGAACATCTACCGAGGCAGCGTCGATGGAACGCTGCTCCTTCGCGGCGGCGTTCGCGCCGCGCTCCTCGATGCGGACACTAAAAAGCCGCAGCGAGTACCCGCCGATTTCTTCGAGGTTGAGTCCCAATGACTGCAGACATGTCCATTCTCCAGCTGCTCGTGAACGCGCACTGGCCCGTGAAGTTCGTCATGATCATTCTCGTGCTGGCGTCACTCGTGTCCTGGAGCATCATCTTCACGAAACGCCGCCTGATCCGTAAGACGACCGCGGCATCCGACGATTTCGAAGCCAGCTTCTGGTCCGGCGGCGACCTGAACACGCTGTACCAGAACGCCGTTCGGCAGAAGAATGGCTCGTTCGGCATGGCGCGCATCTTCGAGTCCGGTTTCCGCGAATTCAATCGAGCGATTCAAGCGGGCGACGTCGTGCCGGACAAGGTTCTCGAGGAGTGTCAGCGGGCGATGCGCGTCGCACAGATGCGCGAAGTGGACAAACTCGAGCAGAGTCTGGCGACGCTCGCCACGATCGGATCGACAAGCCCGTATGTCGGCCTGTTCGGCACGGTCTGGGGCATCATGATGGCGTTTATCGGGCTGGGCAACACGCAGACAGCGACGCTGGCGGTAGTCGCGCCGCCGATCGCGGAAGCGCTGATCGCTACGGCGATGGGGCTCTTTGCCGCCATTCCGGCCGTCATCGCCTACAACCGCTACGCGGATCAGGTTGTCCGTCTCGAGTACCGTTACGACAGCTTCAAAGAAGAATTCGCAAGCATCCTGCAGCGACACGCGAGAGCCCGGCAGGGAGCGGCCGCATGACCACGCCGCTGCAAAAGCGCAAGCTGATGGGCGAGATCAACGTCGTTCCCTATATCGACGTGATGCTCGTACTGCTGATTATCTTCATGGTCACAGCGCCGCTGCTGACGCAGGGCATCGAGGTGGAACTGCCGGAGGCCGGTGCCGATCCGATCGAAAGTGCGGCTGACGATCAGCCGATCGTCCTGAGCGTCGACGCCGCGGGAAATCTCTACTTGAATATCGGTGACGACGAGGATGAACCCAAGACCGCAGCGACAATCGTAGACGATGTCCAAAAGGTCCTCGACAGAGAGCCTCAAACGCCAGTCCTCGTCAAAGCCGACAGGGCCGTCGAATACGGCTACGTCGTCGGCGCCATGGTGCTGCTGCAGCGCGGCGGCGCGGATAACGTCGGCTTTGTAACCGACCCGCTGGAAACGTATCCGATTCCGGAGTAGGTCGGTTGCAGGACAGGCACAACATCATCCCGTTCACGATGGCGCTGCTATTGCACGTCCTCGTGTTCGGCTCGATGTTTGCCGCCTTCGACTGGTCGCGAAACATACAGTCGATTACGCCAATGGCTATCACTGCGACGCTGGTGACAGAGAGCGCGGTCGTAATCGAACCGCCGCCAGTGCAACGACAGCCGGAGCCCGAACCAATTGTTGAGCCCGAGCCGGTTCAGCCAGACCCCGCCGAGCAAGAGCGCGTCCGGCTCGAAGAGGAAGCCCGGCTGGAAGAGGCTCGCCTGGAGCAGCAGCGGATCGAGCGAGAGCGGGAAGCGGAGCGGCGAAGACAAGCGGAACTCGAGGCTCAGCGGCGTGCCGAAGAGGAAAGGCTCCTTGAAGATCAGCGCCGGCTGGCGGACGAGGAGCGCGAACGGCAGATCGAGGAGCAGCGGTTGAGAAACCTCCAGCTGCTAAGGGAGGAAGAGGAAAGGCTGGCTGCGGAAGCACGGCAAGCGGAGCTTCAGGCGGAGGCAGACCGGCTGGAGGCGATGAACTCCACCGAGATGCAGCAGTACCTGGGCAGACTTAAGCTACATCTCGAATCTGCGTGGCGAGTTCCGACTGTTGCGCCGGACAATGTGCGCTGTGTGGTAAACATCAGGCAAGCGGTCAACGGCGAGGTCATAAGCGTGCGCCCGATTGCCGCACAATGTAATGCGGATCCAATCGTGCTGCGGTCAATTCAGGCAGCGGTGGAACGTGCATCTCCTCTGCCATTGCCTGACAATCCGGTTTTGTTCATGAGGGAATTCAATTTTGAGTTCGTACGCAGTGAGTAATCTCGACAAGCCCTCGCGGCTAGTGTGCTATTGCGTCCTGGGGTTCGCGATTGTCGTTCTGCTTCTACAGTCAGCGACAGCGCAGGCTCAGGGAGTAACAATTAGAATTGAGGGCACGGAAGTAAGCCGTACCCCAATTGCGGTCGTTCCGTTCGCATGGCAGGGGCGAACCAGCGAACCGCCGCTCGACGTGTCGCAGGTTATACGTGACGATCTATATGCCAGCGGCCGCTTCGATCCGATTCCGGAATCGGGAATGCTGCAGACGCCGACCACACGGCGCGAAGTCGATTTCGACGACTGGACAATCCTCGGTGTCGAGGCTGTCGTCATCGGCACCGTCACCCAGACTGGCGACGATGAATTCACAATCCAGTATCACCTGTTCGATCCTGTTCGACAGGAAGAGCTCGATAGTTTCCGGCTCCCAGCCACCCGAAATATGCTGCGCCGAGAGACGCACCGCATCGCGGATCGCATCTACGAGGAGCTGACCGGGATCAAAGGCGTGTTCGCGACGCGAGTGGCCTACGTTTCGGCCAGGGAAGTAGCCGGCGATGAGGTCTATCGTCTCGTTGTGGCCGATTACGACGGCGCTAACGAATACCCGATGTTGGAAAGCACAGACCCGCTGATGTCGCCGGCCTGGTCGCCGGACGGTCGACGGATCGCGTACGTGTCGTTCGAGGACGACCGCTCGTCCATCTTCGTGCAGACGCTCCGAACCCAGAACCGAATCCGGGTGTCGGCCGAGCCGGGCATCAACGGCGCGCCGTCGTTTTCGCCGGATGGCCGCAAACTGGTCATGACGCTGGGCGGTATCGACGGCAACCTGGACATCTACACCCTCGATCTGCGAACGCGGGAACGGCAGCGTTTAACGACCCATCGCGGCATCGATACGGAGGGCACCTGGTCCCCTGACGGCCGATATATCTACTTCACGTCGGACCGCTCGGGCGGGCCGCAGATCTACCGGGTTCCCGCCGCAGGCGGCAATCCTGAGCGAATCACGTTCGAGGGAAGCTATAATGCGCGACCGCGACTCTCGCCCGATGGTGAGATACTCGCAATGATCCACAACTTTAACGGGAACTTCAGAATCGCGATGATGGATCTGGATTCACGCAATCTGATCGTCCTCTCGACTGGCAGCCAGGACGAATCGCCTAGCTTTGCGCCGAATAGCGAGATCATCATCTATGCGACGCGATTCAGCGGTGACGGTGTTCTGGAGACCGTGTCGGTGGACGGCTTGATCCGTTCGCGGCGCACGTCCGGTACCGGCGACATACGGGAGCCGGTCTGGGGCCCGTTCCCGCGCTTCTGAAGTTACTTCACAAAACCTCTACAAGTATCTGTTTTAAATAATTTTTCAATTGCCTGGGCAAACCGCATAAGGACCTTACCATGCGCTACTTCAAAGAACTGACTGTACTGGCCGCCGCCTTCCTGCTGGCAGGCTGCCCGTCGACACAGACCATCCCGGATCCTGATCCGCAGGACACGACATTCGACGACGGCGGCGTATCGGCCGGCGACGTCGACGATGGCCGCTGGGGCGCCGGAGACCAGGTACCGCCGGAAGATCTCGGTGAGAATCTGCCGAACGTCATCTATTTCGAGTTCGATTCGTCGGACATCCGCCCGCAGGACGCTGACACGGTGCGCCGGCACGCGATGCTGCTCGCGGAGAATCCGGACGCCCGGGTCCTGCTTGAGGGTCATGCCGATGAGCGCGGCTCGCGCGAGTACAACATCGGTCTCGGCGAGCGCCGCGCTCAATCCGTCCGCCGCGCGCTGATGTTCCAGGGCGGCCGGACACCGCAGATTCGCACCGTCAGTTTCGGTGAGGAACGGCCCGCAGCCATGGGTAGCAGCGAGTCTGCCTACTCGCAGAATCGCCGGGTCGAGATTCGGTACGAGTAACCCGCAAGGGTCTCGGACTTCCGTCATGCGCAAGCTCATCGCCGCCTCGACACTGGCTCTGATCGCCGGCTGCTCGGTTCTGACGCCGCCGGCCGAAGACCCGGTATTGATCAAGCTGACGGAGCTCGAGCGGCGCCTCGGCGCGATCGAACGCATCGTCCAGAACCAGAGCCTCGTCGAGCTCAGCCAGCAGATCGGCGCGCTGGAGCGCAGTACCGACGAGCTGCGGGGCGTAGCCGAGACGCTGGAGTATGACGCTGCCGCCACCGCTGATCGGCAACGCGCCCTGTATGCGGATCTTGACTCCCGCATCGCAGCGCTCGAGGCCGCCGTGGAAGCGTTGGCGCAGCCATCCGTCATGGACGGCGGCCCGATGTCGCCTGGGCAGTTGCCGGTACCGGGCGGCTCGGACAGCGAGAACTATCAGGCGGCTTTCCAGCTGATCCAGGAACAGCGCTACGACGCCGCCGAAATGGCGTTTGAGCAGTTCCTGATCTCATTCCCGAACAGCGAGAACACCGCCAACGCGATCTACTGGCTCGCCGAGTCCTTCTACGTCCGCCAGCAGTTCGCGGACGCGCTGGGCTCGTTCGAGCGAGTCATGCTGGAGCACCCGACCCACCGCAAGGCGGTCGATGCGCTCCTGAAGATCGGTTACTGCAACTACGAGCTCGAGCGCTGGGAGCAGGCCAGGGAAGCGCTGGTTCAGGTCCAGACCGACTATCCGGACACGACGGCAGCGCGGCTTGCCGGTCAGCGGCTGGACCGAATGGAGACCGAGGGCGTTTGACCCGCTTGTCATTTCCGAGACATTCGGTATGATGCGCGCGCTCGCGGTTCCGCGAACCCTCTCGGAGGGGCGTTAGCTCAGAGGTAGAGCATTCGGCTTTTAACCGACTGGTCGTAGGTTCGATCCCTACACGCCCCACCATTTTCTCTCCGACGGCTTGTCAACTGGCAAGGGCTGCCTCGACACCCACTGTAGGCCGGCGCCTGTCTCCTGTCGGTTCGTCCTGCATGCGGAAATATGTCCCGTGGGTCGTACGAATTAGGCGGGAGCGGAATTCACCTCGCCTTGGCCCAAACCAAGCCCAAAAGGCTGCGCGTACTTCGCGCGTGCCGCGGCGGCGACCAGGTTGAGTGCATCGCCATGGGACCGCTGCAAATCTGAACTCGCGAACCACTGGAAAGTGCGCTCTATACTTGTGCACATGACAACTTGGCCGATTGCACTAGTCGTGCTCGTAGTCGCCGTGCTGTGTGCGCTCTTGATTTCTGGAGCAGGACGCCGCTTCGGACTCCATGGTGCAGCGTTGACCGCTATAGCGTTGTGGGTCTTCCTGGTGCTTGGACTTCAGTACCATTCGCTTCAATTCAGCGACCCGCTCCGCTTCTGGCCTTACAATGCGGTCCTGGCCGCACTTTCGCTTTCGATCGTTGCCGCGCCGATGTTTGCCGTCAAGAAGTTCAGTTGGCCGCGAGGGCGCTTGCTACTCGGCCTCGCAGGGGCGACCGTCGTTTCGGTACTTTTCTTGCCGATTGCGCTTTCTCTAGGCTGCGCGATGGGAATCGACTGCATTTAGACTCGGGATTCAGAGGGCGCCCCATGAGCAAAAAGCACCCATCCATCTCACTCGGCGAAGGCCTGGCCATCGTCGCAAATCTAGGCGTTGTGCTCGGCCTGATATTCGTCTGGGTCGAACTCCGGCAGAGCCAGACCCAGCTAAGAGCGGACGTCGAACTGAGCCTCGCTGCTTCGTATCAGACCGTGCTCGGGCGTGCATCGGAGAACGAGCACCTCGCTGACCTCATGTTCCTTGCGTACCAGGAGCCGGAGGCGCTGACGCAGCGGCAATACATACAGCTCATGTCCGTACACGCCGAATGGATGGCTATCGTCTACGCCACCTACGAACTTTGGCAATCGGGCGCAATTGCTCAGGAGACATGGGAGCTGCATTCCAACTATTACCTGCTGTTGCTGCAGACAGAGTGGATTCAGGGTTTCTGGCGAGGCATGCACCACGATGGCATGTACCCGGCAGAATTCATGCAAAGTCTCGAGTCGCGCATGCCGACACCTGCAGCGTCGGTCCCGCAGTAGGCACGCGCGATTCCGGATCAGGAGACCATGGAGGTGCCGCTGAACTTTCGCGCGACCGTTCTGGCGATGACGATGACGATGACGGGTTGTGCCGGCCTGCTGGGTTGTACGACAACCGAGCCGGTCGCGACAGGCGAGCGACAGGCCATGGCAATACGCAAGGCGCTCTACGACGCGTACGAGAGCGACCCTTTTGCTGTAACGGACCCCGACATTCCGTGGCCAGACGACTATCTGTGGCCAAGCACTACGTACGAGGGGTGCGCGGAGCAGGCGCTCCACTTCGGAGACTCCAGCGACAACGTGTTCCGGCTGAAGGCCCTCGAGGTCTGCGAACGGCGGCATCTGGAAGAGCGGTAACGGTCGCCGGCGAATGCCGTCTCAGCGCCTCGGGACTGGCCCAAATTGGCAGCCGTCTTCGACGATTGGCGGGAGCAGAGACCCGGCTCTTTGTCGGCGGAAAATTTCAAACGAAACAGGCGACTCCGCGCGCATAGGCGGCTATCATTCAGCGCTTTCTTACTGAGCGACCCGACGCGTGAGCGCCGACAACTGGAAAATCCACAAGTTCGGAGGCACCAGCCTCGCGGACGCCGACTGCTTCCGCCGTGTCGCGGACATCCTCCTGAACCAGGACGACAGCCGCCAGGGTGTGGTCGTGTCCGCGATGGGCGGGATGACCGATGCGTTGCTGGACCTGACGGAACTCGCCGAACAGGGCGATTCCGGCTATGAGGCCGGGCTCGAGGCGATTGGCGATCGCTATGCGGGTGCGGCAAGAGACTTGCTCGAAGTGGACGCGCTCGTGCCGATCCTCAATACGTGGAGCAAGGATTCCCAGGACATCAGGGATGTCCTGCATGCGGCGGCACTAGTCCGCTCGGCACCCCAACGCTCGCGTGACGTCGTCGCCGGTTACGGCGAGATCTGGTCAGCCAGGCTACTGGCAGCCTTTCTCGGGCAACAGGAAGCCACTCGCGGCGGAACATGGCTCGACGCACGCGAAGTCATCGTCGTGCGAGAAACAGAGCTTGGTCCCACCGTGCTCTGGGAGGCGTCGCAGGCTAACTTCGACGGCATGCTGCCGCGGGATTTCAACGGCATCGCCGTGATGACCGGCTTCATTGCAAGCGACGATGAGGGTCTTCAGACGACGCTGGGACGAAACGGCAGCGACTACTCAGCCGCTATCCTCGCCGCGCTCAGCCAGGCGTCCGAGCTCAGTATCTGGACTGACGTCGACGGTGTCATGAGCGCCGATCCCCGCCGAGTGCCGGAAGCGCGTGTCATCGAAAGTCTGACCTACAACGAGGCGATGGAGCTTGCGTACTTCGGTGCGAAGGTCATCCACCCGCAGACCCTCGGTCCGGTCATCGACAACGGCATCCCGCTGAAGATTCGCAACAGCAAGAACCCGGGTCATCCTGGCAGCCGCATTGCCTCGGAACCGGCGGATGCCGACCCGATCAAGGGCATTACGGCCATTGGCGGCATGGTGCTCGTCAATCTCGAGGGTGCCGGCATGATCGGCGTGCCGGGCACCGCGGAAAGACTGTTTCAGGCGCTGCACGCTGCGGGCGTGTCGGTCACCTTGATATCCCAGGCCAGCTCGGAACATTCGATCTGCGTCGCGGTACCGGCTGACGTGGCAGAGCTTGCCCACGAGGTGGTCTCCGACGTGTTCTCGGAGGAACTCGAGAGCGGCCAGATTCAAAGCGTCGATGTGAGCGGAGGGCAGAGCATCGTCGCCGTTGTCGGCGACGGCATGGCGGGTCGGCCAGGTGTTGCCGCGCGTTTCTTTGGAACGCTCGGCCGGGCCGGTATCAATATTCGTGCGATTGCGCAGGGGTCATCGGAGCGCAACATCTCGGCCGTCGTCGATTCCGAAGAGGCCACACGGGCATTGCGCGCCGCGCACTCCGGTTTCTACCTCTCTGCCAAGACCATCTCGATCGGACTCATTGGGCCCGGCACAGTCGGCGGAGTGTTGCTGGATCAAATCCGCGCTCGTGCTGAAAAGCTCGCCTCGGACTTTCAGCTCGATCTTCGCGTTCGTGCTATCGCGCGTTCGAAGTCGATGCTGCTAGGCGATCGGCGCATCAATCTGAATGCCTGGCAGGAGGAATTCGAACGCAGCGCCGATCCGCTGAACTTCGACGCATTCGAAGCGCACGTGAATCCGGATCATCTGCCGCACGCGGTCATCATCGATTGCACTGCGAATGAGGGCATCGCCGCAAAATACGGGGACTGGCTCGCGAAGGGTATCCACGTCATCACGCCGAACAAGAAGGCCTTCAGTGATTCCTGGGACTCCTATCGCGAGCTAAAGGAGAAAGCCCGAGCCGGCAGCTCGCACTATTTCTACGAGACGACCGTCGGAGCGGCTCTGCCGGTCATCAGCACCCTGCGCGATCTCGTGCACACCGGCGATACGGTGCGCAGCGTGCAGGGCATCTTCTCCGGCACGCTGGCCTATCTGTTCAACGTGTACGACGGCGAGCGGCCGTTTTCGGAGATTGTCAGGGAGGCGCGTGACAGCGGCTATACCGAACCGGATCCGCGGGACGATCTGTCGGGCATGGACGTTGCTCGCAAGCTGACGATACTCGCAAGAGAGCTCGGGCAGACCATCGAGATCGCTGACATTCCGGTCGAGAATCTGATCCCTCCGGCGCTTCGCGATGCGAGCGTCGAGGAATTCCTCGAGCGACTGCCGGACTACGACAACGCAATGAAAACGCGCTATGAGTCGGCAGCCGCCAAAGGCAGGAAGCTGCGCTACGTTGCGCGTCTGAGCGCAGACGGCAGCGCGTCCATCGGGCTCGAATCGGTCGGTGGATCGCATCCTTTCGCGAACATCAATCTGACCGACAATATCGTGCAGTTCGAGACGGACCGCTACTCCGACAATCCGCTGGTCGTGCAGGGGCCGGGCGCCGGGCCGGAAGTGACGGCGGGCGGTGTTTTCAGCGATCTGCTCCGGCTCTCCGAATACCTGAGTGCGGACGATGACTGACGATGTCACCGCATTCGCGCCCGCGTCGATCGGCAATGTCGGCGTTGGCTTCGACATGCTGGGCCTGGCGCTGACCGAGGTTGGCGATCGGGTCAGGGCGGTCCGCCGCGACCAGGCAGGCATTGGCATCGATGAGGTCCGCGGGCTGGATGGAGAGATTCATCCGTATCTGTCGACCGACCCCGAGCAGAACACGGCCTCCATTGCGGCACAGGCGCTTTGGGACGAGCACGGCGACGCTGGCGGCGCGACACTGACGATCCGCAAGGGAATACCGCTGCAATCCGGCATGGGCAGTTCGGCCGCGTCGGCCGTGGCCGCCGCGGTCGCGGTGAACGCACTCTTGCCGAGTCCGCTGTCCGTCGAACGTCTGCTGCCTTACGCGCTGGAGGGCGAACGATTCGCCAGCGGCGGCCTGCACGCGGACAATGTCGCACCCTGCCTGCTGGGCGGGCTGGTGCTGTGTCCGACGACATTGCTGCCCGACACGGTGCAGCTGCCGGTGCCCGGCAACGTGAGCGCCGTGCTGCTGCACCCGGAACTGCAGGTAAACACGGCGAAGGCTCGCAAGCTGCTGGCACGTTCGTATTCGATGGAGCAGTGGATCACACAGCAGGGTTATCTCGCGGGCTTCATCGCCGGCTGTGCGGCAGGCGATATCGAGCTTCTGTCGCGAACGCTGAAGGACGTGATTATCGAGCCGCAGCGTGCGGCCGCGGTGTCCTGCTTCGACGATGTCCGTGATGCCGCAGTGCGCGGCGGTGCGATCGGCTGCAGTCTCTCCGGCAGCGGTCCAAGCATCTTTGCGCTGGCTGAGACCTCGGCGGCGCCAAATATTGCCGTCGCGATGGAGCAGGCCTGCCGCAGCCTCGGTATCCAGTGTCAGTCCTGGGTGAGCCCTTTGAATGCGCCCGGTGCCCACGTGGAGGCCGCGGCGTGAAGTACTTCAGCTCACGCGGCGATGGGCCGGTTACTCTCGATCGGGCGCTGGTCGAAGGCATAGCACCGGACGGCGGTCTGTTCATGCCGGAGTCATTGCCCGCGTTTACACCGGCAGACTTCGACGGCGCGACAGACATGCGCGGTGTCTCGCGCGTGATGCTGGCCCCGTTCTTTGCGGAATCGAGTCTCGAGAGCGACCTGGACGGCGTGCTCGACGAGACGTTCCGTTTTCCGATCCCGGTCACGGCGCTTCCCGGCGGCCTGACGTCGCTGCTCGAGCTCTATCACGGCCCGACTGCGGCCTTCAAGGACGTCGGTGCAAGTTTTCTGGCGGCCTGTCTGACCCGTCTGGAAGGCCGGGTCGAGGATCCGCTGACCATCCTGGTGGCGACCTCGGGAGACACCGGTGGCGCGGTCGCCGCGGCCTTCGATGAGCGCCCCGGCATGCGGGTCGTCGTCCTGTATCCTGATGGCCGAGTGTCCGACCGCCAGGCCCATCAGCTGAGCTGCTGGAGCGACAACGTACTCTCGCTGCGCGTCGCCGGGAGCTTCGACGACTGCCAGGCGCTCGTGAAGGCCGCGCTGGCCGACGCCGCGCTCAGCGGCCGCTACCGCTTCAGTTCCGCCAATAGCATCAACATCGGCCGCCTGTTGCCACAGGCAAGCTACTACGCGTGGGCCAGCATTGCGCACTTCCGCGAGCATGGCACACGGCCCGGATTCGTGATTCCGACCGGCAATCTCGGCAACGCGCTGGCGTGCATCATGGCGCGCGAGATGCAGCTACCCATCGGTCCGATTCTTCTTGCCACCAATGCCAATCGCACCATTCCGGACTACTTCGAATCGCTCGAATGGGCGCCGAGGGCCAGCTTGCAGACGCTTGCATCGGCCATGGACGTCGGCAATCCCAGCAACATGGAGCGGCTGCGGAGTCTGCTCGGTGATGCAGACGTGCTGCGCGAGCGCATGGGCGTTCGGTCGATTGACGATGCGGCGATCGAGACCGAGATCCGCAGCGGTTTCGACGAATTCGGCTTTGCGATTTGCCCGCACACGGCAACGGCGTTGTCGGCATGGCGCGGTTTGCCGCCCGATACCCGCGATCAGGTACATTGGATACTCGTCGCCACCGCTCATCCGGCGAAGTTTGAGACAATCGTCGAACCGCTGATTGGTGCGGAGGTGCCATTGCCAGCCGAACTTGCGGCGATTCTCGACCGGCCGAGCCGCTCGACGCTGATCCAGCCCGAGCTCGATGCGCTGGCAGCGGCGATGGCGTCGGTGTTTTCGGGAGGAGGGGCCCAGGAGTGATCGAGCTGTCCGGTTGGGTGATGCCCTGGCTCGTGGCGCTGGTCACGATCCTGACCCTGTGGCTCGTCTATCGGCTGCGTCGCGCCCGCGGCGGGCGTCTCGAGCAGGTTCTGAACGACATTGGCTTCGACCGGGTACACAATCTCGTCGTTCCGAACGGCGACGAGGGCGAGATCCTGATCGACCAGCTCCTGCTCACCTCGCAGGGCCTGCTGATACTCGAGGTCAAAGACGTCGACGGCGTCGTGTTCGGCAGCGACAAGATGCAGGACTGGACGGTGATCCGCGCGGACAAGCGCTTCACGTTCTCGAACCCGTTACCCGGTCTGTACGACCGGATCGCCGCGGTTCGTCAGATCGTTCGGCAGGTGCCGGTTGACGGCCGCGTGCTGTTTCTCGACGGCGCGGAATTCAGCAAGGGCCAGCCCGCGCAGGTTGCCACGCTCGATCAGCTCTCGGATCAGTTCGGCGAGGCGGACAAGAAGGCGGCCGCGGTGAAGATCGAAGCCTTCCTACCGCATTGGGAACTGATCTCGAAGCGCGCCAATAGCAATGATTGAAACCAGGCCGGCCGATCTGAACGACGTACCGGCCCTGGAAGCGCTCGGCCGGTCTTCGTTCTGGGACGCGTACGGCGGCACCGCGAGTGATGACGACATCGCGGCTCACGTCGAGAAACACTTCAGCGCAGATGCCATCGTCGCCGAGATGGCTTTGCCGCGCGTTACCTATCTGATTGCGCACGAAGGCGAAGGCTTCTCCGGATTCGCCAAAATTCGCGATGGCGAACCGCACGCCTGTCTGGAGGTAAACACGGCTGTCGAAGTTCAGCAGCTCTACGTGTCGCCAGACTTCCAGCGCCGCGGCGTGGGCGGCATCCTGATGGACGCCACGGCCGCACTGGCAGAGGAGCGCCGGGTCGACGGCGTATGGCTGAGCGTATGGTCCGGCGCCGACTGGGCGATCGCGTTCTACGAAAAATACGGCTTCGTGAAAAAGGGCACAGCCGACTTCCACCTGGGGTCAGAAGTGCACCTGGATCACATCATGTGGCTGCCCGCCGGCTAGTCCAGTTCGAAGAAGCGGATCGCGTTCTCCGTCGTTATCTTCGCAACGTGCTCCTCGCTCTGACCGCGCGCTTCGGCAACGACCCGAAGCACCTCAGCAAGATGCATCGGCTCATTGCGCCGTGTTTTCGGTCTGGGCTTCAGCGTTCGCGGAAGCAGGTACGGCGCATCCGTCTCGATCATGAGCTTGTCGTCGGGGACGACTGAGACGATCTCGTAGAGATGCCTGCCGCGGCGCTCGTCGCAAATCCAGCCGGTGATGCCGATGTAAAGACCCATTGCGAGGTACTCGCGCAGCGACTCGTGTTCGCCGGTGAAGCAATGCGCCACGGCGCGCGTAAGGCTGGGCAGCGATGCTTCGAGCACTTCGACGAAATCGTCATGCGCGTCGCGCTGATGAAGGAACACCGGCTTGCCGGTGTCGATCGCAATGTCGAGTTGACGGCGGAAGGCATCCAACTGGGCCTCTCGCGGGGAGAAGTTGCGGAAATAGTCGAGACCGCACTCCCCGACGGCAACGCAAGCGGGATCCGCGGCGAGTTTCCGAATCAGCGCATCGCTTTCGTCGCTGTAGTCCTTCGCGTGGTGCGGATGGACGCCCGCGGTCGAGTAGAGAACGCCCGGATATCGATGTGCCAGCTCGAGCGCCCCACGGTTGCTGCTGTCGCTGCTTCCGGTGATAACGAGGCGGCTGACGCCGGCGGCATGAGCGCGTTCGAGAACGGCTTGCCGGTCGTCGTCGAAACTGTCGTGGGCGAGATTAGCGCCGATGTCGATGATGTCGTGAGCCATTACAACTGATGCCAACGGAAGAAGCGGGCGCCGAGCCCGAGGAACACGATACTCATTGCGACGAGGGCCGCGAGATGGGGCATCACGTCGACGATCGTCGCCCCATCGAGCATGACCGCGCGTGCGGCGTCGAGGATATGCGTGAGCGGGAAGATGTTCGCCAGCTGCTGAATCGTCTCGCCGGCACCCTCCAGGGAAAACCAGACACCGGACAGCAACATCATCGGCCAGTTGATGAGATTGAGCAGCCCGCCAGCGAGTTCCTCGCTGGTGACGCGGGCCGCGACGAGCAGACCCAGCGATACCAGTGACACCGCACCAACCGCCGCGATCAGCAGTAAGGTCAGGTAACTGCCGTCCATCCTGGTGCCGAGTAGCAAATGGGTACCGGTATAGACGAATACCGTGACCGCCATGATCAGCGTCATTCGCGAACCGATCTGCGCGACGATGAACTCAACCGGTCTGAGCGGCGTCGCCCTGAGCCGCTTGAGGAAGCCATTTTTTCGATAGCGAACGACGACGTAGCCCACGCCGAACAGGCAGCTGAACATCATGTTCATGCCGAGAATGCCCGGCAGCACCCAGTCGACGTAGCGTATCGGGTCGCCCGTGACCTGCTGTCTGGCGATTTCGCCATCGATCGTCCCGTCGGACTGCAGCAACAGCCGCTCCGCGAAGTAACCCTGCGGGGAATCCGGGTTGATCCAGTACCGTCCGCCGTCTTCGAAGTCGACGAGCAGGTCGTACTGGTGGCGCTCGATCTTGCGAAAGGCCGTGGCTTCGTCGGCGACCGCGACGAACTCGATGAACCGGGTCTCGAGGAACGGATGGTCGGACACCTCGATCTCCGCCTCGTCCTGCAGCACGCCGACGGTGTACTGGTCGCGCCCTTCGCCGCCGAAGACGAAGGCGAGTCCGAACAAGAGCGCCACCGGTAGCACGATGTTCCAAGCCAGCGTGCCGCGATCGCGCATGAATTCGCGATTGCGGGCGACGAAGATGGCGTAGATTCGGCCGAACATGCTCAAGCCCTCAGGGTATGGCCGGTGAGGTCGAGAAACAGGTCCTCGAGGTTCGGCTGGCGAATCTTGATGTGATTCAGGTCCGTCACTTCCGGTGTCAACGCGCTGAGCGAGGCCGACACGTCATTGGAAACGATCTCGACCACACCGAGATTGTCGATCACGCGGTGCTCGATCGTCGACAGGTCTCCAGTGACGTCCGCCAGCGGCAGCTGAATGATCATTCCCTCGAATCGCGCCTTCAGCAGCTCGTCGGGGCCGCCCTGAGTCACGATCTTGCCGGTGTCCATGATTGCGATCTCGTCGCAGAGGACGTGCGCCTCGTCCATGTAGTGCGTGGTAAGAATGGTCGTCGTGCCGTGGGACTGAATCTTCTGTACCAGCTCCCAGAAATTCCGTCGCGCCTGAGGATCGAGCCCGGTCGTCGGTTCGTCCAGAAACACCAGCCGAGGCCGGTTGACCAGCGCAACCGCCAGAAAGAGACGCTGCCTCTGGCCGCCCGACAGTTTGCGGTTGTCCCGGTCGAGCAGATCGCCGAGCGAACACTCGTCGATGATCGCATCCAGATCCGCACGGCGATCGTACAGACGCTGGAACATCTCGAGCGTTTCCTTGACCGTCAGGTAGTCCTGCAATGCGGTGTTCTGGAACTGAATCCCCGCTTCTTCGCGGAATTTCTCGCCGGCGGGCTCGCCAAAGTACCAGACCTCGCCGGCCGTGGCGGGGGTGACGCCCTCGATAATCTCCACCGTCGTCGTCTTGCCGGCTCCATTCGGCCCGAGCAGACCGAAACACACGCCTTCCTCGACGCTGAAGCTGACGTCGTCGACGGCCAGAACACCGGGGTACTGCTTGACAAGATGGCGGGCCTCGAGGGCAATAGCCATGGGGATCCTCTAGCGGGCGGGAAGCCCCGAAGCTTAGCGAATGCCCGGGATCGGAACCACTGCCTGCGAGCCGTGCAACCATTCGGCCGCGAGCGGTATCAAACAGGTAAGAATCCCGATAAGGAAACCGACAATGACTCGATTCCTCACACACAGCCCGGTCAGGAACGCTCTGATTGCGGGTTTCGCGGCCCTTCTCATGGCGCTCCCGGCAGATGCGAGCGTCAATCGAAGCGTCAGAGTCGCCGACGGCGAGACGTCCAGCGGGGCATCTTCGGTCAACGGCAGCGTAACGGTCGGCAGCGACGCGACCGTCACCGGCAACGTCTCGACGGTCAACGGGGGCATACGCGTTGGCGATCGCTCGGTCATCGAGGACGCCGACACGGTAAACGGCGCCGTGAAGATCTCGGACTACGTGCAGGCGCGCAACCTGAACACGACGAACGGCAACATCCAGATTGGCGAGAATGCGATTATCGATGGCGGCGTATCGACCACGAACGGCGACATCACCGTCGAGATGAACACGACGGTCGCTGACGATCTGGGCAATACCAACGGCGACATCGAGCTGGAGGGTGCCCGTATCGGCGGCACGGTCTCGACGACCAATGGCGATATCGAACTGTTCGACGGCGCAGTGGTCAGCGGTGACCTCATCGTCAGGAAAGCTCGCGGCTGGAACTGGAACGGCGTGAATCAGCGCCCGCGAGTGGTGATCGGTCCCGGCTGCCGCGTAGAGGGTGAGATTCGGCTCGAGCGTGAGGTTCGCCTCTACATCAGCGAATCCGCCGAGGTCGGCGGCGTCACCGGTGAAATGTCGATGGACGATGCCGAGATGTTCTCGGGATCGCGCCCCTAGACTCGGATCGACAGCGGCGCCACGCCGCGCGTACACTCGGCGCTGTGGACCGCGCCGCAAAACAGATTCCGCTGTTTCCGGAAACGCCCGACCTCGAGTCGGGCTTTTCCGTTCGGGTCAGTCCCAGAGCCAAACGCCTCTCGATCAAGGTATATCCGCGCGGCAAGGTCGAGGTCGTCGTGCCGAAGCGGGCGAGGCCAGGCGACGTCGAGAAGTTCGTCGAGGAAAGCCGCGATTGGATCGCGAAGACCAAAGCGGCGTTCGCCGACGACGTGCCGGAAGAGCCTTTCAGGTTGCCGACTCGGATTGCCCTTGCGGGCATCGATCACAAAGTCGGCGTTCACTACGAACCCGCCTCCACAGAGAACATTCGATACCGGCGCACCGGCGATATCCTGCGGCTACGCGGACCCGTGCACGACAACGAGGCTTGTGTTGCAGCGCTCAAGCGCTGGTTGGCAGCGACGGCCCGCGAACACTTCGAACCGAAGCTTCGCGCGCTCTCCGCGTCGACAGGTAATGCCTTTGAACGAATGCATGTCCGCGGGCAGAAGACGTGCTGGGGAAGCCATTCGTCCAGCGGTACGATCAGCCTGAACTATTGCCTGCTGTTTCTGAAACCCGAACTCGTGCGCTATCTGATGATTCACGAGCTATGCCACGCATCGCACATGAACCATTCCAGACGATTCTGGGCGCTGGTCGAAAAACACGAGCCGGACTACCGCCGCCTCGACCGCCAGCTCTCGGACGCGTGGCGGGAGATTCCGGGCTGGCTAGGTCTCTATTAATTCAATAGGTTAAGGCAGAAACTTCAAGCAGACTCTCCCTTTATGCCTCGGTGCCCATTGGGACATTCGGGGCGAGGAAGGTGAAGCCCGCCAGCAACAACCCCGAGTAGGTTTCGTTCCACCAGGTCAGCGCAGGAAAGGGTTCGCTGAAGGCGAATCCCCAGACGAGGAAGGCGAGCACGGTAACCAGCAATTGCCGCCAATCGGTGACTTTGAGCGTGAAGCGCATGTAGAACCACGTCGCGAACGCACAGAAACCATAGACAATCGCCGGCACCGATATGTGCACGGTGTCTTTGGAGTTCGTCAGGATAAGGGACATGGACAGATACAGGCTGATGACCTCCGCCGGTATCAGTTTCACAAGCTTGTCGGCGTACCCGTCGACGTCGACCGGGGCGGGTGCATCCCCATCCGGTACGCCTCGGGTCGCCGTTTGCGGGGTTGCGCGGCTGGCCGCGATGATGGCTCTTGGCATACCGGTGGCCTCTCTCTGGTTCGAAAACGCTAGTTCGTAATCGCGATGGATTGACGGGACACGATATCGCCCTGCGCATTGCGGATAACGAGATCGTACTGGTCGGCGAAATTGAGCTGTCGATTCCGATTCTCGTTCAGGGTGCAGTCCTTCTCCTGCCGCGGACCGACCCACTGGCAGCTAAGCCCGCTCACGCCTCGCGGTGAGGTATAGACCCACAATGGGTCGCTGGTGGTCGCCGTCGCCGCGCTGGTGTCACACCCGCTCTGGCTCCTGCAGATGATCACATCATCCACGACCGCGGCGCGCGTCCTGAGCGTCTCGAGGCTGCTCAACAGGCCGCTGTCGGCGTTCGCGCTTACCCAGGGCGCGGTGCTGCTGACGGCGCCTTGCCATTCTTCGATTCGCGCCACTCGATCGGCAAGCGGGACGTCCTGGTCGGACGCCGCCGCTCTGGCCGCCTCGTGCAATTGATCGATCGCCTCCCCGACGCCGGCATCGAGCGAGCCGCGCATCGCCGTGGATAAGTAGGCGCCCTCGTTGGCGCTTAAGGCGGTCACGTAGCTGCTGACGGCATCCACTGCGGACACGCTGTCGTCGGAGAAGGCCGCCATCGCCGCGTTGTAGCTGGCGAGGGCCCGGGTATCGACCGTCACGTTGAAATCGGTCTCGAGAATCTTTGCGATTTCTCCATCAGCGACTTCGCGGATTCTCGCTTCGAGCGTAATGCTGCCTTCGAGGACCGGGTCGCCACCATCGAGACCGAGATCCTGGACATTGACGGTCCATTCCCACATCTGCGCCTCGTCGGTTCGTTCCACGATCACGGCGTCCGATCCGGACCGCAGTTCGATCTCGTAGCCATCGTCGTAGTAGTCGAACGAATCGTCTTCTTCACGAATACGCAGTTGGATGGTCTCGGCGACACCAACGTCGAATGCCGCTTCCTCCGGATACCACTCGAAGTTCGGCCCGCCATCGAGAAGCGCCGTGACGGCAAGAGCGCCAATGGCCACGATCGCGACGATGCCCGTGACCCCAAGGGCAACCATGCCGAGTTTGGACGATCCGCCGTCCGCCGCCGCAGCCGGCGCTTCAGCCGCCGGCTGCGGAGCAGGAGCGTCAGCCTGAGCTGCATCGGGGACTGCGTCCGGCGCATCGAACAAACGTCCGTCCGGGGCTCGCATGTACAGTACCGGGGTTCCCCATTCGATCGTGCCTGCTTTGCCCGCCAGGATGGCTTTCCGTCCTTGTGCGGTTGCTTCGTCGACCGGGAAGCCGGCAACCAGCCGCGAATAGAACGCGCGCGAGAAATCGATTGCTGCGTCGTCGGTGATCGGAAACTGCATCGCGACGACGGCCGGAACGCCGGTCATTACCAGCCTATTGGCAACGCCCGCGAAAGGCTCGTCGTCGTCCAGTCGTGCCGTATTGCAGGCATTCAGGAAAACGAGCCGGACCGACGCTTCGTCGCGCAGGAAGGCGCCCAGCGTATCCGGGTCCAGGGCCGTCGGGTCGCGGTTCTCGTCCTCGAGAATCAGGACGCCGACGCCCGACGCTTCGTCGTAGGCCCCATGACCCATGTAGTGCAGCACGTGGTAGTGCTTTTGCAGCAGCGCTTCGCGGAAGCTCTCCCGGGTCGGATGCTCCAGAAAGTCGACGCTGACGTTCTCTTCTTCGGCCCAGGTGGACTCGATCAGGCTGCGCTCCTTCTCGAGATCCAGAGGATCCAGGCCGTTCGGGCTGGACATCACAACCAGAATCCGGAGGCCGCCGTCCAGTTTGTGGGTCGACACGCCGCGCTGTACGTCGATATACCTGACGATCGGCGTCTGCTTGCTGAGCGCGAGGTAGTCGCGGCCCTCGCGCACGTACTCCCAGGGAATCTGCGCGAGTTCGCAGACGTCCGGGTCGTCCAGATTCAGCCGCAGCTTGATGCGCAGGCCCAGATTGGGATCGTTGCGAAGCTGGCCGTAGCTCTCGAAGTAGAGCTTTTGCACGTCGCCGGTGAACAGGGCGTCGTAGAGTTCCGCCCCGAGTTCGTCCAGGTTCTTGACGTCCTCCGCTTCGAAGGCCACTTCGCGCGTGCCGTTACCGTTGCCGCCGCGGATGATTCCGCCGATGTCGCGGATGTGGCCCAGCACCTCCCCGATCTCGAACGGCAGGTTGATGACCGCGGTCGCGTTGCCGGCGGGGGACTCGACGCTGACAAGGAATCCGTCCGCCTGCTTGCTCATGATGCGGATGTTGAAGTCTTGATATTCCATGATCGTTCCCTGCCTATTTGCGCCGAACTTCGAAAGAGCGGGTCGTAGCGACCCAATCCTCGCTATCGTCGTCCTCATCCTCGTCTTCCCACGCGACGCGAGTCTTGGGCCCTTCGTAAGCCGCCTCGAACAGCTTTCTCAGCCTGGACTTGCCGCCGCTCGAGCGAACGCCTTTCTGCTGCAGCCAGCGGAAGTCGGATTCGTCCGTTGAGATGAAGGCCTTCAATGCCTCACGCCCGTGATCGCGTTCCGGCGAGAAATCCTCCGGGATGCGGGCGAGTATCTTCACGTCACCCATGCCGACACGCAGCCGCTTCCCTGCCTCGATCAGTTCGCTGCTCGTCTTGCGCGGGTACAGAAGCTGAACCTCGCTATCGAGACCGAAGTTCAGGATGCTGACGAAGACGTCGTGCTCTTCGTTGTTCACGACCTCGAAACCCAGGCGGTCGCCGTGCACGTACGCGTGCTCACCGCCGTTTGCCGTTACCCATTCGTCGTTCTCATCCTTGCAGTAGATATTGAACTCGACCGCCAGGTTGCCATCCGGGTTGGCGAGCGAAAGCGCATTGCGATACCGGCCATTGGTCTCGAAGTTCCGCAAGAGCAAGGCGACGACGTCCTGCTTGCTGGTCGGGTGAACCGGCATGGCGAGCTCGCCGGCATTGTCGATTACCACCCAACTCTGTTCCTTGATGGCGCCGACCTGCGGGACAGGGTCCTCCTCGGTCGCCGAGTCGCGCGGCTCGAGCACGTAGACGCGCGCGTCGGCGCTTCCCTTCGATGGCGCGGCATCGAGCAGTTCGGATTCCGCAATGCCTGCGGCAAGCTCGGCACGCATGGATTCGGGAACGGCGCTCAGGTCCACCTTGTACAGATACTGTTCCGGAGACGCGGACTTTTCGACACAGCGTGAACCCTGCTCGCACTCACCAGACAGCAGCCGCGCCGACGAGCTTAGGGCGCCGACGCTGTCAATCTCGATTTCGGCTGTGGGCTCGGTCTTTTTCGTTTCCTTGGTGCCCGGCGGATACACGCTCCACGTCGAACCAGGATGCAGACCGTGAGCCGCGCCGCCGTCGATCGTTACGGTGTCGCCGTCGACGCCGCCAACCGGGATGAAATGCAAGGGTTCGATGGTCGACGTGCCAAAGAGCTCCCGGTCCATCGCACCTTCGATTTGCGGGTTCTGGGAGGCGTATTTGCTGTTCACGCCCTGATGCGCAATCTCGAAGACGTCCCGGTAGGTCGTTCCCGGCTTCGCCCGGGTCAACGCATTGGTGAGGAAGTAGGTGAGGGCGCCATGACGAATCTGCTCGTCGCCGCTGTCCTGGGTGAATTCGTGCGAATACTCGTTGTCGCGGCAACCGGACATGACAACGTAGGAATCGGCAAGCTGCAGCCAGCGGCTGCCGCCGGAGCTGCGCAGCGACGAGCGTTCGATCTTCGGCAGGCTCGACACATCGACGCCCATATCCTCGACCGAGCGGGTGTCGTCCGGTACCGCGCGTGCTTTGTCCGCGAACGCATCGCGGGTCACCGTGCCGGAATGGCAGCAGTCGAAGGTCAGCGAGATGTTCCTGGTCTTGGCTGCCAACCGCTGCAGCCAGGCGTTGATCTCGAGATCGGCGATGTCGAGGTTGGGTTTCGGGTGACGTCCGCTGTCGTAAGGCATGATCGTCGAGTCCTTGCCGCTGCCCTCGTTCTGATCGACGGACGTTCGGCGCGATCCGTGGCCGCTGAAGTGGAACACGACGATGTCGTCTTTGGCGATGCGTTTCTCCAGCGCATCCATCGCCGCAAGGATTCCCTCGCGAGTCGCCGCCTTGTCGTGCAGCTCATCGATGTGTCCATCGTCAAAACCGAAGTAGTTCGTCAACACGCTCTTCATGAGCTTCGCGTCGCTGACGCAACCAGAGAGTTCGTATTTCTTGTCGAGGTTGCAGTACTTGTCGACGCCAACGATGAGCGCGTGCTTGGTCGTCATGGTTCACTCCCGGTTTTCATGGGCCGGAGCCGGCCCGGATGGCTAGACCACGCGCTCGCCACGCTCGGGCCTCGCCGCCCGAACGTCGCGAGGCGTGCCCGAATTCAGCTTTCGTCGGTATCGGGCGGTCCCGGACGCGTGTCCGGCGGCCCGGGCCGGGTGTCCGGTGGACCTGGACGGGTATCGGTATCGGGCGGTCCTGGCCGGGTGTCCGGTGGACCTGGACGCGTATCGGGCGGGCCCGGGCGTGTGTCCGGCGGGCCGGGGCGTTCTGATTCAGACATGGTTTTCCCCTGGTTTTTGTTTTTCGGCAGTCTTCGCTGCCGTTGCGCAGCTAAGGATAGTCCTACGATCCCAGGAATGCGAGCAATTACAATCACTAATCGCGACTCGGTTATACTCCCGCGAGTTCGCTATCAGGAGTTCGCCGCGCGTGTCATCGCGTCTCGTTCAGGCCATCGTTGCCGAAGTTCGCCGCAGGAAAGTCTTTCGCGCCGTGGTCCTGTACGCGATCGGTGCCTTCGGCGTTCTGCAGGTCGGCGATCTCACCTTCGAGCCGCTGAACTTTCCCGCCTGGTCGATGCAGGCGCTGATCCTCGCCGTCATCATCGGCTTCCCACTGGTATTCGTGCTGACCTGGTGCATCGATTTAGGACCCAAAGGGTTCATGTTCGATCTGCCGCTGTGGCGTGGCCTCGACCCCGATCATCCGCGTTCCGAGGGAACCTCCGACCTTGTCATTCTGATGTCGTTGATCCTGCTGTTGGGTGCGGGAACGTATATCAGTATTCGCATGTTTCTTGCCGAAGTGGCCGATGCTGACGACGTCGTAGTCGCCGTCGAGGTCGATGAGAGTCCACGCCCGAACTCGATCGCCGTGCTCTCATTCGCAAACTATGCCGGCGGCGAGGAAGCCGATCACTTTGCAAACGGCCTGGCAGAGGAAATCCTCGATCTGCTGGCCAACATCGACGAACTCGCCGTCGCCGCGCGTACGTCGTCGTTCCAGTTGCAGGACAACGATGTGGACGCTCAGGAGATCGCGCGAATATTGCGCGTGCAGCACTTCCTCGAGGGCAGCGTCGCCCAATCGGGCGACAGAGTGCGTGTTCGCTCGGGACTGGTCCACGGCGAGACAGGTCTGTACGACTGGCGCAACACCTACGAGGCCGAGCTGCGCGACATCTTCGCCATCCAGCAGCAGATCGCGCAGGCTGTCGTTGAGGAACTCGAGATCGTACTAAGCGTCGACGACGCGGCAGCGCTTCAGGACACGCCAACCAACAATGTCGAAGCCTATGTCGCGTACCTGAAGGGAAGAGGGCGGCTGCGCAGTTCACTGGACGCCGACGTTGCCCTTGAGGCTATCGACTACTTCGAAACCGCAATCGGGCTGGACCCGACGTTCGCACGAGCGTACGCGGGCGAGTGCCGCGCCTTTCTGCAGCTCTATCAACTCAATCTCAGCGTCAACGACTTCGAGGCCGGCGAGACGGCTTGCAACCGTGCCCGCACGCTGGATCCCGATCTGGACGCGGATATCCTGACGTCGCTGTCCGCGCTGTATCGGATGCGGGGTCTCTACGATGACGCGACCGGGTACGCGATTGCGGCGCTCGCCATCGACGAGAATCACGTCGACGCCAGGATAGAACTCGGCGAAGCGCAGGCGGTAACCGGCCTCGTCGATGAGGCGGAGGCAACCTTCAAGCAGGTTCTGGACCGCGATCCCGGCTACTGGCGAACACACGAGTCGCTATCCAATCTGTACTACAACTCCGAGCGCTATAACACGGCGCTGGAATACAACCTCAACGTCGTCGCGCTCGCACCGGACAACATCAACGGCTACACGGGACTCGGTGCAACCTACTGGATGCTCGGCGATCACGATCGAGCAGCGCGCAACTTCCGTCAGTCGCTGGAAATGAAACCGACTCGCCACGGCTATACGAATCTCGGATTGAGGCTCTATTACATCGGCGACTTCACCCAGGCGGCAGAGATGCAGCGGCTGGCGCTGAGCCTCGCTCCCGACGATCACCGTTTATGGGGAAGGCTGGCCG
Organism: Woeseiaceae bacterium; assembly: GCA_965232445.1. Taxonomy (GTDB): domain Bacteria; phylum Pseudomonadota; class Gammaproteobacteria; order Steroidobacterales; family Woeseiaceae; genus UBA1847. The sequence goes on along the minus strand of OZ246973.1, from coordinate 3,344,275 downwards.
AGTCCCTGCGCTTCGTGCCGGGTCAGGACCAGGATGCCGAGGACGCCTATCGCCGCGCCGCGGAGCTGGCCGAGCAGAATCTCGAGATTAACCCCGCGGATTGGGAAACGATCGGGCTGTTGAGTCTCTACTACGCTCACACCGGCCGCGCGGAGCTTGCTCGCGAAGCGGCGGACAGTGCTGTGCAGGTGTCGTCCGGGGATGCGCTGGCTCTCTATTTCCTGGCACTCGCATTGTTCGAGGTCGGTGACGATTCGGCTCTGGTGCTCGATGCGCTGGAAGGGGCAGTTGCGGACAATGCGCAGTACCGGCAGATCATTGCGGACGACCCGGACCTCAAAGCCCTGCAGGATGAACCGCGCTATCAGGCGATCGTCAACGCAGCGGACTGATGGACCTGCTGTTCGACATTGTCAAATACGCCTTCTACGGCTTTTTCGGGATCGTCCTGCTGCTCGTCGTCGTCGTCATTCTGTTCGGCAAACGGGTAAGGAAAAAATGGGAGTACGAGGCCGACTTCCGCGACGCTGACGGCCGCGAGTTCGGCGAATTCGAGATCGAACTCTCGCGGATCGAAAAGGAAGAGCCCGACTACACGCTAAAGACGAAATTCCGGATGCGGCACGCCGCAATGACGGCGCACGCCACCGTGCAGGTCTATATCGACGACACCCTGGTTTTCGAGCAGATGGTGGAAACGGAAGGGCGCATGTATGCCCGGGGCGTTCCGCCCGTCAACGTCGTCGAGCAGGTGAGTTCGGGTCAGATGTGCCGCGTCGTGATCGGCGGCACCGAACTGGCGTCAGCCGAATTTCGGAGGGATTGACTCGCTCAGCCCTGATCCAGTAACTCGCGAAGGTTGATCACCGCGGCGTTCGCACGCGCGAGGTAATTGGCCATGACCAGCGAGTGATTGGCTGTGAGCCCGAAGCCGCCGCCATTCATGACCATCGGTGACCGCAGCGGTTCGAGACTCGCTTCCAGTTCGCGAATGATCTGCCGCACGCTTGCGGTCGCATTCTTGTCTTCGAGAACCTGAGCGAAGTCGAATTCGACGGCTCGGAAGAAGTGCAGCAGCGCCCAGGCGGTGCCACGCGCTTCGAAGAAGACGTCGTCGATCTCGAGCCACGGGGTGCGGACGTCGACCGTGTCAGGCTGCGGCTGCGCCGCGTCAGCCGATGGATCGCCGGCGAGGTCTTCGTTGATGACGTTGTCGGCGACACTGTTGCCCAGCCGGCGGGACATGCTCCCGAGCCGTTTCTCGACCTGCGCCAGCCACTCCCGCAGGTTGTCAGCGCGCGCGTAGAACTGCGCGTCGGGCCGGCCGTTCGCGCCGGTCAAGCGGTCGCGGTAGCGCTCGAAGCCCTCGATGGCTTCGCGATAGCGGCCCTCGCTGGGCGGCAGCCACCAGGAATCGTTGTCGAAGAAGAAGTTGGGTTCCGCTTCGGCGAGATCGGGGTCCTCGGCCGATTGCGACTGACTTCGGCTGTAGTCGTTGCGCATCACCCGCGCGAGATCGCGCACCTGGGTGAGCACGCCGAATTCCCAGTTCGGGATGTTATCCAGCCAAACTCCGGGCGGCATGATGTCGTTGCTGAGATAGCCGCCAGGCTTGTCGAGCAGCGTCTCTGAAACTCGGATCAGCGTATCCGTGGTCGAGTAGCCGACGACGTGGTTGCCGTCCTCGACGTATTCGTTCACCCAGAACACCTTTGGCGTTCGCGACCAGTAGATTCCGAGAATCACGAGGAACAGGAAGACGGCGAGTACGGTCCAGCCCGTAATCCGGAGCCATAGCGGCCGGCCCAGAACCCGGGCAGCTGTCGGTTCGTTCACGTCGTTTCCCCTCTGCTCAGCAAGTTTAAGACGTGGGTACGCGCAGGTGGACTTACAAGCCCCGCTCGTGCACGGCCACGACAAGTTCAGGCAGTATTTCGCCCGACTTTCCGGATAGCACAAAATCGAAGTGTACCGTTTGTTCGGTCGCGTCCGGATTTATCTCAACCGTCGTCGCACAGGCCGAGCGTGCGATGTCCAACAATCCCGCAGCCGGATAGATTTCCGACGACGTCCCGATCGACAGGTACAGATCGCAGTCGCGCGCGGCTTCGAATGCACCGGTCAGCGCCGCGCCCGGGATCGATTCGCCGAACCAGACGACGCCCGGCCGGACCGGCCCCCCGCAGGAAGGGCACTTCGGCGGCTCGCCGTCAGCGTCCGGCTCGACGGGATCCTCGACCACATGTCCCTCGACGAAACAGCGATCGACGAAGAGGTTGCCGTGGAACTCGATGACGTTGCGGCTGCCCGCACGCTGATGCAGCCCGTCGACGTTCTGCGTGACCAGCGTCAGGCGGCTGGACAGATCCTCGAGTTCGGCAAGCGAATGGTGGCCCGGATTCGGATCGACCTGGCGCACGAGTTCGCGACGCCAGGCGTACCAACCCCAGACCAGCTTCGGGTCTTCGGCGAACCCTTCCGGGGTCGCGAGCTGCCGAGGGTCGTGTTTCTCCCACAGACCCTCCATCGCATCTCGAAAGGTGGGCACACCGCTTTCGGCCGATACCCCAGCCCCGGTCAATACGCAGACATGGCGCGCCTCCCGTACGGCCTTCGTCAGCGCGTCGGGGATCGCGGCAGCCACGACAGCGCCTTCCAGTCGTCCTCAGGCAGCGAGCTGTCTGAGGACGTAGTGCAGGATGCCGCCGTGCTCGTAGTAATCACGCTCTTTCGGCGTGTCGATGCGAATGCGCGCTTCGAAGGTGATCGAGTCGCCGTCCGCAGGCGTCGCCGTGACCGTCACTGTCTCCGAGTCGGCCGTGGTGTGGCCGCTGATGTCGAAGGTCTCCGTGCCTGTCAGGCCGAGTGACTCGGCATTCTGGCCGTCCATGAACTGCAGAGGCAGGACACCCATGCCGATCAGGTTCGACCGGTGGATGCGCTCAAAGCTGGCCGCGATCACCGCCTTGACGCCGAGCAACAACGTGCCCTTGGCCGCCCAGTCGCGCGACGAGCCTGTGCCGTACTCGGTGCCGGCCAGGACGATCAGCGGCGTGCCTTCTTCCTTGTACTTCAAAGACGCGTCATAGATCGACATCTGTTCGCCGCTCGGCTGATGCCGCGTCCAACCGCCTTCGGTGCCCGGCGCCAGCTGATTCCGCAGCCGGATATTCGCGAACGTCCCGCGCATCATTACCTCGTGATTGCCGCGGCGGGAGCCGTAGGAATTGAAGTCGACGCGCTTCACGCCATTGGCTTCCAGATACTGAGCCGCCGGACTGTCGGCGGCGATAGCGCCGGCAGGGGAAATATGGTCCGTCGTCACTGAATCGCCCAGTAGCGCCAGCACCCGGGCCCCTGCGATGTCCCTGACCGGTGCGGTCTCCATCGTCATGCCCTCGAAATACGGGGGATTCTTGACGTAGGTCGACGCCGCGTCCCAGGTGTAGATCTCACCTGCCGGCGAATCGATGCCGTTCCAGTTGTCGTCGCCGGCAAAGACGCTGTCGTAGCTGGAGGTGAACATCTCCGAGTCGATCGTTGCGCCAATGACGTCGTGGATCTCCTTCTCGCTCGGCCAGATGTCCTTGAGGAAGACCGAATTGCCGTCCTGATCTTCGCCCAGCGGATCGTCGAACAGGTTCACGTCGAGATTTCCGGCGAGCGCGTATGCGACAACCAGCGGCGGCGACGCGAGGAAATTCATGCGCACGAGCGGGTGAATCCGGCCCTCGAAGTTGCGGTTGCCGGACAACACGCTGGTGCCGACGATGTTGCCTTCCTTCACCGCCGCCTCGATTTCCGGCAGCAGCGGACCCGAGTTGCCAATGCAGGTCGTGCAGCCGTATCCGACCGTGTAGAACCCCAGTGCCTCGAGATCGTCGTCGAGCTTGGCCTTTTCCAGGTAGTCGGTCACGACCTTTGACCCAGGCGCGAGGCTCGTCTTGACCCACGGCTTGACCTTGAGCCCCTTTGCGGCCGCATTGCGGGCGAGCAGGGCGGCGCCGACCATGACGGCGGGATTCGACGTGTTGGTGCAGCTCGTGATCGCGGCGATCAAGACGGCACCGTCGCGTATCTCGACGTCTTCGCCATTGATCGATGCCGTGGCGGAGCCCCCGGATTCCCGATTCGAAGTTGCCGTCTCGAGGTGTTTTTCGTACGTCGAGTCGGCCACGCTGAGGGCGATCCGATCCTGCGGACGCTTCGGTCCTGCGATGCTCGGTTCTACCGTCGCCATGTCCAGTTCCAACGTGTCGGAATACAGCGCGTCCGGCTGACCGTCGTGGCGCCACAGGCCCTGTTCCTTCGCGTAGGCTTCGACCATCTCGATGTGCGCGGCATCGCGACCCGACAGTTCGAGGTAGCGGATCGTCTCGCCGTCGATCGGGAAGATCGCACATGTCGAGCCGAATTCCGGCGACATATTGCCCAGCGTTGCCCGGTCCGCCAGCGGCATCTCCGCCAGGCCATCGCCGAAGAACTCGACGAACTTCCCGACGACGCCTTTCTCGCGCAGCATCTCCGTCACTGTCAGGACGAGGTCGGTCGCGGTGGCGCCTTCTTTCAGCTTGCCAGAGAGTTTGAAGCCGATGACGTTCGGAATCAGCATCGTGATCGGCTGACCCAACATCGCGGCCTCTGCCTCGATGCCGCCGACGCCCCAGCCCAGGACACCGAGACCATTGATCATCGTCGTGTGCGAATCGGTGCCGACCACCGTGTCCGGGTATGCGCTGCGCGTGCCGTTGCGGTCCGCGTCGAACACGACCCGGCTCAGGTACTCGAGGTTCACCTGATGCACGATGCCGGTATTCGGCGGGACGACGCGGAAATTCTCGAACGCCGATTGCCCCCACTTCAGGAACGAATAGCGCTCCTTGTTGCGCATGAACTCGATCTTGTTGTTCAGATCGAGCGCATTGGCTGCGCCGTAGTGATCGATCTGCACCGAGTGATCGATGACCAATTCGGCGGGCGACAGCGGATTGATCTTGTCCGCCGAGCCGCCCAGAGCGACGACCGCGTCGCGCATCGCCGCGAGATCGACGACCGCCGGAACGCCGGTGAAGTCCTGCAGGATCACGCGGCTCGGGGTGAAGGAGATTTCGGTATCCGGGGCGGCCTTCGGATCCCAGTTCGCCAGCGCGACAATGTCATCGCGCGTTACGTCGCGTCCGTCCTCGTGCCTGAGCAGGTTCTCGAGCAGGATCTTGAGCGAGTAGGGAAGTCGATTGACGTGGCCTTCGGTTACGGCATCGAGGCGAAAGATCTCGAATTCATTGCCGCCGACGGCCAGCGCAGAGCGCGCGCCGAAGCTGTCCTTCATATTGGTTTTCTCCAGTTGTTCTGTGCCGGGAGAGCGACCCCGAGCGGGGCGCGCATTATAGCGAATGGCGCCTCAGCGCGCTTTAGGAAATCGCTGCTTCGGCCGTGCCGGAGGCGGCGAAACCCATTGCGTCGATCGTATCGATCACGGCGCCGCCGAGACACCGGTCGCCGTCGTAGAAGACCGCGTACTGCCCCGGCGCCACGGCGCGCTGGCGACTATCGAAGCGGACCTCGAGGTCGCTGCCGTCGAGACGGGTGACTCGGCAGTCCTGATCGGCCTGCCGATAGCGGACCTTCGCGGTCAGGCTGAGGCCTGCGGACAGGCCCTCAGGTGCATCGCCGATCCAGCTCGCCTCGGAGGCGGTCAGGCGTTCGCTGTAGAGAAAGTCGGAATCGCCCTGATCGACGACCAGCGCGTTCGCGTCGAGGTCCTTGCCGACGACGTACCAGGGAAGATCGCCCGAATCGGCCCGCCCACCGATACCGAGGCCCTGCCGCTGCCCCAGCGTGTAGTACATCAGACCCGTGTGCGTGCCGATTTCATGTCCCTCGACGGTGCGCACCGGGCCCGGCTTGGCCGGCAGGTAGCTCGAAAGAAACTCCCGGAACGGTCGCTCGCCGATGAAACAGATGCCCGTGCTGTCCTTCTTGTCGTGGACGCTTAGGCCCTGCCGATGGGCGATGTCTCGAACCTCGTCCTTGACCAGGCCGCCCAACGGGAAAACGGTTTCCGCCAGCGCGTCCTCGGTCACCGCGTGCAGGAAATAGCTCTGGTCCTTACCCGGGTCAGCACCCTTTAGGAGCACGGTTCGGCCGTTCCGATCCGCCGTCCTTGCGTAATGCCCGGTCGCCAGCAACTCTCCACCGAGGCGCTTCGCGTACTCCCGAAACACGCCGAATTTGATCTCCCGGTTGCAGAGCACGTCCGGGTTCGGGGTGCGCCCGGCGCAATACTCGGCCAGGAAATACTCGAAGACCCGGTCTCGATACTGCCTCGCGAAATTGACGTGGTGCAGGGGGATGCCGAGCTGTTCGCAGACGTTGCGGGCATCCTGCAGATCGTCGGCTGCCGTGCAGTAGCCGTCGTCGTCCTCCCAGTTGGTCATGTGCAGGGCTTCCACCGCAGCACCTGCGTCTTTCAGCAGAAACGCAGCTACGGCGGAGTCGACCCCGCCAGAGAGACCGAGGATGACCCGCTTACCGCTGATATTGTCGAGGGAGTGCGCCATGGGGCGCGCATTTTAGCACCGGGGCGGCGCGCTCAGACCAGGTCGGCGCGCGCCAGTACGCTGTCGACGTTCTGCTGCAGCGGATGCATCCCCGAAAACAGGGCGTCCGACTCGCGGCGGCCCGCCTCGTAGTCCTCGATGCACTTCAGGACGACCGGTGTGCGCAAGCGCATGCGCTCCTGCTCGATCTCCTCCCGGGTCATCCACAGACGTTCATGGATGCCGTCGTCGAGCGCTCGCTCGGGGTCGCAGGACAGATACTGGGCGGCATAGACGATCCGCAGGAACTGCTGACGGGTCTGCGGGTGGATCCAGAGATAGACACCGACCAGATCGCCGCAGACTACCGCACACGCCGTTTCCTCGAGAACCTCCCGGACGACCGCTTCTTCCGGCGTTTCTCCGGTCTCGATATGGCCCGCGGGCTGCGTCAGCACGTCGCGACGCATGGCACGTTCGTTGACGATGAGATAGCGGTCTTCGTGCCGGACGATGGCGGCAACGGTCAGATCGGTGTGGTACACGGTCGCTCTGCCCCTTGTTTGTTATCTGTTGAGCCGGTCCCGGCCGTATCAGCGTTGGCCGACTCTGTCGAAAATCGTTTGTTGCCGCCCGAGAGGGGCAGCGCCTGTCCCGCACTCAGATTCCGAGCTGGCGGAACTCCATCTCGACTTCGCTGGCGAGCCAGATCTCGTCGAACATCTTGCTGTAGAGCTTGGCCACGGCGGGCTCGTGCGTGTCCGCGATGCCTTCCCAGCGGCTCGCCTGAAGCCGGTAGACAAGCGATGTCTCGTCGGCGATGCAGAAAGACTCCGCGTGGGTTCGCAGATCCTCGCGGACGTGCCGGAATTCGATGTAGCTGTTCAGACGCCTGCCAAGATGGACGAAATTGTTACCGTTCTTGATGGCACGGGTCGGATCGGCGATGAGCACACGGATGCGCGCGTAGGTCTGCGAAAGTACGAGACGCTTGATGACCTCGAGAAAGTCCGGATCGTCGTAGATGCCGGGCTCCAGATCGTGGGTGAAAATCGACACCTTGCGACGAGCCTCGCGGGCTATCGCGATCACGGCCTGGCGCATCTCTTCACGAGTCGATATCACCCAGCGTTTGCTTTCTTGTTCAGCCTCGTTCATGCCCCGATTATCGTAGGAGTTTCTGACAGATACGCGTCAAAGCTTCGTGCGCGCTTAGCGGCCAGCTAACATATTACCGGTCGTACCACGATGCGCGTGCCAACTGCGTCACGTTTTACATCCCGCCGCCGACGCGTGGAAGGGCCCGGAAAGCCCCAGCGCCCCTGCGTTGGCAAGTAGTTGTACGGGATGGAAATTTCGTCGCCGGTTTGGCGACCTTACGAATCGATCTCAGACGTCGTTCGCGAGCTCGGTTGCGAGCCCGATGTAGCTCCGCGGCGTCAGGGCCTGAAGGCGGTCTTTCTCGTCGTCCGGAATTTCGAGAGATTGGACAAATTCCAGTAACAACTCCTGAGTCACGGCCTGGCCCCGGGTCAATGCCTTCAGTTTCTCGTAAGGCTCGGGGATGGCGTAGCGGCGCATCACCGTCTGGATCGCCTCGGCCAGGACTTCCCAGGCATCGTCGATGTCGGCCGCAACGGCGGCTTCGTCGAGCTGCAGCTTGCCGATACCCTTGAACAGGGACTCGAGTGCGATGACTGAATAGCCGATCGCGACGCCGAAATTCCGCTGCACGGTGGAATCGGTGAGATCGCGCTGCCAGCGCGACACCGGCAGCTTCTCCGAGAAGTGTCCCAGCATTGCCGACGACATGCCGAGGTTGCCCTCGGCGTTTTCGAAATCGATGGGATTGACCTTGTGCGGCATCGTCGAGGAACCGACCTCGTCCTTGGCGAGCTTCTGCCGGAAATAGCCCAGCGAGATATAGCCCCAGACGTCGCGGCAAAGGTCGATCAACAGCGTGTTGATCCGTATCAGGGCATGCGCGAATTCCGCCGTGTAATCGTGCGGTTCGATCTGCGTCGTGTGCGAATTGGATTCCACCCCGAGCGACTCGACGAAGCGCTGACTGATCGCCGGCCAATCGGCATCCGGATACGCGATCAGGTGGGCGTTGTAGTTGCCTACGGCACCATTGAACTTACCCAGAATTGTGACCTCAGCCAGCGACCTCTGTGCCCGGCGCAAGCGGTGCACGACGTTCGCGAACTCCTTTCCAACCGTCGTCGGGCTGGCAGTCTGGCCGTGCGTTCGCGACAGCATCGGCACGCCCGCGTGACGTTTCGCGAGATCGGCTAGCTGCCGGTCGAGCTTCCGGAAACGCGGCATCAGGGCCTCGCTGCGGGCGCTGCGCAGCATCAGCGCGTAGGCGAGATTGTTGATGTCCTCGGAGGTACAGCCGAAGTGCACGAAGTCCTTGAGAACACTGGTCTCAGGCCCATCTCCCAAGCGTTCCCGAATGAAGTATTCGACCGCTTTCACGTCGTGGTTGGTCGTCGCCTCGATCGCCTTGACCCGCTCGGCCTCGTCCAGTGAAAACCGATCGACAAGCGCATTCAGCACGTCCTTCATGACCGAAGAGAGCGGAGCGACTTCGGGTATCGACGGTTCGTCCGCCAGACACTGCAGCCAGCGCACTTCGACGAGAACGCGGAATCGGATGAGGCCGTACTCGGAGAAGATGTCGCGAAGCTCGCCGACCTTGTCGGCATAGCGGCCATCGGCCGGGGAAATAGCTCTCAGATTGGACGGTTTCATGAGGGGAAACGGGTGTAGACTTGCGCGCGCAAAGCGCGAATCATACACCCGCTCGCGAATGATGAGGACACCGAGGTAATGAGCGACAGCAAATTCCGCATCGAAAAAGACAGCATGGGCGAACTCGAGGTGCCCGCAGATGCACTCTGGGGCGCACAGACTCAACGCGCGGTCGAGAATTTCCCGATCAGCGGACTGACGATGCCGAGAGGCTTCATACAGGCACTTGGCCTGGTCAAGTGGGCGGCCGCGGGCGCCAATGCCGAACTCGCACTCCTGCCGACCTCGGTCGCGATGGCCATTCAGAAAGCTTCGCTGGCAGTCGCCGAGGGTGAGCACGACAGCGAGTTTCCGATCGACGTGTTCCAGACAGGTTCGGGCACGAGCTCGAACATGAATGCCAACGAGGTCATTGCCCATCTCGCGAGCGAAATCGCCGGAGGCGACGTGCACCCGAACGACCACGTCAATATGAGCCAGAGCAGCAACGACGTGATCCCGACCTGCGTGCACGTGAGCGCGGCGATGCAGATCCATCAACAGCTTCTGCCGGCCCTGAAACATCTGTCGGCCGCCCTGGATAAGAAGTCCGGGGAGGTCGGTGACGTCGTCAAGACCGGCCGCACCCACCTGATGGACGCCATGCCGGTGACGATTGGCCAGGAACTGGACGGCTGGCGTTCGCAGATCGAACATGCAGCCGCGAGGCTCGGCGACACGCTGAAACGCCTGACGGAGCTGGCTCAGGGCGGAACCGCCGTGGGCACCGGCATCAATGCGCATCCGAAGTTCGGGGAGAAAGTCGCCGTGCTCCTGACGGAGAACACAGGTGTTCAGTTCTCGTCCGCCGAATCGAAGTTCGAGAGCCTGAGCAGCCAGGATGCCGCTGTCGAGACCTCCGGGCAGCTCCGCGTGCTGGCTGTGAGCCTCACCAAGATTGCCAACGATCTGCGCTGGATGAATTCGGGACCGCTCGCGGGGATCGGCGAAATCGAGCTTCCGGCGCTGCAGCCGGGTTCCAGCATCATGCCTGGCAAGGTGAATCCGGTTATTCCGGAGGCCGTCGCCATGGTCGCCGCTCAGGTCATCGGCAACGACGCGACGATCGCGATGGGCGGGCAGTCCGGCAACTTCCAGCTCAACGTCATGCTGCCGGTCGTCGCCTACAACCTGTTGCAAAGCATCGAGATCCTGTCGAATGCCTGCGTCTGCATCGCGGACAAGGCCATCGCCGGCTTCACGGTGAATCAGGAGAACATCAATCGGGCGCTGGACCGCAATCCGATCCTCGTGACCGCGCTGAATCCGGTCATTGGCTACGAATTGGGCGCGTCGGTCGCGAAACGGGCGTACAAGGAAGGCCGTCCGGTCAAGGAGGTCGCCAGGGAAATGACCGACCTGACGGACGACGAGCTCGACCGGCTCCTGGATCCCGCGGCGCTCACCGAAGGCGGCATAAAGCACTAGCCTTCGATGACCAGATTCGACCCGGTCTCGGTCGCGCTGCTGCGCGATCGTCTTGCTGACACGCGGCTACCGGCCGATCCGACCGACGTGATGCTGCCGGAGACGGCGGCGAGTTGGCCCGACGACATGCGCGAGGCGCTCACCGCTTCCCTGAAGCCCGCGGGCGTATTGATCCCTGTCCGCCAGGACGCGGGCAACCTCAGCGTCCTGTTGACCCGCCGTTCAGCCGAACTCAAGCATCATGCAGGGCAGATCAGCTTCCCGGGCGGCCGGATGGAGCCCGACGATCGCGATATTGCCGCAACGGCGCTGCGCGAGACGCATGAAGAGGTAGGCATCGCGCCGGCCGCCGTATCGGTTATTGGCCACCTCGAGCCGATGCCGACTATCACCGGCTACGCGGTAACAGCGACCGTGGGTGTGGTCGAGGAGGGCACTTCGCTGGTCGTCGACCGGAACGAGGTGGAGCTGGCGTTCGACGTTCCGCTCGACTTCCTGCTCGATCCGGACAACGCTCGCCAAAGCGAGCGAAAGTACCGCGGGCGGCGGATCCCGACGGTCGAGTTTCACTACGACGATCATCGAATCTGGGGCGCGACCGCAAATATGCTACTGGAGCTGCAGAAACGACTTCTAAAATAACAACTTATGAGAAATATCGAGAAGTTACTTGAGATAATGGCCAGCCTTCGGGATCCGGAGACGGGCTGTCCCTGGGACGTTGCCCAGGACTTCTCGACCATCGCCCCCTATACCGTGGAGGAAGCCTATGAAGTGGCGGATGCCATCGAACGGGGCGATCACGACGATCTCCGCGATGAGCTGGGCGACTTGCTGCTGCAGGTGGTCTTTCATGCTCGGATGGCCGAGGAAGACGGCCTGTTCGACTTTGATGACGTCGCGAGGGGCATCGCCGACAAACTCATTCGCCGCCACCCGCACGTCTTCGGCAGCGACGATGAGCGGGCTGCCGGCCAGGTCGACGGGAGCTGGGAGGCCATCAAGGCAGCCGAACGCGCCGGACACGTTGACGAAAGCGTACTGGCGGGAATCGCGCTGGCACTGCCGGCGCTGAAACGCGCCGAGAAGCTCGGCAAGCGGGCCTCGAGCGGTGGCTTCGACTGGGACGACCGGCGCGGAGTGCGGGAGAAGGTGCTCGAAGAGTTGGACGAGCTCGAGGATGCCGTCGGCGCGCGCGATTCGCGGCAGATCGACGAGGAATTCGGCGATTTGCTGTTCTCGATCGTTAATCTCGCCCGGCACCTCGAGATCGACCCCGAAAATGCACTTTCCAGAGCGAATCACAAGTTCGAGCGCCGCTTCCGCGAGATGGAGCACGAGATTCGAGCCTCGGGACGGAGCCCCCGCGACATGAGCCTCGCCGACCTCGAACAGGAGTGGCGAGCGGCCAAGCGCCGGATCGAATGAGGCGCCCACAGGGGCGTTCAGAAGCCGTTCAGTTTCAAGGCGTTTTTCCGCCAATTGCGTTCAGCCTCGATTCATTGGCCGGGGCTTAGTCTTGTTCCCAGGCTGGCAGAAGGCCAGTCGTTTTGCAGGGAAAAGACCATGAGCAGACACAATCGGAAAACGAAATTCGCGGCAGCGCTGGCCATCGCCACGCTGTCATTCTCTGGCGCGGCTTTCGCGGACCATGACCGCGGTCGCACCGTCACGGTTAGCGGCTACGCCGGCAACCAGGGCGCCCGCTATGACTATGCGCGCGTCCTCGAAGCAGACCCGATCGTTCGTTACGTGACCGTAACGACGCCCGTTCGGGACTGCTGGAGAGACACCGAGTACTACACGGTCAATCGTCCGGCTCCGGGTGTGGGCGCAAGCACGTTCGCCGGCGCGGTCGTCGGCGGCGTTATCGGCCACCAGTTCGGTAGCGGCCGCGGCAACGATGCCGCTACCGTCGCCGGCACGCTGATCGGCGCGGCTATCGGCAACGAGGCCGGCCGCAATCGTCACGGCTACGTTTCTCATCGCTACTCGCGACCCGTTACGCGCTGTGAAACGCGGATCGAGGAACGCCAGGAACAGCGTATCGACGGCTACCGCGTGACCTACCAGTACCAGGGGCAGCGCTACCAGACGCGCATGCCGTACGATCCGGGCCGCGAGCTCCGTATCCGCGTGGACATCCGTCCTGCAGGGTAAGGGAGCTGTGAGCCAGTTCGTTGCATTCAGCCTGCCGACGTACGACACTTGTCGGCAGGCTGATCGAGCGATAAGCAACTGAAAGCCATATGAATATTGAACCCAGAATCACACTCGCCATCTTCGCACTCGTGTTCACGATGTTCGCGACCCCGGCGTCTGCACTCATGCAGTCCGAGGAAATCGCCGAATCCATCGCCGACGAGCCGAAGGCACCGCCGCTGGTCATTGCCCAGAGCGGTTGCATGAGCCTCTCCCAGGCCGTGGAATCAGTCCGCCGCCGAGGCGACGTCCAGCAGGTCGTTAGCGCGGAAACGCAGGTTCGCGGAGGACGTGAGGTCCATGTGATCAAGGTTCTGACTCAGGATGGCCGCGTAACGACCCACCGTATTCCGGGGTGCCCGGTCAACTAATCCAAGGCCTCGAATCATGCGCTTATTGGTGATCGAAGACGACGAGACGCTACGACAGTCGCTCGCAACGAAACTTGGCGACGAGGGATTCGCCGTCGAGCAGGCCGGAGACGGCCGTGAGGGACTCTACTTCTCGCTCGAGTACCCGGTGGATCTGGCCATCATCGATCTCGGTCTGCCCGAGATGTCCGGCCTCGATATCATTCGCAAGGTCCGCGAGGACGGCAAGACCTATCCGATTCTGATTCTGACGGCGCGCGACCGCTGGCAGGACAAGGTGGATGGCCTCAGTGCCGGCGCGGACGACTATGTCGTCAAGCCCTTCCATTACGAAGAAGTCAGCGCTCGGGTTAACGCTTTGTTGCGCCGCGCGGGCGGCTGGGCATCGTCGACCTTGAGTGCCGGGCCGGTGACCCTCGACATGTCACGGCAGGAGGTCACCGTATCCGAAGCGTCCATCGAGCTGACCAGCTTCGAGTACAAGATCATCGAATACCTGATGGTCCGGGCCGGAGAGGTCATCTCCAAGTCAGAGCTGACCGACCGCTTGTACGACCAGGACTTCGAGCGCGACAGCAACGTGATCGAGGTATTTATCGGCCGCCTTCGCAAGAAGCTCGATCCGGACAATACGATCAAGCCCATCGAGACGCTGCGCGGCCGCGGCTACCGCTTCGCACTCGAGCGCAACCAAGACGACTAAGGAGCCCGGATATTGCACCAATTGACGCGCTTTCGCTTAGTCTTTGGCCGTGAGACGGGTTTTCCTCAATCGGAAATACACACAGGTATTCCGCTCCATCGGAAGACCCGTCTCACGGCCAAATCCTTAACCGATCTTACGCGCCAATTGATACAACATCCGGGCTGACATCATGTCCTCGCTCAGCGCACGCCTGTTGGTATCGGTCAGCGTGCTGCTGCTGTTCTTCTTTGGCGCGACGATCGTCGTACTCGATACGGCATTTGTATCCGCCGGGGAACAGGCCAGAGAAGACATTCTCGACGGGCACCTCATGCAGCTTCTGGCGGCGGCCGAACCCAATGACGACGGCCGGCTAAGCCTTCCGTACGACCTGTATGAGGCTCGTTTCAACAACATCGGCTCGGGCTTGTACGCCGAGATCCGGGGCGAGGATTCCGACGCCGTGCTGTGGCAGTCTCAATCAGCGCTCGGACTGGAGCTGCCCGGCGGCTCCAATGCGGAGCCGGGCGTTCGGCGTTTCAATCGAGAATCGCTCGACGACGGCACGCCGCTGCTGACGCTCAGCCTCGCGGTGCGCTGGGAATTCCCGGACGGGCAGTTACGTCCATACACCTTCAAAGTCTTCGAAAGCCTCGACGGCTTCAATGCGCAGATCGCCGGTTTCCGCCGGCAGCTGTTCGGCTGGTTCGCGGCAGTGGCGATGATCATGCTGCTTGCGATCTCAATACTGATGCGCAGCCTGCTGAAGCCGCTGCGGCAGGTCGAATCGGAGATCGGAGAGATCGAGGAGGGCAAGCGCGTATCCCTCTCGGAGCAGTTTCCGACCGAACTTGCGGGGGTCGCACGCAATATGAACCTCCTGATCGACTCGGAGCGGGCTCGCTCCGATCGCTATCGCTACACACTCGACAACCTCGCCCACAGCCTCAAGACGCCGCTTGCGGCAGTACGAGCGTTGCTGAGCGAGACGACAGACGCGAATGCCAGCGAGCGTGTCAACGAGCAGGTCGATCGCATGGACGAGATCGTCCGCTACCAGTTACGCAAACCGGCTTCCGCCGATACTTTGGTGCTGGCCGCAATCGACGTCGATGCCGAGGTAGAGCGCCTCGTCGATGGGCTGAACAAGGTCTATCGCGACAAGGGACTGAGCATCGAAGCCGATATTTCCGACGGCATGCAGTTCCGCGGCGACACGGGCGACTTTCTCGAACTCGCGGGGAATCTGCTCGACAACGCCTGCAAATGGGCTGACAAGACGGTTCGCATCTCCATCGAGCCGGCGTCCGACGACCGGCCGGGTGCGAGCGGGATGATCCTCAAGGTCGAGGATGACGGGCCGGGCATTCCGGAGGAGGCAGCGGAAGCGCTTCTGCAGCGAGGAACCCGGCTCGACGAATCGACGCCGGGTCACGGAATTGGGTTGGCGATCGTAAAGGACATCGCGCGCTCCTACGGGGGCACGCTCGCAATCCTCAAAGCCGGCCTGGGCGGGGCTGAGGTTGTGGTCTCGATCCCGCCGCTGGCGGGCGCCGCTTCCTAGTCGTTCGGAATTCCGCCGCCACCGGAGTGCTTCTTACTGAACGAACCCGTCAGGTGCATGATCGGCTCTACGAGCTCGAGCGGCATCGGGAAGACGATCGTATTGGTCTTCTCGTTGGCGATTTCCTTGAGCGTCTGCAGATAGCGGAGCTGAAGACCCTGCTCCTCACTTGCCAGCATGCGCGCCGCTTCGGCGATCATCTGGGCTGCCTGCTTCTCACCCTCGGCGTTGATGACCTTGGCGCGACGTGAGCGCTCCGCCTCGGCCTGCTGCGCGATGGCGCGGATCATGCTCTCGTCGAGATCGACGTGCTTGATTTCGACATTGGCGACCTTGATGCCCCAGTTGTCGGTGCGCTGATCGAGAATGCCCTGAATGTCTTCGTTCAGCCGGTCGCGTTCGGCGAGCATCTCGTCGAGATCGTGCTGACCGAGCACGGAGCGCAGGGTCGTCTGTGAGAGCTGGCTGGTGGCCTCGAAAACGTTCGCAACGCGGTTGATCGCTTTCTCGGGGTCGAGAATGCGGAAGTAGACGACCGCATTGACACGTACGGAGACGTTATCTTTCGAGATTACGTCCTGCGTCGGAACGTCGAGTACGATGACGCGAAGGTCAACCTTGACTATTTTCTGGACGATCGGGAACAGGATGATGAGGCCCGGGCCCTTGACCTTTTGGAATCGGCCGAGGAAATAGATTACGCCTCGTTCGTACTCCTGCAGGACCTTGAAGATTTGCGTGCCGATGAAAAAGAGCCCTGCTAGTACTCCAAGAACAATTAGTGCGAGATCCATCGCGGTTTCCTCAATCTATGAAATTATTCAGGTCGCGGTCTGAGCCCGCGTCGTCGCGCCCAGCGGCTTTACCTCGAGCGTCAGTCCGTCCAGTGCAGTAACGACGACTTCATCCTCATTGGAAATCGGCGACGAGCTGCGAGCCGCCCATGACTCACCCTCGAGCCACACTTTGCCTTTGCCGTCGACAAAGTCCTCCTCGGCAACGGCCTCCGCACCTACGATGGCTTCTTCGCCGTATACAGGGCCTCGCCGGTGCAACTTGATGACGTAGCCCATCAGCCAAAAAACGACCAACGCCATTACGACGGCCACGGAAATTATGAACGGATAGGAGATTCCGAAACCCGGAATACCGCTGTCGAACATCATTATTGCTCCAAAGACGAAGGCGGCTATGCCACCGAGGCCCAGCGCACCGAAACTCGGCGCGAATGCCTCGGCTACCATCAATCCTATCCCGAGGATGATCAGGGCGACGCCCACGTAATTGATCGGCAGGGACTGACTGGCATACAGCGCCAGTAACAGACAGATCGCGCCGATGACGCCCGGGACGATAGCGCCCGGATTGTAAAACTCGAGCAGCAGGCCGTAGAAGCCGAGCGCTCCCAGCAACAACAGCACTTGCGGATTCTGCAATACCGACAGCAGACGAATCCGCCAGCTCGGCTTGAACTCGTCGATCGTCACGTTGCTCGCGTCGAGTGCGACCGTCTCGGTACCGATCATCACCTCGTGGCCGTCGATCTTCTCGAACAACTCGTCACGATCGGCCGCGATGTACTCGATTACGTTCTGTTCGAGCGCCTCCGTTTCGCTGAGAACGTCGGCCTCGGTCACCGCCCGTTCCGCCCAGTCGGCGTTGCGCCCGTGGCGGTCGGCGAGATTGCGAACGTAGGTGATCGTGTCGTTCATGATCTTCCGTTCCATCGCCGACCCTTGACGGTCGAGCGCCTCGCGAAACGGGTCCGGGTCCGCCGCATCCTCAGCACCTTCGTCGGCTGTCTCTTCGCCGCTCGATTCGGTCGCGCTATCCCCGGATGCGCCGTCATTGGTGCCTTCGTCCGTAGCGGGCGAGGATTCGGAATCAGGGTCCGATCCGACGTCCTCGCCGAACAGCGACACCGGCGTTGCCGCGCCGACGTTTGTCGTCGGCGCCATTGCAGCCACGTGGCTCGCGAGCAGGATGAACGTCCCCGCGCTGGCAGCGCGCGATCCTGGCGGGTCGACATAGGTGACGATGGGCACCTCGGCATTCAGAATGGCGGTGATGATCTGGCGGGTTGCCTCCAGCAGGCCGCCTGGCGTGTCCATGCGGATGAGCACGAAATCGGCCCCCGTCGCCTCGGCATGCTCGATTCCCGTCACCACATACTCTGCCGTGGCAGGGCCAATTCCGCCCTCGATCTTGAGTTCAACAACGGTGTTGGCACCAGCCGCAACGGGCAGCGCTGCCAGAGCCAGAATCGTGCTGATCATGGCGGCCACCCGGCCGCGGAATCGACGCAATATCTTCATAGTGTCATCATAGCAGGCGATGAAAATCCGGTTCATAACCACAGGCGGCACGATCGACAAGATCTACTTCGATGCTCTCAGCAAATTTGAGGTCGGAGATTCGCAAATCAAGCAGATTCTGACCGACGGGCGTGTCGAGTTCGACTTCGAGGTTGTCCCGTTGTTGCAGAAAGACAGCCTCGAAATGACCGCCGAAGACCGCCAGATCCTGCGCGATCGCATCGGCAGCGACGATGCGGCGTACTTCGTTGTCACTCACGGTACGGACACGATGCCGGAGACGGCGGAGACGCTGATGGGAATCGAGGACAAGACGATCGTCCTCACCGGTGCTCTGTCGCCGGCGCGATTCCGCACGACGGACGCGGTTTTCAATATCGGAATGGCGGTCGCGGCCGTGCAGTCGGCGCCGCCCGGGGTCTACATCGCCATGAGCGGGCAGATCTTCGAGGCGGGATCCGTCCGTAAGAATCGTGAAGCCAACCGTTTCGAGTTGACGACGGAAAGCGGGCAGGCCGATGAGTCCTGATTGAATCCGGAGTAGCGGTGAGCAGACGACGCGGTTTCTGGACATGGCTGACGGTCGTGTACTTCGTTGCCGGCGTCGCCTGGCTGGGCTTCATGGCCTCCAGAGACACTGAATTTGCCGCCAGCGTCGGCGTCTATTGGGCCGTCATCTTCATCGGACTCGGCCTCGTATCGCTCGGCTCGGACAACCTCGACAAGACGTGGGGAAAAATCGTCCGTGCCGTCGGCTGGGTCTGGCTGGCACTGATCCTCGCGGCAATCTCGCTGACGAACAATCCGGCGATCAACGGCTAAGCAATCTCACCCGTAGGAGCCCGCCTTGCGGGCGATTGACGCCAGAAATCCTGTGAACCTCTGGGTTCCAGGTGGGATCGCCCGCAAGGCGGGCTCCTACAGGGTCGAGCAGCCGATCAGCCGAAATCTACAAGTCGAACTTGATGCCCTGCGCGAGCGGCAGGTCCGAACTCCAGTTGATCGTGTTGGTCTGCCGGCGCATGTAGGCCTGCCACGAATCCGATCCGGCCTCGCGACCGCCGCCGGTTTCCTTCTCGCCGCCGAACGCACCGCCGATCTCGGCACCTGACGTGCCGATATTCACGTTGGCAATGCCGCAGTCCGATCCGCCGTGCGACAGGAAGTACTCCGCCGTCTGCAGGTTGTCCGTGAAGATCGCGGACGACAGACCCTGTACGACACCGTTTTGCATGGCGATGGCTTCGTCGAGATCGTCGTACTTGATCAGGTAGAGCAGGGGACCGAAGGTCTCGTGCTGCACGATGTCCCAGTCGTTCTCAGCGACCGCGATGGCCGGTGTGATGAAATTGCCGGCACCATCGAGCGGCTCCCCGCCGCAGAGCACTTCGCCGCCACTGTCCTGCACCGCCTTCACGGCATCGCGAACGCGGTCGATGGACAATTCGTCAATCAGCGGACCCATCAGCGTATCGGGATCGAGGGGATTGCCGATGCGCACCTGGCTGTAGGCATTGACCAGCGCCGTCTTCAGCTCCTCGAAACGCGAAGAATGAACGATGACACGACGAGTCGAGGTGCAGCGCTGGCCTGCCGTACCCACCGCGCCGAAAACGATCGATGGAACCGCGAGATCCAGGTTCGCTTCCTTGTCGACAATGATCGCGTTGTTGCCGCCAAGTTCCAGCAGGGACTTGCCCATTCGGGCTGCGACGCGCGCACCGACCTGGCGGCCAACCGCGCACGAACCCGTGAAAGACACGAGATTCACGCGAGCATCGTCGACAAACTGCTGCGCGAGTTCGTTGTTGCCGTCGTTGATCAGGAAGAACACTGGCGGCAGGTCCTCTTCGGCCAGCGCCTCGTTGATGATCTTCTGAACGGCAACGCCGCACAGCGGTGTCTTGGGCGACGGCTTCCAGACGTTTACGTTGCCGCAAATTGCCGCGATGCACGCGTTCCACGCGTAAACGGCCACCGGGAAATTAAACGCCGAAATCGTGCCGACGATACCGAGCGGATGCCACTGTTCGTACATCCGGTGCTGAGGCCGCTCGGAGTGCATCGTCTTGCCGTACATCATGCGCGACTGGCCCACGGCAAAGTCAGCAATGTCGATCATCTCCTGAACTTCGCCGTCACCTTCCGCTTTGATCTTGCCCATCTCGAGAGTGACAAGGCTTCCGAGTGCGTCGAGATTGCGGCGCAGCGCATCGCCGATCAGCCGAACCGCATTGCCGCGGACAGGCCCCGGGATACTGCGCCACTTGATGAAGGACTCCTGTGCGACCGCGATGACCCGGTCGTAGGCGGCCGGCGTCGTCGAACGCACCTTGCCAAGCAGTTCGCCCGTCGCCGGGTTGAAGGACTCTATGATCGAGCCCGATTCGTCCTCGGAACTAACTGCTCCGAGCCAGGTGCCCGGATTGACTTCGTCGAGGCCGAGTTTGTCGAGAATGTCCTTCATTAGTTCGCCGCTCCTTCTCTGAGGCGCTGATGGCCGGTCTCGCCGCGCGCGACGAGTTCGGACGATTCGATATTGGTGCCGCCATGGGCGTAGTACTGCCCAAAGCGGTTGTTCAGGATGTCGGGCAACTCGAACTGCTCCTGAGCCACGAAGCCGCTGAAGCGCGACGGATCGGAGAGCACGAGATCGACGACGCTAGTGATGCCCGCCGCCGTCGTAATCTGAATTGCCGACCACAAGCGGCCGGCCACGACCTGCGGATAGACCTTGTTGACGTAGTTCTCCTCGCGGAACTGTCCGTCCTGGTAGCCAGTGACGGCCGCGTAAATGATGACGACGTCCTGCAGCGTTTCCGGCACGGAGTTTTCGAGGATCCGCTTCAACGTGCCGCGATCCTGATTGAGTTTCAGGCCGTTCATCAGCAGGCGAATCTGCTCGCAGTGGCCGGGATAGCGAATCGTTTTGTAGTTCATCGTCTGAACGTCATCGCCGTAGGTCTCGGCCAGCGAACCCAGGCCGCCCGACGTATTGAACGCTTCGTAGCGCTGCCCGTCGATCTCGATGCGCTCGAGTCCTTCCAGCGGCAACACGTCGACCTCGTCGCCGTTGACGATCGCCTTGCAGAGATTGCCGTACTCATTGATGACGCCATCGGTCGACCACGTCAGCGAGTACTTCAGCACGTTATTCGGATGCTGCGGCAGCGCGCCCACACGAAGCTTCACGGAATGCAGCGAATCGAAGTGCTTGATGAGTTCGTGTGCGGCGATACTAATGAAGCCCGGCGCGAGTCCGCACTGCGGTGCGAACACCTGGTCGGCACCCTCGGCGATGTTTCTGACGGCCTCCGTGACGGCAACGTCCTCGGTCAGGTCGAAATAGTGCAGCCCTTCGGCACGGGCCACCTCGGCCACCGCCACGTTGCAGAAGTACGGCAGGCTCGAGATGACTGCAGCAGGCTTGTGCGACTTCACGTGGGCGACAAGTTGCTCCGTGTTCGTCGCATCGAGCTCGAAGGGGACGATCCCTTCGAGACCGTGGGCGGCGGCAACCTCGTCCGCCGCACCCGCACGGGAATCCGCGAGTTGGACGCGGTAATCACCGCTTTCGGCCAGCAGGCCGGCAATCAGCGAGCCGATCTTGCCGGCGCCAAGAATCAGAATGTCGTGCATGGAAATCCGTTCCTAAAATCTGTCGAAGCGAATGAGCCGCCAATCACGGGCGGTCCGAAAACCGCCTGTGGATGGCGGTCGAAAAGTGCGGGCATTGTGCCAAAAAACCGCGCAAAAAAAAGGGTTTAGCCGTCATTTGCCGCCGGCCCGGACGGCCGCTGCGGATTCCTTTCTAAGCTCCTGATTACATGAGAAACTTTAGCGCCGCTGCCGGGAACATGGCATAGTCCGCGAATCCGGCCACCGCGCCACCCGCAAGAGTTTCCCCGATCGTGACCAGAAAAGTCGCCAACGCCGACTGGCATCCGGCCAGTTGGCAGAAAATGACCGCCGCCCAGCAACCGACCTACCCGGATCAGGGCGAGTTGGACCGCACCGTCTCCGAACTGAGCCGGCTGCCGCCGATCGTCACGTCATGGGAAATCGACGCGCTCAAGGAGCACATCGCGAAAGCGCAGCGTGGCGACGCGTTCGTCCTGCAGGGCGGCGACTGCGCCGAGACGTTCGACGAGTGCACGTCCGAGAACATCGTCGCGAAGCTCAAGATCCTCCTGCAGATGAGCCTCGTCATGCTGTACGGCCTGAAGAAGCCAATCGTCCGCGTTGGACGCATGGCAGGTCAGTACGCGAAACCGCGTTCCGCGGACACCGAAACGCGCGACGGCAAGACACTGCCGAGTTTCCGCGGCGACCTGGTGAACCGCAGCGGCTTCACCGACGAGGACCGCGTGCCGGAGCCGAAGCTGATACTTCGCGGCTACGAACGCGCGGCGTTGACGCTCAACTTCGTCCGCTCGCTGGTCGATGGCGGGTTCGCCGACCTGCATCACCCGGAATACTGGGACCTCGACTGGGTCGGACACTCGCCGACGGCGGACGACTACCACGAGATCGTTCGTTCTATTTCGAACTCACTCGACTTCCTCGAGACGGTTCTTGGTCGCGAATTGCATCGCGCGCAGAAGGCGGAGATCTACGCCGCGCACGAAGGACTGCATCTGCTCTACGAGCAGTCGCAAACACGCTACCTGGATCGCCGCGAGCGCTGGTACAACCTAACGACGCACTTCCCGTGGATCGGCATGCGGACGGCTGCGATGGACGGCGCGCACGTCGAGTTCTTCCGCGGCATTGCCAATCCGATGGGCATCAAGATCGGCCCGGGGATGACGCGCGAGTGGCTGCAGGATCTGATCCGGGTCCTGAACCCGAACAACGAACCGGGGCGCCTCACGCTGATCCACCGATTCGGCGCTAAAGCGATCGAGGATCATCTTCCGGACCTGATCAACGCCGTCCGCGAAACGGGTTCGCCCGTGCTCTGGGTCTGCGACCCGATGCACGGCAACACCGAGAGCACGTCCGACGGCGTCAAGACGCGGCGATTCGAGAACGTCGTCTCAGAACTGGAATCGGCCTTCAAGGTCCATCAGTCGATGGGAAGCTATCTCGGCGGTGTGCACCTGGAGCTAACCGGCGAGAACGTCACGGAATGCACCGGCGGTGCTCGCGGCTTGACGGATAGGGATCTGGCGCGAGCGTACAAGTCGACCGTCGATCCGCGGCTCAACTACGAACAGGCGATGGAAGTGGCGATGCGAATCGCCGGCTTCCGGCACGACTGAGTTCGGCCTGACCGGAAATCCGGTCAGGCTGTCAACTGCTCGCCAATCGGCATGCGATAGATACGTTTCCCCGTCGCCGCGTGCAGCGCGTTCACCAGCGCAGGGGCCAGCGGCGGCGTACCGGGTTCACCGACACCCGTCGGGGCTTCAGCTGACGCGACGATGTGGACTTCGATGTCCGGCATCTGGTCGATTCGCAGCGGTCTGTAGCGGTCGAAATTCAACTGCTGAATCTCGCCATCGATCAACGTGATTTCCTCGCTGAGCGCCGCTGATAGCGCGTAGCCGATGCCACCTTCCATCTGTGCCCGAACGACGTCCGGGTTAATGGCAATTCCGCAGTCCACCGCACAAACCACCCGGTCGACAGAGAAGCCACCGTCGTCGACGGTCACATCGACGATCTCTGCGACGAAACTGCCGAAGGACTCGTGCACGGCAATGCCTCGGCCGCGTCCGGGTCCGAGATCCTCGCCCCAGCCGGCTTTCTCGGCCGCGAGTTCGAGCACGGCGAGATGCCGTGGGTGGTTCGCCAGCAGCCGCCGTCGCATCTCGAACGGATCCTCGCCGGCAGCTTCGGCGAGTTCGTCGAAGAAAGCTTCGGTTACGTAGCCGTTCTGGGTGTGGCCGACGGAGCGCCACCACAGCGTCGGCACGCCGTTCTGAGCCTCGTTCAGGGTGACGCGAAGGTTTGGGATCGTGTAAGGCAGGCCGCGCGAGCCTTCGACCGCTGAGGTATCAATTCCGTCCTGGATAAGCCCTTCCCAGGACGTTCCCCTCAGGAACGATTGAATCGCAACGCTGTGGCGCCAGGCAGCGATATTGCCGTCCGCATCGACGGCTCCCTCGAGCACGTGATAACTCATCGGCCGGTAGAACCCCGTCGCCATGTCGTCCTCGCGCGTCCGCACGAGTTTCACCGGCGCCGCGCCGCCGAGTTCTCTGGCGATCTCCACATTCTCTGCCACGAAGTCGCTGTTCGGCGTGGCTCGCCGGCCAAAACTGCCGCCGGCGAACAGCGTGTTCACCGTTACCTGTTCCGGCTGCAGCCCGAGCAGGCTCGCAGCGACGAATTGATCGCTGGACTGAATCTGCGAGCCGGTCCAGATCTCGCAGCGACCGGAGCCGATCTCGACGACGCAATCCATCGGTTCCATCGGCGCGTGGGCGAGGAATGGGAGCCAGTATTCCCTGCGGATGACGTCGTCAGCCGCGGCAAACGCCGAATCGACGTCACCATCGTCGCGCGCATTGACGCCGGGCGACGAGACGAGCTCGGCGTAGTCGACGAACATGTCACCCGAACCACGCTGCTCGGCTTCGGCTTCGTCCCATTCGACGACCAGTGCATCGCGACCCTTTCTGGCAGACCAGAAGCTGTCCGCGACGACCGCTACGCCGGACGAAATCTCGACGACATCCGTGACGCCAGGAACGTCCAATGCTGCAGCTGCATCGAACGAAGCGACTGAGGCGCCGAATTTGGGTGGATGAGCAACCAGCGCGGTCAGCATGCCGGGCCGGGTTACGTCGAGCGTGAATGTGGCGCTGCCATCCGTTTTCGCACTGGAATCGAGCCGCGGCACTTGCGTGCCAATCAGCGTGAAGTCTGACGGATTCTTGAGCGTCGGTTCCGCCGGCGGCTCGATGTCCGCCGCGGCCGTCGCGAGTTCGCCGAAACTTGCCGAATTGCCGGACCCTGCATGCTCAACCGTGCCGCGGCTGACGACGACCTCGTCGGCGGACACTTGCCAGCGGGCCGCCGCCGCTTCAACCAGCATCGCACGCGCAGCCGCGGCTGCCTGTCTGAGCTGCATCCACGAATTGGCAATGGCGGTAGAACCGCCCGTGCCCTGGACGGGCCCGAAGAAGAGGTTGTTGTAGAGCGAGCTGTCCGCCGGCGCGAATTCGGCGCGCATCTGCGACCAGTCCGCGTCGAGTTCTTCCGCGACAATCGTCGGCAGTCCCGTCGTCACGCCCTGGCCCTTGTCGAGGTGCTTGCAAAGTACGGTCACCGAGTTGTCCGAAGAGATTCGAATGAAGGGCCCGAACTCCGAGCGCGCGGAAGGCCCGCCCGACGCCTCCGCCGCAACCGACTCCGGAGCGGGTTCACTCGAGTCGCTGCAACCGATCATGAAGCCTGCGCCCGAGAGCCCGACGACCTTGAGAAAGCCGCGCCGGCCAAGTGGCGGACGCGGGATGCTGTTCGAATAGAGTTTCCCAAACATCTCAGGCCTCCAGGTCGTCGGCTGCGCGATGAATGGCGGCACGAATGCGGTGATAAGTAGCGCAGCGGCAGAGGTTGCCTCGCATCGCCGCGTCGATATCGTCGTCGGTCGGTGACATGTTCGACTCCAGCAGGGCGGTTGCGCTCATCATCTGGCCTGACTGGCAGTAGCCGCACTGAACGACGTCGAGTTCCCGCCAGGCCGTCCGCACCGCCATCGCCGCGGGGCTTTCGACACCTTCAACGGTCGTGATTTGCTGCCCGGCAGCCGCGCTTACTGGGAAGATGCAGGAGCGCATCGGCTGACCGTTGAGGTGCACCGTACAGGCGCCGCACTGTGCGATTCCGCAACCGAACTTCGTACCCGTCAGACCGATGTCCTCTCTGAGGACCCAAAGGAGCGGTTTGTCGTCCGGCACATCGACTGAATACGAGCTGCCGTTGACGTTGAGGTCTATCGCCATGCGCACTGCCTCCGAATTGAATTGCAGGAGCGCCCAAGCCGACGCTCCGGGAAGCTCCGAATATAGCAAACGGATATCGCAGGAAAACTACGCCGGGAGTCAGCCCGACTGCTCAATTTTTTGCTCGTGCCGCGAGGGTGGGGCGTCCGCTGGCGACGGACCGCGTTTTCAGGTGCGAGAGCCCGCCGTGGACTTCGATTGGCGCCAGGCAACGGCATTCTCTATCTGCCTCGTTGCGCCGGGCGCGAGCCCATCGAGGCTCCACGGGCCAATCTTCCAGCGGATCAATCGCAGCGTCGGCAGACCGGCCGCCGCGGTCATTCGGCGCACCTGGCGGTTGCGGCCCTCGGTGAGACCGATTTCGATCCAACTGTCGGGTACCGACTGTCGTTCCCGGATCGGCGGGTTGCGTTCCCAGAGACTGTCCGGTGGATCGATTGCGCGAGCATATTCGGCACGAGCCGGGCCGTCCTTGAGCGTCACGCCGGACTCGAGTTCGGCGATTTGTTCCTCGGAGGGAATCCCCTCGACCTGGGCCCGGTAGACCTTGACCAGTTTGGAACTCGGCTGGCTGATTCGTGCCTGAAGTCTCCCATCGTCGGTCAATAGCATCAGGCCTTCACTGTCGTAATCCAACCGACCCGCCGGATACACGCCCGAAATGTCGACAAAATCAGCCAGCGTAGGGCGGCCGTCCGGGTCCGTGAACTGACTCAGTACGCGAAACGGCTTATTCAACAGGACCAGCGGCATCCGGCCAGACTACTGGCACGGGACGGCTATTCATAGGTCAGATGCAAGCGGGTACAATGCGCACCCTCGCGGCCCCGGCCGATCCCACAAATCGAGACCCGATATGCACTACGACCACATCGACGTGCCCGCCGACGGCGAGGCCATCGTTGCCAATCCCGATCACACGATCACCGTCCCCGACAACCCGATCATCCCGTACATCGAGGGTGACGGAATCGGAATCGACGTCACGCCGGTCATGCTGGCCGTGGTGAATGCGGCCGTCGAGAAGGCCTACGGCGGCAAGCGCGACATCAAGTGGATGCAGGTCTACGCCGGCGAAAAGGCGACCGAGGTCTACGGTGACGATGTCTTTCTGCCGGACGAGACTCTGGACGCGTTCCGCCGCTTCATCGTGTCCATCAAGGGCCCGCTCGCCACACCGACGGGCGGCGGTATTCGATCGCTGAATGTCGCAATCCGCCAGACTCTGGATCTGTATGCCTGTGTGCGTCCCATTCGCTACTTCCCCGGCGTACAGACACCCATGCGCGATTCGGAGCTCGTCAGCATGACGGTGTTTCGCGAGAACACCGAAGACATCTACGCCGGTATCGAGTACCCGACCGGATCCGAGGAAGTGCAGAAACTGATCCACTTTCTGCAGACTGAACTCGGTGTAACGAAGATCCGTTTCCCTCTCAGTTCAGGCCTCGGCATCAAGCCCGTATCCCGCGAAGGTTCAGAGCGGCTGATCCGCAAGGCGATCCAGTACTGCATCGACAATGATCAGAGTTCCGTGACGCTGGTGCACAAAGGCAACATTATGAAGTTCACGGAGGGCGCGTTCTGCCAGTGGGGCTATGAACTCGCTCGGACCGAGTTCGGGGCGGTCGAAAAAGATGGTGGCCCCTGGCTGTGCTTCAAAAATCCGAAGACCGGCAACGAGATCATCGTCAAGGACGTCATTGCCGACAACTTCCTGCAGCAGATCCTGATGCGTCCGGAGGAATACGACGTCATCGCGACATTGAACCTCAACGGTGACTACATCTCTGACGCCCTGGCGGCCCAGGTCGGCGGCATTGGCATTGCGCCGGGCGCGAACATGGCGGATTCCGTGGGTGTCTTCGAGGCGACTCACGGCACCGCACCGGGCTTTGCCGGCAAGGATCGGGTCAATCCCGGTTCGCTGATCCTGTCCGCGGCCATGATGCTTACCTACATCGGCTGGCAGGAAGCGGCCGACTTCGTCTACAAGGGCGTGGCCAATACGATTGCGGCCGGAGAGCTGACCTTCGATCTGGCGCGCCTGCGTGAGGCGATCCATCAGCCAATCCGCAAGGACCGCCCGCACGGCAAGAAGGACGTCGAGGAAGAACTCGAGCACCTCGTGCCAGGCGCGAAGCTTGTCGGCACCAGCGGTTTCGGCGAGGCGGTTATCCGCCACATGGACGACTAAGGCTTGTCCCAGGCTGTCTTCGATCGCGACTGCCGGCGTTGCCCGAGGCTCGCCGGCTTTCTCGACGACGTTCGCGAGAAATACCCGGACTACTACTGCCGGCCGGTACCGCCCTTTGGCGATGCAAGCGCCCGCTTCCTGATCGTCGGCCTGGCGCCGGGGCTGCACGGCGCAAATCGCTCAGGCCGGCCGTTCACCGGCGATCACGCGGGCATCATGCTCTATCAGATGCTGCACAAGTTCGGCTTCAGCAGCCGGGATGAATCGGTGTCCGTCGACGATGGCCTGGAACTCACGGATTGCCGGATCACGAATGCCGTCAAGTGTCTGCCGCCGCAGAACAAGCCCGTCGGCGCCGAGATCAACACCTGCAACGATTTTCTCGCCGCAGAGCTGGACACGCTGGCAGACGACGCCGTCGTGCTCGCACTCGGCGGAATCGCGCACCGGGCCATTGTGCGCGCCAGAGGACTTCGCCAGGCGGACTACAAGTTCGGCCACGAGGCGCTGCACGATCTCGGCGACTTCCGGATGCTCGACTCGTATCATTGCAGCCGGTACAACACCAACACGGGGCGCCTGACCGAGGACATGTTCTCGGCCGTATTCCAAAAGGCGAGGACCCTGCTGGATTCGTGAACGACGACGCGGCTTTCGACAGCAAATCCTTCCTGCGCACGCTGACCCATCGGCCGGGCGTGTACCGCATGCTGGACGCAAAGCACCGGGTCATCTACGTCGGCAAAGCCAGGAATCTCAAGAAGCGCGTCTCAACCTACTTTCAGCGCGCCCACGACGCAAAGACCTCGGCCATGATGGCGCTGGTGGAGCGCGTCGGGGTAACGGTCACCAACACCGAGTCGGAAGCGCTGCTGCTGGAATACAGCCTTATCAAGCAGCACAAGCCGCGCTTCAATATTCTGCTGCGGGACGACAAGAGCTACCCCTACATCTACGTGTCGACCGAGCATCCGTTCCCGCGGCTGCGGTTCCATCGTGGCGCTCGCAAGGGCAAAGGGCGGTACTTCGGGCCATACGCGAGCACGTCAGCGGTCCGCCAGACCCTCAACGAGCTGCAGAAACTCTTCCTCATACGGCAGTGCCGCGACAGCTTCTTTGAGAACCGTTCCCGGCCATGCCTGCAGTATCAGATCAAGCGCTGCACCGCCCCCTGCGTCGGGCTGATCTCCGAAGAGGACTACGCCGGCGACATCGACGCGGCGGTGCAGTTTCTCGAAGGCCGTAACGACCAGGTCATCGCGAGCTTCGTCAATCGAATGGAGGAGGCATCGGCCGCGCAGGACTACGAGCAGGCCGCACGCTACCGCGACCAGATTACGAAGCTCAAGGAAGTCGAGAAGCGTCAGCTGGTTTCCCGCGCGGCGGGCAAGGACCTCGATATTCTCGGCTTCGCGTCGAACGGCGCGATCCACTGCGTCACGATCCTGTTCATTCGCAACGGCACGGTCATCGGCAGCCGGGAACACTTCCCGAAAGCGCCGGGTGAAACCGATAAGGCGAGCATCTTGAACAGCTTCGTGGCGCAGTACTACCTCGGGAGAGACGCACCGAGAGAGATCATCACCGATACCGAGATCGAAGACTGGCAGATCATCGGCGAGGCACTGACGGAGCGCTGCGGGCACAAAGTGGAAGTTCGCCACCGGGTCCGTGGCGACCGGGCGCGCTGGCTCGAGATGGCCGCGACCAATGCCGATCAGAGTCTGAAGCTCAAGGTGGCGAGCAACGCCACAATCCGCAAACAGTTCAAGTCGCTCGGCGAGCTGCTGGAACTCGACGAGACGCCGGAGCGTCTCGAATGCTTCGATGTTAGTCACACCTCGGGCGAGGCGACGGTCGCGTCCTGCGTGGTCTTCAATTCGGCCGGTCCGCTCAAGAGCGACTACCGGCGATTCAATCTGACGCCGCAGAAGGGTGGCGACGATTACGATGCGATGGCCGAAGCATTGCGGCGACGTTACGCCCGCGTCGTCAAGGGCGAGGTGCCGATGCCGGATGTGTTGTTCATTGACGGCGGCAAGGGCCAGTTGGCTACGGCGATGACGGTGCTCGACGAACTCGAACTGGGCTGGATGACAGTGGTTGGAGTCGCGAAGGGCAGGGCACGCAAACCGGGCGCGGAACGGCTGTTCTTGCCGGAGAAGAAAAACCCGATCCCGCTGTCACCGGATACGCCGGGCCTGCTTCTGATCCAGCAGGTTCGCGACGAAGCTCATCGCTTCGCGATTACCGGACACCGGCAGCGCCGCGGCAAAGCGCGCTCCACGTCACCGCTCGAAAGCATTCCCGGACTGGGTCCGAAACGGCGCCGCGAACTACTGCGGCAGTTCGGTGGTCTGCAAGGCGTGATCGGCGCAGGCATCGACGACCTCGCCAAGGTTCACGGCATCAGTCGTGGTCTGGCCGAAAGCATATACAATGAGCTCCATCACGACCTGCACGAAGACACTCCGTGAAACTCAATCTCGCAATTATTCTTACGCTGTTCCGCATCGCGGCGATCCCTGTCGTCGTCGTCTGCTTCTACTCACCGATGGAATTCGCGCGACCTATCGCCGCGGTCATCTTCGGCATCGCCGCCGTTACCGACTTCATCGACGGCTGGGTGGCGCGCAGATTCAATCAGGAATCCCGCTTCGGCGAATTCCTGGATCCGGTTGCGGACAAGCTGATGGTCGCGATCGTGCTCGTCATGCTCGTGCAGGCGCAGGCGAACTGGTGGGAAGACATCATCGCCATGATCATCATCGGCCGAGAGATCACGATCTCGGCCCTGCGCGAATGGATGGCGACGATCGGTGAGCGCGCGAACGTCAAGGTGGCCATGTCCGGAAAGATCAAGACCACGTTGCAGATGTTCGGCATCGGCTTCATGGTGTTCCAGATGCCGCTGTTCGGCATCGACATCTATGCGGTCGGCTTCGTCCTGCTGGTGGGCGCCGCGATCATGACGATCTGGTCGATGTTCGTGTACCTGAAGGCCGCCTGGCCCTCCATCTCGAAGGACGAGGTGGTGAGCGCCGAGTAGGCGGCCTGTTCCGGGGAATAGCCTGCTGCGCTACGCTGCCGGGAAGTCCAGATCTCTTTCGGCCTCGAGAGCCACGCGAAGTACGCCTGTGCCACGCTGAACCGCCGCGAGTGAGCTTGCGGGGATGGACAGGATGCGGACCGGCTCGTCCTCGGATTCCCAGACGATCCGGGCGCCGAGAGCCGCCGTACGCGCACGTTCCGTCTCATCCGGCATCGACTCGTAGACCACGTAGACCTCTACACGGTCATGCTGATGGTGCGCCGACGCGCGCGTTGCGGGAATCAGACTCAGCGCGGCAACGGCCAGAAAAGCGGCAATACGGGTATTGGTAAACATCTTCGAGACCCTGGCTCGCCTCCGCTGCGAGCCCCTCAATCGACGGACCCAAATTACAGCAGCAATGCGCTCGGAAAGGATGTGCGTACGCGGCTGCGGCGCAGCCCCGGAGTGTGATGGGATTCAAATAATGCGCTGTTAAGTCGCCGTATCGAGCGGCCTTCAGCGTCAAGCTCCAAGCATCTCCGCGACGAAGAATCCCAGATAGTTGCCCACGACCAGCCCGACGGCACCGATCAGGATCGCCGGCAGTTCGAGATCGCCACGGCCCAGGCTGCGGGCAAGGGCAAGTGCGGTAGTGCTGCCGCCGATATTGGCCTGCGAGGCCACCGCCGCCGTATCGAGATCGATGCGCATGAACCGTGCTCCGCCGAATACCAGACCCGCGTGCACGGCGACGACGATGCAGACGAAGAGGCTCAGTACCGGCGCCAGCTCGCCCATTCGAACGACCGCCTCGAGATCGCACAGGGTGCCAATGACGGCGAGGAACAGGTAGACGGCGAAGAGCCCGAGAAGCCGTGCGCCGCGCAGCCGTTTGATCGCCGGTATCTGGGCAGCAATCAGCGCGAGGGTCGTCAGGACGAGCGTCGCCGGAATGCCGACGCCGGTGAAAGTCTCGACCAGAGCCGCCATCCATTCCGAGGCAGCTACGCCGGCGACGCCGAGCGTGACGATGATCGACATGTCAAAGATGCTGGTCGTCTCGATCTCATCATCAATGGGCAGGTGGGCGTCTGAGCCCTCCGCGGCCTGCCGTGGCTTTGGCCAGAAACCGGCGAGAAGCCTTGGCAGGGCCACGCAGGCGATCATCCAGATGGTCGTCATGGCGTTGTCGACGGCAGCCGCTCCGCCGTAGAGCGCGGGCTCCTGATTGACGCGGTATTCCAGCGCGATGGCGTTGAAATTGACGCTGCCGCCTGTGTAGGTGCCGGTAAACATGCCCGCCAGTGCGGCATGCAGCTGGCCGAAGGCCTCGCTGCCGCCGACGGCCCAGTTTCCGACCACAACCCCGAGCGCTGTCCCGACCGAGCCCAGCAGAAACAGCCCCAGAATAGGCCCGCCGACCCGGAGCACGCTCTTGAGATCCACGAGCAACAGCAGCCAGAAGATGCCGAGCGGCGCCACGTACTTGAAGATGGCGCCATAAACGGGCGTTTCCGCCCCGTAGGCCGGAATGACCCGGATATTGATCGCAATCGCCGTCAGAACGATGACAAGAAGAGCCGCCCCCAGATACCGGAACCAGCCCCGGCGGGAGAGCCACTCGGAGACCGCGATGATCGCGACCAGGACAGCAATGACGGACAGGGCGCTCGTGAACACGCCCGAAGTGTGTCACCGTCCTTGACAGATTGCGATATCCGGATAAAATCGCTCGCCCTTACGCGGGAATAGCTCAGTTGGTAGAGCGCAACCTTGCCAAGGTTGAGGTCGCCGGTTCGAACCCGGTTTCCCGCTCCAGATCCCAAAACGCCGTCCTTTGGACGGCGTTTTCGTATCTGGAGGGGTCTCGGTTCGGTGGCGTGGTCTGAGTAACTAGCGTTGGGGTGGTTCATCGCGCCGATTGGTCATGCCGAATCTATCGGCGGCGTCGGGCGCGCTGGGTTTCCCGCTCCAGACACAAGAACGCCGTCCTCTGGACGGCGTTTTTGTATCCGGAGCAGCTCGGGGTTCGGGAGGCGTGGTCGAAACTCCTTCCTCTGTAGTGGTTCATCGCGCCGATCAGTGGCGCCGACATTCTCGCCGTCGTCGGGCGCGCTGGGTTTCCCGCTCCAGATTCCTGAGTACCGTCCTAATCCCAGCCTCAGTTCCTCGCCTCGACCCTTGCTTTGAGAGCGTCGTTCATCGCCTCGAATCCTGCTCGGGTACCGGAGTCGAGCCGAGACTTCATGAAGGGAACGAGCAGGCCCGTGAAGCGTTCGCCGTGGACGAACCGGCAACTGCCGTTTTGCTGTGGTTCAATGAGAAAGTAGTGCTCGCCGTCGAAGATTCCCGGCATGAATATCCGGCCAAGCCACCTCAATTCCTCACCTGGCGTCGCGACCAGTACCCTGGGCAGGAAACTCATTGCCTTACCGCCCGGCGGTTGGACTGTGATGCTGAGGCGTGAACCTTCTGCCGCCAGGCCGGAAATGCCCGTGATGATCGGGTTCCAGGCAGAGTGGGCCGGAAAATGCGTGAGCTCCGTCCAGATGGCATCCGGGGAGCCTTCGATCGTCGTTTCCGTGGTGATCTCGAACATACAGGAGCGCCTGAGTTGCTGATGTCTCAGCCAACAAAGACCGGCAGGCCGAACAAAATGTTGCAGACGCCTTGGTTGGCCTGCCAATCGTTTGTCACACCCTCAAGAACCCGCCACATCCGGAAGCCTTGCAACAACTAAACTTTTTCCGCTGGTCGCGCATCTAAAGGCTCACAAACACGACGCTTTAAGGGGGCGTGAGTCGTGCATTCAAACTCGCTGAACACTTTGCTGGGCCTTTCACTGCTGGCGCCGGGGCTTGCGGCGGCCAATGTCGGGGATATTCCGAGAACTGACCAGTCGATCAGTATCGACGGGACGATGGACGAGGAGGCCTGGCAGGACGCCACGCGAATCGACATCGACATCGAGACGCGCCCGGGGGAGAACATCCCGGCAAAGGTCAGGACCGTGGCCTACCTGATCGAGGACGGGGACAGCCTGTACGTCGCCTTCGAGGCCGAGGATCCCGATCCGGATGCCCTCCGGGCCTACCTTAGAGACCGGGATTCGGCGTGGAACGACGATTTCGTCGGCATCGTCGTGGATACCTACGGTGACGAACGCCGCGCCTTCGAGTTCTTCGCGAACCCGCTCGGCGTTCAAATGGACCTGACCTACGACGACGTCAACGGCAACGAGGACGACTCGTGGAACGCCATCTGGGGCTCGGCCGGGCAGATCAACGAGAACGGCTACATCGTCGAGATGGAGATTCCGTTGTCGCAGCTCCGCTTCCCGCGCGTCGACGGCAAGCAGACGTGGGGTATCGATCTCCTGCGCTTCTACCCGCGCGATCACCGCTATCGCTTCTCGAACAACGCCCAGGACCGCAACGTCAATTGCTACCTGTGCCAGCTCGTGAAAATCCAGGGGCTGCCGGATGCGCAGCCGTCCGAGGACCTCGAGATCGTCCCGACGCTGACGGCGTCACAGGTCGATTCGACGGACGATCCCGGCGTCGTACCGCTCGCAGGCGGCGATCCGGACACCGAGGTTGGCGTGACGGTTCGCTGGGGTATCACGCCGGATCTGACGGCCAACATCGCCATCAACCCGGATTTCTCCCAGGTGGAGGCCGATGTCGCGCAGCTGGACGTCAACAACCAGTTTGCGCTGTTCTTCCCGGAGACCCGGCCGTTCTTCCTGGAGGGTGCTGACTACTTCCGCACGCCGATCCGGGCAGTCTTCACCCGGACCGTAGCCGACCCGTCAATCGGCCTGAAGCTCACGGGCAAGCGGGACAACAATACCTTTGGCGTATTTGCGGCGCAGGACGAGGTGACCAACCTGATCTTCCCGGGTGCGACGAGCTCGGACTCCGAGTCGCTGGACATCGAGAACACGTCGTTCGTCGGCCGCTACTCACGGAGCTTCGGGGAGGCTTCATCTGTCGGCGCTATCCTCACGACACGCTCCGGCGACGACTATCACAACCACGTTGGCGGCGTGGACGTACGCTGGCGCATCGACGAGAACCACAGCATGCGCTTCCAGCATCTGCAGACGGACACCGAGTACCCGAATCAGATTGCCGTGGACTTCGATCAGCCTCTGGAGAGCTTCAGCGGCAATGCCACCCATATCCAATACGATTACGACTCCCGCAACTGGTTTGCCTACCTCCGGCACCAGGAGCGGAGCGCGGGCTTCCGTGCAGACGCCGGCTTCGTGCCGCGTGTCGATATCAGCCAGCAAGTGGTCGGTCTCGGCCGGATCTGGCACGGCGACGAGGACAATTGGTGGCAGCGCCTTCGTCTGAACGGCGACTGGGATATCGCTCACAACGAGGCGGGCGAGGTCGTCGAGCGGGAAGTCGAAGCCTACTTCAGCGTTCAAGGGCCGATGCAGTCATTCATCGAGGCGGGTGTCCTGCAGCGCGATCGCTTGACCGAGGGGCAGCAGTTCGATGAGGAACGCGTTTCGGCATTCTTCGAGTTCCAGCCGATCGGCGGTCTGGAGGTTGGCATGTGGAGCGCGGTCGGCAAGTCGATCGATTTCGCCAACACGCGGCTCGCCGACTCGACCCAGTTCGAACCCTTCGTCAACTGGAATGTGAATCGCAACCTGTACGCACGCGCGGATGCCACGTTCGTTAGCCTGGATACCGAGGATGGCGAGAAGATCTTCGACGCCGAGCTTTACGACTTACGGCTCACGTGGCAATTCAATGTGCGGAGCTTCCTGCGCTTCACGACCCAGATTCAGGACGTGTCGCGCAATCCAGCCGTGTACACGGATACCGTGGACGCCATCGATCGCGGCGTAGGCCGGCAGCTTCTGTTCTCCTACAAGGTGAACCCGCAAACGGTGTTCTTCCTCGGCTATTCGGACTCGCTGATCGAGGACGACAACATCACGAGCCTCGAGACCGAGGACCGCACCTGGTTCATGAAGATCGGCTACGCCTGGACGCCGTAGCGGTGGCCAACTCGACTCTCATGGCCGCCGATTGAGGACGCGGCTATCGCGCCCTGAGTTTCGCGGGAGCCGGGCTCATTCTGCGTGGACGATCTCGGCGCGGACGCCGCGGATGCGACTGCCGTCGTGTCCGACATCCGTCCAGACGAAGACGAGATCGTTGTCGACGACCAGCATCTGCGGCATGGTCCGCTCGATCTCGGTCCGCCCAACGGTGTGCACCCGGCCGAGCTCGCCGCTGACCGTCACACTGCGCACCTGGATTTCCTTCATCTCGCGGACCCGCTGCAGCCAGCTGACTGCAAACGCGTTGTCGCCGATCCAGTCGACCTGTACGTGGCCGAGCGTCGAGACGCGCGCCACCTCGATCTCGTCGCCGAAGCTGCGGCCGCCGTTCCGGGAAATGCGCACCTTGACCCGGGGCACGGTGCCCGCGGCGGTGAACCACGCGATGGCCACGAAGTCGCCGTGCACGGCGATCTCAGGCCCGTTCACGGGGCAGGCGGCGATCTCCCAGCCGTCTTCGGAAAAGGCCTCAGGCGGCTGCCAGGCGCTGTCGACGTTGCGGCTGAGATAGATATCCCGGATCTCGTCGACTGTTCTGTCGCGGTAAACGGCAATGGGGCCCGACGGCGTCATCGCGACGTCGGTCTGGCAGCAGTCGCAGACGAGTTCGTCGAGTTCCTGCTCGCCGGATAGTCCGCCATCGACAGCGACGAAGGCGCCGCGTAACGTCATGCCATTGTCGGTCGGATTGCCGGTTGGCTCGTTGCCGGTCTTTCGGCCGTCGAGCCAGATCAGCCCGGCCTCGTCGCCGGTGGGGAACACCGTCACGAAGCCATGCTCGGTTGGGGTGCCGTCGTCATGGGGGCGAAATGGCGCGGACCACGTCGCACCCGCGTCCGACGAATGAGAAAGCAGGACATCGTAGGAGTAGGTCAGATCGGCGGAGTAGCTCAGCCAGTGCGCGAGCCAGTCGCCGTTGCCCAGCACGGTCACCGACGGCACGTCGGCCCAGTTGACGAACATCCGCGGGTCATTGGCGACCTCGACAACCTCGCCGAATCCGGAACGCCTCACCTCGGTGGCGCGAAGTACCCGATTCTCCCCCTGGCGCTCCATCCAGCTCAGCATGACCGTCCCGTCGGCACCGCGGGCCAGCCGCGGACCGTGGCTGTCGGGCGCGGAGGGGACGCCGAGAGGCCGGCCCTCGTCAAAGATCGGCGGCACGTACTCGGTGCAGGCGCCCAGGAGGACGCTGCTGAGGACGATTGTGGCGATCCCGTACCGCATTTCCCGATTATGCGCCGACCGAAGTCCAGTGTCGCGAAATCCGACACTTGCGGGGCTTGTGAAGGGGGGTATACTCCCTCGCTCGCCTCCGGACGGCTAGGTGGCAGAGTGGTTATGCAGCGGACTGCAACTCCGTGTACGCCGGTTCGATTCCGACCCTAGCCTCCATTCCTTTTCTGTCTCAGTAACCCGATGTCTTCGGCCGGGCGTCCGTGTATCGTTAGCCCGTCGTTTGGGCTTGACGGATGGGGAGGGCGAGCGTGGTCACCAAGAGAAAATCGAGAAAGAAGGCCGCGAAGAAAAAGGCTGGTAAGGGAACGTCGACCAAGAAGGCGCCTGCCCGCCGAAAACCCGCCAAGCGCCCGAGCAAGAAAAAGAGCAAGAAGAAGAAGGTCAGCAAAGCGCCGTCCGGCTATCGCCGGAATCCACTGGGCGAAGTGCTGATTCCCGACGGCGACAGCATCGATACGATCGTTCCGCCTTCCAAGATCATGGGCGGCTTCGAGCAGGCGCAGAAAGAGATCAAGAACCTGCTGGACAGCATGACCGAGTTCGCCGAGGACTATGAGGTCGCGGAGATCTCGCTATCCGTGAGCTTTAGTGCGGACGGCAAGTTCTTAGGATTCGGTGTCGGCGGTGCCACATCGATGAAGATCAAACTGACGCCAGGCGAACACGACTAACAGTTGCTAGAATTCCCGCGAGTTTCCTGCTCGTGCCCGGGTGGCGGAATTGGTAGACGCTGCGGACTTAAAATCCGCTGACTTCGGTCGTGCGAGTTCGAGTCTCGCCCTGGGCACCAGATTCATCCTCAAGAACTAGCGGTTCAAACCCTGTTATCTCTATTCTCGAAAAATCAACTAATTCGCGCTTACCTTGATTCGGGGTGCGGTGCATACGTAGTCTCGAACGTGCATGACCACCACTCTGCGTCCGACCTCGCAATCCGCAATCGACGCAGTCGTGAATGACAAGGAGAATGATATGTCAGGCGTGGGGGAGAAGCTGGGGAAATGGTGGGAGGCAGTCCTCGCGTGGGACCCCCACTGGACCGTGCAGACGATAATTGGAGCCTTGCTGGTCTTCGTTCTCGCGTCGATGACTCGATGGCTATGGTCCCGGACAATCGATACTGCGAAGTGGGGCGCGGCAAAGCTCCAACATCAGGCCCTCGAACGGAAGGAGAAAGTTTATTTCGAGTATCTGTTGATCAAATACCTCGAGGGTGGCAGAAATTACGCCACGGCATCCGTGACACACTACGGCGTTCAATCAATCATGGGTTTTCTCACGGCTATTGCCTTAGGCTTGCTACTTGCCCTCAGGCAACAACACATGTCTCCTGTTGCGCAGATAATCTTAGGTGCACTAGCGGGCTACGGAGTGCTCATCTCAGCCTACTCGGGAATGGAAATGTCGCGTTTCATGCGAGCATTGGGCATAGACAGGGGGTTTAGCATTGACGCATTGAGGTGGGATGAGGACAAGGTTGCGGAGTTCGGGCGGGAGCTGAGTTCGATTGCGAAAGCAGTAGAGAAGCTAGAGCATCCAGGCGACCTAGAGGAATCACCTCAGAAAGAGTAGCCAACATTCTGGTACGCCCCACAGCGAATCAATAGTCTACGAATAGCTCGATTGGCGACT
The DNA here is from genome assembly GCA_965232445.1 of Woeseiaceae bacterium. GTDB lineage: Bacteria > Pseudomonadota > Gammaproteobacteria > Steroidobacterales > Woeseiaceae > UBA1847. The sequence goes on along the minus strand of OZ246973.1, from coordinate 3,305,232 downwards.
GTCTGCGGGCGGCCATCAATGAGGGGGGAATTGGGGTCGAACCGCAATTTCTTAAGTCGCTGTCATGGCCCTCTGAGCCTGAAGCCATGAGTAAATCGCGGTCCGACACAAATTGCCCTTTGCAACAGACGTTGAGTCAAGTGAGTCGCGGTTCGCGCCACTTGTCGCGGCCGGAATACTTGTTCCGGGCTCGCGCTACGGTGCACCTCCCTGGCGTCTGGAGTGACGCTCACGGTGCATGTCTTTGGATGGTCGGGTTTCTCGTTAACAGGACGCTCGGAGTCAAAGCGCTGGTCGGCTGCTATCGGCCATCAGCGGACAGAAATTTGACCGCTTGAAATTATGCAAAGACAGCCGGTTCGTCGCCCCAGTTTGTTGGGATAGCAGAGCTACGAATGTTGCCCTCAATAGTGGCGACCAGGAAACCGACCATCGAAAGGTCGAACTCCTCCGGCTGATATTGCCGACAAAGAACCACCACCCTCCACTTGCCGCTCATTCCGCTCGTCGACCAACAAAAAATATCGCCGTCCTTCGAAATGCCCCACGGCAATAGGCCGCCCGGTTCAAACATCAGAGGATAAGGACAAGACTCGGGAAACTCTTCTTTTAACTGACTTATCTGTGCGAGCAGAAACACAAACTGATGGTGTAAATCAGTGTCGGGATTTTCCGAGAAAGGATTGAATATTTGAAGCTCATCGTTGAGCTGAACCGTGCCATACCGATCGACGAACGACATGTAATCCGTCGGAAGTGCTTTGCCGAAAAAGTCCGTAACCGCACCCCACTTGTCCACTGAGCCACGATCGACTGGATCCGCAGGAGGGGGTGCCAACTCAGTTAGTTTTTCAATCAGCATCCTTGCTTCGCCTCTAGCATGCTTGTTTGCGCAGGTGTCTGCTTTGGGTCAGTAGCAGAAAGTACAGACTGATTTTCTTGGCCGGCGGCTTTCGGCCATCAGCGGTCATTCAAACTGAATCCGCACCACTGTATCAATGCGCGATTGATAATCCGTTTCGCGTCGTCCGCGGTCGGTGAGTATGTAAGTTCGAACCACGTTTTCATTGACCGGGCAAACCTCTCGAAATCTTCCTCATCGGCCGATTTGAGATCATCGCCGGTAACTTCCCGCCCGAATGTGAGGATAAGCACCTCCCAGCTATCCTGATTGCTGCATTTCGTACTGCTATCGAAATCGTTGATAGCTATTGATAGGCCATCAGGAACAGAGTCGTAGAAATAGTCTTCTGGGATCATCGAATCGTGTTAGTGCGAGGATCGGCAATCAAGAGAATGTCCGCAAAGGGGTCAGCAGCAGCCATTGAGTATATCCGGAATGACCGACCGCAATCGGACGCATAGCGGACAGTCAAATCCGGGAACTGGGTCGAACCGCGATTTCGTCTCGCAAGATGTAGGTGTTGGCGGGCAGGGTCTCCGCTCTGGGGGAGCTGGAAACTACCAGAATCGCACGCATTCGGACTTGGTATGTCGATGAAATTGCGGTTCGACCCCACTGTCCCCACTGTCTCGCTAGTCCGGCGGCTGAAAACGGTGAATCCAAATTGCCTCTCTGTCCGATCGGTCCTCAGCGTAACCAAGTTTCCATACCGGCATGGCGATACAGTCTTTGAGGTCATGGGGAAGTTGGCCGTATGAGCCTTCAGAAAGATCAAATACGTGGGCTCGTTCGTCGTGGTCTGTATTCAGATAGATGCACGTGTTCATTACCTCCAATTCATTCTCTTGATAGAGCAGGAGACTGCCGACCGAGACCTGGTCCCATGGATCGGCAAATCTCGTACACCGAGCCACGTCAAACTGCACGTGAAAGCTCTTACCAAGATTAGCTAAAGCACCTTTTGGCGAAGAGCTTCGCATGCTGTCAAGCCAATACACGTTCTCCGCATCATGCTTAATACCCCACTTCTCGCTGGTTGGAGAATAGACGAGTGACCCGGCTGGAATGGTCGATGCCGACGATACGGTCAGATTCGGTAATAGCCTCATGCAAGCACCTCACAGTGTTTTCGTTGTACGCCGAAGCTACCAAGTCTTCGAGAGGTTACTTCAGCAGATCCATTGCTGAGGGGTACATCCATTCTCGAACCAGGCTGATCAAAAAAACAACCACAAACAGAGAAAACGAATCACACTCAAGAAATCGGGGAAATTCCCATTCGCTCAGTCATTTCAGTAACATCAGAGAACTCCCCGGAATCGGCTGGAAACAGCGCATTCATAACTGAAGACCCGCTGACTTCGGTCGTACGAGTCCGAGTCTCGCACCGGGGCACCATGACGCATTGAACGTCGGAGCAACAGATGAAGAATCCGATTGCCGGTTGTCTGCTCTTGTCCGCAACGCTGATCAGCGGCTGCGGATCGGACGAACTCGGCGCGTCGACGACGGAACCGACAGTTGCGATCGCAGAAGACTCGGCAATCGTAATCACAGCTCCTCCCGGCCGAAACTCAACCATTTCGACCGGATACATCGATCCGCCGTTCTCGTGCTACGTATTCCAGTCGATGGGGCCCATACGCGTGGCCGCAAATATTCTCTCCGATGACGAACGCGGTCGATGCTTCGATTGGGTGACGGTGGACACCGGTGGCAGCGCGCTGTTGGAAACTGCAGAGTGGACGTATCACGGCGAAAAACCGAACACGATCTGCCGAATCGAATTCGTCGTCCGTAACACGAACGGACGCTCGCCGCCGATCGCGCTAACGGCGGACAGGGCACTCAGCGTCAGCGGCAACGTGATCGCCTGCGAGTAGACATCTCGATATCAATCCGCCCAGTTAGGGATAGTTCGTATCACCTATTGGGCACCATGAACCCGCACAAGCGGTGTCACTCTGCACTGATTTTGATCCACGCGGCAGTGTATTCGTCGTCAGCCGTATGCATGATCTCCACTCGGCGCCCGACCTCGCAGTCCGCGAACGACGCGGTCGTATTAGAGCGGCGGAGGGCGGTGCTGTCGAGCCAAATTTCGGTTGAGTCCGTAACTGTAAAATCGTGCCGGCCGTCGCTGTCCCTGACGGTCAGCGTCATCGTCTTTTCGTCGACTGCGACGATCTCCCCGATGTATGTATAGACGTCCGAGAGACCCGGCGACTCGCCGATCGGGATGTATCGCTCGGTCGTTTGCTGAGCGATGCTCGTCGAGGCAAGCAGCAGCAGCAGCAGTGCGGCGGCAATGACGATAATCAGACGCTTTGTCGATACTGAGTTATACATTCCTGATTCCTCCTCGATGCCCGCAGCTAGTCGACGATCTCGGCACGCGCGCGTGCTTGCGCTGCATTGGCTTCGTTAAGGTAACGATTGCGCTGGCTTGTGCTCGCGGCGCTTTCTGCTCGCCCGATGGCGATAGCCGCGTCCTCGAGGTGTTCAATGGCTTGTGGATGTATGCCGCCGCCACTTAGCACCATGATTGCATCGTCGATGTCAGCCGCACTTCTCGCGAATGCTCGGGCGATGGACTCGTCCCCGCGAACACCTCCGTTCCGAATTCCGTCAAGGAGTTCTGTCGTGCTGCGTATGTTCTCGAGCGCGTTGATCGCGCGAAGAAACGCCGCCACTGCGACAACCTGCGTCGCATCGAGATTGATGCCGCTGCCGGTCGCGCCGACGAGCAGGGCGCCAGCCGGCGAGTTGTTGAAAGCATCGCCGTTATAGAACGCGACGGCACCCTCGATCGTCTCGACGGAGTTGTTGTGGAAGAAGGGACCGGTGTCGGCGGCTTCGACGAGTGTCGGTGTGTTGAACTCACCGGTGCCCGGACTGCCCAGACCATCGTCCGGCGGGTTCTTTTCCTCGGTGAGATCGGCGGGCTGATCCGGCAGATCTTCGACGCCCGTTGCGAAATTCAGGTTTCCGGCACCTGGCCCGAAGATGTTCGGATCGCCGTTCGCGCCCGCATTGGCGTGACACGCATTGCACTTGCCGAGTGTGTTGTCGAGAAATATCTCCTGCCCGCGCGCAACGAATACGTTTCGGAGCGGTAGAGGCAGTTCCAGGTCCTCTTGCCGGCCCAGCGACAACTGAAACGCCTCCAGCGCGTCGAGCTCTTCATCGGTTGGCAATCTGAAATCGACCCCGGCGATTCGGTCCGTGGTTTTCGTGAAGTGCTGGATGACTGCGCCGGTGGCGAAGGCGCGCAGCGAGCCGTCGCCTGGTGCGCCATCCCCCGACCAGCCGGTCTGAGGACCGGTCCGAGATTCGATGGACGTGCGCATCGCCAGTGTGTGCGGCACACCGCGCATATTGAAGTCGTTCTCGAGATCGTCGAAGCCGTCCTGATTCTCAAAAATCAGGGCCAGTTCGCGCATCAACACTGGGTTCTCGAAGTTCTCCGCGAGATCGGGGTTCTGCTCGGCAACGAATAATGGATCGTCGTCCGGCAGCGTTGCGATGAAGGCCGGTGAAATCGCGAAGTTATCTTCCGCTCTGTGGCAGCTTCCGCAGGTCCGGCCATTCCCATCGAACGTCTCATTGAAAAAGATCTGTTCCCCGAGTTCGACCAGCGTTGGCGGTTCCTCAGGCGCCGTCACGCAGCCTGTCGCTGCGACTGCCAGAATTCCGAAGCCGAACAATGAAAGCGTTCGAGGCGCTCGAACGCGAGTGGGAACTGAGTGAATGTCTTGCTGATCCTGCAACCCCGCTATCATAGGTACCCCCTTAGACCGGTAGTTTTGCGCCCCCGACTTTCACCGGGTTTGCCCTGTTTGTTCCTCACAAATCAGTCTAGACCAAGGTCGACGCTCCTGCCCTGGCGCAGGTGATGCAAGTGGTCAGATTTGTATCTTTCGGGGGACTCGAATGCGGCATGAGGGAAGAATTCCCCTGTCGCAGCGGGCTATTGAGACTCGTCCAGAAACCGCCTGAGGCCCGCTGTGTAGGTTCCCTCGTCGACAGCGATCGCGTCGTTATGTCCACCGCGGATCGTGAGCATCGCGCGTGGCTCGTTCGCCGCCTCGAAGATGCCCTCGCCGTGGTGGTACGGGATGATCTCATCGTCGACGCTGTGGACGACGAGCACCGGGACATGTACGTCGCGAACGTACTCGCTTGTCGAGTGGCGCAGTCGGCTGAGCCATCTCGCCGGCAACCACGGGTAGATGTCCTGAGCGGCGTCCGGCACCGACGTGAAGGTCGATTCGAGAATGACCGCCCCGGGCTCCACTCTAGAGGCCAGGTTTGCCGCAACGGAGCCACCGAGCGAACGGCCGAAGATCACGATATCGTCGCCCGCGATGCCGCGTTCTTCGGTGAGATACCGCCACGCCGCATCGGCGTCGCGGTACAGGCCTTGCTCCGAAGTACGTCCGCCGCTCTGGCCGTAGCCCCTGTAGTCGATGATGAAAACCGACAGGCCGAGGTCCAGAAACTGGCGAATCGAATAGAGCCGGTGCGAAATGTTCCCCGCGTTGCCGTGAAAGAACAGCAATACCCGGTCCGAGTCACTGTGGATGAACCAGCCGTGGATGTCGACGCCGTCATCGGTACGCAGCCAGACATCGTCGAACTGCATCCCGGTCTCGTCCGGCGTCGTTTCCAACTCTCGACCGGGAACACCGGACAGATACAGCATCCGTCCCTGCATGAAGTACACAAGAACGACGAGCAGCACATACGCGGCTGCGACGGTGGCGAGAATCTTCAGGACGGCATTGATCACAGAACTCTGACTCCATGAAACCGCTTGTACGGGCCGGAGACTGGCGTTCGGCTCGATTGTAGCTGGCAGAGGCGGTCCATGGCTTTGTAAACGTCGACCTCCAGCGGCAAGGGTTACTACGGTGCCAACCGGGCAAAAACCCGCCCCGATCCAGCTTTAGGGGGTAACAGGGCGGTTCGGGACTCCCGCAACACGTCCGGGACAAATGCGAGGACACCGACATGACGCACATATCACAGCGACTCGGCGCGCTGCTCACCCAGCGCAACATCGACGACAGTACCTATGACCCGGAGATCAACTCGCTAAGCGATGCGGTCATCTACGCCAGGAACAAGATCCGAACGCGTGAGCGCCGCGACTACGCGATGATGGGCACCAAGTTTGTCGCCAGGTTCCCGGCCAAGAGAGTCGGCGAACTCGTTGGCGGCACGGCCGGCGCGGCGGTCGGTACCGCGGTAGGCGGGCCGGGCGGGACGGGACCCGGCGCATACGCGGGTGCCCGGGCCGGGGGTAGCGCCGGGAAACGATTGGCGAACATGACGGTCAACACCGTTGCCAGGGCAGGACGCGGCATGAAGGCCATGTACAAGAAGGCCCGGGGTACCCGAGGCGTGAATCGCGACCGAGCGGCCAGGTTTCTTATCATTGGATGGGAAGACTATTACGAGAACCGGACGGACGACGATCTGGCCTACCAGGCGCTCGACGTGATCTTCGACGGCGAACCGGTATTTGGCAGCACTACATGGGAGGATTTCATGATCGGCTGCCAAAGAAGCGGTGGGTTGGAGAGAATGGTCTGGTTCGTTGAGCGCAAACTGAAGTCGACGACAGACGACTTTCTCCACTAGGCATCGGCCAGGGCTGCAATGCTCACGCGACCAGACGTCGTAGCCACTCCGGGTAGGCAAAGGACAATTCCGGGCTAAGCCTTGCGGCGCTGAGACTCTGGAGTACAACGCCCGCAGTCAATCGCGCGTAGTCGGTTAGCAGAGCCTGCGTTCCGAAGGCCTCGAGAGAGACTCCACCAAGATTGCCCGTCTTCCCAGTCGTCTAGATCCGAGCGCTGGCCCACGAGTGACCGGATCGCGGTCAACTCGAACTGGCATCCGTCGGCGGGCCGTTGCATCCCCGGGTCGACTTCCGCGACGTCATGTCCGCCGATCGCGAATTTTCTCAGGCAGCGGTTCTTTTCGACGAACACCCACAAATTCTCACCGCCGGTGATGGTGTCCCGAAACGACGGCACGTCCGTCGGGCGGCAGGACCACTTCACCCAGGTATCCAGCCATCCGCTCGCTGCATCCCCGAAACTGACGTTGATCGGCTCCGACGTCCTCGATTTGATCTCGAACGATGCTCGATCGTCGCCGGGGTATTGCCGAAACTTCACGCCGGTCGATGCCGACCCCGGAAGCAGTAGATACTCGTCGACTCTGGGCTCCTCATCGACCGCCAGGCTCTCGTTCCTGAACCACTCGCGCACTGCATCCGGCGCGTCGCCCTTCAGGAACCAACGAATCTCTGCGCTGTGAAACATATTGGGCCACCTCTTACCTTGTGTGGAACTGCGCGCGTCGCGCCGGTCGAATGCTTTGGCACCGCGGCACCAACTCTAACGGCACGAAGGGTGTTTCGCAGCAGCAATCGTTGCCGCTAGAATCGGGGCCAGAGGATACGAACTATGAAAGACGTTGGAAAATTCTTCGCAATCGGTGTCGCTGCGGGTCTCGCAGCCGCGCCTGTTCAGGCCGATGACGCAACGCAGATCAATCTTGCCGAATGTGCCGCGATTGAGGCCGACATGGAGCGGCTTGCCTGTTTTGACGCTCTGGCAGCAATGGATGAGGTCGAGCCACCCGCACCGCCAGCGGCGCCGGCGGCCCCGGCTGGACCGGTCCCGGTGACCGACGAGGTCGGCCGCGAACGCGTCGAAGGTCCGAGCCGGCCGGAGGCGCCGGTGTACACAGCCAATGTCACGCGCTGCGAGGAGAATCGGCAGTCCGGACAGACCTACCTCTTCTTCGAGAACGGCCAGGTATGGCGGCAGGCGAACTACCGGCGTCTGCGGTTACGCGAGTGCCAATTCGAGGTCGAGCTTACGGAAGACAGTTTCGGCTACTCGGTCTATATCCCATCGCACGATCGGCGTTTCAGGGTCACGCGCATCCGCTAGGCAACAAATCTCGACCTGGTTCACACCGGAAACCACGACTGGTTAACAGTTCCGGGGATCGCTCCGCCGCACGCCTCGCGTTCGTCGTATCGAGATGCGAAAACTCAGGTTCTCGAAAGAGGACCTCGGCATGGCCGACACCGCGAAAGACAACGTCGACTATCGGCTGCTCAACAACCTGAGCAATCTCGTGATTTGCAGCCAGTGTCTGCGGACAGGCAAAGTGACGCCGATCCCCCAGGTCATCACCAAGTCGCGCCGTCCCCGCAATCTGTGCCCGAGCTGCCGCGAGCGGCTGGCACCGGCGACCGTGCGTCGCAGGCTCGGCAAGCTGCTGCAATTCCCGACGCGCTGATCGGCGCCAGGGGCGCGTGAATCTGACCCGCCACGGTGCCAGAATAGCGCCATGGCAAAGCTCTACTTTTACTACTCGTCGATGAATGCCGGGAAGACGACGTCTCTCCTGCAGTCCAGTTACAACTACAAAGAGCGCGGCATGAACACCCTGGTCATGGCACCGGAGGTCGATGACCGCTACGGCAAAGGCAAGGTCACCTCGCGCATCGGACTCGAGACCGACGCGGTCACCTTCAGAAAGGCCGACAATCTTCACGACGTCGTCGAGCGGCGCCTCGAGGACGCGCCGCTGCATTGCGTACTGATCGACGAGGCCCAGTTCCTCACCAAGGATCAGGTCTTCCAACTCGGTCAGGTCACGGACTCGTTGAATGTGCCGGTTCTGGCCTACGGCATTCGCACGGATTTCCAGGGCGAGCCCTTCGAGGGCAGCAAGTACCTGCTCGCCTGGTCCGACAATCTCAAGGAATTGAAGGCAATCTGCCACTGCGGCAAGAAGGCGACGATGGTCGTGCGCATGGACGAGCAGGGCAACGCCGTCCGCGAGGGCTCACAGGTCGAAATCGGCGGCAACGACCGCTACGTCTCGATGTGCCGCAAGCACTTCAAGGAAAGCTACTTCGGGTAGCCGGATCAGGCGGTGTTGTTGCCGGTGTAGGTCGGGATGTTCTCGGAGGCCGGCAGCTCGGCGGTGTTTTCCTGCTCGAGCAGTGCGCGCATATCGTCCAGCGACTTCATGATCGCCGTATCCGCCAGTTCGGCCCCTTCGCTGTCGCCACGCTTGACCGCGTGCGGGTCTGAGAACTTGATGCGGTGATTGCCTACGGAAACGATGTCGCTGTCGACCAGCACGTGGTTCGAGACCCGCCGCGAATTGACCATCGTGCCGTTGGTGCTGTTCAGATCCATCAGGAAGGTCGATCCGCCGTGCCGGACCAGCAGCATGTGATGCCGGCTGATGAAACGGCTGTCGATCTGCAGATCATTGTGCTCGGAGCGGCCGATCAAAATGCGCGGAGTGACGAAATCGACCACCTGAACCGTCTTGCCGTTCTCCGTGATGTAGAGCTTGGGCGGTTCCGGCGTCTCGTCGACTTCCTCGATCTCGGGCGCATTGTCCGCGTCCCACGTGCCGTTCGGCAGGTCCGGCCGATCGATCGTCGAAATCGCGACCGGAAGAGTGTCCGCGCGGTCCAGCGCCAGAGAGGCTATGCGATCCAGAATCCCCGGCCAGCCGCCGGACGCCTGCCACAGCTCGGTGCATACCGACGACGGAAATACGAACTCGGGGACTTTGCAACCAGCGGCCTTGAGCTTGCTGTGCAGATAGTTGGCCGCTTCATCTCTGGTCAGCGGATGAAGGTGGAAGTCGGCGACCATTCGCTTGGCGAGCGACTCCAGGCCGGGCGACTGTAACAGGGGCTGCAGCGACTGATCGCTCGCCAGGATGATCTTGATAGCGCTGTGCTGATGGCCTTGATGACGAACCCGGAGCTCCGCCAGCTCGGCGGTCGCCCTGAGGGCACTGGGGTTCAGCGCATGCGCGTTCTCGATGATAACCAGCGGCGGCTCGTGCGCCGTTGCCTGCTGCATCGCGAACACCCGGATCATGGCCAGCAACTCGCCAATCGAATTGAATTCGATGCGATAGCCGAAGCGGCGCAACATCTTCTGCAGCAGGTTGGCCGTATTCAGATTCGTGCCGTCAACCACTGCGACGGCGCAATCCGACGAGATTGTCGGCACAAACTCGCGAATCAGTGTCGATTTACCGGAGAGGGCAGGTCCCTGCAGCAACGACAAACCATGCGGTGCCTCGAGCGTCTTGTTGAGTACGGCGATAGCGTCCCGGTACGAACTGTACGAGACTACGGACGACGGTTTGCCGTCTGTGCCGAATGGCTGAGTGTCGAGCCCTGCAGCGCGCAGATCCATTGGTCGAGTTCGCTCCCCTCATTAGCGAAACAGACTTCTTGTTTTGTAGGCCGGCGTGTCTTTTATAATCGAGTATCACCGGTCGGATCAGTCTACGGACGGGATTGAGACGATTCAAATCGCAAAACGCCGTTTCCAAGCTATTCAATCACCCGCCGTATTAAACTAGAATCCTGTTTAGCTAAGGATAATAACTATTTGTAATAAAATGTTTTTTTGCCGCCGGTTTGAAAGCGTCGGCGTCTGGCGACAGGATGTAAGTCTTTGACTGAAAAGCTATCGGGTCACGACCTCACGCTGATACGCGGTGACCGCTGCCTGTTCACCGATGTCAGTTTTGCGCTGGAGTCGGAGAACCTTCTCGTGCTTGAGGGACGCAACGGCAGCGGCAAGACCAGTCTGCTGAAAGCCATCGTCGGCATGATCGACCTCGAAGAAGGCGAGATTCGCTGGAACGGTAAGCCCGTCCACGAGGTTCGCCAGGAGTTCTTCGGCTCCCTCGTGTGGGTCGCGCACCGCACCGGCCTCAAGTCGGATCTTAGCCTGCTCGAAAATCTGAGCTTCGAGTCAAAGCTGCGGCCGGCGTCGAATCACGACCTCGATTACGTGCTCGAGCGGCTCGGTATTAAACGCCTGCGCAAGTTGCCGCTGCGCTCGCTGTCGGCCGGGCAACAAAGGCGCGTTGCTCTGGCTCGAATGCTGCTTGCGGACGCATCCCTGTGGCTCATGGACGAACCGTTCACCAATCTGGACCGGGAGGGCCGGGCACTCGTGCTGGACCTGGTCAAGGAACACCTCGGCCGTGGCGGTATGTGCATTATGGCCGCCCACCAGGACTTCGAACTGGACGTCCCGACCGAACGGATTCAGCTGCAATGAACGAGGAACGCATGCCCGGCCTGATGAGTGCCCTCGTCGCGACCGCCCGCCGCGATCTGACCCTGGTCTGGAAGCGGCCCGGCGACAGCCTCAATCCGCTGTTTTTCTTCGCCATGGTCGCGTCGCTGTTCCCGCTCGCGGTTGGGCCTACGCCCGAACAGCTCCAGTTTGCGGGTCCCGGCGTACTGTGGGTGGCGGCTTTGCTGGCCACGCTCTTGTCGCTGAACAGTCTGTTTCTCTCGGACCACGAAGACGGCAGCCTCGAACAGATGCTCGTCAGCCCCCAACCGCTGGTCGTCATGGCGCTCGCAAAGACCATCGCACACTGGCTCTCGAGCGGTCTGCCGCTTGTCATATTGTCGCCGGTCATGGCACTGGCCTTTCAGATGCCCGTGGAAGTGGCCGGCGTGCTGATGGCGACGTTGGCCCTGGGCACGGTGAGCCTGAGTCTATTGGGCTCTGTCGGGGCGGCATTGACCGTCGGCCTGCACCGCGGCACCGCGCTTCTGAGTCTCCTGATTCTGCCGCTCGCGATGCCGGTCCTGATCTTCGGCGCGAGGACCGTTTCGCTGGCGGCTGCGGGAGATGCGTATTCGGCCGGGATCTATGCGCTGGCAGCATATGCCGTTGGGGCGCTGACACTCGTCCCGTTTGCAACTTCGGCGGCGCTGCGCATCAGCAATAGTTGAGGCAAAAGTCGCATAAGTTCCGGTTTTTCCGAGTTAGAATCGCGCCCCATGTGGACCTTTCTCAAGAAGCTGTATCACAAGCTGGCGTCGCCGCCGCACTTCTACAAGCTGGCGCCGACGTTCATTGCATGGCTTGCGATACCGGGCTACCTGCTGATCGCCTACGGGCTGATCGCCGGCCTGTTCTTTGCGCCGATCGAGGTCGGTCAGGGCGACGGCGGGCAGGGCGACCGGTTCCGGATGATCTATCTGCATGTCCCGGCGGCCTATCTGTCGATGATGGCCTACGTGATCATGGCGGTCGCCGGCGCGATCGGGCTGATCTGGCGGATGAAGCTCGCGCACGCGGTCGCGGCGAGCTCCGCACCGATCGGCATGGCATTCACGTTCCTCGCACTCGCGACCGGTTCGATCTGGGGCGCGTCGACGTGGGGCACCTGGTGGGAATGGGGCGATCCCCGGCTGATGTCGGAACTGGTCCTGCTGTTTCTCTACATCGGCTACATGGCGTTGCGCGGCGCTATCGACGATCTGACGCGCGCTGACAAGGCGAGCGCGGTGCTGGCGATCGTCGGTGCCGTCAACATTCCGATCATCCACTACTCGGTCGTCTGGTGGACCTCGTTGCACCAGGGATCGACACTGATGGCGGAAGAGGGCGGCGGCATGCAGGACCCGACGCAGCTCTACCCGCTGCTCGCATCGATACTCGGTTTCACCCTGGTCTACGGCTCGATGCTGCTGACGCGCGTACGCACGGAAGTGCTGATCAGGGAGCGGCGAACGCGCTGGGTGAAAGAACGCGTGTTGTCGGCGGAGCAATCGCTATGAACAAACTCGTTTCCGCAATTCTGCTGGTCGGTTTCCTGTTTTTCGTCCGGGATATCGTCATTGCGCTCCGAATGGGTCCCGAGGACCTTGCCGCGGGCGCATGGACCTTCATCTCCGCCAGTCTGATTTTGACTGGTCTGGTCGTCGTATTTATCGAATGGACGGCGCGTTTGCATCATCGGAACATCTGCCGGGACATTGAAGTCAAAATCAAGGCTGTCGAGGAACAATCGTGAAAGCCAGACACCAACGTTTGCTGGCCGTCGGCCTGGTGGTCGCCGGTCTTGCCATAGCCGCCACTCTCACGCTCAGGATGTTCAGCGAGAACATGATGTTCTTCGTGGAGATCACGGACGTGAAGGCGGGCAACTATCCCGAGGACCGCAATTTCCGAATCGGCGGCCTCATCGAAGAAGGCAGCATGTATCGCGAGGAAGGCTCGCTCGACGTTACCTTTACCGTGACCGACCTGACCTGCGATATCGAGGTGATTCACTCCGGCGTGCTGCCGGACATGGTTGTCGAGGGCAAGGGCATCGTCGCGCACGGGCGGATGGATGGCGACATCTTCGTTGCCGACAAAGTGCTCGCCAAGCATGACGAGAATTATGTGTCGCCCGAGATCGCCGAGACCATGGCGCAGCATGCCGAGGCCGTCGCGGAAGGCGTCGCCGAACGCGGCACGGAGTGCCCGCATTGATACCTGAGCTCGGCCAGTTTGCGCTGATCCTGGGTCTGTCGCTTGCGCTGGCGCAGGGGATCATTCCGTTGATTGGCGCGCACCGTGGCGATGCCGCGATGATGGGCGTCGGCCGCACCGCGGCCGTGGGACAGTTCGTCTTCGTTGCGTTTGCGTTTGGCTGCCTGACCTGGGCATTTCTGAACGACGATTTCTCCGTGCTCTACGTCGCGCAGCATTCGCAATTGGCGCTGCCGGCGTTCTACAAAGTCTCCGCCGTCTGGAGCGCGCACGAAGGCTCGCTGCTGCTTTGGGTGCTCATACTCTCGAGCTGGACGGTCGCGGTGGCGATGTTCAGCCGCAGTTTGCCGGAAGCATTCTCGGCGAGAGTCCTCGGGGTGCTCGGCCTGCTGTCGGTCGGCTTTCTGCTATTCACCATTCTGACCTCGAACCCGTTCGACCGGCTCGTGCCGGCAGCCATTGACGGCGCCGACCTCAATCCGCTGCTGCAGGACCCGGGTCTCGCGATTCACCCGCCGATGCTGTATGTCGGCTATGTCGGATTCTCGGTCGCATTCGCGTTCGCCATTGCCGCGATGATCAGCGGCGATCTCGACAAGCGCTGGGCGCGCTGGACGCGGCCGTGGACCACGGTCAGCTGGCTGTTCCTGACCCTAGGTATCGCGCTGGGCAGCTGGTGGGCCTACTACGAGCTCGGTTGGGGCGGCTGGTGGTTCTGGGATCCGGTCGAGAATGCGTCCTTCATGCCGTGGCTCGTCGGTACCGCACTGATCCATTCGCTCGCGGTCACGGAGAAGCGCGGTCTGTTCAAGAGCTGGACGCTGCTGCTCGCGATCGCCGCTTTCTCGCTGAGCCTGCTGGGTACGTTCCTCGTGCGCTCCGGCATCATCGTCTCCGTGCACGCCTTTGCCAGCGATCCCACCCGCGGCTATTTCATCCTGGCCTTCCTCGCGGTTGTCATCGTCGCCGCGCTGATTCTGTTCGCATGGCGGGCGCCGGAGCTGGACTCCGACGTCGGCTTCAAACCCATGTCGCGCGAGACCTTCCTGCTGCTCAATAACGTGCTGCTGGTAATCGCGGCGGGGCTGATTTTCCTCGGCACGCTCGCGCCGTTGATCACCGAGCTGTTCAGCGGAGAGAAGATCTCGGTTGGCGCGCCGTGGTTCGAGGTCGCGTTTGCCATTCCAATGATTCCGCTGGTGCTGCTGATGGGCGTCGGCATGCACACGGCGTGGCGATCCTCGGACGCGTCACCGATCCTGCGCCGCTTGCGGATTCCCGCGGCGGTAGCAGTGATCCTCGGCATTGCGATCCCGCTGGTCGGCTACGGCCGCGTAGGGCTTCTGTTATTTATAGGCATCCTTGCTTCGGTTTGGATCATGGCGGCGTCACTGGTCGAGCCGATTCGCGCATGGCGGCGCGAGAAGGGCGCTGCCGGCATGCCGCGTTCGATGCTCGGTATGCACATCGCACATTTCGGCGTCGGCGTGTTCACGCTCGGCGTCACGATCGTCCTGACCTTCAGCATCGAGACTGACCGCGCATTGCAACCGGGGCAGTCGGTTGCCGCTGGCAACTACGTCTTCGAGATGCGCGAACTGGTGGACGTGCAGGGTCCAAACTACACCGCACGCGAAGGCGTGATCGACGTCCGCCGGGCGAACGGCGACTTCGTTGGGCAGCTGCGGCCACAGAAGCGGCAGTACCTGGTTCAGCAAAGCCCCATGACTGAAGCGGGGATACTCGCGGGCTGGAATCGCGACCTGCTGATTTCAATGGGCGATCCGATCGGCACCGATACCTGGAGTGTGCGCGTGCAGTACAAGCCGCTGGTGCGCTTCATCTGGTTCGGCTGCCTGCTGATGGCAATCGGCGGCCTCGTCGCGGCCAGTGACCGTCGCTATCGCTTGCGCGAAAGGGAGACGGCACGTGTCGGCGCGGCGGCGGAGATGGCCGGATGAGCGCGCGTGCCTTACCTCTAACCCTGCTTGCCGTATTTGCCGCACTGATCGCCGTCTTTGCGTTCGGCCTCGATCCGGACCGCGATAAGAGCGAATTGCCGTCAACCTACATCGATCGGCAGGCGCCGGAGTTCGATCTGCCGTCGTTGACTCGTCCCGGTGAACGCGTCGGCACCGACGACTTCGCTGGACAGATGGTGCTCGTCAACGTCTGGGCGACCTGGTGTGTCGGCTGCCGGCAAGAGCACGAGTACCTGATGGAACTTGCCGAGTCCGGGCAGATCCCGATCTACGGCATCAACTGGCGGGACAATCGCGCGCAAGCACTCGTATGGCTGGAACAGCTCGGTGACCCCTACGTGGATTCCGCATTCGATGCGGACGCTCGCGTGGGGATCGACTGGGGCGTTTACGCGGCGCCGGAGACGTTCCTCGTCGACGCCAATCGTGTCGTTCTGCACAAGCACCTCGGCCCGCTGACGCCCGCAATCTGGGAGGCCGAGTTCATGCCGCTGATCGCGGCGAACGGGGGTGCGGAATGATGCCGCGGCTGGCCATTCTCCTGATTGCGTTTGTCGCGCTTCCGGCGGCCGCCATCGACCCCGGGCAAGCGTTTGACGATCCGGAGCTGCAGGCGCGCTACGAAGACATCACCGGGCAGGTCCGATGTCTGCAGTGCCAGAACGAAAGTATCCGGGACTCGAATGCGTACCTTGCCGCGGACCTGCGGCGGGAAATTCGCCGCATGCTGGAAGAAGGCATGTCGGACGCCGAGATATACGATTTCCTGGTCGAGCGCTACGGCGAGTTCGTGCTGTATCGTCCCAAGATGAGCGGCAAGACGCTCATCCTGTGGATTGCGCCGGGTATCCTCTTGCTGTTCGGCGGCGGACTGATGGTCAATATTCTTCGGCGGCGATCGGCGCTACCCATCGACGACGACGAAAGCGCCGCAGAGGTCTGATCGTGCTCTGGTTACTGTTTGCACTCATGTGCCTTGGCGCAATCGCGTTCGCGATTCGCCCAATGCTTCGCGACCTGCCGAGGCTGAATGCGCTGACCGGTGTGTCGGTAGTCGTGCTCGTCGCGGTCACGACCGGCGTCTACTACGTCAAGGGCAACCCCAACGTACCGTCGGGGCGCTCCGAGGCAACACTCGCACCGGATGACATCGAGGCGGCTATCGCGGGACTGACGGCGAGACTCGAGCAGGAGCCCGAGGACCTGGAGGGCTGGCGAACGCTCGCTCGTTCACAGATGGCCCTCGGCAATTTTGCGCAGGCAGCGGCCGCATTCGAGCGCGCTGTCGAACTCGAGAATGAAGAAAACGTCGACTCGCTGGTCGGTCTGGGCTATTCGCTCACACAGGGCGGCAGCACACCGCAACTTCCGCAACGCGCGGTCGAGGTTTTCGAGCGGGCGGTTACTCTGGACCCGAGCCATCCGGAGGCGTTGTTCTGGTCGGGATTCGCTGCGGTCAGCCGGGGCGACACGCTGCTTGCCGCCGATCGCTGGGAGCGGCTGCTGGCGAACGATCCACCGCCGGAGATTCGGCCTCAGATCGAGGCACAGATTGCCGCCTGGCGCGGTGAGACGCCCCCGCCGCCAGCTGCGCAGCAGACCGCGCCGGAACAAGAGGGCGTGATTGTCCGTGCTTCCGTGTCCGTCAGCGAGTCCGCACGCGCGGCGCTCCCGGCCGATGCGACCGTGTTCGTTATCGCCCGCGATCCCGCGCAGCCATCACCGCCGATTGCGGTGGCCCGCCGTCGTTTGGCGGAGCTGCCGTCGGTCGTCGAACTCGATGACGGCGATTCGATGATCCCGGGCCGGTCTCTCTCCGGCTTCGCGGAAGTCGAAATTGTTGCCCGCGTCTCGATGTCAGGACAGCCCGCTGCGCAGCCGGGCGACTGGTTCGGCGCCGGGATTGTCCGGCCTGCCGAGCAGATCGATATCGACCTCGCGATCGACGAGCAGGTGCAGTGACCGAAATTACCGAGGAGCAGATCGAAGCCGCGACGATGTGTTTCGCCTGCGGCAAGGACAATCCCATCGGTCTCAAGATCGACTTTCACCTCGATGACGATGCGGTCTGCACGGCCGAATTCACGCCCACCGAGAACCACGTTGGCTGGGAGGACACGGTGCACGGCGGAATCATCTACGCCGCGCTCGACGACGTCACCGCCAACGTGCTCTACCAGCGGCGCCAGAAGGCGCATACGGCACGCTGCGAGATCCGCTACCGCCAGCCGACCCGCGTCGGCGAAACGCTGTTGCTCAAAGGCTGGATCGACAAGCAGAAAGGCAGGCTGGTATTGCTGAAGGGCGAAGCCCGCCGCAAGTCCGACGACGCCATCGTCGCGGATTGCGAAGCGCGGTTTATGCTGGATTAGATCGGCGGGGTTGGCTTGTCGGTATTGCGCAACGCCGTGAAGGGATCGCCCGCAAGGCGGGCTCCTACAGTGGCTGTGCCGAGCGCAATCGAAGCGCTGTAGGAGCCCGCCTTGCGGGCGATCTCCCTACAGATTCTCCGAAATTCGCAGAATCCACCGCGACCCCGCACGAACACCAATCCCAACCGCTCTCAGCCCTCATCCTTCGGCGTCCGAAACTTCGCCGACTCGGTGAGCTTGTGCTGACCGGACCTTTCGCCGATTTCGCGCTCGACGTCCGCCGTGGTTTTGACCAGCGCGGCGTAAAGACGTCTGAGCTGCGAGTACGACATCGCACGGGCGTCGATCATGCGCAGGGCATGGATGACGCCTAGACTCAGGTCGTGAATGTCGGTTTCGTGATCGGACATCGTTCGAGTGTAGCAACCGGGGCTTCCTGGCTTATGTGAACCCGATCACGACGCTGTGATAGCATCCGGGCGTTTTTTTCACTCGCAGAATCATGCCTTTACCTGAATCCCTGCAAGGCAGACTACGCCTGCCACTAATTGGCGCCCCCATGTTCATCGTCTCCGGGCCGGAGTTGGTTATCGCTCAGTGCAAGGCCGGCATCGTCGGCTCGTTCCCGGCGCTGAATGCGCGGCCGCAATCTCTGCTCGAAGAGTGGCTGAAGCAAATCAAGCACGAACTCGGCAGCTACGCCGAAGCAAACCCCGACGAGCCGGTCGCGCCGTTCGCGGTCAATCAGATCGTGCACGCGAGCAATACCCGCCTGCGAGAGGACCTCGAGACCTGCGTCAAACACGAGGTCCCGATCATCATCACGAGCCTCAGGCCGCCCGCGGAGGTTGTCGACGCCGTGCACGGCTACGGCGGGCTCGTTTTTCACGACGTGATCAGCATCCGGCACGCACGCAAGGCGGTCGAGCAGGGCGTCGACGGCATCATTGCGGTGACGGCCGGTGCCGGCGGTCACGCTGGGGCAATGAGTCCGTTTGCGCTGGTAAAGGAAATTCGCAAGGAATTTGACGGCACGATCATCTTGTCGGGTTCGATGACGACCGGAAATGACGTTCTCGCCGCACAGGCGATTGGTGCCGATCTCGCCTACATCGGCACCCGCTTCATCGCGACAGAAGAAGCCAATGCCGTTCCCGACTACAAGGAGATGCTCGTCGATTCGTCGGCGGCGGACATCGTGTACACACCGTACTTCACGGGCGTGCATGGCAACTACATGCGGCAAAGCATCGAGCGCAACGGCCTCGACCCCGCCGAACTCGTCGATACCAAAGGCACGCTGATGGACTTTGGCAAGCGCGATAAGGACGAGGCCAAGGCGTGGAAAGACATCTGGAGTGCCGGGCAGGGTGTCGGCACGATCGACGACGTCATCCCGGCTCGCGATCTCGTGCTGCGCATGGAACGCGAGTATATGGCTGCCAAAGACCGGCTGGGGGTCGCCTGAAGCGATGCGTGTCGCTGCGCTGTCATACCTGTTCGTCGCGCTGGGCGGCGCTCTGGGCGCCATGGCGCGCTACGGGCTCAACGTGTTTTTGCAACGCGACTACGTCTTCCCCTGGGGCACGCTGAGCGCGAACCTGCTCGGCTGCCTCGCGATGGGTGTCATCGCACAGCTCGTCGCGCAATCCGCGTGGTTCAACTCGGCGGGCATCATCCCGGACCAATACCGCCTGCTGTTCGCCGTCGGCTTCTGCGGCAGCTTCACGACATTGTCGGCGTTCGTGTTCGAAGTGAACGCCATGATCCAGCGAAACGAGATTCTTGGCACGTTCGCGTACCTGATGGCGACACTGATAGGCGGCTTTGCGTGTTTTTATTTGGGGGTGATGGTTATGCGGGCAATCATGCGCCTGTAGGAGCCCGCCTTGCGGGCGATCCCAGCCAGGTTCCCAGCCTCCGCCCAAGCCTTCTACTAAAGATCAATCCGCACTAACCCGAATCGATGAACAGCCGCCGAGGGCGGATTGCGAGCCCGCCTTGCGAGGAGTCCGAGCTGGTCGATAATTAATCGCGGCAGAACTCGAACCAACGCCTACGGAAAGAGCGCAATGCGACAATCTGATCCCGGTCGAACGTGTCCATTTCATACTCGGCCGGCGGCCGGTCATCGCAGCCGTGGGCGATGACGTCCGCATACCTCATATTCACTAGCTCCCCGGCAACACCGGCATCGCCAATGTACTTACGCACCAGCGATGCGAAATCCATGAACATCTCGAACGAACTCAGCCGGGTGAGAAACTCCCTGCGCTCGATGCTTGTAGCTGCCGTGAGCCCGGTTAGTTCCTTGTAGGCATGAAACTCGCTACTTCCACACGCCGTTTGGCGGCGATCATACGTCGGCCTAAGGTTGACCACATGCTGTAGTGAGCAGTCCTCCGGCAGGACCTGAATGCCACTGACGGTAGTCTCGTCGCCGGGGCCATGGCTCCGCCGGTAGTACCCGAAGACTGCAACGAGCCTCCCGCGTGGGTAGGTCTCAATCAGCGTCGCATAGTGCTCCGCCGTACTGGTGAAGTAGGATCTACTGCAGTCCGCACCCATTCCTCGGCCTGGAAAAACCGTGAGCGCCTCCGGGAGGTGATCGCGAGGGTTCTGGAAAACCAGCAGAGGACGGACGATGAGTCCATAGATCATCTGATCTTCGTACTTCCTGTCAAAGATCTCGGCGATTTCGCCCACGACGACGAGGCGATCAGCTCGCTCGTCCAGTTGATCGGCCAGCGTACACGCACCTGCCGGCGCAACCGCGCAGCACAGTATCAGAAGAGCTGCGACGGACGCCGCTCTCATTAGCCTGTTTCCGCGCTCATGACGCAGCGACTGAGTCCAGAATCCTCACGATACCGTCGATCCAGTCCAGCTGCTCCGCCTTCATCAGTACCGACCGCAGGCATGTGACCGTGTCGGCATTCGCGTCGAGGTCGGGTAGCCACTCTCTGACCAGGGCAATCGGCAACTCGATCATTGCAAGATGAAGCTCTTTCTCGGCGGCGCCGTCGAAAACGGTGCGGGCGCGCTCGCTGGCAGTTGCCGCGTCGGGTGCCGCTGCCGCATAGACGACGATGTCCAGTTCCGGGGGCATCAAGGGTGTGAAATTGGGGCTTTGCTCGAGGCGTTCATACAAAACTCGCGCGGCCCTGACGCATCCGTTGAGCAGGTTGGCGAAGTCGCCATCAGGTTCAGGCGGCAGGAGCTGCATCGTCGCCCATAGGGCGACCGCCGCCGCACCGGCGCGGGAACACTCGAGGCTGATCTCGCCGAGGTGCAGTTCGGCGGAACTGAAGTACGTGTACGGTGAGCCGTGCTTGTAGAAGCGCCCTACCTCCGGGTCCTTGAACAGCACGCAACCGCAGCCATAGGGCTGCAGGCCATGCTTGTGTGGGTCCACGACAATGGAATCCACCTCGGACAACACATCGAAGGCTACCCGCGCGTTCGTCTCGAGCAGGTTCGACAGGCCGAAATAGCCGCCATAAGCAGCGTCGGCGTGTACGCGGACGCCGTGCTTCGAAGCCAATTTCAGAATGTCCGGCAGTGGATCCACGGCGCCGAGCCCCGTATTGCCCATCGTCGCAACAATCGCGCCGACATCGCCCGCGGCGACCAGTTCTTCGAGGTGCGCCAGGTCCATACGTCCGTCGCGGTCTGACCGGACTGCCGCGAAGGGAAGTCCAAGAACCTCAGAAATGCGTCCGTGGGTGTAGTGCGCCTGATCCGACGCCAGGATTCGCTTGCCAGGTTGCAGCAGGCCGGCAACCCACAGCGCTTCGAGATTCGCCATCGTGCCGCCGCCGGTCAGGTGACCGAGCGGGCTGTCCCAGCCGTACATCCGTCCGAGGTCCACGATGCATTCCTTCTCCATCGCCGAACTGGCCCGGCCGCCGTCGAGGGCGTGGTTGTTGGGATTGATCCAAAGCGACAGCGCGTACGCAATTCTTGCCACGGCATGCGGCGGCTTCAGCATCTGACCGGCGTATTGCGGATGCCAGTAGGGGTAGTTGTCCTGCATCCGCTCCGCGACGCGGTCGATAACCGCCGAGACGGCCTTCTCGTCGAACTCAGGGGTGAAGTCCGGAAGCATCTCGAAGCCGGCTGACAGGCGCTCGAGCGCGCCGCTCAGAATCCGGACTTCAGCATCGTTGATCATTGAATACGCTCGCTCATCGTGACGGAGGCAGCTTACCGCAGTTACCATTGCCGGATGGATTTGCTCGCTCTGGCCGTGCCGTTCTTTTTGCTCGCGCTCCTGATCGAACTCGCCGTGGACAGAATCCGCGGGACGGGCTTCTATCGGGCGAACGACGCGATCAACAGCCTGTCGGCGGGCACGCTGATGACGACGTTCGGCTATTTCACGAAGCTCCTGCCGCTGTTGATCTGGGGTTTCGTGCTGCAGCACCTCGCTCTAATCGATATGCCGCTGAGCTGGTTCGACGCCTCGCCGCGGGGCATTGCACTGTGGATCGCGGCGGCGCTGTTGTGGGACTTCTGCTACTACTGGTTCCACCGCTTAAGTCACGAGATTTCGGTGCTGTGGGCCGCGCACGCCGTGCATCACCAGAGCGAGGACTACAACCTCTCGACGGCTCTCAGGCAGACCAGCACCGGATTCATCTTCGGCTGGATCTTCTACCTGCCGATCTTCCTGCTCGGATTTCCGCTGGAAGTGGCCATCACGGTCAATGCGGTCAATCTGATCTATCAGTTCTGGGTGCACACACAGCACGTCCGCCGCCTCGGCGTGCTGGATTACATCTTCGTAACGCCGTCGAACCACCGCGTTCATCACGCGCAGAACGAGCGCTACATCGACAAAAACTACGGCGGCATATTTATTCTTTGGGACCGGCTATTCGGCACCTTCGAGGACGAGCGGGAGGACGAACCCGTGGTATTCGGCGTTCGCAAGCCGCTCGCGAACTGGAATCCGTTCTGGGCGAATCTGCAGGTCTACGACTACCTGCTATTCGATGCTGTGCGGACGAAGCGTTGGAAGGACAAACTTGGCATCTGGTTTCGGCGCACGGGTTGGCGCCCGCCGGACATGGAAGAGCGCTATCCGAAAGAGCGCGCGGATCTCTCGGCCTTCGAGAAGTTCGACCCGCCGGTCTCGACGGGTCTGCGCCGCTACGTGATGGCACAATTCCTCGCGTCGGTTCCGGCCGTGCTCGGAATCTCCGTCTTGTTCGCAACAAAGGGTGCGCCAGCTGTGCTGGCACCCTGCGCGCTGCTTTGGATTCACTTGTACGGTCTCGGGGTGCTGAATGAGGGGCGAAGCGGGGCGATGCGCTTCGAACTGCTTCGTCTGGTCGCTATCAATCCGCTGGGCTTTTGGTGGCTGACACAAACCGGACACTTTGGCGGCGTAGCCTTCTTCGCAGTGGCGGCGGCCTGGACGGCGCTGTCTTTGGCAGGTCTATTCGCCGTGAATAATCTTTTAAAACAATATAATACGCAGCTTACTTAAATTCTTTTCGAGGTAATAAGTGACAGATCGGCATACGAGACTTCATTCCGGTGCGCCGTGGGAGCCCATTGCGGGCTATTGCCGCGCGGTCCGTGCAGGCAATTTCATCGCCGTCTCCGGCTCGGCAGCCGTTGGCGACGATGGCGAGCTCGTCGGGCGCGGCGACATGTACGCGCA
Organism: Woeseiaceae bacterium; assembly: GCA_965232445.1. Lineage (GTDB taxonomy): Bacteria > Pseudomonadota > Gammaproteobacteria > Steroidobacterales > Woeseiaceae > UBA1847. Next base: position 3,281,941 of record OZ246973.1, on the reverse strand, counting down.
GGCAAAACGGTGCATCGAGGTCCTGGAGAGTGCGCTCGAAAAATCAGGCTCCGGACTGGAGCACGTCGTCCGCACGCGCATGTTCGTCACTGACATCTCGCAGTGGGAAGCGGTCGCCCGGGCTCACCAGGAAGCCTTCGGTGCCGCGCCTCCCGCGACGTCGATGATCGAAGTATCGAAGCTCATCGATCCCGACATGCTGGTCGAAATCGAAGCCGATGCCGTCGTACCTGGAGCTGATGAATGAAGCGTCGTACATTCCTTGGCGGCGCCGTCGGTGCCACGGTCATGCCCGGTATTGCGGCTTGCGGACAGGCAACTCCAGCCGTGCGTTTCGATCATGGCGTTGCCAGCGGCGACCCGCTCAGCGACCGCGTGATCCTCTGGACCCGCGTTTCCGGCACGCTGGCCGAGTCCGTCGATGTTGATTGGGAAGTAGCGACCGACGAATCCATGCGCGACACCGTCACGTCGGGCACCGCGAACACGGGCCCGGAGCGGGACTATACGATCAAGGTCGATGCAACCGGGCTGCCGCCGGGAGAAACCCTCTACTACCGCTTCTCCAGCGGACGGGCGGTATCGCCGATCGGGCGTACGAAGACGCTTGCGACGGGCGACCTGGACAGTGCGGCCTTCGCGGTCGTGTCCTGCTCAAACTACCCGTACGGTTACTTTCACGTCTACCGAGAGATTGCCAACGCGAGCGGGCTGGACGCGGTCATCCATCTGGGTGACTACATCTACGAGTATGGCGCCGGCGAATACGCCACCGAGTACGCAGAGGCGCTGGGGCGAATTCCCGATCCGCCGCACGAGGTCATCACGCTCGAAGACTTCCGCCGGCGCCACGCCCAGTACAAGGCCGATCCCGATTCGATGGCCATGCATGCCGCATTGCCGCTGATAGCCGTCTGGGACGATCACGAGCTTTGCAACGACGCCTGGCGCGATGGTGCTCAAAATCACCAGCCGGAGGAGGGAAACTGGCCGGAGCGTCGGGATGCGGCGATTCAGGCGTGGCTCGAGTGGATGCCGGTGCGCGCCGGACACGATGGCGCGGACACCGAAATCTACCGGCACTACGAGTTCGGCGATTTGCTCTCGCTGACGATGTTGGACACCCGGCTCGTCGGGCGGGACATGCAGCCAAACGTCGGTGAGGACCTCACGCCCGAGATCATCGGTGAGCGGCTGAGAGACCCGGACAGAGGCCTGCTGGGCGATCGGCAGACGGCATGGCTCGAGGAAAAGCTCGAGCAGAGCAGGGGCGCAACGTGGCAGGTCATCGGCCAGCAGGTGCTGGTGTGTCCGATGCACTCCCCGGACCTCGAACCGCTGATCGATCTGGAGCGCGAGGCGCCATTCCCGCGCGAGACGCTCGAGGAATTCATCAGAGTGAGCAAAGGCAATCCGCGTCTGCTGCTCGACACCTGGGACGGCTATCCGGTCGCGCGCGAGGCCTTCCTTGCGACGCTCGCCGAACACGCGAACAATCCTGTGGTTCTGAGCGGGGATCTGCACACGTCGCTCGCCGGCAATCTGATTCCGGCGGGCAGTGACACACCCGTCGGGGTCGAGCTGATGACGGGCTCAGTGACGTCGCCAGGATTCGCGGAATACCTGCCGGAGACACATCCGGGCGCGCTGCGTGACGCGACGCTCGCGATCAATCCCTGGCTGACCTACATGGATACGGCGAAACGCGTGTGGTTGCGTGTCCTGGTGACCCGCGAAACGCTGATCGGGGAGTGGAACCTCGTCAGCAGCGTGCACGAGCGCGAGTACACGATGAGCGTGGATAAACGGCTGCAGGTCAGAGCCGGCGCGATCGACGAGGGCCTTCAGCCCGCCTAGTCGAGTCGGCTTAGTCCGGGAAGTCCGTCGAGACTCTCGCGGTTCTTCTCGCGCCGATACGCTTCGATCTCGTCTTCGGTCTTGGCGTCGTACCAGTTGTGCAGCGATTCGCGCTCCTGCTTGTATTCGTAGGTCGGCACGCCGTAGCCGCAGGAATCCCGGATGCGGTCCACATCCACGATGACGAAGTTTCGGATTATCGGCAGATGCGGAAAGTGCTCGGCCAGCGTCGCGAATTCCTCGTCGCCGTTCTCCACGACGCGGCCCTGGCCGTAGAACCGAAATATCTTAGGCGGCCCCTCGAAGGCACACAGCATGATCACGATGCGACCGTTCTCGCGCAGATGCGCGACCGTCTCGATGCCGCTGCCGCCCATGTCCGCGTAGACGAGCTGTTTCGGTCCGAGCACACGGAGACCGTCGAGGCCTTTGGGCGAGCAGTTGATGAGTCCGTCTTCTGACAGCGGCGCCGTAGCGACGAAAAACAGCGCCTGACGATCGATCCATGCCGCCATTCGATCGTCGATTTCCTGATAGTCTTTTCCCATGAATTTCGCTCCGTCGTGTCGCCCGTCAGTGTACTGCGCGGCACCCTCCGAATGACAGACCGGACAGCGTCCGCCCCAATCGGACTTTCCGCAGCCGAAGCCAGGCGAATCGCGCTGTCCGCTCAGGGGTTCGGCCGGTCCAGGCCGGAGCTTGCGGCCGGCGATCGAGCGTTTGGCGACGTCATCAACAATCTGGGCCTGTTGCAGCTCGACTTCGTCAACGTACTCATCCCGGCGCACTACCTCGTGATGTACTCGCGCCTCGGCGCATTCGACCGTGAGCGCTTCGAGCGCTTCGTTTACGACAGCGGAGAGTTCACCGAGCAGTGGGCTCACGAGGCATCGATCGTTCCCGCGGACGCGTGGCCGCTGCTGGAACACCGGCGTAAGGCCTGGACGCCGTGGAAACGGCATCCAGTGCTCAAGCTCGACAACAAGGATACGTACCTCGAGGAGGTGCTGACGGCCGTGCGCGAGCGCGGCGGCCTGACCGCCAGCGACTTGCCGGCCGTGCCGGCGCCGAAGCGCAAACCGGGCGACTGGCAGCGCTCCGTCCCGCGTTGGGCGCTCGAATGGCATTTCTCACGCGGCGGAGTCACGGTGGCGGATCGCCTGCCGAATTTCCAACGGGTCTACGATCTGCCGGAACGCGTGATACCGGAACGGCATCTCGACTGCGGCCAAACGGACGAGGGTGCCCAGCGAGAACTGATCCGCCGGGCCGCGCGCGCTTTCGGTGTCGCAACAGCGGCCGATCTGGCCGACTACTACCGCATGCGCCCGGCCGACACCCGGCCGCGCATTGAGGAACTGGTGGAGGCGGGGGAGTTGGCGCCCGTCGAAGTCGAGGGCTGGAACGAGCCGGCGTACATCGTGCCCGGGGCCGACTGCCCCGGCGAGATCGAAGGGGCGTCCTTGCTTTCGCCGTTCGACCCGGTCGTCTGGTTCCGGCCGCGGGCCGAACGGATGTTCGACTTCCACTATCGAATCGAAATCTACGTGCCCGCCGCCAAGCGGCGCTGGGGCTACTACGTTCTGCCGTTCAGGCTCGGCGACAGAATCGTCGCGCGCGTCGACCTGAAGGCCGACAGGTCGGCCTGCCGGCTGCTGGTGCAGAAACTGCATTTGGAGGAGGGCGCGACAGTTGCTGAATGCACAGAACCGCTGGCGCGAGAGCTCGAGGCACTCGCGGCGTGGCTGAAACTCGAGCGGATCGTCGTGCGGCCTCGCAGCGACTTCGCCAATTCGCTTCGCGCTGCGATCCGGGCAAACCCGTAAAGGCGCTCGGAGCCGATCAGGTCTGAGCCGGAGGCTCGTGCCGCCGCTCTCGGTCGCCGCGGCGCTCCTGCTGACGTTCTCGCGCAGCCTCGCGCTCTTCGTCGCTCATCGATTCCCAACGTTGCCGGCGTTGTTCCCGGTTGGTGCTGCGTCGCTCCCGCATCTCTGCAAGCGCGGCCTCGCGTTCTTCATCCGACATCGACTCCAGCCGTTCCTGCCGCTCGGCGCGCGCCTGCTGTCTACGCTCGTCACGCTCCGCGCGGGCCGCAGCGCGATCCTCGTCCGTCATGGATTCATACATTAGCCGCGCGTTGGCGTAACGTTCCGCCCGCAGGGCTTCGCGCTCCTCGGCGGGCAGCGCCTCTATTTCGGCGATCAGGGATTCACGCCGCGCGGCACGCTCCTGTTCGTCCATGGATTCCCAGTACGCCCGGCGCTCCTCCGGGCTTAGCGCCTGAAGGTCGGAAAGGGTCTGGGCACTTACGGATAGTGGTAGTAGCGCCAGCGTCAGCATCGCGATAGCTGGTCCGTATCGTTTCATTCTCGGTCTCCCGCATCCGGTGTTGCCCGGTCGGGCCGACCGGGTGTTCAGTTTCGATAACGCAGGAGGCAGTGGCCGGTTGACGCTGTTTCGAGGGCGGAAGATTGTGTATGTTGCAGCGACCTTCGGACTCAGAGTCACCGCGATGCGCCAAGCCGTCCTCCTCGCCATAGTCGTGCTGCTTGCGGCTTGTGCCGGGCGCGAGGTCCTGATTCCGAAAAGCGCAGCCGTCCCCAGCGGCCTGGATCTGTCCGGGGAATGGCAGCTCAGCGCCGACACGTCGGCCACGAATCGGGAACTGGCGGACGCCGAGTACGAGGCCGCTGGCGGACTCGAAGACCTGCTCGGCGAACGTCCGCCGCAACGCTCCCGCCGCGATCGGCGCGCGCTGGTCCACGTATTCCTCGAGACCGGCACTCGGCTGCGGATCACTCAGACCGACGCCGGTCTGTTCATCAGCTTCGATCGCGCCATCGTCGAGGAGTACCGATTCGGCGAACACAGAGCGGTCAATGTCGGGCCGGTTGTTGCGGAACGCGTGTCCGGCTGGGAAGAGGACGGTTACGTGATCGAAACGCTCGACAGCGAAGGCGGCAAACTCGTCGAGCGCTACTCGTTGTTTCCCGACAGCCGGACCCTGGTGCGGCGGATTGCGATCTACGACGGCGACGATATTGAAACGTCTGTCACGCAGCGTTTCACGAAGCTTTAAGAGACCAGGCGGCGATCGATCGATTGGCCCGGCGGGAAGGAAAGGCCCTCCAATAGATCGCCGCCCGGAAATCCCTGTGCGCTAGTTCGACTCCATCTCGAAGGTGAAGAGATTTCTCAAGCCGTAGGTGGCCTGGGAAACGCCATCGACAACCTGCGCCTTGTAGCGGAAACGCTCAGCAGCGGCGATGGCGGCGCGTTCGAAGACGCTGTGGCTCGACTCGATAACAATGACGTTGGTGACCGACCCGTCCGCCATCACGTCGAACTGAACGAGTACGTGGCCTTCGAGACCCTGTTCCTGCGCCCGAATGGGATAGACCGGCTGCGCCCGCATCATCGCGACCAGCGGACCGTCGCCCAGTACGCCGATGTCTCCGCCTTCCCCTGTTGGCGGCGTCGGCGGAGGAGGAACCGGAACGCCAACATCGCCGATGGGCGGCGCCGAATTCGGTCTCGGCGGGGTCGGCTCGGAGGGTGTCAAATCTTCCGGTGTAATCAAGCGCGGCTCCTGGGTGACCACCGGCTCGTCTTCTATCTGCGGCAGGTAGGTGAAACTCCATGGGGGGCTCGGCTCGACGATTACCCCGGGCTGCATCGCAATCAGATGATTCATCACCCAGAAAAGGGCGAGGGTAATGAAGGTGCCGCTGGTCACGGCAGACGCAATACGTACAAACATGCTTGTCTCCTCTGCTGGCCCGCCGCACATACCTCGTAATTCAAGGTATAGTCTACATACCTAGAACTAAAAAGTAAGTCTTGTAATACCTTTTTATTCGAGGTATCTTCGGGGACTGTATTGAATCGGCCGCCAGCGAACGCCTTTGGACCCTCGGCGGCACACGCAAAGCAGGCAAATGCCCACGGCGCCTTGTTGAGCGGACTCAAGCTACGGAGTAACCCAGTGGCCAGATCGAACCCACCCTTCATGAGCGGCGTGCCGGAGCTACTGCTTCTGCGGTTGCTCGATCAGCGGGAGATGTACGGCTACGAACTCGTTCGGTCGATTCGCAACGTCACCGGCGAGGCAATATCGCTCGGTGAGGGCGTAATCTATCCCGTGCTGCACTCGCTCGAACGTGGCGGCTCGCTGATGGCCAGTCGCAAGGCCGTTGGCGGACGCACGCGCGTCTACTATGCGTTGACCGCCAAGGGCCGCAAACGGCTTGCCGCGCTAGCCGGGGAATGGCAACGTATCCAGGACGGAATTACGTCCGCATTGGAGACACCGGTACATGCCGAGGCCTGACTTCGAGCAATTCGCACGCGATCTTCGGCGCGCCGGTATCGCCGACAAGCACGTTCGGCGCGCGGAACTCGAATTGAGCGAACACTTCGACGATCTGGTCGAGGATGCGATCCTGCACGGACACGACCGCCGAGAGGCGGAGAGCTACGCAGCGGAGAGCCTCGGCGACCTGAGTTTCGTCGAGGAGGCGATTCGAGCTCAGCCGGAAATGAAAGCGTGGCCGTTTCGATGGCCGCGCCTGGCGCTGGTTTTCTATCCCCTGGCTTGCGTCGCGGCGCTTCCCGCGGCCCCGGTCATCGTCGGCGTGCAGAACGCGCCGATCGTCGCACGCTGGGCAACCTGTCTGCTGCTCGGCGGCCTCGTGACCGCCACCATGCTGCTGGTCCTGCAGCTGTCGATTACGCTGACCTGAGCGTCAACCCTCGATCGGCGAGTAGCTTCGCAGCGACGCGCGCATCTTCAATTCGCCGCGGCGGTGCTGCTCGATCATGACCGGCAGATAGTCGAGCTCCTCCACACACCACATCGTCGTCGTGCGAGACGAACCTTCAGCCTGATGCTGCACACCGATCGCGGTGAACTCGCCCGCGGGCACCCGAATCTCGCGGGTACCGATCACCGTGACGTTCAGAATTTTGATCTCGTCGATATCGAACAGCACGTAGCGTTCCGCGACGCCGCCGTTCATCAGGTCGCTCATCAACTGGTACTGCGTGGACACACGGTCGTGAGCGAATTCCTCGAGGACGACTTCGACAGGCTGGTCGTTGACCGTGCCGACAATCGTATTGCTCTCCCAGTCGAATTCGACGTCGGCCCGCGTCTTGTCGCTGGTCAGCGAGTCATTGGAAACGTAGTGCACGGGCACCATGCCGTGCGGCGTGTTGTCGAAGTTCGAGAACTCCTCGATCGTCCCGCCGGACACCATCCTCGCCAAGCCCGTCGGCCGGATGCGGTGATTGGCTTCGTAGCCGGTGTCCGTACGCACGAGACTCGTATTCAGCCGTCCGGACAAGACGCTGATCTTCACTCGGTATTCGGCGGAGTGGGGCGTCAGCTCCACCGGATCGGGTAGCTCTTCGAGGTCGCTTTCGTCGATCACGAGCTCGGCATCGTCCAGCACGGTGACAGGCGCGGGCGCTTCGAACTGCGGATCCGGGCCGGTCGTGACCGGGTCAACAATCGTATCGATGTCGATCTCGTCCTCGACGGCATCGACCGCTTCATCGGCTGCGGCGCCCACGGCGAGCAGCAGGCCGCACAGCAGCGAAGGGAGGGTCTGAATTATCGATCGAATTCGCACGGCATGCTCCGGAGCGGCCAGATGAAGCGTCATTGTCCTACCACAGACCTGACTGAGGCCTGAATGTTCGCCGTAGGGAGATTTCTCAAGCGTGCCAGCAGTTTGCAGTATCGGTAGAGCGCCGGTCAATGTAGAATTCCGCAGCCTTTCACGCCCGCGGTCTCACCTCGAATGAGCGCATCCGAACCGACAACGAGACGGCCTCCCGGCCCTGACAGTGCCGTGACGCTGGGCATCGACCCGGAGACGCTCGAGACGCTGACGTATCTCCAACGGGAGTTCGGCGACATGGTGGGCATGACGAAGCCCAGCGGGCGGCTCACCTATTTCATCAACGATCCGGCCGAAGTGCGGCGCATCCTCGTTCGGCGCCACGCGAAGTACAGAAAAGGCCCGGGATTCGAGCGAGTAAAGATGCTTCTCGGCAATGGCCTGATCGTGAGCGACGGCGATATCTGGCGCCGCTCCCGCACGATGATCCAGCCCGCATTCAAAGTGCAAAACGTGCATCGGCTGATCGACGTGATGATCGGTTGTTCGGACCGCCGTGCCGTCGCGTGGGCCGACGCAGCGGAGCGGGGCGACACGGTCAACATCACGGAAGAGACGAACAAGTTCGCCCTCGAGTTGATACTCATCAGCATCTTTGGCGATGACTACGAGAATCGCTTGCTGAAGGACGGTCAGAATCCGTTCGCTTTCCTGAGCGACGACTCGACCCGCGATCTCAGCGTCGTGATGAAGGTCCGCGCTCTCCGGAAGATGGTCCTCGAACTCATCGAGGAGCGGCGCGCGCGGCACGACGAAGCCTTCGATTTCCTGTCGATGTACATGCAGGCCACGGACAAGTCCGGCAACGGGTTCAGTGACGAAGAGTTGCTGGACGAAGTGATGACCCTGGTCGTTGCCGGATTTGAAACCTCAGCGAATACCCTCAACTGGGTCTGGTACCTCATCGCCGGGCATCCCGAAGTGGAGCAGAAGCTCATCGACGAGGCGCAGCGACTGGTGCCGAACGTGGATGCGGTGACCGCGCACAATCTGAGCGAGATGCGATACACCCAGCAGGTGCTCGAGGAGACCCTGCGGCTCTACCCGCCGGTCTGGCTGTTTACTCGCCGCTCGACGGCAGACGATGAACTGGAAGACTTTGACGTGCCGCCGGAGACGGACATCTACCTGTCGCCCTACATACTCCACCGCAGCGAGCACATCTGGCCGAACGCCGAGGCGTTCGATCCCGATCGCTTCGAGCTTGTCGAAGGCAAGCCGAAGAAGGATCGCCCGTATTTTCCGTTCTCCCTCGGTCCGCGGCGCTGCCTGGGCGAGTATTTCTCGTTCCTCGAGATGAAGGTGCATCTCGGCCTGCTTCTGCCGCGATTCCGAATGCAGAGGACCGACGACGCCGATCCCGGACTGGAACTCGCGATCAACCTGCGCTCGAAACGGGACATTCTATTGAGACCTTCGGTACGCTAGCGACCCCATGACTCTCTACAACACTCTCAACGACCTGCTGGAGGACGTCCACGGCAGGGACAAACACATTCGATTCATCGACGGCCAGAGCGACGAAAGCACGTTGAGCTTCGGCGAGCTTCGCGAGCGGGCACTCGGGCTGCTCGGCTCGTTGCAAGCAAGAGGCATGCAGGCAGGCGATGAACTCGTAATCTTCTCGAAGTCGAATGCGGAGTTCATCGTCGCATTCTGGGCGGCGGTGCTGGGCGGAATCGTGCCGGTGCCGGTGGCCGTCGGCATCAGCGACGAGCATCGGCTTAAGCTGTTTCGGATTCTCCGCCAGTTGGATCGGGTCACGCTCTTTACCGAACTCGGCCTGCTGCAGCGGCTCATCGACTTTGCGGACGAGCATGGCAAGGACGACATCAAGCAGATCCTCGATACGAGAGCGGTCCTGATCAGCGACATCCAGCCCGGAAATGCGGGTGAAATCGCGAACGTGACCCCCGAGGACACCGCGTTCATACAGTACTCCTCCGGGTCGACGAGCGATCCCAAGGGGGTCGTCCTCTCGCACCGCAACGTTTGTCACAACATCCGCGCCATCATCGAAGCGACCGGCTGGAACGAAGCGGACGTCAGCCTGTCCTGGATGCCGCTCACACACGACATGGGCCTGATCGGATACCACCTGAGCGTCATGGCAGCCGGCATGAATCACGCGGTCATGGACACCAATCTGTTCGTGCGCCGGCCGCTTCTGTGGATGCTGAAGACGAACGAGCTGCGCGCGACCCAACTCTGCTCTCCGAACTTCGGCTACAAGCACTTTCTCAAGCTGTTCGAGCGCAAGGGCCTTCCCGACGGCACGGACCTGTCCTGCGTAAAGCTGATCCTGAATGGCGCGGAGCCGATTTCCTGGGATCTGTGCGAGGAATTCCTTACCGCGCTCGCGCCGCTGGGTCTTCGCCACAGCGCGATGTTCCCGGTCTACGGCCTGGCCGAAGCGACCGTGGGTGTGACGGTCGGAACGCCCGGCGACGAGCCGTCGCGGGTCGTCATGCACCGTCACAGTCTGAGAATTGGCGACACCTATGAGACCGCGGAGCCGGAGGACGACGATGCCGTCAGTTTCGTCCGCGTCGGGCGCGCTATCCGCGACGTCGAGGTGCGACTAACCGGCAACGACGACGCTCTGCTCGAGGACGGTCGAATCGGCCACATCCAGCTCAAGGGCGCCAGCGTGACCGAACGGGTTTACGGCGACGAGCAGGCCACAGAGGAGCTGTTCACCGACGACGGCTGGCTGCGAACCGGGGACTGCGGCGTCTTCGTCGATGGGCAGCTGGTTATCACCGGGCGCGAGAAGGACATCATCATCGTCAACGGCCAGAACTACTATCCGCACGACATCGAAGAGATCATTGCCGACGTCCCCGGGCTCGATCTCGGCAAGGTCGTCGTTGCGGGTGCTACGCCGACGTCCAGCGGCACCGAAGAACTGCTCGCGTTCATTCTCTACCGGCAGGACCTCGAGGAATTCGGCGAGATTTCGGAACAGGTACGGCACGTGGTCGGCGAGCATGTGGGTCTCGAATTCGACCACGTCATCCCGGTCAGCCGAATCCCGAAGACCACCAGCGGCAAGGTTCAGCGAGCGCACCTGTTGCGCGACTACCTCGAAGGCGAGTTCAGCGACCTGATCGGACAGCTCGTGCCGAGCGCGCCCGCGGAACTCGACGACGACCCGCTGGTTGCTGAACTCGAGACGATCTGCCGTGAGTTCTCAAAGGACCTGCCGATCGGGCCTGACGATAATCTGTTCGAGGTCGGCGTCAGTTCGCTCACACTGACCGAGATCGTACTCGCCATCGACGAGCGTCACCCGGGTCAACTCGATATCAGTGACCTGTTCGACTACCCGACGCTGCGCGAGGTCGCCGGGTTCCTGCGGCAGCAAGCCGCCACGGCAGAAGGTACCGGAAAATGACATACGCTCGCATCATCGGAACCGGTAGCTGCCTGCCGGACAAGGTCGTCACGAACGACGAGTTGGCGGAAAGCATGGACACCTCGGACGAGTGGATCCGTGAGCGCACCGGCATCCGCCGCCGGCACATCGCAGCGGATGGCGAAACGACCGCGGATATCGGCCTGAAGGCGGCCCAGCGGGCGATCGAAGCGGCCGGCGTGCAGACCGACGACATCGACATGATTGTCGTGGGCACAGCGACGCCGGACAAAATCTTCCCGGCGACGGCGTGCATCATCCAGCGGCGCCTGGGAATCTCCGGTGGCCCGGCTTTCGACGTCTCCGCCGCCTGCAGCGGCTTCATTTATGGCCTGGACGTGGCAAACCGCTTCATCACGACCGGGGGCGGACGTACGGCGGTGGTCATTGGCGCCGAGACGCTGTCTCGAATCACGAACTGGGAAGATCGAACGACCGCTGTCCTGTTCGGCGATGGAGCCGGAGCTGTGGTGCTGCAGGCCTCCGAGGACACGGGCATCCTCTCGACGCACATCCATTCCGACGGCAGTTCCGAGGAGCTTCTGCACGTGCCGACGGGCGTGTCCATCGGTTACGACGACGTACAGGCCGGCGAGGCTTACATTGCAATGAACGGCAATGCCGTGTTCCGCAAGGCGGTCGCCACCCTCGACTCGATCGCGAGAGAGACGCTGGCCGGAAACGGGATCGACAAGCACGACCTCGACTGGTTCGTTCCGCATCAGGCGAATTTGCGCATCATCAAGGCGGCGGCGAAGAAGCTCGACATGCCCATGGAAAGGGTGGTCGTCACCGTCGACGAGCACGCCAACACCTCGGCAGCGTCGATTCCCCTGGCCCTTGATATCGCTGTCAGGGACGGCCGAATCAAGCCTGGCGAATTGCTGCTTCTCGAGGCATTCGGGGCTGGATTTACCTGGGGATCGGCCCTGTTACGCTACTGAATGTGGGCCAAAAAGAACGCAAGAAAACCGCCATAATTAGTTGAAAAATAACATATTAGTACGGTTAGACTATTCCAGATTCTTCTTGTAGGCTAGCTCCGCGGTCGAGCAGCAGCGAGCGCGAAAACAACAACACACAGCGCTTACAAGAAGGAACTCAATATGGGGGTAGGAAGGCTCGTCCAATTCGTGGGCGTCCTGGCGGCATTGATCATCGGCGTAATCGGCGGCTTCGAATACAGCAACGTCATCGTCGCGATTCTCGGCATCGCCGGGGGCATGTTCGTCCTCAAGGAAGACCGCGCGCCGTTCGTTCTGGCAACTGTCGCTCTGATCCTGGCGGCCGATGCGGGATCGCTCGCTGCACTGCCGACGGTCGGGGACTACATAAACGATGCGGTCAAGGAACTCGCCTCGCTATTCTGCGCCGGGGCTCTGGTGGTTATACTCATCGCCACCTGGGAAAGGGTGCGGCCTATCGGCTGACCGGCGGCGAAATATGCGAAAGGCCACTAACCGAAAGGCTGCCTCATCAGGGGCAGCCTTTTTTGCAACTGCGATGCTGACGATTGCGTCCCCGGCGGTGCCTGAACCGCTGCCGGCCGATACGATCCGCTCAACCGTGGACGATTACCTGATTTCGGCCATCGGTCTGTACCGCGACTTTCTGGCGCTGCCAAATGACGCCCAGTTCCCGGACGACATCGAATTCCTGGTCGTGTGGCTGGAAAACGCCTTTGCCGACCGGGGCTTTGTGACCGAACGGATCGAAACGGGCGGCAATCCGTCACTCTATGCCGGGCGAATGATCGACCCGGATCTGCCGACCGTCCTGGTCTACCTGCAGGCGGACGGGCAGCCGGTCGACCCGGCGGCATGGAATCAGGCCGATCCGTTTCTCGCCGTGCTCAAGGAGCGCGACGCCGAAGGCCGCTGGGTCGAGATCCCCTGGCAGCGCCTCGAGCAGGGGATCGATCCGGACTGGCGGATATTTGCCCGATCCGCGTCGGACTCGAAAGGGCCGATGACGCAGTTCATGATCGCCATCGAGTTAATGGACATTCTGGAGTTCACGCCGTCCTACAACCTGAAGGTGCTCGTCGACACCGAAGAAGAGATGGGATCGCCCAATCTTGCCGAGGCCATACGAGCGAATCGGGGTCTCCTGGCCGCCGACATGCTGCTCATCTTCGACGGCCCGCCGCACGCATCGAATCAACCGACCGTCTCGTTCGGGGCGCGCGGCATTGCGACGCTGACACTGACCACCTGGGGCCCGGAGGTCGCACAACACAGCGGCCACTACGGCAATTTCGTACCGAACCCGGTGTTTGGACTCAGCCGGCTGCTGGCATCGATGAAGGACGAACAAGGCAGGGTCCTGATCGACGGTTTCTACGACGGTATCGAACTGACCGACGAGGTGAGAGAAATCCTCGCCGCGGTGCCCGATGACGAAGACGCCATACTGGCCGGAATGGGACTGGCCGAGGCCGAGACGGTTGGCGAGTCGCTACAGGAGGCGCTTCAATATCCGTCATTGAACATTCGCGGCATGGCGGCCGCGTGGGTCGGCGCCGAGGCACGCACCATCATCCCGCCATCGGCCACCGCGGAATTGGATGTCCGGCTGGTTTCGGAAACGGACGCGGAGCAGCTCATCGGCCTGATTCGCACCCATATCGAAGCGGAGGGCTATCTGGTGATCGACCGACCGCCGACTGCAGACGAGCGGCGCGAGCATGCCCGGATAGCGACGATGACCTACGAGGTCAGCTACGGCGCGTTCCGCTCGGACTTCGACGCGCCGCCCGGACGGATGGCGCGTGCCGGCATGCGTCACCTGTTCGGCGAAGAACCCATTCTGATTCGTTCGATGGGCGGCTCGATTCCGATCGCACCGATCATCGACGCGCTCGGCGTACCCGCAGCGACGGTGCCAACCGTGAATATCGACAACAATCAGCACAGCCCGAATGAGAACCTGAGGCTGGGCAATTTCATCGATGGAATCGCGATATTGATGTCGGTGTTGAGCCAATCGCCGGAATAGGGCGGCAATCTTACATAATGTTTGTAATTCGTTGTTTTTGCGGAAAAATCGTGTGATACAGTTCACACTTTAGTGCGACAGCCGTCCCTATACTTGGCTTCATAAGGCTGTCGCCAAATGGAGACAGTCGTGCCACTGGGATGGAAAATGGATAAGGATTTCAAAGATATCCCCCTGTCAGAGTCGAATGTCTCGCTCAAGCTCGCTGATATCCAGAAGCGTTGCTCCGAATTGATGACGGATCCCGACCAGATGGTCGAGTTATCCCTCGAAGAGCCGGCACCGACTCCCGACTCCGGCAATCCCTACGACCGCGGTTAGTCCTCCGACCGAGCGTCACCGTGCGCGCCTTTCCCGCGCAATCCATCGTCCTGCCCGCCCTCGACCGCGTCGAGATGCAGGAAATGCAGCAGGCGAAGCCGCCAGATCCACCCTGCGACAATCAATAACGCCGCGACCGGCAGAGCATTTACGGGTTCCAGAAGCACGATAAAGTCGTACAGGCCGTGAGCCGCTGCAGATAACAGGAAACCGAACAGTACGGCGGGCAGCAGGGGACGCTTCTCGAGCCAGGCCATGCCGATCCAGTGGCCCCAGATCGACGCAAACAGAATGTGCACCACCGGGCCGGCGAAACCGCGGGCGACAGCCTCGACAGGGGTCAGGAACTGGAGGTACTGGACGTTCTCGGCGGCGGCATAGCCCAACGCAATGAACGACGCGTAAACGATGCCGTCGATCGGCTCGTCGAAATGCCTGAACCGTATGACGACGATCAGAAACGGCAGCAGCTTGGCCAGTTCCTCGATCGGTCCGATCGCAAGCATGGCATACAGAAACAGACCGCCCATGCTCTCTTCCGCGAGCGCGAACGCGTCGTACCTGAGACCGATCATGCCGAGCAGTTCGTAGAGCCAGGCGGACAGCCAGGACACGCCGACACCCATGAAAAAGCACAGCAACAGATTGAGCGGCGGTTCCGGCAGATGCCGGTCCTTGTGATAGTGGTAGCCGGCCCAGAACAGCACGGGCAACAGCACCGGCAAGGTCAGTAGTCCATCGAGCATGCGCCATTGTCGGTCATTTTCCGGTCAGGTGCTGCGTCTCGGAGAGGCCCGGAGCCGGCCGGGGAAAACCGCCGCCGGGCGCCAGCCGCGCGCGGGTTTCGAAAGTGTGAACAAGCTCACACGAGCGAAAGCGCTGTAGACGTCTCGGGCAAGTCCTTGATTCAAGTGCCCAAAGCGAGACCTGAGTAACGCTAAGCCACGGATTCGCGTCAATTTTTTGGCGCGGGAGAGGCTCAAGCAAGGCCAATCGACGCCGATAAAAATGGACAGACGAGTGGGCTTTTCGGGTCGATTCGACGCTATCGGTTTCAGTGGAGGAAGCCAAAGATGTACATCTCGACCCCCGCCCTCAAGTCTGCGGGGCGACACGCCGTCGGCGTTCTGGTGGGAATTTTGCTGGCGGCGGTGCCCGTCGCCTCGGCTTCGGCGCAGGTCAACGATTCGGCGGATCTCGCCTACCTGAGTCTCGAAGACCTGCTGAGCATGGAGATCACGACGCTCTCGCGCAAAGCCGAAGATCTCGCCGACGCCCCCGCGGCGGTTCACGTCATCTCGCAGAGCGACATCCAGCGCTCCGGTGCACGCACGATTCCGGACCTGTTGCGAATGGTCCCGGGGATGCAGGTCGCTCAGATCGACGGCAACACCTGGGCGGTCACCGCGCGCGGCACTAACGGCCAGTTCGCGAACAAGCTGCTGGTGCTGATGGACGGACGCAACCTCTATAGCCCGCTCGCATCCGGAGTGTTCTGGAACGAGCAGGACACGGACCTCGCCAACATCGAGCGAATCGAAGTGATCCGCGGACCGGGCGCGACGATGTGGGGCGCCAATGCGGTGAACGGCGTAGTCAACATCATTACGCGGAATGCGGCCGACACGGTCGGCGGCGACGTCAGCCTGCTGGGAAGCGATCGCGGCACCATGGAAGGGACATTCAGGTATGGCGCCGGCGACGAACACTTCGCCTACCGGCTATTCGCAAAGCTGACGAGCCGAGATCCCAACGTCGACCTGGCGGGGTCCGAAGCCGCGGATAGCTTCGAGATGGCCCGCTTCGGCGGGCGTGCCGACTGGGCCCTCGAGGATGGGGACACCATCGTCCTGACGGCGGATGCGTACGCAGGGGAGGCCGGTGAGACTCGAATCCGTCGCAGCCTGTCACCGCCGTACAGAATCGTCGAAGCACAAACCAACGAGACGCGCGGCGCCCATATTCTGGGTCGCTGGACGAACGAATTCGACGACGGCTCCGAGATCCAGCTTCAAGGCTACCTGACGTACTCCGACAGAACCTTCAAGACCTTCAACGAGGAGCGAGTGACGCTCGAACTCGACCTGCAGCGGACCGCGCAGCTCGGCGAACGGCACAACCTGATGTGGGGCGTCGGCTACCGGAACAGTTGGGACGATATGACCCTGACCGACCCGTTCGTCGCGCAAGTCGACAACCCGAAGGTCGCGTACTACCTCCTGAGTGCATTCGTGCAGGACGACATCGCCGTATCCGACAATCTTCGGCTGTTCATCGGCACCAAGATCGAGAACAGCAACTACAGCACCCGGGACCTCGACCTGGAGCCAAGCGCGCGTTTCTCGTATCGACTCGATGACGCGCACTCCGTCTGGGCCGCCGCATCGCGTGCGATCAGATTGCCGTCGCGCGGCGAGCAGGACTTCTCGTTCATCAACGAGGTGATACCTCCTGGCGATCCGTCATTCCCGTTTCCCGTGCCCGCTCTGATCACCGCGTCTTCGGACGGCGATATGGGCGTAGAGGAAGTTCTGGCGCTCGAGCTGGGGTACCGGTTCCGATCCGGCAATCTGCTCGTCGACGTCGCCGCCTTCTGGAACGACTACGATCACCTGCGCAGCGCAAACATCGGCGATCCGGTATGCCAGCCGAGCGGGCAGAGTCTGACTCTGGATCCGGGCTGCATTCTCACTTCCACCTACGTCGAGCTTCCCGCGCCGATTCAGAACCAGGCATTCAGCGAAACAGCCGGTCTCGAGATTTCGCTTTCGACGACGGTGGCTGACTGGTGGCATATCCACGCGGCGTACACCTACTTCGACGAAGTCAGCTTCGAGAACGCCGCCGGCCCGTCGTCGATATTTACCGAGGACAGCCCTCAAAACCAGTTTTCGCTGCGCTCCAATATGGATATCTCGGAGACCCTTCGTGCCGACGTATGGATGCGCTACGTCGACGCCTACGAAGTCGTAGGAATCGAGGAATACACGGCGGTCGATATCCGCTTGTCCTGGTCCCCGTCCGAAAAACTCGAGATCTCGGCCGTGGGCCGCAATCTTGCGGCAGGCACGCATCTCGAATTCATCACCGAACTCAACGACCTCGAGCCCGTGCAGATCGAGCCCGAGGGATACATCGAACTGCGGCTGAACTTCTAGGACCGGGTGGGAATGTCGAGCAGACCCGAGATGCGAGTCAACTCAATAACGCGGCGATCCGCACGGGTGATCGTAGCGATGCTTCTGTTGCTGCCTTCACTCGGCCAGGCGAGCGAAACCGCGACAGAACATGTACTAAAGGCGTCTGTTGCCCACAGGATCACTAAGTTCGTCACGTGGCCGGACGGTGCGCTGTCCGGCCGCAATACCCCGATACGATTCTGCGTCGTGGACGACGGGCCCATCCACGATGCCCTCGTCGACCTGGAAGGAGCCGCGGTCCACGGCCGCGACGTCCACGTAATCCCGGTCTCAGACACAGCGTACCTGGCCGAACGTTGCCATGTTCTGTACGTAAGCGAGGGCGGGGCCGACGACCCGTCACCCTGGATCGAGGAAGTGGCCGACTCGCCGGTACTGACATTCGGTGAGGGCAACGCGTCTGGCGCGACACCGCCTATCGTCAGCATGGGAACGCGTAGGAACCGAGTCGTGTTCGACATCAATGTCGAAGCTTGCGAGCGCGCCGGACTCTCCATCTCCGCACAGCTTCTGCAGCTGTCCAACCAGTTGAACCGGCGAGGGCCCTGACGATGTCGCGCCGCTTCGCCAAGGACATGCCGATCACGCAGAAGCTGATCCTGATCATGACGCTCACCTCGTCGTTCGCGGTGATCGTGGCGTCAGCGATCTTCGGCGCATCCGAGGCTTTGAACTACCGGCGCACGCTGGCGGTAAACGTCGCGACCATCGCCGACGTGGTCGGCGTCAACAGTACAGCTGCGATCACGTTCGAAGACAAGCTCATGGCCGAACAGGTCCTCGGCTCACTGTCGGCCGATAGCCGCGTCGAACACGCTCAGATGTTCTCGAGCATTGGGACCGTCATGGCAACCTACGACCGGACCGAGGTGCTCGATCCTGGCGACCCGACCGTCGCGGCATTGCTGGAATCCGTCATGGGTTCCGGTGATTCCGCCGAACGTTTCGAGGGTCTGCAGTTTGTCGACACCATCCGGCCGATCTACTTCGATGAGGAACTGATCGGCTTCGTGCATGTACGGTCGTCCCTTCGTGAATTGATCGCCACGTTCCGAAATATCGGCTACCTGGCCTTCGGCACGGTCCTGATGGCAATCCTGGTCGCCTACTTCGTATCGTTCCGGCTGCAGTCCGTCATCTCCCGGCCGATAAGAAGCCTCTCGCGGCTGATGAACCGGGTAACCAGCGAGCACAACTACAATCTACGCGCCGCACCGACCGGTGGGGACGAGATCGGCGTGCTGATGGGCGGTTTCAACGCGATGATCGAGCAGATCAGTTCGCGTGACCTTGCATTGGAGGAGGCCAACGAGCGCTTGCAGAAGGCGGTCACCGAGACTCTGGAGGCCAAGGAAGTTGCGGAATCGGCGAATGCCGCCAAGAGCGACTTCCTGGCCAGGATGAGCCACGAAATTCGTACGCCGATGAACGGTGTGCTCGGAATGTCTGAACTGCTGCTGAGTTCCGACCTCAGCGACACCGACCGGAAGTTTGCCGAAACGATCCAACAGTCCGGCGAGTCGTTGCTGGCCGTCATCAACGACATCCTCGACTTCTCCAAGATCGAAGCCGGGAAACTGCAGCTGGAGTTCTCCGAGTTCGACATTGCGGACACGGTCGAGAGTATCGTTGGGCTGCTCTATAACCACGCGCACAGCCGCGGCGTCGAGCTCATCGCAGCCATCAGCCCGACTATCGAGACTCACGTTCGCGGCGACGCCGTGCGTCTCAGGCAGATTCTGCTCAACCTGGTTGGCAACGCGGTCAAGTTCACGCAGGACGGCGAAGTAGTCGTCAGACTCGAAGCGCTCGAGAGGACAGGGGACACCTGTTTGTTCCGATTTGAGGTTCGCGACACCGGCATCGGAATCGATCAGGAATACATCGAGCGGATCTTCGAGCGATTCTCACAAGCTGACGTCTCGACGACGCGCGAGTTCGGCGGCACCGGCCTCGGTCTTGCAATTTCGAAACAGCTCGTCGAGCTGATGGATGGCGAGATTAGCGTGGAGAGCCAGCTGAACGAGGGCTCCACTTTCTCATTCAGCGTGCCGCTCCCGATCGTCGCGCGATCCGAAACCAACAGGATCGCACCGGATTCGAGCCTCGCCGGCAAACGCGTACTCGTCGTCGATGACAACAAAACGAACTGCGAATTGCTTCAGTATCAGCTAGACGGCTGGAATGTACATTCGGTGTGTGCGCATGGCGCGGCCGAGGCCATCGGCGAGTTGGAGCATGCTGCTGCGGCCGGTCTGCGCTTCGACCTGATCCTTCTCGACTTTTTTATGCCCGGCAACGATGGCGCCTATGCCGCTTCCGTGATTCGGGGCCGCGAGGAATTCGGTCAGCCGAAGATCCTGATGCTGAGCTCGGCGGGAGCGGACTACTTCCGCGAGCAGGTCCTCGAAGCAGGCGTCGACCTTTATCTCACCAAGCCGGTGAAGCGCTCAGTGTTGTACGAATCCGCGCTGACCGTGCTCAGCGACAACCCGGCCCGAATCAGGCTCCGTCCCAGCGTCAGCGAATGCACCCGCTCTCGCGAAGCGAGATTTGACGCAACCGTACTTCTGGTGGAGGACATCCCGACAAACATGAAAGTTGCCCGGCACATGCTGACGCGGCTCGGTTGCCGCGTCATAGAGGCGACGAATGGCCAGGAAGCGCTCGACGCCATGGAGCTACAGGACTTCGATATCGTTTTCATGGACTGCCAGATGCCGGTCATGGACGGCTACTCCGCGGCAACCGAGCAGCGAATCCGCGAAGCCGATTCCGGGAAGCGCGCGACGATCGTCGCACTGACCGCGAACGCTCTGGCGGAAGACCGGCAGCGCTGCATCGACGCCGGCATGGACGACTTCATCAGCAAGCCGTTCTCACGAGACACGCTGGTCGAAACGATGTCGCGCTGGATTGATGGCTGTGAGACTGCGGCCGGAGCACAGACGGCCGGGCCGGACGATGGAGCCTCGAGCGAAACCGTCAGCAGCTACGAGTCGGTACTCGAACCGGAGGCCCTGGCACAGATAGCCGAACTGGACCCGGACAGCACCGACAATCTCGTCATGAGCGTCGTACGGGCCTACATTGACAGCGCGGAAACGCTTGTCGATGAGATCGAAGCAGGGCGCGAAGCAGGCGATGCAGAGGCCGTCGCGCGTGCCGCGCACGGGCTCAAATCGTCGAGCGCGAATGTCGGCGCCAAGAGGCTGGCCAAGCTGTGCAGCGTCGTCGAACTGAGCGCGCGCGGCGGCGACGTAACCAGTGTCGAACAGGAAATCGGACGACTTCGCGGCGACTACCGGTTGGTAATCGCTGCACTGAACAAAATGTTGGAGGAACTGGCTGCATGAGTTCTGACCGAGAGATCAACAACCGCATTCTGATCGCCGATGACGACCCGGGCATCCGTCAGGTCATGCGTGCCGCACTCAAGAAGGACAGCTTTGAGGTCATCGATGTTGCGGATGGGATTGCCGCGGTCGAGGCATTCAAGGAAAGCGCTCCTTGCATGGTTCTTCTCGACGTCGAAATGCCCGGACAGAACGGTTTCGAGGCCTGCGAACAGATTCGGCAGCTGCCCGGCGGCGCGCATATCCCTATCGTCATGGCCACCGGACGCGAAGACCTGAGCGCGGTGAATCATGCCTACGAAGCCGGCGCGACCGACTTCATCGCCAAGCCGATCAACTGGCCGATCTTCTGTCATCGCATCCGCTACGTTCTGCGTGCAAGCACACACTTTCAGCGCATGCAGACAAGCGAGGAAAAGAACGCCGCCTTGCTGACCGCGATCCCGGATACGATGATCATCTTGAGCGACGACGGGGACATACTAAATTTCCTGCCGGGCAGCTGCGAACACCCGCTGCCGGCGCCGACGCCCGGCAAACCCTCGGTCTTCGACTACCTGCCGAAGCCGATTGCGCAGATTTGGCTGAAGACGGCCAAAATGGTCGGGAATGAGGACGGCCCGCGGGAGCGCGAATTCGCGCTTCCAGCCGAGTACGACACGGTCGCTCACTACGTTGCGCGCTTCGTACCGTATCTCGAAGGGCAGACGTTGATCATCATCACCGAGTTCACCGAACGTAAGAGGGACGAGGAGCGCATTCACCGCCTGGCTTTCTTCGATGGACTGACTGGGCTGCCCAATCGCCAGTACTTCATGCAGCACATCGAGGGCATGATCGCGCAAGCCAGCCGGCTCGAAGAGCGCTTCGCCGTGCTCTACGTCGATCTCGACAATTTCAAGCGAATCAACGACAACCTCGGCCACACCTATGGCGACGGCGTGCTGATGGCCATCGCGGACAGGATGCAGCAGTCGATTCGCAAGCAATCGCTGTCCGAGGACAGTGAGCCTTTTGGCATCGCACGACTCGGTGGTGACGAGTTCGCTGCCGCGATCGACGATATCGAGGACGACGACGTCCTCGTCAATGTCGCGGACAGGATTCGCGAGAAACTGCGGGAACCGGTCGAGTTTCGCGGCCATGAGTTCGTTGTGACACCGAGTGTGGGCATCGCCGTCTATCCGGACGACGGCGACAACGTCGAGGACCTGCTCAAGCACGCCGACGTCGCGATGTACCAGGCGAAGAGCGCTGGGCGAGACGCCGTCCGCTTCTATCGCGGCACCATGAGCATCACCTCGCTTCACCGCCTGCATATCGAGAATCAGCTCCGCAAGTCGATCGAAAACGGCGAGCTGGAGCTCCACTTTCAGCCGAAGTTCGGCATCGAGCATCGTCGAGTCGTCGGCGTGGAGGCGCTCGTGCGCTGGCGCGACGAAGACGGGCTGTACATCCCGCCGGCACAGTTCATCCCGATCGCGGAGGAGTCGGGGCTCATCACGCCGCTTGGTGACTGGGTACTGCAGGAGTCCTGCCGTCAGGTCCGGCGCTGGCAGCAGGAACTGGGCAAGGACATCGAAGTTGCGGTCAACATCTCGAGCCAGCAGTTCTATCACTGTGATCTCAAGAAGACGGTCATGCAGGCGCTGTTCGAGGCCTCGATCCGGCCGAACCTGCTGCAGCTGGAACTGACCGAAAGCCTGTTGATGAAGGACGTCGGCGAAGTCGTCGAGACCCTGAAGCATCTGAAGGACGCAGGGATCAGCCTCGCAATCGACGACTTCGGCACGGGCTATTCCTCATTGAGCTATCTCAAACGCTTCCCGTTGGACGCGCTCAAGATCGACCGGTCGTTCGTGAAGGACCTGAGCGAGAACAACGACGACGCTGCGATTTGTTCGGCGATCATCGCCATGGCTCACCAGTTGGGTCTCCAGGTCATCGCCGAGGGCATCGAGACGGAAGAACAGCTCGAGTATCTCCGCAAGAACGGATGTGACATGGGTCAGGGTTTCCTGCTCGGCAAGCCGATGACCGCGAGCGACTTCGCGTCGGCGGTCAAAGGAAGGCGGCCCGACGTAAAGCGCCAGCCCGCCGTCTGAGCCGAACCGGAACGGCTTCCGTCCGCATCCTGGCGGACGTATAGTCGGGCGCTTTGGCGTTGGCCAGCGCGCGATGAGCAACACGCTTCTCTATACCATCACCGTCCTGATCTGGGGCTCGACCTGGTTCGCGATCGAGTTCCAGCTCGGCGGCGTCGCGCCCGAGGTCTCAGTCGTCTATCGCTACGCGATCTCGGCGGTAATGCTGTTCGCATGGTGCCACGTTCGCCGGTTGGACCTGCGATTCGAGTGGCGTGCACACGTGTGGTTCGCTCTGCTCGGGCTCTGCCTGTTCAGTCTCAACTACGTGCTCGCCTACCGTGCCCAGATCCACATCACCTCGGCGCTGTCCGCGATCGTCTTTACGGCGATGTTGTGGATGAATCTGCTGCTCGCCAGGATCCTGTTCGGGGTAAGAGCCGGCGCACGGGTGCTGTTCGGCGCCGTACTCGGTATCGCGGGCATCGTGACCATGTTCGCGCCCCGTATCGGCGTCGTCTCGTTCGAGGATTCCGTTTTCGTGGGCTCGACGTTCGCGTTTCTCGGCGCCTTCGTCGCCTCCTGCGGGAACATGGCGTCGCAACGGGCGCAGACGCTGTCCCTGCCGGTCATCCAGTCCAATGCGTGGGGCATGTTCTACGGCGCCATACTGACCGGCATCTATGCGTTGATTGCCGGTCATCCGTTCACTTTCGACGCGTCGCCAGGCTACGTCGTGTCGTTGATTTATCTGAGCGTCTTCGGATCGATCATCGCGTTCAGCGCCTACCTCACGCTCCTGGGCCGAATCGGCGCCCACAAGGCCGGCTATGCCGTCGTCATGTTCCCCGTAGTGGCCCTGATACTGTCCACCTTGTTCGAAGGCCTCAGCATCGACCTGCCGATTATTGTCGGCACCGTGCTGGTGCTGGCCGGCAACGTATTCGTCCTCAAGGGCACGGAATCCAAAAGCGCGCACTGATTCGGCTACACTCGCTGCTTCCTTCGAGGACCTGGAAATCATGGAGAAATTCGACATCGCGCGGACGGACGACGGCGACGTGCTCGCCGTGCACCGCGACGGGGCGGAACTACTGCGCTACCCGCTCTACAACAAGGGAACCGGATTCACGCCGGAGGAACGACGTCAGTTGGGCATCGAAGGGCTTCTGCCTGCGGGCCACAACGATATCGAACAGCAGGCAGCGCGCATTTTTGGCTCGATCTTCCACAATCGCGACGACGTTGGACGGAATATCGGTCTCGCGATGCTTCAGGATCGCAACGAAGTCCTCTTCTACAAGGTACTGAGTCAGCACCTCGAGGAAGTGATGCCGATCGTCTACACACCGACGGTGGGCAAGGCATCGCAGTATTACTCCAGGGTGTTCCGGCGCGGCCGCGGCATATTCATCACGCCGGAGTATCGCGGGCGCATCGCCTCCGTGCTGAGCGATGCGGCGCCATTCTCGGACGTCAGGCTGATGGTCGTGACCGACAACGAGGCGATCCTCGGTATCGGCGATCAAGGCGCCGGCGGAATGGCCATCAGCGTGGGCAAGCTCGCGCTCTACTGCGCCGGGGCAGGCATCCACCCGGCCCGAACGCTGCCGATCAGCCTCGATGTCGGCACCGACAACCAGCAGCTGCTGGACGATCCCTTATATCTGGGCTACCGGCAGCCGCGCCTCCGAGGCGACGAGTATGTCGATCTGGTCGACGAATTCGTGGCGGCGGCGAAGAGCGTCTTCCCGGAGGTCATCATCCAATGGGAGGATTTCCGCAAGGACAACGCCCTGATGATCCTCGATCGCTATCGGCACGACCTGCCGTCCTTCAATGACGACATTCAGGGCACCGGGGCGGTTGCATGCGCCTGCATCAAGGGTGCCTGCCGGGTCAGTGGCGCGCTGTTCGAGGACTCGCGCATCCTGATCTACGGCGCCGGTGCGGCGGGCCTGGGTATTGCCCGCCAGCTGCGCCAGGGCCTGTCAGAGGCCGGCCTTAGCGGCGACGCGCTGACGCGAGCAATTCTCGTCATGGACAGCCGCGGCGTGTTGAGCGACGGCAGAGAGCGCCTCGACGACTACAAGCGCGAACTCGCGTGGCCGGAGGCCATGGTCTCCGAGCTTGGCCTTGAAGGTGAGCAGCGTGCCGATCTGGCAGCCGTTGCCCGCGCCTACAAGGCGACGTCGCTGGTCGGTGCATCAGGGCAGGGCGGCTCGTTCTCGGAAGAGGTCATTCGCGCCATGGCGGACAACTGTGCGCAGCCGGTGATTCTGCCGATGTCGAATCCGACCTCGATCAGCGAGGCGGAACCTACGGACGTTCTCCGCCATACCGGCGGAAAGGCATTGATCGCAACCGGCAGTCCATTTGATCCTGTCGAAACGCCGTCCGGACCGCAGCGAATAGGCCAGGCGAACAATGTTTTCGTTTTCCCGGGCATCGGGCTCGGCGCAATCGCCTGCGACGCCCGCGAGATCACCGATTCGATGATCACGGCCGCCGCCACGGCGCTTGCCGATACGCTGACGCCTGACGAACTCGAGGAGCGCAGCATCGTACCCTCGGTCTCCCGGCTGTGGGACGTCTGCGGTGACGTTGCCGTTGCCGTAGCGCAGCAGGCCGTGCTGGACGGCGTCGCCAGCATCACGACGGATATCGAGACGCACGTCGAACGCCGGCGCTGGAAACCGACTTACCCACGTATCCAGCGAATCGAGTAGGCGCAACGCGCCATTTTTTGCCACATTGTCGGCGCGGCTTTGCCAGTTGCCCTCCGTATGACTGTTCCTGTCTGAAGGAACAGGTACGGATCGATGGCAGAGACAACGGCACAAAGACCCAACTGGGCGCACTGGCGCAAGCGTTTCGAGGCACGTGCGGATCGTGAACTCCCGACGCTCGACACGAGCGTCGACTACTCGAGGCTGCCCGCATCGCTGGCACGCTCGCTGGCCATCTTTCAACTCGGCGAATCGGGTGGCGGCACGGTCATCGAACAGGCCCGGGACAGCGCTCTCGAAAACGTTGATGACGACTACGCAGAGGCGGTCAAGCTGTTCGTCGCCGAGGAACACCGGCACGCCAACGTTCTAGCGATGTGCGTACGGCTGCTTGGCGGCGAGCTGATTCGCCGGAACTGGACGCAACGCCTGTTCCGCTTTGGCCGCCGGCTGATTGGACTCCGGCTCAAGGTGCTCGTGTTGCTGGCCGCCGAGGTCGTCGGCATTTGCTACTACTCGTCCATCGCCGCGAAACTCGGCCCGGGCCCCGTGCGCCGCTGGTTGAGCGAGATGGTCGAAGACGAGCGTTCGCACCTCGAATTCCACTGCCTGTTCCTGCAGTCACAGGTAACGACGGCGTGGCGCCGGAAGCTGTTTGTCGCCGTGTGGCGCAGCGTCATGGCCGCGGCCGCAATTGTGGTCATGATCGACCACAAACAGACGATTCGGGACCTGAATCTCGGCTTTCGCTGCACCTGGCAGCGCTGGATGGCGTTCAGCCAGATGGCCGAACGTCTGGTCACCGGTGCACCGGTCACCTGTGCGAAGTCGGTGGAGGCCTAAGGCGTGAACTAAACCCCGCCGGCCGCGTCCAACGTGCCTGTACAATCGGTTCAGATTTTGCTCTGATCCACCGGCGCGGACACCAGGGAGACGTTCTTGCCCGCCAGACACGTTGCAACCATCCTCATCGCGATGCTGGCCATGACGGCCTGCACGACGGTCGACGAAAAGCGCGAAAGAGTCGCTGCCATGGGCGACGAGTGCTACACAATCAACGCGGTTCGCTACTGGGAAGTCCTCGACGAACAACACGTCTACGTCGAGACGGATGTCGCCGACGATCGTTTCCTGATTCAGACCGTCACGCGCTGCCCGGCCATGCTTTCGGCCCAGCGAGTCGAATTCCACAGCGATACGAAGATGGTCTGCGGCGGTACCGTTAGCCGCGTCGCCTACCGCCGAGCCGGTCTTCCCGGCTACTGCACGGTAAACGACATCACGCGCGTCAGCGCGCTGAACGACGCCCGCTGGCTACTCGACAACGGCGGAATGTAGCGTCGCCGCCCGCTGCCGCGGGCGGCTCAATCGATCTCAGGTGCCCGAATAGCAGCGTAGCGTTGGCGGGAAATTGAGCTCGCTGTTGTAGCTCACCACCACTGTAAAATCGTCGTCCGTCTTGGGCGTCGGCGCGCCCGCGTCGCAGGAACCGGTTATGCCGCCCTGGATGGTGGCGGTGCAGCTCTCAAACTCCGTTCCGCAGCGCAGACTTTCCGATGCCGACTCGCCGAGGTCGCCGGAGATATTGATCGTGCATTGCACGGAATCGAGGTCCCGGCACTTCTCCCCGTACGTGTAGGTCAACACGAAGTCGGTGGTCCCGCCGGGGCCCGGGTTCTCCTCGGTTTCCGGGTCCGGGCGCTCCATTTCCTCGGGCGGAGTGAACAGTGCGGCGCAGCTGGTCAGAAACAGGCCAAACAGAATCAACAGGAGCGTATTTTTCATTGCCGGATCCTCGTCTTACGGTGTATCTCCCCCTGTACAGCGTGACGGGCCCTGCGAATCCCTCAATACTTCGCGGCGGCGATGCGGCTCACTCGACCTTGACGGCCAGCGTATCGTGGTGCGCGGAGATCAGAGAGCGCAGATAAAACGACAGGTCCGCGAGCCCGTCGAAGCCCGCGTCGCGGGCTGCGATCTGTTTCTCCTCATCGCTGACCGGCGCCGGGGCGGCGAAGCGCTCGAAGCTCTCGTGGAAGCCGATCGTGAAGACGTCCACGTCAGAGCCCGACGATCGGCGAAAGATGAAGTTCGGTACTTGTCCTGTCGCCGCGAGATATTCGTTTTCCATGCGCCGCTGTTCGAACAGGTCCCCGGCCCGCCCCGGGAGAGCGTGGAACATCTCCACATGGAAGAACTCGCTCTCATCCCAGGCCGTCCGCAGGGCTGCCAGCGGCGGCCCGTACGCGAAGTGATCTTCGTGGAAGGCAACGAGCCCGTGATAGTCCTCCAGCAACTCGGCGTACTCATCGGCGGCCGCCTTTCGAGCCGCCGCAGCGTCTTCGTCAAAGTGCGCAAGCCAGCCATCCATGGGGTTGATGATCAGCAGGTCCCACTGATCGCCCTGCGAATGGCGCATCACCAGCGGTTCCGGGAGGCCGGCGTCCTCGTGGAAGCCGCTCGCCCTGAAGGCGTCGAACCACTCGAGCAGCGCGGCCAGTTCGCCGGGCGCCGCCCGAACCGTCGCGACGCCGTAGAGATAATCGCCATCGAGCGGGTCGGCATGCGCCGAGTCGAAATAAGAAAATACTAGAAGTACTGCGAATAATTTACTGATAAATAATGTTTTTATTGCCCTCATTCTTCCCCCATCATTGGCAGCTCCAATCCTTCCGGCGTCTCGAAGAGCTGCCAGCGTTCTGGGTCGATGCCATCGAAGACTAACGCGAAGCGTTCGTTGTCGGACGCTTCGCCGGTTACGTTGCGTATGTAAATCCGCTGAATCTGTTCCGGACGCTCTCGCATCAATTCCGCGTAGACCTCCGGGTCCTGCTCGCCGCTGTCACCGACGAGAACGAACTGCCGGTCCGGATAGCGGTCGAGAATCGAGCGGATGATTGGCGGCTTGGTCTCGGTGCCTTCCTTGAACAGATCGAATAGCGTCTCGTCACGGAATCGCACGAGCTTCAGATTCAAGGTAGCCCACGGAAAGCCCGACGCATCAAGGAACTCGGTCAGCGGAGCGTAAAGCTGCCACGGACTGGAGGAGACAAAGTGGAAACTGACGCCCTGCGACGCCCAGCCCCGGTAGGCGTCAGCCATTCCGGGCGCCTCGGCGAAGTCCAGCAGGAACGTCTGCTCGAGAAGCTGCCGCCGATCGGTGACGTGACTCACTTTCACCGTGTCGTCGATATCGCTGATCACTGAGAGTCCGGCAGGCTCGACCAGACGAACCTCGCCCGTGAACTCGCGATCCTCCTGTTCGCCGGTCACGGCAGAAAACGACAGCGAGGCACCGTCGCCGAAGGCGCTGAGCTCGTCGGCAGGCAACGTCAGCGTGGTCGAAAAATGGCCGTTCGGCTCGGAAGCCGGGAGTACTTCTGTGCGGCCGGCGATTGAGATTACGATGCGCTTGCCGCGCTCATTGTCGGCAATGAGGAGATTCAATCGGCGGGCGAAATTCGGCTCTGTGCGGTCGTCGGTGGCGAGATCGTATCGGGAAGAGAGGACGCGTTCGAATATCGCGCGCCGAGCGCGGCTGTCCTGTGGCTCGTAGATCCAGCCGTGAATCGGGAGGTGCCATTCGCCGGTCTGCTCGTTCAACCAGCCGGTGGTGCGGAAGAATACGACCGTCTCGTCCTGTGCGATCGTCGAGTGCGACGGCGTCCCCCGAGCGCCGAGAATCGCGTAGATTGCCATCGCCAGAAAGCCCAGCAACACAATCCACATAAGCAGCTTCGCCATACACCCCCTCCAGACCAGGCAGCGGCATTGTCGCATAGACGGGGCAGGGCCCGGACTCCATGGCAGACCGAATCCTCCGCAATTCATAAGGACATCGTCATTCGATCCGACCGGCTTGCGGGTAAAATGCGGGCAGTCGAATGGGAGCAGCGTTATGAAGCAGTCATCGAGCATCCGATACAGCGCCCGGGGCCGCCGCTCCGCGTTGCTGCTTGGCCTGGTGGCCTGGACCATGACGGGCATTGCCAACGCCGAGACCCTCGAAAAGATCGAGAGTCCCTGGGAGTGGGCCTTTGGGGTGGGTGCCACCTCGTGGAGCGATCTCGGAGACGTGCAGTCGAGCATCGGCGGCGATTTCGATCAGTACGGTTTTGCACTTGATATGTCCGTCCATCGGCGGGTCGACGTCGGCGCCGCCAATCTCCTGCTGGGCGTGGATCTCGGCTTCTTCTCGACGGACAGCCGGATTCCCGGCATCTTCGAGGATCTGATCCAGAGAGGCGTATACCTGACGCCGTCGATGAAGCTCCGCTTCGGCGAGTCGGGCAGAGGGCACCTGGATCTCGAGGCCGGGGCGGGCTGGTACAACACGGACTTCGCCGAACTGGACTGCAATGACTACAACCCGCTGTTCGGCGGGCCAGTGTGCACGGAGATCAGCGACCCGTTCGATTCCAACGCCTTCGGCGGCTACGTCGGCGTGCGGGGCGGCTTCAACAAGTGGTTCACGGCCGGTTTTCGGGCGCATTTTGCGGACTTCGGCGAGGTGACGGGGCTGCCAACCGTCAACGGCGATCTCGGCGGACCGGTCTATACGCTCATGTTCGGGGCGCGCTTCTGAGGCGGCGGTAGGAATACGGACCGCCCATTCGACGTCGAGAATCAGGACGACGGTGTTTTCGGGAATCGACATTGAGACGCTGACCGGGCCAGCGCGATTCTTTCGAACAATCCGTATCGGCAAGTGTCTGTTTTTGCCGTAACATACGCCCCGCAAACTTCGATTTCTCATCTTCGCGAGGCTTGGGCATGAGTGAGATTACGATGGTGGCAGCGGCTGTGCTGCTACTGCTGGTGGGCGCCGGCATTGGATTCCTGTTGGGCCGAAAGGGCCGTTCCGAAGCATCCTCGAAGCTCGAGGAGACTCGGGCCGAGTTCGACGACTATCGGCAGGACGTCACCCGTCATTTCGATCAGACGGCACAGCAGTTCCAGACGATCGGTCAGCAATACCGGGAGCTCTACGAGCACATGGCTAAAGGTGCAGAGACGTTCTGCGTCCCGACGGAGCCCGGCTCGGCTTTGCCGTTCTCGACCCAATCTCGTCTGCCGACTGACGCCGACGAGACCGTCATCGACGAGACTGCGGAACTGGTCGCCGACGAACAGCCGAAAGATCACGTCGTCGAGGAACCAGCGATCGAGGAGGGCCTGGACGCGGAGCCGGCAGCTGACGAGACGCCGGTTGAAACGATTGAGGCCGCTGAAGGTGATGCCGAAACGGCCGACAGCACTGAGGCAGACGACACTGTCGAGCCGGAGCTGAACGCGGAGGCGGAGGACGCCTCAGACGCAGAGCCGGACGAGTCCGCCTCCGGTGTCGAAGCCGCGTCCGACAAGAAAACCGACGACTCCGAGCGCATCTACCACTAACCGGCTGCGCAGTCTGGCTCGGGCTGGCGAGGGCAAGCTCAGGCCTGTAACGCGTCGGATTCGACGCGGGTTTCGCTTAGAATGGCGCGATTGCTGAGCCGTCAGCTTTTTGGAGACCGGCCGAGTGGGAGCGTTCGAGGAACTCAAGCGCCGCAACGTATTTCGCGTCGCGGCCGCCTACGTCGTCGTTTCCTGGCTCATTGTCCAGATTGCCGATCTCTTTCTCGGCAACATCGGCGCGCCGGAATGGGTCATCCGAACCCTGTTCCTGGTCCTTGGCGTCGGCTTTATCTTCACACTGGTGTTTTCCTGGGCCTATGAGCTGACCCCTGAGGGGCTCAAACGAGAGAGCGAAGTCGCCCGCGAGGACTCGATCAAGCACGCGACGGCAAGGCGGCTCGACTACGTCACGATCATTGCAGCGATCTGCGTTGCTGGCATGTTCTTCTGGCAGCAGTTTTCGTCGCCGGCCGCACCCGTGGTCGTGGTTTCCGACCATGACAAAACCATTGCCGTGCTGCCATTCGTCAACATGAGCGCCGATGAGGAGAACGAGTACTTCTCGGACGGGATCTCGGAGGAACTACTGAACACGCTCGTTCGTGTCGACGGGCTGCAAGTTGCGTCCCGAACGTCGGCCTTCTCGTTCAAGGGCCAGGAAATCGACATTCCAACGATCGCCGAGCGGCTCAAGGTAGCGCACATCGTCGAGGGAAGCGTGCGCCGCTCCGGCTCGCAGGTTCGCATCACCGCGCAGCTAATCGATGTTCGCTCCGACCGGCACCTGTGGTCGGAGTCCTACACGCGAGAGCTGAGTGACGTTTTCGCGATCCAGGACGAGATCGCGGCTGCCATAGCCGAGGCGCTCGAACTCACCTTGCTGGGCGAAGAAGCAGGGCGCAGGACGGACGACATAGAAGCTCACGATCTGTACCTGCTCGGGCGGCACGCCTTTCACCAGCGGACCGCCGAGTCTCTGCAGCGGGCGATAGTCCTTTTCGAGCGAGCGATAGCCATCGATGCCGAGTATGCGCTGGCGTACTCAGGCCTTGCCGACGCCTACTCGCTGATATCGCAGTACGGGGATTACGATCCGGAAGCTGCCGCGACCGCGGCAGAGGAGAACGCGCGCAGGGCGCTCGATCTGGCTCCCGAACTCGCCGAGGCACACGCTTCGCTGGGTTTGAGCCTCGCCGTTCAGGGACTGACACAGGATGCCGTCGAGCACTACCGTCACGCGATCGAACGCAATCCGGACTACTCGATGGCGCACATGTGGCTCGGCAATGCGATCAGAGGAGAGCCCCTGGCCGCGCTCGCGGCTTTCCGAGATGCAGAGCGAGTCGATCCGCTGCATCCATTGATTGCCGAGAATATCGGAGCGACGCTGGCGTGGCTCGGGCGGTTCGACGAAGCGGAGCGGCACTTCGATCAGGCGCTGCGCAACCATCCCGATACGATGATTCTGTATTTCTCGAGATGGCAGATGGAGTTCGAGCGGGGCCAGTTCGACGAGGCGTATCGATTCGCGCGGCAGGCCGTTTCGATCGATCCGGACTCCCCGTACGCTCTGCAAGCGATCGCCTATAGCGAAATGGATATCGGCAACCTGGACCGGGCGGAAGCATGGATCGAGCGGTTCGAGCAGGCAGCACCCGAACACAACGAGCAGACATGGCTCCGGTTTGCGCTGATGGAATCCAGACAGGAGGACGCCGCGGCATTGGACTTTCTCGAAGGCCGGCGTCGCGAAGTAAGCCCGATCCTGCACCCATTCATCGCTGCCAGCGAAGCGGCGATGTACAACCGCGTGGGGAATCCGGAGGCGGCGCTGCGGGTTCTGCGTCCAGTATCGATCGATCAGACGGGACCCTTGCGATACCTCTTCGTTCTCAGTCAGCGAGCTCTCGCACAACACGATCTGGGTATGCAGAGCGAAGCGCTGTCGACGACGGAAGAGGCGTTCGAGATAGTGCGAAACCTGCGCGACCGCGGCAATGCGCAGGGTTGGTTGTACGACATGGAAGGGGTGTTATTGGCGATGCGTGGCGAAGTCGACCAGGCCATCGATGCCGTGCAGGAATCCTATGAGCTTGGCTGGCGCAACGTCTACGGTTTCTCGATCTACTGGATGCACGATCGATTGCTTGGCGACGACCCGCGCTATGTCGAAATCAGGAACAGGATTCAGGACGACGTCGAGCGCATGCAGCGCGACGTAAACCTCGAGATCCAGACCTGTAAGCGATCGCCCGACGAATGCGCGCTTGCGCCGATCGACGACGTCTAGGGAATCGCTGGCGGCCACATGTTCTTCTGGCTTCTCGGGCACCAAAGATCAGACACCGGAATGCCCAGGGCGCCGAAACTTGCCGGCCCGCGGCGAGGCGATGAACGCAGGGTTCCAGGGACCGGTGCATTGCTCTTCGCCTTGCTCGCTGGCGGATGCAGCTCGACGCCGGCGGAACAGGGCCCGGCGGTGCAAAGCCAGCCGGAACTGCTGTGCCGCGACGCCACGTCCGCGCCGGCCGAACACTACCGGGAGGGCGACACGCCGATCATCCACGGCTTCGTCGTCGCCAGCAGCGGCGAAGTCGGTTTTCGTCCGTGCAATTCCAGCAACACCTTTTTCATTCAGGCCCCCATCGCTGTCTGGGATGCACTCGAGGCCGGCTCTTCGGCGGATGCTGCAGGAGGCTCGACCTACGTGCGTTTCCACGGTGTGGAACTCGAGTGCACATCCGAGATTCCCGAACCTTATGCCGGCGGAATCAGGATCGCGGACCTGCTGTCCACTGACTCGCCACCGCCCGCCAACTGCAATTGAAGCGCATTGCGCGCCGAACAAGGGCGCAATGCCGCCAAGGAGAGCAATCGATGAAATCGAAGACGGTTTTGCTCCTCACCACGCTCACTGTCCTGCTGGGCTGCGAGCCGTCGTCGACGGAACTCGCGGC
This sequence comes from Woeseiaceae bacterium, assembly GCA_965232445.1. Lineage (GTDB taxonomy): Bacteria > Pseudomonadota > Gammaproteobacteria > Steroidobacterales > Woeseiaceae > UBA1847. Next base: position 3,247,941 of record OZ246973.1, on the reverse strand, counting down.
CTGCGACGTCCCACTCCCTCCGCCGGGAGCGAACGAAGTGCTGAGGACGACCGTCGAAGTCGCCGACGGTGTCGAAGTCATCGTCGCCGACGTGTACATCCCTCCCAACGCGTCGATACCTCGCCACTACCACCCGGGCGAGGAAATCGTCTACGTCCTGGCCGGCTCGGCAACGCAGGTCGAAGAAGGACAGCCCGATCGCCTGTTGCAGGCAGGCGATGCCTACGTCATCCCGAAAGAGGCAGTACACGCGCCGTACGCCGGTCCGAGCGGGAGCCGAGCAATTGTCGTCCGCCTGCATGTCGAGGGAATGGAGGAACAATATCCCGCACCCCGCGAATAGCGTTCGACAAAACGTCGGACAGAACGCATTCCACATAATTACATACAGTTACGATTGGATACCGGATATCGGTAGAGGCGAACGCTCGCGTTCGGCGAAAATAGGGCCTCATAATCGAAACCGGACTCCCTATGTCTGAGCCCGCTGAAAACAGTCGTTCGAATGCCTGGGTCAAAGCCCTGGTCTTCGTCCTTATCCTGGTCGCCGCCTTTGCCGCGGTGCGTTACACGCCGCTCGGCGAGCTGACCAGCGAGGACCGTATTCGAGCGTCGTTGTTGGACATCCGCGCTATCTGGTGGACGCCCATCCTGCTGCTCGTCCTGTACGCGCTGGTGGGGCCGACCGGCATCTCGATGTTTCCGCTGACCATCGCCGGCGCGGCGTTCGGGCCGTACGCCGGCTCCTTGCTCAACACGCTCGGCATCATCATCGGCGCGTGGACAGCGTTCGTGGTTGCGCGGGCACTGGGCCGGGATTTCGTGGTTCGCGTGACGGGAGACCGTTTCCGGAAGGCCGAGCGCCTGCTCAACCGGCAGGGCATCTGGCCGCTGATCCAGATCCGCTTCATGCCCGTTCCGTATCCGGTCGTGAATTTCGCCGCCGCGCTGTCCGGTGTGCCGCTCAAGCGCTTCATGTTTGCCTCGGTCATCGGTCTGATTCCGGCGACGCTGATCCACTCCTACTTCATCGCTCGTCTGATCTACACCAACGGCTCGGAACGCCTCGAAGTCGGACTGACCTACGCCGCAGTGCTGATTGCAATCAATGCCGTCATCGGCTTCGCGTGGTACCGGCGCAGCCGGCAACGCAGAGCGCGGTATGACGAACTCAAAGCCGCGCGCGCATCCGTCGGCATGCAGCCACAGGTCTGAGGCAGCGAAACGGACCACGTGCCGACTGGGCAAAGTCGTCCGCTAGTGCGGCTCCGGATGGCGCCTCCGGTCCACCCATGCCGGTCCGAGCATGGCGGGGAAGACGACGAAATACAGGTAGCCGGCAAACGGCACCCACGTATCCGGTACCGTCAGCGCGACAGTGATCGACAGGATTCCGAAAGTTGACGCGACGCCCCAGGTAAGCATCTCGACGCGAGTGCGCCGAACCTCGACCTCATTCAGCGCCAGCAACGAGGCATTTCGCAGTGCCATTCGATAGAGCTGGCTGACGAGCAGCGACATCGAGAGAAAGCCGACCGAGTAGAAGATGAAGATCAGACGCAGGTCGTCGTAACTGTCGATCTCGTAGGTCGTCGCCAGGTAGCCGTTGCTGAGCTGCGAGAACATGCCCTCGAAGATCATGCGCAGCGGATACACGTAGACGAGCATGACGAACATCAGCGTCAGGCTGGTCAGGATCGTGCCGGTATTCTCCAGACCGTAGCGACGGCTCCAGCGCCGATGCTGCATCCAGAACCACATGAGCATGGCGAAGCTCGCCGCAAACGCGGGGATTTGCTTCACCGCGGCGAGCATCTCGGGGATATTCGACGGTATGTCGTCGAATGAAATGACCAGGAGCGTCAGCACGAACGCAAATGCCGCATCGACAAAAGTGTCCAGCCGGGTAACTTCCAGGCCGCGGAGCCTCACGTCGTTCTCAACGGTCAGTCGCTCGAGCTCCTCAGCGGTCCATTGTCTTCCCGCAGTTGCATGCGTCGTCATCGTCGAGCCGGCCCTCATCCGAACAGAGCCCGATTGTGTCAGGCACGTCAGCCGGAATCGAGGGTCCGCAGCGTAGTCATCCGCGACGCGTCGATCGACACAGCAGGAAATTCGTCGACCTGTCAGGACTCGAGCATTTCGGGTCGCTCGTTGATTGGGCAGGTATACTGCTCGTTCCGTCGCCCGGTATCTATTGATGAGACTCTCCGAACGCCTGATCGTGGCCTATCCGAGGTTCGCCCTGTACGTCGAAGAGGAGCTTCCCGCCTTCGCCGAGATGGACGACATCATCGACACGATTCACGGACTGGCCGGCTCCACGACTCGCGCCGAAATCATCGACGCGCTGCAGTGGCGGCAGGGACCGCAGATATCGATTATCAAGCGGCTGGTCTGTGCAGGAGGCCCGGCTTACGGGTGCTACACGTGGGGCAGCAATCAGATAATGATCAATGAGACGACCGTCAGCGAATACGAGGCCGGCCGCGGTCTCGTCAAGGTGAGCAAGGGGCGGCAGGTCGATATGATCGGCGTCACGCTGCTGCACGAGCTGACGCACTGGGCGGATGCCCAGGACGGGGTTGACGATCCCGTACCCGGCGACCCGAGCAACGAAGAGGGCGAGGCCTTCGAGAGAGCGATCTACGGCCGCATCCTTGGTTGAGACGTCGGGATTTCACCGCCAACGCGAAGGTCAATTGGACGTTCGCGCATGAACCGTCGGACTAGTTGGACAGCGAAGGGGAGTCGGTGCGCGGCCCGCTTGCTGCTGGCCCTGCTGTTTGTCGCTCCAGCGGCATCCGCGGACGAATCCTTCGCATGGCCTGACGGGCAGGCCATGGCGATCAGTCTGTCCTATGACGACGCCGTCGACTCGCAGCTCGATAACGCCATCCCGGCACTCAACCGGCACGGCTTCCGGGCGTCGTTCTACCTGACTCTGGCTTCGCCGACGATCCTCGAGAGGCTGGATGAGTGGCGCGCCGCGGCAGAACAGGGGCACGAGCTCGGCAATCACACGATCTTCCATCCCTGCAGCGCGTCGGTGGAGGGGCGCTACTGGGTTCGGGCGTACTACGACATCGACAAGTATGAAATCGACGAAATCGTCGACGAGGTCCGGGTCGCCAACAGCATTCTGCACGCCATCGATGGCCGCGAGGAGCGCACGTTCACGCCGCCCTGCGGGGATCACTTCGTGAGCGGGGAGAACTACTTGCCAGCCGTCGAACACCTCTTCGTGGCAATCAAGTTCAGCGAACCCGTAGAGCCCGGATTCGCTGCCGGCTGGGCCCCGGCAGAAGTCAGCGGCGAGGAGCTGATCGAGCGGGTGCGGCGCGAGGCCGCGAGCGGCACGCGGCTGCTCAATCTGCTGTTTCACGGCATCGGCGGTGACTATCTGGCCGTCTCGTTAGAGGCGCATGACGAACTGCTCGCTTACCTCGCGGCGAACGAGGAGCTCTACTGGGTGGACAGCTACATCAACATCATGAAGCACGTGGTGGCCAGCCAGCCATAGCCCACGGGTATACTCCCGGCTACCGAGCCACGCGCGGGACCCAATGAGACTGTCTGACGCACGGATTAACGACTACCCGAGACTCGCACGCTATGTGCGTGACGACATGCCGAACCTGGTGCATGCCCGGGCCATTGTCGACGCCATCAAGAAATTTTCGGGCCGAACGCCGCGAGAAACGATCGTCGAGGCACTGCAGTGGGGATACGGCCCGGAAATCATCGTGGTCAAGCGTCTCGTGTGCGCGGGAACGCCGGCGTACGGCTGCTACACGTGGGGTAGCGATCAAGTTCACGTCGATGGCATTACGGTTGGCGAGTTCGAATCGGGCGGTGGCATCGTCAAGTCCGTTGACGGACTGGAGGTGCCGCTGATAGGCGTCACGCTGCTTCACGAGCTAACGCATTGGGCGGACGCCCAGGACGGCGTGAACGACCCCATTCCGGGGGATCCTTCCGGCGAAGAGGGCAACGCGTTCGAACGTGCCGTGTTCGGCAGCGTCCTCGGCTGATCCGCGCCGCGGCCGGCGCGGCCGCTACTGATTCTGGCGTGCAGCCGGTACCCGACGCTGCGACAGGTCCTGAAGAACCTCGAAATTCGGCCGATCGGCGGTTTCCAGCGTTCCGATGATCCCCTGCATCGGTTGAGCGAGCTGCGGATTCTGACGCCTTAGGGAGTCGCCGAGCTCGATGAACTGCTGCCGCTGCAACTCGGTCGTCGTCGCGATGGTTGAGACTTCCGCCACGAGCGTCGCGTTGTCTTCCCGCAACGTGTCGACTTCCTCCTGCAGTGCATTGAATTGTACGAGCAGGTCGTCGCCGATCTTGACCGTCACCGACGAAAAAACCGACAGGCCGATCAGCACGGTGCCGAAGATCGACATGAGGGTACCGCCGAGCTGGAAGGTCTGCTTCGACACCCAGACCCAGATGACGCTGAGCAGCATCAGGCTGCCGATGAATACCCCGGTGTAGATGACCAGGCTGTTGATTCCTTCAGCTTGCATATCGTCTTCCTCCGGATCGACACGATCCGTCCCTTGAATGCTCCGAGCGTACGCCAGCCGTGCAGACGCTGGCGATTGCTCGTCTCAATCCTATAGCGCGGATTCCGTGCTCAGGTCGCATCACGCGCGGCCCAGCGCGCTGTCAGTTACAGCCTCTGGTGACGATCGAGTCGCTGCCGACGATCTCTGTGCCGTCGAACGTCAGACCCGTCAGCGTCAGCGATGTATCGCCACAGACGATGCCGATATCGCGGACCGTAAAGCGCAGACGGATGTCGATATCCCCGTCGCCGTCGACATCCTGTAGCCGGGCGCTGCGGTTGATACCTGCAGCATTCGGGCCCAGGGCCACCGACGCCGGGTCGACGGTCGTCGCGTCGAAGTCCGGCGTCGTCAGAATCGCTACCCAGACGTTCGTCTTGCGCGTCAGATTGATCTTGTTCGGATCTCGGCCGGGGCGAATGTCAATGTCGACGGCGGTCGGCAGCGGCGGCTGCGGGACCCATTCGACGAACAGAAAGCTGCGGTCGATCTCGAACTTCGTCACGGTGGAGAAGTAGACATCGGTGATAACGACCTCGCCGACTCGGCTGCCCAGCGCAATCTGGCCGAGTTCCGAGATGTCGATATCGGTGAATGAGCATGCAACGGGCTCGCCGAGCCAGTCGCAGGGCGGTACGAACGTCTGAATCGGTTCGTCTGCGGCGTTGATCCGGTGAACCTCACCGTCCCAGTCGGCAATGAAGACGTCACCGTTGTAGTCCACCGCGATCGCCCGATGCTCGCTCCAGCCCAGAATCGCCGTCAGGTCGATGGTGCGAATGTACGCGTAGGTCTCGGGATCGTAGACGTCGATCACCCGGCCGCCAGGGCTCCCGCCAGGCGACAACACATACAGCAGACCGTCGAGGCCGATCGTGAGGTCGATAGCGTCGGTGCCAGCCGCGAAACGAAACGCCTGCTCGGTGTCCGTCTGAAATACCACGACGCCGGGCTCGGTGAGCATGTCGGTAACGAAAACCTGACTGCCCAGCACATCGATGCCGCCGTAGGAGATGTTGTTGACGGTTTTCCAATTCGGATACGTCCGGTGGGTCCATGTACCGGCCACCGGATCGTAGGTGCTCATGTACGGCGTAAACGTGCCGTTAAAGAAATGCAGCAGCCCCTCGGCATCCACGGCGACGTCCCGCGCATACTCGGTTGGCGGATAGCCGCCCGGGTATTGCGTCGCGAATGACTGCACGATCGTGCCGTCGGTCTGCGTCTCGTAAATGACATCATCGGTCACGACCAGCAGATTTCCCGGCGCAACGGCATCGGCAAGCGAAACCGCCGGCGCCAGCGTGACGACAATCAGCCCCAGTATGATTTTCTTCATCGTCTTGCTCCCTCGAGTGCGGGAAGGCTACGCCGCAGGCGCCCGACCTTTTCCAATGTTCCCGCAGCACGTTATGGTCCGAATTTCCTACGGTCAACCTGAATCATACATAAGATTGTAGGTGAATAAAGGTCTATAACACATTGGAAATAAATGAAATTCATCGAAGAGTACGTCCGAACCACGTGTCCTCACACTGGCGGACACGCCCGGCGGTTACAATCGGTTCAACAGGGTCACCACAGGGTTCCCATGGACAGCACGCGCCCCCGGGCCGAAACGCCGGCAGATGCCCGATTCATTGTGGCAGTGGTTTTCGTGCTGTTGCTGGCCGGCTGCAGCCCGCAACCGGCGGATGACGGGACGGCAGACCCGCCGCCTGCGGCGAATGCCAACGATTCGGCGGCTGACGTCGAAACCGCGGTCTCGGAGCTGGACCGGCTGCTGCTGCGTCTTGGGGAGCCGTCGATGGCAGGTCAGTGCGACCCCGAAGTGACCACATACCGGCTGGTAAGGCTGGATTGGCAACAGCATGCCGCGGCCGTTCGTGTCTTCGCGGGAGCGGACGATCGGGGCTACCGCTCCGTATTCTCGCGCGTACCGGATGAGACCATCTCCAGAGACAGCTACGTGTCTGAGACCGCATGGGCCCAGATCGACGCGGAGTTCCGCATAAAGGACTTCTGGAACCTCGATCCCGCTGACTTCGGTCCCGGAGGCGATCGTGGCGTCATGTTTCTCGAAGCCTGCAAGGAAGGCGAGTACCACTGGCTCGAGGGTGAGCCCGGAGAGACGTGGCTCAACACCCTCGAAGATCGGCTCGCGCGAACCGGCCAGTTGGAATGGCTGGCTGGCGGATCGCGCAACTACGACTGAGTCGTACAGCCCGGCTCAATCGAGCGAAACCCCTTCATCGCATAGTCACGACGGCCGTTCCGTGGCGGGATCGGCCTGAGTTACCGTTTCTCAGGCGTGCCGCGGGTAGCAGCCTGCGCACCGCCTTCTACACTGGGTGTTGTGACGACCGTCCTGCGGCCGCTCCGTACTTGTGCGGGAAAGGCCTGACAATGTGACACCGGATTCGTCAGGTAAGAAAGGCGCGAAGCCGCCTTCACCAAACAGAGGAGGGGACCTCATGACTCAAAACAGATATGCCAACAAGACACACGGGGGTGGTTCGAAGCCCGTGTCGCTGTTGCTCATTGTCGCGGCCACGCTCGCCACGACCTCACTGTCCGGCTGCGCGAGCGGCCCGACGCCCGAAGAGATCGCACTGGCGCAGGAAAGGGCCGCGGAACGGGAACGAGAGCGCCGTGAGGCAGAGGCGCTGCGGCAGCAACAGGAAGAGGAACGCCGAGCGGAGGCCGCACGCCGACAGGCCGTCCAGCAGGGCCTGCAAACCGCGCTGACCGAGAACACACCCGGTCGAAGCCTGGACGCCGAGTCACTGGCTCGGGCGGCAGCCGCGCTTGACACACTCAATGCCGCAGCGGCTGAGTCGCTACAGACCGATGTGGGTGCATTTCTAATTGAATCGCCGGTCAAGGAGAACCCGGAGACCCTGTTCACCCTCGATCCGGCAACAGGACGGCTGGAGCTCTGGCTGACACCGGAAATGTCGCGTTCCATCCTGTTGCGGCAGGTCGAGGAAGTCCGGACCAATGTGAATACGATGTCGATGACGATCATGAACAACCCGACGGTGACCAGCCAGTCGTTCGAAGTCATCGTGGACATGGGCGACGACTACCGCGATCTCGTTCGCGTCAGCGACAACGGCAGCGAGAGCTGGAAGAACTTCTACCGGGTCATGGCCGCCAGTCAGGAAAGTGCGGACGTCATCGAATCCAGCCTTCTGGAGTTGGTCGCGCTGTACGCGGACTGACGTCGGCCTGCGACTTGTCGCCTGGCGTTAGGTAAAACGGCGCGTCCGGCACCTCTTTACCATCGCCGGACGCGTTCGACCCGCGCCACCGCTTGGGCTAGAATCAGTACAGCCTGGAGGTATATGCCAATGGCCAGATTCCCGAAAGTACAGCGACCCTGTCCCGTCAAAAACGCGCTCTCAGAGTACATGGATGGCGATGTTTGCCGTCTGTGCGAGCGCCAGGTTTTCGACCTCAACGCGATGAGCGACGCCGAGCGTCAGGCCTTCATCGCATCGTGCACCGACGAGGTCTGCGTCTCCTACAAGATTCCGCTACGAGGGCTCGCAGCCGCCGCTGCACTGTCGGCCGCCGCGGTTTCCATGCCGGCAGCGGCGCAGGACACGCTGATCCAGTTGGAGTCCGGCCCGGCGGGTTACGAGGAACTGGAGAAATGCGTCGACGAATTCGAGCTCATCGAGATTTTCGTGGGCGGAATCAAGGATGTCTCGGACGTCGAATACATCGACACTGAAGAAGATCTCGAGATTCCGGAACTGCCGGTGGCCTACGAAGACGCCGGCGAGCTATCGGCGAACGCGGGAATACTGCCGTCGAGCTTCTCCGAGGAACTCGAAGCACCTCAGGTACCGACCTCCTTCGAGGACGAGTAGGGCGTCACCGGCTTCGCGCCAGGGCGACTAGTCGGCCGGGCGCGGCCTAACCTCTGTCATTCCTTCCCAGCGAAGCAACGCGGCAAGCTGATGCCCTGACTGGATCGAGCCTGGATCGCCGTCACTGATCGTCAGTGCGATGTGGGTAGCATCGAATCCGTCGAGCGACATATCGAAGCTCTTCCACTCGCCGTCCACGTAAGCCAGCGTCCACGCGTGCGGCATGAAGGCGTGGCTTACGCCATGGTAGCGCTCGCGCGAATAGACGATACCGCTCGCGACACGCGTCGGGATACCGGCGGCTCGCCCAAGCGCGGCCAGCACCACCGCACCCTCGGTGCAGTCCCCGGATCCGCGGGCCAGAGCCTCGGCCGCGGAGTAGTGCCCCGCAAAATCGATCTCCTCCATCCGCTGCCGAGCCCAGCGTTCCAGGCGCGCCATCTTCTCGCTGTCGGTCGCGTCACTGTCTCGCACGGTCTGACCGATGCGCGACAACCGGCGATGATCGGCCTGTAGCCAAAAGGTCGGCTCCAGTGCCTCTGTCAACGTCACCTCGCTGGAATCCATCCCGGGTCCGCAGGTGCTGCAGATGTCCAGAAGGAATCCGTTTGGTGTCGCTGTGACGCGCTGTTCGCCAGTCTGTGGAGGCTGGAATGCCACATCGGCGTCCAGACTGAAGGTATAGCGAATGTGCCCCCTCATCGCCTGCCGCGAGATGCGGTACGGCGAGCGGATCAGCGACTCCCGGACCGGATTGCTCGTACTGTTGCCTCCGGTGCCTGCCTGCGGCGCGGGACTCGTCTGAATCGCGGATCCGAACATCGCCTGCTCAGACTCCAGCAGACCGCCGTCCTCGTCGAGTCTCAGGCGTGTCAACGAGCGCAGATCGCCGCCGATCCAGGACGTTCGCACCAGCGTTCGTCCTCCTTCTTCCGGTTCGCCCCCGTCGAAGCTATACACGATGCGTTCGACCAGAGGAGCGCGAATATCCAGCGCGTAGAATTCGAGTTCCGGTGAGACGTCCGGATCCCAATCGGCGATCAGACCGGCACCGTTGTCGAAGCGGAGCCCGGCCGGCAAAGCGATCGTCGTCTCTCGTGTGTCGATCGGAGATTCACGACGAACGCTCGCAACCGCCTCGGAGATATCGGCTGTAGTAACCGTCTCATAACGGCCCAACTCAGAGCGACGCACGACGGCCACGGTATTCCGATCGCCATCCTCGATGCGCGTCCTTTCCTCGACCAGGGTCACCGGCCGTGTGCCATCGGTCGCGACGCGCATGGTCTGACGCGATGTGATGGCGATACCACCGTCCACCTCCCGTACCAGCCGCTCCCGGGTGCCGATAACGTCGCCATCCCGGGAGATTGCGGCATGGGAACTCTCGAGGACGGCATCGTCGGTCTCGATGCCCGCACAGGCACTGAGCAAAAGTGCGGCAGCAAGGCCGAAAGCCTGTGACAGCGCGGTTGGTCGCCTCATGGACCAGCAGACTACCAGTATTCAGCGGTATGCTCTCGCGCAGAAGTTCAGATCAATAACGTGACGCAGCGCTCAGGCAGCAACACGCGCCGGGTCTAGGCTGTACGCAGAGCAGGGGACTACCCGCCGAGGACCCATTGATGCGCCGAGGAACAGCGAGACTTTCCGTTCTGGCCGCCCTGTGCCTGTTACCGCTGGCCGCACAATCGGCCGAGATCGATGTCAGCACGCCCGCCGAGGTCATTGATGCGGTAAGTCAGGCAAGTCCGGGCGACGTCATCCGGATTGCGCCAGGCGTCTACGAATTCTCCGGCCCGATCCAACTCGACGGCGCCGGTACCCCGTCAGAACCGATTCAGCTTGTCGGCCAAGGCAACCTCGGCGACGTCGAATTCCGGATCACCGGCACACTGGGACTCTCCATCGAGGGTCAGGATTACGTCGTCGAGGGCATCTGGCTGCGCTGTCAGGGCAATCAGTGCTCGAGCGCACGGGGCATCTCTCTCTGGGGCAGTGCGCGACGCATCACCATCCGTGGCGGCCGCACGACCGATTTTCTGCACCACATCAAGGGCTGGATCACCAACGGCACGCTGGACGCACCCGAAGACATCACGATCGCCGGCAATGAGGCCTACAACACAGCCGGCTTCCCATCCAAGTCGAATGTCTACAACCTCGACGGCGGTGCGCGCTGGCAGGTGATCGGCAATTACGTGCACGACTATGGCAATGCGGGAATCAGCTACGGGATATTCCTGAAGGGTGCAACGACGGAGAGCGTCATCGAACGCAATCTGGTGGCCGGCCATTTCGATCGTTCACAGAGTACCGGCGTCGTGGTCGGCATTTCATTCGGTGGCGGCCGGATGGGCGTTCAATGGTGCGCAGCGGGCAATCAGGGTGCCGGCGGCTGTATTTGTGAGGACTACGACGGCATTGCTCGCAACAACATCGTCATCAATACCTCAGTCGTGGCGCTGCACGTCAATTCAGCGTGCGGCAGCCGGTTTCTGAACAACACTGTGTACAACGCCGGGGGGATGCTACAGATTCAGTCCTTCGAAGGCGTCGGCGACATCGAAGTCCGCAACAACGTTTTCGAGGGCGGTCTGCCCGGCAGCGGCAATATCGTGACCAGCGACAATCTCACCAACGCCGATTTCTCGGCTCTCTATGCCGATATCGCGGCGCTGGATCTTTCCGCCGGCGCCGGGGCAGGGAATCTGCCAGCCAACGCACCGGCAGCCGGCGTGTCGACGGACTATTGCGGTAGCGCGCGTTCGAACACGCCGTCTCGCGGGGCAATCGAGATGCCGGCCGCCTGCGATGTCGCCGCACGGCTCCCGTTCGGTGGCGTCGTCGATTCCGGGCCCAGCCCGGTTACTCCGCGTCCGCCGACGGACCTCGAAGCCGAGTAGGGCGTATCGTCGAACCGTTCTCGTCCGAATGCTGCCGTGCTAGCGCACGCTGACTAGGGCAATACGATGTCCACATCCTGAAGCGCGCTGCGAAACTCGGCGTAACCACGAAGGACAAACTCCTCGTCGCGCAGCGATGCAGAAAGAATTCGATCGCATCGAAACGTCCTGATGTCCTCTCGAAGCCGGTCCCAACTCAGCAAGTACCAAACGGGATAGTTCAGCAGCAGGTAGTGCGGCTCAATCGAGCGACGGGTTCGACGACCGCGCTCGTCTTCATAGCCGATATTCACGACTCTCGACATCAGGAACGCTCGGTGGAGTTTCTCGATCGTCGACGCCGCAGGCAGCCTGTAGCTGGTCTGCACAAACAGTGAAGCGGTCTGTCCGATCAGAATCCGCGATTTGAGCCGCTTGACCCTCTGCTGATCGGCCGGCGAGAACGTCGTCATCAGTTTGCGTCGGATCGAGGCCAGATTGGCCATCAAGATCGGCGACTCCATTCGTTCGGCAACCGCTAGACTCACGAGCAGGTCGACCGCTTCGCGATAGCTGAGAGATATCTGGCCGATACCCCAACTCCAGTGCAATCGCACGCCGCCACCGCGACCTCGGTCGGCTTCAATGGGCAAGCCGCGATCGCGAAGCACCTCGATATCGCGACTCAAGGTACGCACGCTCACGCCAAGTTCCGCGGCAATGTCGCGCAGCACCAGCGGCGCGTCGGTCTGGAGCCTGGCGGCGAGAAGATCCAATCGCTTCAGCCTGGATACGGTGGTTGCTCTTTCCATCCAATAAATATGACACAAAATGGCATATTTACACATCTAATGAGCCCTTCACCAAGCAATCAAGGACGCCCGAAAATGAGCAACAAAGTCATCGAAATGGCCGACATCAAATTGGCGGAGGGACGAACGGAGGCGGATTTGATGCACGCATCGCAGCGGTTCCAGAGCGAGTTCCTGTCGGAGCAGCCCGGATTCGTGGCTCGCGAGCTGGTTCGCAAGAGCGACGGTTCCTACGCCGATATCGTCTGGTGGGATAACGAGGAGACCGCCATGGCAGTCATGCAGAAGGCTGAGAGTTCGGAAGCCTGTCGCGCCTATTTCTCGGTCATGGAAATGAACCCGGAGAACCCGGCGGAAGGTGTCGCGCACTTCTCGGTGCTGGCCGGATACGCGGCCGGAAGTTAGTCGTGCGGAGGCTGCACAGGCCGTCGAGAATCAAGGGCCTGTGACGCCACCGGCCTTCTGGAAAACTGGCGCCGGCCCGGACACCTGGGCCGGCGTCTCTCAGCCATCTGCCAGAGGCGGACCTACATCTGGAAGAGGAATTCCTGCATACCGTTGCTGAGCAACCGCGCCCGGTCGAGCACGAAACGCCCCATGTTCTTGCCGAGATCTTCTGGCGAATAGCGTGGCGCCGCAATCGGGGTGCGGTTGGTATTGTGATCGACGAGTTCCGCGTCCGCTGTAGGCACGAAGCGGCCCGGCGATTCGCACATCTCGCGCCCGGAATAGACGATCAGTGCATGCGCACGGGCGCCGCGACTGGCACGTCGGCCGACCGCGTTCATCAATGCCGAAAGTGCATTGAGTGTGAGGTAGTTGGGCAGATCCCAGCAGAACACCAGATCGAAGCCGTTGCCTTTCGACGTCTCCGGCAGCAGCGCATCCGCCGCGTCGGTCAATTCGGAACCCGCTTCGAGAGAGTTGAGCTGATCGATGCCGCCAAAATAGGCGAAGTCCGTCACCTCCACGCGGCACCGGGTCCGGCCGAGTAACGACAGCATTTCCGTCGATGCCGTGCCGAGGTCGAGGACGACATGCCGTTCCGTCTCGTCCAGCCCGGTCGTGACGCTTTGAAAGAGGGGCGCGTGAAGCGCCACCGGTGAGGCCGGTGGCGCCTCGGGCCGAGCCCGGCGAAGTGAAACTGCCATGTTCGTTATGCAGTCTTTGCGGGTGGACTCACGTTCGTTTCAGCGTCCTGCCCGGACTTGGGCTCGATGGCCTTGGTCCCGGTGGCCTTTACCGGCTTGTTCTTTGCGGCAGATTTCTCCGCAATGTTGGTTGTCGTCTTCCCGAGCGCCTTGTCAATGGCGGCCGGGTCCATCTCGATAGAACCCTTGAAGTGCGCGCCTTCCTCGATGCTGACTCTGGGCGCGATGATATTGCCCTGTACGCGGGCATTGACGTGAATGCTGACACGATCGGATGCGTACAGGTCGCCCTTGGTCTCGCCGTCGACAGCGATCGACTTGGCGAACACGCCCGCCTTGACCTTGCCTTCTTTGCCGATGGTCAATGCGCTGTTCTTCAGTTCGACCGTACCGCTTACGTTGCCTTCGATGCGGAGATCCTCATCGCCGCGCAGATCGCCGTTGATCTGAATTGAACTGCCAATGACAGCTACTTCTCTGCCGCCGCCGGTCGACCGGGACTTGAACGATTCGCGGGAACGGTCGCTCTCGGTCCGTTTCTTGTCCGGCGATTCGGTGGTGTCGTCACCTCTCATGACGCGCTCAAACATATCGCTCTCCATCAGTGAATGGGACGAGAGTAAGTATCACGCAGACATTATGTGAACAAGTGTCGCGAAATGGCGACGCCCCGGGCTGCGCAAGCCTGGCGCGCAGCACGCCGCCGACCTTCGACTAGAATTTGGTGGAACGGGCGGACGTCAAGATCGTGCGCTCCGGCGATTCAACGCTCAGGAAAGGCTATGGACACGATCGAAGAGATGCTGAAAGAGTGGAAGCAGAGCGCCAGCGTCATGCACGTCGGGCATCACAGGGCCGCTTCGCGCTACGGCATGTACCACCGCTGGTTCGGCGGCGCGGTCGCTGGCCTCAGTGCCCTGGTCGCATCGTCCATCTTCGTAGCTGCAATCCAAGACGAGAACAGTGCCGCCTATCTTGTCGCCGTCGTCGTCAGCCTACTGACGGTTGTCCTCACGGGCATCAATACTTCGCTGAATCTGTCGGGACGGTCGCAGGCTCACTTCGCCGCCGCTACGAAATTTCAGGGTCTCAGAAGAGCGTTGGAAGAGGAGTTCGTCCGATTCCGAGGTGGCGTAGAAAAGGATAGCTACGAGCACATCCGATCCCGATGGTCCGAGGCCCTGGAAGTCGCTCCTCCATTGCCGCAGGACATCTTTGACAAGGAGTCTGAGCGATTCGAGGTCTACTGAGGCTACCCGACTTTCCTGGCAACGCCGTTGTTACACGGGCCATTGGGTATCCCGAGCCGCCTTCGGGAGATCGCCGCGCCTAAACATCGTCCGCAGTCTGCCGATACGGTAGAGGTATCCGGCGGTTTTGGAGTAGGGCGCTATGTCCGCGGAAGCAATGCAGACAGCGGCGAGTTTCGTGCAGGGACTCGCGGGTGACTTGAACAGTGGCGATCTCGAGCTACCGATGTTCTCCGGGACGGCGGTGCGAATTCAGCGAGCGTTTCAGGAGGAAGAGGCCGACGTCGAGGAAATTACGCGGCTGATCAGCTCCGACCCCGCCATCGCGGCGCGCGTACTCGAACTCGCGAACTCGGCCGCCATCCGCGGCAACCGCCAGATCAAGGACCTGCGTCAGGCGGTCATCCGCATGGGCGACAAGCTCGTGCAGAGCTCGGTGCTTGCTTTTGCCATGCGCCAGGTCGAACGAAATGGGGCCTTGCCGGACGACGCAAAGACCGCGCTGCGCAAGATCTGGATCGAGAGCGTGGAACTTGCTGCCCGCTGCCACGTGATCGCGAAAGAATTCACGAAGCTGAACCCGAACGAGGCGCTGCTCACGGGTCTGCTGAGCGTTATCGGCCGCCTGTATATTCTGCTCAAATCCCATGAGTGCGGGATTGTGATCGACGCAGAGCTGGAACAGGTGCTCGACGACTGGCACCCGGCAATCGCCAAGGCTATCGGCGAGAGCTGGAACATGACTGACGGACTGATCGCCGCTCTAGAGCAGCAGATGGAGACGGATCCACCGCTGCAGGAGAATGCGACACTCGCTGAGGTGCTGTGCGCCGCCAGACTGGTTCATCAGCACGACACCTCTGGCGATGAGCTGATGGGGAGCGAGTATCCGCTGTTGCAGCGGCTGGGCCTCGCGGATCACGGAGACACGTCGGTCACCCTCGAGGAACACGCCGAGGCGCTGGACAAGATTCGGCAGGGACTCAGAGCCTGACCGTCTGAGCCTATTGTCTGAGCCTATCGTCTGAGCCTATCGTCTGAGCCGATAGTCTGGGCCGATTGTCTGAGCTGATCGTCTGCCTGACGAGTCAGCGGCACCACTGGGTTCAAATCATGGCGCGCAGAGTAGGGCGAACCGCTCGGTTCGCCCATTGCATTTCGCTTCCATTTGCAGCGAGCCCTCCCAACCGGCCTCCATAGCTGCATTCAGCTAGAATCCCGAGGAACGCACGAAACATCGTCCCAGCTCCGAACAGGAGGACGTGTTTCGTCATCTAAAAGTAAGCACGATCTGCTGCATGAGGAGAGCCGGGTGTCAGGAGTGAGCGTAAAGGACGCGGTTGTATTCGTTACGGGCGCCAATCGAGGGATTGGCCGAGCTATCGCCGAAGAAGCGGTGGCGAGAGGCGCGAAGCGCGTCTATGCCGCGGCGCGGGACATGAGCGGCGTTCGCGATCTCGTGGATGCACACCCTGACACCGTGGTGGCAATCGAACTCGACGTTACGGACAGCGCGAAGATCGAAAAGGCAGCAGCGGATGCACCGGACGTTCAGGTCCTAATCAACAATGCCGGCGTCGCCGGTTTCTCCGGGGTCGTCTACAACCACGATCCAAATTCGGCCCGATTGGAAATGGAGACCAACTACTTCGGGCCGATGAACGTATCGAGAGCCTTCGCACCGGCCATCGTCGGCAACGGAGGCGGAGCGATCGGCGTCGTCATTTCCATCAGTGGCCTGTCGACCCTGCCGATTGCTGCGACGTACTCGGCGTCGAAAGCCGCGGCACGCTCGATGAGTCAGGCCATGCGCGCCGAGTTGGCACCTCAGGGCGTCTCGGTCTTCGGTATCTATCCGGGCCCGATCGACACCGACATGGCGGCTGACCTGGACATGCAAAAGGAATCGCCCCGCAATGTCGCGATTCGGATCTTCGATCGGATGCAGGAAGGCGTAGACGAAATAACAACCGACGTCTTCGCCGACAACTACGTCAAAAGCCTCGAAGCGGACGCCAAGGCAGTCGAAAAACAGAATGCTCAGATGGCGCACCAGCCTCAGGGCTGAGCCTGGGCGGCGAGTCAGTGAGATTCATGAGGGCCACTGCCAAGACTGCCGTTGTACTTGGCCTTCTTGTCTCGATGGCTGCGTCCGGCTCCGCCAACGAAAACTACCAGGTTGTAGACAACGACATCGTCGTGCTCGGGCACGCGCTGACAACGGCGGAACAGCTTCCTGACCTGTCCTGCGAGGAGTGCGCGGGAGCGCACAACGTCACGGTTGTCCGGTCTCCAGGTGCCGACTGGGTACTGGTTGTATCGGACGTCCATCTCTCCAATTTCGATGCCTGGATACTGGACGAACACGAGGGATCGCCGCCAATTCGCATTGCGGAGCATCGCTGCGGCCGCCACTTGTCCAAATCGCAATGGCACGGAAACAACATCGTCGAACTGACGTTCGACGGCATGGGGCTCCGGTGCACGTTGCTGACTGATGCCAGGAATCCGACAGAGGTTCTTGGGATAGACGGCTTACTGCACTTCGACGCCGATCGCGATGTGTACGTTCGCTACGAATGGAACGTCAGCCCAGGTGCGAGGGAGATCGAAGTCGGCCCTGTCTTTGGCGGCAACGGCCCGATCGAGCGATTCCCCATTGCCCTGGACAATCCCAACGTCCCGGACTCTCTCGGAGAGATTGTGTCCGTCGAGATCGATGGGTCAGAACTGACCGTGGTCTATGACACGCAGGCCCGCGGTATCGTCAGCGACACCTTCAGGCCGCAGATACTGGCTGTCGAATAGTCGGTTCAGACGTCGGGCCGGGAACTGTCAGCTCGCGCGTTCGCCAACCAATCCCTGAAATGCCGCTTCCAGAAAGGACGGTGAGAACGGCCGCTTGCAAAAGGCGTCGTCGCCGGAATCCTCTCTTGAATCGGTTAGAAACAGCGGAATGGCCGACGGGTGGCGCTTTTTGTAGTTCTTCCACCACGACGTCGCCAGTTGGCTGTCCTTATTGACGAGGACGATCTCGCAGGTACCCGCGTGGTTCGGGTCGCGCAGCTCGTAGTCTGAGGCGAGGTCGGGGGCGCGTTCCATCATGCTTTCGATCAGAGCGACTTCATGGCCCAGCAAACCGAAGTGGGTAATCCCCAGTTTCCTGCGCTGTTTGCTTCTGATCTTCAACATGTTCGATACACAGTCGTTGCGTTAGCTCGAGTTCCGTAGGCGTCATTTCAACATTTTTGCGTCCGCGCCGGAGGTGCCCTGTCGGCTCGCGGGCTCCGCAATCGCGTGACACCGATCACATAATCGGGGGTTAAATTGCGGGGAGTCGGGTGTGGGAGCGGTAGAGCCACGAATCCGGGCCAAGGCTCATGGGTGAAGCCGCCAGGTTCGGCCCAATCCTTCGGCTCGCGCCGCTTTTGAAAGGCCACCGAGGCTCCAGGATTCTGGCTCTCCATCTGCTCCCGCAGGTCGTCCGGGCTCAAGCGCCTCCGGATTGCATCGTCCTCGCCCAATGCAACGACTATGGACGCCCCGGTCGCAACGATTTCCCCAGGATTCAGTTCCGACATGCGCTGAGCCAGACGCTCGATTCGCCGCGAATCAGTCGCTGATCGTTCGTCGACTGGCGTTTCGAGCGTGCCTTCGCAGACCAGTACGATTTGATCGATGCAATCGGAGCCCAAGTCGCTGGCCACACGGAATCTGGCGACTCGATTCTTGCTCAATCGAAGGAGGATTCGACCAGCAGAGGATGTCTCTGCATCGTCGCTGGAAGCCTCGACCAAAAATCTAAGCTGGTCTACGACATCGGGCCAGAAAGGCTCCGCGGCTTCGATCTTCGCAGCGCGCACCCTATCTGTCTCGTATTCAACGGAAATCTCCCCCGTCTCTCCGTCCCGGTGCGGTCGACCTGAGAAGACTATGCGCTCGATGCCCGGCCTGATCGAGTCCAGCAAAGCGACCATCACCAGCGAGTTGGCCTGGCTGTCGGATTGCGGGTCACCCAGCGGGTCGTAGCACTGAATCGTCATCTTCCGTTCGTTGTCCGCGGACGCCTCGATCAGAGTGCAGGCAGTATAATCCGCAACCTTTCGTTTGCAGCGATTTGAAGCATGGAACAGGACATCGACTGGCAACCAACCCTGACTGGCGAGCGTGTCATCGTACGGCCGCTGCAGAGCGGCGACTGGGCGGGGCTCTACGCAGCCGCCTCGGATCCGTTGATCTGGGCCCAGCACCCGGCTTCCGATCGTCACGAGGAAGCCGTATTTCGGCAGTACTTCGACGAAGCGATCGACTCCGGGAGTGCTTTCGCATTCATCAACCGCGACAGCGGCGAGATCATAGGGTCGAGCCGCTACCACGGGCACGACCCCATCGAGCGCGAAGTGGAAATCGGCTGGACCTTTCTCACCCGCGCCTATTGGGGCGGTGAGGTCAACGCTGACATCAAGCGGCTGATGATCGACTACGCACTGAAGTACGTCGATACGGTCGTCTTCTGGGTAGGTGAATCGAATCTTCGCTCCCGCCGGGCCATGGAGAAAATCGGCGGAATCCTGCGCCCAGGCAAGTACTTCAAAGACGACGACAATACGTCACCCAACGTCGTGTACGAGATTCGCAAAGCCGACTGGTGCCAGGCACATCCGTAGCTCGCCCAACGATGGCTGCGCCAAACACCGAATCGCATAAGCAAATGGAATGAGAGCGATTCGCCGTCGGCAGTAAGATAGCGACGGACCAAAGCAACGCGAACGGAGAGACCAATGGCGACTGTTGAGACTCTGAGGACGCGCCTCATTCTTTCCGCGATCGCGGCGTGTCTGACGACCGGGCAGGGGATGGCTCAAGAGGCGAGTGACGATGCCGCGCTACCGGTCACACCCACCGTGTTCGTCGACGAACCGTTCAACGGATGCGAGGGAATCGCCTTCAACGGCGAGGGACGGCTGTTCGTCACCTGCAACCGAGCCCTTTGGGAAGTATCGCTCGACGGCGAAGTCACTCAGGTCGCCGAGCTTTACACAAATCTCGGCCTCGCTGGCGTCGGGGAGGCGGATCTGTTGGTCGCGGATTTCGGTCCGACGAATGCGTTCCGGCAGGGGCGTAATTCGGACGGCATCGTCTGGCGGATTACGCCCGACGGAGAGATGACGGAATTCGCGCTCGGTATTGGCGACCCGAACTTCATCGTCGTGCGGCAGGACGGGACATATCTCGTGTCGGACGATGCCACGAACGAAGTATTTCTCGTCGACGCTGCAGGTGAGATCGAGCTGTTCACGACGGCCGTCAACCATCCGAACGGTCTGGCTCTGTCCGCGGACGAGTCGACGCTTTACATCGCCCAGATATTCTCGAGTATTCGTCCCGTGGTCGCGGACAACGCCCTCTGGGCGCTGCCGCTCGAGGACGGTGCGCCCATCCGCGGCGCTCGTCTGGCCGCTCGTTTCGATCCGGGTGCCGCCGTCGACGGGCTCGCGGTCGATGCCGACGGTCGCATCTACGTGGCCGCGAACGGGACCGGCAAGCTATGGCGCTACGATCCACGGAACGAAGAAATCGTCCTGATCGCAGAGGGCATGTACGGCATCGCCAGCATGGCCTTTGGAGAAGGCGACTTCGATAATCAGACGCTATTCGCGACCAGTACCTTCTCGCAGGGCCGCGGCGGGAAGATCTGGCGTATCCCGGTCGGGGTTCGGGGTGCGAGCCTCCACCGTTGACGACCGACTACAAGAGAGACAAAACCATGAGCGATCAATCGAACGACCAATTCGAGGCGCGAGGCCACTGCCTCTGCGAGAAAGTCAGCATCACGGCCAGGACAGCCAGTACCGGAATGGGTGCCTGCCACTGCAGAATGTGCCGCCGCTGGAGCGGCGGTCCGTTCATGGAACTCGACTGTGGCGTCGAGGTGGAATTCGACGGCGAGGACAGCATCTCGATATTCGACTCGTCGGAGTGGGCTGAGCGAGGTTTCTGCAGCAACTGCGGAACGCATCTGTTCTACCGGCTGAAAGGGTCCGGGGAGCACTTCATGCCGGTGGGCTTGTTCGAAGAAGGCGAATCCCTGCACTTCAGCCGCCAGGTCTTCATCGACGAGAAGCCGGGGTACTATGCGTTCTCGAATGAGACCAGAACCATGACCGCTGCCGAGGTTTTTGCCTACTTCGGCTCGTCGTAGCATATCGCTCCAGGCTGATTGAATTTGCAGGCGTCGGAAATCAAAGCACAGAAACGAAAGCGCCCCGGAGTCACGTCCGGCATCGCGGGCGCTTTGGTTTTGTTCGGACTTGCGTCCTGCCAACTCGGTGGCGACCAGCGCTCCGATGCCGGCTACGCTTATTGGTCATCGGTGGATGCCGACGGAAGCTGGACAACCGCGGCAGAGGAGGCGGTTCGCGATACATCGTTGCCTGAGAGTCTGCCAGCCGACATCGAGGCCTACTGCCCCCGGTACCCCGATCTTCGCGCTGAGGACAGGGTGAGATTCTGGGTCGGGCTGTTGTCGGCGATGGCAGAGTTCGAGAGCGATCTGGACCCGCGCACCCGTTACACCGAATCGATTCGGGACAGCCAGGGACAGCCCATCGTCAGTCGAGGGCTGCTACAGCTGTCGATCGAAAGCGCGAATCAGGCGCGCTACGCCTGTCGGATAGAGTCCGCTCAGGACCTGCACGATCCGTCCACCAACATCCGCTGTGGGGCCAGAATCCTCTCGTACTGGGTCGCCAGCGACCAGGTGATCGCGTCGTCCCGCGGCGAACACCGAGGCGCCGCGCGCTACTGGTCCGTGCTTCGCAGCAGGAATCGCAGCGCGGAGGAAATTGGCGGCATGACGAGCCAGCTTCCGTTCTGTGCCGGTTGAATCGCACGTGGCAGGCAAAGGCGGTCGTTCAATATTTTATTATTTTTCATAATTTTATGCCCTATACCTCATGTGAATACTGACTATTGGGATAGCGCTCCGCTTCGCGTCGCCAACTGACCGCGGTAAAACCTTTGGACCGTTCCAGCATCTAAACTCAGATCGAACAGCGGGGCTGCACAAGTGAATAACAAGAACATCGGCTTGCGCCTGCTGGCGGCAATACTGGCGCTCACCGTGACGTCCGCCGCCGCCCTGGCGGAAACCACACCACTCACCGACGACTCCCGCTACGCCTGGCTGCACATGCAGGGCAACCTGCAGGCGCAGGCGCGGCTGTTGGCTCTCGCCGAGGAGTCCCCGCAGAACCTGCTGATCACAAACGTCACCCTTGTGGACGTCGTTGACGGATCACCAAAGCAGGAACAGTCCATCGTGATTCGCGACGGCGTGATTGACTGGGTCGGGGACAGCGACTCGGCAATTGACGAAGCGGGGCTCGTGACGATCGACGGCACCGGGTACTACGCGGCACCCGGGCTCACGGACATGCACGTGCATACCCACGACGACGCCGACTACCTGTTGCACCTAGCCTTTGGCGTCACGACGATTCGTGAGATGAACGGCTGGCCGTGGCGGTTGGCTCGACGCGAGCTCATCGAGTCGGGCGGCCTTACCGCACCCAACATGTACATCACCAGCCGAATTCTGAATTCCAGCGACTTCGGCGGCTATGCCATCGCGGTGAATACGGAGGCGGAAGCGCGAGCCGCGGTCCGCGCCGCCGTCGCCGACGGCTACGATGCGATCAAGACGCACAATGGCCTGGCCAGGGACGTCTTCATGGCCATTGTGGACGAAGCGCATCGTGGGGGCCTGGACGTTGTCGGCCACATCCCCGTGCGCGTGTCCGTGGCGGACGCGATCGATGCCGGCATGGTGACGGCAGAGCATTTCAAAGGCTACATCGATGACAGCGTGCTCGAGATTTCCACGAGTGACTGGCAAACACCCACAGAAGGCGCGGCGATCTATCACACGCCGACCTTCTATGCGTACCGGGAGCACCTGAGGGGAGGGGATGCTCAGAGTGTTATCGACGCCAGTGCCGACTACGTGCTTCCCCACCGACGAATCAACTGGCGGCGCTACGCAAACATGGAAGCCGACGGCATCACCCGGCTGCGGCAGACGATCCGGCCCAAGTCCGAAGAGATCTTCAATACGCTGTCCCCGATCTTCGGCAACTGGCTCGCTGGCACGGACTCCGGCGGCTACAACCTGATGGTCCCTGGCGAGGCTCTGATCGAAGAGCTGGAGATACTGCAAGAGCTGGGGCTGTCGCCGTTGGAAGCGCTGCGATCGGGGACGACGCGGGCCGCCGATGCGATGGAATGGTCCGACAGAGTAGGGCAAATCTCGCCCGGATTTCAGGCTGACCTGCTGCTCCTCGAACGGAATCCGCTGGAATCCGTCACCAACCTTCGGTCACTTCAGACAACGATTGTTCGCGGCCAGGTGATCGATGACCCGCAGAGCATCATCGAAAACGGCAGTGAGCTTGATCTCTCGGCCACCCACATCGATCTCGAGGACTTCGAGTCTGCTGTTGCTACGGCAGAGCTACATGCTGCGGCGGGCTACGCCCAATCCAGCCTGTCGCTCGCGTTGTGGATCGAACTCGCTGAGACGTTATCGCGACCGGACCTCGCCGAGCGACTTAGCGCTCTTGTCATGTGAGGACGGCCGCGCACGTCATCGACTCAGGCTAGCAGTCGAGGCTCCTTGCAGAGGCCCCGACATTCGTTAGGCAATCGGTGCGCTGACGCTTGACCCGCTACTGCTCAATATCCGCAAGCGGATCCGTCGTCAGCGCTTCGCCGCTGCGTGCGAGCCGGAGTTCGCCGACCGTCATCTGCGATTCCAGTACATCCCGCTCGGATGCCGCAAACGGGTGCCCCAGCTCGCTGGCAGCCGTTAACCAACGGTAGGCCTCGGGCCTCGCAGTCTCGTACGGAACCTGATCGCCCAGGCTTTGTGCGAGCAACACCATGGCGCGGGAGTAGCCGCTCTCGGCCGATTTCCTGAGCCAGTTCCGGTGTGCTTCAAACGTGTAGGGGTATGACGTACCGAGCAGGAACTGCGCGGAGGCATCGCCCGACTCGGCGAGCGGCCGCAGCATTCTCCGGCGCGTGTCGAACGTCAGCAAGGGCACGCCAATGCACTCCTGCGTGCGTTGCCGCATGCGGTCGTAGTCGGTGTCCGGAATGGTCGCGTTGTCGAAGTACCACTCATCCAGCGCACGCTGAGACCGGGGCACACCGAGACAGCTGTCGTGAATATCGAAGGCCTGAACGAGCGCCTCGCCACCCGAGACCATACCTTCCTGCATGAATGCCTCGAAGGCGTCGGCATTGTTCAGCGCTTCGCCCTGTTCGGCTGGGCTCGACTCGACCACTTCGGCGGCAGGGCGGACCGGCGCCTCACGCTGCGACGACGTTGGCGGAACAGGGGGTTCTGAAGTCAGGACCCCTGCAATCGGCGGCTCGGGTAGAGCCACCGGTTCGTCACCCTGGTTCAGCGCAACGATCGCGGCGGCACCCGCCGCCACGATCGCTGTCACCGCAAGACCTACAGACCTCGATTTCACGGGAACGGCAACCCGCCGCCGCCGGAGTCATCGCCACAGAGGCCGCCGGCATCCGGGTCCAAAGGACCGACCGGTTCGCAGTTGGACGGAGTGGCGAAGAAGGTTCGCGTTGTGGTGTGCATTTTCGCGCCGTCGGACACCGTCAGCGTCAGCTCCTCGCTGATAAACGACTGTCCGGGCGGGTACATCTTCGTGAAGCTCGACGCACGAGTTGTCTGACCGTCCTCCATTACCCAGAGATAGGCCAGCGGGTTGCCATCGGGGTCGTAGGACGGCGAAGCCGTGAAGCGAAGCTGGTGCGCAATGTTCGTCGGTCCCACGCTGAACTGGGCGACGGGGCGCTGGTTCTCCACGACCTGCATCGTGCCGTAGTTGCAGGCGTTCGGGAACAGCGCTTCGGTCTCCTGGAAGCTTGGCCACTCCAGCTTGAAGCCGTTGTCGCCGACGCTGAAGTTGAGGAACCAGATCTCGATGTCGTTCCGCAACATGACGAACGCCAGCGTGAAGTCGCCAAGGAGAGGGTAGGTGTGGACCGTGTATGAGTCTTCATTCGAGGACTGCGGCACCATCGTGGCGTCGCCGAACCACCACATCCACCGATAATCGTAGAAGAAACGGCTAACCGAGCTCGGGCGATTCGCCTTAATCTCGGTCGGCACGCCGGCCTGCGCGGTAAACGTGTAGAGCCCATTGCTCACACTGCCGTCCATGACGCCAAGATTGAAGCCGCGGTCCTGATGGATGTTGCCGACCTCCTGGCACGCATTCTTGATCGCGTGACTGGCAACGAACGGCAGACAGTAAGATTCGCTGGTCTGAAGCTCGAACAGCGGGTCAGTAGAGATCGCAGCAACCGTCGTGAGCATGAGCGACGTCAGCCGGTCGCCGGCCCAGGAGAGCCGATCGTTGAGAAGGCCGACCGTCAGTGCCGCGGCGTCGGCATTGCCGCTGTCACCGTTGAGGAAGCTGACGAGGGCGGCCCCTGCGGCCGAAACGACCTGCCCGGCGAGATAGCCAGCGACGTCATTGACGTCGATATACGGAAGGCTGTTCAGCAGGTTGTCGAGACCCTGATTGACGAGAAAACCCTGGAAGTAGTTTTCGATCCCGGACTCGAACGGATCCAGCGGGTTGCCGGCCGGGGCCGGGCAATAGTCCGGTCGTCCGGCGATTGGCGGGTTTAGACACGGATCCCACGCGTCGTAATTCGGGTTTTGCACGTCCGCCGTCAGGCAGGTGCTGTACGGGACGGGAGGCGGTTGCTCGCCTTCATCCGGGATCGGTGGCGGTTGCACCTGAGCGCTTGCCGTAGCGGCGCCCAGCAGGAGGGTTAGTGCGAAAGCGGAACAAGCGGAACGAACGTGCGTCGACCGGCGACCAAACATCATGAATCCCCTTATGCTTTTTTGTAATTGCCCAAGTGCCAAACCCCCAGTGGGGATCGGCGCGCATTTATGTCCAATGCTTTTTCGACGATGCCATATTTGGGCGCCTGGTTTCAAGGCGTCTTGGGGAAATAGGGATTCACCGGGTGTTTTTCGGAGCGTCCGGGTTGAAAGCAGCCCAGCCTGTGGCCGACAGCAGCGGTTAGGTGGCCGACTTGCGGAAGGGAATTGGGGCACGGCAACCGGCGGGCGGCCTTCCGGTCAACGCCAACAACGCCAAGCCAATTTGGCGCTCCTGCAGCAGGAGGACCGGGGCTTGCGCTCGGTTTCTGTACGGTACCGTTCGCTGGCCTATAGTAGTGCTGACTTTAGTCGCGATGGTGTGTCTTCCTGACGATCATCGAACGCCAGTAGCCCGATTACCAGGGGGTCGGAAATAATGAAGAACCTGTGGATTCTGCTCCCATTGTCTGTGCTGCTCATGCAGCTTCCTCCCGCGCACGCCTCCGAAGACGCCGAACGCCCGTCCATCGGGCTCGTGCTGAGCGGTGGAGGGACCAAGGCAGGCGCCCATATCGGCGTGCTCAGGGTGCTTGAGGAAAACCGCGTACCGATCGACTACATCGCCGGTACGAGTGCCGGTGCCATTATTGGCGGACTGTACGCTTCGGGCCTCAGCCCGGACGAGATCGAAGCTGCAATTGCCGACATTGATTGGGACGACATGCTGGACGACAGCCCGGCACGTGCCGATCTGCCGTTTCGACGCAAGCTCGACAATTACAACTATCTCGTCAGGTACAGCCCCGGTATAGAAGATGGTGCCCTCCAGCACCCTATGGGAATTGTTCACGGTCAGGAGATCGTGCGTTTCCTGCGTCGCCACCTCCACAGCAATGCAGGCGCCCGGGACTTCGACGAACTACCGATCCCGCTGAGAATTGTCGCGATGGATCTGGCCAGTGGCGAGGCGGTCGTCATAGGCGAGGGTGACCTGGCGCTCGCTGTGCGTGCGAGCATGTCGATACCCCTGCTGTTCACGCCCGTAGAGTGGAACGGGCGGCGACTGGTCGACGGTGGTCCGGCGAACAACCTGCCGATCGACGTTGTACGGGGCATGGGGGCCGATATCGTCATCGCCGTCGACATAACGGCGCCATTGCTTCGTGACGACGAAATCGACTCTGCGATCGCTGTGGCCGATCAAATGACGAACATCCTGACGCAGCGCAGTGTTCAGGATCAGCTCGCGGGGCTGACGGACGATGACATCCTGATCCGGCCCGACCTTACTGGCATCGGCGGCCTGGATTTCAGCAATACGCTGGAGCCCATTGAGCTGGGTGAGCAGGCTGCGAAAGCCGCCCGTCCGGCGCTGAGTCCATTAGCGCTGGACCCAAGCGGCTACCGCGAGCTTGTCTCTGGACGAGAACGCGCGCAACACTCAGGGACGCCCACGATTCGCCGTGTCGAAATTCGAAACGAGTCCTCCATAAGCACTGACTTCATACGTAGCAGGCTAGGCTTCGGTGCCGGCGATCCACTCGACCTGGAGAGCGTGGAACGCGGGATCGACGACGTATACGGGCTCGATCTCTTCGAACGAATCGACTATCGGATCGATCAGAGCGAGGCCGACGCCGATATCTACGTCGATGTCGTGCCGAAGTCCTGGGGTCCGAATTACCTTCAGTTCGGTCTTCAACTGTCGGAAGACTTCTCGCAAGACTCGGATTTCAATATTGGTATTGCCTATCTTCAGACTGAGGTGAACAGCCTGGGCGGCGAGTGGCGCGCGCAACTGGACCTGGGAGACCGTCAAGGAATCAGTCTCGAGTGGTACCAGCCTCTGGGCATTCGTTCACGCTACTTTCTGGAGGCGGAAGCGCTACTGGCGAGGCGCAGCTTCCGCTTCTTTCAACAGGAAGAGGCGGTTGCGGATATTCGTGTTGAAGGGTGGGGGAGCCGGCTGTCGCTCGGCACCTATGTCGGCAACTCGGCAGAACTTCGACTCGGTTGGAATCGCTTCAAGGGTGCCGGAGACACCACAGTGGGCACCGTGGACCTCGATGACGGAAGGGCAGAGATCGGCGAGTACTTCACCACCCTCCGATTCGATCGGCTGGACAACCTGAATTTTCCGCGGGAAGGCGCCGCCGCGGGAATCGGCGCCTACTGGTCACGTCAGTCGGCTGGCGCCGACGTCGATTACGATCAGATTGCCGGCGGCGTAACCGCTGCCCACAGTTGGGGCGAAAACTCCCTCCTCGCGAGTATCGAGGGCGGCACCACTCTGGAAGACGATGCCCCGCTGGAAAGTCAGTTCCTGCTCGGCGGCCTCGGCCGCCTGTCGGGATTTTCGAGAGACCAATTCGCCGGACAGCACTACGGATTGGTCTCGGTGACCGCCTTTCGACGACTCAATCGAAGCCTATGGGCACCGACCTACGCCGGCATCAGTCTGGAAGCGGGCAATGTCTGGCAAGATTCGGCTGAGATTAGCACCGGCGACCTCCGTTTCGCGGGAGCGGCCTTTGCTGGCGTCGACTCGCCGCTCGGTCCCATCTATCTCGCCTGGGGATTGGGTGAGGAGGGCAACGATACGGTTTATCTCTATCTGGGTAATCCCTTCGTCCGGGAGGGTGCGAGGCCATTGGACTGAGTGGCGACGATTGATGTATGCAATCACGCGCTGTTATCCATGCCCATAGATAACCGCTAATCTTCTGTGTCGTCGTATCCCCATGGCGCAGGAGGCGCTTCGACCGGATTGGTCAGGTCAAAGTCCACCCTGAACTCGCGGCCCTGACGAATAAGCCGATAGGTAAATCGATCCGGATAGATGTACATCTGCCACGTGTTGCCGACTGACTGCGGAATCGCATTCTCGACAAACAGTTCCTTGGAATACTGGTCGGCCGGGAACGACTGAACCTGTGGCCAGCCGGCATCCACTGTGTGACCGCCATATTGGGTTAAGACGTCTTCCGTGCCGTCGCTATGCCTGTGGTCGTGCTTGAGCGAGAGACCCGAACCGGTTTTGGTAATCAACCAGGTACGAGAAGCATCTTCACCAACATGAAACGGAATCTGCAATTGCGTCTCGTCGCATCGCCGTACGTGCATGATGAGCTCCTGATTCGCGAAGGCATCACTGTCGGCGTTATCGACGGTGACCGTTCCAGAATAGGCGTTGCCGCACAGCTCACTGATTGCATCGAAGAACGCATCGTGCGACGGGATAGATGGAGCGGATTCCTGTGCCAACGCAGACAGGCACACGAAATTTGCAAGGATGACCAGAAATGGCGTTTTCATGGGTACGTACTACTCGGTGGCTCGTGAAGAAACTTTCTGCCACGAAGTCCCCACAACAAGTTTACTGCGGTGACAGAGGGCACTGGTATTCCTATAGTCGCCAGCGACGGCGCATCGAGATGATCGCACCGCACAAGAGCAAATCAAAGAAAGCGAAAACTCAGGTCGACCGCTCCTGGTGCGCTACCTCGCCTTTGGCCTACCGAACGCCTGCGTGCCTGTTTGCAGAAATTCGACGCCTGATTGCACGGCACGGCTATAAAATCGAAAACTACCTCGGTTTTGCGCACCTCCGGCGCATCCGCATTCTCACGCCACAGAAGTTCTGAAACCACCTCTAGTAGTCGTTCACTACAGGAATGCTAACGGCAATTCCACGTCAGCAGGAGAATACGGCCTTCCACCGATAGTCTCCGTCGCGTAGTCGGGGCACTGTTCGCCAAGATAGGAAATATCCAGTATCGCGCCGCTGCCGGGATATGTGGCGACGCCGCTTTCGCGCAGTAGGAACGCTGTGGTTCGATCCGCTGCCGGCACCGCGATAATTCGCTCAGGGCGTGACGCGCTATCGGACCTAATCGCAATTCGATAGCGGCCCCAGTCGAAAGGCTGAGGAGCATTGAGCTGCAGAACATGTTCTCGACCCAGGCGATGCGCCACAACTTCGAATTGTTCGGGATGCCGACGATCCGGCGCGACACCGAGCGCCTCGACCAACTGCGTACAAACCTCGATTGCGGCTTCTTCGAAGGCCACGCGGGATACTCGCGCCTCCTCGATCCTGTCTGAAGAATCCAGAAGGTTTCCGGTAGCAACGGCAGCAACGGCAAGCCGGCGCGCATTGTCCAGTGTTGCGGACGCATCCAGTAGAGCCGCCGAGCCTCTCACGGAAAAGGACGCTTCCCCGAGATCGCGAACATGTACCAGCTGACTGATGTCGCCCTCCACGGTTTCCCGCAGGCCTGAGCGGAGAAGATCGTCAGGAAGTCCGAAGCTCGAAGTGACAAAAGACGTTTCCGCCAGTGGGCGTCGACCGTCCGGAGCCACCAGGTCGAGAATCGCTCGATAGCGGCGCCGCGGGCGCAGCTCAATCGATTGACCGGCCCTGAACCACGCGTTGTCCGCAATACTGCGTGCCGTGTCAGGACATCCTTCTCGCTCTCGCGCCGCAAGCCGAGTCTGCTTTCCGGCTGTCAGGAATTGCATCGCCAGCCGACCCCACGAGGGCGTATCGCCGTCGGGTCGTGTGCCGACCAACCCGCCGTTCATGTCACGGAACGAAATATCCAGGGTCTGCGGCTCGGCGAATAGAGCCGGAACGTGCGCGGCATTGAACACTACCCGTACGTCCAGATCGCGGTAGAAGGGATCGTCTGTCGGGCCGGGACAAAATTCCTCTATGTACGGCTCAATGGCGTTGAGCCGGCTTGCCGCATAATGGAGCTTTGCGGCGATTGAGCCTGGATCGTCGGTGGGTTCGGACAAGCCCGCCGTAGTTGCGGCTTCCGCGAGTTCCGACACTCTGTCAGCGTCCAACTGCTCGGCGCCGGGACCATCGCCGGTACGGAAGAAGAATGAGCGGACCGACCGGCATTCGCCGCCATCGGTCCGCTGCGCAACTGATGCTTCGCCACCCTGGTGGGAGACGTCTACGCGGGTGTGCACATCTACCCGGTACAGGGATCGCGGGGCGAGCATCAACCGCGGATGAACGCCGTCGTCCAGTTGCCGCTCATCGATAGCGGTGTCCTCGTCCATACGGCTCCATGCCTCCGATTCACCGCGTTCGACGGCACACACGCGGTCCAGCGTCACCGGCGAAGGCACCGTCAATGACCCGGCCGGCCGGATGCGTAGGGCATCGACGGCGACGCCCTCCGGCAGTTCCCAGGTGTAGAGACTGTCGGCACGGTCCCTTGGCGGCTGCGACACAGGAATCGTCTCGCCGGCGGCAAAGGCGACGATATCTGCCGCGCCGCTCATCCGCAGCGTGACACCCATCTGCAGCGCGGGAAACCGAATCCACAGCTCGTCACTGAAGTCGAGCCGGCCGCCGCGAATTCGAGCGCCGCGGCTACGGAAACGCCAGTCGCCGAGTTCGAAGGTATCGCCAAACGGGCGGCCCGAGGCCAGCGAGAAATTGACACAGCGGCGCGGTTCTACGGGCACGGGACGGCACGGTTGCGAGTCAAGCGCCTGATCCTCCCGTCCGTACCGGGACGCTCCTGGGTAATGGTCATAGCGCCACAGCCGCCATTCGGGCTCCTGGGCGTCGACTCCGTTAACGATACTCTCCGGGCTCGTATCGAACGATGTGACGCCGTCGAACTCGTCAGGGGCATTAAGCGGGTATACGGCCAATTTCTCGCTGTCGCCGTCAAGCTTGAAGATCTCGACTCGCTCGCACAGGTACGTGAAGGCGAAATCGTCTATATGGTCGATCCCCAGAATGTCGTCACCGGATTCCGCGTCGAGCCGCCTGCTGCGCCCCGCGACGGGCCGCGCGAACTTGACGATCGCCAATGCGTCTACCGGAACCACTGGCATTGCCGGCGAGTCGATCTCCGCTGCCGGAATCCAGGAAATTTCGGGGGCAAGCGGGTGCACGAGTTCGACGCCCTTGACCATTGGCCAAATGGCCTCGGGCTGAATTGGTTCTTCCCACGTGAACTCGACTTCGGCGTCGATGCTCGGCAGTGGGAAGGGAAGACTTAGCTTGAATCGAGCCAGGCCATGAACCCAATAAGGCGTCCCGGCCCGGGCTTCGAGCAGCATGTGGATCAGGATTTCAAGGCCGATACCGAAGATCTTGAGCACGATCTCGATAAGAAATTCCAGACGTCCTTCGGCCTGCGGTGGCTTCCACTGAATCGCGGAGTCGAAGCCGAGCCCGATCGATAACGAGAGCACCACAGGGCCGTACTCGCCGCGAATCGCGAGTGCTGCGCTGGCCCCGGTCATGATCCCGTTGTTGTCGATCATTAGGTAAAGATCAACCTGGAAAAGACTCAGAATCTCAGCGCGAATGCGTTTTGACTTCGGCTCTTTTCGGCCAAGCCAGAGGTACCAACCACGTGGATCGTTGAAATCGAAGAAAGCTTCGACCCCGCCGCCCACGGACAATACGCTCTCGATCGTGTACTCGACGTCGATATTCAGCTGAAACGTCCCGGCATTGCCGTCTATGACCGCGAGTGCGTAGAAAGCACCTTCCTGGGCATTGTCCCCACGCGAGACAAGAAGGTTTGCGCGTCCCTCGATGATGATCACAGGGCCGGGGATGAGCACCGCGAGCAGGGCCTTAACGTTTACGGTGAACCCATCGTCATAGACTGTGCCGACTGTAAGCCCGGCGCCGAAGGCATAGTGGTCGCGCTCGGGTTTCCACTTTTGCATCTTCGTGACGCTGCGGCCGGAATCGCCGCCGCGGTCGGCCTTGTACCAGCTGTACCAGCTCTCCGGCTCGTCCGGGACCTCCGCATCGGCGTGGCGATCGGGTGCGATATTGACGCCCACCATACCCTGTAGGCCGTACAGCCCGGCTCCGGTAGCGCCCAGCGGGATCGCAGTGGGGAATTCTGCGCTCAGCACTATGAATACGACATCGAATGATTCGCCGCTAGCCCGCTCGGTTAGCTTGCCGACTATCAGCTCACCTGCGATTTCCATACGCAGCGCCATCAGATCCACGCTGACCTGACCGCGCATGATGTCACCGAAGTAGTCCTCTTCATCGTATTCGGTGAATGAAACGGCGCCAGCGATTTTCAGCGTTCCGGGAATCTCGAGCGACACTGCAACGCCCTCGAGCTTGACGCGTATGTCGGGGTCCGGACCGCTTGCATTCCAGCTGACTTGCAGGCCTTCGACCGACCCCGCCAGTGGAATGCCCTTGTCCAGTTCGATCCCGCCTGATACGCCTATCCAGTGACGTTCGGGAGCGTCCTCGGTATCCGCTTCTTCTTTGCCGAAGCCAACTTCACTCAGGGTGATCTTAAAACCGTGAAAATCGAGCTCGAATTGCTCTGGGAGATCGATCCAGCCGCCATCCAACTCTATGTCGCCAAGCTCGTTGACCTTTAGCGAGCGGAGTTCGAACGTTGGCCAATCGATGCCGCCGAGTAGCGGCTTTGCATCGCCTGACAGACTGAATGCGAATAGACCATCGATCCTTTCGAAGCCGATTGTCTCGACCGTGACGCGAAGGAGGTCTTCCTGTTCGAGGACTATGAGGCCACCAGGTGCCTCGTCGCTCCCGCCTTCGTCTCCGCGCGGCGGAGAGGCACTGAGCAGCGCGGAGAAATTGCCATTGCCCGCCAGAGTCAGATCCGCGCCTATGCGGTTCTCGAAGAAGGGCAGGACAATTGTGCCTTTTACGCGTGACTGCTCGAAGGCATTTTGCTTGATGCTGAACGAGAGCAGCTCGAGTGAGGCCTCGAAGCCGACAAGCCGAGCCGTCAATGGGGAGTCCGCCCAGTTCGCAGCGACGTCGCCGGTGAATCCGCCGGTGCCTATCGCGCAATCAGCAAACTCCAGCGCGCCCGGCAGCGGCGCGTCGATTGAATCCGGCAGGTGAAGCGTGGCTGTCGGGATGAACACACCACGCCAGTTGTCTGGCAGGGCTTCCGGTGGGGCGCGGTCGCCAGAAATGTACAGCTCGATGCGCGGAAGGTCGACGACAAGACCAGAGCTCGCAATCATGAACTGCTGGCTAACGAGGATATCCTCCGCACCTCGGACCAGTATGCCCGCATCGGACGCAAATCCGAGCGATAGCTCGACGCCGATCGCGACTCGTGCGGTTTCATCCTCGACAGCTCGCCACTCGCCGTCGACTTGCTCGGCCGGTGTCAGAAGATCACGCGGAAAGCGGAGCGCGACCGGGAAAGACTCGACCGCAACGTAGTACGGATCGGAGACGCTAAGCGTGACGTTGACGGCACTCTCACCTGCGCCAGTAGCACCGAGTACGATCTCGAGATCGTCGAGGCCGGGGGCAGCGAGTGCCAGCTCCTCACCAAATGAAATGGTCGTCGAGACGCGCGCCGGGTCCTCGATCTCGATGCGCGTAATACCGATTCCAGCGATCGCCTCGCCAATCGGCGAGTCCGCAACCACGTCGACCAGTTCTCGTGGCCAAGCGTCTCCGATGGCGAGAACGAGTGGAATCTTGTAGTCGCGGTCCGGCATCAAGGAATCCTGAGCAGGCGGCCCAAGCGATTGGCGAACGCCTGGATAGCGCGAACTCCGTCGCGGCCCAAAATCGCCGAATGAGGAGGGGAGGCCGCCACCAGCTCAAAGGAACCGGGTTCGACAGACGGGCTCCCGGATGGATTCTCGGTCAATGGCAGGTTGTAATCGACCGGGTTGCGACCACGTTCAGGGTCGTGGTAATGCCAGACAAAGACCCCGGCATAGCCCTGATCGAGACAGGTCTCGAGTATCTGACCGATAGTCTCGCGCTGTTGACTCCCGTTATAGTTGTCCCAGAATGGTCCCCCTGCCTCGATAATGAGCGCGCGGTTACCGTGCAGCAAAGCGTCGAAGAAATCGGTTTCCATTACGCCGTCGCCATCGGCATCCAACGTCATCGTGCCCATCTCGCTCGACAGTTCATCCAGCGAGTGGATCCCATGAGGCAGGCTGCGGCCCGCGACCGGCCCAAACGGTCGCCACATGTACTCGACAGGCGGGTGACCCCAGGCAATTGGGCTGGGATGACCCTGCATGCTGCGCGGGAAGGCGTAGGCCGTGAAACCCGATGCGGAGAGATTGACCGGCGGTCCCGCCAACTCGCTGCGCCTAGGCTCTGGAACGGTGGCGAGACGTGGCGGATCTGGCCGAAGAAGAACAAGTTCGTCGAGGACTTTGTCTTCGCTCTCCGCACCTTGACCGACGCGCTTTTCCTGGCCGAGCACGCCGGAGGTAATGACCCGCACGCGGCCTCGTGGAATCTCTCTGCGAATCGCGTCCGCACAACCGGCCACGAAGCTGCGAATATCGGCCGTGGACATACGCCACCCGGTCTCCAGATCATACTCGGGCGCGGTGGAATTCCACTGCACCCGTCGCCAAATCATGTCAGTCCCGGAGGGCACGACGTTGCTGAAGTGGTTTCGGTCGCCGGTATCGATACCCATACCATCAATGAACTGTGTCCAGCCGTGGTCGTTGAGGTCCCAAAGGATGTCGGTTTCGTTGATGACCTCGTAGCCAATGACCGGTTCACCGGGTACCTGTTCCATAGCTCTGACGAATGGCCGGACGAAATTGTCGAAGTACGACTGCCGAAACGAGGGCGTGGTAATCAACGACCGGTAGATCCACGCCTCTACGGGAAGGCGACCCTCGGCAACGCTGGTATCCGGTGGGTCACCGTAGTAGTTCAACCAGTCGGATATCGGAACCGAGCCTCCCGAGAGTCGTGGAGGCTTGGCGCGACCCGCTCGCGGGTGCGTGTGGTAGATCGCGTTCCACTTGCCGATGGCGGGCCTCGCCTCACCAAAATGGGTAAGCAATGTCCAGAACACCTTTAAATTGGCGGCCCGCGCGGCGGCCATGACTGCGCGCGCGCTGTCCAGCGTTCGTTGAAACAATGCGTTGCTGGGCGGCGCGACCTCGAGCACCGGCCCGGTGGACGTCGTCGCCCAACGGCGAACCATGCTGACAAACTCCGGTGCACTGCAGGCGTGCATTGTGCTGTAGGTGCCGGCCGGCCGATTCTTGACCGGAAAAACAAACGAGTGAAGATCCGGACTGGTGCCACTGTCAGCCGCCTCGCGCTCATTCATGAGCAACGAACCGCGGCCAGTCCCGGCGTCGCTGGGCGTGGTAAAGGCAAAGCGAATACCCTCGAGGTAGTCGGAGACCCAGACACGCACGGCATTAGCGCCCATCTCCCGAATAGCGCGCATGTCACGGCGCAATTCTGCATCGTTGCCTGGTCTCAGGAGCCACGGTTTTCTCAAGTTGGGCACAGTCGATGAGGGCAGGAATTGCAGCTCGAGCTGACCACCGTCATGGTCCTGTGTCCCCGCCGCGTAGTAGTCGTAAAGAAGATCGCTACCGGAGAGATCACGGAAGTGTTTCTGCCGGCACACCTCCATGTTCACCCCGAGGATAAATCGGTGGAGGTGCTGGCCGCGCGCCGCGTCCGGAAATCCGAACCAGCGATGCAACCGAACTTCCCTGAAGAACTCATGTGAACCAATGTCGGCAAGCGGCATCGAGCGAGGACTGATCAGCGCCGAGACGTATTGAGGTGCCGAAAAACGGTCCTGGTAGGAGCCCTCAGGCAACAACGATTGAAACCGCCAATAGCCTTGT
The DNA here is from genome assembly GCA_965232445.1 of Woeseiaceae bacterium. Taxonomy (GTDB): domain Bacteria; phylum Pseudomonadota; class Gammaproteobacteria; order Steroidobacterales; family Woeseiaceae; genus UBA1847. The sequence continues at coordinate 3,211,826 of OZ246973.1, read as the reverse complement.
TCGGGCCGATCGAGCGGATCGAACCAGCCGTCAACCCAGTAGTCGCTGTCCTCGTGCTTTATTTCGAGCCTGAGGTCCGGGAGCGCCGGCGGCGGGTCGTCCGAAACGGTAAGCGGCGAACCGGGCACCTCTCGGTCATCGATGACGCAGCGCACCGCCGGAAGTGCCTCTGCCGCCGCGATCATTGCGCCGAGCCACTCGTCCTCGTCAGACCAGTGTTTCTCTACGGAAGCATCGGGTAATCCGTTGAGCAAACGCAACGCAAAGCATGGACACAGCTCGCGCCCATCGTCGCTAAGGACTCTCAACGTCAGGCGGGCCAGCCCAGTGGTCCCCGCCGGGCCGGGTTCTTCGGCGCGAACGTGGCTTGGCCACCCACCCGATGGAGCGGTTGGGGGCAGGGCAGTGGCGCCAATCGCGCGTGGCCCATCTGCCGGATCGACGAAAACCCCCACTCCGCGCCCATGCAACCATTCTGCCTCGACCCAACGGCGCACTCTCAGTGCCAACTGGTCAGGCGGGATGGATTCTTCCCCGTCCTCGAGGAACAACGCCTGGTAATGTGGGGCGTCAGCGGAGCGTGCGACCAGATCGATAACCCGCTCGACTGTCGCGGGCCTGTCGACGTTTTGAAAGACTATGCGGTGCGGCGCGTAATCGCGGTCAGGCCAAAGCGAAACAAGGTCGAGGTAGTCGGCCGGCCAAAACTCGAATACAAGCGCATCGCCGACCGCGGGGAATGGCGGCGGCGTCTCGGTCCCATCGCCGTGCAGGAACTGGCCGGAGGGGACAAAGTGCAATAGACCCCGGCCGGGAGCGAAGACATCGCTGCCAACCGCCATCCACCAGTCGTCGCCGCTCCAGAAGAACACATCGCCCGTGCCGGACTCGACATTGTAGCCGTGTGCCATACCGCGGATCGGCCCGGGCGCAGCCGGGTCGACGGGTGGTCGCAGCGAGAGCAAGGGTTCGTCGGCCACGGCTTACGGTCGCTCCTCGACGGTTACGACAACGGGGTTGTATTCAACATTCGCCTGTCCGGATCCGTTGACTACTCTCACCCGGTACTGGTAGGTGCCAGTCCCAATGTCAGGGTCGAATGTCTCGAAAATCCATCGGTGAGGCGGACCCGCGTCCTCCCGGGGTTCGCGCTGCCAGTCGCCAATCGCCTTCCAATTTGGGCTGCGGTCGCTACGTCGCTGTACGATTGCTCGGCTTTCGGCGTCCTCAACGGCGAAGCGCAGCGCGACCCGAGACCGAGAATCCTCGAATTCCGCGGCAATCCAACTCACCGGTGTGGCCGGTGAAAAATCGTAAGAGCGAGCCACCAAAATCAGTGAGGGGTCAGACGGAACGCCATGCGTATCGATCGCAACGAGGCAATAGAAATAGTCGCGCAATGGGCGGCCACTGCGATCAACGTACGGGGGTTCGTCACCAACCTGTGTCAGCGCCCGGGTCTCGCCAGACGAGTCGCTAAAGACCAGAGCAAGCGCGACTCCGTCAGCGATGCGGCGAAGCTCGAGTGTACCGGGCGAATCTCGCCGCGCGAGGTAGTCGAAAGCCCTCGGTTGATCGTGCGCCGGCCGAGTCGGGTCCAGCTCTGACAATGCATGAACTGCAAGGACAGCGCCAGAATCCAAGCCCTCGGGCAATGTGACGCGACGATCGCGACAACGGATCAACGGATCCGGCAGCTCCGCCAGTACGCGCGGGTCGCGCCGAGGCCCGAAATACCGGAGATCGGCCAATGCTGCCTCTGTCTCGGCGCGGTAGAGACGGTAGGTAGCAACGTGTCGATCCAGCAGGGGAGACCATTCGAGAATGACCTCGCGCTCGCCGCCCGAGGCCGAGACGAACTCCGGAGCGGGTGGACCGAGGATTGGAATCGAGCGGGCCGGTTCGCTCGGTGGGCTGAACGTTTCTGCTTCGACCAGCGCCACTGACCGTGCGCGCAGCCGATACAAGAAGCGATTGCGTGCGAGCCCTCGTAGGCTGTCAACGAATAGTCCATGCTCAGCCGACACCTGCCCGACGCGGGTGAAGGCCGCTTCCTGGCCGACGCGAGAAGCCAGTGCCAGCAACTCCGCATCGTCGAGCGTCCGGTAGAATCGAGCGGCCCATGCCGCCCAGGCGCGGTCCGCGTCAGCAGAAGGTGCAGATCGCGGATCGGCGAACAGCACGGTTCGCCAATTCGCGAAGATGCCCGGGAAGGTGACCGCAAGCCAGTCGCTGAAATCCGCGTCGTCAGCCATCACATCATCCGGCGAAGGCAGCAACCCCGGATCGTAGGCGCCGGCACGTTGCCGGCGCTGCATGACGTCAAACGCGAAGATATTTGAATCGGCGGCACGATGTATTTCGACGAACTGTCCCCGGGGTATGGACCCGACCTCCCAGGATACACGCGCCTCGGCATTGCCATGGTAGTCCGCGGCCGCGATCGTAACCCGGGGAGCGGGCGGCGAGGCGGGCACGGCGCGGTCGACGGCAACTACAGTCGCAATTCCGGAAACGGTACTTTCCCCGCCAGTAGGCGACGTGCACGTGACGCCGACCTCGAAGGGCCGCGTACCGTCGCCGGCCGGGAAATCGGGAATTGTCAGCAGCCATTGCTCCTCCTGGACCCCCGGAATGAGACGAACGCGGCGCAGTTCGAAGGGCGCCGCGCCGACGTGCGCCGAACGTTGCGGCCGCAGGAAAAGATCCAAGCGACCGCTCGCCTCACGTTTGCCAACCACGGAATACGAAGACCAACCGGCGGATACCGAGCTCATAGCGTAGCCAGTCAATACCGCCCCACCTTGCACCCCACCGGCAATCGGGCCGACGCTGGCCTTCAGGACCGGCGTATCCACCGGCAAATTGTCGAGAGGCGGGAGTGCCGCGATCTCAGACGCCGAGGCGACCGTTATCGACACTGCATCGAGACGTTGTACCGCGGGAAACTCAACCGGGGCCCGGAAGTTTGCACCACCGAAGTTCTCTGCAAGATCTTGCTCGCCCTGTTCGGACGGCCAGCTGAGCACCAAGCGCTCACCTTCTGACGGCTCCAACACGGGCCTTGCCGGATAGCGGAGCTGTGCGTTCAGCCTATCGCCGTCGATGCGCAGGTCCTCGAGCAGGAATCGTCCCGGTCCAACAAGGCAGGGCTTGCCCACAAACCGTGCTGCATCGAATCCTGACGGTAGCGCCGAGGCAAATGCCGACACGGTGAAACGATCGCGGTCCCGTGAGACATCGTCCAACAAGAAGCCAACACTGTTGCTCGACCCCTGGCGCGCGTAGATCGTGAATGTATCGACATCGGTGGCAACAAGACGGCTCCAGCCGCCGAATCGCCACGCAACGCGCATCTGCAGGTCAATGTCGATTGAAACTCGATCGCCGGTGCTCGGCGTCAAGGAGGAGAGCGGGGGCAGGGCAATTGTCAGCAGTAGCGATCCGTCGTCCGCGGCGCTTGCTTCCTCGATCAAGAATGAGGCCTGCCGATCACGTCCGGCACGAGTACCGTCCAGCAACGCCTTGTGGCGCGACAGCCTGGCGACTGCGGCAACGAGAAGAGCATTGTCGCCCGTCAAACTGCCGCCGGAGCCGTTGGGCAGACGGATGTCCGTTTCCAGCACGTATCGCCCGTCGCTGGTCTCACGCACCGCGCGAAGCGTACCTGAGGGCCTGATGAATGACGCACTTACCTGGTCGGGTGGCGGAGGCTTTGCGTTGTTCTCGACCGTGACGATTGCTGGCGACGACCACGGAGACTGGATTCCGAACAAGTCCAGGCCGGCGGCGCGAAATCTGTGCCTTCCCGTCGGTGTTGCGTAGTCGCGCCAGTTGTACGCGGGCGGTTGGCGCCACTCGGACTCAAGCCGATCTATCTCTTCCGGGCCAAGCGCTTCGCCCCAGATTCGCGCGCGGCTGATACGGCCATTGAAGCGGTATGTACCGCGGCTCGCCGAACGCGGCGCATCGGCGCCGATCGCCACTGTAGCTTCGTCAAGCGATACAGCGCCAAGTCGTGCTGTGTAACGTGCGTCGGCTGCCCGGCTTTGGACGTAAATTCGTACCTCGCTGCCGTCGTAAGATGCGATTACCCGGGTCCACGATCCAGCGGATATCCTCGAGCGCGACTCGAAGCGGCGGCCATTGAAATACACGCGGAGCTTTCTTTGCGACGAGACGCCAAGCCAGGACACGGACTGCCAGTTCACGCCGACGATCGTCTGGGCCGAGGCAAACGTAGAAACCTTGATCCACGCCTCGATGGTGAGCTTGTCGGTGGCCGGCAACGCCGGAGAACCGTTACCGGCGCGTAGCCATCCCCGCCCAGTCAGCTCGATTGCCTGAGACTCATCTTCGAAGGGTGAGTCATCCACGTGTTCTACGGTGCCGTGCTCAACCATGTCGCCTGGTTCGTTGGCATCGTAGGCAAGCAGGAGTGGCGAAGTTGCCAGCGCCAAAGGACCGCTTTCCTCCGCGCTTGCGAAAACCTCGACTTGCGCGATCCGCCCATGAAACGGGTAGCTGCCAGAGCTGGAACCAAGAGTCACAGCCGAACGTGCCTCTCGCACCGGACCAAGCTGGGCCACATGCCGGGCGTCAAGCCGCCCATTGACATAGAGGCACACTGTCTCGCCGTCGTATACAACGGCCAGGTGTGACCAAACGCCCGGCTTGACCGGCGTCACTCCTTCGAAGATTCGGCCGTTGAGACGAAACCGCAGACGGTATCTGCCCGGGGTGAGTCCGAGCCACACGCTGCGGGCAAAATCGCTGCCCAGGATCGTTGGCCATGAAATACCTCGATCCGGCCGAACCCAGGCGCGAATAGTCAGTGAACGGTCAAACGACGACCATTGGTCAAGGCTCGGAAGTTCGAGCCAACCGGTTCCGGACAGCGAAAGGGCGCGAGCACCTCCCAGATCCGGGTGATCGTAGACGAACTGTGTATCGCCCTGAGCGACCGCGGCAGAATCGGCATCGATCCCGTCGAAGTCTCCGGCGAGCGGCCACCGACCTCTTGGAAGCGGCAGCGCGGCATTCCGGTAACGCACGGCAGAAAGGACGAACGCACGAAGCCGACCACCAAAAGGGTAATCAACGCGCCTCCCGGACGGCACTCCGCCGAGGTTGATTCGGTTACCGTATCCTTGATTCACAGGCCCGAGCGAGGCAGCGGAGCTGCCCGCCGGGCGGCCGTTGATGGCGAATCGAACGCGATGGCCATCGTAAACGACCGTTACATGTGACCATTCGAACGGCGACAGCCTGCCGCGGCTTTCGAAGACCCTGCCGTTTATCCAAAAGCGCAGGCGTGCTCGTCTTCCGATGAGACCGAGCCAGAAGCTGCGTCTGTAATCGTGGTCGACGAGCGTCCGGTAGCCGCGATTGTCGTCCGAAAAGACCCACAAGCTAATGGCGAGTCCCTGACCGAGGCTGGACAACTGCCGCACCGGTATCTGTGCGTAGCCGGAGTCCGTAACGAGTTCGTGGGCACCGTGGCTAAATCCGGACGTGGCGTAGTACGCGCCTCGCCGGAGCCTGACCCGTCTTTCCGATCCATCCAGCAGCGAGGAGACCAGCGGCTCGACCTGCGGCGCCGCAGCGTGCGCCCCGGCAAGAATGGCCCTGTGGCCATTGCTTTCTCGACTGACCTGCGCGAGCGGTTGTGGTGGATCGACCGCGATGGCCAGTTCAACCGGCGCAGCCGGGCCCGCGCGCAATATATCGAGGGAGCCGCCTGTTGCGGGCTCCGCCACTGTATGCTGCGTGATCGCAACGCCCGCGGTCGGAGTCGGATCAGCGTCCACCTCGATCTCCACGTAGCGGTCTTCGACAGCATCGACTGACAGTCGATAGCCTATGTACGACAGTGTCCAGACAGCGTCGCCGGAGGCCGGCTGCAGGATCTCCAGCGAACGGATATTGACACTTGGCGATCGCACCGCGATGCGTCTGCCGAATTGATTAACGGTAACGTCAGGCAATGCGGCACTGTTGTTCGCCGAGAATGCTTTGACGGTGAATGGCGCCGGGGAGTCGGACGCAAGCAGGACCACGACCTCCTGAACACTCCGCGGGATCTCCACTTGCAGCGGCAAGAGACTGGACCCTGCGAGGGTGAGCCTACGCGGGGATTCGGTGAGCGCAGCCTCTCGGTCGCAGAACAGCACGCTGTTCTTGAAGTCGATCTGCCCGCGGCCAATATCGCGGGGCCGAAGCTGCGACGTTCTCTGTCCGAACCATGGCCAGGTCTCACGACCCCATCGTGCATGCACGCGATACCGGGCAGGCGCGCCAGGGGGCAGCGTCGAATCGGTGTAGGCAAAGCCGAGTGCATGGGCAACGTGCGGGTGGAGGAGGGCGAGTTCGAGCAGGTTACGGCGCCGAGTGCGCAACCCGGGCTGTTCGTCAGTGCCAGGTCCATCAAACCATTCGTCTACGGGCACTCGGGGATAGACCATCTGACCTAGTTCCGCGCTGTGCACCGACCCGCCCGTGGGGACGAGTTGACCATCCGTAAGCCGGGCTTCGATTCGCGAGGCTACCGAAGCTCGCCGGGCAGCCCCATTAGCTCCGACCGCCCGGGGGACGTCCACGTACGCCAAGGTGGTCCAGCGGCCGACGGGAATCTCGCCTCGCTCGACCCACCGCTCAATGCGAAACCCTCTATACGGGTAGCGCAACAGTGGATTCAGCGACCAGCGAAGCTGCACACCGGGTTGTGGTAACCCATAGGCACTTTGCTCGTCGCCGACGGTCCGCCGCGCAACAACCTGGAACTCTGCCAAGTCTGAAACCTTAACCAATGCAGTGCCTGATTTCGGGTCGCCAGCAAATAGTATAGGCGACGTTCGGAGAGATCGCGGAGCTCAAACGATTTCGCAGCTGCAAACGGAACGCTAAACAACTCTCGCCAATTGATGTTCGAGCCGTTGCGGAAACGGCGGAAGCTTATTCAGGATATGTCGGCTGCAGAATCCGATGTCTGAATGAGACCCTGCGATCACTGAGCACCGGCACATTGGGCGCGTATTCCAATGAAATGCTTTTTAGTCATCGGTTCGAAGGAAATGAGCAGTCGGTCCAATTCGGGCCGCAATCGGGCCGTAGGGCGGGGAAAGCCCTTGGTTCCGACGGAATTTGCTACGGAAGCGTCCGGAGACTGCTTTTAGCCGGTCTCTCCATGGCCAGGGCGACCATGAATCGTCATCATTCTGCAGCTATTGCCGATCATGTTCCAATTCATGATGACGTCGTCAATAACAGCCAGCCCGTACCTGCAGTTGAATGTCGTGGTGTACCAGTGGCGCGCAGAGGAACTGCACGACGCCGGCCGGCCGTATTCGTCTATTGGCTCGTTAAAATTGGTTGGGTTGCAAGATCCGGTCGTACGCGTGACTGTTCGCTGTTTGAACGCATCGAATCTGTAGAGCAGATGGTCGTCCTTTTCAACGACGGCCGTGGGAGCACCCTGCATATCGAGAAACTCTTCAATGGGCGCGCCAATCCAGCTATTCATTGCTGGGGAATGTGACTCGATTTGTTGCTGCGACGTCGCGCAACCTGAGACCCACACGCTAGCTACAAGTAGTAAGACGAGCTTTTTCATGACCGTCCTCTTCGTCACTGCTGGACCGTGGATTTGAGATTAATTCTATCACATACGCCTTATCAGCTTGCTCTGGCCCAAGGCCAGTACTTACCAAAAGGTAATTTTCGTCACGCGAGTCATAGGAACTCGACACGAGGAAGCGGTACCACCGGATAGCTACCGCTTGGTATTGAGTGCGCATAATTTTGTGAAATCGGGGTCTGACCCTGTCTTACGTTGCTGATTTATCAGAGGGCAGAAATCGGGGGCTGACCCTGATTTACTTGGCGCCGCAGGGGACAAGGTCGGCTCAGGAGTAGCCGCTGGCGCCCAGTCTCTCTAATTCACTTAGTGGCGAGCTATTCACAAATCCGCGCCTAGACAACTCGCTCTTTGCAAGCAGTCTCGCCTCGCTAAAGTCTACAGTCTCGTCGGTCTTTCCTAGTACCAACTCCAATACGCAACTAGCCAATAGGGACTTATCTTTCGAGAGAGATTGAACCGCGAACTTACTTTCTGTAGTGAGCCCTAAGTAGACTTCATCATCGTACTCAGCCCAATGTGGGTGATGAGTCAGAGCAAGAACGGCGGTGCGAACAAAATCATCCATAGTTCCAAGTATTGGAGCGAGGTGCTGATTGTGTATTTCATTCTTGTGCCCCCAATCGTCGGGTATTTCATTTGGCAGGGTCCGTAAGTAATCGATAACGATTCGAGTAGCGAGCGGCTCTAGGTCTTCGGCATTCGAAGCTGCCAGAACTTCAAGCACTTCCCATTTGACCTCGCTCTCCGGCCCAGCAAGTAGTTCTAAGACGCCTCTAACCCCGGATGGATTGTGTGGAAACAGCGTCTTTAGCCTATGAACGTTCTCGATGTTCAAGGTATTGCGGGCTGCAAGCGTTGCTGACAGCGGATCGGCCAGAATCTTGTCGCATATCAGCGAAACGCATGAAGAGTCGCCGACCTTAGCCAAGATAGAAGCGGCGACGGTTCCGTCTCTCAGTGAGTTGATATCCTCGGGAGTCACCGTCTCTACTACTGTGAGCAGTTTCCTCTTGGACGATCCGGAAAGGTTTGCGATGTCGTCGTATTGATATTCGTCATGCAGCTTGACCAAGTCCGTCAAGCAACTGGGGCATTCAATTTCATGAAACCCTTCCCGAGAATATGCCTGAAAGTTGCTCTCGCAAGCGGGACACTCAATCGTGACCAAGTTGTACAAATCCCTACCGCCTAATAGCTACCGGACACGGGAATTGTAGTCGATTCAAACGACAGCTATTCGCGGAACGCTTGCAAAACTCGCGGCACTGGCCTTTCGCGTGGTAGTTCAATCGAGCAGAAATCGGGGTCTGACCCTGATTCACGAGTCACAGGAATTCGGGGTCTGACCCTGATTTACTTGGGAAAGAGGGGAGAGCAGCTGAGTCAGGGATCTTTGATGTCCACTACTTGCCCGTCCCTGATAACCGCGTGAATTCTGCTCGAGTTTTGAATATCTATCAGAGGATTGGCATCCAGCAACACCAAATCAGCTCGCATCCCCTCAGCAACCGTACCCTCCAATTGTTCGGTACCCATGAAGATCGCCGGGTTCATGGTCGCAGCACGCAGAAGGTACGCCGGCGAGGCTCCCGCCTCCTGGAGAGCGGCCAGTTCATAGTGATAACTGGCACCCGGCGCACGATTGCCAAACCCGCTGTCTGTTCCGATGAGAAAGAGCACATCGGATTGAGCGATGAGTTGCATCAACTCAATGTTTCCCTCGAGAACATCGCGATCCGACTCTGTTACTTCCCGGCTCAATCTGCGTTCGTATCGATTCCTGACCGAGGCAGCGAAGTTCGGCCCGACGTCTTGAAGGGGAACAAACACTTCTTCTTCAATTTGATCTCTGATTACCGAATGTCGATTGCTATTGAATGTGGAGATCACTGCTGTGCGATTGGCAGCGAGTGTAGTGAGCGAGTCCTCGAGGGCCTGCCGATCGATGCCCTGAAAGAAGCGGGGCGCCAGCTCTCGGTACCAATCACCAGGCGCTTCCGCTGGTGATCTCCGAGCATTGACTTCCTCGACCAGCGTTTCGAAATTCGATGCGGCTTCGGGCAGCAGGTTGTCCATGTGTGCGATAGCGTGGAAACCAGATTCAGCGAGCTCCGACCCCCGAAACGTTTCCAGTGCATGCACGAAGGTCCTGAGGCCAAGTCGACTCGACTCATCCAATAGATACTGCTGAACGCTCGGCTCAATCCACAGAGCCATCACCTTTACACCGTCTAAATCAGCTTCCTCCGCTGCCCCGAGAACACGATCGACGTCCTCTGTCGACGATATCTCAAGCGAGCCAGCAAACACCGCACCCGGACCTTCGACCTTCTGTCCGGTGAGGAACAGGCGCGGCCCCATTCGCTGGCCTTGCTCGATTTCGGATCGCCATTGTTCCAGGTGTTCGGGAATGTCCGTACCCATATCGAATACGCTGGTGACGCCGTAATTCAGATAGACAGGAAGCAGAGCCGCTTCCTCTGCAACACGTGCATCATCCGCCGTTTCACCGATAAACTTTCGAGTTCGGAAATGCACATGCATGTCCCAGAACCCTGGAACGACATACTTGCCATCGCCGTCGATGACCTGCGCATCGACGTCTTCAGTACTCCCATGGGGCTGAATGTGCGAGATGATTCCATCAACGATGAGCACGTCGCGATGCTCGAGAACCGAACCGCGGTCCACCTCGACGACGTTCACATTGCTTATAAGGAAAGATTCAGTGTTGCCGATGGCCACTATTGACAGCAACAGACACGTGCCAAGGATTCGGGCGGGTAGGGAGCAACACATCTTCAGAATCAACAATGCGTGAATTCAGAAATTGAAATCGGGGTCGGAAGTCGGGGTCTGACCCCGACATAAGCGTTGGGGGTAAGGCGCAAACTCTCTCAAGAACTCTAGACCTAAGTTTGTGTCAAAAGTTAAGAATCGGTCAATTGGTAGCGACTGCTATTGGGATTACACTTGGCATTGAAAACTCGCCTGGCTATCCATCTCCCGGGCGTGACTGCTCTGTTCTACCAAAGTGCTCAATCAACTTATGCTCTAGCGCACTGCCCTCGATACCCATCAACCGGCAGTATCGTGATAGTCCATTTTGACTAGAGCCGCCAAAGACCATTCGATTCATAATCGCACGGACACCGAATAGGTTGCGAGCAGCCGTTGGATTAACGGGAATCGTGAAGCTCAAGTCGCCGAAGCCAATTGAAATGGATGTGTCAGTGTCGCTGGAGAAGAAGTCTCCAAAACCCGAAGTGCCAATCTTCGACAGTGTGTCCTCAATTCTCTTTATTGACTTTGTGTCCCCTTGATGTACTGCGGCTTCAGCCTCGGCCAGCCAGGCGCGCAATGTCCGATACTCATCACGCAATGCAATCGCGGTTTCAATGAACTTCGATGGCGAACTGCTCTCGGCAATGATTTGGATCGGAATTGGTGGCAACGTTGCGTGAAGCGCAAGAAGAGAGTCTTCGTTTGCCGTTCCTTTGAAGATATCAAGGCGTTTTGAACGAACAACTTCCTGCAATCGGTCGATTGCCCTAGTTCCGCTCGGGAGTATTTCTGCTTCGACGAACAAGCGACGCCTCAGCGGATGCGGATTATATGGCGTTTGAAAGTAATGGCTTCGAGCCAGCATACCAGCGCCACCCCAGAGAACAGACGACAGATAAGGGTTCACCAAGCTGCGCGATTCACTCCAGCTCGTCTCATTCTCTACTTGTTCTTGTCTCAGTGAAGACGTCATGCATAGCTTGTCAACTAGGTGAGCACGTAGCTCTGAGTAGTGCTCCTCTTGGCTCGTAAATGGGACTGGGCGTAGTAGTTTCCTGCGGTAGAGGTCGAGCAAGGGCGTGTCCAAGGCTGCCCAAGCGGACGTAAATTTCTCGTCTACAAATAGTTCGTCCTTTAGGACGATAAGAGTGAGTAATTCGAACAGCGCCTCAGTTTGAACAGCTGCCTCCGGGATCGAGTCATATCTATGCGCGTCCTCAGAAACGGCAATCACACTAGCATGGTCTTGGCTGACACCGACGCTCAAGATTTCGGTGACATGCTGCAACGACCAGTTATCGACAATCGCTTGGGATGACATGGCCCTATTCTACGACGAGTTACCTGTATAACTCGCGGCCATCCAAATTTTCGGCAAAAGTTGGCGAAGGAGTCTTGATCGAGTATCCACTTTTCACTGCAGGCTCAACATCTGGACAGGCCCAGTCTGTCACCCGCATCTCGGCCCGACGCATTTCGGCGCTTCTAACTGTTAGGATAGTTGTTTCTCCTAGACATAGGCCACCATACGCGGCGTGACCGAATCGAATCTCGAGCCAAATAGTGTAGACAAGCGTGTTCAGGCTATGAATGCAATCGCCGGACTGCTGCCGGGTGGAAGCATTATGTCCGAGTATTTGATTAACCGAATTCCTGATCAGCGAATCGAAAGGGTGATCCAGTTCGTAGAGCAGCTCAGCCACCGACTCGATCATCTTGAGGCAAGCCTAAACCCGAATGATCCGAGGTTTGTTGAGCTTTTTGAGGATGCCGTTGAACAGGCATCTCGTTCACACGGCAAGCATCGTACAGGCTATCTCACGAATATTGTCATTCCGTATGAACCAGAAAGCGATGCGGAGTGGCAAGTTCGTAGGAAGCTGCTTCAAATAATTCGTGAACTTACAGACCTAGACATAGAGATACTAATAGGGCACCTTACTTTCGAAAGCCTGATGCGCGTTGAAAGAGAGTATCGGTCGAGTCCAATGATTTCTTTGCGACAGCGCGAGGAATTCAGCGACCGCGAAATGTTCGCAGTTGAGTCGCAATCAAGCTTCTTCGATTTGCACGTAGCCACGCTTGAACGACTACGATTGCTTTCTCCAGTTATGAGAAAGCCAGATCTGGTGGGAGCGCAAGACCGCGAGTTTGGATTTGCCGAAGCTTTTGCAAACGCCACTGATGATCATGGAGGACCTGTAGTAGAGAGGCACCGTGTTACGCAAATGGGGCGACTGCTAATAGGGGCAATTACTGGTCAGCACCCCCGATCTCAGTAGTGACGAGGAGACCCATTCTTACGTAGAAAAGTAGCGGCATCTACTGAGCCTTGGAACTGGGCAATAGGTGGCGAAGAACTTCGAACTCAAGATTGGTAATTGCTGCTAACAAGTACTAAGAAGTTAAGATGGGTTAGGTCGAGCTGAGGGCATGTATGGGTCAAGACCTGCCATGGACCGACAAAGTTATTCCATTGCGATGGACCAGATTCAATAGTTTGCAGCAGTCGCAATCTGTCGCCTATTTGCGGATGCTATTCTCCGATTTTGCACACGAAATGTACCTAGAGGACACCACTCTATGACAGAAGGCGAGACCGAGGAAGAGTCAGGTGAAGTTCTTTCGAATGACCGGAATCGCTTGCAACTTCCGGAATCATCGAAAGGGACATACGCACGATTTGCGATGGCTGCCCTCGGCAGTATTCCGTGGGTTGGGGGAGTGATAGCCGGCGGAGCCGCGTTGAATGCGGAACGCGAGCAGGGACGAGTGAACGAGAATATCGACGTATGGCTCAAGGAACACGAAGACAAAATCGGTCACTTGTTTGAAACGCTGTCAGCGATCGCAAGCAGAGTAGAAAATCTCGGTGACTTCGCCAAAGAACGAGTTCAGGATGAACAATACCTCCAGCTCGTAAGAAAAGGATTTCGAACCTGGGATAGAGCGGAAACGGAAGACAAAAGAACACTTGTTCAGCACCTTCTAACTAACGCCGCAGGGTCGTCCGTAGCCGACGACGACATTGTGCGCCTGTTTCTAGACTGGATAGACCGATACCATGAGGCGCATTTCGGGATCATACGGTCGATTTATAAGACACCAGGTATCACTTTGCTAGGAATCTGGCGAGAGATGGGTAACCCTTCAGAGATACCGAGAGAAAACTCAAGTTCCGCCGACCTTTATAGAATGCTAATACATGACCTCAGTACTGGACGCGTAATTCGCCAAGAACGCCGCGTGAACTCGAGAGGTCAATTTCTTAAGAAACCACGAGGCGGTCGTCGAGCGCCGTCTTCCGATGTAATGAAGTCTTCTTTCGATGACATCGATCGCTACGAACTAACGGAGTTGGGGCAGGAGTTCGTTCACTACGTACTTCAAGATGCGGTCTCACGAATCGAGTCAGAATGATTGTGCCGCTAGTTTAAGCGCTGCACTCCAAACCTACGAAAGTTTGGTCTCAACCGGCCGGCCGCTAAACGAAAGACTGAGCGGCGAGTTCTGACTCATATTGGCCACCTAGGCGGGGTAGGGCGCCAAAATCTACTCAATAGTAAATGAGCCGAGCCGGGTTGCCCCACTAGCGCGACTTACTCAATGAAGCTCGAATCTCAGAAAGCGTGGTTCGGAACAGGTCAACGAGATTGTCGGCGGATCTCGGCGATCATTTCCTCCGGTGAACGCCAGTCTGTTTGCCCCCACTGTTCCTCATAGAGGTCGCGATACCTGTAGAGAACTGGCACTAGGTCGTCGAGGCGCAATGATATCGCAGCCTCCATAAAGGCCAAGAGGCCTCGATACACATATGTCCACGCCAGTTTCTCGAACGTGGCTTGACGCCGTGTCCCCAGCATCCCATCAAGATGATAGTGAGGCGGGTCCGCGCCATACATTTCCAGAATATGCTCAGATGTCCCGTGAACGTATCCGGAGTTTGCATTCGCAATTGTTCGGGATAGCTCTTGAGAATCGCTAGGATTCAACTCGTATTCTTCCAACCGTGCTAGTGCCGCCTGAACACGCCGCCTCGGTACGCGATTTCTGCGTTGGCTTGCGTCTAGTGGCTCCTCACAATCAAATTCCTCTTGGAAAAAGTCATCAAGGAACTGCTGCTGGATATCCGTTATACGCTCGGTTCGGATCGCTTCGCACATGAGTGAAATGTCCTCTCCAAACTCATCAAGCATTCGAAAGATCGCACCAACTTCCTGGTACAACCCATGCTGCATCAGGACAAGTAAAGCTTTCAGACCTGTAGACACTCGGCTGAGTTTCTGCACAACGACGATCTCCGGCGTTTGCTCCTCATACCGATAAGAGAAATCATTTCCCTGCGTTACACGAACAGGCGCGGGCATTTTTCTCTCGAGATGTCTAAATGTCATGTCACAGACGTCGAGCGTGTCCAAAAGAGCTCGCATATCGATGTTCCGGTCGCCTCAGGAAATCGCGCTTTGAATTTTCGGATGATAGACACTGAGACTCTGACCTAGTACCTCTGCGCAACGACAGAAATTCCGCTCTGCAGCGAAAGCCTTGATATCGACGCTCAATCGTTCCGCTACGGGGAGCTCCATGCTCTTGTTGCACATACGCAAGACGCGGGTCATCACATAGAATCGATTGTGGGAGCTACCTAGCTCAGCAGCGGCCAACGCCGCGCTTGCCTTCAGTTCGACGTCGCCATGGTCGAAGACAGAAATCAACCGTTGAATCAGGAGGTCGCAGAATTCGAAATCAAATCCTGTCTCGCCGACCCAGTCGCAATAGTCCAGTGCAAGAGACTTCCATAGTGCTTCGTCGACGAAATGTAGCTGCTGGATCTGATCTTCCGCCAGTTCGAAGAAGAACACGTGCTGATCATCGGTCGTTGCCTCAACTCGAAGAAATCGAATCAATCCGGCGAGCTTTTCGTCCGCGTCGACTTCTCCATTTTGGACTCTTGATATCCACTCAGCTGCGCCGGCGCTTGCCGTAATGGAGTCTGACGATGCGAGCTGCGGGAGTAGGGCGCCGCGGAGCGCATTTACTGATACAAACCGCCTATTCGGCGCGAGTTCTGTGCATCGCTCAATGATCGCACCAATAGCCCCTCCAGCTGATTGCTTTGCATACGGGACTCTCGGTGGTGATCCGAAGATGTCATGAAGTATGCAGCCGTACGCGTAGATATCTGCAGACGGTTCCAAGGCGCGAAACTCTGTCGATTGTTCCGGAGCAGCATACTCAGGAGTACCCCATGCCGAGCCAACGCTTGTGAGTTTCGTTGTCGTCCCCGTCGGGGGAAGAACCAAACCGAAGTCAGTGAGCTTCCAAAGCCCGTCGATCTTGAGCACGTTTTGGGGCTTTAGGTCGCGATGGACATACCCAAGGTCGTGCAGGGACTCTAGCGCATTCAAGATGTCGGCCAACGCTTGGGATGGCATTTCACCTGACTCACGGCATCGAGCGATTTCATCGGCCAAAGTCGTCTCGGCGAATGGCATGGTGAACCACGGAGATGTCGTCACGAGATCCGAGTCTAGGATTGGGCAAATTGCATCATTGTCAAAAGATGATTGGATACGAACTTCCCGTATGAATCGTTTTAGTACTTTTTCTCGATCCGCTTCTGAGTCGAGCGGTATCGCAGGATCAAATGTCTTCCTAGCAACAATGGAGCCATCATCAAGTTCGACTTTGTCGACAACGCCGAATCCCCCCCGGTTTATCCGCTCTATAGTCTTCATTCTTGCCGTCTCAGAGTTTCATCGCGGTGTACACGTTCTCGATTTCTTTTTCCTGTATGCACAGGTATTCCATCGTTTGCCTCTGTGTTGCATGACCAAGCGCCTGCATCAACAGTGGGACAGGCGTGTCTTGCTTCTTCCGTTGCATAATTCCCCAAGTCTTGCGGAGGGTGTGACTACCGTAGTTTCCCTTTAGCCGAACCCGTCTGCACCAATCTTTGACCATGTTGTTCAGCGTTGAAACCTGCAATGCAGCAGTGCCTCGCTGGCCTGTGAAGAGAAAAGCATCGTCATTAAGAATACATGGTGATTTCTTTCTTACTGCCAGCCGTTCTTTCTCTGCGATGAAGTCATGAATTGACCGGGGAGATTTGTTTTTCAGGCCATTCCGACTAGATTCCGCAAACACGCTCTCAGACGCCGTAGGATCGCCCATATGCGCATAATGTATATTATGTTAAGTAAGGGAAATACGTCCAAGCCCGGTCTATGCACCTGTGACATTCGATAGCCCACCGCCCGTCCGATCAAACCGAGTACAGCAGCAACAACACCAAAGCCGCATACAGCGCAACCGGCAACACACCAAGAAAGTGTCCGATCAGACCTCCAACTCCGACGAGCACAATCAGCAGCACCAGCCAGACCAGCCAATTCAGCCTCGAGAGCAGCTTTACGAGCGACGATCGATCTCCGGCGATCAGCTTCACCGGAGGTTCGATTTTCTGATTGTCGACGACAAAGCCAACAAGGGAGTCATGCACGTCCGGGTGCAAAGCCGCAGCGTGACCGCCTTTGACGAACGTCACCTGATTTCGCTTGGCCTCGTTGTCGCTGAAGCCGTTGTGTCCTGCGCTCCCGAGGTCGCTTAGGCCTACGAACTCGTAGAAGCCTGGAAAGACGCCGACGATGCCGTCGGACGTCGCCACGTAGTTTCTGACGCCGGTAACGGATTGGCGTCGGATCATGTCATCCCAGGGAAAACGTGTCCGAACCACACTGCCGGCGAACGCGACTCGCTCGAATTTGCACGCCCGGTAAAGTTGCAGGGCGCTGGCAAGGAGGTAGGTCCCGTTGCTGTGCCCGATGAAGCCGAATTTCGCCTTCGGGTACCTCGCGAGTGCCTCTGTGTACTGGTCCATGAACCACCTGACGTTCTTCTGTCGCTCGGCCAGGAACAGGAATCTGAGCATCGGAAAGTAGCCGTACCCGGATCTGATGACTCGGTAGGTCTTCCCTCGGCTTTCTGCCAGCGCCTGGATCTTACGTCCGATCTCTTTGGTCCAGAATCCTCGGTCCCTGATGCCGTGCATGATGAAGACGACGTGTTCGACGTCCGGGTTCTGTTGCACTTGTTCGAGCAGGTCCCCTTCCAGATCCGGCTCTGTTAGTGCCTTCAGGAAGATCTGCCGGCGTCGATTGCCGAGTTCGCCGGAAAAGTCGATGGCATTGCCGTGTCCGGTCTCGGGAACCCGCAGGAACCGGAACTGCACCGCGCAGTTCACGTCCGTGTTGTCGTCGGCGCCGACAACATCATCAATGGTGCCGAGGAGCTGGACGGTCAATGGCATCTGCACATTGTCCGCCCTCGCCGCGTTGATCCACTGGATTCTGAGATTGGTGACGAACGGGCTGCCGCGACTGACACTTTGAATCAGCCGCCCTCTTCGGATGATGCGTGCGACTCTCGAACCGATTCGCATCATGAGCCACTTGCCCCAACCCAGATGTTTCGCCTTGGGCGTCAAGGACCAGCCGCGATTGACGCCGGCCATCAAGACGATGCGTGTCACCAAACCAGCCCACTTCTTGGTCCGGCCCTGCAGTCCCGCCCCACTATCTTCAGCGAAGCCGAGTCCGAGCACGAACGCCTTGCGCACCAGCAGCGCGCCCAGGCTGTGGCCGATCAATACGATGGATTCGTAATCGTGATTGTCGGTGGCCTCGTCCAGAATATCGACCAGTGACTCGGTAATGACCATCGGATCGGTGTTGGACAGGGGTTTGGACGGATAGTCGGGTGCCAGAATATCCGCATCGGGCATCGCGTTCTCGACGGCATCGCGCACGTCGCGCATCGCCTTTGACGATCGATTGAACGCATGCACGAGCAGGACCAGTTGTCTGGATTCACCGCGCCTCTCGACTGTTCGATTTCGGATCTGCATGTCTGTTCCCTACAGCAATGCGCGGCGTTCGCGGGTTTGGCGCGCGACGCGTTGCTCGGGGCGAACGACTACACGTCGTACCAGTTCCCCGCCGGATTGAAAGTCAGCTGATCTTCGGCCGCCTCGCCGTGAAACGCCCGCTTAAAGAACGCGAATACCTGCTCGTTATCCTTCGAAGGACCACCGAAGTACGCGTGCGAATTGCCAACGTCATCGGCCTCGGTGAAGTTGATGTAGTGCGCATTCGCGGCGTTGAGGTTCTTGAGGTAGTGGCCCAGCCGCGCCAGCTGCTCAGAGCCTGCTTTCGCTCTGGATGCGCCCAGTGCAAAGTCGTTCTCGTTGATGGCAATGAAGCAGCGCTTGCGGAAACCGAGATCGTCGACCCACGCATCGTGCCCCTGATTGTTGGTGTCCGCCGCGCAAAGGATGATGTTGTCGAACAGCAGTCCTCGGCCCTCCGAAATACTGCTCTTCAGCGATTGCTTCAGCAGGTAGTTACCCATGCTGTGGAACATCGCGTTCACCGTGAACGGGCAGTCCTTTTGCAAGAGCTCCGCATAGACTTCGTCTCGACGAGTAGCGTTGTTCTCGTTGCCGCGCGTGGCAAGCGCAAACAGCCGACGACGGTTGGCGTCGGTCAGCAGTTTGAGGTACTTGTGCATGATCATGAGCGTGCGCTCGAGCGCCCCGCCGGACGCCCTCGCATCGCGCTTGTCCGACTTGTAACTCGCCGTGCCGCTGATCGCGCCGCCACCGTTCGCCGGCCACGAGAACAGAATGCACACAACTCCATAACGCTCTTCGAAGTCCAGCGCCCGGGTCAGTGCGTCCTTCATGTCGTTGTTGAAGCCATGCACGAAGAAAAGGACGTGTTTCTTTTCTTTTCGGGCCTTCTCGGCGACGGCGCAGGCCACCTTCAGGCTCGCGTAGTGCTGCGCGTTCGGGTCCAGCGGCAGCTTGTGCTTCTTGATGAGATTGGCCGCTGTGGTCGCCGCCAGCTTGTCCGACAGAATCTTGACGTTCCAGCTTCTGCCATCTCTGGATACGTCGGCAACGCGAAGTTCGTTGGCTCCGTTGGCGTTGGGCCGTTTGCCGAACTGGCGCAGCCCTTTTTTCTTTTTGACGATCTCTCGATTCGTGATGACGTACATGGCCTACTCCTTCAAGGTATATGGATTTTTTGTACGCTAGCTGTGGCAGCGATGCACTTAGATCCGTCGCAAGTGAGTTTCCACGGACTTGCAGACTTTGTAGATATCCGCCACCTCCTGTCGCGTGCGGTCTGGTAGAGGCTTCGCCCCGCCCTCTTCGTCCGATGTGGCGAGACCCGCCTTGCTGAACGGGCAAACTCGATCGCGCAGCCAGCACTTTCCGGCTTTGGCATCGGCTTTCGATTGCGGAAGGCGGGCGAAGGCTTCCGCCCAGTCGGTGACCTTCGGAAGCTCGTCTTTGCGCCCTCTGTAGATCGATATCGAGGAGACACCTTCCCTCTTTTCCCGCTCCGCCAGGGTGATCAGCGTGCCCGCGCAGCCGTGTGCAATATTCTCTTTCTGCCGCTTGCGCCGGAAACCGAGCATAGGATGAAACGCAAACGTCCCACAAAGCCAGTCAGGCTTGATGGATAGAACTTCGAGATTGAGCAGCTCTTTCGGCAGCACGCCATCGTCGCGGTACTTTTTCCTGGCGATCTCCTGCAGTGCTTGCTGCGTACCGGCATAGCCATCGAGCTTCGAGTTGTACTTCAGTTCGCTATTGCGCTGGCTGAGCAGCAGCCAGTTCCTCTTGAACTCCGCGCGCGTAGTGGGCAGCTTGAACTCCTTCGCGTTCACTTCCAGCGACGCTGCGATCACCAGGTGTGGGTGCTTGCCGTCTCTCGGACGCCGCTTAATCAAGTCCGCTGCTGCCGCCTCATTCAGGAAGTTCGCCACAGCGTCCAGCGGAAGGTTATCCATATTCCCGCCATCGGTGTACTGGTCCTGGTTGCTCAGGTCCGGTTGTACCTCCCACGCCCAGCGCGGTCGGAATACTCCCGGAAAGGCGCTGCTCGCCAGCAGGCCCTCACTCAGAATTGTCGAAGCCACGCCGTGGGCATCCGGATCGACCGGATCGCTCCCGAAGACCTCGAGCAACCCCTGTGTAAGGTTAGTCGCCGTGGCTAGAAACTGGATCGACTCCTTCTCCCGGAAGTCGTCGAATGTCGGTCCTACCTCAAAGCAGCTTTCGAGGTCCCCGGACACGTATTCGTCGATGAGAAGCTGCAACGGCTCGGAACCGAGTGCTTCGATACCGACCTGCGACCGATCCAGGATTACTTGCGATACTTCGCGGAGGAGCTCGAGCGTCTGACTATTGTCACCGCTCTTCGTTGAGCGGATCAGGCTGATCAGCTGAAACGGATCGATGTACAGGAGCCTCTCGAGACCGGCTGCCACTCTCCGCGCGTTATCGTCGAATTCCTTGAATGAGGGATAGTCGTACTTTCTCAGCAGCCGATCCACTTGACGGACCGAAAACCGCGATTCGGAGGCGCGGAGCGTGAAGTCGCGAACAAAGTCGGAGAATCGGTCCGTCAGGATCAGCCGGTCTACTGCAAGATACACGGCCGCGAGGCGGGCGGTGCGGGCATTTCGGCTAGCCTCGTTGTCTTTCGAGAATGCCGTCGCAACCATCGCGGCGGTGATCGAACCGACAGACGCTCCGGCGACAACGTCCGGGCGGAGATTGACCTGCGAAAGGCCGCTGAGCACGCCCAACTGATAGACACCGCGAAAGACGCCGCCGCCGAAGAGCATGCTGACTGTCGGACGATTGGAGTCACTGTCTTCGCCCTTCGTACCGCCTTCTTCAATGCACACGGGCCAATGTCCGGACGTCCCGGTCTTCGGCATTTTTGATATGCGGTCGCGAAGAGATTTCATGGCCGCCTTGGTGGCCTTGCTCCGATCCGACTCTTTCAGCTCGAAATGCGCGGTGGAGTCGACCTGCGGCGACTCGCTGTATTCACGCTCATGCGGCCACGTTGGCCCCAGCGTCTTCCAATCTGGTCGGGACCGCTCAGTCTGCTTTGCCGGATTGGCCTGCCCGGTCGATCCCGGTTGACTCGCGCATGTCGAGAAAGTGCTGTCGCGGTCCTTCGTCAGCCTGCAGTGCAGGCAAATCTCCGGCAGCCCGGGTCCGTCGGCGTCTTTTGCGCTGCTTCCGGGCAGCCTCCATTGCCCGAGCACCGAAGCACCCTCGGACTTGCCCTGCCTCCGCTCCAGATAGTCCTTGACGAAGTCGCGACACACGTGCGACGTACTGCCCTTCTTCGACGTTCCGTCGGCCAATTCCTTTTTCTCATCAGCGGCGTTGGATGCGGGTGCGCTCGCCGGATTCGACGGCTTCCAGGAATCATCGTGAATCATCACCTGCAGTGCTGCCCGGCAACCATCCGCAATCGTCTCCGCAATCGTGCTGCGGCGATCCTCGCTATTCTGAGAGACGACGCGAGCCGTTACGCTGTCTCCCGTCTCTCGCTCAATCGGCGTGACCCAGCTGCGGAGGTACCTCTTGGGATGGCCGGGCTCCTTTCGATCCGGGACCGAGACGACAAATTCGTCCGCTGGAATCGCCCGGTTGAACAACTCCGTCAGTCTACGTTCGATAGTCGCATCCCGGTACCGCTGCAGCCTGAGCGCACGAACCACGATATCGACCAGACTGACGAATATTCCCTGCTTGCCGCCCTTCGTCGACCGGCTCCCGAGACTCAGCTCGGGACTACTCATCGGGAATGGCACGACGTTGTACAAGTGAAGAATCGATGAGTTTTCGTTCACCCGGCTGCGAAGCATGCGAAACAACGCACTTGTGGGCTCCGAGGTCACCTTGATTCCGTCAACGAATAGTCTGTCGTCGACCTCCGTTGGGGGAAACACGGGCGTATACGATGTCGCGGCAAGCAAGGCAGTGACGACTGGCGTGTTCGAAGGCAGGACTCTGAGCTCTCCGGTTGCCACATCCGCGGCCGCGGTCCCTACTGCAATAGGCTCGAGCCTCTGTGGGGCCTCGTAGTGCGCGATGCGTCTCTTCGCGATGTCCTTCGGCGTCTTCGGCTCAGACACCGTACGCTGGTTGTTGAGAGAGGCTTCGACGATGTCGTCGACGCCCGAGGTCGGGTAGAAATTCTTGTCGAACAACGTGCTCAGGAACGTGCCGAGTTCGTGGGTACTCAGCAGCGATGCCCCCAAACTGTACGACCGCAGGATTCGATTGAGTATTCCGTCGTCCGCGGAGCGGATATTGATCGCCAGTGCGATCAAACCGACCAGAAGCAGCCCGGTAGCGATCAGCGAACTGTAGATCAGGACAGCGACGGGGCTGCTTAGAATCGGCGAGTTGAGAATCGACCCGGACCTCACAGAGGCAATCAGGAGGTGAATCGATCCGTGAACAGCGATCAACACGACACTCCATATGATCACGAAACTCACGAACGTGATGCAGTCCTTCAGCGACGCGGAGAAAGTAATCCGGAAATCCTCGCGCTCGAAGGGCGATAGCTGCTGACCCAGCGCCAGTACGGCGCAAACCGCACCCAGGGCAAGCAGCACAGCAAGCAGACCGGCTACCCAGGGGACCTTCCACACCAACAGCCCTACCGGAATCGCAATCGGAACCAACACAATTCCGCTGATCAGCACCCACAGGTGCAACAGCGCCACGAAGGCCAGCATGGACTGCACGAAGCGGCCGAGTTGCGTCAGCAGCTGCGAGCGAGAAATCAGAGTACCCGCCGTCGCGGTGTAGGTTCTGGGCTTCCGAAGCGACCGCAGCAGGATCGCGACCAGCGGCGAGAACTGCAGCAGCCTCGAGCCCGCCAGAATCGTCAGCCGGAAAAACTCGACAAAGCGAACGATGTAGCGGCCCGTACGATTGGGAATCTCCGCCGCGGCCATCATTCCGAGGATGCGCCGAACGAATCGGGTTATCGCGCCGATGGCGAGGGGCACATTGAGCACATCGTTGTACAAGCGGACGAGCCCCGACCGCGCCACGATCGCATCTTCTTTCTGCAAGCGCTCCTCGCGCGAAAACCTCGGCTGCTGAAGCGCCTGTAGTGGATGGAAAGAATTCGGCTGGTAACTTCCAGGTGTCAGTGCGTCAAATAGCATCTCCGGCGAGCGCTGCGCGTACTCGATGAAGAAACGCAAGCGATTCGCTCTCGCAAGAAGGCGTGCCTTTTGAACCGATGCCCTTTCGGCACTCGACAGACCTTTCCACCAGGTCCCTCTGATGCCCTCCGATATGCTTGCTCCTTTGCTCAAGCCTGCCGCTTTTTCGATCGTTTCCCGCTCGCTTCCCTCCCCTGCCTGCAGGACTTCGGCGAGGGCAACAGCGTGAATCGATCCGGCCGATAGCCCCACAACCGCGTCGGGCGCCTTCGCCTGCGAGACGCAGAAGGCGTGAGCGACGCCCAACTGCATGACCGTATCAAAGGCGCCGCCCGCAAAGGTCAGGGCCCGAATGGCGTCGCCATCCCGGCCGATCTGGCGCTTCGGGCCGCCAGAGCCGCCCGGGTCGCCGTCATCGACGGCCGAGAGTCTGGGCTTGGCGACCCGAGCGCTGCGGGTATCGAGGCGAGACGCGAGTTCATCGAAGATCTTGCCAGCGGCTATCGCAACCAGAATCGCCGATACTGCGTATCCGACGCCTTGCAGTGGCTCGTAGCGGAGCTCACCGAATCGGGACAGGAAATCGCCAACCAGCAAGATGTCCCAGGCAGAGGTTCCCTCGTAAATCTGCATTGGCAGTCGAACCGCATCCAGCCCGAACATGACGCAGACCGGCGCCGCAAATAGCGCGAGGAGAACGCGCCGATACATGGCCAATCGCCGAATGACGACATCCCTCAGCTTGTCGATACCGTCGATTGCTCGCCGGTACTCCAGGTCGTTCAGATCCGGCATCAGCGCCTTCGCCTCTTCGACCGTGGCGCTCAGTCTTCCCGGTGGATACCACCGCGCCAGGGGTCGAGATCGGGAATCGACATCCCACGGCTCGTCGCCCAGGAAGATCGCCGCTTCGCGGCGAACCATTCGCGAAAGCCGGCTCTTTGAGGGGTTCAAGCCAATCGAATAGAAGTGCCGCAAGCGAAGGTCGCTGAGAAAATTCTGCAGCGCGCGGCTGATCGTTCGGCTTTGCAACTTGAGCGTCCACGTCAGAGAGAACGCGAGGGACAGCGACCAAACGCAGACCAGCGCCAACAGGGTGGCGAACGTCGTGATCGCGATTGCACTATTTTCCAGCACTTTCTTCTTTGTTGACCATCTAGTCAGTTGTCGGCTGGTGCGACCAATCGATGTGTGCCGAGCAAAATACAGGCTGGCAAAACTCGAACGGGACTCGGGGACCACTGCCCTATAAGCAGAACGCCGGAGCCGGTCACGGCGGACAGGTCACAGGTGTCGGCCCTGCCCTGTCTCAAATTTGCACTACAATTACCACAAGTGTAGCACCAGAAGAACAACACTCATGGCCGCACAACAAAGCCGACTGCTTCCTCAAGACCGAATGGCATATCGATTGTTCCGGAGACGACTCGCGGCCAATGTGTGCGCGGTTTTCCTCGCGTGCACGTCCGGCCACGCGGTCGCCGATCTGCCGCCGTTCGAAACGCCCGACTCCGACGAAATGCGTGCCCATTTCATCGACGTCGGTGAGGGATCCGCCGTTCTTCTCGAGTTCTCCTGTGGTGCCGCCCTGATCGACACCGGCGGTGAACGCACCGTGGATTTCGACAGCACGAAGGCACTTCACACCTATCTGGAAGACTTCTTTGGTCGGCGCGACGACCTCAACCGCACTATCGACCTTCTGGTACTCACGCATCCGCATATCGACCACACGCGTGGAGTATCGATGGTCCTGAACGGCTACAGCGTCTCGAATCTGGTCGACAACGGACTTGAATTGGGCTCCGGCGGGCGACAACAGCGGTTCGCCCACCGCCGGGTTCGCTCCAGCAATGGTGCGATCCAATCCAGGGCGGTCAATGAGAGCGAAATATCCGCCGCGGAGGGTCTGACCGACGACATCATCGATCCGATCGACTGCGAAGGCACTGATCCGGCTTTCTCGGTGGTGTGGGGGGCGCTCGAGGCCGACCAGGGCTGGACCACCCGGGTGCTGAACAATCTCGGCAACTCGTCGATTGTGGTGAGACTTGCATTCGGTCAGGCAAGTTTCCTGTTCGCCGGCGATCTTGAAGTCGACGTCCAACCCGAAATGGTCGACTGGTATCTGCACCGCTGCCGGGAAGCAGAGCTCGACCCCTGCTCGCTTGATGTCGACGTCTACCACGTATCCCAGCACGGGTCGCAAACCGGTACCAGCGAACAACTGCTCCGGGCAATGAGCCCCGAGATTGCCGTCATCTCCATGGGCACCTCAGGTCGCCCAGGCGACTGGGGTGCCAGGGCATTCGGCCACCCGAGGGCCAGTGTCGTCGAGATGCTCCGCGATTCGGAGTTTGGGGTGAGCGGATCACGCGATCGCCCCGCGACCGTAAGGGTTGCGAATCGCAGCAACAACAAGCGCTCAACCGGGACCGGCAGCCAGTTCACGACACTGAACATCGAACAGGCCGTTTACGGAACCGGATGGGAAAAGACGGTCGTTGTCACGGCCAACGCTGACGGATCATTCGACGTGGCAACCGAACGCTAGTCCGCATGGACGCACACATAGGAGGACCGGCACATGCTTGACGTGCTTGGTGTCTTGATCGCATTCGTTTCGGTCATTCTCTTGCTGAGCATGGTAGTGACCGCGCTCGTGCAGGCTACGAAATCGCTGCTCCGGCTACGGGGTCGCAACCTGTTGGTTGGCGTAGCCTCCCTATTGGATTCCCTTGGGGATAGGGGCTCCGGCGACAGTCCTGGTGAGAGTGAGAATCAGCCCGCGAACGGCGCCGCGGGACAGAACAAGCGGGACGGATTGATGGCCCGAGCTGCCGACTTGATTCGTGGCTGGACGCGAAACCCGAGCAAACAGCGCGCCGCATCGCTACTGAACAACAGCCGGCTGGCATCGGTGGACACTGTTATCGGCGAAAACGATCTGACCAGCATCCTTGCCGGCCCCAAGCTGACGTGGGCCGATCCGGAGCAGCTGGCTGATCTGGTGAGACAGGAACTCTCTCCAACAGCCGATACACATTCCGATCCGGGCGCAAAGAGTGGAGATGCGCTCGGCGCCGAGGGCGATGCTCCTGCGGAAGTCATCCCGGCCGATTCAACGCAGAAAGACGCGCAAACGCAGTCCATCGAGACTGGCCTCAAGAGTTTGGAGCCGGCGATGACCAACCGGCTTCAGTTCATTATGCGAATGTGGACGATCTTCTGGGCTCTGCTGGTCGCCGGCGCGTATCAGGTGAGCGCGCCCGAACTGATCTCGAGCCTGTCGAACAATCCCAATCTCGCGGCAGCCTATGGTTCCCGCAGCGATGAAGTTCTGGGGATCGCGGAGACATTCATTGGCAATCCTCGCTATTACGAAGTGGGCTACGAGGCACTGGACCAGCTGGCGGTCCGCTATCCAGACCACGCCGGTCTGATCGACGAAGTCGGCATCGTCGAAGGAACCATGGATGACCTTGTCACCGAGTTGGAAAACGTCACTCAGGGACACCTCGACGCCACCCAGTCGAAGGACGTTGCCGCCGACTACCGATGCATTCTTTCCATACTCGCCGGTCAGGGGGAAGATTGCGACGAACCCACCGAATTGTCGGATATTTCGACTCAGCTTGCGGCGTTCGATATCGAGTTTTGGGGCAGAGGACTGAACTTCTACAGAGATCCGGCCAATGGGCACCTGAAGTTCGATGCGATCTTCGGCGTTCTGCTCACTGCGATCCTGCTGACGTTCGGCGCCCCGTTCTGGTATGAACAGCTCCGCACGCTCGCCGCATTGCGCGACCCGCGTTCTGCAACGCGTGGTCAGGGCTCGGCGGAGTCGACGTCCGGCGTGTCGATTGTCGAGGGCCCGGACGGAAGCCGGCAAATCAACGTCGGGAGCAACCCCAATGCCGCCACATCGGAAACGGCTGGCGGCGGCTGAGCGGCATCGAGAACTGATCGCCCGAGCCCGACAAGGGTGACGCTGTGTCGGCTCATTCACTAAGAGCGCGCTCACGCCAGGAGCGCGCATTGCGTGGCAGATACACGATTTTGTAGTACGCTTTGTCGCGTATTGCCGAGCAACGTAACAGAGCAGCCGATGACACCGTCAACGATAACGCGCATGCCAGATCCGAACGAGCCGCCGCCGGCCAAATCGCCCGGAAAACCGCCGAGCCCGGACGACGACTCCTCGGGTCCAGCGAAGGACAAGACGCCCTCCAAGCCTGGTTGAGTCTCCCTCAGCCTCGCTGACGCGTCGGAGTCCATTCGCATCGAAGCTGCTGACCTGAGCAGCGCGGAAGCTGTGCGCATGTCGTCGGCGCTTTTTCATTGCCGCTGCACATTGATTCCTGACAAAGTCTGTCCAAGGCAAGCCTCACACGCCCATGCCGGCTCGCGTGGGCGGCCGCCCTTCCCTATTCGGCCTTCCGTAGCAGTTGATCAAGCTCCCGGAACAGCTTGTCGGTGTCGATCGGCTTTGCATGGTAGGCACGGATTCCGACCTTCTGCGCGGCCTGCATCTCCGATTCGGTCGGCGATCCTGAGCACAGGATGACCGGGAGCTCAGGCGCTACGCCGAGAATTCGCCTTGCCAACTCGAGACCCGACATCGACGGCATCGTCTGATCGGTCACGACGGCGTCGAGCTCACCCTGATTTGCGACGAAGAAATCGTAAGCTGCGGCGCTGTCGTCCAGCACCGTGACGTCATAGCCCCTGTTCTCCAATAGTTGGCCCATCAGCGTACCTACCGAATGATTGTCGTCGACGACCAGGATTTGAGCCGTATTGTTCTCTGAGGCGACGAACGGCACGTGCATCGATTCGCCGGGACCAACGGCAGCAACCGGCGCGAAGCACAGCTCGAAGCAGGTGCCCTCGGACGGACTCGATGTCACCGCGATGTGACCACCGTATTGATGCACGAGACCGTGGACGATCGCGAGGCCCATGCCCGTCCCCTTGCCAACAGGCTTGGTCGAGAAGAAAGGATCGAAAATTCGCCGCAGGCTCCTCTCTGGAATCCCGTCACCCGTGTCCTGCACGCTCAGGCACACGTAATCGCCGGAGACTTGCTGTGCGCAGGATGCGCAGACGAACGACGGTTCCCCACGCTTGATGTTTATCGACACCGTTCCGCGCCCCTGCATTGCATCTCTGGCATTGATGCAGAGATTCATCACGGCCTGTTCGAGCCGGACCGGGTCGATCAGTGTGTGCTCGCCGGAGCCACCGCCATTGACGCGAAACTCGAAACCCGCCGGAGACGTCGGACGCAGCATTCTGACGACGTCGTCGACGACTTCATCGATGCTCACGACTCTTGCGTCTCCCCTGTTCTGCCTCCCGAAGGTAAGCAGTTGAGACACGATGTCGCGCGCGCGGAGACTGACGCGATGCACCTCGGACAGGTACTCCTGAATCAGCTCGCTGTTCTCTCCCTGCCCCATCTCCGCGGCGAGTTCCGCAGCGAGGTCCGTGTAGCCAATGACGCTGGAGAGAATGTTGTTGAAGTCGTGTGCGATGCCCCCGGTTAGCTGGCCGATCGCCTCCATCTTCTGCGCCTGACGCAGCTGAAGTTCGAGTCGTTCGCGCTCCACCTCCTGGCGCCGGGTTTCGGTGATGTCCCGCGTTGTCGACAAGACGTAGCCAACGTCATCGACCACCAGCATGCTCGCCGACGTCAAACAGGTCTTGATCTCTCCGGACTTCGTCCGAAAACAGGCTTCGAAGTGGCGAACGTCCTGATCGACGCTCAGGCTTTCGACTGCAGCCGTGCGACGCTCGGGATCTTCCCAGAGGCGCAGTTCCGCCGTTGTGCTACCGATCAGCTCGGCGCGTGAGTATCCGCTGATCTCTTCATAGCCCTTGTTGACTTCGACAATCAGGCCATCCGACGCACGCGTAATTGCCGTCCCGTCCGGATTGGAGTGGAACGCCTTCGAGAACTTCTCCTCGGACAGCCGCAGTGCCTGTTCGGCCCGCTTCTGCGGCGTGATGTCGACGATGGTCGCCCAGAGCTCCGTCAGGTGTCCGTCGACGACGATTCCGGCACACGAGATCAGGTTCACGATCGGGTTACCCTCAACGTCTCGCTCGTCCGCTTCCTCTCGGGTTACAGCATAGTCATCCCGGACGAATTGCTGAACGAACTCCTGATTCCGCTGCTCGGACAGCGGCATCATGTCGTTGAGCGAGATCTTCGACATGTCGTGATCGGCCGGATACCCGTAGATCTGGGCGTAAGCGGCATTCCAGTCCACAGCCACGAGGCGCTCGTAAATGAGCGTGATCTGCTCATCGGCCGGCAGGTCAATGGAAACAGGAGGAATAACGCGGCAGTGGGCGAAACCAGTGGTGTGCGATCTCTCAATCGCGGCGTCGCGCGGACTTTGTTCTTGGTTTTTGTTTGTCATAGCGCCACCAAACGACGGCTACGATCCGACTGCTTTGAGTATAACCCCGTGGTGTGGCAACGGACATTCGGACCTCAAGCCGCACGTGGCCTGAAGTCTCCGGGAGTATCGGTGTTGACTAACCGGGCGCTGAAGCGCAGCCCGGTCAGGTACCCGTCTTCAACGCTTCCCGGATCTTGCCGAGGATCTCTTTGCGCGTGAACGGTTTGTGCATTAGCTCGATATTGCCGGCGACCTGCCGGTCGGCGAGCTGCTTGCTGTCCGCGTAGCCGGACATGAACAGAATCGGTATCTCGGAGCGAATCTCGCGAACGTGACGCGCAAGTTCGATGCCACCCATCCCCGGCATCAGCACATCCGACAGAACGATGTCGAAGCGCTCCGGGTCCCGTCGGAACACTTCCAGTGCGCTGATGCCGCTGTCGGCCGCGATACAGTCGTAGCCCTCGCGACTCAGGATCGTGCTTACCAACCTGCGGACGCTCGCCCGGTCTTCCACCAGCAGTATCGTCTCGGTACCCGGCACCTCGGTGAGCAGCTTCGCTTCGCCGGACGCCGCCGGCTTCTCCTTGCTGATCGGCAGGTAGATGTAGAAGACGCTACCCTTGCCGCGCTCACTCTGCACCGTGATCGTACCGCCCGCTCGTTGAACGATACCGTGCGCGGTCGACAATCCGAGTCCGGTCGGTCCGCCCGCTTCGCCTTTGGTCGTAAAAAACGGTTCGAAGATGTACTTCTGCAACTCCGGATCCATGCCCGAACCCGTATCCGATACGCTCAGAACGGTGAAATAGCCGGGACTGACCTCGGGATGCTCGTCCGCGAAGGCGTCGTCGAGATAGGCGCTCTCCATCGCAATCGTGATGACGCCCGAGCCGGAAATGGAATCTCGTGCATTGATCACGAGATTCATCAGCATCTGCTCCATTTGCGACGGATCGGCGTTCACGACGTTGGCGCCGTTGCCGGGATCGAACACCACCCGGATTCGATCGCCAACTGTCCTCTGCAGTGTGGCCTCGAGATCGGAGATCATCTGCGCGAGATCGAAGGCGCGCGGCTCCATTCCCTTGTGCCGGCTGAATGCCATCAGCTGCTTGGTGAGATTCGCCGCGCGATGACCAGCGTGTTCGACGTGCTCAAGCTCCTCGAGGACCGGCGAATCCTTCGGCAGCTGAGAGGCCGCCAGCTCGGTACTCCCGAGTATGACGGCCAGCAGGTTGTTGAAGTCGTGAGCGATGCCGCCGGCGAGACGCCCGAGCGCCTCCATCTTCTGCGACATCTGCATGGCCGTCTCGGCGCGTCGCGTCGCCGACACGTCCGTTACCACGACGGTGTAGAGGTATTCGCTCCGAACCGGGAATCCGCTGATCGAATAGACGATGGGAAACTCGCGACCGTCGACACTCTGGCCGATGCCCTCCCCTCTGGCGACACGTACGCCACTCGATTCGTCGCTTTTCTCATCGCCCTGCGCGCCGTCCGGTTCCGTGGCGGCTTCCAGTTCATCGAGCAACGATCCGCCTTTGTTCCCCTCGGCTCGCGCCCTCAGGAAATCATCGATATGCAGTGGCGCATCGCCGGCGGTAGCCTCCCCAAACATCGTTCGAGCAGCTCGATTGAAGCCGATCACGTCGCCGCTCCGATTCAGCGTAAGAATGCTCTCGGCAGCGAGGTCGAGAATGCGCTCGACGCGATTGACGCTGGCCGCCAGATCCTCGCGCGCCACTTCGACCTGCCGAATGAGCTCCGTCTGCCGCCGAAAACTGCCGATGAAGCCGAAGAAGATCAGTGGCACCGCGATCAGCGTTACGAGCCACGGCGCGTTCATCGCCAGATCCCGCATCAGGATCATGGCCTCCGCTTGACCGACGATGCCCGGCATGACCGTCATGATGATGAGATCGGCAAGGTGAAATGCGGCAATCGCGAACATTCCGATCACGATCATTCGCACGTAGCCGACCTGGCGGGGATGATTGAATAGCGACCAGTTGCGCCAAAGGTAGCCGGCCATCGCTCCCACAATCAGGAGAATGATGACGTCGATCAGAATCATCAGAGGCACTGACTGCCAGATCACAAGCGGCTACCCGAGAAGTTCCCTGCAACTCGAGGGCGAAAGCTTATCGGGCAGCCCTGCGTCAGTCTATCGACCTTCCGGGCAACTTTTTCCACATTCTCGTCGAGTCGTATGTCTTTTGCCTTACCGATCAGTAACTTGAAAATCACTGACAGTGTGCCAGGCAATATCGAAACCCGATGGAAACCGCGAAATCTTTCCCCATATGGAAATCTCAGAACACATACCGGCATGCGCAAAGCGTACCGAGCCGCCAGTGCGCAAACCTGGCGCACTTTTGGCTCGATTTCGGGACTCGAAGGCTAGGCAGGCGCCCCTGCCCGCCGCAATCGACGGTGTCTCCGGGGCGGATCGCCCCGGCCGTCAGGTCAGGCGAGCCAGCCGAATGCGCCGCCCGTCAGCAACCCGTATATCAGGGCGTCGAGAAAGCTCTTTGCCGTCAGCGACCACGGCCGCCCGAACCAGATCGTCTCCTGCAAGTAGGCAACACCGTGGGCGATGAACGCTGTCGTGCCGGCGATGCGGAAGACCTCGAGATAGTCGGCGTCCGGGCCGGTCGTACGGCTCACGAAGTACGCACAGAGTATCCCGATGAAAATGTAGTAGACGAACGTCATGCCGAGTTTCGGTCCCATCTGCGGGAGCCCGTTCGGAATGATGGTGATGAAGCCCTGCGGCCCGTCTTCGTACTTCTTCTGGACCGCCTCGTCTTTCAGATCGGCCGGGTCCATGTGGTACGGGAGCATGTAGTAGCCCGGCTCGTGGTCCTTGAGCGCGGCGCGGAGCGCCTCTTCGTCCTTTGGCTTGGAAAAATCGGACTTGTGCCACGGCAGCACCATCCAAACCAGTGCGCTCATGATGAAGACGAGTACGGCAGATACCAGGATGGGCATCCAGAGTTCGGCGATCCCCATTGCGTTCCCCTTTTTTCTTGTTTATCGCACCAAGTGTAGCGAGTGTCAGGGCTCTCCGACAGGCGAACTGGTTATGAATGGGTCTGACCAGCGCGGGTTGCTCAGGGCATTCTCGTCGGTCAGGGCGTGCAGGAACGCCAGTAAATCCGCCCTTTCCTCATCGCTCAGCTCGAATCCGCGGACGAACTCGGACTTGTAGGGATTGAGCCGGCCGTCGCCACTGTTCGGCCCTTCGTCGATCGCGCGTCCCGCTCTGGCGTAGTGTGCGATCACTTCGTCGAGCGTCGCGATACTGCCGTCATGCATATAGGGCGCGGTGACCGCTATGTTCCTGAGCGATGGCGCGCGAAATCGACCCAAGTCGCGCCGTTGCCCGGTCATGTCGAAGAGCCCCGTGTTGTCGGCCGGGTAGGCGCCCAGCCCGTCGACGTTGTAGAGACCGGTGTTGTGGTAGCCCACTCGCTCCACGGTCGTGTTCGCGTGCGTAGTCGAATCGGTGAAATTGAAGCCGCCATGACAGTGGAAGCACTCCAGGCGCTCGGAAAAGAACAGATCCATGCCGCGCTGCTCCGCTGCCGTGAGCGCATCGACGTCGCCCTTCAAAAAGTCGTCATAGCGGGACTCGAAACTCACGATGCTGCGTACGAACGCCGACGTCGACCGCACCAGATTCAGAATCGAGTAGGGATCAGCGTCATTCGGGAACGCGCGCGGCAGATCCCGCGCATACACCGGATCCGTCCGCAGCAACTCGACGATCGCCGCATCGCGGCCCGCCATGCCCATCTCGATCGGGTTGTCGCCCAGCAGCGGGGTCAGCGCCTGATCTTCTAACTTGTCCAGCAGATTGTTCGCCCAGGTCAGACGGCTCGCGTAGGCCACGTTCACGAGCGACATCGAACTTCGGGGATGCAGTTGGCCGGTCGCGCCGACAGAACGCGGCCGCGCATCGGTGAAGGCCAGTGCCTGAATGTGGCAACTCGCGCAGGAAACCGTGCCGTTGATCGACAGCCGCGTGTCGTAGAAAAGGCGCCGGCCCAGTTCCACTTTGAGCTCCGACATCGGGTTGTCGGCCGGCACCTCGGGGACGGGTATTGGCGCATCGATCGGCCAGTCGTAACCGGGCTCGGGCAGGAACCACCAGATGCCGAGACCCAGCACGGCCGCCAGCGCGAACGAAACGGCGTATTTCACGGTGATTCGGCCCTGAACAGAATCTGCGCTTGCGGCCCGCTGCTAGCCGGGCCCGGTTCCGACAAGCCAAGCAGACGGAACGGCTCGGCACACGAGGCTTCGCCGGGTCCGGACGAGCAGTCTGTCGGCTCTGCATCGCTCGTATCGATTGCTGCAACCAGGGGCGCGAAGTCGAAGACGATCGTGTCTCCCATTTGGTAGCCGTAGAAGTCGACACTTGTCCGGTTGCCGAACTGACAGCCTGTGATGTTCTGTACTGTGCCCTCGCAGGCCGCACTACCGATATGCATCCAGAAGCCGTCGTCGTCGGTCTCGAAGCCCGCTCGAAGGAACTTGTACCCCGAGCGCCAGTGCCAGTGCATCGTTGAGTCGTCCAACGGGGGCGCCGCGGCCAGCGGGTCCGCGTGATTGCGCTCGAACGGCACACCCACCACGAAACTGATGCGGTCGTACTCCCCCGACGGCGCCGTGATCTCAAGAAGCGCATTCGTCTCGGACGTTCCATTCCGGCAGGCGCCCTGCCCGTTCTCGAGATCGATCAGCGCCAGACCCTCCTGCTGCCACCGGCCGTTCTCTGGAATTTCCAGCGCCCCGAGCAGCTCGCTCGACCCATCGGCGCGCGGTCCGAATACCAGCACCGGGCCCATCACGTAGAACCGGAGGTCAGTCATTGCCACACCATCGACCGCTGTCTCGCAGTCAATCGGCTCATTCCCGAGCCGGGCCTCAAACTCGATCGTCACGGTCTTCTGCGGCGGACTGCAGGCCGAGACAGCGATCAGGGCAATTGTGGCCGTGAGCAGGCGCAAGGGGTCACTCCGAGTGAAGAGACGTCAATTCTAGCGCTGAGATCGGGGTTTGTGGCGGGCGTTCCGCCAGGGTGCTGTGCGGCTCAGGTCGCCGCTTTGCTAACGTCCGGTTCGTCGGAATCCGAGGCCGCCTTTTCGTCGTTATTCGACTCGTCATTGCCTGGCGCCAGCGAGTAATCGAGGACGCCGGTGGCAATCATGTCGCTGGATGCCTGGGCGACCGAAAGCTCGGTTTCCACTTCCCGCAGCTTCGCTTCCGCGTGCACGTTTTCCGCGGCCCTGTCGGACAGTTCGTGACGCAGCTCGCGCGTCTTCAGGACGGACTCCTTGAGGTCCTTCTTGAGTTCCTCCATCCGTTCCTGCTGATGCGTGATCACGTTGTCACGCTTCTCGACGCCGTCGGCAATGCCCTCGAGCTCGGACTTGAGTGCAACGACGGTATCTCGCAGTGACTCTGCATCACTCTGAGCAACACGATGCTCAGCCTCGAGCGAACGGATGCGGTCATCGCGTGGATCGCGCTTCTTCGCGCGCTGGCGATCGGCGAGACGGGAATTGATGGAAGAGAGGATCCAACCAATCAGGAAGGCCCCCAGGATCATCAAAATCTCTTGTTGCGGGATTTCGACAAACATTCGCTTATGATTATGTTGTTCGTGAGGCGATGAAAGGACCGAGTTCTCAGTCCTGACAAAGCCGCGATCTCCCCCGAGGTACGCGGTGTGCCTGTCGTTGCCTAAGTGTAACCCGATAAAGCCATTTAAAACAACAGCTTATTTGGCGACCTATTTTTCGTCCGGCGTCAATCCATCGATCGCACGCCTTGCGAGGTCCGGAAAATCCGTAAACAATCCGTCAACTTTCAGCACGCCGATCGCGAACGAAAGCAGTGCATCGAAGTCGGCAAAACCGTCGGGTAAGTCGTCGGCTCGAAACGTATATGGGTGCACGTGAAGCCCGTTTTCCTGTGCCGCCTCAACGACACCTGTCGACCGCGGCCCGTTGTCATCTGTATACAACTGCGGGATCCACGGACCGATTCCATCAACGACGTCGCTTAGGCCGTCGATGCCGGTATTCGTTAGCAGCGCATCGAAATCCGCGTCCGCTTCATCCCAGCTGTTGTCCGCAATCAGCTGAATGAGGCGCAGCTCGCAGCCGAGTTCCTTGCGAAGCCGAACGACTTCGGCCGGATCGAAACACTGGACATAGACCAGGTCGTTCTTCGACCGGTAGCCGAACTCGTGCAGCAGTTCGAGCATGGCCGGCGCAATGTCGACGCCCTCGTTCTTGTGCCAGGCCGGCTTTTTGATCTCGGGATAGATGCCGACCGGTCGTTCCGCGTCCTCGTTGAGCCGCTCCACGAAATCCAGCTCCTCGCGGAGCGTGTTGATGCGAAACGTTCCGCTCCGCGGCGGGTACCGGCGCGGGTAGACCGGCTGGCCATCCGGACCGAAACGCTCCCACACGTTGAGCCTGCGTAGCTCGACAAGATCGAAATCGCGTACATAGTAGCGGCCGTCGCTGCGCGCGCGGTCCGGGAAGACCTCCGCGACATTTGTCGTTCGGTCCAAGTGGATGTCGTGGAGGACGACCAGCTCATCGTCGCGGGTTGCGACGACGTCCTGCTCCAGGAAGTCCGCCCCCATGGCGTAGGCCAGCGTCTTGGCGGCCAGCGTGTGCTCTGGCAGGTAGCCGGATGCGCCACGATGAGCGATGACGACAGGTCTCGAAGACACTCGAGGTAATGCCTATAAGTGTTTGTTAGTTATTTGATTTCACCGTCCGCGTCATAACCAGGAAAGTCCACGACTTCCCAGCGCGCGGTGTCTTCGAGGCGTGCCTGGCGCTTCAGCGCGTCAACCATCTCGCGGGCATTCCACTCGATGTGCTCGTTGCAGCGCTCGACCAGCGCCGGCGGCGTCTCGCTGACCTGGCCGAACGGCCGGATGGCGATCATCGGCTTCCCGTTGGCGTCGGCCGCGTCCATCATGAACTTGGTGAGGTCGGGCTGCGCATCGAACAGGGCCGGCAGCACGAATACGGCCTCCGAGTTCTTGATCTGCTGAATGAGGACGTCCTTGATCTCTTCCATCCCGCCGCTTTCCGGCGCCTCTTCAGGCTTGCTGACGTTCAGGTAGTAGAAGCGGTCGACACATTCCAGGAACTCGAAGATGCGAAGATAGTCGTCTGACTCCTGGAAGAAATGAGTCACGAAGACGCGGATTGGATTCTGTTCGGACACGTGCAATTACCCTGGTTCGCGGCGAGCAGTCTTTGCCCATAGCGATTCTATCAATTTCAGCCCACAATACCGCGCATGCGTTTGCTCCTGTACAACATAAGATACGCCGTCGGCGGCGGCGCCAGCATGCATATGCCGCTTCCGGGCGCCGGCTACCTGCTCGGAAACCAGAACGTCCTCCCGGAAATTACTCGATTCATCAAGTCCGTCGACCCCGACTTCGTGGGACTGGTCGAGGTCGATACCGGCTCGATCCGCAGCCGAATGGTCAATCAGGCCGAGGCGATCGCGGCCGATCTGGGCATGAATACCTCCTACGAAACGAAGTACGGCTCCGATTCGATCAATCAGCTGCTGCCGATCGTGCGCAAACAGGGCAACGCGTTCATGGCCGCGCCGCGCGTGCACGGCGAGCGTTTCCACTACTTCGACACCGGGATCAAGCGGCTGATCATCGAGCTGGAGATGGACGAGTTTGCCGTCTTCCTCGTCCACCTCTCCCTCAAGTACCGCCACCGGCACCTGCAGCTCAGGACGCTCTACGACCTCATCGAGGCGACCGAGAAGCCCGTTATCGTCGCCGGCGACTTCAATACATTCTGGGGTGAGAATGAGATTTATCTGTTCATGAAAGCGGCCGGGCTGCAGTCGGCCAACGTGGACAGCCTACCGACCTATCCGAGCCGCTCTCCGCGCAAGGAACTCGACTTCGTGTTGTACCAGGAGGGCATCCGGGTCACCGACTTTCAGATTCCGGAGGTGCGTCATTCGGACCACCTGCCGATCGTCTGCGACTTCGAGATCGAGTGAACGCCGAGTCCACAAACAGGGGCAAGCATGACTGAACACCACTGGTCGTCCGAACGCGACGACGACAACATCGTCTGGCTGAAGATCGACAAGCAGGACAGCGACAACAACTTCCTTGCCGCCGAGGTTCTGATGGAACTCAACGAACGGCTGGAAGAGCTGGAGACGATCCCGCCGAAGGGCCTCGTCATCTATTCGGGCAAGGACAGCGCCTTCATCATGGGCGCCGACATCAAGGAATTCACGCAGATCGAAACGCCCGAGCAGGGCTACGGACTCGTCCGCCAGGCGCACTCGGTATTCGACCGCCTCGAGGCGCTGCCCGTCCCAACCGTCGTCGCGATCAACGGCTTCTGCCTGGGCGGCGGCCTGGAGCTCTCGATGGCCTGCGACTATCGAATCGCGCACGCCACCGACAAGAAAATTATCGGCCTGCCCGAAGTCCAGTTGGGCATCAATCCCGGCTTCGGCGGCACGGTCCGCTCCGTGCGCCTCATTGGCGTCCGGCCTGCCATGCAGATGATGCTCACCGGCGCGCCGATGGCGCCGCGCAAGGCCAGGAAGATCGGCCTGATCGACAAGATCACGAGCGACGAAGACTGGCGGGCGGATGCAAAGAACTTCATCGATACCCAGCCGCCGAAGCAACGCGCGCCATTCGTCGAGCGGCTGCTGTCGAGTTCGATCGCACGGCCGTTCATCCGCAATGTGCTGCTGAAGCAGGTCCGGAGCAAGGCGCGCAAGGAACACTACCCTGCCCCCTACGCGATCATCGATCTGTGGTCGCGGTTCGGAGCCAAGGGCGATGTCGCCTTCGAGGCGGAGGCCCAAACCATTTCCAAGCTCATGTGCGGCGAAACCTCGCGAAATCTCGTCCGTGTGTTCTTCCTGCAGACCAAGCTCAAGTCGCAGGGCGACAAGAACGCCGCGAAGATCGAACACGTTCATGTCGTCGGCGCCGGCGTCATGGGCGGCGATATCGCTGCTTGGTGCGCCCTGCGTGGCTGCACAGTCACGCTGCAGGACCGGGAGATGCAGTACATCGAGCCAGCGCTCGAGCGGGCGAAGAAACTATTCGCCAAGCGTGTACGCGACGACGCCAGCCGCGCAGAAACGACAGCCCGGCTGCGTGCCGACGTCGCCGGCGACGGCGCGGCTCAGGCCGATCTCGTGATCGAGGCCATTTTCGAGAATCTCGAAGCCAAGCAGGCGCTGTACAAGGAGCTTCAGGCGAAAATGAAGCCCGGCGCGATGCTCGCAACGAACACGTCCAGCATCCGCCTCCAGGAACTACGGACCGTGCTGGACGAGCCACAACGGTTCATCGGCCTGCACTTCTTCAACCCGGTCGCGATGCTTCCGCTGGTCGAGGTCATCCGTTGCGCCGATACGGATCGCGACGCGATGGATATCGGCTCAGGATTCGTCCGCAACATCGGCAAGCTTCCGCTCGAGTGTTCGAGCGCGCCTGGCTTCGTCGTCAATCGCATCCTGGCGCCCTACACCGGCGAGGCCATGACACTCGCCGAGGAAGGCGTACCGCTCAAGAAGATCGATCGCGCTGCAGAGGCGTTCGGCATGCCGATGGGCCCGATCGAACTCGTCGACAGCGTCGGTCTCGACGTGGGCCTGAGCGTTGCAAGGGTTATGAGCGCTGCCTTCGATCGGCCGATTCCGGGAAATCTGGGCAAGCTCGTCGAGGAAGGCCGACTGGGCCGGAAGTCAGGCCACGGCTTCTATGAGTGGGTCGACGGTAAGGCCGTGAAACCCGAGCCCGCCGGCGACGTACCCGACGATCTCGAGGACCGGCTGATTCTGCCGATGGTCAATGAAGCCGTCGCGGCACTGAGCGAGGGCGTCATCGACGACGCGGATCTGCTGGACGCCGGCGTGATTTTCGGCACTGGATTCGCTCCATTCCGCGGCGGCCCGCTGAACTACGCGCGGGCGCGCGGCGTCGACGAGGTCATCGCCCGGCTAAGGGTACTGGCAGAGCGCCACGGAGACCGATTCAAGCCGCATGAGGGATGGTCGAACCTCCAATGACCGATATCTCACGCTGCACGCTCCAAAGTGTGCGCCGCTTCACGCTGGGGCCTATGGGCAGTATCGGAAGTCGTTGAATTAAAGGTAGAATACCGCGAGTTTTGTGGCCCATCGCCGCTGAACAACACCAATAACATCCGGGGACCCGCCTTTTCGGGCCTCATGAGCGTGACAGGACGACTATGGACGACGAGCAGACAACGACACAACTGCTCAAGCGATTTTCGCCGCTGGACGGATTGAAGCGGGATAACCTCGCTGCACTCGCAAGAAAAGTGCAGATCCGCGAGCTGTCGCCCGGACAGGTCCTGTTCAAGGAAGGCGACACCGAGAAACGCACGTTCTACATCGTCACTGGCACCCTCGAACTGCAGGATTCCGGCAAGACCGTCGGCACCGTCGAAGGCGGTACCGATTTCGCCAAGAATCCGGTCGCACCGGTCTACCCTCGCCGCGTCTCGGCGAAGGCGCGCGATCGTGTGCAGTTCATCTCGGTCGACAGCGACCTGCTCGATGTGATGCTGACCTGGGACCAGACCGGCACCTACGAGGTGTCCGAGCTACAGGGTCAGCAGGAAGTCGGCGGCGGCGAAGACTGGATGACGATGCTGCTGCAGACCAAGGCCTTCCACAAAATACCGCCCGCGAACATCCAGGCGATCTTCATGCGCATGCAGCAGATCAACTACAAGGGCGGCGACGTCATTCTCAAGCAGGGTGCCGAAGGCGACTACTTCTACGTCCTGACGCGCGGCAACGCGCTGGTCACGCGCGAAACGCCGCTCAGCAAGGACGGTATCAAGCTGGCCGAACTTACGGTCGGCGATACCTTCGGCGAGGAGGCGTTGATCTCCGACGCGAAGCGCAATGCGACCGTCACGATGACCACAGACGGCTCGGTCATGCGACTCGGCAAGGAAGACTTCAAGAAGCTGCTGAACGAGCCCATGCTGGACTGGGTGGAGCCCGGGGAAGCACAGCGCATCGTGGCCGAAGGCGGTCAATGGCTCGACGTTCGCCTGCCGAGCGAGTTTGAGAATCACCACCTCGACAACGCGGTCAATATCCCGCTCTATTTCATCCGGCTGAAGGTCAACACACTCGATCCGGACAAGAAATACATCGTCTGCTGTGACACCGGTCGCCGCAGCTCCGCTGGCGCCTACATCCTGAGCGAACGCGGCTTCCAGGCCTACGTTCTGCGCGGCGGAATCAACAAGAACGAAGACTAGCGCTTCGTCGACCAGGCGCAGCCGCTTTGGATTTCCTGCTCAAGGCCCTGCTCGTCGCACTGATTATCCTGGCGGTCGGCTGGATGGTCGTCGAGTTCCTCGCAACTATCGACATCAGTCGCGATCCGCCATCGACGAATGCCTCGGGGGTTGAAACGGCAATCGGCAATCCCGCCGTCGTAATCACCTCGTTTGCCGTAGACGACAAGGGCAAACTTCGCGGTCGCGTGCGCGTCGAAGGAGAAGACTGGAGAGCGGTTTACGTCGGCGACCAGCCGACGCCGCCGGCGAAGGGAGACAGCGTTTCCGTTGTCGACGTGGATACCGGGCGACTTGAGGTAACCGTTGAATAGGCTGCGCACGTCGGATTCAGGGCCACTTGGCAGTGGAAGCCCCACAACCGGCAGATGGGCCAATTCGGTGGGATTCCCCCAGCGTCGTTCTCGACGGCCCGCCCGCCTACCGATGCCTATCCATTACAAGATATTCAGTCTTCCCGTCGCGCTGAGCGCGCTGCAGCCAAGTTGCCCTGCGGGCCGGCCCGTCAATGGACATGCCGACAGTGTCCTCGGACCACGACAATCGAAACCGGACCACTCGGTCCGGCTGACCCATTACGCATCCCCGCCAGGACCAGCCGAGCGCACCTGCGTGCAGTTCGCCGGTGTGAAGATCCATCGCCACCGGCTCTCCCTCAAATAGCTCGACATAAAATGACGTCGGCACGAAGCTCGCAAGATCGTAATGCCGGTCCTCGCCGAGGACGAATTCGAGCGGCGACAAGAGATCAACCACGGCATCGTGATCGATACTGACAGTGCGTGTCCTAACACCACTGGTATTCACCGTCTCGGGACTGAGCTCCTCGAATTGAAGTAATTCCACTTTGCTGGCACTCGCTAGCACACTGCAGTCTTCGATCGGAACGCCCGGTTCGACGCGGTAGCTCATGTGGCGGCCGTCACTGGAAGGCCGGACTACGTAGTGTCCCAGGTCTGAATCAATACTGGCGTAGACCGCTTCACCGCAGGCGTCGGTCGAGAACTGCATTGTGCCGTCGTGATCGCCGGTGATATCGCCGGTCCATGTCCAGGAGCCATCGTCATGTTCGACAATGTGCCGATTCGTCACGACGAATTCCTCGTCGGCAGAAACACGAACGAACAATCGCGTGCCGACGAACCACCACGGTTCAGCGGCATCCTGCCCGCAGACCTGTTGTCTGCTCGCCGAGATATCCACGACGACGGATCGGTGCTCAGATGTCGGCCACCCGACCTCTATTGGAGTCGCGGGAGCATCCGACACGTGGAGAAAATGCAACGGTTCCCAGGGCCGATATACCGGAGGTGCGGCGAAGTCTCGTTCTGCGGTCAACGGTATGGGGAAGAACCCTGAGCACCCTCCGCTGTTGCAGGCGCGTACCAGAACCGTCTGATCGCCGTGAACGGTGATGTAGATGGAGCTCCGAGGGCCTTTATAGGCGAGGCGCCGACCATCCAGGGCCTCAGGGTCGGCCAAGTACACCTCATAGAACGTGGCACCTTCCGCGCCGCCCCACTCGATTCGGTGCGTACACTCGCCGCAAATGGATGAAGCTTCCTGCCCACTCGACTGGTTCGCCCCGGCCGGAACCGTTGCCACGCTCGCCAGCAGTCCCGCCCCGCCGAGAACAAGCGCAGC
Source organism: Woeseiaceae bacterium (assembly GCA_965232445.1). Classification (GTDB taxonomy): domain Bacteria; phylum Pseudomonadota; class Gammaproteobacteria; order Steroidobacterales; family Woeseiaceae; genus UBA1847. The sequence continues at coordinate 3,168,900 of OZ246973.1, read as the reverse complement.
GAGAAGCGTTCGATGTGACGACATAGGCAGATCCGCGGTGCTGAAAAGAAAAGCCCGGCGCGAGGCCGGGCTTCAGAATCTCACGAATCCATTCTTTCTGTCACATCGTGTGCGTGGGCTTGTCCCCACCCAAGGCACCCGCCAGGTAGTTCTCGATCTTCTTCTGAGTGTTGCCCTGATCCTGATCGGAGAACTGCACGCCGATGCCGGCCGTGCGTTTGCCCTGGGCACCCTTAGGCGTCATCCAGATGACCGTGCCGGCTACCGGGATCTTCTCTTCCTCGCCCATCAGGTTCAGCAGCATGAAGACTTCGTCGCCGAGCCGGTAGGAACTATTTGTCGGGATGAACAAGCCGCCGTTGATGACGTAGGGCATGTATGCGAGATACAGCGCGCTTTTGTCCTTGATGGTCAGCGTGAGTAGTCCGGGTTTACTCATGTTTCCTGCACGTCCTTCAAGCCGGTCGCCCAGTCGATGAGCAGGCTCTCAAGCGTCAGCTGGACGTTGAAAGACCCGCCGGGGCGGCCACGTAATCGATTGATTATGTCTAGATAACAAAACAGGTTTCGGCTGTCCATGCGCTGCAGCACAGAATCCCCGATTGCGGCCGAAGACCCTGAATTTACGCCGCTTACGCGGCTCCTGGCGGCCCCCTGGACCTCTCTCGCGAGCCATTCGAGCACGAATCCGACGTCCTGCTTGGCCCACACCGCCGCGATTTCCACCGGCGAGGCCTGACCCGACGCTACGGCCTGGAAGTCCCGCGCCATCGAGGAGTTCGTGTCCAGCTGCTGCACGGCCTCCAGTGCCCGAATCGGTGCCCCTCCGGCCACGCGCAGCGCTTCAGACCATGTCGCACCGGGTTTGACGCGGTCCAGCCACCTCAGGGCCACATCCTCACCCGGCAGCCTCACGTCGATCCGCTGGCAGCGGCTGTAGATCGTCGCGGGGAGCCGCCCTGCCCGGTCCGCGACGAGGATCAGCAGCGTGTCGCCCGGAGGCTCTTCAAGCGTCTTCAGCAGACTGTTCGCCGCGTTGTGGGTCATCAGGTCCGCGGGTTCGATAACGGCTACTTTGCCGAGGCCCTCGTAACTCGTCAGCGCCAGATCGGATACCAGGTTACGAATCTGATCGATCAGGATCGACTGCTTGTCCTCAGGCCGGCTCAGCCAGCGAAGGTCGGCGTGTTCCGGCACCTCGAAGGGATACTCCGGCATCTCACCCGGCTGGCCAATCGAAAGCTGCCGACGGACCATCCACGCAGCCGCTGCGCGCTTGCCAACCCCGGCCGGTCCGGCCAGCAGCACGGCATGCGGGGTGCGGCCTTCCCGCGCACTGTCGCGCCAGTTTTCGGCGAATCCTGATAGCCAGTCAATCTTCATTAAAACAATAAATTATGCGTACTTTCTCGAAATCTACTTACTAAAAAGCGAGCGCGTTACCGCGTCGATCTCCGCGCTAACCTCATCGAGCGTTCCAGCGGCGTCGACGATTGCGAAGCGCTTCGGCTCGCCAGCGGCCAGGTCGAGGTAGCATTGCCGGACCCGTGTGTAGAAGTCGGCCTTCTCACTGTCGAGACGGTCGTGATCGCCGCGCTTGTCCGTACGCGTCATCGCGACGTCGACCGGGGCATCGAGAAGAACCGTGAGATCGGGCGACAGGTCTTGCAGAACCCAGTCCGCGAGACTATTGACCCGCTCCATCGGAATACCGCGGCCTCCTCCCTGATACGCGCGGCTCGCGTCGACGAAGCGGTCGCTGACGACCCACTTGCCCGCGTCCAATGCCGGCTGAATCACGTTCTCGACGAGAATCGATCGCGACGCGAACATGAGTAGCAACTCCGCGATGTCGGATATCGGCTCCTGGGCATGACCGAGAACGACGCCACGGATCAGTTCCGCGGTCGGCGTGCCGCCGGGCTCCCGGGTCGTCACCACCTCGTGTCCGGCTGCTTCTACGGCCGACACGAGTCGAGACATCTGCGTAGACTTACCGACGCCCTCGATGCCCTCTATCGTAATGAACTTACCTCGGGGCACTGGCAACTCCTTTTGTCATCGGTTCTCCCGCAGACGGCGCAGGTACTCCTGCACCGCAGCGTCGTGCTCTTCTTTGGTGATCGAGAAATAGTGGCTGCCATCGCCCAGCCCGGTGGCGACGAAGTACAACTCCTCGCCTTCCGCCGGGTGCAGCGCCGCTTCGATTGCGGCGCGTCCGGGCATCGCGATCGGCGTCGGCGGTAACCCGTGACGCGTGTACGTGTTGTACGGCGTGTCGGTTCGCAGATCCCGGCGGGTCAGATTGCCATTGAAGTCGGGGCCGATGCCGTAGATCACCGTCGGGTCGGTCTGCAGCCGCATACGGCGATCCAGGCGGCGGGCGAACACACCGGCGATGCGCTGCCGTTCGTCGGCCCGCGCAGTTTCCTTTTCGACGATTGACGCGAGAATCAACGTCTCATAGGGCGTTGCAACCGGCGCATCTTCCGAGCGTTCCTCCCAGACCTCGGCAAGAGTGGTCTGCATCAAGTCGTACGCCTGAGCGAGTACGTCTCGATCCGTGGTGCCGCGAGGAAAACTGTAGGTCTCGGGCAGAAACAGTCCCTCGGGCCAGGTCGCCTCCGCGCCGAGATCGGCGAGCAAGGCCGGCCAATCGTCCGCGGTCATCTCGGCAATGACTTCCGGATGTTCGTGTAAAGCCGCCAGCAGCTCGCGGTGATTCCAGCCCTCGACGATCGTGAACGAATACAGGCGGACCGCGCCGCTGGTGAACATCGTCAATAGCTCACGCGGCGTCGTGCCGGACTCGATCAGGTACTCGCCCGCCTGCACCGAATTCGCCGCGTCCGTCCAGCGCGCATGAAGCGTCAAGATGCGATGGTCCGACAAGATGCCTTCGGCTTCGAGGCGCCTGCTGACGACAGTAAAGGCTGAACCCGCGGGGATATCGAAGGCGATACCTTCCTCGGGCACATTCAACGGCGAACTCAGGACGCGGTTGACGTGGGCGAACGCCAGTGCGGCGAGCAGACCGCCGATCGACAGCACCACGCCAAGGGTTATCGCGATCTTTCTCATGGTGCGCACTCCGGCACGTCGTTGTAGGCCAGCATGGCCATGACCGATTGCGTTCCCTCGCCGACCGGCCATGTCCGAGAGCCGCAGCGGGTAACCGGCACAACGCCGATCTGACTGTTGCAGACGAACACCTCGTCCGCGTCGTCCAGCGCCGCTGCCGGGATGTCCGTTACCGAACAGTCGATCTGATTACCTGCCAGCCCCTCGAGAATCTGACGCCGCATGATGCCGCCTACGCCACAGCGATCCAGGGCGGGCGTCGTGATTTGATTGTCACGAATCAGGAAGAGATTGGTTCGCGTGCCGCACACCAGGCGTTCCTGCGCGTCGCACATCAGACCGTCAAAGGCATCGCCACCCTGCCACTCGCGGCAAGCCAGCACCTGATCGAGGCGATTCAGTGTCTTCAGCCCGGCAAGCATCGGCTGCTCGCTGATCGGCGTTTCGCAGAGGACCGTGTCGACACCCTCGACGTAGTTTTCTCTGGGGAGTCCGTCGCCCTCGAACACGCCGACCAGCGTCCGGCATGGTTGACCGCTATCGCGGCCGTAGCCCCGCGGCCCGACACCGGCGGTGACGACGAGCTTGGCCGTGCAGAAGCCGGTGTTGACCGTCGTCAGCGCCAGCGCGCGCTCGAGATCGCGTTGCAGGATATTGGCCACTGGCAGTTGCAGGCCGAGCCGTTCGGCACCGGAAAACAGCCGGTCGATGTGTGCGGTCCAGAAGCGCGGCCTGGCGTCGCGTATCGCGATCGTCTCGAAGATGCCGTCGCCGTACTGCAACCCGCGGTCGTCTACCGGGATCGACTCGACTCGGCTACCGTGCTCGAACCACTCGCTCATAGGGACAGCGACCGTAACAGACCTTCGGCCTTGGCTCGCGTCTCGTCGAGTTCGGCGCCCGGCTCCGAATCGGCAACGATGCCCGAGCCGGCGCGGAATAGAATCCGATTGCCCTGCATGACCATCGTGCGGATCATGATGTTGAGGTCCATACTCCCATCGCGATTAAGATAGCCGAACGAGCCGGTGTACGCACCGCGTGGGCTCTGTTCGAGCTCGCCGATGATCTGCATGCAGCGTACTTTCGGGCAGCCGGTAATCGTGCCGCCGGGGAATACGGCGCGTATCGCTTCGCCGGGCGTGACGTCCGGGCGCAGTCGACCGCGTACGTTCGAAACGATGTGGTGAACGTGCGCGTAGCTCTCGAGCACCATCATCTCGTCCACCTCCACGCTGCCGGCCTCGCAGACGCGCCCGAGATCGTTGCGCTCGAGATCGATCAGCATCACGTGCTCGGCGCGCTCTTTCGCATTCGCGAACAGTTCCGTCGACAGGCTCGAATCGATGTCCGGGTCGGCCGAGCGTGGCCGGGTTCCAGCAATCGGCCGAGTGGATGCGATCCCGTCGCGGACGCTCAATAGCCTCTCTGGCGAGGACGACATGACGGTCGTCCCCTCCCAGTGCAGGAGCCCTGCAAAGGGTGCAGGATTCGCACTGCACAGTGCCGCGTAAACCGTTTCCGGCTGCAGTCGTTCGTCCACCTCAACGCGCCATGCCCTGGAGAGATTTGCCTGATAGATGTCGCCGCGAGCGATGTACTCGCGCGCCCGGCGGACAGCCGAGAGGAATTCGTCCGGCTGCTCTTCACGGGTGGTCGGCGGCGACAGATCGACCTCCATGGCTGTGCGCTTAGCGTTCGCAATATCGGCACGGACCGACACAGGGTCGATGTCGGCGTCGTCCTCGATAACCAGCCAGCAGCGTCCGGTGTCGTGCTCGCGGATAAGCGCGCCGGGACAGCGCATCGCGAATGCACAGGGGAGCTGCGGGTCGTTCTCCAGTTCGAGCACCGGTTCCGTCTGTGCGGCCAGTTCGTAGCCGAGATACAGAAACCAGCCGCCGGCAAACGGCAGGTGTGAAGCCACGGGCTCGACACGCTCGCTCCGCCACGCGTCGTCCAGCGCGCTCAGGAAATCCGGTCCCGATGCGTCTTCGAGGACGAGCGCGGCACCATCCGCGACGAACAGGATGTCAAAACGGCCAAGACGGCCATCGCTCGCCGTGCTCTGCAGCAGAAACGGGTATCGCTGGGGATGGGATGAGTGCAGCGCGACAAAGTCGACGTTGCCGTCGAGCGCCTCTACAAGGGCACTCGGCTGAGAGGCTGTGTTCCGCCTGAGCACGGCGGCCGGCTCAGTCCGGGGCTCGGAAGATCAGGCTCGCGTTGGTGCCGCCAAAGCCGAAGGAATTCGACACTGCGGTGCGAATGCCTGCATCGCGTGCCTCGTTCGGCGTGTAGTCGAGATCGCAATCGGGATCCTGATTGTCGAGATTGATCGTCGGCGGCACGACCTGATCCCTGATCGCGAGTATTGAGAAGATCGCCTCGGCCACGCCCGCGGCACCGAGCAGGTGCCCGGTTGTCGACTTCGTGGAGCTGACCATGAGCTTGTCGGCATGGTCGCCGAACGTGCGGCGGATACCGACCGTTTCGCCGACGTCGCCGGCCGGCGTCGAGGTACCGTGTGCGTTCAGGTAATCAACGTCGGAGGGATCGATGCCGGCGTCGCGCAGGGCTGCCGTCATGCACTTACGCGCACCCTCGCCGTCCGCGGGCGGCAGGGTGATGTGATAGGCATCGCCGCTCATGCCGAAGCCGATCAGCTCCGCGTAGATGTGCGCACCGCGCGCCTTCGCGTGCTCCAGTTCCTCGAGCACGACACAACCGGCGCCGTCGCTGAGGACGAAACCATCGCGATCGACGTCGAACGGCCGGCTGGCGGCCTTAGGATCGTCATTGCGAGTCGTCATCGCCCGTGCGGCACAGAAGCCGGCCATCGCCAGCGGCGTCGTCGCATGTTCGGAGCCACCTGCCAGCATGACGTCCGCGTCGCCGTGCGCGATCATGCGACCGGCGAAGCCGATGCAGTGCGTCGACGTCGCGCACGCCGTCACGATCGACACGTTCGGGCCGGTGACGTGCTGCAGGATACTGACCTGCCCCGAGGTCATGTTGATGATGCTGCCGGGGATGAAGAACGGCGACACCTTGCGGACGCCGCCGGCGAGCATCTTGTCGTGATTGTCTTCGATGTACTTGATGCCGCCAATGCCGGCACCCATCGCTACGCCGATGCGCTCGCCGTTCGCCTCGGTAATCTCGAGACCGGAATCCTTGATCGCGTCGATGCTCGCCGCGATTCCGTAGTGGATGAAAGGATCGTTCTTGCGTTGATCCTTCTTCTCGAGATAGTCATCGACGTCGAAGTCCATTACCGTCCCGGCGATCCGGGTCGGGAACGTGCTCACGTCGAATTCTTGGATCTCCCCGATCTGGGCAACGCCGTCGCACACGTTTTTCCAGGCTGTATCCAGCCGGCTGCCGACCGGCGAGACGATGCCCATGCCGGTTATGACGACGCGTCTTTGCTTCAAGGTTGTCCCAGGGGAGTGGCAGAACTGCCGTTTGGATACGGCGCGGCGGGGACCGCCGCGCCGCCGAAATCAACTGTCGCTGGCGCGAGAGGTGACGAAGTCGATTGCCTGCTGCACCGTCGTGATCTTCTCGGCTTCCTCGTCCGGAATTTCGGTCTCGAATTCCTCTTCGAGGGCCATCACGAGCTCGACCGTGTCGAGCGAATCAGCGCCCAGATCATCAACAAACGAGGCATCGTTGGTAACCTCTTCTTCCTTCACGCCGAGTTGCTCGGCAACGATGCTCTTCACCTGTTCTTCGATACTGCTCATTGGGTTACTGCTCCTGGGAGACGAAAAAAACGGTAAGTCCTTGATTTTTCAAGGTAGAGCCTTACCGTGGACGCGTATTGTATGTGAATCGGCAGCGGCAATCTATACGCTTTGGACTTGTTTTTACGTCTAATCGGGACTACCCGTTCGCCAAAGCCGAGCCCCGTCTAGTCCATCAGCATGCCGCCGTTCACGTGCAGGGTTTCACCGGTCACGTAGGCCCCTGAAGGCGCTGCGAGGAACAGCACGGCGTTGGCGATATCGTCACCCTGGCCGAGCGTGCCGAGCGGGATTTCCTTCAACATGGCCTCCCGCTGATCCTCGGGCAGAATCCGGGTCATGTCGGTGTCGATGAAGCCGGGCGCAACGACGTTTACGGTGATGTTCCGGGAGCCGATCTCCTTGGCGAGCGATTTCGAGAAGCCGATCAGTCCCGCCTTTGCGGCTGCGTAATTTGCCTGCCCCGCATTGCCGGTCACGCCGATTACGGAGGCGATATTGATGATCCGGCCCTTCTTCGCCTTCATCATTCCGCGCAGACAGGCTTTCGACACGCGGAAGGTGCCGGTGAGATTGGTTGCGATGACGTCGTCCCATTCGTCGGCCTTCATCCGCATCAAGAGGTTGTCGCGCGTGATGCCGGCATTGTTGACCAGAATCGTCGGCGCGCCCTCGTTGTCGTTGATGTCCTTGATCGCGGCCGCAACGGATTCCTCGTCAGCGATATTCAATACGGCACCGCGGCCCGAATCGCCCAGCGCCTCAGAGATACCCGCCGCTCCGCCGTCGCTGGTCGCGGTGCCAATGACCCGGGCCCCGGCGCCAGCGAGTGCCTGTGCAATGGCGGCACCGATGCCGCGTGAAGCTCCGGTTACCAGCGCCGTTTCGCCCGCCAGGGCGTCCGCCGTGAAAATACTGCTCATGCTCTATTCCCGTTGTTTGTTTCTTGTGGCATGGAATCCATCGAATCCATGCCGTATGAAGCGCTTCAGTTCGCAGCCAGCGCCTTGTCCAGGCTGGCGCTGTCATTGATCATGCCGCCGGTGATGCCCTTGTCGATTCGGCGCACTAGTCCCGCGAGCACCTTGCCGGGGCCGCACTCGATAATCGTGTCCGCGCCTGCCGAGATCATCGCCTGCACGGTGTCTGTCCAATGGACAGGACTGTAAACCTGTATCGAAAGGCGCGCCCGAATATCGGCGGCATCGGTGTAGGGCTCTGCCGACGCGGCACCTACCACAGAGATTTTGGGCGTCCGGAACTCCGTCGCCTCGAGCGTTTCCGCGAGCGCCTCGCCCGCTTCACGCATCAATGACGAATGCGCGGGCACGCTGACCGGCAGCACGATGGCCCGGCGCGCACCCGCCTCTTTCGCGGCTTCCACGGCGCTGTTGACCGCCTCGGCGTGGCCGGCAATGACGACCTGTCCCGGAGAATTGAAATTGACCGGTTCGGCGACGCCGTCCTTCGAGGCGTCACTGCAGATCGAGACGACCGTGTCGTCGTCCAGCCCGAGGACCGCCGCCATTGCGCCGACGCCTGCCGGTACGGCCGCCTGCATCAGCTCGGACCGCCGCTTCACGACCTTCATCGCTGCCGAGAAATCCACCGCACCGGCGCAGACCAGTGCCGTGTACTCGCCCAGGCTGTGTCCCGCCATCTGCGTGGCGGCACTGCCGCCCGCTTCCTGCCACGCGTGCCACGCGGCCACACCCGCCGCCAGCATCGCCGGCTGAGTGTTGGTCGTCTTGCCCAGTTCCTCGGCGGGTCCGTCGCAAACGAGTTGCCAGATATCGAAGCCGAGCGCGTCGTTCGCTTCCGTCCAGGTGTCCCGGACGATCTCGAACCGCTCGGCGAGGTCCCCCTGCATCCCCGGTGACTGCGAGCCCTGCCCGGGGAATACCATTGCCAGTGTCATGCTTCGTTCTCGTTGTTGCTTGTGGCGGCGGATTATATATGCCGCCCCGAACGCGTACTAATCCCGCGGGCTACCTACGGCCGACAAGGAGCAGCATGGCCCCCGCAACGAGGCCGCCCACGGCGCCATACAGATGCGCCTCCACGATCACTGCTCCGCCGGCGGCATCCGCCGAGCCGGGCATCGGCCCGGCGACCGCCTCGTAGACGAGCTTCGCGGCGACGACGCCGCCGAGGATCAGCGACTCCCACTGGCGCGCTCGAAATCCGCCGACGAGCCCGGCAACGAGCAGCCCGTGCAGGACTCCCGACAGACCGACGTACCAGTCCAGCGACGGCAACAGGTACCAGAATCCGAGATCGATCGTAACAACGACGACGCCGAGCGCCATGATCCAGCGCATGGCCGAATAGACGCCACCCACGAGCACCCACACGAGTCCCAGGCCGAATACGTTCAGCAGCGCATGACCCACGCCCAGATGCACGAAATGGCCGCTCAGGAGCCGATACAGCTCGCCGGCACCGATCGCTGACCGCTCGTAGCGCAGCTGGTCCCGTAGCGCATCCCCGATAGCGAGCCCCAGCAGGCACAGGACCGCTATGACCGCTGGCAAGACCCAGCTCCGGGCATTGCTGAAAAGCGAACCTGGTTTGATCTGGCGTAACCCCACGTTTGATATACTCGCGTTTAACCCTTTGGACAGTCAATTTCGGCGCCCGCCGGGCCCGAATCCGGAGTATTGCTTTGAACAGGAATATGCAGCGCGGCTTCACGCTGATCGAGATCATGGTCGTCGTGATCATCATCGGGCTGCTTGCCGCGATCGTCGCGCCGAACGTCATCGGCAATATCGATCAGGCGAACGTCACTCGCGCGAAGGCGGACATCCGCCGGATCGACGAGCAAATGAAGTTCTTCTACTACGACAACAATCGCTTCCCCTCCACCGAGCAAGGTATCGAAGCGCTGGTCACCCAACCGAACGATCCGCAGATCCGCAACTGGCGGTCCGGCGGCTACCTCGAGAGCATGCCCAACGATCCGTGGGGCAACCCGTATCAGTACGTCTATCCGGGTCAGAACCGTGAGTTCGATGTCTACTCGCTCGGCCGCGATGGCCGCCCGGGCGGCGAAGGTTACGACGCCGACATCGGCAACTGGAATCTGACCGAGAACTAACGGACGTCAGTTGGCAATGCGGCGTCGCTCGCGCGGCTTCACCCTGATCGAAATTCTGGTCGCGATCCTCATCATCGCGATCATGATGTCGGCCGTAATGCTGTCGTTCAATCAGTCCAGCGGCGACGACGAGATTCGTGACGAAGCGCGCCGCTTCATGGCACTGATGCAACTCGCTCAGGACGACGCGATCATGCAGGGCCGCGATTTCGGGCTCGATTTTGCCGTCAGCGGCTACCGCTTCGTCGAGTTCGACCCATACACCAGTCAATGGGCCGAGGCGCTCAACGACAACTACCTGCAGTACTGGACGCTGCCCGAGGGCATCGAGTTCGAGCTGTATCTCGAAGACCAGCGAGTCCTGCTCGACCCGCAGCTCGAAATCATCGACTACGACAACGCGTCCCAGCAGCCGGATGAAACCTACGCACCGCATCTGCTGATCTTCTCGAGCGGCGATTCCACGCCGTTCGAGTTGCACATACTCAACAACGAGATCGAACTCCGTGTCGGCATCCAGGGCGACCTGCTCGGCAACATGGAGTTGATGAGCGATGAAGATTTCGAATTCTGAAACCGAGCGCGGCTTCACGCTCGTCGAAGTCATGGTCGCGCTCGTGGTCGTCGCGCTGTCGCTGACCGGAATCGCCGTCGTGCTGGGCGACATGCTCAACAACGCCAACTGGCTCAAGCAAAGCACCTATGCGAGCTGGATCGCGCAGAATAAGATCGTCGAACTTCGCGCGGCAAACGAAATTCCGAACGCGGACGAGACGACCGGCGAAGTAACCTACGCAAACTCAGTGTGGGAGTGGCGCGCGGTCGTTACAGAAACCGGAATCGAGAACCTGTGGCGTGTGGACGTCAGCGTTGGCCGGCCCGGCGGAAACAACATCCGCACCGTGACCGGTTTCATCGGCGAACCGGTGCCGCCGAACGCCTCGAACAGCATCTGGCTGGGCAACGCGGCGCGCGGCGATCGAAACGATCCGGGAGTGACGAACTAGTGTTCGCCCAGCGCAAATCGGGATTCACGCTGATCGAGGTGCTGGTCGCAATGGCGATCTTCGGTGTGATGTCGATCCTCGCGTATCAGGCACTCGGGCAGACGTTCTTCAATGCAGACGAACTCGGGCAGCGCATGGACCGGCTGCAAGCCATTCAGCGCACGATGCGGCTGCTTGGGCGCGATCTAATGCAGACCGCGCCGCGCCCGGTGCGCGATCCCTACGACGGCCCTCCTCTGCCGGCCATCCGGACCGACCCGACCTCACTGTTCGCCCTGGAATTGACGCACGGCGGCTGGCCGAATCCGGCCGGACTGCCACGGAGTACGCTGCAGCGCGTTGCATGGCGAATCGAAGACGGCGAACTCGTGCGGTTGCACTGGGGCGTGCTGGATTCGACCTTGAACACCGATCCCGTCGGCACGATTCTGCTCGACGGCGTCGAGTCGATCGAGTTCCGCTACCTCGGTGCTTCGGGGCAGTGGACGAACCAGTGGCCGCCGCTGGACCCGAACAATCTCGGCCCGGGGACGCTGCGCCTCCGGCCGCGCGTGACCGAAGTCGTGCTCGTGCTTAGTGACGAGGGCGAGATTCGGCGTTTCTTCGAGGTGGCGCCGTGAGCGGCCGTCATCAGAGCGGCGTCGCGCTGATGACCGCGCTGCTCGTCATGGCGCTTTTGGGCGTTCTCGCGATCTCGCTGTCCTGGGACAACGGGATGGACGTGCGACGTACGTATTCCATGCTCTATCACGACGAAGGCTCGCAGGCGGCACTTGGCGCCGAGAACTGGGTCGGCAGCCTGCTGCGTGACGACGCCGTGGATACCACGACCGATCACCTCGGCGAGATCTGGGCTCAGGAACTGCCGGTACTGCCGATCGAGAGCGACACAATCCAGGGTGCCATCCAGGGAGAGATTCAGGATCTGCAGGGGCGCTTCAACATCAACAATCTCGTCGACTCGAGCGGACAGGTCAACCAGGAGGCCCTCGCCCAGTTCGAGCGGCTGCTGGTCGCTCTCGAACTCGACCCGAGATTCGCGGGGATCGCCGCGGACTGGCTCGACGCCGACCAGGACGCCGGTTTCCCGAACGGCGCCGAAGACCCGATCTACACCGGCATGATCCCGCCGTATCGCAGCGCCGATCAGCGCATAACGACGATCACCGAACTAATGGCGCTGGACGGGATGGACAAAGCGACCTTCGACACGCTCGCGCCGCACGTCACCGCCCTGCCCGGCGAGACCGGCATCAACGTGAATACGGCAACCGCAGCCGTGCTCGCATCGCTCGACGAGGGCCTAAGCCCGACCGACATCGAGAGCATGATCGCCGAGCGCGAGGACGGCGGCTTCACCGACTTCCAGAACTACTTCCAAACGCTCGTCCCGGCGGAAGTGCTGGATACGCTTGAAGAAACATCGAGCTTTTTCCAATTGAAGGTCGTCGTGCAGATTGATACCGTTCGAGTCACTTACTACAGCGTGCTGTACAGAGACCCTGCCAGCGGTACGGCGACACCGATCCTCCGCAGCTTCGGAACCATCTGATCGAGATTCCTTATGGCCACCTACTTCGTCATCCGCCTGGGCGAATCCGCTGACGAGTCCGTTAGCTGGATCGCCGTCGACGACCGCGGCGTGCGCCGCGAGGCGCCGGGCAGCGGCACTTTGGAGGATGCAGCGCGTCAGATTCGCGAGCGCCCGGTGATCGTACTCGTGCCGGGTCTCGACGTCGTCTCGCTGAATGCGGAGATCCCGGCCCGCGGCGCGCGATTGCTGGCCGCGCTCCCCTACGCGCTCGAGGACCAGCTGGCGGACGACGTGGAGGAACTGCACTTCGCCGCCGGTGTGCGGCGCGACGACGGCACGACGCCAGTCGATGTTGTCGCTACCGAGAAGATCACGGGCTGGTTGCAGCGGCTCGAAGCGGCCGGCATCGCGCCGGCGAGGGTCGTGGCGGAAAATCACGGCCTCGCCTTCACGCCAAACACGCTGTCGATGCTGGTCAGCGGCGACGACGTGATGTTCAACGACGGCGACAAGACCGAGTTCATGGTTCCGGACCTCCGGCCGGGCGAAGCGCTCGCCGCCACCGGGATTATCGGCAGCGACGAAGAGGAAGACGCCTCGAAGCATCTGCTCGTCTATTGTGATGAGCCGGTCGCCGACGCGTACGAGAAAGACTGGGCGCTGCTTCGTCACGAGCTGGAAAGCGTCGACGTGCACCGGCTCTCGGACGGCGTGCTGCCGCGGCTGGCGGTGACGGTCGCGAGCGGCGCTGGTATCAATCTGCTGCAAGGCAAGTTCGGCGAACGAACGGACTTCCACGCCGCGTTTCGTCCATGGCGATTCGCTGCGATGTTCCTCCTTGGCCTGCTCGTCCTCGGTGTCGGTGGCAAGGCAGCGGACTACTATCGCCTGAGCGTCGAAGAAGCCGAACTCAAGGAACAGTTCGCCGATGTCTATCAGCAGCTGAGACCCGGCGCTTCGAGAGACATCATTGACCCGGTTCGTATTGTCCAATCCTTTGACAACGGACGACCCGTTGCCGCCGAAGGACCCCAGGTGTTTCTCCCGTCGCTGGAACAGTTCGCGCTGGCGCTGCAGCAGACGGATTCCGTCGACGTCGAGGGCATCACCTATCGCGCCGGCGTCGTTGACGTAAGGCTGACGGCCCCGGACGTACCGACGCTCGATCGGATCGTGCAGGCGGTGAGCGCATCCGGCCAGTTCACGGCATCGCTGCAGTCCGCGGACAGCGTCGGTGACCGCGTGAACAGCCGAATCCAGATTCGCGAGGAAGGCGCATGAAAGACTGGTTCGCGAATCTCGAACAGCGGGAACAGTGGATGGTCGGCGGCGGCGGCGTGCTCGTCCTGGTGATCGTTCTCTGGGCATTTGTCTGGCTGCCGCTCGACAGAGGCCAGCAGCGTCTCGAGGCAGGCGTGGAGACCTGGCAGAGCGCGTTGTCCGACATGCGAGGTATTGCCGCTCGCCAGGGATCCTCGGGAGAGTCGAGCCAGCCGCGCGGAGACTTCGGGAATCAGTCGCCCGTCGTCATCGTTGACCGCACACTGCGCGATCTCAATCTCAACAGCGCTGTGCAGCGCCGGCAGCCGACCCCGAACGGCATCCGCGTCGAGTTCGAGGACATTGCTTTCGACCAGCTCGTCGTCTGGCTGGGCGACATGTACGCCAGCTACGGCATGGCCGTCCAGAACGGCAGCATCGGTCAAACTGGCCGCAACGGACCCGGACGGGTCAATGCGACGCTGACGCTCGAGCGCGCGCCCTGATGTCCAATTGGCGCCGCCTGCTCCTGATCGGCGTATTGACGCTGATCGTCGGACTGATCGCGAAATTCCCTGCTCGCGTCGCCTACCACTGGTTCGCGCCGGCCGATGTCGTCGCCATCGCCGGCATTCAGGGCACCGTCTGGAGCGGCTCGGCACAGAACGCCGACATCAGCGGTATCTACGTCGGAGACCTCGAGTGGCGCTTTCGCCCGCTCAAGCTGTTTACCGGCCGCCTCGCCTGGTCAGTATCGGCTCGCCCGCAGTTCGGCACGCTGGCGACCGATGTCGCCGTGTCGCCCGGCGGCTCGATTCGCCTCAACGATCTCGAAAGCAACGTGTCGCTGCAGCCCATCGGCGTACTGATCGGCGTGCCCGGACTCCGCGGCACCGCGGCGGCACGCTTCGAGCGGCTGGTGATCGACGACGGATTCGCTACGGCCGCCGACGGTTCCGTCGATATCCGTGGCCTGTACGTTCCCGGCGTGCCGGGAGATTCGCTCGGTGACTACCGCGCGGAATTCTTCACCCAGGAGGCGGGCATCATTGCCAGCGTCGAGGACACCAACGCCATTCTCGACATCGCCGGACGTCTGACGCTAGGCACGGATCGCAGCTACGAACTGCTTGCGCAACTCGCCCCCAAGCCCGAAACGCCGGCTCAGCTGCGGCAGCAGATTGAGTTTCTGCCGTCCGGCGACGCTCCGGGTCGTCACGAACTCCGCCTAATGGGCGAACTCTGAGCCCACGTCGACCTCGACGAACCGGCTGAGCAGCGGGAAGTACAGCGCACACCGCACCGGCTTGCCCGTCCA
Organism: Woeseiaceae bacterium; assembly: GCA_965232445.1. Lineage (GTDB taxonomy): Bacteria > Pseudomonadota > Gammaproteobacteria > Steroidobacterales > Woeseiaceae > UBA1847. Next base: position 3,153,851 of record OZ246973.1, on the reverse strand, counting down.
CGCCCCGTACAGCTGCGCGTAGATTGATAGCTGCTCGCGATAGCGGTCGCTCTCGGCCGCCAGGAAGCCGTCCAGATCGCCACCTTCGTGACTGCTGGTCTTATAGTCGACGATCCAGTGCGTACCGTCCTCGTCGACCCGAACCCGGTCGATGACGATCGAGCGAATCTGACGGTTGACGACGCCCGACAGGGCCAATTCCGCCTTGCCCTCGCCGCTCAGTATCCACTGCGCTTTTTCGTCGGCCGCTACCCGAGACAGCGCAGCGTGCACACGCTCCGCGGCGTCACTGCTCGCACCCAGTTCCTCGAGCCAGCGTTCTGTGGTTCCGTGCAACGCATCGAGTTCAGTCTGCAGATCGACCTTGCCCTCCGCCGCAAGCTGCAGCCAGCGATGGACGATCGTGCCGGCAAGCCGCGCGTCGACGCCAACCCAGTAGTAGTCGACGTGTTCGCCTTCGACCTTGTCCGCTACCTGCTCGACCGGCAGCGGAGCTGGAGCCGGCAATGTCCACTGTGGATCGATTCGCCTCAGAACGGGCTCGAACCATGTCTGACACTCGTCCTGTCCTGCGCTTACAGCACCCGATTCCCACGCAGAACCGAAATCGGACTCCACCGTCGGCCACAGCAGAGAGAGGAGACTCCTGGCGTGCGCGGGACGGTACTCGCTGCCGTCCGGCTTGACCCCGACGTGCCCCACGAGATGGAGCGACTTGATGGCACGCGTGCAGGCGACGTAGAGCAGACGGCCGGTCTCGTGATCGTCCTTGGCCGCTTCGGTGAGCTCGATGAATCGATGCACGGGATCGCGTTCGACGGCCTCGCGCGGACCAACCGGACTGATGACCTTCTCTTCAACGCCGTGTGTATCCGGAAGGTCGTACCAGATCATGACCGACTTGTTCGCACCGGCCGGGTGACGGCCCAGTCCGTAGAGCACGACGTGATCGAACTGCAGGCCTTTCGCTTTGTGCATCGTCAGCACCTGCACGCGCGCTGCCGCGCTGGTTGACACGCGATCCTCGTCGAGTTGCGACTCGAGCTCGGCGACGTCCTCGAGCGTGCCGCCGACTTCGATTCGCGCGATCGAATCGATGAAGTGATTGACGTTGGCGACCGCGCTCGCATCGGCAAGCAAAGCGGGACCGCCAAGCTCGAACCACGCGCGTTCGATTCGCTGATGGAACGGTTCAGACCTGCCGGCCAGCAGCGCTCGCCGGAGCGCGGGCAGCGCGCGCTCGAGCGCGGATCTGCCCGCATCGGACATTCGCTCGAGACGCGCCTCGTCGCCCAGCAGTTCCGGAATCGTCGCTCGGTTCGCGCCGTAGACCAAAGCCCAGAGGTCCGTCCAGTCCAGGCCCACCCACGGCGAGCGGAGCAATCCGAGCCACGCGATTCGATCGCCGGGATGCGCCAGCGCCCGAGTCAGCGCCAGCAGATCGATGACCTCCGGCAAATCGGTCAGACGGTCAATGTCGATCGCCTGGTAGCCGATGCCGGCATCGCGCAGGTGTGAGAGCAGCTCGGGCAATTGCGTACGCTGCCTGACGAGTACGGCGATATCGTCGCCGGGGTTGCTTCGAAGCAATTCGGAGATCAGCGACGAAGCGGTAACCGCCTCGTCGGCGTTGCGACTGCCGAACACCGGATGCACTGCAATGCTGCCCTGCCCTCGATGTTGCTCGGCCGCTACGGCTTCCGAGTACGACACCGCGCCGTTGAACGGGTCGTCGTGCTCGGGAAGCACCGATGGAAAGACGCCGTTGAACCAATGCACGAGATGCTCACCGGAGCGGAAATTCCGCCGCAACACGAGCGGGTCGAGTCGCATGCTGCCGATCCCGTTGCGGCGCGCCAGCAGGAACTGCGCAACCTCCGCGTTGCGGAAGCGGTAGATGGACTGCATCGGATCGCCGACACAGAACAGCGTGCGGCCGTCGCCCTCCTCCCAGCCGCCGGTGAGAGCTTCGAGCATCCGGTACTGGGCGCGCGAGGTGTCCTGCATCTCGTCGACGAGTATGTGCCGCACCTGATAGTCGAGAAGCAGCGCAATATCCCCAGGCGACTCTGCCGTACCGAGAGCCGTCCCGGCCCCCATCGCAATCTCGATGTAATCGGTGACGCCGCGCGAGGAACACAGCCGCCGAAACTCCCCGACGGCAGTCGGGAGTAGCCGGAACAGCGCCAGCAACACTTGCCACTGCTCATCGCTGTACTGCACGGGCGGCAGGTGCCGCGCGTTCTGCAGCCGCGCAACGAACGTCGCGTGTTCCGCGAGGCGTTCGAGCACGTCGCTCATACGCTGTTTTTCGCCGCTGTCCTGCGGCGGAAATCCCTGATTCTTGTTGACCTGCTTGCGGACCGTTCCCGTATTGGTCAGGAGAACATCCGCCAGTGCCCGCCAGAGGGGTAGATCGTCGGGACTCGGATTGGGGAGTTCCGCGATTCCGTCCAGCGTCAGCATGGCATGCTCCGCGGTATCCGCATCGCGGAGGTTCGCTGCAGCGTACGGAATCAATGCAAAGAGATCGCTCAGGAGATCGCGTGGCGCGGACGCAGAAAGTTCGAGCAATTTCTCGACAACAACCTGCTCGAGGTTCTTCTCGAAGTTGCTGCGCAAAGCGTCGGCCTCGTCCTTCGTCAGGCTGCCACTGCTGATGAACGGCAGCCACTGATCGCGCGTCCTGAGCATCCGCGACAGGTACTCGACGTAGACGCCGGTGTCGGTGTCGACGTGCAGCAGCACGTCCTGCGTCGCCTCGTGAACGCCACCCGCTTCGCCCAGCCAGTCCAGCGTCGCGGCGGCGGCCTCACGGTACAGAGCGCTCATCTCGCTGTCGTCCGCGACACTGCTGCCTGCTGAGGCGCCCGCGGCGGTAACGGGCAGCATCCGGGCGATCGAGGCATTCAGCGAATCCAGTGTCTGGATCCGCATCCTTCTCGGCTGCGTGATTAGCTGCCAGCTCCTCGACGTATCGCGGGCGAGCACGGCGGTAGCTGCATCGAGCGTGATCTGTTTGTGCGGGGCGTCAGCCGGCGCTCCGCTCTGCGCCTGTTCGAGCGCCTCCAGCACGCGCAGGCGCATCTCCGACGCGGCTTTGCGGGTAAACGTGATGGCGAGAATTTCTTCCGGGCTGTCGACGGTGGCGAGAAGCTTCAGGTATCGCTGGATCAGGAGTTCCGTTTTGCCGGACCCTGCCGGCGCTTGAACGATGAAGGAACGTCCGATGTCCAGCGCATCGCGACGCGCTTGCCGGTCCGCTTCGAGGAGCTTCTGGTCAGAACTCACGGCGCAGCTCCGTGTACCGGCTCAGCAGGTTATACGGCCGGCTGTCCCGAGTGGCCTGCTTGACGGCAATGCGCACATCGCCGGCCGCGATCTCCCGAGCAGCGCGGCGCACGTCGCCGACCCAGGAGGCAAGCGCGACCTCCCAGTCGTCTACGTCGCTCAGTGCCGGTCCGGCGCCGTCGACACCAACCCCGCGGGTGTTCACGTGATAAAGACCCAGGCCGTCAATCTCGCCCTGGGTGGCAGCCGCATAGACAACGAGTTGCGGATCGCGAGGCTGCTTGTTGCTCAGAAAGTTCTTCGGCGAGCCGGACTTGTAGTCCAGGATGACCAGTCTGCCGCTGGCGAGACGATCGATACGATCGCAGCGCAAACTCAAACGGATGCCCTCGAGTCTGGTGTCGACGCGCTTCTCGACATTGAGTACGGACTCGAAATTCCGCTCGCTGTCCAGCGCGACGACCCGCGCCAACAAGCCCGTAGCTCGCTTGCGCTCGAGTTGAAAGAGCGCCTTCAACATCGCGTCCGCGTGCCGCTCGTGTCTCGCAAAGGCACTGCGAACCGCGCGGTCGATTCGCCGTTCGATTTCATCGGGTGACCACGACGCAATCTCGATTCTCGCGGGCTGATGTTCGTAGAGCCGTTCGAGTGCGTCATGGATCAGAGAGCCGCGCAGGCCAGCATCGATGCCGGCGGCGAACGGCTCCAGCGTGCGAGCGCCGAGGCGTCCTGCGCAGAACGCAGTGAAAGGGTCGCGTTGCTGATTGCCAATGGTCGATGCGCCCCCGGCGACGACTTCTTCCTCCGCCACCTGCGGCACACGATCGGTGACTTGAGCAGGCCGCTGCCCGAGCAGCCCCTCGGCATGCCAGCCCGGATCGGATGTGCCCTCGAGGGGATCGAGGTCCGCCAGCAACGCCGTCGGCAGTCGGCCGGCGTCACCGTCCGTCTTGGCGAAACTGAAGACGCAGCTCCCGGCGCTTGATCTGAGCCGCTCCAGCACCCGCTGACCGAATGCAGCGCTGTCCTCGGGCGTAGCGTCCGGCATGGCGTGCCGGCGCTGCAGATCGCGATTGAGGAGCGCCAGCGGCGCGCCGCCGGGCGGCCACTCGTCCGCGGTCATCCCGGTCACCCACAGTTCGTCGAACTCGAGTCCAGCTGCTTCGAGCGGCCCGAGCACGTCCACGACACTGGATGCCGACTCTGGCTGAAACAGCGTTTCCGCCGCCATCGTCGACAGTCGAGCCACGGCACTCGCGCCGCTCATCGACGCCTTGACCGTTTCGATTCGCGCGAATTCGCCGAGCAGGTTCCGCCAGCGATTGATGAGCTGAAAATCCGCACTCGAGAGCGCGCGCTCGCCGGGCCAGCCGAGCGCGCGCAATGCCGCATCGATCGACTGCGCCCATTGCGTCGGCGAACGCCGAGCCGGCCCGTCGACCGTGTCGTCGAGTGCCGCGAATCGCTCGATCCAGTCGACCGCATCCGGCGTTTCCTCGAACTCGGACAGGGCGTTGAGGAGCGCCGGGCGCTCCCAGGCGCGGTCCGGCCAGCGCCGCATTCGCATCTCGAGGCGCGCCCGGCCAAACGTTGCCGCCCTGCCGACGAAGGTCGAGCGCAGCAGCAGACTCACCTGCTTGCCGGTCAATTTGCCGAACTGCCACTGCAAGGCCAACAGCGCGACCTTGACGGCGGGAAACTCGGACAGCCGACGGCCGTAGGACACGTTGAGCAGACCCTCGACGTCCGTCTCCGCGTGCTGCCACCCAGGCGTAAAGCCCTCTCTTAGCAGGCGAGCCGATCGACCGGCATCGCGTTCCAACTGGTTGACGACGATTCCGACGCGGCGCTCCGGATTTGTCTCGAGGCATTCGCGGGCCCAGCGGCCGGCGGCGCGCAGTTCCGCATCCGGGCTGTCGAAGGTGCGGAGCTGTGCCTTGCCGAAGTCGGCCTGCGATTGGATACGTACGTCGCACCCGCGTGCTGCAAGTGCGCTACTTAGCGCATCGATCCTCGGCGTCGTTCGATCGAATCCCGCCAACACGACGTTGGCCGGCACGGACGCGCTGGCCAAGCGCTCGATCAGCGCGGACGGGAGCTTTGCCTCGTCGATCCAGCCGTTCGCATCCAGCCGCTCGACGTATTTGCCCGCGGCTCGCGCGAAGACGCGCTGATCGCTACCGGCCGCCACGTTCTGACAATCGGCCAGCGATAGGCGCCACTCGCAGATTCTGGCGTAGGTATCCCGGCACTGGCGAGCCAGACTCGCGATCCCGGCCAGCGGATTCTCAATGTCTTCACGCAGAACCTCTTCCCACAGAATCCGGCTGTGCTGACTATTGATCCTGGTCGGAAGCCGCTCCTCCGGCGGCAGCGAATCCGCCAGCGCGGAGAACCAGTCGTTGATGAAGCGAATGTCGGGTGTCGGCCAGGCCGTGCAGCCGGCTGCGGTCTGCCGCTCGCCCCAGGCGCGGCGCAGTTCGCGCGCAAGTCGCCGATTGGCCGTAATGACCTGACCGTCACCGGTCGCGAGCGCGTCATCCAGCCACGCGTACATCGCTCAGCGGTGCTGATCCAGCAGCGTGTCGATCCGGTCGAAGACCGTGTGCAGCGTCTCGCTGTCTGGCAGCGTCGTGATGCGGAAATGATCCCGGTACGGGGTATTGAAGCTGCTGCCCGGCGCCGCGAGCACGTGCATCGTTTCGAGCAACTCGTAGGCGAAGGCCTGATCGTCGAGCGAACCCGCGAATCGGTCGTCGAGTTTCAGGAACGCATACATCGCACCTCTTGGCGGTGTCAGACTCAGGTACGGACTGGCTTCCACGCGTTCAATGATGGTCTGTCTTGACTGGTACAGCCGTCCGCCGGGACTCACGAGATCGCGAATGCTCTGAAACCCGCCGAGGGCGGTCTGCACCGCCCACTGTCCCGGAACGTTGCTGCATAGACGGAGTGCGGCCAGCAACTCCATGCCGTGGATGTAGTCGCGCGCACGGTCGATGTCGCCACCGAATACGCACCAGCCCACCCGGTACCCACACGCTCGATACACCTTCGACAGGCCGGAGAACGTCAGGCACACCGCGTCGTCTGCCAGCGTCGCCATCGGCACGAACTCGGCATCGTCGTAGACCATCTGATCGTAGATCTCGTCGGACATCAGTAGCAGATCGTGCTTCGCTGCCAACTCGACGATTGCCTCGAGCACGTCTCGGTCGTAGACCGCACCGCTGGGGTTGTTCGGATTGATGACGACGATGGCTCGCGTCTTCGGTCCGATGAGCGTGGCGATCTGCGCCGGATCCGGCACGAAGCCGTTCTCGGGCAGGCAGTCGTAGAAGCGCGGCGTGCCCCCATTCAGCGCCACGGCCGCCGACCACAGCGGGTAGTCCGGGCTGGGTACAAGGACCTCGTCGCCAGGATTCAGAAGGGCCCTCAGTGACAGGTCGATCAGTTCGCTGACGCCATTGCCAATGAAGACCTCTTCGGCGGTCACGCCCTGGATGCCGCGATCCTGCTGCTGCATCACGACCGCTTCGCGTGCCGGGAAGATGCCCTTCTGATGGCAGTAGGGTTCAGCCTGGCCGAGGTTCTCGATCATCGCCAACCGCATCGTCTCGGGCGTTCGGAAGCCGAACAGCCCGGGATTGCCGATATTGAGCGAGATAATCTCGTAGCCGCGCCGCTCCATGTCATTCGCCTGATTGGCGAGCTGACCTCGGATCTCGTACTTGACGTCGCCCAGCGTCGCACTGGAGCCTATTTCGTTGGTCACTGCTGGTCTTCGTCCTCTGCTTCGCCGGGGCCCGTCATGTCCTCGATCTCGGCCCCATCGATCGACTGTTCTTCGATGCGCTCGCCCTGGGTCAACAACGCATCGCGTTCCGCCTCGCCGATCGCCCGAATCGAGCGTATGCGAACGTCGCCGTCGACGAGTACTTCGCTGAAGCGCGAGCATACCCGGTTGGTCGGTGACCTGAAGGCAATTCTGCGAGACCGATCGAGATTACGAACCGGACGCCAAAGCTCCACAAGATAGTATCGATTGTTGCTGACCTCGACGGTAATATGCTGATCGTCGACCACCTGGTAGTGCCGCATCTGACTCTGATAGAAGCAGTCGGTGCCGCCAGCGTCTTCCGCATCGTCCGCAGATGCATTCCAGGGCACTACGCACAGCAGCGCGCACGCCAGCCATCGTGCCGTCATGGATCCCTCCCGGGTTCGTCCCACATGAGCGCCGATATTAACGACTTTGGCTGTCATGAAAAGCGGTGACTTCGCGCCTTCGGCAGCCGACCCCGGCCACAGGCGTCGTCCCGTAACGTTGCCGAAGACACCGTCGCGCAGCGTAGGGTGGCCGTCAGGTCGGCGACGCCTAAGGGGCAACGAACCTCCGCCCTGGCGACGGCAACGAGACCGACCGACTCGCTTGCACAACATGGGAAGCTAAACGACTCGTAGGGGCAGAAAATGAAAACCCGGCTGATCCTTTCGAATCAGCCGGGCGGGTCCGCACGGAGATTGCGGATTGCGTGACCGAGTTGCCGTGAGGCAGCTCAGTCCAGCTCTTCTACCTCGGCGGTGTCGACTTCTTGTTCCACCGGGGTCTGTTGGATGTCCGGTTCAATCTTGCCGAAACGGACGAGCAATTCTTCGTGTTCTTCTGGCGACAGCTCACGGATGCTTTGGATCCGTATCGCTTCGAGCCTGCCGGCGTTGTCGTCGACGACGACATCACTGAATGTCGGGCAGATCCTGTTACCTGGCGATCTAAACCCTAAGTGCCAGCTGGACCGGAGTCCGAAGGCACGACGGACAAGCTCTATATGGTACTTTCGCCTCGCGGACGCGGTCACGACGAGGTTCTTGTCGTCCAGTACCTGATAGTCTCGGATAGTCCCCTCGAAGATGCAATCGGATCCTTGCGGCAGTGCATCAAAATCCGCGTCGAGAGGGTCGGGCTCGGACGTTGCACAAGCTACTAGTCCACATGAGATAAATAGCACAATTGCCTGTTTTTTAAACACTTATGACCTCCTTTCGGATGCCCGCTACCCTTCCCTGCGGCACCGTTTGAAATTGGCCCGTTCCGTTAAAATAACGCAGCGAAAGTACATTAAGTTTACGTGGATTCCGCAGCTTCCGAGCTGGTCAATGCGGCTTCGGGAGCGTCGAAATCGGTCGCTCCGGGTTTCTTATCCACTCGCTCCACGATCCTGCGTAGAGCCGCGGCTCGGCGTATCCTGCCACTGCCGCTGCGATCGCCAGATGGCAGGCCGTCACGCCGGAACCGCACATCACCGCCCAGTTCGACTCACCGTCTTCGCCCAGCACGCCAGCCAGTTTTCGGCGCAAATCCTGCGGCCCCAGAAAGCCGCCCTGCTCGTCGAGCAGGTCCGTGAACGGTAAATTCACCGCTCCTGGTATATGACCGGCCACCGGGTCGATCGGTTCATTCTCGCCACGGAAGCGGCTTCTGTCGCGCGCGTCGACGAGCGTGAATTCCGACGCCGCATCGAGATGCGCCACAACCTGCTCCGTGCTGACGGTGACGTCCGTTCGAACGTCCGGTTCGTAGGTCTGCGTCTCGACATCGACCTCGCCGCTCTGCAGGGCATGCCCCTGTTCCGTCCAGCCGCCCAGGCCTCGCTCCAGCAGGCGAACGTCATCGTGTCCGAGCCATCGCAGCAGCCACCAGGTACGCGCTGCCAGCGCGCCGCTGCCGGCGTCGTAAACAACCACCGACGACCGCTTGCCGATCCCCAGTGTGCCAAGCGTGGCCGCCAGCGCATCGACGGTTGGCAAAGGATGACGCCCGCTCGTCGCCGTTACGGGGCCGGCCAGGTCGCGATCGAGGTCGGCAAAGACCGCCCCCGGTATGTGTCCGGCGAGGTACTGGCGGCGGCCGGCCGCCGGATCGCCGAGGTCGAACCGGCAGTCGACGACCCGGACGTTTGAATCGCCCAGGACAGCGTGCAGTTCTGCTGCGGTAATCAGCGGTGCCGGCACGATCGTCTGCCTGTCAACGCTGGACCGAGGCGCGCTTGCCCGTCGTCACTCGCCCTCACAGGGCGCCGAGGATCGACTCCGCTTTGCTGACTTCGAATTCCCCCGGGGCCTCGACAGCGACGTGGCTTGCAACACCGTCGTCGACGATGATGGCGAAGCGCTGACCGCGGTGGCCCATGCCGAAGCCGGTGGCATCCATTTCGAGACCCAGCGCCTTCGTGTAGTCGCCATTGCCGTCGGCCAGCATGACGACGTTATCTCCGACGCCGCGGTCTTTGCCCCAGGCATCCATGACGAAGACATCGTTGACGGCCATGCAGGCCACCGTGTCGACGCCCTTGCCGCGAATCGCGTCGGCTTGATCGACGAAGCCCGGCAGGTGATTCATCGAGCAGGTCGGCGTGAACGCGCCCGGCACCGATACGAGAACGACTTTCTTGCCTGAGAACAATTCTTCCGTGGTCATTGCGCCCGGACCCGCGTCCGTCATTACGCCAAAGGTGCCTGCGGGCATCTTCTCGCCAGCCTGAATCGACATTGAGTTTCTCCTGTAGGGAATTATTGATTTGGTCCGATTCTAAGCAGAATTGCGGGCCGCGTCATATGCGCACGCCGGGCGGGTGTCGCCGGCTATTGCCCGACCGTATAATACGCGCCGCAACGGAGGATCTATGGACTTTTCCCTCAGCGAAGAACACGAAATCATCCAGTCAGCCGCGCGGGAATTCGCACAGGGCGAGATCGCTCCCGTGGCCGCGGAATTCGACGAGAGTGGCGAGTTTCCGGTCGAAACGATCCGCGCCGCCGGCGAGCTCGGTTTCATGGGCGTCGAGATTCCGGAGGAATATGGCGGCGCCGGCCTCGACCCCGTCAGCTACGTCCTGATCATGGCCGAGATTTCCGCCGCCGACGCCTCGCACGGCACGATCGTATCGGTCAACAACTCGCTGTACGGCGTACCGCTGATCGAGTTCGGCAGCGAGGAACAGAAACTGAAATTCCTGAAGCCGGTTGCATCCGGTGAGGTCAACGGTGCGTATGCGCTCACCGAGCCGCAGTCCGGCTCGGACGCCCGTTCGATGCGGTCAAAAGCCGTGCTATCCGCCGATGGCACGTACTACACGATCAATGCCAAGAAGTCATGGATCACCTCGGGCCCGGTCGCCCGCTACGTCGTGCTGTTCGCTCAGACGGAACAACCGGACGGGAGTGCCACCGGGATCAGCGCGTTCGTTGTCGACGCGGAAGCCGAAGGATTCACGCGCGGCAAGAAAGAGCCGAAACTCGGCATTCGGGCATCCGCCACCTGCGAGATCGAACTGACCGACTACCGATGCCCGGTCGAGAACCGCATCGGCGACGAAGGCCAGGGCTTCAAGATCGCGATGACGGTGCTCGACTCCGGCCGCATAGGGATCGCGGCCCAGGCACTGGGCATCGCTCAGGCGGCCTACGAGGCGGCCCTCGAGTACTCTCGCGACCGGAAGGCCTTTGGTTCGTCGATCGGCAGCTTCCAGTCGATCCAGAACAAGCTCGCCGACATGCGTACCCGTATAGAAGCCAGCCGCCTGCTCGTGCTGCAAGCCGCCTGGGCGAAAGCGAAGGCCAAGAAGACCGGCAGCAAGAACACGCTCAACGCCTGCATGGCGAAGCTGTACGCCTCGGAAACCTGCATGTGGGTCACGCATCAGGCCCTGCAGATCCACGGCGGCATGGGCTACAGCAAGGAGCTGCCACTGGAACGCTACTTCCGCGACGCGAAGATCACGGAAATCTACGAGGGCACCTCGGAGATTCAGCGGATGGTGATCGCCCGGCTCGAGACGGGGCTGCGATAGCGCCGATACCGAATGGACGAAACGCCCGAACACCTGTGGCGGCATCCGACACGAGCGGCGATCGACAGCCTGGCGAAGCGCCTCGATCTCGCCAACGAGCCGAGTATGCAGGACTGGGAGGTACAGGTTGCCGACAGCGCGAGAATCGACGAATTCCTTTGCGCCTACGAAAGCGGCGAATTGTCCGAAGATGAGCGATTCGTGCTCATGCAGATCATCATAGAGTCCTGCGAGATCCTCGAATCGGACCTGAAGGAAAACCCGGACTGGCACCGCGCACTCGCTCTGATCGAACAGGAGATCGATGTCCACATCAGTTCCGTCTGGTATCGGTCGTGCCCCGGCACTGACGTACCGGCGGAAGCCTGGCGTGTGGCGCCGTGGATGCGCGAGATCCTTACCCGCCACCGGTCCCGATTCGAGTCGAAGTCAAGCCACTGACCGCGCGGCCGTTTGCGGCGCCGCACGGACGACTGCCTCGGCCGAAGTCCGCCGGAGGGTGTTGCGGTTTTTCTCTGCGCCCCTAAATTAATGGCAGGGCTACCGTTTCCGTCGGAGGACGGAAGGAGAAAGACATGCGCGCGAATATTGGAACAATCACCCTGGCATGCGCCCTCACCTTCGTCGTTACCGGCTGTGCCGGCACGGAGGAGATCGAGGAACGCAGAGCCGCCATCAATGCCGATATCGACGAGGTTCTCAGCCTGACGCTCGAGTCGCAGGACTTCGGCGAACCCGTGCGCTGCATCTCGGAAACGCAGTATCGCAACTTCAAACCGCTCGGCGACCGTCACATCCTGTTCGAGGGAAGCCGCGATCGCCTGTGGATCAACACGCTGCGCGGACGCTGCCCGGACTACCGCGATGGCGACGTCTTGATTACTCGCCCATTCACCGCCCGCAGGCTGTGCGACGGTGACCGCTTTACGGTCGCGGACTGGTTCGACGTTCCGCGTTACACAGGCTTCCCATGGTCGGCGAGACGCCTCCCAACCGGCCCGACCTGCTCCTTCGGCCGGTTCCAGCCGGTATCCCAGGGCCAGGTCGAAGAGATCGAAGCCCTGCTGGAAGAGTGGTAGCCCCTACCATAGCGAGAAACTACGTCGACGTGACTGGATACACTTCAGGGCGCCGCACTGGTCCTGGTAAGACTTGCTCTTGAGGACATGGGCGGAACGAACCCATGAGCTTGGTGAATTCTTCGCTAGTGCCCGTCAGATTGTCTCAGGCGAGTGCGAGGCAAGGCGAAAGCAGCCGAGAAAGCGCAGTGTACAGATGGGTACATGAGCATTTTGAGGCTGCTTTCAACGCAGCCTCGCGCCGGCTGAGGCGATCTGACGGGTGCTAGTAGTCGTTGTCGGCTACGTGGATGACTATCCCATCCAACCCATCATTCATCTCAATCTGACAGGTAAGCCGCGAGTTGTCCTTGCGCTCGAAGGCTGCGTCGAGCATCGAGTCTTCCATGTCATCCATCTTCGGCAGCTTATCGAGCCAGGCCTCGTCCACGTAGCTGTGGCAGGTGGCGCAGGCGCACGCGCCGCCGCATTCGGCGACGATGCCCTCAATGTTGTTGTTGATTGCACCTTCCATGATCGAATAGCCGTTCTCGACCTCGACTTCCTGGCGGTCGCCGGCCGGCGATACGTAGATGACTTTGGGCATTACCTGACGGTCCCTGTATGAAAGCGCTGGGAATGTTAAGGGCGTTGACCGTCGCCGGTCAACGCCCCTAAAGGTCGTGCATTTGGTCTGCTATCAGGCGCGATCCATCTCGGCACGGCGCCGTTCAACTTCCTGCTGCTGGCGGCGAGCCGCTTCCTGAGCCAGGCGAATCTGACGATTACGCTCAACTTCGGCGTCGATCACGCGAATCCACTGATCGGCCATCCGGCGGGTGCCGTCCGTTCGCCGCGCCGACTGGAAGGCCGTTCGCGCTTCAGAGTACTCACGCAGGTTGTACAGGCACATGCCAAGCGAAATCTGCGCGTTCTCTTCGCTGCGCAGTCCGCCCTTGCGGATGCCGGACCGCACAGACGTCACGCAGTCGTCGTACTGAGCCAGATTGAGATAGGCGTTGCCGAGTCTGATGTCCAGTTCGCCGTCGTCAGACAGGCGTGCGGCTTCGCGAAGCGCCGGAATGGCACGCGCATCTTCCTGACTGAGGCTCCAGGCCTGCGACAGCAGGCGGTAGTTGCGCGCATCGCGCTCCACCGTGCCGTCGGCCATTGCCGTCTCCAAGAGCACCGCGGCCTTGTACGGAACTTCGGCCTGCATGAACAGCTGGGCCATCGTGACGTGCTCGGCCTCGGATTCCAGCATCCCCTGGGTATGAATCGCGTGGTAAGCCGAAATCAGGAGTTCGTCCTGCCCCAGTTCGGTGAATGCGCCGGCCAGCGACAGCCAGTAGCGCTTCTCCGGCCAGTTCTCCAGAAGGATCTTCTGGATGTCACGGACCATGGAGTAGTTTTCCTGCTGGAAGTAGGCGAAGTTCAATAGGACATACCAGTCCTCCTTGACCTCCGTTTGCCGCCGTTCCGCAACCTGCATAGCCGTCTCGATCGGCGTGACCATCTCGGCGTAGCGCTCCAACTGGTAGTAGACCTGAGCGAGCAGGATGTAAGGCTCCGGACCCGGATTGGTCTCGAGGACAAACCACTCGTTCAACAGCCGTAGCGTGTCGTTGTAGTTCTCCTCCATCATGTTGAGCTGAGCCAGCGTATAGGTCGTCTGCTTCGCCATCTGCGGCTCGAGGCTCGGAATCCGGATCATCAGCTCATACGTGCGAATCGCCTCAGGCACATTTTCCATGTTGTAGTGCACAAAGCCGATGTAATTGAGCACGTTCGCCTGCTCGTACTCCGACAGATCGTCCGGGTCATACAGCCGGTTGAGAATCCGCAGGGCGCCATTGTAGTCAGGCGGCTCGCCTTCGACGAGCTCCTGCGCTTTGGTGATCTCGTCGTAGACGTCCTTACTGACCGCCTGGGCCTGACGTGTCTGCTGCGACTCCGCTTCCTCTTCCGCCGCGTCGCGTGCGCGCTGCGCATTGGCGACGCTCGTCACCAGCAGGCTGACGAGCAACGTGGCGCTGATTGCTGTGAATCGATTCATGCTATGCATTCGGTGTGTCCTTCTTGGATCGTTTGATCCCGCCGCTACGACGACGGGCCGCGTTCGCGGCCCGCTCGCCTCGTGCTAGTCCTCTAGCCTGAACGTAATTCGAGTCTTGACGCCGGGCACGTCGACCGGCACGCCGTCGACAACTCGCGGCTTGTACTTGAACTTGAGTACCGCCGTAGTGGCGGCTCGCTCGAACAGGCTACTGGTCGAGAAGATCACGACCGGGTCTCTCACCGTGCCCGTCGTCGTCACCGTGAATTCGAGATCCACGTAGCCTTCCAGGCCACGAGACAGCGCTCGCGCGGGATAGACCGGAGCAACGCGCACGATGGGCAGGTAATCGCCCTCGGCGATATTCATGGCGCCCGGCCCGCCGATGCTCGTCTCGGCAGCGACCTGTGGCGGCGCGACGTTGATCGTCGGCGCATTCGGGTCAACCGAATCGAAGTCCTGCGGTGGCGCCTCGGGCGGCACCTCCGGCGGCGGTGGCGGCTTTTCGGGCTGATACTCCTCGACGTTCAGTGCCTCATTTCGCCGCACGCGAACGAAGTCCAGCTGCGCCCGATCGCGCGGCGTCGTGAGCGCCTGCTTACCCGTAACGATGAGCAGCTGCATGACGAACAGCAGGCTCAGCGTAACGATGACGCCAACCACGATGGAAAATACGTAACGACCAATCATTTCCTTAGGTCTCCTCGGCGGTCAAAGCCGCCTCAACTGTACTACAGAGCCCGCCTGTGTCGACTATTGCCTTCGACTCCCGCCGAATCGAGTGGTTCCTAGTCGTCGTCCGTTGCAATCGCGACATTCGAGACGCCAGCCGCCTTTGCGGCTTCCATCACGACAATCAGCGCTGCATTCGTCGAATTCTCGTCCGCCTGGATAACCAGTGAACCTTTCGGATTCTCCGAATGCAGACGCTCGATGACGCCGCGAAGCGCCGTCGGTTCCGTTTCCCGGCGATCGACCCAGATCTCATCATTCGGACTGATCGCGATCAGGATCGCGGCGTCGTCCTGCGAATCTGCCGTGAACGTATCCGGACGTTCGACGTCGATACCGGCCTCCTTAATAAAGGAAGCCGTTACGATGAAGAAGATGAGCATGATAAACACGACGTCCAGCATGGGCGTCAGGTTAATTTCATTGTCTTCCTCTTCCTGCATCACGTTTTTACGCATGAGTAATTCCTCGTCCCGCTTCCCGCGCTATTGAGGCGAATCGGCCAGTGAGATGCTGTAAACGCCGGCCATGCGGCTCGCGTCCATCACGGTGGTGAGCATCTTGTTCGACGACCGCGGATGCGGCTGGATGACGACCGAACCCTGAGGATTCTCGGAGTGCAGGCGCTCAATATTGGCCCGCACCGCGCGAGGATCGATCAGTCGGCGATCGATGAAGATCTCATCGTTCGCCGAGATCGCGACAAGAATGTTCTGCTCTTCCGGTTCCGTCTGAGTGACGGGCGCATCCGGCCGATTCACATCGAGACCCGCCTCGCGTACGAACGAGGCGGTCACGATGAAGAAGATCAGCATGATGAATACCACGTCGAGCATCGGCGTGAGATTGATCTCATTCTCTTCATCCGGCCCGTGCAGATCAGGTAGGTGGTGTTTGCTCATTGGGCGCCCCTTAGTGATCCATGGTCAGCGAGTCTTCGAGGTACGCAACCTCGTGAGCCGCCCGACGAGTCAGAATCGTCACGAACAACACGCCCGAAAGCGCCCCGACCATACCCGCCATCGTCGGGACGGTCGCTTGCGACACACCCGCCGCCATTGCCCGGACGTTACCGGAGCCGGAAACAGCGAGGACCTGGAAGACCCTGATCATCCCCGTCACCGTACCGAGCAGACCCAGCAGCGGACAGAGGGCAACGAACGTCTGGATCATCGAGATCCCCCTGTTCGTCGAATCGTTGAACTCCGAGATCATCTGCTCGCGGATTTGCTGAGCATTCCACGACCGTCGCTCCGACCGTGACTCCCATTTGTCCTGAATCCCCTTCGCCATGAGCCTCATCGTCGAGCGGAAGAACAACAACCGCTCGATGATGAGAACCCACATGAGGAAGATAACCAGAGCGATAACGAGCAGCACCGGACCACCGAGGCTCAGGAAATCCCGAATTGCCTCGATGCTGTCAGTTAGCCAAAGCATCGTCTCTCCTCTCGGGCCTTCTTAGGCCTGCTTTTCAGAGTGTTGCGCGACGATGCCGGCGCTCTGCGACTGGATGATGTTGATGATCTTGCGGCTCTGGCCGCTGACGATCGTGTGCAGCAGCACCATCGGGATGGCCACGACGAGACCGAGTACGGTCGTCATCAGTGCCTGCGAGATACCGCCTGCCATCATCTTCGGATCGCCCGCGCCGTAAAGCGTGATCACCTGGAAGGTTTTGATCATACCGGTCACCGTTCCGAGCAGCCCCATGAGCGGTGCCACGACGGAGATGACCTTGATGAACAGGAGACCCTTCGTCAGACCCGGCATCTCCTTGAGCGCAGCCTCGGATAGCTTGAGCTCCAGGGTTTCCGTATCTGCCTGACGATTGCTCTCGTACGCCGCCAATACGCGACCGAGCGGGTTGTCCGTGCTCGCCGTATCGCGCTTGAGCTGCGCCGACACCTTGCGGCTGGCCGTGGAGAGGCCGAACCAGCGCCAGATTGCGATCAACAGACCGATGAGGCCGAGAGCGATGATGCAGTAACCGACGATGCCGCCTTGCTCGATGCGGTCGCGAATCGTGGGCGACTCGACCAGCAGGCCGAGAATGCCGCCGCGAGTTACGTCGAGACCGAAGTCGATCACCTCGGCGTCGGTGGAACCCATCATGTCGCCTGTCGTGCCGAGATAACGTCCTTCGGGCTGACGCAGCAGCTCACTGATCGAGCCGTCATCGTTGAGTTCGAGATAGCCGCCGTCGGAGACAATATTAAAGAGACCGACGCGGATGACCTCCATCTCGCCCTGCTCGCCGTTGGCGCGCGTGACCAGATGGTTGAAGCGAACGACGTTGCCGCTCTCGACCACCTCACGCTGCATTTCGTACCACAGCGTTTCGATGTCTTCGATCGAGGCAAGCTCGGTCGCGCTGGCCATCTTGCTACCGAGTTCGACCAGGAACTCGGAGCGGTCCGGATACTGAAGGTTCGTCAGCGAACCGTCGAAACGACCCTGCATGTCGCCGGAGACCGTCTGCAGTACGCCGAACAGCTCTTTCAGCGCGCCGAGACGCTCGTCGAGCGACTGGCGTGCGGTAGCAATGCGCTGCTGATTGTCCTCGAACAGCTGCTCGAGGCGAGCGCTCTCTGCTTCCTGGCGGCTGCGCTCGGCGCGCGCCTCGTTCAGGAGCGCCTGCTGGCGGTTGCGCTGCGTCGTGAACTCAGCTTCGCGCTGCCGCGCTTCCTGAGAGTCGCGGGCCTGACCCTGTTCGATCAGGCGCAGCAGCTCGCTCATTGATGCCGCTTCCTCGTCCTGCGCGTGCGCCGCGCCGAATGCGAGAAGGCCGGTTGCGAAAATTCCGATTAGTTTTTTCATGTCAGGAAGCCTCCGCAGCCGATGCGCCTTCGACAGGCAGTCTGAGCAGTTCCGGAGCGATCAGCTCCCGCGCAATACTCAGACCCTTCTTCACTTCGTTGCGAGCGCTGTTGTCGATGACGTACCGGCGCTCCTCGTTGTCCCAACGGCCAGTGATGCGCGTATCGTCGGACTGGAAGTAGAGGCCGATGCGGCCGATGCGCAGCATGTTGTAGTTGCGCGACTCATCGTCGATCGTCAGCGTCTCTTCGTAATGTTCCATCGAGTTACCGTAATCGTTCTCGATCTGGTAGGCCTCCATGACCTTGCGGAACTTCTCGGCGACGCTGACATCGGAGCGTTCCATGATGTCCCGAAGGGCCTGGACACGCTCGGTGCGTTCCTCCATCAGGAACGGCACGTCGAGATTGATCGAGCGATCCAGTCCGTCGATCATGCGCGTCATCAGCGGGAAGATCTGACGGTTGATCACGTCGACCTGTTCCATGGACAAAGCGATGTCCTGGAGCGTCGCCTCCTGCCCGGCTACCTGAGCCTGCATCAGACGGTTATAAACGCGGAGACCGTCGATCTCCTTATTAATGGCCCGGTAGTCGTCTTCCAGCGAGCGCGTACCTTCGACAATGTCGTTGATACGCTCCTGCGACTGGCGCGCCAGTTCCAGGCGACGCTGATCGGCCTGGATAACCTGATCGACGGATTGGGCGAGAACGCTGCCGGACGTCATGAGGCCCAGGGTGGCAAAGATTGCCAGGGCCGCACGCCGACTGCTCGTTATGCACCGTTTCATGAACGCTCCTTCAAGGTCGGTTTTCTTGTCAACTGTTTACGGAGAGGGATGCAACGTATTCAACGAATACTGATCGCACTCAAGATGAATTGCAGGAACACAGATAGTGCTCCTGCCGACGCTCGCGACCCTCTCCACCTTCGCCGCGGCGATTGAATTTTTTCGGACCCTTTTCTGCTCTCTGTGGTTAATGGCCTCCCGGAATTTCAATTCCGGTTTCCCCGCCTGTTATTCCTTGATTCTATTCAGGTCTCGAATTTCCGAGTCGCAAGAATAACACATGAGTCCCACATCGCCACTGCTTCGGCAACATAAGTTTGGAGCATAAGAAACAGCCGTCGCAAGCTGTCGGATCGACTCGCTTGCCCTTACCCATTTAGTAACACAAGTAACTGAAAACACAGTAGTTGACATGCCGAATCGCTTGCAACATGATCCGCCGCATGCACGCTGCGATTACACAGGCTTTGATCGGGGAAACGATTCGCCGACTGCCGCTTATTACGCTTCTTCTCGGTCTCCTTAGGAGGCATGGCGGGTAGCGCGTACACGCAGCAGTAACACGCAACCCCGCAAGCCGAAAGGACTGTGGGGTTTTTTTTATCTATCAGCTTATTACGGCGCGAGCCTCAAGGAACACAGCATGAAGATGTACTCAGAATCCGACGTCGATACGACCTGCCTCGACGGAAAGCAGATCACGATCCTCGGATACGGCAGCCAGGGGCGCGCCCACGCCCTGAACCTTCGCGACTCCGGCTTCGACGTCGTCGTAGGGCTGCGCCGGAACGGCGCCAGCTGGGACAAGGCGGTGGCCGATGGTCTTGTCGTCAAGGAACCCAACGACGCCGTCCAGGGCGCGACGATCATCGCGTTTCTGACGCCCGACATGGTGCAGAAGAAACTCTATGAAAGCGTCGTTGGCGACATCGCCGAAGGTGCCACCCTGCTCTTCGCCCACGGATTCGCGATTCACTTCGGGCAGATCGAGCCGCGTGAAGACCTCAATGTCGTGCTCATTGCGCCGAAGGGTCCCGGCGGGCTCGTTCGCCGGCAGTACGAAGAGGGGCACGGCGTGCCCTGCCTCGTCGCCATTCACCGTGACGAGAACGGCGATGGCCTCAAGCGCGCCCTCGCCTATTCCGCTGGCATCGGCGGCGCGCGTGCCGGTGTCATCGAGACGACCTTCGCCGAGGAGACCGAGACGGATCTGTTCGGCGAGCAGGCCGTGCTCTGCGGTGGCGCGACCGAGCTGATCGTGGCCGGGTTCGAGACGCTGGTCGAGGCCGGTTACCAGCCGGAGGTTGCGTATTACGAGGTCATGCACGAACTGAAGCTGATCGTCGACCTGCTGCACGAAGGCGGCCTTCGCAAGATGCACGAGTTCATTAGCGATACCGCGGCATGGGGCGATCTGATCAGCGGACCGCGCGTCGTCGACGACAGCTCGCGCGCCGCGATGAAGGCGATCCTCGGCGATATTCAGGACGGCACCTTTGCAAAGAACTGGATCGCCGAGAACGAGGGCGGCATGCCCGAATTCAAGCGCCGCATGCAGGCGGACCTCGATCACCCGATCGAAGACGTCGGCCGCAATCTGCGCAGCAGGATGGACTGGCTGGAAGGCTGACTTACCACGGAGCATCGCCATGGCAACCGAGACACACGACGACAAGCGGATACGCATCTTCGACACGACCCTGCGTGACGGCGAACAGGCGCCCGGCTGCAGCATGACGCTACGCGAAAAGCTTCGGGTCGCCAAGGCGCTTGCCGAACTCAACGTCGACATCATCGAAGCCGGCTTTCCTGCCGCTTCGCCTGGCGACTTCGAATCGGTCAAGGCGATTGCCGACGAGAACTTCGGTCCGACGATCTGCGGCCTCGCACGTTGCAATCCGGAAGACATCGAGAAAGTGCATGCGGCCGTTCGCGGAGCAGAAAATCACCGGATCCATGTCTTCGTGGCGACGAGCGCAATCCACCGCGAGCACAAGCTCAAGATGGCCAAGGAAGAGATCATCAAGAGTGCAGTCGGTGCGGTTTCGCTGGCCCGCGAACTTGTAGACGACGTCGAGTTCTCTCCGGAGGACGCGTCGCGTACCGAGCTCTCCTATCTCGCGGAGGTCGTCTCCGCGGCGATCGAGGCCGGTGCCACGACGATCAACATCCCCGATACGGTTGGCTACACCGTCCCGGCCGAGTTCGACGAGCTGTTCCGCTATCTGAAGACGCACGTCGAGGGGATCGACGACGTGACTCTGTCGGTGCACTGTCACAACGACCTCGGCATGGCGGTCGCGAACAGCCTCGCCGCCGTGCGAGCGGGAGCACGACAGATCGAATGCACGATCAACGGCATTGGCGAACGCGCGGGTAACTGCAGTCTCGAGGAAGTCGTCATGGCGCTGCGGACGCGGGCCGAATTTTTTGACCTGCACACCGACATCGACAGTCACCGCCTGTACCCGACCTCGCGCCTCGTCTCCAGCATCACGGGCATGCACGTGCCACGCAACAAGGCCATCGTCGGCGAGAACGCGTTCGCCCACGAGGCGGGCATACATCAGCACGGCATGCTCCAGCACGCCTCGACCTACGAGATCATGCGCCCCGAGGACGTGGGCCTCAGTCGCTCGAATCTCGTGCTGGGCAAACACAGCGGCCGCCACGCCTTCCGCGATCGCGTGAATGAGCTTGGCTTCGAACTGGACGAGTTCGAGACCAACCGAGCGTTTCAGGAATTCAAGAAGCTGGCCGACCTAAAGAAAGACATTTACGACGGCGACATCGAAGCGATCATCATGAATGCGGACAGCACGTCGCCCGGTCCATGGGTCATGAAGTCTCTGTCGGTGACCACGAACACCGACCAGCCAGCCAGCGCCACCGTCGAACTGTACGGCGAAAACGGCGAAACCGTGACCCGCACCGCCCAGGGCGACGGGCCCGTGGCGGCTGCCTTCACGGCGCTCGAAGACGTCACGGGCGTGCACTTCGTGCTTCGCAATTTCGAAGTGCACAGTGCGTCGGTCGGCGAGGACGCACAGGGTGAGGTGACCGTGACCGTCGAGCAGGACGGTGTTACCTACCGCGGCCGAGGCGCGAGTGTCGACATCGTCGAGGCTGGCTGCCGGGCCGGCCTCGAGGTAATCAACCGTCTCATCCGGCGCGCCCGTGCGAACCCCGCGACCGGCGACGATCCCGAGATCAATCGCGCGAGTATCTGATGCCCACACTGTTCGAGAAGGTCTGGAACGATCATGTCGTCGTTCCTGAGAGCAGCGATGCGCCGGGCGTGCTGTACATCGATCTGCACCTGATCCACGAGGTCACCTCCCCGCAGGCGTTCTCGGTGCTGCGCGACCGGAATCTGCCGGTCCGACGTCCGGACCTGACGCTGGCGACGATCGATCACTCGTCGCCGACGACGCCGGTTTCGACGTTCAAGGATCTACTGGTCGCCGGCGAGAGTGCCGCTAATCAGATTCGTCAACTCGAGGAAAACTGTGCGGCTTTCGGCATCGAACTGTTGGGATTCGACGCGAAGGAGCGCGGCATCGTACACGTCATCGGTCCGGAACTCGGCGCGACCCAGCCCGGCAAGACCATCGTCTGCGGCGACAGTCACACGAGCACGCACGGCGCATTCGGCGCACTTGCATTCGGCATCGGCACGACCGAGGTCGGTCACGTGCTGGCGACGCAGTGCCTGCTGCAGCGACAGCCGAAGACGCTGGCGATCGACCTCGACGGTGCCCTGCCGGCCGGCGTGACTGCGAAGGACATCATCCTCGCGGTGATCGGGCGCATCGGCGTCGACGGCGGTACCGGACACGTCATCGAATATCGCGGCGACGCGATCCGCGGGCTCGGCATGGAAGGCCGTATGACGGTCTGCAACATGTCGATCGAAGCCGGTGCGCGCGCCGGCATGATTGCGCCGGACGACGTGACCTTCGAATATGTCGCCAATCGTCCGCGAGCTCCTCAGGGAGCCGATTGGGACTCCGCAGTCTCGCGCTGGCGCGAACTGAATAGCGACGACGACGCCACGTTCGACCAGCAGGTCGCAATCGACGCGAGCACGCTGGAACCGATGGTGACCTTCGGCACCCATCCGGGCATGGTGGTCGGCGTCACCGAACCCGTCCCGGACCACGGTGACGCCAGTTTCCGCAAAGCCCTCGACTATATGCAGGTGTCGGCAGGCAAACCGATGACGGAAAACGACGTGGACGTCGTTTTCATCGGGAGCTGCACCAATGGCCGGCTGTCCGACCTCGAACAGGCGGCGTCGGTGCTGCGCGGCAAGAAGGTCGCAGACGGCGTGCGCATGCTCGTGGTGCCCGGCTCACAGCGCGTCAAGGCCGAAGCGGAAGCACAGGGTCTCGACCGGGTGTTCGAGCAGGCGGGCGCCGAATGGAGAGAATCCGGCTGCTCGATGTGCATCGGCATGAATGGCGACACCGCGGCGCGCGGTCAGCTCAGCGTCAGCACCAGCAATCGCAATTTCGAAGGCCGCCAGGGGGCCGGTGCGCGCACCGTGCTGGCCTCGCCCGCGACTGCCGCGGCCTCGGCGATTCGCGGCCGGATCGCGGATCCTCGGGAATATATGGAGTCAGGAACATGATCGAGCCCGTCCGCACGATTCGGTCACGGACGGTCGTCATGTCGACGACAGACATCGATACGGACCAGATCATCCCCGCGCGCTTTCTCACCACGACGACACGTGAAGGGCTCGGGGCATCGCTGTTTCACGATCTGCGGTATGACGAGAATGGCGGCCTCAAGGCAGGTTTCCCGTTGAACGAACCGGACGCAGACGGACGATCGATCCTGGTCGCCGGCAACAACTTCGGCTGCGGCAGTTCGCGCGAACACGCCCCATGGGCGTTGCTCGACTATGGAATACGCGCGGTCATCTCGACCGAGATTGCCGACATCTTCCGCAATAACTCGCTCAAGAACGGACTGGTACCGGTCGTCGTCGATCCGGCTACGCTTGCGTGGCTGCTCGACAATCCGGGCGTCGAACTCGAGATCGACGTGACAAGCACGATGCTGACGATGCCGGATGGACGTTCTGTGGAGTTTCCGCTCGACGCATTCGCGCGCCACTGCCTCATAGAAGGTCTCGATCAGCTCGGATACCTCCGCAGCCAGCTCGATGCCATTGAAGCATTCGAGGAACAGCGCGCATGAAGGCCGTCATTGCGCTACTGCCGGGCGACGGTATCGGGCCGGAAGTGATCGCCGCCGCGAAGTCGGCCCTGACGGTGGTCGGTAAGCGATTCGGTCACGACTTCCACTTCACCGAGAGCTTGATCGGCGGCGCCGCCATCGATGCCTGCGGCGACCCGCTGCCAGCCGACACGATCCAGGCCTGCCGCGATAGCGACGCTGTGATGCTCGGTGCCGTCGGCGGCCCGAAGTGGGCAGACCCCAATGCCGCGGTTCGGCCGGAACAGGGGCTGCTCGGCCTCAGAGCCGAGCTCGCCGTGTTCGCCAACCTGAGGCCCGTGCGAGTGAATCCGCACCTGGCCGGCGCATCGCCGCTGAAAGCGGAGTTGCTGGACGGCGTCGACCTGATCGTCGTTCGCGAACTGACGGGCGGCATCTACTTCGGCGAGAAACACCGCGACGAATCGTCGGCGAGCGATCTGTGCACGTATCACGTTCACGAAATCGAGCGCATCGTGCGGGTTGCCGCGGAGCTCGCCATGCAGCGGCGCCGGAAACTCTGTTCGGTCGACAAAGCGAACGTGCTGGAAACCTCACGCCTGTGGCGCGACACGACGAACCGGGTACTCGAAAACGACTACCCGGAGCTCGAGGTCGAGACGCTGCTGGTCGATGCCGCGGCCATGCATCTGTTGAGCCGCCCCGCCGACTTCGACGTGATCGTTACCGAGAACATGTTTGGCGACATCCTGACCGACGAGGCGTCGATGCTGGCCGGCTCGCTGGGACTGTTGCCATCGGCGTCGATCGGCGGGACGAAGCGCGGTCTCTACGAACCAATTCACGGCTCGGCGCCGGACATCGCGGGTCAGGGGAAGGCAAACCCCGCGGCCTGCATCGCGAGCGCCGCAATGCTGCTTAGGCACAGCCTCGATCTGGAGGACGAAGCGGCCGCAATCGAAGATGCACTGGACGTGGTGATCGCAGCGGGCGGTCGAACGGCGGATCTTGCCGGGCCGAACGAACCCGTGATGTCGACCGACGACTTCTCCGCGGCGGTTATCCGGGAGCTGCGCTGAGCGCTCCGGACGGCCGGCGAAACGATTCCCTGAATTCGCGGATCATGCTGCCGAGCAATCCGGTTTCAATCAAAAACCCGTCGTGACCGTGCGCTGACTCCAGCGTCACGTACTGTGCGTTCGGCAGGTGTTTCGCGAGCAGCGCCTGTTCGCGCGGCGGATACAGGGTGTCGGTCGAGACCGAGACCACAAGCGTGGGCTGCGCGATACTTTCCAGGACCTGCGGATAGTCGCCACGACCGCGCGCCAGGTCGTGCGTGTGCATGGCGTGCGTCAGGGTCACGTAGGTGTTCGCGTCGAATCGGTCGTTGATCTTGGTGCCCTGATGCCTGAGATACGACTGCACCTCGTAGCCGCGTTCCCCGACATCCCGCCCGAATCGTTCGTCGAAGCTCTCCCAGCTTCGATAGGTGCAGACGGCCATCATCCGCGCGGCCGAAAGACCGCGCTCCGGCAGTGCATCGTCGCTGTAGTAGCCGTCCTTCCAGTTGAGGTCCGCTGCAATTGCGGCGCGCTGCGCCTCGCTGATCCCGATGCACCACGCCGAGTGCCGGCCGCCAACGCCGATTGGCACGACGCTACCGACCCGCCCCGGGTGCATCGTCGCCCACTCCAGCGCCTGCATGCCGCCCAGTGACGGGCCGGTGACCACGTCGATGCGTTCGACGCCAAGCGCGTCGAGCAGAGCTCGCTGCACCTCGACCATGTCGCGCACCGATATCCGCGGGAAATCGGCGCGATAACGTTCGGTCGAACCGGGCTTCAGCGTCGCGGGACCGGTCGTTCCGTAGCAGCTGCCCAGGATGTTTGCGCAAATGATGAAATCCTCCGCCGGATCGAACGCGCAACCCTCGCCGATCAGGCCTGGCCACCAGGCATCGACATCGGCAGAGCCGGTCAGCGCGTGGCAGACCAAGACGGCGCGCGTTTCGGCATTCTCGATCTCACCCCAGGTCTGATAGGCCACGACGACGTCCTCGAGGACGCCGCCGTTCTCCAGCTCCACGGGCTCGTCGAGGCGCAGAAACTGCGTCGCCCGCGAAACGTGCCTGGCCAGGTGCGGGGGTAAGGTGTCTGTCGTCATGCAACGGCAACAGGCTTCAGGTCCGTGGCCCTCTCGGCGGCCTCCAGCGCGGCCAGAATGTCCGCGATCAGGTCTTCGGTGTCCTCGAGGCCAATGGACAGTCGGATCAGGCTCTGGCTGATCCCGGCTTCCGCGAGAGCTTCCTCGGCGACGGGCGCGTGGGTCATGCTCGGCGGGTGACAGACCAGACTCTCCACCCCACCCAGCGACTCTGCCAGGGAGAAGTGCTGCAGGCTGTCAATGAAGGCCCTGACGGCTGCTTCACCACCGTCGATTTCAAAGCTCAGCATCCCGCCAAAGCCGGCCTGCTGCCGCGCCGCGATCGCGTGCCCCGGGTGCGTCTCGAGGCCGGGATAGTAAACCTGGCGCACGACGGACTGCTCATCCAACAGTCCAGCGATGACCGACGCCGAGGCTTCGTGCTGCTGCATTCTGACCTTGAGCGTACGCAGGCCACGCAGTGTCAGAAAGCTGTCGAACGGCGCGCCGGTCGCGCCGATACAGTTCGCCCACCACGTGAGCAGCTCCGCGTGCTCCTCCGTCGCCGCAACGACCGCGCCGCCGACGACGTCGCTGTGCCCGTTGATGTATTTCGTCGTGGAGTGCACGACGAAATCGGCGCCGAGTGACAGCGGCTGTTGCAGTGCCGGCGACAGGAACGTGTTGTCGACCGCGTACAGTGCGCCGCAGGCTTTGGCGAGTTCCGCAACTTCGGCAATGTCCACGATCCGCAGCAGCGGGTTCGAAGGCGTTTCAGTGAGGATCAGCTTCGGCCCGCGGGCGCAGGCGGCCTCCAGCGCCGCTCGATCCGTCTGATCGACGAACAGGACCTCGAAATGCCCTTTCGCCGCAAGCGCGTTGTAGAGACGTGTCGTGCCGCCGTAGCAATCGTGCGGGACGACGAAGAGGTCGCCGGGTTCCAGCAGCTGCACCAGCACGTTCAGCGCCGCCATCCCGGACGCCGTGACAACGGCGCCGGCGCCACCCTCCAGCGTTGCGAGCGCGTCTCCCAGCGCATCGCGGGTCGGGTTGCCTGAGCGCGTGTAGTCGTACTCGCGCTTCTCGCCGAAGCCCTCGAATGCGTAGTTCGACGACAGATGCAGCGGCGGCACGACCGCGCCATGCTGGGTATCCGATTCGATAGCCGCACGAACGGCGAGCGTTGCCGACGAGAGCGAAGTGTTACGGGTCATTTGCTGTCTCCACGGTTCCGTTACTTTTCTCATCGGAACCCCGCGGAGTCCGCCAGGGAGGATACCGTGCCCTTCAGTGTCCTTGATCGTCGGTCGAACGGGACGCGTGCTGCACGATCCCTCATCTTTCGGAAGCAAGCTTCCGCAGGAGTTAGCACCTTTTCAGAAGGGTTAGTTCTGCTGGTTGCTCCGGCGTCACAGGGCCTTTCCCTCAGCCGGTCTCGATGAGTATGGGGCGAGTCTATGAAGGAATCGGCGCTCGCGTCAAGCGACGAATCAATAAATTTTTCGTTACGAATGTTACGGTTACGGGCCCGGCGGCTCGGGCATCGCGCCGACCAGCCAGAGATTGATCGCCACGGACACGCGCTCGCGATCACCGCCGTGCTGCCGCACGGAGTGTCGCAGCCACGACGGGAACAGCACCAGCATGCCGGCCTCGGGCCGGATTGCGATTTCGGAGTGCATTGGCTCACCGTTGGCGTCGCGCAGCAGCAGATCCGGCACCGTCGAATACGCCATCGGATAGCGCGGATCCTCGAGCAGTAGCTCACCGCCCTTGTCTTCCGCTTCGGCGCCACCCGCATCCACGTAGTAGGCGCTGGACCACAGTGCGCCCGGATGGCAATGCAGCTGATTGGAGTTGCCCGGACCGTTGACGTTGGCCCACATGTCGACGCCCCAATTGAACTGCCGCTTGCCACCGGTCGCGACATCCACCATCAGCGGGCTGACCTGCTGAATGGCGAACTCCGCGAGCCCGCGCGCCGCCTCTCCGCCCCAGTCCGTCATGTCGGTGTTCGAGTGCCAGCCACCGACGTTTGAGCGGCCCATGCCCTTGTCCGACTCGCGCCGTTTCGAGATCGCTTCGAGCAGCCCTGCATTGAGCGTCTCAGCGTCGGGCGCGTGGGCCTTGAGGATCGTCGTCGGAAAGATGTCGAGGCGTTCGGTCATTGTGCGTCTCTCGGGTTTTCGCGCCGCAGGTTAACAGCGACCCGGCGATATTCCTACGCCGGGCGGCCAGTAGCCCGTCAGTGCCCGCACTCGTGCCGCGACGAATCGGCGGCAGGAAAAACTTGCATCCCGGACATGTTCTAGTGTATTAACGCGTTAGTACATTGATACAACTCAGCCGTGAAACCCAACAGACACGACAGCCAGGATCAGCAGATTGACGCCGAGAACGCATTGTTCGAGGCCGTGATCAGTCTGCGCGACATCGACGAGTGCCGGCGCTTCTTCAAGGATCTCTGCACTCCCGCCGAACTCCAGGCGCTGGTCGATCGCTGGCAGGTCGTCCAGTACCTGCAGCAGGACCTCCCCTATCGGCAGATTCACGACCTCACCGGCGTCAGCGTCACGACGATCGGCCGGGTTGCACGGTTCCTGAGCGACGGCTTCGGCGGCTACGAGACCGCGCTGAAGCGCACTCACCGACAACGACACTGAAGGAATTCCCCATGGAAACCCCCGGGCAGCGCATAAAGATTGCGGTGCAGAAGTCCGGTCGTTTGACCGATCACTCGCTGGATCTGCTGGAGCGCTGCGGACTCAAGTTCACACAGAGCAAGGACCAGCTGTTCTGCTACGGCGAGAACATGCCGATCGACCTGCTGCTCGTCCGCGACGACGACATCCCGGCACTGGTTGCCGAGGACGTCTGCGACCTCGGTGTTTGCGGTCTCAACGTCGCCATGGAGAAACGGCTGAAGTTCGAGGCGGAAGGCGGTGCATCCGCATTCAAACGCGTCTACGACCTCGAATTCGGGCACTGCCGGTTGTCGATTGCTGCGCCGGAGGGTTTCGAGTACAGCGGCCCGAAGAGCTTGGAAAACAAAAGAATAGCAACGAGTTATACGTATTTATTAAACGATTTTCTTACCAAAAATTCGGTCCGGGCGGAGCCCGTCTACTTCTCCGGCGCCGTCGAGATCGCACCGCGCCTCGGTAAGGCGGATCTGATCTGCGACCTGGTTTCGACGGGCGGCACGCTGGCTGCCAACGGGCTTGCCGAGGTCGACACGATTCTGGAAAGCGAGGCCGTCATCATCCAGACCGAAGCGCCCCTGCCGGATTGGAAGCAGGATCTCGTCGACCGGATTCTGCAGCGCCTGGACGGCGTGCTGCAGGTCCATGAGAGCAAGTACATCATGCTGCACGCGCCACGCGCCGCGCTCGGCGAGATCCGCGCTCTGCTGCCGGGCAGCGAGGCACCGACGGTGATCCCGCTCGAGGGCTCGCCGGACCGAGTCGCTGTGCATGCCGTTTGCCGGGAGAACGTCTTCTGGGAAACCCTGGAGAATCTGAAGGCCGCGGGTGCGAGTTCCCTGCTGGTGCTTCCGGTCGAGAAGATGCTGGCGTGATGCGGACCGAGAATTGGAACAGCCTGGAAGAGGATGCTCGCGCCGCCGCCCTCGCCCGTCCCGCCATCGGCTACAACGAGCGCATGCGCGCGAGTGTCGGCGAGATTCTCACCGAGGTGAAGCATGGTGGCGATGCGGCCGTTCGTGCGCTGACCGAACGTTTCGACGGCGTGCGGCTGGATGACTTCGTCGTCGGCGACGAAGAGGCGCAGCGGGCATCCAGCTCACTGTCCGATGCGCAAACCAGGGCCATCGATACGGCGATCGCCAACGTCCGCCGCTTCCACGAGGCACAGCGGCCGAGCGAGATCAGCGTAGAGACGACCCACGGCGTTAGCTGCCGGCGTATCTCCCAGCCGCTGGACGCGGTTGGACTGTACGTACCGGCTGGCACGGCCCCGCTGCCATCTGCCGCCATCATGCTCGCGGTGCCTGCTGCTATCGCCGGGTGCCCTACGCGCGTGTTGTGCACGCCGCCGCGCGAGGACGGCAGCGCCGATCCGGCGGTGGTCGTCGCCGCGACCCGGGCCGGCGTCGACACCATCTACAAGATCGGCGGGGCTCAGGCCGTCGCCGCGATGGCTTACGGCACGGATTCGATTCCTCGCGTCAACAAGATCTTCGGTCCCGGCAACCCGTGGGTCACCTGCGCCAAGACCCTCGTCGGAGCCGATCCCGCGGGTGCCGCGATCGACATGCCGGCCGGGCCCTCCGAGGTTCTGGTGATCGCGGACGAAACGGCCGAAGCCGCCTTCGTGGCGTCGGATCTCTTGTCGCAGGCGGAGCATGGGGAGGACTCGCAGGTCGTCCTGGTAACGACCAGCGCCCTGCTTGCCGAATCGGTGAAGGACCGGATCGAAGAACAGCTCAAGGCGCTCAGCCGCGCCGACATCGCGAGGCGCGCACTCGAAAACTCGCGGATCTTGATCGTCGAAACGACTGACGAAGCGGTCGCGCTGAGCAACCGCTATGCGCCGGAGCACCTGATCCTGCAGTGCGCCGGCGCGGCAGGACTGGTGGCCAGTGTGCGCAACGCCGGTTCCGTCTTCGTCGGGCCGTGGACACCGGAGTCGGTCGGCGACTACTGCAGTGGCACGAATCACGTGCTCCCGACATACGGCTACGCGCGGAACTACTCCGGGCTCGGGGTCGATCAGTTCCTGCGCTACACGACGGTGCAGGAACTCACGAAACAGGGGCTCCGGAACCTGAGCGACACGGTCCTGACACTTGCGTCGCTGGAAGGTCTGGACGCGCATGCGCGCGCGGTGTCGATTCGGCTCGGAGATGCGGAATGAGTATCGCTGAATTAGCCCGCGAAGAGCTCAGAGACCTGAAGCCTTACGAAGCCGCGGTACAGGTCGACGGCGCGATTCGGCTGAATGCCAACGAAGCGCACTGGACATCCAGCGCCGGTTTCCGGCGCCCGATGAACCGGTATCCCGAGGTACGCCCGGCCGGTCTCCGCCGGACACTCGCCGGCCGGTATGGCTGCGGCGAGGAGGAACTGCTCGTCACCCGCGGCTCGAGCGAGGCGATCGACCTGCTGGTCCGCGCGTTCTGCCGGCCAGGCCTGGACAACATCGTGACGACGAAGCCCACATTTTCGATGTACCGCCACTACGCGCGGGTCCAGGGCGCCGAGATCAGGGAAGTACCGACAGAACGAGAGCGAGATTTCACCGTTGACGCCGGCGCAGTTCTGTCGGCCTGCAATGCCGACACCCGCCTCGTGTTCCTCTGCTCCCCGAACAATCCGACCGGTACGTCCGTGCCGAGCAGCGAGATCGTCCGCGTTCTCGAGGACCGAAAGGACAAGTCCGCAGTGGTCGTGGACGAGGCCTACGTCGAGTTTTCCAGTGCCGAGTCGGTCGTGTCGCTCATCCCCGAGTACGACAATCTGATCGTGCTGCGGACCTTGTCCAAGGCGTTGGCCTTCGCCGGTGCCCGCTGCGGCTCGGTTATTGGCCCGCCAGAGGTGATCGCCATCCTCAATGCAATCCAGGCACCGTACGCGCTGGCGACGCCGGTCGTGGAATGCGTCGAGGACGCGCTCACCGACGAGCGCTCCGGCGAGGCTGCGAGCCAGGTCGAGGAGACGATTCGTGAGCGCGAGGCACTCATGGATGCCGTCAGCCGCTTCGATTTCGTCACCCACGTCTGGCCGAGCGATACAAACTTCTTTCTCATCCGCGTTAGCGACGTCGACCGCGTTCTCGATCATGCCGCGGCGGACAATGTCCTCTTGCGATACTTCGGCGGCGACCTCGCGGACTGTATTCGGATCACGGTGGGCAGCCGTGCAGAGAACGATCGCCTGCTCGTGGCACTCGCAGCCGCGGAGCGAGTCGCCAATGTCTGAGAAAATTCTCTTCGTCGACCGCGACGGCACGCTGATCGAGGAGCCGGAGGACTATCAGGTCGATGCGCTCGGCAAGATCCGGTTGGTCGATGGCGTGATCCCGGCGCTGATCGCGCTACGCGATGCAGGCTACCGGATGGTCATCGTCAGCAACCAGGACGGCCTGGGCACCGACGCGTTCCCCGAAGCGCAGTACCGCGAAAGCCAGGAATTCATGCTGCGGCTGTTCGAGTCGCAGGGCATCGGCTTCGACGATGTGTTCGTCTGTCCGCACCTGCCTGATGACGGCTGCGATTGCCGC
Organism: Woeseiaceae bacterium; assembly: GCA_965232445.1. GTDB lineage: Bacteria > Pseudomonadota > Gammaproteobacteria > Steroidobacterales > Woeseiaceae > UBA1847. The sequence goes on along the minus strand of OZ246973.1, from coordinate 3,121,685 downwards.
AAGCCGCGGACCGGATTGCTCACGAAGTTCCTCGCCGCCAACGCGATCGACACCGAGGCATCCGCCGTCATCGGCGATCGCGAGACCGACATGGAGCTTGCCGACCGCGTGGGCGTGCGCGGCTTTCGGATCGGCGAAGGCCACGCCTGCTGGGCCGAGATCGTCGATGACTTGCTGAACGGCGATCGTAACGCCGAGTTCGAGCGCAAGACGAAGGAGACGCGGATTCGCGCTGCGGTGAACCTCGACTCGAACCGTCCCGGCAACATCCGCACCGGCATCGGCTTCTTCGATCACATGCTCGAGCAGATTTCCAAACACGGTGACTTTCGGCTGGACCTCGATTGCGACGGCGATCTGGAGATCGACGAACACCACACCGTCGAGGACACCGCGATCACGTTGGGGACGGCCTTGCGTCGGGCACTCGGCGACAAGCGCGGTGTCGGCCGATACGGCTTTGTCCTGCCCATGGACGAAAGCGAAGCACGAGTCTCACTCGACCTGTCCGGCCGGGGTGCCTTTGTCTTCGACGCGGACTTCCCGCGCGATCAGGTCGGAGGGCTCTCGACCGAGATGGTCGAGCATTTTTTTCGGTCTCTGGCCGAGAGCCTCGGTGCGGCGATTCATGTACACGTGACCGGCGAGAATACGCACCACATGGTCGAAGCCTGCTTCAAGGCCGTCGGTCGTGCCCTGCGCACGGCGATCCGGGTTGAGGGCGACGAGCTGCCCTCCACGAAAGGCGTCTTGGCATGACCGCGGACGTCGTTATTGTGGACAGCGGCGGTGCCAATATCGCCTCGCTTCTTTACGCGTTCGAGCGCCTCGGCGCCGATGCGGTGATTACGACCGACGCAGGCACAATCCAGTCGGCTGACCGGGTGCTATTGCCGGGTGTCGGCGCGGCGGGCGATTCCATGCAGCGGCTGCGGGACCTCGATCTCGTCGACGTCATTCGCGGTCTGAAGCAGCCGGTTCTCGGAATCTGCCTCGGCATGCAGTTGCTTGCAGGTGCATCCGAAGAAGAGGATGTCGACTGCCTGGGCGTCATTCCCGGCACAGTCAAGCGGCTCACGGGGAGCAGCGAATTGCCGGTGCCGAACATGGGCTGGTGTCCGCTGCGCGCTTCGCGAGAGCATCGAATCCTGGACGGCATCGAGGACGGCGAGTACTTCTATTTCCTGCACAGCTATGCCCTGCCAGTCGCGGCAGAAACTGTAGCTACCGCGGAGCATTCGGCACCGTTCTCGGCAATCGTCAGCCACGAGAACTTTGTCGCGGCGCAGTTCCACCCGGAACGGTCGTCGAAGGCCGGCGCCCGGATGCTCGAGAACTTCCTGAAGATCGCCGCATGAGAGTTATCCCCGCGATCGATCTGAAAGACGGTCAGTGCGTGCGCCTTTTTCAGGGCGACTTCGATCAGGTCACGACCTACGGCAAGGACCCGCTCGAGATCGCACGGCGGTTCGCCGGACTCGACGTGCGGGATCTGCACGTTGTCGATCTGGACGGTGCGCGCACGGGAACGCAGCAGAACACCGACCTGGTTCGCGGAATCGCCGAGGCGACACCGTTCTCGATTCAGCTGGGGGGCGGAATCCGGAATACCGAGACCCTGCGACACTGGCTGGACAACGGTGTCGCGCGCTGCGTTGTCGGCAGTATTGCAGTCACCGATCAGGGACGCGTACGTCAGTGGCTCGAGGAGTTCGGTCCCGAGCGTCTCGTGGTGGCGCTGGACGTAACCACCGACAACGACGGCGAGTTCAGGGCCACGACCCATGGCTGGAAGGAACAGTCCGAGTTCTCGATCTGGGAACTGCTGGATCGCTACGTCGACAAGGGGCTCAAGCATCTATTGACGACCGACGTATCGCGGGACGGTGCGATGACCGGTCCGAACTTCGATCTCTATGCGCGGATTATGGACAGGCACCCATCGATCCAATTGCAGGCCTCTGGTGGCGTCCGAAACGCGGGCGACCTGCGCCGGCTAGGTGACCTCGGCGTTCCCGCCGCGATCACCGGCCGCGCCCTCCTCGACGGCAGGATCAGCGACGAGGAGGTGGCGTCATTCCGGCAAAGCGCATAATTCCGTGCCTCGACGTCCGCGACGGCCGGGTCGTCAAAGGTGTGCAGTTCCGCAATCACCGCGACGTGGGCGATATCGTCGAACTGGCCGAACGCTACGCGGCGGAAAGCGCCGACGAACTCGTCTTTTACGACATTACCGCGAGTCCGGAAGGCCGCGGCGTCGACCGCGAGTGGATCAGCCGCGTCGCAGCGGTCATCGATATCCCGTTCTGCGTTGCTGGCGGCATCAAGAGCGTTGAGGACGCGGAAGAGGTTCTGAACAGGGGTGCCGACAAGATCTCGATCAACTCACCGGCGCTGCAGAATCCGGAACTGATAACGGCGCTGGCGAAACGCTTCGGCTCGCAATGCGTCGTCGTCGGCATCGACAGCCGAGAGACCGACGGTACCTGGGAAGTGTACAAATTCACTGGCGACCCTGACCGAACGGCCAACGCACAACGCGACACGTTGGCATGGGCGCGCGAAGCCGAGGACCGCGGCGCCGGCGAGATCGTACTGAACTGCATGAATCAGGACGGCGTACGCAAGGGCTATGACCGCGCGCAACTCGCCGCGGTCCGCGAGCAGTGCACGATCCCGCTGATCGCGTCCGGCGGCGCCGGAGAGATGCAGCACTTCGCGGACGTATTCACAGACGCGAATGTGGATGGCGCCCTCGCCGCCAGCGTCTTCCACCTCGCCGAGATCGCCATCCCGGAATTGAAGAACTTCCTATTGAGTGCCGGCATCGACGTCCGCCCGGCCAGCCACTGACAGATCGGAACACCATGAGCACGGAATTCATTCAGCAACTCGAAGACATCATACGCGACCGGCTCGAGAATCCGCCCGAGGGTAGCTACACGGCGAAGCTCGCCGCCGCCGGTACCAAGCGAATTGCGCAGAAGGTAGGTGAGGAAGGTGTCGAACTGGCACTCGCCTCAGTTGCAGGTGACCGGCAGGAGGTCGCCTCGGAAGCCGCCGATCTCTTCTATCACTTGCTCGTTCTACTCAATCACGAGGGGCTGACGCTGTCGGACGTCGCGGAAGAGCTGAAGCGACGACACGCAATGTAGTGTCGGCCACTTTCGGAAGGTCGTATCTACGAACTAAGCTCTAGCGCCTTCTGGTAGGCGGGCCGCGCCAGACAGCGGTCGGCATAGGCGCTTAGGGTTGCCGAATCCGGCAGCATTTCAAACATCTTCATGAAGACGGCGCTGGAACCGAGCATCACGTCTGCTGCTGTGAACTGGCTGCCCATGATCCAGTCGCTGTTGCCGAGGCCGGCTTCCCACGTTGCGATCATCGTTGGAAAGTCGCCCCAGCCGCTTCGGCCCTTGTTCGCCTCGATCTTGTTGAAGAGTTCCGACATCGCCGGTTCGACGATCGCCGGCGTGTACATTAGCCAGTAGAGAAACTTGCCGCGGCTCGCGTCGTCGATGGCCGGTGCCAACCTGCCCGATGCGTAGAGATCCGCCACGTAGAGGCAAATCGCGGCCGACTCGGACATGGCGGCGTCGCCGTCGATCAACGCCGGCACCTTGCCCATCGGGCTGGCGCTTAAGAACTCGGCGCTGTCCTGCCGGTCTTCACCGCTGATGTCGACGAGCTCGAGCTCGTACTCGAGATCCGCCTCTTCCAGCATCCAGATGGCACGTGACGAACGTGTCTGTGGTGCATAGAACAGCTTCATGCCGATTCCTCCTCGACGGCGGCGCTAGATGACGACTTCGGCAGCAACGTCTCTTCGATTGTAGTTCGAGCTCATCACGTAGCCGTACGCCCCGGCGTTGGCGATGAGAATAACGTCACCTTCTTCGCAGGGCGGTAGCAGGCGATCCGTACCGAGGCGATCACCGGTTTCGCAGATAGGACCGACCACGGTTACGGTCTGACTCGGTGCCTCGTCGGACTTCGTGAGGTTCACGATCTCGTGGTAGGAGCCGTACAGCGCGGGACGAATCAGGGTATTCATGCCGATACCGACACCGACGTAGACCATATCGCCCTTGCCCTTCACCTGCGTGACCCTCGTCAGCAACACGCCGGCGCGCGCAACCAGATAGCGGCCGGGTTCGATCCACAGACGGTACTGCGGATACGCCGCCTTGATCTCACCGAGCGTCTCGTTCATCCGTTCCAGATTGAACGGCCGGTCGCCGGGCTTTTCCGGAATACCCAGGCCGCCGCCGAGATCGATGACGGTGACGTCCGGGAACCGCTTGGCGACGCGGACAAGTTCGGAGCCGATATTCCGCCAGGCTTCAGGATCGGAAACGCCGCTGCCGCTGTGCGCGTGGATGCCGACGACTTTGGCACCCGCGGCGTCGATCAGTTCGACGAGTTCATCGATCTCGAATCGCGGCACGCCGAATTTCGAATGCACACCGGCCGTCTTCACGTGCTCATGGTGGCCGCGGCCCTGTCCGGGATCGACCCGAATGAACAGTTCCTTGCCGGCAAACAACTCCGGCCATTCACGCAGAGGGTGCAGATTGTCGAGCGTGACCCGCAGCCCCTTGTCGAGCGCCCATTCGTACTCTTCGCGCGGCGCGAAATTCGGCGTGAACAGAATCCGATCGAGATCGAGGCCGGGCAGCGTCTCTTCGAGCCACTCGACCTCGCCCGGCGAGACGCATTCGAAATCCGCACCCTGCTCTTCGATCACACGCAGCAACTCCGGATTGAAGTTCGCCTTGACGGCATACAGCACGCGATCGACGTTCGACAGCGAAAGCAGGCTTTGCGCTGCCTCGACGACGCTCGCGCGATCGTAGACGTAGGCGTTCTTCTGACGCTCGGCCAGTTCCATGAGATCGCTGCGGCGTTCCATCCACCACGCGCCGGACGTACGCTCCGGCAGCACCTCGTCGTGGAAGAGCTGCTCCCAACTCGGACCGAAGGCCGGACTGCCGCCGGACTTGCGAATGATCGTCGCGTGCAGCTTGCTCACGAGGCGCGTCGCCTGATCTTCGCCAATGACAAAGCTCAGATTGAGGTCATTGGCCGCCTGCGTCATCAGATGAATCTTCTCTTCTTCGAAGACCTCGAGGGCGGGCGCCAATCGCGGCAGGATCGTGCGGATCTTGCTGCCCACGAGACTGACCGCGGCGCACTGAGTGATGATCCGCGCCCGGCACAGCCGATTGAGGTGGGCCAGCAGGGCGTCCTGAGTGTCCACGGCGATCTCGCCTTCGGCTGCCTCGATCGATACCGTGACGTTGGTTTCGGACGTCGATACGAAATCGACGGATACGCCGTGCTCCGCAAAGGCGCCGAAGGCGCGCGCGAGAAAACCCACCTCGTGCCACATGCCGACGCTGTCCATCGACACCAGCGTGATGTCGTTGCGAACGCAGATGCCTTTGACCTGCGGCTCGATTTCGTCGGTTACCGGCGAGATGACCGTGCCGCCGATCTCGGGTGCCATCGTACTGCGGACGAAGAGCGGGATGCCGTGTGGCCGCAGCGGCGATATGCACCTGGGGTGCAGCACCGAGCTGCCGGCCGATGCGAGTTCCTGCGCTTCTTCGTAACGTAGCGCGACGAGCAACCGCGCAGACGGCACGAGCCTCGGGTCCGCTGTGAACATGCCGGGCACGTCGGTCCAGATCTCCAGCCGCCGAGCCTGCAACCGAGCCGCGAAGTACGCCGCCGAAGTATCGGACCCGCCACGCCCAAGGAGGACGGTCTCGCCGCTACGGTTACGTGCGATGAAGCCTTGCGTCAGCACGACCTCCCCGGCCGCAGCCAGACGCTCCCGAAGGGCCGGATCGGCATCGTGATCGCAGGTAGCCGACAGATAAGCGCGGACGTGCTTGTCCCTGTGGCGATTTCGGCTGACAAGCAGATCGCGTGCATCGAGCCAGGTCACCGGAACGCCCGCCTTTTCGAGTGCCGCGCCGCCGAGCCGTGTGGCCATCAGCTCACCGAGCGCCATGATGCGGACCTGGACCCGCACGCTGACCTCGCGGACCAGCCGCACGCCAGCGAAGAGCTGTTCGAGTTCGTGCAGCGACTCGTCCAGCAGCGCCGGTCCATCAATGCCGAGCTCATCGGCCAACGCGAAGTGCTGCTCGCGTATCGCTGCGAGCCCGGAGCCCGGGTCGCCGGACACGGCCTGCCCCAGCAAGGTGTGCAGTGCGTTGGAGACGCCCTTGAGCGCCGAATGAACGATGACGGGTCGCAGACCCTCGTCGAGGCGATTGCGGATCAGTCCGGCAATCGTTTGCCAGTTCTCAGCGCTGGAAACGCTGGTGCCACCGAACTTCATGACGACCCAGGGGGAGTCGGCTATCTCCGCCGGTGAGCCGAGATGCTCACCGGACTCGAAACGGGCTTCGGAGATCATCGCTTACGTCGTGTTCCAAGCTGTTGGGACGGCCAAAAAAAAACCCGCGAGGAGCTCCTGGCGGGTCGTTAGCAACGTCCGGGCTTTATGCTAGCCGGTACTATTGCCATTGGCACCCACGCACCTCTGGCGCGCCATCTGTTTTAGGAGTTCTTTAGCATCCATACAGGAATGCCGTGGCACTTTACGTGGGTGTCTGAAATATCTGGTTACAGAGTAGAGCGAACCTGGGGAAAAAATTCAAGTCTGCGGGCCGTTCTGGGCCCGCGGGGTAGACAGACTCTAATCCCATTCCTCGGGCAGCGTGACCGCTCCGGTCGACGCCGATGACACTTCTGCGCGGTATTTTGCGAGCACTCCGCCGGAAACGGACGATGGCGGCCGGCTCCATTCCGCACGCCGGACGTCCAGTTCCGTTTCGTCCACGTCGAGCTCGAGCGAGCGAGCCTGCGCATCGATCGTGATCCGGTCGCCATCGCGTATCAGTGCGATGGGACCTCCAACCGCCGCCTCGGGCGACACATGGCCGACAACGAAACCGTGGCTGCCGCCGGAGAACCGGCCGTCAGTGATCAGGGCGACGTCGCTCCCAAGACCCTTGCCCATGATGGCGCTGGTGGGACTCAGCATCTCGCGCATGCCGGGAGCGCCCTTCGGACCCTCGAAACGCACGACGACGACGTCGCCTGCGCCCACCTCATTGTCGAGGATCGCCTGCAGTGCCTCCTCTTCGGAGTGAAACACTTTGGCCGTACCCTCGAAGCGCGTGCCCTCCTTGCCCGTGATCTTGGCGACCGCGCCATCCGGGGCCAGGTTGCCGTACAGGATGGCGAGATGGCTGTCCTTCTTGATCGGATCGTCGAAACTTCTGACGATGTCCTGACCTTCGGGGTAGTCCTCGACGTCCGCGAGATTATCGGCAAGTGTCTTGCCGGTCACCGTCATGCAATTGCCGTGCAGCAGGCCGCGCGCGAGCATGCGCTTCATCAGCGGCTGGATGCCGCCGATCGCAATCAGCTCGGACATCAAATACTGACCGCTCGGCTTGACGTCGGCCAACACGGGCGTGCGCTTGCCGATCCGCGTGAAATCGTCCAGCGTCAGCTTGATGCCGGATTCGCGCGCCATTGCCAGCAGGTGCAGGACGGCATTCGTCGAGCCGCCCAGCGCGATGACGACCGAGATCGCATTCTCGAACGCTTCGTGCGTCATGATGTCGCTCGGTTTGATGTCCTGGCGGATCAGGTTCATCACCGCCTCGGCCGCTCGCCGGCAGTCGTCCGCCTTTTGATCCGAGACGGCCTCCTGTGCCGAACTGTTGGCGAGGCTCATGCCGAGCGCTTCGATCGCGGACGCCATCGTGTTTGCGGTGTACATGCCGCCACAGGCACCCGGCCCCGGGATCGCCGTCTGCTCGACCTCGAGGAGTTCCTGCTGGCTCATCTTGCCTGCGGACACGGCACCCACTGCTTCGAATACCGACACGATGTCGCGCCGGTTGGTACCCGGTTTGATCGTACCGCCGTAGACGAAAACCGACGGCCGGTTGAGCCTCGCCAGCGCCATCACGCAGCCGGGCATGTTCTTGTCGCAGCCGCCGATGGCGACAACACCATCGAAACCCTCGGCGCCCGCTACCGCTTCGATCGAGTCCGCGATGATTTCCCGGGAAACCAGCGAATAGCGCATGCCAGGCGTTCCCATCGAGATGCCGTCCGACACGCTGATCGTATTGAACACCACGGCCTTTGCGCCCGCCTCGTCGGCAGCCTCGGCGGCGATGTCGGCGAGCCCGCCGATGTGCATGTTGCAAGGCGTGACCATGCTCCATGTGGAGGCGATACCGATCTGAGGCCGCTCGAAGTCTTCTTCGCGGAATCCGACGGCGCGCAGCATCGCGCGGCTTGGGGCCTGTTCATTGCCATCGACGACGACGCGTGAGTAGCGCCGAAGATCTTTTTCGCTCATCGAGTCTGCCTGTGTTCCTGAACCAAGGAGTGCCTGCTTCGGCGGCAGTCTAGCAGGGAAGCTGGAAGGCGCCCATCCCGGCGGGAGGCGCGGAAGGATACTGTTGCCGGCGGCTAGGGCGCGCCGTCTTCGTCGTCGCGAATCATGACGACAACGCGGGTGTAGACGTCGGGATTGTCGACGACGTCGCTCACGGCGAGCTCTATCGAAAACGCCTCGTCGCCTTCGACCAGGCTGTCCTGCACGAGCGGGATGAGCAGCCGCGTCGAGCGCTGTCCCGGCCCGAAGGACACCGAATATCCGCCGGGCTCGAAGTAGTCCTCGCCGGCGGTTGCCGTCACGTCGCGAACGGAATAGCCGACCACGACGGAATTGCCGTCGGGATTGAATCTCAGGATGTCGATCTGCACCGCAGGGTCCCGCTCCAAAACGGACACCTGGCTGACCGCGAACGCGATGGTGTTGGGCGGCAGACTGCCTTCGAAGCGTCGCTGATCGTCGTCCTCGAGTTCGACTTCGATGGCGGCGAGCTCGAGTGTCGGATTGCTCGCTTCGCGGATGCGCAGCGTCGACTGCTGATCGGCTTCGCGTAGCGGATCGCTCGCGGCGATCAGCATGATGCGGGCTCGATCCTGACCCGGCGGAATCTCGATGATCTCGTCGCTGGCGAGCTCGTACTGGCCAGACGTCCACGGCGACCGGTTGCCGCTGTGCGCGACTTCCTCGATTCGTAGCCTCAATGGCTGCTCGAGCGAATCCGTCCGGAAGAGGTCGACGGTGACCGGGCCACGATCCTCTCGCAGCGTCACTGCGATCGGTGCGCGCGGCTCTGTGGACTCCGTCAGCGGCACTTCCACATCGGCCGGCGGGAGACGCGAGTAGTCGACGATGTTCACGGCCGGCTCCGGCGGTGGCGCATCGACCTCGTCGGCGGCGGCCTCGGGCGGAAGACTGTCCGCTAGGCCGTCCGCCGTGGTGTTGGCAGTGACACCCTCCTCGCTCGACTCGGGAATGTCCGTAAGGGAAGATTCCGCCGAATCGTCGATGGGGTCGTCGGCTGGCGCAGGCAGGTCCTCCGAAACGTCTGGCTGCGGCGCAGGCGCAATCTCCGCCAATGGGTCGTCAACCTCGACGTTGCCGACGACAGCCGCGAGCCAGTCGCGGAACTGCTGGTAGTAACCGTTCTGATAGCCGAAGTAGGCCAGCGCGACGGCCGCAACGAGCAGCAAGAGCACGTTAAGTACTCCGCGCGACGAGGAAACCTTCTCTGTCTCGGATGCGAGACGCTCATCGGGCATTGCCGTGATTGCATTGGGCGCCGATGCCACGCTTGCCGTGTCTTGCAAGTCGAGCGCCTCGAGAAACGCCGACATCGATTCGAAACGCGTCACCCTCGCATAGGCCAGTGCCTTCTTGACGGCGCGCCAGGGTTTCTCGGGCATGTTCGCGGGCTGCTGCGGCTTCATGCCCTCTTCTGCCGCCTCCGCCGCATTACGCGGTCCGAAGACGCGATAGCCCGCAACGAGCCGGTAGTAGAGACAGGCCAGCGAAAATACGTCGTCAGACGGGGCCGGCTCCTCGCCGGTCAGCACCTGCATGCTGGAATACGCCGGCGTTATTGCGCCAAGCACACCCGGATCGAAACTCTGTGAATCGCTGAGCTGGGTCTGCCGGACGCGAGCCACGCCGAAGTCGAACAGCATCGCCGTGCCGTCGGGTTTCAGCATCACGTTGCCCGGTTTGACGTCGGCATGAACGATGCCGCAGCGATGCGCGTAGTCGAGCGCCGCGCCGATTTGGCGGACGATGTCGAGGGACTGACTCGCATCGATCTGTTTGCCGTCCGGCGAATCCAGAATGTCGGCGAGTGTCCTGCCGTCGAGCCACTCCATGACAATGAAGTACAGATCGTCGTCACGGTCGAAATCGAGGAATCGGACGATGTTCGGATGCGTCAGGTAGCGTCCCTTAGCCGCCTCTTGCTGTAAGGCCCGCAATGCCGGCCCGCTCTGCGCAAGCTCGGGCGATAGCACCTTGATCGCAACCCACGGCGTATCCGCACCCGTCTCTGCGAGACGCCGATCGAGCGCCTTGTACACGACGCCCATGCTGCCGCCGGAGACCTTCTCCTGCAGCAGGAACCGATCCCGCAGAACCGAGCCTACCTGCACGCGTTCGTCCGCCGACTCCGCCCGCAGCGGATCGTTTGGGAGGACGGTGGTCGACGAGTATTCGTCGACAGCCGGCTCGTCAATTCGGCCGAGTTCGCGCAGAGCGCCGTCGTCGGAACTGGATACGCCCGGAACGGTATCGACCTGCTCGGTGATATACCGGTCGAGCATCGATTTGACGAGTTGGTAGGTCTCGCGACGAAGCTGGCCACCCGCAAATTGGTCCTCGAGGAGCCGGCGGATTTCCGCCTCTCCCGCTCCCCCGTCGGCCAGCAGTCGGCCGATCCCCTGCTGGACGCTGCTGAGCATGCGCACGTCGTCGACCGTCGCCCCGAGATTGGTATCGAGATCGGCGAGCTGTTCCGCGAGGCGTTCGCGAATGTTGTCGGATTCGGCGCTCATTACTCAGGCTTCCGGCCAAGCTCCCATAATAGCTTGCTGGTCAAGCTCCAACGCGGAACTGGTCGTCAGATTACCTTCCCCGGGTTCAGCGTATTTTCCGGGTCCAGAGCCTCTTTCAGCCGGCGCATGAGCCCCAGCTCGACGTCGTCCTTGTACGCTGCCAGCCAGTCTCTTTTCAGCACACCAATACCGTGTTCGGCGCTGATACTGCCGCCGAGCTCGGTTACCAGTTCGTAAACGATCTCGCTGACGCGCGTCCTGAGCGCCTGCTCCCGCTCCGCTGACAGGCTGGGCGGCAGATGCGCGTTGTAGTGCAGATTGCCGTCCCCGACGTGGCCGAAGATCACTGGCTGGGCCTCAGGTACCTGTTCGGCCAGCCGGCGTTCGCCCTCCGTGAGGAAGGTCTGCATCAATGCGATCGGGACGGAGATGTCGTGCTTCACTCCTGCCCCCTCTTTCCGCTCGGCCTCCGAAATCGAGTGCCGGATGCGCCATAGGCTCTTGGCCTCCGCAGTGTTCTTTGCGATAGCCGTGTCGGCCACAACGCCTTCCTTGATCGCCGCCATGAGTCCGCGCTGCAGTTTCTCGTTCGCATTGTCGCCGGCCACATCGAGCAGTACGTACCACGCGGCCTCGAACGGGATTCGCACGTCGGGAATGTGGCGCTCGACGTAGCCGATTGCCCGGGCGCCGATCAGTTCGAAGGCCAGAATCTGATCCTGTAAGGCGTGCCGAAGCCTGCCAAGCAGAGTCACGGCGGACGACGCGTCGGGTACTGCTGCGAACGCGGTCACCGTCTCGCCAGGTGCCGGGAACAGCCTCAAAGCGGCAGCGGTGACGATGCCGAGTGTGCCTTCGCTGCCAATGAACAGCTGCTTGAGATCATAACCGGCCGTGTCCTTGCGGAGCGTCTTCAATCCGTTCCAGATCGTGCCATCTGCGAGTACCACCTCGATGCCCAGAACGAGATCGCGCGTCGTGCCGTAGCGAATCACGTTGATCCCGCCGGCGTTGGTCGACAGATTGCCACCGATCTGGCAGCTGCCCTCGCCGCCCATGCTCAGCGGAAAGAAACGACCCGCCTCGCGCGCCGCAGCGTGGATGTCCGCGAGCACACAGCCCGCCTCGACGATCATCGAGAAGTCGTCGGCGTCGACCGAGCGAATGCGGTTGAGCTTCGAAAGGCTGACAAGGACCTGACGCCCCGACTCGTCCGGCACCGCGCCGGCACACATTCCGGTATTGCCGCCCTGCGGCACTACGCCGACCCCGGCTTCCGCGCAGGCGCGGACGATCTCGGCCACCTGTTCCGTGGTCTGCGGGGACACCATGATCGGCGTTCGTCCATGTACCACATTGCGCCATTCGGTGAGGTGCGGCTCGAGCTGCGCCGCATCCGTCTGCCACGCGCCGTCACCGACGATGCGCTTGAGTTTTTGTATGAGGGCTTCCACGGGTCAGTCGAACTGCGCGTATCCGTACCACGTCTGCCAGTCGATATTGCTACCGCAGAACACCAATGCAACCCGCCGTCCCTCGAGCGACGCGCGCAAGGGACCGAGCAGCGCGGCGGCAGGTGCGGCGCACGCGGGTTCGACGGCCAGATTCATCCGGCGGTACAGCAAGCCCATGGTCCGTCTGAGTTCACCCTCCGCAACCACAACCATTCGATCAACGTAGCGCTGGCAAAGCCCGAATGAGTACGGCATCGCAAACGGTGCACCGAGGCTGTCGGCGATCGTATCAACCTTGTCGAGAGTGACCGGCCGGCCTTCGTTCAAACTGCGGGTCATCGAATCGGCGCCAGTCGTCTCTACGCCGATGACTTCGACCTCGGGTCTGATTTGCTTCACCGCGGACGCGATCCCGGCGATCAGTCCTCCCCCACCGACCGAGACGATCACAGTATCGAAGTCGTCGCATTGCTCACAGAGTTCGAGGCCGACCGTTCCCGTGCCGGTCGCGACAGTCTTCCCTTCAAACGGATGCACGAAAAAACGCCCTTCCGTCTCGCGGATCTCATCGACACGTTCGAATGCGGCGTGCGCGTCTCCGGCAATCACAATCTCGGCGCCGAAGCTCTTCGCCGCGTCGATGCGATACGGATTGGCCGTCTCGATCATGACGACTCTGGCGGTGGTGCCCAGTTGTCGAGCAGCAAATGCCGCGGCAATAGCATGGTTGCCCGCGCTCACGGCGGTAATTCCCCGCTCGAGTTCGTCCGGCTCCAGGCCGCTGACCGTCGCCAGCGCGCCGCGCGCCTTGAACGTGCCCGTGCGTTGAAGAAACTCGAGTTTGCCGAAGATTTTCGTGTTGCTGCCGATAAGGTCTTCAAGACCAGCGCAAACGACGGTCGGCGTGCGCACGATGGCGGCGCCCAGCCGGTCGCGCAGCTCAGTGAATTCCTCGATTGTGGGGGCTTCCGTCGGCACGGGCCGCTCGCTATGCGTCACACAAGGTAAAATAGTCCCCTTTTTGGGGAGCAATGTCAGCCCAAAAACTGCCATGCTTACAAATACTTTCAGAGATTACTTGCAGCAGAGCGTCAGTTTGGTTAGAACCTACACCAAAGAACTTCGCAACCAGCTTGGGGCAGGTGCTGGTTTGTCGGGCATCCATGGAACTTGACGATCTCTCTCAGTCCGGAATTCGGCGGCTCGCCGACTTCTCGCCATATCTGGACCAGCTTGCCGGGCTGGCTCAGGAGATGGGTCTGCGCCAGAGAAGCAACCTCGTCCAACTCGAGCGGAGCCTCCACCAGCACTGGTCGCTGGGACAGAACAATATTCTGAGCTGGGCGCCGCTCGACGAAGGCGTACTCATTCTCGTCCTGCCCCACTACGCGATTGCCGAGTTCACGTCCAGCCGGCCCGACAATCGTCCACCGAGAGTTTCGCCGCGCTTCATCACAGAGCTGATCTCCGGCGACCGCAAACTCGACTTCACTCAGATGCAGAAGGTTGCGCGCCTGCTAGACGTGCAGCCGATCTACATTCAACTGCGCGAACCGCTGAGCGGCCACGAATCCGAAACGCAGATCATCGAAAAGATGATACGCCGCTACGGCATCAACTACGTCGCGAGCCGAGCCGTGACTCTGTTCGACATCGTCGGCTTCAGCCTGCTGACGCCGTTCGAGCAGATGACGCAACTCAACAGCCTGTCCTATTCGCTCAATTCGGCGCACGCCAAGATGCTCGAGCAGGACGTTGGCATCAACTTTGCGCGCTCGTCCAGTGGCGATGGCTTCTACGTCTGGAATCGCGACGACGGCCTCGAAGCGAACATCAATCTGTATCACTTCATGCACTGTGTGCTCGCCGACAACGCGATCGCGCGCAGCAAAGGGGCTGCGAAGGCGGTCCCCAGACTTCGAGCCTGCTTCCACGTCGGCAGCTGCTACGAATTCCATCAGGCGGAAGGCCTGAACCCGACGATGTACGACTTCATCGTTGGCGACGTCACAATCGAACTCGCTCGCATGATCGAGGCTGCCCTGCCCGGGCAGATTCTCGTTGGCGATTTCCTTGCCGACCTCCACGCGACGCCGTCCGAACTGGACCCGTCCGAAAGTCAGGCCCATCTCGACGCCGTGACCTTCCTGCAACGCGCACAGGGCAATCTGTCCAAGCTCAGCGGTATGGAGTTCTCGGGTGAAAGAGTCAGCGCAATCAAGTGCTACCTGACCGGCGAAAACATGGGCGGCGGACAGTTCAACATTCGCCGGCTCGAGATCAAGGACAAGCACGGGCTCTCTCGCGTTGCCTATAACGCGAAAGTGAATATCTATCGGGAGACCGCGCAGCCGATCCTATTGGGGATCGAGGATCGGAAGTTGCCGGCGGTAAGGGCGCAGGCCTAGTTTCAGACAAGCGTGGCGCCGCGCTACTACGCGTAGGAGCGGCTTCCAGCCGCGATCAGCGTTATCAGATCTGCAAGATGAGGTACGGGCAGTAGTCGTTCCGCGACACAGTCTTGCCCGGACCAAGTTGTGCATGAGCGTCGGATCGCGGCTGGAAGCCGCTCCTACGGACTTGTCTTCGCGGGCTGCTGACTTCCGTCGGGGTTGTGGACCTCAAAGGTTGCGAGTCGCTCCGACCTCGACCGGTCGAAAATTTTTCTTCAGCACGTACGTCATTGACTCCGCCCCTCCACTCTCGAAGTTTACTTCGCAAATTGCAGATTCGTTTCGCTCGTTTGACTTCCTTTCGAGTTCGGACTCCCGACTCCCTTCACCTTTAGGTCAGACGGCTGTGCAAGCAAGACCCTAAGTACTTGCGGGATAATTCGTTGACCGCCACATGAACTGATTGCTGAGTATTCATCCTTATGCGGACAGCGATCCGTGCTTTGACGTGTGTGCCCGGTGTCGAGTCCATAGTCATTCCTATCATCGGTGGTTGCCGATTGATCTTTAGAACGAGTGGTTGGTCGACAGTGACTGGGGTGCGCCGAAGTCTGAAAGCTCGGGCGAGAGGATGAACGTGCGGCTGCGCCGCACGTTTGTCGCACGGCTTTGCCGTGCTCGGTGCAAACCTTGGAGAGGTTCCACCTCCCGACCGATTCGTAAGACGAAAAGGCCGCTCCCTAAATGTGAGAGCGGCCTTTTCGTCTTGCGAATTGGTCGGGGCGAGAGGATGAACGTACTCGCTCCGCGAGTACGTTTGTCGGCCGCCTTCGGCGGCCTCGGTGCAAACCTTTGGGCGGTTCCACCTCCCGACCGATTCGTAAGACGAAAAGGCCGCTCCCTAAATGTGAGAGCGGCCTTTTCGTCTTGCGAATTGGTCGGGGCGAGAGGATTCGAACCTCCGACCCCCACAACCCCATTGTGGTGCGCTACCAGGCTGCGCTACGCCCCGACCGTGTGTTTCGGATCGACTCGCTGAGGGCTGCGAGTCGTCGGATGCCCTGCTCCGAGGGTTGTTCGGGGCACGGCATCGAGGCGGCAATGATACTTGCCGCTTAAGAATCTGAAAAGGAAAGAATCAGCGGCGCAGGATCTTCAGAACTTGTTCAAGTTCCATGCGCAACTGCTTGATAATCTGCTGACTTTGCGTCACGTCAGATTTCGCAGAATCGCCCATCAGGCGTTGGCGAGCGCCGCCGATCGTAAAGCCGTCGTCATACAACAGGCTACGAATCTGACGAATGATCAGAACATCCTGACGTTGATAGTAACGACGATTACCGCGGCGCTTGACCGGCTTCAGTTGTGGAAACTCCTGCTCCCAGTACCGAAGTACGTGAGGCTTTACCGCGCACAAGTCGCTGACTTCACCTATCGTGAAGTAGCGCTTGCCAGGGATTGGAGGTAGTTCGTCGTTATTCCCCGGTTCCAGCATATGCTTCCACTCGGGCCTTTAGTTTTTGTCCGGGTCGAAACGTCACAACGCGACGTGCCGAGATAGGAATCTCCTCTCCGGTTTTTGGATTCCTGCCTGGACGTTCTTTTTTGTCCCGAAGATCAAAGTTCCCAAACCCGGAAAGTTTGACCTGCTCCCCAACTGCGAGTGACGCCCGCAGCTCCTCAAAATACATGTCGACAAGTTCGCGCGCTTCTCGCTTGTTCAGACCGAGTTCGTTGAACAGCGATTCCGCCATGTCAGCTTTTGTTAGCGCCATTGAATCAGTCTCTCAGTTGGGCCGCAAATTCTTGTTGAA
This sequence comes from Woeseiaceae bacterium, assembly GCA_965232445.1. Taxonomy (GTDB): domain Bacteria; phylum Pseudomonadota; class Gammaproteobacteria; order Steroidobacterales; family Woeseiaceae; genus UBA1847. The sequence goes on along the minus strand of OZ246973.1, from coordinate 3,105,053 downwards.
GTTTTTGCACTGTTGCGGCCTGAGCGGCGTCCGCATCGTCGTCGGTAAGGGTGCGCGATGTTTCCTGCAAAATCAAGCCTATTGAAACGCTTTTTAGCCCTGCTTCTATGCCCGGTCCCTGATAGACGTCGAATAATCTGACATCCCTGATCAGCGCAGGCGCCGCGGCCGTTGCCGCGCGAATCAATTGGTCTGCCGACACACTCTCGTCGACCGTGAACGACAGATCTCGGCGGATCGCCGGGTACCTGGAGACGGTCCGCGCGACCGGCGCGCTCGACGCCAGCGCCCTGTCGGCATCCAGCTCGAACAGGAACACGTCGCGCTTCAACTCGAAGCGCTTTGCCTGCGTCGGATGCAGTTTGCCGACGACACCGATAACCTCGTCGTCGCGCACGATCTCAGCCGCTTGCCCCGGCTGCAGCGCGGGATGTTCCGCCGCGCGGAAACTGACTTCGGCGTTCTCACCGGCGAGCCTGAGTAGCGATTCCAGGTCGGATTTTATGTCAAAGAAATCAACGCCTTGTGACGTGCCGCCCCATTGCTCTGGTGCAACGTCACCAGTGATCAGCGCGGCGACGCGTTGCACTTCCTCCGGCGACTCGAGCGTGCCATGAAAAGACTTGCCGACTTCAAATAAGCGCACTCGGCCTTGCTGCCGCGCGGTGTTGTTCGCGGCCGCTTCGAGCATTCCGGGCCACAGCGACGAGCGCATGACCGACATCTCGGACGAGATCGGGTTGCTCAAAACGAGCTCCGATTCCGCGCCGCTGATCGCCGCGTCGGCCGCCTGATCGACGAAGCTGTAGGTGATGACTTCCTGGTAGTCGCGGGCGATCAGGGTCGCCGATACGGCGTCGAGATCGATGCGCGACTCGGTCACCGCGACGAGTGCGTTCTGCGCAATTTCGGTCGTCTCGGGGAAGTTGTCGTAGCCATGTATGCGGGCCACTTCTTCGATCAGATCGGCCTCGATCGAAATGTCGAATCGGTGCGACGGTGCGACGACCGTCCAGCCGTCGGCATCCGCTTTCGCCGACAGTTCCAGACGGTTCAAAATATTCGTAACGATCTCGTCATCGATCTCCGCGCCGAGCAGCAAGCTCAGCCGAGAGCGACGGAGGTAGATCGTCTTCGGTTGCGGCCGATGCTCGTCCGCCGTGGTAACGACCAGCGGTCCCGCCTCGCCACCGGCAATCTCGTGCAGCAGCCTGGTCGCAAACTCGACGGCGCGGCCCTGCCCTTCCGGATCGACGCCGCGCTCGAAGCGCATCGACGCGTCCGTGTGCATGCCGTACTGACGTGCCCGGCCTGCCATGTAGGACGGCGGCCAAAAGGCAGCCTCGAAGTAGACGTCGGTCGTTGCGTCCGTCACAGCGGTGCTCAGTCCGCCCATGATGCCCGCAAGACCAATAACGCCGCTGTCATCGGTGATGACGAGCGTGTTTTCCTGAACGTCGACTTCCTTCTCGTCCAGAAGCACGACGGACTCGCTGGCCTTCGCCAGGCGCGGCCGAATGGCGCCCTTCACGAGGCCGTAGTCGTAGCCGTGCAGCGGCTGCCCGAGTTCCAGCATGACGTAGTTCGTCACGTCGACGACCGGGTGGATCTCCCGCAACCCGGAACGCCGCAGCCGCTCAACAATCCATAGCGGCGAGCGGGCCGTCGGGTCGATGCCGCGGATGACGCGGCCGGCGAAGACCGGGCAACCGGCGGGTTCCAGTAATTCGACGGTCAATGTGTCATCGATCGTGGCCGGAAACGGCTGCATGTCGAACTCAGAGAGTTCGGTGCCGGTCAGGGCGGCAACATCCCGCGCAATACCCAGCACGCTAAAGCAGTCGCCGCGATTCGGCGTCAGATCGAGATCGAATACAGCGTCGGGCAGATGCAGGTAATCGGCCAGCGCCGTACCCACCGGCGCGTCGTCCGCAAGCGCCATGATGCCGTCCGACTCTTCGCCGAGTCCCAGTTCGACGGCCGAGCACAGCATGCCGTTGGAGACGACTCCGCGGATTTTCGACTTGCGGAGCTTGAGTCCGTTCGGCAGTTTCACCCCGGGCGTTGCCAGCGGCGTCTTCATGCCTTTGACGACGTTGGGCGCGCCGCAGACGATCTCCAGCGTCTCCTCGCCGTTGGTCACCTGGCAGACGCTCAGTCGATCCGCATCGGGGTGCTTCGCGACCGCCAGGACTTCGGCCACCACGACGCCCTCGAGACCGGCGCCCTGTACGTCGACGCCGTCCACTTCGTGGCCGAGCATCGTGAGCTGATGCGCCAGCTCCTCGGTGCTCATGTCGGGGTCGACCCAATCGCGTAGCCAGGATTCAGCAATCTTCATGGTGCTTACCGGAACTGTCGAAGGAACCGCAGATCGTTCTCGAAGAACGTGCGGAGATCGGTTACACCGTAGCGCAGCATGGCCAGGCGCTCGACACCCATGCCGAATGCGTAGCCGGTGTATTCCTCGGAATCCACGTCAGCGCTCTCGAGAACATTCGGGTGCACCATGCCGCAGCCCAGAATCTCGAGCCATTTGCCGCCTTCCCACTCGACGTCGACCTCGGCGGAGGGCTCCGTGAACGGGAAATACGACGGCCGGAAGCGCAGCTTCGCCTTGCGCTCGAAGTAGGCTTCGACGAACTGGTGCAGCACGGCCTTCAGGTTCGCGAAACTCACGCCGCGATCGATCACCAGACCTTCGACCTGATGGAACATCGGCGTGTGCGTCTGATCCGAATCGCAGCGATACACCCGACCCGGAGCGATAATCCGAATCGGTACACCCTCGGCCACCATCGAGCGGATCTGCACCGGCGACGTATGGGTTCGCAGGAGATGACCGCCCGGGAAGTAGAAGGTGTCGTGCATCGCCCGCGCCGGATGATCCTCGGGGATATTCAGCGCGGTGAAGTTGTGGAAATCGTCCTCGATTTCCGGGCCGGATCGGACGGCGAAACCGGCGTTCGTGAAGATCCGGTCGATGCGCGCCATCGCGCGCGAGACCGGATGGCGGCCACCGATCGACATGCCCCGTCCGGGGAGCGTCACATCGACCGCATCTTCGGCCAGCTTCTTCTCCAGCAGCGCCGCCTCGAGCGCCTCGCGCCGGGCGTTGATTTGCTGCATCACGTCCTGCTTGGCGCGATTGATCTCCTGACCCGCGGCAGGCCGTTCGTCGGCCGGCAACTCACTCAGTGACTTGAGCCTGGCCGTGAGAGCGCCTTTCTTGCCGAGGTACTGCACGCGAATTGCATCAAGCGCAGACAGGTCCGCAGCGGCATCGATCTCCGACGCCGCTGACGCGACAAGTTCAGTGAGATTCTGCACGGTCAGACCTCAGGCCACCGACGACCGGCGCGGCGAAATCTGCCGACCGGTCGATCGATACCTAGGCTGCCTCGGCGAGCGCCGCTTTGGCCGCTTCCGCCAGTGCGCCAAACCCCTCCGGGTCATGCACGGCGATGTCGGCCAGCACTTTGCGATCCACCTCGATCCCGGCCCGGTTCAGGCCATTGATCATCCGGCTGTAAGAGATGTCGTGCAGGCGGGCCGCGGCGTTGATGCGCGTGATCCACAGCGAGCGGAACTGGCGCTTGCGCTGACGGCGGTCGCGATAGGCATACTGGCCGGCCTTGATGACCGCCTGCTTCGCCGTCTTGAACAGCTTGCTGCGCGCACCGTAGTAGCCTTTGGCCTTCGACAGAACTTTCTTATGGCGTGCCTTAGCGGTGACGCCACGCTTTACTCGTGCCATGTCTCAATCTCCTCTCAGCTATACGGGAGCATGCGGCGCACGCTCTTGACGTCGGCATCGGCCACCTGCTGGGTCGTTCCCAACTGGCGCTTACGCTTCGACTTCTTCTTGGTGAGAATGTGATTGAGGTGGGACTGGGCACGCTTGTAGCCGCCCTTACCCGTCCGGCGGAAGCGCTTGGCAGCGCCCCGGTTGGTCTTCATCTTCGACATTTTGTCGTCTCCACTTCAGCCTGGGTCCGAACTGCCCCGAATTGGACAGCCATCGCAGGCGGGATCGATGGCTCACATGAGCCGTTACTGCTTTTTCTTCGGCGCCATCACCATGACCATCTGCCGCCCTTCCATCTGGGGCATCTGTTCGACGGTGCCGTATTCCTCCAGGTCCCCTCGGACCCTGGCGAGAAGATTCGCGCCCAATTCCTTGTGCGCCATCTCCCTGCCTCTGAATCTCAGCGTAATCTTGGTCTTGTCCCCCGTCTCGAGGAACTGCATCAGCTTACGCAGCTTGATCTGATAATCGCCTTCGTCCGTTCCCGGACGAAACTTGATTTCCTTTACGTGTACCTGTTTCTGCTTTCGCCTGGCCGACTGTGCCTTCTTGTTCTGCTCGAACAGGTACTTGCCGAAGTCCATGATTCGGCAAACCGGCGGGTCGACATTCGGAGAGACTTCAACCAGATCCAGTCCTTCGTCCTTGGCGGCTTCGATGGCCTCCCGGAGCGGCAGGACACCACGTTGCTGACCGTCTGAGTCGATTACTCGCACTTCGACGGCGTCTATCTCTTCATTGCGCCGCACGCGCTTAGAAACTGCGATCCTAAAATCCTCCTAAATTCAACAAGTTCCGCTCGCACGACAAAACGCTCGCATGGCGCGCGAGGCGGGAACGCGATTCTATAGTCACCGATGCCCGGACACAACCACCGGACCCCTGAAAATCCAAAAAAATCAGCGGTTTTGGGGCTTCGTACGCGGGACCGGATTAGCCGGGCTCGCGAACGAAAAACGGGTCCTTACGGACCCGTTGAAAATTTGGTGGGCGATGCGGGTTTGATTCAGATCGCCTTAGGGCGATCCTCACCCCTTCGGGGCGCGCTTCGCGCGTCCAAAGCGCTGACACGTTTTGTCGAACCTGCGACCTCCACGATGTCAACGTGGCGCTCGCTGCACAAAAAAATGGTGGGCGATGCGGGTTTCGAACCTGCGACCTCCACGATGTCAACGTGGCGCTCTACCCCTGAGCTAATCGCCCTGTATGTATCCGCCCCTTACTGGGGGCGGCAAAGATACTCAAACCGGTGTCACCGCGCAACCCAGTTTCTCGCCAACTAACCTGCCTTCAAATCCGACAACCCCATCCCCTCGTCGCGGATTCGTTGGATCTCGTCGCGAAGTCTCGCGGCCTCTTCGAATTCGAGGTCTCGGGCGTGTTTCAGCATCTGCTTTTCGAGCTTGGCCGCCTTCTTCATCAGCTCTTCCGGCGTCATGTTCGCGTACGGGGCCGCGTCCTCGGCGGCACGACGCCTGCCGCGCTTCGGCGCCGGATAGGCGGCCTCCATGATGTCGGCCACCTGCTTGACGATCGTCGCCGGCGTGATGTCGTGCTCTTCGTTGTGCTCGACCTGCCGCTCGCGACGGCGGGCTGTTTCCTCGATCGCACGCTCCATCGAACCGGTCATGTTGTCGGCATAGAGAATGGCGGTGCCGTGGATATTCCTCGCGGCGCGGCCGATTGTCTGAATCAGGGACCGCTCGGAGCGCAGGAAGCCTTCCTTGTCGGCATCGAGGATCGCAACCAGCGATACCTCGGGCATGTCCAGACCCTCGCGAAGCAGGTTGATGCCGACCAGCACGTCGAATTCGCCGAGGCGCAGGTCGCGAATGATTTCGGTGCGCTCGACGGTATTGATGTCGGAGTGCAGGTAGCGAACACGGACATTGTGCTCACGGAGATAGTCGGTCAGGTCTTCCGCCATCCGCTTGGTCAGCGTCGTAATCAGCACACGCTCGTCGACCGAGACACGCTTGTTGATCTCCGACAGTACGTCGTCGACCTGCGTGCGTGCGGGCCTGACAATGACTTCCGGATCGATGAGACCGGTCGGCCGGACAAGCTGCTCGACAATGTTGTCAGAATGATCCCGCTCGTAGTCGCCCGGCGTCGCCGAGACGTAAACCGTCTGTGGCGACAGCAGCTCGAACTCCTCGAAGCGCAGCGGGCGGTTGTCGAGCGCCGAGGGCAATCGGAAGCCGTACTCGACCAGCGTCTCCTTGCGCGACCGGTCACCGCGATACATGCCGCCGAGCTGCGGCACGGTCACATGACTCTCGTCGATGATCAGGATGGCCTCGGGCGGCACGTAGTCGAACAGGCACGGCGGCGGCTCTCCCGGCGCGCGCCCGGACAGATACCGAGAGTAGTTCTCGATGCCCTGGCAGTAGCCGAGTTCACGGATCATCTCGAGATCGAACATCGTCCGCTGCTCGAGCCTCTGAGCTTCGAGGAGCTTCTCGTGCTTGCGGAGGTACTCCAGCCGCTCCTTGAGTTCCACCTTGATGTGCTCGCAGGCCTCGAGCAGGCGCTCACGCGGCGTGACGTAGTGCGTCTTCGGGAAAATCGTGAGCCGTGCGGTTCGGCGAGTGACTTCGCCGGTCAGCGGGTCGAAGTAGGCAAGCGACTCGATCTCGTCGTCGAACAGTTCGACACGAACGGCATCGCGATCGGACTCGGCCGGGAAGATATCGATGACATCGCCGCGCACCCGGTAGGTGCCCTGCGACAGCTCCAGCTCGTTGCGGGTGTACTGCAGCTCCGCCAGGCGACGCAAAAACGTTCGCTGATCGATACGATCGCCCCGCACCAGGTGCAGAACCATGCTGAAGTACGCTTCCGGATCGCCAAGGCCGTAGATGGCCGAGACGGTGGCGACAATGATCGCATCCGGTCGCTCGATCAGCGCTTTCGTAGCGGAAAGACGCATCTGCTCGATGTGCTGATTGATCGAGGCGTCCTTCTCTATATAGGTGTCCGAACTGGGGACGTACGCCTCGGGCTGGTAGTAGTCGTAATAGCTGACGAAGTACTCCACAGCATTGCGCGGGAAGAATTCGCGCATCTCCCCGTAGAGCTGCGCCGCCAGCGTCTTGTTCGGCGCCAGCACGATTGCAGGCCGCTGCAGCCGCTCGATCACGCTCGCCATCGTGAAGGTCTTGCCCGAACCCGTCACGCCGAGCAGAATCTGCCGCGCCAATCCGTCGGTCAGCCCCTCGCAGAGGCCGTCGATCGCTGCGCCCTGATCGCCGGCCGGAGAGTAGCTGGAGACCAACTGCAGCCGGTCGCGGTCGTCCGTCTCGTCGTCATTGGGCAGGCTTTCGGATTCACGTACCATCGGGCATTCGTCGTCGGGAGTAAAACCTAGTGAGTCTATCAGTTTCAGCACGGATGGCCCGGATCAAGCCGTCGCCGACCGGAGCCGTCCTGGCACTGGCAACGAAGCTCAAGGCCGAGGGCCGGGACATCGTCAGCCTCGGAACCGGCGAACCGGATTTCGATACGCCGGCGCACATCCGCCGCGCGGCCTGTGAGGCGATCGAAGCCGGAGCGACTCGCTACACGCCGATTGACGGTACCGCCGAACTCAAGGCCGCGATCTGCCGGAAGTTCGAGCGCGACAACGCGCTAAAGTTCGATCCGAACGAAGTACTGGTGTCCTCCGGCGGCAAACAGTCGCTGTTCAACCTGTGCATAGCCCTGCTAAATGACGGCGAGGAGGCGATCGTGCCGGCACCCTACTGGGTGTCCTACCCCGACATGGTCAGGCTGGCGGGTGCGGATGCCATCGTCGTATCGACGACCCTCGAGGCAGGCTTCAAACTGACGCCCGGGCAGCTCGAAGCGGCGCTCACGCCTCGCACCCGGCTCTTGTTCCTCAACAGCCCCTCCAATCCGACTGGCGCCTGCTACACGCAGGCGGAGATGTCGGCACTTGGTGACGTCCTTCTCGCGTATCCCGAGGTCGTCGTAGTCTCCGACGACATCTACGAACACATCTTCTGGGGCGACGAGCCGTTTACGAGTTTCGCGAGCGCGTGCCCGGAGCTCCGGAATCGCACGGTCACCGTTAACGGAGTCTCCAAAGCCTACGCGATGACCGGCTGGCGGATCGGCTACGCGGCGGGTCCGGTTGAACTGATCCGGGCCATGCAGACCGTTCAGAGCCAGAGTACGTCGAACGCGTGCAGCGTGTCTCAGGTTGCGGCCCAGGTCGCGCTCGACGGCGATCAGACGGCGGTCCATGAAATGTGTGCCGCCTACAAAACGCGACACGACTATTTCATTGAGGCGCTGAACGGACTCCCGGGGTTCGAGTGCCGCGAGGGCGACGGTAGCTTCTACGCGCTGCCCCGAGTTGAGACCGCGATCGAGTCGCTGGGACTGGAGGACGATACGGCATTCGTGAAGCACCTGCTGGATGCCGCCAACGTTGCCTGTGTACCGGGCACGGCCTTTGGTGCGCCCGGCCATGTGCGGATGTCGTTCGCTTGCTCCATTCAAAGCCTGGAAACCGCCGTGGAGCGAATTGCGGCCGTGCTTTGAGATTGTCGAAAGCAGCCGTCGTCTGAGCGGCGCTAACCCTCTGAAAGCATTGGACGCAGTGCACCCTCCCCACTACCATGTGTGAATGGGGAGTGACAGAGAGCAGATTCGCCGTAGCACGCAGAATCGGATGCTCGTTGGCGCGCTGTCGATTGTCGCGCTGATCGCTGCGGCGTCCGCTGCCGCCATCTTTCTCGACAAGTATTCAAAACAGCGCAGCGTCGAACTTTTTCAGTTCGCGCTGGACGGCACGCACCTGGCCGTACAATCCTGGGCGGATCAGAAGAGGGTCAGTGTCGAGACCGTCGCAAACGGACCGCGCGTCAACCGCTATTCCATTGCACTCACCGAAGCCGAACGCTCGAGGAGTGCCCTGCTCCGAACCGAAGAGCAGGCCATGATGAACGACCTGATCGAACTGGCGCTGCCGGCGCTGGGGTTCGACGGCTTCCTGTTGGTTGCGCCGGACGGAACCATCTTGTCATCGGATGACGAGCAGCGAGTCGGGCAACTCGTGTATCGCTACACGGACGTGGCGTTTCTGGACGAAGTCCTGACCGGCAATACGGTGTTGCGGTTGCCGGAGCATCGTTCAGCGGCCTTCTTCCCACACGAAGAATCGGCAATGCACGAGGACGCAACGATGCTGGCCGGATCGCGCGTGCTCGGCGAGGACGGCGAAGTTCTCGCCGCCATGATCCTGCTGCTCGACGCCGGACGCGAGTTCTCGGAGATTTTCGAGCGGGCACGGATGGGCGCCACCGGCGAGATCTTCGGCTTCAATCACCACGGGTACATGATCAGTCACAGCCGCTTCGAGGCTGAACTCCGTGAGGCGGGTGTTCTCGGGCCGGAACAGTCGAGCATCATGGCCATTCAGATGCTCGATCCCGGCGTGGACGTCCTCGCCAATGGGGCACCCGAGGTTCACGACGAGGTACTACCCTTCACGCTCATGGCTGACGCAGCACTTGCAGGCCGCTCCGGCACGAGCGTCGACGGCTATCGCAACTATCGCGGCGTCAATGTCATCGGTTCGTGGATATGGGACGACGAACTCCAACTCGGCATCGTCGGCGAGATTGAAGTAGCCGAGGCGTTCGCCAATGTCCGCCGGATGAGCATCGTTATCTGGTCCCTGACGCTGCTCGCCATCGTCCTCATCCTGCTCGCCTCACGCGATGCCGTCCGCCGCCGGGAGGCCGAACTCGAGTCCGCGCACCGCCGCCGTTATCAGGCGCTCGTCACGAACCTGCCAGGCGTGGTCTTCCGCGTCCGGCTCGCCGATCAGAGGCTCCAGTACATCAGCGACCAGGTGACTTCGATTACCGGGTATTCAGCGAACGAACTCACCGGCGAAGTCGCCACGGATTTCTCAGGACTGACCCAGCCGGATGCCCGGCCGCGCGTACGCCGGGCGATCGAACACGCCATCGAAACCAGCGGCTCGTATCGGGTCGAGTACCCGATCACGACCAAGAGCGGCGAAGTCCGGTGGCTGTTCGAACAGGGCCAGATCGTGCTGGACGAAGACGGCCAGTCGGAATGTATTGACGGTGTTTTCGTCGACGTGACCGACAAGAAAGGTATCGAGGGCGAATTGGTCCGTGCGCTGCACGAACTGGAGGCCGCGGAAGATCAAATGGATCTGATGTTTACCTCCGCGGAGTTCGGACTCTGGAAATTCGATTTCACGACTGAACAGATCCATGTCAATGAATCGATCGAGCGAGCACTCATGCTCGAACCGGGTTGTCTCATACCGGCCAGCGGCTCGAAGTGGCGAACGCCGGAGGATTGGGGCACGAAGATTCTGTCGCTGGTCCACCCCGAGGATCGTGAGACGTTCGAGGGCCAATGGATCGCCTGGCTCAAGGGCGAAATCGAGAAACTCGACGTGGAGTACCGGCACCGAATTCACGACGGTAGCTATCACTGGGTGCGCAACTTCGCCGTAACCACGAAGCGGGACGATGAGGGCAATCGCCTGCTGGGCTTCGGTATGGCGATGGACATCCACGAGCTCAAACAACTACAGCTCGAGCTCGGAGACGCCCGCGATCTGGCCGAATCCGCCAATCGGGCAAAGAGTGTCTTTCTTGCGACGATGTCGCACGAGATTCGCACGCCGATGAATGCGATCCTCGGCTATGCCCAGGTACTGCAGCGAGACACGACACTCGGCGAGGAACAGCGGCAGAACATTCGCTCAATCCGGCGTAGCGGCGCACATCTGCTGGAGTTGATCGACGAAGTCCTCGACATGTCGAAGATCGAAGCTGGCCGCATCGACATTCTGACCGAGCCATTCTCGCTTCGGCACGCGCTGGAAGAGTGTGTAGACATGTTCCAGTCAGAGCTCGTGAAGAAACAAGTGTCGTTTCATCTCGACCTCGCCGACGATCTTCCCGACATGATCATTGCCGACGAAAAGCGCGTTCGACAGATCGTCATCAATCTCGTGGGCAATTCCGTGAAGTTCACTGAATCCGGAAAAATCTCGCTGCACGCGGCCGTCGAAGAGGACAAGGTGTCCATCCGCGTGTCGGACACCGGGTGCGGTATCGAAGAATCCGACCTGACGTCAATTTTCGAGCCCTTCCAGCAGACCGACACAGGCGCGAGACTAACGCACGGCACCGGGCTTGGTCTTAGCATCAGTCGCGAACTTGCGCGACTGATGGATGGCGACATTACTGTCGACAGTCGGCGCAGCAAGGGATCGACCTTCGAGTTCTCCTTCCGATTCGAGGCCTCACAGGACGGTGCCGCTGTGCGATTCGATCCGCCTCGAGCCGTCAGGATGTTACGTGAGGGCCATCCCGAAGTTCGCGTCCTGATTACCGACGACATTGAGGACAATCGCCGCGTTGCGAGACTGATGCTCGAATCCCGTGGCTTCCGCGTCCGAGAGGCTGACAACGGTCTGAAGGCTATCGAAATCGCCGAGGCCTGGCGGCCGCAGGTGATACTGATGGACGTTGTCATGCCGGAGATGGACGGCGCGGAAGCAAGCCGTCGAATTCGACTGGCCGATTGGGGCAAGGACATCCCGATAATCGCCGTCAGCGCCAGTGCGCTCGACGAAGAACGAGAGGCGATTCTCAAGCTGGGCGCAAGCGGCTTTATCAGCAAACCAATGGAAGAACAGGTGTTGCTGGAGGAAATTCGCAGGCACGCCGAGGTCGACTACGATTATGTCGACCGCGCGCAAACCACGACGTCCCGGAAGCATGTGGGCCCGGACAATTTCCGCTCGCTGCCGCGCAACCTCAGGCTGCGTATTCGTGAAGCGGCTTCAAGAGGCCACATCACACAGCTTGCCGATATCGTGACGGAGGTCGCCACGCACGATCGGGATGTAGCGGACCACCTTAGCCTGCTCGTGAATGACTTCGAGATGGAACGCGTCCTCGCACTGGTTGGATAACGACGGACCTGCTATGCGCAATGAGATATTGATCGTCGACGACAACCCGGAGAACCTACGCGTTCTCAGCCAGGTTCTCAAACGCGCCGGTTACGAGATTCGGGCGGCGACCAACGGCGCCCAGGCCCTGACGAGTATCGAGGCTGAGGAACCCGATTTGGTTCTGCTCGATGTACACATGACCGACATGAGTGGCTTCGAGGTCTGTCAGAGAATCAAGGACGATCAGCGATTCGACAAGCTGCCTATTCTTTTCCTGAGCGCCCTCGACGACGCGGGCAATAAGCTTCAGGGCTTCGAGTCGGGCGCCGTGGACTACATCACTAAGCCGTTCGATGCCGACGAGGTGCTCGCACGCGTATCCACCCATCTGACACTGCGGCGCACGCAGGACCAGCTAACGAGCAGCTTCGACAAGCTGCAACGTCTGGAGAAACTACGAGCGAATCTCGTGCACATGATCGTCCACGATCTGAAGTCACCGCTGTTCGCGCTGAACACGAGCCTCGATTTTCTCCGCCAGGACGCCGCCGATGCGCTCGGCGAAGCCACGCTGGAAACGCTGGACAACATCATCGCGACTGGTGGGGAGCTGGCGCAGATGGTGGACCAGCTACTCGATATCAACCAGCTCGAAGAAGGGCGAATGCCGATCAACTCCAAGCCTTGCGACTTTGCGGACCTCGTCAACACCGCAGTGGACGCTGTCAAAGGCATCTCGCCCGAGCGCGAGATTCGCATGGATATCGAACAGCCGGCACCAGCAAGCTGCGACACGCATCTGGTGCGCCGGGTGGTAGAGAATCTCGTAAGCAACGGTCTGATTCACACCCCGCCGGAGAAGCCCCTCACCATCGAGGTCAGACGTGGCACCGACGACGTCTCGTTCGCCGTGCGCGACGAGGGCGCCGGCGTTCCGGAGGAACTCAAGGAGCGAATCTTCGAGAAGTTCGCTTCGGCCCAGGCCCGGAAGGACGGTCAATACCACTCCTCCGGCCTCGGACTGGCGTTCTGCAAACTTGCCGTCGAGGCCCACGACGGCACGATCGGGGTGGAAAGCGTCAAGGGCAAAGGCTCGACGTTCTGGTTCTCCCTGCCAGACATTTCCGGCGAAGGAGCCGCCCATATCGAGTGACCGAGGGGTGCCCGGCCCAGCAGGCCCGAATCCGGGGCAGGTTGCTTGACTTCGGGCCACCGCTGGACCATCATCCCGCACCGCATCACGATGCGCCGGGGCCCTGCCGGCCCCGAAACCACTACCCTTCCCCGGTAGCTCAGTTGGTAGAGCGGTTGACTGTTAATCAATTGGTCGCTGGTTCGAGTCCGGCCCGGGGAGCCAAATCCAAAAACGCCCCTCCATGAGGGGCGTTTTCGCATTTGCACCCCGGGGAACTCACAGCGAGGGGCTGGGTTGCCTGATCCGGCCTTCCACTAAAGATCAATCGGCAATCACCGTTCCCTGGAAGATCACCGTCGAGGGCCGATTGGGATTCGAGTCCGGCCCGGGGAGCCATCTTCTGAAAAGGCCCTCATTTGAGGGCCTTTTTCTTTGTTTCGACTGACGACCGATCAATGTCCGCATTCTCCGAAAGCGGACACTCATGCTGCCTGAAACTCGAGCTACTGATCGGCTGCTCCCGGCCAAGAGCAGCCGGTCGAGATTTCTTATTCGAGGTCGATGTCCTCTGAGTAGTCGCCCGGCAAGAATCTACATGGTTTCTCGAAGCGGCCATCTCCGACAAGGACTTCAACAATCTCGCCGCTTTCAATAATAGCTTCAACGTGCGGGTCGTTTATATCGAACCAATGGACATACTGCGAAACGGATTGCCTCACCTTCTCGCAATAGTCAGTGTCGTGCAGGACGAATGCCTTAACAAGAAAAGTCCCGTCTGGTGCAAATACCCCAAAAATTGTAGCCATGCGGATACGAACTAGCTTGAAAGTACGACAACCCGGCGAAGTACATGCCATCTGCGATCGGGACGATCGCTGTGAATGGTGTTGTTTCGAACTCGGAGACTACATATCCGGACTGCTTGTCGACAACGCGCACAAACGACTCAGCAACGTCCCAAGCCCTTGCCTCATGTCTGTGCAGGACCAGCAAATCGTCGGTTTCCGTCCAGATATTGAGGTTGCTTTGGCTCGGCTGGTCAGCACTCGCATTTGCAGTCAGAGCGAATACGAACAGTGCCACATACAGCGTCTTTGAGATCATATTCACAGACAATATAGGCGGCACTCTGATTGGCCGCTTAGGGTCACTTGCAGACGCCCACAATACTATCAGTTCAAAGGCTGCTTTCGGCTGGAAACCCGCCCCTGGCGCCGCCCTAATCAACAAGAATCGAGTGCTCCCAGTGCCCAGTTTGGTCCGGCCCGGGGAGCCAAGGGTTTAGCGCCACAAGAAGCGCAAGTATGAATATGAGCTGTTGGCCGTAACCAGGCGGACTTCATCCATAGTGCACTCGAGTTCGCCGGACATCGAATCGACCTCCCCCATGCTGAACAACATACCCGTTCGAAAATTCTGCAGCTGCACCGACACCGTGTCCTCGGATCTAAGTGTGAAGACATAGTCCCTACCGTCTTCGCACAAAGTTATCTCGCCGATTTCGTTTTCGGACGATATGACCTTTATCTCTTCGTCATCACCTGGTCTGCGCATGTAGACGGTGTAGAGACCATCTTCGAATCTCTTCGTAAGCCTCACCCCATCGACTGGATTCGCGCCATACCGCAGTAACAAAGATATCTTTCTGCTTTCATCCCGCGACATGGCAATATCCAGCGCCGTACGTCCGTCGTTGTCTGTGTGGTTGAGGTTTGCGCCAAGCGCAAGCGCTTTCGCCAGCGCGTCGGGTCCGTTCGAGTCTTCGGCGTAGAAGAAGATCGCAGTAGCGCCATTGCCAGCCTCTGTCTCAAGACTCGCGCCATTTTCGACAAGAAGCTCGATCATCCGGGGATACGGGCAGATATGCAGCGGCGTTATTCCATTATCCGCCCTCGCCTCTACATCGGCGCCCTGATCGATCAGGTATTGAGCAATTCTAAGGTCATCGTCGGTCAGGACCCCGTGACCCGTTACGACCCCGTGAAGCGGTGTGAACCCCCATTCCGCCTCGCAGGACGCACCGTTCTCCGTCGAAGCGACCAACTCGACGACGCGATCGAGGTCGCCCATAGCCGCTGCATCATAGAGTGCTTCGCACGCTTGGGTCGCCGAGGTCTGCGATCCAAGGACTAGCAGCGTGAGAAAAGCGCGTCGAAGACCCATCTGTGAACTCCAGGTTTAAGCATAAGACTAGTGGAGAAACTGTCACTTACCGATCTGAGTCGCTTCAAGGCTACCACTTTCGTGACACCCATCGGATACTCTTCGCAGCAGGTCACCCTCGATGCCGCACCAGCTCAAAGCAATCGCATGCTTCCAGTGCCCAGATCGGTCCGTCATGGGGATCAAATCCAAAAACGCCCCTCCATGAGGGGCTGGGTTGTCTAGTCCGGCCTTCCAGCAAAGATCAATCGGCAATCACCGTTCTCTGGCAAGTCACCGTTGAGGGCCGCTTGGGATTCGAGTCTGGCCCAGGGAGCCATCTACTGAAAAGGCCCTCTGATGAGGGCTTTTTCCTTTGATTCGACTAGCAACCTAACAATGTCTGCTTTCTCCGAGAGCGGATACTCAGGTCACCTGAAACTCAAACTTCTAACCGACCGCTAACGGCCAGAAGCGGACCATGACCTTTCCCTGTAAGAGTCTGCCATGCGGGCGATCGATGTATCAGCTATCGGCTATAAGCGGACAACTATCGGGCTCAAGGCCATCTCTTTGACTCGAGGGTGGTCTTGAGACAGGCAAAGTAAAACATGACAGTCAACAATACCCCAATACCCAGGCCCGGGCCTGCAGGTATCAGGTGCCAATCTCCCCACAACGATGGATCATTGTTCGAATAAAGCCAAAGTGTTAGGGCAATCAAGGCAAAAGAAAGTGATGACACCATCGCCGTGACAAACCATTGTCGACGTGCATACGGTGGGCGCCGCTTGGTTTTGGAATTGAAATAGACTTTGGCTATAGCCGTATCCGCCTTGACTGCGGCCTTGGTGAATGCAACCGCGGCATACAGGTTGTATAGCGGAAAGAGCAATGTCCCTCTCAACCACGCTCGGGCTCGCCAGTGCGTAGGTTGATACTCCTCTGCAAGGATTCCATAGATCCCATCACCCTGGCTCAGTGCAAAGGTGACAACCAACACGTTAAATGCACAAGCGATCGCTAGATGCGGCATCGCATATGCGATCCAACGAATTACCGTTCTTGTGTAGTAGCCCAAGAAAGCGTTCCAATAACACACGCAGAGATTAAGGTGGTGACGTATTCTGAGACTGACCGTCTAAGTTGCCAACTTCGCGCGATTCTCGAATCGCGGCTGGAAGCCGCTCCTACGGTGCGGCTTAAGTCCGCTAAGGGTCATAAGCAGCCTATCAGAATCGATCGCCCGCATGGCGTGCTCCTACGGGGGGGGCGTCTGACTTGGGTTACTTGCAGACGCCCACCATACTAGCAGCCCAATCGCCGCTTTCGGCTGAACCCCCCCTGGCGCCGCCTGTATCTGAGGAAATCGAGTGCCCGAAGTGTCCAGTTTCGTCCGGCCTGGGGAGTAATCTTCTGAAAAGGCCCTCATCGGAGGGCCTTTTACTTTGTTACGGCCGACAGTTTATCAATGTCTGCCTCGTCAGAAAGCGGACGGTCGAAATCCGCTCGCCAGTCAATCGCTGACCGTAAGAACACATGACCTTCAATCTTTGTATGAAGAAGTGTCTTTGGTTGCCAGGGCCGCGACTATCGCAATAAGCAAAACAGGTATCACAAGATAGCCAGCGAAGCTCGAAATCTCCAAGAGAGCCCTGGCCAATCGGCTGTGTTCTGCCCTGGCTGCAATTGCGCCCAAAGCCGCTCCTGCGCAGACGAATAGCAACGCTAAGGCAATTACAATCAGTCTGCCTGGAATCCTGCTAACTTCTTTGTTGTCTGGCTTTTCAGTCATAGCTTCGCTCGAGGCACGAGCTACCCTCCAAGTCCGGTTCGGGTCATTTGCAGACGCCCACCAGACTATCAGCCCAAGGACGGCTTTCAGCTGGAAACCCGCCCAGCGGCATCACCTAATGATACTGTACTCGAATTCTCCCAGTGCCCAGCCTGGTCCGGCTCGGGCGGCCATCTACTGAGATGGTCTTCACTCGAAGGCCTTTTTGATCTGTGCCGCACGCGGTATGCGACAACCGATCCTACCCATTGCGGCCGTTCACCAAGTCCGGGATCAGCCCTCGCCACGCGCAGCAATGGCCAATAGCCGCCACTCACTGCTGCCGGACTATAGATCCTTCGCGAAAACAGCCCCAGGTTCGTCGCTGACAAACCTGACATCAAACTGAGAGTACCAGCCCATTCGAACAAGAAGGTCCCCGAGAATTGCTGTGCTGACGAAAAGGCGACTGTAGCCAAGTTGCCTGGCAAGAGATTCGGCGCGTCTCAGCAACGAAGTCGCGATTCCGCGGCGCCGCTGCGACTGTGTTACCAGTAGACCAACCACTGACGGCTCCAAACCAGTCGCTGCGTCAACATCGACCGCGGCTGTTCCAAGTATCCTCCCGTCCTCTACAGCGACCAGACCAATCGGAATCTCACTACGATTGCAGCGCGACTGCAGATCGGCTCTTGCATCACCAGGCCCATCCGCGCCGTAGTATGGCGCCCACTCGGACACGTACCAATCGACTAGTATTGGAATCGATTCGGTGTGCTCTGCAAGCAGTTCAATATCCATACCAAGGTTGTTGGTCCGTAGGGCTGGTTTGGGTCATTGGCGGCCCTTCACGGCCATTCGGGAATTCGGAATCTACCCGATATGTTGGTGCGCTAACGGCCAGAAGCAGCCACTCGTTACGCATCAAACCTAAGATGAGTCCGGAAACGTGTCGTACTTTGGCACCCCTTCTGGGTAGACGGCCCAGTCTGCGGCGGACGCTGTGTAAATCGCCATTTCAGGTGCGAAATCGTTTTTCTGCTCCAGAACAGATGCGGCCACTGAATAGAATCCGCCAGCTGTAAAGTCACTGCAAAGCGTGGTGCCACAGTTTCCGCAGAACTTCTTGTGTACTGGCATTCCGGAGCTGCCGCTTCGCGTGAAAGTTTGCGGCTCGCCTTCGGTAAACTCCAGATTGTCGTTAGCCACCCATAGTCCAAACCACTTATCGGAACCGGTGTCGCTCTGACAGTCTGTGCAGTAGCAAAAGACAGCCTTAATGGGCTCACCTTCAAAAGCCAACTTGATTTCGCCGCAACCGCATTTGCCGGTATAGCTCTTGCTCATTGGTAAAATGCTCTCGATTGTAGATTGGGTGACCGGCGTGACGGCCGCATTGGGTCAAAATCGGCCTTTCGTCGCTATTCTATCGTAAGGTCCGCTTCTGAGCAGAAAGCAGACGCTTCGACCCAAAGGATAGATCTGCGAGCGAATCAACGAACATTCATAGAGTGCTCCCAGTGCCCGGTATGGTCCGCTGCGGGGAGCCATCTTCTGAAAAGGCCTTCATTCGAGGGTCTTTTTTGGCGCGTGGCTATCATTGGACAGATGGCCGCCTTTTCCCAAAGCGGCCATTCGGGAGTTCGAAAACTACCCGATATGTAGGTCCGCTCTCGGCCATTGGCAGTCATTCAGAATTGATGACTGCCTCTATCTTGCGAAGCAGTTTCGACCAGTGTTTCTGATGATCCTGTCGTGTCGCAAGCGACAACCTTGATTTGCAGTATGACTCTGCCCACTGAAGCTCTGCTTGGTTCCGATGCTCTATCGCGGCTTCGATTCTGCGAAGATCTTTGAATCTGGTCATGGCAACACGTTTCGAGTGGCGAAGTACGGGGAGGAGCGGACCTGGGGAGATGACGCGTCTCCGTAGGAGCGGCTTCCAGCCGCGATCAGCGATCTATCGATCCGGAAGTGCGCAGTTATCCTAGTCTCCCCACGAGACCGAGCATCAACGGGCGCCACGGCCGAATAACCTGCCATGTGGTGCTTGAGCAGTATGAGCGCGACCCGAATCGCGGCTGGAAGCCGCTCCTACATAGTCTCGTCGATTGTCTGCCTCGGGTCCCATGTGGACGACCAAAGAACTGTCGACCCAACCACAGCTTTCGCCTGGAGTTCCATGCCCCGCACCGCCTTAGCGTACGGAAATTGAGCGCTCCCAGTGTCCGCTTTGGTCCAACCCGAAAAGCCATTCACGTCACTCGCGCTCTTTGCTGATTCTGTTACTAACGATCGTCAGCCCAACATTCCTCGACGAAAACCACGAAATCGCCAGCCAAGGCAGGTCTGTGTTCACTCCAGGTTCCGACCAACCCCCTTCCCCCCGTCGCGTCTGGGTTGCAGATTAGACCTTCGTAGAATTTCCAGTCATCGTCGGCAAGCATTCCGCGATGCCATTGGACAAATGCATTCTGCAATCGCAACCAACGGGAACGAGCAAGCAAGAAGAAGCGAAAGGCGTCCGTTTCGCTAAGATTGGCGGGATCGCCTTGACCTTCGATCCATATGCGTGCCAGATCCGCATCTGATGCCACAAGGATCAAGAAATCTGTAGATGCATCAGTTTGATTCTGCAGGCTGGCCGCTTGCATAGCCGCCGTATTCTGTCGCAACTCCAAACCGACAAAAATGAGGCCGATAAGGACCGCCACGGACCCCACCAGCTCCAGGATTGGCCTTAACCTGTCGAACTTCAATGCTATTGCCCTCAGCTAAAGATAATCTTCACCTACTGCGAAATGCTCCGACGCGGCCGCCTTGAGTCGCCTCCACACACTCACAGTCTTACCAGCCCTATCGGCGCTTGCATCTAGTGCCGATCCTGCGGTGCGTCGTCGTATGGCCGCTGTGGGGCACCAACCTATTGTTGCAACTGGCGGCTCCTGCCGCCCCGTTACCGATTGCTGAATGAAGGCATTCCTTCAGAGCCGGATGCCAGTGTCAGCAAGACACTGCTGCCCTCAGGCATGTTCCGGTGAGAGATCTAGAACACTGTAGGAAAAACGCCCTAACTAGTATTGACCCCACTCACGACCCAAGGTGAAGTCGTCCTTCAGCTCTTCGCCAATGTGCGGTTCCAAATCGGACAGCAGGTCGGCAGGCATTACGTCTCTGTTGCCTTCGAAAAACATTCGTCCGCCGGGAGTCGAGAGAATCCGGGCGAGCTGTACGATGTCGCCACCTTCGTAGCTTTCCCCGAACAGGCCACTCTGCGCGAGTTCTCTGATCCGAATCTGTTGGTTGACGAACTGGCGCAGCCACATAGAGAACTGAACTGCTTCCTCATCGCTAAGGGACTCTGGGTCGTGCAATCCGAGCGCGAAGACGCGGGCAAAATGAGGATCTGAAATTACCGGAAGTGCCAATTCAAGGTGGCCACTGATCACGCTGTCATTTGCTGCTGCCACAGTCGCCTTCGTCGCTTGGTTGATTTCGATCACCAAAAAGATGATGCCAAGCAATACGCCGAAGTTCGCCGCAATGGTCAGCCATTCACTGATTTTCTCTGCTTTCGTCTTCATAAGTACCCGGTGCCAACTCTCGCGTGCGCCAACCAGCGTGTGGCTACTCTACCCGAGCGTCTCGTCTTTGCTCGAAGCCGGGGACTCACGTCCAGAGGCGAACCTCTCCGTTTCAAATATCGCAGTGCTCCATGGTTCACTTGGCTCCGTTCGCTCCGGGAACGGCGCTAGTCCTGCCGTCAGTGCCCCCTGGAAGAAGTCCTTCCTACGGCGAGTTCCATGCATGATACGAGAACTCCACGCGCAGCTCTTCCGACGACTGCAACGAACTACCAGTCGGAAATATCCCGGAATCTAACTCACGTGTCTTTTGTGCTGGCGCCGCTGTCGGCAGCCCGTTCTCGTCAAATACCGGGAGGAATCGATATTCAGCGTCCACATTGAAGCACGCACTGGAAACTGATCTGACCATCGCGCCGGCGTCGACCACTCGCTCTCTCTCGTAGGCATAAATCAGACCAATCGCCTCTTCGAGGTATCCAGCAAGCGATTGAGCGTCACCGTTCGCGTCAATGCGCCCGAAATCCGCTACCTCATTGTTGGCATCGTAGGTGAAGTAGTAGTCGCTACCAATGAGTGGTGGGCTGTGTAAGACGAGATTGCCACGCTCATCGAACTCGAACGACTCAACGAGACACGTCTGAGAAACGTCTGCGTCCTGCGTCGATCCTGACGTTAGGCTGACCGTCATTGTCCTTACGCGGTTTTCGCGAATGGCGCGGGGCTCCAGTAGTTCCAGTGCCAGAAATCTCTCGTGTCCGCCCTCGCCGGCCTCTTGGGCGCTTGCCGATAGAGCGGCAAACAAGAGCAAACAAAGCCAACCGATTCGTCTAATAGCTGATACGTGAGACATGCTCATTGCGAGTGACTCCCGTGGGATTGCAGAACTTTGGTTGCATGTTACCGCAATGACCACTCATGCGGCCAAGACCGAGACTGCGCAATTCAGTGCATGCTGCCCAAATTTTCTTTCACAAGTGCAATAAAGTTTTGCGCGTGCTGTGACAGATCCGGCGAGACCGATGCCCGTAGTCGAATTCAATGCCGCCCCCACTTACCTTTCAAACGCCGTGGACTACACTGGTAAGGACCCGCCAGTACGGGCATTTGGCAATCGCTGCGCGCGCAAGCGCATTCGCCAGCCAATCCGGAGAACAGAAAATGGATGCAGAGGTTCAAGCAGTCGACATCAAGATGCTGCTCATGTGGGCAGACTACGTGCACAATCTGGCGGGAAACAGAGGCTACGGCACTTATGCCGTAGGTGCTGTTGGCACGCCGGAGTCGTACACCCTGGTGGTGGGCATAAACAGTTCGCCCCCGAAAAACTCACAGGGCATTTTTACTGAGAAGGGCAACCTATTTCAGGAAAAAGCTGTGGCGAAGAAGATCCAGGAGAATACCGCGCTGGAGAACTTCCAGTTTGCTCGAGAGCCCTACCATGCAGAGGTTTCCATTGTCTTGTACGCGAAGGAACAGTCACAACCAGTGCTCGCGATCGCGTCGTCGAGAAAGGTCTGCGGGATTTGCAACGGCTTCCTGAATCGATTTGTTGATCCAAATGTACCAATAGTCGACGGCTGGAAGAGAGGCGGCGTGTTTCTAACTCACAAGCAGAGAGAAGCGGTCTGCCCCAATTGGACGAAAGACGACGTATACGCTCAGACTGATGCGGTCCGCATGTAGCCAGCACGAAGTTTCGAGTGTCCTCCGAGTCGCGTTAATTCGCGTCCTACACGCACCGAGTTCGAGATTTACACTTCAGTGACTGTTTGAGGATCCCGGTTTCACAACACCCAACTGACTTGGCGTGTGTCTGACACCAAATCCAGCCAGGCACACTCCTCTTCACTCAGCTCGATTTCCAACGCAGCGATGTTCTGTAGAACCTCATCTGGATTGCGCGGCCCCAGCAGTGCAAACATGTTCAATGGCTGGCCAAACACAAACGCGACGGCAATCTGCATCAGACTCACCCCTTTCTCGGCCGCTAGGATCTTCACTCGATCCAGTCGCTGGAAGTTTGCCTCGTCGATGTAGGCGAGCAAGACCTGCCGATCAAAGTGCTCTGAGAAGCTATCCAGATTGTCCCGCCTGAAACGCCCGCTGAAGAAGCCACCGGCAAGACTCGACCAGGGAATAAGCGGCATCTGATTCGCCTCGTACCAGGCGCGTTCCGCGGCTCGCGAAGGACCGCTGATCGTCACGCAGCCTTCCCAGGGTTCGTTGACGCGATCGGCGAGGCTGTAGTGGGGACTGCTCGCCATGAAGGGACTGAGTTTGTGTTCGGCAGCGTAGTCGTTGGCCGCCTGGATTCGCGATGTTGTCCAGTTCGAGACGCCGCAGACTCCGATAACTCCTTGCTGCTGATACTCATGCAACTTGTCGACAATCGGACCGACCGGGACGGAGGGATCGTCACGATGCAGCATGTAGATATCGAAGTAGTCGGTCTGCAGTCGCGCCAATGAGTCATGAATATCGGCTTCGATATCGAAGGGGGTCACTCGGTTTCGGTCCGCGTTGGGATGCGCGCCTTTTGCGATCAGCACGATTTCATCCCGAACACCGCGATCGGCTATCCACCGCCCGAAGATTCGCTCAACCTCGCCCTGCCCGTAGAAATGGGCCGTGTCGAAGGTGTTGATTCCGGCTTCGAGAGCGGCATCCATGAGCTGGAACATGTCTTCAGTTTCTTTGGTCGCAATGAAGCCTGTTCCCTGCACGATCCTCGAGACAGGTTTGTCGACACCCTCGATTTCGCCATACAGCATGGCTAGGCCTCCTCCATCGGGTACTTCAAACCCCATTGCTGGCGAATCGCATCCATTGTCCGCATCACAGCCACTGTTTCATCCAGCGGCATGATGTCACTCTCCAGCAAGCCAGCCCGCAGACAACGCCCGACTTCGACCGCCTGGTAGTTGTAGCCGTTTCCGGCAATGGGCACGTCAATCTCCGAGGTTTCGCCCTCATGTATCTCCAGCGTAAAACGAGACGTCTTCCACCAGGGCTCGGGGAGTCGGATGCGCCCTTTCGTGCCGTTGATGATTGCCGATCTGTGCGACTGCACGCGCATTGATGTGGTGATTACAGCGAGTGCGGGACTGTCCTTGTATCCCAGAAGAATCGCGGCATTCTCGTCAACGCCTGTCTCGCCGAGATAGGCCAGGCTCTGTATCCGATCCGGGGTGCCGAACACCATGGACGCCATTGAAACCGGATAGATCCCAATATCCAGCAGCGCACCGCCTCCCAGTTGCGGGTCGTACAGCCGGTTCGCCGGATCAATCGTGTTATGAAACCCGAAATCTGCCGTTAGCTGGACCACGTCGCCGATCACGCCGTCGGACAGAACCTCGCGAACACGCTGCATTACCGGAAGGTAGCGCGACCACATGGCTTCCATCAAAAAGACCCCCTTCTCGCGGGCGGTCCTCACCATTAGCTCCGCTTCGGCGGAGTTGATCGCGAAGGGCTTCTCGCATAGGACTGCCTTGCCGTGATTGAGGCAGAGCAGCGTGTTCTCCTTGTGAAAACTATGCGGAGTGCCGATGTAGATAACGTCGACATCGGCGTCCGCCGCCAACGCCTCATAGGAGTCGTGGCGGCGTTCAATGTCGAACCTATCGGCGAATTCGTTGACAGTGGTCTGCGACCGCGATCCCACCGCCACGATCTTCGCATCAGGGACGAACTGCAAGCCTTCCGCGAACTTCGTGGCGATCGTGCCAGTACTGAGGATTCCCCAGCGGATCGCTTCTTTCATCTGCGTCGATCCTTACCTAAGCTACTGCTGTCAGATGCAGGTTCGAGAACCTGCGCATACCGGCCCGATGCCGTGTAGCCCGCTGCGATTGTCGGTCTGCGTAGTGAACACATCGAGACCCCGCCAAATAGAGAACACCGACGATTCGAGCCAAGCGCCAACCAGAAAAAAGGCCCTCAGTTGAGGGCCTTTTCATGCTACTCACATCGCATTCCGACGATGCCTGAGGTTTGCCAGTCGAAACTGGTGGTATTAATTACCGCCCGACCGCATTCCATCCACGCTCAACTTGCCCGGACCATATGCAGCGACGAGCAGCAGTCCGCCGATCATGGAAATCTCTTTCCAGAATACGTTGCCGAAATCCCCGTGGAAGATGAAAGCCGTGCCAAGCGTAAACAGAACGAGCAACAAGGCTGCGATTCGTGTCTGAAAGCCGATGATGACGGCCAGCCCGCCAAAAAGCTTGATCGCGTATCCGGCGTAAACGGCAATCGCTGGCACACCCTTGGTCGCCGCGTACTCGACGGGCGCATTGCCGGTCAGCAAGGCGAAGCCGCCCATGAAATAGATCAGTACAAGCGCGGTGCGCGCAACGGCGATAAAGTACTTGTTTTCAACAAAGTTGAGCATTTTTCTTCTCCATTATTGCCCGGTCTCCAGCGGACTCTTGTTGTGGCACTAGTGTAACGGCGGATTTTTCCAGGCGGTACCTCTTCGGCCAAATCATCGCTCGGCACCCCTCCACGCCTTGAAACGGCGGCTGTCGAGGCGACAAACGCGAGATGCCACACCCGCCTTCGGGGCCCGCGTCGCAGGGTCAGTCCGACGAGGAGGGCCGAACGCAGCAGGGCAAAACCACTAGCCTTCCGCTTCGGGGTCGATCTCGCGAATCAGTTCGAAGTTCATACGACCGGGATCCTCCCCGTCTGTCTCGCTGTTCCTGGGCAGCGCGAAAAATAGTCCCTTATCGCGACCACGTTGATTCATTACGTCGAACGCCTGTTCGCACTCGATACCGTCCGCCTTCAGCGTGACGAAGTAAAAGCCCATCTCCCGGCCTTCGATCATCGACGGCTCAATGGACTCGATCAGCATGTCGCAGTCGAATAGCACCCTCGTATAGGCGATCAGCTCAGAAGTTGTATTTGCAGCCTGCTCGATGTCGGCGTCCTCGTCCGTGGCGGTAGCGAGAGTTGGCAACATCAGCAACGACAGAGCCGCGGCTCGGAATCGACTGGAAAATCGAGCAATCATACGTGCCTCAGGAAAAAGCGGTGTCGCAAGGAATCCCAAGATACAGGTCATGACCGTGCCGAATCTACCTCACGGCGCGGAAAATTCGACAAACAAGAGCACCATGCCGGCGACGAACGACAGAACGCTTTGCCTACGCTCGTCACCATTGTACGACGACCAGGGAAACACATACCCAAAGTCGAAATTTTGCTCACCGTGGTATCGGCCTTTTCGGTCGAGCCATTTGCGATAGTCATCTCCAAGGCCAGTAGCGAAAACTCCAACTCCGAGCAGCCCGAGCGCGAATCTTGAGATTCCATCAAACTGACTTGCCAGGACGAACAGTACGCACGGGAGCGCTGTCCAGCCAACCGCCCGACGAAGCCAAAGCCGGAGCCTTGTTCGCGGCAGCGTCAGAACGGTTGCCGCGAGCAGTCCTACCGAGGCGGTGAAAGGCCGCTATCGCCTCCAATTGATCAATTCTCGGATGCTCCGTCGCCCAACGCCCGTTTTGGAAACGTACTGCGCGGACGCCGGGAATCCGCACCCGCCGCCAGGCAGTTCGGCTAACTCAAGCGTTGATCACCGACATGCCGCCCTCGTCGTAGCGATCGCCCTTGACGCGATCCGCGAGCTGATCGAGTACGGTTCGCTCTTCGTCGCTCAGAGCCAGATCGTAGGCGGCCAGGTTGGCCCTTAGATTCTCCAACCTGGTCGTGCCGGGAATCGTCATCATGTGGTCGCCCCGCCCAAGTACCCACGCCAACGCGACTTGTGCCGGCGTACAGCCCTTCGACGTTGCCACGGTTTCAATCTCGTCGACCAGCGCGACATTGTTGTCGTAAGCCTCACCCTGAAATCGTGGCGTCATTGATCGCCAGTCGCCCTCGCCGAGAGCTTCCTCCTTGAATCGGCCGGACAGCATTCCACGACCCAGCGGCGAATAGGCCACCAGCGTTGCGCCCACGTCGATACATGCCGGAATGACGGCGTCCTCGATATCGCGGCTGAAAATGGAGTACTCGGATTGAACCGCTGAGATCGGATGAATCGCCGCCGCTCGACGAATCGTATCGCCGGCAGCTTCTGACAGGCCGACCGCACGCACCTTGCCTTCGGTAACCAGCTCCGCCATCGCGCCGACCGTCTCCTCAATCGGAGTCGCCGGATCGACCCGATGCAGGTAGTAGAGATCGATCACCTCAGTCTTGAGCCGGGCCAAGGATCCCTCGACTGCGCGGCGGCAGTTCTCGCGCGTCCCGTCGATACCAATGAACGCGCCGGTTTCGGGATCGCGCATAGGGCCGAACTTTGTCGCAATGAACACCTTGTCTCTGCGATCCGCGAATGCCTCTCCGAGCAAGGACTCGTTGGTGCTGCCCAGGCCGTACATCTCGGCGGTATCGAAATGCACGACGCCCAGTTCGATCGCCTCGTGCAGCAGGCCTATTGCTGCGGCCTGCTCGGTCGGCGGACCGTAGAACTCGGAGAGCCCCATGCAGCCAAGCCCGATAGCCGGAAGGGTCGTTTGGGTATTGCCAAGCGTTCGTTTCTGCATAGCGCTCACTCCGAATTATTGTGAACGGAGAAGTCGAAACTCCCCACATAGGCGGGCAGCCGCGGACCACACAGACCGTAGACTAACAGAGCACTGCAACAGCTGGCATCGCGGTCATAAGAAACGTACGACCCGGACCGTGACCCGCGCCGCGGCCATGTATCCGGCCACATCGACGCCTTGGCGGCTCACCCATCGGAGGCCGAATCCTCGAGCAAGAATATCCTTGACGGATTGAGCATGAGGGAAATTGAACACCCTAAATTTAGGCCGGATGAACATCACCCGGAAGAATCGCCGGCAAAAAGAGCTAGACTCAATGAATCCTGCGCACTTGGCAGATGGAGTACAGCATGCCGATCGAAGACCACCAGTATCTCTTGTTCATGGCTTCACCAGGCGACTTTGCACTAGAAAGTGCCGCAGTCCCGAAAGTCATTCAAAGTCTTCGCCATGAGTATCGCGGCCGGAAGGGCCTGAAAATCGAGTATGACTTTGTCGATTCGGATTCGGTGCAGAGTTTCACAAACCTCAGCGATCATGTCATAGACAGTGACGTCGACAAATACGAGGTTTCGGTAACCGTCTTCTGGTGCACCATTGGCCAATACGGAGAAGAAGTTTCGCCCGGCAGCGTTGGCGACTTTCTCACAGCCTTCAAGAAGCTGAAATCAGGAGAGAGGCCGAAGCTACTGTTTTTCCTCAACAACACGCCGGTCTTACCGTCGAGAATCGCGCCCCAATCGATTCAGGGACTCGAACAGGCCCGGAAGACGGTACTTGATCTCGGCGGGAAGTACCTTGAGTACAAGACGCCAAAGGAGTTCCGCGACAAGCTCTTTGACACACTATGGAATCAGATTGCGGCTTCGCCTATTGGGTTCCGGACAGACGGTCCAACAGGGCCCGAGATCAGTCTTTTCAAGATGATCCGCGAGAAGGACGCCGGGAAACTCAAGGTGCCAGACCATGACTTCGGCTACTCGTCGTTCAAGATCGAGAAAGAATCTTCAGAATTTCTCTGCGTGTTCGTTCAAACAACCAGTGGAGTAGTCAAGGAAAAACGAATCGAAAACAGGATACATCTGATCGAAGACCCGATACGCCCATACACGATTCAGATCGGCGCCTCGCGTCCTAACCGCAAAAAAGGGCACCCAGATACTATTCCGGATCTTGCGGATCTAAACTTCGATCAAGTCAGAACGATGTACCCGTTCATCATGTCTGCGGACTTTCTTTGGCTACGGATGGTTCTTGCTGAATTGGCGACAGACAAGAAGACTTTGAAGCTGCTTGCTGCAGACAAGAAGAAGAAAGTCCGCAAGGTAGTAGCCAACAACCCCGCGGCGTCGCGAAAGATGCAGAAAAGCGAGTGCCTCTTCTGCAAACCCGGTTTTCGCACAAAGCGCAGAGACAGACGAGGATCCACTGAAGACACGGTCATCTTCGCCAATGACTTCCCGTACGGTCCGTATTTTCATTACATAGCAATGCCGGACGCCGCAGTTCACTCATGGGAGGACATTACCGAGGAGCAACTCACCGACATGAACCTGGCCATTTGGGATTTCCTGAGGCGCGGATTTGCCGCAAAAAGGCTAGAAGGTCCGGGGGTACATATAGGACTCAATTCGTCGATCCGTCATCTTGTAATCGGCCGTAGAACGCGATCTTCAGCGGGCGCAAGTATCGCTCATGTGCACAAGCAGTTTTGGGGTATGTCGCCCACTGCATTCGGGCTTGGCGACTACCTTGCGACCGTCATCGAGAAAGTCCATCAAAGTACAAAGGGCGCAGACTATCTCGAGAGATACCTGGATTCGTTGAAACGCGCCAGACTCGTGCTTTGGCATGACGATAATGTGGCCCTATACATACCAATAGGACAAATATCGCTGCATGAGCTGCAAATCATGGTCAAGGAACCGACGAGCACCTACCTGGACCTCACTGAGGAGCAGGTTCGATCCCTGTCAAAGGCGGAATACTACGTCACGCAGATCTATCAGCGGATTGGAATCACGAGTTTCAACGAGATCTTGATCACTGAACGTCTCGGCAAGAACACGCCGCGCTTTCGTCTCATCCTGACGTTTATCACTCGGGAGGTCGATCTCGCGGTCTCGGAGCTCAACAATCTGTTCGTCATGGACGAGTTCCCAAATGACAGCCAGCGCGAGATTCTTCGCAACTGGAGCCCGCCAGACTCCGGCAACCGATGACCAAAAAGGGGGAAGGTAATTCGCGCTCCTCGCCAATAGAATCTCCGCATGCCCAAGCGACGTGGACGACCGCCCCACCCGGACATATTGACGCCGGCCGAATGGCGTACCGTCAACTTGGTCCGTCACGGGCTGACCAACCAGCAAATTGCCGACCGCTGCCGTATCAGCCTCGACGCGGTGAAATACCACGTGGCCAACGCGATCGCGAAGCTGGATGTCGCCAATCGCAAGTCGCTAAAGAAATGGGCAGGCGTGCCCGCGGATAGCCATTCGGCCTCGAGAGAAGATTCCATGCATGAGGAAACGACCTACATCAATATCGGCCAGATCGCGCGTACGGTTTCCGATACCGCCAGAGCAGAACGCTGGTATCGCGACGTTCTGGGACTCGACCATCTGTTTACTTTCGGTGATTTGGCATTCTTCGACTGCGGCGGGACGCGCCTAATGTTGTCTCAGTCCGAGGACAAGCCTGGTGACGAATCGATCGTCTATTTTCGCGTCCCGGATATCCACGCAGCACACGCCAGACTGGCAAACGCAGGCATTGAATTCATCAACGCACCGCACATGATCCACAAGCATGACGACGGTGCCGAAGAATGGATGGCATTCTTCGACGATCCTGACGGCCGGCCGCTCGCGATTATGGCGACCGCACTCCCATCAGACGATCAATCGCCTATTGATCCAGATCGATCTGCTGACGCCTGAGTGAATCGAAGACTTCGCGGGCCTCGGCGGCGTCCGTCGCGGACGTTTGCTCACGGCAGACACGAACCTTGCGGTTCGTCCCGGTCCTGCGCTCGAGCTGACAGACTACGACGGGCGCATTCGCCTGCACAGGCACGTCCTGCGCCGGCGGTGGCGGCGCCTCTGCGAACTCGATCTGTCCAGGTTCCGAGGTCGCCGGTGGGGCTACCGTCGATACGGGCTCCGGTTCGGCCGGGCTGACAACCGGTGGGTCGGAGGCCGCGCAGGCCGTTAGAAGCAACACAGCTGCGGCCGCAGCGAGTCGGTACATATAGCGCCCCCTTAGGTCGATCTGACCTGAATCTTCCCAGTCGGCGGACGCGCGTGATCGCCGTCCGCGTCCACTCACCCTACAACAACCGGGCCCGGTACCGTTAGTCGCGATCGGAATGTCAACGCGAAACGCCGGTTCGTCGGCTACAATCCGAGCATGAATCCGATCAAGGCCCTGATCCAGCGACTTCCCGGCGGTCGCGCCCTTACCGAAAGGATGTCCTATCGCCGCCGGCAAAAGAAACTTCAGAAGATCGGCGATGCCGAAGATCGTTTCACGCATATTTACGACCAGAACAAGTGGAAAGACGGCGAGTCCCGCTCTGGCGCCGGGTCGTCGTTGAAGACGACCGAAGAACTGCGTACCGCCCTCCCCGGCCTGTTTGAAGACCTCGGGGTTCGTCGCTTCCTGGACGCACCCTGCGGTGATTACAACTGGTTTCGACTTGTCGAGCGTGACGACGAGTTTCACTACATCGGCGGGGACATCGTCAAAGCGCTGATCGACGCCAACGCGTCCGCCTACGCGGACGACAAGACTGAGTTCATCCACCAGGACATTACCCGAGACCCGCTGCCCGATGTGGATCTATGGCTATGCCGAGACTGCCTCATCCACCTCTCGTTTGAGGCCATCGAGCGCGCGGTGCAGAACTTCCTTGCCAGTGACATCCCGTACTGGCTCGTGACCACCCATAGCAACGTGGAGCGCAACATTGACATACCCACCGGACACTGCCGGATGATCAACCTCGAGATTGCGCCATTCAATTTCGGCGAACCTCTGCGGTACGTAGAGGACACCGATCACGACGGGACCGGCAAGCGTTTGGGACTTTGGGAGCGGGACGCCCTGCGGGCGGCTCTGGCGTCTAGAGACTAACCCTCGTCGGCGAACCACGGGCCTCGTCCAGCCGCTTCGTCAGAACGGTGTGCTCTCTCGCGGCCATTCCGCTGCGGATGAAGCGCTCGGCAGCATCGTAGACCTTCTCGAGAGCATGCAACCTGGCGAACACGTCACCGTCAAAAGGCTCGCTGAGGGTGCCGTCGCCGACAGGAATCTGCTTCAACAAATACGCGACCATGTCGGTCGATGTAACGATCCCCGTCAGCCGCCCCTCTCCGTCCACAACCGGCAGCGCATGGAATGCACCCGCCGACAGCATGCCCGCTGCATCTCGCAACGTCGAACCGATATCGAGCGTCACCGGCTCCCGGGCCATGATCTGATCGACGGTCGTATCGCCCTCGGCGTCTCTGACATTGTCGAGTAGATACAGTTTGAGAAGGTCAGCGGTCGAGACCATGCCGACCAGCCTGCCGTCACTGACGACCGGCAAATGATGAATGCCGCCCGCCTCCAGATGGCGACGCGCAGTGGCAACCGAGTCCGATGGCTGGATGGCAACCGGGTCCGTCGTCATGACGCGGTCAATGAACGTGTTTCTCATGAGTTCCATGCCTCCCTGGCTGGGAACATAGTGACTCATGGACTGGACGGCGAAAGTACGTAATTCCACCGATCACGCTGCGGCAACGCTGGACGCCCGGCCTTGTTTGGCGCCTACCCGGCAGTATCTACAACCGTCTCGAGATGCGCTCGGAACCGGTCACCGGTGTCAGGGTGCTCGAGACCGTAGGCCACCGTGGCCTGCAAGTAGCCAAGTTTGCTGCCACAGTCGTAGCGGACGCCGTCAAACGAGTAGGCGTGCACCGGCGATTCGTCGAGCAGATCCGCGATCGCGTCGGTAAGCTGGATTTCGCCACCGGCACCCTTGCCGGTTGTCTCGAGCTTGTCGAACACCTCGGGCTTGAGCAGGTAACGGCCGACGACCGCCGAATTCGACGGCGCGTCCTCCGGCGCCGGCTTCTCGACGATCTGCGAGATTCGGCCGTTCGCGCTGTCGGGATCGATCGCGACGATGCCGTAGGACGACGTAAACTGACGTGGCACGGTCTCGACGGCAACGACACTGCCGCCGTGCTTATCGTGCTCCATTGCCATCTGCTTGAGACAGCCCGGAGAACTCTTGATGAGATCGTCTGCAAGGTGGACGTAGAAAGGCTCGTCGCCAACCGCGGGTCGCGCACACAATACGGCGTGCCCGAGCCCGAGCGGTTCCCCCTGACGGATGTAGATGCAGCTCACCCCGTCCGGGACGATGTCATGCACGGACTGCGCCGATCGCTCTCTGCCGGACTTGAACAGCGCGCGCTCCAGCGCGAGATCCGAGTCGAAATGGTCCTCAATGGCACGCTTCGACGCACCAGTGATGAAGATCAGCTTGCTGACGCCCGCCTCGATCGCCTCCTCCACCGCATACTGGATCAGCGGCTTGTCGACGATGGGCAGCATCTCCTTCGGGCTCGCCTTGGTCGCAGGCAGGAATCGAGCACCTCTACCCGCGACGGGAAACACAGCGGCTCTTACTTTTTCCGGCAAGACTGCACTCCGGTCTTCGTGGAGCGCGCATGATAGCCAATTCGGTTCGGAGATGTGACCTTGATTGCACCTTTCGGATCGGCCCGGGCCGCGCCGGAAAACCGGCGCGGCCGCGCGTTGCCGATGCGCGCCGATCAATCGTCGTCGGTCTCTACGAGGATATCGCCGCGATTGATCTCGACGGTACGCTCGCCGATGCCGCGGACGAGGGAGAGATCCTCGGGACTCTCGAACGGGCCGTGCGTCTCGCGGTATTCGACGATCGCCTGGGCCTTGGCAAGGCCGACCCCCTGCAGTTCCTCGGCAATCGTCTCGGCATCCGCCGTATTGACGTTGACCGGGCCCGCCAGCGCGACCAGCGGAAAGATGACTGCGCCGGCCGGCAGCAGCTTGTTCAGTAGTCTCATGCTTTGTGCTCCTGTTCCTCTTGGATGAACCGCTCATCGCGGTCCACAGAGGCTAGTGCGCGCGGACGCCTGCCTGCTGGATACAAAAATCAGGAGTTCCGGCCGAAACGCGGCCGCGTAATCGGCGAGTTGTCGCTAGCGGCCGGTTATCGAGTGCTGCAGAACCGTGTCGAATTGGACTCGCGACGCCGGACGTTGCGTTTCCCAGCTGCGGCAGCTGGGGCACTGCCACAAGAGTCGCTGACTCGAAAATCCGCACTCCTGGCACTGATAGCGCGGCGTCGACGTTGCGAGCTTAGACAGCGCTCCGCGGATGCGGGCCAGCGCGGTCTCGTCGCCATCGGAGAGCCGTCGCATGTCCACGAACTCGGCCAGCGTGGGCTCCTCGAGCAGGTACTTTTCGACACACTCATCGATCGCCGGAATGCCGCCGATATCGTTGACGATGGCGGTATAGGCGACCAGCGCCCGCATATCCGGATTCTTGCTGAGCATCGTCCGCATCGCCTTATCGAGCTCCGCCAGCTGGTTCTCCCGGGTGTAGATCGCAACTATC
This sequence comes from Woeseiaceae bacterium, assembly GCA_965232445.1. Lineage (GTDB taxonomy): Bacteria > Pseudomonadota > Gammaproteobacteria > Steroidobacterales > Woeseiaceae > UBA1847. The sequence goes on along the minus strand of OZ246973.1, from coordinate 3,071,424 downwards.
TCCGGCAGAGCTTCGGCAATCAGATAGGTGTGCTCATCGATGATGCGGTGGTAGAGCTTGAGGGCAGTCTTGTTGTCCTCGGTCTCCTGCGCGATGTGCGCCCGGGTCAGCGCGCCGCGCAGTGTACGGGGTCTGCCGGTCTGGGCATTCTTCACGTATTGCCGCGCCGACGGGTAGTCCTTCTTGCCCGCCGCGGACTCCGCGAGTTCACAGTAATAGTGCGCAATCTGCAGCGCGAGCGACCGGCCGCCCAGTATCTCCAGTTGCTTGCCGGCCTGAATCGCCTTCTCCCACTCCCGTTCCTGCTCGTAGATGCTGCAGAGGTTTTCGAGCGCTTCGACCTGGTAGCGCGAGCCCTGCGACAGCCTGACGAACATCTTCTCCGCGCGATCCAGCAAACCGGCGGCAAGATAGTCCTTCGCGAGCGAATACAGCGCCTGATCGCGCTGCTCGGCCGCGAGGTCCGGGCGCGCAATGATGTTCTGATGAATGCGGATCGCCCGATCGACCTCGCCCCGCCGGCGGAACAGACTGCCGAGGGCAAAGTGAGTTTCGATCGTCTTGTCGTCCACTCGAACCATCTTCAGGAAGTGCTCGAGCGCCTGATCGGTTTGTTCGTTCAGGAGGAAATTGAGCCCCTTCAGGTAGTCGATATTCAGCGGCGGTGGCGGTTCTTCCTCGTCGCGCTCGCCAAATCGACCGAGCACCCAGCCGGCACCGGCCAGCAGCAGAAACAGCCCGGCGAGGAGAAAGGTCGACTCAGTCGGCATCGGTCAGCGGCAGATTGCGCAGGCTGGACACTTCGGATTCGGAGACTTTCAGCGATCGCTTCAGCGTGCGCCGCTCGTTGACGAGCCGGAAGGCCCACAGAGCCGTGCACGCCAGGCCGAACAACCAGCCGAGCGCGAAGACCAGAGCGAAAGCAAGAGGCACCGAGGTCGTCACGCTGCGGAACAGCAGATCCACCTCGATTTCCCCCGAGTTCACCGAGGAAAATGCCATGACGGCAATGAAGATCACCGCAATGACGACGAACCACAAAGCAAATTTCAGGTACTGCATATAGGACGCACGCCCCTATTCGGCGGATGACGGAAGTTTATTGCTTTAGGCGACGATTTGGTAACCGGAGTAGCGGGGCTGAGGCGATTCGTTGGACGAGCTGTCCAGCGTTCGGCGCATTGCCGTGACCCCCGTGTAGGAGCCCGCCTTGCGGGCGATCAATTTTCACGGATTGCCGCCGGTCGCTACGGGGCCTTTCGTCAGGGAAAGCTCCCCAGGGGACCGATCTCCCCGCCGTCGATCGCCCGCAAGGCGGGCTCCTACAGGGGGCTCGTTCGGATTTCGTGTGGCGGGATCTAGCTTTTGATTGGGAAATGACGGGAGGCGTTGACGCGTTCCCGGAGGTCCTTGCCCGGCTTGAAGTGTGGAACGTACTTGCCGGAAAGCGCTACGGCTTCGCCCGTCTTGGGGTTGCGGCCGATGCGCGGCGGACGGAAGTGCAGCGAGAAGCTGCCGAAGCCGCGGATCTCGATTCTCTGACCTTTCGCAAGCGAATCGCTCATCAGATCGAGCAGGTGCTTGACCGCGAGTTCGACATCCTTGGCGGGCAAATGCTTTTGCTTGCGGGCAATGGCCTCGATGAGCTCAGATTTCGTCATATCGATACGCTTCTTGTCTCTGCGACTCGTAACACCCCGATTCGTAAAGAAATTATAGCCCGGACCTGACGGTCCGGGCTACTGTTTTTACGTATTATTTGCTGCCGCCGGACATTTTTTCCTTCAGCAGCTCGCCGAGCGTGGTGCCGACCGGGGTTGAGCCCGCTTCAGACTTGTAGTTGCTGATGGCCTCGGCTTCCTCATGGACTTCCTTGGCCTTGATCGACAACTGTACGCTGCGGTTTTTGCGGTCGACGTTGGTGAATTTGGCCTCGACTTCCTCGCCGACCCGGAGCATCGTACGGGCATCCTCGACGCGGCCGCGAGCCAGTTCCGAGGCACGCAGGGTGCCAATCACGCCGTCCCCGAGATCGACCATCGCGTGGCGGGCTTCCACTTCCGTGACGACGCCCTTGACGATGGTGTTCTTCGGGTGTTCCGCAAGCCATGCCGAGAACGGGTCTTTCTCGAGTTGCTTGATGCCGAGCGAGATACGCTCGCGCTCGGCGTCGATGGCCAGCACAGCGGCTTCCAGGTCCTGACCTTTCTTGTAGTTGCGAACGGCCTCTTCGCCGGCCTGCTCCCACGAAATATCGGACAGGTGAACCAGACCGTCGATGCCCCCGTCCAGACCGATGAAGATACCGAAATCGGTGATCGACTTGATCTGGCCGGAGACCTTGTCGCCGCGATTGAAGGTCGCTGCGAATTCGGCCCAGGGGTTGGACTTGCACTGCTTGATGCCGAGCGAGATGCGGCGGCGCTCTTCGTCGATCTCGAGCACCATGACCTCGACTTCCTCGCCAACGGAGACAACCCGCGACGGGTTGACGTTCTTGTTGGTCCAGTCCATCTCGGAAACGTGCACGAGACCTTCGACGCCGTCTTCGATTTCCACGAAACAGCCGTAGTCGGCGATGTTCGTGACCTTGCCGAAGATGCGCGTCTGCGGCGGATAGCGGCGCGACAGATCCTTCCACGGATCGTCACCGAGCTGCTTCATGCCGAGCGATACGCGCTGGCGCTCGCGGTCGAACTTCAGGATCTTGACTTCGATCTCGTCGCCTACGTTGACGACTTCCGACGGGTGCTTGACGCGCTTCCACGCCATGTCGGTGATGTGCAGCAGGCCGTCGATGCCGCCGAGGTCGACGAATGCACCGTAGTCGGTCAGGTTCTTGACGATACCCTTGACCGTGTTGCCTTCCTGCAGCTCTTTCAGAAGCTGTTCGCGTTCCGCGGAGTATTCCTGCTCCACGACGGCGCGGCGCGACACGACGACGTTGTTACGCCGCTGGTCCAGCTTGATGACCTTGAACTCGAGGCTCTTGCCTTCGAGATAGCCCGGATCGCGAACGGGACGAACATCGACGAGCGAGCCCGGCAGGAACGCCCGGACATTGTCGATCTCGACCGTGAAACCGCCTTTGACGCGTCCATTGATGACGCCTTCGACGGTCTCTGAATTCTCGAACGCTTTCTCGAGCTCAATCCACGTCCTCGCACGAATGGCCTTTTCGCGCGACAGGCGGGTCTCGCCGAATCCGTCCTCGACGGAATCGAGCGCAACTTCCACCTCGTCGCCAACAGCGATGTCGCCGTCGCGGAGGTCGTTTCTGAACTGTTCGATGGGGATGACGGCCTCCGATTTGAGACCGGCACTGACGATGACGACGTCATCGTTGATATCAACCACAGTGCCCGTGATGATCGATCCAGGCTTTATCTGTTGGCTGGCAAAACTCTCTTCAAATAACTTGGCAAAACTTTCAGACATGTTAACTAAACCAGAAGGCACTTACGGCGGAACTGCCGCCGGCCTTCACCCACCCGCATCACTGCTTCCTGCAGATCACGGTCATTACAAAAAAAGAATCGGACCTCATGTCCGATTCCACCAAAACTCCAGGTAACGAAATCCCTTAGGAACCGTCAGCCTCTTCGACCCAGTCGAGCACGATTTTTGTCACCGCTTCGATCGACAGACCGGAAGAATCGAGCAATCTCGCATCCTCCGCTGGCCGCAGCGGCGCCACCGAACGCTCGGTGTCCCGCCGGTCGCGGTCCTCGATGTCCCGCGAAAGGGCGGCAAGGCTAACATCAACACCCTTATCTTTCAACTGCTTATGGCGCCTTTTGGCACGCTCTTCCGCGCTGGCTGTGAGGAACACTTTCAGGCCGGCATCGGGGAACACCTGGGTGCCCATATCCCGGCCATCGGCCACCAGTCCGGGCGCCTTTCGGAAGCTCAACTGGAGCTCCAACAGGGCCTCGCGAACAGGCCCCATCGCCGCCACCGCGGACGCCCCGGCACCGACTTCCTCGGTCCTGAGTTCGTTGGTCACGTCCTCGTAGTTCAGGAGCACCATGTCGCCGCCCTGCCCGTCCCGTCCGAACTCGATATTCAGGGATCGGGCCAGTCTGGCGATCGCCGCCGGATTGCCCATGTCGACATCGTGGCGGCTCGCCGCCAGCGCCGTCAGCCGGTACAGGGCACCGCTGTCGAGCAGGTGATAGCCGAGCGCATCGGCGACCCGGCGGGATATCGTGCCTTTCCCGGAGCCGCTCGGCCCGTCGATGGCGATAACCGGCACCGTCATGACGACCCCACCCGGACCGACAGGCCCAGCTCCGCCATCAGACCAGCGAATCCCGGAAAGGACGTGTCCACGGCGTCGGTGTCGCGGACGGTGACCGGACCCGAGGCAACGCTGCCGGCGACCGCCAGGGACATCGCGATACGGTGGTCACCGAAGCTCTCGACGGCCCCGCCGCCGAACTGACCACCCTTGACGACGGCTCCGTCCTCGAACTCATCAACCTCGATGCCGAGGTTGCGCAGTCCGGTGGCCATTGCGGCAATCCGGTCACTTTCCTTTACACGAAGCTCCTTCAAGCCGGTGAACCGAGTCTCGCCCTCGGCCGCCGCCGCGGCCACGAACAGCGCCGGGAATTCGTCGATGGCCAGCGAAACCAGCGCCGGATCGACCTCGATGCCCTTGAGTGCCGAGGATCGTACGCGGATGTCCGCGACCGGTTCGTCGCCGAATTGCCGCGGATTGACGAGCGTCAGGTCGGCACCCATGGCGGTCAGAATATCGATGACGCCGCGCCGGGTCGGATTCACGCCGACGTCCTCGATCAGGATGTCCGCATTGTCGGAGACCGCTGCCGCCAACATGACGAAGGTGGCGGACGAGAGGTCGGCCGGCACGCGGATCGCCGTGCCCGAGAGCGTCTGACCGGGCTCGACGCTGATCCGATTGCCATCCGTGAGCACGTCGACGCCCATGCTTCGCAGCATGCGTTCCGTGTGGTCGCGTGTGACGTCCGGCTCGATCACCGTGGTCCGGCTGTCGGCATAGAGACCGGCGAGCAGGACGCAGGATTTGACCTGCGCGCTCGCCATCGGCAGTTCGTAGACGATGCCGCTCAGTTTGACGCCGCCGCGAATCTGCAGCGGCGGCGTACCGTCGCAGTCGCTCTCGACGACCGCGCCCATCTGCGTCAGTGGCGTGATGATCCGGGTCATAGGCCGCCCGTTGAGCGACTCATCCCCGATCAGCTCGCTGCTGAATTTCTGGGCGGCCAGCAGCCCCGTCATGAGCCGCATTGCCGTACCGGAGTTGCCCAGATCGACCTTGCCTGCCGGTGCCGCGAGCCCGTTCATGCCGACACCGTGGACGGTCAGCTCGGTCGCGCTCTGGCGCTCGATCACGACGCCCATCGCGAGAAAGGCATCGAGCGTCGCCAGACAGTCCTCTCCTGCGAGAAATCCGGAAATCTCGGTGCTGCCTTCGGCGATGCTGCCGAGCATCAGCGCTCGATGGGAGATCGATTTGTCGCCGGGCACCGTGACGGTACCGGAGCGAGCGGCGGCGGGTGTTATCAGGAAGTCCAAATCGGGTGCCCGGAGATTGTTCGATTATTGCCCCAGCGCGTGGCGGTCGGCGTGCGGGCCACGGTCTGCTTATTCGAGAGTGCGGATTCTACAACGGAGTGAGGGAAGTGTTGGTGTCTGGTCGCGTATTTGGGCGCCGGATCGCCCGCTTGGCGGGCTCCTACGCCGGTAGCATCGCGCTCGACGAAGCCTGTAGGAGCCCGCCATGCGGGCGATCAACCGTTGAATTCACCCCTGCGACGGACGTCTTCGCCTAATCGACCGCCTTCGGATAGGCCCCGAGCACCTTGAACAGTGAACTCTTCGCTTCCAACTCCGCCAGCGCCTCCGCGACCGGCGACTCCTGGGCGTGGCCTTCGAGGTCGATGAAAAACACGTAGTCCCAGTTCCTGCGGCGCGATGGGCGTGACTCGATGCGGGTCATGCTGACGCCGTGTTTGGCCAACGGCTGCAACAGATTGAACAGCACGCCGGAACCGGTTGCCGTGTCGCTGGTGGAGAAAAGTAACGTGGTCTTGTCGTTACCGCTCGCAGCGAGCAATTCACGGCCCACCACCAGGAAGCGAGTCGCGTTGTCCGCTCGGTCCTCGATATTGCTGACCAGAACCTCGAGATCGTAGACGTCGGCCGCGACTGCGGGGCCGATCGCCGCGGTGCCGTCCTCGTCGCGCGCGCGGCGCGCGCCTGCGGCGTTGCTCGACATCCCGATCAGCTCGACGTGCGGCAGATTCTCGCGGATGAAGCCGCGGCACTGGGCGAGCGACTGTTCGTGCGCGCAGATGCGCTCGATCCTGTCCAGGCCCTTCTCGCTGCCGAGCAGGTGTTGCTCAATGCGCAACTCGATCTCGCCACCGATCTTGAGCGGCGAGGTCAGAAACATGTCCAGCGTATTGTTGACCGAACCTTCCGTCGAATTCTCGATCGGCACGACACCGAAATCCGCCGCGCCGGACTCGACCTCCTGAAAGATCTCGTCGATCGTGTGGTACGGCAACGCCCGGACCGCGTGCCCAAAATGCTTGAAGACGGCAGTTTGAGTGAACGTGCCCTCGGGACCCAGGAAGCCGATCTTCAGCGGCTCCTGCTGGGCGAGGCACGCCGACATGATCTCGCGGAACAGACGGAGCATCTCCTCGTTGCGGAGCGGACCGTCATTGCGCTCACGCACGCGCCGCAGCACGTCGGCTTCCCGTTCCGGCCGGTAGTAATCGACGGCCGAGGTCACGTCCCCTTTCGAGAGCCCGACCTCCTGCGCAAACCGCGCCCGCTCGGAGATCAGCCCCTGAATACGCTCGTCGATTTCATCGATGCGCTTGCGGATTTCGCCGAGGTCCGGCGTCGCGTCCTGTTTCTTTTCGGTCATGCTTTGCGCCCGTTGGTTTCCTAGGAAACTGAAGGCTTTCCAATAGTTTAGGCGCTCAGGTTACAGGAGATCCTAGATTTCGCAATGCCAGTACGCCCTCGATCGATCGCAGCTCGTTCATCGTCGCGTCTCTAACCTCGCCGCTCACGTCGACGATCGTATATGCCAGATCGCCCATCGACTTGTTCAGAAGGTCCTCGATATTGAGTCCCGCTTCAGCGAGGCAGGTCGAAATCTGGCCGACCATGTTCGGCACGTTGGCGTTCGCAATCGTGATGCGCGTCGTTCCCGGAATGCGGCCGAGGCGGCACTCGGGGAAATTCACCGAGTAACGAATGTTGCCATTCTCGAGATAGTCCTTGACGTTCTCGGCGACCATGATGGCGCAGTTCTCCTCGGCCTCGCCGGTGGATGCGCCGAGGTGAGGCAACGCGATAACCCCCGCGTGGGCGATCAATTCCTCGGTGGGAAAATCGGTGACATAGGCGTGTAATTTGCCGCTATCGAGCGCGGCGGTCGCCGCCTCGTTGTCGACGATACCGCCGCGAGCGAAGTTGATCAGGATCGCGCCGTCGTTCATCAGTGCGAGTCGGTCGCGGTTGACCATGCCCCTGGTCGCGTCGATCAGCGGCACGTGACAGGACACTGCGTCCGCGTGCTGGAACAGCTCGTCCAGGGTCTCGGCCTGCTCCACGCCGGCGTGCAGCTGCCACGCGTTGCGTACGGTCATCTTCGGGTCGTAGCCAACGACCTGCATGCCGAGGTCGAGAGCCGCGTTAGCAACAGCAACGCCGATCGCGCCAAGTCCGATTACGCCGATGCGCTTGCCGGGCATCTCGAAGCCGACAAACTGCTTCTTGCCGGCCTCGACGGCCTTGTTGAGCTTGTCGCCCTTCTCCGTCAGTCCTTTGACGTACTCGCGCGCGTCGGCGAGATTGCGCGCGCCCATGAACAGACCGGCGATGGTCAGTTCCTTCACGGCATTGGCATTGGCACCCGGCGCATTGAAGACCGGCACACCGCGGTGCGCCAGTACGTCGATGGGGATGTTGTTCGTGCCGGCGCCGGCACGGCCGACCGCCGCCACCGTCTCCGGAATATCCATGTCATGCATGTTGTACGAACGCAGGATGATGGCGTCCGGGTGCGCAATCTCGGAAGCGACCTCGTAGCGCTCCCGCGGGAAATGCCGCAGGCCTTCAACGGCGATATTGTTGAGTGTCAGTACCTTGTACATGCTGTTTCCATTATCGCGGCCGCAGCGCCGCTCTGAATTTTCACTGTAGGAGCCCGCCTTACGGGCGATTCCGGGCCGGGACGAGCCTATCCGTGTTCTTTCTCGAACTCCGCCATGAACGCGATCAGCGCATCCACTGCCGCTTCCGGCACGGCGTTGTAAATTGACGCGCGCATACCGCCGACCGAGCGATGACCCTTGAGGTTCGTCAGCCCGGTCGCTTTCGATTCCTCGAGAAACTTCTTGTCCAGCGCGTCGTCAGCAAGGATGAATGGGACGTTCATCCACGACCGGCAATCCTTTCGGACCGGATTCGAGTAGAAGTCGGACTCATCGATCGCCGCGTAGAGCTTCGAGGCCTTGCGGTCATTGACCTCCGCGATTGCCTCGAGGCCACCTTTGCCCTTGAGCCATTGAAAGACCTGATCCGCGACGTACCACGCGAACGTCGGCGGCGTATTGGTCATCGAATCGGACTCCGCGTACGCACGCCACGTCATCAGGTGCGGGATGCTCGCGGGTGCTCGCTCGAGAAGTTCGTTTCGCACGATGACCAGCGTGATACCCGCTGGGCCGATATTCTTCTGCGCGCCTGCGTAGATGACACCGAACTTGCTGACGTCGATCGGCCGCGAGAGGATCGTGCTCGACATGTCCGCGACCAGCGGTGCATCGCCTCCGGGCACGAAATGATATTCGACGCCCGCAATCGTCTCATTCGGCGTGTAGTGCAGGTAGGCCGCATCGTCACTTCTATCCCACGACGATTCGTCGGGGATGTAGGTGAAGTTCTCGTCGGACGCATCGGCGATGGTCTGCGCGTCGCAGAACTTCTTCGCCTCGTTGACAGCTTTCTTGCCCCAGCTGCCGGTCAGCACGTAGTCGGCCTTCTGCCCTTCGCCGGCGAGGTTCAGCGGCGCCATGGCCATCTGCATAGTCGCCCCGCCCTGGGGAAACAGCACGCTGTAGTCGTCGGGAATCCTCAACAGCTCGCGGACGTTGGCCTCCGCGCGGGCGGCGAGCTCAACAAACTCGGCGCTGCGGTGGCTGACCTCCATGACTGACATGCCGGTACCCTGCCAGTCGGGGATGTCCTCGCGGATGGTTTCCAATACTTCGAGCGGCAGCGCGGCCGGGCCAGCGCTGAAATTGTAGACACGAGACATGCTCGGGGTCCTTGAGAATAAGAGTCAGAGGGGTTGGCTGAGGGGTCGAACTATATGCGGCGTATTGTTGCGGTTTCTTGAAATGAATGCACTAGTAACTTCCGAAACTGCTTGGGCCGGCCCAGCGCAAGCCCGGACAGCGGTCGGGCGCCTCTGCTAGCGCCCGAGCCTCGACATCAGCCGGACCAGTACCGCATTGGTCCAACCAAAGCCGTCCTGCACCTCGTATTCGCCGCCGGCCCCCAGTTTTCCGGGCGACTCGACGTTGTATTTCTCGAGCAATCGCCCGTGCTTCTCATAGATAGCAAGGTTGTCGTCGACCCAGCGCCGCGCACCCTCGCGCGCTTCATCGACATACCCGTAACGTTCGAGCCCCCGGTAGGTCGTCCACTGCATGGGCGCCCAGCCGTTCGGGCTGTCCCACTGATGCCCGGTGTCGTGGTTTGAGGTCACCCAGCCTCCGGCTTTCAAGAAGTCACGTTGCACGACCTCTACCACCCGCTCGGCCTGCGCTTCCGTCGCGATTCCGAAGTACAGCGGGTACATCATGGCGATGGACTGCGTGCCCGTGACCGCGAAGTCCGGCAGGGCGAGGTCCATGAAGGTCCCGGACTCCTCGTCGAAGAACAGATTCTGAATGAGCTCCCGCCGGTTCCTGGCACGTTCGGCGAATATTCGTTGGCCGTCGTCGCCGACGCGCTCGCACACGTCCGCCAGTGTCGACTCCAGGTTGTACATCAAGGCGTTCAGATCGACCGGCAGTACCTGCGTCGTGCGGATGGTCTGCATCGAGTGGCCGTCTTCGAACCACCGGGAGCTGTAGTCCCAACCGGACTCGGCCCCGGCGCGAATGTCTCGATAGAGCTGTTCCGGGTCCCACGGCGAGGCCGAGACCAACTCGACGTCCTCGGCATAACTCTCCTGACGCGGAATCGCCACATTGTCCCAGTAACGATTCAGCAGACCGTCGGGGCTCATCACGACCCGCCGGCTTGCATGCTGATCTACCGTCAGGGTCTCCGCGCCTGCCATCCAGAATTCATACTCGCGCTTCATCTCCGGCAGGTACCGCTCGAGTACGGACTCGTCGCCGCTCACGTCGGCCAGCAGCTCGACCATCAAGGCGAAGTACGGCGGTTGCGAGCGCGTACAGTAGTAGGTTCGATTGCCGTTGGGAATGAAACCGACCTCGTCGATCAGCCAGGCGAAATTCTCGACCATGTCGGCAATGAGATCCGTGCGGCCGGCGTCTGCAAGACCGAGCATCGTGAAGTAGCTGTCCCAGTAATAGACCTCGCGGAATCGTCCACCTGGAACCACATAGCGATTCGGCAAGGGAATCAACGATGAGTGGTCGATGGTCTTGTCGGCCTCTCGCGTCAAGAGATCCCAGAGTTCGGAAATGCGCTCCTGGATGGGTAAGTCTGTTGCGCCGCCTTCGACGGCCGCATCGCCTGCCGGTAGATCGAAGTTTTCCTCCACAAACCCGATCAGGTCGAATTCGGAGTCGCCACGCGCCGCTCGGAAGCGCTCCAGAATCGCGCCGGGGTCGGACCTGGCAACAGCGTCGACAAAAGTCTTCGAATCGCCGAAGACGTGCGCGGACTGAACGGCTTCGAACAGGCCCGCGAACAGTGCGTCCGGTGTAGCCCGGATCTTCACGCTGGCGCACTCGCGGACATGTGCTTGTCGCTGAGCCGCTTGAAGAGAACGATCGCGACGATAATCAGTGCGATCGGCGCCAGCGAGAAATAGAACGCCGTCCGGCCGCCGAAATGCTCGAATAGCGTGCCGGTAATGATCGATCCGGACGTGCCGCCCAGCGCGGAGAAGACGACGATCAGTCCTGCCATCGCTCCGTGCTGATGAGTCGGGAGTGCTGACAGGATCACGGAGTTAATTGCCGGATACACCGGTGCGATCAGGAAACCGATTAGCGGAAACACGAAGGCAGCGATCGGGGCCGCACCCCAACTTGTAATCATCGCTCCGCCGTCGTTGCCGGCCAGCGGCAGCGCGACGAGAACCAGGACAGCCGCCGAAATCAGGCCAACAATAAGCACCCTGGACCAATCGAAGTGCCGCAGCAGAACGCCCGCCGAGAATCGGCCGAGCGCGGTCGAGGCTGCAAGAATGCTGGCCATCTGGATACTGAGCGATGGCGCGAGATTCAGGATGCGGCTGTTGAAGGTCGGCAGCCATGACATGATGCTCTGTTCGATGAGCACATAGAGAAATGCACTGACGATGAAGACCAGCACCAACGGGCGAATGCAGAGCCTGAGCATGCCTGTGAATTCGTCAATCAGCGACTCCGGCTCGTCGATATGGGCCGCGCGCTCATCGATCCTCGCAAACAGTAGCAGCACGAACGCGGCGATCGAGAGCGCGGCGAGAACGTAGTACACGCTCAGCCAGCCCAGCGACGCCGGATCGGAATCGTCGACGAACGCACTGAAAATGAAGTAGCCCGACAACACGCCAACCATGAAGAACGACTCGAGGAAGTTCATCAGGCTGGTGTGTTGGCGCTGCGAATCCGTCACCAATCCAAGGGTTGCGAACACGGAGATTTTGACCAGCGCGAAACCCACTCCGGTGGCCGCGAACATTGCTTTCGCCATCCAGAAAGTCGGCAGCTGCGGCATCAGCAGTGCGACCAGCGCAATGAAACCCAGCGCGATCAGCATCGCGCGGCGATAGCCGATCCTGACGATGAAAGAGGCAATAAGGAACGACGTGATCGCGATCGGCAGGTCCTTGAAGGCCTCGAGGACGCTGGCCTCCGACTCGGACACACCATAGGTGTTCTGCACCTGCAGAATCACCGTTCCGACGCTGTTGAGCAGAATCGCGAAGACGAAGTAGTTCAGGAACAGCGATATCTTGACAAGCCACCGAGTCATGCTGGCTCCAGTCTGAAAGCAATCGAACTAATGTGCAAAGGGGGCAGGCTCTGGGCCTGCCCCGTGCACTCAATCAGAACTCGTAGCCGACGCTGAATTCGATCGTCCGCGGCATGATGAAGCGGCCGTTCGGCGCGGTGATATTGCGGGGATCGCCCTCGGTCAACGCGTCCTCGTCGGTCACGTTGTCAGCTGAGAGCTGCACCACGAACTGCTCGTTGATTCGGACGATGACGCCGAGATCCAACTTCTCGTAGCCGTCGAGCTGGTTGATGTTTGCGGGCTCGCTCCAGCGATCGTCGACAGCACTCAACGTGCCATAGACCGTGCCAGAGAAATCGCCGGCATCGAACTGGTAACGCGGTGTCAGGCGTAGCTGCCAACCCGGTTGCCGGGCCGTTTCGTTGCCGTCGTTCGGGCCGCTCTTGATCTCGGAATCCTGGATGGTGGCGTTCAGCGAGACCGAGAAGCCGCTGCCGGTATCCCAGATGGCGTCGACTTCGACGCCCATCGATTCCTGCGTCTGGATAACCGCGCCCTGCCCCGTCAGTGCGACGAAGAAGCTCGGATCGACCTCGGTGAAGAAGCCGGTCGCATAGACGCTCAGATCGTCCGTTACCCACTTGAACCCGACCTCGAACTGATCGACTTCCTGGATCAGGTTGTTGCCCGCGTCGAAGGCTCCTCGATTGTCGCGGTAGTCGTCGAAGTACGGCATCTTGCTGCCGGTATTGATGCGTCCGAAGATGCCCATCGTGTCGCTGAGCATGTAGTTCGCGGCCGCCGTCCATGACACTTCCGACTCGTCGTAGTCGACAGCGCCGGTGATGACTCCATCAAGACCCTCGTCCACGGTGTAATTCATCTGATGGTTCTCGGCGCGGATGCCGATATCGACCGTCAGCTGATCGCTGAGATCGAAGGTCGTGGCTGCGTACAGCGCCGTCGTCGTAACGTCGCCGGTCGCGTCGATGTCGTAGTTCCAGTTGCAGCTGTCGATAGTCGGGTCGTCATTGCACTCGATACCCGTGACGAGTTCGCCGCCGTGCTGCACGACTTCGTATTTGTGATTGCCCAGTGACCAGAATTCGTCGGTGGACGCATTCGCCGTATAGAAGCCGAAGGTCGCTGTGCCGCGATCCCACGCCCGGGCCAGGCTGATGTCGTTCGTGAAGGCTTCGATGTCCTTCCTGACTTCCCACGCACCCCAACGCTGGATGTACTCGGAATTGGCAATCGACCGTCCCGTCACCGACCCCGTTAGCGGTCCGGTGATGACGGCCAATGGGTCGAGCGCCGGATCGGCGATGAGCGCGCCGACGTTCACGGCGCCGCCATCGGGCACGAGACCCAACGTGTCGGCATCGCCGGCCGTATAGCTGAAGCGGTCCGTGAGCTCCCAACCGTCCATGACATCGAGCACGATGGACCCGCCGGACATTGACCCGTCCCAACCACGGCCTTCGCCGAGGTTGAGCGTCTTCTCGCCCGGATCGACAAACGTCGGATCGCCGAAGTTGTTGGCGAACAGAATCCGCCGCTGCCGGTTCAGCGTACCGATCTGACTGTATTCGGCGTCGACGCCCGGCACATTAAGCGGAGACGGCAGGTACCACTGGCCGTGATCATCGGTCTGCCGATGGAAGAAATTCAGCGTGCCGTTGTCGAGATCCCGGGTCAGATTGATCGTGATCTGGTTGCCTTCGCGGGCGTTGAATCCAGCATCGCGTATTCCAGGCGAACTCGAGATGTAGCCGCCGATCATGTAGTAGAACTCGTCGGCCAGTTCGCCGCTCAGATAGCCGTCGAAGCGGCGTAGGTCGTAGTCCGAAGTCGTGTACTTGACCAGCCCCTCGGTCTCTTCGCTGCCCTCGCGCAGGATCATGTTGGTCGTGAGCCCGGGCTGACCGTTCGAGAACACGGGGTTCGGGCCGCCACGCAGCGCTTCGACGCGCAGTACGGTCTCGTCTACCCGGAAAAGCGTCGTGTTCTCGAGAAAAGAGAGCGTCGGTGGCGGAAAGATCGGTGCGCCGTTGACTTGCAGGGTGTAGAACGGTGCGTCACCACCGCCCGGGAAGCCGCGCACGAAGACGTTGGCACCTGCGACGCCGCCCGAACTCTCGGACCAGACGCCCGGCACCAGCTTGAGAAGGTCCGCGGTGCTCTGCGGCGCATACTCGTTGATATCGGTGTCGCTCATCGTCGTGATGGCGAAACTGGCGTCGAACTTGCGGAGTTCGGCGCCGCCGGCGGTACCGGTCACGATGATCTCTTCGATCGTGACGTACTGCGGCTCTTCCTCGTCGCCCTGCGCCTGTGCCTGTCCAGCGAATGCCAGAAATGCGAACGTGATGGACGCCAGCCCGGCCCGGCGTCGAATCGTTGCGATGGTTGTCATGCTTGTCCCCCTGTCCATCGGATGTTTTGAGGCACGGTACGCCGAAATGAAATGCATTTCAAGAAATGCATTTCAAACCCTTTGAAATTGGTTTCACCGAACGCTATATTGCGCGCTGCGTAAGGGAGAAAGTCGTTGTCGGACAAGGAAAAACGCGCGATCACGATGGCGGACATCGCGAGGCTCGCGAAAGTCTCGAAGCCCACGGTGTCGCGGGCGCTGGCCAACAGTCCGCTGGTCAACGAGAAAACCCGCAATCACGTGCAGTCGGTCGCCGCGCAGCACGGCTACGCCGTGAATCGAAACGCCCAAAAGCTGCGTCACAAGCGGACGAACACGATCGCCGTATCGATGGACTTCCGTTCGCACCGCGAGAACCACATATCCGACCCGTTCATGTTCGATCTTCTCGCCGGCGTCTCTGAGGCGCTGGGCGATCACAATCAGGACCTCCTCCTCTGCGCTCCCAACCACAATGACTCGACGGCCTTCCGGCAGATCCTCAATGAGCGAGGCGCCGATGGTTTCATCATTCTCGGCCAGGGACATCGCGAGGAATCCCTGAGGGACTTCGCGGCCACCGGTGCACCCATCGTGGTCTGGGGTGCGGCGGCGCCCGATGCCAACTACTGCGTCGTTGGCAGCGACAACTTCCTCGGCGGAAAGCTCGCCGGCGAGTATTTCCTTGAGAAGAAACGACGCCACTTCCTGTTTGTCGGCGACACGTCGTTCCGGGAAATGCACATGCGCCGCGAGGGCTTGCAAAGCGTCGTCGACGAAGCCGATGTCGATATCCGGCTCGACGACATCGAACTGCACGGCTTCAGCTACGACTCCGCCTACGACGCGGCGACGCGCTATCTCGACGTGATCGAATCGCGGCCGGATGCGATTTTCACCTGGAACGACACCGCGGCCATGGCGTTCATTTCAGCTTTCAGGGAAGCAGGTGCAGTGGTTCCGGATGATTTGTCCGTCGTCGGCTACAACGATATCCCGGCCGCACAGTATTTCAGCCCGCCGATCACGACGATCCGTCAAGACACGCACCAGGCAGGCCGCGTTTTAGCCGCCAAGCTCATGCGCATCATTGATGGCGAGATACCGAAGTCGGCGTCGATTCGGACCGAGTTGATTCTGCGGGACAGCTAAGGGCTCGGCAGCAGAGCGCGGTTCCACCCATCGTCGATCGCAGCGTCTAAACTCTTCTTATGATTGCCAGATTGTGGCGCGGCATTGTCGAAGTCGATCAGGCGAAAGCCTATGTCGACCACCTATCGCAGGACACCCTGCCGCAGCTCAGAGCGATTGACGGATTCGCCGGCGCGGACGTCCTCAGCCGCGACGTCGACGACGGCATCGAGTTCGTCGTAATCACGCGGTGGCGCGCGCTTGCGGACATTCATGCGTTTGCCGGTGTGGATCCAGCGCTCGCCGTCGTACCCGCCGCCGCCCAGGCGATGATGGTGCGATTTGACGAACGCGTGTCACACTACGAGATGGCGGACCTATTCGAGTAACCCGCAACATGGCTCAACGGATCGATTACGACATCAACCTGGACGTCCGATTTGCACCCAAAGAGCGATTTGACGTCGACGCCCTCGCGTCGGAGTGCAACGAACAGTGGTTCAATCAGACACTCACGCAGGTGAACGACAGCGTCGTCCGGCTGGGCGTTGTCGAGGGAGAATTTCACTGGCACAAACACGACGATGACGATGAATTCTTCTTCGTCGTTTCCGGCAGACTCGACATTGAACTCGAGGACCAGACGATCGAACTTCGGCCCAATCAGGGCGTGACGATTCCCAAAGGCGTCATGCACAAGCCCGTCGCGCCGGAACGGACCGTCATACTCATGGTCGAGACCAGCGCTATTCAGCCGACCGGCGACGATCCGATTCCGGAGTAATCGCAGAGCATCCGCGGGAAAGTTTGCTTGCAGGTCGGCGGACCAGGTCTGGCCAATCAGACCGGTCGCATCGCCGTACAGGGCAAGCGCGGCTGAATCGATGCCTCGCTGTCACCCATTCTCGAGAGCATTGGGCTTTCGTCAGAGGGCTGGCTCGATTGCGGTACGGTAGTTTGCGGCGACACCTGGGCAACGGTGAGCTGAGGATCACTCGTTCAGTCTGATCGCTGACGCCGGTCAAAGCAGGTCTTCAATCTGCGGTGTTTGGCTGTGCACACGTTTTTCGCCGGATCTCTATCACAAGTCCACAGCTAGCTCGTTGGCTGGGGGCAACAGCTATTGGTGATCTCTAACTCTGCCTGTCCAGGATTACTTGTCCTCCTGGACGCTTAGCCGGTCCTCTCCCGAATCCACCGATAGGTTATTCTCCAATCATCGTTTAGCGGAATTACGCAACTATCGCTTTCCGTGGCGTCGGCAAAGCTATCGCAATTCTGTAGAACGTCATCTGCCGAACCGTATACGTAGCGAACAAAATAGGAGTGGCCACCGATTGACTGAGTACGCCGATCGAAGAATATCGAGTCTTCGGACTTAAACACAACGTGGGTTTCAAGTCGCTCCATGAGCTCACGTATTCTTGTGTTGCGGGTGTCTCCAGACACGTCGACTACTAATTGTCTGGAAGAATCTTCAGACTCGAAATGGAGCACGTTTTGGACGGGCCCAAAGCTGAGCGTAACAAACTCCACCTCGTCCAAAATTTCCGACAACTCCACGAAGTAGTCTTGATTCTGCCAATAATGGCTCTCAAATTGTTGCGCATTGGGAGGCCAGTCTTGTTGACAAGCCAGGGTCATTGAAACAACGATCAGCGTTGCAAACGTTCGAATCTGCGTGACAAATCGATGCTTCGGCATGGTTGTATATGAGCAGCTCCGTAACATACTAGTACCTCACTATCTCGACATCGAATGGACCCTGGTCCCCAAGAATCACTTGTTGCCTTGAGCCTTGCACGATGAACACGGGCACTGGTGGATCAAATTGCGCCCAGCGACCTTTTAGCGGTTCGATATACGGATCCCTAGCGAGCGGAAAATAGAGGACTATTGCCAGCGGCCGCCTTTCAAGCTGCATAGGAACTGCTTCGTTGCTACCAATTACGTTTTCAATAAAAGCGCCGGGACTACTCCACACGCCTGCTCCACGATAAGAGTTGCCGTCGACTACGTGGCGACCTGTCTCGATATCGCCGAGCTTCCAGAGAATCGAACCATTGGCTCTAAGCAAACTTCTGTCCAAGTGGTAACCTACTGTTGCAAGGACTTCAGCGGCATCAGTTGCGTCATAGTACGCGCGCCGAATTTGATTACTATAGTCGGCATCATTGGCAAGCCTTTCCCTTGTAGCTTCAAGTAAGTCCATGGTCTCTTGGCTGAGTCGGTTTTCGGCCTGGCCGCTATCACCACCGCTGTCCGCCACGCCGCTTGGCTGCGCAAGCCCGCCCTCAAAAGTATCATCTGATTGAGTGGTACCTTCGTCACATTGGCCGAAGCGGGACCGTGTTCCTCTCCACCGCCCGGAGAACTACCATTCCCATCTGCCCCAAACACGGGTTTTTCATTGCAGAAATGCCCCAAACACGACGGCTTGAACCACTCCTCCGGTTCGTCAGCCATACCGCCACTGGAATATGGCCCGCCCCAGATGTACCCGGACGGGTCCGTTCCTGACAGCGGGTTATTCATGATGTACGAGTACGGATTGCTGCTCTGAGTCGATGTCGGTGCCTGGATGAACGGATCCACGGACATGAATCGACCAATGTTGTAGTCATAGATTCGGCCATTCATGTGAATGACGCGTTGTTCGTCGAGATGTTCGTGGTCGGTGAACCCTCGGTCCGTCATCGGATCTAGACTGTACGGCGGGTGCGGATCCTGAGCGATCGCCGATTGAATCGTTCCGTTCGCATCGATGAAGTCGCCGCGTCTCGGCTTGCCAAACGGATCGTAGCTGCGGTGCTCGAGGACTGTGCCAAGGTGGTCCACGAGAGTGACGACGCTGCCAATACGGTCCATTAGGTTGAAGCCCAGTACCCACGATACCGTGCCACCGTCGTCTTCCATGTTGAGTACGGCAACTCCGTCGATGTAGTGACGATAGGTTCTGCGGGAACCCTGTTCCTCGACCTCGAAGTGCCGGTCGATATTGAAGGTGACTTGCGTACCGCCGGGCAGGCCCGTTTTCTCGTGCCGGTATCGCAGCGTGTCGGCGCCGTAACTGAACGAACTGATAACGCCGCCGGCCGTGATCGTGACCGGCTTGTTGAACGAGTTGTATGTAGTCGTCCGACCGTCGCCGGTCAACATGTTGCCATTGTCGTCGTAGCTGTAGTTGGCGGTGCCCCCGGATGCCAGGGTGATCTGGCGAATCGCGTTTGGACCGGCATTTCCCCCGGCATTGCGCGCGGCATTACCGTACAGCATTTCACCAACTGCGTAATCCGTTTTTCCCGTTATGTTCCCAACCGAGTTGTAGCCATAGTCGATCACGTCATTCGGCCGGCCCTCCGACATATATGCGCGGTCGCTCTTCGTCAGGCGGTGCAGGTCGTCGTAAGTAAACGTCTCGAAATTCTGCAACCCGTTATTCGCCGTCATCTCACTTTGATAAAGGTTGCTAAAACCGTCGTAGTCGTACTCCAGACGATGAACGGTCGAACCACCACTGGTCAGCGTGACGTGATTCGTCAGCATCTGTCCGGACGCGGGATGGTGCGATTGCGTCTGTGTCAGCATCGAATCCCCCATCGTGCTACTGATGACGTTGCCGAGCGCGTCCTGGTCGGAGATCTGCCGATATACATAGCCGCTGGCCGCGTTGCTGACTTGTTCGAGATATCCGGTTGAATTGTAGGAATACTGAAGCGTCAGGCCGGTCGTGTGATAACGCATACCTGTTGGCCGGCCGTAGTTGCTGTCCACGTAGTAATACGTGTAGTGCTTGTTTTCGTCCGGTATCGCACCATTCTCATCGATGTAGTGCGCCGTGTAGGACAGATAATCCCTTCCGCCGGAGGTGGTCGCATATCGGTAGTACTTCGACAATCGGTCCGTGGTCGATGAGGAGTTGCGCTCGTAGTCGATCATACCGAGCCGGCCCCACGCGGCCGTACTGTCGTAGCGCCATGAGCCGGTTATTACGCCATTGGTCCACCGGTCGTAGATTCTACCCAGCACGTCATACCGGTAGGTGGTGATGTCGAGGTTCGCGTCGCGCTCCCACTCGACCTCGCCGAGGCTGTTGTACTGGAAATCGCGATCGCCAGCATTTGGATCGTGCACCCACTCTTTCTGCCCGAGGGCGTTGAAGCGCGTCGTGATGCGATCGTCATTCGCGTCCTCGAGACTGATCGGATTGCCACGGCCGTCATAGGCGTATTCAGTGGTGCTGTTGTATGGGTCGCGGGTCCATATGAGCTGCCCGAGTCCGTTCGTAGCGCGCGCCATGTACAGCGTCCGCGCGCCAGTGCCAGCGCTTTGCGCCGTTATGTCGATTGTCTGTCCGGAGTATGAGTAGTCCGTCTGAGAGTAGGTGTCGTTATCCTGCGGTCGCCGGACTCGTGTGAGACGCCCGAGGTTGTCATAGCCGTCGTAATAGATGTAGCGTGCCCCGCCGCTGACACGGTTGTCATAGAGCACGGTTTCCCAATCAAGTTGACCGCGAGTGTTGTACCTCCGGCGATCTCTGTACCAGTCGTCATTGGTGAAATTCCGCGTTATCGAATGTACTTCTCGATCGAGCTCGTCAAAGTAACGATAGACATCGGGTGATCCGACTGCCTGCGCACGCGACCGGTATGTCGGATAGTCGCCGGTCGGACACCACGCTGTGCCACCATGCACACCGCTGCACCACCAATATGCGGTGACTACCGTTGGTTCCCCTGGCAACTTCGATGTTGCGAGGCGACCGAATGGATCGTACGTCATTGTCGTGATCTGACCATTCGGGCCCGTTATCTGAGTCGGCAGGCCGAAGCGGAAATCAGGGGTCGTCTGCGTGATATGTCCCTTTGCGTTTGTCACCGTGGCGACGAAGTAGCCGTCAGCCGTGTAAGTCGTGCCGGTGCTGCGATCATCCATCGCATAGGCTGCGCCGTTATAGGCGGTACCCTCGACGGTCACAGTGTCCGGCAAGCAGTGCGTGTTGTATGCGGTGGTCGTTCGAGCGGGCTGTCCTCCGCCCAGCGTCGCTTCGAGGGTCACGACACCGGGCTTGCGACAACTCGTATCCCACGTGTACGTCGTTCGAGTTTCCGTCGCAGTGTCGCTTCCGGATTCGATATCGGCGTAGTCGGCTGAGCGCCCGGAGACGGCGGCAGTCTGCACCGTCTCGGTGGCTGTACGACACAGCCACCATGTTGATGTATCGGCCGGATCGTATACCCTTATCGTTATGGCCTCGTTCTTGTTCGCGCCGGCTGGTTCTTCATAGGTCTCACGTCGATAAGTCGAGCAACCGTTGCCATTGAACTGAGACTCGCTCTCAACTGAGTGTGTCCACAACGAACCGACGGTAATGGGCTGCACTGCTCCCTGTCCCGCCGTTTGGCTGCTCGAGGTTTCGTAGGCGACGGTCTTCTCAATACGCGGCGAGACCCAATAGCGGTTGTCAGTAGACGTGTTCTCGAGAACGTGTGTCGAATAGTTCGAGGTCCCATCGACGACGGTCTGCCTCAGAATGCCATCTCGCCATAGATCCCATTGGTACTCAGATTCGGCAATCTGGCCGGTCGCACACTCGAGGTCCGCGGAGCTACTCAGGCACTGTCGCGTCTCAATCAATCTCCCGGATAATGGGAACATCACGTGATAGTCGCTGACGCTCCGGAGTTCATTCTCCTCGTCTTCGACGATGATCTGCTCGAAGCCCTGGAAGCCGCGCCCCTGGGAGCTCAATGTCGCGTCCCGGTATCGATAATTGAACGCATTCAATGTACCGAGGCCATTGCTGCGACGAACCTCGTGGACAACATTTACGTTGGCGCTGAAGTGCAGGTAGCCCACAGTAGTGCCCATGTGCGAATGATCCGCGTCGTAGAAGTCGGTTCCGCCACGACCGGAATTCAATGGCAAGTAGTCCCATTCGGTCCGCGCACCGAGAGCGTCTTCGGCCGACTTCATCATATCGACGATCTCGTACTGTCGGCTGTCGGCCGACGTCGGACCGTAGGAACCCACATTTCGATTGATGTAGGCACCGGGAATCATGGGGTTGCCGCGGGAGTCCAGATAGTCGGCGAGCGTGTTGTTCCCTGCCGCGTCGCCGTAGGTGCAGTTGGTACCGGTTGTGAAGCAGCTTGCCATCGTGACAAAGTCATCGAGTCCATTGCCGAACACGTCGGCCCGCGCTCCCAGGGTAATTGTCGAGACGATTGAGGTCGGTTCCAGCGTCGCTGTGATCTGCGGAGTCCCGTTCGGGCTGTAGCCGGTCACCGTGAATACCGCCTTTTCGTATTGATAAAGGCTGCGATCGTTCATGTCAGCAAGCGGCGGTTGCCACAACCCGCCAACGGTCGTCTCGCCGACTCTGTACATTTCATCGTCACAG
The DNA here is from genome assembly GCA_965232445.1 of Woeseiaceae bacterium. Classification (GTDB taxonomy): domain Bacteria; phylum Pseudomonadota; class Gammaproteobacteria; order Steroidobacterales; family Woeseiaceae; genus UBA1847. The sequence goes on along the minus strand of OZ246973.1, from coordinate 3,049,258 downwards.
AATCGCTGAACACCCCAGGCGCCGCCCGGCCCGACCATGACATTGTGGTCGAAACAAAACGACACAAGACGATTTGTCGGTACGAGCATCTCCGCTTTGCCATTCTGATCGTGGTCGAGCACGTAGGCAGGTACGAGGCGCTGCTCGTTATATGTGTCGGGAATCATCGGGCCACCACCGCCGAATGGGCCACCACTACCACCCGTAGCTGGCGACCGTTCAACCGGCACAAATCCCTTCCTCAGTGCATCGAAGATCGGTTGGCTACCTGCCAGGTACTGCCATTCACTAAGCTGGCCGTCTCCGAGATTGATGCGATACCGAAATGACGCGTTGAATACCAGGCCTATGAGGTCGAGAAGCCCGTCGCCGTTCAAATCAAACAGCATCTCGTGAGTCGCATATTCCGGATAGTGGTCTGGGAACCCAGGTACCAGATTCTCACCAAACGACACTTGCGTATTGGAATACGTGCCGGAGGACTGGCTGAGCAATACACTCCGGAATCTGGGCTTGTAGAACTGTGGTGCGAAGAATTCGTCCTCAGGGTGTTCTTCGGCAGCGAAGTCGGCCTGGAACACGAAGATGTCCTGGATGCCGTTGCCGTCGAAGTCGTCAAGCACCTCGAGTTGCTGATCCAGCACCCAATCGTAGTGGCTTTTTGCTCGCGCCGGGATGCTGTACACAAAGTGCGCGGTCGCCGTATACGGCGCGGCATCGTTTTTTGTGTGAAGGAAGACCTCGACTCTGGATGTGCCGGTGTATGTGTTGATCGTGTCGACCGCTCGGCGAACCAGCACGTCCGCATAACCATCGCCATTCAGATCCGTCACCGCGAGAATCTCGTCGTCCAGGAAACCTAGTGTGCTCAGCACGATCGGCGTGCTAACAAGTACGGGTGTCGAGCCGTCGTAGTTCGAATACGCGTATTGGAAAGTGCGGCTCGTTCCGCTGGTAAGCTTCCAGGAATCCGTCAAACCGTCCAGGTTGAAGTCCGCGGTGTGGCATAGTGTCTGCCCGGTGTAGCCGTTCTGGTGACAGTTCCCAAGGTTCTCGAAGTTGTTCGGGCCGGTGTATTCGCCTTCCGCATTGACGAAGACGCTTGGCCAGTCGCGCGTCCCGTCGCCGTTCATATCCTTTTTCGGCAATAGCCAGGTAACGGTCGCCATGGGAGCGCCAATTGGTGCTGGCTGACCTGCGCTGTCAAAGTACTCGAAGGGTTCGAGCTGGTATGTCGGCGCATGCTGGTACCAATCGAAGGTAGTTGCCGGAAGGCAGTACTCTGTCGTGCCGCTGTACCCACACTCTTCGATAGTCGTGACGAGGCTATTGCTGCTCGTAGCGCTCTGCTGGTATCCGAGGCGGTACTGGCGAACGACCTGAGTCTGGTACAGGGTCGTGATCGACGTAAGCCTCTGAGTCGACTCTCTGAGCCCACCTGAGAAATAGGCAACTGACGTGTCCGGCCTGGTCTCGTAGGCGAACTCGACCTTTCGATCACCGATTGCGCTGCCCTGCCCTGTGTAGGCAATTGACTCGAGTACGTGCTCACCGCGTCCGCGCGGCGCGTACGTGTAATTGATCGTGTTGTTGCCGCTGACGTCTTCGGACTTGTTCACCACCCAGCTCATGGTAAGGGTGATGCCATCCAGTGAATGGCGGCTGTCTGGCGTCTGGCCAAAAAAGTCGCGATTGCCATTCGCGTAGGTGACCGTGAAGTACGTACCAGTGCCGTCCATGTCTCCTGTCTGGACGATCTTTGCGTAGCTGTCGATCTCGGTGCGGTATTCGGTGCCAGAGTTCCCGTATCCGCCGCTGACGGCAACAAGACGTCGGCCGTTCATGCAAAGACGGTCAGTTGCCTTGTCAAAGTTGACCTTGTCGGTAGTGCCATCCTGCGCGTACGTACGACCGCAGCGACTGATTGAGGCCCCCGCGGACAGGCTCCAGCCAACTCCCGCTATTCCGTTGCCGGTGCTGCTGGAATAATTCAGGGACACGTCCGGCTGCATTCCTGCGCGGCCCGGAACGACATTGATCGGCACGCTGTACGTCGCCGAGCCACCGTTGACGCCACCTTCGCCCTCCAGCGCCCCAACCGAGATCTGACCGGGGATCACCGGAGTATCGCCGCTCCAGGCCGCATCGTTAACAGTGCCGCCGGTGGCATTCCAGTCGTCTGCGGTCGCAATCGGGGTTGCACCGAGCAACAGCAGACCGGTGAGTGAAAGAAGCGTGACTGAATCTCGCTTGAACCGAGGAAACCGCGAACGCCGCAAATCAATTCGAGCGTCATAGTCCAGCATTTCAACCCCCAAGTTGTTTTGGCCCGCCCGTTTCAGCCGAATGCCGAATTTCCAGTGAATTCGGGCGAACTGCCGGTTGCCGACAGCGGTCGTTCGTGCCGACTGCGCTGTCATGCATGTCGATCTAGAACTGCTACCTCAAACCTGGCTCGACTCATTCAATCTGTCAAATATGGTTCAGAAAGAACTGGTACGGATGTTCCAATTTCAAAATGCGCGACTGTCATCTGCCAACTTAAGAACCAGGTCGAAGATTCACGCCTATTTCCCTGATTGTTGGTCCCGCAGAACGCTTGCAACCGCCGGGCACTTTTCGCCTTAGGTTCTCGGCGATATGGTGAGGAGTTGGCGGTACGCGTTTGTCGATCGGGAAACCCGCGAAACCCGCCCCATATCTGGTCACGTGGCGCCGGTTTTTCTTGCGAATTCGGCCGCGTTCAATGGATGCACTTCGGCGCCCGCTGGCATGCTTGCGCATCCGCATGGATTCCGGCTTGCTCTGTAGCGGGGATATCGACTCGCATCGGAACGTGGTCGTCGCGTCGAAGGACACGGTGATAGTGGCCTTGATTTCGACTTTGCGGGAAGCCGGGATGACGGTTTCCGACGCCCTTTCAGTATCGGTCAACACACATTCCTGGCGCGTAGACCGACGACTGAATACTCGTAACGACTACCCTCGCCCGCTTCCCTTAGACTCGCACGCGATTCAGTGGAGGTACGCTCATTGTGCGAACAGTTGTGCCTTCAATGTCCTGACATAGCCGACGGCATTTCGGCAATTCGTACAGTACATGTCCTTGATCGTGGGCTGGTGATCGAGCACCAGATCGACAACCTCGCTCAACAAGACCGTCTTGGTTGAACCCAGCGTGCGTCGATTGCGGATGGATACGACATGCGGTGCCCACGCCCCGTTGCCCATGTGTCCTTGATACTGAACGTAGTTGTAGTCCGACCCGTGGCCACCCAGGTACTTCTTCAGCGAGTAGTTGAAGCATAGCGTCCCTGCCGGGAAGTACAGACCGGCTTCCTCCGATTCATCGCGGTCTCGGTCAGCGAATTGATTCACCTGAATCTGGGCGTAGGCGTGCAGGTCGTGTGACGTGTCGTGCGGAACGCTGAAGTGGAGATTGACGCTCGTCCAGAACTGAGTTGGACGAGTGGTCGCTAGTAACCCACCGTGAGCGATAATCAGGCACTGCTGCGAGTTTGGATTCGCGGCACTCTGAATGAATGTAACCATATCTCCGAGGTCTGCCTGATTCGCGGCTAGTGCCTGTCTAACCATTTCGCTCTCCGGATTTTTGACGGTGACCCGGAAACTATAGCCGCAGGTAGCCGCAATGCCACAATGGGGTAGCGCCATCCGGCACAATCAGCCGACTCTGGGGCATGCGGGAATGGCCGTTGCACCACTGCGGCTTCGGCACGGCGGGCTGCTGGCCACAAGACGACACGCAAAAAATGCCAGCGTCGGCCGCGGCCGGCGCGAACCCGCGATTTGACACCGTTCAGTCGGTTTCGCCACGACGGAAAAAGAAATCTGGGTTGTGCCTATCCCACGTGCCTGGTGCTGTTTGGATTGCCCAACTCGACTAGTCGCCAACACCGAGTTCGCCAAGCGCATCGGCCAAAGTTGCGCGAATCTCGGCATCGATATTCGGGGAAATCGACAGCTTTCGAAGATCGGACGCGAATGTCTCGGAGTACTCCCGAAGTGACATCAGTAGACCCAACGCTCGTTCCCTGATTTTGGAAGCACCACCGGCCGCATCCGAAACAAATAGCGCCGCCCCGGCTGCTACGCGATCTCTGCACGCCAGCGCTAGAGGCCACTCAGCATTACTGTGAATCACGGTAAACAATTCAGGTGCTCCGCCATTCGCGATCTCAATTAGCAAATCGTAGACGTATTCTCTTCGATTAAGCGTTGACGGGTTTTCCAGGATTTGAAGCAGGAACGGGATGACGTAGTACGCAGCTTCGTATAGATCCGACTGCAAAACTACATAGTTGTCCAGCTTCCAATAGGCTTCCCGTCGACGCTGCGCATCCTCCGAAACTAACCCCAGAATCGCATCCGGGACATGCCCTGATGTACCGTGAGCCTGCTTGAGTTCACCCCAGGGAACGCTATCTAAGTCTTCCAAAGTCACTTCAGTTGCCCTGGCCCGTACGTTTGAGTGTAACGGCCACACCGCGGGTACTGGTTGCGCGTGCCCCGTCCCATGACCGACTTTGGTTTGGATCATTCATCGTCGATGGTCGTTCACTGTACCTGCCCGGGATCGTCGATCGCTGTCCCGGATGTCCGAGAGAATACGCAGGTCGTTACGGCTCTTCGTTCAAGCGGGAATTCGCGAAAACTTGCGGTCGAAGCGAGATCATGGTCGCCAATACACCGCTTATGGATATCGCCAATCCTTCCCCTATTCCGGCGAGAGCTGAATAGCGGTAGAGCTTGAAAGCCGACTGGATTTCGCCGAACCACAAGGCTGCCGCCAGAACGAACGCCACATTGATCGCGCATAGCACCGCAAGAATCGAACGTTGAAGACCAAAGAAGAATACGCCTCCAACGAGTACCAGTTGTGCGAGAAGCTGCCCTGATACAACGCGCCAAGAGATCAGCACTACGCCCACCACCCCAGCATCAGCAATCGAAAAAGACTTCGCAATCAGGGAATAGAGCACGTAGATCAAGAAAAACAGACTTAGCTCGATTATGTGGAATACGAGAAAGCGGCCCACGGCTAATCCGGCCATTGCCACGGCGGTTGGTCAAGAAGGCCCTGATCCACAACTTCCGTCTGACCGAAGGTCTTCTCTAGTTGAATGGAGTTGCAGCCTTCGTGGGCTTCGAGAGCACTGATCAACCGCGATGCGTGGGACACCACCCAAACCTGGCTCTGCTTCGATGCCCGAACGATCAGGCGCCCGAGTGCGGGCAAGAGGTCCGGATGAAGACTGGTCTCCGGCTCGTTGAGAACCATTAGTAGCGGCGGCCGCGGGGTCATCAGCGCCGCAATCCAGAGGAGATAGCGAAGCGTGCCGTCGGATAGTTCGGTTCCCGACAGCGGGCGCAGCAAGCCCTCCTGCTGGAATTGAATCGCAAACCGGTTGTCCCCCTGGACGTCAATCGAGAGGGTGGCACCGGGAAACGCGTCATCAATCGCCTCGTTCAGCGCGTCTCGATCCCCGATTTCGCGGATCGTCTGAAGGGCGGCCGCCAGATCGTGTCCGTCGTTGTCCAGTACTGGCGTACGGGTGCCGAGCTGCGCAAGTCGAGATGGTGCATCGCTGTCGGCTCGGAAATGGTCGTAGAAGCGCCAACTCCGAATCGCGTGCCGAAGGTGGACGATCTCAGGCGTCTTCTCGGGATCACCGACGTGCTCGAACATGCTGTCGAAGGTCGGCCGATGCTGCGCAATTACGTCCCAACTCTTGCCGGAACGCACTTTGATGACCGCGCCTGATCGGTCTACCAGACAAGTCGCGGGACGGTAGCTTTCCCCTGCCCAGATACACTCTCTCTTGATTTCCGGATCGAGCGAGAACGCTGTCGGCTCAGCAGTGCCCGGGCCCGGAGGCGGTGGCAATCCAAGAGAAATCGCGTAGCCGAAATCCTCGCCGGCAAATCCGAGCCGCATCCTGGCCGGTCCTGTCTTGTGCGTGCCCTGTATCGCAACCTCGCCTTTCTTCATTCGCGCCGAGATATTTGCCGGACCTGCCCAGAAGGTCGACTGGAGACCGCCTTCGCGGGCCAGCGATTTGATTACACCGCCGGTGGACGTTTCTGCGAGCAGCCGCAGAGCGCGGTACACGTTCGACTTCCCGCTGCCGTTCGGCCCAGTGATCACGTTGAGCGAGTCCAGTGGAATCGTCAGGTCGAGAAGGGAGCGATAGTTGCCTATGGCAAGCGTTTTCAGCATGTATTTCGAACCCGAACCGTGGATGACTGGCGGCCGCCTGAATGGATGACCTCCGCCAGGCATTCTGCCAAGCTAGGATATGCGCCATATTATCGCGTCATTCGTCATCGAATAGTCGATGTCTGACACCGAAGGAAGCTATTTCCAATGAGAAGAACCCTGGTAACGGGTGCCAACAAGGGCATCGGCTTCGCCATCGCCGAACGAATTCTCGAAGAGCACGATGACACCTTTGTGTTTCTCGGTTCGAGGGATCGCAGCCGCGGCGAAGTTGCTGCCGAGAAAATCGGGCGACCAGACCGCCTGGAGGTCATCGAGATCGACGTCGCATCCAATGCCTCCGTCGAGGCCGCGGCGAAAGCGGTGCGGGATACGTGTGCCGGCGAGTCGCTCTACGGCATCGTCAACAACGCCGGGATTGGACTGGGTTCGGCCGATCTGAAGAGCGTCTTCGATGTGAACACCCGGGGCATTTATCGAGTCTGTACGGCTTTGATTCCTGATCTGGCCGATGGCGGGCGAATCGTCAACATCACATCCGCATCCGGACCAATGTATGTCGCGGAATGCGGTGCGGAGTACCAGCGCTTCTTCACGCGCGAAGACATCTCCTGGGCCGAGATCGAGAGACTGATGAAGGATGCCGAGAGCATTGCCGGCGATGCGGCGGCTTTCGAGTCCCGAGGGCTGGGTACAGGCGCGCCCTATGGCCTATCGAAGGCCTGCGCCAATTCCTGCACGATGCACTTCGCGCGCGAGTGCCCGCAGTTTGTCATCAACGCCGTTACGCCCGGGTTCATCGCTACCGACCTGACACGCGTCTACGAGAAAGAGCGAGGCGCCACCGTGGAGGAGATGGGTGGCAAGACCCCGCGCGAAGGAGCGACAGCACCGCTGTTTCTGCTGTTTGGCGACCCGGAAGGTAGCGGGCACTACTACGGCAGCGACTCAAAGCGCAGTCCGCTGGATCGTTATCGAGCACCCGGGACCTGACTGAGGCTGATCCACGCCACTCGACAGCCCTGCCGGCTGCCTATGCGTGTACAAAGCTGGAAGGTAATGAAACGAGAGGGCGTGACATGGCCAAGAACAAGAAGAGACCGTCTGCTTCATCGACATCGGCTTCGGCAAGCCGAACCCGCCGGCCGAAGATGACGCGCAGGAAAGCGGACGTAGAACTGACCGTTGCCAAGTACGGTGCCGATTTCCTGACGGCGGTGGTGTCGGCTATCAGCGCCGAGGACGGCGAACCGCTGAAGCTCACCAAGAATTCCTTCAAAGCGATGGCCGTTCAAAAACCGAACGGCTGGTCGACGTCGGACACGCTGACGGTGGGCTCCGTGTACAAACCCACGCCCGGCATCCATGTATTTGCACTGACCGGCTTTGCCAACGGCGTACCGCCTGGGCCGTACGCGATTGCAGTAACGGTGACCGGCGCGTGGCAGGGCCAGGCAATCGCGAAGATACAAGTCTGAGAAATTGGGTCGCAGTCTCAGCAATACCAACGGCGGTAGAGACAACTAATCTGAAAGACAAACCGCAAGCACATCCATCGGAACCTCCCGCTCTTCCGCCAGCAGGAACGCGTCGACTGCCGCAACGCCGGCATCGCGATGCGGCTCGATCAACCATGGCTCGAATACGGCCATGTCCGGGATGTCGGCACCCAAGGCAAACAGGCATTGCGCCTTCGTAAGATCGCCGCGCATTCGTGCCGCCATGATCGGCGTGATGCCGCGGTCCGTGCGCGCGTTGACATCGATGCCCGTTGACGCCAGATCCAGGATCAATTGCAGCCCGGCCGACGTGTACGCGTTGACGACGTGCAGCGACGTGCCGCCGAATTCGTCGGGCTCTCGAGGGTCATAGCCCAGCGCTCCCAACTCGCGAAGCGCGTTGCGGGATTCGAAGTAGGCGCCGAGTTGGATGAACTGCTCAGCGTAGAGAAGTATGTCGACTTCCGGCTTCTCGTTCTCCTCGACAGGGTCTCCGCCGGAATACTGACGGACAAGCTCCGGGTCGTCGGCGATGATCGCCATATCGAACAAAGACACGATACCGTCGTTGCCGATCGTGAGTTCTTCCGGGGTCGCGTAGTAGGAGTCGGTGGGGCCGCACGCACGCAGACGTTCGCGAAGCACGGCACGTGCGCCGGCGATCGCCTCGGCGCTCGGCGCACCTCGATCGAACTCGAAATACACGCTGCTGTGGGCATCGAGCAGCGCTGGCCAGCAGCTTTCGGCCCTGGAGACGGGGGCCGGTCCTTGCCCGCAACCCAACAGGGTCAGCGACGCGACCAATAAGGTGAATGACGCCAGGTTTCTCAAGCCTTCTGCCCTCCGCTCGGGAATCGAGCGAGTCACAGGGTTTATCGGCCGATCGGTGGCTTTGTTGAGGCGATCTCCGCTGGAGAGCGCTATTCCTCGTCCTCGATCGCTTCGATGCGAGCGACGCCCACGAGACGTTCGCCCTCCTCGACGCGAATCAGGCGCACGCCCTGGGTATTGCGCCCCATCGTGGAGATGTCAGCCACCGGCGTACGGATCAGCGTGCCGTTCGAGCTGATCAGCATGATCTCGTCCTCGTTTCCGACCTGTGCCGAACCGACGGTACGCCCGTTGCGCTCCGTGGTCTGGATCGCGATGACGCCCTGGCCGCCGCGTCCCTGAACCGGAAAGTCGTCGATGGCGGTCCGTTTGCCGTAGCCGTTCTCCGTCGCGATTAGGATGGGATCTTCGCCGACGATCGTCAGCCCGATGACTTCATGATCGTCAGGCAGCTTGATGCCCCGCACGCCAGCGGCGCCTCGGCCCATTGGCCGGACGTCGGACTCGTGGAAGCGAATACTCTTGCCCGAGCTCGCAACCAGCAGGATGTCCTTGCTGCCGTCCGTGATCCTGGCGCCGACCAGCTGATCGTCGCGGAGATCGATAGCGATGATGCCGCTTGCGCGTGGGCGCGAGAACTGGCTCAGCGGCGTCTTCTTGACGGTACCGCCCGACGTCGCCATGAACACGAAGCTGTCTTCGTCGTACGCCTTGATCGGCAGAACGGTATTGATTCGTTCGCCGTCTTCGAGTGGCAGCAGATTCACTATCGGTTTGCCGCGCGACCCTCGGCTGGCCTGCGGTACCTGATAAACCTTGAGCCAGTACAGCTTGCCGCGGCTCGAGAAGCACAGGATCGTGTCGTGCGTGTTCGCAATGAACAGCTGGTCGATGAAATCCTCGTCCTTGACCTTCGTCGCCGACCGCCCGCGTCCGCCGCGGCGCTGTGCCTGATAAGCATCGATCGGTTGGGACTTCGCATAGCCGCCGTGCGACAGCGTGACGACCACGTCTTCCTGCGGAATGAGGTCCTCGACCGATAGATCAGAATGGTCCTGGACGATCTCAGTGCGCCGCTCGTCGCCGTAGGCGTCGCGCAGGTCGGTGAGCTCGTCGCGGATGACCTGCAGCAGCAGATCGGGGTCCGCAAGGATATCTGAAAGCTCTTTAATTTTATTCAGTACATCCTTGTATTCTTTAATTATTTTTTCTTGCTCAAGCCCCGTTAGGCGCTGCAGCTGAAGATCGAGGATCGCCTTCGCCTGCACGGCGGAAAGCCGGTACTCGCCGTCGATCAGGCCGCAGCCGTCTTCGAGATCGTCGGGCCGGGTGTCCGTCTCTCCGGCCCGCTCCAGCATGCCGGTGACCTCACCGGGCGCCCAGCCGCGGGCCATCAGCCCTGCTCGTGCCTCGGCCGGGCTTGGCGAGCCCTTGATTAGCTCAATGACCTCATCGATGTTCGCCAGCGCCACGGTCTGCCCCTCGAGAATGTGGGCACGGTCGCGGGCTTTGCGCAGATCGAATATCGTCCGCCGGGTCACGACCTCGCGGCGATGCGCAAGGAATGCCTCGAGCACCTGCTTGAGGTTCATCAGCTTCGGTTCGCCCTCGTGCAGGGCAACCATGTTGATGCCGAACACGCTCTGCATCGGCGTTTGCTTGTACAGATTGTTGAGCAATACGTCGGCCGATTCGCCGCGCTTCAGCTCGATGACGACACGCATGCCGTCCTTGTCGGACTCGTCGCGCAGACCGTCCTGTGCAATACCCTCGAGTTTTTTCTCGCGGAACAACTCGGCGATTCGGGCAATCAGCCGCGCCTTGTTGACCTGATACGGGAGCTCGGTCACGACGATGCGCTCGCGGCCGTTCTTCATCTCCTCGATCTCGGTTCTCGCACGGATGTAGACGCGTCCGCGGCCGGTCCGGTAGGCGGAGTAGATGCCCGCGGCGCCGTTGATGATGCCGGCGGTCGGGAAATCCGGGCCCGGGATGATCTCCATCAACTCCGGCACATCGATCTCGGGCTTGTCGATCAGCGCGAGGCAGGCATCGACCACCTCGGTGAGATTGTGCGGCGGAATATTGGTCGCCATGCCGACCGCGATGCCCGAGGACCCGTTGACGAGCAGATTGGGAACCCGGGTTGGCAGGACCGAGGGTTCCTGCTCGTTGCCGTCGTAGTTTTCGACGAAATCGACGGTCTCTTTGTCGATGTCGGACAGAAGCTCGTGGGAGAGCTTCGTCATGCGTACTTCGGTGTAGCGCATTGCCGCCGGCGGATCGCCGTCGACCGAGCCGAAGTTGCCCTGTCCGTCAGCCAGCAGGTAGCGCATCGAGAACGGTTGCGCCATCCGGACCATCGCGTCGTAGATGGCCGAATCGCCGTGCGGGTGGTACTTACCCATTACGTCACCGACGACGCGGGCCGATTTCTTGTAGGCCTTGTTGTAGTCGTTGCCCAGCTCTTTCATCGTGTACAGAACACGGCGATGAACGGGTTTCAGACCGTCGCGAACGTCGGGCAAGGCGCGCCCGACGATGACGCTCATGGCGTAGTCCAAATAGGACTGCTGCATCTCCTCTTCGAGGCTTACCGATAACAGTTCCTGAGCGACTTCTGACATAGTTTCCTGCGTACGTTCCTGCGTTTATTTGCTCAAAATCCTGGCGGGGCACCGTCCTCGGAGGGAGCCCTGAAAATCAGGAATTTTGCGGGTTTCGAGCGGTTTTGCCGGTCGTTTCTTCGTGCGTCTCCGAGCCTTTTTTCGACCCCTTGAACCGGCCCTGAAATCGGGGCCGTGGCGGCCGCTAATCGGCCCCAAAACCGAGGTGCAATCATACCATAGGTGCGTATACTGCGCTCTCTCATGAAGCACTGTGACACGCTGATTTTGCCGCGCTGGTGCGTGCCCGTGGAGCCGGCAAGCGACGCGCTCACGGGGCATGCCGTTGCGGTCTCCGACGGCCGGATTCTGGACGTCCTGCCCGCCTCCGAGGCACGCGAGAAATACCAGCCCAGCGTCACCCTGGAACGCGACCGGCACGTGCTGATCCCCGGCCTGGTCAATGCCCATACGCACGCCGCCATGACCCTCTTGCGGGGTCTATCGGACGTCCGGCCGCTCGAACGCTGGCTGCGAGAGGCCATCTGGCCGGTCGAGAAGCGCTGGGTGTCGCCCGATTTCGTCCGCGACGGCGTCGAACTCGCGATCACCGAGATGCTGAAGGCCGGTGTGACCTGCTTTTCCGACCAGTATTTCTTCCCTGAAGTCGTCGCCGAAACCGCCAACGCGATGCATATGCGTGCCATCGTTGGCACGCCGATTCTGGAATTCCCGACGCCGTGGGCCAATGACACCGGCGAATACCTGTCCAAGGCGGCCGATCTGGTCCACGACCCCTACGTCGATCATCCGCTGGTCAACACCTGCTACGCACCGCATTCGAGCGCGGCGCTGTCGGACGATGGCTTCCGCGAACTTCGCGTGCTCGCCGACCAGCTCGATATCCCGGTTCAGATCCACCTGCACGAGACCGAAGGCGAAATCACGGCGGCGGTCGAGGAGACCGGCGAACGGCCGTTCGAGCGTCTCGACCGGCTGGGACTCGTCAATTCCCTGATGCTGGCCGTCCACGCGGTGCACCTGAGCGACGACGAGGTTGCACGCATGGCGGACGCGAACGTCGCGATCGCGCACTGTCCACGCTCCAACCTCAAGCTCGGCAGCGGTATTGCGCCGGTCGGCCGCTATCTCGAGGCGGGCATCCGAGTCGGGCTCGGTACCGACGGAGCCGCCAGCAACAATGCGCTCGACATGCTCTCCGAGACGCAAACCGCGGCCCTGATTTCCCGGGTCAGCGGCGCCGAAGACCTGAGTGCAACGAACGCGCTGGCAATGGCGACCATGGGCAGCGCAAACGCGCTGGGCGTCGGCCGGCAGATCGGGTCGATCGAGGCCGGCAAGTGGGCCGATCTGACCTGCGTGGACCTGAGTCCCGTGCACAGCCAGCCGATCTACGATCCGGTGGAGCAACTCGTGTTCGCGAGCCGCGCGGATCAGGTCTCAGACGTCTGGGTCGGCGGGCGGCACGTCCTTGATGCCGGCCGATTGACCCATATCAATGAGAACGACGTGCTGGCGCGTACCGAGGAATGGCGCGAGCGCATAGCCCCGAATTCAGGACCCGCGTAATGGCAACCGAGACCGTCGAAAACGTCGACCAGGCTGAAGTCGCGAAATTCAATGAGATGGCGTCCCGCTGGTGGGACCCGGACGGCGATTTTCGCCCGCTGCATCAGATCAATCCGCTGAGGCTCGATTGGATCCGGCAGAAAGCCGATATCCGCGGCATGGAGATCGTCGATATCGGCTGTGGCGGCGGCATTCTGACCGAGTCGATGTCGGAAGCCGGCGCGACCGTCAAAGGCATCGACCTCGCCGAGAAACCGCTGGGTGTCGCGAAACTGCACCGGAAAGAATCGGGCGTCGAGGTCGATTACGAGCTGATCTCTGCCGAAGAGCTGGCCGAGCAGCGCCCGGGCGAATTCGATGTCGTCACCTGCCTCGAGATGCTGGAGCACGTGCCCGACCCGTCCGAGACGATCCGCGCCTGCGCCACGCTCGTGAAGCCGGGCGGCCACGTGTTTTTCTCGACGATCAATCGCAACCCCAAGTCCTTCCTGTTCGCCATCGTCGGTGCGGAGTACGTACTCAGGCTGCTGCCGAAGGGCACGCACGAATACGAGAAGTTGATCAAACCGTCGGAACTCGACGAGTGGGCGCGGGCTGCAGGCCTCGGTCTCAGGGACAGCATCGGACTGCACTACAACCCGCTGACCAGGAATTACTGGCTCGCCGAAGGTCTCGACGTCAACTACATGATGTACTACCAGCGTCCGGCCGAGTCGGAGTCTTGACCGGCTTTCACGCCCGCAATTTCGATGCCGTGCTGTTCGATCTGGACGGCACGCTGATCGACACCGCACCGGACATGGTTGCCGTCCTGCAGGGCATGCAGCGTGACCACAATGTCGAGCCGGTCGACTACGACCTCGGCCGATCGAACGTCTCCAACGGCGCGATCGGCCTGCTGACGGTCGGTTTTCCCGGGCAGGCAATCGAGTTCAACTCGCCGATGCACCTCGAGTACCTCGAACGCTATGAAGCGCAGGTTTGCCGGGACTCGGTCGTATTCGCCGGGCTGGAATCGCTGCTCGCGCGGCTCGAGGCGGCCGGGCGCGTCTGGGGCATCGTAACCAACAAGCCGGAGCGAATGACTCATCCTCTGCTCGAGGCGCTCGGCCTCGATAGCCGTAGTGCGGCGACGGTATGCGGCGATACGCTGCCTACCCGCAAGCCCGACCCGGCGCCGATGCACCACGCCTGCACGCTAGCGGGTGTGGATGCCGCGACAACGATCTATGTTGGCGACGCACTGCGGGACATCGAAGCCGGACGAGCGGCCGGCATGGGCACGATCGCTGCCGGCTACGGCTATGTCACCGACGACGACGATCCCTCCGCCTGGGGCGCCGATCTGATCGCCGACGATGTGGCAGAACTCACCCAAATGGTGCTCAAAGCGGTTAATCTTGAGGCCTGATGTTTTCCGTCTCGATAGACCCCGCTTTCCTGCAGATCGGCCTGCCGGCACTGGCCGTTGGCGTTCTGATCGGCGCACTCGTCGTCTGGCTCGTCGTCCGCCGCCGGAGCACCGCGCTCGCTGAGCGCATCAAGACCCAGGAGGCGATGCGCGAGGAACGCGATCAGGCCTTCGACTCGGCCAACGCCCTGCTCACTCAGGCGTTCTCCGATCTCAGCAACAAGTCGCTCAAGGACAACAGCGAGAATTTCCTGAGACTGGCGAAGGAACATTTGGGCGCGCACAACGAGAAGGCCAGGGCGGATCTGACCGAACGTGAGAAAGCGATCGAGTCGCTCATCAAACCCATCCGGGATGCGCTCGATGCGTCGAAAAAGCAGATCGGCGAATTGGAGAATTCCCGTCGCGAGGCGTACGGCGACATCACGGCCCAGCTCAAGGCGATGCAGACCAGCCAGCAGATGCTGTCGCAGGAGACGCAAAACCTGGTGAACGCGCTGCGGCGCCCGGAGGTTCGAGGCCGTTGGGGCGAGATCACGCTCAAACGGCTCGTCGAACTCGCCGGCATGGTCGAACATTGCGACTTCGAGGAGCAGGTGCACACGGTCGGCGAAGACCAGGTGATCCGCCCGGACCTCGTCGTGCATCTGCCCGACGGCGGCGAACTGGTCGTCGACGTCAAAACGCCGCTCGATGCGTATCTCGCCGCGATTGAGGCCAAGGATGACGCTCAGCGCAAGCTGGGACTCGAGCGGCACGCCAAGAACGTGCGCGCGCACATTCGCATGCTCTCTGGCAAAGCCTACTGGAGCCAGTTCGAGCAGAGCCCGGAGTTCGTCATTCTGTTCATCCCCGGCGATCAGTTCCTGAGCGCTGCACTGAACGAAGAACCGGAGCTGATCGAATACGCCCTGTCGCATCACATCATGCTGGCCACGCCGACGAGCCTGGTCGCACTGCTGAAAGCCGTCGCCTACAGCTGGCGGCAGGTCGCACTCGCCGACAACGCGAAGGAAATCCGCAAACTCGCCGAGGATCTGTACACCCGCATCGGCACGTTTGTTTCGCACCTCAATCAGGTGGGGCGCCAGCTCGGGCGTTCGGTCGAGAATTACAACAAGGCCGTTGGCTCGCTCGAGCGCAGCGTGCTGCCCGGAGCGCGCAAGTTCACCGAACTCGGCGTACACGAGAAGAAGGACATCGAGAATCTGTCCTCCGTCGAGGTTGAGCCGCGGCGCATGCTCGAAACCGGCGGTGACGACGAGTCCGCGCCACCCGACGACAAGACACTGCAGTAGACATCCATGGACCCGAAGACCTATTCGTGCGCGGACGACGCGCTGCGCGACCGCATCATCCTGATCACCGGCGCAAGCGACGGCATCGGCCGCGCATTGGCCCTCAAATCCGCCTCGCTGGGCGCGCAGGTGATTCTGCACGGCCGCAATATCAGCAAACTCGAAGCCGTCTACGACGAGATCGAAGCCATCGACGGCGCGCTCCGCCCGTCTATCGCCGTCATCGACTTATTGGCGGCCGAGGCGGTCTCCTACGAGACCCTGGCGACCAGCTTGTTCGATGAGTTCGGCCGACTGGACGGGCTCGTTCACAACGCCAGCATTCTCGGCCAGCGCTGGTCGATCGAGCAGTACGACGCTGCGCTCTGGCAACAGGTCATGCACGTCAACGTCACCGCCGCCTTCGCTCTGACCCAGGTCCTCCTGCCTCTTTTGAAGCAGTCGACGGACGCCTCGATCGTCTTCACCAGTTCCGGCGTCGGTCGAGTCGGCAAGCCCTTCTGGGGCGCCTACGCGGTGTCGAAGTTCGCGACCGAGGGCATGTCACAGGTTCTCGCTTCGGAACACGACGGCGAGAAGCTCCGCGTCAACTGCATCAATCCGGGTCCGGTGCGGACCAAAATGCGGAAATCGGCCTTCCCTGCTGAAGACGAGAGCGAGCTGAGAACGCCGGAAGACGTCCTGCCGGTCTGGCTCTATCTGCTGGGACCGGACAGCAAGGGCGTTACCGGGCAGAGCATCGACGCGCAGTAGCGTCGCGCGGCCTCAATCGTTTGATCGCCCGCATGACGGGCTCCTACAGGGGTCGCTGTCAGTGGCTGCGGTCATTCGGCGATTGCGTCATTGAGCTCCTGTTCGCCGGAATAGTCCCCTCACCTTCAGGCCCATCTGCCCCAGCGCCCAGGTCAGCGGAAGCCCGATCAGTGCTTGTACGATCATCACGTATGCTGGCAACGGCGTCGCCCCGCCCTGAAGTTCGATGAGCGTGCCTCGATTGGCTGCCACGATGCTCATGAATGCGATGAGGGCGAAAACGATGAGGAAACGGTTGAGTTTGAAGCTCAGATCGGTCCCGTAGGCGGCGATTGCGGGCGCGAGGACGACAGAACCGAAGATGAAACGGTCGAGCGTCATGTCGTACATCGCCTGCTCGAACTGCCTGCCCCCGATGCCGAGGTTGGCCGCGAGAACGGCAAGCAGCGGTATCGCTATCATTCCGCCAATAATGATTGCCGGCGCATAGAAGGCAGCCAGCCTGCCCCAATCCAGCGCATCCCCGGACGCTCTTCGAGCTTCCCTTCGCTTGTCCGCTTCGGTGATCTGTTCATCCGTGAGGCGGAACAGCGCAAGTGCCGCCCAAACGGTGCCAATGAAAATCGTCCCGAAGGCTATGGCGCTGGTCGCGAGCATCCAGGCCGAATGGATCGTCAACCGGCCCATGAACCTGGACTCGAAGCTGAGCTCCCAATACCAAAACACAATGGCGACAAGCACGACGGCACCGGCCAGAGCCCGACCGACTATTTGAGTTCGCCGCCAGCACTTGCCTGCCGACCAGACTGCAACGGCAATCACGGCGACAGATAGGGTGACGACCACCATCGGCGGCAGGAATGCCAGCGCCAGCCTGAACGGTTCGACGATCTTCGACAGAAGGAAATACAGATGCATCATTTCGCGCCCCCCACGCACACCAGAAGGTCGAAGTTATCAACACGCCCCGGCATCACGCGAGCTCCAGGGACTGACTCCGCCGACACGATTTCAGAGCCGGAAATAGAGCTTCATGGTGATTTCCGCGTTCACGGCAACCAGCGAGCGATTCATCGCCAAGAGGCACCAGCTATCGCTCAGACCGCTTTCAGTGGTGCCTTCCGTCGAACCGCTGACGAGTGATGGCCTGTGCGAACCCGGAATGGCCGCGCGGGCGAAGGTCGCCGAGTCGTCGATCGAGTCCTGCAGCAGACTCTCCATGACGATTCCGACTTCCAGCGGCTGCCCGTTGACCGACGTCAGGTCGACCACCATCTTTCGATCCGCAAAATTCGGCTCGTAGCAGATCTGATAGGCCGTTAGCGGAGGTATTGAAACGATCTCGCCGTCGGCCTCGACATGCGGGAAGACGGTTGCCCTGACGAGGAGCCAGCCGACGATCACGACCACGAAAAAGATCAGGTTGTTCTTCAGGTTTTGCATGCCTTCGCTCCGCAGACGCGTTGTTGTTCATTGAGTGCCGATTGGTCCGGCGCAAAGCGCAGTCAGCGCTTCATCGCCACAGCGTTTATACCTTAGGTGGCCTTGCTCGCACCCGCCCCGCATTCCTTCGGTATTCCACCAGTGGCCTCGACGGCGCGGCTGCCACTACCCCTGCAGACGACCATCCGAGAAAAAAGTCAGGCCTGCAACCGGACATTGGCTAGAAGTGTAGTCAAGAAAACGCGGCGGCACCGGCGGCAGCCGCTACGAATGACATGGACTGGGCCCGAGGCACGCACAGATCGATTCCCGTAACACATTCACTGCAATCGGACGATGCGCGGCCCACCCTGCATGGCTTAGGTGCAGGTCCAACACCGCCTGGTATCAGTCTCGCGCAGTGGGCAGAAATACCTCGAGCCACTCGTCCTCGCCCACTGCTCTTACAGTCAGTATCTGACTATTCGTGTGATATACGCCGACGAACGAGCCGCCCCATTCCTCGAGCAGCCGCCGCGGGGGCGTGGGCCAACGGCCCCGCTCCGCGACCGAGTCGTCGCTGAAGAAGAGGATCATCGTCTCGCCAGTCAGTCGGTCTGTGCCGTCCAGCACGTCAATCACGAGGCTAAATGCCTGCGCTGAACTCAGCTGCGGGAGGTCGGGACAAAGCACGTAGATTGCACCGCGCGCCGGCGTAACGCTCAGCAATCGCCCGCACTCCTCAGGCTGATGCGCCGCCTCCGACGCAACCGCGCTCAGCCCAAGCAAGCAGCAGATACCGATCGAGCGCCAGTTGTCTGGCATAGTCGCTGTCTCCGGCTCTTAGCTTCCCGCCAGAACCGCCATGATCCGTACCGAAACCGATACGGATCGCCAAACCTACTCCTGCTGTGCTTCAGCCTCGACGCGCCTGTCCAACTGCTCGAGAGCACTAACTGCGTATCTCGCCATGTCCGACCCGCCATCCCGAATGCCGAGCAATACTGCGCGGCTCGCCTTCGGATCGAATCGATCCGACCCCAACGCCCGAATCGCGATGCCTCGCAGATCTCGTATGTGGTCCATGTTGTTCTCGACAGGCTCTGTGCTCAGCGCAATTTCCCTGACCCGTTCGAAGCCCATGTCCTGGATCGACATCGCGTCAGTGGATGCGTTTTGAATATCAGCTTCTGCGACGACGCCCATGCCACTGTTCGACACGATTTCGACCGACTGCGCATACGCCCGGTAGCGGACCGTCTGCGCAACGCCGTTGATCGGCTGATAGCCGCGCAACAGGACGAAGAAACCAGGCTGGAGTTCGACTTCGTAGTAGCTGTTGCCGCACCAGCTGTAGCGATGCGGCTGCGCACGAATCCAGTTTCCATCCTCGTCCTGGTACTGGAGCTTGAGGTAAATATCGCCGTCCTGAGCCTCGATTGTCAGGGCATCCGCTGACTTGTTGACGAGGTAGACCGGCACGTAGCCATCGGTCTGTACCCCGCCGTAGTCAGCATACAGCGTGACCTGACCGTCCGGCGCATCGACGTGCGCGGGCAAGAGGAAGTTGGAGCTCTCGCGGCTGAACGCGGCGTGCGCGAATAGTATCAGAGTGAGCGTAACGACGATTGAAGCAGCGCGGATAGAAGACATGATCATCTCCGAAGTGGGGTCCCGCCACTGACAGGTGGAGGACCCGGGACAAAAACCCGGATTCTCCGCCCGAGCATTAGTATAAACGCAGCCAACGCCCAATAGGGTTGCTCAGCCCGATTTTGAGTTGCGTGCACTAACGCACAATTAACATTAATAAATGTTGCTAAATAATTGATTTAAAACATTCGATCATATCCGACGCCACCAGCACACCGTCTTCGTCGCAGTAAATCCAATGGCCCGGCTCAAAGCGCACGCTGCCGAACTCGGCCGGCACGTCGATCTCGCCCTTCCTTCTTTCGCGCTTTTCGCGGGAATTGCGCCGAGGGCCTTAACGCCAACGTGACGGGAAACGGCAGGTACCGGCAGCGGGCCGTCTCAAGTGCTTAGCGATTCGATATCCGCCCTGCACTGCTTGATCGTCGATTTAAGCCAACGGCTTCTCGGCTCTCTGGGCAGTGCGCTTTCCGCATAGGACAGCATCCGTTTTGCGCCTTCGAGCTTCGCCTCGTCGAGAACCGCGGCGACCGGGCGCCCCAGTTTGCGGAGAGCGCCAGCCAACATGGCCTCGGTCCGCTCGGCATCCTCGGCATGCATCACACGCCCCGCTTTTGACAGCGCCGTGATGTTGTATTGCCCTTCGTACAGGTTCGCGAGTTTTTCCTTTAGCAGGGGCACCGCCACGTCATACTTGCCGAGGTCGTACGCCAGAATCCCATTCGGCTTCAATCTGAGCAGCTCCTCGGGGCTGCTGAACTGCTGGAGGTAGGGAATGCCGAAGTCGCGAAGATCGCAGATCGACTGCTCGAAGGACGCAACGGTGGCGTCTCGGCTGCTGGAACCATCCGGCCCTCCTTCGTTCAGATTTCCGCTATAACCCACGCATGCCGGAAACGGGCTGTCGCTCTGCAGCCGGTAGCTCTCCCAGTACGGCCCCATGAGGATGTCGTAGATCGGGTTTCCGCGCGCCGAGAAGTTGTAGCAAACGACCCACGTCAGACGTTCGTCGTCGCACGGGTAACGCCAATAGGTCGGCCGCGTGCCACGGCCCTTGATGAACCCGAGGCCCTTGATCTCCTCGGTCAGCGTCTTCATGTACGCTTTCTTGAATTCCTGGTAGTTCAATCTGCTTCGCCTTCGAGGGACAACTCCATGGCCGGTCGCCGGCGGCGAGGTCGGCGCAGCAGCCACCACGCCAGAAGCGCGCTAGTCGCCAACATCAACGCTGCCTCGGCCACGCCGCTGAGAAAGTAGATCATGCGCGACTGATGCCGCCATCCCGTGCACTCAGATCCGAATTGATAAAGCTCTACGGTCTCCCGCGGCGCGAAAAAGGCGATGTAGGTGACGTGCCAGACCAGCAAGACTGACGTCAGGATCAGCGGCGCGCACAAAATGACTACGACTGCGGTCGGCCAAAACCGGCTGTCGGCGTGACTCATCGCTCAGACCCGGTGCTTGCTATCACGGTATCTCGTCCACGACGACCTGGAACTCATTGACCAAAAAGACCCAGACCGGCGCCTCGTAGCCGATCCACTTCCATCAGCACCGACCTCCGGAGGCCGGGCACAAGCAGCGTATCGGCGTCGCCGACAATGTCGGTGTGACTGTCGACGATCTCTCGTAGCGTGCCAGCGTGGTAGTCGCTCCAATCGGCTCGAGCGATTGTGCACATCAACATGCAGAGTGAGGCAACGAAGTATGCCGACTTCATTCGGCTATCGTACCGCAGTCCTGGGAACTGGCCGGCCATGTTCACTGAACGACATCGGCTACTCATGAACGCAGAGTGTCGCGCTGAGATGTGGCTATTCGGTGGCTGTGAGCTGCCTTGCGGAGGGCGTCTACTTATTCGAAACGGACTTCCAGGCGTTCGACTTGTCGAAGCTGCCCGAGTTGTACGGATCGACACCTTCGGATTCGTCTGTCTGCAGCGTGGCGGTCCGCGCCGTGTCTTCGGCGTGCTGATAGTAGCTGTCCTCGTGCACCGAGATCGGCTCGTCTTCCTCGGCAGCGTCGTCTGCCCGGCGGCCCTTGTCCAGCCGGCGTTCGAGCTGATCGGCGGGCTTCTTGGCTGGCGCGCCGATCTCGCTGCCTCGGCGCGGTCCGGCTCGACGATCCTCGTAGTGTTGATACCGGCAGCTGCAGCGCTCCGGGCGATCGCAGGCTTTCAGCGGAAGAAGAGGTGCCTCGGCAGACAGAAGCCGCTCGCTCGAGTGGGCAACAACCGCCTCGCAGGGCTCGCGCCCTACTCTAATGACCACCGCGTGGTAGTCCTTGGAGTTCTCAGCGTCGGCCTTCCTCGAGAAGAGCCTGCTGAACCAGCTGCGTTCCTTGTCTGAAGACACTGGCCGCCTCCTTGCGTCGGTTTCAGAACCCTACGCCCACGTCACAAATTGCGCCGTGATCGGACTCACACCCCGCAACAGTCGGATTTGATGGGAATTTTGGCAGTTGTGCGACTATGGTCGCGAACGCAAGGGCCCGCGTGGGTTTGCGGGATCGGAAACAGTCCAGGGAGAGATCTGGGAGCGGGTAGGTTTGCAGCGGCCTTGCACGTCGACGCTGAGCCAATGACTTTACATAAGGCAGACTCTTTCTTGCCTGATGCGCCAATACGCAACCTCGGGGCCTGCCGGCAAGCCCCGAGCCGTTAGTCCATCAATTCAATAGACGCCGCCACACGGCGCTTCGGCACTACGCGTAGCTATGTGTCGCGTAATCGTCTCGCCGGGATTTCGGCCTCGCGGTGAGCCGCCAGAGGGCGGCAATCGCGAACCGCGACAGGTCCGCCATCACTCCGCCGCACACGGCGTAGAGGACGAAACTGACGAGCTGACCCGTTAGGGTGCCGAGGCTTTGGCCCGGCACGACTTCATACCCAGCCGCCACCAGCCCCCATACCACGCCCACGTAGGCAATGGCCATCAGGGTGAAGGCAAGAGTAATTCCTATCTGTCTGAAATATCTCAACATCATGTCTGTCTGCGGCGAACCGCTTGCTGCCCAAGTTGCCTAGCAATGATACATCAACAATACATCGCGAATACAGCACAAATATATTCTTTGTATATACAAAATGTGACTCAGATCACGGAATGCCGAGATGACCGTACGGTAACGGAATGAGATTGGGAGCCAGCCCCTCGGAATGGGGCCAGGGTGGTGGATCGCTGAAGGGTGACGCGGCTAGTGCGTCGATTTTCGCGGCCGGCGGCGGCGAGTCTTCTTTGTCCGTTGATCGGGGCCGGCGTCCGGTGGGGTCATGCCTGCGGCAACGTACAGATGACGGACCTCCGCAGGACCGAGCGGCCGGTAACGTCCACGTGACAAGTCTCGCGGCAGACCGATTGGGCCGTACGCCGTTCGGACGAGCCGGCTGACTTCGAATCCGACAGCTTCCCAAAGCCGGCGAACTTCGCGATTGCGTCCTTCGCGAATCGTCACCGTGAACCACCGGTTCGCACCCTCGCCACGCCCCGCCTCCACGGTGTCGAACTTCGCGATACCGTCGTCGAGCGGCACGCCAGAGCGCAGTCGTTTCATGTCTGCCTTGCTCGGCGCGCCGTGCACGCGCACCGCGTATTCCCGGACCACTTCCCGGGACGGATGCATCAGCGCATTGGCGAGTTGGCCATCGGTCGTGAAGAGCAGCAGACCGGTCGTTGCGATGTCGAGCCGACCGACTGAGATCCAGCGAGCACCGTGAATCTCCGGCAACGAATCGAACACACAGCGACGGTTTTCGGGATCGTTGCGGGTCGTTACTTCACCCGCAGGCTTGTAGTAGACGAGATGGCGGTGCACCTGGACGGGGGGTGGTAGCTTCAGCGTGCGACGATCCAGCATGACCTTCTCGTCGCCGGCCAGCGTATCGCCGAGCTGCGCCGGACGGCCATCGATGCTCAGCCGTCCTTCCCGAATCCAGCGCTCGACCTCGCGGCGCGAGCCGTGACCGGCGGCCGCCAACACTTTCTGAACGCGATCTGCCACGGCGGCTTAGCCGCCGGACTCAGCCGGGTCCGGCCACTCCGAAACGACGAGTTCGTCGGTTAGCCCCTCCTCGGACTCCAACTCACCCAGGTCAACCTCGATCTCTTCCCCGGCGTCCTGTTTGGCAACCGGACTCTCTTCTTCGGCGTCTTCCGAATCGGGGACGACCAGCGGAACGTGCGTCTCGGCGAAGCTATCGGCCTCATCCGGCGTCTCGGCGTCGGGAACGAGTACCGGCACGTCGTCGGAATCGTTGGCACTCTCGGCCGTCACCGCCGGGAGACCTTCTTCCACATCGTCGATCTCGCCTTCGGCGATCGGTGCGGGAACCCCGGGAGCGGGAGTGCCTTCGACTGCCCCCTCCACGTCGGGGAGATTGAGCTGCACCCGCAGGCTTTCCCAGTCCTGCAGATCAGCAAGCGGCGGCAGATCGTCGAGTTTCTTCAAGCCGAAGTAGTCGAGGAACAGCTTGGTCGTGCCGAACATGGCCGGCCGTCCGGGAACGTCGCGGTGTCCCACGACACGAATCCAGTCCCGCTCCATCAGCGTGCGCACAATGTTCGGGCTGACGGAGACACCACGGACTTCCTCGATCTCACCGCGGGTGATCGGCTGCCGGTAGGCCACCAGCGCAAGCGTTTCGAACAGCGCGCGCGAGTACCGTGGCGGCCGATCTTCCCAGAGCTTCTGTAGCCGGTCGGCCATCGTCGCCTTCACCTGCATGCGAAAGCCCGACGCAACCTCGGCGATCATGATGCCGCGCGGCTCGTACTCGTCATTGAGGTCGGAGATCGCTTTGCGTATCTCGCTCTTGTCGGGCGCGGAGCGGCCGTCGAACAGATTCTTGAGCTGATCGACAGATAGCGGCCGGCCTGCGGCAAGCAGCGCCGATTCAATGAAATACCTGATTTCCTGTTGGTCCATAGGGGTCGGATTGAATGTGTTAGGAAGCTTCCGGCGCAGCCGCTTCGTCTTCATCGTCGACGAGGCGCACCGCGGAAGCGGCTCGGACGTGCAGCGGCGCATACTCGTCCGACTGCACGACCTCGATGAGAGATTCTTTGAGGAGCTCCAGTATCGCGATGAAAGTCACGGCGACGCCCATACGCCCTTCTTCGGGATCGAACAGCTCGGGAAAACCCGTGAACGAACCGGTCTTGACGCGGGTCAGCACCTCGGACATGCGTTGCCGGACGGACAGCGGCTCTCGCGTCACGTGCAGGTGCGAGAACATCTCGGCGCGCTTCAGGACATCGTGGAACGCGAGCAGCAATTCCTTCATCGTGACGTCCGGCAGCTTCTGCACGACCTTGCGTTCCGGCGCCTCGGCGCTGGCGACGAAAACATCCCGCTCGAGCCTCGGCAAGTCGGAGATGTCTTCCGCCGCTTTCTTGTAGCGCTCGTACTCCTGGAGACGCCGAACGAGCTCCGCGCGCGGGTCTTCCTCATCCTCTTCCACGGCCTCTGGCCGGGGGAGCAGCATCCGCGACTTGATCTCCGCGAGCATCGCCGCCATCAGCAGGTACTCTCCGGCGAGTTCCAGCTGAAGTTCCTTCATCAGCTCGATGTACTGCACGTACTGCTTGGTGATCTCCGCGATCGGAATATCGAGAATGTCGATGTTCTGCCGGCGAATCAGATAGAGCAGCAAGTCGAGCGGCCCCTCGAAGGCCTCGAGGAACACCTGCAGCGCGTACGGCGGAATGTAGAGGTCCTGCGGCAGCGCCGTAACCGGCTCCCCGTCGACGACGGCAAAGGGCATCTCGCTCTGCGCCGGCGACTGAGCCTCGTCCTGCGGCGGCTTCGGCGCGTCTTCTTTGCTCAGCACTTTGAGGTCGGGCTTCATTGAGGATTCCGGCGGAGAATGGCGCATTCTAGCAGCCTGTCGGACTCAGGGCATCGTCGCGATACGCGCTCTATGGGCTGGATTTCTCAGCCCAGCGGGCCGATTTCTCCACGCCCGTGGCGCAGCACTTCGACGTCGCCACCGGTCAGATCGAGGACCGTCGTCGGCTCGATGCCGGTCGGGCCCGATTCCACGATGGCGTCGATGTCGTGGCCGATGCGCTCCTCGATCACCACCGGGTCCGTCAGCGGCATCGGGTCCCCGGGCAGGGTCAGGGTCGAGCTCATGATCGGCTCACCCAGGCTGTCCAGAATCGCCTTCACGAGCTTGTGATCCGGCACCCGGATGCCGATCGTTCTGCGCTTGGGATTCTGTAGCCGCTTCGGCACTTCGCGGGTCGCCTGCAGGATGAAGGTGTACGGCCCGGGCGTGAGCGACTTCAACAGCCGGTAGGCCCAGTTGTCGACGCGGGCGTAGGCAGCAATTTCGGACAGGTCACTGCAGACAAGCGTGAAGTTGTGCCGCTTGTCGGTACGGCGGATGCGCCGGATCCTGTCCAGGGCCCGCTTGTTGCCGATGTGGCAGCCAAGCGCGTAGCTCGAGTCCGTCGGATAGGCGATGAGCCCCCCGCTACGGATCACCTGCGCGACCGCCGCCACCAGCCGCGGCTGCGGGTGGGTCGGATGGATGTCAATGATTCGAGCCACGCGCGGATTGTAGGGAGTCGTGGCAGGGACGCAATAGCGATGTGTGCTTAGGAATCTCCCACCGTTCGGGCTATCATCGGGCGCCCTTCGCTGATGACCGGTTGCCGATGTTCGAGTTCGCTCCCCTGCTGCTGTTTCTTGCTGCGTATTTCTACAAGGACATTTTCTTCGCACTGATCGTGCTGATGATCGCGATGCCGATCGGCGTCTTCCTGAAGTACCTGAAGACGAAGAAGCTCGACAAGATGTTTTTCTGGTCGACGGTGGCGCTGTTTCCCTTCGGTGGGCTGACGCTTTACTTCCGCGAGGCCGAATTCCTGTTCTGGAAACCGACGATCTTCTACTGGATCGTCTCGGCGGTCGTATTGCTCAGCCAGTTCGTCGGCGAGAAGCCGCTGGTGCGCCGATTCATCGACGTGGCCGGGGACCTGCCTACCGACAAGCTGAGCGACAGGCAGTGGCGCAACCTGAATCTCACCTGGGTAGCCTTCTTTGTCGCGATGGGTGCGCTGAATATCTATGTCGCCTACAACTTCAGCGAGAAGTTCTGGGTAAACTTCAAGGTATTCGGCCTGCTCGCCATTTCGATGGTCTTCATATTCGCCCAGGTGTTCTGGATCGCTTCGAAGATCAACGACGAGAGTCCAGCCGACAATGAGGAGCAAGCCTGATGTGGTATGCCATCCTGAGCGAAGATGTCGAGGACAGTAATGACAAACGTGCGGCGGCACGGCCCGCACACATCGACCGCCTGAAGGAACTCGCTGCCGAGGGTCGACTGCTGGTCGCCGGCCCCCACCCGGCAATCGATTCGGAACAACCCGGCGATGCCGGCTTCGCGGGAAGTCTGGTGATCGCCTCCTTCGATTCGCTGGACGAGGCCGAGGCCTGGGCTGCCGCGGATCCCTACGTCGAGTCCGGCGCCTACGAGAAGGTGACGGTCAAGCCGTTCAAGAAAGTGCTTCCGTGACCAGCGAGCGGTCCGAGCGAATCGAAGCGATCCTGACGTCGAGCTTCACACCTTCGAGAATTCTCGTAAAGGACCAAAGCCATTTGCATGCCGGTCACGCCGGTGCCCAGGACGGCCGCGGCCACTTTGCCGTGACCATCGTTTCTAATCGCTTTACAGGGCAATCCAGAATTGCCCGCCATCGGATGATCTTCGACGCGTTGGGCGAAATGATGCAGACCGACATCCATGCATTGTCGATCAAGGCGCTAACCGACGACGAGGCCTAACGCACCCTTCTTTTCGGGAGAATGGGGTATCATCGCGCCTCTTTCGCTTGAGGACCCCCACCATGAGACTGACCGCCGGCAACCGTATCGCCGGGCTGGCCGCGGCTGCACTGCTTAGCGCAGCGCCGTTTGCGTCCGCCGAGACCGTGATGACCGTAGGCGATATCGAGATCGACAGCGTGCTGTTCGACCTGTATCTCGAGTCCCGCACTCAGCAGCCCGCCGCAACGGCGACGCCGGAGCAGCGTTCGGCGATCGAGGAAGAACTCACTGACATCTACCTGCTGTCGCAGCAGCCGAGGTCGGCTGAACTGGCCGACGACCCGCAGGTTCAGGCTCAACTGGAACTGCAGCGTCGCGCTCTGTTGGCGCAGATCACCGCCACGGACTTCCTGGCACGCAATCGAGCCACGGAAGAGGAGATTCAAGCCGAGTACACGGAGCAGATTGAACTGGCGCCGCCCAGCGAACAGATCAAAGCTCGGCACATCCTCGTCGAGACACAGGCAGCTGCTGTCGATCTGATAGCCGAACTCGACGATGGAGCAGACTTTGCTCAGCTCGCGATGTCGAACTCGACGGGACCGTCCGGACCGAGCGGCGGAGACCTCGGCTGGTTCTCTCCGACCGACATGGTTGCCGAGTTCAGGGAAGCGCTGGTCGCGATGGAGAATGGTACGTACTCGAGTGAGCCGGTGCAGACTCAATTTGGCTGGCACGTGATTCTTCGTGAAGACTCGCGCGCCGAAGAACCGCCGCCACTCGAAGGCGTTCGTGATGTCGTTAGTCAGCGAATCGAGCAACGGAAGTTGCAGGAGTACCTGCAGCAGCTGCGCGAACTCGAGGCAAACTGAGTTCGACTTTACTTAATAAGAGAGAAAGTACTTCCGTAAGGGCGCGTATCAGCGCCCTTTTTTATCAGTCCGGAATGATTTGTGATGATCATCACAGCAGTTGCGAGGGGCCAAAACTAGTATTGCTCGCGAGTCGTCCCTAATCGCTCGGGGGCGGCTCCTCCAACCCTCGCATCTCCTTTCTAAGGTTGATACGAGATCTAAGTCGGCAGGGACGCCGACTTTTTTTTGAAAAGAACATTCTTCAGAAAAAGAAAGGCCACCCTACGGGTGGGTGGCCCTCAATTAGACCGAAGAGCGTGAACCGGACAAAACTAGGAAACAGTCCGTTTCGCGATTCATCCTGAATCGTGCCCATCGGTCGTAATCTGCTAGACAGAGATACGCCAACCGCGCCAACTTGGGCGCAGCAAGCTCAATCGATTTGTCTGCTTCTCCTGTTCTAGTGCCTCTCGCTGGCTCGATCCGAGACAAGCAGGCCGCGATCGACTGGTTGTATTCCAGCGAACTCCAGTATTCCGCCTTTGGGCGAATTGCCGAGCGACAACGTCGCAGAAAAGTCTACTTCTAGATCGCCAATTGTTGCACGCGCAAGGGTCTCATCTATGGAACTGGGAATTCCGGCAACAAACACTGGCATCCCACCTGGAACGTACTGAACCGCCGAAACGTTCACGCTGTCTGCGTACAGCAAACCTTGGGATACAACGGTTCCGAGTACAACCACATAGTCGCCGACTGCAATACGGTACGCGTCTGCGCGGTCAATCAAGACTGTTTGTCCCATTGCCGTGATAGTAGCGCTTGAGCTGTCCACGTTCTCGACAGGGCCAGCAAGAACGAGTCTTGCATCAATCGATGCGGATCCGGAACCATCGATTGCGTATATGCCGGAGCCATCGATCCCGAAAATTCCTGAACCGTCGATCGCGCGGAATCCAGAACCATCTATTGCTGAACCTCCGGAACCATCGATCGCTCGGAAGCCAGAACCGTCGATCGCGGCTCCACCAGATCCGTCTATAGCGTAAATGCCGGAGCCATCAATTGCGGCGCTACCAGATCCGTCAATCGCTGCACCGCCCGAACCGTCGATCGCGCGGAATCCGGACCCGTCGATTGCGGCGCTGCCAGATCCATCTATCCCATAGATGCCGGAACCGTCGATCGCTGCGCTACCAGATCCGTCTATCGCGTAAATGCCCGAACCGTCAATTGCAGCGTTGCCGGATCCGTCTATTGCGTAAATTCCGGAACCATCTATCGCCGCACTGCCAGATCCATCGATTCCGTATATGCCGGAACCATCGATTGCGGCGCTGCCGGATCCGTCAATTGCGTAGATGCCGGAACCATCGATTGCGCGGAAGCCAGAACCATCTATTGCGCGGAAGCCAGAACCGTCTATCGCAGCCCCGCCGGATCCATCGATCGCGCGGAATCCGGAACCATCTATCGCAGCTCCGCCGGATCCATCTATGGCGTGAATTCCGGAACCGTCGATCGCGGCAATACCGGATCCATCTATGGCGTGAATTCCGGAACCGTCGATCGCGGCAATACCGGATCCATCTATGGCGTGAATTCCGGAACCGTCGATCGCGGCAATACCGGATCCATCTATGGCGTGAATTCCGGAGCCGTCAATCGCGGCAATACCGGATCCATCTATGGCGTGAATTCCGGAGCCGTCGATTGCGGCACTACCGGATCCATCTATGGCGTGAATACCCGAACCGTCAATTGCAGCGGTCCCGGATCCATCTATGGCGTAAATACCCGAACCGTCAATTGCGGCAATGCCGGAACCATCGATCGCTTCTGTTCCGGAACCATCGATTGCTGAGGCGCCGGAGCCATCTATGGCCGCGGTTCCTGAGCCGTCTATAGCGGACGTCGTGGACTCGCCCCCGCCTGCGACCGCAGGTCCGGCGACGGAGAATCCAACAAATGCGTACAGGACTGCCCAAGCCCTGACGCAACTTGTCACTGACATGTTTCGCTCCTAGTTTTGTCGCGACTCGAGCCAGCATCCGTGCACTTGCTCCGTCGCAAGACCAGTCTCCTCGACCGGCCTATCTCCAACCCTCAAAGGCCATTCCAACCAACAGCCTTATCAGTGTCCCGCTCTATTCCTTGGGCGGGTTCCTTTTCTCGTCGAACTCAGGCCCCTTCTTTCCCTCTCGGTGCCCTTCTTCGAAGTCTACGCCTCGCTAAATAAGCAATTCGTTTAGCGAGGTCTTCTCGGTTGGGGACTCGACGTAGTGGTACATCCCCAGTCCGGTATTAAATGTTTCGTCGTTGTCACTCGGCTTATCGCCGAATGCGACAATCCAATTGTCGATTTGCTCAAGGAAATGCTGTCCATTCTCCTTGAGATACACACTCAACTGGTCGATCGCTGTCTTGGACAGTGGTCGATTCGCGCGTACCACCCTTTCCAGAAACTTCTCGCTCGCCTCATCCTTTTCAATGTTACGAGCAGCGGTAGAAAAGAAGTCATGCGCGACATAACCAAAACGCTCCAAAAGTTCGGGAGACAGCGCTGTTGGTTCGAATGTACGCCGCACTGCTCGATACATTCCTTTGTCTGCCTCTACTACTGCACCACTGCTGATCAGAATATCCAGCATCGCTCTAGGTGACATGTCTGCGCCGTAGATCTTGACTAGTTGCTTAAATGTCCTTTTCTCATCTTGTGCTGAGTCATATGGCAACTCCAACGGCACTCCGTAGGGACCGATGAAGTTCGGATCGCTGTGCCATCCAGTAAGAAGTCGGCCAGGTCGCGAGAAGCCCTCGTCTATTCGCTCGGCGGTCTGCGCCTTGTCGAGTACCCGCTTGACCTCCTTTCTTGTCAGTCCTGTGATGACCGCAATGCGAGACTGATTGATCTTGTCTTCGATCATGAAATGGCGGATCGCCATTTCTACATATACTTCTTTTGCTGCGTTCGATAGATCGGTATGCGTAACCCCTTGGCTGATCAGGAGCCTCACGAGTGGCTTGAGAAGCATCCTGAGCGCCTTCCTTAGGTTTTGCTGGACATCCTCACTCATCAACAGTCACTTCATTTACAATATGTCAAAATAATCGAAAAAGACACTATTTCACAGAACTTTGCGAGCGCTTCTTGCGGGATAGCCGCAGGTGCTTACCTTCGCAACAATGTGTTATGTCAAAAGGTACTTTTTGGGCCCAAGTAAACCACTGAATTGGATAATATTTTAGCAAATGCCCAACTATGAATTTACATAAGAATTGTCGTATATGGGCTGGATTAACCGGTGTCGGCACATAACGCAATTCCTGAAGCCCCGCCAGAATCAGGGTCGAAGCAATCGAATATGCGCGAAATCGAATACTCACTTGCGTTTTGGAAATCACCTGATGATTGAGTCTCCCACATCCCATGCGCCTAAGTCTTTTGGTTGGGATCTGCTAGTTGGTAGCGTGATTGCGAGGTGAATTCAGGATACGAGTGGAGAAGCAGTTTAGACTTACTGTTTCTAGAATCACCTCGCATTGGGCATTTCTATGGCCGTAGCTGAATCCTCGAGAAAAATATGTCTTCAACGGGACGTGCCAGCACGCGCCATCGTACTATCTGGCTACTTGGATTTAGGCCACACAAAACATCTTCCCTAGTCATCTTGCCAAAGACCAACTCGACACTTGTTTTCTTATCGACACCTAGACTATCGCGCATGCTAAATTCCTGAAGGATGCGAAGTATCAGCACGGACAGCTCAGGTCAACGCCGAACTTCAGTCACTGTATTCAGTGAGCCGGGAAAATTCCGCGATGCATGCGGGCGTTGGTTGCTACGCGAAGAGGCCGTTCACATTGGACTGATTGGCATGGTCGACTTGTTGGCCGAAGGAAGCGAGGTATTTCGCGAGCCCTTCGCGCTCGCCGCTGTGATGAAGGGTGCGGACATTGTTGGCTGCTACGCCCACGCATTGCCTGACGGCCTTATTCTCAGCAACATGCCTGACGATGCAGCTCAGAGCGTTTTCGAGCACGTCTCCGAAGCGATTGGCATGCCACAGCGCGTCATGGGGCCGCCGAACGCCGCGAGATTAGTCTCAAGCAGTTGGCAAGAATTCGGCAATGCCGAAATTGAGCTTCAAACAATGTGGACTTTGTGGCGAATTGACGGAAGTCCGAATTTCAAGCCACGTGCAGGCGGACACCTGAGAATTGGGCTTCCAAGCGAGAGCGATCTTGTGGCCACGTGGGGAACACAATATGGGCAGGAGATATCGACTGCACCGGTGAATGTCCGCGAATTCTTGTTGAGAAAGCTCCGGAGAAAAGAACTGTACGTTTGGGATGATGAAGGGCCCACTTCTGTCGTTTCACTGTCGGCCGCAACGGAGCGTGGCATTCGAATATCTGCTGTCTACACACCGGCCGATAAGCGAGGTTCTGGCTACGCGTCCGCCGCTGTCGCCGAGGTTGTAGAGACGCAGATTCGCCAAGGCAAGAAGTTTGTGACCCTATCTACTGAGGTGGGTGAGGAGCACCTCGAGGCCATGTATGAACGACTTGGGTTCGTCAGAATCGGCGATCGGCATTGCTATAGGCTGTCGCCGCGGTCGAGTGAATTCAGTGATGGCTGAACTCACTCGAATAGGAACTTAGCGGAACACTTCTTCTTGCGGTCGCCGACCGTCATCCGAATGCAGTCGATCCAAACAGCAATCGTTAGCCTCTTCAGCCGCTTTTCGGTACGTTCGCTAGTCGCCCCACAGAGACACTGAATTCGGGTCGTGTTCTTCGAAGTAGTAGATTCCAAAGACCACAGGGGTCTTCCGCATCTCCTCCGGCTTCTCCACATTTAGTTGTTCATAGGCCATGAATAGATCGTCGAACGACTCTGCCGTGTCTTTGGCGCGGTCATAACAGATTCGGCGAAGTCTTCCGACGTCAACAGAGCTGATATCGGCTGTATATGCAGTTCGCTGAGCCCAAGCGCTGTCTCTCGCATCTTCGTTTCGATTCGGATTGCTATTGTGCGCAATATTGGAAAGGAGCGCGTAGGCGCTGTGGGCGAGCATGACGCACAAGTTTTCGTGATCAACAGGTGGCTGTACATCACGCCTAATCGCCTCAATCGAACCATCTTGGTGCTCGACGACGGCTCCGACACGCTTCAGTTCGGTTCTCATCGCACCGGGCGGAATATCTCCCCCAAACTGCTTGACGAGCGCCGAAAACGTCGAACCGTCGCCAGCAAAAGGAAGGACCATTGCCTTACCTTCACTGTCAACGAATTCACGTTCCGTGTGCCATTTCGACAATACCTTGGCTAAAGGCGTACTCCGTACCGTGTAGGCTTGCTCTGGGCTTTCTAACTGATCCCGAAGCCGACGAACTTCCTTTCGGGTCAGACCGGTCATTACGGCAACCCTTGAGATATTTGTCGGTCGACCGCGGATGCCGTAGTCCTTGGTTGCAACGTCGACGAAGGCCGATTTTGCCACTTCGGAAAACTCTCGGAATCCAATTCCGTACCGGAGCAGGATTCTTGCAATCGGTTTTAAGACTACGAAGAACGCGTCCAGAATTTGTTTTTGTATCGAGTCCTGCATGCGCGGTGAATATATTGGGGCGTCTGAGGTTTGGCTATACAAACTGGGAAGTTGGGAAAAATTGCCCAAGTCTCCTAATGTCGGCAAACGACGACCATATGTGTTTCTGGGCAGTACCTCCGGAAACACATGTGCGACCAATTCGCACAAAATTTACCAAAAACTATAAGATTTTTAGGGGCTTATTAGCGCCAATAAGGCAGCTTCATCGAGCACTTCGACGCCGAGCTTTTCGGCCTTCTGAAGCTTCGATCCGGCCTTTTCGCCGGCGACCAGATAGTCGGTTTTTCCGGACACACTGCCGGTAACTTTGCCGCCTTGCGCAATGATCTTTTCTTTCGCTTCGTCGCGGGTCATTGATGGAAGCGTGCCGGTCAAGACGAATGTCTTTCCGGTGAGGGCGCCGTCCGCGGGCGCGGACATTGGTTCGCTTACGGGCCACGATATGCCGGCGGAAATCAGGGCTTCGATTAGCGCCTGATTGTGGGACTCATTGAAGTACGCGCGGATGCGCGAGGCAACGATCGGACCCACATCGTCGACGGTTTGCAGGTCTTCCTCGCTCGCCTTCATGATCGGTTCGAGGTCGCCAAAATGGCTGGCCAGTGTTGCGGCGGTCGATTCACCGACCTCCTTTATGCCCAGTGCAAACAGGAACCTCGCCAGCGTGGTCGACTTGCTCTTTTCGACCGCGTCGATGACGTTTTCGGCCGATTTCTCGCCCATTCGGTCCATCTCCGCGATCAGGGTCTTGTCGAGCGAGTACAGATCGGCCGCCGTCTGAACCGGCTTCGGCTCGTCGTCCGAAATGCGCACCACCGGCAGCACCAGGAACTGCTCGATGAGCTTCTCGCCAAGACCGTCGATGTCCATCGCGCGGCGCGATACGAAGTGCTTCAACACCTCGACCGTCTGCGCCGGACAGATGCTGCCGCCCGTGCAGCGGGCAACGGCCTCGCCCTCAACGCGCTCCACAGGCGAGTCGCAGACAGGGCAGCGTTCCGGCAGTTCGACGCGTTTAGTGCCCTTCGGCCGACGGCTCTCGACCACACTGACAACCTCCGGAATGACGTCGCCGGCACGCCGCACAACCACAGTGTCGCCCACACGAACGTCTTTCCGGTGCAGTTCGTCAATGTTGTGCAGGGTCGCGTTGCTGACGGTAACGCCGCCCACGAAGACGGGCTCCAGGCGAGCAACCGGCGTCAGGGCACCGGTTCGGCCAACCTGCCATTCAACGTCCTTAACGGTCGTCAGCTCCTCCTGAGCCGGGAATTTGTGCGCCAATGCCCAGCGCGGCGCGCGCGAGACGAAACCGAGCGTCTGCTGATCGCCAATATCGTCGACCTTATAGACGACGCCGTCGATCTCGTACGGCAGCGACTCGCGTCGTGCCCCAATCGACTCGTAGAAGGCCAGACAGCCGTCGATGCCGTCGACGACGCTGCTCTCCGGACAGATCTTGAGGCCCCACTCCCGGAGTTGGGCGAGTATTTCGCTGTGCAGCGTCGGCAGGTTGCCGCCCTCGACGATGCCGACCGAGTAGGCATACATGTCGAGCGGACGCTCCGCCGTCAGGCGCGGATCGAGCTGCCGCAGGCTGCCGGCGGCCGCGTTGCGCGGGTTCACGAAGGTCTTCTCCCCCGCCGCTCGTGCACGCTCGTTGTAGGCCTCGAAGCCGGCCTTCGGCATGAAGACCTCGCCGCGAACCTCCAGTCGATCCGGAAAGCCGCTGCCGCGGAGCTTCAGCGGCACGGCGTCGATCGTACGAACATTGTGTGTAATGTCCTCGCCGGTCGTCCCGTCGCCGCGCGTCGCGCCGCGAACCAGCCGGCCACCCTCAAACAGGAGGCTGACTGCAGCGCCATCGAGCTTCGGCTCAGCAGCATAGGAGAGCGGCGTGTCTTCCTCGCGCTCGAGACGCGTCGTTACGCGCCGGTGGAAGTCGCGCAGCTCCTCTTCCGAGAACGCGTTCGCCAGCGACAGCATCGGCAGCTCATGTTCGACGGTGCCGAAGGCGCTGACCGGAGTGTCCCCGACACGCTGGGTCGGGGAGTCCTCGGTGATGAGGCCGGGATGCTCCGCCTCGAGCGCCTCCAGCTGGCGTACGAGCCGGTCATACTCCGCGTCCGGAATATCCGGGTCGTCGAGCACGTGATAGCGGTGATTGGCGTGACGAATCTGCTCGCGCAGCGCTTCGATTTGATCAGCAATCGCTTTGTCGGCAGCCATGGGTGAGTTCTGAGCGAAATGAGCTCAGGCGACCAAATGGCTGTGTTCGAACTGCACGATCTCCTCGCGCATATAGCGCTCGCGCTGGATGCTCAGCGTGCTGCCGGTCTCGTCGAGGAGGTCCGCGTCGAGCGAATGTGCAAGCGTTCTCGACGCCTCCATCATCATGTCGAAGGCCTCGACCCCGTCGATCGGGCCGGGTAGTACGAGAAACAGGCTGATGCCCGGAATCTCCTGCTCCTTGATGTTGGCGAGATCGAAACTGCCGGGCTCGACCAGGCTCGCAGCCGAGAAGATGGTCCGATCGTCGTCCTCGCCATCGATCCGATGGAAGATGCCGAACTTGCCGTGCCGCATGCCGATGCCGCGGAGGCTGAGAATGAGTTCGTCGCCCGGAAAAGCACTTTTCTCGCGCGCGACCAGGCGAAGCGTAACGATCTTCTGCGGGGTCTCTGAGGTCTCGGGTGCGGGATCCGACGGCTCCTCAAACGCCGCTTCAATCGGCTCCTGATCGGCCTCCAAGGCGGGCTCTGGCGGCTCCTCGAAGCCGTCGCCTCCGTCGAGCGTCGGCTCACGCCGCTCGTAGATTTCGTCTTCGTCGCGCTTGGTCCCTTCGCGGCGGCTGTAGACATAGACGCCGACGACGACGAGCACGCCCAGAATCAGCAGCAACCATCGCAAACCGTCCACTTGAGACCCTTCCTGATTAGCTTGCAGCCATCTTCACCGCTTCGTCGAGATCGACCGATACGAGCCTCGAGACACCCGGCTCCTGCATCGTAACGCCGGATAGCTGGCGCGCCAGTTCCATCGTGCCCTTGTTATGGGTGATGAACACGAACTGCACCTTGTCGGACATCTCTCGCACGATATCGCAGAAGCGGCCGACGTTGGCATCGTCGAGCGGTGCGTCGACCTCGTCCAGCATACAGAACGGCGCCGGATTGAGTTCGAAGATCGCGAATACCAGCGAAACCGCCGTCAACGCCTTCTCGCCGCCAGACAGCAGGTGGATCGTGCTGTTGCGCTTGCCCGGCGGCCGCGCCATGACCGTGACGCCGGCTGACAGCAAGTCGTCCCCCGTCAGCTCCAGGTAGGCGTGCCCGCCACCGAACAGTTTCGGGAACAGAACCTGGAATCCTGCGTTGACGTTGTTAAACGTTTCGCGGAAGCGCGTGCGCGTCTCCCGGTCAATCTTGCGGATCGCGCCTTCGAGTGTCGCCAGCGCCGCCTCCAGGTCGGCGAGCTGCGCGTCGAGGTACTCCTTGCGCTCCGACTGTTCCTTGAACTCGTCGATCGCCGCCAGGTTGATCGGTCCGAGCCGGTCGATGCGCCGGCGGACCTTCTCGAGCTTCTCGTCCCAGGCATCGATGCCTGCGTCGTCGTCCAGTTCCTCGAGCAGCGTCTTGAAGTCAAAGTCGGTCTCGGCGAGTTGCTCGGCGAATCCTTCGCGGCGAACGCGAACCTCCTGCAGTGCCATCTCAGCCTCGGACACCGACGTACGAGCGCCGTCGACCACCTGATCGGCCTTCATGCGCTGCTGATCGAGCTCGCGAAGCTCGGCATCGACGGTCTCGACCAGCTTGCGGGCTTCGGCGAGTTCCTGCTCCACATCGACCCGCGCCTCCAGCTGTTCGGCGAGGCGTTCGCGATTCTCGGTGATCGGCGTTTCGCTCATTTCAAGCTGCTCGCGAATCTCCGTCTCGCGCTTCTTGAATTGGGTGAGCTGACGCTGCATGCGTTCGAGGTTCTGCGCGGCCGATTCCTTGCTCGACCGCCGGCTCTCGAACTGAATGGTGATGTTCTGTACGGCCTGACGGTCCTCGTTCGACTGCGACCGCACCCGCTTGAGCTCGTTGCGAAGGTCGTCGCGACGCGCTTCGAGATAGGTCTTCTGCTCTTCGAGGTCCTCGAGTGTCTGCTTCGCCGCGGCGATTCTGCCCTTCGAGTCACGCAGCTGCTCGTCAGCCGTGATGCGCTCCCGGTCGATCTGCGAACTCTCCTCGGCGATCGCTTCCCGCCGGGCGTTTGCCTGATCCATCTGGTAACGCGCAGCGTCCGCCGCTGCCTTGGTCTCGGAGTACTCGTTCAAGAGCGCCGACGCATCCGCCTGCACCGCTTCGCGGCGTTCCTCGAGCTGAGTCAGCCGAGACCGACCGTCGATCAGGAGTTTTCGTGCGCTGTCGAAGCGCGCCTGAAACTCCCGCATCTCGTTCTTGAGCCGGCGCATGTCGTGCTCGCGGGACAAGAGGCCTGCTTTGGCGTCCTGATCGCGTGCGACCCGCAGCCAGCCGTTGCCCAGCCACACGCCGTCGGTCGTAACGACCGATTGGTCGTCAGCCAGTGACTCGCGCAGTGACAGCGCCGACGTCAGCGAGTCCGCAATACGCACGCTGGCCAGCCGCCGCCGGACAGCCGACGGCGCACCGCTGACTTTCGACGCCAGCGTGTCAGCATCGGCTTCGCCGTCCCCGGCCGCGTCCTCTGCGGCGTTGTCGATAATCGTAATGTGGCCTGCTTTGAGCTTGCCTATGCTCTCGGTCACCGGCTGCACGTCGTCGACACAGACTGCCTGCAGATAGTCCCCGAGTACCGTCTCGACAGCCTTGTCCCAGCCCTCCGCGACGTCCAGCGCCTGAGCGACGCGGCGCGCGTCAGCGAGACCCTCGCCTTCCAGCCACTTCTTGATGCCGTCATCGCCCTCGCCGAGTGCCGCTTTCTGCAGCGCTTCCAGAGAGGCGAACTTGCCCTGCGCGGCCTGCAGCAATGAACGCCGCTCGTCGACGAGCTTCGTTAGCTTCTGATCCTGCTCGCGCAGCTTGCGGATCTTCTCGTTGATATCCGTCAGGTGGCGTTCGAATTCGTCACGGGCCTGGCGCTTGCGTTGCTCCTCGCCGGTCAGTTCATCGAGCTTTGCCTTGAGTTCGTTCTGATCGGCGCCGTCCTGTGCCTCAGCGAGCTTGCGCGAACGCTCCTCGTAGCTCGTCAGCCGGGATTCCAGCTGCTCGACGCGCGTGCTCTCGACATTGCTCTGCTGGGCTGCGTCATTGAACTTCCGTGAGTAGTCTTCCCACTGCTCCTGCCACTCGGCCAGCGCCTGCTCCGCCTGCTGCAGCGACTCGCCCGAGCGGCGCTCCGCCTGCCGGGCCTGCTCGAGGCCGGGAATGAGTTCGTTCAGCGTCAATTCGAGCTGGGCGATCTCGTCCTGATCCTTGTCAATGTGATCGACAATCTCTTTCGCGCCCAACACCGCCTGCTCGAGGTCGTTCCGCTGCCGCTCGCGAAGCTCGTGGGCGTGTTCGATCGACTGCTCCAGGCGGGCAATCTCGCTGCCCACTTTGTAGTAGCGGCCCTGCACGCCATTGAAGTCGTCGGTGTAGTCACTCTGCCGGTCGCGAGCATCCTCAATGCCCGCTTCGATGCGACGCTGCTCGGCGACACCGGCCTCGAGTTTCGTCTTGCGTTCCGACACGAGCGATGACGCATCGGCGGCCCGCTCGTCGAGGTCCTTCGTGCGCAGTGCGAGCAACTCGGCCGAGGTGCGGCGCTCTTCGTCTTTGTACCGGCCGTAGCGTTCCGCCGTCTTCGCCTGCCGATCCAGGTGGCGGATCTGCTTCTCGACCTCGTCAAGAACGTCCTTTAGTCGATCGAGATTCTCTTTGGTGTGCTTGATGCGATTCGACGTCTCGCGGCGGCGTTCCTTGTACTTGGAAATTCCGGCCGCTTCTTCGAGGAACACCCGCATCTCTTCGGGCTTCGCCTCGATCAATCGCGAGATCATGCCCTGCTCGATGATCGAATAGCTGCGTGGACCGAGGCCCGTGCCGAGGAAGACGCCGGTAATGTCTTTCCGCCGGCAACGCGTGCCGTTCAGGAAGTACGTCGAGATTCCGTCACGGGTCACTTCCCGGCGAATCGAGATCTCCGCGTATTTGGCGTACTGCCCTTCAAGGGTCGTTTCGCTGTTGTCGAACAACAGTTCGACCGATGCCGCACCCACGGGCTTACGGGCGCTCGACCCGTTGAAGATGACGTCCGTGATCGAGTCACCGCGAAGCCGGCTCGCGGAGCTCTCGCCCATGACCCAGCGAACGGCATCGATGACGTTCGATTTGCCGCAGCCGTTTGGCCCTACGACGCCAACCAGGCTCGAGGGAAAGGTGATGGTTGTGGGGTCTACGAACGACTTAAAGCCGGCAAGCTTGATTTTGCTGAGACGCATAAAAGAGGTGGAATGCCCGGTGCCCGATAAATCGCGGTAGTGTAATGGATTGAGGCCAATAAAACGAACACCGGAAGCGTCTCCGAGAGCCGACAAAAGCCCCTGAAATCAGGGCTCAAAATCCCCTTCCCAAGCCGTCCAACCCATGTATAATCCCCGCCTTTTCCCTGTCCGGCAGGAGTAACAGATGCCCGCAAAAAAGGCCGCGAGCAAGAAGCGGAAGAAGACCGCTGCCAAGAAAAAGGCAGTGACCCGCAAGAAGGCCGCCGCGAAGAAAACGGCTGCCAGAAAGGTGAGCAAGAAGAAGGCTGCCAAGAAGCCCGCGACCAGGAAGACGGCGAAGAAAAAGGTGTCTAAGAAGAAAGCTCCGGCCAAAAAGGCCGCTAAGAAGAAAGTGGCCAAGAAGAAGCCGGCCAGCAAGAAAAAGGTAGCCAAAAAGGCGTCGAAGAAGACGGCCAAAAAGGTCAGCAAGAAAAAGGTTGCCAAAAAGACGGTAGCCAAGAAGGCCAGCAAGAAGAAGGCTACGAAAAAGGTTTCCAGGAAGAAGACCGCTGCCAAAACGGCCGCGGCACCCTCGGGCCGCAAGCGTCGTCCGCCGCCACGGCAGACGCCGGTTCGCAAGACCCCAGCCAAAAAGAAGCCTCGAACGGCTGCTTCACGCTCCAATCTCCTGACCGGACCGATCCACGGGATCGAGCCGTACAAGCCAAAGCGTGGCGAGGAGTACATGAGCAACGATCAGCTCGAGCACTTCCGGGAGATCCTCAATGCTTGGAAGAAGGAACTGATGTACGAGGTGGACCGCACGGTGCACCACATGCAGGACGAGGCCGCGAATTTCCCGGATCCGAACGACCGCGCCACCCAGGAATCGGAGTTCGGGCTCGAGCTTCGCACGCGCGATCGCGAGCGTAAGCTCCTGCGCAAGATCGATTCCGCGCTGGCCCGCATCGACGACGGCAGCTATGGCTACTGTGACGAGACCGGCGAGGAGATCGGCCTGAAGCGCCTCGAAGCGCGACCGGTCGCCACCCTCTGCCTCGAAGCGCAGGAACGTCGCGAACTGGCAGAGCGACAGTT
This sequence comes from Woeseiaceae bacterium, assembly GCA_965232445.1. Taxonomy (GTDB): domain Bacteria; phylum Pseudomonadota; class Gammaproteobacteria; order Steroidobacterales; family Woeseiaceae; genus UBA1847. The sequence continues at coordinate 3,008,178 of OZ246973.1, read as the reverse complement.
CCGCGATCGGGACGATCGCTACCGGTAGACCTGCTAGAGACGGCCGCGGCGCGAACCGATACGTCGGGCGCTTCGCGCCGTCGCCTACTGGCCCCCTCCACTTCGGCTCCCTGCTGGCCGCCGTCGCGAGCTACCTCGAAGCGCGTCGGCGCGATGGCCTGTGGTACCTGCGGATTGACGACATCGATCCGCCCAGAGAGCAGCCGGGCGCCGACCAACTTATTCTGCAAGCCCTTGAAAACTATGGCTTCGAGTGGGATGGACCGGTCATCTTCCAGAGCGAGAGCGCGCAAGCTCACCGCGACGCGGTAGAGGCGCTGCTTGCCAATGGCCGCGCCTATCGCTGCGGCTGTTCGCGCCGCGATCTGGCCGACGTACCTCGGGGCCCGCTGGGCACGATCTATCCAGGCCTGTGCCGCGACGGGACCGAGGCAGACGAATTCGCGATCCGCGTCCGGACGACCAACGACCCAATAATCTTCCAGGACGGCTTGCAGGGCCAACAGAGGCTGAGCCTCGAATCCGAGTCGGGCGACTTCGTGATTTTTCGTCGCGACGGCTTGATCGCCTACCAGATCGCCGTGGTCGTCGACGACTATCAGGAGGGCATCACCGAGATCGTCCGCGGCATCGATCTGATGCCCTCGACGCCCAGGCAGATCTGGCTGCAGCGTCTGCTGGGCTATCCGACTCCAGAGTATTCCCACATCCCGGTTGCCGTGAACCCCGACGGCAGTAAGCTCAGCAAGCTCACCGGTGCCGCCGGGCTGCCCTTCGATCGAGTAGCGGCGATGCTGGTCAGCGCCCTGAATGCACTCCGGCAATCACCGCCGGCCGAGCTCGCGGGGGCCGACGTCGACGACGTTTGGGTCTGGGCGAAGGACAACTGGGACATTTGTGCGCTCGAGGGCCGAGAGTCTGTCCCCGTAGTTTCCGAAACTTTGGGTTAAGCGGAAAATCGGCTAAGGTAGAAACATAATGAATCGTGTCATCAAGAAGTATCCGAACCGCCGCCTTTACGACACCGAAGAAAGCCGCTACATCACTCTCGCCGACATCCGCGAACTCGTGTTGCGCGATGTGTCGTTTGAGGTCGTCGAAAAGAAATCGGGCGAGGACATCACCCGCTCGATTCTGATGCAGGTCATCAGTGAGCAGGAGCAGCACGGTGAGCCGCTTCTGAACGTCGTGTTCCTGTCGCAGATCATTCGGGCCCACGAATCGGCGTCGCCCGATTTCCTGTCCCGGCATCTCGAAAAGGCGCTGGCCAACTACCTCGCCCAGCAGCAACTTCAGCAGCCGGTTTCGCAGGTCGTCGGGGCCGATATCGAGCCTTCCCTCGGCGAACCGACCGGCCACAGCGTCTAGCAAGCCCGCGCCGAATCTACCGTACGGTCAATGCCCCGCCCCTCGCTTGACAGCGGGGTCCAGGATGCCCTAGCTTGGTGTCAGCGACAGGGATTTGCTCCCCCGCCCCCTGTCGCGAGCCTGAAGGGGTATCCACTCCTTGGCGGGCCCCCCGCAGCGCGCGGGGGGCCATTTTTTTGGCCCGCGAAATCCGGTACTCTCTGCGCCCGATGACGATCGACGCCTCAGAAAAACGCATTATTAACAGTGACTTCCGTCCTGCTGGGTGGCTCAGGCACCGGCACCTGCAGACAATTCTGCCGTCGATGCCCTGGGCGTACCTGCACCGGCCAAAGCTCCGCCGCGAGGTACTGAACCTGCCCGACGGGGACGAAACCACCGTGGATTGGGTGGTTCGGGACGACGAAGGGCCTTCAAACGTACCGCTTCTGGTTATTTTGCACGGTCTGGAAAGTTCTTCAGACTCCGCCTATGCGCGGATGCAGATGCAGGCGGCGATCGACCGCGGCTGGCACTGCTGCGTCCTGCATTTCCGCGACTGCGGCGACTACTCCAACCTGTTGCCGAGGCGCTATCACGCCGGTGAAACCAGCGACGTCCGCTACTTCCTGAACACGCTTGCAGACCGGGGCGAGCACGGCCCTGTCGTCGCCGTCGGCTTTTCGCTAGGCGGCAATGTGCTGCTCAAATACCTTGGTGAGGCCGGCGATGAGTCGCCGCTGAGAGCAGCGTGCGCGGTCTGTGTACCGCTGAACCTTCACAAGTGCGCGGACTCTCTAAATTCTGGTTTTTCAAAGTTTTATCAGTGGTATTTAATTCGAAACATGAAGAAGGCTGTCCGCCGGAAGTTCGATAAGCACACCGCCGCCTTCGACTGGGACCGGGCGATGGCCGCGGAGACCTTCGCCGAATTCGACGACGCCGTCACGGCGCCGCTACACGGCTTCGACGGCATGCAGGACTACTACGACCGGTGCAGTTCGACGCATTTTCTGCACGCGATCGAGCGCCCCACTCTCATCATCAACGCGCTCGACGATCCGTTCATGACGCCCGACGTCATCCCGGACGAGGACGATCTGTCGGACCACGTGACCATCGAGGCCAGCGAACGCGGCGGTCACGTCGGCTTCGTCGAGGGCGGCACCCCGTGGAACCCGAAGTTTTACTTGCCGAGGCGAGTGACGGAGTTTCTGGAACCGCATGTGGCGATCCCGGGAATGTAGTTGGGCGGCGGCTGTCCAATTGCGGGTCGAAGCAAGCAGTGGTCAGGAGCGACGATGTACAGGATTTACTCACTGAAGAGGGACTTTCGCTGGTTGCTTGCCATAGGCGTCACCGGCGCCGTCGGAATGATGTTCGTGTTCCAGCGAACGAACGAGATCGCGCTGCCGGGCGATCTGCAGGAGAAGCCCGGCGAGATCGTCCTGGGCTTCGTGCTGATTACGGTGATGATCGGGTTTATCGCGGGGGCACTCCGATCCCTGCCCTTCGTCGCCAGCCGATGGGGTCGCCGCACGCTGATTGTGCTCGGGCTCATCGGGTTCGCGTTGCCAATGATGGACATCGGTGATGAGGGCGGACTCACCCTGGTCGACGTATATGAGGTTCTCCTTCCAAGCTTCTTGCTCGCCGCCTTGCTGATCGCGCTCCCGCAGCTTGTGTACGCCGGGGTTGGCCGGATTCGGTCCGGAATCGCGAAACTTCGGACCGCTGGCTGAGATGCCGCCGTGTAGCGGACGCGCCGCTACTGACTTGCGTCACCCGTCTCGCCTGACGATTCTTCGGACTCTTCCAGGACAGTTAGGTCCGGATGCCGCTGCGGCACCGCCACTCGAAACCAAATGAACGGAAAAATCGGATTCGGTAGCCAGTACTTCCAGCCGAGGTTTCGGTGCACGTTTCCGTCCTTATCGTGGAAGTCGAGCCAGACGTACAGGAACTTGTAGACGCACAGCCCGGGCAGGAAGTTGGTCTTGAAGCCTTGCGTCCGCAGTGCCTTTCGGGAGATGTAGAGATTGCCCTCGAACGGCGTAATCGCCCAGCCGCGCTTGCCCTCTGCGATCAGCTCGTTCGTGGCGCGATGAAGGATCCTCATGACGTAGGGCTGGCGGTCAGCCGCCGTAGGTCTCCTGCAGGTATCGGACGATATCGCGGGACTCCGGCATCCAGCGGTCTTCGCCGTCGGGCGACGTGATCCGCAGTACCGGCACCGTGGCCCGGCCGCGCGCGGCGATTAGGTCGTCGCGGTGCTGTGGCACCTCGATGACGGAGCGAAGCTCCACGTCGATGCCCAGTTCGGCGATTGCGCCGAGCACCATGCGGCAGAACGGACAGGTATCAAAGTAGTACAGCGCCAGCTTGTCCTCCGACGCACTCTCCGATCGCGCGCAGCGATTGAGCAGTTCATCGGCGTAGAACGGCGGCCAGGGACTGTCCGGCGATCGAGCCTGATGCTCGATCTCGGCGTTCATCAGGCAGTAGATCAGCTGGCTCTTCGTAAACTCCAAACCGAATTCCTCCGCCAGCGGGTCGCGAGCGTAGTCCGCGTACCAGATCGGCCAGTCCGGATCGGCACCGTCGGTTGCGAGAAACGCCTCGTGATGCGCGTGTCCCGTCCGCTTCAGCAAATCCGAGATGCCGTCGCGCAGTTCATCTTCCATCGTCTTCTCCGTCTTGTTTCCTGTTACGGGCAAGCGCATCGTGCGCGTCGTCCCGGCCCCAGGCGATCAGCCAACCGCCGTCATCGGGCAAGATGGCGTCGCCCGCGAATTCACGCACCCGGCCATTGCGATCGCGAATTGCCATCAGCTTGAGCCCCTCGGCCGCAAGCTCGCTCACGTCCATATCGCGCTCGAGCGGGTGTTCGCAGACGCTCAGTCCGTTGCCGATCTGAAGCACTCGGTTGTAGCTGCGTTTGCCGAGCTGGGTCGTGGCGTTCAACACCCGGCCGATCAGCGCGCAGATAAGGCGATCCGCGGTGCCGTTGAGCATCAGGAACCAAAGCAGCGCCACCCCGCCGAGCAGCCACGCGATCTGCGAGAGCACTGCGTCGATCTCGCCCTCGGTCTGAACGATGGACGCAACGAGAGTCGCAAACACGCCGACGAGGCCGAGGTTTCCCAGCACCATCAGCAGAGTAACGATGCGCCGCCTGATCGGGTAGTTCACGATCATCTCGGTCTCGTTCGTCGTGAAGCCTGTTCCGCTGAACGCGGACAACGCCTGAAATCGGGCCGTGGAATCGTCCAGTCCGGTCAGGCGCATCGCAACTGACGCGATGCGCACGATGAAAATCGATACGCTCAGCAGCACAAATATCGAGATTGCCGCGCCCACGCTGGCAACTCAGATCAAGTCGGCGTTGGTCACAACCTCGACCAGGGCGGGACCGTCGTGCGCGAGCGCCTCGTCGAGTGCCGCTGCTAGCTGGTCCGGCGTTTTCACGATGATGCCCTTGCCACCGCAGAGCCTCGCGTAGGCCGCGAAACTCGGATTGTGCAGGCTCGTCTGCCAGACCGGCCACTCGCCGGCTCGCTGCTCCTTGCTGATCTTGCCGAGCTGCGAATTGTTCAAGAGAACATGAGTGATGTTCATGTTGTACTTCACAGCGGTCGTGAAGTCGGCGAGATATTGCCCGAAGCCGCCATCGCCGCTGACCGAAATCACTTTGCGCCCTTTGTACTCCGGCTGATCCTGAGTCGCGGCCCACGCGCCCATTGCGGCCGGGAAGGAGAACCCGATCGAGCCGAGATAGCCGGACATCAGCACGTGCTGACTCTTGCACTCGAAATAACGGCCGAAGGAATAGGTGTTGTTGCCCACGTCGACCGCGATGACCGCGTCCTCCGGAGCCGCCTCCGACAGCGCGGCGAAGACGTTTGCGGAGGCCACCCCGTCGCTTTGGTCGTCGCCCAGCCGGCTGGCCTTCTCCTCACGCCAAATCGCCCAGCGTTCCGCGGCCTCCGGCCGCTGATCGACCGTATGGCCGGCATCGCCAATCTCGCTCGCGAGACGCTCCGCGGTGACGCCGATCTCGCCCCAGACCGGCACGCTGACGCCGTGGAATTTGCCGAGCGCCATACGATCGAAATCGACCTGAATGATCGGGCGCTTGGGCGTAATCCCGGTGTGATTCGAGAATGACGAGCCGAACGCAAGGATCAGGTCGCATTCATTCATGAACCAGCTCGCAACGGGCGTGCCCGAACGTCCGAGGACACCGGCCGCCAGCGGATGATGATCCGAGATCTGGCCCTTTGCCTTGAACGTGGTCAGTACCGGCGCGTTGAGCTGTTCCGCGAGGGCCGTAACTTCAGCCATCGACTCGCGAGCGCCGTAGCCGACGATGACGATCGGCCGCTTCGACTCGCCGATCAATCCCAGCGCGTCACCTATCGAGCTGTCGTCTGGCGCGATCCTGTGGGTCGCGAGGCGGCCATTCGGTCCGGAGGCCGATGCCGATTCGCTTGCCGGCAGCGTTTGGACGTCGTCCGGGAAGATCAAATGGGCAACATCGCGCTCGACGATCGCGTTCTTGCACGCGAGCGTCATCAGCTCGGAATGTTTCGACGTGTGTAGAACGGTCTGGCTGAAGCGCGCCACCGGCGCGAAGGCCGAATACAGATCGATCTCCTGGAAGGCGCCCGGTCCGAGCACCTGCACGTCCACCTGTCCGGTTAGCGCCAGTACCGGTGCGCGATCGACTTTGGCATCCCACAACCCGGTCATCAGGTTGGTCGCGCCGGGACCGGCAATCGTCAGGCAGGCCGCGGGCTTGCCGGTGAGCTTGGCGTAGCCGGAGCACGCGAAGGCCGCCGCGCCTTCGTGGCGGATGCCGTAGTAGTTGAGGCGCCCCTTCGATTCTTGCAGGCGCAACGCGTCGGCGAGACCCAGATTGGAGTGACCGACCATGCCGAACACGCTTGTCACGCCCCAGTTGGTCATCGTCTCCGCCATGAGGTCGGTCACGGTCGTCTCATGCGGCGGATCCGTCTCGAGACCGACGTAGATGCCATCGTCCCGGATTTCCAGTGGGAAAAGCTGCTGGCCGCTGTCCTCGTGACCGCCGGGTGGGCGTCCGGTCTTCGGGTCGAAGTCCCAGCCGTGCCAGGGACAGCGCAGCCAGCACTGCCCTTCCGCTCCGACCTCGATCGACCCTTCGCCGAGCGGGCCGCCCTGATGCGGGCAGCGGTTGTCCATGGCGGTGTACTCACCGTCGATGTTGGTCAGCGCCATTGAATGCACGCCGGCGGTGACGGTCTTGACCCGTCCTTCCGGCAGTTCGTCGAGGTCGGCTACCTTGTGCCAGTCCAGTTCCTGTTCGCTCATTCAGCTGTTTCCTGTTGTTCGGCGGTGTGCGCCTTACTCGTCAACGGTTGTCTGCGCCCACGGCAGTACGTGCAGGCGCTCGTAGGGAATGGCTTCTCCGGTCTTCTCGCTGACCCCGTAGGTCCCGGTGGCCATTCTTTCCAGCGCGTCCTCGACGGACGTCAGCATCGTGCGCGTCCCGATCGCAATCTCCGCGGTCCGCCGGCGCGTCTCCGAATACGACGCGGCATCTGCCCAGTCTGAGATCGAGCAGTCGGGTCTCACGCCCAGATCATCGGCAAGCGACGACAGCGACTCGGTCAGCTTGCGGCGCTCGTCGATTAGCTGCTCCCGCAGTCCGATCAGCTGCTGCTCCGACAGTTCGGCGTCGGGATGAGCGCGGTCGGTGCTCATGCGGCGTCGTCCCCGACACACAGCTCCCCTCGCCCTGCGTCCATCAGGCGGCTCCACAGGTCGAGCAGAAGACCTGCCGGATCGGCGCTGGCCACGAGATCGCGGTAAAGGAGAACAGCGCCGCTGAAGCCCTCACTACGCCACGACGCTCCCTCCGGCAGCGCAACTTTCGGAAGCTCCTCGGGCACCGGATAGGCCGTCACGTAGAAATAGGGTTCGGGTATGCCTTCGTCACCAAAGGCGAAGCCGAAGTTCATCTGCTTATCGGCATATTCCTCGTCCGCCGGGTCCTGACCGGCGATCTTCGGCCCGGGCAGCCAGATCATCGACAGATCGAAGTGATGCGGCCAGATCTGGATTGGACTCTTCTCTTCGCGGATGCCGGCGCGGAAGTCTTCCAGCACCGATGCGATGGACCCGAGGGTCCTATGCATCAGATTCGCCTGGTCGGGCGAGTAGCTCGGGAATTCATCCTCCGACTCGGCGTCTCGGTTCGGCGCCAGTTTCTCGTCGACACCGGCCGCGAACAGCGCGCTGCGAATCGTCGCTCCGACCGCCGCGCTCGACTGCCCGGTGAACCGTTCCCGGTGAATCGACGTGCAGCTACGGATCTCGATACAGCTCTCGGCCAGATTCAGTTCGATCTCGAAGTCGGTGTCGCCGTAGATGACGCCGGTCGTCATTCCGTAGAGCGACGGTCTGAGGCTCGCGTGCCACCAGTGCTTGCGCTTCTTTCGCGCGGCCTTGGCCCACGCGCCAGCGACCTTCGCGTAGGCGTGGATCGCGCGTCGCGAGCCATCCAGCGCGTCCGGGTCGAGAGCCGGAAACTTGTCGTCAGCCATGCCTGGCTCCTCCGACGCCGCCGTACGCGACCCCGGTCAGCTCGCACATGTCCGACTTGAACGACGTCAGATCGTCAATGTTGAATTCCGAGAGGTGACGATGGCCCGCGGCGCGCGCGACGACGGTCATCAGCTCGACAGCCGATTGGAAGTAGCGCGCCAGACGCTCGGCAGCGATATCCACCGGCAGGCGATCCCGCAGATGCTGTTTCTGTGTCGCAATGCCGACCGGACAGTTGTTCGTATGACACGCACGCATGCCGAGACAGCCGATTGCCTGGATCGCCGCGTTGGAGACAGCGATGCCGTCGGCGCCTAGCGCCATCGCTTTGGCGAAATCGGCCGGCGTGCGCAGTCCGCCCGTGATGATCAGGGTAACGCCGCCCGCGCCGCTTGCATCGAGATGCCGCCGCGCCCTCGCAAGCGCCGGAATCGTCGGCACCGAGATGTTGTCGCGGAAGATCAGCGGCGCGGCGCCCGTACCGCCGCCGCGGCCGTCAAGGATGATGTAGTCGACGCCGACTTCCAGCGCCGCATCGATGTCTTTCTCGATATGCTGCGCCGAGAGCTTGAAACCGACCGGGATGCCACCCGTCTTCTCCCTGACCTCGGCGGAGAAGTCCCTGAACTGGTTCAGCGTGTCCCATTCCGGGAAGCGCGCCGGAGAAATCGCCGACTGGCCTTCGGGGAGCTCGCGCACCTCTGCAATCTTGCCCTTCACCTTCTCTCCGGGCAGGTGCCCGCCAGTGCCGGTCTTGGCGCCCTGCCCGCCCTTGAAATGAAACGCCTGTGTCTTCTGCACCTTGTCCCACGAGAATCCGAAGCGCGCGGATGCCAGCTCGTAGAAGTAACGGGAATTCGAAGCCTGCTCTTCCGGCAGCATTCCGCCTTCGCCCGAGCAAATGCCCGTGCCGGCAAGCTCCGCGCCTTTCGAGAGCGCAACCTTGGCCTCTTCGGAAAGCGCACCGAAACTCATGTCTGAAACGAACAGCGGAATGTCGAGCTTCATCGGTTTCGCCGCCTTCGGACCGATCACAATGTCCGTACCAACCGATTCGTCGTCCAGCAACGGCAGTTTGTGCAGCTGGCCGACGACGAACTGCAGGTCGTCCCACGTCGGGAGGCTGCCGCGCGGCACACCCATTGCCGAGGCCGGACCATGATGTCCGACCTTGCTCAAACCCTCGTTGGCGAGCTTACGAATGAATTTGACGTGCGGCTCATCGGCGGTGCCGACAGGATCCTGAAACAGCCCCTGATACGCGTCCCGGTTATAAGGTTGTGGGTGTTTCTTCGCCCACTCGGCGATCTCGTCCTCGTCGACGAACACCTTGCCGTCTTCGACCCAGGCGCTGAACTTTGGCAGCACTTCCGAATTGTTGTATTCGCTGACGCCCGTATCGAAACGATAGTCCCAGCCGTGCACGCCGCAGATGATGTTGTCGCCATCGATATGGCCGTCCGCCATCAGCGCGCCGCGGTGTGCACAACGGCCGTACAGAACGCTGACTTCGTTGCCGTAGCGAATGACGACGAGATCGACGTCCGCCACCAACGCATAAGCCGGCTCGCGGTCTTCGAGGTCGCTGAAGTCATGGATGGGCGTTGCTTTCATGGGCTATGGCTCCGGATGGTTGGAAACTGTGGGTCCGCTTCGCAGCGGAACGTCTGACACGTCTTTCTTCTCCTCGCCCATTCCGCCCGTTAGGCGACCGTAGGCATTGGCAAGCGGGGCGGCGGTAATGCCATGCAGTATCACGCTCAGAGCAACGGTCAGAACGGTTATCGCGAGGAGCTCTTCCTGATGCGGTACGTCGGCTTCTTCGAGGATCAACAGGACGAACAGTATCGAAGCCAGTCCGCGCGGTCCGAACCAGCCGAGAAACAGATAGGTGGGCAATCGAATACCCGATCCGATGAGAGAGAGTGCGATCGGGATCATCCGAATCACCGTCAGGCTCAAGACGCCGTACACGACGAACATGACGTCGAGATGTTCGATGCCAACGGGAAGCAGCGCCGCGCCAAACACGAGAAACGTGATGAGCATCAGCAGCTGGCCCTCGCTTTCCATAAATTCGAACAGGTAGTCGCAGGGGTGGCGCAGGCAATTGCCGAACACGAGACCACCGACAAACGCGGAGATGAATCCGTTGCCGCCGACAAGCTCCGCGAGGACGAAGGCGAGTAAAGACACGGACAGGATGCCGATGCCCTGAAATGCGGTGGTCGCCCAGCCGCGCTCCGCGGCCGCGTCGAGTGCGCGAGCGCCGACGAAACCTACGATCGCTCCGGCAACCGGTCCAAGCGTCACCTGCATCAAGCCGAATTGCAGCCAATCGCCCGCCCCTGTACTGCTGTGGGCAGCCCCGGCAAGCGCGGCAAACAACAGAACCGCCGGCAGTGCGATGCCGTCATTCAAGCCGCTCTCGATGTTGATCGCCTGCCGAACCCTGAGCGGCACGACCTTGGCCGAGACGACCGATTGTCCGAGCGCCGCGTCAGTCGGCGCCAGCAGGGCCGCCAGAAGTGCTGCCTCCCAGATCGAGAACGCCGGAAACATCGCAGCGGCGATGAACGTACCAGTGGCAATGACGAGCGGCAGTCCGATCAGCAGCATACGTACCGGAAGATCGTGATCGGTACGCACGCGGCCAAGATCGATACGCGCGGCATCGGTGAACAGTACGAGAATCAACGTCAGTTCGGCGACGACATGAATCGCCGAGTGCTCGACATCAATAGCCGCAAATCCGAAGCCGCCCGAGCCGGCCAGATATCCAAATGCCACAAAGATAATCGGCGCCGTCAGCATCGTACCTTCGAGTTTCCCCGAGACGAGCGCGTAGACGAAAAACAGCCCGCCGACGATGGCGATCGTTGCCAGATCCATCAGTCCAGCTCCGTATTCAAGGTACGCAGGACCTCACGCCGCCAGCCGGCACAGTCCGACTGACGCTGGACAGGGCATGAAGGCGACGAGCCACCGGATTCGGACAGCTTGTCGAGGACGCGAACGATTCGCACGGGCTGGATCCCTTTTCCTCCAATATAGCAAGTCACTGACTTCTCGCTCCAACCCGTGACGGGCGTTACACTTTGTTGAAGTAGACCGGTGACGCTGGCGAACGGCGTCAGCCGGCACATTGGACGCTCGGAACTTCGAATTGGTTACACCGCCGAACGAAAAAGAGCGAGACGCCATGCGGCCGGACAGCGCGGCAACGGACAGGGAAGCCCTGGTTCGAGCCAATATCGGCTGGATGCTCGGGCTTGCGCGCCGTCTGATGCGCGATAAGAGCCTCGCGGAGGACATCGTGCAGGAAGCGTTCCTCAAGGCATTCAAAGGGCTCGAGAGTTTCGAAGGCCGCTCCAGCATCGAGTCATGGCTGCACCGGATTACGGTCAACGTCGCTCTGTCCAAGCTCCGCCAGATGAAGCGACTCGCCGAGCAATCGATCGATGAGCATTTGCCCGAATTCGATCAGTTCGATTGCCGGGTAGAGCTGCCATGGTCGCGGCTCGCCTCGGTTGACGAGATTGTGGAGAGCGGTGACACGCTCAATCGCATCAACGATGCAATCGACGAGTTACCGGACGCCTACCGAATAGTCCTGCAGCTTCGGGATATCGAGGAGTACGACACGAGCGAGGTCGCTACCCTGCTCGACATCAGCGAGGGCAACGTAAAGGTGCGGTTGCACCGCGCGCGCGCGGCGCTGAAAAAGCTGCTGGAACCGATACTCCGCGGGGAGGAACCGCGATGAAGCAACTGATGCGACGACTGAAAGGCACGATGCTGCGGCGGATGCACGGCATGATTACCTGCCGGGAGTTCGAGGACTTCATCCTGCGCTATCTCGACGGTGAGCTCGAGCCGAGGCAGCGGAAACTCTTCGAACGGCATCTGTGGCTCTGTCGTGAGTGCCGCGAGTACCTGGCGGCGTACAGGCGCACGATCGAGATCGGCAAGACGGTTCTCGGTCCCCCGAACGATCCGGTACCCGAGGACGTGCCAGAGGATCTCGTGACAGCGGTGCTCGATTCTCGAGATGCGTAGCCCGCGGTATTGGCGTCGAGGCAGGCTCGACAATTTTCTGTCCTGAACCACGTCGAAAGGAACATCAATGGATCGTCAGCGTATCAAGGACATTCTCGAGGGAGTCGGCTTCGTCGCCGTTATTGCCTCGCTCATTTTCGTGGGTATCGAAACGCGCAACAGCTCGCAACAGACCGCACTCAATACGCAGGCGATCGAGATGGCGGCGTACCAGGAGCTCATGAACACGATCCAGGAGATCAACGAATTCACGCTATCCAATGACGACGTCACTCGTGTCTGGATGGACGTGTACGGCGCTGAAGAGGGATCTATCGACCGATTTCGACGCGATCGCGCCCTCTTCATTCTTTTCCGCCACGGCGATCTGGCCTATTTCCAGTACGAACGCGGCGCGATCGACGAAGGCCGATTGCGCTCCGCGCTCAGGCCCATTCCTCTCTGGAATCCGGAGGTCGTCGAGTGGTGGAACGGCGTGAAGTACGCTTTCGTGCCCTCGTACGTGGACTATATCGATGCACTGATCGCGAAGCGGGATTCAGGCGATCAATAGCAATGAAGATGCACTAGAGAGCGTAGGCATGGGACATGCACTTATCACAGGCGCCTCGGCCGGGCTTGGCAGCGAGTTCGCCCGGCAGCTGGCAGCAATGGGCAAAAACCTCGTCCTCGTTGCGCGACGTGCCGAGCCGATGGAGTCGCTTGCCGAGGAGCTGCGTGACGCGCATAACATCGACGTGAGTATCCTCACGGCGGACCTGTCGTTACCCGGCGCACCGCGGACTCTGTTCGATGAGACCCAGCGCCTCGGCATCTCGGTCGACTTCCTGATCAACAATGCGGGTTCGGAAGGTCCGGACTTGATTCAATCCCGAGACTGGGACCGTAACGACGCCTACATTCGATTGATGATGACGTCCTGCGCCGCAATGTGTCATGAATTTATGCCGGCGATGATCGACAACGGCGACGGTCGCGTCATCAATGTCGCATCGGTCGCCGGCAAACTCTCGGTCGGCGGCGACTACAGCTACGGCCCCACCAAGGCCTACCTGATCGCCTTGTCGAAAGGCCTCGCGCTGACCTACAGGGACAGTGGCGTCCTCGTCATGGCGCTGTGCCCTGGCTTCACCCACACCGACTTCCACGAGTCGAGGCGGCTGACGGAAATGAAGGCCGGCATGCCCAAGTGGCTATGGTACGACGCCGACGTCGTCATCCGTGAAGGTCTCGCGGCACTCGAGAAAGGGAAGAACGAGTACACGTCGGGGCGGCTCTACCGGTTCCTCGTGCCGATTCTGAGGATGAGGTTCACGCAGGGATTAATCCGCTTATTTGGGGTGAAGATTTAAGTCCGCCCGAGCGGGATGCCGAAAGTCTCGCCCGCAGGCGCCCGTTATTCGGGGACGGAGTGCTGGTGGCTTTGGACGCCGGCAATCGGAATACGCTGGTCGTGGCCGGTTGGAGACATTCTGCGAGCGAATAGCTCAATAGGAGGAGATATGGGTAATCTGGGAGGCAAGTTGGCGATTCCTGTCTTGATGGGGCTTCTTGCCGTCGGTTGCACCGGACCGGCCGGACCGGCGGGTCCACCGGGAATCTCGGGCTACGAGGTGGTCGTCGGTGAAACGCCGGTGGACGCCACGCTCACGAAGCAGTTGCAGGTGGACTGCCCGGAAGGCAAATCGGCACTCGGTGCGGGTTGGGCAGTTCTGGACCCGACAGGCGCCATCCTCGATGGACGGGCGACCTACTTTCAGCCGGCTTTCGATGGCTCGCACTGGTTGGTGAACGCACAAAACCGAAGCACGTTTGCGCCTGACTGGAAGCTTCGAGTCAGAGTCATCTGTGCGGTTGTCAGCAGTTAAGGGGTAGGCCGCCCTCTTCTACATACGGCAGATGATCGACACTGACCCGTAGGAGCGGCTTCCAGCCGCGATTCAGATCATACAGCCGCGATCAGTCATCGCTGCGTCGCCGGGAAGAGATCGCGGCTGGAAGCCGCTCCTACCGTAGGGTGTCCGGCGCCTCGTCTTTCTGGGTTGCTGATTGATCGCGGTTTGACATCCGGGTTCGCATATTCCAGTTTCAGCATTCTTGTGCGACCGAGGAAAGACCATTGCAACGGAAGATTTCGTTCGCGCTTGCGGTTGTCCTTATTCTTGGAGCACTCGTCTTCATCATGAACATGACGCAGTTTGATTCGGGCAAGGCAACTGCGACGAATCGAAGCTTCGGAAGTCAGATACTCGAGCATGACGAAGAACCAGGCATTGAGCCGACGCCCGGGGGCCGAACGCCGGATTCGCTTCTCGTCCAAGATGACATTGAACTTGCCATTCTCGAAATCAACGCGGTCGACAGCGACTACTACCACACCGATCACCTTACGTATCTCAAATTGGTCGGCGGTGAGATCGGCACCGTTTCACCAAGCGAGTTAGCGCAACAAGACGGCGAATCAATTGTTAGGCTCTTGGTGCGCCATCAAGAGCTCACGGGCGCTTTCGATGGAATCGATATCGACGTGGAATCTATTCGAGAGGAGAGGACCGGCATTACTGCCGAGTTCAGGCACAGAATTAACGGAGTCCCGGTAGACGTCTCCGGCCGAGTGAAATACGACGAAGACGGAGAGGTCCTTCAAATAAGTTCGCTGATAGTCAACCCGGTCTCAGTCGCAGTTACTCCTTCGGTCCAGAAGGACGAAGCTGTTATTCACGCAATTGATGCCGTTTCTAACGAGCATGGACGAGTCCCAAGCAATGTCACCGTTCAGTTAGTAGACCTGGCAGCAGAAGACCGGTCCAACCCAACTCTGTGGTATGGATTCGCAGACCAGGACAGTGCACCGCATGCTTATTGGACAATTTCGATGACGTTCAATGACGGTCATTACTATGCCTTTGAAGCAATAGTGAATGCGCAGACCGGCGAAACGACGGTCCAAAACAGAGCAAGAAACTAGGTGCAGTGAGTCGTTGCCAGTATTCGCTCCCTCTTTCGTAGCGGATCGCGGCTGGAAGCCGCTCCTACGGGGGATGTCCCAAATGAAAACGCCGGCTCGAGGCCGGCGTTTTCTATTGACCTGACGGTCGTTGTTGCCTTACGCCGCCTCGACTTCCTTCATCGAGAGGCGTACGCGGCCCTGGCGGTCGACTTCCAGCACCTTGACCTTGACGATGTCGCCTTCGGCCAGCTTGTCGCTGACTTTTTCGACGCGTTCGTTCGAGATCTGCGAGATGTGCACGAGACCGTCCTTGCCGGGCAGGATCGTGACGAAGGCGCCAAAGTCCATCAGACGGGCAACTTTGCCTTCGTAGATGCGACCGACTTCGACTTCCGCCGTGATCAGTTCGATGCGGCGGCGGGCTTCCTTGCCGGAAGCGCCGTCGACCGATGCGATCCGAATCGTGCCGTCGTTGTCGATATCGACCGTTGCGCCGGTCTCTTCGGTGATGGCGCGGATGACCGCACCGCCCTTGCCGATGACGTCGCGGATTTTCTCCGGATCGATCTTCATCGTCATGATCGTCGGTGCCCACTCGGACATCTCTTCGCGCGGCTTGTCGATGACCTTGTTCATCTCACCGAGGATGTGCAGACGGGCGTCCTTGGCCTGCGCCAGTGCGATGTCCATGATCTCGCGGGTGATGCCCTGGATCTTGATGTCCATCTGCAGCGCGGTGATACCACTGTCGGTACCGGCAACCTTGAAGTCCATGTCGCCGAGGTGATCTTCGTCGCCGAGGATATCGGTCAGAACGGCGAAATCGTCGCCTTCCTTGACGAGGCCCATTGCAACGCCAGCAACAGGCGCCTTGATCGGCACGCCGGCGTCCATCAGCGCGAGGCTCGATCCGCAGACCGATGCCATCGAGCTCGAACCGTTCGACTCGGTGATTTCCGAGACGACGCGGATGACGTAACCGAATTCCTCAGGATCCGGCATCATCGCCTGGATGCCACGCTTGGCCAGTTTGCCGTGGCCGATCTCGCGCCGCTTCGGCGAACCGACGAAGCCGGTCTCGCCAACACAGAACGGCGGGAAGTTGTAGTGCAGCATGAAGGGCTCTTTGTACTCGCCCTCGATCGCGTCGATGATCTGCGCGTCGCGGCCGGTGCCGAGCGTCGTAACGACAATGGCCTGAGTCTCACCGCGGGTGAAGACCGCCGAACCGTGGGCACGCGGCATGACGCCGACGTCGACATGAATGGGGCGAACCGTCGTGCGGTCGCGGCCGTCGATACGCGGCTCGCCCGCGACGACGCGCTGGCGCACCGTGTTTTTCTCGAGCTTGTAGAGCGCGCCCTGCACGTCGGCAGCGGACCAGCGAGCATCGTCTTCGTCGCCGGCAAGAGCCTCGACAGCCGCATCCTTTACGGCGCGGACCGCGTCCTGACGCTCCTGCTTGTCGCTGATCTGATAAGCCTCGGTCATGCCCGCCTGCGATTTCTCGGCGACAGCTGATGCGAGATCGGTATCCTCTTCGGGAGCCACCCAATCCCAGGCGGCTTTGCCAACCTCGGCGGCCAGTTCATTGATGGTCTGGATAGCGACCTGCATCTGCTCGTGGCCGAACATGACCGCGCCGAGCATGACGTCTTCGGTGAGGCCGTTGGCTTCCGACTCCACCATCAGTACGGCACTCTCGGTGCCGGCAACAACCAGCTCGAGGTCCGACTCCTTGACCGCCGACATCGACGGGTTCAAGAGGTAGTTGCCGTCCTTGTAGCCAACTTTCGCGGCACCGATGGGACCGGCAAACGGCATGCCCGAGATCGCCAGGGCGGCCGAGGCGCCAAGCAGCGCGGGAATATCGGGTTCGACTTCCGGATTCAGCGACATGACGTTCGCGATGATCTGGACTTCGTTCTTGAAGCCCTTCGGGAACAGCGGCCGAATCGGGCGATCGATCAGGCGGCAGACGAGAACTTCCTTCTCGCTCGGACGGCCTTCGCGCTTGAAGAAGCCGCCGGGGATCTTGCCGGCTGCGTAGGCCTTTTCCTGATAGTTGACGGTCAGCGGGAAGAAGTCCCGGCCCGGATCGGCCGCTTTGCGACCGACGGCGGTAACCATGACGACCGTATCTGCCATATTGACGATGACAGCACCGTCCGCCTGCCGGGCAACCGCGCCCGTCGTCAGCGAGACGTCATGCTCACCGTACTTAAATGTCTTGGTAATGGATTTCACTGTATTTGCTCTGTGAGTTTCGGATGGCAACAGAAGGCCGCAGCACGCTTCTCATCGAAGCAGGCTTTGCGGAGTCGTTGCCGTGGGCGCGCGCTCTCTTAGCGGCGCAGGCCGAGCCGGGAAATCAGCTCGCGGTACCGGTCCTGGTCCTTTGACTTGAGATAGTCGAGCAGCTTGCGCCGCTTGTTGACCATCCGCAGAAGACCCTGACGGCTATGGTGATCTTTCTTGTGCTCACCGAAGTGATCGGTGAGCTCGGAGATGCGTGCAGACAGCAGGGCTACCTGGACTTCGGGCGAACCCGTATCGGCGTCTCCGCGACCGTAATCAGCGACGATCTTCGCTTTTGCTTCACTGGAAAGTGACATTTCTTCAATTCTCCAAGGTACTTATGTACCCGTTCTCTTTTTGGCCCTTTTTGGAAGCGCGGTATTCTAGCGCCTGGCAGGGCCCAATAACAGTCAAAAACAACAATTAGTTACGTTTGTTAAATACCCGCTTGGGCCGAATCTCGCCGGCCTGGGCCTGCTCACCGACGCCGAGGAAGTCCTCCTCGCCGCCGGGGCCGTAAACCCTTGTCAAACCTGCATTTTCCGACTCGGCGACGGACACCGCCTGGCCGTGCAAAAAGCGCGCGGCCGCGGAGTCGTCCAAGCGTACCGCGGGCATCGATCCGAGCGCCCGGTCCGCCGGCAGCAGCTGATCAAGCAGCCCGGCCGGATTCTCGTCGACGATGGCCTCTGCGCCTTCGAGATCGAGCATCTCCGCCGGGTCGAATGCGCCAACGGTCTCGCGGTGCAGCCGCGCCGTATGCGCGACTGTGCCGGCGCGGGCCGCAATGTCCTCGACCAGCGAGCGGATGTAGGTGCCCTTCGAGCAGCGCACCCGGAACACGAGCCGCTTGCCGGCCACCTCGAGCAGATCGATCTCGTCGATCCGGATCGGTCGCGCGTCCCGCTCGACGATCTCGCCCTTACGGGCCAGTTCGTACAGCCGCTTGCCGTCCTTCTTCAGCGCCGAGTACATCGGCGGAACCTGGGTCGAATCGCCGAGAAAGCCGTTCAGGATCACCGCCCAGTCTTCCTTGCTCAGCGGCGGCACGTCGGCCGAGCGAATCTCCTTGCCGTCACCGTCGCCGGTATCGGTCGCGGTGCCCAGCTTTGCCGTGACTCGGTAGGTCTTATCGGCGTCCAGCAGGAACGCACACACCTTGGTCGCCTCACCGAAGCACAGCGGCAACATGCCGGTTGCCGCCGGGTCCAGGCTGCCCGTGTGCCCTGCTTTCTTCGCCCCGAGCAGACGCTTCACGCGCTGCAGGGCCTGATTCGAGGTCAGACCGGCGGGTTTGTTCAACAGCAGGACACCGTCGACCGGCTGCGATCGACTGTGAGGACGGGTGGACATGGCTACTTACCGGCTTTCGTCGATCGGGTCGGTGGCGTGTTCGTCATCGTCGACCGCGGTGTCGATCAGCCGGCCGAGGCGCACAGCTTCGGCCGCACTGTCGTCGTGGGCGAAGCGGAGCTCCGGCACGTGCCGGACCTTGATCGCCCGGCCGAGCTTGCCGCGCAGAAAACCGCTGGCACGCTCGAGGCCTTCCGCCACTTTCACCGGATCTTCATTGGGATCGATCAGGCTGAAATACACCCGTGCGACGCTGAGGTCGCGCGACAGCTCGACGTCCGTCAAGGAGACGTGCGCGAGCCGCGGATCCTTGGTTTCGAAGCGAATCAGTTCGCTGAGCGTGCGCAGCACCTGATTGCCAAGCCGCTGGTGGCGTGCGAACTACCGAGGCATGGACGGTATGGCTCCGCTCGTGACCCTAGTCGAGCGTACGCGCGACTTCGACGCGCTCGTAGCACTCGATCTGGTCACCGACTTTGACGTCATTGTAGTTCTTGACGCCGATACCGCACTCCGTGCCGGCGCGAACCTCGTTGACGTCGTCCTTGAAGCGACGCAGCGACTCCAGTTCGCCCTCGTAGATCACGACGTTGTCGCGCAGGACGCGGATCGGGTTCGAGCGCCTGACGTAGCCTTCGAGCACGATCGAGCCGGCGATGTCGCCAAGCTTCGGCGAACGGAAGACTTCCTTCACCTCGGCAAGACCGACGATCTGTTCGCGAACCTCCGGCGCCAGCAGGCCGCTGATGGCCGCCTTAACGTCGTCGATGGCTTCGTAGATGATGCTGTAGTAGCGAACGTCGACTCCGGATTCCTTGATCGCGGTACGCGCAGCGGCATCCGCACGAACGTTGAAGCCGATGATGACTGCGTTCGACGCGGCCGCCAGGGTCGCGTCCGTCTCGGTGATACCGCCGACGCCCGAGCCGAGGACCTTGACCTCGACTTCGTCGTTGGAGAGCTTCGTCAGAGAATCGCGCAGTGCCTCGGCCGAACCGTGGACGTCCGATTTGATGATCAACGCAACAGACTCGCGCTGACCGTCCTTCATCTGGCTAAACATGTCCTCGAGCTTCGAGGCCTGCTGCTGCGCAAGCTTGGTCTCGCGAGTCTTGGACTGACGGAACTCGGCAACTTCGCGCGCCTTGCGCTCGTTCTTGACGACGAGGAAATCGTCGCCGGAACTCGGCGTCTTGGAGAGACCCAGAACAACCGCGGGTGACGACGGACCCGCCGACTTAATCGACTGGCCGGTCTCGTCGAACATATTGCGGATGCGACCGTACTCCTCGCCAGCGATGATCATGTCGCCCTGCTTCAGCTCGCCGGCCTGAACCAGCAGCGTTGCAACGGCACCGCGGCCCTTCTCGAGGCTCGATTCGATAACGAGTCCTCTCGCCGGACCTTCGGCGACGGCGGTGAGATCCATGACCTCCGCCTGCAGCAGGATCGACTCGAGCAGCGTGTCCACGCCCTCGCCGGTGATCGCCGATACGTTGACGAACAGATGATCGCCGCCCCACTCCTCGGGAATGACTTCGTGCTGCGAGAGCTCGTTCTTCACCCGCTCGGGATCGGCATTCTCGCGGTCGATCTTGTTGACCGCCACGACGAGCGGCACTTCGGCCGCCTTGGCGTGCTGAATGGCCTCGATCGTCTGCGGCATGACGCCGTCGTCGGCCGCGACAACCAGCACGACGATGTCCGTCGCCTGCGCACCGCGCGCACGCATCGCTGTAAAGGCGGCGTGTCCCGGTGTGTCCAGGAACGCAACGCGTCCCTTGTCGGTCTCGACCGAGTAGGCGCCGATGTGCTGCGTGATTCCTCCGGCTTCGCCGTCGGCTACCTTGGTGCGGCGAATGTAGTCCAGCAGCGAAGTCTTGCCATGATCGACGTGACCCATGATCGTGACGACCGGCGGACGGGCAACGGCATCGCCCTCGTCCGTGGCAGTCTGCTCGTCGGCGAGGAGCTGCTCGTCCATCTCCGCTTCGGTGATCGGCTTCGCGACGTGACCGAACTCTTCGACGACGAGGGTCGCCGTGTCCTGATCGATCACCTGATTGATCGTCACCATGGCACCCATGTTAAACAGCACCTTGACGACTTCGTTGCCCTTGACGGCCATGCGCTGGGCGAGCTCCGACACCGCGATGCTGTCCGGAATCTCGACCTCGCGGACGACGGGTGCCGTCGGCCGCTCGAATCCGTGCTGCGAATCGCCGCTGACGGACACGGGGCGACGCCGCATCGTCGGCTTGCGCTTGCGGCGGCCGCTCTTGTCGCCGGCGACGTGCAGTTCCTTGCGGCCGTAGCGCGTATCGGTGCGCTTCGGCGGCGCTTTGGGCTTGTCCTTGGCACGCCGTGTACGGGCATCCTCGGCTGCCTTCTCGAGACGCTTCTTCTCTTCGGCTGCGGCGGCCGCGGCCTGCTCTGCCGCTTTGCGGGCCTCTTCCTCGGCCTGCTTTTTCGCCTCTTCCTCGCGCTGGCGCTCTTCCTCTGCCTTGCGCTCGGCTTCGATCTTCTCGGCCTTCAGACGCTCTTGCTCGGCCTTCTCGGCCTCGACGCGCTCTTCTTCCTCGCGCCGCTTGGCATCGAGCGCCTCCTGCTCTTTCTGCGCCTGCTCTTCGAGCACGTCGCGCTTGACGTAGGTCCGCTTGCGCCGCACCTCGACGTTGACCGTCCGCGAACGGCCCTGGGCGCCCGACAGTTTGAGCTCGGACTGAGACTTGCGTTTCAGCGTAATCTTCTTGGGCGCCGCCACCGTGGACGGCGTATCGGTTTGCCCGTGACTACGCCGGAGGTGGGTCAGGAGCTCGAGTTTCGCATCTTCACTGATGGTGTCCTCTGAGCCTTTGACCTTGATACCGGCCTCGTCAAGCTGCGACAGCAGCTTGTCGACCGGTACCTTCAGCACTTCCGCAAATTGTGCAACCGTCACATCAGCCATTCATATACTCCGCGTGGCTCAAGCAGACTGCTCAGCCTGCTGTTCCGCCTCGAACCAGTGCGCGCGCGCCTTCATGATCAGCGCAGCGGCCTGTTCTTCTTCCATTTCGTTGATCTCGATCAGATCGTCCGTCGCGAGCTCCGCGAGATCCTCGCGCGTCACGACTCCATTGCTAGCCAGGATGTAGGCAAGGCCCTTGTCCATCCCCTCGAGGCTCAGCAGGTCCTCGGCCGGTTCCGCCTCGTCGATCTTCTCTTCCTGCACGATCGCCTGGGTGAGAAGCACGTCGCGAGCACGGCTGCGCAGTTCCTCGACGATCTCCTCGTCGAATTCCTCGATCTCTACCAGCTCGGCGGTCGGCACGTAGGCAACCTCTTCGATGGTCGAGAAGCCTTCCTGCACCAGGATGAGACCGATCTCCTCGTCGACGTCGAGCTGACGCGAGAAGAGCTCGATCAGCTCCTTCATCTCAGCCTCGCTCTTTTGTTCCGCGTCGGCGGCGGTCATGACGTTCAGCTCCCAGCCGGTCAACTCGCTCGCGAGGCGGATGTTCTGGCCGCCACGGCCGATAGCCTGCGACAGCTTGTCCTCTTCGACGGCGATATCCATGCTGTGCGCGTCCTCGTCCACGACGATCGACACAACCTCGGCCGGCGACATCGCATTGACCACGAACTGGGCCGCGTTCTCGTCGTACAGGATGATGTCGACACGCTCGCCGGCAAGCTCGTTGGAAACGGCCTGCACGCGCGAACCGCGCATGCCGACACAGGCGCCGACGGCGTCGATACGATTGTCATTGCTCCGCACGGCGATCTTGGCGCGAAGGCCCGGATCGCGGGCGGCGCCAAGGATATCGATGAGGCCCTGACCGACTTCGGGTACTTCGATCTTAAAAAGCTCGATCAGGAACTGCGGCGACGTGCGAGTCATGAACAGCTGCGGACCGCGCGGCTCCGACCGAACCTCGGTCAGCAACGCCTTGATGCGGTCCTGCGGCCGAACCGGCTCGCGCGGCACCATCTGGTCGCGCGGCACGAAACCTTCGGCATTGCCGCCCAGATCGATGTAGACGCCGTTGCGGTCGACGCGTTTGACGAGACCGGACAGGAGCTCGCCTTCGCGATCCTGATATTCCTCGACGACCTGCTCGCGCTCGGCTTCGCGCACCTTCTGCACGATGACCTGCTTCGCCGTCTGTGCCGCGATGCGGCCGAATTCGACCGACTCCATGGGCACCTCGACGAAACCGCCCGGCTCGGCATTCTCGTCGACGTCGACTGCGTCGATCATCCGCAGTTCGCGGTCGGGGAACTCGAGCTCGGTCGACTCGTCTTCGAACACGAGCCAGCGGCGGAACGTATCGTAGTCGCCCGACTCGCGGTCGATCGCGACCCGGACATCGATATCGTCACCGTGCTTGCGGCGCGTCGCCGACGCGAGCGCCAGCTCGATGGCCTCGAAGATGATCTCTTTCTCGACGCCCTTCTCATTCGAGACAGCGTCGACGACCATCAAAATCTCTTTGCTCATTTACGTGTTCCTCAAATCGGCCTTTCTCAGGCGACCGGCACGAGTCGTGCGGTGTCGATCGTCGCAATCGGCAACGTGTGCGACTCGCCATCCACATCGACCACGATGTTTTCCTCGTCCACGGACGTAAGCTGCCCGCGAAACCGTTTGCGCCCCTCAATCGGAAAGCGCATCTCGACTTTCACGGTCTCTCCGCTAAACCGCTGAAAGTGCTCGACTTTCGTCAGCTTCCGATCCAGCCCTGGCGACGAGACCTCGAGGTCGTAGTGGCCCGGAACCGGATCTTCGACATCGAGCAGCGCGCTGACGGCCAGACTGACTTTCTCGCAGTCGTCGAGCCCGATGCCTTCCGGGTGATCGATGAACACCCGCAGAATCCCGTTTTTGCCGGAAAACTTCGCCTCCAGGTCCGACAACTCGTACCCGAGACGTTCGACGGTCGGTTCGAGCAGTTCGGCCAGCTCGTCTGTGTTCACGTTTCTCTTACAACCGTTTGTTTTACCAACAAAAAATGGGCCCAAGGCCCATTCCAACCTGCGCCTGTCGCTGCCCGGTGCTACGTCCTCTCAGCACCGCTCGGGCAACAAAAAACCCCTTAGCGGGGCTTTATCGGTCGGGCCTCGCCCGACATCGTGGGTCTTCCGCTGGTCCCGGAACCCGAAGGCTCCTTTGGAATACCCACCCTTGCGCTGGCGCGCGATTATACGGCATGCCGCGCCGGTTTCGCAATGCCGCTGAGGCATCTGAAATCCCGTCCGGGCAAAGAAAAACCCCGCGATATTTCGCGGGGTTTTACGTCGAAATCGGTTCCTGTCACTCCGGCCTACGGCGTCTCCGAAACGAACCGTCAGCGACCGGTGAGCCCGGGTCGGAATCCGATTTTCCGGCTTCGACGTTTAGGTCCTGGCGGCGCCCGTCGAGCGTGGGTACCCTCCACGGAGGCCGCAGCCTGCCGCCAACAGCCGTTCGTTCGTTGCCTGTCGACTCAGACTCAGGCAGCTTGCGCGTTCGCGCGGCGCCGGCGCGCCAGTCCCAGTCCTGCCAGGCCGAGGCCGAGCAGTGCCAGCGTGCCGGGCTCAGTGACAGCGGTCAGCGTTCTCTTGCTGTACTGGTACAGCGAGGCCTGAACGAGCCATGTCTCGTTCGCATTGCTGCAACCGGCGTCCGTGCAGAATCCCCAGAAGCCGTCGAACGGTCCGAAGCCCCATGCCGGCGAGTTGCTGAGCAGCGAGATGCCGCCGAGATTCGGCACGTGACCCAGGAAGTTCAGCACATTGCCGACAACCGTGGTGCCGGAGAAGCTGACGAGTTCCGACCAGTCCAGAAGGCCGTCGCCGTTGACGTCATCGAAGATGAGGGTGAAGTCCGACAGGCTTGGATTTGCGGTCGTCGCCGTCAATTCGATCAGATCTGCTTTGGCGTTGGTCGCCGCAAGCATGAGAACTGCAATTACTGCTACTGCCGTGAGTCTTTTCATTGTTCGCTCCGGTCCGAGTGACCCCAATACCGTTACCTGTTGCACGATCCGCGCCAGGTTTTGGAATTGGCGCAAAAACAATAACTTGTGATTCCGGGACTGCATGCCCGGACACGTCGATGTAAAGGGATTCGACGGTTTGGGTCGATCTCACGCAAATCCGGCAATCCGGCTGGACGCGGCCTTGCCCGCTCGCTGACAATCCGCGCATGTTCGACTTCGCAATCATCGGCGGCGGTATCGTCGGCGCGTCCACGGCCTGGCAGCTGAGTGAGCGGCATCCCGACGCGCGCTCGTACTGATCGAGAAAGAGCCTCGGGCGGCCGCGCATCAGACCGGGCGCAACTCCGGCGTGATCCACGCGGGCATCTATTACAAGCCGGGCAGTCTCAAGGCGCAATTCTGTAAACAAGGCGTCGACGACACGATCGGATTCTGCGAACAGAACGGTATCCCGTTCGTACAGCCCGGGAAGCTGGTCGTCGCAACCGACGATGTCGAACTCGAGCGGCTGCGAGCACTTTACGGCCGAGCGCAGGAGAATGGGCTTACCGTCAGCTGGCTCGACGAACCGGAGTTTCGGGCACTGGAGCCCAACGTCACCGGTATCGCGGCGATTCTCAGTCCAGCGAGCGGCATCGTCAGCTACCGGCGAATCACCGAGACGATGATCGAGCGCTTCGCCGCCAACGGCGGCGAGGTCATGTTCGATTCCCCGGTCACCGGGCTGGCCGAAACCGGCACTGCCGTCAGCATCGCAACGACTCGGGGCGACGTTCAGGCGGCGCAGCTCATCGCCTGCGGAGGCCTGCAGGCCGACCGGCTCGCGAAGATGATGGGGCTCGATCCGGGCATTCGGATCGTGCCGTACCGGGGCGAGTACTTTCGCCTGCGGACGGAGAAGCACGATATCGTCAAGCACCTGATCTATCCGGTGCCGAATCCGGCACTCCCGTTTCTCGGCGTGCATCTGACACCGATGATCGACGGCTCGATTACGGTTGGGCCTAGTGCGCTACAAGGCTGGAAACGCGAAGGCTATGGACGCGTCAACCTGAACCTGCGCGATACCTGGGACATGCTCAGCTATCCGGGCTTCTGGCGGATTACCGCACGCTATCTCGGTACCGGCCTGCGGGAACTCCGCAACGCTGTGTTCAAGAGCGCCTACCTCAGGGAGGTGCAGAAGTATTGCCCATCGCTCACGCTCGACGACCTGGAACCCTACCCTGTCGGAGTCCGCGCCATGGCGGTCGATCGGGCGGGCGCGATGGTGGATGACTTCCTGTTCATCGAGACGGACAGAAGCCTGCACGTCTGCAATGCGCCATCCCCGGCGGCAACGTCAGCGATCCCTATCGGCGACCACATCTGTCAACGACTGGCCGAAGACGGCAAGGCATGACCGCGGCGGGCCTCGGCGGGTCCGATGCTATGCTGAGCAACGAACGACTCGGAGAGCGACGATGGGGATGATCGATTGTGGACGTTGCGGCGAACCCGTTGCCGACGACGCCGCAAACTGCCCTCATTGCGGCGCGCCGGTCCAGACACCGACCGCGCCGCTCTGGTACCAGATCCTGATCTTCGCGACCTCCGTCGGCATGGCCGGGCTGCTCTACGCGCTGCTCGACACCGCCCGGATCGGCATTCTCGGCGCGGTGGCGGGTGTCGCGCTCTATTCCGGCGCCGTGTGGGTGATTACTCGGGCGCTGTTCGGCAAACGTAAGCGCTGATTGAGTTCTTTACATAAGTCGCGACCCAGGTCGTTTGTCCAATCGTGACCTCGGCCAACGAATCTTGCCGCCGATTCTGCGACAGTTATCTTGAGGCCGGCAGTCCAATAATTCCAATACCGCCGGCGCCGACGCAGGGAGTGCGCTATGCCGGGGATTCGATGGATCGTTGCTTGTCTGGGAGCCTTGCTACTCGCGTCGCCGTGCATTGCCGACGACGAAACCACGGCGGACGTTCTGTCCGTCTCGCTGACTGCCCTATACGCCGCCGTTTCCGTCGCCGACTCGGATCGCTACTTCGTCGAACAGGACTTCACTTCATTCGAACGCTTTCGGCGCGCGCACAGCTACCAGGCACCGATGGCGCCGCTGCGCTTCCAGCGATCCGATGCAATCGGCCGCATGATCGAGATTCGCGGCGTATCGCTGCTTACGCTCTCTGAAAACCGGACCTCGCGCCTCTTCTTCGGCGTAAACAGCGACGGCTTCCTGGGGATCCACCTGCGCGGTTCCAGCGACCGGCATATCGAACTGGCGCGCGGACCGTGGCTGCCACGCGGCCAACACTCGCGCCGGTAGTCCCCCACCCGTTTCCGTCCTCCGCCCGTATTTTCGCTGCGGCCGAAACCTCGGTACCGCAGGCTTCCCGACATCCGCTAGGTAGTTCTACGACTGGCAGATCGGTCCGTGGCGGGGCAAAAAAGAAGTGCACACCGGACACACTCGATCAGACACCAAGAACAGGAGGTCCCGGGCATGCGCTACCTAACTTCCGCTCTCTTCGCCCTTGCACTCACGGGCATTTCGACGATTGGCTGGGCCGACAGCTACGACGCCGGGCATGACGCATTCAGTGTCGGTGACTACGAAACCGCGCACGAAATATGGCAGCCGTTGGCCGATGCCGGCGACGCGGACAGCCAGTTCGGCATGGGAATGCTGTACGCCAATGGCTTCGGCGTCGCGATGGACGATACCCTCGCGCTAAGCTACTACGGCAAGGCGGCGGAACAGGGACATGGGCAGGCACTGTGCAACCTCGGCACGATGCACGCAAACGGCTGGGGCGTCCCGCAGAGCGACGAAGAGGCGTTCAAGTTCTACGCTCAGGCAGCGGAACTGGGAATCACCGAGGCGCAAAGCAATCTATCCAGCATGTATGCGCGCGGCTACGGTACCGAACAGGATCTGGTGCAGGCGCACATGTGGATGTCCATCGCCGCGGGACTGAATCACTCCGGCGCCGAGTACAAGCTCGGGCAACTCGCCGATGACATGACCGACGAGCAGATCGCCGAGGGCGCGACGCTCGCCACAGCGTGGCTCGACGCCCACCCGGAGATTGTCGCCGCGTGTCTTGCTCCCGAGGAGTAGGCGTTACGCAAACTCGAATCGTCGGCTGAACGGAACTCGGCCGACCAGAGTTCGTTGGAACTGACGGCCGCGGCGACGTTGGTGCCGCGCAGGATCAATGCGTCGGCACGTCGCGAGTAGACGAGCCCGGCCTCCACATCTCCGCCCGCGGTCACGGCATCCGCGAGCGACTGCCACGCGTTGCCGGAACCGGGGAAGGTCTCCACGTTCTTCCGGAACGCGGCAATCGCCCCCTGAAGATCGCCTTCGTCCAGGCGGCGCTCACCCAGCGCATCGATCGTCGCTTCGACCGCGGACGCTGCCGCTTCGCCGTAGCTGCCCATGGCACGAAAAGCCGCAACAATCCGAGCCGGGTCCTCGGTCGCCATCGCAGGTGCCAGCCGCTCGAGAATCTCGGTTTCAGGTGCCGGCCCCGAAGCGGCTCCAACGGCGCCTGCCCAGACAATCAATAGAGCGACGAGCAAGCTGCAGCGGTCTGGGCACATTCCGGTGGTTCCGATGCGATGACGTTCAGGGTATTTCCCAGAACCAGACGGCAACGCCTTTGTGGAAGTAGTCCGCATACCCTCCCTTCAGGGTCTGGGTTTTGCCGTTCCACAGATCGATGTGGTCGGTTGCGCCCCACCCGTTGTGGATGAATATCATCCCGTTCCGGTTCTTGAGTTTCGCCAGGTTCTTGTGGATGTTGCCCTTGAGTTTTTCGCGAACGACGCCTGCCGCCAACAACTCGGGCTTGTCCTTGAAAACGTCTGCCAACTGCTGCGCCGCAAGAACGTGACCCGGCAGGTGCGCCTTGAACCGACGCTTGTTGTACGTGAAGCAGGTTCTCAACTTCTGGGCCGCAAGTGACACCCCGGACAGTCGCAGCGCTTCTCCCATCCGGATCGCACACTGGTTCTTGAAGACGGTTTCGTCGCACACGAAGTCGTGGCCAACGTGGTTCTTCCAGAGTTCCTTGAACGTCGGCATGCGCAGCTCCTCTTGTCGATTCGGACAGTGCAAAGACGTCGACGAGACGCCCGGACTACCGAGTATAGACGACCGCTGAGAACCTCAAACGCCAACGACCATCCGCGAGTACTTCCTGAACAGTTTCTTCAACAGCCAGGCGACGAGCAGGCTTGCCGAGAGCGCCAGCACGAGAATCAGGAATCCGCCTACCGAGACCGTCCATGCGTTCGCGTAGCCCTCGCTGATCGAGCCGATCGCTCCGACAGCGATCTGCGCAAAGAACAGGTGCAGGAAATAGATCGCGAAGGCGTAGGTGCCGAGCACCAGCAGCCACCTCGGCAAGGACACTTCGTTGCGGGCAAGGTAGTGGAGCATGAGCCCTGAGACAGCGACTTTCTGAACGTAGAACAGGCTCTCGCTGATAACAAACCAGCCCGACATTTCGGGCTCATTGAGATACAGCAGGCAGATCACGAGGCTGCAGCCGACGGCGGCCAGCCAGAAAACGTACAGATATTGTCGAATGACTCGCTGCACCGTCTCGTAGTGCGTCCCGGCGAGCATGCCGAGTACGTACGCGCCAGCGAAATAGATCATCGTCTGACCGCTGAGCAGATCCGGAAACAACGACCGGGACACCGCCAGCGGGACGAGCGCGACAAGCCATGCGGCCCACGCCGCTCTTCGAATCAGAAAGTCGAACACCGGCGTGGCGATGTAGAGGACGATCAGCACCGGGATGTACCAGTACTGCAGCATAAGGCTGCCGGATACCAGCGCTTGCGCGTAGAAGACCACCGGGTTCATCAGCCGGCCTTCGGACTCGAGCCACTCGGCGATCATCGGCCAGAACGCCGCAATGAAGAGCAGATTGATCATCGCGTAAGGTGCAACGACATGCAGCGCCTTGCTGCGAAAGAACGACTTCCATCCCCGGTCTCGGAGCAGCAGACTGAACAGCAGCCCTGAGATCAGCGCGAAGTAAATCGTCGATCCGTGGAACAGGGTCTCGACCACCGAGTACACCGCGGTGTGCGACGACATCGTGTCGAATCCGTCGTGGAAAAGAAGCATCGACCATGCGTGTGCGGCGACGATCGCCAGAATCGCAAAGCCGCGGAACGCGTGCAGATGCGCGATGAAGCCGCGCTCGGCGATTTCTTCCGTCACTGTGTGCCCTGCCCCCGATGGTGTTGCCGCTACTTGCGGAGACATCGCTCCCGCGTCCAGGTTCCCGCTTGTCATGTTCTGCCTCGCGCTGCCGTTCCATCTATTGATGCACGGCAAAGCCAATTGGATTGCACGCTGTCGCAGGTTCGCATCACGGCACCGGCCGACCGCCGTCATGTCGAGGACTTGGACTAGTCCCGCGAAGACTAGGTGCGTGACAATAGAGAGACCCCGTTCGCGAGGGCGCTTGGTCTCCGCGCGGCGACTCTGACACACTGTTCCGCTTTCCGCACTCTGGACTCCGTCGGCAAATGGCCGGAAGCGACATCGACAATCAGGACGAGGCCCCCGGGCTCCTTCCCCGCTTCTTCGGCGTGTTCCGGTACAGTCGCCGGGCGATCGAGCTCGTCTGGACGACAAGCCGTCCGCTGATGTTCCTGCTGGCCGGGCTGACTGTAATCGCAGGCATACTGCCGGCGGCTATCGCCTACGTCGGGCAACTGATCGTCGACGGCGTCGTCGCGGCAATCGATGCGTCGGAACCGGACACGATGGGCGTGTTGTACTTCGTTCTGCTCGAGGCCGGCATCGTCGCCCTGCTCGCCGCGAGCCAGCGTGGTATTTCGGCGAGCGAATCGCTGCTGCGGGCGCAACTCGGCCACCGGGTCAATGTCATGATCCTCGACAAGGCGTTGTCACTGCCGCTGTCGAGCTTCGAGGACTCGGAGTTCTACGACAAGCTGACCCGAGCGCGGCGCGAAGCCTCCAGCCGGCCGCTGAGTCTCGTCAAACGCACATTCGGGCTCGCACAGAACGGCATCTCGCTCATCAGCTACGCGGTGCTGCTATTCGCGTTCTCGCCGTGGGCGGTCGTGATTCTGCTCCTTGCCGGCCTGCCATCGTTCTTCGCCGAGGCCAAGTTCTCCGGCGACGCGTTTCGACTGTTCCGCTGGCGCTCGCCGGAAAGCCGGATGCAGATCTACCTCGAAACGCTCATTGCGCGCGAGGACAGCGTCAAGGAAGTGAAGCTGTTCCAGCTCGGCGCGCGATTCCTGGAACGCTACCGCAACATCTTCCGCAAGCTGTTCAAGGAAGATCGCAAACTGACGCTGCGCCGGGATACCTGGGGCTTCCTGCTCGGTCTGATCTCGACGGCCGCATTCTACGGCGCTTACGTGTGGATCGTGCTTGCGACGATCGATGGGCAAATCACGCTCGGTGCGATGACGATGTACCTGATGCTGTTCCGCCAGGGCCAGACCGCGGTCGCGGCGAGTCTCTCGGCGATCAGCGGCATGTACGAAGACAATCTCTACCTGTCGAACCTGTACGAGTACCTCTCGCACCCGGTGCCGCCCGACAGCGGTCAGGCGACGTACGGCCCGGAACCGGCTCGCGGCCTGGAGTTCGACGACGTGTCCTTTCGTTATCCGGGCGCGACCGAGCTTGCACTCGACGGCGTCAGCATGAACATCCGGCCCGGCGAGAGTCTAGCACTGGTCGGCGAGAACGGCTCCGGCAAGACCACGCTCATCAAGCTGCTGACTCGACTCTATTCGCCGACTGGCGGACGCATTCGCCTCGACGGCCTCGACCTCGAGCAGTGGGAACTGCAGGCGCTACACCGGCGCGTTGGCGTTATCTTCCAGGATTTCGGGCGTTATCAGTTTTCTGTCGGTGAGAACATCGGCGCTGGCGACGTGCGCTATATCGAGGACGAGGAACGCTGGGAGACCGCGGCCGAGAAAGGCATGGCCGCACCGTTCATCGAATCGATGCAGGAAGGCTACGAGACCCAGCTGGGGCGCTGGTTCAAGGGCGGCCGCGAGCTCTCCGGCGGGCAGTGGCAGAAGATCGCCTTGTCACGTGCATTCATGCGTTCGGAGGCCGACATCCTCATCCTCGATGAGCCGACGGCGGCGATGGACGCGGCATCGGAAGCCGCGATCTTCGATCACTTCCGCACGGCCAGTAAGGACAAGATCACGATCCTGATCTCGCATCGCTTCTCGACGGTACGCGCGGCCGACCAGATCGTCGTCATCGAACAGGGCCGGATCGTCGAACGCGGCGATCACGACGCGTTGATGGAGCACAACGGCCAGTACGCGCAACTGTTCAATCTGCAGGCGCGCGGCTACCAATAAGGCTTGCCGGGCGCGACGAGCAGCTCAGGTCCGACCGTCGTCGCCGTCCACCGAGGAGTCGGTTCGTCTGCCCTCCCTGGCCGCGCCGATACCAGCGCCGAGTGCAACACCGACGCCAATCCCGATAGCGATGTTCCCCAGAGCCACACCGACTGCCGCGCCGACCCCGGCACCAATTGCAATTCCCGCTCCGATCGTGGTCGTCGGTCTAGCCGTACTCATACGTTGCTCACTCCACCTGGTCGCCGCTATCGAGCATCTGATTGCGCGCTGCGATCATGCGCTCGATCCGCCGCCCTCGAACGGCACCCCAGACCGGCATCACGATCGCCAACATCATGTACGCCCACCCGGGCACGGCCATCGTGTGCGGGGGCGCGAAGAGTCCCATGAGTATGGCCAGCACGCCGACACTCGAAAGAATCAACCAGGTCCCGATCTCCGTTCGAGTAGCGTATTCCTCGATGTCGTCGAGCTTGAGTTCCGCCCGTCGTGACCAGGCGCGAAGATTCAGCAGCAGAACCGCGATGCACATGGCAACGAATCCGATGCTGTAGATGACGAATATGTTGAACAGCTCTTCTATCGAATTGATGTTGGCGCCGATCTCCACTCGCCGATCCGTGATCCATGCAACGAAGATCGACGTCACGTACTTCATCGGGAAGATGTAACAGAGCATCACGAATACGAGGAAGAAGCTCAGCACGATCGACGGGAAGTCTTCCAAACCGAACCGCCGGCTCCAGCTCCAGTGCCCGTACCAGAATAGAAACAGGAGCGCGCAGGCAAGACCGAATGCGGGTATGCCTTGTACGGCAATTAACAGTTCATCGTAGGTCGATGGTACGGCGTCGATAGAGACGACGAGCAGGGTCACCGCAAACGCAAACGCAGCATCGGTAAACGTCTCAGTACGCGTCATCTCCATGCCGCGCTGACGGAAACCGTTCTTCACGGGCATCGCGTCGAGGTCGGATTGATTTAGGGTCGGCATCGCGTGCCATTGTAGCGGGAAGCAATCGTCGATGAGACAACACCGCTCAAGAGCCGTCGCTCACTTTGCATTCAGTTGACGGAACCCGACGATCGCGGCCTCGACACTTCAGGTTGTGGAAGCCGTGGTCTTCATGGCGGATGCAGCGCTACTTCTTTGAGTCAACGAGACGTATACGGCCGGCAGAAGCAGCAGATCCGCGATCATCGCTCCTGCTATCGTCACGGCCGCTACCAGACCCATGTCGCGGATAGCGAGGAGATCGTTGGCCAGCATGCTCAGGAAACCGGCGATCAAGGCGGCTGTCGTGAACACGATGGCCCGCCCCGTACCGCGGAGCATGTCGTCGAGCCGGTCCGCGTCCTCGCCGTACTCGGCAATTGCGGCGCGCAGGCGGAGGATAATGTGCAGCGTATTGTCGACCACGATACCCAGCGCGATTGCTAGCACGACCGCGGTACCGATACGCAGCGAAATCCCGGCCATCGTCATGAACGCGAGCGGCAACAGCAGAGGCAGTAGATTCGCGAGCGCGGCGGCAATGAACAGCCGGTGGTCTCTCAGCCCCAGCCACATCAACGGGCCCACGATCAGCATCGCCGTGGCGAGGCTCGCGAGCATATCTCGCACCAGCATCTGCATGCCCTGTTGGGCGAGCCACCACTGGCCGACGACTCTGGCCTCATAGCTGTCGCCGAGGTGTTCGCTCGCGAGTCGTTCGATCTCGTCTGTCAGCGCCGCCGCCCGCGCGGTTCCGATGTCCCCGAGCCTTACGATCACCGAGAGATGATTGTTGCGCCGATTGATGAGTTCCTTCGTCAGCCGAGCTGTGGCAGGTGACTCCCTCAGTGCGTCGAGAACCGCCGGCCACTCTGACAATGCGGCGTTGCGCGGCACGAGATCGCGCACGGACCAAACGCGCTGGACGTCGGGCAATTCGCGTACAGCGGAAATGAACTCGATCACATCCCTCTGCGCAGGCCGGGAAGTCATCGATTCTCGATCGGCCCGCCGGATACTGATCTCCGGCCCGAGAAAACCCACGAATTCCGTCTCGAGCAGCGATTGCGATACGGCGGCCGCATGCGCCTCCGGCAGTTCCTCGTTGAAGCGCTGGTCGATATCCAAAAATGGAAACGTCGCCACACACAGAATGGCGAACGCCGAGCTGGCGAACAGCACCCGCCGCGGATGGAAAGTAGCGAATCGGATCAGCCGGCTCACCGTGCCATCGGCGAGTTCGTTTGCGCGGCGCGCGATGCCGCCGCTGCCTGCGTTCGTTCTGCGGGTGAACCAGGGCAGCAGTATCTGATTGCCCAGCCACGCGGCGAAGATCCCGATGGCCGCCGCCATGCCGAAGATCGAAACCGACTCCAACTCGGCCGCAGTAAGTGCCAGGAAGCCGCCCATCGTTGTGACGGTCGTCAGAAAACATGCCCGGCCCGTCCGCTTCAGCATATGCAGAGCCGACGTCTTCCCATCGATACCGCGTGCCCGCGATCCCAGCCACGCGTTTATCATATGCACCGCATCCGCGGCACCAATAACGAGAATCACCGCGGGAATCGACGTGTTGATTATCGTTACCGGATAGCCAAGCCAGCCCATCGCGCCCAGCGTGGCGGGGATCGCGAGCGACACCGGTGCAAGACAGATCAGCACCAGTCGCAGATCTCCAAAGGTGGCGAACAACAACAGCATCAGGCAAGCGGTGGCGAGCGCTGTCGCGATCAGCTGATCGACCAGCACCTGTTTTTCGTAGGCGAACTCGACGACGGAAACGCCGCTGAAGTGAATCGCTACGTCCTCGGAAGCGGAAGCAGTCAGGGCGTCCTGGAATGCCTGTACGCTCACCCGGCGTGCATCGAGATCGTCCAGCGCGGAATCGAGCCTCGCCGCGACGAGCAGATAGCGCCCGTCCTCGGAAATCAGCCAGTTGACGAATTGCGAGCCGCTCAGCAAGTCATCGATCTGGTACTCCAGTTCCTCGTTCTCCAATGGATCCAGAAGGTAGGCCGGGACCGGCTCCACAAAGACGAGCGAACCCTGATTCCAGTGCGGAACTGCGGCGCTCGTGAGGCTGAGCAACTCCCCGACACCGTCGATCTCCGACGCCGCATCGGATAGATCGGCAACGTGGCGGACAAACTCACCGCGGCCCAGACTGCGGTTCTCGACGATTGCCGTGACCCAGGCACCCGAGGACTGGCCGAATACCTGCTCAAACTCCAGCGTCGGTGCGGCAAGTTCCGGGCTGCTGGCGAACAGCGGCCGGAACGAAAGATCGAGGCGCAGTGATTTGGCGCCAAGCGATGCCGTAACAACCAGCGCGGCGAACAGCAGCAGCGTGATCGCCGGGCGGCGCTCCGCGGCCCGATGTACTCCGAAGTATGCCGCGTCGAAGCGGGACATCTCAGCTCCCGGCGGGAACCCCGATTCGCGACTCGACGAGATCGAGCAACTCACCCACAGTCTGAATCTCGGCAAGGTCCGCCTGCTGGAAACGAACGTCGAATTCTTCCTGCAGCTCGATCACCATCTCGACCAGCAGAAACGAGCTGTTGACGAGATCCGTCAACACCGACTCGTCGCGGATGCGATCGGACGTCGTGCCAAGGACTTCTGCCATTCTCGCTCTAATCGTTTCACGAATCTCCATGCCTTCCTCCTGCTACTTCGTCGCCAGCCTGAGTTCGCCGATACGTTCGGCGTGCTCTTCCGCGGTGTTCCGGTAGACCTCCCGGTCCGCCAGCGTGAACCGCCGGAGCGTGTCCTTGATGTGGTCGGCGCCGTATTCGTCTTCCATGCCGGTCAGCGCATCGCGTATCCATTCAATGTGCCACTTCTCGTCTTCCATGATGGTCTCGATCGTGCGGGCGACGATGTCGGGTACATCGGGCGATTCGCGGTGCAGCGAATACTGCGAGACGACACGTTTCTCGAACACCTGCGTGATCGCGAGGATCTCCATGATGTTTGTCGGCATCCCGGCCGCCGCCAGATACTGGTTCTGATACGCCGTCGGCAGCTTCAACGGCTGGACGCCGAGTTCCTCCATGCAGTCGGTCCAGATGCGGGCGTGATTCGCCTCATCCGCGAAATGCCGCGTCATGTCCTGCTGGATCGCGGAGGGCCTTAGCGAACGGGCCAGCTCGCCGAAGAACAGCGCGCCGCTAATCTCGGACGTACGATAAAAACTCAATATCCAGTGCAGGTTTTCGCTGATTTTCATCGCGCATCTCCCTGAATTGCGATTGAGACGATCCCCAGGTCCTCGGGGAAACTCGAACAGCGGAATCGACAGCCGTCGTCAGCCGCTACTTCGCTGTAGCTCGACGACGGATCGACAATCGTGAAATCAGTCATGACGAGACCGCGGTTTGCCGGGTGGCACTTGAAAGCCGCCTCTTTGATCGTCCAAAGGCGGACCAGGTCGTAGGCCCGAACCGATGCGCTGCGTCGCTGCAGCCAGTCGAGTTCCGGCTCGTTCAGAAACCAGAGTGCCATCCGCTCACTGACCGGACGCGGCGCCTCGACATCGATACCTATGTGAGCTCCCGCCTCCGGCGTCCCGGCGGCGATGGCCGTTTCGTTGCCGTGAGTCAGTGAGAGCTGCGGCGCGGGTAACCGAATACGCGACGTGTCGTCGGAACGATCCAGCAGCCGCAGTACCGACTTGAGCGCCAGGCGGCCGCGGCGCCAGTCGCGACGCCGAGCATCGGTCTCGAATGACTCGAGGTGAGCCTGCTCCGCTGCGTTCAGGTCCGCCGCGCGGCGGTCCGATGCGCAGGCTGCGATTCGGATCGGCGCACCCAGTGCTGACGAAGCCCGATTTTCGAGGTCGATCAGGCGCACAGTCTGCCCTCCTCAGCCGTCTTGCCCCAGCGAGTCGTCGTGAGATACGCGCAGGTGGCATCGATCAAGCCGTTGACGTCGAACTGCTCGGGCCCGCGGCCGACCCGAATGTCCTTGTCACTGTAGAGCTGTGGCGCGAACGGACGGATGCTCTCGAGCGACTGCGCCATCGCACCGCCGAAGCTGTCGATTCCGTCGGCGAGCGTTTCGAACGCTGCCGCGTCGCAGAACAAGGGCTTCAGAATGCCGTGGCGAGCGAATCTGTCGTCTTCCATGAACGCGTCGTAGACTCGATCGAGTAGAGCGCCGAGCGTGACGGCATCGTCACCGGTGTTGCTGACGTGCTCGACCGTCTTCCGCTCCGCGTCGAGCAGGCTCCGTCGAATGCTGTCGACGGCAATCCGAGTGGTCGTCAAGTACACGCGCGTATCGGGCTTGCCTGGCACAACCGACAGCAACCCGTAGTACAGGAGCCGCAATGTGTTGTGGATGACATTCTGCTGACTGACCCGGCCGCTGCCGTCGTCACAGAGAATCGTACCGACCCGGACGATGCGCCACGGCACGCCCGCCTCAGCCCTCAGAATCTCCTCGCCTTGCCACTTGGACCACTCGTAGTGATTTGCGAACCGAGCCGAGCCCTCGAACAGGACCTCGTCGACAACACCTTCTCGCAATCCGGCCGCGTACAGCGAGCTCAGGAACACGAATCGCTCGAGCCGGGGACAGGCACGTGCGAACTCGACGGCACGCCGCGTTCCCTCGACGTTTACCCGCTCGGCGAGTGCTCTGTGGATGCCGAAATCCGTAGCTGCGCCCGCGTGGACAATGTAACGAATGTCATCGCGTACGATGCCGGCGAACGGATCGCGTGCCGCCAGATCGCCAAACACGATCCGGCAGCGCGGGCTCTCGGCCAACGCACCGAGGACGATCAGCTTGCGAGCGCGAATCTCCTGGTCGGCCGCTCGGCAGAACAGGATCAGATCGTGATCGGTCCGTTTCAAGAGATCGGCGGCAATCGCCCGCCCGAGATGGCCGTCACCTCCGGTGATCAGAATTGATGTCATTGCCGGTCTCCAGGCGTCGGCCACGACGAGGCATCCGATCCGTGTACGTCGATCATCACTGAGAGCCATCGCTCGAGACCGAATGCGGCGCACGCCGAGTGAGCAGCCGCCGCGCCGGCGCTGATGCCGTAGCTCTCGCCGAAGAAACTGCGGTGCAGATTGATCGACCCGATGGCCAGTCCTGTCGGCGTGCATAGCTCCTGCTTCGACGGCTCGATCAATTGCGCCAGCGCTTTCGGATCGCCGGTCGGATCGAAGAACGGATCCGATGCGCTCTCGAACGCCGCACTGATACCGAGTCCGCGGGCCGTCTCCGCCATTGTCGACGCCCATCTGTCCGCGAAGTCCGCGACGCGCCCGGCATTGCCGATGCATACGACTTCGCGCATCTCGAAACACCATTGGCGCTGCAGCGGGACGTAGCGATCTTCGCAGCGGAAGCATTGGCAGCGCGCGGTGAGCGCCAATGGGCCGTCCAGCTTCTGTCCGGCGAACAGCGGGTAGAAGTGATAACAGGTCGCCGGCGTTAGCAGGTGATCGATGTCCTCGAACCGATCGCCATCTATGGCAATTCGCTCCGCCGATCCGGCGTCCTCGGCGAGTTGCCTGAGCGATGAAGGATCGCGGCCACCGGTAGTCACGAAGGTTGCGAGATGCGGAAACGATCGCAGATAGCCTATCGGCGCCAACGAAGCGGCGGCGATCAGGCTCGGGAATCGATACTCGGCGGCACCGTGTTCGGTCGCGGCTTCGACGATGTGCCGATCGAAGCGGTTCATCCACTCATGCAGTGCTCCTGTGAGCGTCGCACAACCGTCCGTCGACCAGTGCAGATCCCGCACCGCGTTCTCAGCAGCGAGCGTCATTTGACTTCCTCCCTGACGATGAAGATGCGCGCGATGGTCGCAATGTCGCGAAAGCTCCCCGGCTTCAGCTGGTCGCGGCCGATCGGCCGCCCGCTTGCCTGCTCGAGATGAATCAGCAGATCCAGCACGTCGAACGAAGTGATGATCCGTTCTTCGAGCAGTGGCGTGTCGACGGCGATCGATGCAACGTCGAGGCTGGGCTTCACCCCCGCCAGACAGCCGCGGACCGCCTCGATGGCTTCGGTGTTCATGCGGCCTCCTCCACCAGTTCGAGCTTGCGCAGATAGCTCAGGCGCTTGTGCTCGATGGTCCGACGGCGCTCGGCGGCGGCCACGGATACCGATTGCGCCTGCCAAACGCCAAACGCGTCTTCGATTCCCGCATCGCGATAGACGTCCGGATTGTCGTACTGCTTCCAGACCATGTTCAGGTAGCCGCTCAGGTGCTCGCGCAGAAATGCTCGCCGGTCCGTATCCCAATCGTCGACGTGACGCTCCAGCGCGTTGGCGAGGAAACGACGGCCGAAGCTCAGGTGCCGTAGCTCCTCGACGTGATGGATGCGATTGATCTCGCGAACAGCCGGTGCGAGACGTGCATCCCGCGCCATTACGCGGTTGTAGTGATCGACGATTTCCTCGAAGACGTTGATGCGCGCGAACAGCAGGAACATGTCGAGTTCCTCGTCGCCGCTGTCGCCACCGTGTACGGTTCGGTCCGCATAGATCTTGCCCGCATAGCGGCGGCAGAAACCGGCGAAATACATCATGTGGCGCGCTTCCTCATCGACGAAATGCGTGAGGTAGCGGGACAATTCGGAATTGTCGTCGCCGAACAGGCGCCGGCTGATCTCACTGATCAGGAATTTCTCGCCGTGAATGTTCAGGCTGAAGAAGTTCACCGCCTCGAAAAAACTCAGGCGCTGGCGTGCCGCATCGTCCAGCGACTCCCACGTGTCGGAGCCGTAGATCGAGATCAGTTCCGGCGTGAAGTACCACTCGCCGTCACCGAAACCGTCCGGCCAGTCGAACTCACGAGGATCGATGAACGCGTCCTCGGACATTGCCGACAGGTCTGCGAGAAACTGCTCGAAAGGAATCCTGTTCATGCCGCCTCCAGTAGCGCGCACTGCCAGTTGCTGCCGAAACCGGCCATGAACGTCAGGACCTTGTCACCCTGCTCGAGCTTGCCCGAGGACTGGAGTTCCGCAAGATTGATGACGTTGTCGGCACTGATCACGTGCCCGGCCGTGTCGATTGACGGGAACCAGGCCTGCTCATCGCTGATACCGAGCAATTTGCTCAGGACCTGCCACGCTTTTCTGTTCGTGTTCTGCGGAACGACCCAGCGAATGTCCGCGAGCCCCAATCCTGCTCTTTCGAGCATTTCGTCGACGAGGCGGCCGGTGTAGTTGAAGAAGCTGCCCACGGTTTCGTCATCCGAAGCCGAGACCATCGCGCCATTCGTGATCTGATGAACATCGAGCAGCCTGAAACCCTGTGCCTCTCGCGACACGAGACAGGCGGCGGCGCCGTCGGAGATCAGGTTGTAGGCCTGTTCGTAGACAGCGCCTTCGGGGAAGCGATCTGCGGTGATGCAGAGGACGTTCCGAAAGCCCGGCTCGGCGACCAGCATGTAGCGGGCCAGTCGAAGCGCACCGAGCATGCCTGTGCAGGCCTGCTGGTTGAGCCCCACGACGATGGCATCCTTCATGCCGCACTCGGCCTGCAGATCGCTGGCCGGGAAGCGCATGACGTGCTTCACGTCGCCGGTCTCGTCGAAGCGCTCCCAGTCACTCATGCTGCCGTTTTGCGGCAGGCATGTGCTGTAGACGATCGCATCGACGGACGCCGGATCGATGCCGCTGGCCTCGAACGCGCCGAGCGCCAGATCAAGAGCCGTTTCGTCGGCCGCACAGACGTGATGCGTCTCGAATCCCGAGTCCCGCAGCGCATCGACGGGCGAAACGAGCTGGCCCGCCTGCGCGGCGTCATCGACGCTGCGTCGGCTACTGCCAAGCGCGCTTGCCAGGTGACTCATGTAGGTCTCGCTCATGACGTCACCCGCGGGAAGAACCGACCGCTCACGGACATGTACCGCCGATACTCTTCACCGAACTCGGACGCCGCGAGGCGCTCTTCCTCGCGTGCGGCAGTGATGGTCAGCGCAACGAAACCGTAGACCAGGCAAGCGGCGGTCAGTACGTGCGGAAAAGCGATCGCCGCTGCAGCGAATGCCAGCAGAAAACTCGTATAGAACGGATGCCTCACCCGGGCATACGGTCCCCAGGTCACGATCTCCGCGGGCGCATCGTTGTCCTGATGCCAAAGTGCCAGAGGAATCCTGTGCGTACCCACGGTCATCGCGATCAATGCAATGGACACGGCGCTGAGCACGGTGGCCACGACGGCGCCCGCGTCCAGCGCTACGGTCTCGAGCACGCCAAACCAACCGAGAATCAGCACCGCCGGGACGATGAAAAACGGCGCCCCGGTGGCAATCCAGCGCAGATTGAAGTTGCCGTCGCGGCGAAAGAACAGAACCGGCAGCAGGCCGATCGCTGTGAAGTTCACCATCAGCAGCACAAGTAGCGATATCGAGTTCATGCCAATACTCCCTGGGTCGAAACCCATCGACAAATATCCGGACGACGCACTTTCCGCGTCGACGTTCTCGGTAGCGGCTCCTTCCGCAACACGACTCGGGTCGGACGTTCGCTCGGCGACAGCCGGCGCGCCCGCTCTTTGATGACTTGCTCAACCAGTTCCTCGAGATCAATCGAGTGCTCGGCGCAGTAGCGATCGGCCGCGTTGGTCGCAACCGCGACTGCGCAGACTTCCTCGGAGCCGGTTACGATCCCTTGCTCGGCCGCGACGCCGACGACGCAGCCTTCCTCGATGAACGGATGCTCGAAGAGGACCTCTTCCAACTCCTCCGGCTGCACTTTCTTGCCGCTGCCGAGCACGATCGTGTTCTTCCTGCGGCCGGTAACGTGCAGGAAGCCTTTGCTGT
Organism: Woeseiaceae bacterium; assembly: GCA_965232445.1. Taxonomy (GTDB): domain Bacteria; phylum Pseudomonadota; class Gammaproteobacteria; order Steroidobacterales; family Woeseiaceae; genus UBA1847. The sequence continues at coordinate 2,966,448 of OZ246973.1, read as the reverse complement.
CAATGTAGCCGAGATCGCCGGTGTGCAGCCAGCCGTCGCTGTCGATGATCCGTGCCGTCAGTTCCGGCTTACCGAAGTAGCCGAGCATGACCTGCGGACCGCGAGTCAGAATCTCGCCGGCGGATGAAATACGGACTTCCACGCCGGGTAGCGGTTTGCCGACGGATCCGGAGCGGCGAGTGGCCGGGCCGTTGGTCGCGATCACCGGGCTCGTCTCCGCAAGGCCGTAGCCTTCGTAGACGGGGATGCCGATACGCTCGAAAAAGCGCCGCGTCGAACGGTCCAAAGGCGCTCCGCCGCAGACGAAGTATTCGAGCTGGCCTCCGAAGCGGCGCCGGACCGGCTCGAAGACCCGGCGGCGAAGCGCCATCGGCATCAACGGCGCTACCGCGGCCATGCTGCGGCAGACGAGCCGTTTGGCGAGCGGCTGTTTGTCGATCTCTCGCTGGATCGCCGTGGCCAGCAGCTTCAGAAACAAGGGCACGGACGTCATGCAGGTGATCTTCTGCTGCCGCATCGCGGCCGCGATATCCTGCGGCAACAGGCTCGCGCAAAAGCGAATGCTGCCGCCGCCGTACAGGATGCCGAGGAAACCGGCCGTGAGCTCGAACAGGTGGCTGAGCGGCAGGATGGAGACGCTCGATACGTGCGAATCGTTGAGCATCACCTTGCGAAACGCCCGGATCTCGAACAGCAGATTTCCATACGTCGTCGCCACACCCTTCGATCGGCCCATCGTTCCGGACGTGTAGGTCAATACCGCGATGTCGTCGCTACTGCGCTCGACGATCGGATCGACGTCGTCGACGGAAATGCGGTCCATCGATTCGAAGTCGGTATCCGCATGCACAGGATCTATGCTGAAGACCAGCAGCCCCTCCCGCCCGGCCGTCAGTTCGCGGGCCATGTTCTCCATCGAGCGCGAGACCAGCAGTATCCTGGGAGCGGCATCGTCGAGGATCGCCGCCAGATCCGAAACGGTCTGCCGGGTGTCCATGGGGACGACCACCGCTCCGGCGCGCGTCGTGCCGAAGAACGCGACACCCCACCGGGGGCGAGACTCGGAGAGAATCGCAACCCGGTCGCCCGGTTCGACGCCCAGCCGGGTCAGCCCGGTCGACAGCCGACTCGCCGCGTCGTCCAGTTCGGAATAGGTATACGTCTCGGCCGGATCACCGCCGTGCATCGACAGGGCCAGCTTCGGGCCGAAGCGCCGTGCCTTGTCGGAAATCAGTGCTGAAATGCTCTCCGTGTGCATCGCCGTACTCCGTAGAAATCGTGCTCGAGAAATAGTCTCGAGGCTGATTCTTACGGTGTGCGGCCTGGAACACCTGAGGAGGCACTGATGTTATTGTGAGCATTCCCTCATGGCCCACAGAAACATAGATAAGCTGTTGAGGTTATTGGATCTATTTGAAGCACGGGCAAGGCGACGATGGGGCAACGCAAAGGCGGGCCAGTGGCCGGAGTTGCCGTTATCCTGGCCGTTGTAGGGGCTGCCGGCGGGTGCCGGCACCAGGCTTATGTTCAGTGAGCGATATGCCGGCGAAAGACGAGCCGGACGAACCCGGTCTGACCGTCGGGAAGCGGCCGACTATTCGAGGCTGGCGATGTAGGCGACCACGTCCCTCATGGCCTGCTCGTCGCCAAGCGATCGTGCCATGGGCGCCATCTGCATCCCATACACGTCGGCGGGGTCGGCTCCGCGCGTTCCGTTGCGGAATTTCTCCAACTGAGCGAGCTGATACCAGTCCTCGATGCCCGTTAGTGCGGGCGAATTGAGCGCTGCGTTGCCCTCGCCGCTCGCCCCGTGGCAGGCGATACATGTCGCGTACACCGTTTGACCGTTGCCGACATCTCCGTCCACGGTCGCCTCGTAAGACGCAGCGGGTAGTGTCTCGACATAAGCGAGGATATCGAGGATGTCCTCCTCCGATGTGAGTCCGGCCATCATGGCGGCCATGTTCTGTCCCGCGGCATCGTCTTCGCTGTGGCCGCGCAGTCCGTCGCGAAAATTCCTGATCTGGCGTTCGAGGTACCAGGACTCGCGGCCGGCGAGCGAGGGTGCGTCGACGATCTGATTGCCCTCGCCGCTGAACCCGTGGCAGCCCGCACAAAGCTTGTAGCCGTCAGCTCCGTCCGCGGCGTCCTGCGCGGCTGCCGATAGTGCGAAAAACACGAGGCCAAGCGTGGCCAGCGCAACTGCGGATCGTTTCATCTGAGTACCGCTCTCTTGTAGGCAAGATTGCCCGGGCTCGCCGGGAACTCGGAACAAACGTTAGGCCGGGCGACGCCGATCCGCCTTGATCCAGATCAAGGACGCCCGGCGCACGCCCCATAGACTGTGCGTACTTCACACAAAGAGCGATGCCGATGGCAGAAACGATGGGGATCGAGAACATGATTCTCGGCACGATGGCCGGCGCGGTCGTCGTGCTCGCCGGCGCACTCTACGCCCTGTTCTTTGCACTGGGCCGGCTGCAGATGAGTAGCGCGTTCTCGATGGCTTCGCTCATCTCTTACGGCCTGCTGGTCGCCGCGGTCTACGTTCTTGTTATCAATCTGAAGCTCAGCGGCTTCTGGATCGCAGTCGCCGCGACGATGCTGGTCGGTTACTTCCTGGCGCCGCGCGCTATTTGGCACCTTTGCGTAGGCACGCATGCGGACGACGCCGGATCCCTCAACGAGGAGTCCCTTCAATGACTGATACTCCCTGGTGGTCCCGGGAGGACCTGTGGCGCAAGATCGCAATCTGGGTCACGTCCTTCATGGTCCTCGTTTTGCTCTTTCTAACCGTGGATACCGTGCGGCAGATTACCGAAGGTGGCGAACGCGTCCCGGCCTACAGCGTAATCAACAATCAGATTTACTACGAGTACGACGACGAACGCGGCTATCAAGTGCCGCGGATCGGCGGACCGGCTCCGTTGTTCGGAGAGGTGCTCGACGAAGCGGCGGCAGAGGAGCTGGTGAGACTCGGCAAGCTTACTGTTCAGTCGAAGAATTGCATGAACTGCCACACACTACTTGGCAATGGTGCGTACTACGCACCGGACCTAACCAAAGCGTGGCTGGACCCGGGTTGGGTGCACGAAGATTCCCGCGAAGACCTTATGGTGGCGTTTCTCATCGATCCCGAGGGCAATGCACGAACCTACGGTACTGGCCGGCGCATGCCCAATCTCGACATCACCGAGGAAGAAGCGCGAGGCATTATCGCGTTCCTCAAATGGATGTCCTCAATCGACACGAACGGATTCCCGCGCGGCTTCACGCCGCTCGCGCAGGAGGAAACTGAATGAACGCGCCAGCTGAACAAGTCGTGAATTCCGCGAATCCTGCGAATCCCGGACCCCTGTCGGCCGGCCAGCGTGTCGCCATGCACTACTTCGTCGCTGCGATGGCGCTGTTCGGCGCGCAAATTCTGTTCGGAATCATCTCCGGGCTTCAATACGTGTACCCGGATCTCTTCTATAACCAGCTCGACTTCAACGTCACACGCATGGTCCACATCAATGCGCTGGTCGTCTGGCTGTTGTTTGGCTTCATTGGCGCGGTCTACTGGCTGGTCGAGGACGAGGCCGGTACCGACCTGGTCGCGCCGAAGCTGGCTTTGCTGAATTTCTGGGTGCTAACTGCCGCGGTCACGGTGGTGGTTCTGGTCTACCTCTTCGTCCAAATCGGACCCGGCGAACTGAAGTCCATCTGGCTGATTAACGAGGGCCGCGAGTACATCGAGGCACCCCGCTGGGCGGACATCGGCATCGTCGTATGCATGCTCATCTTCTTCTACAACGTCGCGGCAACGTTCATGAAGGGCAAGTGGAGTGGCATCTCGGGCGTCCTGGTCCTCGATCTGGTCGCGCTCGCGGGTCTCTACGTCGCCGGTATGTACTTCACGCCGAACGTCTCGGTCGATCAGCATTGGTGGTGGTGGGTGATCCACCTTTGGGTCGAGGCAACCTGGGAAGTCCTCGTCGGCTGCATCATGGCGTGGGGCCTGATCAAGACCCTGGGCGCCAATCGCCGTATTGTCACCACATGGCTCTATATCGAAGTCGCGATGATGTTCGGTTCCGGAATCCTGGGGCTGGGGCATCACTATTTCTGGATCGGTACTCCGGAGTACTGGCTCACTGTCGGCGGCTTCTTCTCGGCGCTGGAGCCAATCCCGCTTGTTGCGATGGTCGTGCATGCGGTCTATGACTCCGGACGGCACGGCTTCAAGAGTACCAACCATCCGGCGCTCGCCTGGCTGATCGCACATGCCTTCGGTAACTTCTTCGGCGCCGGCGTATGGGGCTTCATGCACACGCTGCCGCAGATCAACCTCTACACGCACGGCACGCAGTGGACAACCTCGCACGGGCACCTCGCATTCTTTGGCGCCTATGCGACCATCAACATCGCGGTCATCTACCTGGCGCTTCAGCGGGTACGAGGCAATGTCTGGATGTCGGCCGGCCTGGCGGACAATGGCTGGAAGTGGAAATGGTCGTTGGCGCTGCTGAATATCGGCGTGCTCGGCATGACGATGGCGATGCTGATCGCCGGCTACGACCAGGCGTTTATCGAGAGAGCGCTAGAAGGATCGACATGGAGCGGCTACTTCCAGGCGCAGCAGACGAGCTGGTTCGTACAGTCGATGCACTGGCGGATGGTCTTCGGCTGGGTCACGGCGATCGGTATCGTCCTGTTGTTCTGGGACATGCTGACTATCGGCGCGAAGGAGAAGCGCCCGATCAAAGACCTGAGCGCGGATGGCGGGCCATTGGAGCATGCCCCTGCCTGATCGGAGCGAGCATCCGGCACCTCCGGCGAACCGGTGCCGGGTGCTACACTCCGATCCCATGACGCCGGGATCACCGCTTTACGATGACGTCAGGCAGCACTACCTATTCGCCGGACTCCATCCGGACGATTTCAATCGCCTCGTTGCATCGGTACGGGAGCAGAAGCTCGGCAAGGGCCAGATTCTGTTCCACCGCGGCGACGCGGCGGAACATTTCTACTACGTCAATTCCGGACTGATCGAACTGAGTCTGATCGCTCCCAGCGGGGAAAAGAAGACCCTCGAGGTCGTGGGCCCCGGGCGCACATTCGGTGAAGCGGTCGCGTTCATGCAGGAGCACAGGTTTCCCGTGACCGCCGAGGCCCTCGAGGACGTCCACACCGCGCAGATTCCGAACCACGCGTACCTCGACGTACTCAAGTCGAATTCCGGTGCCTGCATGCGGTTACTCGCCGACATCTCGAGACACCTGCACGCGCGCGTCAGAGAGATCGAGAAGCTGACGATCCAGAACGCGCGACACCGGCTGATCGGATACCTGCTGGATCATGTCACCCAGACTACCAATGATGCGGCAACCATCCATCTCGACCTGCCGCGTCACATCATCGCCTCGCGTCTTTCGATAAAACCGGAGACGCTGTCTCGCCTCCTGCGCAATCTGACGGACGAGGGCCTGGTCTCCATCGACGATCGCGACGTGTCGATTCATCGCGTTTCCGACCTCCGATCCTACGATCAATCGATCGCCTGAGAAGAACGGCAGCGGCACTCTATATCGGTGATATCCTTCGCACGTGAAGACGTGGATCGCTCTTCTCCGTGGAATCAATGTCGGCGGACGCAATCGACTGCCGATGCAGTCTCTTCGTCAAATCGTCGCGTCGGTTGGTGGTGAAGATGTCGCCACCTGCATTCAAAGCGGCAACGTCGTCTTCCACGGAGATTTTTCCTCACCAGCCTCCTTAGCGTCGGCCATTGCGGCCTCGATCGATGCGAGCCACGGGTTCGCTCCGGCGATTCACCTGGTCACCGCCGATGATCTGGCCAAAGCGATACAATCCAATCCCTATCCGGACGCGGTGGCCGAACCGAAGTCGTTGCATCTGTGCTTTCTTGACGAGCCACCGGATCCAGATGGGTTGACCAACGCGAAGACGCTCGCGAGCGAATCCGAGTCTTTCCAGGTCCTGGGAAAGTTTCTCTATCTCCATGCGCCCGAGGGCATCGCAAGATCGAAACTGGTCAAGGGGTTGGATCGCGCACTTGGAACGAGTACCACCGCGCGAAATTGGCGAACCGTTCTGAAGATCGCCGAACTCGCGAGTACGATAAACGAAAGGGAGTAAGTCTGATGGCATACAGTGAGTACAAAGTGATCTACGTCACCGAAGGCGGATGCGGAACAATCCTGCTCGGATCGTCCGGACTTCCACTGAAAAAGATCGAGACCGTGATGAACGAGCATGCCGCGGATGGCTGGCAGGTTGTCTTCGAAGTTCTCGAGGCCAAGCGCTTCATGCTGTTCTGGAATCGCGAAGCCATGATCATCACCTTCGGCCGGTGACGCCCGTGTTCAAACGACTCGCAATACGGCTGATCGGCTGGTACCAGAGCAAGGGGGGCGGAAACGGCATCTTCGCGGTCGACTGCAACTTCGAACCCGGCTGCTCGGAGTACACGAAGCAGGCCATCGAACGCCACGGATTCGCGCGGGGTCTGCGAATTGGTCTTGCGCGCATTCGACGCTGTAACCAGCCGGACCTGGCGCACAAAATCCACGACCCGCTACCGACTTGCGAGGGCCACCAACATGCGAGGCCGGGAGGCGTGACACATGTTTGAGGGACTCAACTTACGCAAGGAGGACGTCGCGAACCGAGAGGAAGCCATCCGCCAGCGGGTCAATGCGCTCGAACCGTCGCTGCGTAAGACGTACCACCAGCGCGTCGGCAAGGCGATCAGGGACCCTGATACTTATGCGGTTCTGAACTACTTCTTTCTTGCCGGTCTGCACCACATGTATTTGGGCAAGTGGCTGCGCGGTTCCGTCAATCTCATCGTGCTCATTGCCGGTATCGTCCTGATGATTCAGGGATACCCGGGTTACTGGCTCGTGATCTTCATCACCGTAGTTGAGCTAATGGCGCTGTTTCGCTCGGAAGTGATCGTCAACCATCACAACAACCGCGTCGCGGAGCAGATACTGTCTGACTTGCAGTGATCGAAGGAACGTAGCCCGCTATTCGAAAGTGCCATCGACGGTCGCCGCGTCCGCCAGCTCGAAGCGCTCGCTGTACCATTCGACGAAGTTGCGCACCTCGTCCCGTTCCGGATCGAGCTGTGAGATCAAAAGGCCGGCCTCGTCCGCTCTGCCATTTCTCGCGAGCAGGTACATGTAGAAGTTCGACGCCCACAGTGACAGCTCGTCAGTTTCGACGACGTGGTCACTGGCATACATCAGCGCCGTCTCGAAATCGCGCTGCGATGTGTACAGGCGCGCGAGTTCCAGCGCGAACTCGGTGCGATAGCCGTCTCTCTCCAGCAGGTCGGCGATAATGTTCTGATTGTCCTGATCGCTGCCCAGCAGCCAAAGCGGCAACGTAGTGAGCGAGGTCTCGTTGAGAACCTCGTCGATGACCGCCCACGCGTAGGGATCCGAGTTGTAGGCGTACACGCCCGCGGTGAAGTAGTTCTTGATCAGGCGCTCGTACTCGAAGTACGGCTCGGCCTCCTCCAGGAGGCCTTCCGGCCAGAGTCGGCCGATCAAATCGCTGTTGCGGAACCGGTCGGCCCGCTCGCCCTCATGCATTAGCCAGTCGTAGAGTTCGACATAGCCCAGACTTTCCGTATGGTTCGCCGATATCCGCGCCGGGAAGTTATCCACCACCGGCTTGACGTACTCGGTGATCGACAGCAGCTGGGGAGCATCGGCCATGAACAGCGAGCCCAGCTGCGCCGGCGATTCCAGGCCCAGGGCGATCAACTCCTCCGAGACTCGTGGATCCGACCACTGCGCCGAGAACGCCTCGCGACTCGGCCGTGAATCTGCTCCGTTCGATCCGACCAGCATCCACTCCAGGCCTGCGCCGGACCAGAGTGAGCAATCGTCAAACGCGTTGCAAAACGCACGGATGATGGACAGCGTGTCCATCTGATCGAGCTGCTGCACGGGAAGCCAGTAGGTAACGTAGCCCCCGGGATTCAGCCGCGAACGGATCAGCTCGAAGTATTCCTGCGAGTACAGATTGACGACGCCCGCGAGCTTCGGTGGCGGCGGTTCTGACGTAATCAGGTCGTACCGGACGTCGGTGCTATTGAGGTAGAACCGCCCGTCTTCGATGTGCACGTTGACACGCTCATCGTGCAAAGGATTCTCCGCCTCCGAGTACACGATAGAGTTCATCTCGAGAATATCCTCGGAGATATCGACGACATCGATTCTGTCCAGCTGCGCCGTATCGGTCAGCGCCTTCGCTGTCTGACCGACACCGTAGCTCACGAGCAGCGCATTACGGCTGTCGGGATTCAATGCAATCGGCAGGTAGACGTACAGCTTCATGTACCGCTGAGATGCCGTCGACGTGGCCGACATCGAATGGCCGTTGGTGATCAGCCGATAGTATTTCGGTTCGCCGAAAGAATCGCGCCGGTAGTAGCGAATCGTCTCCGTCAGTCCCTCGCGGGTCTCGACGAGTTCATGGTCCGGCAACCATACGAGTTCGCCACTGAAGTACGTGCGGTTCATCAACCCAAAGGGAAAGAAGACCAGACAGGCAACCGCAACGGCAACCGCGCCGCGGGCCCAGATCATCTGCGTGCGTGCCGACTCGTCCTGCGGAACGAGGAAGGCGACGAGGCCGTAGCCCAGCGCGACCAGGAAGAACGAAAGCTCCATTCCTACGAAGGGCAAGAGCACGAAGCCCGCGAGAAGCGACCCGATCATCGCGCCGGTCGTATTGTAAAAGGTCGCGATCCCGGCCGTTCTTGCGGATGGCCCGAGATCGTCCTTGATTGCTCGATTCACCATGGTGAAGGCGATCCCGGAGAGGACCGCCACCGGCAGCATGAGGAAGGACGCAAGCCCGACGAAGGCAAGTGTTGTCGTGTCCAGAACGTCGTTGTAGACCCCAAACAGGTCGTAGCCCCAGTAGGTCAGGACGACCAGCGCCGCGGATGCGGCTGTGACATACCGCAGCCATCGATAGGCTCGATCGTCGTGTTTGAAATGCATGGAGGCGATCAAGCCGCCAAGCGCAATACCGCCAAGCACCACGGCCAGCATGACCGCGAAGATCAGACCTGTGCCGTCCCGCGTCAACAGCAGGAAGCGGAACCAGACCACCTCGAGCGCCAGCATCAGTGCGCCGGAGAAAAATGCTACGGCGATGTAGCGTCGACTCCGAGCGCCGATACTCGGCCCGGAATCGGAAATAGGCTCAGCGACGATCGGCGTCTTCTCGTAGTTGCGCGACAAGCTGACGGCGATCAGTGCCGCGATCATATTCAGCACGAGTGCAATAAGGCCGCTGTTGACGATGCCGAACAGCGGCACAAGTGTAAGTTCGGCCGCAAGCGCACCCAGCATCGCACCCAGTGTGTTCCAGCCATACAGCCATCCGACATTGGCGCCGAAATTCTCACTCCGCTGCGAAAGCGCATGCACCAGCACCGGAAGCGTCGCCCCCATGGCCACCGCGGGTATCAGCAACACGGCGAAAGCAATTGTCAGGCGGACCGTGTTGAGCAGCAGCGGCGTGTCCGTCAGATTGCCGAGCAACTGGCCGAGCACGGCCGGCAACTGCGGCAGCAGCAGCACGACGGCGATGCCCGCGAAGCCGATGGCAAACTCCAATCCCGCGTAGAGTCGAATGGGATGCGAGACGCGGCGATGCAGTCGTGCGACCAGCGCGTTGCCGAGTGCCAGTCCGCCCATGAAGGCGGCAAGGACGAGACTTGCGCTCCAGACGCTGTTGCCCAGCGACAGACCGGCGAGCCGGAACCACAGCGACTCGAAGATCAGAGCCGATGCTCCGGACAGGAAAAAGATCAGTGCCAGCGTCAGGCGCATTATGTCATCTCGGAAAAGAATCGAGTCTACCCGCAGCCCTGCCGCGGAACCGGGCACACGTCACACAAAGGCAGCGACCGACACCAAAACGGTAGCCCTGGACTCCGCGCCCGATTGGGGACACGATCGGCGAATGGATCCTGTATTGCATACCGGTCGACTTACGTTGACGCCGTACCAGGCGTCCGACCTCGACATCGCAATCGAGACCTTCACCGACCCCGAAGTCCTACGCTATGCGGGCGGCGGCATGTCGGAAGAACAGATACGTGCGGAGTTGCCCCAATGGACTCGCCGCGGCGGCAACGGCTGCCTTGGCGTGTGGTGTGTGGCGGACCGAAACTCCGGGGAGAAATTCGGGACTGGCGCACTGCTCCCGATGCCGATTGACGACACGAAGACGGACTACAGCCTCGTCGTACCTGACCGGATACCTGATGGCTACGTGGAGGTTGGCTACTTCCTCAAGCGCTCCGCGTGGGGAAAAGGCTACGCCACGGAAGTCTGCCGCCAACTGCTGCAGTTCGCGTTCGAGGCATCGCCGCTTGCCGAGATCGTGGCAACCCATGACGAGGCCAACACGGCATCACGCAACGTTTTGCTGAAGTCGGGTTTCCAGGATCTGGGCACACGCCGCTCCTACGGAGAAGACGGCCCCTTTTACCGGATCACCCGCGATCAGTGGTCGGCACTCGATCAGCAGGAGACATCGGAAGCCTAAGGCCCCTGAGCCGTAGCGACCGCAGCGCGACAATGCCCCTGGGCGTTGGTATCAACGGAAATCGACATCTGCGGCGCAAACCGATATTTTGTACGGTAGATTCGCGTGCCAACGCGCGCCTCTGACTGTCAGAGAAGGTTCGATCATGCACAAGAAAGCCCTGTCCATCGCCCTCCTCGCTGCATTTGCATCGGGCGCAGCCGTCGCCGACGAGCACACCGCGCTCGTGGACGCGAGCTTCGAAAACAGAACGCCCCGGACCGAAGGTGGCTGGACGCTGTTCGACCAGAGCGCAGTCTCTTCCGAGCACGCCCGCAGCGGCGAGCGCGCCATGTACAACGCCGGTTTCAGTCAGACAACCACCTACCCACCTTATTTCGTCGGGATGGCGTCCGGCAGTTTTCAGGAACTTCCGGCGGAGGCAGGGTCGCGTTGGCAGTTGACCGGCTATGGAATGACACCGGTTACGCTCAGTGGCGCGCCGGCATTCGGCATCGTGCAGATTTCATTCTTCGATGCAGAGGGCAATGACATCGGAACGGTGGAGACCGCCGAGAGTTCGACGTCGAAGGCCAAAACCTCGAACGAGGTGAACAATCAGACACCGGCCGGCGAATGGACTTTCCTCGATACCGGCGTCGCCACCGCACCGGAAGGCACGACAAGCGTGCAGGCCTTCACGCTGTACGTCGACTACTCGGGCACCAACCGGTCGCAGGGCGTGTTCTTCGACGACCTGACGCTGTGCGAGGTGTCGAGCGACGAGGCAGCTTGCCAGTCTGACTGAGCGACCCCAGCCACTTCCCGTCTTGCCGGCCGTCCGGCTCAACAGTACTTCACCGCCCGCCGCGAGTGATGCCAACGCTCGCACGCCCGCTTTGACCTCCGGCTGACGGTCGACAGTCCGCGCCGAAGGCCAGGCGGGTGCCCTGCTACAGATAGATCCCGATACCCAGAATCCCGCCGACGATCGTGAGCGCGACGGCGAATCTCGCAAGCCCTGGCAAGAAGCCCGTTGCTGTCTGGAAGCGATCCCAGAGCCCGAGACGCCGCTGGAGCTTGCGCTCGGTATTGGGCAGCAACACGGGGTATTCCGCGGTCACCCGCCCGGGCGACGGCGGCGTGCCGGGATCGCTGCCGTCAGTCGTGGCTTTTTCGATCATCGCCTCCACCGCGAGCAGTCGTTCCAGCGCCTCCCCCTGCAATGCGCCGAGCGAATTCAGATAGTAGTTGGTCCAGTTTTCCGCGACGCCCAGCCAGTCGCCGATGTTCTCACGGGTCGGGGCCGGCAGATTGAACTCCTCGTTGACAAAGGCGCCCCAACTGCCCGCTCCCAGTGCCTGCGCAATGTCGCCGGATAGGTGGACCCCGGGAATTGCGTCCTTGATGCTCAGCAGGACGCGCCAGAAGTCTGCCGCCACTTCGACCAGCTGTTTCACCTCGCCGCTCGAGATCTTGCCGTCGGCGGTGATGACCGCCCAAACGTTGCCAATGCGGCCATGAACGTCCGCCAGGTTTGCGGACGAATGATCGGCGTAGTGCAGAAGCTGCACGAGGCCGGTGTGGTAGTCCCGCCAGCCTTCGCCGAGCTTCTCCGCGGCCGCGTTGTGGACCCCGCGAACCTGCCGGTCGTGCTCGCACAATTCCCGTCGGGCGACGTTGCACTCTTCGCGCATCTCATCGATCGCCTCCGGCAGCTCCTTGCGCTGGATGATCTCGCCGCGATGCCGCATGACGCCGTCCGGCGGTTCAAGCAGCCCGTCGCGAAGCGCGCGCAGCGTCTCCTTCTCTCGCTCCAGATGCCGCCAGTGTTCCATCTTGTCGGACAGGTCGGACGGGTACAGCGAAGCGAACTGCTCCTGCGCGGACTTGTCCGGATCGACCGCTGCAATCGCGTCGCCCGCATTCTCGAACTCGCGGACGATCGAACGGCCCATGTAGCTTCCGCGGTAGCGGCGGTCGAAGATGTTCTTCGTGTATTGCTGGTTCACGAGCGACACGGAATCTGCCACCGGCGATTTCTGAATCCCACCGCCCTGCGCGGCCTGACCCAACAGGTGTTCGGTCATGCGTTCGCGCAGCGCCTGGGGGTCGGCGAAGATGTCCCATGCAGGACGCGCGTCGATGTCGCAGGGGATGTACTGCTTCTTGGCGTTGTTCTCGCGGTCGTGATTGGGCGGATGGGTCGACCACATCCGCGGCGGCTGAGCGTCCTCCGCATTGAAGACGCGATGATCCTCGCAGCCTTGCTCCGGCAGTGGCGGCGGGTTGTCGTAGTTCTCGTCGTCGAGGATGTCCTTCATGCGCTGTGTGATGATCTTCTGAATCACGAAAATATCCGACACGGCGCGTCCAGCCGACAGCTCTTGCTGAGCGAAATTCAGGGTACGATCCCAGGCGTCATCGGCGGCGCCCAGCCGGTGGAGTGCGTGCACGAGCGCGTCGCTACCCGTTAGCGATACCGACACCATGTCGGCGTGAAACTCCATCTCGCGTGAGAGAGATCGCTGGGCCAGCACGACGAGGCTGAATACGGTATCGAGGAGCGCACGCAGCGCCCATACGATCAGCCGGAGAATCCAGCCGATCCAGGCGATGCGAATGTCGAATCCTGACAGTCCGACGAGGAAGCGATCGAGGATGTCACGCTGATAGACGATGTGCGTCGCGACCTGCTGAGCGACGTACACCCAGCGGCCAACCGCCATCGAGCCCTGCCGGAAATGCCCGAACTCGTGCGCCAGTACCGCCTTGAGCTCGCCGAGATTCAGGCCGTTGACGAGCGGCAGCCCGATTTCGAGGTTCTTCTTCGACGGAAAAATCAGATTCAGCAGCGTCAGATCGTAGAAGACCGCCGCGTTGACGCGAGGCGACAGGAATACGCGATGCGGGCGCGGTGCTCCCGCCTCGTCGGCGAGCCGGAACAGAAACTCGAAGAGCTGAGGTTCGTCCTCCGCCGTTATCTCGATGTCGTTGATCTCACCGCCATGGTTCACGAAGAACAGCGCTTTGACGAGAAAGACGGTCAGAAATGCCGCGCAGCCAGCGGAGAGGTAGGCCCACAGCTCGCCCTGCGGCGAATACGGCGCGGTCACGAAATACTTGTACGCCGTCCACGCGAACCAGCTCGTGAGCGACAGGTAGAGCGCGATGAACAGCATCAGGCTGAGTAACGCGACCTTGGCCTGACGCTTGTAGGTCGGACCTGGCGCGGTCAAATCGTCGGCGACGGATTCGGGGCCTGGCGGGTACAGATGGTCCATGCGAGCCTCCTTATTTTTTCTCAAGAGTACCGCAATGCGCCGGAAAGCTGGAGCTATCGAACGAGATGCAGCGGCCCGTACGGGTTGGCGACCTTGAACTCCCGTCTGCCGGCCCCTTGATCGGCGTCCGCCAGAAGAATCGGCAAGCATTTCCCGATAGCGCGGATATAGAATCGCCGGATGCAGATCAATCGATTCCGGGGCCTGATCGCTCCAAGCCTCACGCCGTTCAACGACGACCTAACGATCGCGACGGACCTCTTTTCCGCCCATACGAAGTGGCTCTTCGAACAGGGCTGTTCAGGCATCGCACCCTTCGGCACGACCGGTGAGGCCCTCTCGGTCGGCATCGACGAGCGCATTGCGGCGCTTCACGCCCTGATCGATGCGGGCATCGACCCGACGGCCATGATCCCTGGCACCGGCCTTTCGAATGTCGCAGATACGGCCCGGCTGTCGCGCGCATGCCTCGACATTGGCTGCGCCGCCGTGATGACGCTCCCGCCGTTCTACTACAAGTCCGTCAGCGAAGACGGCCTGTACCGCCATTTCGAACAATTGATCGCGGCTATCGGGCCGGACGCTCGCATCGTCCTGTACCACATTCCGCCGGTGGCCATGGTCGGAATCTCGCCGGCGCTTGCGGCCAGACTCCGCGCCGATTTCCCGGACCAGATTCTGGGTATCAAGGACAGCTCGGGCGACTGGGAGAACACCAGGGCCCTGTTCGACATCGAGGGCCTGGCGGTATTTCCGGGCTCCGAACTGCCCCTGATGGATGCACTGGCTCTTGGCGGCCTGGGCTGCATCAGCGCGACAGCGAACATCAATGCGAGCAGGATCGTCGACGTCATCGGACGTCACGACGACGGGGACACTGCGGGCGCTCTCGAGGCGCATAAGGTGGTCCAGCAATTCCGGCTGCTGATGCAGGAGCACAGCCCGATACCGGCACAGAAAAGGCTGCTGGCGATCGCGACCGGCGACGCTCGCTGGGCGAACGTCCGCCCTCCGCTGACGCCGATGACCGATGAGGCAGGCGCCGAACTTGCGGCCAGCCTGAAGCACGAGTTCGATTTCGAGCTGACGCACCCCTGACCAAAAAACGCCGGCCGAAACCGGCCCAATCAGGGCCGGTTGGTGTAGAGACGTTCAGCAGGACGCGTGTCTAGTCCGGATTTCTGCGCCGGATGAACAGGCCGAGCATTCCCATCAGCAGCCATAGCGGCCACTGGATCGCACCGCTACCGCCGTCGTCGTCATCATCCGGATCGTTGACGGTCACGAAGTCGGTAACGTTGTTGTCGCCGGTCACCGCGTCCGCCTCGTTCGACGAGAGCGCCACGGCGTAACTCCGGCTGCCAGCCAGGGTGCCCGTTACTCCGATGGTCAGAGTGGAACTGGACAGGCCGGCAACGTTCGCTGCCTGACAATCGACCTGCAGGGTACCCACCGTGCAGCTGCCCGCCGACCAGACGGCCGTGTTCGGGCGCAGTCCGTTGCCGAAGGAGACCGTCAAAACGACGCCGGTCGCATCGAGTACGGAGCGGTTCTCGATAGTGCCGTTGATCGTCCCGCTCTGGTCCAGGCCCAGTGTCAGCTGCGGCGGCTCGATGTAGGCGAGGTCGACAGCGGGATCGACGGTCAGCATGACCGATTGCTGATTGTTCGCGGGCCGTTCGTCAACATCGGAGGTGACCGTCACGTCGAACGAACCACTACCCACCGACGACGCGTCTGTAGTCAGCGTGATCGTCCGTGCCGAAAGGCCAGGTACATCGCCAAATACGCAATTCACGCCGCCCGCGCCGTTGCTGCAGCTGCCCGTCGACGGGTTCGCAGAGACGAAGGTCACGTTGCCCGGCAGCGTGATATCGACAACGACGTTGGTCGCCGTCGATGCGCCATTGTTGCTGAGATCAATCGTCAGCTCCGGCGAGTTACTGAGGAGCACGGTCGCGGGCTGGCCGCTCAATGCCACGCTCATGTCGACGGTCGGAAGCGCCGTGACGCAGGACGCTGCAGCGGCGTTGGCCTGCATGATCGAGATGCTGCATTGAGAGAACTGGGTGCTACCGTTGACCTGCGGCGCCATGATAAACGTCATCGGTTCCGCTTCGCAGGCGCCGGGCACGCCGTCGTGCGGTGCACCGAAGTTGTGACCGATCTCGTGGGCAGCAACCAGACTGTCGAATGCCGCGGATCCGTTGCCCTCGCTCAGGCCCGAGCCTGCGCCGGTACGGCATAGAACGTTGTCGAAAGCGACACCTACCGTGGAGCCGTTGAGGTCGCGTCCGGTGTAAAGATGCGTCAGGCCGAGAGCATTCTGTGCCGGCGTGTTCTGCCGATACGCTCGCAGCTCGTTCAGCAACATTCCCGGGTCCGTCTCATCGGAAAACGGGTCAGCGGCGTCGCTGAAGGTCTCGACCAGCGGCACGTTGATCTGAATGCCGAGATCCTGACTGTAGATGCCGTCAACCATATTCAGTCGGGCCACTATCCTCGCCTGCGCATTGGCATCGCCGCCTGCGGCCGAGGTGAACTCGAAATCGCCCACGGCACCGATATCGATCTCGGAGACTGCGCCCGGCCCCTGCTGATTCGCCACTCCCACGCCCGCTACAACGGCCTTGTAAAGGCCGGCACCGTTACCGGAGAGCTGGTGGGAACCGCAGGACATGGCCCCGGCCTCGACGAAGGTGTCGGCGAGGCGGTACACAACCGTCGACGGGCTGGAGACTGGGCTGTCGCCTGGCGGTTCGATGACAAACAGCTCGTCGCCGTCCGAGAACATGCCGGTGGCTACGCCATCGTGAATGACCAGCCGCGCCCAGGAGTCCGGGTTATTCGCCAGCCGGCCTCGGTAAATGCCGATACTGTCCGGAAGCGACGCGCGTGCCGACGCCGACAGGAAATTGCTGTTGGGTTCGAGCAGCAGATCGAAGCTCCGGCCCATCGCGTCGAAGCGGAAGCGAACCGCCGCGGATTCCGTGAGGCCCTCGTTCGCCGTCGTAGCGCCCTTGTCGAATTCGACCCGCTGTAGCGGTTCGTAGTAGGTGACCTGGACGCCACCGGTCTGACCGGCGCCGGCCGAAGAAAACAGGCCCAGAATAAGTGCAGCAAGAGTCCATTTGACGGCGTTCATACGAGCTCCAATTCGTGTACACGAACGTACCCGTAGAACATCAAATGGGGTGCGGGTGAACAAGGAACCAAGCACCGGTTCTCACCGACATCACAGTGCAAAGTGTGACGCAGTTCACACTTTTGGGCTTCGTCGCCCGGCCCGCTAGTTACCGGCGTCGAATCCGCCGCGGATCAGTGCGCACTCGGCAAGTTCGCCCGACGCATCCAGCTGCTCGAGTTGAGCCTCGGTCAGAAGGAAATACGCGCCGTCATCCCAGTGAATGTGCATCGCCTCGAGCGCATCCCCGGACTCGCTGCGCATCTCCAGAATCCCGCCCGGCCCTTCGTAAGTGCCTCTCAGCGGATAGCCCGGATGCGGGTCTTCCGGATTGCCGGCAGCGTCGACCGGAATGGCATCCGTGAACTTTTCCCAAACGAAGCTACCAGCGTCGAGCGTGATCCTGTCACCCGCATACGCGACGCAGTTCGGGGAGTACGTGCCCTCGAACGTACCGCAACCCGCCAACAGGACTGCCGGCAGGGCGAGCATTGATTTCAGACGACGCATGGAATCAGAGTACCAGACCGGATTGGAAAAGCCCGCCGGTCACGAGCAGCACCCGCTGATTGCAATCCCACCGCCGCCTGTCAGTTCTCGAGGGCGCGCGCCCGTACACTACTTCGCCGCGGCCAGCGCCTGATCGAGATCCGCGATGATGTCGTCGATGTGCTCGATGCCGATGCACAGACGAATCATGTCCGGCGTAACGCCCGCCGTTTCCAGCTCCTGTTCCGACAGCTGCCGGTGAGTGGTGGACGCCGGATGGGCCGCCAGCGACTTCACGTCGCCGATGTTGACCAGCCGCAGGAAGAGTTCCAGCGCGTCGTAGAATTTCACGCCTGCGTCGAACCCGCCCTTGATGCCAAACGTCAGTAGCGCTGACGGCTTGCCGTTGGTGTATTTCTGCGCGAGCTCGTAGTACGGCGAGTCCGGCAGCCCGGCGAAGCTCACCCACTCGACCTGTGGGTGCTCATCGAGGTACTTGGCAACCGCTATCGCGTTGTCGCAATGCCGCTCCATCCGCAGCGGCAAGGTAGAGAGACCCTGCAGAATCTGAAACGCGTTCATCGGGCTTAGCGCCGATCCGGTGTTCCTAAGCGGAACCGTTCGCGCACGACCGATATAGGCTGCCGGTCCGAGCGCCTCCGTGTACACGACGCCGTGATACGACTCTTCGGGCTCCGTCAGCATGTGGAACTTCTCGGCGTGGTCGGCCCACGGAAACTGTCCGCTATCGACAATGACGCCACCGAGAGAGTTGCCATGGCCACCCATGTATTTGGTCATCGAGTTGACGACGACGTCGGCACCCCATTGAATTGGCTTGGTCAGTACGGGCGTTGCGACCGTATTGTCGACGATCAGCGGCACGCCATGTTCGTGCGCCATGTTGGCCAGCGCCTCGATGTCCACGACATTGCCGGCCGGGTTGCCGATGGTCTCGCAGAACACCGCCGTGGTCTTGTCGTCAATGAGTCCCTGCATGGCATCTACCGAGTCATCGGCGGCGAACCGCACGTCGATGCCCTGCCGGGGCAGCATATGCTTGAACAGGGTGTATGTGCCGCCGTAGAGGAGCGGCACCGTTACGATATTGTTTCCTTTCTCGGCAATATTGAGAACGGAATAGTTGATCGCCGCGCTTCCCGCACTCAGGCACAGCCCGGCGATTCCGCCCTCGAGCTCCGCAGAACGCTTCTCGAGCACATCGACGGTGGGATTCATGATGCGCGAATAGATGTTCCCTTCGACTTCGAGATTGAACAGCGCAGCACCGTGGGCCGCATCGTCAAACTCGTACGCAACAGTCTGATAGATCGGCGTCGTCACAGCCTTGGTCGCCGGATCCGATTTGAAGCCGGCATGTATGGCAAGTGTCTCGTCTTTCACTGCAGTTCCTCGTGTGGGGGTCAGGGGCGGAACTCGCGAATATAGCGAGTTCAGCGCGCATTGCCAGTGATGATCACGCGTGAAACTAGTCCACCCATGGCCGCACCCTAATCGACGGTCTTGCGCGGCTCGCAAGTCTGGCTGCATGGCGCCAGCGAGCCCCTATGCCCTGCTCCCGGATCGGTCGCCAACCGACCGAAGACTCGAGCCGGCGCCGTCGGTATCTCAGCACGACAATCGCTCAGCCACAGACCCTCGGTCCTGCTACACTGGCGGCGAGGAAGTACGGCACTCAGCCGTCGCCCGGACACGGCGGCGGCCCCCGCTGGCGAAATGCCAGGGAACAACAGGAACCTCGTAGAAGAACAAATCGCAGGGGTGACAAATGACTGACGAAACGGCACTTACTCCCTATGAGGCTGCGCTGGCTGCCAACAATGTGTACTACACGTTGAGCGGCTGGGCGGCCCACCAGGCGGACAAGAGCAAGCCACCATCGCGAGGCATCGAAAAGCTCGCCGAAATCAAGAAGCAGGTCACTGGCGAGGGCAAACACTCGCTCAAGAAGGCCAATGTCAAAGGTCAGATCCAGAAGACGTTCGAGGGCGATACCATCGGTGCCCGGACCGGATTCGGCTACGTACTGACGTTCGACAAACTGGGTCGCAAGCACGCAGTGGTGGCGTTACGCGGTACCCGCCCTGAGATCGGCGCGCCCGATCTGTTGACGGACTTCTACTTCACGCCAACCGGGTCCGTACCTGGCGGGCTGGTGCATCGCGGATTCGCGATGACTTATGACTCCTTCAAGGACAACATCAAAGGCAACGACGATCTGGCGAGCGCCGACACCATTCATTGTGTCGGCCACAGCCTTGGCGGCGCGCTCGCGAACATCGTCGCGAACACGGTGAAGTCCGCCTACCAGAAGGACACCAAGCTCTACACCTTCGGCGCGCCCCGAGTTGGACTGCATTTCGGCTTCACGCCGAATCTCGAGCGCAACCTGGGCGTATCGAACATTTTCCGCGTCAGTCACACGAACGATCCGATCACCTGGATTCCGACGTTTCCGTTCCTGCACGCGGTCGGCTCGGACAGCGACTTCAACAACATGACGCTTGCTTCGCCTGCTGGCCCCGGCAATATGAAAAACCACAGCATGGACATCTATGCCAAGGAGATGAAAGGCCGGCAGTGGACGGACATTCGCGCGCAGAAGTACTACCCGTCCTTCGAAGACCGCCTGATGCGCGGAATCTGGGAAAGCGACTCGAACGGCTTCCTGAAGGGCATGAAGCTGATCGGTGCCGGCGCGGCGTGGGTCTTGATGAAGATCCTGCGCGGACTGCTCCAACTGCTCGCGGGCTCCGTCATCATGCTGGTCGCCACACCGATCGATCTGCTCTGTCGTCTGATCCACATGGGTGCTCAGCTCGCGACGAAGCTCGGCAAGGCGCTTATGAACTGGATCAGAGCTGCGGCGAAGTGGGTTGGCAAGAAGATCAAGTCGGCGGCAGACATCACGATCTCGTTCCTGAGCTACCTGCTGCAGCGCCTGATCGGCGCCATCCGCAGCTCCGTTAACGCCGCGCTGCAGGCACTGGAAACCGCGGCCCGTTACTACCCGGCATTCATCGGCCCGATGGCGTACGGGAATATGATGTTTCTTTAGCTACTGAGGTCGGAAGCATGCTGTCAAAGTGGATTTTGATTGCCGAGACGGTCGTGTTCGGCCTGGTCATTGCACTGAGCATTCCGATGTGGGCGATGATCCCGATGCTGTTCGGGATTACGGAATTCACGTCCAGCGAGCAGGCTCGCCCAATCTACATCATGCTGATCGCTTTCCCGATCGTCACGATTGTGTGCCTCGCTCTCGCGTGGCGCGCGGATCCGGGCTCCGTGATGCGCTGGCTGATGATGATCGTGCCGGTCGTGCACCTGCTGATTCTGGTCAAGATGAGGCTGATCAAGACCTAAGGTTGGGTTGTCGGCCCGATACGGGGATCGTCAGCAATTGCTCGGCAAGGAGCACGAGAGGTCCAAAATTCAGTCGGCGTCCTGATCCCGATCAGTGACGAGCTGATCGTAGGGAGGGAGATTGGTCTGTCCCTTCGCTGCTGCCTCGTAAACCTCTTCCAGTTCGTCGGCCAGGGACTCGTAGCCGACCAGCTGGACTTCCTCGTCTGGCGTGATCGTCTCGTTCGGCAGAGCGGTGAGTCTGTTGATTTCCCGATCGACTGCCTGAATGATCAGGACCAGCGATCGCGCACTGATTTCCGGCATGTTGCGATCCTCCCTCTATGCGCCCGACGATGAAGAGCTGGCGTCGTCGGCCGCCGCCGCGCTGGGTACGCGAGACGGGCTGCCAAGCGCCACTGACCTGACGACCGCGGCGCGGGCAAGGTTGTCGAGCGCCCCGAAATACGCGTCCAGGGTCATCCTGTTTTTGGGACGGATCGTATAGTGGCGCCCCTTCACCGTCTTGTGCTTGTTCCACTTCCTCTTCTTGTCTCGCTTGATGAAGAGCGTGTCGTCACAGTATTCGGTCCCCTGCGGCACATGGAAATACGCCCAGGTCGTATACCCGAACCAGCCGGCGACGTCGTGCATCGACGTGCCGCCGTCGTTCAAGACGTACCAGGGTGAATCGTCGTCGGAGCGTTCGAGCGTAACGTCCGGCGCGCTTACGAACTGCGAACCGTCAGCGCCGGTCTGAACTTTGCCGGTCGCACGGGCATGCAGCAGCTGATTTGCTGTCGCGCCCTTCTTGCCGGCATCGACGTCATCCAGCTTGGCGAAATTCGCCGAGTCGCTGTGTATCGCTCGATACAGTTCCCATTCGGTCGTCGCCATGCCTGCACCTCCGGAATCCGGCGTTCTCGCGCACCGAAACACGGAGACGATGGTAGGCGCTCCGACGCGCGTTTGGCAAGGTTCCGCCAGCCCTGCTCGTGAGCAACAGCGCGTGAACCGGGATCAGGCAGCACTGCCACCCAAGTAGCGCTCGATGGCGCTCACGACACTTGCGATTTTCGAGTCGTCCAATGCATCCGGATGGGGCGGCGCAAATTGTCCGGAGTCGTTGTCGAAGTATTTCCCGGAAGCGTCAGCGAACTCATTATCAAGTGCCGCGCGGCATAGAATATCGGCGCCGATGCCGATATCGCCGCCTGCCAACCCGTAGGCCTCTTTCACCATCTTCGTGCCTAGCAGCGAGCCAGGATTGACGGCGACGACAACGGGCCCCGCCGCACCGAGCTCAATCGCCAGGGCTCGAGACCACATCGTGATTGCCAGCTTGCTCTGTGCATAGGCAGCGGCGTCGGAGAGCCCGACCCGCTGGGTCAGTGCCTTCAGGTTGACCGGGGCCTGAGCCGCTGACGAAAGATTGACCACTCGTCCGGACGACCCGAGCGACGGCAGGAGTCGTCGCGTCAGCAGATACGGTGCAATCGTGTTGACGGCGAAACGCACGTCGAGACCGTCAGGCGTCGTAGTTTTGGCTGCATTGTAGACGCCGGCGTTGTTGATCAGAACGTCCAGCGACTCATGCTCTTGAAGGACGGCCCTCGCGAGATCGTGAACATCGGCGATTCGAGACAGATCTGCCTTATAGACTTCGACGCCGGCACCGCCCGGCAGAGCGGACAGAGTCCGCTCGACCGCAGCCAGCTTGTCGGGGTTTCGTCCGTGCACGAGGATTCGATGCCCTTCGGACGCCAGCCTGCTGGCCGTCTCCAGGCCGATGCCGTCGGTTGCGCCGGTAATCAGAATTGTCTTTGCCATCTCACGCTCGCGGGACTACGCGGCAAGGTCGTCCTTGCCTTCGATTAGAAAATGATGACTAACCGAACCTGCGGTCCGGGCCTCGAGGTGCGGCAAGTAGGCCGGATCGCTCATGAACGCCATCGCGGACTCCTTCGACGGCCACTCGATGATGATCCTCAGAGCGGGATCCTCACCCTTGCCCTCGAGGCGCTCGTGACTCGCCGTGCGAGCAAGGTACCTGCCGCCATGCTCGGTCACTAGAGCATTCGCCGGGCCGATGTAACCCGGCACCCAGTCGTCATTCGTTGGTGTTACTTCCAGTACGGAATAGAAGCTCATCTTTGCGTCTCCTCAATAATTCGTCGGTTCACTGGCCGAATCCATCCAGCACGGTCTTGCCGATAGCGGCGCCGCTTTCCTGAAACTCGTGTGCGGCCTTTAGATTCGCGACATTCAACTCGCCACCCTGTCTGTTGACAGTCGAAATCAGCGAGCCGTCGTCAATCATGTCTGCCACCCGGTTCAGCAGCCGATGCTGCACGTCGATGTCCTCGGTCTGGAACATCGGTCGGGTGAACATGAACTCCCACGCAAGTGTGATGGCTTTGAACTTCAGCGGCTTGATGTCGAGCGCCTCGGGATCGTCGATCAGCGCGATACGACCGCGTGGCTCGATGAGCTCGACGATCGCCGCGATGTGCTGATCGGTATTGGTCAGCGCAGCCACGAAACGTGGCGAGATTCCCAGCGCCTTCATCTCCTCGTCGAGCGGCTTACGGTGGTTGACGACGTGGTCCGCGCCCATCTTTCTGACCCAGTCCTCCGTGTCCGGCCGCGACGCCGTCGCGATCACCTCGAGTCCCGTGAGTTTCTTTGCAAGCTGAATCAGGATCGAGCCGACGCCGCCCGCACCGCCGATTACGAGCATCGCGCTCCCAGCCCCGTCACCCTCGGCGAGTCCGAAGCTGTCGAAGAGAATCTCCCATGCGGTGATTGCGGTTAGGGGCATACCCGCCGCTTCGGTAAAGCCGAGGGACGACGGTTTGCGACCGACTATGCGCTCGTCGACCAACTGGAATTGCGCGTTGGAGCCGGGACGTGTCAGATCACCCGCGTAGAACACCTCGTCACCCGGCTGAAACAGGGATACGTCAGATCCGACCGCCGTCACGACGCCTGCGGCATCCCAGCCGAGGATGCGCGGACCGCCGTCGGGCTGCATCAACGCTCGCACCTTCACGTCGACCGGATTCACTGAGATCCCGCGGACCTCGACCAGCAAATCCCGCGGACCGGGTTTCGGTATTTCCGCCTCGAACTCGATCAACGCGTTCTCAGCATCGATCGGGCAAGCGTCGCTGTGGCCAATGGCCTTCATCGTTGTCATCGCGATTCCTCGGTTGGGGAAGGTCAATTTATTAATTCCGCCTTTCGAAATAAACACCCTCTCGAAAGAATTATTATTCGTATATATTTGATAAATGGATACTGCGTCACTCAACCTGTTTCTGCGCATCGCCGATCTCGGCTCCGTCACCGCCGCAGCGCGCGACCTCTCGCTTTCTCCCGCCAGCGCCAGCGCACGGCTCTCCAGACTCGAGGACATAATAGGTTTCCGGCTTTTCAATCGAACGACCCGAGCCATCTCGCTGACAACCGACGGTGCGGATTTTCTGCAGTACGCAAAGCAGGCGTTGGAGACCCTGGAAACCGGACTGAGTGCGGTCAGTGGTGAGGGAGCGGAGGCACAAGGCCTATTGCGAATGACGATGCCGGGCTCCTTCGGACGGCTGCATATCGTTCCGGCCCTCGCGGAGTTTCAGGCTCGACATCCGTTGGTGAGCCTCGACCTGCGGCTGTCGGACGAGGTTCTCGATGTCGTGGAAGGCGCCTACGACCTGATCGTCCGGAATGCCCCGCTCGAAGACAGCAGCCTTGTCGCTCGCAAACTCGCCTCGGACCGGCGCCTCCTTGTCGCCGCGCCTGAGTACATCGAGCGGCACGGTGCCCCGTCGTTGCCCGCCGAAATCGAGGCGCATCGGTGTATCGCCCTCGCCGATCACCACAGGTGGAAGTTTGAATCAGGTCAGACGCTCACCGTGCCACGGTCCATCGTCGTCAACGACGGCGAAGCGATGCGTGCGCTGATCGAGAGCGGAATGGGTATCGGCATCCAATCGGTCTGGATAGCGAGCGAACATCTCGGGTCAGGGCGGCTCATCGAGGTTTTGCCCGACTATCCAGTGGCGACCGAGTCCGCAATCTGGGCACTCTATCCGAGCAACCGGATTGTGGCTCCAAAAGTTCGAGCCATGATCGATTTCCTGCTCGAACAGTTCCATCCGGTTCCACCGTGGGAGCGCCAGTAGGCGCCGAGCGGCAACCCATGACCGCAGCGACTTCCCTTCCGGACACTCGTCAATCGGCGCCTTGAGATGCTACGGTGCGATCTCGCGTAGAGACCAGCAGGCAACGATGGAACTCGTCGTCTTCGACCTCGACGGAACTCTGCTGAATAGCTCATCGGAGATTTCCGACTACACCAGTGAAACGCTCCGAAAACTGTCGGAGCGCGGTATCGCGTACACGGTCGCGACGGGGCGCACGCTCCACGGCGCGCGAGCGGTTCTCGAGGGTCACGGTTTCGAGCTTCCGCAAGCCTTCAAAAACGGTGTGATGATCTGGCACCCGGAACAGCGCCAGCTTCGAAGCGGAGCGCTGCTGACGCGGGGCGAGCTCGATCATGTTGTCGACAGCAGCTTGCAACAGGACGTCACACCGTTCGTGTTCACACTCGGCAGTCACGACGAATCCACCGTGTACCATCCGCCGCTTCGGAACCACGTCGAACGAAAGCTACTCGAGCATTTCGGGGCCGCCGAGAAGATCGTGGCCATGCCGCTCGAAGACCTGCCGACGGACGCGAGCATCACACACGTCAACTGTATCGGCGACGGGAAGCGAATCGAAGCGGTATTCGACAGTGTGAACAACGAACCCAATCTCGTTGCCTACTCCGGCATCGCACTGGAGGGCGAGCGATGGCGCTGGCTCGACGTGCATCACAGCGACGCCAGCAAGGGTGGCGCCATCCTGTTGCTCAAGGAGATGCTGGGACTGGAACGAATCATCTGCTTCGGCGACAGCGAAAACGATCTCAGCATGTTCGAGGCTGCCGATGAGTGCTACGCGCCGGAGAACGCCAAGGACGCCATCAAGTCCGCCGCGACCGCCGTCATCGGCCATCACGACGATGAAGGGATCGCCCGCTTTCTGCGCGAGCGATTTGATCTCGATAGCAGTTGAACCGCGGACGTGAATGCCGACGGCACTCTACAGCAGTCCGCGGTTGGTACGTTTCTTGCTGTGTAAGTAGCAAGAGTATTCGATGCGACAACAAAGCGATCATGGATAACTGGGACGACATCCCTCGGCGCCTGCACCCCCCGCCCCGCGTAAAGACCACGACACGCGGCCAGAACGTGTGGTTGGGCGATGTTGAGATCCTGGATCTCGAACTGGAGTTGGATTCAGATAGCGAAGATACGGACTACGATCCGTACAACAGTGCGCGTTGAGAGCGTTTTAGGGCGTCAGGTTTTTTGACAATCGCCGGGAATTTGACGCAAAAGCATCCAGAGAACAATCGACGTCGACCCTGATCCGGGCGATTTTCCGATCGGCTTAGTCCGCCAGCCAGGCCAGCGCCGCCTCGCGGGACCGGCAGATTCGGGTCTGCGCGTCGATGACTCCATCGACCCACGACTGCCACATCCGATTGAAGCCGAACTCGAGATCGTTCGGGGTGTAGATGGCGATCTTGCTCGACCCGAACACGTCTTTCCGCAGCTCGGTCACGAAGACGGCGTCCATGATGTCCTGTCCGGACATGCGACTCACGTCCAGATCCGTGTCGTCGATCAGGAGATTGCGGCCCGGACACCAGCCGGCGGCCGATTTCAGCAAATCGAAGAAGCGATGGTAGTCCCGGGTCTCGGGCCGGCCGGAGTCGATGACTTCAACGTAGGACGGCTGATTGGCGAAAGTGAAATTCATGGTGTCGGGGCAAATGCTGTGGCTGCAATCGTTTGGATTGCGACGGATGTTTGAAGGGATGATTGGCTGAGGCTTGGAAGACCGGACTGCGGGAGGCACTGAATCGTGCGCCTGCCTCGAGGAAGACAGCCCCCTTCTTCGAGGCCCATGGGTCGTCCGGTACCGGCGGCGGGATTTGACCCGAATCCGTTCGCCACGTCAATACCGAACGGCTCACGAACCGGCGGTCTGGCCGGACCGCGGTCGCCGACTCACCAATGGGGAGGGACTCGCACGGGCGATGCCGCCAGCAGGAATGGCCGGTCGACGGCCCCATTTGCCGACCAAACGCGAGAAGCCCGCTCTACCCTGCTTCGGCGGTCTCGACCAGCCGCTCCCTCACTGTCCGGCGGAATAGGAGGAATCGAAGGCCTTCAGGACTTCGCGGGTGAGGTCCCAGCGGTTGAATCCCTGAGCGCCCCAATCGAGTCCGCGCCGCACGATCACGAGATCATGACTCGGCACAACGATAACGTACTGGCCGCGATTGCCAGCCGTTGCATAGGCGTCCGAGGGAACATCGGTTCGATCGTCGGGCACCAGCCACCATTGGCCGCCGTAGTCGCTGCCTCTGCCGGCCGCAGCTGGAGCCGGGGTACGAACAAAGTCAATCCATTCCTCCGAGATCAGCCGCTCGCCGTCCCAGACGCCGCCCTGAGCGTAGAGCAAACCGAATCGGCCGAGGTCCCGCGCGTTCGTGTAGACCTGTGAGCTCAGGATGAAGTCGTGGAATCGGTCGGCGCTGATCAGCGTATTGCGCATGCCGATTCGGTCGAGCAACGCAACGCGCGGAAACTGCTGGTAGGCCTCGTCCGAACCGAGTGCCTGTTTCATGGCGTACACGGCCAACAAGGTGTCGTAGTTCTCGTAGTCCCAGAAGGTGCCGGGCTCGCGTACCAGTCCACGGTCGACCATGCCGCGAATCGAGCTCTTGCCGGCCCAGTAGGCGAGCCCAGAGCCGGTCGCGTACTCCATGCCGAAGCTATCGACCGGGTAGAGCCCGCTGGACATGTTCAGGACATGGCGCAGGGTGATCTCGTTACGCGGATCGTCTTCCGGATTCGCCAGTTCGGGTCGCCAGTCGATGCCGAGTGATTCGTCGAGCGCGAGTCTGCCTTCGTCGACGAGCATGCCGATCAGGGTCACCGCGATACTCTTTGCCGTCGACCATGTGCGCGTTCGCGTCGTCATGTCGACGCCGTCAGCGTAACGTTCGTAAATGATGTCGCCGCGATGAATGATGAGCAGGCTCAGGGTGCGCTGCTCGTCCGTCTCACGGATGAACGACCATTCGGAGGCCGCCAGCAGGGCCGCTTCGTCGACGTAGTCCGGCAGCGATATCTCCGGAACCAGGTCGCCATTCGGCCAGGCGATACTGGATGGGTCACCATCCGGATACGGCAAAGTCAGAATCGGCAACGAATCGATGTCCTCGAACCCTTGGTCGGGAGACATCACCACGCAGCCAATGCCTTCCCGGAATGCCGCTCGAATTATCGGACCGGTGGTCGGCCCGCCAATGGCCACTGCCTGCAACTCCTCATTGACCTCGTACTCGCCACCGTCGGGTGTACCGACCGGCCCGCCGAACCTGTCCGGTATCAGATACGCAAGTTCGTACTCGAACACGGTCTCAAGCGAGCGATTGGACGTAAATAGACCATTGCACATCAGAATGGCCTGGACGCCGTTTCTGATCATTTGCCGATTCGGCTGGAAATAGTCGTAGTCGTCGACTTGTTGCGCGGAGACGAGGGCGGGCACCAGGCCTGCGAGGAGGATTAGTGTGCGTACCATGCAAGAGACTCGGAGGTGATGACTGAACCAGTACCGAAATATATTCCATTTCGTTAATCTAAGTTACTGCGCCGTTGACTCAAGCAAGGCGTGAAGCGGGAGAATCGGTTGCGGGCGATTTCGCGATGGAGTGGCGCCGGCTGCCAGTGCGAGAACTCTATCTTGTACCCGAGGTCGTACTTGGCGAGCTGTGACTGGCTAGGCAGGCACACCAAGCATGCTCAAACCTTTGCGCCCCGACTCCCTTGATCGATTGCTACAACTCGCTCGACTCTCTAATTCCGATTGAACTTGGTACCTGATGCTCAAACTCACGGTCCCACGGCACAACAATTCGGGCGCATGCCGATTGCAACTGTATTTCGACTGAATCCTGGTTCTTTCCCAGTACTAGAACTCGTTGCCTTGTAAGCGCCGATATCGACGACCAAGGAAGAACGAGTCGACCAAGCGGAATCAGATTGGCATACAGGCCACTTTCGCAAACTTCGATTGTCGATTGGAATGCGACGTCGGTGCGATCGAGGGCGCTCCCGCCCGAGACCGCATGTCCTGAACACTCTGACGGTCTGGCGTCAACTCCGAACGTTCGCTCCAGGTACGGCCAACTCGGACCAGACGCAAGTCGTCGGTAGAATCCGACATCCAGGTATCGGACACCCAGAAAGAGTCCCAGATAGCCTATCGTTAATCCTACAAGCACCGACGTGATTACGTTGATGGTCCGAAGCTCGAAGATGTAGTGGGCAACAAACCCAGCCACGACCGGGGCCCCTAACGCCCATAGCAGCAAAGTGTATTTGATCAGTAGAAATCTGCGCTTATGTGGATCGTTGATCTGCTATGCCTCGCTAAAAGTCCGCCAGGGAGGAGCTAGGTGTGCTTGTTCCAACTGCCTCCCGGTGTGCCCTCTAAGAACTCTGCCTGTACCAATTTGGGCGAATCTCGCCGCATCCACGCAGCTGCAACGTCCGTTTCAGCCTTCGATCCGACAATGTCCATGGACGGTAGGCTGGGGTGCCGGAACACTGAACAAACGGTGACATTAGACCACCCAAGTAGAACGAATGGCTCGATTCTGCCAAATTGCCTCGTACCGGCTGGCTGAAGCGCCGAAGGCTTCTCGGAGTGGCAAATGAATCGAAGGGTCGCAGTTGTTGCTGTCGCAATCGTTGCATTGGCGACATCTTACCTGTCCCTGCAACCTTCGGGAGACGATCCATCGATCAGTGACGACGACAGTCGAAAGACGACCATCGACCGCGATAGCGTCTCTCAGGGATTCGAATCAGAGCCCAGTGCGGATCGCGCTACCGGAGATACTCGCGCAGGATCATCATCGCCTGTTCTGGAGCCGAATCAACTAGTGTTTCAGGAAGCAAGTGTGCTGGAACAGCAGGAACTTCAGGAGTGGCTGGAAAACCAGTACCTCGCAAGCCTGGACTTTCCCGATGCGCATATTCGAAGTGAGGTCGCCCGAATCGACGTCGATTTGCTCGTCGAGCGACTTGCCGACTCAATCGATGCGAATGGCGGTCCGGTATTGCTGACAACTCCCTTGTCTGAGTCGGCATCGGATCTCGGCTTCAATCTTTTTCCCGATTCTCTCATTCGCGCTTCGGTCGTGCACTATAGGCGTGGACGGCATAGTGGTTTGGTTATGGCCAGCCTCCGTTCGGTTTCTTCGTCAGGAAACTCAACCGCCGACAACATCTACATAGAGATTACATCTGCGGGAGAGATCCAAGGCGTTGTCGATACGAGCGCGGGTTTCTTCAGGATCCGGCAGACACCGGTACCCGGCCTCGTCGTAGTGTCGGAAATGGATCAAGTCGCAATCTATGACGGGCTGATGGCGAACTAGGATGCTGTCCGCGAAAGACCGGTCCTTAGCATGCAATGCAGGAATTGCAGAGGATACGCTCAAGTAGGACAGGCACATTTCAAGAAATATTGGGAATCTCTGCTCAGTGCCGAAGGCAACGTATGCTCAATCGTCCAACCTTGCCCTGCACCCTCAGTTACTCGGTGAGCATTTACGAAACAAACTGGCTCCCGCGGGCCGACGTCAGGTCCCGCATCTTTCAGGCAGGGAAGCTGGGATGATCTCCGGACCAATTAAACATAAAACGGTCGATTCGAACATTCTTCCATGGAAACCAGTGATTTTCCCAGCTCGTCGCCCTGACGACTCGCTGTCAACCAGCCGTTCGATCTCGCGTTAGGTGTTTAGGGGTGTTCTCACAATCGACAGGGAAGTTACGTGTATCGAGCCGACCCGGAAGAGGTGCCAGTGTATCGATGACGACCGTGGGCACCGCGATACCCGTTGTCATCATCGATCTGGATGACGAACGGGACTTCGAAAAGCTGGTCAGCGAGTTTCTACAATGCAACGGGTGTGCATCGGACAAGATCGGCTCAATCAGTGCGCTGGAGGAGTGGATTCAAGAATGCGATGCGGGCCAGTTACCAATCGCCTTCTGTATGCCAGAGTCTCGAGGCTGCAAGGCATTTACCGCAATCACTGCGTATTCCAATGAGCCTGTCGTGTTCTTGTCAGGCTCCATTCGCGACATCGAGCGGCTTCTCGAGATTGGCGCAAGCAAACGCGGCGATCCGACGCCTGCGAGCATGGGATCAATTCGAGATCGCCTCGTTGCGATTAAAGAAAAGGCCTCGCAAAGTCGAGAAGGACAACTTTCCTATGCAGGCGTTGTTCTGGACAGCGACGCTCGCGCAGCGAGCGCCAACGGAATTGAACTGCGATTGTCGCCGTCGGAATTCGAGTTGATGCGCCTCTTCGCCAAGAACCCGAAAACGGTGTTTACGCGAGATCAGCTACTGACGGCAATTGCTGGTGATCGCGCAGAAGTTTCAGA
Organism: Woeseiaceae bacterium; assembly: GCA_965232445.1. Lineage (GTDB taxonomy): Bacteria > Pseudomonadota > Gammaproteobacteria > Steroidobacterales > Woeseiaceae > UBA1847. The sequence continues at coordinate 2,934,976 of OZ246973.1, read as the reverse complement.
CCGGTCTGTCGACGCTCACATCAAGAACCTCCGCAGGAAGCTCCGTAATGCGGGAGCCCATAGCGTGCAAATCGTCACTGTCTACGGGGTCGGGTACAAGCTGAACTAGCCCAGCCGGATTCACAGAGAGCCGATCGTGCAAGTGCCTGATTGCGGCAAACAAAACCCGCCCCGCAAACGGGGTGTCGGCAGTCGCCGACGCGTTGAATGTGCGCACCTTCATAATGGCTCCACATTTCCCTGCTACTTTTGCCTGCGTCTGACCTTAGGTGCGACGTCCCGATCCGACAGTGATGCACCGCTAGAACAGACCGAATAGACGCCGCCAACGGCGTGTATCGCAAAAAGGGGCAAACCCGTGGAAACACGGGGGCGCAAAGCCACCGGTCTAAGGAGTCTTCTATGACAGCGGGGTTGCATTGCGAAGCGACGCGCAACTGTAGGACGAACATCTCACTCCGCTCATCGTTTGTCTCCTCGATCGCAAACTGGAGTGAAGAAGATGACGTTTCATAGACGCAATCGTTCGCCAAAATTCGACCGACATCTCATTGTGGTCTTATTCTTGCTCGCAACAACTGTTCTCGGAATCGCTAAGGCCGACGAGCAACGTACCGAAGAAACCCTATCTGAAGCAGATCGACAGGCATCGAATCCCGGTGCGTCGCCCGTGCGCAGAATCGACCGACGTCATTCATCGCGGACGCAGCGGTCCGTTGAAGACTCGGAGGTCCAGTCTATTGATGGCCACGGAAACAACCTACTCAATGCGGCGGGGGGTGCCGCCGAAACTCAGCTGGCCAGACTTGTAGAATCCGATTACAGCGATGGCGTTGCTGCAATGGCCGGGGGTTCTCGGATAGGCGCCAGACACATCAGCAATATTGTCTCGGCTCAGGCCTCAGAGATACCGAACTCGGACAGCGCGACGGACTTTCTTTGGCTCTGGGGACAATTTCTCGATCACGACATCGATCTGACGGATGGCACCAACCCGCCCGAAATAGTGGCGATTGTCGTCCCGGACGGCGATGCGTTCTTCGATCCCGACGCAGAAGGCGGTAAGTCAATACCCTTCAACCGCTCGATTTACGACTCAACAACCGGAACTGGCACCGACAATCCCCGTCAACAACTCAACGAAATATCAGCCTGGATTGACGGCTCAAATGTCTACGGATCCGATACTGAGCGCGCTCAAGAGCTGCGGGAACTCGACGGAAGCGGCCGTCTGAAGGTAAGTGCCGGCGACAACCTGCCTTTCAACGTCAATGGCCTGCCCAACGCGGGAGGAAGTAGTCCCGAACTCTTCCTCGCGGGAGACGTACGGGCGAACGAGCACGTAGGACTCACAGCAATCCATACGCTTTTCGTTCGGGAACACAATCGCTACGCCGAGTCCATAGGTTCCGCGAACCCCGAATTGAGCGGCGACGAAATCTATGAACGTGCACGCCGTTTGGTCATCTCGCATCTCCAGGCGATCACTTTCAATGAGTTTCTTCCGTTGCTCCTGGGTGAGAACTCGATCGGCCGCTACACGGGCTATGATCCGTCAATTGATCCATCGATCGCGAATGTATTCTCGACAGCCGCCTATAGGTTGGGCCACAGCGCGCTCAACTCAGAGCTTCTTCGACTGGACGCCGATGGAACGACGATACCCGAGGGAAATCTCAGCCTGCGTGACGCCTTCTTTGCACCACAGCGACTGACTCAGGACGGCGGGCTCGATCCCCTGTTTCGCGGTTTCGCATCGCAGCTGTGTCAATCCATCGATATCTATGTCGTCGACGATGTCCGAAATTTTCTGTTTGGCGCGCCGGGCGACGGCGGCTTTGACCTGGTGTCGCTGAACATTCAACGCGGAAGGGATCACGGTTTGCCGACATACAATGATGTTCGAGAATCGCTTGGACTGCCGCGCAAACAGTCGTTCGCCGATATCAACCCTGACCCTGACGTACAAGATCGTTTAGCGGCGGCTTACGCGTCAGTCGATGAGATCGACGTCTGGGTTGGCGGGCTTGCGGAACGAGAGATGCAAGGAGCAATGGTTGGAGAACTGATCCAGCATATTGTTGCTACGCAGTTCACTGCGTTACGCGACGGCGACAGGTTCTGGTATGAGCACGCACTTTCGCGAGAGGACGTTCGAGAGATAAACGACACACGACTTTCAGACATCATTCGTCGCAACACGGATATAGGAGACGAACTACCGCGCGATGTATTTCGCATAGACTCGAGGAGATCAGGTAAGCCGGGCAAACGGCGGTAGCGGTTCGTAACGCCCACCGGGCAGGATTTGCCTTCGCGGCTTCGCCGCTCAGTTGCTCTTGCCGCTGATCGCGATGCTCGCGCATCGCTGCGGCTGCGAGTGAACCCAATCCGCCCAGCAAGGGCAGTCTCTAGACAAAGGCGACCGCGGATTGATCTTTAGTGGAAGGCCGGGTGGAGGACCTACCGGGGCAGGATTTGCCTTCGCGGCTTCGCCGCTCAGTTGCTCTTGCCGCTGATCGCGATGCTCGCGCATCGCTGCGGCCGCGAGTGAACCTGCTCACTTCGCAGGTTCAAACCCTGCCTCAATATCAAAAATCAAAAAGGGCCCCCTATTGGGGGCCCTTTTCAATTTTGGTAGCGGGGGCAGGATTTGAACCTGCGACCTTCGGGTTATGAGCCCGACGAGCTGCCAGACTGCTCCACCCCGCATCGGCAGGCTGCGCATATTAATGAGTTGTCATTTGCTTGTAAAGGGGGTCGCACGCGATTTCGCAGTTCATGGAAAGTGCCATTTCGACCGAAAGAATCCTTCAAGAAAGTCCATGAAATCAGTTGGTTGTGCCACTGCAATTTGATCCCGCGATATTCCCCTACCCGTGCCCGCAAAATCCGGGTCCGAAATGCGCGTATTATTTCGTTCGTTGCACATCGATCGCTGCAGGGGTACCCGATGGCAATGGAACCTCATGCGCTCGCGGCTGTGCTGCTCAGTGTCGGCGCGCTGGTCCTTTTTTCGCGGAGGCAGATTCCGCTCGAGTATTCCTGCGTCGCGATTCTGGTCGCAACCGTCCTCTTGTTCGAGATCTTCCCGCTCGACGGGCCGGTACCGGTGTCCGCCGGGACTTTCCTTCGCGGCTTCGGAAATGAGGCGCTGATCGCGATCTGTCTGCTGCTGATGCTCGCCAAGGGGATCGAGGTCAGCGGCGCATTGCATGCGGTTGGCAAATTGCTGAGCCGGGTCTGGCTCGAGCACCGTCACCTTGCGCTGCTGGCTACGCTGGTGTTCGCCGCCTTTACCAGCGCATTCGCGAACAACACGCCGATCGTCGTGATGATGCTGCCGATCCTCGTCGGCGTCGCGCATCGGGTTCAGATTCCACCGTCGAAGATTCTCATGCCGGTCGGTTTCGCGACCATTATCGGCGGCATGAGCACGACCATCGGTACGTCGACCAATCTCCTGATCGTTTCAGTCTCCGAGGATCTCGGCCTGCCGCGCCTGCAGATGTTCGATTTCATAGTGCCAGCGGCGCTGGCTGCAGCCGTTGGCATCCTGTACCTGTGGCTCCTTGCACCGCGCTTGTTGCCGATCCGGCCTTCCCAACTCGCCGGCACGGCCCCGCGAATCTTCAATGCGATCGCCGAGCTGGGCGAGGAGAATGACTTCGATGGCAAGACGCTGAGCGAGACGGTCCATGCACTCGGGCAGGAAGTTCGTGTGGTGCGCATCGAGCGCGCCAGCTCGATCGAACTGGTTCGGCTGCCGACGCTCGTTCTGCAGGCAGGCGACAAACTCCAGATTCGTGGCACACCGGAGGCGATTCACGCGGCCCAAAGTATGCTGGGAGGCTCGGATCGCGCCGATAAACTGACGCGGGAACCTGACGAACGCGTGGTCGAAGTGGTGGTCACACGAGACTCTCCCCTGCACGGCAAGCGGCTGAGCCAAGCCCGACGATCCGAACTGCGCGGACTGTACCCGATCGGGTGGCATCGGCCGGGACTGCCGCGCGGCGCCACTTCGACCCGGCACCGCGATCCGATGTTGCAGAACGGCGATGTGTTGCTGATGCAGGGCCCGCGTCAACAGATTAGCGAACTCATCGATACGCCGCAGATCATGATTCTCGCTCGAACGATCCACGTTCCTCGATCCGAACATGCGCGGCTTGCACTGGGGACCATGATCGGCGTCGTTCTGATCGCCGCGCTCGGCCTATTGCCGATCGTCGCGAGTGCTCTCCTCGGCGTAGGCGTCATGCTGGCAGGCCGATGCCTGACCTGGCAGGAAGCATGGAGCGCGATCGATGCCCGTTTGGTTCTGGTGATTGTCGCCAGTCTGGCTCTCGGGACCGCGCTGTCGGTGACGGGCGCCGCACAGACACTGGCCGAGGGCCTGGTCAGTGTGGTCGAGGACTTGCCGCCGCCGATCATCGTCAGCGGCCTCTTGCTGATTACGGCTCTCCTGACCGAGATCGTGACCAACAATGCGATTGCCGTCATTGCAACGCCGATCGCCGTAAGCATCTCAGCGGAACTGGGGCTGTCGCCCCTGCCCTTCGTGCTCGCCGTGCTGTTCGGCGCCAACATGAGTTTTCTGACGCCTATCGGATACCAGACCAATTTGCTGGTGATGGGCGCCGGCGATTACCGGTTCTCGGATTTCTTCCGGGCGGGACTGCCGCTCCAGCTACTGCTCTGGCTGGTATTGTCGGGCGCCCTTTGGTGGCTCTACCTGTAGTCGGGCGCCGTTTGGCGCACCCATCTGGCCTATGCGCCAAGCACCTCGAGGCACAGGGTCCAGAGCCAGCCCGGCAGAATGCCCAGCGCAAGCACGGCGAGTCCATTGGCGCTCATCACCAGGCGCATGTCTCTGGGCGCCTGCAGGACAGCCTGATCCGCCGGCTCCTCGAAGTACATGTACCAAATGACGCGCAGGTAGTAGTACGCGCCGACCACTGAGGCAATGACCATCAACAGCGCGATACTGGTCAGTCCGTCGTTGAGCACGACGTTGATCGCGTTCAGCTTGCCGAAGAAGCCGATGAACGGCGGGATGCCGGTCATCGAGAACATCAGGAACATCATCATCAGCGCGAACCACGGCGACCGCTGGTTCAGGCCCTTGAAGTCCGACAGGCTCTCGGCGTCGTAGCCGCGGCGGCTGAGCAGGATCACCATGCCGAATGCGCCCGCGGCGGCGACCACGTAAGTCAACGCATAGAACAGCGCCGCCGCGTTGCCCTCATCCGTGCCCGGCACGATGGCCAGCAGAATGAAGCCGACGTGGGCGATGGTCGAGTAAGCGAGCATGCGCTTGATGTTGGTCTGCGCGATCGCGACGACGTTGCCGATCACCAAAGACAGTACGCCAACGATGAGGAGCATGTCGGCCCATACCGCGTGCAGCCCGAACAGGCCGTCGACGAGGATCCGAAGCGTCAGTGCCAGCGCGGCGAGCTTCGGCGCGGACGCCACGTACAGCGTCACGGGCGACCGTGCGCCCTCGTAAACGTCGGGGAGCCACATGTGGAACGGCACCGCGCCGAACTTGAAGGCGATGCCGACCAGCACGAAGGCCAGACCGAACCACATCGGCAGGCTGTTGAGGTCGGGGTTTGTGACCAGCGCCAGCTCGATCAGATCGAAGCGAACCGCGCCCGTTACGCCGTAGATCCAGGAGATGCCGTACAGCAGAGCGCCCGAGGCAATCGCTCCAAGGACGAAATACTTCATCGCCGATTCGGCGGAGCTGACGTTCTTGCGGTCGATTGCGACCAGAGCGTACTGCGCCAGTGCCAGCGTCTCGAGACCCAGGTACATCGTCAGCAGGCTGTTGGCCGAGATCATGATCATCATGCCCAGCAAACCGAACAGCGCCAGCGTGTAGAACTCGCCCTTGTGCAGATCATTGGCCGCGAGGTATTCGCGTGAATAAACGAACACGATTCCGACGAAGCCAACCGCCGCGATCTTAAGCACCTGCGACAGCGAATCGCTGACGTAGCTGCCGTCGAAGATCACGCTGACGCCCTGCGGGGCGGATTCAAACAGTGTCCACAGCGTGACGCCGAGCGTCGCCATCGCGGCCCAGTACGTAATCGAGCGGTTCTCATCGTCGACGAAGAGATCCGCGACCAGGACGACACAGATGAGGCCCAGGAGGACCATCTCGGGGGCGGCAACCAGGAAATCGGCGAGGCTCATAGTCCGGCTACCTTAGTGTTCGCGATCTGCGCGACGAGGCTATCGATCGTGGTGTTCATCATGTCAACGAGAGGCGCCGGCCACACGCCGACCAGCAGCACGGCAATCGCGAGAATGCCGAGTACAACGAATTCGCGGCGATTGAGGTCTTCGAGCTTCGCGACGTTGTCGTTCCCGACCTCGCCGTAAACAACGCGTTTGATCATCCACAACGTGTAGGCCGCGCCGAGTACCAGCGTGGTCGCCGCGAGGAACGCGAACCAGAAGTTCGCCTTGAAGCTGGCGATGATCACCATGAACTCACCGACGAAGCCCGAGGTACCGGGCAGGCCTGCGTTGGCCATGGCAAACAACACGAAAAAGGCCGCATATTTCGGCATCGTGTTGGCAACACCGCCATAGTCGGCGATCTGCCGGCTGTGCACGCGGTCATAGAGGACGCCGACACAGAGGAACATGGCACCTGAGATCAGGCCGTGCGAGATCATCTGCACCATACCGCCCTGCATGCCGAGCGCCGCGCCGCTGTTGCCGTCGATGTGCCATAGCAGAAAGAAGCCAAGCGTCACAAAGCCCATGTGCGCGATCGACGAATACGCGATGAGCTTCTTCATGTCTTTCTGCATCAAGGCAACGAAGCCGATGTAGACCACCGCGATCAGCGACAGCGCGATCATCATTCCCGAGAAGTACTCACTTCCATCCGGAACGATGGGCAGGGACAGACGGATAAACCCATAGCCACCCATCTTCAGCATGATCGCCGCCAGGATCACGGAACCGCCGGTCGGCGCTTCGACGTGGGCGTCCGGCAACCACGTGTGGACCGGCCACATCGGAACCTTGACCGCAAACGCCAGTAAGAAGGCGATGAAGATCAGCTTCTGCGCCAGCAGCGAGATCGGCGCATTCATCCACGTGGTGAGGTCGTAGGTCCCGGTCTGCAGATACAGCCAGATGAAGGCGACCAGCATCAGGACCGAGCCGAGGAATGTGTACAGGAAGAACTTGAGCGTCGCGTAGATTCGGCGCTCACCGCCCCAGACACCGATGATCAGGAACATCGGGACGAGCATGAATTCCCAGAACACGTAGAACAACAGACCGTCGAGCGCCGAGAACACGCCGACCATCAACCCTTCGAGTATCAGGAACGCGGCGAAGTACTGTGCCGGCCGCGTCTTGATCGTGTTCCAGCCGGCGATCACGACCAGCGGCGTAATGAACGTGGTCAGCAGAATCAGCGGCGCGGAAATCCCGTCGACACCGAGGTAGTACCAGGCGTCGAGCGCGGTTACCCATTCGTAGCGTTCGACGAACTGAAACTCGGCCGTTGCGGCATCGAAGCCCGTGTACAGACCGACGCTGATGACCAGCACGGCAATCGACGTGGCGAGCGTCAGGATTCGCATCTGACCGGCGCGCTTCGAGTCGACGTCACCGCCGTCGCCCATGGCGAGCACGGCGATACCGCCCAGGACCGGCAGCCAGATCAGGATCGAGAGAATATGTGCGGACAGATCCATGACGTAACTACCGTGCGATTCCGGAGGCGTTGGACACAGCCTCCTGACCAGTGCCCAGCGGATCGCCCCAGATCAGCCAGCCGAGCAGTATCGTCAGTCCGATGATCATCGCGAATGCGTAGGTGTACAGGTAGCCGGTCTGCATCCGGCGCACGACGCCGGCCAGCCGGCCGATGGTATTGGCAGTGCCATTTACAATGACACCGTCGATGATGAGTTCGTCGCCCTTCCTCCAGAGGAACTCACCGATCCGGCGGCCGCCGCCAGCGAAACCCTTGATCCAGAGATCGTCGAAGTAGTACTTGCGGTCGAGCAAGTTGTAGAGGCCCGACAGCTTCGTCTTGATCGTCTCCGGAATATCCGGGCGGATCAGATACAGGTACCAGGCGGCTGCGACACCCGCGAGCGCGAGGTACAGGACCGGCGTCTGCAGGGCATGCAGCAGCATACCGACCTGCCCGTGCCAAAGCTCGCCCAGCTTCAGCAGCGGATCGCGAACCTCGTTCGTCACGATCGCGTCGCCGAAAAAGCCTCCGAAGAGTACTGGCTCGACCGTCATCCAGCCGATAATCGCCGATGGAATCGCCAGCAACACGAGCGGCACCCAAACAACCCAGGGCGACTCGTGCAGATGCGACTTCGTCTCGGCGTCCATTCTCTCGTTGCCATGGAAGACGAGAAAGAACATCCGGAACGAATACAGCGCCGTCACGAAGACGCCGAGCAGGACGCTGAGGTAGGCAATCCAATAGATCAGAGCATCGGTCTCGGCCCAATGCGACGCATGCACGGCCTCGATGATGTAGTCCTTCGAAAAGAAGCCCGCCGTACCCGGGAAGCCGATCAGTGCCAGCGAACCGACCAGCGACGTCCAGTACGTGATCGGCATGTACTTGCGCAGCCCGCCCATCTTGCGGATGTCCTGCTCGTGGTGCATCGCGATGATGACCGAACCGGCGGCAAGGAAGAGCAGCGCCTTGAAGAAGGCGTGCGTCATCAGGTGGAAGATCGCGGCGCCGTATGCCGACGCGCCGAGCGCCACGGTCATGTAGCCGAGCTGGGACAGGGTCGAATACGCGACAACTCGCTTGATGTCGTTCTGCACGATACCCAGCAGTCCCATGAAGAACGCGGTGATTGCACCGATGACGATGACGACTCCGAGCGCCATCGTCGAGAGTTCGTACAGCGGCGACATGCGCGCCACCATGAAAATGCCGGCTGTGACCATCGTCGCCGCGTGGATCAGCGCCGAAATCGGCGTCGGGCCTTCCATCGAGTCCGGCAGCCAGACGTGCAGCGGTGCCTGCGCCGACTTACCCATCGCGCCGATGAACAGCAGGATGCAGATGACCGTCATCGCGTTCCACGGCATGCTGCCGAGAACCGTGATTTCCTGTGCGGCGATTGCATCCGCCTGACCGAAGACTTCGGCGTAGTCGAGCGAATTCGTGAACAACACGATCGCAGCGATGCCGAGAATGAAGCCGAAGTCGCCGACTCGGTTGACGAGGAACGCCTTCAGGTTCGCGAATATCGCTGTCTCACGCTTGTACCAGAAGCCGATCAGCAGGTAGGAGACAAGACCGACCGCTTCCCAGCCGAAGAACAGCTGCAGGAAGTTGTTCGACATCACGAGCATCAGCATCGAGAACGTGAACAGCGAGATGTAGCTGAAGAACCGCTGGTAGCCGGGGTCGTCGTGCATGTAGCCGATCGTGTACACGTGCACCATCAGGGACACGAAAGTAACCACGGCCATCATCAGCGCAGACAAGCGATCGACCAAAAAGCCGATCTCCATACGCAGCCCGTCGGTGACGGCCCAGGTGTAGACGCTGATGTTCTCCGCCTCTGCCCCGCCCCAGACCATCTGATACAGGACGTAGAAGGAGAGCGCGGTCGAGATGCCGACACCCAGGATCGTGATCGTGTGCGCGCCCGCCCGGCCGATCTGCTTGCCGAACAGGCCGGCGACGATGGCAGCGACCAGCGGAGCAAGGACGATTGTGAGGTAGTAGCCGTACATCTGATCAGCCTTTCATCGTGTTCAATTCATCGACGTTGATGGACCGCCGGTTGCGGAACAGAACGACGAGGATGGCCAGACCGATCGCGGCTTCTGCCGCGGCGACGGTAAGGATGAAGAACACGAACACCTGACCCATCTCGTCGCCGAGGTAACGGGAGAAGGCGACGAAGTTGAAGTTCACCGCCAGCAGCATGAGTTCGATGCACATCAGCAGCAAAATCAGGTTGCGCCGGTTGACGATGATGCCGGCAATACTCAGCACGAACAGCATCGCGGAAAGCGTCAGATAGTGCGCGAGGCCGATCACGACTTCTCCTCCGCATCCATTTTGACGATACGCACGCGGTCCTTGGCGCGAACCGCAACCTGCTTCGCGATGTTCTGCACCTTGAGCCCCGGGCGCCTGCGCATCGTCAGCGTGATTGCGGCGACGATAGCGAGTAGCAGGATCACGGCGGCGATCTCAAGTGCGTAGACATGCTCGGTATAGAGGACCGCGCCGAGCGCCTTCGTATTGTCGTAGCCCTCGGGCAGCGCCGCGAAGGACCCGGACACACCGGCGTCCGAACTGCGGAACCAGATGAGCTGTACGAGCTCAATGGCCATCACCAGGGCGATACCCACAGCGGGCATCGCGTAGCGGGTCAATCCGCTCTTCACGGCCTCGATGTTGACCTCGAGCATCATGATCACGAACAGGAACAGCACCATCACCGCGCCCACGTAGACCAGCACCAGGACGATCGCCAGGAACTCGACTTCGATTAGCAGCCACAGCATCGCGCTCTGGAAGAACGCGAGCACCAGGCACATGACCGAGTGGATCGGGTTTCGCAGGAATACGACGCCCAGCGCCGCCGCGACCAGCACGGCGGAGAAGGCGTAGAACAGAATCGATTGGAACACCATTCGTCTTACCTGTACGGCGCATCCGCGGCTTTGTCCGCGGAGATCATTGCGTCGTACTTATCGCCCACCGCGAGAAGCTTGTCCTTGGTCATGATGTTCTCGCCGGGCTTTTCCATGTGGTACTCGTGGATGCGCGTCTCGACGATCGCATCGACAGGACAGGCTTCCTCACAGAACCCGCAGTAGATGCACTTGAACAAATCGATGTCATAGCGCGTCGTGCGCCGCGTGCCGTCATCGCTGACGTCCGACTCGATCGTGATGGCCAGGGCCGGACACACGGCCTCACACAGCTTGCAGGCGATGCAGCGCTCTTCGCCATTCGGATAGCGGCGCAGCGCGTGCAGTCCACGGAACCGGTGCGACTGCGGCGTCTTCTCATCCGGGTATTCGAGCGTGATGCTCTTCTTGAGAAAATTGCGATTGGTGACCCTCAGGCCCTTCAGCAATTCCCACAGTGAAAAGGTCTTTAGATAGCTGACAAACTGATTCATGACAGTCCTGCCCATGGCCCGACTCGTGCCCAGGCCAAAACGCCTTCGACGACGATCCAGACGATCGTCACCGGTATGAATATCTTCCAGCCCAGCCGCATGATCTGGTCGTAGCGGTAGCGCGGGAACGTCGCGCGGAACCAGAAGAACGAATACATGAAGAAGCAGATCTTCGCGAACAGCCAGAAGAAGCTCGGCGCCGCCAGGAAAGCGAGGAACGTGCCTTCCAGCAGGCCCTCGAATGGCGATGCCCAACCGCCGAGGAAGAAGATCGCCGTCAATCCGGAAATCAGGATCATGTTGGCGTATTCGGCAAGGAAGAACAGCGCGAATGCCACCCCGGAATACTCGACGTGGAAACCGGCCACAATCTCGGATTCGCCTTCCGCAACGTCGAAGGGTGCGCGGTTCGTCTCGGCGACGCCGGATACCCAGTAAACGATGAACAGCGGTGCCAGCCACAGCCAGAACCAGTTCAGAATTCCGCCCGACTGTGCCTCGATGATGTCTCCGAGGTTCAGGCTGCCAGCCGCCATCAGGACGCCGACCAGCGCGAAGCCCATGGCGATCTCGTAGGCGACGATCTGCGCCGCCGAGCGCATCGCGCCGAGCAGCGCGTACTTGGAGTTCGTCGCCCAGCCCGCGAGGATGACGCCGTAAACACCGACCGAGGTCAGCGCTAGAACGTACAGGAGCCCGGCGTTGATATCCGCGATCACGAACCCGGGGTGCAGCGGCATGACTGCCCACGCCGCCAGCGCCGGCACCAGCGACAACAGCGGCGCGATGATGAACAGGAAGCGGTTCGACTTCTCCGGAACGATGATCTCTTTGAACAGCAGCTTCAGGACGTCGGCGAAGGGTTGGCCGAGGCCCATTGGGCCAACGCGGTTCGGGCCGACTCGTGCCTGCATGCCGCCGATAACTTTGCGCTCGAAGTAGGTCGAGAAGGCAACGCAGAGAATCACGGCGACCGTGACGATCAGAATGGCAATCGTCGACGTAGCAACGAACTGCATCCAGTCCGGAAGCCAACCGAGGAAGAACTCGACGAGGCCTTCGATGAACTGCATTACGCGTCGCCTCCATCGGCCGCTCGGCGCGCATCAGGCGTGAGCTGCAGCGCGCGTGCGCGCCGCACCATGCCGTCAACCGAGTACAGCGGCGTGTCGATCTCGTCGGCCGGCGCGTCGGCGCCGTTCGGCTTCTCGATCCGGCTGCTGCCTACATAGGCATTGTCCGGCGTTACGTTCGAGAGAGCGGCTACGAGTTCGTCGCGGACGTCCTCGCTCGTAACGTAGTCGAAGTCCGGTGTCTGCACGAGATTGCCGAGGACGCGCAGGACCTTCCAGCCCGGCCGCGCCTCGCCCACCGGATTCGCAACGCCCTTAAAGCTCTGCCAGGTTCCGGCGACATTGACCCAGGTGCCGGAGGTCTCGGCAAAGGTACCGATCGGCAGCAGCAGATCCGCAGCCTCTTCGAGCGCTTCGGAAACGTAGGGCGTCAGGGCGATCACGTACGCCTGCTTCGACAGCTTGGATACCGCGTCAGCCGCCGCCTTGAGATCCGAATCGGGCTCAACGTTGATGAGGACGACCGCATCCAGCGAATCGTCGAGCATCGTCTGAGCGTTCCGGCCTGCCTCGGCGCGGGCTTCGCCCTCCCGTCCGCGATGCGGCAATACGCCGGCAATGCTGAGGCCCGCACTGTTCGCCCCTTCGGACAGGAAGCCGAGCTTCGCGCCGGTCGCCTCGGCGATGGCGGCGCCGAGGGCGCGGACGGCGGAAAACGCCGCGTGACGGCTCGCAATGTTGCCGAGCAGAATCAGCGCGTCGTCCGCGTCTTCGAGTGATTTCGCAACGGAATTGTGCGCATCGCTCGCGGATACGCCGGCAACGAGATTGGCGATGGCGTCGCCCTTCGCGCCCGCCGCGACCGCAACACCGGCCAGCATCTCGACCAGACCCGCGCCGGACAGCGAATTGGCGACGTCGAAGAAATACTCGTACTCGCTGCTGTTGGCGAAACTGACCGTCGCTCCAGCCACCGCTGCCTTGCGAATGCGATGCGCCAGAATCGGCGCCTCGCGGCGAATGTTCGAGCCGGCCACGAGAATCGCATCCTGCGTTTCGACGTCGGCAATCTCGCAACCCAGCCACGGGTACAGCGCATCGTTGTCCTGATCCGCGAAGTCCCGGCGGGTGATGCGATGATCGATATTGTTCGAACCCAGATGTGCAGCGATGCGGGCTGCCAGGTGCCCCTCTTCCACCGTCGCACTGGGCGATACGAGGAACCCTGAATTGCCGCCGGCGTCACTGAGCGCTTCGGCTGCGCGGTTGAGCGCCTCCTCCCAGTCGACTTCACGCCAGTTGCCGCTTTCCTTGATGCGCGGCGTGGCGAGCCGGTCGTCCGAGTAGATCGCCTCGTAGCTGAAACGATCGCGATCGGCGATCCACGTTTCGTTAATGGCCTCGTTGTCGCGCGGCACGATGCGCTTGACGGTTCCACGCAGCACGTGCGCGTAGATGTTCGTGCCGACACAGTCGTGCGGAGAAACCGTGGCGCGCTGGGTCATCTCCCAGGCGCGGGCGCTGTAGCGATACGGCTTGTTGTTCAGCGCGCCGACCGGACACAGATCGATGATGTTGGCCGACATCTCGTGATCGACCGCCTGCTCGATGTAGGTGCCGATCTTCATGTTCTCGCCGCGATCCGTGGTGCCGAGCTGCGGCATGCCGGCGACTTCTTCGCCGAACCGGACGCAGCGCGTGCAGTGGATGCAGCGCGTCATGTCGGTCGACACAAGCGGCCCGATGTCCTTGTCTTTGACGACGCGTTTGCCGTCGTTGTAGCGCGATACGTCGCGGCCGTAGCCCATCGCGAGGTCCTGCAGCTCGCACTCACCGCCCTGGTCGCAGATCGGGCAGTCCAGCGGGTGGTTGATGAGCAGGAATTCCATCGTCGCTTTCTGCGCCGAAATGGCCTTCGGTGAGCGCGTGAAGATCTTCATGCCCTCGCCGACCGGCGTCGCACAGGCCGGCAACGGCTTCGGCGCTTTCTCGACTTCAACGAGGCACATACGGCAGTTGGCCGCAATCGAGAGCTTCTCGTGATAGCAGAAACGCGGGATGTAGGCGCCAATGCGATCGGTCGCCTGAATGACCATCTCGCCTTTCTTCGCCTCGACGGGCTGGCCGTCGACTTCGATGTTTACTGTGTCGTCGCTCATGATTCTTTAGGCCGCGGCCTCGGCAGCATCGACAATGCTGCGGCCGTTGTTCTCGATCATGTATTCGAATTCGTGAATGAAGTGCTTCAGGAAGCTCTGCACCGGCCATGCGGCCGCGTCGCCGAGCGCGCAAATCGTGTGACCTTCGATCTTGTTCGCCACATCGACGAGCTTGTCCAAGTCGGCCTTTTCGCCGCCGCCTTCGGTAATTCTTGTCAGCATGCGATACAGCCAGCCGGTGCCTTCGCGGCACGGCGTGCATTGCCCGCAGGACTCCGCCATGTAGAACCGCGAGATGCGTCTCAGTACGCGAACCATGTCGGTCGTCTCGTCCATGACCATGACCGCGCCGGTGCCGAAGGACGAACCCGCTTCCATCAGCGATGTGTAGTCCATCGTGCACTCGTAGGCGATGTCCGCCGGCAGTACCTTGCAGGACGAGCCGCCGGGGATAATCGCCTTCAGCTCGCGGCCCTTCCAGACGCCGCCGGCGATCTCCAGCAAGTCCTTGAACGGAATACCCATCGGCAGCTCGTAGTTGCCCGGCTTCTCGATGTGACCGGAGACCGAGAACAGCGCGGTGCCGCCCGAATTCTCGGGCCCGAGGCCCGCGAACCACGCCGCCCCCTTGCGGATAATGGCCGGTACGCTCGCAAGGCTCTGAGTGTTGTTGATCGTCGTCGGCTTGCCGTACAGCCCGAAGTTCGCCGGGAACGGCGGCTTGAAACGCGGCTTGCCCTGCTTGCCCTCGAGCGATTCCAGAAGCGCGGTTTCTTCGCCGCAGATGTAGGCGCCCGCGCCGACGAAGGTCTCCAGATCGAAGTCGATCCCGGACCCCTGAATGTTCTTACCGAGCAGGCCGGCGTCGTAGGCTTCCTTCACGGCCGCTTCGAAGCGCGGTACCGGCTCGTCGATGAACTCGCCGCGGATGTAGTTGTAGCCGACCGTTGCGCCCATCGCGTAGCCGGCGATGGCCATGCCCTCGACCAGGCAGTGCGGGTTGTAGCGCAGAATGTCGCGATCGTGTGCCGTGCCGGGCTCGGACTCGTCCGAGTTACAGACCAGGTACTTCTGCACGTCGCTGCCCTTCGGCATGAAACTCCACTTGAGCCCCGTCGGGAAGCCGGCGCCGCCTCGGCCGCGCAGGCCGGATGCCTTCACTTCCTCGATCACCTCTTCCGGAGTCATGTCACCGGCGAGAATCTTTCGCCAGGCCTCGTAGCCGCCGTGCTTCTCGTAGGTCGCGAACGTGTGCGAGTCCTCGGAACCGAGCGTCGAGAACGTCACCAGATTCTGTTCGTAAGTCACTGGGGCATGCTCACGGTGATTTGTTGGGCTCTGCCGGAATCTATTCTTGTGTCCGGCAAGGCAGAAGGAGCGCCGTGTAGTAACACTACATCAGCGACTGATAACGACGCCGGCGCAAGAATAGATCCGGCCCGGCGGGTTGCCCCAGACGAGGCGTCACTCCGCGTTGCTCGTCGTTCATTTGGAGCTACCAAACTTCTCTCCTCGCGCCTTGATTGACGCCTCGTCTGGGGCAACAGAGCACAACAAATCACCGTGAGCATGCCCTAGTCCAGTTCGTCCAGGATCTTGTCGACCATGTCGGTGGTCAGATGCTCGTGGTATTTGTGATCGACCATCATCATTGGCGCCCCGCAGCAGGCCGCAAGACACTCTTCTTCTTTCTTGAGATAGATGCGCCCGTCTTCGGTCGTCTGGCCGAGTTTGCAATCCAGCTTTTTCTCGACGTGTTCGACGAGGTCGTCGGCGCCGCGCAGCATGCAGGAAACGTTGGTGCAGATCGCCACGTTGTGCGTGCCGACCGGCTTGGTCTGGAACATCGAGTAGAAGGTCGCGACTTCGTAGACCTGGATCTTCGGCAGTTCCAGATGTTCGGCGACCGCGTCCATGATCTGCGGCGTCAGGTACCCGCCATTCTCATGCTGAGCCGCATGCAGCGCGCCGATCACGGCCGAGCGCGAGCGTTCCTCCGGGAAGCGCGTCTTCCAGTGTTCGATCTCCTCTCGAACGTGGTCCGAGAGCACGGCGTTGTCGCTCATCTGTCTACTTCTCCGAACACGATGTCCTGGGTGCCGATCACGGCAACGACGTCGGCCAACATGTGACCCTCGACCATCTCGGCCATCGCCGAAAGATGCGCGAAGCCCGGCGCACGAATCTTCACTCGGTACGGCTTGTTCGCACCATCGGACACGATGTACACGCCGAATTCGCCCTTCGGGTGCTCGACGGCAGCGTAGGACTCGCCGGCCGGAACGCAATAGCCTTCGGTGAAGAGTTTGAAGTGGTGAATGAGGGATTCCATGTCGTCCTTCATCTCGACCCGGTTCGGCGGCCGGACTTTGCGGTCGTCGAGCATGACCGGGCCGGGATTGTCGCGCAGCCAGTCGACGCACTGCTTGATGATCCGGTTGGACTGACGAAGCTCTTCGACCCTGACGAGGTAGCGCGAGTAGCAATCGCCGTTCACGCCCACCGGGATGTCGAAGTCCATGCGATCGTAGACCTCATAAGGCTGCTTCTTGCGAAGATCCCACTCGATGCCGGAACCGCGCAGCATCGGACCCGAGAAGCCCAGCTGCATGGCGCGTTCAGGTGACACCACGCCGATGTTTACCGTGCGCTGCTTCCAGATGCGATTGTCCGTCAGCAGCGTCTCGTACTCGTCGACGCAGCCGGGGAACTTGTCGGTGAACGCCTCGATGAAGTCGAGGAAAGAGCCGTCGCGCGCCGCGTTCATGCGGTCGAGTTCCTTCTTCGAGCGGAACTTCGATTCCTTGTACTTCGGCATCGCGTCCGGAAGATCGCGATAGACACCGCCCGGCCGGTAGTAGGTCGCGTGCATGCGCGTGCCGGATACCGCTTCGTAGAGGTCCATCAGGTCCTCGCGCTCCCGGAAGCAGTACAGGAACATCGTCATTGCGCCGATGTCGAGGCCGTGCGCTCCGAGCCACATGAGGTGGTTCAGAATGCGGGTGATCTCGTCGAACATCACGCGGATGTATTGCGCGCGTTCCGGTGCCTCGATACCGAGCAGTTTCTCGATCGCGAGGACGTAGCCGTGCTCGTTGCACATCATCGACACGTAGTCGAGCCGGTCCATGTAACCGATGCTTTGATTGAACGGCTTGGTCTCGGCGAGCTTCTCGGTCGCGCGATGCAGCAGGCCCACGTGCGGGTCGGCCGATTGGATCGTCTCTCCCTCGAGCTCGAGGACGAGACGCAGAACGCCGTGCGCCGCCGGATGCTGCGGCCCGAAGTTCATGGTGTAGCTCTGGATCTCAGCCATCGGCGGCGTCCTTGAGATCGGCGGAGTAGCGGTTGTCGTCGCGAATCACCCGCGGCACGAGCGTCCGATCCTCGATGCTGACCGGCTGGTAGGCCACGCGACCCTTTTCGGAATCGTAGTGAACCTCGACATTGCCGATCAGCGGGAAGTCCTTGCGGAACGGGTGACCGATGAAGCCGTAGTCGGTCAGGATACGACGCAGATCGGGGTGACCCTCGAACAGAATTCCGTAGAGATCGAACGCCTCGCGCTCGAACCAGTTGGCGCCGTTCCAGATGTCGACCACCGACTTCACGATCGGCGGATTGTCGGTGCCGGTGAACGTGCGAAGCCGCAGGCGCTGATTGTGCTGGATAGATAGCAGGTGGTACACGGCGGCGAAGCGCCGCTCCGGAAACTCGTCGCTTTCGTCGAGAATGACCGGCTCGCGCTCGACGCCGCGACTGAAGCCGGTCCCGGTCGCATCGTCTGTATTCCACTCGTCGGTTCCGTACATCAGGTAATCGACGCCGCAGACGTCCATCAACATGTCGAAACCGAACTCGCCGCGAAGCGCCGAGGCAACCTCGATGAGGTCGTCCTTGCCCACTTCGTAGGTCAACTCACCGCACGTCGATTCGACGCGCGTGACTTTCTCCCCGAAGCGCTCGTCAAGCCGAGCCGCGAGTGTCTCGTAGCGGTCTGTCATAGTCGTTTGTTCTTATCTGGCAATCGTGCTCGTGCGACGTATCTTTTTCTGCAACTGGATCAGGCCGTAAATCAGCGCCTCGGCGGTCGGCGGACAACCGGGGACATAGACGTCTACAGGGACGATGCGGTCGCAGCCGCGCACGACGGAATACGAATAGTGGTAGTAGCCGCCGCCGTTGGCGCAGGAGCCCATCGACACGACCCAGCGCGGTTCGGGCATCTGGTCGTAGACCTTCCGCAGCGGCGGCGCCATTTTGTTGGTCAACGTGCCCGCAACGATCATGCAGTCCGACTGTCTCGGGCTAGGACGGAAGATGATGCCGAAGCGATCGAGATCGTAGCGGGATGCGCCCGCCTGCATCATCTCGACCGCACAGCATGCGAGACCGAACGACATCGGCCACAGCGAGCCGGTGCGTGCCCAGTTCATGACCGCATCGACGCTGGTGACGACCCAGCCCTTCTCCTGCAGGCTCTCGCCCGCGGCCGTAGCTTCGCGCGCCGCAGGCGCCTCGGAATCGGCAGCGACGCCCGCGCCTTCCGCAGGTGCGATCGTGGACGCTGCGGACTTCAGTCCCATTCCAGCGCCCCCTTCTTCCATTCGTAGATGAAACCGACGACGAGAACGGCGAGGAAAATACCCATCGCAATCAGACCGAAGGTCCCGATCGCGTCCAGCGACACGGCCCACGGAAACAGGAAGGCGATTTCGAGATCGAAAATGATGAACAGGATGGCGACGAGGTAGTAGCGCACGTCGAATTTCATGCGCGAATCGTCGAACGCCTCGAAGCCGCATTCGTAGGGCGAGAGCTTCTCGTCGTCCTTGGAACCGTGCCCGATCCAGAAGCCCAGACCGAGCAACACGAGGCCGATGCCTGCGGCGACGCCGAGGAAGATCAGCACGGGAACGTATTCTTGTAGCATGTTTGCCTGTTATACGGCGCCGGCAGGCGCCCGGAGCGCCGCATTGTATCAAGGTCCAGGCCGCCGAATACACCCCCCGTGAAACGATTTGACGGGGCATCTGCCGGAGCTGTTCCGGCCGGGCAAAAAGCCGGCGGTTGCCGGCTCTCCCTGAAATGCGAAAGCCGGCTTTCGCCGGCCCTCCTTGAAACGCGAAAGCCGGCATTCGCCGGCTTTCGATAGTTGGTGCTCTGGGCGAGACTCGAACTCGCACGGCTCGCGCCACTGCCCCCTCAAGACAGCGTGTCTACCAATTCCACCACCAGAGCGAAATGACGTTCTATCTCTCTATTTTATTCCTCGTCGCCTTCGGGCGCCGCCGGAAGCTCGTCCTCGACGGCGGGCAACGCGTCCGTGGCGTCGTCCACGGAATCGCCGGTCTCGTCGACCACAGGCAATTCGGTGGTCGGCAGCAGGTCGTCGTCAGCCGTCACAGCCTCAGACTCGGTGACCGGCGCGCCTTCGAGCAGGCTCTCCGGCACCTCGGAGCGCTGGCTCGAGAGGTAGGCCAGGCCGAGACTGCTGGCAAAGAAGGCCGTCGCGAAAATTGCGGTCATGCGCGAGAAGAAACTCGACGTTCCGCGCGAACCGAACACCGTGCCGGATGCGCCGGCGCCGAACGCCGCTCCGGCATCCGCGCCTTTACCGCGCTGCATCAGCACGAGCACGATGATCAGAACGGCGATCAGCGTGTGTGCGATCAGAACGGTTTTTTGCAATGTATCCATTATTTCCTCAACTATCGCCGGCTCTTATCCGGCGACTTCGGCGGCCGCCTCGACAATTGCGAGAAAGTCCGCTGACTTCAGCGACGCACCGCCAATCAGGCCGCCGTCGATATCGGGCATGCTCAGCAGCCCCGGCGCATTTTCGCCTTTCATACTGCCGCCGTACAGTATCTGTACGCCGTCAGCGACCTCGGCGCTTTCCGCCGACAGCATGCCGCGGATGTGCAAATGCACGTCCTGTGCCTGCTCGGGCGTCGCGACCCGGCCGGTGCCGATCGCCCAGACCGGCTCGTACGCGATCACGGCGCGGGTGAACGCGTCGATTCCCGTCGCGGCAACCACTGCCGCCAGCTGACGGCTCGTGACCGACTCCGTCTGCATCGCCTCGCGCTCCTCGAGCGTCTCGCCGACGCAGAGAATCGGCGTCAGGCCGGCATCCAGTGCCGCGCGGAACTTGGCCGCAACCTGATCGTCCGTCTCGCCGTACAGCGTCCGCCGCTCGGAGTGGCCGACGATCGCATAGCGGCAGCCGACATCCCTGAGCATCGAGGGCGACGTCTCTCCGGTGAACGCGCCCGACTCGTGCTCGGACACATTCTGCGAACCGACCATGACGTGGCTGTCGCCCGCCTGTTCGGCCACGGCCGCGAGATACGGAAACGGCGGGCAGACGAGAACCTCGACCGCCTCGGACGGAGCCGAGCCAGCCAGAATTCCCGCCACGAGCTCGCGATTGCGAGCCGTGTCGCCATTCATCTTCCAGTTTCCGGCAACCAGAAATTTCCGCATTCCGCTATTCCACCGGGGTTCAAGGGCGCGCAAGGATACCGGGCGTGCCAGGCTAAATCAACGCGTTATTCGGCCGATTCGGCGTCAGTCCGCGGCCTCGGCGACGACCGCCGCGAGACGCTCCGCGACGTCCGAAATCTGCTTCTCGTCCGTGCCTTCCACCATGACCCGAATAACCGGCTCCGTGCCCGACGCGCGCAGCACGATCCGGCCGGTCTCGGCCAGTTCGTTCTGGGCGTCGTCGACCGCCTTGCGGATGGCCGGCGAATCGTCGGGGTTCATTTTCTGTTCGACGCGCACGTTCAGCATCGTCTGCGGGTACTTCGGCATGCCGGCCGCCAGCTCGGAGAGCGGCGTGCCGGTCTCCTTGATGACCGCGAGTACCTGCATCGCGGTGATCAGCCCGTCTCCCGTCGTCGTGCGGTCGAGCACGATCATATGGCCGGAGGTTTCGCCGCCGATGACGCCGCCTTCCCGGCGCAGCGTTTCCAGCACGTAGCGGTCCCCAACCTTCGCGCGGCGAAATTCGATGTCCTTCGCCTTGAGCGCATGTTCGAGACCGAGGTTGCTCATGACGGTGCCGACGACCGGTCCCTGCAGCCCGCCGCTGCGCTGCCGGGCGGTTGCAAGCACGTAGAGCAGCTGATCTCCGTCGATCAGATCGCCGTTCTCATCGACCATGACGACCCGGTCGCCGTCACCGTCGAGCGCAATGCCGATATCGGCGCCGACCGCGGGAACCGTCTTGGTCAGCAACTCCGGCTGCGTCGAACCGCAGCCGTGGTTGATATTGCGGCCGTTCGGCGAGCAGCCGATCGTGATCACATCCGCGCCGAGATTGACCAGTGTGCGCGGTCCGACCTTGTAGCCCGCCCCGTTCGCGCCGTCGAAGACGACCTTGATCCCGTCGAAGCTCAGTCCCTCGGGGACCGAGGCGGCGCAAAAATCCTGGTAGTCGGTACGCGCCGTATCGACGCGCTTGGCCTTGCCGAGACGCGTCGAGTCGAGCGTCATCGCGGGCTTCTCGAGTTCGACTTCGATCGCGCGTTCGACATCGTCGGACAATTTCGAGCCGCGGCCATCGAAGAACTTGATGCCGTTGTCCTGATACGGGTTGTGCGAGGCGCTGATCACGACCCCCAGATCGGCCCCGTATTCCTGAGCGAGCACTGCACAGGCCGGAGTCGGCAGCGGGCCGAGTAGCAGCACGTCCGCCCCCGCGGCGACGAAACCGGCTTCCAGCGCAGATTCGAACATGTAGCCCGACAGCCGCGTGTCCTTGCCGATCACCACGGTGCCGCCTTCCGGCACCAGAACGCGCGCCGCGGCGCTTGCAAGACGCATTGCGAACTCGGCCGTCATCGGATCCCTGCCGACCGTGCCGCGCACGCCATCCGTCCCGAAAAATTTCCTGCTCATGGCTCAGTTCCCCGACTTCATTACCGCCGTCAGCACCTTAAGCGCATCGACGGTCTCAGCCACATCATGCACGCGAACGATGCTGGCGCCATTCGTGACCGCGATGAGTGCGGCTGCGATGCTGGCGGGCATTCGTTCGTCTACCTCTCTGCCCGTGATCCTGCCGAGCGTCGACTTGCGCGACAGGCCGGCCAGAATGGGCAGCTCCAATTCCTGCAATTGTCGCAGATTCGCGAGCAACTCGACATTGTGCGCCACGGTCTTGCCAAAGCCGAAACCGGGGTCGAGGACGATCCGTTCCCGGGCGATTCCGGCACGGGTACAGGCCTCGATGCGCTCGGCCAGGAACTGCGCGATCTCGCCAACGACATCGGCGTAGTCGGGATCCTGCTGCATCGTTCGCGGCTGGCCCTGCATGTGCATGAGACACACCGGGACGCCGAGTTCAGCGGCAGCCTCCAGCGCGCCCTCTTCACGCAGCGCCCGCACGTCGTTGACCATAGCGGCCCCCGCGGCAACCGCTGCCCGCATGACGTCGGCCTTGCTCGTATCGATTGAGATCGGTTTGTCGGTAATGCCGACCAGCGCCTCGACGACGGGCAGCACTCGGTCCAGTTCTTCGGAGGCGCTGACGCCTGCCGCGCCCGGCCGGGTCGACTCGCCGCCGACGTCGAGAAGATCGGCGCCCTCCTCGAGCATGCGTTCCGCCTGGCGCAGCGCCTCGTCGCGGCCCGCGAAACGCCCGCCGTCCGAAAAGGAATCGGGCGTGACGTTCAGAATGCCCATCACCGCGGCGGGTGACGGCAGGGATGACAGTTCGAAAGTCATGATTGAGTCAGCGATTCGAGGTTTGCCATCGAAACCGGCCGCTCGCTGGTCACCAACGAGCGGCCGGAAGTCTTGCAAGCGATGGATTCCGCCAGCCGGCGGCGCTTAGTTCTCGGTGGCCGGGCCGCCGATGGCCGGCTTCACGTCCTTTTCGGACTTGGGCTTGCCACCGCCGCTCGGCTCGGCCGGCTCTTCCCAGTCTTCCGGCGGCTGCGGCTCGCGGCCTTCCATGATGTCCTTGATCTGCGTTTCGTCGATGGTCTCGTACTTGACCAGCGCCTTCGCCATGATGTGCAGCTTGTCCTCGTTTTCCTTGAGGAGTTTCTCCGCACGCTGATAGTTGGAATCGATGATCTTGCGGACTTCCTCATCGATCGTGTGCGCGGTCTCGTCGGACACCTGCTTATGCTGAGTGACGCTGTGGCCGAGGAACACCTCGCCGTCGTCTTCCGAATAGGTCAGCGGACCGAGACGTTCGGACAGGCCCCACTTGGTAACCATGTTCCGGGCGATGTCCGTGGCGCGTTCGATATCGTTCGACGCGCCGGTGGTGACACCGTCATTGCCGTTGATCATCGCTTCGGCGATGCGGCCGCCGAACAGGCTCGAGATACTCGACTCGAGGCGCCGCTTGGACATGCTGTAGCGGTCTTCCTCCGGCAGGTACATCGTCACGCCCAGCGCTCTGCCGCGCGGGATGATCGTGACCTTGTAGACGGGGTCGTGCTCGGGAACGAGGTAACCGACGATCGCGTGACCGGCCTCGTGGTAGGCGGTATTGAGCTTCTCTTCCTCGCTCATGACCATCGACCGGCGCTCCGCGCCCATCATGATCTTGTCCTTTGCCTTCTCGAATTCCTCCATGCTCACCACGCGCTTGTTGGCGCGCGCGGCAAACAGGGCCGCCTCGTTCACGAGGTTGGCGAGATCCGCGCCGGAGAATCCCGGTGTGCCACGAGCGATGTAGTTCGGATTGACGTCGTCGTCGAGCGGAACCTTGCGCATGTGGACTTTGAGAATGAGCTCGCGGCCGCGCACGTCGGGCAGCGGCACGACAACCTGTCGGTCGAAACGGCCTGGGCGCAGCAGCGCGGGGTCGAGCACGTCGGGGCGGTTGGTCGCCGCGATGACGATGATGCCCTCGTTGCCTTCGAAGCCGTCCATCTCGACCAGCATCTGATTAAGGGTCTGCTCGCGCTCATCGTGCCCGCCACCGAGACCGGCGCCGCGATGGCGGCCGACCGCGTCGAGCTCGTCGATGAAGATGATGCAGGGTGCCTGCTTCTTGGCCTGATCGAACATGTCGCGGACGCGGGAGGCGCCGACGCCGACGAACATCTCGACGAAATCGGAACCGGAAATCGTGAAGAACGGCACCTTGGCCTCGCCGGCAATGGCGCGCGCCAGCAGGGTCTTACCGGTACCCGGCGGTCCGACCATGAGCACGCCCTTCGGAATCTTTCCGCCCAGGCGCTGGAATTTGCTCGGGTCCTTGAGGAACTCGACGATCTCGGCCACCTCGGCCTTTGCCTCGTCGACGCCCGCGACGTCGGCGAAGGTTACGCCAACCTGGTCCTCGCCCAGCAGGCGGGCCTTACTCTTGCCGAACGACATCGCACCGCGGCCGCTGCCACCGCCCTGCATCTGACGCATGAAGTAGATCCACACGCCGATCAGCAGAAGGATCGGGAACGAGCTGATCAGCAGCTGTCCGATCAGGCCCTGCTTCTCGGGCTCGGTGGCGCTGAAGCGCACGCCGTTCTCTTCGAGCCGGCCGATGATCGTGTTGTTGTCCGTCTCCGGGCTGATCGTGTAGTAGTTGAGCGTGTCGTCTTCGCGACTCGTGCTAAAGCGAATCGTCTGCCCCTCGAACTCCACCAATTCGACATCGCCGGCTTCAACCTGGTCGAGGAACACCGAGTAGTCCGTCAACGCCGGCTGTCTGCCGCTGACGCCCGACAGCCCGTTCACGACGGACAGCAGGACGACGATGATCACGATGAAGACGAGTATGTTTTTGGTCAGATCATTCACTATTAGAGATTCCGGGTGGAAACGCCTGAGGAATCGGCGATTTAGACGGGTTCCAGAGACTCAAGACACTACTACAATTGGTAGTTCCTCGCTACCGGCCATGTCCTGGCTTGGCGGCCTCATCCGGCGCTTTTTGGCGACCGGCGGCGGCCTGAAATTACTGTTTCAGCTTGTAACTCCTGGCGACCAGGTACACCTCGGGACTGCCAGCCCGCGACGCCGCGGGTTTGATGACTTTCACGCGCTCGAACTGCCTGCGCGCGTCGGCAATCAACTCATCGACACCCTGTCCCTGGAAGAGCTTGCACACGAAGTCGCCCTTGGGCTTTAGCACCTCAGAGCAGACGTCGAGGGCCAGTTCCGCCAGATACATGGACGCCGGCTGGTCAACGGCCTTCAAGCCGCTGATATTGGGAGCCATGTCGCTCATTACAAGGCTGGCCCGCTCGCCGCCGAGCGCCGTTTTGAGCTGCTCGAGCACATCGTCCTCGCGGAAATCGCCCTGAATGAATTCCACCCCCGGCAAGCCGTCCATCGCCAGCAGATCGACAGCCACGACGCGAGCCCGGCCGTTCAATCTTTCGACCAGATACTGGCTCCAACTGCCCGGGGCCGCGCCCAGATCGACGGCGAGCATGTCGGGCTTCAGGAGCTTCTCTTTCTGATCGATTTGCTCCAGCTTGTAGACGGCGCGCGAGCGCCAGCCGGCCGCCCTCGCCTTTTTGACGTAAGGATCGCGCTCCTGACGCTCCCGCCACGAGCCGCTGGTTCGGCGCGGCCCGCTCACGCTGAGGGTTCCGATGTCATGCTGATACACTGCATCGCCATGACTCTAAGCGAATCCCAAAAGAAATACCTGCGCGGCCTGGGCCACGGCCTCAAACCCGTCATCATGGTGGGCGATCAGGGCCTGAGCGAGTCCCTGCTTACGGAATACGACTCCGCCCTCACGCACCACGAGCTGATCAAGGTGAAGGTCAGGGTTGGCGATCGCCAGGCCCGCGATGCATTGATAGACGAGCTTTGTTCGAGATCCGGGGCTCTGCTGATTCAGCGGATCGGCAATGTCGCCCTTCTCTACAAAGAGAATCCGGATCAGAAGAAAGTTCAGGTACCGAGGAAATAGCCCATGCCGGTGCTCGCACGCCTCTTCCTGTTGATCGTTGCCGTGCTGGCCGTGTCGACCGCCTCGGCGAAGGGTGTGACTGCGAGGATCGTGATCAGCGGCGGCGAACTGGCCGAGCCCATCGTCATCACCGACCCGAGCCTGCTCGAACGATTCAGCGTCTGGTCCGGGCCGCGTGCCGGGCGGCGCGTACAGGGTGGCGAATGGGAGGCCGATCTGAGCAGAGCGTTCATGGACTTCCGCGCGGGCGTCCTCGGTGAACCGCCAACCGGCGCGACTCGATTCAACGTCGCTCTCTATCAGGCGGACCGCTACGGCGGCGACATCTGGGACGAGGTCTTCCGCGTCGACTACGCGATCACTCCCGGCAGCGCCGGCGGATTCTTCTACCTGCCACGGACCAACATGCACATCATCATGCACGGCGTCGAAGACAATTGGCTGCGTTCGACGCTGGCGTGGGAAGAGACGGTCAGGCCGCTGATTGACGAGGCGCTCGATACGCGCCAGTAGGTCCGTTACTCGTAACGAACTTCAACGACTTCGAATTGCTTCTCGCCGCCGGGCGCCGAGAAGTTCAC
The DNA here is from genome assembly GCA_965232445.1 of Woeseiaceae bacterium. GTDB lineage: Bacteria > Pseudomonadota > Gammaproteobacteria > Steroidobacterales > Woeseiaceae > UBA1847. The sequence continues at coordinate 2,908,096 of OZ246973.1, read as the reverse complement.
CACGTCGCCTTCGTTCTTGCCGATCAGCGCCCGGGCGATCGGTGACGTGAAGGAAATCAGGCCGGTCTTGATGTCGGCTTCGTCCTCGCCAACGATCTTGTACTCGATCTCGTCGCCGGTGTTCTCGTCGATGAGTTCGACGGTACAGCCGAAGATCACCCGGCCGTTGCCGTTCACCGTCGTGACGTCGATCACCTGTAGATGTGACAGCTTGCCCTCGAGGTCCTTGATGCGTGCCTCGATGAAGCCCTGCTGCTCCTTGGCGGCGTGATACTCGGCATTCTCCTTCAGGTCGCCGTGCGCGCGCGCCTCCGCGATCGCTTTGATGACGGCCGGACGCTCCTCGCTCTTTAAGCGCCGGAGCTCCTCCTTCATGAGTTCGTGTCCGCGAACGGTTACCGGGACCTTGTTCATGCTACGACCTCGTTATGCAGGTCCTGCAGGCGATTTACTTCGCCGTCGTCGATGTGTTCGATAGCCGTGCAGGTGGCGATCGCGGCGCCAAGCGTCGTGTAGTAGGTGACGCCCCGCCGAACTGCCTCGGCACGGATGGACAAGGATTCGTTGATGGCCTGTTTGCCCTCGGTCGTGTTGACGATGAGGTCGATCTCGCCGTTCTTGATCATGTCGACGATGTGCGGCCGGCCCTCGCGAACCTTGTTGGCACGTCGGCATGATACACCAGCCTTGGCGAGGTGCTTTGCGGTCCCATGGGTGCCGACGATGTCGAAACCGCGGTCCACGAGAATCTTCGCGAGGTCGATTGCACCCTGTTTGTCGCGGTCCCGGATGCTGAGCAGCGCCGATCCCTGCCTGGGCAGCGTGACGCCCGAAGCCAGCTGCGCTTTCGCGTAGGCCTCGCCGAACGAACGCCCCACGCCCATGACTTCGCCCGTGGATTTCATCTCGGGGCCCAGGATGGGGTCCGCGCCCGGGAATTTGACGAACGGGAATACCGCTTCCTTGACCGAGAAGTACTCGGGCTTGCGCTGGTTGACGAAGCCCTGGTCCGCCAGCGATTCGCCGGCCATGACTTTCGCGGCGATCTTGGCCAGCGGTACGCCGATCGCCTTGGACACGAACGGCACCGTGCGGGATGCGCGCGGATTCACCTCGAGCAGATAGACGACATCGCCCTGGATCGCGAACTGGGTGTTCATCAGGCCGACGACGTTGAGACCGTGCGCGAGCTTCACGACCTGCTCGGACAGCACTTTCTGCACTTCCGGCGACAGGCTGAACGGCGGCAACGAGCAGCCTGAATCCCCGGAATGCACGCCCGCCTGCTCGATGTGTTCCATGATGCCGCCGATCAGCACGCGCTCACCGTCGCAGATGCAGTCGACGTCGACCTCGGTGGCCAGGTCCAGGAAGCGATCGAGCAGCACCGGACTGTCGTTGGACACCTGGATCGCCGCGTCCATGTACGCCGCCAGATCCTCGTCGCTGTGCACGATCTCCATCGCGCGGCCGCCCAGCACATAGGACGGACGCACAACGAGCGGGTAGCCGACCTCGGAGCCTCGCTCCAGCGCCTGCTCTTTGCTACTCGCCGTCTGGTTCGGCGGCTGCAGGAGATCGAGCGACTCGACGAGCTTCTGGAAGCGCTCGCGGTCCTCGGCCAGGTCGATGGAGTCCGGCGACGTTCCGATGATCGGCGCGCCGGCCGCCTCGAGGTCTCGCGCCAGCTTGAGCGGTGTCTGTCCGCCGTACTGGACGATGACGCCCTTCGGCTTCTCGAGATCGATGATCTCCATGACGTCTTCGAAAGTCAGCGACTCGAAGTACAGGCGATCCGACGTGTCGTAGTCCGTGGACACCGTCTCCGGGTTGCAGTTGACCATGATCGTCTCGTAGCCCGCCTCGCGCAGTGCGAGCGCCGCATGGACGCAGCAGTAGTCGAACTCGATCCCCTGACCGATGCGGTTCGGGCCGCCGCCCAGGATCATGATCTTCTTGAGATCGCTCGGATCGGCCTCGCACTCCTCTTCGTAGGTGGAGTACATGTAGGCCGTCGTCGTCGCGAACTCCGCGGCACAGGTATCGACGCGCTTGAACACCGGCCGAATATCGAAGCCAATGCGCAGTTTGCGCACCGCCGCCTCTTCGACGCCCAAAAGCTTCGCCAGCCGCGCGTCGGAGAAGCCCTTGCGCTTCAGGATTCTGAGCCGGGTCTCGTCGAGGCTCGACAGTCCGCCCTCGGCCACCGCTTTCTCTTCGAAAATCAGATCCTCGATCTGGGCAAGGAACCACGGATCGATGCGCGACACCTTGGCCACGTCCTCGAAGGTGAAATCGCCGCGGAGCGCATCCGCCACGTAGCGCACGCGATCGGCGCCCGGAATCCGCATCTCCTGCCGGACGCGGTCGCGCTCGGCCTCCGTCGTCATGGTGCCCGCGATCTCGTCGAGACCCGTAATCCCGATCTCGAGGCCGCGCAACGCCTTCTGGAACGACTCCTGGAAGGTCCGTCCCATTGCCATGACTTCACCGACCGATTTCATCTGCGTCGTCAGCCGGTCGACCGCACCCGGGAACTTTTCGAACGTGAAGCGCGGAATCTTCGTGACGACGTAGTCGATCGTCGGTTCGAAGGAAGCCGGTGTCGCGCCGCCGGTGATGTCGTTGCGCAGCTCGTCCAGCGTGTAACCGACGGCGAGCTTCGCCGCGACCTTGGCGATCGGAAAACCGGTTGCCTTGGACGCCAGCGCGGACGAGCGCGAGACGCGCGGATTCATCTCGATCACCAGCACCCGGCCGTCCTCGGGATTGATCGCGAACTGTACGTTCGATCCGCCCGTGTCGACGCCGATCTTGCGCAGAACGTCGATCGAGGCGTTTCGCAGCCTCTGGTATTCCTTGTCCGTCAGCGTCTGCGACGGCGCTACCGTAATCGAGTCGCCGGTGTGCACGCCCATCGGATCGAAGTTCTCGATCGCGCAGACGATGATGCAGTTGTCGTTGCGGTCGCGGACAACTTCCATCTCGAATTCTTTCCAGCCGAGCACCGACTCCTCGAGCAGGATCTCGGTCGTCGGCGACATCTCGAGTCCGTGCGAGACGATGCGTTCGAACTCTTCCCGGTTATAGGCAATGCCGCCGCCCGTGCCGCCGAGCGTGAATGACGGCCGGATGATCGTGGGGAAGCCGATGCCCTTCTGTTTCTCGAGTGCCTCTTCCAGCGAATGGGCGATCTCGGCGACCGGAACCTCGAGGCCGATCTCCGTCATTGCCTTGCGGAACAGATCGCGGTCCTCGGCCATGTCGATGGCGTCACGCGACGCGGCGATCATCTCGACGCCGTACTTCTCCAGTACGCCCTCGCGAACGAGATCGAGCGCACAATTGAGGCCGGTCTGTCCGCCCATCGTCGGCAGCAGCGCGTCGGGGCGCTCCTTCTTGATGATCCGCTCGACGGCTGTCCAGTGGACCGGCTCGATATAGATGGCATCGGCCGTGTCCGGGTCGGTCATGATCGTCGCCGGATTGGAATTGACGAGGATGACCCGGTAGCCCTCTTCCTTCAGGGCCTTGCAGGCCTGCGCCCCGGAGTAGTCGAACTCGCAGGCCTGACCGATCACGATCGGGCCCGCTCCGATGATTAAAATGCTTTCTATATCAGTGCGTTTTGGCATTTACTTCATGTAAATTATGTGGAAAGTACTGCCCGCGTCGCGCTGCGCTTGTGGGCTTCCATGTCGAGTACGAAGCGTTCGAACAGCGGCATGACGTCGTGCGGCCCGGGGCTGGCTTCCGGGTGCCCCTGGAAACTGAAGGCGGGCCGGCCGACGAGTTCGAGACCCTGCAGCGTCCCGTCGAACAGCGAGCGGTGGGTGGCCTGCACCCCGTCCGGCAGCGATTCCTCGTCGACCGCGAAGCCATGGTTCTGGGAGGTGATCAGCACCTGCCCGGTCTTCAGGTCCTGTACCGGATGGTTGGCACCGTGATGGCCAAATTTCATCTTCATCGTCTTGCCGCCGGCAGCGAGCGCGAGCAACTGGTGGCCGAGGCAGATGCCGAAAATCGGCAGGCCCGCCTCGAGCAAGGACTGGATCGCATTGATCGCGTAGTCGCAGGGCTCGGGATCGCCCGGCCCGTTGGACAGGAAGATGCCATCGGGGGCCAGCGCCAACGCTTCCTCCGCCGGCGTTTTGGCTGGCACGACGGTCATCCGGCAGTCGAGATCCGACAAGAGGCGCAGGATGTTGCGCTTCACGCCGAAGTCATAGGCGACCACGTGATACGGCGCGATTCGGCGGCTTAGGATCCGCGGCTTCTTGCCGAAGGTCGTGCCGTGGCACCACTGGTAGCTGTCATCGGTGGTCACGAACTTGGCGAGATCCATGCCTGCCAAACCCGGGAATTTGCCAGCATGCGCCACAGCCTTATCCACGGCCACCTTGCCGGTCATGATGCAGCCGGACTGCGCGCCCTTCTCGCGAATGATCCGAGTCAGCTTGCGGGTGTCGATATCGGCGATGGCGACCGTCTCGCCGAGCTTCAGAAACTCGGTCAGGGAACGCTCGACCCGCCAGTTCGAAGCGACCATCGAGCTATCGCGGATGATCAGCCCCGATGCATGGATCTTCGCCGCCTCCATGTCCTCGCTGGTCGTGCCGGTATTGCCGATGTGCGGATAGGTCAGCGTTACGATCTGCCGGCAATAGGACGGGTCGGTCAGGATCTCCTGATAGCCGGTCATTGCGGTATTGAATACGACTTCGCCGATGGTCTGGCCTTCGGCGCCAACGGACGTGCCGTGGAAGACGGTACCGTCCTGAAGGGCGAGAACTGCGGGTGTGGTCAAAAAGCGAACCTCGTCAATCACTTGAACCCAGGGGCCTGCGCTGGAAAACCAGCTCTTGCGTCGCAGACGCCTCGTGATCGCGATTCGCCGGGGGCAGATGTGAAGAAGCGGAAGGCCATGGCCTTCCGCTCATCGAATCGCTTACCGGACAGCGATCCGGCGTAGTTTACTTAACCGGCGCGCGACGCGCCAGAGTTCCAGCGCGGTTTTCTCGATCAATTGTCGCCTGCGAGGACATCCCGCATCGAATACCAGCCCGGCGGCTTGTCGATCACCCAGAGAGCCGCTCGCAGGGCGCCTTCCGCGAACACGTCCCGGGTGGATACGCTGTGGCTGAATTCGAGCCGCTCCGTTGCCGATTCGAATATCACTGAGTGATCGCCCGGCACTTCGCCCCGGCGTTTGGAGTGATAGTCGATGTCGTCGTGCGAGGCCACCGCTCCGGCGTCGATCAGGCTGTCGCCGAGCTTGAGCGCCGTTCCCGAAGGCGCGTCTTTCTTGTGGACGTGGTGGGTCTCCTCGATACGGATGCCGAAGCCGTTGCCCAGCGAGCGGCCGACATCACGCACCGCGGCGTCGAGCATGGCGATGCCGACGCTCATGTTGCGGTCGTAGAGCACGGGGACCGATTCCGAGGCGGCGCGAAGCGCGGCCATGTGTTTGTCGGCCAGCCCGCTGACGCCGCAGATCATCGGTTTTCGATGCGCGGCATTCCGAGCGCAGACTTCCAGCGTTGCCTCCGGCAGGCTGAAGTCGATGATCACGTCCGAATCGGACAACGCGGCGTCGAGATCGTCACCGCGCGCCCACAAATGGATCACGTCAATATCGCTGCGGCTGTCCGCGAGTCGCTGAATCGACAGCCCCATGCGCCCTGCGCCAGTGACTGTCGCGCGGATCATTGGCTGATGCGCTCGAAGAAGCGCTTCACGGTTTCCAGCCAGCCGCCGGCCCGCGGACTGTGCTTTTCGCCGCCCGCGCGTATGGAATCGTCGAAGCGGCTCAGCATGTCCTTCTGCTCGCTGGTCAGATTGACCGGCGTCTCGACCACAACCTGTGCGAACAGATCGCCCACGCGCGGGTCGCGCACGGTCGCAACGCCCTTGCCGCGCAGCCGGAAGAGCTTGCCGGACTGAGTCCCGGCCGGGATCTTCAACGAGACGTGGCCGTCCAGCGTCGGCAGTTCGACTTCGCCGCCGAGCGTCGCGGTCACGAAGCTCAACGGCACCTCACAAGAGAGGTCGGCGCCCTCGCGTTCGAACAGCTTGTGCGGCTTGACGCGAATCTCGACGTAAAGATCGCCCGGGGGGCCGCCATTGCGCCCGGCCTCGCCCTCGCCCGACAGCCGAATGCGATCGCCGTCGTCGACGCCGGCCGGCACTTTGACCGACAGCGTGCGGGTCTGGCGCACGCGGCCGCGGCCGTGGCAGTCGGGACACGGATCGGTAATCGTCTTGCCGGCACCCTTGCAGGCCGGGCAGGTTTGCTGGATCGAGAAAAAGCCCTGCTGCATGCGAACCTGACCGGTTCCCTGACAGGCGGTACAGGCGGTCGGGGTCGTTCCCTTGCGCGCACCGCTGCCGTCACAGCTCTGGCAACCGACCTGAGTCGGTACGTCGATCGTGACGTTGTCGCCCGCAACCGCGGTTTCGAGGTCGAGCTTCAGCTCGTAGCCGAGATCCGCGCCGCGGAAAACCTGCGGACCGCCTCCGCCGCGACCGCGGCCGCCGCCGAAGATGTCGCCGAACACGTCGCCGAAGATATCGGCGAAGCCTTCCGCGCCGCCGAAACCACGGGCACCGGCCGCGCTGGCACTGACGCCGTCGTGACCGAAACGGTCGTACGCCGAGCGCTTCTCTTCGTCGTGAAGAATCTCGTAGGCTTCTTTGGCTTCCTTGAACTTGGCCTCGGCGCTCTCGTCGTCCTTGTTGCGATCCGGGTGGTACTTCATCGCAAGGCGGCGGTACGCCTTCTTGATCTCGGCGGCATCAGCCGTCTTCGAGACCCCGAGCACCTCGTAATAATCGCGTTTTGACATGTTGCCCCTGAATGCGGGCGCCGCGAGCGGCGCCCGTGTTCAGTCGATAGCCGGCCTTACGCCTGCTTCGACTCGTCGTCCTTGTCGACCTCTTCGAACTCCGCGTCGACGACGTCGTCGCTGTCCGCGGAGGCCTGCGCCTCTTCGCCTGGCGTTGCGCCTTCGGCTGCCTGCTGCTCATAGAGCCGCTGCGCCAGGGGGGCGAACGCCTGTTCCAACGCGGCCGTCTTGGTCTCGATGGCCTCGCGATCGTCCCCCTCGAGGGCCGTCTTGAGATCTGAGACCGCATTCTCTATGGCCAACCGCTCTTCGGACGAGGCCTGCTCGCCAAGATCGGCCAGCGACTTCTCCGCCGCGTGAATCCGGCCATCCGCCTCGTTGCGCGCGTCGACCAGCTCGCGGAACTTGCGGTCTTCCTCGGCGTGGCTCTCGGCGTCGGAAACCATGCGGTCGATCTCGTCGTCCGACAGACCGCTGGAGGCCTTGATGACGATGTTCTGGCTCTTGCCGGTCGCCTTGTCCTGCGCGGAAACGTTGAGGATACCGTTCGCGTCGATGTCGAACTTGACCTCGATCTGCGGCAGACCGCGCGGGGCCGGCGGGATGTCGGCCAGGTCGAAACGGCCAAGCGACTTGTTGTCCATGGCACGCTCGCGCTCGCCCTGCAGGACATGGATCGTCACCGCTGTCTGGTTGTCGTCTGCCGTCGAGAACACCTGCTCGGCATTTGCCGGGATGGTCGTATTCTTCTCGATCAGCCGCGTCATGACGCCACCAAGCGTCTCGATGCCGAGTGACAGCGGCGTTACGTCCAGCAGCAACACGTCCTTGACGTCGCCGGCGAGGACGCCGCCCTGGATCGCGGCGCCGAGCGCCACGGCCTCATCCGGGTTCACGTCCCGGCGCGGCTCCTTGCCGAAGAAATTCTGTACGGCTTCCTGCACCTTGGGCATGCGGGTCTGGCCGCCGACGAGAATGACGTCGTCGATCTCGTTGACCTTCAGTCCCGCGTCGTTCAAAGCGACCCGGCACGGACCCATCGTCCGCTCGATCAGCTCGTCGACGAGCGACTCGAGCTTGGCACGCGTGAGTTTGATGTTGAGGTGCTTGGGACCGCTGGCGTCCGCGGTGATGTACGGTAGATTGACCTCGGTCTGCTGCTGCGAGCTGAGCTCGATCTTCGCCTTCTCGGCCGCTTCCTTCAGGCGCTGCATCGCAAGCGGGTCGCTGGTGATGTCGACGCCGCTCTCGCGCTGAAACTCCGACGCGAGATAGTCGATGATCCGGAGGTCGAAGTCCTCACCGCCGAGGAACGTGTCGCCGTTAGTAGCCAGCACTTCGAACTGGTGCTCGCCGTCGACTTCCGCGATCTCGATGATCGACACATCGAACGTTCCGCCGCCGAGGTCGAAGACCGCGATCCGGCGATCGCCGCGCTTCTTGTCCATGCCGTAGGCGAGTGCCGCGGCCGTCGGCTCGTTGATGATGCGGCGAACCTCGAGGCCCGCAATCTTGCCGGCGTCCTTGGTCGCCTGACGCTGCGAATCGTTGAAGTACGCCGGAACGGTCACGACCGCTTCGGTGACTTCCTCGCCGAGATAGTCCTCGGCCGTCTTCTTCATCTTCATCAGCACGCGTGCCGAAATCTCAGGCGCGGCCATTGCCTTGCCGTTCGCCTCGACCCATGCGTCGCCATTGTCGGCCTTGACGATCTTGTACGGCACCATGTTGATGTCGCGCTGTACGACGTCGTCTTCGAACCGGCGGCCGATCAGCCGCTTGACCGCGAACAGCGTGTTCTCCGGGTTGGTCACGGCCTGCCGCTTCGCGGACTGGCCGACCAGCACCTGATCGTCCTTACTGAAAGCGACGATCGACGGTGTCGTGCGATCGCCCTCCGAATTTTCGATGACCTTCGGGGTGTCTCCCTCCATGACGGCTACGCAGGAGTTCGTGGTGCCGAGGTCGATACCAATTACTCTTCCCATTTCTTTCGCTCCGAAATCTTTGGATGGGGAACTCAGCGGTTCCCTCGATGCTTCAAAACTGGCTGTGAATTAGGGTTCCGGGGGCCGCCTTTCAAGCGCTCCCGACACGGTTTTTGCTTATTCTTCCGTTGTTTCCGGTTCACGGGCGACGATAACCATCGCCGGGCGCAGCAGACGCCCGTTCAACGCGTACCCCTTCTGCACGACGGACAGCACCGATCCCGGCTCCGCGTCCGGGGACGGCTGCATTGTCATTGCCTCGTGGAACTCGGGATCGAAGGGCTCGCCTTCTGGGTCGACCTCGGAGATGCCGAAGCGCTCCAGTGTCGACGCAAGCATTTTGAGCGTCGCCTGCTTGCCCTCGAGCAGCGTGCCGGCGTCGCCGCTCTCGGCGGCCTGGATGCCCATCTCGAGCGTGTCCTTGACGGCAAGCAGCTCGCGGGCAAAGGACTCGAGCGCGTACTTGCGGGCGTGCTCGACGTCACGGATCGCGCGCTTGCGCACGTTCTCGATCTCGGCGGCCGCGCGAAGGTACTTGTCCCAGTGCTCGGCCGCTTTCTTCTCGGCGGCCTCGAGGGCCGCGAAAGGGTCCGCCTCGGCGGCGTCGTTGCCGGCCGCCGTGTCTTCAACGACGTCGTCGCGTAACTCTTCGGAAGGCTCGTCGGGACGCTGTGCCTCTCCGTTCATACCTTGTGCTCCGTTCTTCTGTTCTGTCTGCGGCCCGGCGAACCGGACCTGTGGCTTTGGTTATGACAGGTGCAAGTCTGCACCACTCAAATTCTTTGGGAATTTAGGAGGCCTTTGGAAGCAAGGCTCCGATAACACCCCCCCATCCCTTCGGATGCCCGAAGTGTGGGGATCACGCCTGAAATATCAAGCAATTTGGCGTTTTTTTTGGGGTCCGGCGGCGTCCGTGGGGCGGCAACCGCGTTGCGCGGCCAGCTAGCGCTGCAGGATGGCCGAGCGCAGCAGCTTGGCGGTGAGGTCGACGATCGGTACCACGCGGTCGTAAGCCATGCGCGTCGGCCCGATGACCCCGAGCACGCCGACGGTGTCGTCGTCGAGGTGGTACGGCGCGGTGACGACGCTGCAGTCGTCGAGAATCTTGAAGCCGGACTCCTCGCCGATGAAGACCTGCACGCCGTCGGCGTTGATGCTGCGATCGAGCAGATCGAGGATCAGGCGTTTCTCCGAGAACGCGTCGAACAGCCGCTTCAGCGTCTCGACGTCCGAGAGCTCCGCGAAATCCATCAGGTTTGTCTCGCCGGACATCGCGAACTCCGGACTGGACTGCTCGGGCGCGCCCATAGCCGACTGCGCGACCGCGATGATGTCCAGCATCGCCTGATTCATCGAATTGCGCAGGTCGTCCAGATCGGAGACCAGCCGGTCTCGCACCTGGTCCATCTCTACCCCGGCGTAATGGGCGTTGATGAAGTTCGCGGCTTCGGTGAGTTCGGACGAAGAATACTCGCGGTCGGTATGCAAAATCCGGTTCTGCACCTCGCGATCGTTGAGGACGAGGATGGCGAGAATGCGATTGTCGGACAGCGGCAGGAACTCGATCTGTCGGAGCGTCGCATGGTGTCCGCGATGCACCGTGACGACGCCTGCCAGATTGGTCAGGTCCGACAACATGTGGGAGACGGCGCTGACGAGTTCGTGCGGATTGTCGCCCCGGTCCGATAGCTGCGCCTGCAGCATCTTCATCGCGCCGCCCTGCGGAGCGCGGTAACGAACCAGCGTGTCCACGAACAGCCGATACCCTTTCGGCGTGGGCACGCGGCCGGCCGACGTATGCGGCGCGGCAACCAGCCCCATGTCCTCGAGGTCCGCCATGACGTTTCGGATCGTGGCGGGACTCAGGTCCAGACCGGAGTCTTTCGCGAGCGTGCGCGATCCGACCGGCTGGCCATCCCGAATGTAACGCTGGATTAATGCGCGCAGCAGCTCACGGGCGCGTTCGTTTGGAGACTGAGCGGCGACTTCGGCTGACATCCTTTAAGATTCGTTGCCTCTGCGTTCTTCCTTGCTGTGTTAGTGTATTTCCATGCCCCGTGAGTTTCAAAAAGTCGCGCTCGTTGGCCGCGATGACGACACGCGTGTTGTCGAGCCCATGACGGCGTTGGCGGCACATTTGACAGAAGCCGGCGTCGAGGTTGTGGCGGTCAGCGATATGTCGCCGCAGATCGACGTGGACCGGGTGTCGGCCGACGAACTCGACGGTGTCGACCTGATCGTCGCCATCGGCGGTGACGGCACGATTCTATTTGCGAGCCGCGTGGCCGGCGATCACGGCGTGCCGTTGCTCGGCGTCAACCGTGGCCGCCTCGGATTTCTCGCGGACGTGTCCCCTGACGAGATGATCGCGGGCGTCGACCAGATCCTGGCCGGCAACTACACGCGCGATTCCCGGATGAAGCTCGCCGCCACCCTGGAGTGTGCGGATGGCACAACCAAGACCGGCGTCGGCCTCAACGACATTGTCCTGCAGCGGCGCGAGACCGGCCGCATGGTCGATTTCGAGACCCGTGTCGGCGATCACTACGTCAACACGCACGCGGGCGACGGACTGATCGTCGCAACGCCGACCGGTTCAACCGCGTACGCGCTGAGCTGCGGCGGGCCGATCCTGGAACCACAACTGGACGCGATCGTGATCGTGCCGGTCTGCCCGCACACGCTGACCGACCGGCCCATCGTGATCCGGGCGCAGCAGGAAGTCGTGGTCCGCGTGCTCGAACGCGCGGGAACGCGTGCCGAGATTACGATCGACGGCCACTCGCTCGGTGAGATCCGGCCGGACGACCGGCTCGTGATCCGGCAGGCCGACACACGGGTGACGCTGGTGCATCCGCCGAACTACGACTTCTACGGCATCCTGCGATCGAAATTGCTGTGGGGGCGCGACAGCCGCGTCCGCGACATCGTGCCGAAGGGAACGTAAGCGTGCTGGTCAGCCTCACCGTTCGAGACTTTGCCATCGTCGACCAGATCGAGGTCGAGTTCGATGACGGCATGACCGTGCTGACGGGAGAAACCGGTGCCGGCAAGTCGATCCTGGTCGACGCGCTGAGTCTCGTGCTCGGCGAGCGCGGCAGCGCACAACTCGTCCGCAGCGGCGCGAAGCGAGCGGAGTTCAGCGCGGAATTCGACGTCGCGACGCTGCCGGAGATCCGATCCTGGCTGGAGGAGCATTCCCTCGATGAGGGCGACGAATGCCTCATCCGCCGGGTGATCAATGCCGACGGCCGCTCCCGCGCTTTCGTCAACGGCAACGCGGTCACGATCCAGCAGCTGAAGTCGATCGGCGAGCATCTCGTCGACATTCACGGTCAGCACTTCCATCAGTCGCTCGCGCGGCGCGATATCCAGCGTCAGCTACTCGACCACTTTGGCGGCCTGAACGATTTGCTCGGCAAGGTCGGCACCGACTTCGTCAGCTGGCGCGCGCTCGCGGAGCGCCACCGGCAGCTGACTGACGCCGATATCGACAGAGCATCGCGTCTCGATTTGCTGACGTTCCAGCTTGACGAGCTGCGTTCGCTCGACGCTCAGCCCGGCGAAGCCGAGGAATTGCAGACGGAGCGGCAGCGGCTCGCGAACAGCGGCAGGCTTGTCGAGGGTGCGGCAAGTGCGCTCGACGCAATCTTCGATGGCGAATCGGGCAATGCCAACAGCCTGCTCGCCGATGCGGGACGTGCGGTCGACGGCCTCGTCGAATTCGACGAAAGCCTGCAGTCCGTCGCCGAGTTGGTGGAATCCGCGGGCATCCAGGTAACCGAAGCAGCCGACGAGCTGCGCCGCTACGTCGAGGGCATCGACATGGATCCGGCGCGCCGCGAAGAAGTGGAATCGCGACTCGATGCCATGTTCACGCTCGCGCGCAAACACCGCTCCGAGCCCAAGGACCTCCCCGAACTACGAGGCACACTGGAAACGGAGTTCGACGAACTGAACAACGCGGAGGAGCGCGGCCGTGAGCTGGAACGCGAAGTGCTGGCGGCGAGAGACGCGTTCCTGAAACGGGCTGCCACGCTGACAAAGAAACGGACGGCGGCCGCGAAGAAACTGGCTGCCGAGGTGACGGATGCCATGCACGGGCTTGGCATGCCTGGCGGGCGATTCGAGATTTCGATCGATGCGCTGGCGGACGATGACGCCCGCGCCCACGGCGCCGACAGAATCGAATTCCTGATCAGTGCCAATCCGGGCCAGCCGCTCCAGGCCCTCTCCAAAGTTGCCTCCGGCGGCGAGCTCTCACGCATGAGCCTGGCCATTCAGGTGATTGCCAGCGGCGGCAGCGACATTCCGACCATGGTCTTCGACGAAGTCGACAGCGGCGTCGGCGGCGGTGTTGCAGAGATGGTCGGCCGGCGGCTCGCCGAACTCGGTGGCGACCGTCAGGTCCTGTGCGTAACGCACCTGCCGCAGGTTGCCAGCCTCGCAAACCAGCACTTCCGAATTGCGAAGGTGACCGACGGCAAATCGACGCGCACGTCGGTCCAGCCGCTCGGCAAGGACGAACGCATCGAGGAACTGGCGAGAATGCTCGGCGGCGTGGAGATCACCCGCAAGACGCTGGAACACGCCGAAGAGATGCTGGCTGGGGCGCCGAAGAAGCGCGCCTAAGGGCGTCAGGGGTCGCCTGTTTGCCGCCAGAAAGTTCTGCGGGTCCAGAAGAGCGTTTGGTCGTTAGTGGCTTCAAATACCAGTGCCTCGACGCCGAGGCGACTCGGATGCGTAACGGCGCGATCATGTGTTCGGTATTCGGCCCAATACTGGGAATCCTCATGGACCAGCATTACAAAGCGGCCGTCGCACTGCCACGTGCCGGTTTGTTCGCTGGCTCGCGGATTCATTGCGTTGTCCCAGTCCCAGGCGACGTGGAGCAGCGCCCAGGTACGGTCCGAAGACAGCGCAAGCACGCCGTACATGTGAGTTTCGTCACCTGTACGGTATTTTCCGGCGGGTACGTCGCAGGCCTGACCTGCGGGCGAGAGTGAGAAAGCCGATATCAAGAAACCAACAGCGACTAACTGTCTTATCGCGGCGCTACTCGGTGACCCCGGCATTGTTGAGCCCCCGCGAGTCAGTCTTCCTTCTTTTTCACGTACAGGACGAGCTTGTGATCCAGTAGCTCGAAACCCGCTTCGTCGGCGATTTCGTGCTGCAGCCGTTCGATCTCGTCGCTGACGAACTCCACGACCTGCCCCGTTTCCACCTCGACCATGTGGTCGTGATGTTCGCCGTCATCGAGCTCGAACACCGAGTGCCCGCCCTCGAAATTGTGGCGTGTCACGAGGCCCGCGGCCTCGAACTGCGTCAGGACCCGATAGACGGTCGCAAGGCCGATTTCCTCGGATGCGTCGAGAAGCACCTTATAGATGTCCTCGGCGCTCATGTGCCGATTGCTGGTGTTCTCGAGAATCTCGAGAATCTTGAGCCTGGGCAGCGTAATTTTCAGGCCGGCCTTGCGTAATTCCTGGCGTTGCTCCATTGAGCGCCTCGTGAAAGATGGAACGGGTATACCGTGACGTGGGTCAAGAAGGTATGATGCGCCGCTATTATGGCACAGGCGGCGAGATATCAACGACGCCGCCCAACCGAAAAGACAGCAACAACGACCTTAACCATGCGAATCGTCACACTCCTTGCTTTGCTCATGATCGCCATCGGCAGCACCGGCTGCGTGTACCGGGCGAACATCTCTCAGGGCAATCTGATCAAGCAGGAAGACCTCGATCAGGTTGCACTCGACATGACGCGCGGTCAGGTCCGGTTCCTGCTGGGAACGCCGATGGTCGACGACCCGTTCCACGCGGATCGCTGGGACTACGTCTACTACCTGCGGATCGGCCGTCAGGATGCGTCGTTCAAACGTTGGGTGACGATCGTGTTCGAGAATGACCGGGTCATCGAGATTCGCCGCGACCAGGATCTGGCGCCTGATCTATAGCGCGCAGCCTGCGTGCCTCGCGCGGGTCCATCTCCAAAGGCCGATAGAGTTCGACGCGATCGCCGTCTCGCACCGGCGCATCTCGCTCGACCACCGTTCCCCAGATTCCGACCGGGAGTTCGTCGAGATTCACGCCGCGGAAGCGACTGGCGATCGCTGAGGCCTCGAGCACGTCGGCGACGGTCGCGCCCTCCGCTACCTCGACTTCAACGAGCCGCTGCTTGTCGGGCTCGGCGAACACGACCTCGACCTTGATCATTGGCGGCTGCCGTAGATCTGCTCTGCACGCTTTGTGAAGGCATCGACGAGCCGATTGCAGGTCTCTTCGAAGAATCGTCCGAAGAGCATATCGGTCACGCGGCTGTCGAAGGCGAACTCCACGTCGAGCGAGACCTTGCTGCCCTCGTCGCCGAGCGGCGTGAACTCCCAGTAACCATCCAGCTTTCGGAACGGGCCCTCGAGCAGCGACATCGTGATCGACGTGTTCTCGACCAGCCGGTTCCGCGTCTTGAAGGTCTTGCTGATGCTGCCGCGGCGCATCTCGAGTTCAGCCTCGATATGCTCGCCGTCGCGCACGAGCACGTCGGCGCGATGGCACCAGGGCAGGAATTCCGGATACGCCTCCACGTCGGCGGCGAGCTTGTACATCTGCTCCGCCGAGTACGGAACGAGCATGCTACGACTGGCTTTGCGCATAGCGCCTGGCGTCTACGACAAGACCGTGTTGATAAGAACGATCAGGATGGCGATCGGCGCAACGAACCGGGCAAGGACTCGCCAGACCCGATACATCGTGCCGGCACCGCCCAACTCGTCCGCCGTCGAATTGCGGCACATGACCCAGCCGGCGAACACCGTGATCAACAGTCCGCCGAGCGGCAGCATGACGTTGCTGGTCAGGTAGTCGACGTTGTTGAAGATTGTCCCGTGCGCGTCCTTCACGCCGTCGCCGTCGGTATCGACACGGACCAGGAAGCGGAAATCCTGCAGCAGATTGAAGGAGAAGACCGAGCCAAGCCCGATGAACCAGACAATCGAACCGATGATGACGGCCGCCTGGGCACGCGTCTTGTGATAGCGCTCGACCAGCCACGCCACCGCAGGCTCGACCAGACCGAGCGCGGAGGTCCACGCCGCGAACGCCAGCAAAACGAAGAACACGGTGGAGAATACGACGCCGCCGTTCATCGAGCCGAACGCCAGCGGCAAGGTCTCGAAGACCAGACCCTCCCCGGCTCCGGCCTCGAGCCCATCGTGTGCAAAGACGAGCGGGAAGATCACCAGGCCGGCCAATAGCGCGATGCAGGTGTCGGCGGCCACAACCGCACCGGATGCGCCGGTAATCGACGTCTCTTCGGGCAGATAGGCACCGAAGGCCATGATCGCCCCCATGCCGACGCTGAGCGTGAAGAACGCCTGTCCGAGCGCCTTGAGTACGCTGGTCCAGGTCAGGTCCTCCCAGCGTGGCGACAGAAGAAGGAAATCCGCGCCCTTCATGAAGGCTCCTTCCTTGATCGCATACACCAGCAGAAGAAGCATGAGCAGTATCAGGGCCGGCACCATGAAGCGCACGGCTTGTTCCAGCCCGCGCTCGACGCCCCGGGCGACGACGAATATCGTCAGCCCCATGAAGATTGTGTGTGCCAGACCGACCTGCCACCAGCTGCCGGTGAACTGGCTGAATACGCTCTGCACCTCGGCCGCGGTGGCGCCGGTGAACACGCCGGACATGCTCTTCGGCACATAGGCGAGCACCCAGCCGGCAACAACGCTGTAATACGAGAGGATGAAAATGCCGGCAACGACACCGATGCCGCCAACCCATTTCCAGCGGCCGCTGCTGCCCTCTTCCCGGCCGAGCAGTTCCATCGTGGCGATGGGGTTTCTTCGGCCTCGGCGTCCGATCAGAATCTCGGACATCATGACGGGCATTCCGATCAGGACGACGCACAGCAGGTAGACGAGAACGAACGCACCGCCGCCGTTCTCACCGGCGACGTAGGGAAACTTCCAGACGTTGCCCAGTCCGACCGCGGACCCGGTGACGGCGAGGACAAAGGCCATCCGGGACGACCAGTGTCCATGGAGCGACGTGCGTCTTCCCCCGTCGCTGCCCTGATTGCCTAGCATTGTGTGTCTCTTCGATCCACGGTGGCCGGATTCTTATACAAATCCCCAACTCTGACAAATAGAATGCCGGGTTTACGCCCGCAATACGTGGACTGTCGACATGCCCCCTGCGGGAGCCAGGCCGTCGCACCGTTTTGGAAAACATGAGCAAGAAAGGCAAAAAGAAACCGGAAGGCAACGTCATCGCCGTCAATCGACGCGCGCGGCACGAGTACCTGATCGAAGACAATTACGAGGCGGGGCTCGAGTTGGAGGGGTGGGAGGTCAAGAGCCTTAGAGCCGGCAATGCTCAGTTGACGGAAGCCTATGTCCACATCCGCAACGGCGAAGGCTGGCTGGTCGGAGCGCATTTCTCGCCGCTCAAAACGGTGTCGACCCACGTCAAGGCGGACCCGACCCGCAGCCGAAAGCTGCTCATGCATCGCACCGAACTCGACCGGCTGACCGGCCTCGTCGAGCGCAAGGGCTACACCCTGGTGCCGCTCGACCTGCACTGGTCAAAGGGGCGCGCCAAGCTCGCAGTCGGCCTCGGCAAAGGCAAGAAGCAGCACGACAAACGGGCGGCGTCCAAGCAGCGCGACTGGGATCGTCAGAAGGCGAGAATCCTGAAAGGATAATTAAAAATCAATAGTTTACTTCATATACCTAAAGTAGATTATTGTGTTTTTCCCGAACCTTCCTGAGCATCAGGTCGTTGTTTTCTGCAGCCACGGCCATACACTAGCGGAACACGGGGGTGACATGGCTTCGACGTGGGTCGCGAACCTCTGAGTGCATGCCGAGGAACAGATCACCTCGTAAAACCAGCTGTACAACTCATAGTTGCCAACGACGACAACTACGCACTAGCTGCTTAAAAACCAGCCTAGCGCCCTCTGGCCGGATCGTGCCCGTGCGTCCGGATCCCAGGGGTCGATTTCACGGGACCGCGGAAGCTGCTTGTTCGGGGCGGCGACCGTCAAATCCTTACCGAACTGGCTGTGAGTTTTCCCTGCCCGTCGGGTAGCCCACAGTAAGACTAAAGACGGAATAAGCATGTAGACCTCGGAGCAGAGGGCTTGCGGACGCGAGTTCGATTCTCGCCACCTCCACCAACAGCAAGGAAGGCCCCTTCGGGGGCCTTTCGACCAAAACGGCCCCGAAGGGGCCGTTTTGCATTTGGCTCCTGCAGGGCCAATGCTCAATATCCTGAATCTGTCATAAGGCACCTCAAAGACTCGAAATGCGCTCGGCCCGTCCTTGGATCATCGCACTCACGGTAGTAGCCATCGCGTTGCTGCTGCTATTGAACATTCGGCCGCCCGTTGAACAAGCCGCAACACATGAGAGCATCACACAGTCATCGGCGACGCTGTCTGATTCCACCGACTCGCTGAGAACCGATACTCGAACTGCTTTTCCAGAATCCAACCTTCTCTCCGCCCTCGCCACCGTATGCGCCGACAACGAGGTCGTCGACCCAGATGAGGGGTGGTCCGATACCGACCTGACAACTCGGCGCTACGTATTCGACGAAATTCAATCGAAGACGTCCGACCGCCTCTCTGCATCAACCGACGCGGAGCACCTGCTTGTCGCGGCACTGCTGGAAGAACATTCGCCAACTCGCATCGAACTGCTCAATCGCGCGATCGCTCGGGACCCCGCGGACCCAATCCTGCTCTGGAACGCCGTTCGCCTCTGCTCGGAACTGGACGACCGCGCAGCTTGCCCACTCGAGGAATGGCAGCGGCGTCTTGTTGAAGTAGATGGCCAGAACAGCGAAACGTGGATTCGTGTCGCGACCAATCGCTATTCGGCCGGCGATCGCACCGGCGCGCTCGAAGCCTTGCAACGTGCATCGACGGCCGCCGAATCGAGAATATTCTGGCCAGACTTGGTCGAGGCCTTCGAGCGAGGGTATGTAGCCGCTGCAGACCTCGAGTTTTCGCAGCGCGCGGCTATGGCATTTGGCGACGCGGCATCACAGCTTCCGCGATTTTCCCCCGCCCTCAACATGTGCAGGGACGAATCGGAGATCGACGAAATTTGGGCCTATTCTTGCCTCGCCTACGGCGAACTCCTGGAAAACGTGGGCAAGACAGAAATTGGCGTCTCACTAGGCCAGAGTTTTCAGATTCTGGCGTGGGAAGCACTCGGCGATGATCTGAAGGCGGCCGAGGTCAGGCAGCGACAAGACGCGCGGCGTCAGGAGATGCTCAGTAACAGCAGGAATAGGGAATACAACAGGATGGTCGAGCGAATCTTTTTCTCCGATCCCGCGTTGTTCTCCGCGTACCTAATGGCAGTCCGATCGAACGGAGAGATAGAGGCCCGGCGGAGAATGTACTCTGAGGTCGAAAGGCTGCTTGAACTGCGCCCCGACCTGGCTTGTGAGCCCCCGCGGCCGGATGCGCAATAAGTTCATGCGTCCCCTACGACGAAATCTCCCGCACCTTCGACTCCAGCGACTCGCCCCGGCTCAACTCGCGGAAGTCGACGCCGTTCGTTTTCAGAGTCTGCAGCACCGCAACCTGCACTTCGGTTTCCCTGCCGGAATCGAACAGCACCCTAAGCTGAATTCGGTCCTCACCGATCGCCTCGGCCGCAGACACACCTTCGATTGCCGATAGCTTGTCCTCGATACCCGCCGGCGCGCTGCTGGCGAGTCCGACGGTGAGCGCGGTCGTCCGCGCAACCAGCGTGTCGATCTGTTCGTGTTTCGATACCTGGCCGGACTTGAGAATGACGACATCTCCACAGAGGTCTTCGATGTCCGCGAGGTTGTGTGACGAGATGACGAACTTGCGCTGATCGGCGGTCTGCCGAATGAGTTCCTTGATTACACCCGCCGTGTTCGGATCGAGTCCGGAGGTCGGTTCATCGAGCAGCACGAGGTCGGGCTCGCCCAGGAAACACTGCGCAATCGCCGCACGCTTTTTCATGCCGTGACTGAGTGCATCCGGCGCCTGTTGCGCCTTGTTCGCGAGGCCGACGATGTCGAGCGCTCTCGCCGCTTCGGCTTTCGCGGCGCGGCGTGTCATTCCCTGCAGCTCCGCCATGAAGGCGAGTTGTTCGGAGATCTTGACGGTCGGCGTCAGGATCGCGTCCTGCGGCAGGATCGCGATGCGCCCGTGCAGCGGCCTCGCAAGCGGCGGGTGGCCGTCGATGGTTACCTCGCCTTCCGTCGGCCTCAGGAAACCGCACAGCACCGAGAACAGGGTCGTCTTGCCGGCACCGTTCGGTCCCACCAGGCCCGTCGGCTGGCCCACGTTGATCTCGACGTCGATACCGTTCAGCGCGCGAACGTTGCCAAAGAACTTGCAGAGTCGCTGTGCCCGAATCACGTCAGATATCCCTGCGGCTGAAAATGCGCCAGCCGAGTGCGAAGTAGACAGCGGTATAGCCCAGCATGCCGAGCGTCGTCAGAATTCCTGATTCGCCGACGAGCAGCGGACCTTTGAGCGGTGCGGGTGTGAGATAGCGGATCGCCTCCGCCTCCGGCCAGTTCAACGACAGCACGCCGCCGGCAATCGAGATGATTGCGTACGCCGAAATTGCGACCAACACGGCAACCGGCGCAGACCCCGTCATCGCACCGAACAGCGACATCATCGCGATGTACGGCAGTCCGTAAATGACAACCGCCCAGGCGACCCGAATTCCGAAGCCGGCCACCGCGGCGAAACTGTCCGGGTCCGCATACGCCGATACGAAAACCGCGGCCACAACCACCAGCAGGTGAACGAAGGTAATGAAGATGACCGCACCCAGGAAACGGCCGACATAGATCTCGCCACGCCCGCAGCGCGGAATGATGAAGCGGAGGTACTGGTTGTCGATGTCGGACGCGGTTTGATCGCCAGCGCCCCACAGCACGAATATCGGCAGGATGCTCAGCCCCAACAAAAACGCCACCGACAAGGTTGGCGGGTTGTCCAGGAACAGGTGCCTTGCCATGGCCGGATCCAACAGCCAGGAGACCACAGCATTGCCCTCGGGTCCGGCAAGCCAGTTGGCGCTGCCGCCGGCGAGGCTATACAGAATCCAGAACCAGAGAATGCCGTACAGCGCGAGGAACAACACGCCCCTCGCGCTTACGAACGCTTTGGACACGTCGTAGCGTGCCAGCACGACGATGTGCTGAAAATTCATGGGAGTAGTCCGCCGAGGCGGCCTGGCGACCGGCCTCGGCGCACCAAGGCGTTAAGCCGCTTCCGGCTCAGACCCGCCTTCCGTGTACGACTTCGCGGCGATGACCGCGAGTACACCGGCAACCAGGCCTAAGATATTCATGATGCCGAAACCGGACAGCAGGATGCCGAAGACTTCCGCGGCAATGGCCATGACGCCGGCCGCGAGTGCGAAGCCGGGCTTCTTCTGCTGGAACAGGAATACAGCACCGGCAATCAGGATGCCGACCGAGACGAGCAGGAAAACGCCCATCGCCATCAGCACTGCGCCGCCAGCCACGAGGGCGCCACCGTCGGCGCCGAACTCGTCCATACTGCCGACGCCCGCTGCGATCGTGCCGCCACCCAGATAGCCCAGAGAGGCGAACAGGTTCAGCACAGCCGCAATGATTAACAACACTCCCGCTGCAATACGCATAGATTTCCCCTTTGTTCTGCTTTCTTCTTGTTAACGGAGGCAGTCCCGCCCTCCGTTCAAATCCCGACGCATTCTACGCATTTCGCGCAGTTCAGGATAGCGGGGATGGTGAGGCCCCGGGATCGGGGCCTGTACCGGCATCGAACAATTGGGATGCGGGACGGTATTACTGAGCGTCGTCGTCCTGCAGCCGTTCCTCGACGAGGCCCTCGAGACGAGTGAGGCCGCCTTCGCGGCCGTAGTCCAGCGCCTCCTCGTCGGAAGCGCCGTTCAGGCTCTCGCGGAGCGCCAGCAACGCGCCGACGCGGTTACCGCTGCCGCAATGGACGAGCACCGGTCCGTCGTATTGCTCGATCAGGTTGTCCAGCCGTTCTGCGTTCTCGAAGCTGATGCCGTCGCGGCTCGCGATCGGAAGCGCGACATAGTCCATGCCCAGCCCCTCGACCACCGCCTGCTCGTTGTCGATGCCGCGGTCTTCTCCCTCGCCGCGCAGATCGATGACGGCGACGTAACCGGAGTCGCTGAACACCTCGAGCGCTGCTTCGCTCGGCTGTCCGGACGAGGTAACGCCGTCGACGGCCTGTACCGCACCCGCGTCGACGACGGCCTCCATATCGACCTTGAGCGTGTCGACGGCCTCCTGATCGCCGGCAAGCGCAGCAGCACCCACCAGCAGCGAGGTAAACGTGAGTAATCTCAGACGCTTGCAGATCATGTTTACGTATATACCTTGTATATCAATTGTAAATTACTGAGCTATCGTCACGCTGGTGACGAACTCGACGCCGTTCTCCGTGAACAGCACGTCGAAGGTCATGCGGTCGTAGATGTCGCCGACGGCAAGCATCGCGTCGCGAGCAGCCTCACGCGCCGCCAGCGGCAGATCGACGTCCTGATCTTCCATTATGCTTTGCGCGATCAGTTCGTAGTACACGCCCGCATCCATCGCGACGCTCAACACGGGCGGCGGCTCGACCGTCTCCGCGCTGAGAACCTCGGTGACACGAGACTCGGCCGCCTCACCTATGGAAACGGCAACGCCGTCGTCTTCCATGGCTGCGTACGCCTCAATGCCGAACTGCTGCAACTGCGGCAAATCGAGCATGATCGGTTCGCCGTTTGGCTCGAGGTTCAGCGATGCAAGTTCCGGACTGAACATTGCGCCCATGGCGACCATCGCCTGCGCATCCTGCATGGCCACCAGGATGCTCGCATCGATGGTGTCCGGCGCCGGCGGTTCGTCGGCCGTGAAGTCGAGACCCTCGATAGCATCGACGACGATATTGAAGCCGCGGAAGGAATACACGACCGGCGGCAGCGGCTGATTTAGCGATCCCTTCGCTTCTTCGAAGCCTTCCTGCATCTCTGCAAACAGCTCGCACTCATAGGGATCCGCAAGGACGGCATCGATCCGGTCTTCGACGAATTCCATCGTCGCACCGTAGTCGCCACTCATGCCCATCGACAGGAGACCGCCGGGATCCGTCCCCAGACCGGGCACGACCGCGGCCGTCGCCGCAAGCCCTGTGGCAATGTCATCGCGCATTTCCACGACAAACGAACCGCTCAGGCGGTCGAGGCCAATCGTGTCATATCCGTAAACGATCCTCGGCGCGATACCGGCCATCTCGCGAATCTCTTCGCGGCAGATGTCGGTCAAACTGCTGTTGTCATACTCGAAGGCTTCGAGCAGGGGCGCATTGAGACCGGAAGGCTCGTCGATGAAGATCGAGACGACCTCCATGACATCGATGAGACCGATGTAGTGATCGGTGTAGCCGTAGGTCTCGGCGATGTCGCCCAGCGTAGACGTCGCCACGATGCTCTGGTCCGGCAGAGTGAGGCCGAGCAATTGACGAAGCTCGTCGTCGCCCATCATCGCCGGGAGGAATGTGAACACGGCGTTGTTATCAAAAGTGCCGATTACAATGCTGCCGCCCTCGCCGCCTGCGTGACGATAGCTGTGCCCGTCGATCTCTCCGACCAGCATCTCATGTCCGGCGGCTTCCTCGATCCGGGTAATCATGTCCTCGAACTTCTGCGCGTCGCTGACTTCGATGCGCAGTACGGGCAACAGGCCATGGCCGAAAAAGACCATGCGTGAATCGCGCTCGAAGCCTGCATTGCGAAGCCCTTCGACCGAAATGAGCGATGTCAGCTCGGTGACGATCGCGCCAAGCCATTCGACCTGCTCCTCGGTCATCGGCGCATCCGTTTCCTCGATCGCGTCCTGCATGGCCGCCCGGATCAGCACCTGATAGGCGCCCATCATCACTTCCATCTCGGGCTCGATCTCGTCCAGCAGTGCATCGGGTAACTGCCTGCCGGTCGCCAATAGATAAGGCGTGTCCGCCGGCACGAAGCGCATGATGCTGTCCTCGTCCTGGAAGGCGCCACTCTGCGACGGTCCACTGGACGAACAGGCAGCAAGGACCAGGGCCATTGCGGCGGCAGACACCGCTACGCGATTCCTAACTAACTTCAACATGAACTTTTCTTCCTTACGGGGCAGGCCCGCCATTCTCTGGTGACATCATCCGGCGCACCCCCGTCTGGCGATGCACTGGCTAAGCGGTGAGTAAGGTGTGTGGTACTAACGGTCTGATTGGCGACAGAAGTCGGTGCCGTTTGACGTGAGTATACGAAATTCGCGACCGAAATAAAGCGACTGCTTTGCGGGCTCCGACCGTAACTCCTACACTGCGCGCATGAATGTGACGTTACGCGACGCCGTTGCCGCGGACCTCGACGAGGTTCTTGCACTCAATGCAGCGAACGTCCCGGCCGTGGGCGAGGTTTCGATTGACAAAATGCGCTGGTTCCACGAACACGCCCACTATTTCAGGATTGCGACGGTCGAGGAGCGCCTCGCCGCCTTTCTGATCGGCCTCCGGCCCGGAACCGGCTACGAGAGCAGTAACTACCGCTGGTTCTGCGACAACTACGACGACTTTGCTTATGTCGACCGCATCGCCGTTTCCGAACACGCGCGCCGCTACGGGCTGGCGTCGCGTCTTTACGAAGACTTTGCAGACGCCATGGCCGATGCCGGCGTACTGACTTGCGAAGTGAACATTCTGCCCCCGAATCCGAGTTCCATGCTCTTCCACGAGCGTCAGGGATTCCGTCAGGTGGGAACCATCGAACACGAACCGGGCGCGAAGGAAGTCGCGCTGTTGGAGCGAAAACTGTGAGCGAAAGAGAATTCGACGTCATCGTATGGGGCGCAACCGGGTTCACCGGCGCGCTGGTCGCCGAGTACCTCGTCGAGCGCTATGGCGTGGATGGGGAACTTCGCTGGGCGATTGCCGGGCGCAGCCAGGAGAAGCTCGATGCGCTGAAGGCCTCGCTCGGCGATGCCGCATCGGCGCTCAGGACGATCGTCGCGGACAGTTTCGACGAGGACGCGCTGAATGCCATGACGTCGAGTACGACGGTCGTCCTGACGACGGTCGGGCCCTACGCAAAATTCGGATCGCCGCTCGTCGCAGCCTGCGTCAGAAACGGCACGCACTACTGCGACCTCGCGGGCGAGGCTCAGTGGATCCAGCAGATGGTCGACGAACACCATGATGCCGCCGCCGAAAGCGGTGCGAAGATCGTGCATTGCTGCGGCTTCGATTCGGTGCCGATGGATATCGGCGTCTGGTTCCTGCAGCGAGAAGCGATCGAACGCCATGGCAAGCCATGTGCATCGATCCAAATGCTCGTCGCCGCAACGCGTGGAGGTGCGAGCGGCGGCACGATCGCGAGCATGCTCAACCTCATCGAGGAGAGCCGCAAGAACAGGGACATCGCCAGGGTTCTCGTGCATCCCTATAGCCTGAATCCGCCCGACATGCGCAGCGGCCCGGATGGACGTGACCAGCAGAAGATTCGGTATGACGACGACGCAAAGGCGTGGACGGCGCCGTTCGTCATGGCAGGCATCAATACCAAGGTGGTTCGCCGCAGCCATGCGCTCGCCGGTTTGCCGTACGGCGAGGGTTTTCGCTACGCCGAGGCGGTCATGACCGGGCGCGGCATCGGCGGCTGGTTCAAGGCCGCAACCGTCACCCTGGGATTGGCTGCGCTGGTGACCGGCGCTTCCTTCGGCTGGTCGCGAAAGCTACTGAAGCGTTTCGTGCTGCCGGAGCCTGGCGAGGGCCCGGATCGCGACGCGCGCGAAAACGGCTTCTTCAATTTGCGTCAGTACGGCCGGCTCGCCGACGGCGGCCAGATCCGCAGCAAGATCACGGGCGACCGCGACCCCGGCTACGGCAGCACGAGCAAGATGCTCAGCGAGGCCGCGGTGTGTCTTGCGAAGGACAAGCTCGAGTCCGGCGGAGGCGTATTCACCCCGGTGTCCGCCATGGCGGAGCCCTACTACAAGCGACTCACCGAAAACGCGGGCCTGACTTTCGAAATCCTCGAATAACGAGGCAGCGGCTTGCTGCGGTTAGTTGCTGGCGAAGCCGACGTGCAGAGCGTCGATGTACTTCTCACCCGCGGTCACTTCCACTGGTAGCCGGTTGCGTGGCGATGCGACCGGACAGGTCGAGAAGTCGTTGAATGCGCACGGCGGGTTGTAGGACAAGTTGAAGTCGAGTTCCGTCATCCCGTCGTCGCCCTCACCCGGCGCATCCGTGTAGAGGAACCGGCCCGCCGGATAGGTTTCGCGTCCGCTCGTGCGATCGCCGAAGACAATGAAGAAGCGATCGTTCGCCGATTCGTACACCTCCAATGTGTGCACTTCACCGTCGATCTCGAACTCGAGTACGCCGGGCGCGACCGGGTTGAAGCCGAGCCCTTCCACCACGGTGCCGACGTTCGCGACCCGCGGCTCGTCGTACAGCCGGAGCCGGGCCGGCACGAGCCAGCTCTCGTCGATGTCGTAGTGCGGGATCGGCGGCAGATTTGCCGCCACCGGATTCTCGGTATCGAACAGGCGGATGCCGACCATGTCCTGACGTTTGATAATCGTCCAGACCAGCGATCCATGGGTCGCTATCGCGGTGTCTTCCTGAGTATCGTCGGGCATCAGGACCCTACTGACCGCGGCATCGTCGATCCGCACGTCGACGCCATCGTTCACGGTCATCGTTACGCCGTCGGTGCCGAATTCAAACGTGCCCATGTTCGCGTCGTTCGCGCGCGGGAACACCAGATCGTTGTCCGCGCCGCTGCCGAAGGTGTAGGTGCCCGGCTCCAGCCAGAACAGGCCGACGAGGTTCAGATAGCCCTGCGGCGCAGTGAGCCTTTCGAGCCGGCCCGCGCGCCACTCGACGACATCCTCGGCATGGCTCATTGCGGGAGTATCTGTGGACGTATCGGCGGCCGCATCGTCGCGTGCGCACGCTGCGGAGAATCCGATCGCCGTCGCGGCGAATGCAAGAATGAGTCGTTTCATGGTCTCGGGCCTTTCGGTCGTTCTATCGATTAGTAAGAGCCGGCAGCAATCTGTCGCCGCCCGCATGGCCGTTTTTACACGCAAACACCTATAATGCGCCACCCTCGGACGCCCGCGATGAATGACGAACACACCCTCGCCTACCGGAATCTGCAGCCTGCTGACATCTTCGACGTGCTCGACGAGCTCGGATTCCTGTGCAGCGGCCGCTTCCTGGCGCTGAACAGCTACGAGAATCGCGTCTACAAAATCGGCCTCGAGGAAGGCGGCGACGTCGTTGTCAAATTCTACCGGCCGGGGCGCTGGAGCGACGACGCGATTATCGAAGAGCACGACTTCGCGCTCGATCTCGCCGATCAGGACATCCCGGTCGTGGCGCCGCTCGAGATCAACGGCGAGACGCTGTTCCACACCGGCCCGTTCAGACTGGCTGTCTATCCATGCCACGGCGGCCGCGCGCCCGACCTCGACAACGAGGATCAGCTGAAGCAACTCGGCCGGTTCGTCGCACGAATTCATCTGCTCGGCGCTACCGAAGATTTCGAGTACCGGCCGCGAATCGACATCGAGACCTATGGCTATGAGTCCCGGGACTTTCTATTGGACTCGGGTTTCGTGCCCGGCGAAATGCAGGAGGTCTATTCGAGCGTGGCCGACCTGGTGCTGTCCGGTGTCGAAGACAGTTTCGCGAGAGTGGGCCACGTCCCGGAGATCCGGCTGCACGCGGACTTTCACCCCGGCAACGTACTTATCGCCGGCGACAACTTTCACATCGTCGACCTCGACGATGCGCGAACCGGGCCGACGGTACAGGACCTCTGGATGTTCCTTTCCGGGGATCGCGAAGAGCAGACGCCACAGCTCGCGGCTCTGCTCTCGGGGTATCAGGAATTCCGTCGCTTCGACGCCCGCGAACTCAATCTGATCGAAGCGCTACGGAGCCTGCGTCTGATGCACTACGCCGCGTGGCTGGCCCGGCGCTGGGACGATCCGGCGTTCAAGCAGGCATTCCCATGGTTCGACTCGCGGCGTTATTGGGACGAGCACGTGCTTACGCTGCGCGAACAGGTGGCACTGATGCAGGAACCGCCGCTGGAGTGGCTGGATTTCGATCTGCACTGAGGTGACCGCAGATTGCTGATTGTCTGAGAGAGACAACGCAAGGCGAGCTCCCCGTAGGAGCGGCCCCGTAGGAGCGGCTTCCAGCCGCGATTATTCCCCGCCGGAATCGCAGTAACGTTGATCGCGGCTGGAAGCCGCTCCTACCGGGGAGATCGGTCGTGTTTTGGAGGGTCGAACCGGAAAGGCAATTAGGTTCGAACGGCGCCAACAGGTGGACACCTATTGATCGCAGTCGTCCAGTTGCTCATAGGGCTCCATTCGAAACCAGCAGATTCGATCTTCGTTGCACTCCGAGCGTACGCGGGCTCCCCAAGTACAGTCTTCGACAACATGCGAAATGTAGTAGTCACAGATTCCGCGGCGAGGATCAATCACGACGCCGAGTCCGCCAACGCACTGGTCGATTTCGATCGTCGCATTGTTTCTCAGGCTGTCCGGCAGCATCGAAAGATACTGCCGCACCATCTCAGCTTCCTGCGCGTCGCTTAGCCCGGCACTCGACTTTACGGACGGCGGATTATCAATCGCACATCCGCAGAGCAACAAAGCCACCGCCGAATAACTGATTGGTCTAACGGCAACTAACACCTGCCCTCCTCACGGGGCGCATTGAACCTGCGGCCGATGCCGGTGACGCACCCGGATACTATCGTAATGCCCCCGATTGGCTGGATTCGCCCAGCTGAGCTTCGGGAGAGACGACGCAAATCGAGCCCCCCGTAGGAGCGGCTTCCAGCCGCGATTGATTCCCTGCAAGACAACGCCGATCGCGGCTGGAAGCCGCTCCTACGGGAGATCGCCGGCAATTCCGATTCGGCCGATCCGGTCGAGCGACTCTCGGCCCTAGCGGGATGGCAGTGCGCGGCGGCGCGGGCCGAATTCGAAGCGGTCGATCCAACGCAGGAACGTCTGCCGGCTCAGCGACTCGAGTGCGCCGATGTTGTGCGGCACCTGCCGGCGGATGTCCTCGATATCGATGTGTTCACGCTCCTCGTCGAGCAGCGCCTGATTCTCCGGCACTGTCAACCAGCGCTCGATGATCAGCGCATCGGCCTCGAGATGAAACTGGAAGCCGTAGGCATGTTCGCCGTGGCGAAAGGCCTGCACGTCACTTGCCGGCGAGCTCGCCAGATGCACGCAGTCTGGCGGCAACGCGATCCCGTCCTCGTGCCACTGGAACACCTGCTGGCGCGCCGCAAACGTCGACAGGACCGGATCGCGTTTGCCTTCCTCGGTCAGGTCGACGTCGTACCAGCCGACCTCCCGCGTCGGGTTTCGCGTCACGGAACCGCCGAGCGCTTTCGCCAACAACTGGGCACCGAGACAAATGCCCAGTACCGACATGTCCCGGCTCACCGCTTCCCGGAGAATCTCCACTTCGGTCCTGAGATTCGGGTGGCGATCGATCTGGTCCGCGTTCATCGGCCCACCCAGCACGACGATCGCCGCGTAGCGATCGAGTTGCGGACGCTGCTCGGGTTCGCGCCAGAAATTCACGTAGCGGATGCGAAAGCCGCTCTCCCGGAGCAACGGGTCCAGTGTGCCCAGCGGCTCATAGGGAACATGTTGAAATACAAGAATTTTAGGGCGTGGCACGTCGAACGACCGGGGCGTGAGTCAACAAAATTCAAAGCCGGTTATACCGTTTGCGGCGTTCGCAACAAAGTGTTTCCCTCGTTTGCGTTGCCACGCCTGCCGCACTAAAGTGGCTGCAGTCAGGGACCGATAACGATGGAACTAAGCGGCTTTCAGCCGATCTGACATAAGGACTTGATCCGTCGCAACGCTCGCGGGATACGACAACTTGATTGCTTCGCTACGCACAGTTTCGCTTTGGGTGCTCGTCGCCGTGTTCTTGTCCGCGTGCGGATCGAAAGTCAGGCTGGCACCTCCCACGATTCCCGAGCCACTCACCGAGCCGATCCCGATGACCGTCGCGGTTCGGATGCCGCCGAACTTTCAGAATTACGTCCACGAAGAAGAAGTCCTCGGGCGCGAGGAATGGACGATCGATCTGGGCCGATCCAACGCGGTGTTTTTCGAGCAGCTCTTCGGCTATATGTTCACCAACATGGTGCTGATCGGTGAAGACGACGATCCGGCACTCATGACCTTCGATGCAATGATCGAACCCAGCATCGACGCCTTTGAATTCTCCGTTCCCGCACAGACCCGAACCGATTCGTTCGCCGTCTGGATTCGCTACCGCATCAAGGTATTCGACAGCCAGGGCATGCTCGTCGCCGACTGGCCGATCAGCGCCTATGGCAAGAGTCTCACCACCGCGATGGGCGGCTCGGACGCGCTGCAGCGCGCCGCTGTTCTGGCAATGCGGGATGCCGCCGCGCTGATGATCATGCGGCTCGACGACGAAACGGAGATCAGTTCGCTCGCGCCGCAAACCGCGCAGGCGACCGTCGTTCCTCCGGGAGTTCCCAATGAATAGAACAGCTCACTTCCTCATCGCCGGCCTGACCGTTGTGTTCGCATCCGGATGCGTAACCTCGAGAATGGAAAATTCGCGCGAACAGGTGACCGGCATCGCGCAGGGCGAGTCGGTCGTCATCATGGCCAAGAGCTACCACCTCGGGAACGAGACCGAAGCCAAGTACATCGAATGCATCGAGGACGAACTCTCGAGCGGATCGGCCGGCCTTAGGGTCATCCCCCACCGCGACTTCGTCGACTCGCTGTTCCCCTGGTTCGAGCCGCGGACGGCACCGGCCGAGACCAACGGCCTGCCGCGCCTGATGGAACGCCCGGGCGTTGCCGACCGGATTCGAGAGCAAGGCGTACGCTACATAATCTGGCTCGACGGCGACACCGAGAAAGTCGCCGGCGGCGGCAGCCTGTCCTGCGCGGCTGGCCCGGGCGGTGGTGGCTGCTTCGGCTTCGCCTGGTGGCAGAACGCATCGGACTACGACGCGTTCGTCTGGGATCTCGACGGACTTGAGTCAGCGGGCACGGTTTCCGCCGACGTCAGCGGCACATCCTTCCTGCCGGCGCTCGTCGTGCCGATTCCGTTGATCGCGCGTACGCGCGCAGCAGCCTGCAAGGGCCTGGCCGAGCATCTGCGGACCTTCATCGTCGCGGACGAGGTTACCTAGCCCGATAGAAGATCGAGGCTATCTGGGGCGCCCGCCCCGGAGAAATGCACGGTTGTAGTACGTGGTCGAGAGCGACGCCACCGACACCTGCTTGCCGCTCGACGGCGCGTGCACAAACTCGTTGTCCCCGATGTACATCCCGACGTGCTGCATCTTGCCGTCGATCGAGAAGAAGATCAGATCGCCCGGACGGAGATCGCCCCGCTCGACCCGCGTCGTCGAATTCCAAAGCTGCCCCGTCGTCCTCGGCAGGCTCGCGCCCGCTCGCGAATACGAGTAGTGAACCAGACCGCTGCAGTCGAAGCCGGACGGTGAGGTACCGCCGTAGCGGTACGGGACACCGACCTGCTGCAGCGCAATCGACGCGGCGCGCTCGCCCAGCGTTGGCGCTACCGCGCGCGCCCGGGCCGGCGGCGCAGGCATGTCGACGTGAACCTGTGGTGCCGACTCCGTCCTCGTCGGCGACGAACCGCATGCCGTGAGCGCGGCCAGGGCCGACAGGAGCAACGTCAGGGACAATACCTTGGGCAATCGCTGCGGTAACATAGCGCCCGCTCCTTCAGATCGAGTCGCCAGCTTACGTGCAAGCACCTGAATTTCCTATGAACTGCTTCTCATGCCGGACCCACGGCCGGCGGCGGCCAATGAGGTGGCTGGTCATGGCGACGGCGCTCCTGGCGGCCTGCGGCGCGCCGACCTCGGAGTCCACGGCGCAGACAAGCTCCCGCTACGATCTGACCTATACCCTGACGCCGCTGCCGCGCGAACAGATCGTGCAGGTCGAGCTGCGGCTGGATCAGGGACGTCACCTGCTTCGGGAGATGTCCTTCGACGCGGACCGGAGTTTCGACCACGCCGGCGACGGCGAGGTCCTGACCGACGCAGCCACGGGTCGCATCAGCTGGGTACCGCCGGAAGCGGGCGGCACACTCGAGTGGCGAGTTCAACTGCCTCATGCCCGGAACGGCAGCGGCTACGACGCGTGGCTGGACGCCTCGTTCGGACTGTTCCGGGCCGAAGACGCCATCCCGCGAGCCAGCACTCGAACCTTGCGTGGCGCAGAGAGCCGCACTCGACTGCGATTCGAGTTGCCCGTCGGCTGGTCGGTCGCGACCCAGTATCAACGCAGTCGCGAGGGCGGCTTTCGAACCCGCTCCGACGGGCGCCGCTTCGTGCAGCCCACCGGCTGGATTTTGCTCGGCGAAATCGGCGTCAGGCGCGACGATATTGCCGGCACCCGCGTTGCCGTCGCCGCACCCATCGGTCACGATGCGCGCCGGATCGACATGCTCGCGTTGTTGAACTGGACGCTGCCCGAGCTGTCCCGTCTGGTGCCGGAGCCGCCGCCGAGGCTAACGATTTTCACGGCCGGCGACCCGATGTGGCGCGGCGGGCTGTCGGCACCGTCGTCGGTCTACGTGCACAGCGGCCGACCCCTGATCAGCGAGAACGGTACGAGCACCCTGCTGCACGAGATCATGCACGTGTTCATGGCGGTTGACGCCGACGACGGCCACGACTGGCTGCTGGAGGGCTTCGCCGAGTACTACTCGCTCGAAATTCTACGGCGGAGCGGAACGCTGACCGCCAGCCGCCACGCGCAGGCGATGACCGATCTCACCGAATGGTCCGAGTCGGCGGAAAGGCTTTGCGGGGGTGAATCGTCCGGCGCGCAAACGGCGCTGGCCGTCGTTGTGCTCGCCGCGCTCGATGCCGAGCTCCGCGAACGCGACGTCGAGAACAGAAACCTCGACGATGTTCTGCACGACCTGATCGCGGCGGACGAGGATCTGAGCCTCGATCTGCTGGTCGCCACGACCAGCGCCTACATCGGTGAGAAACCTGACGCACTGCACATCGACAAGCTGCCCGGCTGCCGTATTATGTCGTCCGCTTCCGAAGACTGACCGTCAAGAATGGACCAGCGTCACGACCTGCAACTGATTCTGAACTCGCGAACACCGCTCGTCGTCATTGAGACCGAGGACGAGGCCGGCTCGCTGCAACTCCTGAAGTCGATGAACCTGTCGGCGTCCGGTTCAGAATACATCCCGATATTTCGCTGGACGGTGACGGACGGACTGCAGCGGCTGGACATCGATCTCGAGCCGCAGACGATGAACTCGGACCCGACCGACGTTCTCAAGCACATCCGCG
Organism: Woeseiaceae bacterium; assembly: GCA_965232445.1. Lineage (GTDB taxonomy): Bacteria > Pseudomonadota > Gammaproteobacteria > Steroidobacterales > Woeseiaceae > UBA1847. The sequence goes on along the minus strand of OZ246973.1, from coordinate 2,874,809 downwards.
CGGTGTCCAAGCCCGGCATCTACATCCTGCTCGACTATCACCCCTTCCTGACGGACCCGGTGCACGTCCGGCTCCTGAAGGACATCTGCATACAAAGCCGCGACCTGCATCGGCAGCTGGTTCTCATCAGCCACAAGCTGGAACTCCCCAGCGAACTGGAGTCCTACAGCGCCCGCGTGGACATCGCGCTGCCGAACGAGGCGGAGCGGCAGACCATCGTCGAGCGGGTGGCGGACGAATGGTCGCGCGACAACCAGGGGTCCAAAGTGCAGGCCGACCCGCGGGCGTACAAGCTGCTGATCGACAACCTCGCCGGACTGACGGCCAGAGATACCGAGCGGCTCGCCCGCAACGCCATCGTGCACGACGGCGCAATCTCGAAAAGCGATCTGCCCGGCGTCATGCAGGCGAAGTACGAGCTCTTGAACAGTGGCGGTGCTCTGCACTTCGAGTACGACACGGCCCGTTTCAACGACGTGGGCGGTCTTGCCAAACTCAAGTCCTGGCTGTCGCACCGCAAGGCGCCCTTCCGCCGGGACGGCGACGCCGCGCACCTCGACCCGCCCAAGGGCATTCTGCTGATCGGCATTCAGGGCTGCGGCAAGAGCCTGGCCGCCAAGGCGACCGCCGGCATATTCGGCGTGCCACTCCTGCGGCTGGATTTCGGCTCGATCTACGACAAGTACCACGGCGAAACCGAGCGCAAGCTCCGCGATGCGCTCAACACGGCAGACGTGATGTCGCCGTGTGTCTTGTGGATCGACGAGATCGAAAAGGGCATCGCCGGCCGTGGCGGCGAGACCGGCACGACGCAGCGAGTGCTTGGAACTTTCCTGACCTGGATGGCGGAAAAACGCACGCGGGTGTTCGTCGTCGCGACAGCGAACGAGATCAACACACTGCCGCCGGAGCTGGTCCGCAAGGGACGCTTTGACGAAATCTTCTTCGTCGACCTGCCGGACAAGCGGATCCGCGCATCGATCTTCGCGATCCATCTCAACAATCGGGAGCAACCGCTCAGCGGCTTCGATCTGGAACAGCTTGCTGACGCTACCAAAGGCTTCTCCGGCGCCGAGATCGAACAAGCCGTCGTCGCCGCTCTCTATGCCGCGCATGCCAAACAGCAGCCACTCGCCAACGGTCATATCCTCGAGGAAGTGCAGCGCACGCGGCCGCTCTCGGTGGTGATGAGCGAGCAGATCACGGCGCTCAGGATGTGGGCTCAGGACCGGACCGTCGCCGCCGATTGACTCGCGAATTTTACGTAACGGGGCGGCGCTTCAGGATTGCCGCTCGCGGGCGCCGTGCTAACATTCATGCATGGCTAATGAGAACAAGAAAACAAACGAATTAGTCGACGATGACGACAGCCCGACGTCGGAACTGGAAGCCCTCACAGACCGACAGTTCCTGAGCTTTGGCGGTATCGACGATGATGACGAGGCTGAGGCGGACGCGAAGACCTTCGATATCGCGGACCTCGCCGACGAAGTCGCCGACAGCGATTCGCTGACCGCGCTCAAGGCAGATCTGCGTGAGCGCTCGGAGACGATCGAGCGGCTGCAATACGACATCGCCCAATTGCACTCACGCTGGCTCGGTCTGGAGACCGAGATCAAGGCGCGCGAGGAACTCACCGAACGTCTCACCGGCGATCTCGAGCGCGCCGAGGAAACCATCGCTCGCCGTGACAAGGCGATCTCGGAACGCGATCGGAAGGTCAAGGATCTGAAAGCCGAGATTCGCGAACGCGAACAATCGCACCACGACCTGCTCGACGAGGCCACGGAACTCCGCGACCTGATCGACGAGCTCAACGCCCGTGGCGACATCGATTCGGCCAATCAGGCGCTGGAGCAGCAGGCCGGGCAGCTCGCCACCGAACGCGCGAAAAACGACGAACTCCGTTCCCAGCTCGAGCGCACTGAAGCCTACGCGGACGAACTTCGGCGCGGTCACGTCGACCTCGCCGAGGAGGCGCAATTCGCCCACACGCAGCGGCTGGCGGCCACGGACACGCTGGCCGACTCCGAAACCGCGATGACGGCGCTGACAGAGCAGTTGCAGGCCGCCCGCGAGGAACTCGATGAGAGCCAGAAGGCGCTCGAGGCGGCCGAATCGGCGCACGCCGAGGAAGTCCGGCAGATCCGCTTCGAGCTCGGCGACGCGCAGGAGACCCTGGCGCAGAATGAGGAAGTAAGCGAACAGCTCGCCTCCGACCTCGTCGATTCTCGCAGCTACCGCGATCAGCTCGAGAAGATGCTCGTCGACACCGAGGATCGCAGCCAGTCGAGGATCGAGGAGCTCGAAGATCGGGCGAAGGCGCTCGAGGCGCAAAACGCGGAGCTGGAGCAGAAGCTCGACGCCAAGGGCGAGGCGATCAACTGTCTGCTATCGGAGCTGGCGCGCAAGAGCCACGAGATGGACTCCATCGGCGAGATGGAAGACGTCATTCAGGAAATCGACGACCGCATGTCCGAGCGCATCGACGAGCGGCCGCCCGTGGACAAGGACCGCACCACTCGGCTGTTGATCGGCCGGATCGGTACCCAGGAACTCCGCTTCCCACTGTTCAAGGATCGCCTGACGATCGGCCGTACCTCGCAGAACGACATCCAGCTCAAGGCGCACTACATCAGCCGCCGGCACGCCGTGGTCGTCACCGAAGGCGACACGACCCGCGTCATCGACTGGGGCAGCAAGAACGGCGTGTACGTCAATTCCAAGCAGGTAAAGGAACACTTCCTGACGAATGGCGACATCGTGACCATCGGCACGGTGAAATTCCGCTACGAGGAACGTCCGAAACGGGATACCTGACGCCTGACGTGAATCTCAGGGCATTGTGTGAGCGCAATCACGGACTGAGAGCGCGAAAGTCGCTAGTCTTTTCAGTCCCCAGATACAGCACGGATGCCATGCGATGTCAGGACTAGCAGTCGAGAAGTCGGTCGACCTTTCCGATTCCGAACGCGTTTCGCGAACCACCGGCAACATCGCCTCCACCAGAATCTGGCTGCCTAAACTGATCTACGATGCCCTGCCCTGGTTCTACCTGACCGCAGGATTCGCCGCTTTCCTCGCCACCGTCTACGTCAGCGAATGGTTCTGGGTGCTACCCCACTACCTCGTCTTCTCTGTCGCGTGTGTGCAATTGGGTGTGTCTGTCTATATCCGCCGCAAACGCCGCCGCGATACTTGACCCGATCATTGGGCTGCTCCACGATACGGACCTGTCAATAAGTCCGGACCGCCCCCTTGCCCACTGAAGAACGCTCTATCAAACAAAGAGTTACGAATGAGGCCGCCCTTTTCCTTGGGCTCTTCTTCGTCGGTCTCGTGCTGCTCCCGATCGCCGTTTATGTCGTCGGCAATGCGGTGTTTGGCGCCTTCGAGGGCAACGGATTCTCCGAGTTCTTCGGCATGCTGAGCGGCCGCATCCGCAGCGGCGATCGTGCCGCATGGTTCCTTATTGCCTCGCCCTACCTCGCCGTCCTCACGCTACGACTGATGGCCTGGGGCTGGCGCAGCACGGCCCGCGCCTGAGCAACCCGCATTCCGGAGTGGTTTTTTGTGACGTACGTCACAGTTCTCGCCCCATGCTGGGGCTGACTAAGCTCACCTGCCAATGCATTATGACTGTACGGGGTAAACCCTTTCGGTAGAGCACCCAATCGGGTTCCCCGCGGACAATCGAAAACGATCCCCTGACGATCCGCAGCAGGTTTTCTACAGAGGCATGTTCGGTTTTTTGAAACGAATTTTCGGTGGTGAGCGTGACGACGAGCTCGCTCCGCCGCGGCCGGCTGCGCCTGTGAAACGGAAGGCACGAGCGCAGACCAAGCCCCCTCCCGCCGCCCTGAATCCGGGCGCGCCCGAGGTCGTGCCTGCCGATTCCGACGAGGAAGACCACATCGAGACGGTCGGCCCCGGCAAGAACGTGCTGATTCGGAACAAATATGTTCGTGAAGAAACAGGCACTTACGAGACGCTGAAGATCGTCGACGATTCCCTCGTCGATTCCGGTGAGGAAACCGGTATAGACCCGTACAATACGGGGGACTTCGACCGTTCGAAGAACTGGGACAAGCGTTTCCGTTAGATAACCGACAACAAGCAAGAATACCGTGGGTATCAGAGTCTCTTTCGAACTCGAGGATTCAGACCTCGAGCATTTCCGGCTGATCATGCGTCAGGCGCGGCGCTCCGCTGCGCGCTACACACCCGAGGATATCGTCGCGGGCGCAGAGGAATTGCTCGAGACCGTCGCCGAGACCGGCGCGCCCACCTTCGTTCAAGAGCGGCTTGCCAAGCTGCGGCTGATGATCGAGATGCTGTCGGACATCGACTGGCGGCTGCCGCATCAGGAGTCGAAGCGGGTCCTGAACGCGCTCGCCTACTTTACCGAGCCCGAGGATCTGATCCCGGACTCGATCCCCGGACTGGGATTCCTGGATGACGCGATCATGATCGAACTCGTGGTCCGCGAACTGCGCCACGAAATCGAGGCCTACGAAGACTTCTGCACGTTCCGCAAGAACCGCGAAGGCTCCGGCGCTTCGGTGAGTCGCGAAGACTGGCTGGAACACCGCCGCACGGAACTGCAGACCCGCATGCGCCGGCGCCGCAAGGTTGTCGACAAGGGCAAGGGCCGCCTGCGGCTGTTCCGCTGACGCCGCTGCCGATGCCGATGCCGATGCCGATGCGACGATAGCCGCCGCTCGAGCATCAAGGCCAGTAGTACCACCCGGTGGCCAGCAGTCCGGCCCACAGCAGCGCCTGCGCTGCCCAGCGCAGCGAGTGATTGATCAGCAGAGAGTAGAAACTAGCAGCCGCTATCGCGGTCATACTCAGAAAGATCGCCAGACTAACCGTCAGCGGTCGAAATTCAGCCTCCAGTCTCGGGTAATCGTCGCTGATGACGAGGAAGACGATCAGCACGAGGCCGAGCGAGACTGAAATGGACAGGCAGGAGCCCAAAAGGATGCCATTGATGACAGTGAGAGGACGCATTGCAAAATAGTCCGTTTGGTCAAAAAGACCGCTGGAATCGAGCTTATTCTGAGGATTGGACCCTTGATCGAAGGGCGCCGGGCAACTAGCCTAGCCCAATGCTTCCGCTAAGGACAGTGTTCGCCGTAAATGGAGTAAATCGTTGAGCAAATCTCAATCGCGCCGCCAGTTCAGTATATTCGGTCTGCTTGTTGCAGCATTCGCGTTTCCCGCGCTGGCCACGACCGACACGATCGTCGCCGACGATCTGCTCGAGCCGGAACAGCGGCACGAGAATATCGGTGAACTGATTACCCAGTTCATCCAGAAGTCTCATTACAACCACATCTCCGTCAACGACGACCTGTCCTCGGACGTGCTCGATCGCTATATCGAGTCGTTGGACGGCAACCGCATGTACCTGCTTGCGAGCGACATCGAGTACTTCGAGCGCTACCGCTACGAGCTGGACGACATGGTCAAGAGTCAGCCGCTCGACCCGGTCTACGAGATGTTCCAGGTGTATCGCACGCGGGTCCGCGAGCGTTACGAGTTTGCCATCGAAGTGCTCGACACCGAGCCGGACTTCACGCTCGACGAGGAATATCAGTTCGATCGCAGCGAGCAGCCGTGGGCCACGAGCTCCGATCAGCTCGACGCAATCTGGCGGCATCGCGTGAAGAACGACGCGCTGCGTCACGTGCTCAATGAGGAGACCTGGGAAGAGACTCGCGAGATTCTGACCAATCGCTATCGCCGCCTGCTGCGCCGCATGGAGCAGGTCAACAGCGACGATGTGTTCGAGGGCTTCATGAATGCCTTCGCGCACACCCTGGACCCGCATTCCAGCTACCTGTCACCGCGAAACTCGGAGGAGTACCGGATTCAGATGAGTCTGTCGTACTTCGGTATCGGCGCATCGCTGCAGCCGGACGACGACTACGTCAAAGTCATCAGCATCATTCCGGGCGGCCCTGCTGCCGCCGACGGTACGCTGAGACCGAACGACCTGATCACCGGCGTCGGCGAAGGTGACGACGGTCCGATGGTCGACGTTGTCGGCTGGCGGCTCGACGACGTCGTTGACCTGATTCGCGGCCCCGGAGACACGGTGGTGCGTCTGCAGGTGATCCCGGCGGACTCCATGCCCGGCAGCGGCGAGCGCGTCATCGCGCTGACGCGCGGCCAGGTGAAGCTCGAGGAGCAGGCAGCTCAGTCCGAGATCATTACCATCCCGAACGAGGGACGCGAATGGCGTATTGGCGTCATCGAAGTGCCCTCCTTCTATCGCGACTACCGCGCGCTGTCGAACGGCGATAACGATTACACGAGCACGACGCGTGACGTGAAGCGCCTGATCCAGGAGCTCGAGGCTGACGGCATCGACGGTCTGATCATGGACCTGCGCGGCAATGGCGGCGGTCATTTGACCGAAGCGACGGCCCTGTCCGGGCTGTTCATCGACAACGGACCGGTCGTGCAGCTGCGCAACGCCAGCGGCCGCATCAGCCGGCTGGACGATCCGGACCCGGTTGCTCGCGTTGCCTATGACGGCCCGCTGGCCGTGCTCGTCGACCGCTTCAGCGCGTCGGCGTCCGAGATCTTCGCCGCGGCCATTCAGGACTACGAGCGCGGCGTCATCGTCGGTCAGCAGACCTTCGGCAAGGGCACCGTGCAGAATCTCTACTCGCTCGATCAGTACATGCAGCCCGAGGGCGACCGCGGCTTCGGTCAGCTTACGCTGACGATCGGCAAGTACTACCGTGTCACCGGCGAGAGCACGCAGCACCGCGGTGTCAACCCGGACATTCTCCTGCCGTCGGCCATCGATGCCGAGCAGGTGGGCGAATCGGTCCGCGACAGCGCCCTGCCCTGGGACACGATTCAGACGACGCGCTTCTCTCGAGGCGAGCCGCTCGACAACACGATTTTGTCGCTGATCAGCAATCAGGAAGAACGGGCTATCGAAGACCCGAACTACCAGTGGCTGATCGATGGCATACGGGACTACGAAGAAGCCCGCGACCGGGACACCATCTCGCTCAACATCGACGCCCGTCGACGTGAGCGCGAGGAAGACCTGGAACGCCGCCTCGAACGCGAGAACGAGCGCCGGGCCGCCCTTGGCCTCGAGCCGCTGGAGAGCCTCGACGACTTCGACGAGGACGAGATGCCGGACGTACTGCTCGATCAGGCGGCCGATATCGTGCGCGACATGGCCGAATTGCGCCAGGTCGACGCCACGCCGGCACACTCAGCGCGGGTAATGCCCTGATATACTAAGGCGGGAACCGCGCTTGCGCGGTTCGATCGAGGTGTTATACTCGGCTATAACACCTGACCGCTTCCGCTTGGGGAGGTGCAGTGCAAGACGCCAGAGCACCAGCAATAGCTGCACGAAGAGGCAGCCTTTCGGCAACCGCCGCGTTGCTGTGCTTTCTGAGTGCGCCTGCGCTGGCCGCGACCGGCCTTGACGTCATCTGCGATCAAAGCGCCGAACATGTCGATGTCCACGCCATCGACGACCTGAGCATCGACACCATCGAGCACTCGATTACCAGCCGAATCACCAGCGAATCCGATATCGGGGGCGGTGAGGAGCAGGAACCCGAGATGCTGCCGGTGGCCGTCCGGGAGCAGGAAATCCTCCGCCGGATTTTCGATGAACCCGTTACGAATACCGACGACGACGTGCCGAACAGCTCGGATGCGACGGACGAGGTCGATACGCCCATCATCGAAGAGCGGTCGGCCGATGTGGCCGAAACCGATGCGGGCGATCAGGACGTTCGCGACAGCCTGTTGCCGGGCATTCGGCTGCCCGACGCGACGCCCGAGGAAACGCGACGCTACCGTCGCCAGATGTTCCGTACGGACATCTAGACGCCCCGCTCGGCTGAACCGGGCAAACTCAATTGCAAGTAAACGATCCGTGGATAACCACGGCCAGCGCGCGGCTCTGCGCGATGCGTGTCAGCGGCTGACGACTTCAGCGACCGACCAGTAGTTCTCACCCAGCAGGTTGGCGTCCTTCTCACGAATGAGGCCATTCTGGTCAATGATGAAAACGGTCGAAACCGTGCCCGGAATCGGCACGGCGTCATCGTCGTTCTTGAACAGCGCCTTCTCGGATATCAGGCGGGCCCGGTGCTTCAGGACATCGAGCGAGTCGGTGATGCCGTCCATCGCACCCGCCTTGCCGGCGAGCGTCTTCAAAAGTGCATCGCATTCTTCGCGCGTTCCGTAGCGAATCGCGCCAACGCTCTTGTCGCCGGACTCTTTGACGAGGCCGGCCAGTCCATCGTCCTGGAACTGCAGATACATCTGATGAGTGAAGGACAGGATCATCATGTTGATGGAACGTTTCTCGGCGAGGTTCAGCCCCTGGGTATCGGGTGACTCCCGCGTTTGAATCTCTTCGAGTTCGTGCAGCAGCGCTGTCTCGGTCTGTTGTGACGCGGCGAGGTTTTCCGCAATGGAGTCCAGCGACTTCGTGATCGATCGCTTTCGAAAGAAGCGCACGAAGCCGTTCATCATCGACAGGCGGTGACGCTCGGCCTGCAGGTGGTCCTCGAGCATCTGCATTTGCATACGTAGCTCACCGAGCTTCGCCTCGACACCCTGTGCCTCGCCGCGGCGCTTCTCGTTCCAGGCGTCCATGAGGCGGCTGTGCTGACGCTTCTCGCGCTGCTGCTTCAATTGCTCGGCGAATCGCGCGACGCGGTTACAGCAGCGCTGATTGAACGCCTTGAGCTGATAGAAGGCCACCACGTTGTGCACCCATTCCGGATCGAGGAGCAGGTTCTCGAGGTGCTCGTATTTCTGTTGGTAGCGCGCGGTACGGCCCTGCTCGGTCTTGACCTGCTCATTGAGCTTGAAGGTCTGCTCACGGAGGTTCGCGAACTCCTTCTTGAGCTCGGCACGGTTCCAGTACAGCTCGAGGAGCTTTTCGCTCTCCTCGTTATCCGTCTGGGAATTTCCGAAGATGGCCGTCAGACTGGTCAAGCCGGTTTCCTTTACATAATCCTGAAATGCCGACAGGAGCTTATGTCCGCTCGATGCGAATCATCGCAACAGTCGCGGCGCCATGCGCTGACTGAGTCGACAGTTTCAGGAATCGAATACGGGCCCGTTCCAAGGGCCCGCTGCGCCGGGCGTTCGGGTGTGTCCGAGGGGCGTCAGGGCGATGTCAGACGGCGCTCAGACGACGCCGGAGCCGCGCCACACCCGATGGGGTATCAGGGGCTCGAAGCGAGTTCGTGACGGCTAGCGTTCTAGGACCAGATGGCCCTGGTCGAGGAGATAGTCGAGCCACTTGTTGAGGACCATGTTCTTCTGCCAGCGGGCACCGAGTTCCCTGCCCTGCTCCTTGAGCAGCCGCTGGAACTCGACGTGCCGTGCGGTGCTGCCGATGCGCATCGCTTCGGCAAGCTGGCCATCGAGATACGCCCGAACCAGCAGGTCCGGATCGGCAACCCGCCCGTCCTCGCCGTCGAAGTAGTAGGTCAGATTCAGCGTTACCGTGTAGCGGCTGCGCTCCATGATCTCCACGTACAGATCGCAATCGCCGGCGACGCGCGAGCGGTAGCAACCGTCGAGCTGCTCGAGGTCGGGAATCAGGTTCAGGAGCCGCAGGTAGTTGCTCTCGTACAGGGCCATCAAGCCGACGAAGCTTCGCGGGCGAACGATGGTTTCCGGTACTAGTCTGCTATCGAGCAACATGCCCCGAATATAGCAGCATCACCCCACGGAAATCAGGCTCGAACTCTCCTTTCGACGCCTGTACTATCGAGAATTCGACTCGATATTTCCTCAATCGAGAATTCCGTCGTATCCACGTACGGGATGCTGTATCGCCGGAAGAGTTTCTCCGCTTCCCGGATCTCGAAACGCACCTGCTGAGCCGTCGAATAGCGACCCAAAGCGCGCCGCTCTTTTCTGATCTGCCGCAGCCTTCCCGGCGCGATCGTCAGCCCGTAGAGCTTTTGCTTCTGCCGCACGAGAACCTCGGGCAGCGTGCCGGATTCGAACTCCTCGTCGGTCAGCGGAAAATTCGCGGCGTACACGCCGTACTGCAGCGCCAGGTACAAACAGGTGGGGGTTTTGCCCGAGCGAGAGACCCCGACCAGGATGACATCGGCCATGTCGTAGTCGCGGCTGACTCCCCCGTCGTCATTGGCCATCGCGAAGTTGGTCGCCTCGATCCGCTTCATGTAGCTCTCGATGTCGCTCATGCCGTGAGCCTTGCCGGTCTCGAAGGTCGGCGGCGTGCCGAGCTCCTGCCCCAGCGGCGTCAGGAAAGCGTCGAAAAAGTCCAGATGCAGGCCCTCGACCGTGCGGATGATGGACCGCAAATCCTCGTGCACGACGGTCGAAAAAATGATCGGCCGATGGCTGTCATTCGCCGTTGCGGCGGTGATCTTGTCAACAGCTTCGCGTGCCTTGTCTTCGGTATCTATAAATGGCAGAGTCACCTGCCTAAATGACTGGCCATCGAACTGCACGAGCAGGCTGTGGCCAAGCGTTTCCGCAGTGACACCAGTCTGGTCGGAGAGAAAAAACACGGCGCGCTCGTCCATCATGCGATTGTCTACGTCCCGCCGTTGAACCTCAAGGGAGCCTACATTGGAGCCATACGTCATCAAGCTCGATGAGCTTGGGATGAATGACGTCGAAATCGTTGGTGGCAAGAACGCCTCGCTCGGCGAAATGATCAGCAATCTGAGCGGACTCGGGGTCAGCGTCCCCGGTGGTTTCGCGACCACGTCCGCCGCTTATCGCGACTTCCTGAAGACCGACGGCCTCGAAGACCGGATCAATGACACGCTCACTGGCCTGGACGTCGATGACATCGACGCGCTGACGGCGGCGGGCAAGCAGATCCGCGAGTGGGTGCTCGAGACCGAATTGCCCGAGAAGCTCCGCAAGGACATTGAAACGGCGTGGGACGAGATGTCCGACGGCCGCGATATTTCCGTTGCCGTGCGATCGTCAGCGACCGCGGAGGACCTGCCGGACGCGTCATTTGCCGGTCAGCAGGAGACGATCCTCAACGTTCGCGGACTCGACAAGGTCATCGAGGCGCTGCACCAGGTTTTTGCATCCCTGTTCACCGACCGCGCGATCGCGTATCGCGAGCACCAGGGATTCGACCACAGTCAGGTCGCCCTGTCGGCCGGCGTACAGACGATGGTGCGCAGTGACATCGGTGCGTCAGGCGTGCTGTTCACCCTCGACACCGAAACCGGATTCCGCGACGCCGTGTTCATCACCTCGTCCTACGGACTCGGCGAGACCGTGGTGCAGGGAGCCGTAAATCCGGACGAGTTCTACGTCTACAAGCCGAGTCTCAGGAACGGCGATTTCCCGATCCTGCGCCGGAATCTGGGTGGCAAAGCCATCAAGATGATCTACAGCAAGGATCAGACGATCGGCAAGACGGTCGAGACCGTCGACGTCGACGAGGAAGAGAGCGACCGGTTCTCGATCACGGACAACGAAGTCATCGAGCTCGCGCGCATGGCCGTCACCATCGAGGAACACTACAAGCGGCCGATGGACATCGAGTGGGGCCGCGACGGCGAGGACGGCAAGCTCTACATCCTACAGGCGCGCCCGGAGACCGTGCAGAGCCGCAGCGGCCGTACGATCCAGCGCTTCATACTCAATGAGAGCTCCCGCGTCATCTGTACGGGCCGCAGTATCGGGCACAAGATCGGTGTCGGCACGGCCAAGGTCATCCGCTCCGCCAAGGAGATGAACCGCGTACAGGATGGCGACGTGCTCGTTTCCGACATGACCGACCCGGACTGGGAGCCGGTCATGAAGCGTGCAGCCGCTATCGTGACCAATCGCGGCGGCCGCACCTGCCACGCGGCAATCATCGCCCGCGAGCTGGGCATACCGGCGGTCGTCGGCTCCGGCGACGCGACCAACACGATCAAGGACGGCGATGCCGTCACGGTCAGCTGTGCCGAGGGCGACGAGGGCTACGTTTACGAAGGCAAGCTCGACTTCGACGAGAAGCTCATCGAACTCGATTCGCTGCCCGACGTGCCGGTCAAGATCATGATGAACGTCGGCAATCCCGATCGCGCATTCGACTTCGCGGCGATTCCGAACCGCGGCGTTGGGCTCGCCAGGCTGGAGTTCATCATCAACCGCATGATCGGCGTCCATCCGCAGGCACTGCTCGAATACGACGAGCTGGACGACGGAACCCGGCTTGCTGCCGACGAGCAGATGGCCGGCTACGCCGACCCCGTCAATTTCTTCATCGACAAACTCGCCGAGGGCGTGTCCACGATCGCAGCGGCATTCGCGCCGGAACCGGTCATCGTCCGAATGTCGGACTTCAAGTCGAACGAATACGCCAACCTGATTGGCGGCGACCGCTACGAGCCCGAGGAAGAGAACCCGATGCTCGGATTCCGCGGCGCGGCCCGCTACGTGGCCGACAGCTTCCGTCCGTGTTTCGAACTGGAGTGCGCGGCGATCCGCAAAGTCCGCAACGACATGGGCCTTCGCAACGTGCAGGTCATGATCCCGTTTGTGCGCACCGTCGCGCAGGGGCGCCAAGTCATCGAACTTCTGGCCGAGAACGGACTGGAGAGCGGCAAGGACGATCTCAAGATCATTATGATGTCCGAGCTGCCGAGTAACGCACTGCTCGCCGACCAGTTCCTCGAGTATTTCGACGGCATGTCGATCGGCTCGAACGATATGACGCAGCTAACGCTGGGCCTGGATCGTGACTCCGCGCTGATCGCGGACGTGTTCGACGAACGCGACGACGCGGTTAAAGCGATGCTCGCGATGACGATCAAGGCATGCCGTGACAAGGGCAAGTACGTCGGCATCTGCGGTCAGGGGCCGTCGGATCATCCCGATCTTGCTGAGTGGCTTCTGGAGCAGGGTATCGAGAGCATGTCGCTCAATCCCGATACCGTCGTCGAAACGTGGCTCTTCCTGGCCGGCGAGTCCGTCTGAGCCGGCGTCGATCCTGAGCGGGCGACGATGGAACTCAGCCGGAAAGCCCGCGGCATTCTTCGAGACTACATTCAGTACCTGCCCGCGGAACTCAGCGACCGCTACAGCGGCAGCGGCTACAGTGGCTATTCCGCCGGTCAGATCACGTCTGCCGTCGAGGCGTGCAAGCTGCCGACTTCGCACCTTCGACTGGCGCTTCTGCTCTTTGGCTGCGAGGAAACGGTCGACGGCTTGCGGCTACCCGCAAGTCGGCGAGACGAGATTCTGCGACAACTGCAGGAAACCCGCGAGCAGGACAAGAGCTTTGTCGATCGCCTGCTGACGCGCATGGAACGATTCCTCGAGAAGGCCGGCAACATCCCCGAAGGCACCTGCGGTTGATGGCCAAGCGCCGTGTGTATTGACCGGGCCGCCGATGCGCCTGCCCGGCTCGACACCTGCGCGGAGCGCCTGTTGGGCGGAGGATCTGGCCGAAAAGCGCCTGTGCGCATCCGGCCGGGCCCGCTGAGCTAGAATAGCGTCAGTCTTCTCGTGGAGCCGCCGACAAGGGCGGATAGCCGCAACGCCAATGAGTTCACTACTCTCAGGCCTGCTGATCTTCGGATTTGTAGTCTTTATCGTGGTTGCCGCGGTCGTCGCCACGGACAGAGAAAGGCCAGGAAAGGAAGATGACGGCTGACGAGGGACCGGCCCGCCACGCGTTCAAACCCGGTCCTTTCGAATCCACTCACTCAAATAGCGGGACGAGAATGGCCGGCGAGGCCAATGTCGACTCGGCTTCGCTTAGAAACGATCGTAGCGCGACCGCCGCTGCCAGCGGATCCGCGGCAACCAGAGCCCCAGAATGATGCCCACGACCAGCACCAGCGCGCCGGTCATGAACCAGTAACGCGTTGTCTGCCTGGTGAGCTCGCGGTTTTGCTGCTCCAGGGTGTCGACGCGGATGCCCGAGTCCATCAGATTCTGCCGCAATTCTTCGTTCTGATCGTTGATCGCCAGCACGTCGGCCGCCGTGCGCCGAATGTCGGTCAGTTCCTGCTCCAGCCGCGAATTGTCCGCTTCGAGGGAGGCGATTTGCCGCTCCGCCGAGGCGTACTCGCTGCGGATGGCGGCTAGCTGCGAATCGAGGGATGCGCCCTCGGACGTGGCATCGGTGAGCTGGCCGGTCAGCGCAACCAGCTGCTCGCGTGCGCTGGGTTCCGACATCAGATATCGGGTGAGCACCCAACCTTCGGTGCCGCCCTGCGTTCTGACTCGAGTGAAGCCGGACTCGTCGTCCCGTTCGAGCACGTCCAGTTCCGTACCGCTCGATACCATCAGTTGGATGGCATTGCTGGTGCTGGGGCCGGTCCGCAGCATGATCTCGAACTCGTCGCTGACCCATGCGGTCTGGCCGGCCGCGGTCTGTGCGAAGAGGAGCAGAAAGGCGCCAAGGGCGAGGTGTAGACGGTACATCGGGGTCACATTGGGGGTTCGAGCCGCAACTATAGGATAAAGCCTGCCCGCAGACCAGCTAAACCACTGCGAAATCAGTCGCTTAATGGCGACAGTTTGGCGATGTTCTGCTCCCAGTTCTGGCCGTCGAAATCCGTGACCTCGGCCGATTGGACGCTGCCCTCGTCGAGGCAGTTGACGTTGACACTGACGCCGTCGGGATGTGAGCGGGGAATATAGAAGGACTTCACACCGCAGCGCCGGCAAAACAGGTGCTTTGCCGTGCCGGTGCCGAACGTATAGGTCTCGAGCTCGTCGTCACCGCTTGTCAGCCGGAAGTCACTGTTGGAAACGATCAGATGCAGAAAGCCTGTCATCGAACACACGCTGCAGTTGCAGCGCGTTACTTCGATTTCCGAGGGCGCGTCGACTTCGAAGCGCACCGCGCCGCAGTGACAGCCACCGTGATGAGTCGTCATGCCGCCTCCTTCCGCCAAATGACGAGCAGGTTGTTCGAGGGCATCGCGTAGACGCGCTGCCGGTGAACGCCGTTATCTGCGAGTCTTGCATCGAGCTCGTCCAGAGCGCGCAGACCCATGGACGGATCACGCGAACGCAATGACGCGTCGAACGCCTCATTGCTCGCCGCGTTGAAACGCCCGTCTCGAACGAACGGTCCATAGCAGCAGAACACGCCGTCATCGGCCAGCGCAGCCGGCACCAGTTCCAGCATGCACTCGACCGCCGATGCGCTCATGATGTGCGCCGTATTGCAGGTGTAGACCGCGTCGTAATCATCAGCGGGCGCGTCGGCCGATCGGACATCCAGAGACAAGGGCGGGAGCACATTTTCGAGCATTGCCTCGCCGACTCGACCCCGAATAGCGGCATGGTTCTCGTCGAGATCGCTCGTCTGCCATTCCAGATGCGGCAGTGCCCGCGAAAAACTCACCGCGTGATGCCCATCGCCCGAACCAATCTCCAGTACGCGTTTGCAGTCCCGCAATTCACTGCGAAGCACGGACAGGATGGGTGCAGTATTGCGCGCGGTCGCGGGTGCGGGAGGCTGCGTCATCCGTCTCGGGTCAGTACGGAGGCATCGAGCAGATTGTCGCGGTACCACCGCAGTTCGTCGATCGAATCGCGGATGTCTGCCAGCGCCAGGTGCTCGGACTCTTTCTGGAATCCCTTTGCCACCGCCGGGGCCCAGTGCTGCGCAATGATTTTCAGCGTACTGACGTCGAGATTGCGGTAGTGAAAATAGCGCTCGAGCGCTGGCATCTCGCGCGCCATGAAGCGCCGGTCCTGACAGATGCTGTTGCCGCACATTGGCGACGCACGCTCGTCGACCCAGTCCGAAAGAAACGCAATCGTTTCCTGTTCCGCATCAGCCAGCGTTCTGTCGCTCTCGAGAACTCGCTGCGTCAGCCCGGACTCGCCGTGCTGTCGCGTGTTCCATTCATCCATCGCCTCCATCGTATCGTCCGACTGACCGATGGCGACCACGGGTCCAACGGCAAGCTCATCGAGATACTTGTCGGTCACGATCGTCGCAATCTCGATGATCGTGTCGGAATTGGTATCGAGACCCGTCATCTCGAGATCGATCCAGATCAGGTTGGTGCTCTTGTCCATGAGCCTAAGTGTACATGGGCATCGCCCGTGCACGACACAGCGCATGCGGGCATACTGCGCCGAACCAGCGACCGAGTTCCGAATGTCACACCAGGACGCTACAGTCATCGCCACCTACAGCCGCCGCATGCGGCTGCGATTCGACGATCTGAAGGAAGTCGACGCTCGGATCAAGGGTAAGAAGATCAAGCCGGTCTGCGGCGACCGCGTGGTCACCGAGCCACTTCCGGATGAAGACGACTGGCTGATCACCGCAATCCAGAAACGACGCAACGAACTGGCAAGACCGAATGCCAAAGGCCGCCGAGAGGTGCTGGCGGCCAACGTCGATTTGCTGGTGGTCGTCGCCGCGGCCGTGCCGAAAGCGGACTGGTACATCGTCGACCGCTACCTGTGCGCAGCGGAACTCATGGGCGTCGACGGCGCGGTCGTCTTCAACAAGATTGACCTCGAAGCGCCTGATGAACGCGCTTTCGATGTTTATCGTCGTGTGGGCTACGCCACGCTTGCCGCGAGCGCAGAGACGGAGGACGGTATCGACGCACTGTCAGAGTTGCTGACGGGCAATACGGCGATCATCGTCGGCCAATCCGGTGTCGGCAAGTCCAGCCTGATCAATCTGCTGTCGGAAGCAGCCGATCAGCGTGTAGCGTCGGTGTCGGAAAAGCACCGGGAAGGCCGGCATACGACCGTAAATTCGGTGATGATCCCCCTGCCCGGCGGCGGCAATGTCATCGACTCGCCCGGTGTGCGCGACTATGCACCGGCGTTGAATACGCCGGAGGAAGCGATCGTCGGTTACCGGGAAATTCATGAGGCCGGTGAGAAGTGCCGCTTCGCGAACTGCCGCCACCTGCGGGAGCCCGACTGCGCGGTGAAAGATGGCGTTGAAGCAGGAACCATCGATTCCCGACGCTATGAGAGCTACAAGCGGACCGTTCTACTGACCGAGCAACTCGCCAAAGGCAAGTACTGACCTGCCGCTATTCGAACGGAGTATCCTCGAGAGCCACCCCGTCGAACTCGACGGCTCTCAGGTCGACGAGGTCGCAGTCCCAGTAGGCCCTTTCCTTGAGGGACAGATCGCTGGAGAACGCCGTTGAGAAGTGCCGATGCGCCTCCCAGTCGTTGCCACCCGTATTCATCAGCATCCAGGCGAGACCGTAGTGACCGTCAGCGCGGTGGACCGCGCTTTGCCGCATCTGCAGGTCTTCGAATGCCATACGAGCGTCGAGCTCGGCAGCTTGCTGCCGGACGAGCTCCATCACCAGCATAGTCAGGAAATCCCGGTCCTTCAGAATCGGCCCCAGCATCGAGTTGAACTTCGGCGGCAGCACGATATCGACATCCGGGTGCCACTTGCCGTCCAGTGCGTTGGCCAGTCCACGGTTGCGTTCGTTCTCCGGGATTTCGCCGATGTACTGTGCAAGCCGTTCGACAGCGCCAAACGGGCCATCGAGATCGGCGCCCACCAGCTTGAACTCGGACTGGACGAGGTTGCGCAACAGTTCCCACGAACAACTCGCGATTCCGGCCAGAACCCACGCGTGCGCTGATCGGTGAAAGATATTGCTCGGATCGGACGCGCGCTGATCCTCACAGATCGATTCGCAATAGTGAAACTCCTGGATCGCCTCGTCGGTTCGCTCCAGATCGCGGAGCATGAATGCCTTCACTCGAATCTGCGTGACACTGTGGTCGTAGCGTTCCAGCGTCTCGCAAGTCGTCACTGCGAGCTCCAATTGCTCCTCGCGCTCTTCGACGGTACCGAAATCGTAAAGCACTTCGGATGCGGCAATACTGACATCGACGATCGTCCACAATGCATCCGTGTTCTCCGGGTCCGATTTGAGCACGTCCCGTGCGGCGGCGGTGGCGGCAGCATATGACTGCATTGCCGATTGAAGATCGCGCATTCCGCGGTAGGCCTCGCCGCGCAGGAACCGCAACCTGTGGGCAGTAGGTCCGTCGTCAATCGCGCTCAGTCGCTCAATCGCACGCGAGAACTTTCGCAACTCGATCAGGCAACCGACGTAGTCTATGTCGTCGACGACGGCACCCGGGGCATCGAATCGCCTCAACGCCTTGGCGTTCTCGCCGCTGAAATACAGCGTCTCCGGCAATCGCGACTCGAGTTGCGTCGGCCACTTCTGAATGAGTTCCCTCGCTTTCGCGAATTGACCTTGAGACACATAATTGGACAGCAACGCCGGACTCTGGTCCCAGTATGAGGCCCGAATGTCCTCCGCAATGGACTCGATCGCGGTTCGCATATTGTCCGACTTTTCGTAGTCACTGCTGACGCCGAAGTAGCGATGGTCGCCACGCGCCCCTTCGATCTCCAGCCTGCCGTCGTCGTCGCGCAGGACGACGAAATCGTATCGGTGAACGCGTCCGTCGACCGCTCGTCGAATCCAGGTCCACAGAAAGTCCATCGGGATGCTGGCGCCAGCAACTTTCGCGTTCAGTTTCAGCTGCGAGCCTGCGCCGGTGCTGTCAGCCGTACTGGTTCGAGTCCTTCCACGGCCGGAAGCGCCTGACGCATCGTCGGGCGTTTTTCCCGCCGGTTGACCCTCTTCGTGCTCGAACTCCATCTCGAGGAGCCGCGCGCATGCTTCGCCGTCGTAACCGGTATTGTCCTGGAGAAACAGAAACGGCCGAAGTTCGATTCGCTGCGTCGGCCGCCGAAGTCCGACGATGTTGGCGAGTTTGAGCAAGACCACCACTGCGAGCACCGCAAGCGCCGCGGCGGCCGCAATCAGACCGGCAGTCGAGATGAAGTCCAACCCCTCCATAGCGCCACTGACAATCGCATATCGGTCTTGGGTTCTCAAATACCGCCCGGCTCGAGCGAGTCATCGGCGAGCGTCGCCGGTCGGTCTTACTCCGCTACCTTTGGACGGAGCGGCTTTGGAAGGCTTGCTACCCGCCGTCGCTACTCAGGGCACGACTCCATCACCGTACTCACCAGATAGGTATCCGTTTGATACTGCGGTACATGCGCGAATCCTGCCGGCGGGTCCGCAACAACCCAATAGCGGCCACCGCTGGCGTCCGGCCCGGGCGGATAGATATCGCCGGTCTCGATGTGGTGCCATTCGACGTCCACGAGCAGGGCCTGAACCTGCTGGTTGCCGTGCGTGAACGTCTCCTGCCCCGCCAGTGTCCCAACTGTGCGGTACGTGCCGTCGAAGGCCATCATCGAACTCGCGAACTCCACCGGAAAATCGTCTGCATCGATCGTCGCCAACGGCAGTCCCAGTGCACCTCCGTGCCACATATCGGAAGTAATCGCTCCGCCGAGTTCCGACGTATCGTCGCCACGGACCATGAGACCGGCGTAGCCGTCGGAGTCGAGCACGCGCGTCGCATGCATGAGCGCGACGCCGTCAGGGCCGAGCGCACGCTGCTCCATTCTCAATGGAGCCAGAGACGCACGGTCGAAATACGTAATGGATTCTACGGAAACACCCGGCTGCGGGTCGGAGAGTTGGGTTAGGCGCAGAACGTCCCCGATTGCCACCATCACTTCGGTGAGCGGGCTGACTTCTGCCCACGTGTCGTCCTGCTTCATGCACTGAGTCCAGGTGATCTCGTACTCACGAATACGATCGCCATGAACGGTCCCGTCCCCCATTTGCATCAAGTCGTCAGCGAAGACTGTGGCAGGAATGGTCGCGACCAGAAGGCCGCCAACTAGCTTGCGGATTGGCATTTCGGTCCCCCGCGGTATGTGCCTAAGGTCTTATGACCCTTAACGGGACGAAATCGTTCGGTACGAGGGACTATTCCTGGTCCGAGACCGCACTTCCGTGACGCAGCGACCAGGCCAGACGCCCGAACCCGACCGCGAACAGGAAAAACGGCAGTGTCGGACCGATGTACTCACGCAGCACGTAGGTGACCGAATACTCCAGTCGCAAGCCGAGGGTATGCATGTGCGTCATTTCATACAGCAGCATTCCGAAGAACGCTGCGACGCCGGATAGCATCCAGTAGCCGCCGGGGCGGCCGCTGCGAAGGGCGACGAGGATCGATCCGGCAGCAAACAGCAGCGTGGTTAGCCACGCCATGACGATGCCGACCCACTCGATCGTCGATCGGACGACATAGTCGGCCGTGCTGGGTTCCTCCCACACTGGCGGCAATTGAACGCGCGCAACTAGCCCGGCGGCCAGTCGAAACCGCGGCCGCCGAGAAGGTGGAGGTGAATATGAAAGACGCTCTGACCGGCACCCTCGCCGCAGTTCATGACGACCCGGTAGCCCTTGTCCGTCAGCCCTTCTGCCGCGGCGATTTCCCGGGCTGCCGAGAACAGACGACCGACCATCATCTCGTGCTCCGGCTCGATGTCATTGATCGTGCTGATGTGCTGGCGCGGGATGATCAGGATATGCGTCGGCGCCTGTGGATTGATGTCGCGAAAGGCCAGCACGGTGTCGTTTTCGTAAACGACATCGGCAGGAACCTCACCATCGAGAATCTTGCAGAAAAGACAGTCAGACATCGGTATCCCCCTCTAGCTATTCGCGCCGTCCGTGAAGCGCTCTGACCGGAGCCTGTCCGCGTTGCCCGGACAGGCCTGCGATAAGCCCTATTCTATTCCACGACTCGCCTGCCGTAGAACGCGTGTGACAGCGTTCCGCCGTCGACATACTCCAATTCGCCGCCGAGCGGCACCCCGTGCGCGATTCGGCTCGCCTGCACCTTGTGACGGGAAGCCAGGTCGGCAAGGTAGTGCGCCGTGGCGTCGCCCTCCACGGTCGGGTTGGTGGCGATGATCAGTTCCTCGACCCCATCGCTACCGAGTCGCTCCTCCAGAGCGGACAGCCCCAGCTCTTCCGGACCGATTCCATCAAGTGGCGACAGGTGTCCCATCAGCACAAAGTACAGGCCGCGAAATCCCGTCGCGTCCTCGACAGCGACGACGTCGGCCGGCGTCTCGACGACGCAGAGTTGGGTCTCGTCCCGTCCCGGCGCCGTACAAATCGAGCAGATCTCCAGTTCCGTCAACATCCTGCAACGTTTGCAGTGGCCAATGCCCTCGACCGCCTCGGCCAGGGCGCCCGACATCGCGGATGCGCCCTCGCGATCGCGCTCGAGCAGGTGAAATGCGATTCGTTGCGCCGATTTCTGACCGACGCCGGGCATGCAGCGCAGCGCGTCGATCAGCTTGACGAGTAACGGCGAATAGGACACTGGCAGCGATCAGAATGGCAGATTCATGCCCGGCGGAAGATTCAGACCGCCCGCCATTCCGGCGAACTTCTCTTTCATCGTCGTCTCGACTTTGCGCTGTGCGTCATTGAACGCGGCAACGATGAGATCCTCCAGCATCTCCTTGTCGTCGCCAATGAGGCTGTCGTCGATCTCGAGTCCCTGCAGCTGCTGCTGACAGGTCATCGTTACTTTGACCATCCCGCCGCCGGACTCGCCGGTGACGGTAATCGACGCCATCTCTTCCTGCGCCTTTTTCATTTCGGCCTGCATCTGCTTAGCCTGCTTCATCAGCTGGCCGATTCCGCCTTTCATCATCGTCTATGTCCTGTTAACGCCATGAGAAGGCCCCGTTCTGAACCAGGGTCCTCAATCCGATCTCTGCGGTTGAATGGGTTCGATCGAGTCGGTTTTCAATTCAGCGCCGAACATGTTCTTGAGAGTCTGCACGTTCGGGTCGGCCTCGATCGATTCGCGCGCTGCCTCATAGCGCTCGTCGGTCACGCGGGCTTCGGTTTCGACCGGCGTCTCCGTACCCTCGACCGGCGCCTCGGTGATCTCGATGCCGACTCGCAGTGGCTCGCCAAAATGCTTCGACAGCGCCTCTTCGAGAGCGGCCTGACGCTCGCGGGTCAGCACCGATTCGGCATTCTTGTCCGCCCGGAAATGGATCGTATTGCCTTCCCGGCGCAGGTATGCGCAGTTGATTGCGAGCATTCGTGCCGCGCCTTTCAAGCCAAGCGAGGGTATGAGCGAGGCCCAGTCCGGTTCGTCCCAGGCGGCCGTTGCCGCGGGCTTCGGTTCCGGCCTGGGAGCTTGCCCTCCGACTGCCTGCGCTTCCTTGACCGGCGCGGCACTCGCGACAGGACGCGGCTTCGCCGCGGATGGCCTGGCCGACCCGTCACCGCCCCCGGCCGCGCTCGCGCCCGCCGGCCGGAACGCCAGCATCCGGAGCAGCGTCATTTCGGCTCCGCTGCGAGGGTCCGGCGACAGATGCAGATCGCGACGTCCGATCAACGCGGTCTGATAGAAGAGCTGCACATCTCCCGGTGGGAGGCCCTCCGCAAGCTCCGCGATCTCATCGGCGTCCAGCTCCTCGTCGCTATCTATCGTACCGATGACCTGGGTAATGGCGATGCGCTGCAGCGTGCGCGCCAGGTCTTCGAGCAGCCGCCCGTAGTCCGGGAACTGCTCGTCGATCTCGCGGACGGCGTCGATCAACCCTCGCCCGTCGGAGGCCGCTAGCAGGCGCAGCAGCCGCGTGACGTGATCGCGATCGATCGTGCCGAGCATCTTTGCAACCGGCAACTCCTCGACTTTTCCGCCGCAATACGCGATGGCCTGATCGAGCAGACTCAGCGCGTCGCGAAGGCTGCCATCGGCGGCACGCGCGATCATGCCAATAGCGGCTGCGTCGGTCTCGATTTTCTCCTCGTTACAGATATAGCTCAGGCGATCGGCGATGAGCCTGGGCGTGAGCCGGCTCAGATTGAACTGCAGACAACGCGACAGAACGGTCACCGGCAGCTTCTGAGGGTCGGTTGTCGCGAGCAGGAACTTCACGTGCGGCGGCGGCTCCTCGAGCGTCTTGAGCAGCGCATTGAAAGAGCTCTTCGACAGCATGTGCACCTCGTCGATGAGGTACACCTTGAACCGGCCGCGCGCCGGGGCGTACTGCACGTTGTCCAGCATCTCGCGCGTATCGTCGACCTTGGTCTTCGACGCGGCGTCGACCTCGATCAGGTCGACGAACCGGCCCTCGTCGATCTCGATACAGGCGCTGCACTCCCCGCACGGCTCTGCGGTGACGCCTTTCTCGCAGTTGAGCGCCTTGGCGAGAATCCGCGCAATAGTGGTCTTGCCGACACCGCGGGTGCCGGCGAACAGGTAGGCATGGTGCAGGCGTCCGGATTCCAGCGCATTCACCAGCGCCTTCAGGACGTGCTCCTGCCCTACCGTGTCAGAGAAGGTCTTGGGCCGCCATTTGCGGGCCAGTACGAGGTAACTCATTGAATGCGCGCGGGAGGTTTCGTGTTGTGACTCGGCAGTGTAGCGCACCCGGTCACAGGCGATAAGTGGCCCGCGCCAGCTGCTCCCCGGCACCCGGTGTCACCGCTACCGTTGCTCCCTTCCGGGCCTGGCGGAGTTCACGATTAACCGTCGCGGGGAAGCCGACGCGAGCCGGCGGCGATTATCCCCGTTACGCGTAGACGACACAACGGGCGGGACGCCCCGGGCGGCCGCTCAGGCATAGGCTACGGGTAAAAAACGGCCGGTAGGTCCGGGACGGGCGTTCCAGCACCGGCCGGCCGTCACCCCCAAAGATAGCGGTCGCGCTCGATGACCTGGCTGGAACTCCCGACGATGAGCGGGTCCGGGTTGCGTACGACACGGGTGTCCTTGTCCGGATAGTCGAGGTTGTTGAGAAAATGCTGCATGCAGTTGAGACGAGCACGCTTCTTGTCGTCCGACTTGACGATCGTCCAGGGCGCATCCGCGGTGTCGGTGTAGAAAAACATGGCCTCCTTGGCCTCCGTGTATTCCTTCCACATGCCCTGCGACTTCTCGTCGATCGGGCTCAGCTTCCAGTGCTTCAACGGATCGCCCTTGCGTGACGCGAATCTCGCCTCCTGCTCCTCCTGAGTCACCGAGAACCAGAACTTGAACAGGCGAATCCCCGATCGCACCAGCATGCGTTCGAACTCGGGCGCCTGCCGCATGAACTCGAGGTACTCCAGCGAATCGCAAAAGCCCATGACTCGCTCGACGCCGGCGCGGTTGTACCAGGATCGGTCGAAGAAGACCATCTCGCCCCTCGTCGGCAGATGCGCGACATAACGCTGGAAGTACCACTGCCCGGTCTCGTTTTCCGTCGGTTTCTCCAGGGCGACGACCCTGGCGGCGCGCGGATTCAGATGCTCCATGAAGCGCTTGATCGTGCCGCCCTTGCCGGCCGCATCGCGGCCCTCGCAGATGACGACGATCTTCTGACCCGTCATCTTGACCCAGTTCTGCACTTTGAGCAGTTCGACCTGCAGCTCTTCTTTGTGCCGTTCGTAGACGGCGCGGCGTATGCGGGTTCGGTACGGGTATTTGCCCTCTCGGAACAGCTCGCGAACCTGATCGGGGTGATGCCGCATCTCACCGAAGATATGCGCGGCGGATTCGCCCTCCGGTATCGGCACGTCCTGACTGAGGACGATCGATTCCGTGTCTTTCTTCACCGAGTTGCCTTTTTTCGTCGTCATGAACCTGTCCCCCGGTCTGCTTGTCGAATGGTGGGCAATTGAATCCGTCGTCGGAATACGGACAATTGCCTATGTTACAAAGCGTTGCGAGCGATGCTGAAAAAACCCACTGCCATCGGCGTATCCATCGCCACGATCATAGCGGCCATTGCACTGGTGATCGTGCTCGAGTGGCGTGGCGAACAGCCCGTCACACCCGAAGAAACCGAGGACGTCGTGCAGCAGGGCGATCTCAACATGCAGAGCATGCAGGAGACATTGACCGATCAGATCAATTCCCTACCGCCGTCCGCGGCGCAGCAGCGCATGGAATCGGATACCGGCCTGGCGCTCTCCCGCCTCTGTATCCAGTGGACGGAGCTTCAGGACAGCCACCCGAGCGACGAGAACCTCGAAAACCGGGAAAGGGCCTGCGGGGAGCTGCGGAACTACGTCGAGAACGGAACGCTGCCGGACGAGAGGCCTAGCGAGGAACCGCCTGGTCGTTGAACAGGTGCGAGATCAGGTTGTAGCGCGTTCCGCTCGTCGTCTCCTGCACTTCGTGCAGCAGCGAGGATGAGAATACCAGCGCCGTTCCGGCCGCAGCGCGGTAAGGCCGCGGCGAGAATTCCTTGAACACGACTCCGCCGCCCTCGTAGTCGTCATTCAGACTCATCGAGAGTGCGAAGCGCCGGTACGCGGTAGCCGCGCTGGTATTGTCGCGGTGCCCCATCTGGTGGCCGCCACGCCTGCCGATGTAGCGCGCGATATGCAGGTTTTCCCGGCGGGTGACGTCGAACGCGAACGCCTTCTTTATCAGCGGCGTCACGCGGCCGAAGATGCGCTCATCGAGAAAACTGAGCGTGTCCGGCTCTTTGATGATCTGATCGACCCTGTCCTGCCGGTCGTGCTCGTAGACCGGAATTTTGTAGTCGCCTGCAACTTCGCCCGGCCTCGGCGGCCTGACCATGAATGGCGTGCCCGTCTCGAATGACTCGACCAGCTTCCCGCACTCCTCCGCCGACAACACATTCGGCACGAGCAGCACGGGGGCATGCGGTGGCGCCCAGCGGAGTTCTTCAGCGGTCTTTTCTTCGTCGAGTACGTCCATAAGGGTGGCGAGCGTCTGTTCGTAATTCATCGGCGCGTCGAACCAGACTCGTATCTGCCGAAGCGGCGTCACGAGCACCAGCCGAATCTCCGCGCCATTTTCCTTGTGCAGACCGTAGGAAGCAAAGATGGCGCCTGTCGAATCGCACGCCACGGGCCAAGGAAATGCCGTTTCGTCACGGATTCGCTGATTCGCAGCGGCATCGCTGTTGGCGTTGATCGCGATAACGGTGCAACCGGACGCCTCCAGCGCGACGCGCTTTCCTGCGATCGCCCGCAGCAGCCCGGTCGCCTCGTCCTCACTCGTGCCATTGAGGAATGCCAATAGCAGCGAGTGGCCCGACAGGTGATCGTCGGCAAGGCTCAGCCGGCGTCCGTCCTGGTCACGGGTGTCAATGTGCATCGCCAGCGCGCCCGGCCAGAGCGCCTGCACGTAGGGCTCCAGATACGGGGCGGCGAGGTCGTAGGTTGTCTGGCTCTCGGTCATCAACGACGTAGTTTACGCAGGAATGGCGTTCAGTCCACGGCCGCGAGGGCTGGCCGCAAGAACCGTGGTGCCGCGGATACCGCCCACTGTGACTATCGCCGTTTCACTCATAAGCCCTTGTATGGAAGGAATTTTCCTTGCCTGTCGACATTTCTTCCGCGATTCGTTGACAACTGTGTATATGTGTATATACTGTGTATATTGACTATGTACAGTGGACTGAATGGACATGGAGCCTGACTTCGTCCTCTCGCAAAGCGACGGAAGACCGATGTACCTGCAGATCATCGATCAGATCAGACTGCGGATCGCCGTCGGCGACTGGCAGCCCGGTTTCAAACTGCCGTCAATTCGCGAGCTGGCGGTGGCAACGCGGGTCAGCGTAATCACGGTCAAACGCGCCTATCAGGAACTCGAAAAGGAAGGCGTGATCGTGACGCAGCAGGGCAAGGGCTCATTCGTCGCGCAGATCGACGACCTGGGCGTGAAGCTGCGGGAGGAAGAGCTCGCGCAACACCTCAAGGAAGCCATCGAAGTAGCACGATCGCTGGGGCTGGATGCCGGGGCGCTGAAGACACGACTTGATGAAATGATGCAGGACGAATCGAGCCTGCAAAAAGACAACACGAGACGACAATGACAAACGCCATACGCCTGAGCGGCGTAAACAAGCAGTATTCCCACTTCGAGCTGAACGACATCGATCTGCAGCTCGAGAAGGGTCGCATCATGGGTTTTATCGGACCGAACGGCGCCGGCAAATCGACGACGATGCGCATCATCATGGGCCTCATCGCCGCCGACAGCGGCACGGTCGAGGTACTCGGCCACCGAATTCCGGAGCAGCAGGTCGAGGCGAAGTGGAATATCGGCTTCGCGTCCGAGGACATGCGGCTCTACAAATCGGCTACCGTGTCCTGGCACGTCGACTTCATGAAGTCCATCTACCCGTCCTGGGACGATGCCTACGCAGAGCTGTTGCTCAAGCGATTCGATATTCGCCCGGACCAGCGGATCAAAGGTCTGTCGCATGGCCAGCGCGTCAAAGCCGGACTGCTCCTCGTACTCGCAAGACGTCCGCAGATTCTGCTGCTCGACGAACCAACCACCGGACTCGACCCGGTCGCGCGCACGGAAGTGTTGAATGAACTGGTCGACGTGCTTGCCGACGAAGACCGGGCCGTACTGTTCTCCTCGCACAACACGCGAGACGTCGAGCAAATCTCGGACCAGATAACTTTCCTCGATCGAGGACGGATCATCGATTCCCGCGACAAGGAAACCTTCCTGGACAGTTGGCGGCGGATCCGATTCGAAACGCCTGAGGGCTTCGCCATGCCCGAGCTGCCGGCTATCGCCAACTCGCAGCAGAACGGCCGCCTGGCCACCGTGACGACGGCCGATTTCAAGCCCGAGATGGCCGAGCGTCTCACGCAGCGTGGCGCCGTCATTCAGAGTATCGACAACATGACTCTCGAAGAGATATTCGTCTCCGAAGTCATGTCGAGTCGCGAAGGAGAAGCCGCATGACCGCAATTACGATGAGCAACCGGGTAGGTACGGCCGCAATCATCCGCGCGCTGGTGCTGAAGGACTGGTATTTCGTGCGCAATCCGATGGCTGCCTATCTGGCCGGAGGGGTCGCTGCCGCGGTTCTCATGTCGGTTCCGCACCAAATGGCGTTCATGGTCGGGGGCATCCTCCTGCTCTCCTTCGTTGTGATCGTCGGCATCCACCTCGTCTTTGGAACCGTCATGCACGAACGTACACAACAGACCCTGCCGATGATCATGAGTTTGCCGATTACGATTCGGCAGTATTCCGTGGCCAAGGTGATCTCGAACGTCGGCGGTTTCGCAATTGCCTGGACGGTGCTGGGTGCCATCACACTGACGCTGATACTGACGCGGGACAATCTCCCTGACGGCCTGGTCCCATTTGTTGTCATCGCGCTCACCGAATTGTTCGCGGCATTCGTGCTGACCTTTTCGGTGGCAATGATCAGTGAGTCCGAGGCCTGGACGGTCGTGACGATGACGATCTTCAACATCGGCATCTCCATCTTCCTGAATCTCGTCGGGAGCATCCCGGCGATTGGCAACCACATGGACGGACCCGTCCCCGTATGGAACGGCACCGTCTTCCTGATTCTCGGCGTTCTTTCGCTGATTATCGCAGCCGCAATCATCATCACTCTCGCCGTACAGGCGAGGAAGAGAAACCTGCTCTGACACCGACGAGGTGACAGAGACGCAGAAACTGAGAGGAAACAACATGGATCGCTTGGCAGAGAACGGCAACATTGCCGCACCGGGAATCCGTTATCACTACATGGACAATCTGCGGGCCATCGCGATGCTGGCTGGCGTGTTTTTCCACGCCGCCCTCGCCTACAGCCCGCTGATGAGTCAGGTCTGGCTGTCCGCGGACCCACAATCGTCGCCAGTGATCGACGTCGTGTCCTGGTTCATGCACCTGTTTCGCATGCCGCTGTTCTTCCTGATTGCAGGCTTCTTCGCCTGCTATCTCGTCGGGAAGCGAGGCGCCGGTGGCTTGCTGGCGAACAGGGCCATTCGAATTCTGATTCCGTTCGTGGTGTTCCTGCCGCTGACCTGGTTGACGCTCGCGCAGGGTGTCGGCTGGGCGCTGGCGAATGTCGAGAACCCCTCCCCGCTTCTCGGCGTGTTCGCCTGGATGGCGACCATGCCGGATGCCCCTCCACCGCCAGTTACGACAACGCACCTCTGGTTTCTCTACAACCTGTGCATGTTCTATGTGGTGTATGTCGTTCTGGAGAAGACCGGCGCGCTTGCTTCGAGGTGGGCCTGTGTGCTTGCGTCGCCGAAGTTCCTCGTGTTCGTCCTGCCGCTGCTGATCACGCCCGCGCTTGCGAGCCAGTGGGCTCCACACCCGGCACCGGAGAAGTTCATTCCTCAGGCGTGGTCGTTCGGCTTCTACGGTTTCTTCTTCCTGGTCGGCGCTCAGTTCTTCCGGCGCCAGGAATTGATCGACGAGTTGAAGCCCTACGTTCCCTGGCTGACGGTGACGAGCGTCGTACTGTACGCCGTGCTATACCACTACCTGCCGAAGTCTTTCAGTTTGCAGGAAGCATTGACCGTCGTTCAGGGCATCGAGGTCGACGCTAAGCAGGTAGGCATTGGGTTTCTCGAATCCATAATCGCAGTGCACATGACGCTGGTCTGCCTCGTTGCCGGGAAGCGCTTCATGGATCGCGCGAGTCCGGTCGTGCGTTACATCGCCGACTCCTCCTACTGGATCTATATCATTCACCTTCCCGTGGTGTTCTTTATCCAGTATCTGCTACTCGACACCCACTGGAACCTGTGGCTCGAATTCGCGATATCGTCGCTCGGCACGCTGGCAATCGGCCTAATAACCTACGTCATCTTCGTCCGCCATACGCCGCTCGGCTGGCTCCTGAACGGCCGGCGTGGGAGGCAAGCGAAACCACCTATGGGACGAGAGGCCCAAGAAGCGTCGGCCTAGTTGCCAAACGACGAGAGACCGACGGGTCGGCGCAGATTGCGTCGAAAAAGACGTAGCCGGGCGCGGCAGTTACTGCTGCGCCCGGCGTCGAATCGCGTGCTAGACTGCGCGCGACACCGACAACAAGAACAACAAAATGCGTGGTTCTTTCACCGACCCAAGACGACGCGCATTGTTCCGGACGGCCGGCCTGTATGCCGGTTTCGTCTGGCTCGTTATTGAAGCTGCTCGCGTCCTGTTGACTGCCGTCGGGGCACCCGATCCGGTGCTTCGCTGGTCGATCTTCTTTGTAGTCACGGGATTCACCGTCTCGCTGGTGCTAGTACGATTCTTCCACGCCACCGATCGAAGCGGTACGTTCCACAACTTGTCTGCCGACCAAGGTACGCGGCCGTCACAGGAACGTCGTTCGCACTTCATCGCCGCAAGCGTATTGGCCGTCGCCCTGGCCGGTTCTCTGTTTCCAATCACCGGGCGCGCCGGCAGCGGCGAGATCCTGGAAACAAACGGTCCCGTATCGATACTGATCGCCGACTTCGAGAACAACACCGGCGACGAATTGTTCACCGACACGCTCGAACAGGCCATGCAGATCGGTCTGGAGGGCGCCCCCTTCATCAGCGCCTATAGCAGGCACTCGGCGCTGCGTGTCGCCTCGACGCTGCAGCCCGGCGGCAGCGTACTGAACGAGACAACCGCTCGCCTGGTCTCAGTACACGAGGGGATAGGACTCGTCGTTACCGGCCGCATTGAAGAAGACAATGGCGGCTACAGTCTGTTCGTCCGCGCGATCGACCCCAGACTGGGTGAAGTGCTGGCGACGGCCGAGGTCGTCGCAGGCGATCGGATGGAGGTGTTGTCGGCGGTCGACAGGCTGGCGGACGATATACGTGAGGAACTGGGCGACCGCTCCGGAGGTACAGAGAGACCTCAGATCACGGAGTCCTTCTTCGCAAGTAATCTCGAAGCCGCGCAGGCCTACGCACAAGCCCAATCGCTGCAGTATCGAGGCCGATACGAGGAAGCGATGGAACACTATCGCCGCGCGCTGGAGCACGATCCGGACCTGGGTCGCGCCCACTCCGGCCTCGCACTCAGTGCCTTCTCGCTCGGCCAGACCGACATCTCCGATCATCACTGGGAGCGCGCGCTCGCCACGCTGGACACGATGACCGAGCGTGAACGACTGAGAACGCTCGGTCTTTACTACTCGATCGTAACGCGCGACTTCGAACGCGCGATCATGACCTACGAGATGCTCGTCAAGCGCTACCCCGCGGACGATACGGCGCACAACGGTCTTGCGGTTCAGTACTTCTTCGCGCTGCAATTCGACAATGCGCTGGAGCAAGGCGGACGACTGCTCGAGATCTACCCTAACAACGTGATGGGACGATCCAACTACGCGCTGTACGCGATGTACGCAAGCGACTTCGAACGCGCCGTCGAGCAGGCGGAGCGAGTCCGGCAAATGGACGAGACCTATTTCAAGGCATGGCTGCCCATCGCAATGAATGCGCTGGTCGAGGGCAATCTCGATTCGGCGGCGTTCGCGTACGAGAATATGGCCAGCGCGAATCCGAGCGGCCAGCTGACGTCCACGCTTGGGATGGCGGATATGTCAATCTTCAGTGGTGACACGGCGACAGCGCACAAGCATCTCGAGAGCGGTATCGCAGCGGCGACGGACGCGGGAAGTCAGTACTTTCTGTCAACTTTTCTGATCGCGCGCGCCGAGACCGAGTTTCTGGCAGGCAACCCGACGGCCGCGATCGAGTCCATCGATGAGGCCCTAAAGACGGCCGAAGGGCTGCCGCGTCAGGTGCCGGCTGCGGTGCTGCTCATCAAGTCAGGCCGGCTGGAAAGGGCTCGCGAAATTGCCGACGCCCTCTCCGCCGACGTGCAGCCACAGAATCGTGCCTACGGGAACCTGATCGCAGGACTGATTGCGCTCGAGTCCGGCGATGCAAGCTCCGCCGTCGGCGCGATCAACGCAGGAATCGAGGTGGCCGATCTTTGGCTGCTGCGCTTCTATCTCGGCTGTGTCTACCTCGAGGCCGGCCGCCCTGCTGAGGCTTTGGACACGCTGATCGAAGCCAACGACCGAATTGGCGAGGCGACGTCTGTCTTCCTCGACGATCTGCCCACATGGCGCTACACGGCAGAGCTTCCCTACTGGCTCGCCCGAGCCCAGCAGGAGTTGGGGATGGTAGCGCCGTCGCAGGAGAACTACGCCGTCTTTATCGATCGGCGGCACGACGACGATCCCCTTGGCGCAGACGCGCGCAAGCGATTGGGCTCGAAACCCTAGCTAGCGCAGGCGAATCTCGGGCGAGGTCAGCGTCTGGCCGGTGAGGCTACTGGTTGCGGATGCGCAGTAGCTGCCCGGCGGCAGACCATCGGTACGCCACAATACTTTCCAACTGTCATGCGATCGATGGTAGGAAAAACCGTTGTCGCGCAGCAGCCCGGTCCACTCGTCGACGAGGCTTCGCGTGTGGCAGTTCTCCACCCGAATCGCATGTTCGTCGTCCGAACTGTCGACGCCTTCGCCGTTCTCGGTCAGCCATGCCCAGTAGAGGTATATTTTTTTGCCGACGTGAGCATTCGTCTTCGATGCAAACATGCCATAGCCGTCGGCATACCTCTGGCTTTCTTCCTCGTCGATTGCATCGTCAGCGTCAGGCGAATCGTAGATCGCTGCCTGGCTATCGCTGATGACCTGCTCTCGAGTATTGGCGAGCTCCATCTCGCCGGTGTTGGCGACCTGTGACGAAAACGCATATGCGATGATGTCGTTCTCGAGTCGCTCCGCCAGAATCTCCATCGCATCCTGCCTTCCGATGAAACGCAGCGTATTGTGAAGAGTATCGCCGGCGGCGACGACGTAAGTCAGCTCGCCGTGGCGGTTGCTATGGATGTCGGAGACCTGAAGCGATTCGAGATCCGGATTGTTCGACACCGCGACAATGTGATTCTCGGTGACGATGCGCGAATCGCAGAACTGTGCGTCCTGGACTTGTTTGTCCTGCCACGCAATCAATTGTGCCGTTATCAGTCCGTCCGCCAGTAGTTCGAGAACGACGTCGTCCGTCACGGCGAAATCTACGGTGTAGGGCGTGAGCGCGTTGCCATCGTTGCGGATGCCGAAGGTCACGTCGAGCTTTACGACCGTACCGTCCGAGTGGCGGGCCGTTGCCGGCACATACGGGTTCGGGATCGCCGGATTGCTGAGGCTTCCTGCATCCGTCAAGGTCGCATTGAACTGGTCGGGATTGAACTGATCCGGATTGAACTGATCGGGGTTGAATTGATCCGGGTTGTAGAGGTCTGGATTGAATTGGTCCGGGTTGTACTGGTCCGGATTGTACTGGTCCGGGTTGTACTGGTCCGGATTGAATTGGTCGGGATTGAACTGGTCCGGACTGTATAGGTCAGGGTTGAACTGATCGGGATTGTATTGATCCGGGTTGTACTGGTCCGGATTGAACTGATCCGGAGCAAAGACGCTCGGATTGTGGTTCTCGAACTCGTTCGGCTCGAAGTCGCGATTGACGAGCGGTCCCGATTCGCCCGCGCCATTCACGGTAACCGTATTTACCAATTCGCCGGTCGCGTCGTCAAACACATCGACCGATACGACGTTCATGCCCGCCTGCGAGACGACGAACAGCGCCAGCGACACGCTCGACCGGGGACCAACGTGCGCCAACTCGATCTCATCTGGCGGTGACGTTGAGAAACCTGCGCTTGTCGGATCGAACGGCAGCTGATCCCACGAGGCGCGAGCGACTTCCGGGAAACCTACCGGCTGATTGGCGATCTCGAAGCGGAACACGCGATCCGCGGGGCCGGCGTTCTCGGCAACGATAGTGTAGGCGCGCTGAATTTGACCGAGGGTCCTCGCCGGGTTCAGCGTGAACGCCGAGGCCCCGTCCACAATCAGCGCTCCATAGATGTCGGCGTCCTTCGTCCGATTGTTGAGCGAAACGAATAGCTCGCCCTCGCCCGGGTTGTGCGTCGGCACGCAAATGACAGCGCCCGCGTTCGAGTCTTCGACCGACCCCGAGAATCCCGTTGCGGCATCCCCCGATTCAGCCTCCGACGGGACCGGAGCGCCGCCCTGCTCCCGTGCCATGACTGGCACGAACGTCCTCGTGTACGGTACATGGTCCTCGACGTTGGCAGTGTAGATCTGGCCGCGCATGTTGCGTGCGTCGGTCCACGCGAGCCAGAACTGAGGCGCCGCGGTGGGATTCCGTGGATCGGGGGCGTTATTCCCCTCCCAGCGTGCGCCGAGCTCCGGCCGATCCGAATCGAAAACAAGCCGATGCCTGGCGGACGTCAGCCAGTTGTAGTCGCTCATGAAAGGTACCGTGCCATCGCGGTAGGCCTTGATGTTGAAGGGGTTCGCCTCCCGTTCGACCAATTCGCCTCCCAGCAGCCCAAGTCGATAGCGGGACGCGAGCAGCGGTTCGCTGTCGAGAACAACGGGCGTACCCGAATCGATCCGAATCCTTGTCGTGTACATGTCCGCCGTGCGCCGAAATTGAATGACCTCGTTGCCGTTTCCGGTCGGATAATTGAAATCGGCGAAGATCGGCAGGTTCTCGAACGCGTCGAGGGCTGCGAGCGCTACCGGATCGCCCTGCTCGAGCAAGAAGTCGCGGGTCCTCTGACTGTCACGGACCGTATCCCACCAGGCGATCTGGCAGATGCCGAGCGAACATTCGACGACAGGCATGAACTGGAATCCGTGGTCGGTGGTCGGCGCTACCTGCGTTGGCGATCCCCATTGCTTCGCCGTCGGATCACTGACCGTAGCGACGATTCTCGAATCCGAGGGCTCGCTCAGATTCCCCATGCAGTTGCCGTCCGAGTCGCGCCGCCGCTCCGCATAGACCAGCACGAATCGGCCGCCATCGCTGCTGACCCACGGAAAGGTATTCGTTCTCGCCGCGGCCGCCGCGGAATTGGCTGCGGACGGCAGCGTTGGCACATCGTACGCGCAGAGGTCGGACACGATCTCGAAAGACCGGCGCACGCCGTCTCCCCGTGACTGCGAGATCGCACCCAGAATGGCATCCCCCTCATCGCCATCGGCGAATCGCCGAAATGCATAGAGCACGGTATCGCCCACAGACGCC
Organism: Woeseiaceae bacterium; assembly: GCA_965232445.1. Taxonomy (GTDB): domain Bacteria; phylum Pseudomonadota; class Gammaproteobacteria; order Steroidobacterales; family Woeseiaceae; genus UBA1847. Next base: position 2,840,064 of record OZ246973.1, on the reverse strand, counting down.
ATGTTCACGCCCTGATTCAAACGCGAGCGGACCTTGCAGCCGTTGTCTTCCTTGTTGCAGTTGTCGTCCTCGTCCTTGTTCCAATAGTTGCGCTTGACGATTTCTTCAGGCGAACTCCAGCTTGCCCCATAGTCGTCGCTGTACGTCGACAGGATTCGAATAGAGTCCTGTTCCGGGTCACCCACCGCAAATGCGACGATGATCCTGCCGCGCGGCCACTCGCGCTCGATGGTCTCTGTGCTGCCATCGGGCCGCCGGACTTCAGCCGTCACGGTGACGGTGCCCGGGTTGTTTTCGTCGAGTAGGTAGATTGCAAACGGCTTGTCCGCGAACTCGCTCCCGGTGGATGCATACACCTGATCGAGCGACGTGGTGGACAAGTGCCTAGTGCCGGATTCGACGTTGCTTTCAGGCAGCAATGCCAGATAGACACCGCCGTTAACGCCGCCCCCGGGGGCGCGATCGGCCGCGATAAAGACCGTGCCGCAACCGCCGGGCCAGCAGAGCATGATCGGGTCTGCGGCGAACCCGAGGCCCAGGCTGCTGGAGGGATCGAGATTGCTTCCCGGCAAGTAGCGATTGAAAAACGTTCTGCCGCTGTCCTGCGATTCGGAGTACCGAATCCAGGTGTCCCCGATAAGATCGTCGGAGCCGCCGCTCGCATTCCACGCGCAGACAATGTTTCTCGGCAGGATCGGGTTGATGGCGCAACTGGGCTCGTTGTCCTGCATTCCCGGAATACCGCGATAGGCTCCCTGCTGGGTAACGCCAACCACGTTGGAATTCTGCTGGACCACGCTCTCCGCGTCGGCCGATTCGTAAACGACGAAACATGCAAGCAGCAACGAGGCTGCAACCAACCTGCCGAATCGCTCAAACACTAGTACGCCCCCTCGCGTCGGGCGTGGTGGACCGTTGACGGTACAGCCACTCGTTGTTGTTGATTCTTGTGTAGTGTTCGGTGGGCATTATGTTTCAATTGCAAGCGACGCGAAAGCTTACGGAACGACATCTTTTTCGAGAACTAACTTCGCCGTAACCTCCATGTGCGGTGGCGCCGTATCTGGTCGATAAGAGCTAAGGACTGACGATTACCCGTCAGAGATTTCGGCATTCAGTTAGCAAACATCGCGGCGACGAACCGAATTGTGAGGACGACAATGACCAGGGGATTCCCGCAACGCGCAAATTCGATGATTCCGTTGATTGCGACCTGTCTCCTGCTCCCGGCAATCGCGCCGGCAGACGAGACCATTGCCGTCACCGGTGGGGCTATTTCCGGCACGGCGAGCGACGACTCGGCCGTACGAATATTCAAGGGCGTGCCGTTCGCAGCGCCACCGGTTGGCGACCTGCGATGGCGCACACCACAACCCGTACCGGCGTGGGACGGCGTGCTCGAAGCCGACACCTGGGGCTCGCGCTGCATGCAGGGAGACATGTTCGGTGGCCCGCTGGTTACCCGCGATACCGCGATGGACGAGGACTGCCTGTATCTGAACGTTTGGACACCGGCGGAATCGGCTGACGAACGGCTGCCGGTCCTTGTCGTATTCCACGGCGGTGGCTTCGCAGCTGGCTCGGGGTCGGAACCCAGAACCGACGGCGAATGGTTCGCCCGGCAGGGCATCGTCGTGGTTGCGCCCAACTATCGACTGGGCGTCTTCGGCTTTCTAGCGCATCCAGAGCTAACGGCGGAGTCTGACGGGCGCGGGTCCGGCAACTACGGCCTGCTCGACCAGGTAGCGGCACTTGAGTGGGTCCGCGACAACATCGCCGCGTTTGGCGGGGATCCGAACAACGTAACGATCAACGGTGAGTCCGCGGGCTCGATGTCCGTCAGCGCGCACATGGCGTCGCCGCTGTCGCAGGGCCTGTTCCACAAGGCTATCGGCCAGAGCGGCGCGTTCTTCCCGAGCCCGACGGGAAGCATGGGCGCAACGTCGATAGTCGAAAAAGGCATGGCAGGCCTGCAACTCGGATATGCGTACAACATCGACTTCATCGACGATCTTCGAGCGATCTCTGCCGAGGAACTGCTCACCGCCGTCATGGAAGATGGCGGGTGGGGCTATCCACCGGGTTTCGACGGCTACTTCATGCCGACACAGGTATCCAGCGTTTTCGCGTCAGGAACACAGGCCGACATTCCGCTGTTGGCTGGCTGGACCCAGACGGAGTCCGGATTGGCCATCGTCTATCGGCCCGATCCGCTCACCCTCGATCAGTATCGAGAGGAGGTTCGGGAACTACTCGGACGGAACGCAGATGCGATCCTGTCTCAGTATCCTGCTACCAGCGACGAAGAGGCAGCGCAGGCCGCCGCCGATCTGATGAGCGACCTGTTCGCCGCTTACCCCACCTGGAAGTGGATCGAGGTGCATTCCGAGACCGGCAGCGCGCCGGTCTACCGCTACCGTTTCGACCGCGTCAGGCCCGGCGATCCCGAAAGTGCCTACGGTGCGATCCACGCCGACGACATCGAGTACGCGTTCAATACCCTGGACTCCAAAAACGAGACCTGGGATCCGGAGGACTACGACGTCGCGCTGCTGACGGCAACGGCGTTTGCGAACTTCGTCAAGACCGGCGATCCGAGCGGCGGGATCGTCCCGGAGTGGCCGGCGTTCAGTGAGACCGGCCAAGTGATGTACATCGATACCGAGAGTTTCACCGGACCCGAGGAACACCGGGATCGCTACGAACTACTGGACGGCCTTACGAATAACTGACGCAAGGGCGGGCGGCGAAAAACCGAATTGATCCGTTCTTCGCCCTTCAGGCAGACACTGCCCTGAGCTTCGCGTTCGCTGCCGCCAGTCTCGCGACCGGTATCCGCGGTCCCGAGCATGACACGTAGCTGAGCCCGACCTCGTGACAGAACTCGATCGTCTGCGGGTGGCCGCCCTGCTCACCGCAAATTCCGATCTTCATGCCTTCGCGCTGATCCCTGCCGTCCTTGACGGCCATCTTGATGAGCTTGCCCACGCCCTTCACATCCAGCACTTCGAAGGGATTGTCCTGCAGGATGCCCGTGGCGTTGTAGAGCGGAAGAAATTTATTCTCGGCGTCTTCTCGCGAAAACGAGAACACGGCCTGGGTGAGGTCGTTCGTGCCGAAGGAGAAGAACTCCGCGCTATTGGCGAGATGCCACGCACGCGTGCATGCCCGCACCGTCTCGATCATGGTCCCGAAACTGACCTCCAGATCGCCGCCAAGTTCGGCGCTTATCCGGTCCGTCGTGTCACGCACCTGACCGAGTTCCTGTGCCGTGATGACCTGCGGCACCATGATCTCCGGACGCACCGCAACACCATTCTTGCTGCAATCGACGGCCGCCTCGAGGATCGCGCGAATCTGCATCTCGTAAATCTCGGGATACGTGATCCCGAGACGCACACCGCGATGACCGAGCATCGGATTCGTCTCCTGCAGCTCTCGTACCTTCTGCAGCATCCGCTGTTTCTTGACCAGTGCGTCGTTGACGTGCTCCTCACTAAGCTCCATGAAGGCCTCTGGAAGCGGCGGCGCATTGGATATCGACGAGAGTGCCGTCTGCCGGCCACGGACGACATCCCGATACAGCACGAGTCGCGAGATCTGCTCGACAAGATCGTTTTCTGTCGGCAGAAATTCGTGCATCGGCGGGTCGAGCAGTCGCACCGTTACCGGGTCCGGCGACATGACGGTGAAGATCTTGATGAAATCGGCCCGCTGAATCGGCAGCAGCTTGTCGAGCACGGCCTTTCGCTCATCTTCCGTGTCGGCCAGGATCATGTCGATGACGATCGGCAGCCGGTCCACGGCATTGAACATCCGCTCGGTGCGGCACAGACCAATGCCCATCGCACCGTACTCGCGCGCACTGCTCGCCGCCTCCGGCGTGTCCGCGTTGGCCATCACCTTCAGATCGGCGATTTCGTCCGCCCAGGACAGTAGCTCATTGAGACTGTCCGAGAAATGCGGCGGCAGGGTCGGAATCGTGCCGATGTAGACCTCGCCGGTCGCGCCGTCAAGCGTGATGACGTCGCCTTCGCGAATGATGTGTTCGCCGACGACGGCACGGCGCATCTCGACGTCGACGACAATGCCCTCGGCACCCGCAACGCACGGCTTGCCCATCCCGCGTGCCACGACTGCAGCGTGCGACGTCTTGCCGCCGCGGCTGGTCAGAATGCCTTCCGACGCGAAGAAGCCATGGATGTCCTCGGGCCGAGTTTCTTCGCGGACGAGAATGACCTTCTCTCCCTCGTTCCCCAACAGCTCGGCGCGGTCTGCATCGAAGACGCACTTGCCGGATGCCGCGCCGGGTGACGCCGGCAGGCCTGTCGCCACGGCCAATTCCGTGCTTTCGGGATCGAGACGCGGATGCAGCAGCTGCTCCAGCAGTTCAGGATCGATCCGCAGCAGCGCCTGCTCGCGCGAGATGAGGCCTTCGTTGAACATGTCGACCGACGTCTGCACGGTGGCCGCCGCGTTCATCTTGCCGTTGCGTGTCTGCAGGCAATAGAGCGTGCCGTTCTCGATCGTGAACTCGTAGTCCTGGACTTCCTTGTAGTGCGCCTCGAGCTTGTTCCGGAGCTCGACGAGTTCCTTGTAGAGCCCGGGCATCTCCTGTTCCATTTCCAGCAGCGGCTTGGGCGTGCGAATGCCGGCGACGACGTCCTCGCCCTGCGCGTTGACCAGATACTCACCGAACATCTCGTTGTCGCCGGTGCCCGGATTGCGGGTAAAGCCCACGCCGGTCGCACAATCGTCGCCGCGATTGCCGAACACCATCGTGCAGACGTTGACGGCCGTGCCGTTCGCCATGTCGGGTGTGATCCGGAACTCGCGCCGGTAGTCGACCGCTCGCTTGCCCATCCAGGAACGGAATACCGCCTTCACGGCGAGTTCGAGCTGGACGACGACGTCTTGCGGGAAGTCCGCGCCGGTTTCGGTGCGTACGACGTCCAAGAATCTGCTCGAAATGTCCTTCAGATGATCGACGTTGAGGCCGACATCGGCTTTGACGCCCGCTTCCTTTTTGACGTCCTCGAAGAGCGGGTCGAACTTCTCGTCGGCGATGCCTAGCGCGACCTTGCCGAACAGTTGGATAAATCGACGATAGGCGTCGTACGCGAAACGCTCGTCGCCGGTTTGCTCGATCAGGCCGGCGAGCGTCTCATCGTTGAGGCCAAGGTTGAGGATCGTGTCCATCATGCCCGGCATGGAGAGCGCCGAACCCGAGCGCACGGACACCAGCAGCGGATTCTCCGCCGCGCCGAAGCCCTTGTCGGTCGCTTCCTCGAGACTCGAGATCTCAGCGCGAATCTCGGCCATCAGACCAACGGGCAGCTGGTCGTTGTCCAGATAGTCCAGACAGGCCTCGGTCGAAATAACGAAGCCCGGCGGCACATTGAGCCCGAACTGAGTCATCTCACACAGATTCGCACCCTTGCCGCCCAGCAGCTGTTTGTTCTTGCCGTCGCCGTCGGCGAACGAGTACACGTATTTCTTGGCCACTGTGGGTTCCCCAGGCTTTGATGAGACGCATCGTCGGCGAAAGTATTGGCAGGCCAGGGCGGCATTGCCATTAGGGTTAGCCACTAGTGCGGCTGCGCATTCGGCTATGCCGGGCGGAGTTTCAGCGGCACAGCGAATGTCCGGAATTGACCGCACGCGCCAGGCTCTGTATCACTGTCGCATGCCCGCCTGCAGGAATTGCCAATCGAGCCTCGACGGCGAGTACTGCTCGACCTGCGGCCAGCGGAATCTCGATCTCGAGCGGCCCATCTGGAGTCTTCTGGGGTCCGTCGTCAAAGAGACCTTCGAGGTCGACGGGCGCGCGGCTCGGACCGTCAAAGCGCTCTTCCGGCATCCCGGACTGTTGACCGCGGAGTTCCTGGCCGGCCGCCGGGCTACCTACTCACCCCCGCTAAGGCTTTACCTGGTCTTCAGCATCGCGTTTTTCCTGCTGGTCGCCTGGGCGGCATCTAGCGGCATTCTCCTGGAGCCGGGCGAAGACCCTGTCTTCGATGCTGCCGTGCAGGCGCGATTCCTGTCGGACGAACTGCCGACGCTGATGATCGTTCTGCTGCCGGTTTTCGCGCTGCTGCTGAAGATCGTGTACTGGAAGCGGCTGTATTTCGACCACATGATCTTCTCTGTGCATCTGCATTGCGCGGCGTACGTGGTCCTGGCTGGTGTGTTGCCTCTCGAAGTTCTCGCCAGCCGCTACACGATCCTGCTTGTCGTCCAGGTGATCCTCTTCGTCTACCTGTGTAGCTACATCGCCCTGGCGATGCGCCGTGTCTATGATGCCGGCTGGGTCGGGGTGGCGCTACGGACCGGGCTCGTCCTGTTCGCGTATATGATCATCGTATCGGTCGCGATCGAGTCGACGAGCCAGTTCGCGATCATCTCGGACTAAGCGCGACCGGCCCACTCGATCAGCGGCTGTCTCGGCCAAAGTACGATGAAATTCCGCGGCTGGTAGGTGCCTTCGTCGAACATCTTTTGACGGACGGGCGACCAACGCGTTGCATCCTTGATCGACATCTCCGTGGTCGGTGCCGGAAGCAGCTTTGCGCCGTTCTCGAGCGGGACCGTCCTGAGATAGCTCAGTTCCGGGCTGATCGATTCGAGTGCAGGATCGACAAACCACGTTGCACCGAACATCACACCTTTTACCTCGGGATTCAGATCCAGCATTGCGGCTAGATTCCGGTACAGATGTTCGTAGCCCTCCGGTGAGAATTGCGCGATCAGACGCCGGTCCATGTGGGTTTCGTACACCGGCCGAAACCCCTTCATCGCGCCCAGCAGAAAACTCAGGCGGCCGGGGATCGACGTCCAGGGCTGTCGCAGGACGTAACTTCGCGGAAAGCCCGCGCTCAACTGCACCACTTCCGGGCCACCCACCACGAGTCGCAGCCGGCACACACCGAGATCCTTTGCGAACCGGTCGTTCTCGTGAAGGAAGTAGCCGGGACGGGGTTTGTCGATGTCCGACAAGACCCGGGAGACGAAGCTGCAGGTTTGCGAGTGCACCGACTCCGGTAGAGACTGATCGGCGAGCCGCGACTCGAAACTAGAGATCAGTTCCAGAAGAACCAGCCTGTGATAGGTCTCGACGCCGTCGGTGCCTGCCGCATTGGCAATCCGCGCTACGTGCTCCTGCACCTCAGCGGATACGTACCGGTAGCCGTGATAGGGATCCTGGCGATCCAACTCGGCGATGTAGTCGGCGATCGGATGATCCCCGAGCAGCGCGGGGTGCGCGTCTTCCAACGATCGCCGAACGGCGTCTTTGCTGTTTGCAACCGCGTCGAGGCTAATTCTGGAGTCTTTCACTGACGAAGCGTGTGAGCGAAGAAACGGATTCGAAATTCTCCAGCTCGACATCGTCGTCGTCAATCAATATCGAAAACTCCTGCTCGAGAAACATGACCAGGTTGACCAGCCCCTGCGAATCGATAATGCCATTCTGCAAGAGCCCGTCGTCTGCCGAAAACACGCGCTCGCCGTTGGAGTAGTCGGCTGCCACGTAGTCGAAAATGCGGTCGAGGATGTCGTTTGTGTTCATGGTCGGGCCATTCGCAGGATAGAGTGTGAGCGGTCGCAGATCATCGGTTACGTCGTCCGTCAGAAATAGGATTCCAGGGTGCCTTTGCGTCGAACATCGACCGTCGTGCAATGGAAACTGCCGCCAAAGCGGTAGTTTGCCCGGAACGGACATGGAATCGGCTCGAAACCCCACTCCTTCAGCGCCTTGATCATCGGTTCTTCGTTCTTCTCGACGATGATGCGCTTCTCGTCGAGGCTCAGCATGTTCATGGACAGCCACCGGAACGAGTGATACCAGGGATGGTCGGTCGGCAGTGTCGACTCCGGCGCTTCCAGAATCTCCCAATCGCTCTTCTCGATGATCTCGGGCATCTGCTTGATCGGACGATCCGGATTGACGAGCAGCTTGCCTGGCGCGAGGGGAACGAAGGTCGCGTCAATATGAATCGCGCGGTAGTCGTCGAACTCGACTTTGTGCAGGCGATAGTCGTCGCCGAGGTGCCGGCGAAGCCACTCAATGCCGAAATCATTGGTTACGTGACTGCGTTGAATGAAGATGTCCCGGCCGCATCGCGTCATGTCCGCCGCGTCGAACACCGGCTCGAACTCCGACGTCACGTACGTCTCACCGGGCGTCCATTCAAAGTCATAGGATTCGCTCGACAATTGGGGTTTGGGTGCCGCCGTCCAGCGGGCTCCCGCGCGAAAGTACTCCTTCAAAAGGGTGCGGTAGGCGAAAAATTCGAAGTACCGCGAGCGCCATGACATCGGCGCTTCGAGAATCTCGTTGCCGAACACGATCAGCACATCCCGCGGATCCGCCTGACAGTTCCCACCGTACGTTGTCCAGTGAGGCGTCGAGAGGGGACGAGCATGGTTGATCGGGTCGGGACGCCGTACGCGTATGCCCTCTCCCTCGAGAATGCTCACGAATTCGTTCAGTTCCTGTTGCGCGAGCATCTTGTGCGCTTTCGCGACCGACTGGCCGGCGTTCGCCATGTGGTACTTCCGCGATCGCTCCAGGTGTTCGCGGGCAGTCACGGCTTCGAGACCGACCTCCCACGTAAGCTCAGAAGCACCGTCCAAGATTCCGACGATAACTTCTTCCAGCGGATCCCACTCGTTATGCGAATTGACTACTGGTTCGGTCAAGGCACACCTCTTTTTATTCGTTTTTTTAGGTGGTTATAGGAGGCTATCAGTTTCAAGCGCGAAGGTGTCAAGAGTTGGCGCAAGGCTGGTCGCCCCCGGCATACCGTGCAGCAAATGGCCGTGCGATAACATGGGCCCGACTGCCCGGTCGGCTTGACCTCACGCGCCGTGCAGCCTCCCGCAAATCGCTGGGCGGAGCGGCGCATCGCATTCGATCTCCATCAATCACAGCACCGTCGCTTTGCAACATAATTCGGCGATCGTACGGCATGGACGATTCCTCCATGGCGCCGAACGACGTTCGGCGGCCTTTGCAAAGCGCCGCCAGAAACCTCACCGGGCGTCTGGCCGGCAATACTGTGGACCAGAAGATCGCGAGCACGGTCACAGGGTGAGGAGCATGTCGATCAGTTCCTGCTGCGGGAACAGATCGGTCTTGTCCTTGCGAACGTTCGCGTGCGTCCACATGCCCTTGACCTTCCCCTTCCACGCGTCCTCGTTGAAATCGAACGCCTTGGCGCCCTTCTCTTTGACCTCGGCGACGAGACCCTCACGGACGTCGATCGAATCGCGTTCGGCGATCCACAGGATGAATTTCTTCAACGTCTCGATCTGCTTATCCGAGTACGCGTGCCACTCTTTGTGCCCGCGGAAGGGCTTCGCCAGTTTGGCGATCTGGTCGGGGTGGATCTTTGTGCCTACGTAGGTCTTGCCGTCCTTCGCCCAGCCAAAGTTGCAGATTTCGATGCCGATGGAATGACGATGCATGTACCCGGACCCGGTCGGCCCCAGATGCCAGCCGAAGGCACCTTGCGGTAAACACTGCACCAGTTCGCCGTCGTACCGATCGTCATTCCCCTTGACCGAGCAGCCGCCGAGGACAAACTCGGTAGCGACCGCACCACGATTGTCCCGGGCCCAGCCATCGACGGTCTTGTAAGGATTGTTCCAGCCCGCGGTGTGATGCAGGAACAGATACTCCTTCTTTGTCGGCCCGACCTTGTACTCACCTTCAGGCAGGAAGTGTTTGTTGACGGTCAAGCCATCTACCGGGGAATAGACCTTCTCCGAGACGTCGGTCGTAGCGGATTCCTCCCGAATCGCCGCGAGCGTCTGAGGCCCGACAACGCCGTCGACGATCAGATCGTTGTCGCGCTGAAACTTCATGACCGCTTTTTTTGTGCCCGGCCCGAAATCGCCATCCACCGTGATCCCGAGCGCCTGCTGCAACTCTCGCACTTCCTGGCCGCGCGAACCTTCTTTCAAGATCATGATTGGTTTCCTTTCTTGTTATTCCTGAAAGCGCAATCTGCTGCGCAATTCAATCGTGGTTTGTTGGGTGGGTGTTTTGAGTGGATGTGAGAGGTGCTTGCCGGCCTCGGCGGAGTGTAGTCAACGGCTGGAGGCGCCGAGCCGACTGACTCCCTCCTCGCCTCGGATTCATTCGCTCACATCGACATCCTTACTTTTCTTCATGGCTGGGTACTGGAAAGAATAGTCGAGGAGGGTCCAAAACGCTGGCGGGTATTGTCGAACGGGGTTTTCGTCGCGTCCGGCTTTTCGCTGACGTTGGGCCAACCGTCGGCGCCGGTAGCTGCGGACTGACGTTTACGTCAGCGCATCGCGGGGGGATTGACTCGAATCGCCTTAGGGCGATCCTCGGGCCTTCGGCCCGCCTGCGCTTCGCTGCGGCGTCCAAAACGCTGGCGCGTTTTGTCGAACGGGGTTCTCTTCCCATCCCGCTTTCCACGAGCAAACAAAAGGGGCCCGATGGGCCCCCTTTTGTTTGCTGGCGGAGAGGGGGGGATTCGAACCCCCGGTACGGTATCACCGTACACTCGCTTTCCAGGCGAGCACCTTAAACCACTCAGCCACCTCTCCGAATTTTCTTGTTTCGTTACCCAATGCGTGTCGAACGGGGGGATTGATTCGTCGCTTCGCTACTCACCCCTTCGGGGCGTACTCACTGCGTTCGTACGTCTGTCGCCCTGCTCCGCAGGGCTCGGTGCGAACCCCCGGCCTGCAAATCACCGTTGTTGTGACCCTTTGCGCTGCCGCATAGATAACACGGTATCACCGTACACTCGCTTTCCAGGCGAGCACCTTAAACCACTCAGCCACCTCTCCGAATATTGTGTTTTGGCTCTGGACTGCCGAGTTAGCCTTCGTCCTCGTCCTCGTCGTCGTCTCCGCCCAGAATCGACGGCGGAAGATCGAGGCAGGGCCGGCCGGCTGGGCGCGGCGGGCGTGGGGACGCTTGCGGCAGCGGCATTTCGCGGAAGGGATCGAGCTCGTCCAGATCTTCCGGTGCTTCGATGCGGCGGCCTTCGGTCGCCAGCTGATAGGACCGGACTTCGTCGCAGGTGTTGTCGATTTCGCCGCCTATGCCGCAGCCGCCTGTGACGAGCGCGGCGCTCAATGTGGCTAGTACCTTCAATAGTGTCTTGCTGGTCACGCTTATCCTTCCGTCGTCACGCCGGCGCGGGCCATCGCCCGTCGCATCTGCTCGTGATACTGCTCGTCGTATTCCGTCAGCGGCAGCCGGATATGCGGCTCCATGAGCCCCAGCTGCGAAACTGCCCATTTTACAGGGATTGGATTGGATTCGACGAATAACGCCGAGTTCAATTCCTGCAGGCTGTCGTCCAGCGCCTTCGCGGCCTCGTGCTCACCCGCGAGCGCGAGCCGGCAAAGCTCCGCCATCGCCGAGGCGGCAACGTTGCCGCTGACCGTCACGACGCCGTGCCCGCCATTTTCGATGAAATCCAGCACGGTGAAGTCATCGCCGCTGTAAAAGCGGAAGTCCTCGTCCACCAGCGCCCGGATGTCCTTCAGCCGCTGCATGTCGCCGGTCGCTTCCTTGATGCCGAAGATGTTGCCGTGCCTGGCAAGCCTCGCAACGGTTTCCGGCAGCATGTCGGACGATGTGCGCCCCGGCACGTTGTAGAGCATCACCGGCTTGTCGACGGCATCCGCGACAGCCGAAAAGTGCCGATACATGCCCTCCTGCATCGGCTTGTTGTAGTACGGCACGACCAGCAGGTAGGCATCGATCGGGCTGCTGGCCACTTCCTGCGACAGCTTGATCGTCTGCGCCGTCGAGTTCGAGCCGGTCCCGGCGATGATCGGCAGCCTGCCGGCGGCGATCTCACAGGCGCGGTCCACCAGTTCGGCATGTTCGTCCCTGACGAGCGTCGCCGACTCACCGGTGGTGCCGGCGATCACGAGGCCGTCGGTGCCTGCATCGACATGAAAGTCGATCAGACGCTTGAGTGCGCCGTAATCGACCCGATTACTCTCATCGAAAGGAGTAACCAGCGCGACCAGGCTACCGGTAAACATGGACGAACCTCGCCTTAAACAAGGCGGCGATGTTACTGTTCGCTGTTCGTGCTGGCAAGGCGGATCGGCCGCTCTGCGATTTCGCTAGAAGAATTTGAAGAAAATGCCACAACTAATTGTTTTATCAGCGATTGGCTCGGACAGAGCCGGTATCGTTCAAGACATCAGCAAGGTCATCCTGAGCTGCGGCGGCAACATCGAGGAAAGCCGGATGACGACCCTCGGCTCGGAGTTCGCGGTACTGATGCTGGTCTCCGGCAACTGGCACACGCTCGACCGGCTGGAACGAGGGCTCGACAAGATTCGCGATGAGGACGACCTGACCTTCGCGATCCGGCCGACGGGCGAACGCCCGACCCGGGAAGACATGATGCCGTACATTGTTGATGTCATCAGTCTCGACCAGCAGGGAATCGTCTTCAATATTGCGAACTTTTTTGCCTCGCGCGAGATCGAAATCGCAGACGTCGCGACGCGACGCTATTCCGCCGCCCACACCGGTGCTCCGATGTTCGCCGTGCAGATGTCGGTGAGCGTGCCGAGCGGCGTCAATCTTGCCCATCTCCGCGACGATTTCGCGGATCTGTGCGACCGTATGAATCTCGACGGAATACTGGACCCCGTCAAAGCCTGACATCGATTTAGGAGAACACCTTGAGCGGACCGAGAATGAACCGCGTGGTCGCGGACTTCAATGCGGAGTCAACCGGAGACAAAAAGATACGTTTGAAAGACCTGCGCGGGCAGAATGTCGTGATTTACTTCTATCCGAAGGATGCGACGCCCGGCTGCACGCTTGAGGGCCAGGACTTCCGGGACCTGCACGGCCGCTTCAAACGCCAGAAGACGGTTGTCCTCGGCGTATCGCGCGACAGCATCGCGTCGCACGAGAAGTTCAAGGCCAAACAGAACTTCCCGTTCGACCTGCTCTCCGACCCGGATGAGAAGCTCTGCAAGCAGTTCGACGTGATCAAGGAAAAGAACATGTACGGCCGCAAGATGATGGGCATCGAGCGCAGTACGTTCCTGATCGACGCGGATGGCAAACTGCGCAACGAATGGCGCAAGGTGAAGGTCAAGGGCCACGCCGAGGAAGTGCTCGATGCCGCAAAGGCGCTGAATGCCTGAATTATTTGAAAACTCAAGGCCTTATGCGTAATTCATAGCCCTTGGCCGCAGCCGGCGTATATGATGTACGGAACGCTGCGGAAAGAGAACGGGTCGAAGTGACCACGGCCCCGCCGAAAAAGACCGACGTGAAACACGAATTGCTCACAAAGGCCGGCATTTGTCTGGCTGCCGCCACCCTCGCCTTCGCGAGCGGCGCCGGCGCGGACGATATCAATCTGCCGGAACTCGGCAGCCCGGCAGACGCCGTGTTGTCGAAGAACGACGAGGCCCGCTTCGGGCGGGCGATGATGGTCCAGATCCGCGGCAGCGGCGTGGTCGTCGAAGACCCGCTGATCACCGAATACATCAACGATATCGGCAACCGCATCGCGGCCCACTCGAACGACGGCACCCACGAGTTCGAGTTCTTCGTCGTCGACGATCATCGGATCAATGCGTTCGCGATGCCCGGCGGCTACATCGGCGTCCATTCGGGACTCATCGAGGCGACCCGCAACGAAGACGAACTCGCCGGCGTACTCGCGCACGAGGTCGCCCACGTCACGCAGCGGCACATTGCCCGGGCAATCCACGCCAATCAGCGCCAGGGCATTCTGACAACCGCACTGATGCTCGGCGCGATCATTGCCGGCATGGCGTCAGACGATTCGGACGTCATGAGCGCCGGCATGGCGGTGGCTCAGGGTACGGCCGTGCAGCAGCAGATCAATTTCACCCGCAGCAACGAATACGAAGCCGACCGCATCGGCATCGGCGCGCTGCACGCGGCGGGCTACGACCCGCACGGCATGGCATCGTTTTTCGAGGTGATCTCGAGAATGCAGCCGGCGGCACCGGAGATGCGCGCACCGGAGTTCCTGCGAACCCACCCGGTGAGCACAGCCCGGATCGCCGAAGCCCGTGCCAGAGCGCAGGAGCACCCGCGGCAGCTGCGCACCGATTCCACAAGCTATGGCATCGCCCGCACGCGCATCATCGTGCAGCGCTTCGATACCTCGGCCGAAGCGGTCGCTCACTTCGAGCAGCGCGACTACGCGCATCAATCGAACATCGAGCGCTACGGTCGCGCGGTTGCCTATCAGCGCGCGGGCATGCATTTCGAGGCGAACGACATTTTCGAGGATCTGGCAACGTCCGATCAGAAGGTCATCGCCTATCACATCGGCCTGGGTGAGACCCAGATCGACATGGAGCAGTACGACGCCGGCGTGCAGACCTTCGAGGCCGCGCTCGAGCTGTTCCCACGCAACGTGCCGCTGGTCATTCGCTATGGCGAGATGCTGCTCAGACTCGGCCAGCCGGACAAAGCACACGCTCTGCTGCTCGATCTGCTGAACAACGTACCGCCGACGCCGGAACAGGTGCGCCTGATTGCTCGCGCCGCGAGCGAAGCCGGCGACGCGGCGGAAGCGTACTACTACCTGTCGGAGTACGAACTGATGACCGGCGACCTCATCGGCGGCATACGCTACCTGCAGCGCGCGCTGACGCTCCCGGATCTGGAAGAGATCCAACGGATTCGTTTCGAGGCGCGCATCGATTTCATCCGCGAATACATGTCCGAAGAGCAGCTGCGTCAGTTGCAGCGCACTCGCCCGGGCAGGGACTCCCTCGCCGATGCGCGCTAGAGCACAGCTCACAGCGGCTCTGGCCGCCGTGGTGTCGCTGGCCGGGTGCAGCAGCCAGAACCTGTCCAATGTCGAACACGACCCGTGGGAGGGCCTCAATCGAGGCATCTACGCGTTCAACGACACGACGGACCGTGTACTGCTCAAGCCGCTGGCCCGCGGCTACAAGGCAGTGGTGCCGAACGCCGCGCGCCGCAGTGTCGGCAATTTCTTCAACAACCTCGTCACGCCGCGGTCGTCACTGAACAACTTCCTGCAGGGCAAGCCGGGGCGCGGATTCAGCGATCTCGGCCGTTTCCTGATGAACAGCACGTTCGGTGTCGGGGGACTCTTCGACGTCGCGACGAGTGCCGGCCTGGAAGCCACGGATGAGGACTTTGGCCAGACCTTCGCGGTGTGGGGTGTCGGTGACGGGCCTTACGTCGTTCTGCCGTTTCTCGGGCCTCGAACGCTTCGCGATACGGTCGCGATGCCCTTCGATTTCCTGGCGGACCCGCTGTATCACTATGACGAAACGTCCGTGAAGGACAAGCTGCGGGTGCTGCAGATCGTCCACATCCGCGCGCGCCTGCTTGCGGCAGACGCCCTTCTCGAAGAATCCAACGACCCCTACATCACGCTCCGCGAGTCCTACCTGCAGAATCGCGAGTACGAGATCTACGACGGCGACCCACCGCTGGACGACGACTTCTACGACGAATTCGACGACGAGTTCTTCGACGACGAAGAGAGTCAGTAGGCGGAACGAGCCGCGGCGTTTTGGTCGCTACGGCGAGCAATTGAGCGATTGTCGAGGTCTCCGCGCGTGATCGCCCGCAAGGCGGGCTCCTACACAGGCAAACCTCGATCATCGCGCTCGGCGGTCCGGGCCGCGCTGTGTCGGTAGCTACGGCGAGAAACAGTCGAATATTCTGCGCGTGATCGCCCGCAAGGCGGGCTCCTACAAGCGCAAGGATCCAGGCGTGCCTGTAGGAGCCCGCCTTGCGGGCGATCCCAACCTAAGGTCGCAGGCGCCCCTAAGCCCCGTCCGGGGCCTCGATGAAGCCTGCCCAGCGCTCGCCGCGCTCCAGCAAATTATCGACTTCGGTGGTCTTTGCGATTGCCAGAACGCGTTCCGGCATGTGCGTGAAGCGAATTTCGCGGACAGTGTGATTCGCCCAGGTGATCCACTCCAGCAGCAGCGCGAGGCCCGCCGAGTCGGCGCGCTCCACGCCCGACAGGTCGATCTCGATCCGGGTGTGCTGCTCGAAGGGCTCCTCGCTGGCCTGCAGGATGCGTTCCGCCGTGACGAAGGACATGTCCCCTGTCAGCGCAAAGCGCCCATCGCCGAGGTCTTCGAGAGCGAAGCTATTCGACGGCTTGCTGGCCGGCGCCGGCGCTGTCGCCATCGCTCTCCCCTTCGTCATTCCCTGCCGCGTCGCGCTCGAATCGTTCAATGACGCGATCGAGGCTGCCGGCGCGAATCTCGGAGTCGAGTTCGGCGCGGAAGTTGCGTACGTAGGAAACGCCCTCGATGGTCACGTCGAACATCAGCCAGCGCTCGTCTCGCTTGACGAGCCCGTAGTTCACGGGAACGCGCTGACCGTCATCGAGCATAACCATCGTTCGCACCATCGTGCGCCGCTGGGTGTCGTCGCCGCGGAACGGCAGGACTTCGATCCGGTCCGGCTCGAACTCCAGCACGCCGTCGGCGTACTGCCGCAGCATGGCGTTGTAGAAGGCCTCTACGAAGCGCTCGCGCTGCTCGGCCGATGCCGAGCGCCAGTGCTGGCCCAACACGAGTTGTGCCGCATAACGGCGATCGAAGCGTGGCAGCAGGATGTCGTTGATCGCAGCGTGCAGCGCGTCGCGGTCCGCCGCGAGTTCATCGCGGCGTCCGTCGAGACTCTCGGTCAACTCGACGATCGCCCCGTCGATCAGGTCGTTCGGGCTCTGAGCCACGGCCGCACCGGAGGCGACGAACGTGGCGAGCAGAATGACGAGAAGTCGGCGCATGGAAACTCCTAAAGCAGTTATTCGGTGTCGTCAGAATCGCGGTTGACGAGGAACTTACCGATCAGATTCTCCAGAACGACGGCGGACTGCGTGAACAGCACCTCGTCGCCTTGGGCCAGATATATGTCTGAACCGCCCGGCTGCAAGCCGATGTACTGGCTGCCGAGCAGCCCCGCGGTCAGGATACTCGCATCCGTGTCGTCGGGTATCTGATCGTAGCGGTTCTCGATAACCATCGTCACGACCGCATCCAGCATGACCGGGTCGAATTCGATCTCCGTAACCCGCCCTATCGTCACACCGGCCATCGCCACCGGAGCGCGCGGCTTCAGGCTGCCGACGTTCTGGAAGCGTGCCGTGACCTCATAGACCTCGGATTCGTTGAAATCGTTCCCGCCCGTCGTCTGCGTAACGAGGAACAAGAGTGCACCGATTCCAAGGAGCGTGAACAGGCCGGTGCCGACTTCAGTTGCGCGTGTCTGTTGCATGTCAGTACCTCTCGCGGATCAAATGAATGCCGCGGTAATCATGAAATTGAGCACGATCACTGCGATAGCGGTCACTACCACCGTGCGCGTGGTTGCCCGACCGACGCCCTCGGCGGTCGGTATGGAGCTGTAGCCTTCCCAGACGGCGAACAGGCTCGCCGCGATACCGAAAACGACGCTCTTGAGAATGCCCTCATAGACGTCCGAAAGCTGGACGCTCGACTGCATCTGCTGCCAGAACGCGCCGACGTCGATACCGAACAGTCCGACGACCACGAGATGCGCACCGAGCAAACCGACGGCACTGAAGATCGCGGTCAAGAACGGCATTGCGATTACGCCGCCGAGAAATCTCGGCACGACAACCCGCGGCATGGGATCGACGGCCATCATCTCCATCGCGGACAGCTGGTCCGTTGCCTTCATCAACGCGATCTCGGAGGCGAGCGCCGTGCCCGCACGGCCGGCGAACAGAAGCGCCGTGATAACCGGGCCCAGTTCCTTCAGGAGTGCGTAGGCGGTCAGGACGCCGACCGAATCCTCGGCATTGAAGCGGGCGAGATTCTCGTGGCCCTGAAGGCCAAGCACCGCGCCGACGAAGAAGCCGCAGATACCGATGATGATCAGCGACAGCGCGCCGGCATTGTAGACCTGCCGCACGACGAGCCGGAAACGGGTGAAGAACACCGCCGGACAGTTCCTGAGGATGCGCAGGAAAAAGAGCTGCATCGCGCCGAACTGGCGCGTGAATTCGTGCAGCGAGATGTAGATCTCCCGGAACATCGCTATTCCGTATCCCGGCCCAGAAGCTGCTCCGCGTAGTCCGGCGCATCGAAGTGGAATGCGACCGGCCCATCGGCCATGCCGTGCATGAATTGCCGAACGAGATCCGACGTCGCGCTGCTGAGCTCCTGGGGACTGCCGGACGCGGCCACCTTGCCGTCGGAAATCAGGTAGCTGCGGTCGGATACCGTCGAGATTTCCTCAACGTCGTGGCTGACGATGATGCTGGATATGCCCAACGCGTCATGCATGCGTCGCACCAGCCTTACGATCACGCCCATCGAAATCGGGTCGAGGCCGACAAAGGGCTCGTCGTAGATCAGGATGTCAGGGTCCATCACCATCGCGCGCGCGAGCGCGACTCGCCGCGCCATACCGCCGGACAGTTCCCCCGGCATCAAGTCCGCCGCGCCGCGCAACCCGACCGCGTGCAATTTGGTCAGGACGACGTGCCGGATCAGCCGGTTGGTAAGGCGGGTGTGCTCCCGTAACGGAAAAGCGACGTTCTCGAAGACCGAGAAATCGGTCAGCAGCGCGCCGTTTTGGAACAGCATTCCGAAGCGCCGCCGGAGCTTGTAGAGCTGGCGCTGATTGAGCGTCGCGATGTCCACGCCATCGACCAGAATACGCCCACGATCCGGCACGAGCTGACGCGTAATCAAACGCAACAGCGTCGTCTTACCCGTGCCGCTCGGCCCCATGACCGCCGTCACTTCGCCGCGCCGGATACTGATATTCAGCCCTTTGAATATCTCTCGATGTCCGCGCGAGAAGTCGAGGTCTTCGATCTCGATAATGCTGTCATTGCCCATTGCGCGGGAGCATAGCAGAGACCGCGCCAGCTATAGCGTTTCCGCTTAAACAGGACTAAAATAGTCCCATATTCCGTCAGGGAGCCCGCAGTGCTCAGGATCAGCAAATTAACGGACTACGGCACGGTCGTACTGGCGCATCTGGCCGGCCGACCCGGCGTAGTGAGTTCCGCGGACGTCGCCGCCGGAACCGGCGTTGCGCTGCCCACGGTCAGCAAGCTCCTGAAGGCGCTGGGACGCTCCGGACTGGTCCATTCGACCCGCGGCGCCAACGGCGGATACGAACTCGCCCGCGCCCCGAGGGAGATCAGCGCCGCCGATATCATCGATGCGCTGGAAGGGCCCGTGTCGATTACCGAGTGCTCCTCCGACGACAGCAACTGCGAGCACGAGGGCGTATGCAATGTCGGCGGCGCATGGCAGCGCATCAACGTCGCGATTCGCCGCGCGCTCGACGACGTAAGCCTGGAGGACCTGTTGAGAAGCAACAGTCCCGTACCCACATTTCGTTTCGCGGGCCTGCCGATTTCGGTTGAAAGCTCGGCGTCGAAAAAGAACTGACTATGTCGACAGAATCCGAACAGCTAGAGAGTCTCGTCAACCGCCGCTATGAGCACGGCTTCGTCACGGATATCGAGACGGAGAGTCTGCCTCCCGGACTGGACGAAGACGTCATCCGCGCGATCTCTGCGCGCAAGAACGAGCCGGAGTGGATGCTCGAGTGGCGATTGCAGGCGTATCGCCAGTGGCTGGGCATGACCGAGCCCGAGTGGGCGCACGTTCACTATCCGAAGATCGACTACGACGCGATCTCCTACTTTGCCGCACCGAAGTCCGACGAGGACCGGCCGAAGAGCCTCGACGAGGTCGATCCGAAACTGCTGGAGACCTACGACAAGCTGGGCATTCCGCTGCACGAGCGTGCACGGCTCGCTGGCGTTGCCGTGGACGCCGTCTTCGACAGCGTCTCCGTCGCCACGACGTTCAAGGAAAAGTTGTCAGAAGCCGGTGTCATCTTCTGTTCGTTCTCCGAGGCAGTCGAGAATCACCCCGAACTGGTTAAAAAATACCTGGGCAGCGTCGTGCCGAGGCGAGACAACTACTTCGCGGCGCTCAATTCGGCAGTGTTCTCGGACGGTTCGTTCGTGTACGTGCCCAAGGGCGTGCGCTGCCCGATGGAACTCAGCACCTACTTCCGCATAAACGCGGCTAACACCGGCCAGTTCGAGCGCACGCTGGTCGTCGCCGACGAGGGCAGCTACGTCAGCTATCTCGAGGGTTGCACGGCGCCCATGCGCGACGAGAATCAGCTGCACGCCGCCGTTGTCGAGCTGGTCGCGATGGAAGGCGCAGAGATCAAGTATTCCACCGTGCAGAACTGGTACCCGGGCGACGAGGAAGGTCGAGGCGGAATCTACAATTTCGTTACGAAGCGCGGCGACTGTCGCGGTGCGAACTCGAAGATCTCATGGACCCAGGTCGAGACAGGCTCCGCGATCACGTGGAAGTACCCGAGCTGCATCCTGCGAGGCGACAACTCCGTCGGCGAGTTCTACTCGGTTGCCGTCACCAACAACCTGCAGCAGGCCGACACGGGCACCAAGATGATCCACATCGGCCGCAACACGAGCAGCACGATCGTCTCGAAGGGAATCTCGGCGGGCAAGGCGCAGCAGGCATACCGTGGGCTGGTCCGCGTGATGCCGCAAGCAAAGGGCGCGCGCAATCACACGCAGTGCGATTCGCTCCTGATCGGTAAGGAGTGCGGCGCGCACACGTTCCCGTACATGGAAATCAAGAATCCGACGGCAAAGGTCGAGCACGAAGCAACGACCTCGAAAATCTCGGCGGATCAACTGTTCTATTGCCGCCAGCGCGGCATCTCCGAGGAAGACGCCGTCAACATGATCGTCAACGGCTTCTGCAAGGAAGTCTTCAATGAATTGCCGATGGAATTTGCCGTCGAGGCTCAGGCGTTGTTGAACGTCAGCCTCGAGGGTGCCGTTGGCTAGGAACTATCGAAATGCTGGAAATTGACAACCTGGAAGTCCGTATCGGCGACTCTGACATCCTTCGTGGACTGTCGCTCACCGTCAACGCGGGCGAGGTGCACGCGATCATGGGGCCGAATGGCTCCGGCAAAAGCACGCTGGCCAGCGTGGTTGCAGGTCATGAGGACTACGAGGTCACCGAGGGCTCGGTGCGCTTCAAGGGCTCCGACCTGCTGGAACTCGATCCCGAGGAACGGGCACGCGAGGGTGTCTTCCTGGGTTTCCAGTACCCGGTCGAGATTCCGGGCGTGAACAACGCCTATCTGCTCAAGGCCGCGGTCAACGCGAAGCGTGAACATCAGGGCCAGGACGAAATCGACGCGTTCGAATTCCTGAAGCTCGCGCGCGAGAAGATGGCCATGCTCGATATGGATCCGAAATTTCTGAACCGCGGCGTCAACGAAGGCTTCTCCGGCGGCGAGAAAAAACGCAACGAAATTCTGCAGATGGCGATGCTGGAGCCGGACCTCGCGATTCTCGACGAGACCGACTCGGGTCTCGATATCGATGCGCTGAAGGCCGTCGCCGAAGGCGTCAATGCGCTTCGCTCGCCGGACCGGGCCATCGTGCTCGTGACCCACTACCAGCGGCTGCTCGATTACATCCAGCCGGACTTCGTGCACGTGCTGTCGGACGGCCGCATTGCGCGCTCGGGCGACAAATCACTCGCGCTGGAGCTCGAGGAGAAAGGCTACGAGTGGGTTCGGGAGGCTGCCAACGCATGAGCGGCGCCGCGCCCAACACCGACCTTGCAGCGTCCTTCCCTACGCTGAAGGACGAGGACTGGAAGTACACCGACCTGTCGCGGCCCATCGCGATCGGTCAGCGCTGGCTCGATGCCGGCGCGCTCGAGCAGACGCCGGACCGAGAGCTGATCGACGCGATCAAGTCAGGCACCGACGCGGCATGGATAGTGATCACAAACGGCCGCTTGCTGGAGGACGCGTCGACCGGACTTGCCGAATCCGGGGTGGCGGTGTCCGCACTCGCATCCGACGAACCGGATATCGACGTGCCGCTCGCCAGTCTGAATGCCCAGCTGCGTACCGACGGCATACGCCTTCGGGTCAGCACCGACCGGCTCGCCGAGCGCCCCATTGGACTGCTGGTCGTAGACAGTGCGGCGGACGCACCGGTGATGTCTCAGGTCCGGATCGAGATCGAACTGGACGAAGACGCGGCAGCCCGCTTCATCGAGTACCACGCGTCGAGCGGCGCCGACGAGCACTACTCGAATTCGCTGATCCGACTGAGCCTCGGCGACAATGCAGTCGCCGAATACCTGCGCTTCCAGGAGCGGGCGCTTCATCACAGCCAGACGGCGCGCCTGAACGTCCGGCTTGGCCGCGCCAGCCGGTTCACGCATTGCGGCATCGACCTCGGTGGGCGCCTCGCGCGCAATGACCTGAGGGTCGAAATCACCGCGGCGGACGCGGACGCTACCTTCAACGGACTGTACGTCGCGGGCCCCGGACAACACGTCGACAATCACACGCGTGTCGATCATCGCGTTGGACCGGCAGTGTCCAATCAGGAGTATCGCGGCATTCTCTCGGGCCGCTGCCGCGCCGTCTGGAACGGCAAAGCGATCGTGCACAAGGGTGCGGACGGCACCGATGCACAGCAGGCGAACCACAATCTGCTTCTGTCCGAGCACGGCGAGATCGACGCCAAGCCGGAACTCGAAATTTACGCGGACGAAGTCAAGTGCGCCCACGGTACGACCGTCGGCCAGCTCGACGAACGCGCTCTCTTCTACCTGCGCTCGCGCGGCCTCGACGAAGCGAGAGCAAAGCGCGTTCTGACGCGGGCGTTCGCGGCAACCGTCGTGGAGCGCGCGCCGGTTGCAGAACTCCACGAATTGATCGGCGACCGCGTAGAACAGCGTTTGCGCGAACTGGGAGATGCATCGTGAGTCAGGCACAGGCTGCCAGCGAGTCGGTACTGTTGGACGTCCGCGCGGATTTCCCGGCGCTCGATCAGAGCGTGAACGGACGGCCGCTTGTCTATCTCGATAGCGCCGCCTCCGCACATCAGCCCAAGTCGGTCATCGACATGGTCGCCGAGTACCAGTCGCACGATCATTCGAATGTCCATCGCGGCGTGCACACACTGAGCCACCGTGCGACCGAGGCTTACGAGGGTGCGCGTGACAAGCTGGCGGGCTTCGTCAATGCGGCCAGCCGCAGCGAGCTCGTTCTGACCAGTGGGACGACGGAGTCCGTAAACCTCGTCGCCCAGAGCTTTGCGCGGCCCAAACTCGGGCCGGGCAAGAAGATTCTGATCACGCACCTGGAGCATCACGCCAACATCGTGCCGTGGCAGATCGTTTGCGAACAGACCGGCGCCGAGCTCGTCGTCGCACCTATCGACGATCGAGGCCAGCTCGATCTCGACGAGCTGAAGGCGCTGATGACCGACGATGTGTTGCTCATCGGCTTCGGTCACGTATCCAATGCGCTCGGTACGATCAATCCGGTCAGGGAAATCGTCGGCTTTGCGAAAGCGCGCGGCATTGCCACGCTCGTGGACGGTGCCCAGGGCGTGCCGCACATGAACGTCGACGTGCAGGACCTGGGCTGCGATTTCTATGCTTTCTCCGGGCACAAGATGTTCGGGCCGACCGGCACCGGCGTGCTCTACGGTCGTGAGGAGCTTCTCGAGTCGATGCCGCCATGGAAAGGTGGCGGCGACATGATCCTCGAGGTCCGCTTCGACGGCACCATCTACAACGAGCTCCCCTACAAGTTCGAAGCCGGCACACCCAACATCGGCGGTATCGTCGGACTCGGAGCCGCGGTCGACTATCTGAGCAATATCGGACTTGACCGCGTGTCAGCGCACGAGAACTTTCTGCTGGATTATCTGATGCAGAGGCTTGGCGCCGTTGACGGCGTTCGACTCATCGGCACGGCGGAGGCGAAAGCCAGCGTCCAGTCGTTCGAGATCGAGGGTGTCCATCCGCACGATGTCGGCACGATCCTCGACCATCAGGGGGTGGCGATCCGAACGGGGCATCACTGCGCCATGCCGGTCATGGATTTCTTCGGAGTGCCCGGAACGGCACGCGCGTCGCTGGCCCTGTACAACAATAACGACGATGTCGACAGGCTCATCGAAGCCGTCGAGAAAACCAGGGAAATCTTCGAGTGAGCAATGTCGCCCCCTTCTCTGCCGCCGAAGTGCGCGACCTCTACCGCGAGCTCATCCTCGACCACGCGCGTAGCCCTCGGCACTTCGGCAAGCTCGAGAACGCTACTCACACGGCGGCGGGTATCAACCCGCTGTGCGGCGACAAGCTCACCCTCTATGTCGAGATGGACGAAAGCGGGATCATCCGCCAGGCGGCTTTCGAGGGTTCGGGCTGTGCGATCTCGGTTGCATCGGCGTCCTTGCTGACCGAGACGGTGATTGGCCTGCCCGTCGACGAGGCGAGGCAGTGGTTTGACAACGTAACAAACGCGCTGACCGCGGATGCCGACATCGAACTCGGCAAGCTGCAGGCGCTCGTCGGAGTTCGGGATTTCCCGTCCCGGGTCAAGTGCGCCACCCTGTCCTGGCATGCGCTGAACTCGGCCCTCCAGAACGATAAAAATCCGGCGACAACGGAGTAAGGACACCCATGTTCGGACACATGAACGAACCCGTGACGCTCGAGCGTGACGTACGCGCGATCATCATCCCGGTCGGCGAGGCACTGATGTTGCGCGAAGGCACCAACGGCTTCATAACGCAGGCGCTTGGCGGCAGCTTCACGGTCTACGTCGAGGGCAATCTGTTCCGTATTGCGGGCGCGGATGCGGACGCCCTGGGCAAGGAGCCCACGCCGCCACCGGACGTGCCGGAGAATCCGACGGATCACGACATCGAAGAAGTCATCTGGAGCCAGCTCAAGACCTGCTACGACCCCGAGATTCCGGTCAATATCGTCGATCTGGGCCTCATCTACCGCTGCGAGGTTACGCCGCTGGGTAACGGTGAGCGTTCCGTCTCAGTCGACATGACCCTGACGGCACCGGGCTGCGGAATGGGCGACGTGCTCGTGGCCGATGCGCAAGAGAAGATCGCGGTGATCCCGACCGTTGCCGACGTCCGAGTCGAACTCGTATTCGACCCGCCCTGGAACCAGACGATGATGTCCGACGAGGCGCGGCTGCAGACCGGCCTGATGTAAGCTTGGGGGGATGAAAACCCTAACCATCGTCCGGCACGCCAAATCCAGCTGGAAAGACCACTCGCTGCGCGATCGCGAGCGCCCACTGAACAAGCGAGGTGAGCGCGATGCGCCGGTCATGGGGCAGCGGATCGCTGCCGCGGCCATACGACCATCGTTGATCCTGTCGAGCCCCGCGGTGCGGGCGTGGACCACCGCCAAGGTCATTGCGACGCAGATCTCCTATCCGCTGGAATTCCTGCAACAAGAGTCCAATCTGTACATGGCGTCGGTCAGCGACATGCTTGACGTCATCGTCGCTCAGGACACCGGCTTCAACAGTCTGATGCTCGTTGCGCACAATCCGGGGCTGACGGATTTCGCCAACTATCTCGTGCCCGGCCTCACCAGCAACCTGCCGACCGCGGGCGTCGTCGCCGTGAACATCGACCAGGACGACTGGAGTCTGTACGAGCGCCCGAGGACCGAGTTGATCCTCCACGACTGGCCGAAGAAGCCGCAATAGCCCGGCAACGCCGCCGTGGGAACGTGGAGCAACAAGCCGTTCGGCAATGATACCGCCAGCGATTGGGTTCTAAAGCTGCTCGCCGAGCCAGGCGATGGCTTGATCCACGAAGCGCTGTCGATCGATACGGGCAAAGCAGACGCAGCGCAATCCGAATGTGCGGTCGCCGCTGCGGCGGTCGTCGCCGCCGCAGCCAGCGAGTCGTTGCAGGGGATCTCTCGGGAACTGAAGGCCTGGATTCGTCAGCGCGGCTACGCGCCTGACAAAGACGCCGTGAGGTCGGCGATTTCGGCCGTCGACTCGATCACCGACAAGTCCGAGCTTCGCGATCTTTGGGAAGAAGAAGATGCCCTGGACGGCTGGCTGCGTGTGACGACAGACGTCAGGGAACGGCTGCAAGCGGCGCTCGAGTCCGGGCTTGCAACGCGATCGCCCCGCAAGGCCGGCATGCCGCGCAACCTTGGCAAGCTGGTCGAACGCTACACGTCGGACCGCGAACCGAAGGTTCTCGACAAGATCCGCGAGAAGCTCCACGCCCTGTCTGACCCGAACAAGGCCACTCGTCAATCGGGATTCAGGAAACCGATCGTCCTCCTCGCCGAAGCCGGTCTCGTGTCGGAGATGCAACTGCTGATCGAGCGAGGTGTCGACGTCACCGATCCGGACCTCATTTCTCGCGACTCGCCGCTTAACGCGGCGTGCAAAGGCGATCGACTCGCCGCCGTTGAGTTCCTCGTGGCCGCGGGCGTGCCCGTCGTGGAGGAAGAGCTTCGAGACCGGCAATCCGGATCGGAGAAGTGGCTCTACGACCAGGACCCCGAGGGCTGGCACGACGCCTGGGAACACGAACCCGAGTGGTACACCTATCGGTACTCGCAGCCGCTGTGGCACGCAATTCGCTGCGGCAGTATCGACATGATCGAATACCTGCTGAGTGCCGGCGCGGACATCGATCAGCAGGACTTGAACGGCGAGACGCTGCTGCACAAAGCCGCGCATGCCGGCCGCTGCGACGTCATGGCATTTCTCGTCGCCAAGGGCTTTGACGTCAATGCGGACTCGCCCGATCTGGAGGCTCCTATCTTCCATGCTGTTCGTGGCGGCAACGTAGAGGCCGTGCAGTGGCTCGCCGAGCTCGGCGCGGACGTCAACGCACTGTCCTGGCTGGGGGGCGCTCCGCTCGACCTGACCGAGAACAATCCGGAGATCGCCGCAGTACTGAGCGAGCACGGTGCAAGATCGCGCGCCAGCGAGCGCCGGAATGGCGCCGAGACACCGTCAGTTCAACGGCGGTAGCAGAATCAGGCTGTCTCGGTCGACGACCATCGGAGCGACAGGAAAGAACTGCTTGTCGCCGGGTCCCCAACCCTGCAGGTTCGACAGCGTGGCATTGTCCAGCCGCTCGTCGGTGGTCGCGGCTCTGGAGCAATAGTCGAATACGTCGACCTGCGCACTGTCCGCGTCGACCAGCTCCCGAATGGACCTCCTGCGAAGCTTCAGCACGCCGGATTGGATCGTACCGACCTCGGACTGCGAAACGGTGCCGTTGACTTCGCGGCGTCGCCAGATTCCTGTCAGTCCGCTCGCATCGACGTAGATGCGGTATCGCCCCGTGATCGCTATTTCCAGAACCTGGCTGGGATCCAGCATTAATCGAAACGCGGCGTCGTCGAGGCTGTAGCGGCTGTCCTCGAGCGGGTTCTTGTAGTCATTGGCGTTCAGCTCCCGCTGCGACTCCCGCAATTCCTCGAAGCGAAACTTCTGGGTATGCGTCATGGCGTGCGGCCTGCCGCCGACGTCGACGACCACCTTCTCCTTATGTCCGAAGATGTTCTTCCAGAGTCCGGCTTTCGACATTGATGCTCTCCCCGCAGAGGTATCGTTTTGTGTGACGGCTTAAGGTAGTTATCGGGCGATCGCGTCAATTCTTGAACGCGATTGGACATCATGCCCGCCGCAAGGCATTGAATTTCATACAAAAGCATGATTCGCGGCCACACCTGTCGCCTTTGGGCCGATGTCGGCGGGTCGCGTACATGTGGAGCGAACCGCTAACATGCCTTCGGAACTGCACGTAGGACCGGAGTACCGCGCATGACATCGTTCAAAAACCGGGCACGAATCACTGTCACGCTCGTCGCGGCTGGTCTGCTTGCAGCCTGTTCAGATGAGCCGCCGGTACAGGACACCTCATTTGGCATCAGCGGCATGGCGGCCATTGACGAGAGTCGCTACATCGTCGTGCGCGATCTCAAGGGGTTCGAGGACGGCGCGCGTCTCGGCATCCTGCAGGCGTATTCGGATCGGCCGTTCAGTATCGATCTGCATCCCGTGACCGACTGGATGCATCCGGACGGGCGGCCGAGCGATCTCGAAGCGGCTTGCTCGACGCCCTGGCGACCCAATGAATTCCTGATTCTGGAGTCCGGACACTGGCAGGGCATGTTCGGGCGGCTCTTCCACATGCGCGTCGTGTCGAGCGACGACGGCGACAGAATTGAGCTACTGCACGTCTATGACCTGCCGGAGTTCGACGGTAAAGGACCCGACGATCCGGGTGATGAAATGGAGGGCCTGGCGTGCGCTCCCCGCAGCGACGGACGAACACTGGTTCTGCTGGGCGAACGCGGTGGCTCGGCCGCGTACCCAAATGGGCTGCTGCGATGGTTTACGATCGATCCTGACAGCCATGAAATGGATTGGACACCCGCAGGTCGAACCGGTCTCGAGGTTAACGCCCCTGGAAAGTGGCACATTCCGGATCTGAACAGGGACATCTCGGCCCTGAACCTTGCTGCCGATGGAACGCTGTGGGCAGCGGCATCCGACGATATGTCGGATACAGGGCCGTATACTTCCGTCATCTACCTGCTCGGCCAGGTTTGGCCCGATTCGGAGTCACCCGTGCGACTGCTGCCGGAATTCACGGCGGAGAGAACGGTGAGCGGCTTCAAGGTCGAAGGTCTTGCCGACGGTGCGGAGGCCACACCGTATGCCAACTTTGCTATCGGTACCGAAGACGAGGTGTTCGGCGGCACCTGGCGGCCGGTGAACTAGCGCCATAGCCGCACCCTGCTGGCAATCAGGGGCCTGACGTTTTCTCGTTCTGCACGTCTATACTCGCAACAGATTGCAGGGGAACGAAGATGACCACACAGAAGCGACCGGCATTGGTTGCAATTTGCACCCTCGCTGCAATGGCCGCTGGCTGCGGTCCGAGAATGTTCGTCCCGACGATCGAGGAAGAGGCCGCCCTGCTGGCAAACGCAGACCTGCCCGGAAAGCGTTACGCCGTCGTTGTCCGTGCCGCGTGGACAGGTGGCCATGTTCCGGCCGTCGAGGGATTCGGCAACCAGGTTGCAGCCGAAGTCGCAGAGATAGCCACCGAGATGCTCGGTGTCGAGGCCATCCCGCTCGACCACGCTGACGGCTCTCCCTGGCCAGAAGAACACTCACGATTCGAGGCAGACCGGGGCTGGCTCACAGCCAGTACCTACGAGCCCTTCTTCCGAAACGAAGGATTCGACGGCTACATCATGGTGACGGCGCAGCAGGAGTGGTTCTTCCGCAATACTCCCGAAGGACGCATTGATTTCCATCGCTACAATCCGACATTCCACGTCGTCGATCTGCCAGAGAATTCGGAACGCGTCGGCATCATGACCGAAGGCATGAGTCAAACGACCGGTGTCGCTTGTCGGCTTGAGGGCGGCATACGCCGTGACTACGCGGGCAACATCGTCAGTGCATCACCGCTACGCCACCCCGATCTGGAAGACTGCACCGCGAAACTATCGGTCCGCTTCAGGATCGCCGTCGGACAAAGACTCTCACTGTCGCGAGACTAATCGCTTGCGTGACTCAGAGCGCCTGTCCTCGACGCCTTAGATCAAGCCACGTCAGCAGCCATGGAAGCCCAAAAACCAGCCAACGGGCTGCGGCCGCCAGCAGGATACCGGCATCGATTCCGTAGAGCAGGAATCCGACAAGATCCGCCGCGAGCATGATCACCAGCCCGAATATTTGCTTCTGAAGCAAAAGCCAGAAGCCAATCAGGTGGGCAAGCACGGACAATGTCGCAAGCAGAACCAGAACAAGTGAAACGACCGTAAACTCCGGCAGACCATAGACTGCAACGGCTGCATCCAGAATCGGCCTGATGAACGCGTCAGTCCCGCCCGGGATCGTTACATCGAGAAATGCGAAGTAGAGTTGGATCAAGATCCAGATACCCACCAGAAGAAACAACGCGAGCACGACGTCGGCGATTGCGAACAGGGCTCTGATTACCTTCTGCATGTGCTGGGCTTCCGGAATTGCCGTGAGTTTTGCCACTTCCCGGAAAACCCAGGAAGGCCGGTATTGGGGCTACTGCCCGATCGGGAACGAGACCATGAACTACGTGCAACGCGTCGTCAACACTCCGGCACGTTGACCGCCAGTCCGCCCTGCGAGGTTTCCTTGTAGCTGCGGTTCATGTCGATGCCCGTTTGGCGCATCGTCTCGATGACCTGATCGAGTGTGACCTTGTGGGTACCGTCGCCGTGGGAGGCCAGCGTTGCGGCATTGATGGCCTTCACCGCGCCCATTGCGTTGCGTTCGATACATGGAATTTGCACGAGCCCGCCGATGGGATCGCAGGTCAGTCCGAGGTTGTGTTCCATGCCGATTTCGGCGGCTTCTTCGACGAAGTCGTTGCTGCCGCCCAGCGCCGCGGCAAGGCCCCCGGCCGCCATTGAGCAGGCGACGCCGACTTCGCCCTGACAGCCCATCTCCGCTCCGGAGATCGATGCGTTTACTTTGTAGAGGATCCCTATGGCCCCGGCAGTCAGCAGAAAGGTGTGGATACCGTCACGGCTCGCGGACGGCACGAACCTGGCGTAGTACATCAGTACCGCCGGGATGATGCCCGCGGCCCCGTTGGTCGGCGACGTCACTACGCGGCCGCCGGATGCGTTCTCCTCGTTCACGGCGATGGCGAATGCGTTCACCCATTCCATTGCATCGAGCGGCGACGGTTCGCCACGCTTCTCGAGTGCTCGCCTGAGTTTTGCCGCGCGCCGAACGACGGCCATGCTGCCGGGCAACACACCATCCGCCTTTAGCCCACGCTCCACGCAAGCCTTCATTGCTGACCAGATCGCATCCATGCGTGCACGAATGTCGTCCTCCGATCGCCACGTAAGTTCGTTCTGCAGTACGAGGTCGGCGATGGTCAGGTTCTTGTCGGCGGCGAGCTGCAGCAACTCGGCCGCGCTGGAGAACGGATTCGGCGGTTCCCCTTCCTGCGCCGATACCTCGGGCTCGTCGCCTTTGGCAATAAACCCGCCGCCGAGCGAGTAGTAGGTCTCATTGGCGATCTCATCGCCGGCAGCGTCTCGCGCGATGAAGCGCATGCCGTTCGTATGCCGCGGCAGTTCGTCGCCGTAATCGAAAACGATGTGGGTCTCCGGGTCGAACTCAATTTCCGCGCCGCCGGCAATAGCCAGCTTTCGTGTACTGCGGACATCGGCCAACAAGCCGTCGACCGCATCCGGATCGATCGTCTCCGGCTCGAGACCGTTCAATCCGAGGATCACGGCCGAGTCCGTGCCGTGACCTTTTCCCGTCCACGCCAGCGACCCGTGCAGGCGGACCTCCACACTGTGGATGGCGCCACCGTCGACAGAAAGCACGAACGCGCGTGCCGCCTTCATGGGGCCGACGGTATGCGAACTCGACGGACCGATGCCGATCTTGAATATGTCGAAAATGCTGACGGCGGCCATGGTCGCTCAGTCCGAGCCCAGCGAGAGCAGGCTCGCGTTGCCGCCGACAGCCGCGATGTTGTTGCTGACCGTGTACTCCGTCGCGAAACGCGGCAGGTAGTGCGGCCCGCCCGCCTTCGGTCCGGTGCCGGACAAGCCGGCACCGCCGAACGGCTGCACCCCGACGACGGCACCGATCATGTTGCGGTTAACGTAGATGTTGCCTGCACCCGACAGCTTCGCGAGCTTCTCGGCCCGCGCATCGATTCGGCTGTGAAGGCCCATCGTCAGCCCGTATCCGGTGGCATTCACCGCGGCGATCATCTTCTCGAAATCCTTGCCCCGGAACCGAAGCACGTGCAGCACCGGGCCGAATACTTCGCGTTCGAGCTGATCGATCGAATCGATTTCAATCAGCGTCGGTGCGAAGAAGGTACCTTTGGACACTGCGTCGGGCACTTCCGCTCGATGCAGAATCGTGGCTTCGCTCTGCATGCGCTCGACGTGCGCTTCGAGGATGCCGCGGGCCTCCTCGTCGATCGCCGGTCCGACGTCGGTCGCCAACATCGCCGGATTGCCGATGACCAGCTCATCCATATGGCCCTTGAGCAACTCGATGACCCGGTCCGCGATGTCCTCCTGCACGCACAGCAGCCGGAGCGCGGAACAACGCTGCCCGGCGCTGTTGAAAGCCGAGTAGACCGAATCGATGACGACCTGCTCCGGCAAAGCGGAGCTATCGACGAACATCGCGTTCTGGCCCCCGGTCTCGGCAATCAGCGTAGCAATCGGTCCGTCGCGGCCGGCAAGCGCGCGGTTGATGATGCGTGCCGTCTCAGTCGACCCGGTAAAGGCAACGCCCGCCACCCGCGGATCAGATACCGCGCGGCCGCCAATCGCCGCGCCGTCCCCCGGCAGGAAGTGCAGCACGTCGCCGGGAACTCCGGCTTCGAGCAGGAGCTCGGTCGCGCGGAAAGCGACCAGCGGCGTCTGCTCCGCAGGCTTGGCGAGGACGGCGTTGCCCGCGGCCAGCGCGGCCGCGACCTGGCCCGTGTAGATGGCAAGTGGGAAGTTCCACGGGCTGATGCAGACGAAAATGCCTCGTCCCCGAAGCGCCAGGGTATTCCGCTCGCCCGTCGGTCCCGGCAACCGCTCCGGCGCCCCGAAGAGCTTCTCCGCCTGCGCTCCGTAGTAGCGCAGAAAATCGACGGCCTCGCGTAATTCGGCGATGCCGTCCTCCAGGGTCTTGCCGGCTTCGGCGATACACAATCCGAGAAGCTCAGCGTGATTCTCCTCGAACAAGTCTGCCGCCTTGTTGAGGATCGCCGCTCGACCCGCCGCGGGCGTCGCGTTCCACGCGCGCTGCCCCTCTTCCGCGGCATCGAGAGCCGCGTCGACATGGTCCGCCTCCGCCTGCCGGCAGACACCGACAACCTGACCGGTATCGGCAGGGTTCACGGAATTCTCCTCCGGCCCCTTCATTGGCTTGCCGGACACGATGGGATGCGCGACGAAGTCCTTCGTCAGCGCGCCCTGCATCGCCTCGAAAAGCGGCATCGAAACGGCTCGGTCGGCGAGATTGATGCCTCTGGAGTTCCGGCGCTCCGGAGCGTACATCTTCTCCGGCGAATCGATCTGTGGATGCGGCGCGAAGTCGGTCTCGCGCGAGATCTCGATGGGGTTGGCAACGATATCGCCGACCTCGATGGACTCATCGACAATCCGGTTGACGAAGGACGTGTTCGCCCCGTTCTCCAGCAGGCGCCTGACGAGATACGGCAACAGATCTTCGTGGCTGCCGACAGGCGCATAAACCCGGCACGGCCGGTCGAGCTTGTCGGGATCGATGACTTCCGCGTACAGCTCCTCACCCATGCCGTGCAGACGCTGGAACTCGTAGTCGCGACGCGACCCGGCGTAGTGAATGATGCTCGCGAGCGTGTGCGCGTTGTGCGTTGCGAACTGCGGGTACAGCGCGTTGCCGGCTTTCAGTGCCTGCCGGGCGCAAGCGAGATAAGAAACGTCGGTGTGTGCCTTGCGCGTGAATACCGGGTAGCTCGTCAGGCCCTGCTCCTGGGCCCGCTTGATCTCGGTATCCCAGTAGGCCCCCTTGACGAGCCGGACCGGAATGCGTCGGCCGACGTCGCGCGCAAGATCCTCGAGGAAGGTAAACACTTCGCTCGCGCGACGCATGTAAGTCTGTACCGCCAGACCGAA
Source organism: Woeseiaceae bacterium (assembly GCA_965232445.1). Taxonomy (GTDB): domain Bacteria; phylum Pseudomonadota; class Gammaproteobacteria; order Steroidobacterales; family Woeseiaceae; genus UBA1847. Next base: position 2,806,491 of record OZ246973.1, on the reverse strand, counting down.
GCCGTCGTAGTCGTCGAAGCGCGCTCCGCGCATCACCGCCGAGAATATCTCCAGCGACAGCTCCAGGCGATCGGCCTCCTCCGCGTCCATCGTCAGGGCGATGCTGTTGGCGCGTGCGTGCTCGGCCAGCTCGACCATCTTCGGCACCAGTTCGTCGATAACGCGATCGTGCTGGGTGAACTCGTAGCGCGGGTGCAGCGCCGACAGCTTCACGGAGATGCTCGGTGCCGAGAAAATGTCAGGATCGTCGCTCGCCGCGCCAATCCTGGATATTGCGTCGCGGTAGGCCACGAAGTAGCGCTCGGCATCTTCGGCCGTCAGCGCCGCCTCGCCGAGCATGTCGAACGAGTACCGGTACTTGTCGTTGCCGGACTTCGCGGCGCGGCCGAGCGCCTCGTCGATGGTCCGGCCCATGACGAACTGGTGACCCATGATCCGCATGGCTTGCTTCATCGCGGCTCGAACGACCGGCTCGCCGGCCTTACCCGCGAGCCTCGCGAGCACCTGCGCTGGGTTGCGCCTCGCGTCGTCCTCCACGGACAGAAGCTGCCCGGTCAGCATCAGCCCCCACGTCGATGCATTGACGAACAGCGAGTCGCTGGTGCCCAGATGATCCTTCCAATGTGCGGACGTGATCTTGTCCGCGATGAGTTTGTCCGCGGTGGCTCCGTCGGGGATTCGCAGCAGCGCCTCCGCGATGCACATGAGCAGGATGCCCTCCTGCGACGACAGATCGTACTGCTTGAGGAACGCGTCCATGCCGCCTTCCTTACCCGAATTCCGCCGCACGGCGCTAACCAGCCGCGCGGCCATATCGTGGATGGTGCGGCTCGCGCCGGCCCCGGGCTCGGCGCGCTCGGCGAGCGAACGAACGAGAGTCTCTTCGTCGCTCAGATAGTGTTCGTTGATGCCGGGAATCGCGCTCGGCCGGGCGGCCGGCTGCGCGGTGAACTGGTTTTTTTGCATTGTTTCTCCAACGCCCGTGTGACATCGAAACGGCGAGCGTACTGATATACTTTGCGGCCTTTGAAAGCCGAGGGCAATACCGTGCCAGCCAGTTTTCTGACGGCGCTCGCCGAGCAGACCGAGGACCTCAAATCCCAGGGCCTATTCAAGACCGAACGCGTCATCACCGGGCCGCAGCAGGCGGATATCGACGTTCGCTCCAATGGAGCGACCCAGCACGTACTCAATCTTTGCGCCAACAACTATCTTGGGCTGGCCAATCATCCGGACGTCGTCTCGGCGGCCCACAAGGCCCTGGACGAATTCGGCTACGGCGTCGCATCGGTGCGCTTCATCTGCGGCACGCAGAGCATTCACAAGGATCTCGAGGATCGGATCAGCAGCTATCTGGGGACGGAGGATACGATCCTCTACCCTTCGTGCTTTGACGCCAACGGCGGCCTGTTCGAGACCCTGCTCGGACCCGAGGACGCGGTGATTTCGGATGCGCTGAATCACGCCAGCATCATCGACGGCATCCGGCTGTGCAAGGCCGGGCGCTTCCGGTATCAGCACAACGACATGGAGGATCTTCGCGCCCAGCTGGAGGCGGCGAAGGACGCCAAAACCAAGCTCATCGTCACCGACGGCGTATTCTCGATGGACGGCACCATCGCCGATCTGGAGGCCATCTGCGCACTTGCGGAGGAATACGATGCGCTAACGATGATCGACGACTGCCATGCGACCGGCTTCCTCGGGGAAACCGGCCGAGGCACGCATGAATACCGCGGCGTGATGGGCCGAGTCGACATAATTACCGGCACGCTCGGCAAGGCGCTGGGCGGCGCCTCCGGCGGCTTCACCGCGGCGCGCAAGGAAATCGTCGCGTGGCTGAGGCAGCGTTCGCGGCCCTACCTGTTCTCGAACTCGGTCGCACCCGTGATCGCTGCCTCCTCGATAGCCGTCCTGGACCTGCTCGAGCGCGACAGCGAATTGCGCGAGCGGCTGGCGGCCAATGCCGCCCATTTCCGCGCACAGATGAGCGAGCGCGGATTCGATCTCAAGCCCGGGGAACACCCGATCATCCCAGTCATGCTCGGTGACGCGAAGCTCGCGACGACAATGGCCGACAAGCTGCTCGAGCGCGGCATCTATGTGATCGGCTTCTCCTACCCCGTCGTGCCGAAAGGCCAGGCGAGAATCCGGACTCAGATGTCAGCGGGGCTCACTACCGCACATCTCGATCAGGCCATCGAGGCCTTCACCGACGTCGGCCGAGAACTCGGAGTCATCGACTGATGCGGGCGCTGGTCAAGGCGAAGGCCGAACGCGGCATCTGGTTGGAGGACATCCCGACGCCGCAGATCGGGCACAACGATGTCCTGATCAAGGTGAACAAGACCGCGATTTGCGGCACCGACATTCACATCTTTCAGTGGGACGACTGGGCGAGCAAGACGATTCCGGTGCCGATGGCAGTCGGGCACGAGTTTTCCGGCGAGATCGTCGAATGCGGCATCGAGGTGAAAGGCTTCGAACCCGGCGACCGGGTGTCTGCCGAGGGTCATGTGACCTGCGGTGTCTGCCGAAACTGCCGCGCTGGCCGCCGGCACCTATGCCGCAGCGCCATCGGGGTCGGCGTGAATCGGCCGGGCGCCTTCGCCGAGTACATTTCGGTTCCGGCGTTCAACGTCTTCAAACTGCCGGACGCGATCACCGACGACATGGCGGCGATCCTGGATCCGCTGGGCAACGCTACGCACACCGCACTCTCGTTCGACCTGGTTGGCGAAGACGTTTTGATCACCGGCGCCGGACCGATCGGCGTCATGGCGGTCGCGATCGCACGCTATGCGGGAGCTCGCCATGTCGTGATCACCGACGTCAACGACTACCGGCTCGGACTCGCGGTAAAGATGGGTGCCTCGCGCGCCCTGAACGTCACCCGCGACTCCATCGATGACACGATGAAGGAACTCGGCATGACCGAGGGCTTCGACGTCGGCATGGAGATGTCCGGCAATCCACTGGCATTCCGCGACCTGTTGCGGACGATGCATCACGGCGGCCGTGTCGCGATCCTCGGGATTCCGCCGGACGAGACCGCGATCGACTGGAACGAGATCATCTTCAAAGGTCTGATTTTAAAGGGCATTTACGGCCGTGAAATGTTCGAGACCTGGTACAAGATGTCGAGCATGATCCAGAGCGGCTTGAACATCGAGCCGGTCATCACTCACCAGTTCGACGTGGACGACTTCCAGCCGGCGTTCGAGCTAATGGAATCCGGCCAGACCGGAAAGGTCATTCTCAGCTGGATGTAGGTGCTCGCGACTAGCCGTTGCCTCTCTAGTAGCGCTTCGCGTCTCAAGCCGTTCGAGTCAGCGCGTCAGCTTTGGCAACTCGAGGCGGCGTTCGGGTTTGCGGTGTAGCAGGTAGATCGCCGCCCACACCAGGCCAATCACCCCGAAGATCGCCGCTATCCACCACTCCTGTTGGAAATCCTGCAACGTGTATTCCGCGTACGGACCGTCCTTGTAGAAGTAGCCAAGTTCGATCAGCCAGACGACGAAGTTGTAAACGCCGTGACTGATGATCGGCACCCAGAGCGACTGGAATCGCAGATACAGGATGCACATCCCGATGCCGAACAGGAAAGCTCCAAGCACGTCGGGATGCACGATACCGAACACGAATGACGACATGAGTACGGCATTCCGCAATCCGAACTTCAGCGCCCACCGATGAAGAATGACGCCGCGGAAGGCCACCTCTTCGAGGATCGGCGCAATGACGCAGAGCGATACGACATTCAGCAGATTGGGTATGAACGGGAAGACACCGTTGTCGAAATAGATGGTGCCTGGCAGGTCGATCAACCAGATGTACACAAACCATGGCGCGACCCAGGACAGCGGAAGAAAGACGATGTAGACGGCCGGGGCCGCGATGACGAAGAGAAACGCTGCCCAAAGCAGTCCCGAGCGAATTCCAGGTCCGTCCGCCGAATGCCCGAAGGTCTCTGCCAGCGGGAATCGCCAGATCAGAAATGTCGCAGCGAGGCTTAGTGCGAGTAGACCCTGCATGTAGTAGATCAGACCGATGTCCAGCCAGTACCACGGCGTGTAGTAGCCCATTGCAATGACAACGGATTCAGCCCCCGGCAACCAGATGATCGCCACCAACCACGCGATCAGGAAATAGCGCACGCGCACCCGTTCGACCGCAGAGCGGCGCGCAGGGACATTCTGTTTGGCGGCCTGAGGGCCGTCCGCTGGGTTCGTCTCGCTCATTGGTCGAAATCCGCCGATCGAGTGGACATCGTTAACGAGGACTTGCAGAGCCGAGGACTATTCACGTGCTTCCGGCCTTTCTTCGTGATCGCTTGTCAGCATCTCATACGTGCTTTGTGCAATCTGATTGTCCGGGAACTCCTCGAGAACGCGTCGACAAGCCCTGGTTGCCGCCGCGAAATCTTTTTTGCGAACGTGGACGGTCAGGATATTCATCAGCGCAATTTCGCGGTATGACCACAGCGACGACGACATCAGCGTTATCGAGCGGTACCGGTCCAGCCAACTGTGCTTCGAGAAGTACGCGTAGCTCTGCCCGAAATGCTCGAGCGCGGCATCGAAATCCTGACGGGCCATGGCCTTCAGTCCGCGCCGGTTATCGCTGGCGATGAAGAAGCGAGATCCGAACGTGTAGACTACGAAAATGCCACCACCGACAGCGAACGCCTCAGCCAGATCACGGAGCGGCAGCACGTAGTGTGCGAGCAGAATGAGTACCGCGGCCGCGAGCAACGGCGGGACAACACTTTTCCACGAAACGTAGTTGATCAGAGGCTGCGACATGTCCCCTCCCCGTTCAAGCCAACCTACTCCTGATCCGGAAATACGTGAAAATCGGGAAAAAAACGGTGCACCGCCTTGCCGTCGATCGCGTCAGCGGGGATCGGGCCGAATACCCGGCTGTCCATGCTGTTGTTGCGGCTGTCGCCCAATACGAAGTAGTGGCCCTCGGGTATTTCCAGGTCCAGATAGGTGCCGTACTCGCGTGGTGGCCTCGATTCGAAGTTCGCCCACGGCTCGGTCATCTCGATACCGTCTCGCACGGCGATACCGCCGACTATTGCCAGGTGCTCGCCCGGCAAGCCGACGACTCGCTTCACGAAGTTGACTCCCGATTCCGGCGAGGTGAAGACGACGATGTCGCCGAATTCCGGTTCTGCATTCCGATAGGCCCGCGTGTCTGCGAGAAAAAAGTCACCCTCGTTGAGCGTATTCGCCATCGACGAAGCCGGAATTCGATACGTCAGATACCCCAATATCGAACCGCGATACTCGAAGACCAGGTTGGACATGACGATTACGCCCACGGCGAACAACGCGATTCTCCACCGTCGCCGATGAATCGAGCCGGGCTCGTACGCACGCCAAACCAGGCGGGCCGCGTAAGTGGCCAGGCCGGCAATCACGATGATGGCCGTAGCGATCGCCACCCAGTAGCCGATCGGCGTCATTACGAGGCGGGACCAGCCAAAAGCCAACAGGATCAGAACCGGCGCCAAAGCGGCGAACAACGCGAGCCTCGTGCGGCCAGAAAGCATGAATCCCAGTCCCGGCACCAGGACATTGCCAACGAAGGCGGCGAAGGCCAGACCGCCGGGCGACGTCTTTCGCTCGATCTCTTCGGCCTCTGTCATCGTCAACGTGGCTTCGACGTCAAGTCGTCGCAAGCACGACAACACAGGCGACGATGAAGCCCACCATCACCAGTGTTTCCATATGCTCCAGGAGCCACTCGATGCGTCCGCGCCATTTCGGACTCAGGCTTCTGCCGGCAACCAGCTTGCTTCGATAGGCTTCCAGTCCCTCGGGAATCGGGCGACCCGAGATGACCGCGTAGTAGACGCGCATCGCCGGACTCCAGTACAGCCATAGAAGGACCATCAGCAGGAACATCGACGCAAACGCGAACCTCAGACTCTCGCTCACCTCGATGGCACCGAGCACCCCGTAGCCGGCGATCGTCGCACCGTACAAGATCATGTTGTAGAGCGCGATGAAGGGCCTGCTCAGCCAGCTGTTGGTGCTGATCGTATACAGGACCAAGAACGGCAACACGAAGTGCAGCACGGCGATATACAGCATGCCTCGCTCTATGCCGTGCGAGAATCCGGTCGCGGAGAGCGCGGTGAAGACAGCGTAGACCAGCGTGCCGACGATGGAGATCATCGACAAAGCGCCGACCAGGCGCAGCAAAGCCGGTGCGTCAACGTCTGCGTGATGTTTGAAGCGATGTGACCAGAACGGGATTTTGACACCCGGCCTCATCGAGGTTTGGTGTCCATCACTCACTTTGACTCTCCGGGACGCTTAGGAAGAAGGTACGGGTTGCGCTCCGGCGATGCGGCTGAACGTATGACGAATTTTTGCCCGTACGATGTCGGCTCAAGTCGGTTTTGCGCTCCTCCAGTCACCGTGAATCGGCCGTTGTGCCCGGGGAGCGGGCGCCAATTGTCGGCCCGATGGCTTACTGACATCGTACCGGATCATGCGCCCGAATTCAAGATGAAACTATTATAAATCAGATACTTACGGAGCCCTGCTGACCGGGCTAACGAACGCTCAGGAGAAGCCGTCGACCTTCGGCGCCGCGCGTACCGCGGAATCCACGTTGAAGAAGTCCGCGGATTCGAATCCGAACCAACCGGCGATCAGATTGCTCGGAAACGACTCGCTTAGATTGCGGAAGTCGCGCACGTTGCCATTGTAGAAGCGTCTCGAGGCCTGAATGCGGTCTTCGGTGTTCACCAACTCACGCTGAAGCTCGAGGAAGTTCTTGTCGGCTTGGAGGTCAGGGTAGGCTTCGGCGACGGCGATCAGCTTCTGCAAGGCCTGAACCAGCTGCGTCTCCGTGCCCTCCTGGTGCCGAACGCTGCCGCGATCGGCAAGTGCGGTATTCCTCAGCTCGATCACCTGCTTGAGCGTCTCACGCTCGTGAGCGGCATAGCCTTTCACGGCGGCGACCAGATTCGGGATCAGATCGTAGCGGCGATTCAGTTCCGTATCGATGTTCGCCCAGGCATCCTGGATGTGATTCCGCAACGAGACGAGGCGATTGTACGTAGCCACGACGAAGATCAGCGGCAGCAGCACCAGGACAGCGACGACTATGACAGAGAAATCCAATCCCGCTCCTCAACGCATCAGCGTTCAAACAGATAGTTCGGCATTCGCTCCCGGATCTTCACGAGCCGGTAGAGCTGGTACTCGATGGAATCCGGACCAATACAGCGATTGAAGCCCAGCGCCATGCAGGGGCCATCGATTTCGAGATTGTCGATAGGCGACTGCAAGAGGTGCTCGATCATACGGGCATTGCACACGTCGTAGGCGAATTTCTTGTCCTCGGAACGGACGACATAGCGCCGCGAGAACTCATGCGACTCGAAGTCGATATCGTCGAATCCGATACTCTGTGCGAACTTCGAGAATATGCCTTCGGTTCCGATCCTGAGCTCCGGAAAATGCTTCTCCAAGTGCAGCATGAAGAACGAACACGATACGTTCCGCTTGTTCTTGCCCGCACCGACCGTGTAGTGGAAGTCGAATGCCGTCATGGGATGTCCCTGATACTCACCGGTCAGGATATTCCGGGCGTAACGACTTCGGCCTTGAGACAGCTTGTCGAGGAAAGCGTACTTGCGCGGCAGGTCGCTGTCCTTCGCTCTGAATCGCAAGCCAAGCCGCTCCGCAACCTTCTCGATCTTCTCCCTACGCCACTTCTGAACGAAGTACCCGACTGTAATCAGGGCGACGACGACGACAATGAGGAAGAAATTGAACATTAGCTATGAGACGCCTTCAGAACCGACACCATTGCCGCGGATGCGCTCAGGTCTTGTCCTTGTCCTCGTCCGCCTCATCCGGCATGCCGAGAATCTCATAGGCCAGACCGCACACGCGGTACGGGTCGACGCCCGGTAGCCGTACGTCTAAACCGACAACACCCTCGGCGTAGTCGGACTCAATGATCTCGTACACGTGCCTCGATGCGCTCAACTCCTCGATACGGCTCCGGCTCGTGTAGCCCTCGGCGATCGAGGAGTTGCTGGGACCGTACGTCAGCGTCACGACATCGCCATCGCGAGACCATTGGTTGATGAATGCGACGGTCTTAACCTCGGAGTCGATGTATTCGAACAGAACAGAACACTTCCGTCCGTCCTCCAGGTAGGCGTAGTGACCGAAGTAGTAAGGCCCCTCCCCCTCATCGACCGATTCCCAGACGCCGAGTAGCTGATGCTGCGTGCAGCCCGCTGCAGCCAGGCCCGACAAAGCGATCAAAAGAACAGGCAATCTCGACATTCGGAACCTCTTCGATCTTCGGCTAGAGAGCACATTACCGCAGACCGCGGTGTGGCGTCAGGATCGGGCCATCACTCAGCGAGTTTGTACGGCGCGTGCCGATAGTACTTCGGCCGGGAATCAATGCGAAGGTGAAGCCAGTACACACCCAAGCCGGCTGTGCTGAGCCACTTCGGGCGATCGCAGAGTGTGTCCTTAAGCGATTCCGCCACCGCCTTCCACAGCGAACGCACCTGGGTCCTCGGCGCGCGCCGCAGAAAGGCGGCAAGGTGCGGATAGGCTTCCAACGGTCCTACGGGCACGGGGACCACCAGCCTGGCGTCCCCGCCGAGATTGTCGAAGGCGATGACGTCCTTGCCGCCGGCCTCGGCAAACTTGTCGCTAAATGGCATCGGATCGGGTCGCACGCCCGCCAGCGTTGTCGACTCCACAAGGACAAACTCGGCCTCGTCGTCCAGTCGCTCCGTGTTGAGCGGAGGATGCTCCCAGAAATAGGCTTCGAACGGAATGCCGGCTAGTGCTTCGGAGTATTGGTCCGAAAACTCCTGGCAATTGTTCATGCGCTCGAACAGCTCTCGAAAGGTGAGTTGCTCGCCGTTCTCCTCGACGCTGCAGCGCAGTCCCCCTGGCATTTCAGACGTGTGGATATTCAATTGAAGTGCCCCACTGTTCTCCAGAGTACCCGCTTCCGCACCTAACGGCTCGCCGTGCTACAAACCGTCCAGTGCGGCAAACGACCGCAGGCCGTCGAGCGTCGGCCCCACAGGCACAAAGCGCCATCCCAGCGCCGCGCTCGCCTCCCTGTCCCACTCGCCGTCCCCGAAGTAGGTGATCGATTCGAACTCAACTTTCAGTTGCGACAGTGCGAGACGCATTATTCCGGTTCGATCGAAGTGGTCGTCAGACGTCGCAATCGGAACCCCACCCACGTCGAATCCGGCAGAGTCGAGTTTGAGCATCGCCGAAAGACGCCAGCCGCCGGTCGCGATCGCCACCGCATGCTCCTTCGAATGCCGATGCGCATCGAGGAATTGCCTTGCACCCGGAACTTCGGCAAACGGCCCGTGCAAGGCGATATGGCTCTCGAGCAGCTCCACGAAACGAGTTCGTACCGATTCCGTCGGATCCGGAAGATCGCCAAGATTGTTGTCGTCAAGAATCTCAGCAAGTATTCCGGCGTCGGTCACGCGCCGGTAGTCGGACAGGCTCGGACGCAGGCTGACTGGGCCGAGGATCTCGGTGACTGACTGCCGATACAGTTCGTCGTCGACCTTCGCAGACTCGATCAGGGTTCCGTCGATGTCGAAAATTACGGCTTTCATGGCTGCATGTGGCTGGTACTCTGCGATCGCAATCAAGTCGGCACGCGACTACGACAGCTGTCCACAATGGTTTCCCCTGGGGTGACAAACAATGGGTTGACCGCGGGAAACGTCAGGCCACCATTACGTCAGACCGACGGCGTTTCCAATCCACATCGACCGCGAGGCGTGTGGCGAATGTCCCATCCCAATCGACGTTCAGTCCGTGCTTCCGAATCACGTCGCGCACTTCCTTAGCGATCGCCAGCGAGGCCGACTCATCGTCCTCAGCCGCCCCGTAGCTAAGGTAGATGCAGCCGCCTTCGGCCGCTCTCTCGGTGTCCTGTTCATGATAGAAGGTCGCGCCGCGGATCTGTACACCGTCTTTCATTAGTGACCTTGCTTCGCCCCAGACTTCAGCGCCAGCGCATGTCTGGCAGCACATTGCGTTCTGTCGGGCCAGAATTCCGTTCTCGTTGAGATCGCTGAACGCAGCGTCCAGGCGGTCACAGTCGGTCTTATCCGGCCACTCGCGTTGACGAGCTTCGAATCTTTCCATCTCCTCAGCGAGCACCGAGCGCGTGAGAGGTCCGATTCGAGCCGGGTCGAATCTGTCGCACAAGAGTTCGACAACGAGCCCCTCGATTTCGTGGATCGGCCGAAAGCCGGCAACGATCTCCAGCCGGACATAGTGCCGGATTTCCTCATTTGCCCCGGCATCAGAATGGGCGTTCACGGGCTTCGTGGGTTTCGCTTCGGACCTGGTTTTTCGCTTGAAGGGCCACATGCTGATTTCCCTCATCCGGCTACGTCTGGCCAGACGTAGATCATGAATCCGGGAGTTTCACTAACGAGGATAGCAATCGCAGTGAATGCCAGCGACCTTCCGGCAGGAATGCCCAGAAACTTCCAGAGCAGCCCACAGGTCACGACTGCGAGCACCAGTGCTCGGATGCCGATCACGATCACGGGTTCCAATCCGATTGGACGCAAGACACCGGTCACGACAATGACCGCGAGCGCCGGAATTAACGCCACCGTGACGACCAAGAGGCCGTCGACGTCTTGTCGGCGCCCCTCCGACGCCTTGATCATGACGTAGAGTAAGAAGAAGGTGAAGATCGGACCGATCATGACGGTCGCCGTCCGAAACCGAGGCGCTCGAGCAGCCCGCTAGGCTCCCGTAGCGACGGCGTAGGACTCCTTCAGCCAGCTATTCCAGACATTCTTCGGCAAAGGCTCTTCCGCCGAAAACCGTGCGGTAACCCAGTTGCCCACGCCCACCTCGATACGCCCCGGTTCGCTCCTGGACATGTCCTTCGCAGTCTCAACCGACGCGCCCAGCTTGAACATGGCCTTGTAGCCCACGCCCTTCGGTCCGGGGCCAACATACAGGAACGCCTTCTTGCCGACTTTGTAGGACGATTGATTGCAGGAGGTTCCGTGCACGACGTTCGGCATGGCCGCCGCTGCCGCCATGAGCGCTTTCGTGGGGTCTTTTTGTGCTGGCATTGTCTAGAGCCTCGTCAATGGTGTGTGGAGCCGATGACCCTCATAGGCGCGACTGATCTAGTCGAACGACATCGGGCTCGGCGCTGCCGTCATTTTGCGCTTGATGGCCTCACCGAGTTCGCATCTCGTCATCATCGGGACCGGTGGGTCCGCGTGCACCAGAAAATAGTAGAGATCGTGCTTATTCTTGACGTATTTGATGTGATTGCCTGGGACAAACATGCGCGGCGGGCACTTCTCCGCCAAAGGCCCGTCGTAGAGCAGCCAAAGCCCGTCATTGTCGAGCTCGATATCAAACTCGGCATACTCGGCCATGTCGTTCCGACGCGGCCCCCAGATGAACGACACTTTTCCGAACATGATGTGTTCGTTCGGAAAAGTCACAGCCCGTGGGCTGTTTTCGGTCGCGTAGCGATCGGCCAGTTTCTTCCATTGCCCAAGGAACGTGGTGGGCGTGTACGCGACCGCCGCGACCGCAACGGCGGCGAGAATCAGCAGTACGAAAATCGATGTCGAGAGATCGTCCATAGGGGCGAACTATACCCGGCTAGATCCGCCTCGACATCAGGCCTAGACTCTCTTGTATGCTGCTGCGAGAGCATCGTATGCGCTGCCCCGAACTGTCTCGAGTTTCGCCGCTAGCTCATCGTAGAGATCTTTCGAGAATTCGCCTTCGACCGGATCAGAATACTGAAACCACTCGTCAATTGCCTCCGCGTAGGCCTCGAGCCGTCTCTCCGCCTTTTTCTCGCCCAGCATCAGCAAGATACTGGAGGCTCGTCGGAAATGATGAATCTCTTCATACAGTCGTTTGTCTAGTTCCGCGAACTCCACTTCCGCCTCGTCAGCCAGGCGCTCATCGGAATCGACGTAGTGTCTGTACTTGTTGATTCTGGCTTGTTGTTTGGCAAGCGTGCGCTCTACCTGCGTTAGCTTCTCCAAGACCTTCTCGATGTTGTCCCGGCGGCGAGTGGCGTACCTTGCCCTGTCTTCCCGTTCGTAGCTGAGGCGAGCAGTGAGATAGCCGAACGCACCGGCGACCAAGGCGCCAAGAGAAATCTTGATCGCAGTATCAGCTACTTCAACCCACGTCATCCTGGCTTCCCGACTCGGACAGTAGACATCTCTACTATTGCGCACCTGGCGATGCAGCGTTTATGGCCGTGACATACAGAAGTCGCCAGGGAAAAGGCGGCTACTCCGTTGCTGTCGGCATCTCAGTCGTAGACGACACAATTGCAGGCTCAAAGAAGAATAGCAATACGAATACTGCGATCGCGCCTCCGCCGGCCAATACGAGTCTCTGCCCAAATGTGAGCCTGATATTCAGGAAGCCCGGGATAACTGACGCGACGCCTCCCCCGCCCAATGCCATCAGGATCATCACAAGTTGCTTTTCAAACGGCTGAAGCGGCCGTAATCCGAAAGCCAGGAGAACGCCTGCGGCCAGCAGGGATACGCCCAGGAGAGCGGGGAAGTAGGCTCTGAAGAACGGCTCCTTTACTACGACGTCGAATGTGAAGTCGTAGTGCGACTGCCCGGTCGCGAGAGTTGCTTTCTTCACTTGCCCCTCGAAGGTCACGTCGATGGTAACCGCCAGATCTGGGTCTTCGACTTGAATGCTCGCGCGACCACTCGACGACTTGGCTGTGCCGAGGAGTGCCCCATCCGCGAAGAACCGAATATCGGCTCCATTGATTGGGGTCCTGTATCGGTCGAAAACGAATACCTGGATAACTCGGTCCATCCTCGCGGCTCCTCAGCAACAAACTCGGATAATCATGCCCTCGATCTCACAATCAACACACGGACGACCTTCCCTTCCATCGGGGCACACCGCACGACAGCCTTCAATTGCGCGAACATGAGATACGTCGGCAATAAACCGATGTGGTCCTACCTGGAATACTGAAACAAGATCGTCCGCCCCGATATTTCTATATCCGAATCTGACTGTCCCCATGGCGGTGACAATTGTTCCGTTAAAGCTGCAAGTGTCGCCGTCATCGGTCGTGATGAGCTCTACAGGAACATTGCGGATAATGTTTTGGCCCGGGCGGGGCAGCGAGACTTTGGAATATACGCTCTTATCGTCGGGACTCGTGATCGTCAATCGAGTCCCCCTAGCCCCAATTTCTCCTGGCGACATCGCGGCCGTGCCGAGATTTAGCTTCAACGCCATGCCCTCCCCGAGATCGGTAAAAGACCCCCTATGTAGTCCGAAGATACCACAAACCATTTGCAGCCAAGGCCATCGCCGCCTCAAACCCGCCCGCTACGTACGGCTCCAGACCTCGTATCGAATCCGGTGCCGTCTGAAGGTGGCCGGGACAACTATTGCTGCAGGAGGATTCCCTCAATGGTTCGCTCATTCGCGTATGGGCAACATTCGAATGTACAAGCGTCGAACATTAACTCTGCGATCTATGCGAGGTCACAGCAACGGCCGCAATTGCCAAAAAAAACGGCAATTGCCGCAGGCACAGTATCGCGCGCGAACAGAAGGCGGAACGACGGGCAGATGCCAGAGATCAGGGCGCCGGAACCAATGTGGTCCGAGACTCCCGTGTTGCGCGAAGCCCTACTCCAACTCGCACATGCAGTGCGCGTATACGCCCTTCGGATCGTCGAAGCGTGCGAGCGGGTCCAGAAGCTCCTCGAAGCGCGAAGCCAGCTGCTCCAGGCTGCCGGACGACGTGCTCGCCGACTCGAAGCTCACGCCGAAGCTCGTCGACGCTTCGAAAACGTCCACGAGGAACTGCTCGAAAGGTGTCAGCTCCGCCTCGATGTACTTCGTGCCGTAGGTGTCCGGCTCGAGGTTGGCCAGTTCGGCCGCGGCGCGGATCGCATCGTCGAAGGTGCCGAGTTCATCAACCAGCCCGTTGTCGAGCGCATCGGCGCCGGTCCAGACGCGGCCCTGGCCGATGATGTCGACGTCCTCCACTTCCATGCCGCGCTCGCGCGCTACGCGCGAAATGAAGTCCGTGTAGCCGTCTTCGATCAGAATCTGGAACAGTTCTCTCGAGTGCGGTGACATTTCCCGATCCGGGCGCAATTCGCCGGACCAGATCGTCGTTCCCGTACCGTCCACGGCGACGCCGAGCGCATCCAGCGAGCGCTGATACGTCGGAATCATGCCGAAAATGCCGATCGAACCGGTGATCGTGGCCGGACTCGCGAAGATTCGGTCGGCACCGGCCGAAATCCAGTAGCCGCCCGAAGCAGCTACGCTGCCCATCGATACGACCACAGGCTTACCGGACGCCCGGAGTTCCTCCACCTCGTGCGCGATGATCTCGGACGCGAAGGAACTGCCGCCGGGGCTATCCACACGCAGAACGACCGCCGCGACCGAGTCGTCGTTTCGCGCCCGGCGCAACAAGGCGCTCGTCGACTCGGCGCCAATGGTACCGGGGCCTTGCGAACCGAACGTAATCTCGCCTGCCGCCACGATTACCGCGACATTGCGTTCCTGGATATCGCCGCTGCGCAGGATACGCATCTGATCCAGGTACTCGTACATACCCGTGAACGAATAGTCATCTTCTCGATCTCGACTCTCACCGACGAGGTGTATGAGGCGATCGCGAAGCTCGACGCGCGTCAGCAAGTCATCCACCAGATCGGCCGCGAGTGCCGCCGTTGCCATGTCGCCACCGGCCTCGGTGACGTGCTCGACGAGTCCGTTTGCATAGGACTCGATAGCCCCGTCTTCGAGACCGCGCGCGCTGACCACGTCCGCCTGGTACATCGCCCACAACTGGGTCGTCAGATTCTCGACCGACTCTCGGGCCTCGGGCGACATGTCCATTCGCATGTAAGGCTCGACAGCGGTCTTGTGTGTGCCGACGCGGAAGATGTTCCAGTCGATGCGCAGGAAGTCGATGGCATCCTTGTAGTAGGTCCGGAAACTCCCGTAGCCGGTCAGGAAAACGACGCCCTCGGGATGCAGGTACACCTCGTCGGCGTGTGCCGCGAGGTAATAGCCCGACTGCGAGAAGAAGTCGCCACTCGCAATGATGGTCTTGCCGGAATCGCGAAACTCCTGCATTGCGTCGGCGATCCGGGCAAGCTTGCTGAGCCCGCCGCCAGCCAGACCCGAGAGATCCAGGTGGACCGCCTCGATGCGCCGATCCGCCTGTGCGTACATGAGGGCATCGACCACGTCCTGGACGCGTGTCTGTACGGGCGCATCGCCCATCAGTTCTGCTTGAGCGCGTTCGAGCGGACTGCCTTCCAGTTGCTCGACGAGGAAACCGATCGGCGCGATATCGAGTGCCGCGCGCTGTGGCAGAATCGCCGTTCCGGAGCCTATAGCACCGAGGAACACGAAGAAGACAAAGAGCAACAGGAACAGATGCA
The DNA here is from genome assembly GCA_965232445.1 of Woeseiaceae bacterium. Taxonomy (GTDB): domain Bacteria; phylum Pseudomonadota; class Gammaproteobacteria; order Steroidobacterales; family Woeseiaceae; genus UBA1847. Next base: position 2,790,992 of record OZ246973.1, on the reverse strand, counting down.
GTACCTTGCGGACGCTATCGATACTCCGCCAGATCCAGACCAGTATCCTGATGAAAATATTCGGCTTCTTTTCCATTCGTTTGCGCTCCTCGGCACAGTCTGGGATTGGACCCTGATTCGGCTAGCCCGGTTCCTGCCAGCTAATACGATACACCGTTCCCGTGTAGTCATCGCTGACCAGCATCGATCCGTCGCGGAGAATCAGCAGATCCACCGGCCGGCCGTAGGTCGTCTGCCCTTCGTGCCAGCCCTCGGCAAACGTCTCATAGCTCACCGGCTCGCCGTTCTCCAGCCGCACGAGTGTAATACGGTAGCCAATCTTCTCCGAGCGGTTCCATGAACCGTGTTCGGCTATGAATATCTGACCCCGATACTCCTCCGGGAACATCTCGCCGGTGTAAAACGCGAGGCCTAGGCCGGCCACGTGCGGCCCGAGCGGCTGCGCGGGCGGTGTGTAGTCGTCGCAACTCCTTCCCAATCCGTGCACCGCGTCGAGGATGTAGCCGCCGTGACAGTGAGGAAAGCCGAAGTGCTGCCCTTCTTCTGTCAGCCGGTTCAGCTCATCCGGCGGAATATCGTCACCGAGCATGTCGCGACCGTTGTCGGTGAACCACAGCTCGCCGGACTCCGGATGAAAAGCGAGCCCGACCGAGTTGCGAACGCCGTAAGCAATCGTCTCGCGCTCGCTGCCGTCCAGCCGTACACGGTCGATGATGCCGAAGCCCTCGCGGTCGCAGACGTTGCAGGGCGCGCCGATCGCCATGACGAGCCGGCCCTCCGGATCGAAAGCGATATCGCGGTACTGATGGTTCCGAGTACTCGGCCTCGGCAGATCGATATCCAACTCCTCGCGCCGTGGAGGATTGGACAACCGGTCGTCGATGCCTCGATAAGCGTAGACGTGATCGATCTCAGCCACGTAAAGATCGCCGTCCAGGTAGGCGACGCCGTGCGGACGGTACAGGTCGTCGTCAATTTCGAATACCCGATTGCGGCCGCCGATACCGGGGAGAATCGCTGAAACGGTGTCAGCACCGCGGCTGCCGACAAAGACGACGCCGTTGCTGCCGAGCGCCAGTGACCGGGCGTCCTCGACCTCGGCATAGACCTCGATCGAGAATCCCGGCGGCAGCCGGATGTCGTTGAGATCGACCTGTGCGAAGGCCGGAGCCGCCAGCAGGCTTACGAGCAGAAGACAGGTGCGCCACATTGCAGAATTCCTCATCCAGGCGAGCCGATCAGTATATCCGCTCGCCGCGTACGCCGGCTTTGCCGGCACTACATTGCTTCGATTTGTTACGAACAGGGCGCGCCGCTGCGAGAGCCTGCGCGCCAGGCCGTCCCGAACACTCGCACCGCGCATTGATCCGTCCGGCGACGCTACCCCGGCAACCACAGCGACAGCTGCGGCAAGAACGTGATGATGAGCACCGACAGCAGCAGGATGATCAGGAACGGGAACGTCGCCGAATACACGTGCATGATCGGTTTCTCGAAGCGGTAGCTCGCGATGAACAGATTGAGCCCGACGGGCGGTGTCAGATAGCCGAGCTGCATTGCCGCGAGGAATACGATGCCGAGATGAACGGGGTGTACGTCGTAGCCGGCAGCGATCGGCAGGATCAGCGGCACGACGAGAACGATGGCCGAGAAGATGTCGAGGATCGCGCCAAGGATCAGCAGGAAGACGAGCAGCAGGATCAGGAACGTCGTCTGACTGGAGACGAAGCCCGCGATGAAGTCGAGCAGCTTCTGCGGCACGTCGGCATTGATCATGTAGCTTGTGGATGCGATCGACACCGCAAGAATGACCAGGATACCGCCGACCAGCACCATTGACGCGCGTAGGATCCGGGGCAACTCGGCGATGCGAATCTCGCGCATGATCAGCACTTCGACGATCAGCACGTACAGCGCGGTAATGGCCGCGGCTTCGGACACCGCGAGATAGCCGGAGTAGATGCCGCCAAGCACGACGAACGGCAGCGGCAATTCCCAGATCGCTTCGCGTACGGCACCGCCGAGTTCCTTGAACGAAAACGAGCTCAACTCCCTGCGGTTTTCACGGTTCACCCACAGGCTCCAGCCTGCCAGCATCACGAGCATGACGAGGCCAAGGAGGATGCCTGCGAGGAACAGATCGTCAATCGAGACTTCGGCGACGACTCCGTAGAGGATCAGCGGTAGCGACGGCGCGAACAGCAGACCGAGACTGCCGGACGAGGTAACGAGCCCGAGATTGAACTTGTCACCGTAGCCGTCCTGCTTCAACGCCGGGTACAGAATCGCGCCTAGCGCGATGATCGTGACGCCGGATGCGCCGGTGAATGCGGTGAAGAATGCGCAGGCAGCAATACAGACAATGGCGAGACCGCCGGGCATCCAGCCGAGAACCGCGTTGGTCAGCCGAACCAGCCGGTTGGGCGCGTTGCTCTCGCTGAGTAGATAGCCGGCGAACGTGAACAGCGGAATCGCCGACAGGAATTGCATATCGGCCAGCCGCAAGACGTCCAACACCATCAGTGTCAGAGGCATATCGCTGTTGAGCGTGCCGATCATCGCGCTCGTCGCAATGATCGCGAACAGGGGCGCACCAAGGATAGCGAGCAGAATCAGAATGACGCTGATGGCGATCATTCTGCCGCCTCGGCGCGATCAACGGCGAACATCTCGATCAGTTTCCCGATAGCGAGTATCAGGAAGCGATAACTGATCAGCGCGAACGCAATCGGGAAAATGGCGTGCGCGATCCAGGCCGGCGTGGTCACGGCCGTGTTTGCGAGCACGTCGGTACCCCAGCCGGATTCCTCCTTCACGAACTGGTAGCCATACCAGGCAACCACGCCGCACACGCCTGCCGCGAACAGATCGACGAGGACCCGGGTAACGTCTACGGCACGAGCTGGCAGAACGTGCGACAACGCGTCGATTCGGATATGCCGGTCGTCCCGCGCTGCCGCAATCGCCGCGATCATCGCCAGCCAGAAGACGATCAGCCTGATGAGTTCTTCAACCCCGAGAGGATTCCCCAGCGTCTTGTAGAAAAACCAGAAGACGATCTTCGACACGGCCGGTAGCTCCCGATCCGCAATCTGCCAGATCGGGAGAAGCATGATGAAGATGAAAAGAACGACGAGTAAGACGTTCTCGACGGCGCGTCCGAACGAGTCGAGCGCCGTTAGGGCCTTTCGAAGTCCGTTCGGCACTCAGTCGCTCGCCGTACTCTCTTCTACCGTCTCGTCGGCGTTCTCGACCGTTGCTGCCAGTTCCCGGTATTCGCCGATGTGTCCCAGCATCTCTTCGTAGAGCGACATCGTGAACCCGCCCTGCTCGCCGACTTCGAGATTCGAGGCTGCCAGCACATCGCGAATGCGGGTCAATTCCGCCTCGTCGAATGGCACGACTTCGATACCCGTGTTCAGAAGTGCGTCGCGCGCCTCGCGATTGTCGACGAGATTCACGTCGTCGAAATTCTCATACGTGCGCCGCATGACCTCGCGGACGATCGCCTGGTCCCCGTCGCTGAGGCGGTCGAACGCCCGCTTGTCGACGACCATGAGACCCATCGTGTATACCAGCGGCATTTCCGTCACGTACTTGACGCGCGTGTGCCACTGCAAGACGAGCGCGCCGATCGGCGAGATCGCAACGATGTCGATCAGCCCCGTCTGCAGACCAGTCAATACGTCGGTCAAAGGCAGGGAAACCGGCGAAAGGTTCAGTGCCTCCATCGCCGCGTAGCTGATGTTGTCGCCTTCCGGCACCCACACTCGCTGTCCGCGCATGTCGTCCAGCGAGCCGACAGGCTCGTTCGACATGATTACGGCGAAACCGCCGGCGGCGAAGCCGAAGGTCACGAAGCCCGCATCTTCCAGCCCCTGCTCCAGAGTGGCATCCATCCGTTCACGAACGTAAGCGGCCTCCTCTTCGGAGTCGAAGACCAGCGGCAGGCCGTACAGATTCATGTCGTTGTAGATGGAGGCCAGAGCGCTGGGCGTGAAAGCCCCGCCCTGCAGTGCGCCGAGACGGATCTTGTTGAGCACGGTCTCGTCCGTACCCTGGATACCGCCCCCGAAGTACTTGATCTCGACGCGCCCTTCCGTGCGCTCCTCGATCTCCGCAGCGCTCGCGCGCATGTCGCGCATCCACTGCGAATTCTCCGGTGTGATCGTCGCAATCCTGAGCGTCGCGGCGAGCGCGTTGCCACTCAGTGCAAGAAACAGCATTGCCCAAACGAGTTTCTTCATGGTGATTGATCCTTAGAAATAGTCGTCAGCCGCCGCGAGCATCGCCGCCGCGTCTTCCTTGGCCAGTATGTTCGACAGCGTCAGGCCATCGGCGTACGGGTCCGCCTGCATGACCTCGAAAAGGAGGCGATCGTGCAGTTCGCGCTCATACAGCAGCATCGCGTAGCCGCGTGCGAACTCGACTTTGGCGCTCAGATCGCGTCCGTCGGTCAGATCGATCGCGCGCTCGAAGTGCGCGCGCGCTTCCTCCGGTTTCCCGCCGAGCGCCGGCGGTCGTAGGGTCAGCAGGACGCCCATATAGGTGTGGGTCGAGGCCGTCACGCCGTCGCCTGCAATCTCAATGTAGTGATTGAACAGCGCCTCGACCTGCGGTAGTTCGGCGAGCGCATTCCAGTCGTCGCTGTGCGCTCGCAGATAGACGAGCGTCGAGAAGCCGTAGGTGTACAAGAGGTCCGCGTGCTTCTCCGTCACACCGTCGAGACTCGCGACGAAATCGTCGTACACCATCTCGCGCCAGCCGCAAGCCGGCTCGTATTCCTCGCACATCGCGCGAAGCGCATAGGAACGAGCGCGGGTGCTCAGTCGTGACGCGCGCACGTCGGTGTCGGCGAATACCGCGCCGTAGGATGCATACAGGGTGGCGGCGGCCGACAGCAGGGTCGGGCTGTCGGGGTTATCGGCGATCAGACCGTCGATCATGATCATGTAGGCCGGCATCGCCGCACGCACCGTTTCCGGATCGTCGTGATTCATTACGCCGTTCGAAAGCGCCTCTGCAACACTGTCGGTCGCGTTGTTGACGACGACGGCACAACCGCTTGAAAACGATAGCAAAAATAGGATCGGCAGAAGCCGAAAGGCGCGTATTCCGGTAGTCATGCCTCGAGAGACCCTGCTGAAGCGGATTGGTTCAGGATAAAACAAGCCCGAGTCCAATTATGTGGACTCGGGCCGCATTTTGGAACGCGCAGGCCTAACGGGAGCTGAATGGTTTGCTGATCTTTTGCTGATCAGGCTCGCCGGGCCTTTTGGTCGGCGCGATGCGCCAAATCAAGCCGCTAGTGCTGGATTTTCTCTTTGATGCGAGCAGCCTTACCGGTGCGTCCTCGCAAGTAGTACAGCTTGGCGCGGCGTACATCACCACGACGTTTGACGTTGATCGAGTCGACCGTCGGGCTGTACGTCTGGAAGACGCGCTCAACACCTTCGCCGTGCGAGATCTTGCGAACCGTGAACGACGAGTTCAGTCCGCGATTGCGCTTCGCGATTACGACACCTTCGAATGCCTGCAGGCGCTCGCGGTTACCTTCCTTGACCTTGACCTGAACAATGACCGTGTCCCCGGGAGAAAACTCGGGAATGTCCTTGCCCATCTGTTCCTGTTCAAGCGCTTCGATGATTTTGCTCATTTGTCTGTACCGGATTCTTCCAAATACTCGTCGAGCAACTCGCGTTGCCGACGATCCAAGTCCAACTTCTCTACCAGGTCCGGGCGGCGCTCGAAGCTCCTACCCAATGCCTGCTTGTAACGCCACCGCGCGATTTCCGCGTGGTCTCCTGACAGCAGCACGGCGGGTACGTCCCGCCCCGCAACACTCTCCGGGCGCGTGTAGTGCGGACAGTCGAGCAGGCCGTCCATGAACGAGTCCTGCACGGCCGACTCGGCGTCCCCGAGCACGCCCGGCAACAGCCGGGTTACCGCATCGATCACCGCCATCGCGGCAATCTCACCGCCCGACAACACGTAGTCGCCGAGCGAAATCTCTTCATCGACGTGCCCCTCGATCAGGCGCTCGTCGATGCCTTCGTAGCGTCCGGCCAGCAGCACAAGCCCCGGCAGTGACGCATACCGTTTGGCGACCGACTGATCGAAGGTCGCCCCAGCCGGCGTCAGGCACACTACCGGACTGCCGTCTGGCACCCGTTGCCGCGCCGCGTCAATCGCGGCCGCCGCGGGCTCAACCTTCATGACCATGCCCGGTCCGCCACCGTACGGCCGATCGTCGACCGTGCGGTGCACGTCGTCCGCAAACTCGCGCGGATTCTCGAACGCAAGCGACATGATGCCGCGTTCGGCCGCGCGTCCGACGACGCCGTGCTCGCCAACCTCTGCGACGAGCTCCGGGAACAGCGTGACGACGGCAAACTTCACGCCGTCAGTCCCATTCCCAGTCGACGGTGATCACGCCTTCCGCGAGATCCACGCCGAGAATCACTTCGTCGACAACGAACGGGATGAGCCGTTCCTTGTCGCCCGCCGTGACCAACACGTCATTGGCCCCGGTCTCCATGATGTACGCGACATTGCCGAGATCGGTTCCGTCGCGATGCACGACCTTTAGTCCTTCGAGGTCGCGCCAGTAATACTGTCCTTGCTCGGGCGGCGGCAGTTCGCCGCTGGCTACGGCGATATCGCAGCCGATAAGCTCCGCGGCCCGGCCGCGATCGTCGACACCGTCGAGTCTCGCAATGACGCTCTTGCCGTGGCGCCGCCCTTCGGCGAGCCTGGCAGTTTGCCACTCACCGCCGCGATCGATCCGCCAGTCCCGGTAGTCGAGCACTGCCTCACGCGGCTCGGTGTAGGAGAACACTCGCACCCAGCCCCTGACGCCGTAGAGGCCGGAAATGCGGCCCAGAATGACGAATTCCGAAGCGGGTTTTTCTGCGGTGTCCTTCACACCCTTTCAATTCCGGCCGTCATCGGCCGGCAAAAATTCAGTTTGCCGCGGCCGCCTTGCGGTGCGACTTGATCAGCGACTTGACGCGATCCGAAGGCTGCGCCCCCTGATCGATCCAATAATCGATGCGCTCGAGGTCAATACGAAGATTCTCTTCGTGATCCCTGCCGACGGGGTTGAAGAAACCCACGCGCTCGATGTACCGCCCGTCCCGACGATTGCGGCTGTCGGTGACGACCAGGTGATAAAAAGGCCGCTTCTTCGCGCCCGCGCGCGAAAGACGAATACTTACCATCTCGATTCCAAATAAAGTCTTAAGAGTCAGGCAGACACGCCTGATCTCGGGCTGACCCGAGTAGACCGCGCATTGTACCGATTAAATCTGAAATGTGAAGCGGCTTTTTTCCGCGGAAAGCCCTTTTATTTCAGTGGTTTAGAGAAACGACGCCGGCTCCGGAGGCCTCAGCGGCGGAAACCGGGGGGTATATTGCCGCCCTGCAGCCCTCTGAGCATGTTTTTCATGCCGCCCTTGGAGACCTTCTTCATCATCCGCTCCATCTGCGTGTGCTGCTTCAAGAGCCGGTTGACGTCCTGAATGGTGAGCCCGCAGCCGGCGGCAATGCGCTTCTTCCTGGAGCCGTTGATCGTTTTCGGGAACCGCCGTTCGCCGGGGGTCATGGAGTTGATGACCGCGATTTGGCGACGAATCTGCTTCTCGTTGTTCGGGTCCTTGAGCGCCGACGGATTGACGTTTCCGGGCAGCGGCAGCTTCTCGAGCATCGCGCCCAGCCCGCCCATATTGATCATCTGTTCGAGCTGGTCTCTCAGGTCGGAGAGATCGAACCCCCGCCCCTTCTTCAACTTGCGGGCGAGCTTCTCGGCCTTGTCCTTCTCGACCTTGGTCTCGATTTCCTCGACCAGCGACAGCACGTCGCCCATGCCGAGGATCCGCGATGCCATGCGATCGGGATGGAAGGTCTCCAGCGCGTCGGTCTTCTCGCCGACACCCATGAAGCGGATTGGCTTGCCGGTGACCTCGCGCACTGACAGTGCAACACCGCCTTTAGCGTCGCCGTCTGCTTTGGTGAGGACGACACCGGTCAACGGCAGAGCATCGTTGAAGGCCGTCGCCGCGTTGACGGCATCCTGACCGGCCATGCTGTCGACCACGAACAGCGTCTCCCGCGGAGTTGCACGCTGATGAACGGCAACGACTTCCTTCATCATCTCGCCGTCCACGTGCAATCGGCCGGCCGTATCGACGATCAGGATGTCCGCATGACCGCGTTTCGCTTCGTCGAGCGCTCGATCGACGATCTTCGTGGGCTTTTCGTTCGCCTCGCTGGCGCAGTGCATCGCACCGACCTCTTCGGCCAGCGTCTTGAGCTGCAGAATGGCCGCCGGCCGGTGGACGTCGACGCTCACGAGCATGACTTTCTTTTTCTCACGCTCTATGAGCTTCTTTGCGAGCTTGGCGGCCGTCGTTGTCTTACCGGCGCCCTGCAGGCCCGCCAGCAGCACGACGACGGGCGGCTGCGCTTTGAGATCGAGCGGCACGGTCTCGCCACCGAGGATCGTAACCAGCTCGGCGTGGATGATCTTGATGAGCGCCTGGCCGGGCGTGAGGCTCTTCGACACCTCTTCGCCAACCGCGCGCTCCCGGATGCGCTCGATGAATGACCTGACGACGGGCAGCGCGACATCGGCCTCGAGCAACGCGAGGCGGACTTGCCGCAACGTATCCTTGATATTCGACTCGGTAAGCCGGCCTTTGCCCGTCAGGGCATTGGCGGCGTCCCGCAGTCGACTGCTGAGACTGTCGAACATGCGCGTCCAGAATGCTTGGGAACGGCGCCAAGTTTAAGGGAAAGCCCGCGCGTGGGCTACGGAATCCGCGAACTTGTTGGACTTTGAGGGTCGGACCGCGACGCGGCTACGAGGGACTGGCGACGGACCCTTAGACGTTCAGGATGGTACCGCGGGACAGCATGTGAATGTTCTTGTCCGGCGCCGCCTTCAAAACCTGCTTCAGAATTTTGCCTTCCTCGCCGGGCTTCATACCGGTCAGCCAGATCTCCGGCTCGTGACGGAGGCGTTGCAGGTCCCGAGTCATCGTACGCGGCGTGTAGTGGCCGGCGTCATTCGCCAGATCCTCGAGCTCATCGGGGAACGAAACCTCGATCACCAGCACGCTCAGGTCTTCGCACGCGTTCAGAACCGGCCACAGGGTCTCGTTGGTCTTGGTGTCGCCACTTACAGCAAAGACGCCGCCCGAATTTTGCACGGTGAAGCCGAGCGACGGCACGCTGTGCATGACGTCGATGGCGTAAAAGTTTCGGTCACCCACCCGCACCGTATCGCCCGGGCTACAGACCTGATAACGCAGCATCGGATTTTCGGCCGACGGCAAGCGCGAGAAATCGGGCCAGATTACGTCGTTGAACAGATGTTCCTGTACCGCGCGCAGCGTTTCCTCGCGTGCGTAGACGGTGAGCGGCACTTCGAAGTTCTCGTCGAAAACGCTGTCGGCGAGCATGGGCAGCCCGGCGATGTGATCGAGGTGCGCGTGCGTCAGAAAAACGTGGCGGATTCGGTCGAGTTCCTCGACCGCGAGATCACCGATGCCGGTGCCGGCATCGATGAGCACGTCGTCGTCGACCAGCATCGCCGACGTACGTGATCCGGCGCCTATGCCGCCGCTGCAACCCAGTACTTTTATCCGCATCTTGCGTCCCGTGCCCAAGTATCAGTTCTTAAAGGGAAAAAGGGTTCTCTTGCCAATCGCCGTGTGGGATGATTCGATGGACGGAACGGTAGGCCAAACACCCACGGGTTTCTGTGTTTCAAATCACAATTTTTTTTCTGTATCTGGGTGCGGCAATTGCGTTTGCACTCAGTCGCTTACCGCAGCACACCGAGCGCGCGCGCGTTCTCGCCATGGCCGCGTTCTTTTTCTGCGGCGTCGCCACCGTCATTCACGGTCGCCTGCTGTACGGAGAGATGTACGTTTCGGGCGGCTTGTCGCTCACAGCGGCCCTGTCCCTGATCGGGTTGCAGCTCGGGATCATCGGCCTGCTCGCGGCATTCAATGAATCGCTAAGGGGGGTATCGGCGGGGCTCCTGGCACCGGCCGCGCTGCTCGCGCTGGCGGCGGGCCGTGGCGGAGCGGCGGGCGGTGAACTCAGCGCGCAAATGAAAGTGCACGTTCTGACCTCGATGTTCGCTTACGGGCTACTGACCGTCGGCGCGATCGTGGCCATCTATGCGGTCGTTCAGGACCGGCGGCTACGCAGTGCGACGCTGTCACCGATGAACCAGCTCTTCGCCCCGCTCGTCACAACCGAAAAGCTGCTGTTCGCTGTAACCGCGGCCGGCTTCACCGTTCTCCTGGTGTCCGTCGCCAGCGGCGCAACTTTCGTAGAGGACTTGTTCGCTCAACATCTGGTGCACAAGACGACGCTTTCTCTCATCGCGCTCGGCATCTTCGGCGTGCTGCTCGTCGGCCGCCAGTTCGCCGGCTGGCGAGGCAGCCGAGCGGTGACCTTGTACCTTGCCGGATTCTTGGTACTCGTTCTGGCGTACTTCGGCAGCCGATTCATTCTCGAGAACCTGCTCGGCCGAACCTGGAGCTGAGGGCGACGCGATGGCTCGCCGGCAGCCAGTTCCAATTTCGGCATCGATCGCACTATTGCTTGTGGCAGCATGCTCTGTCGCAGCTTGTTCTCTCGTCAGTGTGGTCCGGCATAAAGGAGCAGGCGTTTGGCTAACGCTATCCGACGGTGTCACGGCCGAGGCTGGGCTGGCCGCCGCGTCCGCGGTATTCGCTGACCCTGACACTCCGGAATACGACGGAGCTCTTGTCAGCGTCGGCCACTGGATCTGGGTATTCGGTAAACCATCCGAACTCGACCAGCGATGCCTGTACTCGGTCAATTTCGACTTCGGCAGGCTCTCCGGCGACAGCTATTGTGTCGGGCGTGACGAGGATACCGGGGAGTTAGTCGTCCTCGAGGTGGTTTCCTGGATTGTCTAGCTGCAATTCGGACCGTCGGCCTGGTCATCGCGCAGCACCGCCGCAGTTCCTTGACAGACCCCCGCCGCCCCTGCTGAACTGATCGGGTCGAAACCTCCAGGGAGGTAGTCGTCCGTTGGGCGAAGACGTTCCACTAGGGCCCTTATTCGGCCTTGTTGCATTTCTGATCCTTCTTTCCGCCTTCTTCTCGGGCTCGGAAACGGCTCTCATGAGCCTGAACCGCTACCAGCTCCGGCACAAAGCCCGCGAAGGTCATCGCGGCGCACGCCTCGCGGAGCGACTCCTGCAGAGACCAGATCGCCTGCTCGGTCTCATACTGTTCTGCAACAACCTCGTAAATTTCGCCGCTGCGACGATCGTCGGCGCGATTATGACCGAACGTGGAGGACCACCGGCCGCCGCCATCGGCGCCGTCGTCCTCGTGCTGATCGTTTTGATTTTCGCCGAGACGGCCCCGAAGACCTGGGCGGCGTTGCATCCGGAGCGGCTCGCCTTTCCGGCGGCGGTGGTCTACTACCCGCTGTTGACCGTCACGCTGCCGTTCATCTGGCTCATCAACGTCTGCTCCAACGCCGTCCTGTGGGTATTCGGTGTACGCCAGAACGAAACCGCGCTGGAGTCGCTTACGCGCGAAGAATTGCGAACGCTCGTGCACGAAGCCGGCACGCGAATATCCAGTCGCTACCAGCAGATGCTGATCAGCATCCTCGACCTCGAGCGCGTCACCGTCGACGACGTCATGGTGCCGCGCAACGAGATACTCGGAATCGACCTGGATGACGACGAAGACGAGATCGACGAGATCATCCGTGAGACCAGCCATACCCGAGTACCGGTGTTCCGCGACTCGATCGACAACATTGTCGGCATTCTCCATATGCGCAAGCTTGCGAATCGGGCAACGCAGTCACTGGACAAGGCGTCGCTCGAAGAAATTCTCGAGGAGCCTTACTTCGTTCCGGAGGGCACACCGCTCAGCGTGCAACTCATTGCATTCCAGCGGCGTCCGCTCAGACTCGCCATGGTCGTGGACGAATATGGCGACATCCAGGGGGTGGTTACTCTCGAGGACATTCTCGAGGAGATCGTCGGCGAGTTCACGACGGACGCGGAAGAAGACAGTGACGTCGTGCGCATTAATGCCGACGCGTGGCTGGTGGATGCGACGACCAATGTTCGAGAGTTAAATCGATCGCAGGATTGGCAGTTGCCGACCGATGGACCCAAGACGATCAACGGACTCATCGTCGAGCAGTTGGAGACCATTCCCGAACCGTCTACTTGTCTCAAGATCGCCGGCTACCCGATCGAGGTCGTAGCCAGCGACGATCGGCGGGTCCGTCAGGTGAAGATCGGGAGACGAGTCTCTGCGGGAGACTAGAGCGCCTGATCGAGAGCGTCGCCGAGCTTCCTGACTCCAACGACCCGGATACCCGACGGCGAATTCTTCGGCACATTCAACCGCGGCACGATTGCCAGTTCGAATCCCTGCTGCGCCGCCGCCGCGATACGCTCTTCGCCGAAACGCACTGGCCGGACTTCTCCCGCAAGACCAATCTCGCCGAAGCTGACGGTCTTTGCCGCGACCGGCCGGTCGCGGAAACTGGATGCGATGGCAAGCAGCGCAGGCAGATCGACAGACGGTTCGGCGATGCGAAGTCCGCCGACGACGTTGACGAACACGTCGTCATCGCCGATCTCCAGACCGCCATGTCGCTGCATGACGGCAAGCAACAGTGCCAGTCTGTTCTGGTCGACCCCCTGGGCCAGGCGCTTTGGATGGCTCGTAGTGCCCTGCGCGACCAGTGCCTGAATCTCGACGAGCAAGGGACGACTGCCCTCCCATGCGACTGACACGATGCTGCCGGGATCCGCTATGGTCTCCCGCGACAGAAAGATGGCGGACGGGTTTCGAACTTCCCTGAAGCCCGACTCCGTCATCGCGAATACGCCCATTTCGCCGCTCGCGCCGAAACGGTTCTTCACCGATCGGATCATCGTGTAGCGGCTGGACGGATCGTTCTCGAAGTACAGGACGGTGTCGACCATGTGTTCGACGACCCTCGGTCCCGCGATCGCTCCCTCTTTCGTGACGTGACCGATGACAAAGACGGCAACTTCGTTCTGCTTGGCAAACTGCACGAGTCGGCTGACGCAGTCGCGCAGCTGTGCAACGGATCCGGGGCTGGAAGACAGTTCCTCGTTGATCATCGTCTGCATCGAATCGATAACCAGCAACTTCGAGCGGTGACTTTTGGCTTGCTCGATGACGTTTGCCAGCGACGTCTCCGCGAGCAGGAGCAGCGATGCGTCCTCGAGACCGAGCCGCTTGGCGCGTTGGCCGATCTGACGCAGCGATTCCTCGCCGCTTGCGTAACAGACCTCGAGATTCCCGGGCAATTTCGACGACACCTGCTGCAGGAGCGTCGACTTGCCAACACCCGGATCGCCGCCCAGCAGGACGACCGATCCGGGCACCACGCCGCCCCCGAGCACTCGATCGAACTCCTGAAAGCCCGTCGCGTAGCGCTGGCCGAGGTCCTCGACGATCTGGCGAAGCTCCGACGCCGGCGCTCCCGGCTCGCGGCCCGGGGCCGTCGAGATACTCGTCTCGGAGAGCGTGTTCCACGCCTCGCAATCGGGGCACTGACCCGCCCATTTCACGCTGTGGGCACCGCAATCGCTGCAGACGTAGGCCGTATTCGTTCGCGCCATTCGGACTTCCGTTAACTTATTGATTTATCTTTCATTATTATCGATATTGCCGCAAATCCGGGCGCTGGGCGCGGATTTTGCCGGCTCGATCGCCGGATTTGCGTCGATAGGCCCAATGTTATCAGCGGGTTCCGTCAGGTTGTGACATAAAAAATGCCAACCTATTCTCATTACGGCGGCGCGGGTTTCCCTATAATTTTTCGGTCATAAAGGACCCGACCACGTTGAACTCGGCCCAGAAACAAAAACGTAACCGATTGATCGCGCTGTCATTTGCGAGTGTGCTGCTCCTGCTCGTGTACGGGCCGCTTGCGCAGTGGTTCCTCGCGGCCGACCGTTTTCTGTATGACAACCTCGCCAGCGGGCTCTCACAGGCCGAGTTGGACCGGGCCGTCATCGTCACGATCGACCGCTCGAGAACGGGCGGCGAGGACGAACTGGACCTGTACGGCGAGGTGATCGGCCGACTCAATCAAGCCGATGTCGCCCGCATCATCATGGCGAACCCGCCTGAGATTGCCGGCGCCGACGACGTGCCTTCCTGGGTGCAGCGGTTGGCAAACGGCGCGCCCGTGTACGTACCGTCGCGCCACCGCTTCGCGGAGTTCGCGTCCGGCAGCGGGTTCATGGACATCAAGACGGACAGCGACGACGTCCTGCGCCGTTCGCAACTCTGGTATCTGGACAACGACGTGATGTCGCCATCGTTGCCGCTCGCCATCGCCCTCGATGACGAAGCACTGCCGACCAGTCACCGGATGTCGAGCGCGGAGGACGCGATCTACCTCTCGAACTACGCGCCCATTCGACGCATAGAGGTCGACGACATCATCTTCGATCGCTTCAATGTTCGTTCGCTGCAAGGCTTCACGATCTTGCTGGACTCGGATCCGCAGATCGCCGCCGCCGTTGCGCAACTTCCATCCGGACAGCATGTCACCTATACGGAAATCACCGCGGCGCTGCTGGCGGACCTCGAGCACGACCAGGCCGTCATCGCACCGGCCTGGGTGAAGGCAATGGAGTGGCTTGCGCCGGTCTTGCTGGCGATCGTCGCCGTGTTGTTCATGCCGGACCGGCAACGACAGGAGATTCTCATACTCGCTGTCGCCACCATGATCGGTCTCGTCGTCATTCAGGCGCTGATACTGATGCTCCTGCACGTTCGTCTCGACCTCGGTCGTGCGATTCTGATCTTCCTTGGCGTCAGCGCGTTAACGGTGTGGCTCGTCGGTGACGAAAAGAAGGCATTCCAGGATGCCTTCAAGCGCGGTCGCGATTTCCTGGCCGCGGGGCGGCTCGAGCCGGCGTTCGCCGAGTTCCGTCGCTGCCCGCCGTCCGAGACTCTCGCGACCTTGATGTACAAACTTTCGCTGGCCTTCGAAGAGCAGGCCAAGCCCGAGCGCGCCGAGGCCGTGCTCGAGTGGATGAAGCGCACTTACGGTGGCGGCCCACCGGTGCAGGAGCTCAAGAAAGGCAGCGGAATGCCACAGCGGCTCGGCCGCTATGTCATTGAGCGGCGCATCGGCCGCGGCGCCATGGGCGCCGTCTACCTGGCGAAAGACCCGCGCATCAATCGCGCCGTCGCGCTCAAGGCCCTGCCAATCGAGAAAGACTTCGAAGACGACGAATTGAAGGAAGCACAGCTGCGCTTTTACCGCGAAGCGGAATCCGCCGGGCGTCTGACGCACCCGAACATCATCACGGTATTCGACGCTGGCGAGGACAAGGGTCTCGCCTATATCGCCATGGAGTACGTCCCAGGCATACCGCTGCGTGAATTTACCGACCCGACCAAACTTCTGGCGCCGAAGCGGGCGCTCGAACTGTGCGCGTCAACGGCCGACGCGCTCGACTACGCCCACAATCAGGGCGTCATCCATCGGGACATCAAACCTGCCAACCTGCTGTACAACCCCAAAGAAGGATCACTGAAAATTTCGGATTTCGGCGTTGCGAGACTGACCGACAACAACAAGACGAAGACCGGCATCGTACTCGGAACTCCGATGTACATGTCACCCGAGCAACTGGGTGCCGAGGAGCTCACGGGCCTATCGGACTTGTTTTCGCTTGGTGTTACCCTATACGAGCTTTTGGCTGGCGAGGTGCCATTCAAAGCAACGAACATCGCAGTGCTGATGAGCAAGATTACGGGCGAGGATGCCCTGCCGGTCGCAAACCGGCGGGCCGGAATCCCGCCGAGCGTCGATGCGGTACTTGCGAAGGCGATGGCGAAGCGGCCGGAGGACCGCTTCTCCTGTGGCGCCGAAATGGCGATCGCCCTTCGCAATTGCGCTCGGTACTCGTAGTTTGAACATTTAGAGCGATAGCACGGAAACGATGAATCTGCGTGGCAAGATCAATTTCGCGGCTCTGACCGATACGGGGCGGGTGCGCGAGCATAACGAAGACGCGATCGGGCTCAATCCCGACATCGGACTGTTGGTGCTTGCCGACGGCATGGGCGGCTACAACGCCGGCGAAGTCGCCAGTGGGATCGCGGTGCGCATCGTTACTGAGCAGGCCACGGAGGCTTTCAATCGCGAGGACCTCGGCGACGTCGATCCGCACAGCGGACTGATGCGCCAGTCGATCATTCTTCGCGACGCCGTATACCGGGCAAATAAGGTCATCTTCCAGACGGCACAAAGTCAGACCCACTGCGAAGGCATGGGCACGACGATTGTCGCCTGCATGTTCTATGACAACCGGGTCTCAGTCGCTCACGTTGGCGACTCCCGCGCCTACCGTTTACGCGGCGGCAAGTTCGAACAGGTCACGATGGACCACTCTCTGCTCCAGGAACTGGTCGACCGTGGCTTCTATTCGGCGGAGGAAGCCCAACGCTCGACGAACAAGAATTACGTGACTCGCGCACTGGGCGTCGAGCCGACCGTGGAGGTCGAGGTACACGAGTACGAAGTGCTCCAGGACGACGTCTATTTGCTCTGTTCTGACGGCCTCCCTGACATGGTCGAAGATGAAGATATTCACTTAACTATCAGTACTTTTAATGCTAGTCTTGACGTCGTTAGTCAGCAGTTGGTCGATCTCGCAAACGACCATGGCGGGCGCGACAACGTATCAGTCATGCTCGCGCAAGTGATGGATTCGTTTGCGGCGAAGCAGGGCCTTTTCGCAAGGATTGCGGGCTGGTTCCGCTGATTGGTGACTAGGGAATGGATGCAGGGTTCGGGAGATTTAGGATCGTCAGAGCGGTGCGACTGAGACCTCAGTCGTTCGTTCGCCGTGCCCCGCTTCCAGTTGCAAATTCTATGATGAGCGGCGATTAACCATGGCGCGATTAATTCTGAGTCTGGATAACCAGGTCCTCGCTGAGTACAACATGACCAAGGAGCGTTACACGATTGGACGCCTCCCGGACAATGATGTGCGCATCGACAATCCCGCGGTCAGCGGACACCACTCGCTCATCATCAATATCCTGAACGATTCCTTCCTGGAAGACTTGAACAGCACGAACGGGACGTACGTCAACGGCAAGCTGATCAAGAAACACGCGCTGCAGCACGGTGACGTGATCACGATCGGTCACCATCAGCTTCGCTTCTCGGACCAGGCTGCCCCGGAGACGGAGCAGGACGAATTCGAAAAGACGATGGTCATCCCCGCGGGTCAGCAGAATGCCGACCAGCTGGCCGCGGCCGAGCGCGCCGCCGAAGCGGCTGCGAAGGCGGCCGAGGCCGTTGCGGCACCGCCAGACCCTGGCGTCATGCTCGACGAAGCGGAGATGGAAGGTCTCAACGAAGACGAGCCGGGCGCGCCGGAACCGGAGCCCGAACCCGAACCTGCGCCGGCCGAAGAGGCGGCGCCCGAGCCGTCCTATTCAGAGACGGTGTCGCACACCGAGACCGCGGCCGGAATCGATCCGGCGCACGCGCCGAATGCGCTACCGCTCGCGAAGCTTCAGGTTCTGAGCGGTGCTTTCGCGGGCCGCGAGCTCGAGCTCACCAAGGCACTGACGACGCTTGGTCGTCCCGGCGTCCAGGTCGCCGCGATCACGCGCCGGGCCGAGGGCTACTACATCGTGCATGTCGAGTCCGGCAAGGACGGCGACTTCCCGCTAGTCAACGGTTCGCCGATCGGAGCGCAGGCCCGCAAGTTGAACGACAACGACGTCGTGCAGCTGGCCGGCGTAAAGATGGGTTTCTTCGCGTCGTAGATTCCGACAATCCCGATCGATACCCACCTGTAGGAGCGGGCCATGCCCGCGATCCCAACCTGACAACAGCCCCAGGCCGTGGAAACGTCAGTCCAGCCTTTAGGCTGACGAGTCTGTAGCACGTGTTCGCCCAAGCGTTGCTTTCCTGCAAATCGCTGCACGCGGCCAGACGACGATAACTCCACGACGACGAATCGCGGCGTTGCCTCGCCTACCGCAAGG
Organism: Woeseiaceae bacterium; assembly: GCA_965232445.1. Classification (GTDB taxonomy): domain Bacteria; phylum Pseudomonadota; class Gammaproteobacteria; order Steroidobacterales; family Woeseiaceae; genus UBA1847. Next base: position 2,772,911 of record OZ246973.1, on the reverse strand, counting down.
GTGGCCCATACCTCCGCTCCACCGATCGTGAGAACAACACGGCCGAGCCGAGAAAGAGAACGATAAACAGCCCGTTGATCGTCACGATCTCGAAAGCCCAACCGAACGGCGCGTTCAGACCAGGCGCCAGTGCCACGGCGGTGACCGCCACCTGTGTCAATGCCGTCACGTAGAGCGCCCGCGACATGCCGCCGGATCTGAATCGAGCAATGACGACCCCGATGACGGCAACGAGGATTACGGCGCCGTTCATCAGGTCCAGATCGCCATTGCCGGCGTCGGCGATTCCGACGGCTACGGTTACCCAGCCAAGAAGCAAAACGGCAACGACGGCTAGTAACATCGCGGTCCGGTAGGCCGCACGCCCCCTAAGCCGCGACGACAGGTCTGCAACAACCCCAATACCGAACAGCAGCGAGCCGATCTTTGCCAACGACTCCACGATCGCCGTGCCGCCGATGACCTGCCCGGCACCGAGCGCTGCAAGCAGCAGCAGCAAGCCGCTCAACCATGTTGTACGCCGCCAGTTTCGCTTGCGGCGATCCTCGAGGAATCCGTCCACGTCGCCTCCTTGATGGGTCGCAGCCGACCCGTCCATCTCGACTCAGAGAGTACCGCCGGAGGATGCGGATACCGGTTCGAAAAAGTGGCAATCCCGGGGCGATCGCCTAAGAAATAACTTCGGAAGCCTCGCGATTGGAGATGCCGCAAACCAGCTCGTAGGGGATCGTGCCGGCAAACGGGGCGACTTCCTCTATCGGAAGATCGTCGCCCCACAGCAACGCCGTGTCGCCGACGCAATCGCCGGCGTCCGGACCCAGGTCCACCGCGATCATGTCCATTGACACATTGCCGATCAGCGATACGCGGCGCCCGTTGAGGAGAATCGGCGTGCCGTCACGAAAATGGCGGGTGTAGCCGTCGCCGTAGCCTGCGGCGATGATCCCGAGGGTCGTGTCCCTGTCGCTGACGTACCGGCCGGTGTAGCCGACACGGCTGCCGGCCACGAGCGGTTTGGTCGCAATCAGTTTCGCCTCGAACTGCATGACCGGCTGTAGCCCGAAGTCGGCCGCCGGTCGTCCGGGAAACGGCGAGATGCCGTACATTGCAATGCCCGGCCGGATCCACTGCTCGCCCGTGAAACCGAATTCTTCCGCGGCATTCGCGATTTCGGAGAAACCGAGCATTGTGGGTGAGTTGGCGATGCTGACGCTGCCTTCGAAGCCGTCCGCAACGCCGCGGAATGCAGCGAGTTGCTGAGCGGTTGACGGATCCGAGGGGTCGTCGGCGCTGGCGATGTGCGTCATCAGCCTGACTTCGCCTACCGTCGAGGCGGCCTCGAGCTGTTCGATGCGGTGCGCCGCCTCCTCGGGCCTGAAGCCCAGGCGGTTCATTCCCGTATCGATTTTTAGCCATGCGGTCAGTGGACGTGGCGTTTCGGTCCGCAGTAGCTCCACCTGCTCCGGACAGTGCACGACGATCTCGCAGTGATGCTCAGCCGCATCGCGCAGTTCCTCTGCCGACCGGACGCCGGAGAGCAGCACGATTGCTTGCTCAATGCCTGACTCGCGGAGCTGAACCGCTTCGGGCAGTCGAGCCACCGCAAACGAATCCGCGTGACGCAGGTGATGGGCAACCGGGATCATGCCGTGGCCGTAGGCATTGGCCTTGATCACGGCCATAACCCTGGCATCGGGGACCCGGCTCTTGAGGATGTCGAGGTTGTGGTCCAGCGCAGCGAGCCGTATCAGTGCTCGTGCTCCGAAACTCAACTGTAGCCCTCCGGGAACGACTCGGCGCCGTAGGAATCGGGCACGAAGTTCTCGAACTTCGTGTAGCGGCCGACGAAGGTCAGAAGGAAGTCGCCGATCGGTCCATTACGTTGCTTGGCGATCGCAATGTCGGCGAGGCCCTTCTTCGGCGTTTCCGGGTTATAGACCTCTTCGCGATAGATGAAGATGATCAGATCGGCATCCTGCTCGATAGCGCCGGATTCGCGCAGGTCCGACATGACCGGGCGCTTGTCCTGCCGCTGCTCGACGCTGCGGTTGAGCTGCGAGAGCACGATGATCGGAAGATCGAGTTCTTTGGCAAGGGCTTTGAGCGACCGCGAGATCTCCGAAATCTCCGTCGCACGATTCTCAGTGTTGCCCGGCACCTGCATGAGCTGCAGGTAGTCGACCACGATGAGTCCGAGACCATGCTCGCGTTGCAGGCGGCGCGCCCGCGCACGAATCTCGGTCGGTGAGAGACCGGCCGTATCGTCAATGTAGATCGGCGCCTCGGACATCAACTGCACGGCGGTGTTGATCCGCGACCAGTCCTCGTCGGGAAACTGTCCGGTGCGGAGGTGTTTCATGTCGACGCGGCCCAATGAAGAGATCATGCGGAAGGCGAGCTGCTGGGCCGGCATTTCCATCGAGTAGATGGCCGTCGGCACCTTGCTCTTGCCGAGTGCCGCGTTCTCGGCGATGTTCACCGCGAGCGTCGTCTTACCCATGGACGGTCGGCCCGCGACGATCACGAGGTCGCCACCCTGAAGGCCGGCCGTGAGCTTGTCGAACTCCGTGAAGCCGGTCGTGACGCCTGTGACCTCGCCGTCCGATTGGTGCAGTTCGTCGATACGGTCGACCGTCTCCGGAAGAATCTGCTTCAACGACCGGAAGCCGGCCTTGCCGCGCGCGCCGCGCTCGGCGATCTCGAAGACGCGTCGCTCGGCTTCGTCGACGAGATCCGCGGCGGTTCGGCCGTCGGTCCCGAAGGCGCTGCCGGAAATTTCATTGCCGGCCTCGATCAGCGAACGCAGCATCGAGCGTTCGCGGACGATATTGGCGTAGGCCCGCGCGTTCGCGGCACCCGGGGTTTCATTGGCGAGCGAGGCGAGGTACTCGAGGCCGCCGGCCTTGTCGATCAGCGCGCGTTTCTCGAGAGACTCGGAGATCGTCACAACGTCGCAGGGATGGCCGTCCTCGACGAGTTCGGCAATGGCCGCGAAGATGATCTGGTGATCGTTGCGGTAGAAGTCTTCGGCAGTAACGACGTCCGCGACCTTGTCCCACGCCGCCTTGTTGAGCATCAGCCCGCCAAGCAGGGACTGCTCGGCTTCGACGGAGTGTGGCGGGACTTTGAGGCGCTCGGCGCCCGACTCCATGCCCTCTCCCAGTGCTCGTACCATGTCCTCGACTCTCGGCCTTAGATAAAGCGGCCGTCTACCGTATCACAGCTCGAACCGGCCAGTGACGCCACGGCAGAAACCGGGCGAAACCCGGCAGTTATCGGATAGAAGAGCGCCCGGGACGGCCGTCCCGGGCGCGAGATTTCGCTTTCCGCAAACCGCGGCGTCACTCGGTCGGGACGACCCGAACGACGACCTCGGCGTTGATTTCCGGGTGCAGATGCACGCCGACCGGGAACTCGCCCAGCTCGTGGATCGGGCCATCCGGCATACGGACTTCGCTGCGCTGGACCTCGACCTGGATAGCGGCAAAGGCATCCGCGATGTCCACCGGACCGACCGAACCGAAGAGCTTGTCTTCGGCGCCGGCATTCGCCTGGATAACCAGTTCCACGCCGTTGATCGACTCGAAGCGGCTCTTTGCTTGCGCGAGTTCCTCGGCGGCAGCCTTTTCCAGCTCGGCGCGGCGTGCCTCGATCTGCTTCATGTTCTCCGGCGTCGCCAGCGCCGCCTTGCCCTTCGGCAGGAGGAAATTGCGGCCGTAGCCCGGCTTGACCTTGACGAGATCGCCGATGTTGCCGAGATTCTCGACGTTTTCCAAAAGAATGACGTTCATATCTTCAACCCTGTCTTTTCGCCGCAATCTTGCGGCGGAATCCAAACCACGCGTCGACGTATCCGATTACGGCCAACGCCGGCACTAAATACTGTGCAAAGTACGGTGCGAACAAGAATGTCAGCACGTACATTGCCACCAGGCCGCTGACGTGCATCAGCTTGTTTGCGTGCAACCAATGTCCGATTGCGATTCCCTGCAACCAAAACGCCGCGAGCAACAGAAACGCAACGCCCAGCAGCCAGATCACGTTCAGCAGCGTCCCGGCCACCGAAATCACGGCCAGCGACACTGCAAGGACACGTCCGAAATTCATATCTCGAAAGCGTCCGAAATCCGCCGTCTCGTCAGGCAAATGCCGGTACAGCACGTACCCGATGACAAGACTTCCCGCCTGAATCACCCACGCTCCCACCGCGAATAGCGGGGTAGCGTACAACGCGATCAGTTCCTTCTGTTCGCTCACCGCCGCGGCCTGGCTGTCCTGGCCCGCTTCGCGCCAAACCTCGATGAAGAGGTCCAACGCCTGCAGCCACAGTGCCACCGGATCGCCGACGACCGCGTAGAACGCAAGCATCAGCGCGACCGCGATGATCAGCGATACCTGCATTGCCAGCACCAGCGATCTGGTCATCAGCAGTATCGCTGCCAGCAGCAGTGCCGGTGCCCAGTTGAGCGCCAATACGAATACCACCACTGACGCTGAACTGCCGCCGAGCAGACTTGCGACCGCGATAAACGCAGCCGCCCCACCGGCCTGCAACGTAGCTACTCTGGGCCCCAATTTCAGCGCCAGCATGATCAGGATGATGCTGGAGACGAAATTGAATATCGGCAGCGCGGCCGTCAGCGCGATAACCAGCGCGCCGTTTAACGGCCGGGCGACGAGCCAGGCCGTCAGGGCCTCAAAGCCCGTCCTTCGTTCAGGCTCAGTGGCGATCGGTGTACGGCAGTAATGCCAGGTACCGAGCGCGCTTCACGGCCGTCGCCAGCTGACGCTGATAGTGCGACTTGGTGCCGGTAATGCGGCTGGGTACGATTTTTCCGGTTTCCGTAACGTAAGCCTTGAGCAGGTTGAGATCCTTGTAATCGATCTCCTCGATGCCCTCGGCGGTGAAGCGGCAGTACTTACGCCTGCGTGAATAACGACTCATCCTTAATCTCCTCAGGCGCTCTTGGCTTCGGCCGGCGCCTCGTCAGCATCGGCTTCGTCAGACTTCTCAGCGGCTGCATCGTCGCTCGCCGCTTCCTCGGCTGCAGGCTCGGCAGGCTTCTCGGTCTTCTTTTCGGCCTTTTCGTCCGCCTTGTCTTCGGCCTTGTCTTCGGCCTTGTCTTCGGCCTTGTCCTCGGCCGACTCTTCAGCCTTCTCCTCGACCTTTTCTTCCGCCTTCTCTTCGGCCTTGTCGTCTTCCTTACGCATTGCGGCCTCGGCGGCTGCCTTGGCATCGCGGCGCTGCTGAGCCTCGCGCTCCTTGGCCTTCTCCTCGGCAACGGCAACGGCCATCGGCGAAGCTTCGGTCACGGCTTTGTCGCGAGAAATGACGAGGTGGCGCAGGACGGCGTCGTTGAATCGAAAGGCGCCCTTGATCTCTTCGATCACGTCGAAACCGCACTCGACGTTCAGGAGAACGTAGTGGGCTTTGTGGACCTTGTTGATCGGGTGCGCCAGCTGACGCCGGCCCCAGTCTTCCGTGCGGTGGATGCTGCCACCGGAGGCGGACACCATGCCCTGGTAACGTTCGACCATGGCAGGCACCTGTTCGCTCTGGTCCGGATGGACCAGAAACACGATTTCATAATGTCTCATTGTCGTCCCTTGTGGGTTACACCGATCGGACGACAGGTCGAATCGAGAAGAATCGACGGATAGCCCTTTCGGATTAAAGCTGCCCGGAATCCCGGTGCAGCAAGGGTTAAGGGCTCGCGCCCTCCCCGCCCATTTCGACGGGGACGCGAATCCTACCCATCCGAAGGCGGATTGGCAAGCGATTCGGTCCGCTGCCGTACGGCTTCGTAAAGGCAGATTCCCGTTGCCACAGAGACGTTTAGGCTCGATACCTCGCCGTGCATTGGCAGGCTGACCAGCTGGTCGCAGCGACGCGCGATACCGGCACTCAGGCCCGTGTGCTCGCGGCCCATGGCGATGGCAAGCGGCCCGCTCAAATCGGTGCCGTAGAGACTCGATTCCGCCCGGTCGCTGGTGCCGATCCGGCGGACACCGTACTCGCCCAGCCAATCGAGCGTCTTGCCGAGATTGGCGACCGGCACGAACGGCAGATTCTCGGCCGCGCCGGCGGCAACCTTGCTGACGGTCGGGCTCAGCCCGGCAGCGCCGTGCCGCGGCACGACGACGGCCGAGACGCCTGCGGCATCGGCCGTACGCATGCAGGCGCCGAGGTTGTGCGGGTCCTGAATGCCGTCGAGAAGCAGCAGCAGCGGCCGTTCTCCCGCCGACAGCTTGCCCTCGACGATCGTGCGCAGCGCCGCTTCGTCGAGCACCGTCGAACGCCGAATCTCGGCGACGATCCCCTGATGGCGAGCCTCGCCGCTCATCTGTGACAGCCTCGCACGATTCGCGGACTGGACGTCGATGCCGGCGCTTCGCGCGCGTTCGATCAGCGCTTTCACCCGCGGATTGGCCGTCTGATACTCGGCAAAAATCTGCTTGATATCGGTATCGCCGCTGGCAAGAAGCTGCTCGACGGCGCGGAGGCCGGTGATGTAGTGCGACTTGCTGATGTTCACTGCTCCCTATCGATTTCGCGCCGACATCCTCTCATGCCTTGTTGGAGCCCGCCATGCGGGCGATCGGTGTGCGCTACTCCGATGACGTAGAAGTGGCTTCCAGCCGCAATGAGCGGCAACGGATCGCGGCTGGACGCCGCTCCTACGACGGGCAGGAGGGCGTTGCCTTGTTTGGATTCGCGGCTGGAAGCCGCTCCTACGACGGGCAGGACGGCGTTGCCTTGTCTGAATTCGCGGCTGGAAGCCGCTCCTACGGTGCTGCCGATCAACGCCGCCGGCGGCGGCGGCGTTCGGACTCCTGCGGCAACTCCGCCGGGCGGAAGTCGATCCGCCGCGTTTCCATATCCGCGCGCTGCACGATCACCTTCATCGCGTCGCCCAGGCGGAATATTCGTCCGGTCCGTTCGCCGACCATCTGCTGACGGCTGGAATCGTAGTGATAGTAGTCGTTAGGCAGGCTGGTAACGTGCACCAGACCGTCGATCATCAGTTCCGTGATCTGTACGAAGACGCCGAAATTGGTCACGCCGGTGATGACCCCGTCGTAGGCATCGCCGATCCGGTCCAGCATGTACTGACACTTGAGCCACGCCTCGACGTCCCTCGTCGCATCCTCCGCGCGCCGTTCATGCGCTGACGTGATCGCACCCAGCCGCGTCATCGTCTGCCGGTCGTAGTCGTATCGTCCCGGCTTGCCGCCGCGAACGATGTGTTTGATCGCACGGTGAACGAGGAGATCCGGATAGCGGCGGATCGGCGAGGTGAAGTGGGCGTAGGCGTCCAGCGCGAGACCGAAGTGTCCGATATTCTCCGGTGTGTATTCGGCATGGGTCAGACTGCGCAGCAACTGCATGGAGATGGCCGCGCTGTCCGGCCGGTCTTTGACCTGTTTGAGGATCCGATTGAAGTCGCGCGGCTTGACGTGGTCCGGGTGCGGCATCTTCATGCCGAGCGACGTCAGGTACTGATGCAGTTCGTCGAAGCGGTCCGGATCCGGTTTCGCATGTACGCGGTAGAGCCCCTGGATTCGGTTACGTCGCAGAAACTTCGCCGCCTGCACATTGGCCGTGATCATGCACTCTTCGATCAGCCGGTGCGCGTCGTTCCGGGGCATCGTCCGGATACGTTCGATCTCACCGCTCTTGTTCAATTCGAATCGAACCTGCGGCAGATCCAACTCGATCGCGCCGCGCCGTCCACGCGCCCGGGCGAAGACCTTGTATAGATCGTGCAGGTGCCGGATCGCCCCGTGTAACGGCTTGGGCACCGCCTTGCGGTCACCGGTCAGGAAGGCATTCACCTGACCGTAGGTGAGCCGGGCCTTCGATCGCATCACGGCCTCGACGAATGTCGAGCGGGTGACCTTGCCGTCGGCACTGATTCGCATGTCGCAGACCATGCACAGACGGTCGACCTTCGGGTTGAGCGAGCACAATCCGTTCGACAGGACCTCGGGGAGCATGGGCACGACTCGGCCGGGGAAGTACACCGACGTACCGCGGCGAGTTGCTTCCTTATCGAGCGGAGATTTGAGTTCGACGTAGTGCGCGACGTCCGCGATGGCAACGAGCAGCCGCCATCCCTTGCCCGCGGGTTCGCAGAACACGGCATCGTCAAAATCGCGCGCGTCGGCGCCGTCGATCGTCACCAGGTCGATATCGCGAAGATCGACTCGGCCGCGCTTGGCGGCAGTGGGCACCGACGTACCGTATTTCTTCACCTGATCGCGGACTGCTCGCGGCCAGTCCGTAGGAATGCCGTGCGAGTGAATCGCGATGTCGGTCGCGATGCCCTTTTGGTCCGGCGCACCAATAACTCGGACGATCCTGCCGGTGGGCTGCTCGTAGTGCGTCGGATAGTCGAGGATTTCCGCGACGACGATCTGTCCCGGTTTGGCACCGCCGGACTCGCCTTTACCGATCAGGACCCGATGCGAGATCTTCGGATTGTCGGGAATGACCACACCGATTCCCCGCTCGCGAACGAACTGTCCGGCCACCTCGCGGACACCCCGCTCCAGCACCTCGACCAGCTTGCCCTCGGGTTTGCCGCGCCGGTCCAGGCCGATCAGCTTGATCGCTACCCGGTCACCGTCGAACACCTCCCGCATCTCGCCGGCCGACAGGTACACGTCCTCGCCATCGCCGTCGTCACGGCGCACGAAACCGAAGCCGTCCTTGTGGCCCGTCACGGTGCCCGCAATCAGCTCCAGCTTCGGCGTGAGGCAGTACGCGCCGCGCCGATTGCGGATGATCTGACCGGCGCGGACCATTTGATCCAGCCGTTCGACCAGCAGCGTACGCATGCGCTGCCCCTTGAGCCCGAATGCCTCCAGGATCGGCTCCGCCTTCTGCGGCCTGCCGGCGTCCTCGAGGTGGTCGATCAGGGTGTTTCGGTCGGGGATGGGATGCTTGTAGGTCTTGCCGGTTTTACGTGTCTTTTTGCGGGCCAAAGCCGCTCTCCGGGTGGTGACGCAGATAATTGACAGGCCGCGCCGGTTCTCATAAAGTGCGCGGCCCGCGCGCGGATTGTACGCGGTATGCCGAGGTGGCGGAATTGGTAGACGCGCTAGCTTCAGGTGCTAGTGGCCGTAAGGTCGTGCGAGTTCAAGTCTCGCTCTCGGCACCAGGATCGACAATGGGCCCCCGTCAGGGGGCCCATTCATTTCCGCCTAACCATCTGGCCCACGGCGAAGCTCGATCTCGAGCACCTCAAGGTCGATCAGCCGTTTGAACGGCACACATTCGTACACCTGACCCGGCTCTTCTACGCCAAACCAGCAGTGTTCATTGATCGATACTTTTCCCCGAACCCAGACAACGGAAGCCGGCGCGATGTCCTGCCAGCCCCCATCGAGTAAGACGGCGATGTCGTAGAACGCATCGCGGTCGGGACTACTCTCCATGTGAAGCATCGGCTGTCCGGAGTTGAAGTAGTAGCCCTCGAGACACACAATTTCGTTCTCGAAGGCGAATGGATCGCCGAACATCGTTTCGATACTGGTTTGAATGCACTCTCCCCCGGCGAAGCCGGTCAGCGAGGAAGGCGTTGAGCAACCTGCGGCTGCAACCGACGCCAATACCGCGGTAACTAGTCGCCCAGGGTTCACCTACTCACCCCGCTGCCGATCCCGCAGCTTCCGCCGAGTGTGCTTGTCCGGCCTCCCGGCCGTCCTCGGCATCAACAACCGGTCGAACTTCAATTGCTCGGCAAGTTGCTCCCGCTCCAGCCGCGTCATCTCGTTTTCCTCGTAACACGCCTGAGCTTCCTTCGCGGGACCACGACGCGCCGGTATGGCGATCACCTCCAACGAGTACGGCAAACGGTGCCGAACGAGATCGATAGTGTCGCCGACCTTCACTCGCGCACCCGGAGACGTCCTTTCGCCGTTTAGTTTGACATGCCCGCCCGTAACCGCGTCGGTCGCCTGAGTTCGCGACTTGTACATGCGGCAGAAGAACAGCCAGCGATCGATGCGCAGCGATGGGGCCGAGTCGGACATTCATACTCCGAACCAAGTCGGCGCATTGTACCTGCAGGCTGTATGTACCACTTCGTTGCGGAGATAAGAGGGCGACCGACGGCCATCGCCTGGAATTTGGAGCAACGTCCAGGTCGCGGCACTACCCGTTTGATCGCGCGCCACACGGGACTCCGGCTCCGCGTCAAAAGAACGCGTGCAACTCCGCGAAGAATTCGTCCCTGTTCTGGCTGTCGACCTGCGGGATGCCGTCATAGACCCGGACCCCGATCCGCGCCTGCAGAAACTGCATCGGCGTGTACTCCCACAGCAAACTGAATCGCGCCTGCTCGTCCTCGTCGATGTCGTCGTCCGGGTCGAACCAGTCATGGCTCAGCTTGATGTTGTGGCCTCGTCGAGGTTGCCAATTGGCCTCCAGCAGCGTGGCGATGGAGTTGGTTCGACCACCTCCGCCCGAATCGTCTTCTATCCAATCGACTTCCGCCAGCCAGGAGATCGGCCCTGTGCGCAGACCTCCGAACAGCCCGCCCATGGTTCGATCAGCGATGTCGTTGTCATTCTGATTGAAGCTGAAGCCGGCCCGCCACCGAGGACGGACATAGGTGGAGACGAGGCTGATTTGCTTACCGGGATCGAATTCAGAACCGCCGCCCGAGCCATTTGTCAGCGAAACGAGGGTGGTCCATTCTCCGCGCCTCGCCTCCAGCATGACGCCGCGATCAGGGGTGGCGAAATTGATGCCGGTGTTCTGTCGCACGAACGCGGAGTCGTCCTCCAGTCGCCAGCCATAGGGGAGGAAAAACTGCCCGGCGACCAGCGACCAGTTGCCCGAGGCATCGGCAAGCCGCAGGTAGGCCTCGCGATTCAGACTACCGCCGGGCGCCACTTGCTGGTCGAGATAGACCGACAGTCGATCGGCGATCACCTCCGCTTCGACATAGACCGTCGCGCGCCGGACGTCGAACTCCGACACTTCCTGGGCGTTCGGAGTGTCGACATAGCGGTAGACTCCACGCATGTCCGCGCCGACGCGCAGCCATTCGCCGATGGTGCCATTCCAATACGGCTGATCCGCACCGCCGACGCGCTCCGCAGGCAGTATCGACTGGCCATACACGTTTCCGTAGTCGTTTCGCAGACCGCCGCCTGCCGGGTTTACGTGACACGCGCGGCATTCCTGTCCCTGAGTCACGGCAATCCAGGGCTCCGCCGCCGCGTTGCCAGCGATTCCGAGGCACAGCAGCAGCGAGGAGATAGAGAATCCAGTGGCGGCACGCATTATCGCTGCGCCCCATTCTCTATCCAAATGCGGATGTCATCGATCACGGCCTGATCGAGCGGCCCGCCGATCAGCGGCATCTGGGCGCCGACCGCAGCCGTGCCTTCCAGCTTCTGGATCAAGTAGCTGTTGTCCGGATCACCAGCCGCAACTCGCGACAGTGCGGGAACCTGGAGGCTGGCCACGCCGACCAGATTCGCGAAGCTGGCGTCCGCATCGGACAGGTCCATGCCGGTCGGCAATACGCCGCCGGCAGGCCCGGTGTGGCATCCCGAGGTCGCACAGTTTGGCGAGAAAACCGCCGCCTGGATGTCGTCGAGCGTCGGTCCCGACTGAGTGGTCGAAACACTGAAGTCCGCCACGAAATCACCGCCGGCTGTTCCGTCACCCGATGGGAACGTGCCGGAGAATTCGCCGTCCAGTGCGTTTGCGTCGATGTCTTGAATGTTGGACGCCCCGGAACCGAACAGCGTGACACGATAGGTGTCGTCCGTCAGAACCACGCCGGTGAGATCGAATGTGGCGCTCATCGGCGTCGTGTTCGGTGTAGAAATACTCGACGCCGCAATCGGAACTTCGTTGCCGTTGCCGAATGTGTCGTCACCCCCGCTCGCCTGCAGAGTGAAGGTGACGGCATTGACCGTCGAAGCGTCAAGTTCCCGGTCGAACATTGCGATGATCGACGCGGGGGACGCCGTCAGGTCGGAATCCGGCAGCGGCGACAATGACGTTACGCGAATCGGGCTCGCCGAGGGCGTGCGATCATCGATCGCGCCATCGGTTATCCATTGTCGAATCGTATCGATGTCCACCTGCTCCAGCGGAGCGGCGTTCAGCGGCATCCTTGCCCCGACGGTTGCGGTGCCCTCGAGCTTCTGAATCAGATAGCTGTTGTCCGGGTCACCGGGGGCCACTCGCAGAATCGCCGGCACCTCGTCGCTCGGGACGCTGACCAGCAGTCCGAAGCTATTGGCATCATCGAGAACCAACCCTCTCGGCGCGCCCGCGCCGACGTGGCAGCCCGGTGTCGCACACGTCGGTGTAAACACACTTGCCTGGATCTCCGAGAAATTCGGGCCGAAGGACGCGGTTGGCGGTGGTGGCGGCGGAGGCGGCGGCGGTGGGGAAGAAACGCCGCTCCCGTTACCGCCACCACACGCACTCAGGATGATTGACGAAACGAGAATGACGAACCGCGTGATCGCTGGCCGAACCTGAATTGTCATGGCATATCCCCACTGTTGATTTGTGTCGATGTCGTTTTCGTGTGTGCCGGCTGGGTCGAGAAAGGTTCAAAATCGTGAGTTTCGGCCTGTAGCAGCTACTCTTTGAGAATGTTCTGCCGGGAGGATTGAACCTTTCGAGCTCGGGACGCTACTCACAGACAAGGTGTCCGCGATTCGAGGGCACGACGGATCGAACTGAATGGCGATTGATCGACGAACATCGGGCTATGAGGAGACTGGCGAGCGCCAGTTGCTCCAGTGCGTGGCCGGTGGCGATCGCGACGCATTCGCCGTGCTATTCGAGAGCTACTACCCAAGGCTCTTCAAATTCATTTTCCGGTTGACCCGTGCCTATGCGGCGACAGAGGAAGTCGTCAATGACGTGATGCTGACCGTCTGGCAGACCGCGGCGAAGTTTCGCGGAGAGTCCAAGGTGTCTACATGGATCTTCGGTATTGCCTACCGGCAGGCTCTGCGACGGCTTCGGCGAAAGAGACCGACGTTTTTGCCAATCGACGACGCGCCGCTACCGATTGAAGACACCGGAGACGCGATAGAAAAAGAGGATTGGCTGCGGGACGGGATTCGCAGACTGTCGCCCAAGCTTCGCTTGACAGTATTGCTGGTCTACTACGTGGGCCTTTCCTGCGAGGAAGCAGCCCAAGCGACCGGTAGTCCGGTGAGCACGGTGAAAACCCGGATGTTCAACGCGCGACGAAAACTCGGCCAGCTGCTTGAAGCGGGAGCACAGAGTAAAGCACGGAGTGAGGAAGCCAATGACGACTGAAAGCAAGCCGGCTGACATCCATGACGACGTCCAGGGCAAGTTGCCGTGGTACATCAACGGGACCCTTGAGACGAGCGAACGACAACTCGTCGATCAGCATTTGGAGGATTGCGCACACTGCCGCAACGAATTGCGCGCGCAGGAGGCGATCCGCGACGCCGTTGTCAATGACGGTGCTACGCCGATGATCTCCGTTCCGTCACCGGACGCCGTCATCGCATCGCAGCCGGCCGACCGCCGGGGCAGACGATCCTTGACGAAGCTCATACCACTGGCGGCTGCTGTCGCGGCGATCGCCATCGCCACGTCAATGTTGCTTCTGGAGCGGCCCGACGATGCCAGTATCAACCAACAGTATGAAACGCTCACGTCGGTCGGCGCCAGCAACGGTATTGATCTGGTACTCGAAATCCAGTTCGCGTCAGGCCTGACGGCCGACGCGCAGCGGCAGGCACTTGCAGCCCTGGGTGCCAGCGACATAGCAGCGACCGGGCGCATGAACGAGTACCGCTTTACGCTACCCGGTCAGCCGGCATCGCTCGATCACATCAACTCGGTTGCCGAAGACCTGGAGGCGCGACCCGCCGTCCAATCGGCACGTGTTGTCGCGCTACAGCTGCCGATACAATAGCCGATATGCTCGAACGCGCCGCAATCTGCCTGATCGTAGCTGTAGCCGCACTGGCGTCGGCAGCGCACGCGAATACCCTGGATCCGGCACGGGATATTCTGGTCACGTTCGAGAATGTCGGCGTCGGATCGACCTACAACGGCGCTCGCTACCGCTATCGAAAGCGATATCCGGTCACCAATGCGGTGCGGAACGACGCCCGCGCCGTCGCCCAGGAGTACGGACTGACGGAAATCGATCATTGGCCCATGACATCTCTGTCAGTCTATTGCTTCGTCTACCGCGTCGCTGCTGGTGAAAATCGCGACGACGTCATCTCTGTTCTCCGACGAGACGGGAGAGTCGAATCCGCACAGCCTCTGAACCAGTTCGAAGTCAATTCGGATAGAAGCTCGCTGTATGACGATACCTTCGCGAACCTCCAGCATGGCCTGACATTGCTCGACATCGACTCCGCACATCGGGTAAGCACGGGTCGCGGCGTTCGAGTCGCGATCGTCGACAGCCATACGGACAGATCGCATGAAGATCTCCGCGGTAGGATCAGCCGCCACGAGGTCTTCTCGCAACGCCGCTCGGAAATCGACAGTCACCACGGAACGGCGGTTTCGAGCGTCATTGGAGCGCGATCGAATAACGCCCGAGGTATCGTCGGAATCGCCCCGGAGGCCGACCTGCACGTGTTCGTCTCCTGCTGGCGTGATGACGATAGTGAGTCCGCCGTTTGCGACACATTCACGCTTCTAAAAGCGCTCGACTCAATGCTCGAGGACCCGCCCGAGGTCCTGAACATGAGCCTGACGGGTCCTGACGATCCGCTGATTCGCAGGGTATTGCTGCGAGCAATAGATGAGGGCGTGGTGATCGTGGCTGCATGCCCGAGCGATGCGCCGCCGAACAGACGATTTCCAGCGAGCATGCGCGAGGTAATTGGCGTCGCCCGCTCCGAGGCCTCCAGAGACGGCCGGAGCAACGACCTCGATATCGCCGAGACGCTGTTCGCGCCTGGCGACAAGATTCTCGTGGCGATTCCCGAGAACGAATACGACTTCAGGTCCGGCAGTTCGCTGTCCGCCGCGCACGTGAGCGGCATCGTTGCGTTGCTGCTGGCCGAGGAGCCCGAACTGACGCACGGTGACGTCTTCGAAGCTCTTCGTCGGTCTCAGAGCCGCACGAACGACACACTATCGGTGAACGCTTGCGAGGCCCTGCAGGCCATCGGCAACAATGCGGGCTGCACCATCGCTTTCAGAAACTCAGACTGAATGTCAGCGACACGCGGGACTCGGCGCGGTCGGGCGCGCTGACCGCCGGCACCCATCGGTTGGTATCGTGGAAGCGAAGGTCGAGCGAATTCCGGCGAAAGATCTTCGTCAGACCGAGCTGCCAATAGCCGTATCCCTGGCCGGAGAAATCGGACACGTCGTAGTAGCCGACGCCACCACTGGCCAGCAGGCTTTCGGCAATCTGAAACTCGACGAACGCGTCCAGGTTCTGCGTGTCGGCACCGGAGTTGTACAGGTCCGGGGAATACGCGAACTCAAGAAATAGCCAGTCGTCGAAGTTCGACGTCAGCGAGTATTCGACGTAGCTGTAGTCAATCGGCCCGGTCGAGCCCGGATACTCGTAGGCTACAACGTTCGCGCCGAGTCGCAGACGTTCGGTCACGTCGAAGAGATAGCCCGCGTAGTAGTTTGTCTCAACGTCGCGTTCGCGACCGGGCGCAGGTTCGATATCTACCGTGGACACCCACGCGCCGGCGTACCAGCCGCTACGTCCCGCGACGTCGATCCCGAGCTGCGCGGCACCGTGTCCGTCGCTCTGCGTGACACCACGCCTGACATAGTCGGTCGTTACCGCGCCGTGGCCTGTAAATTCGGCCGCATCGCAGACTGCAACAGCCAACAATAGAAAGACCGCAGCCGACGCTCGTCCTATATGCCCATGCATCGATTGCTCTCCCAATCCAGAGGCGCATTGTAACCAGCTTCTTGCCTTGCCGATTTGATGCGCCCAGGCAACCAGACTATCGTCAAGGCACGCCGGATCGCAGATGGATGCGCTCGCTAATGAAACTCCTGCTGAATATCGCTCTGTCCGTATCGCTTGTCGGGTCTCTCGTGGCCCAGGCCGAGCCCGCCGATCTCGTCCTTCGCAATGGCGTGGTCTGGACAGTCGACGATGACATGCCGCGCGCCGAGGCGGTCGCTATCGACGGGGACGTCATTGTCTATGTCGGCTCCGACAACGGCGTGGACGAATTCATCGGTGCCGAGACGCGCGTTGTCGATCTCGACGGCCGCCTCGTCACACCCGGCTTCAATGACAACCATGTGCACTTCGGGCAGACGGGCGCCCTGCTCTACGGCCTGAACCTGCTCGACGTGTCGGACGAGGAGAACCTCGTTGCCCGCATCCGCGACGTCCACGAGCGCTACGCGCCGGGCACGTGGATTACCGGCGGCGACTGGTCGGCCTACGAGACATGGGCGGCGGGCGACATTGCCGAAGCCGGCGCGCGAGTGAGTCGCGACGACATGTACGGCGACTACTTCATGCCGAACCGCGAGATGATCGATGGCTTCACCCGCGATCGCCCGGTGCTCGTCAATCGCTTCGATCGCAAGGTCTATCTGGCGAACGGCGCTGCACTCGAACGTGCGGGAATTTCGGCAAACAGTGCCGATCCTGACGGCATTTTCGTCGAACGCCGGCCAAACGGCGAGCCGACCGGCCTGTTGTTCAATCCGGTCAGCGGCGCGGTCGAGTCGACGGTTCTGGTTCGCGACAACGTCCGAGCACTATTCTCCGAGATCGTCCCGGAGCCGTCGCGAGAGCAGCGCGTCGCGGAAACGCTCGCAGCCTGGCAGCAAATGGCGAGCGTCGGTGTCACTAGCTATTCGGACGTAACGTCCGACCCCGTCTACGTCGACATCTACCGCGAGCTTCGTGACCGCGGCTTGATGACGGCGCGCGTGCGTTACCGCCCACCGCTCGATCAGTGGGAGTCGATGGCGGCGCGCGGGATGCGGGTGGGATTCGGCGACGAGTGGATTCGCTTCGGATCGGTCAAGGCCTGGATCGACGGCATCATGGGCAACAGTTCGGCCCGCTTCTACGAGCCGTACACACACGATCCGGACAGCCGGGGCATCTGGCGCGACATCATGTTCCCGTTCGAGCGCAGTCCGTGGAATCCCGAAGAGATGCAGAGCCGCCTCGAGCGTCTCGCCCTCGAGGCCGACGCGGCGGGCATCCAACTGACGGTGCACGCGATCGGCGACGAAGCCAATGGCTACCTGATGGACATGCTGGAGCGGCTCATCGAGGAAAATGGCGAAGCGGACCGGCGATTCCGCCTCGTGCACGCGCAGGTCATGACCGACCGCGATATAGAGCGCGCCGGCGAGATGAACATCGTCGCCGAGGTCCAGCCCTACCACGTGTCCGACGACATGCGTTGGATGGAGGAGCGAATCGGCCGCGACCGGTCACGCGGTGCGTACGCCTTTCGGCGCCTGTGGGACTCGGGTGCGGTCGTCAGCTTCGGCTCGGATTCGCCCGGTACCAATGCATCGCGCTACTTCCTGAATCCCATGCTGGGTCTGTACGCCGCGGTTACGCGCAAGACGATGTCGGGTCAGCCCGAGGGCGGCTGGTTCCCTGACGAGCGCATCTCGATCGAAGAAGCGATACGGGCGTACACCTTGAACACGGCCTACGCGTCGTTCGAGGAAGATATCAAGGGGTCGATCACGGTCGGCAAACTGGCGGACCTGGTCATTCTCTCCGGCAATCTGCTGACCATCGATCCGGATACGATCAAAGACGTCACCGTCGACATGACCGTCGTCGGCGGGCGGATCGTCTTCGAAGCTGACTAGTAGCGGCCGTGCTGCTTGAAGATGTAGTTACTCATCTCGATGAAGTCGGCATTCATTCGGTGCACGATCCGGTGCGCGGAACGAGCAACGGCGCGCATGACCCGGTAGACGAGTTGCGGATGACCGTCGACGATGCTCTCGAATTTCTCGCGCGACAGGCAGAGCACTTTGACAGCCGATAGCGCTCGCAGCCCGACAGTGTGCGTCTCACCGTCGACAAAGCTCAGCTCGCCAGCCATGTCCCCTTCTCGGAGCACGGCCAGGGTCGCCAGCGCATCCGCCGGCGTCTTTTTCACGACTTCGAGCTTGCCCTCCAGGATGAGGTAAAGCGTGTCCTCCGCGGCACCCTCCTCGAACAGATAGTCGCCGTCGGCGAGGAGCCGCTCCTCCACCAGGCCGGCAATCGTCCCTGCATCCTGATCGGCGAGTCCCAGGGTCGAGTTGAGAACTTGCTCTGCCGTGTTCGTCATGGCCACACCTCACTGCCAGCGACAATCGCCGGCTTACGGTCACTTGGTAGCATGCGGCCCTGCGCGCTGCTATACGGAGAAATACGGCAAACCAACGGCCTTTGGCGAGCATCTCAAGGGTAGACAGATGCTTCCGCTCGTGGCGCCCGGGTGGAGCGCGCTCCTGTGCCCCCGTAGAATCCGGTCAGGGCAACCGGACACACGTACCTCGATAGCACCCGTGTCAGTATTCGACGAACTCAAACGCCGCAGAGTCTACCGCGCGGCCGCCGCCTACCTTGTTGTCGGCTGGCTGCTGACGGAGGTACTCACCACGCTCCTGCCCGAGTTTGGCGCAGCCGTGTGGATATCGCGCGCCGTGATGCTGGTATTTGCGCTCGGCTTCCTGCCCACGGTGGCGTTTTCGTGGATCTACGACATCACGCCAGATGGCGTCCTCAAGGATCAGAAAAGCGGTCCGGCCGGCGAAAACGTTCGGGTCCCGCTTTCCCGTGGCGACCGGCTGGCGATCGGCAGCACGGTCGTGATCGTGTTCGGCGTTGGGATTGGCGGTGCGTGGTGGTCGGCGGAACCGGCCGAGCGTGTCGCGGCACCGGTAAGTGCCGCGTCTGTCGCGGTGCTGCCGTTCGCGAATATGTCCGCCGATCCGGACAACGCCTATTTCTCGGACGGTCTGACCGAAACCATTCTGCACATGCTCGCTCAGGTGCCCGACCTGCAGGTGGCTGCGCGAACGTCCAGTTTCGCCTTTCGCAATCAGGACAAGACCATTGAGGAAATCGCGGAAGCGCTGGGCGTCGCGCATGTTCTGGAAGGCAGTGTGCAGCGCTCGGGCGATCAGATTCGCGTGACCGCCCAGCTCATTCGCGCCGAAGACAGCTTCC
Source organism: Woeseiaceae bacterium (assembly GCA_965232445.1). Taxonomy (GTDB): domain Bacteria; phylum Pseudomonadota; class Gammaproteobacteria; order Steroidobacterales; family Woeseiaceae; genus UBA1847. The sequence continues at coordinate 2,753,733 of OZ246973.1, read as the reverse complement.
ACGTCTGGTCGCGAAACTACGATCTGACGATCGAAGACATCTTCTCCGTGCAGGATGAGATCGCGCGGAACGTCGGTGGCGCTCTGTCGCAAACACTCCTCGGCGACGCCGTCACGACGCTGGAGACTCCGAACACGAATTCCGACGCCTACGACTTGTACCTTCGGGCTCGCAATCTCCGCGCCACGTTTTCGTACAGCGGCCTTCGCGAGGCCGAGACGCTGCTCAAGGCCGCGCTGACGATCGACCCGGACTACGTCGACGCCAAGCTCGAACTTGCCGTCAACTACTGGCGCCAGTTCGAGACCGGCGCAATGGTTCAGCAAATCGCGATCGCGGAGATCGACGCCATTATTCAGCAGGTACTGGGCGAACGCCCGAATGACGCGACCGCCCGCGCAATCTCGATTTTTGCCTCGACGTACCGCCGGACCCAGACCGAGGGCCTGCCGGTGTTCGCGGACGCGATCGAGGAACTCGAGGCGCTGATCGCCGAGTATCCGAAGCCGCTGGAACCGAAAGTTCTCCTGGTCCGCTTCTACCAGAGCACGCAACAGATCGACAAAGCCATTGCACTCATGCAGGAGGCGCTGGACAGAGACCCGTTCAACGCGTCGATACTCTACGAGCTGGGAACCCTGTATGCGGCCGTTCACGAATGGGATAGGTCGACAGAGGCATTGGCGGCGTCGCTGCAGATCGAACCCGCCCAGCCGAACGCCTTCGTGGCCATTGGCCAGTCGGCGTTGCACCAGGGCGACGCCGCGGAGTACCTGCGGCAATTCATGCGTGCGATCGAAGTGGATCCGTACGACCACGAGTTGCCCGGTCTCATCGCCATACTTCTGTACGAATTGGGCTTCGTGGAAGAAGGCGACGACTTCCGCCGGCGCGTCGTTGCGGTTGCGCCGAACAGCGAAATCGCCTATCGCCTGGAGCTACTGCGGGCGATCGCCACCGATGACGTCGAAGCCGGACAAGCGGCCGCGCGGCGCGCGATTGCGGACGACGTCAGCGACCGGCGCATCGCCTTCACAGGTGCTGTGCAATACCTTCTGCGAGTCGCGATACGGCAAGGCCGAGTCGACGAAGAGCTCGCCGCACTCGAAGCGCAAGTGCCAGGCATGCTCGACATCGCAAGCGCCAGGTCGCGCCCGAAATACCGCAGTGCGCAGGGTGCGGCGTTTGACGCGTGGTACGTGGCGCTGCCTCGAGACGAGTTTCTCGCGCGGCTGGATGACATTCTTCGGATACTCTCGGAAGCGGGCATCGACGCGATGGATAATCCTGCGTCCGCCGTTGCGATTCACTGCTCCCGGGGCGAGTACGAAGAAGCAGCACAAGTGGCGCTGGACCGCTACTTCACGCAGCCGGTAGGCACGAACCTCGGCTGGCGCAGGAACCTTGCCCAGGCGCAGTTCGTACCGCTCCTGGAAGACGCGCGAATTCAGACCGAAATGGCCCGCTGGGAGCGAGAGGAAGAAGCGCTCAAGGTGCAGGTGAGAAACCTGTTGAACGATCTGAGTACCTAGGGCCGACCGGCCGAGGCACAGTGTTTCTCACTGTATCCGGTTGTATCTTCAACAGATATCCGGTCGAGGGCCATGACAAGACCCGGTATTATCTCGGCATGAACAAAGTCCTGATCATCGACGACGACCGCAAGCACTCGGAACTGCTGCAGGCGTACTTCAAGCGCTACGGCATCAATCTGATCTGTGCCTACGACGCCGACGAAGGCTTCAAGAAGCTGAATCGCGAGGACCCGGATCTGTTGCTGCTCGACGTCATGCTTCCCGGCAAGGACGGATTCGAGATATGCCGCGAAGTGCGCAAGACCAGCAACCTCCCGATCATCATGCTGACGGCGCGAGGTGACGTGATCGACCGGGTGTCCGGCCTCGAACTCGGCGCCGACGACTACGTCCCTAAGCCCTTCGAACCGCGCGAACTCGTCGCGCGTGTACAGGCGACGCTGCGGCGCGCGGAGTCCACTGGCCCCGCCCCGGGCAAACTGAATTTCGACGGCCTGTCGATCGATACCGAAACCCGGAGCGTTCGGGTCGACGACAGTGCGGTTACGCTGACATCGATGGAGTACGAACTGCTGCTGATTCTCGCCCGGCGGCACGGGCGAAAACTGTCGCGGGACGATATTTTGAGCGAACTCCGCGGCATCGACGCGGCGATCCTTACACGCTCGGTGGACATTATGATCAGCCGCCTGCGACAGAAGCTCGGGGACTCGGTCAAACCGCCGCGATTCATTCAAACCGTCTGGGGGCGCGGCTACTCGTTTGTCGGAGTGCCGATAGCGGATGCTTAGGCGACTGTCGCGGTCGCTGTCGTTTCGACTGCTGGCAATCTTCCTCGTCCTGGGCGGGCTGTTCGTCTATGGCACGTTCAAGTCGATCCAGAATTTTTACAACAGCGACGAAATCCGCGGCCTGATCAGCGGTCATTTGTCACTGCACGTCCAGTACGTGCGAGACGATATCGGCTCGCCGCCGGCGCTGGACAACGCGCGCGCGATCACCGAGAGAGTGCCTGTCGACATCAGGATTTCCGGACCCGACGTGGACTGGGCGTCCGATCCTGCATTCCCCGCCCTCGCCGATCTCAGCTTCAGCACGAGCCCGAATTTCAGCGACGACCCGAGCGCGTGGGTGAACCAGCTCGGCGGCATCGAGTTCGCGGACACCGAGAACCACCGCTTCCTGAAACTGCGAAACGGCGACTACGACATCATTGTCTCGAGTCCACGCATCAGCGATGTCTCGACCCAACCGAATCTGGTCAATCAGATTCTGATCCGCGGCCTCGCTTTCCTGCTCATTGGCTATCTCGCGGTCACGTGGCTGTTCAAACCCATTCGCGACATCCGCGCGGGCGCCGCTCATATTGGGCGCGGCAACTTCGATCACCGAATCGAGCGGGTCCGAAGCGATCAACTCGGCGACCTGGCGGGCGATATCAACACACTCGCGGAAGACGTCGAGCGGATGCTGGATGCGAAGCGCGCCTTGCTACTCGGTATCAGTCACGAACTGCGAACGCCGCTGTCGCGCATGCGGCTGGCGCTGGAGTTCCTGGACAACGAGGACGACCAGGAATCCCTGCGGGCGGAGATCGACGAGATGGAGAAAATCGTCGTCTCCCTACTCGAGGCCGAGCGCCTCAATGTTCGCCACGCTCAATTGACTCGGATGCCGGTGAGCGTGAGCGACCTGATCAATGAGATGCTGGACGACTTCTTCTCGCGCGATAGCGCGCACATCGCGGTCGATGAGCCGGACGAGGCCCAAGTCGCGGAGCTCGACGAGGCACGGATCACGCTGATGCTCAAGAACCTGTTGAGCAATGCACTTCGCTATTCCAGCAAGACGGACGGCGCCGTGAAACTTCGCTGGCGGGTCGACGGCAACGAGCTGGTTTTCACCGTCGCTGACGACGGTCCCGGAATTCCTGAAGATCAGGTCGATCAGATCGGTGAACCCTTCTATCGCCCCGACCCCTCACGGACGCGCAGCTCAGGCGGCACCGGATTGGGGCTGTACCTCGCCAAGCTCGTGGCCAATGCGCACGGCGGCGAACTTGCGCTGATCGATAGAGACCAGCCCGGGGCGTGTTTCGAGGTCCGTATTCCGTTGCGCGCGGCGCAGAGCTGAAACCGGCCGTCAAGCGCTCTTACGCTGCTCGTCTCCGCGGAGGGAGTGATAGGCCTCCAGCGCTCGCTCGCGCGCTACCGTCCGATCGACGATTGGGGACGGGTAGTCCTTGCCGACGACGACGCCCGCCGCCTTCTGTGCACCGTAGCTCGCTTGCCAGGGTTCATGGATGACGCGACGGTCGAGCTTTGCGAGTTCCGGCACCCACCGGCGGACGTAGTCGCCGTTCGGGTCGAACTTCTGCCCCTGCAACGTAGGATTGAATATCCGGAAGTACGGCGCCGAATCCGTGCCGCAGCCGGCTACCCACTGCCAGCTTGCCGAGTTGTTCGCCAGATCGTGATCGACGAGGGTGTCGGCGAACCACGCCGCGCCCTCCTGCCACGGGATCAGCAATTCCTTGACGAGGAATGACGCGACGATCATCCGCACGCGATTGTGCATCCATCCCGTATGCCAAAGCTGGCGCATGCCCGCATCGACGATCGGAAAGCCGGTCACTCCCTTCTGCCACGCACCCAGCATGGCTGGGTCCACCTGCCACGGGAACGACGCGAACTCCGGCCGCAGCGGCGTGTCCGGCAGTCCGGGGAAGTGGTACAGCAGGTAGCTCGAGAACTCGCGCCAGAATAGCTGCCGGGTCAGCGCGTCCGTTCCCGCGCTGGTTGGCGATCCATGTTCAGCGTCTTTGATGGCGTGCCAGACCTGGCGAACACTGACCTCGCCGAAGTGCAGGTGCGGTGACAGTCGCGAGGTTGCCTCCATATCGGGACGGTCGCGGCGCTTGTCGTAGTGTGGCGCCGTCTCCGCCAGCGCATCGATACGCTCGAGCGCGCCGGATTCTCCCGGCGTCCACGTGTCGCTTAGCCCGCCGGACCAATCCGGCGAGACTGGCAGCAGCCCCAGCTGCTCGACCGTCAGCGAGTCCAGCGAATGCTCGAGAAAGCTCACGGTCTCAGGCGCCGGTCGCGGCACCGCCGGATCGGCAATTCCAAACGCGGCGCGCCAGTATGGGGTGAATACCTTGTACGGCGAGCCGCTCTTCGTCAGGACGGTGCTCGGGTGATGCATCACGCCGTCATGAGCGACCTCGATCTCGAAATCCTTGCCGAGCTTTTCGCGGACCGCATGTTGCTGACGTCGAGCGTCCGGCTCGTAACGCGCGGCGCAATGCAGCGTCGTCGCACCGGTCGCCGCGACGATATCCGCGATCTCGTCCGCGGCCGAGCCGCGGCGAATGACGAGCTTGCCGCCCAGTGCACCGATGGCGTGACTGAGAGCCGTGAGCGAATGATGCAGCCACCACCGGCTCGCGCCGCCGGAGTCCAGATCGTCGCTGACGTAGATGGCGACGATCGAACGACCGGACTCCGCTGCCGCGATGAGCGCGTCGTTGTCGACAACGCGCAGATTGCGGCGGAACCAAACAATTGCGGGGGACATGCGGGGCTCACCTCAGATTCGTTAGATGCAGTCTAACTGATTGAATTGCGACAACTTGTAAGCGCTTGTAACAAACCCCCGCTGTGCGTTGTTTGCTCACTGAATCGGTTTGTATAGTCGCAGCACATTCAGGAGATGGACATGAGCAACGTAACCGCACGAGCGATGAGCTGGACCGAAGCGGGTCTGGTGCCGGACGCGGTCATTCGCGCCGGCATCCGCAGGCTGCACGACCGGCGCTGCCGGGAGATTCACGCGGGCGACGTGGAAATCGCGAGCGCGACGCTGAACGACTTCGTCGAGATGATGAATGAATCGCCGGTCGCACTGGTCCCGGAACTCGCCAATGAGCAGCACTACGAAGTGCCCGCTGAGTTCTTCAATCTCGTCATGGGCGAGTATCGCAAGTACAGCTGCTGCCACTGGTCGGACGCTGTCAGTACGCTGACCGAGGCCGAGGCGGAAGCGCTCGAGATTACCGCGGAGCGTGCCGGCATCGTCGACGGCATGAAGGTGCTCGACATGGGCTGCGGCTGGGGCTCGTTCTCACTGTGGGCCGCGGCTCGCTTTCCGGCCGGCTCCTTCACGGCGGTGTCGAACTCCAACTCGCAGCGCGAGTACATCACCGCGCAGGCCGAGCAACGCGGCATCGACAACCTCAAAGTCATCACCTGCGACATGAACGATTTCGAGGCAAACGACCGGTTCGATCGAATCGTCTCGATCGAGATGTTCGAACACATGCGCAACTGGGGCGAACTGTTCCGGCGCGTCAGCAACTGGCTGAAAGACGGCGGGCGCTTTCTGATGCACGTCTTTTGCCATCGCACGACGCCGTATCAGTACATCGACCGCGGGCCGAGCGACTGGATGAGCCGTCACTTTTTCTCCGGCGGGATCATGCCGAGCGCGGATCTGGCGCTGCGCTTCCCCGAGCATCTCGCGATCGAACAACGCTGGCACTGGAATGGCATGCACTACGCGAAGACCTGCAACGCATGGCTCGCGACCATGGATTCGAACAAGACGAGGATCATGCCAATTCTGAGTGCGACCTACGGCGACGACAAAGCGTCTCTCTGGTGGCAACGCTGGCGCATGTTTTTCATGGCCTGTGCGGAACTGTTCGAGTTCAACAAAGGGAACGAGTGGTTTGTCGGCCACTACAAGTTCAGGAGGAACGACGTCCGATGAGCATGCTGATCAACATCGTGGCCTTCAAGATCGGTTGGCTGTCATCCGTCATTGGCGGCGCGCAGCAAATGCCATGGTTGGGTCCGCTGGTCGCCCTGGTCGTCCTGTCGATCCACTTCTACGTATCGCATCGACCGTCGCGGGAAATCGTCCTGATCGTCTCCGCGGCGGCACTCGGCGCCGTCTTCGACAGCGCGCTCCTTGCGGCAGGCTGGGTCCAGTACTCGTCCGGTCTGATCTCGGACTACGTGGCGCCGTACTGGATCGTCACGATGTGGATGCTGTTCGCGACCACGCTCAATGTATCGCTGCGCTGGATGCGTGAGCGGCCGATACTCGCATCGGTGTTCGGCCTCTTCGGCGGCCCGCTTGCCTACATCGCTGGCCAGAAGCTCGGCGGAATTACGCTCGTCAACGAGGTGGCGGCGCTGACGGCACTCGGAATTGGCTGGGCGGCCATCATGCCCTTCCTGCTCTGGCTGTCGAAAACCTTCGATGGCATCGAACCGGAACCCGCAGGAATGGCCGAGGCAGCCTGATGACCCGCGTCTTCGCATTCGCTCTGACTCTACTCGGCATCGTGGCAGCGGCACCGGCTCAGGACGCGTCGGCCGATCGCTGGGAGTTCGACGTCTTCGTCGACAACAAGCGCATTGGCAATCACGTATTCGAGCTCGTTGAAAACGGATCGCAGTCGGTGAATACCGCGGAGTTCCGGTACCGCGTGCTGCTGATTCCGGCATGGCGCTACTCGCACACGAACACTGAGCAGTGGGACGCCGACGGCTGCCTTCAGAGCTTCGTGGCATCGACCCGGGTCAATGGGCGCCAGAGCGACGTGTCCGGAACGAGGACTGAAGACGGCTTCGTCGTCGACAACGGCGAGGACCGGACCGAACTGCCGCAGTGCATCATGTCTTTCGCGTACTGGGACCGGCGTTTCCTGGAGCAGGCCCGGCTAATCGACCCGCAGACCGGTGACTATGTGCCCATCACGGTCGAACGACTCCCGGAAGAAGCCGTGGAAATTCGCGGCGCCGAAGTGTCCGCACAAGCCTACCGCGTTCGAGCCGAGCAACTCGACCTCAAGATCTGGTACTCGCAAGAGGACGAGTGGCTCGCACTCGAATCGACCGCCAAGGGCGGGCGCGTCATTCGCTACGAGTTGACCTGACATGCGATCCATTCGATTGACACTCATTGCTGCCCTGGCCTTCCTGCTGGGCGCCTGCGCTGCCGAGAGACCCGAGATGGAGACCGTCGACTTTGTCGATCTCGATCGCTTCATGGGCGACTGGTACGTCATCGCGAACATTCCGACCTTCATCGAGAAAGGTGCGCATAACGCGGTTGAGACCTACGCGATGAACGACGACGGGACCATCGACACACGCTTCACGTTCTACCGCAACGGCTTCGACGGCAAATTCAAGGAATACAACCCGCGCGGCTTTGTTCAGGACACGGAAACCAATGCGCTGTGGGGCATGCGCTTCATCTGGCCCTTCAAGGCGGACTACCGGATCATCTATCTGAACGACGACTACAGTCAGACGATCATTGGCCGGCAGAAGCGCGACTTCGTCTGGATCATGGCTCGCGAACCGGAGATCTCTGAAGAGGACTATCGCGAGCTGGTCACTTTCCTCGATTCCGTTGGCTACGACGTCGACGACATCCAGCTCGTACCGCAGCAGTGGTAAGGCGACGGAGCCGGCTATGAAGATCGCGGTCATCGGAACGGGCATCGCCAGCAATGTCGCGGCGTACAGGCTTGCGCGCGAACACGACATCACCGTGTTCGAGTCTGCCGGCTATGTCGGCGGCCACACGAACACGATCTCGGTCGAGGATAACGGCCAGAGTATTCCGGTGGACACCGGCTTCATCGTCTACAACGACCGGACCTATCCGAAATTCATCGCCCTGCTCGACGAAATCGGCCAGCCGTCGCAGCCGAGCGAGATGAGCTTCAGCGTGCACGCGGAGGAGACCGGCTTCGAGTACAAAGGCCAGACGCTGAATACGCTGTTCGCGCAGCGGCTCAATCTGTTCCGGCCGCGCTTCTACGCGATGATCAGGGACATCCTGCGCTTCAACGACCAGGCGCCGCATTTCGCCGACCACGCCGACGAGCACATGACGCTCGGCGAGTACCTGGACACGAACGCTTACTCGGAGGAGTTCCGCGACCACTACCTGATCCCCATGGCGGCCGCAATCTGGTCCGCCGAACCCGTCGCCGTACCCGACATGCCCATCGGCTTTCTCGTACGATTCTTTGCCAACCACGGCTTGCTTCAGCTAAAGGACCGTCCCGTGTGGCGGGTCATCAAGGGAGGCTCGAGGGAGTACGTGGAGAAGCTGGTGAGTGGCCACCGCGACCGAATCAGATTGAATACGCCGGTGGAGGCGTTACGCCGGCACGACGGCGGTGTCGACATCAAGACCGCGCGTGGCGGCTGGGAATCCTTCGACTACGCATTCGTCGGTTGCCACAGCGATCAGGCACTCGGGATGCTGACCGATGCGACCGTGGCGGAGCGCGAAGTGCTCGGCGCGATTCCGTATCAGAGGAACGAGGCGATTCTGCACACCGACGCGTCACTGATGCCGCGGCGGCGGCGGGCGTGGGCTGCATGGAACTACCACATTCCCGAGGATCCGCGCCGCCAGGTGGCGGTCACCTACAACATGAACATTCTGCAGAGCATCGATTCTGCCACGCAGTACTGCGTGACGCTGAACAACGACCGGCAGATCGACCCGGCACGGATCATCCGCCGCGTCCAGTACGAACACCCGATCATCAACGGCGAGACGGTCGCGGCACAAACGCGGCAGGCGGAAATCAACGCCGACCGCACGTTCTACTGCGGCGCCTACTGGCGCAACGGTTTCCACGAGGACGGCGTCGCCAGCGCGCTTGCCGCACTCGACCACTTCGAGGAGAGGCTGGCCCATGGACAGCTGCATCTACGAAGGGCGAGTTAGTCACACGCGCACGTCGCCGGCGCTGCACCGGTTCGAGTACCGGATCTTCATGATGTATCTCGATCTGGACGAACTGCCCACGGCATTCGACAAGCGCTGGTTCTGGTCGTCGTCGCGCCCGGCGCTCGCGCGCTTCCGGCGAGAGAAGCACCTGGGACCCGCGGACGTTCCGCTCGACGAGGCCGTCCGCGATCACGTGGAAGCCGAGACGTCCGAGCGGCCAGCCGGGCCAATCCGGCTGCTGACCAACCTCGCGTACTTCGGCTACTGGTTCAATCCAGTGAGCTTCTACTACTGCTTCTCCGCCGACGGCAAGCAGGTCGACTACATCGTCGCCGAAGTCAACAACACGCCGTGGGGCGAACAGGACACCTACGTGTTGACGTGCAACGGCGAAAACCGAAGCGCCTGGCGATTCTCGCCGACAAAAAAGATGCACGTTTCGCCCTTCATGGAAATGGACATCGACTACGACTGGGTGCTTTCCGCACCGCAGGATGGCCTCTCGGTGTTCATGGCGAACTCGAGAGACGGGCGCCGATTCTTCGACGCGACGATGAGATTGAAGCGTCGCGAGATTAGCGGCCGATCGCTGGCGAGCGTCCTCGTGCGCTTCCCCTTTCAGACCCTGAAGATCATTGGCGCGATTCACTGGCAGGCGCTGAAACTCTGGATCAAGCGCTGTCCGGTCTATCGACACCCCGCGAGAGAGAAAAACGAAGTGGTACACGAACAATGAACACCGAACTAGTCAGGCCGGCGAAGATCAACCGGGAAGAACCACGCTGGATCGACCGGCTCGCGCGCCGGATGATCTTCTCGAGCCTCGAAAGCCTCGAAGAAGGACAAATCGCCATCTCGGAGAACGGGGCGCACTACGTTTTCGGCGAGGCATCCGAGGACGCACCGCTCAGCGTCCACATTTCAGTACTCAGCCCGAAGTTCTACAGCGAGATCGCCTTCGGCGGAACGATCGGATCCGGCGAAGCCTTCATCCAGCACTACTGGCGATGCGACGACCTGACGACGCTCATTCGGATCATGCTCAGGAACAAGAAGATGCTCGGTCAGGTGCAGGGCGGCTTTGCCCGATTCGCTAAGCCGCTTCGGAAGGCGCTCCACTGGTTGAACCGAAACACGCGCGACGGCAGCCAGCGCAATATTGCGGCGCATTACGACCTCGGAAACGACTTCTACGGACTCTGGCTCGATCCGAGCATGATGTATTCCTGTGCCTACTACGACAGTGCCGATACACGTCTCGAAGACGCTTCGACCGCGAAGCTCGACCGGATCTGTCAGCGCCTGCAACTGACCGCGGAAGACTCGGTCATCGAGATCGGCACCGGCTGGGGCGGGTTCGCGATCCATGCCGCAAGGAACTACGGCTGCCGGGTGACAACGACGACGATTTCGAAGGAGCAGTTCGACTACGCTCAGGCAGCGGTTAAGGCAGCGGGTCTCGAAGATCGGATAACGCTGCTGCTCAAGGACTATCGCGATCTCGACGGCGAGTACGACAAGCTGGTATCGATAGAGATGATCGAGGCGGTCGGCCACAAGTTCCACGAGGAATTCTTCACCCGGTGCCAGTCGCTGCTAAAGGACGACGGGCTGATGCTGCTGCAGGCGATCACGATCACCGATCAGCGCTGGGAGTCATACAAGGGCGGCGTCGATTTCATCCAGCGTTACATCTTTCCGGGCGGCTGCCTGACGTCGGTGACCGACATGGCGCGAACCATGACCGGCTCGACCGACATGCGAATCATCAACCTCGAAGATATCGGCCCGCACTACGCGAGGACGCTGCGAGACTGGCACGACCGTTTCTTCGACGAAATCGAGAAAGTCCGGGCGCTCGGCTACAGCAACGAGTTCATTCGCATGTGGCAGTTCTATCTGTGCTACTGCGAGGCGGGATTCATCGAACGCGAGATCGGCACCGTGCAGATGCTGATGATGCGTCCGGAAGCGCGAGCGACGGACTGGGCCTAACGCGCGGCCAACGCTATTCGGCAGGTTTTGCGCCGATCGCCACCGAGGAGGCTCCGCCCTGCGCCAGCGCCTCCATGATGGTCACCAGTAACAGATCGTCGGCCTCTTCAGGCGCGACGATGACGAACGCAGGCTGAGGAAGTCCGGCTTCCTCAGCTGCGTCGATTAGCCGTTCGATCTCGTCGGTGAGTTCCGCGAGTTCCACCGGGTGATCGTCCACCTGCACGCTGCCGTCGGCCGATGCGACGATAGTCACCGGAGCCGGGTTCTCAGCACCGCTCTCGACTCCCTCGACCTCGAACTCGGCTTCTTTCGAGGAATCGTACAGAAGAATAACGAGTCCGATCACGGTCAGGCCGAGTATCAGCGAAACAACCCTCCGTGCCATGCGTCAGGACTCCCTCGCCCACTCCGCAAGACTCTTGCCCTCGCCCGCAAGCTTTTCGAGCAGCGGTGCGGGCGTCCAGTTCTCCTCGCCGAAACGCTCACGGAACTCGTTGATGCGCGCGAGGACTTCGCCGAGACCGACAGCGTCGGCGTAGTGCATCGGGCCGCCGCGATGAGCCGGGAACCCGTAGCCGTAAACGTAGACGACGTCGATGTCCGACGGCCGCTGCGCGATGCCTTCCTCGACGATCCGGAAGCCTTCGTTGATCAACGCATAGATGAGCCGATCGACGATCTCGCTCGAATCGATCTCACGACGCTCCACGCCCAGCGCGGCGGCCTCCCGCTCGATAACCGCCAGCGAATCGTCGTCGAAAGCAGGCATCCGGGTTTCCGGGTCGTAGGTGTAGAACCCGGCGCCGGTCTTCTGACCCAGCCGCCCCATCTCGACGAATGCATCCGCAATCCGGTAGGACTTCGGATCGCCGCGTTCTTCGACGGGCAATCCCTCGCGCGCTTTGTAGCCGACGTCGATGCCGGCAAGGTCGAACACCCGAATCGGGCCCATGGCCATGCCCCACTGTTCCATGGCCGTATCGATCGTGACCGGCGTCGCGCCTTCGATCAGGCACAGGTTCGCCTCGCGACCGTAGTGTTGCAGCATGCGGTTGCCGATGAAGCCATAGCAGACGCCCGCAACGACCGGCACCTTGCGAATCTTCTTTGCGATGTCCATGCAGGTCGCCAGCACATCGTCGGCGGTTTTGTCGGCACGCACGACCTCGAGCAGCTTCATGATGTGTGCCGGACTGAAAAAGTGCAGACCGAGGACGTCCTCGGGCCGTCCCGTGGCTGACGCGATCTTGTCGACGTCCTGATACGAGGTATTGGTCGCGAGGATGCAGCCCGGCTTACACACCTCGTCGAGCCGGGCGAAGATGTCCTGTTTCAGATCCAGATTCTCGAACACGGCCTCGATGACGAGATCGACATCGGCGAGATCGTCGTAATCCGTCGTGCCTACGATTCGATCGCGCGTCTCGATCGCCTGAGCTTCGGTCATCTTGCCGCGCTTGACGCCGCCTGCGTAATTCCGCGAGATGATCTCGAGACCGCGGCCGAGCGCATCGTCATTCACTTCGAGCAGCTTCACCGGCCAGCCGGCTGTCGCGAAGTTCATCGCAATGCCCGTGCCCATCGTGCCACCGCCGATGACCGCGACGCTCTTGATCTCTCGGCGCGGCGTGTCTTTCGTCAGGTCCTTGACCTTGCCCGCTTCGCGCTCGGCAAAGAACATGTGTCGAAGGCCCGCCGACTGCGGGCTCGCCATGCACTCCATGAACGCGTCACGCTCGACCTGCATGCCCTCGGGAAACGGCAGCGCATCGGCCGCTTCGATGCAGTCGACGATCTTCTGCGGCGCCAACTGCCCGCGTGCTTTCTTCGCGAGCCCTTTCCTGAACTCGGCGCAAAGGCCCGGATCCGCTTCCGGTGCCGGCAGTTCACTGGTGCGCCGGCAATACCCACCCTCGGCGACAATCCGGCGCGCGAATTCGAAAGCCGCCTCGTTCAGATCGCCGTCCACAACCTCATCGATCAGGCCGGCCGTTTTGGCCGTCGCCGCATCGATCGGATTGCCGCTGGTGACCAACTCGAGCGAGGTGGCAACGCCCGCGAGCCTCGGCGTGCGCTGTGTGCCGCCCGCACCGGGCAGAAGGCCGAGCTTCACCTCGGGCAGTCCGATCTTCGCGTCCGCGCGGGCCACGCGATAGTGGCTTGCCAGCGCTACCTCGAATCCTCCGCCGAGCGCGGTGCCGTGGATCGCCGCGACGACGGGTTTCTCCGACGCCTCGATCTCATCGCACAGCTCCGGGAGCCAGGGGTCCTTCGGCGGCTTGCCGAATTCCTTGATGTCCGCCCCGGCGATGAACGTACGCCCCTCAGAGACGATGACGACCGCTGTCGAGGCATCGCCCTGGGCCTCCCTGATCGCGTCCTGAATGCCGCTTCTGACGGCGTGGGACAGCGCGTTGACGGGCGGGTTATTGATCGAGATGACACCGAGGTCGTTGTGCAATGTATAGCTGACGGGCATGGGCTTCCCTGTTATTGGCAATTATGTCGCTGCGCGGTATGTTAATGGTCCTTACTCAGGAACCAAAGCGGCTCGACAATCGCGATGTACCGGCAACTCATCGAACAGGCGGAAAGATATCTTAAGTCCCTGAATAGTGGGGACGATATCGCTGCGCAGCTCAAGCGCAGACTCGCTGATCTGATGGCTCGCGGTGAAGCCAATGCCGACGCTGCGTGCCGGGCGCTGCGCCTTTCCAGGCGAACGCTGCAACGACGGTTGAAGGCGCAGAAAACCAGCTTCCAGCGGATTCTGAAGGAAGTTCGGGCCGATCTCGCGGTGCGCTACCTGAGCGACAAACGGCTGAAGGCGCTCGAGGTTGCCATGCTGCTCGGCTACTCGAATTTCTCCTCTTTCACGACGGCATTCAAGTCCTGGTACAACATGCCGCCGCTCGAGTACCGGCAGAAGTGCCTCGGAATGGCCTGAGCGCCAGTTTCGACCGAATCCGCGCCCGACGCGCGAAACCCGAAATGCTTATGTGAACCCGCCGTGCGGCCGGGCGAAAACGCTGCCCCGATCGCGGCTCCGAAAGGCCGACGGCGGACCCAAATAGCGCGGGATTTACGCTATGATGCGCGGCTTGCTCGTAGAGGACTCCCATGCTGGAACGCCTGCAATTCTATGTCGACGGCCAATGGGTCGATCCGGCCGAACCGAACGCGATGGACGTTATCAATCCGGCGACCGAAGAGGTCTTCGGACGGATCAGCATCGGGACTGCGGCTGACGTCGATTCCGCCGTCGCAGCGGCCCAGCGAGCGTTCGAAAGCTTCTCTCAGACGACCCGCGATGAGCGCATTGCCCTCATCAAGTCGATACTGAAGGTCTATCTGCAGCGCAGCGAAGACGTCGCCATTTCGATCATGAACGAGATGGGCGCGCCGTGGAAACTCGCGAAGGGCGCACAGACCGGGAGCGGCATCCAGCACATCAAGGCGGTTCTCAGGGCCCTCGAGACCTACGAGTTCGAAGAACGCCACGGCACGACGCTGATCGTCAAGGAGCCGATTGGCGTGTGCGGACTCATCACGCCGTGGAACTGGCCGATCAATCAGGTGGCCGTGAAGGTCATCCCCGCACTCGCGGCCGGCTGTACGATGGTATTGAAGCCGAGCGAGATTGCACCGTTCGACTCGATGATCTTCGCCGAAGTGCTGGATGAGGCCGGCGTGCCGCCGGGCGTATTCAATCTCGTGAACGGCGACGGCCCCGGCGTCGGAACGGCGCTCAGCGAACATCCGGGTGTCGCGATGGTCTCGTTCACCGGCTCGACCCGGGCGGGTGTGCTGGTCGCTCAGAATGCGGCTCCAAGCGTCAAGCGCGTTGCTCAGGAACTCGGCGGAAAGTCGGCCAACATCATGCTGGACGATGCCGACCTGGAAAAACACGTGGCCCACGGCGCCCACGAGTGTTTCGAGAATACGGGGCAGTCCTGCAATGCGCCGACGCGCATGCTGGTACCGAGAGACCGCATGGACGAAGCGGCGGCGATCGCCGCGGGCGTCGCCGAGGGCACGAAGGTCGGCGATCCGACAGCCGACGATACCGACATCGGTCCGCTGGTCTCCGAAACGCAATGGAACAAGGTCCAGGGGCTCATCCAGGCAGGCATCGACGAAGGCGCGGCTCTCGTCGCAGGCGGCACCGGCCGCCCCGACGGCATGAACAAGGGCTATTTCGTGAAACCAACCGTGTTCGCCAATGTCAGCAATGACATGACGATTGCTCGCGAGGAGATTTTCGGTCCTGTGCTATCGATCCTGCCGTATGACGATGAAGACGATGCGGTCAGAATCGCCAACGACACGCCGTACGGCCTGGCCGGTTACGTATCGTCCAGCGACCTCGAGCGCGCGCGTCGTATCGCCGCACGTCTGCGGACAGGCATGGTGCACATCAACGGCGCATGGCTCGATTCCATGGCGCCGTTCGGCGGCTACAAACAATCCGGCAACGGCCGCGAATGGGGTGCTCACGGTATCGATGAGTTCCTCGAGGTCAAGTCGATCTACGGTTACGAGGAACGCAAAGCATGAGAAAGACGGCCCTGATTCTGGCGCTGTTCGCGCTACAGGCCTGCACAGGCGACTCCAGCCTTCCCACCCCGACGGGGAAAGGTTCGATACGCGCGATCAACGCGATCGAAGGTTCGCCCAATATCTCGTTCCTCATCGAGGAACGGCTGGTCGAGAACGTTGCCTACAAGAGCGCGAGTGGCGCCCAGCGCTTCGACGACTTCGAGTACAACTTCAATTTCGAGGTTTTCGTGACCGGTGAGGCCAGTTCACGCCGCGTTGCAACGGTACTGCAGAAGATCGATGCGAACAGGGACTACACCTTTGTTGTAAGCGGCGCCCTGCTCTCACCGACGATCACGATCTGGGAGGCCGACGAACGGACGTTTGACGAGGCATCGACCAACTTCGAGGTGCGCTTTGCGCACGTTTCCGAGACGCTCGGGACGGTCGACGTGTACTTCGACGCGCCGGGTGTCGCACCGGTGCTCGGCAATCAGCAGGGCACACTAAACGTCGGCGAAATTCTTGCCGCAACGGACTTCGCGGAAGGCGATTACGTCCTGACGCTCACGGCACAGAACGACCCCACAACGGTTCTCTATCAGACCGACTCGATCACCTACACGCCGCGCCTTTCTCAAATTCTCTCGGTCTTTGACGGCGACGAACTGGACGTCGCGCCTTACAACGTGCGACTGATCAACTCGCAGGCGGGCGTCGCTTCGCTGCCCGATGTAAACACGCAGCCGACCGTCCGATTCTTCCAGGCCGCGATCAGTCTGCTGCCGTCGGACGTCTACGACGACGAAATGCTCACCAGTCTCGTCCTCTCGAATCATCAGTTCGGGGACATTACTGGCGACATCTCAGTGCCGGCCGGCGTTAACAGCTATACCTACACGGCCGTCGGCAATACCGGTGCCATCCAGTTCGAGAGTGGCATCGACGCTTTCGCGGGTACCCACCAGAACTTCATCGTGATCGGCGACATGGACAATCGTGTTGCCACAACCTACGTTCCGGACCGGCGCTCGATTTCGACGGCAGTGCGATTCAGCATCTATCACGCCGCGATGAATTTCGAGGATCTCGATCTCTACATCGTCGATACCGGAACGCCCATCGACGACGACGTGATCCGGACCTTCCCGCTCGACTACTCGCTGCTTACACCGACGCTGACTTTCACGGACGGTGTCTACGACATTGTCGTGACGGATCGGGACGAGAAAACGATTGTTGGCGGCCCCCTCACGGTCGACACGTCGCTCGGCGACCTGCTCGAGATTCTGATCCTCGACACGGCCGACCCGGCGGTAGCCGAGGTCAGGCGGGTTCCCGCTCCGTAGTTTTCTCCGAAGCTCCGAACCACCGCATCACGGCGACAGCCGCCAACGCTCCGGCAAACTGACTGGCGATGAACGCCGGCGCATGCGCCGGCAGAATGCCGGAGAATGTGTCCGTCAACGTTCTACCGATCGTCACGGCCGGATTGGCAAAGCTGGTCGACGCGGTGAACCAGTAAGCAGCCGTGATGTACAGCCCGACCGATGCAGCAACCACCCGGGTGCCATACCTCAGCGTGCCGAGGATCGCCACGACGAGGCCGAACGTCGCTACACCTTCGGCGAACCACTGAGCGCCGCCAGTGCGCTCCCGCGCCGAGGTCTGCAGGATTTCGAGATCGAACATGCCGTGTGCGGCCCATACGCCGAGCAACGCGCCCGCAACCTGTGCCACGACATAGAGCAGTGCCGCCCGCGCGGCGATCTCCCTGCGGACCAGGAACACCAGAGTCACAGCGGGATTGAAGTGCGCACCCGACACGGGTCCGAAGACCCAGATAATGACGACCAGAATCGCGCCTGTCGGGACGGTATTGCCCAGTAGTGCCAGGGCCACATTTCCGCCGGCCAGATTCTCGGCCATGATGCCCGAGCCAACGACGGTCGCGAGCAGAAAGAACGTCCCGAGCAGTTCGGCAACGAATTTGCGGCTCATACGGCTATCTCTCGTGGACGACGAACGAGTCGTGGATTCTTGCCAGCGCGTCGTAGCGCTGTCTCGCGTCGAAGTCTTCCAGCGGCACCTCGAGAAGTGCGGCCACCCGCGCTTGCAATGCGGCGTAGGCCGCATCGAAGGCCGGCCCAGCGTCTTCCGCGGAGGCCGGGTCCGGAATGCCCCAGTGCGCCGTCACCGGCGCACCGTTCCAGATCGGGCAGGACTCGCCCGCGGCGTTGTCGCAAACGGTGATGACGATATCGATATCGGGCGCGCCCGGCCCGGAGAACCGGTCCCAGGATTTGGAATCGAGGCCGTCGGTGCTGTGCCCTTCCCGCTTCAGCTTGTCGATCGCTCCCGGGTTCACGCGCCCGACCGGCTGGCTGCCGGCACTGAACGCCCGCAGCCTGCCTTCGCCGAGATCGTTGATCAGTACCTCGCCCAGGATACTTCTCGCGGAGTTCCCGGTGCACAGGACCAGCACGTTCAGGGCATCGCCTGTCACCGGCAGCAGCCCTCGGCCTTCCCGGCCACTTCCGTCGTATGCCGGTCGGCGCCGTAGCCGTCAATCTGCGAGTAGGTCACGAACGTCTCCCACGTCACGTCGTCGGGATCGCGGACCCAGGTCTTCGACGAGCGTGCATAGCAGCACTCGGCGGTCGGCTGCTCGAAGGTTGTCGCTTCGGCGGCGGCGAGTCTGGCCTGGATCTCACTCAGTTCATCGTCTGTGTCCGCCTGAACGCCGACATGATCGACCCCGCGGCTCTGCGACTGGTTAATCGAAAAATTCACGCGCGGGTCCTCCAGGAACCATTTCGCGTAGTCGTCCTTCCGTACGGTCGGCTCGGTCCCGAACAGCGTCCGGTAGAACTCGACGGAACGCTCGATGTCGGCAACGCCGACGCTGATGTGAATTCGTTTCATGATGTCACCTCTCTTCGATTCGATATTGGCATCGGCACTCGCGGGAGTTCCTCAGCACGCGAGCGAGGCTGCGATCGGCTCGCAAACCTCGCGACTGTTCATGCAACAGTCCTGCATGAGGAACAGGATCAGTCCCCGAGCCGCAGCAAAGTCCGCGCCGTAAATGATCTGCCTGCCGTGGCGTTGACTCGACACAAGACCGGCGTGTTCGAGCTTCTTCAGATGGCTGGAAAGTGTGTTCTGCACGACGCCGAGATTCTCGGCAATGTCGCCGGCCGACAGGCCTGCTGGACCCGCCTGAACCAGCGCGCGGAATACATCCAGTCGGGTCTCCTGCGACAGCGCCGCAAGCCCACTCAGTGCTCGTTTCTTATCCATATATCGAGATTAGTCGATATATGGATATATGGCAAGCTTTTTTTCCCTGCGGCGGTTGCCGACCGTCGGAAGTACCTGACGGCATTGCCGCGACCGCTATACTGCGGACCGCGGGGCGAGGCCGCTCCGCGGTCCCGTGGCCAACGTCTCGCAGACAACGACAACAACAACTTTCCTGCCGCTTATGTCCCAATTCGAATTTATTTTCGTACTGATATCGATCATCGCCGGCCTGGCGCTGGCGCAGCTATTGTCCGGACTGGCAAGGCCGCCCAGAAGTCCGGATGGCCAGCTCGATGTGGCCCATGTCGCCTTCTCGCTGTCCACCACCTTGCTGCTCTTCGTCGTCTGGTGGGCGACCTTTCGCTGGCAGACGTACGAGAATTGGACGTTCACCGAGTTTTTTCTGCTGTGCGCTTACGTATCGCTGTTCTACGTGCTGGCCGTCATTCTCAGTCCGCTGCGCTCTGCGGACGTGCCGGAGTTCAAGCTGGTTCGAACGAAATTCTATGCGGTATTCGCCTCGTACGGCTTGCTCGAGATTCTCGTAATCTACGTTCGCGACGGCAGCTTCTCGCCGTGGTACCTGCCGATGATCGTGCATCTGTCCGTACTATCCCTGCTGGGAATCTACCTTCGGCGCGATCTGTTCGATCGAGTCTTTTCGCTTTGGCTGGTCTTCCTGAACGTCGCCTGGGGCTTTCTGGCCAGACTGAGCGGTTGATCCGCGATTGAATCGGCGCTTCGTCGAAGCAGCGATCCGGCACCAGTACACGGGTACCGGGCTTTCGCTCGGCCGTTCGAGCGTCAAGCAGCGGCTATACTGCAAATCGTGAAAGCGCCGGGACCCGAGAGCCGGTCCCCTCCCCGATCGCGAAACTCGATGCATCGGAACGATGACTGACAATCTGACGAACACTGATGAGCGAATCCAATTCGTCGCTGTGGAGGCCGGGTCCTACATTGAGAACGGCGTGCTGTCCTGTGGCGCCTCGGACGCCGAATCAGACAGCGTGCGCCACTACTTCATCCTTCAGGCCACCGTTGACGGGCCGGATCCGGAGGGATGGGGCGTGTACCTCGAGTTCGACGATCAATCCAACGGGGGCTATGAACGACTGAAGGCAGTCCGACTGAACGGGCTGGAATTGACGCTGGTCCTCAAGGAAGGAAACGATCGGTATCCGGACTTGAAACAGATCGTGGTAGACCTGAGCGCGCTGGCCGAACCGGAAGCGGCCGAACTCGTGGACGCTGTGGAAGAATGCATCGCGCGATCGTCACTTTCCGTTGAACGCGACAATGCCGCGTGAATGACTAACAGTTTCACGTTCTGCCATCGCGGCCACGATCGACTGGTTGCTGACCGAGAACACTTCTGAGTATTGCTGTGATCGTCGAGTGACTGCAATCGCCGAGAGCCGCTTGGTGATCGCCCGCAAGGCGGGCTCCTACAGGGGAAATTGGATTGCTATCGGCCGCCGTCGGGGTTCGCGGTGGATCTTTTTGAGCAACTCAGGACGCGACCGCGGCCTCGACGTAGGCGGCGCGGTCGTTGGCCGCGTCTCTCAGTGACTTGGCGTTGTACATCGCCTGGTCGGCGACGCTGATCAGGTGCCAGAGTTCTTCGCCGTGCCGCGGCATCAGCGCAATGCCGACACTGGCGGAGCACACGATTTCCTGACCCTGAATGATGTATGCCTCGGATGCGGTCGTCACGAGCCGTTCTGCAATGTGTTTGGCGTCGTCGATGTTGACGCCGGGTAGTACGATCGCGAACTCGTCGCCGCCGAGACGGCCGAGCACGTCCTCGGGCCGCAGGCAGAATTCGAGCCGGTGTCCGAATGCCTTGAGCAGCGCGTCCCCAGCCTGATGTCCGAAACGGTCGTTGATGCTCTTGAACTGATTCAGATCGAGATACAGGACCGCGCCCTCGCTGTAGGCGCGAATCGACGCGGCCGCTTCCTTCTCGAATCCGCGCCGGTTCAGGACGGACGTCAGCGGATCGCGCAATGCGTCGGCGAGCATCTTGTCCTCGGTCCGCTTGCGCTGAGTGATATCGATGAGGGTAACCGAGAAGTCCTCGCCGACCGGCTCGCCGACGATTCGCAGCCAGCCCTCCCCTTCCGGCATCTCGCACTGCGTCTCGAAGCTGATCGTGGATCCCTCGAAGCGCTCGTCGTCGAAATGCTCGAGCAGACGTTCCGGGTCCATTTGCGAGATTTTTACCAGCGGCATGCCGATCAACGTGCCTTTGCCGTCCGTCAGGTATGACTCGGCGGCACGGTTCGCAAAGACGCAGCGGAATGGCCGCTCTTTCGACGAGTCGTCGCGCGCGAATCTCAAGATGCCGTTTGACGACGTTTCGATAAGCGTGCGGATCAGGTGTTCGCTATCAGCGAGCTGGCTGAGCGCCTTGCGTCGTTCGGTTACGTCCCGACAGACCACGACGACGCCGACCTGCGTGCCGCGCTTGTCGTTCATCGGCGCGACACTCAGCTCGTAAATGCGCCGCGTATCCAGCCTCAGCGTCTGCGTGGTGTCGAGTTCCTGTGCTTGTTTGAGAATGGCCTTTGCCTGCGGCAGGTCGTCCCACAGATGCCTGCCGAGCAGATCGCGCTCCGGAGCCTCGAGGAGCTGCGCGGCCTGTTCGTTCGCGCAGATGATCCGCTGCTCGTTGTCGAGAACGATGATCGGATCCCGGACGTGATCAAACAACATCTGGTACGCCACCGGGCTGAACTCGAACATCCGCATGGACACGCTGGCGTAGGCGTACAACGGCAGCAAAAGTGTCAGCGTCAGTGACAGAAACGGAAAATCGGGCGGACCCATTCCGAAGAAGCGATTGGCAATGCTGATCGTGAACGGAAATATCGCGCTGCCAACGAAAAGAATGACCGTGCGCCGGTGCGCAGGCGCAATGCTCGGCAGCCGGCCGGCAAGTGCCACCAGCGAGAATGCGACCAGCCCGTAGGCGAATGGCGCGTGTACGCGATTGAACCAGTAGTGCTCGGTCAGATCCGTGAACACAACGCCTGTCTCGCTGACGACAGTGTCCCAGATGATGTTGTGCATCGAGTTGGTGAGCGCCAGCACCGTCGTCGTGATCGGAATGATCGCCAGGATGGCGATCATCAGAGAGCTTGCCGGACCTTCGGTGTACTGGCGGTAGATCATGTAGAACGCGACCGGCAAGAAGCCCGCCGAGAAGAACGCCAGCGATCTGCCGACGCCGTACAGGGTCTGGTCTTCAGTGCCGTAGGAAAACGCCGTCCCGGCCACCATGATGCCGATCAGGAACAGGAAAAACGCCACAAGGCTGTCGGGCGCGGAACGGGAGACGTAGGCGGCGAGCCCTAAGTAGAGCACCGCGCTCAGGCCGAACACCGGCGGAAGCACAGACTGGAACATCGCCTCCATCAGCGATCCTCCGGTGACCGGATGCCGTCTTCGTGCAACATCCGCCTAGGGTAGTCCGGTCGCGCTCAACATAATGCGACCTGGTGCCCATTCCTGGTGCGGAAACCCGCGCCACGTCACAGTTTCGGCGCGGCGCCGAGCGGAAATCGACCTACCGAAGGGCCCTAGAAGCCGGAGGCGGTATCGGCGATGAGCGTGTCCACGACGGCGTTGAGGCTCTCCTGCTTGCTCTTGCCGGCCGCTTGCTCGAGTTCGTAGTCCTTGAGCTGGCGGTGAGCGCTGGTCCCGCGCGTCACGATGTTTCGAACCGAAGCGACTTCGTCGACGCAGTCCAGCGCCTCGGCGTCCTCCGCGATCAGCGACAGGATCTCATCCAGAAGATGATCGAACGGAACAATGACACCGCGCGCGAGATCGACAAGACCTTCGTCGAAGCTGTAGCGCATCGCTCGCCAGCGGTTCTCGTGGATCAGCATCGGCGTGTAGATCCGCCACCGCTGATTCCGGCGCCGCAAGCGCCACAGCATCCGCAATATGCAGACGAGCACGGCAGTCAAGGCGATGGTGTCTTCGAGCCGCGTGCAGACGTCCATTACGCGCGTCTCCAGCGTTGGGAAGCGCGCGCTGGGGCGCATGTCCCACCAGATTCGCGTCGAGTCTTCGATGAGGCCGGCGTCCATCATGATCCGTACGTGGCGCTGGTACTCGGCCCAACTCGCGAAACGCTCCGGCAAGCCGGTACGCGGCAGCGCGTCGAAAATTGTCAGACGATAGCTTTTTAGACCGGTGTCCCTGCCGAGCCAGAACGGTGACGAACACGACAGCGCCAAGAGGTGCGGCAGGAAGTACGACATCTGATTCATCAGGTCGATTCTGAGTTCGTCGTCGTCAATCCCGACGTGAACGTGCATCCCGCAGATCAGCAATCGACGAGCCGCGCCCTGCATCTCGACGGTCAGTTCTTCGTAGCGGTCCTTCGGCGTGTGCTTCTGTTCGGTCCACGCGGAGAACGGGTGTGTGGAAGCGGCGATCGGTGCGAGATTGTGCTCAGCCGCGGTATCGATAACGATCTTGCGCAATCGAGCGAGGTCCTCGCGCGCCTCCTGAACGTTGTTGCAGACCTTGGTCCCGATCTCGATTTGAGATCGCAGCAACTCCGTGGTCACCTGATCGCCCGCCCTCTTCTCGCACTCCTCCATCAGGCTCTGCGGTGGATCCACGACGAGACCGCGGGTCTCTTTGTCGACGAGCAGATATTCTTCTTCAACACCCAGTGTGAACGCGGGTTCGCCTCTTGCCATATTTCCCCCCAACTGGCGTACGTTACGCCGATATGCGCTGCGGATTCAGGCCGATCCTCTCAGGAATGGACTCGATTATTTTGTGCATTACGTTGCCAATTCTCACGACCCCTGCCGCGTCGTTGATCAGATCCTGTCGAATCTCGATACCGACGCAGGGCAGACCAAGCGCCTCGGCATGGTTGTCAATGGTGTAGTCCGCGGGCGCCTTGCCCGAATAAGGTTCGTTGTCCCCGGTGTGGAAGCCGGCGTCCCTGAAACCCTCGAGGAACACCTCGTGCAGGGACTGGCTCTTGTCCCACAGAATTCCGACCTCCCACTCGCGCGCTTCGCCGTTGAGTACCGGCGTGAAGCTGTGGACCGAAATAAAGGCTGGCGGCGCAGCGGCCTCGCTCAACCGCTTCACCTGTTCGGTAACGGCGGCATGGTAGGGCCAGTAGATCGAATCGGCACGGGCTTCTCTGTCCGACCGGCGCAGATTGCAGTTACCTGGAACGAGAATGCCATCGCCGTAGGCGAGGAACGCACTCGCATCCATCAGGTCGCGATTGCAGTCGACAACGAGCCGCGAGTATTGGGCGAGGACGGCGGTCACGCCGAGACTGTCGGCGAGGTATTCGGTTAGCGATCCGGCACCGATGTCGATGGCGAGATGGCAACGGCGCGCGAAGGGGTCGAGCCCCATGTCGCCGAGCGCTTCCGGAAAACGGCAGCTGGCGTGATCGCAGACGAGCAGAATCGGAGCCTCGGACTCCGCGTGCATTACGTAATACGGCGGCGGCTCGTCGGGGGAAAGCAAGGACGCAGGATTGTTATTGTTGTCGTCTGTTTCTGGCATAGAGAACCGGCGTATCAGCTGGTAGCAAGGAGTGTACCCCGCGCACCGGAACCTCGCCATGCGGGGAACCCTTATATTCTCGGTTTAGAGCGCCTTTTTGTGACGCGGACGGTGATTCTGAGCGGCGTCAGGCCAGCTGATTGAGCGTGCGGTCCGTGTCCCACGGCTCGAAAGACGCGACCGAGGTCGGCCGCGCAATGTAGTAGCCTTGCGCGAACTCGACACCGAGCTGACCCAGCTTTTCCAGAACCTGACGAGTCTCTACGCGCTCGGCGATGGTCTCGATGCCCATGGCGTGGCCGACTTCGCTGATCGCCTTGACCATACTTTCGTCCACGCTGTCGTCGACAACGTTGCTGACGAACTGTCCATCGATCTTCAGATAGTCGACGGGCAGATTCTTGAGGTAGGTGAATGACGACAGGCCGCTGCCGAAATCGTCCAGCGAGAATTTGCAGCCGAGCGCTTTCAGCGTCTGCATGAAGTGCACGACGCGCGCAAGATTGGAGATCGCCGCGGTCTCCGTAATCTCGAAACAGATTGCGCCATTCGGCAGCTTTTGTTGCGAGAGTTCGTCGATGACGAATTCCAGGAATCTGTCCTCGGACAACGAGGTACCCGAAAGATTGATCGCCAGCGTGTACTTCGCCTCGCCGTCGGCACTGCGGTCGGCGAGCTCCGATAATGCAGTGTGGATCACCCAGCGATCGAGTGTCGACATGAGGTTGTAGCGCTCCGCGGCGGGAATGAACTGGTCAGGACTGACAAGTTCGCCGCTTTCGTCACGCATTCGCAGCAGCAGTTCGTAATGACCGCGTTCGTTCTCGTGCTCGTTCGAAATCCCGATGATCGGCTGGTAGAAGAGTTCGAGTCGATCGTCCTCCACCGCGCTCGTGATTCGTCCGACCCACTTCATTTCCTCGTGACGCAGCGAAGCGTCGCTGTCCCGATAGAGGTGGACCTGATTTCGGCCCATGTCCTTCGCGGAATAGCAGGCGACGTCGGCGGAACTCATCAAGCTCGCGACTTCGTCGTCCTCCGACGAAACCATGACTACGCCGATGGACGCGCGCACAGTGGTAAACGATTCCTTCCATTCGAAGCGGTAGCCTTCGATGGCATTGCGGATTGCTTCTGCCACTTCCATCGCACGCGTTTCGTCGCAACGCTCCAGAAGGATGCCGAACTCGTCTCCGCCCAATCGCGCAAAAACGTCGGTCGAACGAATCTGCGCCTGCACGACTTCCGACAGCTGCCGCAGCAGCTCGTCGCCCGCGGTGTGACCGAAGGTGTCGTTGACAACCTTGAACTGGTCGAGGTCAATGTACAACAGCGCATGCATTTGTTCCGGGTCGTTCTTCAGGCCGTCGAAGCTGCTGACGAGCCGGTTCTCGAACTCCCGGCGATTGATGAGGCCGGTGAGCGAATCGTGCGCGGCCTGGTAGCTCAGCTGACGGAATAGTCGCGATTCCTTGCTGGTGTCGTGGAACACCATTACCGAACCGATGATGTTGCCGATGCGGTCGCGGATCGGGGCGGCGGAATCCTGGATCGGAATCTCGTCGCTGCCCTTCGTGATCAGGATCGAGTGCTCGGCGAGAGTGACCACCCTGCCGTCCTTCAGGCAGCGAATCACCGGGTTTTCGACGGTTGCCCGGGTGTGTTCGTTGATGATCGTCATGATCTCGTTGACGTGCTTGCCGCGGGCGCCGCGCATGTCCCAGCCGGTGAGATCCTGGGCGACCGGATTGATGTAGTCCACGCGTCCGTCCGCGTCCGTCGTAATGACGCCGTCACCGATCGACTGAAGCGTCACCTGAGCACGCTCTTTCTCTTCGAAAATCCGCGTCTCTGCGCGCTTGCGGTCGGTGATGTCGGTAATCGTTCCCTCGTGCGCCACGACGTTGCCTTCGTCGTCGTAGACGGCACGCGCGTTCTCGAGGACGACGATCTCCGTGCCGTCCTTGCGGCGAAGCCGGTACTCGAAGTTCTTGACGAAACCCTCGGCTTCCAGGCGGGCGAAGACACGCTCTCGGTCAACAGGATTGACGTACAGGATGGTCGTACGGCCAGCAGCCTTGAGTTCGTCGACGGACTCGAACCCGAGCATCTGCACTAGCGCCGGGTTCGCGGTGATCAGGTCGCCCTCTCTCGATGCGATGTACACGCCATCGATCACGTTCTCGAAGAGCCCGCGATACCGCGCCTCACTCTTGCGCAGTCTCTGCTCGTCGTGTTCGCGCTTGAGCGCTATCCCGGCAAGGCGAGCCATGCGGGACAGCTTGTCGAGTTCGTCGGTGGTCGGGTCTCGAGCCTCGCTGACGTAGATGTCCAGCGTGCCGAGGACTCGGCTTTTGGATCCGGTGATGAGGAAGGACCAGACCGCGGCAATGTTAGCCTCATCGAGATCATCGAGATGCGGTTCCCAGCTCGACTCCTGCGCGATGTCGGAAACGATCCGATCCTGTCCCTTGGCAACCGCGGATGCGCAGGTCAGGCCGTCTTCGTCGACGTCGATCAGGTCCAGCTTGAGCTTGAGCGTATCCGGCAGGCCCGGGGCCTCGGCAACGTTCAATCGGTTGCTGCTCGAATCGAGTTGCATGACCGCCGCGCGGAAACCGCCGCTGACGCGTTCTACGAATCGGCAGATGGCCCGCAGCGTGCGATCGATGGACGTGCTCGCAGCGACCATCTCCAGAATCTTGTTTTGCGCATAAGCGAGCGTCTCGTTGCGCTTGCGCTCCGTGATGTCGGTGACCGTCGCACGGATCAGGGTTTTGTCGTCAGCTGGCAGCGTGCTGAAGCGCACCTCGCACGGAAACTCGCGGCCCGCCGAATCCATGTGCGTCCATTCGAACGTCGGGTGTTCACCGGCAAACACGCGGTCCACGATTCCGCGCCGGACACCGAAGGACGGCGTCCCGTCCGGCTGCATTTTCGGGCTGATTGCCTCCGGACCGACTTCCAGCAAGCGCGAACGCGACATGTTGAACAGCTCGCAGGCTCTGTCATTCGCGTCGCAGAATCGATTCGTCTGCGGGTCGAGAACGATGATTGCCTCCGGAGCTTGTTCGACCAGCGCCCGGTAGCGTTCCTCGTTTTCCTTGAGCGCAATCTCGGCTTCGCGCCGGCCCGTGACGTCGCGCAGGCTGATGACGTAGATGCGGCCTTCCGGACCCTCCAGCTGACTCGCGTTGATCTCGGCAATGAAGGCCTCGCCGTTGGAGCGGCGCGCCTCCACCTCGCCGGCGCTGTACTCGACGAACGTGTCGTCGAGATCCGACATGAAAGGCTCCAGGAATTCGTTCACGTCCCTGCCGCGGATGGCGGGTATCAGGTGTTCGAGCCGCGAACCGATCAGCTGATCCTTCGCAAGCCCGAAGTAGCGGGAGCAGACCTTGTTGCAGACGCGGACCTTGCCGGTCTCGCTAACCGACATCAGCGCCTCGGTGACGCTGTCGAAGACGATTTCAATGGGGGTCGTCGTAACGCTCAGCGACTGCGTAATCGTCGCTTCCATCTGCTCATAGTGCTGGTCGATCAGGCGCAATAGATCGATGAAATCCGCCTTATCGGTGCCGGACCCCTTCGACGCTTCCCTGATTTTTTCCCTGAGCTTCCTGTCCATTCCGGGCCCTGAGCCTGCGACCCGCTGGCAAGGGCACGCGCAGTCCCGCCAGCGTCAGGAAAGAGTACTCAGGACTGCAAACGACGTCTGTGATGCAGCGCAGATTCTGAAAAAAATACTGGGAAAAAATTCCCGTTTCCTGATGCCGAAGCACCAAGAAACAGATACTTGCGCGACTTTCCGAGCCTACGACAGGGGAAATGCGACTTATGTCAATTACAACGTTCGCATTTCTCTGTTCGACGCCTCGGCCGCAGGTTGGATTTGTCGGCTAATTGCCTGCGGGCAGCGAGCGGATTGCCTCGCCGTTTTCATCGGTGTCCAGCGTGCCGTTTTCCTCGACCGTCCGGCCACCTTCTCCGACCTGAATCGGGATCGCGGTCACCGTCGACATGGTGCCCTCGCCCGTATCGACGCTGGCCGACACGTTGAGGTACAGCCGGCCCTCACGCAGCGGCACGATCGTCACCTGATTCGTGGTCGAATCCTCGCTTGCGGCCGGCGCAACGGTGATGAACGCAGGCTGCGATTCGGCGAGCTGCATGGCGCTGGCATCATTGATGCGGTAGCCGACGTTGATCGGCTGAGTGCCCATTACGGACACCAAACGAAGCTCGACGGCAACCGGCTGACCGACCACCGGCTGTCCGATGATCCGGTAGCCGACCGAGACGGGCCCGCCCGGTTTGCTTGCAGCGGTGTAGTCGCTGCCCGGCGTGAACGAGACCTGCGGTGCCGTGTTTGCCACCTCCACGGTCGTCTCGGCGTCACCATTGCGCTCGGCGGCGCCGCAGGCAGCGAGAACGCCTGTCGAGAGAAGGAGAATTGCCAGCTTGTTCAAATGCATTGTGTTCACCTGATCGCCCTGTTCGGTGATTATGGCGTCGCCGTGAAGGAAACGTCGAAACATATCTGATCCGGATACGTTGGCGGCGTTCCGTTCGTCGGATCGTCGTCTTCGAAACGGAACTCCTGGATGTCGGCCACGTAAGTCGTTCCGGCCGTCAGCGTCGGCGTCGTCAGCGCCTCGATGTTCTCAGTACCGCTGATTCCGCGAGTAATGAACTGGCCGTTCTGCCAGATATAGATGTCTGGATCCGACTGATCTCGATCGTTCGGATTCGGCGTCGGCGGCGTCGGCGTCGTCGCCTGCACCACCACGTCGTACTGATCCGTCGCCGGGATCGTCAGCCGCAGATAGCGGTACTCGGCCAGCTTGTTGCCCGTTAGATTCGGATCGAAATCGTCATTGACGCAGATATTGGTCACGCTACCGTCGGCAACGATGTCCGTGTACAGCGGCAGTACGTCGCGGCCGCCGAGCGCATCGTTGGTTTCCGTGCTGCCCCAGATATCGACGGTCGTCGGCGTGATGGACTCGCGCGCAAGCTGAGAATCGAGGAATGCCTGCTGCGCTGGGTTGAGCTGCGAGCGCAGCTCCGCTGCGAACGAGAAGACCGTCGTGTACGCGGGGGTCGTCGATTGCGGTCCTACCATCGTGTTGTAGATGGGGCCGAAGCCGATCGAATCGTTGTCCGTACCGTCGTTGGTCGTATCGAACAGGTCGTAGATAAACGTTACGACGGAGATCTCGTTGAACCAGCCCTGCACGCCAAAACCGGAGGTTTCGGCATTGAAGCCGAATCCGCCGCTGGTACCCGGCGGGCCCGTGTCGCAATACAGGGGCTCGTCCAGCGCCATTGCCGCCAGTGCGGATGCCCAACCTTCGCCGAACGCTAGCCTGGCGTCGATCGACTGACCCAATGCGTGTGGACCGCCGATCGAGTCGGAACGCGAGAAGTTGTCTTCGAAGTAGTGTCCCCATTCGTGGACGACGACGTGATCGTCGAACTCCTCGGTGTCGACGTTCGCGTCACCGAGCAGGAAGAGCGAATCGAGATCGCTGCGATAGAACGAGGCCGACAGCCGTCCGGCAGTGATGTCGCTCGGACTGGCCAGCGTGTTGTTCACGCTCCAGTAGGCGTCCATCGGCGCGAAATCGGCGTTCGGGT
The DNA here is from genome assembly GCA_965232445.1 of Woeseiaceae bacterium. Classification (GTDB taxonomy): domain Bacteria; phylum Pseudomonadota; class Gammaproteobacteria; order Steroidobacterales; family Woeseiaceae; genus UBA1847. The sequence continues at coordinate 2,723,389 of OZ246973.1, read as the reverse complement.
CGGCACTGACAACGAACAGCATGCCGGTGTAGATCGCGTCGAGGATCGCGAACGGACCCGAGGCGCGTGTGCCGGTGTAGCTGGTTCCGCCCCAGCCGGTCGCCGCCAGCTCGTCGCGGGTCAGGTTCTGGGCGGTGGAGTCGAATGCGGCGCCGTCGAGTACGTAGAGCGGTCGGCTGCCCAGCGGCGGCAGACCGGGATCGCCGTCATTGGCGCCGGCGATAAAGTTGTCGCGAACTTCGACGTCCCACGTATTCGGTCCGGTCGTGCTCTTGAGCTCGGCCCGAATGCGCAGCCGCACCTGAGTATTCGACGCGACGTTGGCAAAGGAGTAGCCGCCCGCATTGTCCAGCGTGGACGTTTGCAGCACGCCACCGGTCGCATCGTCGATCAGTTGAATGGTCGCCCCACGGATCGGCTTCTGGAAAGTACCGCCGAAGTTCAGGCCGTTACAGTTTGCGTTCGGCGGCACCATCTCATAGGAGACCGTCCCGGAAATCGTGACTGCGACCAGGCCCTCTTCGACCGTCAACGTCACGGTATCGGTGTCGATGAAGGTGCCGTCGGTGACTGTCAGCTCAAAAGTCAGGTCGACCGTTGCGCCCGGCGCCACGTCCGGCGCCGTAAAGCTCGCGATCGCGGTATTCGCGTCGCTCAGGGCGACAGCCGGCCCGCCGGTCTGCGCCCAATTGAAGGACAGAGTGCCGATCGTATTCGGGTCGGCCGACGCGCTGCCGTCCAATTGCACCGCACTGTTCTCAATGACCGACCGGTTGCCCCCGGCCGCGGCAACTGGCGGAACGTTCTCCTCCACCGTCACGCTGACCGTATCGGGGGTGCTGTCGACCGTGCCGTCATTCACCCGAAGCGAAAAGGTCAACGTTTCGGGCGCCCCGGCCACGACATCGGGTGCTGTGAAGTCCGTAGTGGCTGACGTGGGGTCGTTGATCGTGACTGGTGTACCTGCCGTCTGCGACCATTCGTAGGTCAGCGTATCCATGTCCGGATCGCTACTGCCGCTTCCGTCAAGATTGACGACCGTGACCTCGAACACCGTCTGATCGGTTCCCGCGCTCGCCTGCGGAGCATTGTTCGTCGGCGGTGGGGGTGGCGGCGGCGGGCCGCTGGGTCCGTCGCTCCCGCCGCTGCTACAGGCGGCGAGCGTCAGGAACGGTGCAGTGACCAAAAATGAGCGGAAACCGCTCGTCAACCTTCGCAGCAGATCCTTCATTGGCTTCCAGCACTCCATGTAAGTGAGTCGGTCCTGATAGACCGACCCGTCAACTTGTCCCGATATTACCCCGCGAACCTGAACTCGGACAGAACCCAGAGCGTCCGTATTTTGCGACAAATCCCTGCAAATTCGCGGATTTGTGCGATCCAGGTCCGCATTCCGTTAAACAGTATTGATAAACTTTGGCGCGCAATCGCGCTATCGGTTCACAAAACAGGATGATTGCACGGGTCAGCAGGCTGTAAGCGGATGAGAAACAAAAAGATACTTGTTACCGGCGGTGCCGGCTACATCGGCAGCCACGTCGTTCGCCAATTGGGCGGCGCAGGCGAGTCGGTCGTGTCTCTCGACAATCTCTCCACCGGCTTCGAAGCGGCGGTCACGTCCGGTGAGCTCGTTATCGGCGATACCGGCGACCGAGCGCTGCTCGACACGCTGCTGGCCGGCGGCGAATTCGACACGGTCATGCACTTTGCCGCACACACCGTCGTGCCCGAGTCCGTGGCGAATCCGTTGAAGTACTACCGAAACAACACGGCGTCGAGCCGTACGCTGCTCGAGGCCGCGCTGCAGCATGGCATCCAGAACGTGGTGTTCTCCTCGACAGCAGCGGTGTACGGAATCCCTGACGGCGGCCGTGCCGCGGAGGACACACTCACCCGGCCGATCAATCCTTACGGCCGCTCCAAGCTGATGACCGAATGGATGATGAAGGACCTCGCGGCCGCGGGCGGCCCGCGCTACGTGGCGTTGCGGTACTTCAATGTGGCCGGCTGCGAACCGGAAGGCGCCATCGGCCAATCGACCCCGAACGCCACGCTGCTCGTCAAGGTTGCCTGCGAAGCCGCGGTCGGCAAGCGCCCGCAGGTCTCGATATTCGGCACGGACTACGCGACCCCGGACGGGACCGGCGTGCGCGACTACATCCATGTCGACGACCTTGCGCGAGCGCACCTGGACGCGCTCAGCTACCTAAGGGCCGGCGGAGACTCGACCATCCTCAACTGTGGTTACGGCCATGGCTATAGCGTGCGCCAGGTGCTCGACGCCGTGGAGAGAGCCAACGACGCGCCGCTCAACGTTGTCGAAGAACCGCGCCGTGCGGGCGATCCGCCGGAACTCATTGCGGTCGCCGAGAAGATTCGATCGACGCTCGGCTGGGTGCCGCGCTTCGACGATCTCGACACGATCGTCCGGACGAGCCTCGCCTGGGAACGCCGAATCGCCGACAGCGATCCGAGCGCGTATTGGGCGGCATGACGCGGCAGACGCTGCCCCGATGCTAGAATGCGCCGATGAAATTTCCCCGCCCAAGATCGCTTAACGGCCTGATTCTCGTAGGTTTCGGGATCGTGGCGCTTCCGCTGCTGCTGGCCGTGCTCTGGGCCCTGTACAACCTGGATCGGCTGGCCGACCAAAGTCAGGAGTTGGTCAACTTAGGAATCCAGTCAGCCGAGAACAATCGACTGTTGACGGAGCACGTCGGATCGCTCGATCGCGCGGCCAGGCAGTTCAACGTGCTGCGCTCGGACGTATACCGGGACCTGATGCTGCAGGATCTGCAGACGACGGAAGCCACACTCGAAGACATGCGACCGCTGACGGCCAGCGCAAATGCAATGACGTCGCTCGACGCGATCGGCACGGAAGCGCGCGGCATCACCAATGCCCTGCTGGACCCGGACGTCAGTACCGAAGAAGGCGACGCGACCATCGGCCGGTTCGCCGAACTGCGGCAGGACGTGTCGAGGCTCACGGGCATATTGGCCGGGTACATCGATCTCGAGCAGATCGCTCTCGAAGAGCGCACCCGCAAGGCGCAGCAGATTTCTGCCTGGACCGTGGCATTGCTCGTACCGGGTACGCTGGTCCTCGTTTTGATCTTCACGCTGCTGGTCGCGCGACCGATCCGTCAGATTGACGGCGCAATTCATCAGCTTGGCCAGAGCGGCTTTGCGAAACCGATCAGGATCGATGGCCCGACCGACCTCGAGCGGCTCGGGCGCCAGCTCGACTGGCTGCGGCTGCGCCTCCTTGAACTCGCGCAGGAGAAAAACCGATTCCTGCGTCACATGTCACACGAACTGAAGACGCCGCTCGCGAATATCCGTGAGGGTACGGAACTGCTGCTGGACGGCACGCTGGGCGAGCTCGACAAGCCGCAGCAGGAGGTGACCGATATCCTGCGCAGCAACGGCATGAAGCTACAGAGACTCATCGAAAACCTCCTGAGCTTCAGCGCATGGCAAACCAAGAATGAAGTGCTGACACTAACGGACTTCCCGCTGCGCGCGCTGGTCATTTCGGTGGCGAAGGAGCAGCGGCTCGCGTTGAAGTCCGCCCACATTCAGCTGCGTCTCGACGTCGCGGACATTATTGTGAACGCGGATCGCGACAAAATGCGAACCGTGCTCGATAATCTGCTGTCCAATGCCGTCAAGTTCACGCCGAAAGGCGGTTACGTAACAATCCGTGCCGAAGCCACGCCAAAGGGGTTCACGCTGGAGTTCGCGGACACCGGGCCTGGCGTGCCGGAGGACGAGAAGCCGCGAATTTTCGAGGCATTCTTCCAGGGGCGCAGGGAACAAGGCGGCCAGGTCGGAGGGACCGGCATCGGGCTGTCGGTCGTTCTCGAATGCGTGCAGGCGCACGATGGCTCGGTAGAACTGTTAGCCTCGGATGAATTCCCGGGCGCGCACTTCAGGATTTTCATCCCGCAGAAGCGGGTACCGCAAACGCAAAAGATTGCAGCGCATGGCTAACAACACTTCGAAAAACCGCGCAGGATGGACCGTCGCACGACGTGCAGCCTTCGTTGTGCTGCTCGCGTCCGTCGCCGGCTGTGCGCAAACCAAGAGCTGGATCGACCGGGTCACACCCGGCGGAGATCGTGACCGAGACAACGAACCCGTAATCCTCGGCGCGCCGACGGCCGACGACTACCTGCGCGAACTCGACGATCTCGCGACCGGCGATCCGGCCACGCAAATCGAGATTTTCTCCGACGCCGAGTCGAGGGCCACGCTCACACCCGATCCATCGACGACGCTGCGCTTTGCGCTGGTACTGGCCACGCCGGGACACAGCGAAACCGATCCCGAACGCGCGCAGAGCATGCTGCGCGAGGCATTGTCCCAATCCGAACTCATGACGCCAGCCGAGATCGCGCTGGCCGAAATTCACCTGCGCTCAGTGGAAGAACGCATCGTCTTGATGGCCGAGGCACGCCGCCTTCGGGCTTCGTCCTCGCGTCAGGCAGAGACCCAGGAGCAGGCGATGAATCAGCGCCTGCAGAACGTCGAGGCAGAGAATCGCCGTCTGCGCGCAGAACTCGCCGACGCCGAGAGCAAACTCGAAGCACTCACATCGATTGAACGCGACATCCGCGAACAGGACCAGTAAATGGCAGCACCCAATCTGAACCCGTCCGGCAGAATCCTGCTCGTCGACGACGACCCCGGATTGCTGAGGCTCTTGTCAATTCGCCTTAGAGCCGAAGGCTACGAAGTCGAGGCTGTGGAGAGCGCGCACAAGGCGCTCGCCAGTCTCGTGCGATTCCAGCCCGATCTCGTCATCACGGATCTGCGCATGGACAAGATGGACGGCATCGGGTTGCTCAAGGAACTGCAGACGCGATCGCCGGGGCTGCGCGTCGTCATCATTACCGCGCACGGCACTATCCCGGACGCCGTATCCGCGACGCAGAGCGGCGCATTCGGCTTTCTGACCAAGCCAATCGACAAAGACGAACTGATGGAAACCGTCGAGCGCGCGCTCAAGGTTTCCGGGTCCGTAGAAGTCGACGAGGACTGGGCGGACGGCATCATCACGCGCAACCAGCACATGAAAGAGGTGCTGAACCAGGCGAAGATGGTCGCCGCAACAGACGCGCGCGTGCTGATCACGGGCGAATCCGGTACCGGCAAAGAGTTACTTGCTCGCGCAATCCACAACGCCAGCCCTAGGCGCAACAAGCCCTTCGTTGCAATCAACTGCAGCGCGATGGCCGAGAACCTGCTCGAGTCCGAACTGTTCGGTCACGAGAAAGGCGCGTTTACCGGCGCCACGCGCAGCCACAAGGGCCTGTTCCAGGCGGCCGAAGGCGGCAGCCTGCTGCTCGACGAGATCGGTGATATGCCGATGCGGCTGCAGGTGAAGCTCCTGCGCGTTTTGCAGGAGAGCCAGGTTCGCCCGGTTGGCAGCACCGAGGCACTCGAGGTCGACGTGCGTGTGGTCTCCGCAACCCACCGCGATCTTCAGGAGCTGATGCGCGAGGGCCGCTTCCGCGAGGACCTCTACTACCGGCTCAACGTGGTCAACATCAAGATCCCGACGCTCGACGAGCGCCGCGAGGACATCCCGCTTCTGGTTGCGCATTTCCTGCAGGTCATCGCCCGCGAGGCCGATCAGGAACGCAAGGTCTACGCACCGGAGGCGGTCGAGATGCTCGTCACGGCCGAATGGCCGGGCAACATCCGCCAGCTCTACAACGTCGTTCGCCAGAACGTCGCGCTGTCCCGCTCACCGGTCATCAGCGCGGAACTCGTGCAGCAGAGCCTGGGCGAACACGCCGGCAAGCTCCTGTCGTTCAGCGACGCACGCGACGAGTTTACGCGCAACTACCTGTCCCAGATCCTGCAGATCACGATGGGCAACGTCAGCCAGGCGGCACGACTCGCAAAGCGCAATCGCACGGACTTCTACAAACTGCTCGCACGCCACGATCTGAACCCGGATCAGTTTAAGTCGCGATAGTCGACAAGCTCTAATCGGAGCGCTGTAGGAGCCCGCCATGCGGGCGATCGATGCGCGCTACTCCGACGTAGGAGCGGCTTCCAGCCGCGATCGATGCCAACCTGGCAGCAATGCGGGAAATCGCGGCTGGAAGCCGCTCCTACGGGGGTGTGTCGGGAGCGTCGGGGCCTATGGCGAGGTGACAATCGCGGCTGGAAGCCGCTCCTACGGGTGGCGATCCGGTCGCGGCGGGCTTATTGCCCAGCGGCTTTCTTCGAATAGCCTTCCGCTGACAGCCCGTACTTGTTGAGCAGGTCATACAGCGTCGGCCGGGTGATGCCGAGCATCTCCGAGGCCTTCGAGATATTGCCGTAGCTCTTCGTCAGCGCGATCCGGATCGCTTTCGATTCCGCACGCTGGCGCACTTCCCGGAGGTTCAGGGACTCCGGTTCCTGATCGTCGGCGGTCAGACCGAGATCGCTCGCCGTGACCAGTTTGCCGTCGGCCATGATCACGGCGCCTTTGATTTTGTTCTCGAGTTCGCGGACGTTGCCCGGCCAGGAGTAGGCCTCGATCGCCTGCATCGCGTCGTCGCTGAAGCCGTTGAGTGCGCGCTTCTGCTTGCGGCAGTACTTCTGCAGCAGCGTCCTGGCGAGGATCAGCCTGCCCTCTTCCCGCTCACGATACGGCGGGATATTGATCGTGATTTCGGAAATCCGGTAGTAGAGATCTTCCCGAAACAGGCCGTCCTCGATCAGCGTCTCTGGACGCTGATTGGTCGCGCACACGACGCGCACGTCGACCGGGATCTCTTTGCGTCCGCCCACACGTTCGATGACGCGTTCCTGCAGGAAGCGCAGCATCTTCGCCTGCAGCGGCATGGGCATGTCGCCGATTTCGTCGAGGAACAGGGTGCCGCCCGTCGCGAGTTCGACCTTGCCGATGTTTTGTTTGTGCGCGCCGGTGAACGATCCCTTCTCGTGACCGAACAGCTCGGATTCGAGGAGGTTTTCGGGGATAGCCGCGCAATTGATCGCGACGAAGCGGCCCTCGGAGCGAGGACTCAGACGATGCAGTGCCCGTGCGAGCAGCTCCTTGCCGGTGCCGGACTCGCCGAGCAAGAGCGTCGTCACATCCGTCGGCGCAACCTTCTCGATCATGCGGCAGACGGCGAGCATGCCCTCGCTGGCCGCGACGATACCGTCGAGTGGCGACTCGTTGACCCGGCTCTGCAGGCGGCGGTTCTCGGTTTCGAGCTCGCAGATGTTGAATGCGCGGTCGACCAGCAGTTTGAGCGTGTCGGTATCGACAGGCTTCTCGTAGAAGTCGTAAGCGCCCTGCGCGATCGCCGTGAGCGCGTTCTCCTGATCGCCGTGACCGGTGACGACAATCACTTTGGTTTGCGGCGCCAGCCTCAGGGTCTCGGACAGGGTCGCCAGCCCCTCTTCCACGCCTTCCGGATGCGGCGGAAGTCCCAGATCCTGCAGGACGACCATCGGCTCATGACGGCGCAGCTCCGCGATCGCCGACGTACGGTCGGTCGCGGTGAAGACCTCGTAGTCCTCAAAACACCAAACCAGCTGCTTCAGCAGCCCCGGATCGTCTTCGACGATCAATAACCTGCGGCTCGGTTCCCCCATTGCCCTCTGCGCTCGTTAAGTCGAAGCGACATGGTGCCACGAAGCGCCGCGGGGTTGCAGTGGCACCGTCACAGCTCGGACCGTGACGTAGACAGGCATTTCGAAGAATTTGTGAATAAGTAAAAACCGTAGTTGCGAATCATTCTCATTTTCATTACCTTCTCGTCATTGTCGGAGAAACTCCGGGCACACAAGGGAACTGCAATGGCATTGGGGAGCACCAGCCGTCGAGCGATCGTCGCAGCGGCCTTCTTTGCAGCCGCGACCGCGGCGGCACAGGACACGGCAGACAAACAGGCCATCGACGAGGTTTTCATCATCGGCGAACGCCTCGACGGCGAGCAGGTCGCGGGCGCCGGTCAGTACATTGATGTCGACCGCATCGAACAGCTCGGCCACACGGATATTCAGCGCATCATCCGCGCCGTGCCGGGCGTCTCGGTACAGGTCGAGGACGGCTACGGACTGCGACCGAACATCGCGATCCGCGGCGTCGCAACGGAACGCAGCGGCAGGGTTACGCTGCTCGAGGACAACGTGTTGATCGCGCCGGCACCCTACTCCGCACCCAGTGCCTATTACTTCCCGACCGTCGCCCGCATGAGCGGCGTCGAGGTGCTGAAAGGTCCGGCGGCGATTACTCAGGGTCCGTACACCATCGGCGGCGCGCTCAATATGATCTCGACCCCGATCCCCGAGGATTCCTCGGGCCGCGTTGTTGCCGAGTTCGGCCAGGACGCGACCTACCGCGTCCACGCCCACTATGGCGCGCAGCTCGACAACGGCTTCGGCTTCCTCATCGAGACGCACCAGTGGCAGTCTGACGGTTTCCAGAACATCGACCGCGGCGGCGACACGGGGCTCGACGTTGCTGACTACACCGTGAAGCTGGCATACGCGCCAGTCGACTCGCGGCACAGTTTCGAATTCAAATATCAGTACGCCGACCAAAGTTCGGATCAAACTTACCTCGGCCTGACCGACGGCGACTTCGCGTCCAGCGCGTTCCGTCGCTACGGCCTGTCGGCGCTCGACAATATCGAGACCGAGCACGAGCAGGTCATCCTGCGCTACGAGTTCGACGTGTCCGACACGACGCAATTCACGGCGACGTACTACAACAACACGCACCAGCGCGACTGGTTCAAGACCGAAGGCATCGACTTCGACGGCTCGACGTCGGCGGAGACGTTTTCGCGTACGAGCTGGTTCAACGTGATCCAGGCGGTCAATCGCGGCGAAGACCTGGGTGGACTCACGTCCGCGCAGCTGCAGGCCATCCTCGACGGCTCGGCGGACACACTGCCGGGCAGCATCCAGCTGCGGTCCAACAATCGCGAGTACTTCTCTCGCGGATTCCAGTTCGGGCTGTCACAGGCGTTCGACACGGGTGACGTGACGCACGATGTGAGCCTCGGTCTGCGCATCCACGAAGACGAGGAAGATCGCCTGCAGCGCAACAGCTCGTACAGCCAGGTCGGCGGCGCGTTGCAACTCGACGATCTGGGTCTGCTGGGTAATGCCGGCAACCGCATTCAAGAGGCCGAAGCCACGGCATTCTGGATCCACGATCGCATCGAGGCCGGCAACTGGACCTTCACGCCGGGCCTCCGCTACGAAGACATCTCACAACAACGCACGCGCTACGAGACCCGCGATGGCCTGACGGCCGATCCGTCATCGCGCGACGCGAGCAACCTGCGAGACACCCGTGAGAACGACACGGAAGTATGGCTGCCGGGTCTTGGCGTGATCTACCAAATTGACGAAGAGCGCTCCCTGTTCGGCGGCGTGCACAAGGGCTTTACCGCGCCTAGTAACTCACCGGGTGTGAACGAAGAGGAAGCGATCAACTACGAGCTCGGATTCCGCTGGGATGCCTCGGATGTTTCGTTCGAGACCGCGTATTTCCTGAGCGACTACGACAATCTGCTCGGCGAGTGCACAGCCTCTTCCGGCACGGACTGCACGATCGGTGACGCTTTCAATGGCGACGCCGCCACGGTCCAGGGTATCGAGGTTCTGTTCGCGACGGACCTGAATACAAATGGGCCGATCAGCATTCCGCTGCAAGTGGCGTTTACCTGGATCGACAGCGAATTCGATTCCGATGTCGCCGACACGGACTTCTTCGGCGACGTCAGCGCGGGCGATCCGATCCCTTACATCCCCGAGAGCCAGGGCAACGTCAGCATCGGCCTGCAGACCGAGATCTGGGACGTATTCCTGGGTGCGAACTTCGTTGACGAGACCTGCGTGCGTGCATCGTGCGCGGACTTCGAGAAAACGGAAAGCAGTCTGAACGTCGATCTCTCAGGCAGCTATCGGCTGAGTGACGCAATGGACCTGTTTGCTCGCGTCGAAAACCTGACGGGCGAAGAGGACATCGTCGGTCGCCAGCCGTACGGCGCGCGTCCGAACAAGGACACAACGGCGTCCGTCGGCGTTCGCATCGATTTCTAAGCCAAACCTGCGCGCGGCTGCGTCCGAGACGCACCCGCGCGTAGTGCCCTCTGTTACGGGATCACCTTCGTTGCCGGATTGGACATCGCGCTTTCGACGCCTGCGCTATTGAACGACGTGGCAACGAACTCGTAGGTTCCCGGCGCGAGGTTCTCGACAACGTAGGTCGAGATGCTCGAGTTGTTGATCGTGACCGAGTTCGGGTAGCTGCCCGGCGTCGTGCCCCAATAGATGCGGTATCCCGCGAGATCGGTCAGCGGGCTGCCATCCTCGTTTTGAGTCGGCGCTACCCAAGTCAGCGTTGCCGAGCCCAGGCTGGCGGCACTGACGTCGATCGAGAACGGTCCAAGTGTGGCGCTGTCGGTGCCGTCGGATACGGTGATCGAGATTCCCGACCAGAGTCCCTCGTCTCCGGCCGCCGGCGTTCCCGAGAGCGCGCCGGTTGCCGTGTCGAAATCTGCCCACGACGGCAGACCTGCGACGGAGAACGTCAGGGCATCGCCGTCGGCGTCTGACGCCGTCGGCTGAAACGCGTAGGCCTGACCCACGACCGCCAGAGCCGGCGGATTGCCGCTGATCTGCGGCGCCGTATTGACCGCGGTCACTTCTATCGAGAATGCCAGTGTGTCGCTGAGCGCTCCGTCGGTCACGGTGATCCGGATGTTCGAATAGACACCGGCATCACCGTCCTGCGGTGTGCCGGTCAGCGAGCCCGTGAGGCTGTCGAAGCTCGCCCAGCCGGGCCGATTGTTGATGCTGAAGCTCAATGGATCGCCGTCCGGATCGCTTGCTGTCGGCGTGAACGAGTACGCCTGTCCTTCCTGAACGCTGCCGGCCGGGGTGCCCGAGATCACGGGCGGTGCATTGCCGGCGGTAACGTCGATCGAGAAGGTGAGGCTGTCGCTCAACGAGCCGTCCGAAACCGTGATACGGATGTCGGCGTAGGTCCCAACGTCTCCGCCTGCCGGCGTGCCGCTCAGTTCGCCAGTCGACATGGAGAAACTTGCCCAGGCCGGCGCATTCTCGACGGACAACGTCAGTGCATCGCCGTCCGCATCGCTAGCGTCTGGCGTGAACGAGTAGGCTTCGCCAACGGTCACCTGTGTTTGCGGCGTGCCGGAAATGACCGGCGCGCGGTTCTGTGTGAACACATCGATCGCAAATGATGGCAGCGATGCGGTTGCCTCGCCGTCGGTCACGCTGATCACGATGTTCTCGTAGTTGCCTGCATCGGCAACGCCCGGCGTACCGCTCAGCGACCCGCTGGCCGCATCGAAGCTTGCCCAACCCGGCATGCCGGAGATATCGAACGTCAGTGCGTCGCCATCGGCGTCCGAAGCCTGGGGCGTAAACGCGTAAGCGCTGCCGGCCTCGACGGATGTCTGCGGATCGCCGGTTATCGTCGGCGGGTTGTTGCTCGACACTGCGATCGTTCCTGTTCGCGTGCGAGCAATGTCATTGACGGCCTCGAGCACTGCGGCATTGCCGCTGGCGACTGTGATCAACGCAGAGTCCAGCCTGGTGTTGTAGTCCGCGGGAAGCAGGTTGCGAACGAAGCTCGCGCTCATGCCCGGCTGCACGCCAGAAACGCTGGCGTGGAGTTCCGCGATCGCGGGGTCCTGGGTAACGGCATAGGAGGCAGCGAGACCGATACGAATCCGTTCCAGTGCCGCATCCGATGCCACCAGATCGTCAATGCCAGGCTGCGGCGTCGCAGCCGACACGCTCTCGGTTGCGTCGCGCATCGCTGCCGTCGCGTCGATTCCGTTTACGTGCAGCTCATTCGCGATGGTCTCCAGCAGCACTTGCGCCGAAACCACTGTCGACAGCGCGGCGGTTCGCGCGTCAGTTGCCGGGGCGCCGCGGCCGTCGATCACGTCGTCGGTCAGATCGGCGGCGATCGAGCCAATCACCCGGTCGCCGTCGGCACCGACGCCGAATTGCCTTTGCAAATCGCGGGTGCGCCGAACGACTTCGCTCAGCGACTCGGACGCGCGGACGATCTCCGCGATGTTGCCGGCGTCGATGACGCCGTTGACCAGTTCACGCGTGCCGATAGTCGACAGACCGGAGTTGAGCTCCGACCAGACGATCTGACCCGCGGTATCGACGTTTGCATCGCTCAAGCCACCCGGCAGCAGCTCAGCTACATCGTAGATCACGGTCGAGAACGGGTTCGCATTGGCAACCGTCTGTGAGACTGAATTCGTGACCGTGCTGCGTAGTACGAAGTCCGGCGCCTGGCCGGTGACGAGATCGGTGCCGCCGAGTGCCTCGATCGTCAACGGATAGTCGGCAGCGACGGCCATGACGCTGATCGAGTATTCGGCAACGCTATCGCTTTGAATGCTGCCGAGCTCTGTGCCGTCGCTTGCGGATATCGTTACCGTGGCACCGACCAATGGCCCGTCGCCCACGCTGCCGGTCAACGTCGTGCGCTGTTCGATGGCTTCGTTTTCGGTTGCGACCTCTTCAGAGAGGCAACCCGTCAACGCGAAGCTCAATGCAAGCAGACTCGTGCCTGCGCGGATTCTGGAGATGTATGTCATGTCGCTCATGGGTGTCGCTCCTGCCTGAACTGAGGCGGGCAACCCAATCGCAACGACGGTGCGTCGTGAACTGAACCACTATCGCGTTCCCATGCGAACGAGTTCAGTCAGTATTGGAAGTCGGTTTTTAGCGAGCGTCGAAGACGCTCATGATTATTGTGGTTTCCTTAACTGGCGGCTCCGCTGTCGTAGGCCGAGGCCCTTAGACCGGAAGCTTTGCGTCACAATCTTTCGATTGATATGCCCTTGTCAGTGTCCTTGGATACGTAAGTTGGATTACATCCTTGCTGCTAAAGATGGTGTGTGACTTCGAGGTCAGTCTAGCAAGGCAAATCCAGAAAAAAACCTGTCTCAAAACCGCGACATACTTTAGTTAAACGGAACTACAACGTGCCTGCGCATCCGGTGATTCCCCCGTCCACGGGAATGACGACGCCGGTCACGTAGCTGGCGGCCCTGGACGCGAGATAGATCGCCGCACCGGCCATGTCGCCAGGCTCCCCGATGCGCTTCAACGGCACGCCGTCTCGTATCTGATCGCCAAAGCGATCGAGCGTGGCGGCCATCATTTTGCTTGGGAACGGTCCCGGCGCAATGGCATTCACCGTAATCCCGCGATCTGCCAGATGTGCGGCAAGCACCCGGGTCAGGTGATGCACGGCGGCCTTGCTGGGGCCGTAGGAGAACGTCGGCAATCGATTCACATTGATGCCGTCCACCGAACCGACATTGATGATGCGCGCGGGATCGCCCTCGCCCGACGCTGCCTCCAGCATCGGCAAGAGCGCCTGCGTCAGGAAGAAAGGACCCTTGACGTTGATATCCATGATCTTGTCCCAGCCGCCTTCCGGGAATTCCTCGATCGCCGCACCCCAAGTCGCGCCGGCGTTGTTCACGAGGATGTCGATCCGGCTCTCTCTCGCCGTCAGCGCCTCGACAAGGCCGTTCACGCCGTCCAGTGTGGACAGGTCGGCAGGCAACGAAAGGCACTCCCCGTTCGCCGACAGGCGCTCTGCGGTAGCGTCGCAGGCGTCGGCTTTGCGGCTGGAAACATAGGTCCGGACGTGGCTTGCGACGAACCCTTCGGCGATCATGGCGCCGATTCCGCGCGAACCGCCGGTCACCAGCGCCGTTTTCCCCTTCAAATCGAATAAATCATGCATACGGATGTCTCGGTTTATACGTAATCTTATTGACAATCATTCTCATTTGCAGTTAACTGCCCTCTAGACAGTTAAGTTATTGAATCGTATGTACGTCTGTATTTGCAACGCAATCACCGATAAGCAGATTCGCAAGGCCGCGCGGTCGGGCGTCTCCGATCTCGGCGGCCTGCAGGCCGAGCTGGGCGTTGCGACCGGCTGCGGTACTTGCAGCGATGCGGCACTGGAACTGCTGCGCGACAGCAGGGCGCCGGCGGCCCGCTTCGAGCCGCGCATGTTCAATCCGGCGCTCGCCTGACGCCACTGTTTCGACTTCGACGAAAGCCCCGCTCCTCGCGGGGCTTTTTCGTTGTGTCTACCGACAGGAATCGGGTTTTCTGAGAGCAAAAAAAAGCCCCGCCTGAAGCGGGGCTTTCACGTTGCGCCTGCTACGCCGCGCTAGCCGTTTTTTCGCTGCGTGAGACCCAGTCCCAGCAGTCCTGCGATGAGCAGCAGCCACGTACCCGGTTCCGGCACCGTCACCGTAGCCTGACACGCCCCTGCTGCGCCGCAACCCGATTCCGCGGGCTCGACAGGCAGTGTCATCGATACGGCGACGAGGTCGCTGTCCACGAAACTCATGCCCTGTAACATGGATTCCGTGTCGGGTCCTTCCCCTGACGTCCCCATTCCTGGATTGACGGCCTCTGATTCGTACGCGGTCTCGGGTTCGATCGGAATTTGCAGTGCGGACGCGTTGGCGGCTGCGAACAGTCCGACGAACGCGATAAGCGCGAGTTTTTTCTCAATGCCTGCCACAAGCAATTCCTTTCGATTTCCTGTCCCCGGGGCAGCAACGCCAAGTGCACTCCGGGTGACCGTGGGAGCACTTTATCGGTAGAGAGCGCGTCGCGGAAGGAAGGTAGTCACGGCGGAATCTGTGACGCAGTTCCGGTCTTAATGTAGCCGGTCCGCGTTCGAGACGCTCGTGCCGAGCGGTCGTGTAATTGCCTGATCGAGAATGATTTTCACTACACATCTCGGGCTTGTGTCCGCGCTCCGCGTCGCTATGATAGGCCCCTCTCTCTCACCTGCCGGAGCAAAGAATGAAAGGCGACGCTACCGTCATCGAACATCTGAACAAGGTACTCAAGAACGAACTTACGGCCATCAATCAGTACTTCCTGCATTCACGGATGCTGAAGGACTGGGGCCTGAAGAAGCTCGGCGACAAAGAGTACGAAGAGTCGATCGACGAGATGAAGCATGCCGATGCGTTGATCGAGCGCATTCTGTTTCTCGAAGGCTTGCCGAACCTGCAGGATCTCGGACGGCTGCGTATCGGTGAGAACACCGCCGAGATACTCCAGTGCGACCTGGACCTCGAGTACGACGCGCTGCCGGATCTGCGCGCGGCGATCGCCTACTGCGAAGCGCACAAGGACTATGTGAGTCGCGACGTCTTCGACATGATCCTCGCGTCGGAGGAAGAGCACGTCGACTGGCTGGAAACGCAGATCGGCCTGATCGAAAAGATCGGTCTGGAGAACTATCAGCAGACGCAGATTTAGGCGGCCCAACACGCCGCAAGAAAAAACGGCCGCATGCGCGGCCGTTTTTCGTTGCGGATCCTGTAGCGGGACCCTCTGCGCCGGCTTACTCCCAGCCAGCGCGATCGAAGACCATTACCGCCTCGGCCTGATGAATGCCGAGCTCCGCGGCGTTCAGCGTGTCTGCCTCGAAATCGCCGAGCGACTGCAGGGCTTCGGAACCCTCGAGCCCGGCAACCGCCGGATACTCGTGATTTCCGTTTGCGAAGTACTGCTGCGCCGATTCGGTGGTCAGGTACTCGAGGAAGCGGATGGCGTTGTCGCGATTCGGTGCCGTTGCCACGACACCGGCACCGCTGATATTGACGTGCGTGCCGGTCGTGCCCTGATTCGGGAAGATCACGCCGATCGCCGCGGCCACCGCGTTGTCGGCCGGATCGTCGGACGCAATGAGCCGCGCAATGTAGTAGGAGTTCACGACCCCGATCGAGCACTCGCCGCTCGCTACCGCGCGAATCTGCCCGGTGTCGTTGCTTTGCGGCTGCCGCGCGAAGTTCGCGACGATACCGTTCGCCCACGCCTCGGCCGCCTCCGGCCCCTGCCGCGAGACCACACTGGCCATCAGCGAGATGTTGTAGATGTTGCTGGACGAACGGATACAGATCTTGTCGGCGTGCGCCGGATCCGCGAGATCGGCGTAGCTGGCGAGTCCCTCGGGCACGCCCTCCTCGCGGTTGTAGACGATGACGCGCGCTC
Organism: Woeseiaceae bacterium; assembly: GCA_965232445.1. Lineage (GTDB taxonomy): Bacteria > Pseudomonadota > Gammaproteobacteria > Steroidobacterales > Woeseiaceae > UBA1847. The sequence continues at coordinate 2,707,321 of OZ246973.1, read as the reverse complement.
GCGTCGAGAGACCGAACCACAACCCGTCCGGGTGTCTGAGATTGTCCGGGATGCGGGAGTTGAGCACGTCGCTATCCACCGACGAGAAGACGCCCGCCTGCTCCGCGCGCCATAGTCGTCCTGCGTCGACGGTGATCAAAAGATCCGCCGGGCTGAACTCGCCGTCGGCTCGAATGCGCTCGATCAACTCGTCGGCACCCGCTTCGATGCGATTGACGACGATCCCCGTCTCTTCCGTAAAGCCCTCGTAGAGTTGGAGATCCGTGTCGTAGTGCCGCGAGGAATAGATGTTGACCACCTGCTGCTCGGCGGCCGGCTCGGATGAAGTATCGGTGTCCGCACCGCAGGCAGTCAGGAAGGCGGCGATAGCGACGCCGCTCAGAAGACGAAAGAACATAGTGGATTTCCCGCTAAAAAGAGGCCGAAGTTTATTGAGAATGGTTCTTATTCGCAACGATTTCCGGGAACACCCTTCCCGGCACCGGCGCCACGGAGACGTGCATCCCCGATTCGATCGTGTGCGGTCGTGCCACCCGGACGTGTGCCTCCGAACCGTCGTGGCCACGCACGCCGATCAGATCGTCCGCCCCGGCAACGCGCAGTCCGGTGACCACGCAGCCGTTCTCGGCGGCCTCCACGACGAGACCGTCCGGGCGGACGAGCAGATCGATCGACTCGGACGTCTCGACCGGGGCCGCGAGGCAGCCCGCGGGCCAGGTGCCGAACGGCGTTTCGATACCGTCACCGACTTTCCGGCCGGCGATATGCTGCGCCTGCCCGAACAGCCGCGCCACGCTCGCGTGGCTCGGGTTGTCGAACAGCTCGCGCGGCGTGCCCGTCTGCACCACCGCGCCCTCGTGCAGGCACACCACGGCGTCGGCGAGCGCGGTCATGTCCTCGTGATCGTGGGTCACGAAGATCGCAATCGTGTCGAGATCGGCAACGATCCGGCGGGCCTCGTCGCGCAACTGCCATCGCAGTGCCTGGTCGAGGTTCGCATACGGTTCGTCGAACAGAAGAACGCGCGGCGCTGGCGCCAGCGCTCGCGCAAGCGCAACGCGCTGACGCTGTCCGCCGGAAAGCTCGTGCGGATAGCGCCCGGCGAATGCATCCAGGCGCGTCAGCTCGAGCAACTCGTCGATCCGGGCAGCATGCTGCTCGCCGCGCGCGCCGAAGCGCACGTTGTCGAGCACGGTCAGATGCGGGAACAGTGCGCCTTCCTGGAATACCAGGCCTGTGGAGCGCTTTTCGGGCGGCAGATGCATGTCCGGCGAAGCGACGACCTGGCCATCGATCGAGATCTCGCCGTGCTGAACGTGCAGCAGTCCCGCGGCGAGACGCAGGAGCGTGCTCTTGCCGCAGCCCGACGGGCCGACCAGACAGGTAATGGCGCCGGCCCGCGCCACGCAGTTCACATCGTGCAATACAGGCGTATCGTCGTAGGCAAAGCGTATAGAATCGAAACGGAGCATTGAGTCCAACGTTGTCTTCAGGGCAAGGAGCCTCGCTCCGCGCCACACCACAGTCTATGACCGAATCGCCGAACCTTACCAGTCGGCTCGCCGCTTTGCCGGCAGTCGTGCTGGCCATCCTCGTGGCAATGCCGCTGATTGCCGTTGCCGGCGCGCTGTTCGCGCCGCCGGACGACGCGTGGCGGCATCTGTCGGAGACGGTGCTCGGCGACTACATCGCCAACAGCCTGCTGTTGATGGTGCTCGTCGGCGGCATCGCCGGCACGATCGGCGTCGTCACCGCCTGGCTGGTCGCGACCTGCCGATTTCCGGGACGGAACTGGCTGTCATGGATGCTGGTACTGCCGCTCGCCGCGCCCGCCTACGTCGTGGCCTATGCGTACACCGATCTTCTCGACGTGTCGGGACCGGTGCAATCGACATTGAGGGACCTGCTGGGACTCGGTATCGACGAGTTCGCGTTCGGCGGCGTCCGCAGCCTGCCGAGCGCCGCCATCATGCTGAGCCTCGTGCTCTATCCGTACGTCTACCTCCTGTGCCGCGCCAGCTTCGCGAACCGGGCCGGCAATCACTTCGAGGCCGCGCGCGTCCTCGGACGGTCATCGACCGGCGCGTTCCTGAGCGTTTCGCTGCCGGCGGCCAGACCCGCGATCGCCGGCGGACTGGCGCTGGTGCTGATGGAGACCCTCGCCGACTTCGGCGTCGTTCAGCATTTCTCGGTGCAGACCTTCAGCACCGGCATCTACCGCACGTGGTTCGGCCTCGGGGAACAGGCTGCTGCCATGCGCCTTGCGCTGATCATGCTGGGCTTCGTTGCGGTTCTCATCGCCATCGAGTCGCTCGGCCGACGCGGACGCCCGGATGTCCAGGCAGTCGGCAGCCCGCTGCACTTCAAACTACGCGGATGGCGGGCGTTCGGCGCCTGGATCGCGTGCGCGATCCCTGTTCTGTTCGGATTCGTCGTGCCGGTCGGACTTCTCGTGTACTACAAGCTGGCCGGCGGCGGCGACCCGCTGCCGGGCGCGAACTTCATCGATTTTGCGTCCAACAGCATCAGCGTGTCTCTCGCCGCAGCCGTCATCGCAACGGCGCTCGCCGTTCTGCTCGCGCACACTCAGCGGCGGTGGCCCGGCCGGCTCACCGGTGCGGCGATTCGCGTGAGTACGCTGGGCTATGCATTGCCCGGCGTCCTGCTGGCCGTGGGGCTGATGACCGCCGCATCCGGCGCGGATCGCGCGCTTACCGAGTGGCTGCGAGATGGGTTCGGCTACAGCGGTGGGCTCGTGCTGTCAGGCACCGTCGTCCTCTTGGTCTATGCCTACGTCTGCCGATTCCTGACCGTGTCCTACAACAGCGTTCACGCAGGATTCGCTGCCCTCTCACCGACGCTGGACGCGGCTGCGCGCTCACTGGGCTCGACGCCCGGCGGCGTGGTGCGGCGCGTCCACCTGCCATTGCTGCGGCCCAGTCTCGTTGCGGCGGTTTTGCTGGTTTTCGTCGACGCGATGCGTGAGTTGCCGGCGACTTTGCTCCTGCGACCCTTCAACTTCGACACGCTGGCGACCCGGGTGTATTGGCTGGCGAGCGACGAGAAGCTGGTCGAGGCATCGAGCGCAGCGCTGCTCATCGTTGCACTGGGTATCGGCCCCGCCCTGCTCGCCAACAGGCTCGCAAGCTCGGCGGCAGGCAACAGAAAATCCCGCTAGCCGAGGCTAGTGGCTTGCATAAAAAAACGGCCGCAGATGCGGCCGTCTCTTCGTTGGGTTTGGCGAGTTCGATCAGGCTTTGACCGCGGCGCGCCGGCGGCGGGCGAACCCGATCGCGAACAGGCCGAGACCGAGAAGCGCGAGCGTGCCGGGTTCCGGTACCGAATACTCGATCACGAAGCCGCTCATCAGGTAGCGGTTTTCCATGTCGTCAAACAGACCGGCGAACGGCCAGTAGTGCAGATAGTGCTGCGTGCCACCGACGCCGTTGTTCGGCTCGCCCACAGCCCAGTTCTCGAAGTCCCATGGCTCACCGGTGACCCATGCCCAGCAGGCCGCGGGTTCGCAGAGACCGGCACCCGGATCTGTCTGGTAACCGCCGAGCCAGAAGCGCTGCGGGTCGCCGCCGGCCATTTCGACCAGCCATGCGACAAACTCGTTCTCGGCAGCGCCGCCGATCGTCGCGAGGTGTCCGCCCATGCTCTCGGCCAGCGCCCGAGCCTCTTCCCATGTCAGACCGGGGCCGACCTCTATCACCTCGTAGCGGTGACCGTTGGCCTCGTACGTAATCGGGTCAGCGGATGCGAAGGGAGCCGCTGCGATGAGCAAGCCGGCAAGAAGAATCCTTAGTTTCATTATGTCGCCTCAGCGAAGTCCTTGTCTTTGAAGCTAGTAGTGCAAGTACCAGGCCAACTCTCAAACCGTTGATTTTGTGAGGAATCGCCGCGAGCAACCTGGCCGGGTGTAAGCCGTTCCGACACCGCCTGACGGCGCGAGGAGCGTCGCGCGAACTAGTCCGGATGCGCTTCCTTGAGGACGCGAGTGCGGACGAATTTGACACTCAGGTGATAGCCCAGCAGCCAGGGCGGCATTCGTATCCAGTGCGAGCGCATGTAGAGCAAAAGGCGGCTGAGACGAGCCCAGCGGCTCGGGCGATCCGGGTGGAGCGGAAACAGAGCGCGTTCCGCGAGTGCATCCATCAGCGCGCGAACGGGCGCGATGGGGCGCCACCCGTCGGCAGCTTCCTGCACATAAGCGGGAACCGCGGTGCCCAGGAATCGCATGCAGTAGCGCAGGCTGTAGTAGGCCGGACGCTCGAGGTCGAGCTCGCTCGCCCGCGCCACGAAGGCGTTCCAGAAATCGTCGTTGCTGGCGCTGAAGTGCTCAAGCAAATCGGCGACGTCGACCAGGTCGCGAAGCTTGTCGGCGAGATCGGAATCGAACATCAGATGGGTCATCGCATGCAGCACGATGTCCTCGTCGCACAAGACCCGATACCGCGAACCGGGCAGCGCTCGAGAACGCTCGAGGAGTCGGCTGCCGTCGGGCTTCAGCCTGGCCGTGCGCGGCAGCACGTTGTGATGCAGGTCGATCTCGACTTCGCGTTCCGGATGCGTCAGCGGCGGCAACTCGTGCGTCCACTTGCGGTAGTAGTTCTGGTCGTAGGGCTTTAGCGGCTGGCTCAACCAGCCTGCCCGGTTCAGCGTGGCCTCCACGTCTTCCAGTCGGTCCTCGGAGGTCAGCAAGTCGACATCGGCGAACACGCGACCGCTGACGTTGGGCAGCTCCAGCGCCACGTACGTGCAGCCTTTCATCAGGACCAGCGGGGTCTCGGTATCGCCGCCCATCGCCCAGGCGATGCGGTCCAGTTCCCAGTTCGCCAGCCGGATGCGCGAGTCCGCCATCGCCAGCCTGCCGCGCAGCTGATCGGCGGCGGCCGCCGGCAACTTCGAAAGATCGCCGGACGTATCCAGTCTGGCCGCGAGGCGGCCGATCACACCGGCGCGCCGCGCAACGCGGAGCAGCAGGTCCAGGTCGCGGGTGGGCAGATCGATCACCGCCTCGGGCGTGCGAAGCGCGATATCGAGAAGTCGGCGCACCTCGCGCTGGTCCGGGCTAGGCATCGGCGTCCCGTGCCATCAGGGTGAGTTGCTCGACCGCGTCGTCGAGATCCGAGTACACGAAGCGAAAACACCGCGACGCCCCGACCACGTCCGCCACCGTGTCGAAACCTTCCTCGCCGAGCAGTTCGTAGTTGAAGGCGTTGGTCGCCAGCAGCATGAACGCCTCGGCGCCCGATATCGGCGTGAGGCGCGACCGCTCGCCGGGCTCCCAGCGAGGAAACACGATCCAGCGCGCCGCTGCAGGCTGATCGGCGAGCGCCACGCTGTCGCCCGGAGGCCGCAGATGCGCCACCGTGCCTTTGCGTGTGTTCGGCGTCGCCGGACCGATGACGGCTTCGGCGTCGAAACGTCGGATGACGTCGATGGACTCGTTCTTGAGGGCCGTCGGTCGCGGCACCGGAATCAGATCCGTCGTACCCGGACGCAGTAGCCCGAACTCATCGGAGAGCAGCCGCCAGCCGCGCAGGCTCAGGCCCGCGCATAGCGTGGACTTACCGAAGCCGGGCGCGGCGGGAAGCAGCATCCCCAGTCCGTCGATCTCCACCACCGCTGCGTGCAGCATCAAGAAAGCGTGCGAGCGCATGGCGATGACGAGGTTGATCCCCCACTCCAGCACCGGCAAAGCATGCTCGGCAGGCATCAGCTCGTGCGGTTCCTGGCCGTCCACGGAGAATCGCAGCATCTGCCGGTACACGCGCGGGAACGCTCGAGCGCGATCGAGCCGGGCGTGAAAGCTGAACACGCTGTCGTCCGGCAGCAAGGGATAGTCCGCGTACAGCCGGTGCAGCGGTTCGACCAGGGACTCGGGCTCTGCTCGGATATGTCCGGCGAACGGGCCGACGGCTATCCCGAGACCGGACTTCAAGCGGGTCCCAAACTCCGTGGCCGTCAGGTCGCGGACCCTGTTCGATGTGCCGCCCGGCTCGTTCATGCGCGGCGGATCAGGCCCAGATGCTCGAGGTGCACGAGCATCGTGGTGATCTCCTCGAGGTGTTGCTCCCAGCCGGCATCGCCCTGTGCCGCTTCAAATGCCGTCGCGACGGCCGCCGCGTCCGCCGGCTCGACCAACAATTCGGTGATGAGTAGCGCACTGGCCGCGTTCAGGAAATGCGTGATCCCCGACGGGCGATGGTAAGCGACGAACTGATCGCCGTCCCAGCGCGTCCAGACAATCGCGTCGGGCGGCGGCGATCGCCACTTCGGCTCATGGGGCCTTGGATCGGGCTCAGTCAACGACACACTCTCAAGCGCACGCAATGGGCGCCGCTAGAGTAGCTGAGTTAGTGAACGCGGAGTAGGTGTGAGGACTACAGGTCGGTAACGCGAACGCTGCCTGCGAAAGAACTCAGTGCCGTCGCCGATACCAGCACGCCGCGACGAACCTGGACGTGCTCCCAGCGGCGCCGGTAGCGACTCTCATCGTCATCGTCATCATCGTCGCCGTCGCCGTACCATTCGTAGCCGCTCTCGTAGTAACCGGGGCGACCGCTCTGGCAGACCTGCTCTTTCGTCATTCGCGGGGCGTCCGGATCCGGAGCCGTCCGGTATTCGCGCTCATTGATTGCGTAAACGTGAGCGCTGGCGGGATCGCCCATGTCATACAGATGGCCGGAGCCATCGACCGGATACACGGACTCGGTGTCGAGACACAGCGCGCGGCCGTGCCGATCCTCGGTCGCGTACTGCGAGGTGCTGATCATGTTGCTCGAGCGAGCCAGCGCGGCGCCGCTCTGCAGGGTGAGCACAACGGGCATGGCCGTGACGGCGCCTCTAAGCAGCGCGCGGCGGCTCGCAGACTGCGGCGTCTGATCCTCGACGCTCTCAGTCACATCCGAGTTTTGATTCCGGTCCTTTGTCGACATCTTTAATCCCAAGCGGTTTCCGATAGTCGCGGGCGCCCACGCCGGCACGAGAAAACCTGCCCACGAAACAGTGGTTCTCTAAGGGCATTATAGACAAAGCAAGAACCACGCCAGCCCTGATTCTCACAGATAATTCAATGAACTACGGAGATCTGCCGTGGAGCCCTCGAGCCGATTTGTCAAGAATTCCGACAGTCGGCCGCGGTTGCGCACGGTGTTACCGTAAACCTACGTTCGCGAAGGGGGACACACTATGCCTAAGAATCTGATGGCGAGTATCGAGACCGGCGCCTTTTGGCTGGCAATGGCGGCGTTGGCGCTGGCCTTTGTCGAAGGCGCTCTGCAGCTGCTTGGCCAGAGCTTGACCGGGCAGACCTATTCGGCGGGCCGACTGCTGGAGTTTGCAACGATGCTGATGATCTTCGTCGGCGTCCTGAACCTCCGCAGCATGCGGGGCGCTCTGGAGCGATCGGCGAACGCTGACGATTGAGCGCCGCTCTTCGAGTCGAAGACATCTCCAACGTGCACTAGAGCGCGCCCGAGCTTGACGAAATCGCGCCTGCGATTTCGCTTTCTTCTCCGAAATACGATGGGGTTCGCATCGCCTCCACGCGAGGTGAGCCACAATCGATATTCTGCGCGTTTGTTCGCGTATAGTTCACTGCCCTGAATTTCGTCGCACGTGCTCGTGGACGGGTTCGGGCTCTTTTTTGCGAGTCAGTCGGAGTCTCGGCAATTGCCGACCCGGCTGTTGGGGAGGAATGGTGAAAATCAGTATTTTCGGTCTTGGCTACGTGGGTGCCGTGTCGCTTGCGTGCCTGGCGCGTGACGGCCATGAACTCATCGGAGTGGACATCGACCAGTCGAAGCTCGACCTGATCGCTTCCGGCAAGTCGCCGATCATTGAGGAAGGCATCGTCGAGCTGATGGCGGAAGTCGCAAAGTCCGGTCGTGTGAACGTCACGATGGACACGGAGGACGCCGTCGCACGCAGCGAGATTTCGTTCGTGTGTGTCGGCACCCCGTCCAAGCCGAATGGCGATCAGGATCAGACGGCGCTGCTCAGGCTTGCGCAGCAAATCGGCGACGCGCTGAAATCGAAAGACGGCCATCACACGATTGTGGTCCGTTCTACCGTCAAGCCCGGAACTGTCGACGGTGAGTTCCAGAACATTGTCGAGGAGCACTCCGGCAAGACGGCCGGTCAGGACTTCTCGCTCTGCTTCCAGCCGGAGTTCCTCCGCGAAGGTTCGTCGATCAAGGACTACGACAATCCTCCGATGACCGTGGTCGGCGTACAAGACGAGAAAGCGACCGAAGTTCTCAAGGCCGTATTCGGCCACCTGCCCTGCGAGTTCATCACCACCGATGTTCGCACCGCCGAGTCTCTGAAGTACGCCTGCAACGCGTTCCATGCGCTGAAGATCTCTTTTGCAAACGAGATCGGGCGCATCTGCCAGTCGTTCGGCGCCGATGCCCGGAACGTGATGAACATCGTGTGCGAGGACAAGCAGCTCAATATTTCGCGGGCGTATCTGCGGCCGGGTTTCGCTTTCGGCGGTTCCTGCCTGCCGAAGGATCTCAAGTCACTGCTGTACATCGCCAAGATGAACGACGTCGAAGTCCCGATGCTGGCCGGCATGTTGCCCAGCAATCAGATTCACATCGATCAGGCGGCGAATGCGCTCCTCGAAAGCGGCGTGCGCGAAGCCGGCATCATCGGGCTGAGCTTCAAGAGCGGCACAGACGACCTCCGGGAAAGCCCGCTGGTCACGCTCGTCGAGAAACTCATCGGCAAAGGCGTGAAGCTCAAAATCTACGATCCTGAAGTTCGCTACTCGCAGCTGATCGGCGCAAACAAGCGTTACATCGACGAGGTCGTGCCGCACATGGGTGAGTTGCTGGTCGACACTGTCGAAGAAGCCATGAGCGGTGCGAGCGCTGTCGTGGTCGGACTGTCCGGCAAAGACATCGAAGAGAGCGTCTACACGCACGCAACCGCTGACCAGCTCGTTCTCGATCTTGTCAGTCTCGGAGAGCCCGAGCGGCTGGCCGGCACCTATCAGGGCATTTGTTGGTGACACAACGTCTGATCTTCGTCTCGCCGAGATTCCTGTTCCCTACGGACTCGGGCGGCAAGATACGGACGACGCAGACACTGCGGGGTATGAAAGGCGGCCGGTTCCACATCGAACTGGTCATGCCGGCATCCGAATCGCAACAGTCTGAGTTCGCCAACGAGCTCGAATCGATTTGCGACGTGCTGCGGCCGTGGGATTCCGTCGAGCATGGCAAGCTCACCAAATCTCTGCGCCGGGCGATGGCGCTGCTGCACCGTTACCCGGTGCCCGTCGCAACCGACATCGAGACCGCCGGCGCGGCGGCAGTTCGATCGGCACTGGACGACGATGCCGATCTGATCATCTACGATTTCCCGCATGCGATGGTCCACGCCGCGGAGTCGCCGGTGCCGAGCATCGTATTCACGCACAATGTCGAAGCCGAAATATTCAAGCGCCATGCGGACGTGGCGCGCGGTCCCTTGCTGCGCGCGATCTGGCGACAGCAGTACAGAAAGATGGTGCGCTTCGAGAAGGACGTGCTGAATGCCGTCGATGGCGTCATTGCCGTGTCCGAACGCGACGCCGATTTCTTCCGCGACGAGTGGCAAGTCGAGTATTCGGCGGCGATCCCGACCGGGGTAGACACTGAGTTCTTCAGCCACGAATCACCGTCCAACGACAAGCAGATTGTCTTCTGCGGTTCGATGGACTGGATCGCCAACGTCGACGGACTCGAGTGGTACTTCGACGAGGTATGGCCGCTCGTTCGGCAACAGGAGCCCGATGCCCGCATGAAGGTCGTTGGCCGGCATCCGCCCGCCTCGCTGGTACGCAGAGTGACGTCGAAGGCACCGGAGTGGGAGTTCACCGGCTTCGTCGACGATGTTCGCGATCACGTGCCCGGTTCCGCGGCATTTGTGATCCCGCTGAGGGTCGGCGGCGGTACCCGCATCAAGGCGTTCGAAGCGATGGCGATGGGTTGCCCGGTCGTGTCGACGTCGGTGGGCATGGAGGGACTGCCGGTCACCTCCGGCGAGGACTTCCTCGTGGGCGACGATGCGGAGAGCTTCGCCAACGGCGTCGTGACGCTGATTCGGGATAAGGCATTGCGGAACAGGATCTCGGCGCGCGCGAGGGAACTGGTCGAGAGCCGATTTAGTTTTCGGAACGCCGCGAAGGTGTTCGAGGACATCTGCGCGGATGTGGTTGAGCGGACAAAGTTGCCGTCGGCTCCCGAGCAGCACGCCGACGCCTGATCCGGTTTATTCGGATTCGTGTGGTTTGTAATTCGTTGACTCGGAAGTCTCCGAGACTCACCCAGGCTCACGTCTCGGTCGCCGTGTCACGCTACAGTTCGACGCACTCCGCCATTCGCATGCCACCCTCGGCGTCGATGACGACACTGCCGCCGCCGCGGGTATTGACGAGCAGCTGACCCCCTTCGATGAGCCACGACGAATAGGGTGCGCCCGGCAAGCGCTTCCATGGATTGACCGAATACACGCCCGCCTCGGCTTCGTCGATTCTGAGCAGGACGCCTCTGTTGAGTCCAAGGTGTGCCACGCCCGACGTCGCGACGAGCGAATCTCCGAGCGGAAAGATGTCTTCGATGTTCTCGTGGTACAGGACGGTGCTCTCCCCGTCTGCGCGGACGTAGACCAGCTCGCCACCCCACTCGCCTCTGTCCGAACCCACCAGCCATCCCGAATCGACCCTGCGTGCCAGCTCGGGCACCTGCCGAACGTACTCGACGTGCTCGACCATGTTCTCCTCGGTAACCTCGATGATCCCGCTCTCGTTCGGCTCCGTGCCCTCGCGCGCATCGTAAGAGTAAATCGTGGCCTGATAGGCGAGCGCCTGTAACGCCTCGTCGTCGTCGGGGGCGTAGAGTTTCGTGCCCTCTTCTTCTTGCACCCACGTGTAGCTCACCGCTGCACAGGTTTCGGGACTGTCAGGCACGGTACTCGCGTGCCACCAGCTACCGTCGTCGATTTCCCGGCCGGTGCGGATGCGCTGAATCGCAGCGTCCGCCATGTCGCGGACTGGCGGATACCAGTGCGCATCGCGGACGGATTCCAGGTCGTCGATGAACTCCTCGACCTTCAACCTGCCCAGCGACATGCTCGCGGCATAGACGAGTTTCCAGTCGTCTTCGTCTTCGAGAAGCTCCGCCAGTGCCGACGATGCAGGCGTGTAACCGATGTGACCCAACGTGTCCGCCGCTGAGACGCGAATGTTCCACTCTGGATCATTGAGATAGCCGAGCACCGCGGGACCGGCGTCGTATCCGTTGACACCGAGGCGCCGAATGTCGAACAGCACGTACTCCGCATCGTACGGCAGCGCGCGCAGCAGCGATGCGACCGCCTCGGACGACCCAATGTTCAGCAGTGCGTGATCGACGGCCGCCGCGAGCAGCGGCTGCCGCTCCCGCAGGGCCAGCAACTCCGGCACGAAGGGCTCAGCGCCGGGGCCAATTTCTCCGACGCCGAAGATTGCATACCGGCGCCCCGCGGGCGTGTAGCGGTCGTCTTCGGCAATCTCCAGTAACCGAGGGATTACACCGACGGCATCCTGTTCCAATTCGCCCAGCACAAAGGCCGCGACATTAAAGACGCGGTCGTTGCACTCGTCGGAACACGCGAACAACTCCGCAATCAGCGGCGCACCCTCCGGCCCGAGAATCCTGAAGGCGAAGGTCACTTGAGTATGCGTCTGCGGGCGGCGTCGAAGGTCGTCCGCAAGATATTCCATCGCCTCCTGTGTGCCGATTCTGGCGATGGCCGGAGGGACCCATCCGTCGCCGTTCTCTCTCGCTCGGATCAATGCGTCCAGGTGCTCGGGACCGAGCCCCGGCGCATCCCTGATCGTGTAGCCGGCCAGTCTCCGCACGCCCGCATGCTCGTGTTCCAGCAACGGAATCAGATAGGGGATCGCATCCTCACCGTAGCTCAAGACCTGATCGGCGAGTTCGCTGCCCGCTCTGCCGACGCCCGGTCCGTCGATTGCGATCTCGGGGAATTTGGCGATGCATGCCTCGAGGGTGTCGCAGGCGTGGGTGGGTGACGTGGCGAGGAGTGCGAGTACGACGATCGATATTGTCAACGAATGTTTCAATGCCTGAATCCTTGCGCGCCGGCGTCAGACGAGATCGGCGCGTACCAGGGACGCCAGTTCTACCGATCACGTTTTGGGCCACGAAAGTCTAGCAGGCGGCATGTGGATGCTGGGTGGAACTCGCTGTTAGGCGACGTCGAAGACTGTTGGAGGGGATTGACTCGAATCGGCTCAGGCCGATTCTCGGGCCTGCGGCCCGATCCCGCTTTGCGGGATCGTCCAAAACGCTGGCGCGTTTTGTCGAACCCGAGGTTACCTCCAATTGCCTTGGGGACGCCAAATTGAAAAAGGGGGCACCCGACTGGGTGCCCCCTTTTTCAATTTGGCGTCCCCAAGGGGATTCGAACCCCTGTTACCGCCGTGAAAGGGCGGTGTCCTAGGCCTCTAGACGATGGGGACGTAGGACTTGTATCCGTGGAGGATTTGGTGGAGCTAGGCGGGATCGAACCGCCGACCTCTTGCATGCCATGCAAGCGCTCTCCCAGCTGAGCTATAGCCCCACGGAGCCGCGCACTATAGGGTTGCGGCCGAAGGCTGTCAAGGAGCCGAAATCGGCGCTCGGATTCCTCGGCGAAACAAGGAGTTGCCGCGCCTCAGGACGGGTTCGCGGCCGCCCTCTCGCGAATCAGTTCCAGGGCCCTGTCGAGGCGCGCCAGCGCGCGCTCCTGGCCGACCAGCCAGACGGTCGTGTCGATCGGCGGCGAGACCGGTCCGCCGGTCACGGCAACCCGGATCGGCTGGCCCAGCTTGCCGAGATTCAGCTCGAACCGCGCCGCGATGTCCTTGACGGCTTCGTCGATCCTCTCGCGCGTCCAGTCGCCGAGCTCGGCGAGCCGCTCCCGCACGGCCGCCAATGGCTCCAGAATGACGGGCCGCAGGTGTTTCTTGGCCGACTTGGCGTCGATGGCCTCGAAGTCCTCGAAGCAGTAGCGGGCGCTTTCGGCCATGTGCCGGAGCGTTTCCGCTCTCTCGCGGAAGCCCAGGGCCACATCGGCGGCCGGCGGCCCGTCTTCGGCATTCAGGCCTGCCTCGGCCAGGTACGGCCGCAGCAACTCACCGATCCGCTCCACGGGAGCGCCGATGATGTGCTGCTGGTTCAGCCACAGGAGCTTTTCAGGATTGAACGATGACGCTGACTGATTCACGTCGTCGATATCGAACAGCTTGACCATCTCCTCGACGGAGAACACTTCCTGATCGCCGTAGGACCAGCCGAGCCGTACGAGGTAGTTGAGCATCGCTTCGGGCAGGTAGCCCTGCTCCCGGTAGTCGCGAATGTCGACGGCGCCGTGGCGCTTGGAGAGTTTGGCGCCGTCCGGCCCCAGGATCATCGGCAAGTGCGCGTAGACCGGCGGCTCGGCACCCATCGCCGCTAGCATGTTCATTTGCCGGGGCGTGTTGTTCAGATGGTCGTCGCCGCGAATCACGTGCGTGATCTGCATGTCGTAGTCGTCGATGATGACCGAGAAGTTATAGGTCGGCATGCCGTTGGAGCGCGCGATGATCAGATCGTCGAGCTCGGCGTTCTGGAACACCACCGTGCCCCGGACGCGGTCCTCAACGACGACCTCGCCGTCGTCCGGATTTCTGAATCGCACAACCGGATCGACGCCCTCCCGCGGCTCGGTCCGCGTCCGGCAGCGGCCGTCATAGCGGGTCTTTTCGCCCCGCGCCATCTGTTCCGCACGCAGGTCGTCGAGTTCCTCTTTGGTGCAGTAGCAGAGGTACGCGGTGCCTTTCTCGAGCCAGTCCGCGATGACCTCCTTGTAACGCTCGATGCGCTGGGTCTGATAGAACGGCCCCTCGTCGGCATCCAGACCGAGCCAGGCCATGCCGTCGAGAATGGCCTCCACGTTCTCCGGCGTCGAGCGTTCCCGGTCGGTATCCTCGATCCGCAGCACGAATTTGCCGCCCTCGTGGTGGCGGGCGTACAGCCAGGAAAACAGCGCCGTGCGGACACTGCCGAGATGCAGGACGCCGGTCGGACTCGGCGCAAATCGGGTACGGACGGTCATGGAAAGCTCGCTTAAGAAAAAGCGGCGCGAGTGTAGCAGATCGGCGCGACGCGGCGTTGGTCACCAACTGACAATGCGCCGACGCGATGTAGCCATTCGACGACAGGCGGTAACGGTTCTTATGTCAAGGACTTGCGAGGCTCTCCTCAAGACCGAGTCCAAATACTGTCTGTGTTTGGCGACAGCCGAGCGGCAGAAACCTGCCCGACATTGCTGAAATTTTGCTCAATTTATGACGCTAAGCGATTGCTTTTTATCCAAATAGCGTTTTCTGGCACGGACATTGCTTTATGTCATATGTGATCGGTTCCTCAGTTTTGGGAATTCGATCTCGTATCGCTTGGCAATTGCATTGTTCGGCGTTCGGAGTTCGGTAATACTCGGACGCAGACAAAGGCAAACCCATCGAAAGGTGGGGACGCAAAGCTACCGGTCTAAGGGAACGTCCTAAGACAGCGGGGCTGCCGAAACCACGGTCGACTCTCGTCGGCCAGTGACTTTCAGCTGAACCCAGTTTCGGACGTTCCCTGAATTAACAGGAATCAGGGAATGGACTCTATAAAGGTCACCAAATTTCTCGGTATCGCCCTCACAGCGGCGGTATCGCTCGTTCTTACGGGCTGCCTCTCAGATTCGGAGTCTGCGGAAGATCCGCAGAACCCGTCGCCTCCTCCCCCGCCATCGAACAGCGCGCCTACCATTAGCGGCTCGCCGTCGACGGCCGTCACCGTTGGAGACGCCTACACGTTCACGCCGCAGGCCTCCGATCCGGACGGCGATGCGCTGACGTTCAGCATTCAGAATCGCCCGATCTGGGCCAGCTTCGATGCGAGCACCGGAACGCTGTCGGGCACGCCGGGCCTCGGGGACATCGGCAATTTCGACAACATCGTCATTTCCGTCAGCGACGGTCGGGCCTCAGCGGCCATGAACAATTTCGGCGTCGAGGTAACTCAGATGGCCCTCGGCTCCGCGACGCTGTCGTGGACGCCGCCCACTCAAAATATCGATGGATCCTCGCTGACCGATCTGGTCGCGTACAAGATCTACGTCGGAACGAGCCCGGGCTCCTACTCCCAGGAGATCCGGATCGACAATCCGAGCATCAGCACGTTTGTCGTGGATAACCTCGTTCCGGATACCTATTACTTCACCGCCACGGCCGTCAATTCACGGGGGATGGAGAGCGAGTTCTCCAACATGGCGACGAAAGTTGTCAATTAGGTATCTCCTCGCCCTCGCCGCATTTGCCGCGACCAGTGCAAGTGCCGCTGACATCGACATCTTCGACGGCGACAGCTTCGAGGCCGCCGTCGAAGGTCTGAATCCGGGCGATACGCTGACGGTTCACGCCGGGACCTACACCGATTCGGGTCGAATCAGCATTCAGGTGCGAGGCACGCAGGCCTCGCCGGTCGTCATTCAGGCGGCACCGGGCGCGCGCCCGCTCATCACGCGCTCGCCAGGCGATCCGGTCCAGAACACGATCAACATCGAGGGCGCGGAGCATCTGACGATTCGCGGTCTCGAGATCACCGGCAATGGCGGCGACGCGATCAACATGTCCGGCGAACCGTCGTACATCACGCTCGAAGATCTCGTGATCCACGACATCTCTGTGGGTATCAATTTCCGCAGCTCCATGCATCACATCACGGTGCGCGGCAATCACATCTACAACACCAACGACACCGGCGAAGGCATGTACGTCGGTTGCAACTTTGCCGCCTGCGCCGTCAGCGACTCGCTGATCGAGAACAACTGGATTCACGACACGCTCAACGCCGATCAGGGCGACGGAATCGAGATCAAGCGCGGCTCGCACTCCAATATCATCCGCAACAACGTGATCCACGACACGAACTGGCCCTGCATCCTGCTCTACGGCACGGAAGGCAATCCACGCAACGTCGTCGAAGGCAACGTGATGTGGAACTGCGGTGACTCGGGTATGCAGGTCGCCGCGGACGCGGTCATTCGCAACAACATCATTCTCGAAAGCCCCGGCAGCGGCTTCAACTCGCAGTCGCACCAGGGCGTATCGCCGAACAATCTCGAGTTCGTGCACAACACGCTCGTCGGCGGCAGCCCCTGCCTGCGCTTGAACGGCTGGGACGGCAAACAGGGCATGGTCTTCGCAAACAACGCGGTCTACTGCTCGTCGAGCAACTACGTCATCGGGGGCTTGGGCGGCGTGACGATCGCCGGCAATGTGTTCGATACCGCCCCGAGCGCCTTTCCGGGCTCGGGATACAGCGACGGCCGCTCGACGGCGCAGGACTTTGTCGACGCGGCCGGCCGCGATCTCTACCCGACGTCGGATTCACCACTTCTCGGCGCGGGCGATGCCTCACACGCGGCCGCCAGCGACTTCAACGGGACCGCTCGTTCCGGTGGCGTCGATGCCGGTGCTTACGCATGGACCGGCGCGCAAAACCCCGGATGGCCGGTTGCCCCCGGATTCAAGGACGCCGCAAACCCGGCGCCGACGCTGAACTTCTCGGCATCGCCGTCGACCGTCGACTATCAGGGACAGTCGACATTGAACTGGTCCGCGGCCAACGCGACAAGCTGTGTCGCGTCCGGCGACTGGTCAGGTAGCAAGCCGATCACCGGGCAACAGCAGGTGGGGCCGTTGATGGCCGACAGCGACTTCGAGCTTGCGTGCTCCAACGCCGGCGGCACGTCGGTCAGCGACATCGCGTCGGTGACTGTCCGGCCGATGCCGGCGGCCGCCCCAACGCTCAGCCTGACGGCAAACCCGACGACCGTGTCGATGAACGGCGCGTCGGCGCTGTCATGGTCGACCACCGATGCGGACGACTGCATGGCGTCGAACGCCTGGGCAGGCGCAAGACCGACCAGCGGCAATGAGGACACGGGCACGCTGACCGCGTCCGCGACCTACACGCTCGACTGCACCGGCCCCGGCGGGAACGTCACCCGGTCGGTGACCGTCGCGGTTCAGGCGAGCAACCCGGGCGGCGGCGGCTCGTCCTCGAGCTCCGGCAGCGGCTCGGTCGGCTGGGTCTTCCTGCTGCTGCTCGCCGTCGCGCGCGCAGCGGCCGCCGGATTCCTTTACATATTTTCTGGATCGCCCGCGGCCAACTCTCGCCGCAACACCTAAGCCTCTGATTTTACTGGGATGGCATGCAACTTGCCTCGTTAGAGGCAGGCTTTGAGGGCGTCCGGGAACAGAGCGACCACACGCCGCCTTCATCTCTCTCCGTAGACCAAAACAACACGATCGGAGATCTGACATGCGAGCAATCCGCGGCAGCGGCGCGCGCCCAACGACTTTGCAGTTGCTGGCGGCGTTCGCTTTTCTTGTTTCCTTTGGCCACGCCCACGCGCAGGACCCCGCGCCATTCGGGCTCGATACGCGACCGTCGAACGGCACTTGCCTTGCGGTCGATCCGCCCGAGACGGCGGATATCGTTCTCGAGCGGCAGTTCGCCAGTTTGTCGATCAGCAACCTGACCGTACTAACGCAGATACCCGGCGATTCGAGTCAGTGGTACTACGCCACGCGCAACGGCTACGTCGGACGCTTCGACAACAATCAGAGCGTGTCCTCGACCACCGAGGTCCTGGACCTTCGCGGCGTCACGACCGTCCCGCCGGACGGTGGTCTGATCCAGTTCGTTTTCCACCCCAATTTCCCGACCGACCCGCGAGTGTTCGTCAACTATTCGGTCGCACCCGCCGACGGCGTATCCCGCGCCGACATCATCATCTCGAGCTTCTCGTCGAGCGACGGCGGCCTGACCTTCGATCCGGGCTCCGAAGTCGAGATGATCCGCTGGCCTCGCGGCACGTTCCATCAGGGCGGCTACATGGCCTTCGACAGCGACGGCTACCTGCACATCGGTATCGGCGACGGCACCGTGCAGGGCGATCCGAACGGCAACTCTCAGAATCTCGCCAACTACCTCGGCAAGATTCTGCGCATCGACGTCGACAACGGCTTCCCGTACGGCATCCCCGCCGACAATCCCTACGCCGGGAGCGGCGGCTTCCCGCTGGAAGAGATCTACGCAATCGGCGTCCGCAATCCCTACCGGGGTGACATCGACCTCACGTCCGGACGAGCCTATTTCGGCGACGTCGGCTTTACCCGCCGCGAAGAGGTTAGCGCGTACACGAACAACGCGAACCTCGGCTGGAACATCAAGGAAGGCTTCCTCTGCTACTCGAATCAGTACGGCGATTGCAACGACCCGACGCTCGTCGATCCGCTGGTGGACTATGCCCACAGCGGCGGCAACTGTGCCGTGATCGGCGGCTATTTCTACCGGGGCTCGCTGGTACCGGAACTGCAGGGCCGGTATCTGTTTGCCGATTTCTGCACCAGCAAGATTTCCGCGGTCGAGTTCGACACTGACGGCAATCCCTACGAACTTTCGCTGCTGCCGGCCGGCAACGGCATTCCGCGCGTCACCGGCTGGGGCAAAGACAACGACGGTGAACTCTACGTCGTCGCCGGCTCGCAGATTTACAAGGTAATGCCGAACACCGGCACGAGCGGTCCGCCCGGACCGCCGCCGCTCCTCTCGCAGACCGGCTGCTTCGCCTCGACCAACCCGCCGGTACCGGCTCAGGGCCTCGTCCCATTCGAGCCGGGCGCCCAGCTGTGGTCCGACGGTGCAAGCAAGCGCCGCTGGATCGCGCTGCCGGACGGCGAGACGATCAACATCGATGCCAATGGCGACTTCGAGTTCCCGATCGGCTCGGTCCTCGTCAAGGAATTTTCGGTCGACGGCGTTCCCGTTGAAACGCGGTTGATCATGTTCTCGACCAACGGCGAATCGACCGGCTACTCCTACGAGTGGCAGGGTAACGACGCAGTGCTGCTGCCCGACTCCAAGCAGGTCATTCTGCCGAACGATCAGCTCTACCACTTCCCGAGCCGCGGCGAGTGCCGTCGCTGTCACACCAGCTCGGCGAAGATCGCGCTGGGCCCCAGCATCGAGCAGCTCAACAACGACATGGTCTACGAGTCGACCAATCGAATCTCGAATCAGCTGATGACGCTCGAGCACATCGGGATGTTCACCAGCGGGCTGCCTGCGCCGGTCAGCGACCTGCCGGCCACGGTCGGGCTCGACGACACGCACCACTCTGTCTCGCTGCGCGCTCGGAGCTACTTGCACGCGAACTGCGCCGGCTGTCACCGCGGCGAAGGCCCCACCCAGTCGACGATGGACCTGCAGTATCAAACGTCGCGAAATGCGATGAACGTCTGCAATCTCGCGCCGATCTTCGGGGATCTCGGGATTCCGGGCGCCGAGATTCTGTCTCCGGGCAACCCTGACAACTCCATCCTGCTCGCCCGTCCGAGCACGACCGACCCGCTCGTTCGTATGCCGCCGCTCGCGACCTTCCTCGTGCACAACGAAGGCATGAGCGCGCTGCGCGGCTGGATCTCGTCGCCCACGGTCTGCGACCCGCCGACCGATGGGGATGGCGACGGCGTTCCCGACGACGTGGACAACTGCCCGGCCGCCGCCAATGCCAATCAGGCGGACAGCAACCGCAATGGCGTCGGCGATGCCTGCGATCTCGACTCCGACGGCGACGGTCTGAGCGACGACGAAGAAATCGCGCTCGGCACGGACCCGTTCAACCCGGATTCCGACGGCGACGGATTCAATGACGGCGAAGAGGTCAATGCAGGCTCCGACCCGCTGGATCCGAACAGCACACCCGCCGGTGGCGATCCGGACCTGATTGCCTGGTTCACGTTCGACAGCGACGACGGAAGCACCGTCCTCGACAACTCGGGCAACGGCAATGACGGTTCCTGCAACCTCGGCAGCACCTGTCCGGCGTGGAACGGCGCCGACGGGCAACCCGCGGGAGCCTTCGATTTTGCCGGCAACGGCAGGCGAGTGATCGTCAGCAATGAAGCCGCGTTCGACTTCTCTTCGAACTTCAGCGTCGCGCTGTGGATGCGCGCGGGCGACCTTGGCAACACCTGGGCGCAGCTCGTTGGCAAGGGCGATTCCTCGTGGAGTCTCGATCGCTCGGGCAACAGCAACAACCTGCAGTTCACAACGTGGTCCGGCGGTGTCGACGAACTGGTAAGCCAGTCTTCGCTCGCTGACGGCCAGTGGCACCACGTCGCGATCGTCTATGACGGCTCACGCAAGCTCATCTACGTAGACGGCGTCGTCGACGCGCAGAGAAACTACACGGCTCAGCTAAATACCAATAACGTACCGGTGCACCTCGGACTGAATGCCGAGTTCACATCCGGCCAGTACGACGGCATGCTCGACGACGTCCGTATCTACAGCCGGGCATTGACGCAGCCGGAGATCGCTGCCCTGATGAATCCGGGCGCTCCGCCGACAGCGACGATTGCGACACCGGCCAACGGCAGCACGTTCCGTGCGGGCGATGCCATCGGATTCAGCGGATCCGGCAACGACGCTGAGGACGGTGCACTGGGACCGCAGTCGATGGCCTGGGAGGTCTACTACCTCCACGGCGGCCAGTCCGACCTCGTGCTGTCGCTGCCTGGTGCTTCGGCCGGCGCATTCAACGTGCCGGCGTCCGGACTCGACAGCCTTGGCGACATCCAGTACGAGATCCGTCTTACGGTGACGGACTCCGACGGACTGACCGATACGGTCTCGCACCTGCTGAATCCGGAGCGCGCTCTGCTCACTATCGAGTCAGCACCCATCGCGCTGGATTTGACGCTTGACGGGGCGTCCGTCACCAGCCCGCACACCATCGACGCACTGGTCGGACACGAGTACGTCGTCGGTGCACCGAACGGCGGCGGCGGTTTCGACGTCTATACCTTCAACTCCTGGTCGGACGGTGGCACCCAAACGCACACCGTGACCGCTCCGGCAACACCGACAACGCTGACGGCGACATACGATGTGACGCCGCTGGACCCGGTCGGGGATCAGGACGCGGACGGATTGCTCAACGGGTTCGAGACCCAGTTCGGCCTGGATCCGTTCGATCCGAGCGACGCGAATCTCGACGGCGATTCTGACGGGCTTACCAACCTCGAAGAGCAAGCGCTGGGAACCGACCCGACCGACCCGGACACGGACGGCGATGGCGTCTCCGATGGCGATGAAGTCAACGCCGGCACCGACCCGTTGGATCCGAACGACACGCCGGACTTGTCGGATCCCGACCTGATCGCGTGGTACCGGTTTGACGCGGACGACAACGGATTGATCGTCGACGCCTCCGGCAACGGCAATGACGGCGTCTGTTCCGTCGGCAGTACGTGCCCGGCATTTGACGGTGCCGACGGACGGCCGGCTGGCTCATCCGATTTCGGCGGCAACGGGAACTTCGTGACGCTGAGCAACGAGCCTCAGTTCGACTTTACCGGCAACTTCACGGTTACGTTGTGGATGCGGGCGAGCTCGCTCGGCGGCCCATGGGCTCAGCTTGTCGGCAAGGGAGATTCGTCATGGAGCGTCGACCGAGCCGGTTTCGGCAACACGTTGCAGTTCACGACGTGGTCACCGCAGTTCGATGAGCTCGTTGGCAATACGAACGTGGCCGACGACCAGTGGCACCACGTGGCGATCGTCTACAACGGCAGCACCAAGGCGCTCTATGTCGATGGACAACTCGACGCGTCGAAGCCGTTCACGCAAACGCTGAGCACCAATAATGTCGCGGTCACTCTGGGGCGCAACGCGGAATACACCCAGGGCGAATACGCCGGGTCACTGGACGACGTGAGGATATTCTCGCGGGCGCTGTCGCTGGCCGAGATTCAGGCGATCTTCGCGGAAGCGGGGCCGTAAGGGGACAGCGGAACTGACAGGCCGCACTTGACCCGGCTGGCCTCGTGGGCCGCCGGGTTAAGGCTTGTGAGCGAAATAGAGGATGCCGCCGCCGAGGCCGGCGCGCTCCTTCAGCGCTTTGACACGCTCCGCGGACATCACGGTCTCGATCAGGGAATTCAGCTTCACCGAGTTGACGAGCCGAAGGATTCCCATGTCGCCCCGCGGTTCGATCGTGAAGGATTCGTCGAGCGAAAAATACTCGCGTATGAGCGCACTGGTTTCCTTGCGCGACAACCAGGAGCGAACCTGGCCGGGTTCCGGCGGCCCGATATCTCGACTCCTCGAATACACAAAGCTGTTGATCGTCGTGAATGCAAGCCGCGCGCCCGGTTCGCTCAGGTTGAGGAGTTTTTGCATGAAACGACGCTGATCCTCTACATAGAACAGCGTCTCAACACAAACGATGACATCGAATCGGGTGTCGGCGAAGTCGTACTCGAGGAAATCCGCTGCAATGTACTCCGACTCGGGATCGTGAGCCGCCGCATACTCGATCGCCTTCGGCGACAGGTCGATGGCCGTGACGCTGCCGAAGGATTTGAGGCGCTGCGACAGCCAGCCGGTACCGCAGCCGACTTCAAGAATGCGCTTGCCGCTGAGCCCCATCTCGGAGAAACGTGCCAGTATCCGCTCGCCTCTCAGTCGAATCTCGGGAGAGACATTATCGAAGCCGTCAGTGCGGTTTTCCTCGTTCCACCGGTCGTAAAACTCGGCCTGCTCCTGAATCGTCGGCTGACTGGGCAAACGGGGTCTCCTCTGCTTTCGCGCGGCATTTTCGACAATGTTGTGACCGGTGCGAAGGAATATTTGCCTGCGACCGCCAACAGTGTGACCGAAATATACAAAATGACGTAACAACGGGATTATACTCCGGCCTCGCCTGCCTGCGCAGGTGCCGGACGGACAACGGGAAGAGAATGTGAAGGTTGTACTATTCTGCGGTGGTCTCGGAACGCGATTGCGCGAACATTCCGACACGATTCCGAAACCTCTGGTGAACATTGGCGTAAGGCCAATCGTCTGGCATCTGATGCGCTACTACGCGCACTTCGGACACAAGGAGTTCATCCTTTGCCTCGGCTATCGCGGTGAGATGATCCGCGAGTACTTCCTCAACTACAACGAGGCCCTGTCCAACGACTTCACGCTCTCGGAAGGCGGCAAGAAAATCGAGTTGCATTCCAGCGACATCGACGACTGGAAGATTACTTTCGTCGAAACGGGTCTTCATTCGAACATCGGCCAGCGGCTGCTCGCCGTACGCGAGCATATCGGCAACGACGAGGTGTTCCTCGCCAACTACGCGGACGGACTGACCGATCTGCCCATCGACACGATTGTCGAGACGCTCGAGAAGAACAATTCCGTTGCCTGCTTCGCGGCCGTGCGCACGATGCAGAGTTTTCACTCGATCACGTCCGACGACAACAACGTCGTCAAGGCGATTGGCCCCGTGAATTCCTCCGGGCTCTGGATAAACGGCGGCTTCTTCGCTCTCCGGAATACCATCTTCGATTACATCGAGGAAGGTGACGAACTCGTCGAGAAGCCCTTCGGCCGGCTCATCGAGAAGAACCTTCTCAGCGCCGTGCATCACGATGGCTTCTGGCAATCGATGGATACGCTGAAGGACAAGATCACCTTTGATCGCATGTACGCCCGCGGTGAGGCGCCGTGGGAGCTGTGGAAGTCCAGGTAGCCTCCCCGCAAGACCAGCTCATGAACGACATTCCTCTGCAACTTCCGACCTCGGCGCACATCCTGTGCCTGGGCGCGCACTGCGACGACATCGAGATTGGCTGCGGCGCAACGCTTGCCGGTCTGCTGCAAGGCTATCCCGACGCTTCCGTCGATTGGGTCGTTTGCTGCGGCGACGAGGTGCGGAGGAAAGAGTCAGAGGCTGCGGCGCGACTCATCGGCGGCGACCGCATTCGCCTGCATTTTCTCGACTTTCGAGACGGTCACCTGCCGTGGTCCGGCGGTGAGGTAAAGGACGCGCTGCGCGACGCATGTTCGAGCATGCAGCCGGATATCGTGTTCACGCACTGCGCCGGCGACCTGCATCAGGATCACCGCCTCATCAACGAACTCACCTGGAATCTGTTCAGAAACCATCTGGTCCTCGAGTACGAAATTCCGAAGTACGATGGCGATCTGGGCAGGCCGAACGTGTACGTTCCGCTGGCCGCGGACGACGTCGACGCGAAGATCCGTATGCTGATGACGGCGTTTGCGACACAAGCCGGCAAGCACTGGTTCACCGACGAGACGTTTCGGGGCCTGCTCCGCCTGCGCGGCATCGAGGCGGGCCGCAGTGTGCACTACGCGGAAGCGTTCTACTGCCGGAAACTGTGCCTGGGTACGGGCCCGAAGTCAGGCTGAAGCGTCGCTGAGAAGACCGGCGGCCTTCAGGTCCTCTGCGGCATCCGCGATTACCGCGAAAGGCAGGCCGGATCGTTCGGCGATATCGAGCAGGCTGTGATCGCCATCAGCGAGATTCAGAATCCACAATAGCGCGTATTCGCGCTGCTTCGGGTTGTCGCCGCCCGTCTTGCGGAATAGCCCGCGCTTCCCGAGCTGCGGCTCGCCCTTCGGCGCCTGATTCACGAGGACACGATTGCGATTGAGCGCATCTCCGATCGCCATACACGCTTCCACGGCCTCGACGAGCGCCTCACTCGAGATCAGATCGGGATTGTCACCCGACGTGTGGTATTCCGGATATTCGCCGTGCGGGACTCGCGACAGTCGGCCGACCGGCAGATTGATTCCGGGCGAGCAGAATTGGCGCTCGTCGTAGCCGTAGGGGTCGAAGTCGCGCAGCTCCAGCCCGCTCCCCGCGTTCGCCAGCACCGACGCCACGGTTCGATCGATCGCGGCGTCGCCCCGCCGGCTGCGCTTGTAATGAAAAGCGCCCGGCCGGCCGAGCAATACGGCAACCAGACCGTGCTCAATACGCTCGAGCATCGACTCGTTGCGCGCCAGCCAGGTGATGGAACCGATCGTCCCGGGACCCCAGACGAATCTGAATCCCAGCCGGTTGTCGCCCGCCTCCAGCAGCCGCCGCGCCCACTCCACGGTCACCGCGAGTCCGCTCAGGTTGTCGTTCGCAATCGATGGATGACAGATGTGCGAATAGATCAGAACCTCTCGCTGAGACGTACCCGGAATGAACAATTCGCCCAACGTCAGCGAGCCGTCCGAAAACTCCGAGTCGATGACGGCGCGGTACTTGCCGGGGACGAGTGCCTCCCTGTCACGGTGCGTCAGGCAGAAGCCCCAATTGTCGTTGTAGTAGCTGGTCCGATACGGAATCAAATCCGGCTGCTCGGGGAGGCTATGAAGATGCGCCTGCAGTTCTTCGAGATCGAGCTCCGCGTCTACCGGCGAGCTGTAGCTCATCACGTGCAGCGAGTGTGCGTCGAAGTCGACCACCTTGCGGCCGTCGGGGCCCGTCAGGTGTGCCGCCCGAATGTTCCACTCTTTCGGCACGGTCCAGTCGAATACCTGCGTGCCGCTGGGCACCTCGACAACGTCGAGCGGTACGATCTCGCGCATTGCGCTCAATGTCGCGCGCACTCCGTCCCCGGTGATGCTGCGGCAGACGGGGTACAGATCGCGAATGAACTGGTTCATCGATGCCATCGGCGTTCAGCCCCAGCTCAGCGCTTCGAGCGCCGCGCGGTCGAGATCCGGGTACTCCCTGTCCCGATCGTTCATGACGGGATCGGACAGGGGCCAGTCAATACCGAGCGCCGGATCGTTCCAGCGAAGGCCATCACCCAGGTCGGGCGCGTAGAAATCCGTCATCTGATAGAACAAGTCGGTATCGTCAGCCAGCGTCTGGAAACCGTGCGCGCAGCCTGGCGGGATGTACACAGCCGTCAGGTTGTCGGCGCTGAGTTCCACGGAAACGTGCGACAGGAACGTGTCGGTGCCGGAGCGGAGATCCACAATGACGTCGATGACCGCACCCCTCGTGGCTCGAACCAGCTTGCCCTCCAGGCTAGGCGGTTTCTGAAAGTGCATCCCGCGCAGCGTTCCTTTGCGGGGGTTACGCGACAGCGAGCATTGCGCGAGTTCGACCGGCAGCCCGGCCTCACCGAATTCCCTGGCGCACCACGTTCTTGCGAAGAGCCCGCGGTCGTCCTCGTGAGCTTCGACCTCGATCCGAATACACCCGGGAATGGAAGTCGCTTCGAACCTCACGCCTCTTTCCAGAAGAAGTGCTCGTCAATCTGCCGAGTGCGGATCAGGTATTCGAGCTGGCGAAGCCGGGTAAATGCGCGGAACCCGAACCGCTCAGCATCGAGCTCAATGCGATCGAACAGCCTCCGCAATTCCCTGGCACCCTCGTCAGCCCTGTGCTCGCAACTGAATCCTGGCAGCTTGTGGGTGATCTTGTCGAAGTCGACCTTGTAGCTGCGGTTGTCTCCGCCACTCGGGCCGAACGTCAGCTCACAGTCCGGATACGCTGCCTTGACGAACTCCGCGATCTCACGAACCGTGTAGTTCTCTTCGTTGCTGCCCACGTTGAACACTTCATTGAAGACGGCGGCACGGTCGGCGACAACTGCGCACTCGACGGCTTTACATATGTCCGCAACGTGCACCAGCGGGCGCCAGGGCGAGCCGTCGCTAGTCATCGCGATCTTACCCGTAGTCGCCGCCAGACCCGAGAGATTGTTGAGCACGATGTCGAAGCGCATTCGAGGTGACGGACCGTAGGCGGTCGCGTTCCTCAGGTAGACCGGACAGAATTCATCGTCCGCGAGTTTGGCGATGTCCCGCTCCACCAGGACCTTGCAATCCGCATACGCCGTTTGCGGGTTCACGGCGGATTCTTCGCTGACGACAGGCTCCGAGGCAACCCCGTACACGCTGCATGACGACGTGTAGACGAAACGCGGAACGCCCGCCTCCTTCGCGGCACTCGCCAGGTTTACCGACCCTAAATGATTGATTTCATGAGTTATTTCAGGGTTGTTCTCGCCGAGCGGGTCGTTCGACAATTCGGCGAGATGGACGACGGCATCGAAACCCTCGAAGTCGCCTGGGTCGACTCGCCGCAGATCTCGTGACAGCGTGCCCGCCGACGCCTGCATGTGTGCCGGATCGGAATACAACCAGCCGTCGCGGTAGTAGCCGCTGTCGAGACCGACAACGTCGTGACCCGATTCGATCAATCGGGGAACCAGCACGCAGCCGATATAGCCGTCGACGCCGGTGACCAGAATTCGCATTTTCGATGCCTCTGTATTTTTCGAAACGTTATAGTAGCAACGTTACGATAGTATACGTTCGACCACGAGGACATCGCGCAAAACATGGAATTCAAGAACGGCCACGCAATGCGAGAGAAGGCGCACGGACTGATACCGGGCGGCTGTCACACCTACGCCAAGGGGGACGATCAGTATCCTCTCAACGCACCGTCGTTCATTACGCATGGCAAGGGTTGCCATGTCTGGGACACCGACGGGAACGAGTTCATCGAGTACGGCATGGGCCTGCGAGCCGTCACCCTCGGTCACGCGTTCGACCCCGTGGTGGAAGCGGCGTACCGGCAGATGAAGCTCGGCAACAATTACACCCGGCCCGGTGCAATCGAAGTCGAATACGCCGAACAGATCTGCGCCGAGATCCCGTGTGCGGACATGGTCAAGCTCGCCAAGGACGGATCGACAGTAACGACGGCAGCGATCAAGCTGGCGCGCGCCTACACCGGCCGCGAAGACGTCGCATTTTGCCAGGACCACCCATTCTTCTCCTACAACGACTGGTTCATTGGAACGACAGCGATTCGCGGCGGTATTCCCCAGGATGGGGCTTCGCATTCCTTCGGCTTCCGCTACAACGACATCGCCTCTCTCGAGGCCGTATTTGAGGCGAACCCCGACGGCATCGCCTGCGTGATCATGGAGCCGGAGCGGGAAGATCCGCCTGCGGACGACTTCCTCGGCAAGGTCCGCGAACTTTGTACGCGTCACGGTGCCGTTCTGATTTTCGACGAGATGATTACCGGATTCCGGTGGGCGATCGGCGGCGCGCAGGAGGTCCATGGCGTGACGCCGGACCTCGGCACTTTCGGCAAGGCACTCGCGAACGGATTCGCGCTATCGGCGCTGGTGGGCAAGCGCGACATCATGGACCTCGGCGGCATCCATCACGACAAGGACCGCGTCTTCCTGCTCTCCACGACGCACGGTGCGGAGAACCACGCGATCGCCGCCGCGCAGGAGACTCTGCGCGTCTACAAGAACGAGGACGTCGTCGCGGTACTGGACGCGCAAGGCAGGAAACTGCTCGAGGGCGCGCGCGAGGCTGCAAGCAGTCTGGGGATGGCGGAGAATTTCCGGGTCTTCGGACGGCCCTGCAATCTGGCCTTTCAGACGCTGGATGCCGATGGCAACAACTCTCAGCCGCTGCGGACGCTGTTTCTACAGGAACTCATTCGGAACGGCGTGATTGCTCCATCGTTCGTAATCAGCTATTCGCACACCGATGATGACGTCGCTCGCACGGTCGATGCGATCGAGGCGTCATTGAAGACGATGCAGAAGGCACTCGGAGACGACCCGCACAAATTCATCGTTGGCGACACGATCAAATCCGTCTACCGTACAAAGAACTAACTACTTCCCGTCAGCAGGACTATCCATGACCACGACTACCGCGGCGCGAGTCGGCATGAATTGCCGCTTTTGCAACACTCCTCTGGACAACGTGTTTGTCGATCTCGGCATGTCGCCGCTGTGTCAGACGCAGATCTCACCCGAGCAGCTCAATCACATGGAGCGGTTCTTTCCGCTGTGCGTGTACGTCTGTCACGAATGCTTCCTCGTGCAGCTGGACGAGTTCGTCGCGCCGGACGAGATTTTCTCCTCCGAATATCCCTACTTCTCGTCGTTCTCCGACAGCTGGGTCGCCCACGCGAAGCGGTACTCCGATCTGGTTACGGAGCGCTTCTCGCTGGATAGCTCCAGCCTGGTGATGGAAATAGCGAGCAACGACGGCTATCTGCTGCAGCATTTCGTCGAGCGAGGAATCGACGTGCTCGGCATCGAACCCACGTCGAACACCGCCCAGGCCGCGATCGAGAAAGGCGTCAGGACCGAGATCTGCTTCTTCGGCACAGAAACAGCGGAACGGATCGCGGGCCAATACGGCAAGCCACAGCTATTGCTCGGCAACAACGTCCTCGCACACGTTCCGGATATCGTCGACTTCGTAACCGGCATGAAGGCCCTTCTCGCCGCTGACGGCGTCATCACGATGGAATTTCCGCACCTCCTGAACCTTATCGAGAAGAACCAGTTCGATACCATCTATCACGAGCACTTCAGCTACCTGTCGTTCTACACGGTCCGCCGGATATTCGCGTCCGTGGGCCTCACCTTGTTCGACGTCGAGGAGTTGCCGACACACGGCGGTTCTCTGCGCATTTACGGCCGGCATGACGAGAACGAGTCGCTGGCGATCACGGATGCGGTCACGGAGCTGCTGGATCGCGAGCGCGAGTTTGGGCTTCAGGATCTGGGCATCTACGGCGCCTATGCCGAGAAAGTCATGGAAACGAAGCGGGCGACACTGGATTTTCTGGTCAGGGAGAAGCGCGCCGGCAAAACGATCGCCGGATATGGCGCGCCCGGCAAGGGCAACACGCTACTCAACTATTGTGCGATCCGGACGGACTTTCTGGACTACACGGTCGACCGCAGTCCGCACAAGTACGGCACCTACACGCCCGGTACGCACATTCCGATCCATCACCCGGATGTCATCCGAGAGACCAGGCCGGACTACCTGTTCGTATTGCCGTGGAATTTGATCGATGAGATCCGGGAGCAGACGTCGTACATCAGGGACTGGGGCGGAAAATGGGTCGTCCCCATTCCCGAGCTTAGGATTCTCGACTGAACGAGCCGCGGACTGCAGCCGCGAGAAGCAGCAGGAATATGAGCCAGACCGAACTCGAGCCGCTGCCGCTGCTTGGCGCCGGATTCGGGGGCGGAGGTGGCGGAGCGGCCACCGGTTTGACGACGACGACGTACATGCTGTTGCCCATCTCGTTGCCACCCAGATCGACTGAGCCCGCGTCGAAGTCCTGGGAGTAGAGATCCAGGGTCGTTTCTCTGGGCCCCGAGGCCGCCGCGCCGATGTCTATGCCCTCCCCGGTGGACGTCCAGGCGGCCATCCACGTAGGCAGCGTGGTATTTCGCTCGTCGTAGGCGACAAAGACGGACGACCGTTCGGAAAGCGTGATCGTCGTAAACGGACTGCCGCTCGCCATACTGTCCACCGCCGCCGTACGCAGGAACTGCTCACCGTCGATGGTCGCGGGCACTGTCTGAAAGACGGTGGTGTCGTCGATATACACCAAGCTACCCACGCCAATCTGCGCCCAGACATAGTTTGCCGGTCCCCCGCCGCCAGCGCCGGCATTGTAGGTGAACGCGGCCGTCGTATTGGCGGGAATCGTATTGGGGGGATTCGCGCGATCCCGTACGCCATTGACGGTAAGGGTGTATGTGAGGCCGTCGCTGAGGTCTGACGTCTGCAGCAGGACGTCGCGAAGGCTCGATTGCAGCGACGCACTGACTACCGAAACGCCGCCGTTGATTCCGTAGTTGGACGCGTTCTCGGCGCTCGCGGTTTCCACGGGTTCCGAGAATGACACGCCAACGAAATTTGGCTCGCCGACCGTCGTCGCCGCATCGTCGATCGCCGGCGGCGTCGTGTCGGCCGGCGGACCGGTGTCGGTGCCGGGCGCGCCACGGCCGAGATCGTTGTTGTCGATGACGAGTATCCAGTCGCCGCCCGACGGTGGCGTGAAGTCACTGGAACCGGACGTCGCAAACGTGCCCAGATCGGTATTGCTACCGTCCGACGGGTCGAACCACCACGCCCTCGCCTGGCTGCCGCTGACCGATGCCATGTCGATCGTCACGGTCCGTTGCTGAGGCATGTAGACCATGATCAGGCCGCCGTCCGCGGACCGCGCGGCCGCGACGTAGCCGCTGCCATTGATGCTTCTGCGATCGCCGCTGACGAAGACCTCGTTGTAGTCCGGGACGAGATCGTACCAGGGCCGGCTGGCGAACAAGGCGGCCAGATGCATCATGCTCTGAGCGCCCGTCGTGTCCAGATCCGATTGCCAGCCGGGGTCGAACAGCCAGATGGGATTGTTGCCGTAGAAATGTCCCGTGGAGCCGCCGAGAATCGACCAGTAGGCCTGTGAACGAAGGCAGCGGTCCGAGGCACCCTCGCCGTCGTAGGTGCCTTCGGAATAGAAAAATGGCGACGGCTGCCGGTTGTAATCGTCGCGAGTTCGTGCGGCGGACGAATTGCAGTCAGAGTAGGTATTGTTGACCTGCAGCCACGGCTCGTCATAGCAATCCACGGCCGAGCGCTGCCGGTCGCAGTGCGACGTATGCAGTTTCTCCGTTTCCACCGAAAGGATGCCATTGACGATCGCGTCGACCTTGCCTTGCGCGCCGTACTCGGAGGCATTCGTATCGCCGCCGTGCATCCACAAAACGTTGTCGAAGTCGCGATAGCGCGTTGCAACCCAGGCACCGTACGCCTCGAGATCGGCATCCGAACTCGCCAGCATCTCCTGGCACCAGCCCTGCGAGCCGCAGCCGAAACCGAGATAGGCGGGCGTCAGAACCACAAGCAGGCCTTTTTCTGCGGCTTTGTCGATCACCCAGTCCGCGTGAGCGAAATAGGCCTCGTTCGGCGTCGTGAAGTCACCGGGCGTCGTAAACGGGAGATCGCCGTCGCGATTCGCGGGCCCGCCGAATTCGTTCTCGATGAGTTCCACGATAATTGCGTTGAAGCCGCGCGCGCGCCGATCTTCCAGGTACAGCTCGGCCTCCGCCTTGGTCAGGCCGACGATCAGCGACCAGGGCGTGTCGCCATTGATCAGAAATGGCTCTCCGGTCTGATCCTCGAGCGTCCTGCCGTCGCTGCTGATCTGCAGCGGATACACGACCTGCGCGATCGCGGACTGTGCGCCGGTGAGCAGCAGCGCCGCAGCAGCAATCGATGCGCTGCGTAAGAAGTCTTTTTTGAACACGGTGCCCTATCCTGTCGCTCTATTGCGACATAACACTATGAGTCTGAAGAAACGCTACCACGGCGTCGGCGAAACGCACTGCGAACCTCGTACCAGATTTCCCGGCGATCCCATATCAGCATTCGGCATGCGTACAGCGCCGCTCGCAGTCTCGTCGAGAATGCCGTTGGAGAGCGAAGGGCCCCCAGTATAGCCCAGAGACCTTTTCTCAATACTTGCCAGTTTTCCGTCGATGTCGGCTCGTGCGAGTAGAACTCGTAGCGGTCTTCACGAGATCGTTGCGCCGCGGTCGCCTCCTGCGACATCCGACGGAAAAACAGCGGCTCCGCGACGGTGGCGAGCCTGCCCTGCAAGAGAAGTTCGGCCGTCATGTTGATGTCGGACCCGACGTACACGCGATTCAATGAGGTCTTTCGCAGAGCGTCGCTGCGAATGACACCGTTCATGATGTTGTTCAGCGAGAGTTCCTCGAAGAAGCAGCGAAACCGGTCGACGGGATCGTCGCCCTCGAGCCGCTCGAAATCCGGGTATGGCTCCGCGTAGTCCTGCTCCTCGTCGAACAGCACCGTCTGAGGGAAGGCGAGCACGGCGTCGGGACTCTGGTCCAGTGCGTCGACACAGGCTTCGAGCATCGTCGGCTTGCAGATGTCATTCGCGGAGGCCCACTTGAACAGCTCCGTATCGCACTGCTCGAAGACGTAGTCGTAATTCCTGAAGACGCCTATGTTCGCGTCCTGCCGATGGTAGTCGATGCGGCTATCGCGCTTCGCAAACGCCGTGCAGATTGCCTGAGTGGAATCCGTCGATGCGTTATCGGAAATGACCAGACGGAAGTCGCGATAACTCTGCGCCAGTAACGCCTCGAGCGACTCGCCGATCCAGCGTTCGCTGTTGTACGCCGGCATGCCGATCGTCAAGCGAACGTCAGACACGCCGTGTCTCCGGAAGTCTCGCGAGTATGTCGAACTGGTCGGCCTGGCTGCCCTGATAAGCGGTCACTACGTTCCGAATCCCGGCGATCGCCTCGGTTGCACGAGACTCGAGGGCAGCAACCGCCTGGTACAGGTCCTCGTCGTTGAAATTCGAGAGCTGGAGATTGAAATCGTCGAGCGCCGTATCGCTCATTAGTTGATCGACCTTTCGCAACGCTGACAGCGCAACGGTTGGCCGCAAATGAACGTGTGACAACAGCAGGCTGTGAAGCCGAGAGGCAACGATGATGTCGCACTGTTCTATTGCCGCAAAAAGCCCGTCGAGCTCCTTTACCTCGACCAGTTCCATCCTGCTTCGTTCGTCGGCACCCAGGCGGCCGCCGATTCTCTCGTGCAGTTCAAGCTGAGGCTCCCGGTCCATTTTGACCTGCGACACAAACAGTACGATTCGAGAACCTTCTCTGAGCCGCCGAACGGCAAAGTCCTGGACGTACCTCAGGTAATTGCCGTAGTCCAGATGGCCGATCGACGGTAGCGCCTTGGCTGAGATCGGACTGATGCCTATCGTCACCGGCCCGTCGCCCTCGAAGGCCGCCCGTCCGAGGCTGTCGACCCCCACAACGCTGTAGGCCAGATCGGCGACGATCGGCGTTGTCGCCGGGACAACGCCCTGCTCGACCGCGAGATCGAGCGATCCTTGATCGCGCAGCGACACGTACTCGCAGATGTCGACTGCTTGCCTTATCAACTTCGCACTGGCTGCTTGAAGGTCATCGACACCGACACTCGCAATCGCCACCGGTACGCCCGACTCGACCGCCGCGCGGGTCCACTGGCGGATCGCCCATGGATGGGCGCCGGGACCTCCCCAATAGTCGTCGAACTGTCCGCCGCCCGAGAACACCAGCAGATCGAGGGAACCCGCTATTTGCTCTACGAATCCGGCATAGCGCCGGTCCCGCAACCAGCGTCCGATGCGACCGCCACGAGCGTCGCTCCACACATCCGCATTGATTGGATGCGCGGCGATGCCATGCGCTTCCGATGCGCCTTCCGGTTCGCCGCAGATTGCCATGAACTCGAAACTGCCGCGGCTGCGGAGACTGCGCATTGCCGCTTCCTGAATTGCCGCATCGCCGAGATTGCCGCCTCCGAAAGGTCCGATCAGTCCAACGCGTTTACCCATGTTCTTCGTTTTCTCGTGTCTGAGGAGAGCCCCCTCGGCAGGCGCCAGAATACTGATCGAACGGACCGATGCCTACCTCCCGCAAGCGCCTTTTTTGCGCGTTCGCCGGTTCATCGATGCTGCTGAGACCGGAGCGATCGAAGAAGTTCGCGGGCGTGATCGTGCAATGCATCGGCGCTCGCCAAAAAGCTGTCGAATTTCTTGACAATCCAGCGTCAAAATCCGTGTACGCGTCACATCGAAATTAGTGATTCAGTCGATAGCAACGAAGTAGCTCGAGTGTTTCCATAACTCCAGAAGTTTTGCGCGACACGATGCGCATTGCTGATAAAATACGCTAAAAAAGTATGGCGACTGTTTCTACAAAAATTCTCACCGAGAAAGAACTCGGATGCGGGGCAGCGATGCCCTCGTCGATGGACGATATCGCGTCGTATTTCCACAGCGTCGTCGAGACGATTCGTTCATCCGATATCGTATCGCCGGTTGAAATTGAAGCAGCTGATGTCGGCGAACGCGTATTCGAGCGCATATCCAGAAAGCCATACTGCTACCTGAGCAAGCGGCACTCGGCCGGCTACCGCGAGAATTTCGTGGAACACGCCAACAAGTTCGCCGCCAGCGGCGAACCCATCCGTCTGTTCTATGACATCGGCGCGGGCTATCACGCCAGCCTCGAACCCGGAACCGAGTCGCTCAGCTTCTCGCCGTCGCTCGGTGAGCTGTTCATGCTCCACCAGATTGCACGTTTCGATAGCGAGGTGAAGGCGTTCTATTCTCCCGGCGTGCGGTTCACGTTCGTCATCGATAATCTCCTCGCGCGCTTCGTCAACGACATTCCGGTCGAATTCACGGCTGGCTACTGTTCGACGCTGAGGGCTCTTATCGAGGAACTCGGGATGGACGACCGCGTCGACCTGCTGGTCGAATCCGAGATCTGCGACGAAGCAGACTACGCGGCCATGGTCGAAGAACGGCCCGACGAGCACGTGAACGGCTTTCAGATCAGTGAGGCGGAGCAGCGCAATGTCAGCCGCTTCCTCGGCTACTGCTGCGAACGATACGAAGCCATTGAACGCATGGCACGGTACCGTAAGGTGACACCGGTGTCCGATCGAGTCCTGAATGCGCAGATTGACTCGGTAAGGATGACCCAGCGGGCGACCCCCGCGACGATTGCCTTCCGACCCTTCCCGGGCGGCGATTCCCGCATTCAGGCCGGCGAAGTGATGCTATGTCGCAACCAGCATGGCAAGGTCCGGCCCGTGTTGCTAACCTGCGAGAACGTTAGCAACTATGACTGCGCGCTGGTCAGCGACCTGCAGAATATCCCGTCTTCGCTCCCGGGAATTCGGATCGCCGCCGCGCGAAGCTCTTCATCGACCTGAATCAACGCGGAACGTGACACACGGACGCTCTACGCTGGTATTCGCGCCGGCTGAGGTTTCCTGCCTCGAGGAAGCATTCTTCGCTGGCGCGTTCCGCGCTCGCGAGCCCATTTCGATACGCTCGGAGCTCTCGCCCTCGGCCAACGTGCGCGAGATCAGCGAGCAGAATCACTGGCTGATCGGCAGCAAATGGCAAACGGATTCCGGTGAGCGTTCGTACGTGAATCGCGATTCGAACCGCGGTGCATCGCTGGCATTCAAAGGCTACGTGTTCGGCGCCGAGACGCTGCACAGCGCGTCGCCTCCGGAACGTCTCTTTCGATACTGGCAGGGCTCGGAAACGCCGGATCCGTCGCCGAACGGGGTCTACTCGGCGGCCTACGCCAGCGACCGGGGATCCGAGCTGTTCCTGCTGGCTGACTGTCTCGGCATGTCGCCGCTGTATTTCCGCTGTATCGACGAGACGGTGTACTTCGCCACAAACCCGCGCTTCCTCACGACGCCGGCAGACCAACCGGACTTGCTCGCCTGGAAGAGCCTTCTCGCGGGCAGCAACCTCTTCGGCGACCAGACACTGACTGCCGGGGTATCGCGTCTGCCCGCGGGTCATTCACTGATCGCCGATGCTACCGGGGTGACTGTCAAACCGTGGTACTCGTTCGACCAGTTCGCGGATGGTGACCGGCCGGTGGACGATGCGGCGCTGCGGGAGGTCGAGGACTCACTCGCGCAGGCGGTGGATCGCTGTGTCTCGATTCCCGGCTATTCCGTCGAATTGCCGCTCAGCAGCGGACACGACAGCAGGAGGATTCTGGCGAATCTGCTGGCCAGCAAGACCGAGTTTCGCGCCAGCACCGTCCGTGTCACCCAGAAAAACCACCGCGACCTCGATGCGCCCTTTGCGCGTCAAATGTCTGAGCAGTTCGAGTTTCCGCATCGAATCATCGAGCTTGGCGACAACCAGGAGTATGCATCCCTCGACCTCGAGCGGCAGCTTCTGGTCGACAACGAGACACCTAATCACGCGTGGGCATTGCGCCTGATGCAGAACCTGCCATCCACTCCGTCGGTGGTCGTTGACGGCGTCCTCGGCGATATTCTGGGTAATCCGGGATTCCGCATGCCGGGCATGTATGACTCCACGCGGCAGGACCTCGAAATCATTTTCGATGAACTGTTCGACGAGGACGTGGACCGCCACCTTCCCGGTTCTCACTGGCCACCGGCCCGCAACCTTCGCGACTACGTCGGCGACTATCTCGAGCCCTTCATGCACCGGAGGAACATGCCC
Source organism: Woeseiaceae bacterium (assembly GCA_965232445.1). Lineage (GTDB taxonomy): Bacteria > Pseudomonadota > Gammaproteobacteria > Steroidobacterales > Woeseiaceae > UBA1847. The sequence continues at coordinate 2,670,472 of OZ246973.1, read as the reverse complement.
GAGTTCGCGTTCATTCTCACGCGACAGCGCAGATCGACCGCACTCTGGTCGCACCAGCAAATCCCGGCAGGACACCTCGTCGTCTGTCCGTATCTGGACCTCGATTATCTGACCCTGCTGTTCTCGTTCCTGCCGCAGAGCAAACACGATACCGTCATTCAACGGGCCTGCCTCGAACGATTCTGGCCTGAACTTGCAAGCGTTCCAGGAAACCGAGACATACCGGATTCGGTACGACCCGGCGATCCGGGAGAGATGATCAGCCGCGATCTCGTTGCCTACCGCGCACTGGAGGCGAAGTACCCGGAAATCCGACAAAAACTCAGCGGACTGCTCGGTGGCAAGTCCAGGCTCCTGTACCGGGTGTCTCGTTACTCCCAAAGAGTCGCCGCACGCATGTTGTGGATGCTGCAACCGCTTTCCGAACTTATTGCCCGCAACGACCTTCGGCCGCCCGCATTCCGATTCGCCGACGCGGCCACAGGATCCGCGGGCAATTCAAATTCGTGATGTGCGGGCAACTTCCAGATAGCGGCCTCCTTGCCGAACAGGACTTCTGTTCCATCCGCCGCGCGGCTACGGCCCGGTGTCGGCGAGAGCGGTCATGAACAGCGTCTACAAGAAAATGGCCAGCGGCGCAGCCTGGACGATTTCGTATCAGGTCGGCTCGCAGTTCATCAGCTTCCTCAGCACACTGATTCTTGCGCGGCTCCTGATGCCGGACGACTTCGGCCTCATCGCGCTCTCCTACTCGCTGATGGCGCTGATCGAATTGCTCGGCGCGTTCAGCCTGCACGTGACGCTCATCCAGAAGCGGGACATCGACCGTACGCACTACGACACCGCGTGGACCCTCGGACTGATCATCAACGGCGCATCGGCGCTCCTGCTGGTCGCGATCGCGGGTGTGGCCGCGGATTTCATGAACGAGCCCCGGCTGACGTACGTTGTTTACTTCCTGGCACTGACATTCCTGATCGACGCGGCCGCGAATACGGGGGTCGTCCAGTTTCAACGTGACATGGACTTTCGCAAGGACTTCATGTTCATGCTCGGCCCGAAGTTTGTCGGCTTTCTGGTCACGATCCCGCTTGCCATTGTGTTCCGGTCGTACTGGGTGCTTGTTGCCGGAGCGCTCGTGACGAGGACGACCAGCCTTATCCTGAGCTACGTGCTTCACGATCTCCGACCGCGCTTGACGCTGGCGCGTGCGGCCGAGTTCTACCACATGTCGAAATGGCTGATCGCCAATAACCTGATCACCTATGTTCTCTACCGCTCTCCGGCGCTCTTCCTGGGACGCATGTCGACGACCCGGTCCGTCGGCCTGTTCACGATCAGCTTCGAGGTAGCGAGCCTGCCGACGACCAATCTCGTCCAGCCGATCAATCGCGCTGTGTTCCCGGGCTACTCGAAAATCTCGGGCGAATCGGAAAAGCTCGGCAAGGCTTTCCTCGATGTCGTACAGACCATCTCTTTGATCATCCTGCCACTCGGCATCGGGATCGCATCGGTGGCGGAAGTTGCCGTGCCTGTGCTGCTCGGCAACAGGTGGCATGACGCCATCCCCATCGTCCAGATACTGGCCGTATCCGGCGCGGCGACGTGCATGCTCTCCAACGTCGGCTCGGTGTATCTGTCCCTGGGCAAGCCACAGCTGATGACACTTCAGGCCGGATTGAAAGCCACGGTCATGGTGACGGCCGTGGTCACACTGGCGCCGCAATTCGGAGCGATGGGCGTGGCGTATGCCATGCTGCTGGGAGAGGCGATCGCACTGCCGATCGGCCTTGTGATTCTGAAACGGGTGATCGGTGTCGGGTTCACGAGGTACCTCCGCGCCATCTACCGGCCCGTGCTTGGCGTACTTGTAATGTTCGCGGCCGTGACCTTGCTGGTCGATGTCGCCGCGATCGAAGAAGGCGCTCAATTGACCGAGCTATTGTCCAGATTGGCGGTGTTCGTGTTGGCTGGCGCGGCAACCTACTTTGTGGTCGTATTCGGTCTCTGGTGGCTGGCAGGCAAACCGAGTGGACCCGAGAAGCTGGCCCTCGAGTGGGCCGGTAAGAAATTTCGCAGGAGTCCGGAGGGCGCCGCCGATGAACAATAGGCGATGAACAGTAGGCGATTGGCAGTGAGATCGGCCCTTACCGACGTGACCGTAGTCACGGCCCCATCGCTATCGCAATCCGAGCGGCAACCGTGAACGATTGGAGAATTGATGCTACTGCATGACCTCATTTTGCGTCATCCGCCGGCTGCCGCGGAGCAAGCAGCGCTGCTGCACGGCGACACGACACTAAGCTACGCGGAATTGGGAGCGCTGGTGGAGCGCCTGGCGCGCCAGCTTGTTCGTAACGGGCTCGGCGCCGGCGATCGCGTTGCGATCTACATGAACAAGCGCGTCGAGACCGTCGTTGCCTACTTCGCGACCAGCGCCGCAGGCGGAGTGTTCGTACCCGTCAATCCCGCCCTGAAGTCGGACCAGGTCGAGCACGTCGTCCGGGACTGTGGCGCTCGCTTCGTCATCGCCCTCGGCTCGTTCGAGGGAATCTGGGATCGCTGGTCCGACGATGCCCGTGCGGGCGTGCAGCTGATTCTCGTTGACGGCAAGCGCGAGCCCTCGGAGTCCGGCAGCGAGGTTCTGCATTGGGACGACGTGATGGCGGATTCCGATCCTGACGTCGACCTTCATCGGCGAATCGACAACGACGTCGCGTCCATTCTCTACACCTCGGGCAGTACGGGGAAGCCCAAGGGCGTGGTCCTGTCGCACCGGAACATGGTCAACGGCGCGGTGAGCGTCGCGAGCTACATCGGCAATGTAGCGGACGATCGAGTTCTCGCGGCCCTGCCCTTTTCCTTCGACGCCGGGTTGAGCCAGTTGACGACGGCGTTCCACGCAGGCGCGTCGGTCGTACTGCTCGACTACCTGCTGCCGCGCGACGTGGTGCGCACCATCGAAAAATTCGGCGTTACCGGGCTTACCGGCGTGCCGCCGATGTGGAATCAGCTGGCGCGCCTGGACTGGCCGGAGGCTGCCGGTCAAGGCATCAGGTACTTCGCGAACACCGGCGGGGCCATGCCGACCGCGACGCTGACGCTGCTCCGGGAGCGAATGCCGAACGCCTCACCGTTTCTCATGTATGGCCTGACCGAAGCCTTCCGCTCGACATACCTTCCGCCGTCCGAAGTCGACCGGCGTCCGACGTCGATCGGCAAGGCGATCCCCGATGCCGAGATTCTGGTGCTGCGCGACGACGGAACGATCTGCGATGCGAACGAGCCAGGCGAACTCGTGCATCGAGGTGCGCTTGTTGCGCAAGGCTATTGGAAAGACCCCGAGCGAACCGCCGAACGCTTCCGGCCGCTTCCGGACAACCTGTCACAGGCGCCGATTCCCGAAATGGCGGTGTGGTCGGGCGATACCGTGATGCGCGACGAAGAGGGCTTCCTGTATTTCGTCGGCCGCAAGGACGACATGATCAAGTCCTCGGGATACCGGATTAGCCCAACCGAGGTCGAGGAAGCGATATACGCGACCGGCCTTGTCGACCAGTGCGCGGCTATCGGCGTTCCTCACCCGATGATTGGCCAGGCCGTCCTGGTCGTGGCGCAAGGCGCGTCGCCCGGGGATGAATCCACCGAAGCCATCGCGAAACACTGCCGCAGCCGCCTGCCCAACTTCATGGCGCCCGCGGAGATAATCTGGACCGACGAGATGCCGAAAAACCCGAACGGCAAGATCGATCGGAAGACCCTGTCGCAACTACATAAAGACCGATTCCAGTGACTGAACAAAAGCGAACCGCCAGGAAGACCCACTCCGCGCTCGAGCACCTTAACTACGAGGGTGACGACCTGCTCTGGGGAGGACGCCGGGTCGCAGACCTGGTGAACGAGGCCGGGGCAACGCCGCTTTACGCGTACGACCTCGAGCTGATGACCCGCCGTGTCGAGGAGCTCCGCGCGGCACTGCCTGCGGAGATGAAGATTCACTTCGCCATGAAAGCCAATCCGCTGCCCGCGGTCGTTCGGCACATGGCCGGGATCGTCGACGGACTCGACGTCGCCTCCGCGGGTGAACTCGAGGTCGCGCTAACGACGGACACCGACGTGACCGACATCAGTTTCGCCGGACCAGGCAAACGCGACTCGGAGCTCGAGTCAGCGATCGACGCGGGCATCACACTGAACGTCGAATCGGAAGGGGAACTAACGCGCGCACTCGCGATCGCGGAGCGCCTCGACAAGCGCGCCAGCGTGGCACTTCGCGTCAATCCGTCGTTCGAGCTCAAGACCGCCGGCATGAAGATGGGCGGCCGGCCGTCGCAGTTCGGCATCGACGCCGAACGCATCCCGGACGTACTCCGCCGGCTCGAATCCGAGAACGTCGAGTTTCGCGGTTTCCACGTTTTCTCCGGCTCGCAGAATCTGCGCGTGGACGCGATCCGCGAGTCGGTGCAGGGCACGGTGGAACTGGTGCGCGAGCTCGCTGCCGCCACGTCATTGCCGGTGCCAACCGTCAACATCGGCGGCGGCCTCGGGATTCCCTACTTCCCCGGCGAGCAGCCGCTCGATCTCAGCGAGCTGCGGAGTACGTACGCGGACGCGTACGAGGCGCTGACCAGCGCGCTGGGCGGTGCGGAGATCATTATCGAACTCGGCCGATTTCTGGTCGGCGAAGCCGGCATCTATGTATGCCGGGTTCTCGACGTCAAGGAGTCGCGCGGCAAGCTGTTCACCATCTGCGACGGTGGACTGCACCACCATCTCGCCGCGTCCGGCAACTTCGGCCAGGTCATTCGGCGCAATTATCCGGTCGTCGCCGTGCGGCGGAATGCCGATAGCGTCGTCACGTCCGTCGTCGGCCCACTGTGTACGCCGCTGGATCTGTTGGGCGATGAAATGCCGCTGCCGTCGCTGCAACCCGGCGACCTCGTCGCCGTGCTGGCGTCCGGTGCCTACGGAAGAACGGCAAGCCCGGAGGGTTTTCTCTCCCATCCGTCCTGCCGCGAAATCGTCGTCTAAGCGGAACCCGCGCTCTAATGATTGACCAGCGCGTTCTTCATGAGCTGCGCGAGGAAGGCATGCCGCTTCATTCGCCACGGCGTGTACCGGCGCAGTTCGAACAGGCTGTCGCCGGGGCGTGACGTGCCGGGGTTCGTCGATACCGCGGCATCGAAGCCGAGTTCCTGCACGATCCGGGCCTCGCGATCGCCATAGTCGTCACCGCGCTTGCCGTTGGGGTAAGCAAACAGCCGGATGTCCTCACCGAGGACGGATTGCAGCGTCTCGCGGCTATCTGAGATCTCCGCTCTCGCGGCTTCCTCGTCACACAGCCTGAGGATCGGGTGTGTCACCGTGTGCGCGCCGATGCCCATCCCGCTCGCATGCAGTGCGAGCAGCTGATCGGTCGTCATCATCAGGTCTGTGGGCAGCGTGGCGTCGACCGACCCGGCCAGACCGGCGACCAGTTCCGCGCGCTCCTCCGGCGGACGATGCTTGAGCTCGGTCACGAGCGAACCGACCGCCTCACGCTTTTCATCGAGTGTGCCGGTCCGCAGCCTGCCTAGCCCTATCGAGCTTGCATCGATCTCCTCGCCCGGTGTCAGGCGAATCGCCTCGATGATCGTATCGTTCCACATCCTCTTGCCGTCGAGGAAGCCGGTGGCGATGAAAAAGGTCGCATGCAGACCGTGCTTCTGGAGCACCGGCAGCGCGTTCAGATAGTTGTCGGCGTAGCCGTCGTCGAAGGTGATACAGGCAGCCCGGCGCGGCAGGTTGCCGGACTCGAGCTTTTCGACTGCGTCCTGCAGCGGAAGCACTCTGAACCACTGACTGACCCAGGAAAGAATGGTGTCGAAGTCCGAGACGCTCTCGGCGTCGTCCGGGAACAGCGGATCGGGCTCATCGATGACGCGGTGAAAGATGAGAATCGACAGACGGCCGCGGCGTCCGCCCGGACACACGGCTGACAGAAGCAGCTTCTCGAGAAATGCAGGCATGACGGGTCCGCTCGGCGGCTACTCGCGCGCCGGCATCGGGCGGCCGAGGAACAGGGTCACCGGCTCCTCCTTCCAGCCTTCACGGTCCACCCACTTCTTCGCCAGCACCGCCATCACGACGAGATTGTAGGGCAGATCGAAATACGGGAGCGAGAGAAAAGCGCCCCCCGCCGCGTAGCCGATGAGACTCACCTGAACCATCGCGCCGAGTTCGCCGGCCCAGGCCGCCTCGGGGTGATTTCTCGCGATTTTTCTCAGCTTGCCGGCTGTCCGCAGTGCCGATATCCAGATCCCGAGGAACAGGAAGAGACCGACGAAGCCGTGATTGCCGAGAATCTGGAAGTAGATGCTGTGGGCAGCGCGAATGATGGTCTCGTACGGACCGTATTCGTCGAACAGGAACTGATGCTGGTACATCATGCCACCGCCGAAAAAGTAGTTGGCCGCCGTATGCCAGGCGACGTGCCACGCATTGATACGGCCCATCGCGGACTCGTCCTGCTGATAGGTCGCGATGGTCTGCATCCGCTCCCACCACTCGTCCGGCATCATCGGCAGGTACGCGAGCACGGCCAGCAGCATGACCGCGCCCAGCGCCAGCTTGTGCGGACTGCGCCACCAGAACACCGTGCCCATCGCGAGCAAGGCGAGAAGACCGCCGCGCGAGTGGCTGCCCAGCACCGAGGCCCCGCACAGGACGATCACCACGAGCATCGTGTAGCGCATCCACGGTTTCGGCAGCCGCCGCATCAGGAAGTACATCATCGGAATCGCGATGACCGTGCCGAGTGCGAAATCGTTGTTGTCGGCGATGAACGAGTCGGGCGGTCCGAATACCCGGTACCCGCCGCCGGTCAGGACGGTAAACAGCCCGCCCTTACCTGCCAACAGCGCGATCGATCCGACGCTGACCCAGGCGAAGGCGAGGATGTCCTTCTTGGAGTACATCAGCGCCAGCGCAATGAAGGTCATGAAGTAGATCTTCATGACTCGATCCCAGAGCGGATAGTCGCCGGCGGGATCGATGCCCATGCGCCAGGAGATCGTCACCCAGATCGTGAACGCGAGCAGCCACCACGCCGGTGCGCCCTGGAAGGGCGACTGCCGGTTGCGTGTGAACAGCAGCCCGACGATCGTCGCGCCTGCCGCCATCGCCGCCACCGGCGCGGCATAGGCGAAGCTCCACGTGTATCTGTGTGGATTCATGATCGAAATCCATGTCCACAGCAGAACGCCCACCTGCGGTCTCCGCAAAGCGAAAACCGCACCAAGCACGACAATGGCGAGAATCAATACGTCACGCACTGCCGATCACCGAGTTGAAGATGTCCAATTGAGCACGGACCGAAGCTTCCCAACCGAATCTCGCAGCATACCCTCGAACGTCCGCGGTATCCGGTCCTTCGTCGATCAATTGGGCAATGGCCGCCGCCAGCCGGTCCGGCCCAGGCTCGGTCAGTACCGTGCCGGCAACGGGAGACTCAACAACCTCGGGAACTCCGCCGACGCCCGTCGCGACCACCGGCGTTCCGCACGCCAGCGATTCGAGGATCACGTTCGGCGTGCCCTCGGATTTCGACAGCAGCGCGAGCACGGAAGCCGCGGAGTACCAGGTGGGCAGATTCTCGTGCGCGACTGAGCCGACGAATCGAACTCGCTCGCCGACCCCGAGCGAAGCTGCCGTCTCGCGCATCTCCGCGAGGTGCGGTCCGTCGCCGACGACGGCCAGCCGGACGTTCGCCGGCAGCGACGGCAACGCCGCGAGGGCATGTTGAACGCCCTTGTTGCGGCTAACCTGGCCGACGAACAGCACCCAATCGTGGCCCTCCAGCCCGAGCTCCTGCTTGCACTGCTCGCGATTGCGAGGCGAGAAGCGATCGAGGTCGACACCGTTCCTGACCACGTAATGCCGATCGGACGGTCCGGCGATCGCCACCATCTCCCGGCGCAGAGCATCGCTGACGAAAAGGGATGCGGCGGCTCGCGCGTGCGCCCAGCGAATCCAGGACCGGGGAAACCGATACTGCGGCAATACGTTCAGATCCGAGCCTCGTGCGGTGATGACGAATGGCTTGTCCAGCCATCGCGCGAGTATCGCCGCGGCCACGCCGTCCGGGTAGTAATAGTGTGCGTCGATCAGGTCGAAGTCGAAACCTCCGGCGATCAGCTTTCGAAGACACCGTCGCGCACCCAGCGCCAGCATGACCGGTGCGATGCTCATCCCAACGCGCGGCGGAAGCAGGTAGCGAGGATGCGATACGTCGATGCTGTTGTGAGTTTCGTTCTTCGGCGTCCGGGCGAATAACGCGTACCGGCCGAAGCGCTCGGCCCTGGATGGAAACCACGGAACGGGGGCTACGACCCGAGTCTCTACGCCGCCGCTCGCGATCGCTTCACGCAGCCGGTTCTCCACGAACACCCCGTGATTCGGCCTCACGCTGCTCGGGTAGAGCGTCGAAAGCAGTACGCTTCGAATCACGGTTTCAGGCGCCGTACGCAGACGGCCGCCACCCTCACGGAGTGCCGTGCGTCTGTCATTGCCCAGAAGTCCTTCAACGGTGGATCCGACCTGATTTAATCTGCGTGTGCACATCGTACCAGGCAGCGGTAAGTCTGCACAGACGGAGTCCAGGATTCGCATGGCGGAGTTCACGAAGCAGGTCTCGGAATCCCGGTACGCGCCGTAGAGTCACACAACATAATCCTCACGCGAGGCTAATGAGAGATCCGTCGGTGGACGATCGGCGTGACGCAGCACACACCTCTCGACGAGTATCAATTCCGGTTAGCCCATCGCAATTTTGATACCATCGAACGGCGTTTCGACACGAAGCGGCGCCGATCTGAGGTCAGGTTTCCGGCACAGCAGCGGCCGACAAAAAAACCGCAAGCCATCATGGGGAAATAACAAGAATGCCGTCGCTGCATTACGACTCGAACTCGTTCGCGAAAGTGTACGGAGCGATCTCGACATCGCCCGACGACAGCGTCGAGTTTGGCGCCGATGCGAGCTTTGAAACCCGACGATTCCCGTTCGGCATGCTTGCTTCCTCGGCCGATGTCAGTGTGGCCGACAGCGATTCGGCCACCTGCGCCGCATTCGGCACCCCGCGCTTTGCGGATGCCAGCATTGCCCGACTCGCCGAGTCGGATGGTGCCGCGGCCGCCTGGCTGCGGCTCTACGACCAGTTCGGCACAGACGCTCCGAAGCACGTGCAGGGCCGATTCGCGGCGATCTTCGTCGGCCGGCAACAGGGCGAAATTGCGATCGTCACAGACCGCCTTGGAACCCTGCCCATTTGCTACACGGCGACCGAGGGCAGGCTGTACTTTGCGGATCGGGCGGACTCGGTGCCGGTCCCCGCGCGTGCCGTTTCCAATCAGGCGATATTCAACTACCTGTACTTCCACGTGATTCCCGGACCGGAGACGGTCTTCGAGGAGATCCACCGCGCGCCGGCCGCCAGCGTGCTGCAGTGGTCGGACGGACGCCTGACCGTGTCCGCCTACTGGAAGCCGGAATACTCGACGCGGAAGAAGTCGACACTCGAAGACAGTGCGGCGGAGTTTCGTGACATCGTGGAATCGGCTATTAGAAGCGAGATCAGCGACGGCGCGCCGACCGCGACTTTTCTTTCCGGCGGTACCGACAGCTCCACGGTTGCCGGCATGCTCAGCCGGGTCGCCGATCACCGGATCGATACCTACTCGATCGGCTTCGACGCGACCGGCTACGACGAGATGCACTACGCGCGCATCGCAGCACAGCACTTCGACGCGGAACACCACGACTACTACGTGACTCCGGAAGATCTGCTCGAGGGCATTCCCCGCGTCGCCAGGTTCTACGACCAGCCGTTCGGCAACTCCTCCGCCGTCCCGGCATGGATCTGCGCAAGCCGCGCCAAAGCGGACGGCTTCGAACGCTTGCTGGCCGGCGACGGCGGCGACGAATTGTTCGGCGGCAACACGCGTTACGCGCAACAGCGTCTGTTCGGTGTCTACGACCGCGTACCCTCTCCGCTCCGCTCCTACGCTCTCGAACCGGTGTTTCTCGGCACGCCTCTCGGCAATCTGCCGCTTTTGCGCAAGGTCAGAAGCTACATCGAGCAGGCAAAGATCCCGATGCCCGATCGCATGGAGACCTGGAACCTGCTTGAACGGATCGGCACAGAGACGATATTCGAGCCGGACTTCCTGGAATCCATCGATGGCGAGGGCCCGAGAGAGTCTCGGCGCAGCTTGTGGAAAAGGACGAGCGCGCCGTCCTCGCTCGAACATCAGCTGGCGTTCGAATGGCAGCACACGTTGATCGACAATGACCTGCCCAAGGTCAGCGGAACGTGCCAGCTCGCGGATATCGACGTTCGCTTTCCCTTATTGAACGAGGAGCTGGTCGCATTCGCCCACAGCCTGCCTGCGAGCTGGAAGCTCAAGGGACTGAAGCTCCGCTGGTTCTTCAAGTACGCGCTCAAGGACTTCCTGCCAACGGAAATCATCCACAAGAAGAAGCAGGGTTTCGGGCTGCCGTTCGGCGTCTGGGCCTCGACGCACGACGAGCTGCGGGCGTTCTCCGCGGACACGCTGGCAGGCCTGGGTCCGCGCGGTATCGTAAAGCCTGAATTCATCGACGACCTCCTGCAGCGGCTACTGCCGGAGCATCCCGGTTTCTACGGCGAGATGGTCTGGATCCTGCTGATGCTCGAGCTGTGGCTGCAGGACCGGCCGGCCACGCCGGCTGGCGCCTCGGCTCCTTGACCGCCTCGAGCGCATCGCACGGAACGGACATGCCTGGCTATAGCCTCAACAATGACTTCGATCTGATCCGCGACGAGTGGCTCGAACTGGTCGACCGTCCGGGCGCGCCGCTGGAGTACGCTCCGGACTGGATACTCGCGACGGCGCAGTCTGCCGGCGTGCTGGACGAAGTTTCAGTGTTCTGTCAGGAGCGAGACGGCAAGCGGATTTCCTTTACGCCGATTCTGCCCGGCACATTCAGCGCGTTCGGCCTGTCGTGCCGGTCGTGGGAAGCGCCCGGCATGCGGCTGGTGGCCAATCACTCCGTCCTTCTCAGCGAAACCAGCGAGCTCGAGTGCCTGACAGCACTCGTCGATAGCCTGCCCGAGTCAGCCGATTTGCTGATCGTTCCCTCTATCGTCGAGGGCAGCAAAACTGAGCAAGCGATCCGCGACTTCTGCGCGGCATCCGGCTGGAAGCTCGATACGTTTCCCGCCGAGGGTTCTCCGTACCTCACGATCGATTGCTCGTGGGATGAGTTCCTGGCCTCGAAGAGCCGGAATTTCCGCTACACGCTCAAGCGGAAGGAGAAGTCGCTCGCGAAGAAAGGCGCCATCAGCGAGCAGTGGTTCCACTCGCCCGAGTCAGTCGACGAACTGATTGACGCTGTCCTCGCCGTCGAAGCGAAGAGCTGGAAAGTCGATGCGGGGATGGCGATCTCCGAACGGGGCGTCGAAGAACGCTACTACCGGCTGCTTCTGCCCTTCCTCGCGGCGCAGGAGGCGCTGGCCGCGAACGTCCTGTATCTCGACGACGCGCCGGTCGCGTACAGCCTGTGCTACGCGTGGCACGGCCAACTGGCGCAGCTCAAGACGAGCTTTGTGGAAGACATCAGCCGGCTGTCGCCGGGGCTGGTCGTCAACCACCGGTCGATTCGGTATGCCTTCGAGAACGGCTTCTCAGAGTTCGATTTCCTGGGCGACGTCATGCCACACAAGATGCACTGGACGGACGACGTCCGCTATCACTCGAACTACTACCTCTACGCGCCGAAACTCAAGGCCCGCTGTGTGCACCTGCTGAAGACACTGATTGCCCGGCTGCGCGGCGGCCGGCAGCGCGAAGAGACGCAGGGCCGCAGCGCACGCAAGACCGATAGTTAGAACGCTCCGTTACCGCGGAGCAGGCCGTCAGTTATCCCACCGGCCCGCGTCGCGGAGCTTGTCACGGAGACCAGGCAGCGGATAGCCGAGATCGTAGGCCCGGCGGGCGTGCTCTTCCGCGACGTCCAAATTGCCCGTACCCACGTGGAGCAGACCCAGGTTGTAGTGAACTTCGGCGGAGTTCGGCATCAGACGCAGCGCCTGCTCCATTTCCTCGAGCGCATCCTCGTGCCGGCTCGTCAGCATCAGATGAATGCCGTACAGCAGGCGGACGTTGCCGTCTCTGGGATTGAAGCGGCGGGCGCGATCGAACCAGCAGCCGATGCTGTAGCGGCCGTTCGAGAACTGCTCGGTGCTGTGCCGCCGGTGATAGCGTGCCATCGCATCGAGTGCGAGATGGTGATTGGGAAACGCGCGTAGCGTGTAGCTGATATCGCCCAGCGGCGTTTCTGCCGTCATTCCGCGCCGCAGGGCGAGAACGTCGTCGTTCAGGTGATAGTCCTCGACGATGCGGAGATTCTCACGCCGGTGCACAGGGTTCGTATAGTCGTACGGCCCGTAGGCGTTGCTCAACGAGCCGCAGGGTTCGGCAGTCGCCTGCGCCGCGGCCTGGTGGCCGCTGAGCGCCAAACCGGCGGCGACGACCGAGAGCAGCGCGGCCGGCAGCCGCGCTCGGCGACCGGGCCGATGTCGGGTGTGTCGATTCATTGTCCGCTGTGATCGTTTTGTCATGCGCGAGGCTTCTGTAACGGACCGGATTGTCTCCGATTATATCTGAACGGGGCGTGAATCTTCGGATTGCGGCGATTCGGATCAGGCCTGACGGGTGCCGTCGAGGTCCAATACCCATTCGGCGGAGAGTTGCTCGACGGTCTGTCGCCAAGCGGCGGTGGAGAAGGTGTGGTCGGCGTCGGGAAGCCGCTCTATCGTCATCTCCCGCGAGAGACGCCGCCAATCGGCGGACTCCTCGCGGACCCGGTCGAACTCCCTTGCGACGATGTCATCGCCGCTCAGAACGGCGAGTGTGCTGCGGCTGGCGGCGTCGAGACCGGCGGCCATTCGTTCCGGCAGCGTACCCTCGGAACGGGCGTCCTGCGCGTCGTCCTTCGGCGCTACCGCCGAGCGCAGATAACCCCAAAGCGAGGCCAGGGATCGCCGCAGCGACACCGAGCCTGTGAACAACCGGCGCCAGAACTCGCGATCCAGCAGCCGCTTGACATAATAATGGCGAAGCACGGTGGCCGCTTCGGACTGCTCGGTTCGCACCCATGGATTGACGAGGACGAGGCCGCTAACGCGCGCGTCGTCGGGCGCAAAGCAGCAGGCCGCACTGGCGCCGTCGCAAAGCCCCCAAAGCACGACCCGGCGGAGAGACGGAACGCTGTCCAGAAAGGTCCCGAGGGCCGCGTCGATGTCCTGCTCGACGTCGCTGAAATCGCGTTGCTCTCCGCAAGCATCGCCCATGCCGCGATAGTCGAAGCGCATGCAGGGAATTCCCCGGTCCGCCAAGTGGCGAGCAAGGTGAACGAACTGGCGATGGCTGCCCGCGCGGTACTGCGGCCCGCCAACGACGATCAGAACGCCGGTGTCGACGGACTCCGAATCGGGAACGGTAACGATGCCGACCAGACTCTCGCCCTGGCACTCGAATAGCAGTGCTCGTTCCGTGCACGTCATAACAACAACTCGCGAACGGCGTGCCCGGATGCTTCGACGAGTTCGGGAACGACCTCGATCTCCTGCGTTCGCCAGAAGCCGGGCCCGTTCAACGCCGTGGCGTTGACGCGGATGGACTGTTCGCGGAGGCGCTTCTCGAGCCTCGCGACGCCGGGGGACAGGCCGGCGTCGTCACGAGCGCTGATTTCGAAGATCTCGATGGGCGCGGAGTAGCCATCGGCAAATTGCAGCCTGGATGCCGACATAGGGCCGGTGAGTCTCGGCGAGAGTCCGTAGCCCGCGACTTCGATTTGCCGGCCCGCCTCGAGCTCGGCGACGAGAGACGCGACGACGCCCTGCCCGCCCTTGTCCGACAGCATCGCGTTCGCTGCCTCCACGCGCAGGAATTGCTTCAGCTGCTGGTCGCCATTCGTTGCCGGCTGCCACAGCAACAGCGGCAGTTCATTGCCGCGCGCCTCGATCCAGTCCGCCGCGAGAAGACACCCGCCGCGCAGCCCCCAGACGATCGCCGGTCCTTCGCAGTTTTCTCGCAACCAGGCATACGCCCGTTCGATGTCGTCCAGCCAGCCGGGCCAGGTGGCATCGTCGAAGTTGCCGGCACTGTCGCCGCAGCCGGCCAGGTCCATCTGCAATACCAGGGCGCCGCTCTTCGCCATTTCCCGGGCTGACAGCGCCGCCATGCGCCGGGACTTGTTCATTTCCTCGGCGAAGGGATGGATGTAGAGCACGCCACCCCGCGGTTCCTGATCGGGGACCGTGGCGAGACAAAAACGGCGCTCGCCGCCTTCGCCGAGAAAGAATGGCTCCAGCCTCAACGGCTCCGCTCTTGCGTCTACAGTCGGCCGTCGACAAAGCCGACCAGCGATCCGACCGTCTCGAAAACGCTCGCATCGATCTCGTCGTCGTCAATGAAAACGTCGAACCGCTCCTCGATCGTCGTAATGATTCCGACCACCGCCATGGAATCGAACTCAGGCAGCGAACCGAGCAGCCCTGTCGTCGTCTCGAACTCGCTCGACCGCCCGTCCAGACCCAGCACCTCGTCCAGGATCGACAGGACTTCTCCCTCAGTACTCAATTCGCATCTCCTTCATGTTTGCATTCAGTGTTCGTGTAAGATTCCGCCGAGGATGGCGACCGACGATTCGGATCACGTGATTTTATTGAAATATTGTCTCGTTACCAGCGAGCAGTTCCGTTCCCGGAGTCCGGCCGTCGCCGCCGGGGGTCTTGCGAAGCGGATGGGCACCGGATGAAGCGAGTCTTGATGGTCGCTTTTCAGTTCCCACCGCTGTCCGGGACCAGCGGTGTCGAGCGGGCGCTTCGATTCTCGGCCTACCTCCCTGACCACGGTTGGGAGCCCATCGTTCTGACGGCGAACGAGGGGGTGTTCGAGGAGCGCAGTGCCGACCGCCTGTCCGAAGTGCGCGAGGGCACGAAGATCGTGCGTGCACCCGCGCTCGACACGAAGCGGCATTTCGCCATCGGTGGCCGGTATCTCAATCGGCTGGCGATCCCGGACCGCTGGCACTGGTGGCGGCTCAGCGCGATTCCCCTTGGACTGCTTGCGATTCGCCGGCACAAGCCGGACCTGATCTGGTCGACGTACCCGATCGCAACGGCGCACTGCGTTGGACGGCGGCTGAGCAGACTCAGCGGCATCCCGCTGGTTGCGGACTTTCGCGATCCGATGGCGCAGGACGACTATCCGTCCGACCCGGCCACGTGGCGTAGCTTCGACAGGATCGAACGTCAAACTGTCAATACCGCGGCGATCAGCACATTCACGACGCCCGGCGCCATCGACACGTACCGGTTGAGGTATCCGTACGACGGCGACAAGTTCCGGCTGCTGGAGAACGGCTACGACGAGAGCGCGTTTACGCGCATCGAATCCGATTCGGAAAGCCTCAACCCCGGCAAACTGACCTTGCTGCACAGTGGCATGGTCTACAGCAGCGAACGCGATCCTACTTGTTTGTTCGAAGCGTTGAGCTTGCTCCGCGATTCGTCACCGGATGAATTTGCCAGGCTGGTCGTCAGGTTTCGATCACCCGGCGAGGTGGAACTGCTCCGCTCCCTCGCCACGAAGTTCGGTGTCGCCGACTCGCTTCAGATCGGTGAGCAGGTATCCCATCGCGAAGCGGCTGCGGAAATGATGCGCGCGGACGGTCTGATGATCCTGCAAGCGAGCAATTGCAATCAGCAGATTCCGGCCAAGCTTTACGAATACTATTTCGCTCGACGGCCGATCCTCCTTCTTACCGATGAGGCGGGCGATACCGCGTGGTCGGCGCGCTCCGCGGGTATCGAGGCGATCGCGGATCTCGCCGACGCGAACGCGATCGCAAACCTGCTAGGCCGCTTCGTACGGGGCGAGGTCAATGCACTGCCAACCGACGAAGCCGTCGAGGGCGCTTCGCGCCGAAAGCGGACCGCCGAACTCGCCGCGCTGTTCGACGAACTGTACGAAAACTAACTAGTCGCGCTCGACCCCTCACAGACCGGCATATTGTTCAATTTGCGCCGGAACTGTCTCTGTTTGGAGACAGATTTGGCCCTATTTTTGGCCTTTGATGCGCTGATTTCCGCTCGACAAAACTTGCACTTGTCTCGCAAAGAAAAAGTGTTATAACGGGGTGGAAAGGCAAACTTGTCGAAAGGCAAGGACGCAAAGCCGCCGATCTAAGGGACTTCCTACGATAGCGGGGCTGCCGATGAACGCCGACGGTTAGCGTTTATTCTTTGCGCTCACCGCGCGGGTCCATCGCAGCCAGTCCACCGACGCCTTTCGTTTGAACGATGTTCGATCGTTCCAAGAACGATCGTAGGTATTCACGGTCTCATCACCATCGGGCCAAATTGATGCGAACACTTTTTCTCGGAATTTTCACGGCCGTCGCCTTGTTCGCGACGGCGCCAGCGGCTGCTCAATCCGTAGCGGTCGGAACTCTCATGCAGGACGGTCCGCCGACCCCGGAGCAGCTCGCACTGTTTCTTCCGGTGACCGGCAGCGTCGACTTCGATGCAACGACGTCGGTTCGGTACCGGCAGGTAGGCTCCGGCGCCTGGCGCGATGGTCACCCGATGTACCGGATCCGCAGAAACTTTTCGAACTCGCCGGACGTCGGCCAGATTCAGGACGGGTTTGCATGGGTCATCATCGACCTCGTGCCGGGCACGACGTACGACGTCGAAGTAACGGTCAACGAGGGCGGCTCGGTCGAAACCCAGACTCGGCAGTTCTCCACTCGCTCGCTACCGCCCGCGGCGGGCCCTGCCAACAAGACGATTTCTCAGGGTGCCTCTGCGAACGAGATTCAGAACGCCTTCGATTCGCTCAATCCCGGTGACGTTCTCGAATTCGAGAACGGCACCTATAACGTAAACAACCTGGAGCTGGACAGGTCGGGAACGACGTCGCAGCCGATTTACATCAGAGGCGAATCGCGTGACGGCGTCGTATTGCGAGACACGGCGGGCCGCATTTTGCGCCTGCTCGATGCGAACCACGTCGTTGTCGAGAACATGACGCTGCAGGGCGGCAGTTCGGACGCCGGCGGTGCCGGACTCGGGGCAATGAACATCGGCGTCTGGGGCGGCGGCAACGACAACGGTACGACGCGCAATACCCTGCGGAACCTGACGATCGACGGTGTCGATATGGGCATCGCCTTTTACGATGAAGTTACCGAGGCGCTGGTCTACAACAACCGGGTCAGGGGCAACAATCCGTGGCAGAGGTCGGTGCTGGACAGCAACCTGTCCTGGGACGACGACGGCATCAACATGCCGGGCTCCGGCAACGTCGCGTTCAACAATACGATCTCGGGCTTCGGCGATACGTTCTCCTTTGCACAGCATTCCGGCGGCTCCACGCTTACCGAAACGTTCAGCGTTCACTACTACCGCAACGACATCAGGAATTCGCTGGACGATCTGGTCGAAGTCGATCACGCCAAGCGAAACATCTCCTTCTACGACAATCGTTCGCACAATTCCGCAAACTGCGGTTCGCTCGATCCGCTGTATGGCGGACCGTACCTATACGCGCGCAACATCTGCATCAATCCGGCGAGAACGCACACGCACAAATGGAACAGCACCAATTCGGGCCAGTTCCTCTACAACAACACGTTTATCGGTACGAGGACGGTTGTGGGCCACGACCCGGACACCTCCGGCTGGTATCAGCCGAACAACGGACCCCAGCGCGCCTACGGATTCCGCAACAATATTCTGATCTACAACGGCAACGGCAATTTGCTGTGGCTGGAGAGCGGCGGTCACGATCCGATCGATTGGACGCACAACTCCTGGTATCCCGACAGACAGATTCAGTGGGACGGCGTCTACTCCGGCCTCACGCAGGCACAGAATCAGCTGGGCAACACGACGCCGGTGTTCTCCGGAAGCAACCGCAGAATGTCGTTCGACAACCTCACCGTAGCGAATCCGTGGACGAGTCAGATCACCCTCGGCGCCGACTCGCTCGTCGAGGTGCAGAGTTCG
Organism: Woeseiaceae bacterium; assembly: GCA_965232445.1. Classification (GTDB taxonomy): domain Bacteria; phylum Pseudomonadota; class Gammaproteobacteria; order Steroidobacterales; family Woeseiaceae; genus UBA1847. The sequence goes on along the minus strand of OZ246973.1, from coordinate 2,652,375 downwards.
TTCGTTCCGCAGCTCGGCGCGGGCACAGCACCTAAAAACTCAGGGGTCCCGATAGCGAACATTAACGACGGATTCGCCGGTGCGGCGCCCGATCGCGGCGCGATTATCGACGGCCGGCCGATGCCCAGTTGGGGCGATGACGGCAGCGCGCCGCCGCCGGCCCCGCCGAGACCCAACCCACCGAGCAACCTGACAACCGACTAGGCTGTGACAATGTCTTCAATACTTCGCAATCCCCAATTTCTGACCGCAGCTGCGCTCGCACTGGCCTCGGTGTCCGGCACCGCGCACGCGCAATCTGCTCCTCTTCCCGCGTACGTGTCCGATCTGCAGGCATTCGAGGTACGCGAACTCTCGGGCAACTATGCGCCGGCTGACGGTGACATCTCGATCCGAGACGTAACGCCATCGGAGTGGATCAACAACGACCCCTCGAACGTGGGGCTCGAGTCCGTGATCACGGCCTGGAGCGGCGGTGCCAAGGGAATCGGCAGTCGCCTGTTCGTCCACGGTGGCGGGCACAACGACTCGGCAAACAACGGTCTGTACATCTTCGATTTCGCGGGTACGAACAGGCCCGCGGGCTGGGAAGACAATCTCGAGATCAGCAGCGTCTCGAGCGTCAGAGCAAATCGGCAAACCTATTCGGACGGCCGCCCGGTTTCCGTACACACCTATGACGGCGCGGTGTACGCGCACCACAACAATCACATCTATCGTTTCGGCGGCTCGCAGTACCAGAACGGCTTCATGTCGGACGGATCGTTCAAGTACAACCTGAGTTCCGGGACCTGGTCACAGCTGCCGAACTATCCGGCCCAGGCGGGCGGAGCCAAGACCATTTACGACCCCGCCAGCGGCAATATCTTCGTCACGATGAACGATGCGGACGAGGGATTCTTCTACCGCACGTCCAACGATACGTGGTCCGGCGCAAGGACCTACTCCGGCGGCGGCCTGCCGTACAACGTGACCGCGGCGTGGGACACCTCACGGCAGCGCGGCATCATCGTCGGCAGCGGGGAACGCAGCCTCGTCACCATCAACTTCTCCAGCGAAACCGTCAACATGTCGCGGATGTCCATCAGTGGACAGACGGGAATCCTGAATCAGGAAGGAACGTCAGTCGTCTACGACCCGCAACGCGATGTCTACTGGATGTTCGGTGGACAGGACTCGAGTGCCGGCTGGCGGAATCTCTACGAGATGAATGCGGACGGTCCACCGTGGCAGATTACGGCGCATCCCTTGGGCGGCGATTCGATCGCGCGCGACAATGGAATGACAGGCTCCTGGGGACGTTTCGTGCTCATGGACGACTGGCGCGCCATAGGCGTGATCGCCAGTATCGACTCCCCGGCCTACATCGTGCGGCTTCCGGACGGCGACGTTGTCGTGTCCCGGCCGGAACCGCCGTCGAGCCTCGCAACCCAGTAAAGCGGCCCAACGCGGCGGCTGGCGCGGCTAGCCGTCCTCGAGGGCGAGGAAGCCGTCGAACATCAGCAGGGACCAGAGCACGGCTGAGTGCTCGCGCATGCCCGACTGGTGTTCCTGCAGAATCCTGGCGAGGTAGTCGGTGTCGAAGATGCCGCTTTCGCTCAGTCTCGGGCCGGTCACGACATCGCGAATGTTCTGCGCCAGTTCCTCTCGGAACCACCGCGCAATCGGCACGGCAAAGCCCATCTTGTCACGATAGAGAACGTCGTTCGGCAGATACGGCTCCAGCGCGCGCTTGAAGCACGCCTTGCCTTCGCGTCCCGACAGTTTTTCCGATGTCGGCAGCGTTGCCACCCACTCGACGAACGTGTGATCCAGCAGCGGTACGCGAACCTCCAGACTGTGCGCCATGCTCGCGCGATCGACTTTCGTCAGAATGTCGCCGGGAAGATAGGTTTTGAAATCCAGGTACTGAACGAGTTGCAGCGGATCCTCGACGGATGCTCTCGTCGCATGATCGCGGAAGACCTCGATCGCCTCGTAGCCGTCCAGAGACCGCGCGAAGTCCGCTGAGAACAGCTTTCTTCTTAGCTCTGTCGGAAAGAACGACACGCTTCTGAAGTAGGCCTCGAGGCTGTCTCTGGCCAGCGCCTGCAGTGTCGATTTGGCGCGGAGCACTTTCGGGGCCCAGTCCATCTTCGGATACAGGAATCCGGCCGCGCCAAAAGCCGGCCCGCGAAACCACTGTGGAAGAATCCCGCGAACACGCTCTTCGTAGCTGTGCCAGCGATAGCGTCGATAGCCGACGAAATTCTCGTCGCCGCCGTCCCCCGAGAGTGCGACGGTTACCGACTCCCTCGCCAACTCGCAAACACGGTAGGTGGGCATGGCCGAGCTATCGGCGTACGGCTCATCGTAGATGCCCGGCAGACTCTCGAGAAGCGAGAAGTCCTGGTGGTCGACGTTCTTGACTCGGTGATTCGTCTCGTAGCGCTCGGCAACCTTCTGCGCATACCGGCTCTCGTTGAACTCGGGATCGCCGAACGAGATGGAGCAGGTGTTCACCTTGCCGTTGTTGAGCTGTGACATCATCGCGACGATCGCACTGGAATCGACACCGCCGGAGAGAAACGCGCCGAGCGGAACCTCCGCGATCAGCCGGCGCTGAACGCTGCCCGTCAGCCGCTCGATCAGAGACTCTTCGAGGTTATCGAGGGAGCCGTCGAACGATGTTTCGAAGCGGACGTCCCAGTACTGCCTAGGCGACGAGCCCCCCCTGCCCCGTCGAACGAGCAGCGTATGCCCGGGCGGCAATTTTGAAACCGAACGATAGATCGTCCGGGGCTCGGGAACGTAGCCGAAGGCGAAATAGTCCTCGACCGCGCGATTGTCGAGTGCGAGATCGACGCTTGGATGCGGGCGTAAGGCCTTGAGTTCAGAAGAAAAAATCAGAAAGCCGTCGGCCGTGATCGAGTAGTACAGCGGTTTGATGCCGATTCGGTCGCGCGCCAGAAAAACGCAGTCCCTGTTCCGGTCCCAAATGCCGAACGCGAACATTCCGTTGAATCGCTCGACGCAGTCCTCTCCCCACTCTTCCCACGCGTGAACAATCACCTCGGTGTCCGAGCGGGTCCGGAAAGAATGCCCTTTGGCAATCAGGTCGTCGCGAATCTGCTGGAAGTTGTAGATCTCGCCGTTGTAAGTAACGGCGACCGATTCGTCCTCATTGAATATCGGCTGGTGGCCACCCTCGATGTCGATGATCGAGAGCCGGCGATGCCCGAGACCAACGCCGGGCTCGAGATGGTAACCCTCGCCGTCGGGGCCCCGGTGAGACTGCAGGCGATTCATTGTCTCGAGAAGTCCCCGATCGACTTGCCTGCGTTCGACGGTGTCAAAAATTCCTGTGATTCCGCACATTGAAAATACTCGGCCTGTTTGCTCCGCTTACAACTGCATGGTCGATGTGTAGAAGTCGGTGTACCGCCCCACCATCGCCTCGATTGAAAATTCGTTGGCCGCCCGCTCCCGCGCTGCCGCGCCATGCTCGGAACACAGGCTCGGGCTGTCCAGATACTGTTCGATGACATGAGCGAGAGCGCCAGCATCGCCCGCCGCGACGAGACTTCCCTCGACGCCGTCCGTGATGAGTTCGGGATTGCCCCCGACCCGCGTCGCCACCACGGGCAGACCCGACGCCATCGCCTCCAGCATCGTATTCGAAATACCCTCGTTCAGCGACGGCTGCACGAAGATGTCGAATTCCTGCAGCAGCTTCGGAACATCGGAGATCAGACCGGGAAACTCGATCACGTGCTCGAGGCCGAGCTTGTCCCGCAGTTCCTTGCACCGCTCCCCCTCCAGACCATCGCCCGCCATGATCACCCGCACTCGATCCGCGAACTCGGGGCGCTTACCGAGGACGATGGACACCGCCTCGATGAACACGTCGAGGCCCTTGATGGGATCCTGGCGCCCAAGCGTGCCGAACGTAATCCTGTCATCGTCGGACTGCGGGTTGCCGCTGCTGCCGAATCGGCTCAGGTCGACCCCGTTGTGGAGGCACAGGATCTTGCCCGGCTCGATGCCGATGGTAGTGTCGAGCCACCTCGCAATGTCCTCGGAGACGGTAACGTAGCGATGCACCGCCGGATCGCAGGCCCGCCGCACAAACCGGTGCTTGCGTGACTGCCCGGTAGGGTCGGCGGCAGACCAGCCGTGCTCGCTATGCACCCGGCGCCGACACCCGGCCAGCCTGGCGACCCAGCTCAGATCCAGCGTTCCGAAGTTCCGGGTGTGTACGATGTCGGGTTGGAGCTTGCGCATCGCACGAAACGCTCGCCGGTAGGTACGCAGATCGTTTCCCGGCGGCTTATTCAATTCGAGAATCTCGACGCCCGGAACACGAATACGCTCCGCAAACTCGGTTGCGTGAGTCAGACACATCACAGCGTGCTCGAAACGGTCCTCGGGCAGACCGTTGATCAGATTGACCAACCCATTCTCCATACCGCCGTAGTCGAGCCTGAAGACCGCGTGCAGCAGTTTTGTCCTCGTTGCGTTCACCGATTCTGCGTCGTCTGCGGCCGCGTTCAGCGAGGTCGGCACGACGCCTGCTCTGGGGCATCGAGACAGGCAGTGAGCGCGCCGCCGTGTTCAGCAACGAACTCGAGTAGCTGCGAGTCCATCGTGCCGTCTACATTGCGAACCGCCACAGCAACTACGTATTCCGGCTGATCGTCGAACAGGTTCAGGAGTTCGAGCCATTTCGCCCGGTATCGGCTTGCCGTCGTCGTTCCCCTGGACTGGTACCAGTAGACGACGCTGTATGAGAAGCCGGCATTGTGGATCGTCGTTTGCCGCACCGCGGGTACTGGCGATGGAGCAAGGGACACGGTGTGAATCGTATCGATGTCCCACGGCGCGGCAGCAATACGGTTCTCGGAATTGATCCACTCGAGCCCCTGCTCCTGCGACGCAAACGCCGCCACTCGAAGCTCGATATCGGCGTCGGCCAACTCGTAGCGGGCCGACGTCAGATCCGCGGCTCCCGGGTAGTCGAGAACCCACGTGGGAACGTCGTCTGCAGGCGACGACGCCGGTACGCCGTCAAGCACCGGCAGACTGACGTCAACGTTCGTCTGCCTCGACTGCGCGCTCGCCGCGATAGCAACGCCTGCCGCGATGAGGACCGCGGCGAGCGATGCCGCGACGACGATCTGCGACGTGCCGCCCCGGCGTCCATCGACCGGCGAGCCGGTCTGCGTCGTCTCGGGCTCGAGCGGGTCGGCATAGCGGCTTCCGACCCAGAACATTCCGAACATGACGATGCCGAAGAAGAACCAGCCGTAGATGAAGTGATCGATACCGACGGCCATCCGCAGGTCACTGTATTCGGCAATCAGAACGATTCCCAGCGCCCGGATCCAGTTCGCGACGACGGGCACCAGCACCGCCGCGCACATGAAGAGGACCCGCTTCCGAACACTCGAATAGGTCAGGAACGCGAACGCCAGCCCGAGAGCGACGGAGGCGATCAGGTAGCGGATTCCACTGCAGGCGGTGGCGACGAGGAAGTCGCCGTTGGAGGTGCTGAACTGCAGTCCCTCCCGATACACGGGCACGCCGAACAGGTTCAGGCCGCCGACGACGAAGTCGGCGGTGGTCAGCATCAATATCGGCACGAGTTCCTCGCCGACCGGGATCATGAACAGCAGGTAGGCAAGCGGGAGCGTCAACAGGATGGCGACTCGGCGTCCGAACAGGGTGATGACAAGTGCGCCAACCAGCGCGACCGACGCGAATTGGCTGAGGACCTGGACATTGATGAGTGACGCCACGGTCCACAGTGTCGATAGCGCCACGACGGCAGCGAGCCCACCCCAAAACACCGTCCTCGGTTCGCTCGACACGCGGTTACGCCGCAGCCAGACGAATACCAGAGCGATTGGCAGGATCAGGAAGCCGTGGGCGTAAGTCTCGCTACTGAGCCAGCCGGAAACGAGCGACGCAAACGTTGGCCAGTGCAGTGCCAAGAGCAGCGCAACGAGCGCGCCGAACGCGATCAGATCGGGTCCCGTGCGGAGCGCCGGCGTATTCGGCGAAGCCGTCACGCGGACTCGGCGTCTGCCAGCGGGGATGGCCGATCCAGCAGTTCTCCCAGGCGCGACAGATTCTTCGCCCAGTCGTAATGCCGCAGAACGTACTCCCGTCCGCCTGCGTTACGGGCATCGGATGAGAGAGCGCGGCACACCGCCTCCGCTAGCGCGTCCTCGTCGGAGGCGACGTCGATCGGCGCCTCGGCAACGTTGCTCAGTCCTGCCGCGGCCTGCGGAGTGCAGACGACGGCCTTGCTCATTGCGAGGGCCTCCAGCACCTTGTTCTGTACGCCGCGTGCGACCCTGAGCGGCGCGGCGATCGCGCGTGCGTGCGCGATCCATGGCCGTATGTCCGGCACGCGCCCGGTGACATGCACGCCGTCCAACTGCTCGAGGGCTCTCACGGCAGGCGACGGCGAGCCGCCGACGATCCAGAACTCGGCATCGGCAACGCGCTCTCGTACCCGCGGATAGACCTCACTCGCAAACCACGCGACGGCATCGACGTTCGGCCAGTAGTCCATCATTCCGGTGAAAGCGATCGGCGTGGAGTTCGCCGGGTACGGATCCTCGAACTCGAGCGCCGGATCGAAGAAGTCGATATCCACGCCGTTCGCGACGGCGTGATGCTTGTCGCTGGTTGCGGGTGAGATTTTCGAGAACATCTCCGTTTCGTTGTCGGAAACGAACACGGACGCATCGAATGCGCTGGCCACGCGCCGCTCGAAGGTTTCGAGTTTCGCCGCCTCGCGGGCGTACAGCCATGCCATCGGCCCGCGTTTCCGGTCCGCGTACTGGCGCCATTTGTCCGAGTCGATGTCGACGAAGTCCATGACTCGCCGCATTCCATCGTACTTCTCGCCGAGAAGGTACTGCGCCATCGGCGACGAGAAGACAACCGCGGACTCGATTGCCTGCGCGGCAAGCGTCTCATCGACCCAGGACTGCATGGCGGCATCGCGATAGTAGGGAACGGACAGCGGCCTGCCCGTCAACAGGCCACGCAGGCTTCGCAGACGCGCCATCTTCGGACTTAGCGGCCGCACATGGACGCTCGCACACATTCGTGCCAGGTCGTCGACGTAGTCCATGTCGCGCGGGTCGTCGACGAAGCAGCCGAGGTGAACGTCGAAACGCTCCACCAGATCGCGAAGCAGGTGATAGGAACGAATCTTGTCGCCCTTGTCCGGCGGAAAAGGGACTCGATGAACAAGGTACAGGAGGGACTGTCGACTCATCGCCGGATCACCGCGACCACGCGGACGCCGTCTATCCGAGGAGCCGCGCGACGCGCGGCCCGATGAATCCGGCCACGCTGAGCGGCAGCCGCTTCCATGTCGAAATCAGCATCTGGTACTTCGGGTTCGATGGATTCAGATTCGGCATGGCGTCAGCCCCGACAAGAAAGTACTCGTAGTGAAGCGGCGTCGGTTCGAAACCCCAGTGCTTCTTGAATCGGTACGGCCCGGTGTCGACCATACTGCGGCCGTAGTCGAAGACCTCGACACCTTCCTGGCACGCTCGCTCCATGACGGCCCAGTACATGAAGTCGTTGCCTTTGTGGACCCTGGCCGCGTCGCCGCCGCCGCCGTAGTACGGAAGGATCTCGTTGCGAAACCGAAAACTCATGACGCTGCAGATAATCTCGTCATTGCGCACGACGGTCGTGATCTCGGCCCGGTCGCCGAACTCGGCGACGATCGCGTCGAGATAGCGCCGATTGAAAAACGGCGTGCCGAGATTTCGCTTGCACGGCAGAAGCGCGGCGTAGAGCCGGCTTGCGTCCGAATCGCGTTCGGCAACCAGCCCGGCCTTGATGCCTTTGCGAATCATGGCTCTCTGCTTTCTGGGGATCGCCTTGAGGTTCGCATCCGGATCGGGATCGAGTGCCTTCGAGAAGCTCACGTAGCTCGTCTTGGCGGGCCAGTCGTTGCCCGACGGCTCGCGGTTGCGAAGCTCGAGGTAGTCCACCTTCAGCGACTGCGCCTTGCTGCAGGCGGCATCGATCAGCATCTCGCGTGCGACGGAGTCGTCCGACACGATACCGCCATATACCAGAAAAGGTACTGAAATCAGTGCATTACCAAACAGAACACTGCGAACCTGGGCGAGCGGCAGCACGGCGACTATCTCATTGTCGCGTTCGCAGTACAGATAGGTGACCGGATGCCGCAGCACGTCCTCGATGATCCGTTTCCATCCCGAAAGATGAAAGAACGTGCCATCGGGCTGAGACTCCACGAACGCGTCCCAGCGCGCGGCATCGCCGGCAGCCAGTTCACGAACCGTATACGTCGGTGCGATTGACGCAGTCATTTGATCCATCTCGGCGCCTGGAATCAACGCCGGAGCAGTGCGCCGTAAATTTCGTCCATGCGACCCCACCGAAATTCTCGGAGGATCCCTTCAAGCCGGCCCGCGAACCGGCTCAGGTTGACGTAGTGCCGAAAGCGGGTCTTCAGAGGCACGCCCTCCACCCGCGGCTGGTCCGGATCGATCTCCCAGGGATGCATATAGAAGACGGCCGGCATGCGCTCGGCACGGTTCACCCGCCGGTACGCCCACTTCGAGTACGCCAGCGGCAGCAGCCGGAAATAACCGCCACCCGCACTGGGCACGTTGCGGCCAAACAACCGGATCGTCGTCAGCGGTATTTCCAGCAGCCCGCCTTGTCTAACCAGATAGGGAAACCGCGGCGTATCCGGACTGCCGTAGTGATCGTGGCGGATCGGATAGACACTGGAGCTGTACTGGTGTCCGGTCTCCTGCAGCACGTCGTGCGCCCACGGCGTGTCCTCGCCGATCGAGAAACTGGCAGCGCGGTATCCCAGCACCGGCTCGCCGGAGATCTCCTCGAGTTTCGACTTGGTCCTAAGTACATCGTCCCTGAACTGATCCGCGGTCTGTTGACGAACGCGTATGTGATCGTAGCCGTGACTGGCGACCTCGTGGCCGGACGAGACGATATTCCTGACGACCTGCGGGTGCCGCTCCGCAACGCAGCCGAGGACGAAAAAAGTCGCTTTGGCGTCCGCGTCAGCCAGGAGTGCAAGGATGCGATCGACGTTGGCTTCGACCCTGCTGCCATATTGATGCCACTCGTCGCGTGCGATTTTCTCCTCGAATGCCGACACCTGAAAATGCTCCTCGACGTCGATGGTCATGGCATTCACCGGCTCTGCGGATTGCAGCGCATCCGACACGTCGACGATCCCTTCCTCGGCCCCGGAATCCACCTCGGGGGCCTGCCTTTGGGTGCGAATTGGAGCACCGCCAGCGTGCATCAGTAGCTTGCTCTCAAGGTCAGGTGGTACTGGTTTTCGACGTAGTTGCGCATGGATCCACCGAGGACGTCGTCCTCTTCCGAACGCTGAATCATGGCAATCAGACTAAGTCTGGGCGACAGACTGTACGTATAGTCGATAGACGCGCGCGACAGGTCACTCTCGGCATCTCCCACTCCCACCGAGAGGTTCTCTTTCCTCCTCGCAAAATCTCCTGCAACTCCGAGCGTCGACTTGGCGCCAAGGCGCCAGGTCCAGCGTCCGGCGAGACCGAACAAGCGCTCGTCGCCGAGCGCCTGCCCTGTGTCCGTCGTGCGCTGATCGCGCGCTTCGAAGAAAATCCGCAGAGAAAACTCGCTCTTAGCCAGTTCTATGTCGGTCTGCCATTCACCGCGCCGCTGCACAAATCGGTCGGCACTACCCGGCCGGTCGAGAATCGCGTCGAGATTGTCGGCGGAAACCACCGGTCTCCGTTCTCCGGCAATGTCCGCCCTCGATGTCGGTGCCTCCGAATACGACAGCGTCGTCGTGCCGCGTCGCAGCCGGTAAGAGACGTTGCCGCGAATGGAACTGCCGAAGCTCCGCTCACCGGCGGCCACTTCGAAATTCAGCCTGGAGTTCGGCGCATACTGGAAGCCGAACTCCCACAACTCGTCCTCCAGCGACGGGTCGAAGAAGTTCTCATACGAGGACTCGAGTCCCCCTGCCGCGAACAGCCGGGTCGTACCGTTCAGCCAAAAGCCGAGGTCGACTTTGGCCTGCTGATAGTCCCACGGGTCGGCCTGATCGTATTCGACCCGGAAGTACGTGTAGTCGAATCCCCAGGTGAGACCGCTTTGGTCTCCGTAGTTGTTCATCGAGAAGATGCCGGTCCGCACGGTGTTGTCGCGGTTGAAATCGCTGAATACGACGCTCGCGTCGTCGAACTCGGATGCAACGTAGGACACTTCCGCGAGCACATTGACTTCACCCAGGTCCTGCTCCCAGTACGGCCGCACCTCATACACGGTCGAGTCGATTCGCGTGCCCGTGATCGGCAGGTTGGAGGTCGGAAACGCGACGTCCGGCGACGTGATGCTCTGGAAATTCACGGCGCTGACGTAAAGGAACAGTGCATCTCTAACGAAGGGCACCGTTGCCTGCGCATCGACGATGTCGAACACTTCGTCGGCGTCACTCTCTTCCGAATAGAAGTACGCTTCGGGCCGGTACCGGATGTCGGCCTGCAGACCGTCCTCTCCCTCTGTGCTCAACGAGAACGTCGGCGAGATGAGAAAGACGGTATCCGAATCCTCCTCGCCTTCCGCTTCGAGCCGCAGATTGTCCGTGTAGATCACGCTCAGATCGGCGGACACACCGAATTCCCATTGCGCGGCTGAGGCAGGCTGTACCAGCGACAGGAAACACGCCGCTCCGAGAACACGGCCAAGGGCCGCCGAAATGTTGTTATTGGTCTTCTGATTCATCTTTGGAGCTCCCGCTGCGATTCGGGTAGTACCCGTAATCGTCGCTTTGGTAACCGGCACCGGACGCGCTGCGCGACTTGTTGAGGATCGCGTTGATCGGTTTCTCGCGATCGAGAAGGCTCACGGCCCTGAGTGCGGAGTCCTGGGACGTCGATCTCGCTTCCAGCACGTACACGATCTGACCGGCCTTGGCTGCCAGCACCTGTGCTTCGCTGGTCAGCAGCAGCGGCGGCGTATCGAAGATCACGGCCCGGCTCGCGAATGCCGCCGACAGGGTCTCGATCATCTCGCGCATGCGACGACTGGCCAGCAACTCGGTGGCTTCGGGATGGCTGCGGCCGGCGGGGATGACGAGAATGTCGTTGAGGTCCGTGCCAACGAGCACGTCGCCTATTTCGAGGGAATCGTCGAGCAGATAGTCGGTGAGCCCGGGCCGGTCATCCAGTCCGAGCGCCCTGCTGAGCCCGGGCTTCAGCACGTCGGCGTCGACCAGCAGGGAATCGTAGTCTCTTTCGTAGGCGATGCTGTAGGCCAGATTGAACGAGCAGAAGGATTTTCCGGCCCCCGGCATCGCGCTGGCCATCATGATGATGTTCGGGTTCGCGCCCGCGAGCGTTGGGTCGTCGAACGCACACTGCAGGACCGGCCGCTTCGCGCGCCGGAACTGCCTGCCGATCAGATCGCGATCCTGATGGGGCGGCAGGAGACCCGCCGCGATCAATGCGTCGTGATCGACCTCCACCTGCGACTTCGGCGTGATCAGCTCGATGTGAAATTCGGCGTCGCCGTCGGCAGAGCGGGCAACCGCGGACGCCGGCTCGCTTCTTCGACGCAGCGCCGGCTCCGTCCGCTCGACGGTATCGGGCGACTTCCGAATGGCGTCCAGTGCTTTTTGAATCTTGCTCATGAGACGCTCGCTGCGAGGCCGCGGACGATATCCGAGCCTTGTTCAGAGTAGACCGTCGCCAGCGCAAAGGTGACGACCAGTATGACAACGGCGGCCTGAAGGGCGTGACGGCTTCGCCGCTCCTTCTGCCGCTCGACATGGGTCTGCAACATGCTGACGGCCGCGAGGACGGGGATACCGAGCACGTCGGTCACCGACCGGTTGCCGATGAAGGTCGGCCGTAACATGTTCAGCAGAAACGCGATTGCCCCGGCGATTCCGAGCGCGAAGACGAGCACGATGGCCAGGAACAGCGGTCGATTCGGTCCTACTGGCGAAGTATCGGAGAACGGCGGCTCGATCACCCGGAATTGGATCTCGTCGATGGAACGGCTCGCGTCCTCACCGATATTCGCCGTCTCGAGTTGCTGCAGCAGCTGCTGGTGATTCGCCCTGACCACGTCGTAGTCGCGGTTCAGACGATTGAGCTCCGCCTCGACCTGCGGGATCGTGTCGACCATGGTCTGGAGGCGTGTGGTTTCCGCCAGTTGCTGATTCTGCTGAGCACGAAGCGAGGCGATCTCGACCTCGACGTTGCTCAGTTGAATCCTCATGTTCTGGTACACCGGATTCAGGTCGAGCGGATTCGACTGCGGCCCGGGCGCACCGCCGGCGGCCTCGAGCTGGCTCAATTCCTCGGCCTCCTGCTCCCTGAGCAATTCGATCGTATCGAGTATCTGCACGATCCGCGGGTGCCGATCGGTGTAGCGGAGACGAAGCTCTTCGACCTGCAGCTCCAGCTCCCGGATTCGCGCCGAGTACGACGATACGTCGCCGACGGGGTCCTGCGACATGATCCCGAAGACCGGCTCCTCACCGGCGATCTGCCGCTCGAGCTCCGCTCTGCGCTCGACGGCCAGGCTGAGCTGACCCTGGGTGAGCTCGAGCGCCGCCTCCGCCGCCTGCAGGCGGGAGAAATAGTCGCCGCGCTGATCGGGCATCATGTCCACGTTCTCGCGCTTGAACTCCGCGAGTCGATCCTCTGCCTCGGTGAGGCGCTGCTCGTACTCGCGAATCTGATCCTCGAGAAACTGCTGTGCCTGCTCGGAGTCGCTACGGTCTGCGCCCAGCGATTCTTCGACGAAGGCGGTCAACAGCGACTCGACGACGGCGAGCGCCTTGTCGCGGCTCGTGTCCTGAAACTCGATCGAGTAGACGCCGTCTCGATTGCCGGCAACCTCGATTCTCTCCTGCAGCGACGTCAACAGATCCTCGAACTCCTCGTCGGTGCTTGCACGCAACGCGAGATCCGTGTTGCGGGCTACTTCGGCAAGGTTCGGCCGGCTTACGATCTCTCGCACGACGATGGTCACGTCACTGATCACGTCCGACGGTGCGGCGATCCCGCCGAGAAAATCGTCGATCGCATTCTCCGTGTCCACGTACACGCGCGCGTGCGCCGAATAGAGGTCCGGCATCATGTAGACACTGAACCAGCCAACGATGCACACGGCCCAGGCGGCGATGAGCGAGACCCAGCGGAACCTCCACATTCCGAGCGCCTGCGTCTTGACCATCGTGAGGAGATCCGAGATCACCTGTTCGCTGTTTGGTTGCCGTTGCATGTTTATTCGTCGTCTCTGAAATTCTTAGAAAGCGGATTCGGGAATGATCAGGACATCGCCCGGTCGCATCCGCACGTTTTGGCTCATATCGCCGCGATTCAGCAGATCGTTAATACGAACGTTGATCACGGTCTCTTCCCCGTTCTCGCGCCGGACAACCCGCGCGCGGTTGCCCGATGCAAATTCGGAGAGACCGCCTACCTCGATCATGACGTCGAGCAACGTCATTCCGGACCGGTAGTTCAGCGACTTGGGTTCCGTGGCCTGGCCGACGACACGTATCTGCTGAGCGTATTCACCGACGAACTGCTGGACGATGACGGTGACCGTCGGCGACCGCACGTACTCGGAGAGCACTTCCTCGATCGCGCGAGCCAGGTCGGTCGGTGTCTGACCGGCCGCCCTCATGTCTTCGACCAGCGGCGTCGAGATGTTTCCGTCGGGCCGCACCGAGACAACGGTCGACAGGTCTTCGTGACCCCAGACGAAGACTTCCAGAGAGTCGCCGGCGCCGATGACGTACTGGTCGACCTGATTCGCCGGACCGATAGCGTCCTGTCCCGAGACCGCGGCCCCACCGCCGCCGCCGCAGGCCGTAAGCAGAAAACCCAGACTCGCCAGCGCGGTCAGGCGGACGAACGAAAGTAGATTTGTCGCAAAAGTCGTGTTCATAGCGTTGCAAGCAGTTCCTCAGCGTCTGTTCGGCTGCTGAATTCGGTCGCGTCGGCAAGCAAGTCGTTGAGAATGCCCCTTGCCTGCTCCGTCTCCCCAGATAAAACGAATGCAGCCGCAAGATGATAGCGAATTTCGGCCTTGCCCCCACTCATCGTGACGGCTTCCTGAAGCAACGAAATCCCCTCGTCGAGCTTGCCCGTGTTGACCAGAATCCAGCCGAGGGTGTCCACGACCGACGCATTTTCGGGCTGCAATTGGTAGGCGCGCCGGGCCATCGACTCGGCGCGGTCGTCACCGGCTTCGAAGTAGGTCCACGCGAGATTGTTCGCGGCGACAAAGTTCCCCGGCTCGGCGGCAAGCACGCGCTCGAGTTCGGCGGCCGCCGAAGCCCGCTGCCCGGATGCAAGCCGTTCCTGGGCCAGATAGGCGCGGACGGTATGGTCCAGCGGACGTTCTTCCAGATAGCGCTCGAGCGGCGCCGTGGGCGCGTCCAGTCCGGCATCGCGGCGCAGCTCGAAGCTTCGCACGGCGAACTCGGCCCGATTCTCGACGGCCAGTGCCCGCTCCCACGCCTGAGCGGCCGCTTCCACATCGCCGCTACGCGCCAGCAATTCGGCCTCCAGCGCGAGCGGTGCGGCGGATTCCGGATGCTGTTCCGCAAGACGCGAGGCCAGCGCCAGCGCCGCCTGCTCATCCCCGGTTTCGAATCGCAGCGTTGCCAGCAGCACCGCCGATGCGAGATCGCCGAGCGTCTGGTCCTCAGCCGCCTCGAGCGTCAGGATCGCCGTACGCGTATTGCCTCGGCGCCATTGCGCTGTCGCAAGCTGCCGGCGATAGCGCTGTTCGTTCGGCTTGATCCGCAGGGCGGACTCGAAGCTGGTCTCGGCCGGCCGAAACTCCTCTTGGCGAAGCTGAGCCACGCCGATCAGTTCGTGGAACTCGGCCACGCTCGAATCGATGTCCAGTCCGTCCTGAGCGACACTCGCCGACCGGTCGTGGTCTCCGATTGCGGCATAGGCGCGAGCCAGCAGAAGTTTGGGCAGCACGTCGCGGGGCTCGGCATCGCTGGCACGTTCCAGCCATCCGATCGAGGCCTGCGGATCGCCGTCGGCGGCAGTGACCCGGGCCATGGCGATCATCCAACGGGCGTCGGTCGGATCGTTCTCCAGCAGTTCCGTGTAGCGATCGGCGGCTGCGTCGGTCCTGCCCTCCTCCTCGTCCAACCGGGCGAGGAAGTAACGCGGCCCTGCATCGTCCGGCGCCAGCTCGAGCGCCGCCATGAAGCTCGCTCTCGCGGCAAGCGGCCGCTCTGCCCGGTAACGGGCGATGCCCAGCAGATTGTGCGCGGTCGCCTCGTCCGGCCAGCTCATCGCAAGGCGCTCGGCGCGCTCGACACTTTGCGCAACCTCGCCGGTCGCAAGTGCGCTCATCACGATCATCGACTCTCGCTCGAACGGCGAAATGCTGACGTCGTTCGCGTCTAGCTGCGAGAGAATCTCACTAGCGGCATCGCCGTGGCCTGCCAGCAGGTGCACGAACGCGAGCTGCAACCTGAGTTCAGAATTTCTCGGATCGTCTCGAAGCCCGCGTTCCAGCATGGCGATCGCGGAATCGAAATCGCCGGCTTCGCTGCTGGCGACCGCGGCCAGTGAGAGAACGGCCGAACCGGCATCGTCCTGCTCCAACAGCGGCGCAATCGCGTTCCGTGCTTCCACGGCCTTGTCCATCTCCAGCCGCGTCTCCGCGAGCAGTCGTCTGGCCACCGGGTCCGACGGATCCGATGCCACGGCGGACACGAGATACATCTCCGCCTGGCCAAGATTGCCGTTTTGCTTGTGCGCGATGCCGAGCAATATCTGCGCGGGGCGGAATTCGGGCGCGACTCGGAGCACATCCTGCAGACTCTGCTGCGCGGATCGCCAATCGCCGTTGGCGGCCGCGAGACGCGCGGAAGTCATGGTGGTACGCGGATCGCCGGGAGCGATTGCGGTGAGCCGCTCGAGCAGCGGCGGCACTTCGCCCGCGCGGTCCCTGAGCAGTAGTACCTCACTCAGATTGTGGAGCGCCGATGTTTCCTGAGCGATATCGTTCGCGGCACGCGACAGCTCCACTGCGCGAGTCAGATCGCTCTCCGCGCGCTCGACGTCCTGCATCTGCACGGCGAGCGATCCGGAAACGAGCCAGCTCGGGATGTGGCTGCCGTTGAGGGTCAGTACTTCATCCAGCGTCTGCCGCGCCTGCAGCAGATTGTTCTCGACAAGATAGGTTCGCGCCACGCCGAGCAGCGCGTCCGGATGGGTGTCGCTGGACTCCAGTACCTCGGCGAATGCGGCACGCGCGTCCTCAGGCCGCCGCACACCGATCAACGCATCGCCGCGCACGAGCAGCACGGAGCGACGGATATTGACTGCTTCCGGCAGAACCTCCGACTCGGCGATTGCCTCCTCCAGTTTGCCCTGCAGGAACAGTGCTCTCGTCAGGTCGACAATCACTTCGTCACGGGACGCACCCAGATCAATGGCGCGCTTGAGTTCCACCTCGGCCGTAGGAAAGTCGGCAACGATCATGGAGGCCCTGCCCAGCAGCAGCCTTGCTTCGACGTTCGACGGCTCTGCCTGCAGCACGCGTTTTGCATCGATGATTGCCGCCCGGTGCTCGCCCGCTGCGAACGCCTGCTGACCGCGCTCGAGACGTTCCTCGTCGTCCATGCCGAGGCCGCACGCGCTCAATAGCATCAGGGTCGCCGAGAGGACGGCTGCGTGCAGGACGCCGGGGGTTGCTCGGGTCGCAGGCATGGTTAGGCCGGATTCTTCATTGTTTTCGCAATTGTACGCCGAAACTACTGTTTTTTCGTAAGAAACTGGCACAAGAATGCCACGCCCGATCAGCGCCATCGCGGCACGATCGAGTGAGGCAATCAAGGCGATTTTGGATGCCACGCAACCGAGAATTGATGGTACACCGGCCTTGCGTCGAGATGATTACGCGCCCAAATGTGGAGCGAAAAATGTGACCTGCGTCACATTTCATATCGAGACACCCTTTGGATTATCAGCCCTTGTGACATAACTCAGCCCGCGGCCGGCAGGGTGAGGGTCACGGTCGTTCCCTTCGCCACTTCGGAGACGACGTCGATGTCGCCGCCCATCTTGCGGGTGAACTCTCTGGCCTGGTAGGCACCGATACCCATCCCCTGACTGCCCTTCGTCGAATCGAACGGCCGGAACAGATGCTCGCGGATGAATTGCGGCGTCATGCCGCTGCCGGAATCGGTGATCGATACCGTGACGGTCTTGCCGTTCTGCATCGTGCTGACGGCGACGCTGCCATTGGACGGCGTCGCATCCTGCGCGTTCTTGATCAGGTGCGCGAGTACCATCGTCACCTGCTCGGAGTCGACTTCGATCTCGGCGCCGGCACATCCGAGTTCGATGCTTGGAGATGGTTCGTACTCGGCACATCGATCCACGGCCGCGGACACGATGAACTTGAGCGGCGTTTTTCTGACCGTGCGATCCGGCGCACCGCCCTTGAAGCGCTTCATGACGCGGTTCATTCTCTCGACGGAATTCGCGATCGTCTGCATCGCGTCATCCACGAATTCGGGATTGCGCTTGTGCTTCTCGGCGTTCTTGATGATCAGCGACTGTTGCGCAATCAGGTTATTCAAATCGTGCATCAGGAACGCGGTCAGGCGATTGTAGGCCTCGAACTGCTGCGACTCGGCGAGCAGGCGGTCGGACTTCTCCTGAGCCAGGTGCACCGCCAGGTGGTTGCCAACCGTCTTGAGCAGATCGCGGTCCTCGTAGTTGAGAGCGGGCCGCGGCGCCGCCCGTGTCAGCAGCACGAGGCCGAGCATCTCGTTCTGGAACATCAGCGGCACGATCAGCCAGGCGTCGTCGATGTCGTCGAGCCATGCAGGCAGTTCGAGATCGCCGTACAGCGACTTGTTTTGCTGATATTCCTCCAGATCGATCAACCAGCCCTCGCGCAGCATGAATCGAACGATCTCACTGTCGATGGAGATTCCCGGTGCTGCGTCAGCCGCATCCCGGCTCGCGGCAAGCTCGTAAGTCCGGCCGACGTCGTCCAGCGCCCACAGCAGTCCGCCCCTGCCATCGACGATCTGCGCCATGGCCTTGACGACGATCTGCCGCGTCGATGTGCGGTCCGCCTCGCTGAGCGTCGAGATCAGACGCAGCCACTCTTCCCGATAGTCGTACTTGTTTTGGAAGAAATGCTTGCTCAGGAACACCCGCAGCCGCGCGCGCAGCGTATTCGAGAACAGCATGATCACGAGGACGACGGCGGCCCCGACGAAGAAGACTATCCGCGCGAGCTCGCCCCACGTCCCGCCGTACAGAACGATCAGATAGCCGCCGAGACTCATCAAGAGCAGATACACGCCGACGGCGATCAGTGAGGTCGAGTAGAAGACGACCTGGCGAGAGACAAAGATCCGAAGATCCCACTCCGCGTTGCGCCTGGCGGCGATCGCGAGCAGGGGTACGAACAGCAGGTTGACGGCGCCCCTGGCGATCCAACTCGTGGAGTCCAGGACGCCGAACAAGAGTCCCTGCGAATACAGAAACAGGTCGTAGGCGAACAGTCCGCCGAGCGCAATGACCAGTGCCTTGACGGCCCAGCGCGACGTCGGCGGGGTGTTGCGATAGACCTGCTCCACGAGGACCAGGCCGACAAGCGCGATGCCAAGACCGCCCCAAATCACGATGGCCGGCATCCCGGAGTCGGGCGACGTACCCCATCCCGCAAGCCAGGCCAGAACGCCAGAGACCAGCACGCCGGCCCACACGAGGGTCGCCAGATAGCGCATGGGACGGCCCGCGCCGAGCGCCGCCATGACGGCGACGAGGAAAGCGATCCAGGCGCCGCTTCTCAGCACCTCGAGCAGGAACACGACGATGTTCGGTACCGGCAGTCCGAAGATCTGCGCCGAGAGTCCGAAGCCCCACGCCGTGCTCAGAACGCAGGCCGCAATCAGCCACGCGCCGATGCGTTGACCTCGCCAGCTGGTGAGCAACAGGATGCAGAGCCCGGCATATAACAGGCCGACGAGGCCGTACGAGAGGGCTCCGAATTCAATCATCGCAAGGGCCCGGGCCGGTCGACCGGGAAATGGTAGGCGCGGGTAGGGATCGAACCTCCGACCTCCGCCATGTAATGGCAGCGCTCTACCGCTGAGCTACGCGCCTTTCGTTTCACTGCGAGTTATCTTGCGCCCTTGCCCCACAAAACAACTTCGACGGTCTGCAATATTATCATCACGTCGAGCAACAACGTCTGGTTCTTGATGTAATACAGATCGTATTGGAGCTTTTCAATGGCGTCCTCCTCCGACGCGCCGTAGCTGTACTTCAGCTGGGCCCAGCCGGTAACACCCGGTTTGACCACGTGACGCTCGGAGTAGTACGGGATATTTTTCTGGAGTTCCGCGACGAACTCGGGCCGCTCGGGCCGCGGTCCGACGATACTCATCTTGCCGGACAGTACGTTCAGCACCTGCGGCAGTTCGTCGAGCCTCGATTTGCGAAGGAACGCGCCAACGCGCGTGACCCGGCTATCGTTTTGCGTGGCCCACACCGCCTTGCCCTCGGCCTCCGCGTCCTCGCGCATACTGCGAAACTTCAGGACGTCGAATTCAGTATTGCCCTGCCCGACTCGCCGCTGACGGTAGAAGACCGGTGCCGAGATTCCGTCTTCGATTTTGATTGCCAACGCGGTCAGCAGCATTACCGGCCAGCTGATCGCAAGCAGCGCGCCGCTGACTGCGATGTCGAGCGTCCGCTTCGCAATGCGGCGCAGCTTCGAGCGCCGGAAGCCGGGAGAAAAGATCAGCCAGCCGGGGCTGACGAGGTCGACACGGATCTTGCCGGTCTCCCGTTCCAGAAATTCGAGAATGTCGATAACGTCGATACCGGCCAGTCGCGCATCGAGCAGATCGCGAACCGGGAGGTTGCCGCGGCGATCGTCCATCGCGACGACGATTTCGTCGGCACCGTGCTCGATCGCCAGATCGGTGATCGACTTGCCGTTGGTCTGCAGCGCGTCCTCGGCGACGTCGTTATCGCCGGGCGCGGCGACTCTCGCGACGACCTTGAAGCCACGACGATCGGCACGCCGGCGAATCGATGCGATGCTGGTTGCGGCACGCTCGCCGGCGCCGTACAGCATCGTCGCCCGCCGGAAAACGTTTTCGTCCACCGTCTTGACGAAGTAGTAACGCACGAGCAAAACCAGAATCAGCGCGTAACCGCCGGCGATCGTCGCCACATCCTGGGCAATGGTCAGCGACGGGAACGCATAGAACAGAACGGCGAGACCGATGCTCGCAATCAGCATGCCGACCAGTACGCGCACAACCGCTTCGGTGAAATACAAGCGCTGATGGAACTGATACAGACCCATCGCTACCAGACTCAACAGCGTCACGCCGGATACGAGAATCGCCTTCGGCGCTAGCGGACCGAACAGCCGGTTACTCTCCTCGACACTGCCGAGCACAAGTATGCCGGCGACGTAAACCGACGAAAAAAGGATGATCAGTTCGACGCCCGCCATTAGCATGAGCGGCGTGCGTACCTGACTCTTTAGGGATCGAATAGGCATGTTCTGGCAATGCTGGCCCGG
This sequence comes from Woeseiaceae bacterium, assembly GCA_965232445.1. Lineage (GTDB taxonomy): Bacteria > Pseudomonadota > Gammaproteobacteria > Steroidobacterales > Woeseiaceae > UBA1847. The sequence goes on along the minus strand of OZ246973.1, from coordinate 2,631,756 downwards.
ACGAATATTCTACTCTTGTCGCCTTGGAAATCCATTAAAAATTAATGACTAAGCTCACATTCCCCGACTTAACCTATTTGCGAACGCAAGTCACATTTGCGACTGTGACCAACTTCACAAGCGCATTCCGTTCCTGATTCACATCGTTTCGTCACAATCTCCTGCTACGCTTAGTAGTGTGATCCCGAAACATTGGCCGAACGCCGTCGGGATCGCTGAAGGGAACAATCACCGGTGGCGCTGACTGCTCATCGCGCGTCCGGATGATTCGCACGAACACACTTTTTCAAGCTACGACAGCAGCTCGAGAGAAAGCAGCGCGTAATGGAATCCTATAGCTACGCAGGTCGCCGCATCGTTGTGCGCCGGTCGCCCGTCACTATCGCAGGGCGTTCAGCCGCATGAACTGGCTGATCGAAATGCCGTCCGTCGGCCGCTGGTTGCTGGCGCTGGGCATCAGCGCACTATTCTTGCTGTTCGCGTCCACCTACCGGCGTCAGGTCGACACCGAGAACCTGACGGCCATCAAGCAGGTGCTCAACGCAGTCGGGCATATGCTGGCGTATTCGATCCTCACGCTCATCTGGATGTGGACGCTCGAGCCCGTGCAGGTCGAGCTTGTGCGCGTGTTCATGTCCCTGGCGCTGGCGCTGGGACTCGGATCGATGCTGTATCTGCAGCCGACGGCCGGCGAGCACCGGCAGGTCACGGCCGTCAATTCGGCCGGCGTCGTTCTCGGTATCCTGACCGTCGTGGTACTCGTCAGCTACTAATCGTCGCCCTCGAGCAGCGACAGCACGGTCTTCGTCTGACTTTCCATAAGCGCGCTATCGCCGCGGCTTTCTACATTCAGGCGTACCACCGGTTCGGTGTTCGACATGCGCAGATTGAATCGCCATTCGTCGAATTCGAAGCTGTAGCCGTCCGTGTCGTCGATCTCGCAAACGTCGTTGACGTATTGCCGCCGCACCGCTTCCAGAGTCTCTTTGGCGTCCTCGACCTTGCGGTTGATCTCTCCGCTCGCAGGATAGAGGCGCTGTCGCTCACCGACCAGCTCGGACAGCTTGCTGCCGGTGGTCGAGAGCAGCTCGGCGACCAGGAGCCACGGGATCATTCCGCTGTCCGCGTAGGAGAAATCGCGGAAATAGTGGTGCGCGCTCATTTCGCCGCCGTAGATGGCGTCGACCTCGCGCATCTTTTCCTTGATGAACGAGTGGCCCGATTTGCTCTGTACCGCCTCGCCGCCGGACTCGGCGACGATGTCCAGCGTATTCCAGGTCAATCGGGGGTCGTGCACGACCCGTCCACCCGGATTGTGCTTCAGGATGCTCTCCGCAAGCAGGCCCACGATGTAGTAGCCCTCGATGAAGCCACCGTTCTCGTCGAACAGGAAGCAACGATCGAAGTCGCCATCCCACGCGATTCCCATGTCGGCACCGCTCTCCCTGACGACGTCCGCCGTTGCGGCACGATTGTCGGGCAACAGTGGATTCGGAATACCGTTCGGGAATGTACCGTCCGGTTCGTGATGAACCTTGACGAGTTCGAACGGCAAGTGCGCTTCGAGACCGTCGACCGCAATTCCCGCGCAGCCGTTGCCGGCGTTGACGACGAGCTTCAACGGCTTCAGGGCTTTGACGTCGACGTAGCCGAGAAGGTGCTGAATGTAGTCACCGAAAACGTCCGAGTCGTGCCGAGTGCCTGGCGTGTCGGCAAGCAGCCGGTCGTCGGACTCCGCCAGCGAGCGTATCTCCGTCAGCCCGCTGTCCGCGGAGATCGGGCGCGCTTCCTCGCGCACCAGTTTCAGACCGTTGTAGTCGGCCGGATTGTGGCTCGCGGTGACCATGATCCCGCCGCTCGCCTTGAGTTCTGTCGTGGCGAAGTAAACCTGCTCCGTACCGCAAAGACCGATGTCGAACACGTCCGCGCCGGCGTCCGTCAGACCGCGGATCACGGCATCGGCGAACTCGTTGCTGGTAAGGCGCATGTCGCGACCCACGACGACCGATTTGGCACCCAGAAACTGCGCAGTGGCGTTGCCGATCCGGTAGCAGATGTCCTCGTTGATCTGACCCGGAATCTGGCCGCGGATGTCGTAGGCTTTGAAGCTATCAATCGAAATGCTCACGTATTCGTACCCTCACGCCCGTAGTTGTCTTCCAGTCTGACGATATCGTCCTCGCCGAGGTAGTCGCCGCACTGTACTTCGATGATGTGAGCCGGCTCGTCATAGGGATTGGCGATTCGATGCACATCGCCGATCGCGACGTAAGTGGATTCGTTCACATTCAGGTCGAACACCTCGTCGTTCCGGGTCACCTGACACTTGCCGCGCACGCAGACCCAGTGCTCTGAACGATGCGCGTGCTTCTGCAGCGACAGGATCGCTCCGGGCTTCACGATGAGCCGCTTGACCTGGAAATTCTCCTCGTTCTCGAGACTGTCGTAGCTACCCCAGGGCCGGAATACCTGCCGATGCAGGTCGGTTTCGGGCCGTTCGGAAGCCTTGAGTTTGTCGACCAGCGCTTTGACGTCCTGGGTCTTGCTCTTGTCCGCGATCAGCACCGAGTCCTTGTTCTCTACGACGATGACGTCCCTAAGCCCGACAGCCGCGACCAGCCGGCTTTCGGCATTGAAATACGAGCCCTCGCAGTCGTGAATTAGCACGTCGCCGTCGACGGAATTGCCTTCGCTGTCGCTCGGCGTGACCTCCTGCAGCGCCGACCACGAGCCTACGTCGGACCAGCCAACGTCGAGCGACACCATCGCGACGTTGTCCGCCTTTTCCATTACGGCGTAGTCAATGGAGTCCGAAGGGCTGGCGAGGAACGAGGCTTTGTCGGGGCGGACGAAGTCACCGTCAGGCTCCTTGCCGTCCATGCTCTTCTCACACGCGGCCGCCATGTCGGGCGCAAGCCTCGCCAACGCGCTAATAAACGCGGAGGCTTTGAACAGGAACATTCCGCTGTTCCAGTAGTGCAGCCCGTCGGAGATCAGATTCTGCGCTGTTTCCAGGTCCGGCTTCTCGACGAAAGACTGCACGGGAACGGCGTGGGAGCTTTTGCTCTCCGCGCGAATGTAGCCGAAGCCGGTTTCGGGGCGAGTCGGCACGATGCCGAAGGTAACGAGCGAGCCCGCATCGGCGGCCTCCGCTCCCCGGCCGACGGCCTCCTGGAAACCGTCGACGTCCTGAATCACGTGATCCGCCGGCATTACCAGCAACAGCGGATCCTTGCCCCCGGCCATAGCCTCGTATGCCGCGAGCGCAATCGCGGGTGCGGTGTTCCTGCCCTCGGGCTCGAGGATAATCCGGGCCGAGAAGTCGATCTCGGACAACTGCTCGGCAACGAGGAAACGGTGTGTCTCGTTGCAAACCACGATGCACGCATTCGACGTCGCCGGCAGTCCGCTCGTCCTTAGCGCCGTTGCCTGCAGCATCGTCTGCTCGCCGGCGAGCGGCAGCAGCTGCTTTGGGTACATGGCCCGCGATGCCGGCCAAAGCCGGGTGCCCGAACCGCCGGACAGGATGACCGGGAGTATGTTGCTCATTCGCCGCCCCTAATCGTTGTTGTGAAGTACGTTCCGTCTGTTTTGATCGTCGTGGCGATGCCGATCACTGCACCGCCGGCTGCCGCCGGCGGTGCAAAGAATACCACCGACGTTTCCGCTATAGTATGCGCGCTTTCAATCACGGGTTATGTCGACATGGCCAAGTTCACGGTGCACGTTATCGCCGCCGCACGACCGAATTTCATGAAAGTCGCGCCTCTGATTCACGCGCTCAACAGAACCGATTGGGCGAAACCCGTGCTGGTCCACACCGGTCAGCACTACGATCGCAATATGTCAGACGCGATCCTCGAGGACCTGCAAATCCCGAGTCCGGATTTCCATCTTGGCGTCGGCAGCGGTACGCATGCCGAGCAGACCGGCAACGTCATGATCGAGTACGAGAAAATCTGCATGGACCACAGGCCCGACGCCATCGTCGTGGTGGGCGACGTCAACTCAACGGCCGCCTGCGCCATGGTCGGCGCCAAACTCTGGATTCCCGTTGTGCATCTTGAAGCGGGCCTCAGAAGCGGCGATCGCCGCATGCCGGAAGAGATCAACAGACTGGTTACCGATGCAATTGCAGACATGCTGTGGACGCCATCGGCGGATGCAGACGAAAACCTCGGCAATGAGGGCGTACCGGCGGCGAGAATAGACCTCATCGGCAATATCATGATCGATTCGTTCGAGATGCTGCGCGACAAGATCGAGGCGTCAGATGCGCGCGCCGAGCTTGGACTCGACAGCGGTGAGTATGCGTTGGTCACGCTGCATAGGCCGTCGAACGTCGATGCGAAAGAGACGCTGGAACCGATCGTCGCGGCGTTGACGGAAGTCAGCGAACGAATACCGGTGGTATTCGTCGCGCATCCGCGCACGATCAACGGTCTGGAAAAGTTCGGCCTGAGGGATCGACTGACATCCGCGGCTGGCATCTCGCTGTCGGAACCACTGCCTTACATCCGGTTCATGAATATCGTTACAGGCGCGCGGCTCATCATCACGGATTCCGGCGGCTTGCAGGAAGAGACCACCTACCTCGACATCCCCTGCCTGACGATGCGCGAGAATACGGAACGCCCGATAACGGTTACGCAGGGCACGAACAAGCTCGTGGATGCGACGAATCTGATTGCGAACGTCGACGAGGTTCTGACCGGCAACTGGCCCAGCGGCGTCTGCCCGCCTCTGTGGGATGGAAAGACGGCCGATCGAGCGGCGGAATCGCTCCACCGCCACTTCGTCGACGCCTAGGTCGAACGCCGACAGTCAGACACGACCACGACCGATCGCGTAGTACGCCAACCCTTGTGCCTCAACGGCATCGGGTTCGTAGAGATTGCGGCCGTCGAAAATCGCGCCGTCGGTAAGGGCGTCTTTGATCGTGTCGAAATCGGGACTGCGGAATTCCTGCCATTCCGTAATGATCGCCAGCGCCGAAGCGCCTTCCAGGGCACCGTAAGCCGTGTCGCACAGTTCGAGGCCGGGTGCGTCGGGAAACAGCCGTCTCGTTTCGTCCATCGCCTCGGGATCGTAGGCACGGACGTTGGCACCGGCGTCCCAAAGCGCCTGCATGAGCACGCGGCTCGGCGCCTCGCGCATGTCGTCGGTATTCGGCTTGAACGACAAACCCCACAAGGCAATGGTCTTGCCAGCCAGGTCGCCGCCGTAGTGCCCCGATATTTTCTCGAAGACGCGACTCTTCTGCCGGATATTGACGTCCTCAACTGCATTCAGCAGCTGCGCGTCGTAGCCAGCGCCTGATGCCGAGCGCGCCAGCGCACGCACGTCTTTCGGAAAACAGGAACCGCCGTAGCCGGCACCGGGATAGATGAAGTGATATCCGATTCGGGGATCGGAACCGATTCCGACGCGCACCTTCGCGATATCCGCGCCGAACAGCTCGGCCACGTTTGCGAGCTCGTTCATGAAACTGATCTTCGTCGCCAGCATCGCGTTTGCCGCATACTTCGTCAGCTCCGCCGAGCGCACGTCCATTGTGATGAGTTTGTCGTGATTGCGATTGAAGGGCTCGTACAAGGTTCGCAGCAGTTCGTTTGTTCGCGGATTGTCTGTCCCCACGATGATTCGGTCCGGCTTCATGAAATCCGCGATCGCGGCGCCTTCCTTCAGGAATTCGGGATTCGATACGACATCGAATTCGACGACCTTGCCTCGCTTCTCGAGTGCGGACTTGATCTCGGCGCCCACCTTGTCGGCCGTCCCGACTGGAACGGTCGACTTGTCAACGACAATTCGATAATCGTCCATGTTCTCGCCAATTGCCTGCGCAACGGCGAGCACGTGTTTCAGATCAGCTGAACCATCTTCGTCGGGAGGAGTACCAACTGCGATGAACAGAAACAGACCGTGCCCGACAGCCTTTTCAACGTCTGTCGTGAATTCGAGCCTTCCGGCTTCCACGTTCCGCTCAATGTATGCCTCGAGCCCCGGCTCGTAGATCGGAATATCGCCGTCGTTTAGTCGTGCAATCTTGTCTTCGTCGATGTCGTAGCAGACGACGTGGTTGCCGATTTCGGCCATGCAGGCACCGGTAACGAGGCCGACGTAGCCTGAGCCGAAGATAGTCAGTCGCATTGCTTAGCTGTCCAGGAAACCGCTCGAAGCCGCGGATTATACAACCCAACAGTGACGTTGGGTTACAAGGAATCCCGCGATGGGAAATCGATTATCGTCTGGCTGTCGGGTTGATCCGTTGTCCCGGTCTTCCGCACCCAAACGAGGTCGTTCAGAGTCTCGCTTGGCGAGTATTCCGTGACGACTTCGTTCAGTACCCGTCGCGCACGATCGTAATCGAGTTCGTCGGAAGCACTCTGGAGATCGCCAAGGTATCCTTCGAGAACATCGCTTGTCAGAAAATCCTCGCATGCTCGCATGATGCGAGGGTGGGCGGTTCCACTTGCGTTGCCACCGATCAGCAACTCCTCATAGAGCTTTTCGGCCGGACGCAACCCAATGTATTCGATCTCGATGTCGCCGTCCGGGGTGTGCGCATCGCGCACGGTTAGACCCATCAGGTTGATCATGCGGCGCGCCAGGTCCTCGATGCGAACGGGCTTGCCCATGTCGAGCAGGAATACGTCGCCTCCATCGCCCATCGATGCCGCCTGTATCACGAGCTGGGCCGCCTCAGGGATCGTCATGAAGTATCGAATGATGTCTCGGTGAGTCACGGTTACCGGTCCACCCGCTCGAATCTGTTCACGGAACAGAGGAACGACGGATCCCGACGATTCCAGAACATTGCCAAAACGGACCATGCAGAATTTCGTGTCGGGCTGTTCCGCTTGCATGGCCTGTAGAACAAGCTCGGCCAGGCGCTTGGTCGCGCCCATTACGCTGGTCGGTTTTACGGCTTTGTCCGTCGAAACCAATACAAAGGTCTCCACTCCCTCTGCCGCCGCCGCTGTCGCCGCATGCTTTGTACCAAAGACATTGTTCATGATGCCCTGGAAGAGGTTCTGCTCCACGATAGGCACGTGCTTGTAGGCGGCGGCATGGTAGACCGTTTGAATATCGAAAACCCGCATTGCTTCCGTCAGGCGCGTCTTGTCGAGGACGTTGCCGAGTAGCGGCACGATCTCACAGGTCAAATTGCGTTTCCTGACGAGCTTGCTCAGATCGCGATGAACGGCATACAACGCCGGCTCCGAGATCTCGAAACATATCAGTCGCTTCGGTTGCAGCTGAACGATCTGGCGGCAAAGCTCAGAGCCAATGGACCCACCTGCCCCGGTGACCATGACCCCTTTGCCCTGCACCGATCCGCACAGCAGGTCCATCGCGGGTGGAACCTGATCGCGGCCGAGCAGATCCTTGATGTCGACTTCCCGAATCTCGTCAACCCGTGCCTTGCCGGAGATAACGTCGCGGATCTCGGGCATCGTCTGGACATGCACCGGGAATTCGGACAAGCGTTCGAGAACCTGACGGCGCCGGCGTCTCGATGCGCTTGGAATCGCGAGCAGCACGCCCGCGGCCCCGGTTCTTGTCACAAGCTTTACAAGCTGGTTTGAAGGATAGACCCGTAGCCCGTGAATCCGCTTGCCATGCAGGGCACTCTTGTCGTCGACAAAAGCGACCGGGAAATAGTCGTCGCCACTGAAGAGCGCCTCGGCGAGCTGCGCCCCGCCCTCGCCCGCGCCGTAAATTACGACCGCCTCACGATTACGATTGCGCCGCTTCAAAAACATCCGCGCGGCGAAGCGGCCTCCAACGACGAGAATGAGGGAAAAGGCCCACTGTGCGAGACCGAAGCGAATCGGCGTCGGTGACAGACTGAACACCCAGGCCGTCAAACCTGTTCCGACGCTTACGATCAACGTTGCGCGCATGCCGACAGCGAGCAGCGCCATGCCCATGAAACGCACGATCGACGTATACAATCCCAGCAGGCTGTGCACCGGGACCGCGATTGCAACCAAGGCGGCGGCAAGCAGCGTCGCATCGACGAGCGTGAACGGCATTTCAGCAAGCAGCCAAAGCGCTACGAACGCACTCAATGCATAGCTCGCAATGTCGGTGGCAAGCATCAGCGTCTGCTTCAGCAGACGCGGCATCGTCAACAAATGCAGCCGCAACGCATGCACGGCGTCACGGGCGGCGATTGGTTCCTGAGGATTGTTGCTGGGCGGAGTCACGAGGTGATCCCTTCGAAAATGTTTGACGGTTTCGACACTTTCTGCGCGGAGCGTACCAGATACGGCAAAAAATGAAAGTTCCGAAACATACGTACTTTTACAACGTTGCCAAGCAGCGTCGGTTGACTGCAACTACTCAATTGTATCGGCGGGAACGGGGGCGAACTTGAACGCGCGCCGCGAAGTCAGACCGAGTCGATCACCGATGCGATCTGCTCACAGAGATATCCCATGTCGTCTTCGCTCAGAGTCGGGTGCACCAGGAACGCGAGGCTGGTCTCGCCAAGGCGAACGGCGTTTGGCAGCGGCGCGTTCGGGTAACTTTCCGAATTGGAAAATGCCTTCTCGTTGTAGATTTCCGGGCAGCTTCCCGTGAATACGGGAACGTGAGCCGCCATCATTGCTTCAACGATTCGGTCACGAGACCACCCGTCCGAGAGCCGTTCCGGCTGTACAAATGCATACAAGCGGTAAAAAGCATGCTGCCGATCGTCGGACGGCATCGGCACGTGAATTGCGTCCGAGCGTGACAGCGCATCCGCAAGCTGGCGCGCATTTCGAGTTCGAAGCTCAGTCCAATTGGACAACTTCCCAAGTTGCACGCGTGCAATGGCACCCTGCATCTCGGTCATCCGCCAGTTAGTACCGATACTGTCGTGCAGCCATCGGAAACCGGGCGGGTGATCGCTCCGATAGACGGAATCGTAGTTCTTGCCGTGGTCCTTGAGCGACCAGGCTCTCTTCCAGATAGTATCGTCATTGGTGACGAGCATCCCGCCCTCGCCACCTGTCGTCATGATCTTGTCCTGACAAAACGAGAAGGCGGCAACATGACCGATCCCTCCGACAGGGCGCCCGTTGTACGTCGCACCGTGCGCTTGTGCGCAATCCTCGACGACGACGATATTGCGTTCCGCAGCGAGCGACATGATCTCGTCCATGTCGCAGGGCCAGCCTGCATGATGCACAGTGATGATAGCGCGCGTGCGATCGCTCAAGACCGCTTCTATCGCCTCCGCGCTGATATTCTGCGAACGGAGATCGACGTCAGCGAAGACCGGTATGGCCCCAACTCGAACCGCACAACTTGCGGACGCTACAAAAGAACGCGGCGTGACCACGACCTCGTCTCCCGGCCCGATGCCCGCAGCCTCGAGTGCCAGCTCCAGGGCTACCGTGCCATTCGCAAGGGCGATCGAGTGCTTTGCACCGCAGTGCTCCGCAAATTCCCTCTCGAATTCTCGACATTCGTCCCCCGTCCAATAATTGACTTTGCCGGATTCGAGCACTTTTCGAACCGCTTCGATTTCTTCCGTTTCAAATAGCGGCCAGGGCGGCAAGATTCGCTGGGTATTCATCGTCTATCTGCGTTACTCGAAAGTCGGCAATCTAATCCGGCTTTCGATAAAAAGGAAAGAACCCATTGGACAATTCCGGGCCGGAGTAGTCAGCGTCCCGCCGCCGGCACAGGTCCGCATAGTCGTCCTCTCTGACGACCCAACGCCAAAGTCGAAACTCGTGCGCGTTCCTGGAGAAGCCCTTCTTGAATCGGAACAGCGAATCAGCCTCGCCACCGACGCCGCCGCCCAAGTGAAAAACGCGCAGTCCGGCATCGGTTGCCCAGCGCCGCACATGGTCCAGCAGGAGCTTCGTTGGCGCAAGCCGGTAGTGTTCGGCATCGGTACCCGACCAGTGATACTGCAGCATGCCCCCGCAAGCGATGAACAGGCCGCCGCAGATCATCCGGCCATCCAATTCGCACTTGAAGAGTCTTGCGTCAAACTGGTCGGAAGCACGCAGCGTTTGTATTAGCTCGGTCGAAATGAGGTAGCTCTCAACAGCTCCTCGCCTCCGCATTGTATCGTTGTAGATCTCGACGAAGCTCTCGACGTCCTTCTGATCGAGAGCCTCCGCCACCTCGACATTCGATGCTCGGAGAGACTTGATATCGCGCTTCAGGTTGCCGCGGTGCTGCCGCCACTGCTCGTCATCGGACTCGGTCAGATCGATTGATATGGTCTGTCCGGCATCGGCAACCTCACCGAGTCCGGCAAGTAACTCCGCGCTGTCGAGTACGGGATGCAACCGCGAAAAGACCGACACTACCTGCATCTCATCCAGCACTTCGCGCAACTGAGTTGCAAATTCCGTTGGCGCATCAGACGTCCCGGCGGCGAGCGGCCCCGCGTAGCCGTACACCGAGGTGGCGTCCTTCAGGCGCGCGCCTGGAATGTCGCGGACTATTAGAGGGAGAGCCGCGTGAAAATCCTGGCGTTCGAACACGAAAAGAACTGGCGTGCCATTGTTTCGATCGGCTTCCAATCGGTGATAGTCCCACGTGAAATAGAAATCCCGATCGGGAAAAGCCTCCAGGGCCTCAGTCCACTGACGGCACTCGGTTATCGTTTTCATAGCCGCCGGCTCATTCGCAACGTGCGGCCATGCAAGGAAGCGTGAAACGAGGGCTCGGTGCCCGCCGGCAGCATTACCAATACCTCGCGGGTCGGATCGACACCCAGGAGTGAGTCGATCAGCATCGGATCGTCGACACCAATAATCCTGTACAGCGAGTTCCCGATGACGCCAACCATGACACTGCCCTGCTCTCTAGCCACTTCAAATTCGCTGATGCCGTACATACGTTCTCGTTCGCGCTGCTCGTCAGACCAATGACACGAATAGGAATTTGGCTGTGGAGCTCGCACTCCCCGAGAAACGATGAAAACATCGGTTGCCGACTCTATCGAAAAACCGTTCCGAAGATACCAATCCACCGCGACCTGGTTGTCCTCTGAGACGTCGAGCGACACCGTTGGGTATCGATCGGTAGTGGCCTGGACGAACAATTGGCGTAGCAGGCTCGCGCCTGTTCCCCGCCCCCCAAGTGACGGCAGCACGGCAATGTAGTTCAAGTGCAGCCTGTCCTTGATCCGTCGAATATGCTCGTAGGCGATTAGTGACTCATCCCGGTAGACGCCGACAAATCGATGATCGGGTTGGCCGAGTTGAGTTTCGACAAATCGATCCACCCGAGGTGATGCGAAAATCGTATATCGCCAATCTTGTTCGGGAAAGCACGCGCGATGCAGCCTCACGATTTCGCCGCCCGAGCCGGGCTCAAGGATTCCTGGTTTCACCCGCTCGTCTGCGCTCTTCATCGAGATCCAACATGTTCGAGGTAGGGTCGACGGCAATATCGGCTCGCCTCAGAACCTTGCCGATTGTCCACCAAATGATCCTGACGTCCAGCCAGGTGGACTGCCTGTCGACATACTCGACGTCCAGAGCGAGTCGTTCGTCCCAGCCGAGCGTGTTCCTGCCGGTGACCTGTGCAAGCCCCGTAATCCCCGGCCTGACACTGTGGCGGCGCATTTCGACGCGCGTGAAGTATGGCAGATAGCGCATCAGAAGCGGCCGCGGGCCCACCAGACTCATCTCTCCCCTGAGGATGTTCCAGAGCTGCGGAATCTCGTCCAGGCTGGTCTTCCGCAGCAATGCACCTACTCGTGTCAATCGCTCGGCATCCGGCAGAGAATTGCCGTCTCTGTCCTTCGCATTCGTCATGGTCCGAAACTTGAGCAAGACGAAGGGTTTTGCATCAAGTCCCGGACGCTCCTGACGATAAAGAACAGGCCGGCCCAGCGAGGCCAGAACAGCGAGTGAAACGATGACCGCGACAGGCGCCGCGAGAATCAGGGTAAGGCCAGAAATGAGGATGTCGATGGATCTTTTGACCAAGGAATTACGCTCCGGCATTTTCTGTTGCGCTGCGCTGTGCAATGCCTTTACATTACTGCCTCCCGCTCGGGATGATATCAGCTAACGGGGTCTCTTGATGATCAAGTACGGACTAGTCGGGTGCGGGCGGATCGCTGTTCGTCACTCTGAGCTGCTCGGGTCAGGGCAGATCGAGGGCGCTACACTCGCGGCAGTCTGCGACATGGATGCTGACAAAGCGAAGCTCATCGGCGAGAAGTACGGCGTCCCTCACTACGAAGACATGCATCGGATGATGTCCTCCGAGGATATCGACGTCGTCGTAGTACTGACCGAGAGCGGGAACCATGCCGCAAACGTCATCGACCTCGCCCCGTACGGCAAGCACATCATGGTCGAAAAGCCGATGGCGCTGACGCTGGACGATGCCGACCGAATGATTCAGGCGTGCGACGAGAGCGACGTTCGCCTCTTCGTCGTCAAGCAAAACCGATTCAACGTACCGGTTCGAAAGCTACGTGAGGCCCTTGAGGCCGGACGCTTCGGCAAGATTGTGATGGGCACGGTCCGCGTCCGCTGGTGTCGCCCGCAGAGATACTATGACCAGGATGACTGGCGCGGCACGTGGGCCTACGACGGCGGCGTACTGACGAATCAAGCAAGCCATCATGTTGACCTTCTCGAATGGATGCTGGGTGAGGCGGAATCCGTGTTCGCGAAGAGCAGGACCGCACTCGCGGACATCGAAACCGAAGATACCGCTGTGGTTGTGGTGAAGTTTCGCTCAGGCGCGCTTGGGGTAATCGAGGCAACCACGGCGACTCGGCCGAAGGATCTGGAGGGATCTCTTTCGATTCTCGGTGAGCGCGGCTCGGTCGAGATTGGCGGATTTGCCGTGAATGAAATGAAAGTCTGGCAATTTGAGGATCAAAACGAGGATGATGACGACATCCTCGACAAGTACTCAGTCAATCCGCCGGATGTCTATGGATTTGGCCACAAGACGTACTACGAGCATGTCCAGAAGTGCCTGGTCGAGCAAGGCCCTCATCTCGTTGACGGGCTCGAGGGGCGCAAGAGCCTCGAATTGATCTCGGCGATCTACGAGTCCATTGAAACGGGCAAGGAAGTTTCGCTTAGATTCCGGCCCGTCAAGTGCAGACTTGGTACGGGTACGGCCGGCTGAAACCCACCTGGTTCCTGCATGACTCCGAAACTTCGACGAGCGGGCATCCGAGATGTGACATTTGGCAAGAATGTCACTGCGGTCGAACCGTGCAATCTCTACGAGTGCTCAATCGGCGATGACTCTTTCGTCGGTCCCTTCGTCGAAATCCAGGCCGGCGCTTCAGTGGGCGCTCGTTGCAAGATCCAGTCCCACTCATTCGTCTGTGACCTGGTCGAAATCGGGGACGATTGCTTCGTAGGGCATGGCGTCATGTTCATCAATGATCTGTTTCGGTCCGGCGGCCCCGCTGGCGGCGACAAGACCAAGTGGGAAAGCACGCGCATCGGCAATCGCGTCAGCATTGGCTCGAACGCGACAATCCTCCCGGTCACCGTCTGCGATGACGTTGTCATTGGCGCAGGTTCGGTGGTCACAAGAGACATCGACCGGCCCGGCATCTACGCGGGCAATCCGGCGAAATTCTTAAGAGCTTCAGACTAGAGATTCTCAGCTATGCAGGTTCCATTTGTGGATTTGAAGGCGCAGTACGCGTCGATCCGGCCGGAGATCGATGCCGCTATCGCCTCCGTCATCGAGAACACAGCATTCATCGGCGGCGAGCGAGTAGGAAATTTCGAGAGTGCCTTCGCCAAGGCTCAGAACGTGAAGCACTGCATCGGTGTCGCGAACGGCACGGACGCGATCTTCATTGCAATGAAGATGCTCGGGATCGGACCGGGCGATGAAGTCATTACCGTAGCGAATAGCTGGATATCCACATCCGAAACAATTTCGCAGACCGGCGCGACCCCCGTGTTCGTCGATATCGACCAGTACTTCAACATTGACGTCGAGAAAATCCCGGCGGCCATCACGGAACGGACCAAGGCGATACTGCCGGTCCATCTCTTTGGCCAGCCCGCTAACGTCGGCGCCGTACAGCAGATTTGCGATGAGAACGGACTTATCTTGATCGAAGATTGCGCTCAGGCTCACCTGGCGACATTCGACGGAAGATCGGTGGGTAGTTTCGGGGCGGCGGGCACGTTCAGCTTCTATCCCGGTAAGAACCTCGGCGCGTACGGCGATGCGGGTGCGATCGTAACGAACGACGACGAACTCGCGTCCAGGATGCGAATGTTTGCAAGCCACGGCGCATTGAAGAAACATCACCACGAAATTGAGGGTATCAACAGCCGCTTGGATGGACTGCAGGCTGCAATTCTTGCTGCAAAGCTACCGCACCTCGCGCGATGGACGGAACAACGGCAACACGCTGCCCGCCGATATAACGAGGTATTGGCCGATATCGACGGGCTAAGCCTGCCCATGAATGCGGATGGGCGGTCCCACGTTTACCACCTGTATGTCGTACGCAGCACCCGGCGCGACGATCTGCGGCAATTCCTATCTGAGAAAGGGGTCCAGACCGGCATTCACTACCCGACGGCTCTACCGCTCTTGCCGGCGTACGCCTACCTCGGCATGACCGAGGCGGACATCCCCAATGCGGCGGCGGCTCAGCGGGAGATTCTGTCGCTGCCGATGTTTCCGGAACTCGACGATTCGCAAATCCAGTACGTTGCCACATGTCTGCGGGAGTTTTTCGACGCGTAACGTCGCCGGCAGAATCGCCGCATGAAGATTCTCTACCTCCATCAATACTTCACCCCGCCTCGACTGCCCGGCGGCACGCGCTCGTGGAGCCTCGCGAGCCGGCTGGTCGAGAGGGGTCACGAAGTCCACATGATCACGACTGACCGTTCCGAAGAGGCAGCGGCGCGGCCGGACAAGTGGAATCAAACGACCGAAGCGGGAATTCAGGTTCACTGGACGCCGGTACCCTACTCCAACGCGATGTCGTACTCGAAGCGGATCGCCCAGTTCTTCCGGTTCAGCTTTCGCGCTGCGCGCAGAGCGCGCGAGATCGGCGGAGACGTTGTGTTTGCCACGAGTACGCCGCTTACCATCGCGCTTCCCGGCGTATATGCCTCCCGGCGCCTGCGTGTTCCGATGGTGTTCGAAGTACGGGATCTCTGGCCAGCCGTGCCGATCGCAGTCGGCGCGATCTCCAATCCAGTGGCTCGATTCGGCGCGCGCTGGCTCGAGAGGTTTGCCTACCGGAACGCCGAGAGGATCGTTGCCCTGGCCCCGGGGATGAAGGACGCCGTGGCCGAAACGGGCTACCCGGACGACATGATTACGGTGATACCAAACGGCGCGGATGACCGGATCATCGTATCTGACGATGCGGCCGCCGCGAGGGTGCGAGCGGATAACGGATGGCTGGCCGACCGGAAGCTCGTTCTCTATTGTGGCGCAATCGGACTGGTGAACGGTGTCGAATGGCTCGCGCGCCTGGCCGCGAAGGTACGGGAGCGCGATCCGGAAATCCGATTTGCCGTGATCGGTGACGGAGCGGAGAAAGCTACCCTCGAAGATACGGCACGAGAGTTTGGCGTGCTGGACGAGAGCCTCTTCGTGCTCGGCACAATGCCAAAGAAAGACGTCGCTGCCTGGCTGCAGGCTGCCAATATGACCGCAGCCCTGTTTACAGGTCCGAGAATCGTGTGGAAGGACGCCACACAAAACAAATTCTTCGATTCATTGGCTGCCGGAAGACCTGTCGCCTGCAACTTCGACGGGTGGCAGTGTCAGGTCGCCGCCGAGGAAGGCGTTGGGCTGGTCCTCGACTCGAAGGACATCGACAAAGCGGCCACCGATCTCTTGTCCCATTTGACATCGGATGAGTGGATGGCTTCCGCCTCTTCCCGCGCGAGGGAACTGGCGGCAACGCGCTTTTCTATGGATTCGCACGCCGCGAAGCTGGAAGACGTGCTGACGGCCGCCGTCGCGGGCCAGTAGTCTAGGAGCGGCGGCCCGTCGCGATCCTGCGCGCCCACCTGTAGATTCGCGAATCGTAGCTGCTGAACAGCGGCGATATCGGGTAGTCGCTGTGGAGCTTCGGTTGCGCTTCCATAATCGCGGAGAACTCGGCTGCGGTGAACCGAAGTTTGTCGCGGACGAACTCAATGTCAGCTCGCAGTTCCTCGTCGGTGTAAAGCGGTTGTTCGACAAGCTCTAGAGCCTCATCGCGGGTCATCTGCCCGGCACAGATGAGCGATGAGTAGTGAGTCCTGCGTTTGTCGATACCGAATTTTTGCGGCAAATAGTGCTCCTGGAAGAAGCGCGTGAACATCGACTCGCCATGTTTCCTTGCGTAAGGTCTCCAGCCCAGCTCCTCTTGCAGAATGCGCTTGGAATCCGCCCAGTCGTATGACAGGTAGTTCAGGATCGGCACGAACTGTATGCGGCCTATCAGGATTGCACGTGCGAAGTCGAAGGCCGACAAGTGCGGATAGTTGCGTAAGGCCTTGCTGCCGAATTGTCGATGCAGCGCCGAAATGTGCCGCCAGTCCTTGTTGTCGTGGCCGGCACCCTTCTGCACAATTCCCTCCGTCGCGACGTTGCTGCCGCTGATGATGTAGCGGATTCCGAATTTTCGCGCCAGCCGGAATAGCGTCGCAATAATTGCATGGTCGGTCGGAATCTCGCAGTTGGGGACGGACGCCAGAAAGAAGCTGCGCTGCAGATCGCGGAACTCCGGCCAGTCGAGAACCTGCGTGTGCAGATCGATATCGAGCTTGCGCACGATCGATTCGATATTCGAGACGGCAAGCTCCGAATTCCACCCGTTGTCCATGTGCACTGCCAGCGGATTCAGGCCTAGCTTCTTCGCCCAGTACGCAACGTAGCTGCTGTCCACCCCACCGCTTAGACCGATGATGCAGTCGTAGTCGGAATCGCTGGCCTCGGACTTGATCTGATCTGCCAGTTCGCGGGCTTTGGCCATCCCAGCCTCACCGGGGATGACCTCAGTCTCAAGCCGGCGACTGTTGTCTTTCCAGTAGTTCGAAACGCCCTGTTCGTCGAACACGATGTGGGGGTCCGAGTCATCCATTACGGACTTGGCACAGACTCGGCGGTTCCCGGTCTCGGGTACGTCTCGAACTGGCTGCTGCATATCGGGGAGTCTTGGTCGAATTCAGTGGGACGGTAGTCTAACGGATATTCGCCAATACGTTGTCAATGGACGCAAATGTCCCGTTCGAACTCATCGGGGCCAGGGTAGTTGATCAGGACCGCGCGGTGCTTCCCGTGGTAGACGAACATGCTTCCTGCGCTGACGGCCTGAGCGCCGGCCTCCATCGCATCTGCGAAATCACTGATCGAACCCGCCCCGCCTGCGGCGACGACCGGCACGTCGACCGCGTCGGCGATTCCCGCGATCAGGTCGAGATCGTACCCTTGCATCAGGCCGTCGTGCCGGACCGACCTGATGATGATCTCGCCCGCACCGTTGTCCGCACAGCTTTTAGCATGGTCGATCGGGTCAAGACCGGTGAACCGCCGGCCGAGATCCGTGACCACCTGGCGCTTCCCGAGTAATTTTTTCGCGACGTCTATCGACACGACGATGCTCTGCGTGCCAAATGTCTTTGCCGCCTCGCCGATTAGTTCAGGCTGGGCAACTGCACTGGAATTGAAGACGACCTTGTCATAGCCGAGCCGAAATACGCTCTCGACCTGATCCATTGACGTCAGGCCACCACCGAACGAGGTCGGCATGAATGCCTGGGACGCCATCTGCGAGTACAGCTCGAGCCGCGACGGATCGGGCTCGCGATTGGGCGTGATATCGAGCACCAGCAATTCATCGACCTCCTTGTCGTTGAATATTCGAATTGCATTCAGAGGATCACCCACGTAGGACGGATCCTTGAAGCTCCTCGTGCGATACAGGCCCTCCTCGATTAGGGTCAGGACGACAATGACGCGAGTCGCTAGCATGCCTTGTCCCCGAGGAATCTGGAGAACAACGCCATACCGTACTTGTGGCTCTTCTCAGGGTGAAACTGAACGCCCTGCACGTTGTCCTTGCCGATACTGCTGGCGAACTCGATATCCCCGTAGCGCGTCCGGCCCAGGCAATGGTCCGCGGTCGCGCCATCGACGTAGTAGGAATGCACGAAATAGAATCGCCCGTCCGTGAGGTACGGGCTGTCGACGGATGCGTTTCCTGTCGGATCGGCAAGATTCCACCCCATGTGAGGAACATGGATTCTGGCGCCGTCATCTCGTCTGGTCGGGAAGCGTCTCGTCACGCTGTCGAACCAACCGAGGCCGGGTTCCGAACTTTCCTCGCTCTCCCGAGTCATGAGTTGCATGCCAAGACAGATTCCCAGAATCGTCGCGCCACGCGCTCTGGCTGTCTCCAGAGCATCAGCCATTCCAGATTGCCGCAGGTTTTTCATGCCCATCTCGAAGTGACCGACACCGGGGAGCAGCAGCTTGTCCGCGCTGGCAACGACCTCGACGTCATCGGAAAGCGACGACGTCCCGCCGACGCGCTTGATCATGTTGATGACCGAGCCGACATTGCCCATGCCGTAGTCGACGATAACAACCGTACTTGCTGACATCAGTTCACTCCGGCTGCTCGGCTGCAGAGTAGATTGTCAGGTACTCCGAGGCGATATTGCTCCATCCGAAGCGTCTTGCCTGTTGCCGGCACGCGTCGCCGATCTCCGGCAATCGTGACTCGAGACGGAGTATTTTCTCAGCGATGTCCTGCGGGTCTCCCGGGTTGACCGCCTCTGCAACGGTACCCTCCTCGAAGTAGCCATCCACTCCCTGGCCTCGGCTGTGCAGTATGGGCATACCCTGGGAGAGCGCTTCGATGTAGGCGACTCCGAAGGTTTCGAGGAAGGACGGCATTACGAACACATCGTGCGACGCGTA
Organism: Woeseiaceae bacterium; assembly: GCA_965232445.1. Classification (GTDB taxonomy): domain Bacteria; phylum Pseudomonadota; class Gammaproteobacteria; order Steroidobacterales; family Woeseiaceae; genus UBA1847. Next base: position 2,612,853 of record OZ246973.1, on the reverse strand, counting down.
CACCTTTCTGAGCTCCGCCTTGTCGTGAATGCGGCCAGCGTACTTCGCAAACGGATAGGCACCGGCTTCGAGAGCGCCTATCAGATCGTCATGCCCGTCACCGCCGCCGCCAACGAGAGTAAGCGCGACATCTCTCGTCGCGGCGATGAGTCCCGCCGCCCGGAGGACACCGTTGACGTTCTTGTTTCGTGAGAAGTCGCCAACATAGAGCAGCCTAAGCGTCTCCGACCGGCTTCCGCGCCGCCCTGATTCTCCTGACAACCACACGTTGTCGATTCCGTTCGGCACTGTCCGGGCCTTTGCGTCGACGTCATATCGCAGGTTTTTCGGCAGGAGGCTGAGCAGCTGCTCCCTGTAGGCTGGCGATGTGAATACGACCGAACTTGCGCCCTTCAGGACTCGGCGGGCAATGCCCCTAAGATCCGGCCTCAGCCGCCAGAACGCGTTCAAGTCCGTGTTCCGCACGGCGACGACATAGGGGATTCCTTCATTCTGGTTCAAGCGCAGAGCAGCGGCTCCGTCGCTGAACAGAAAGTGTGCGTGAATGACATCGAAGTCAGCGACGTCGGTCCTGCTATTGATATCGGCAAGGACTCGCCGAATTTTAGTTCGGAACAGGAACCTGTGACGCGGTTTGAGAATGTGCGATAGGTGAATCCTGGTGTTGACGAACTGCACGCCGTCCGCCGCGGACAACTCATCGGCAGTGCGAACGGGAACGTAGACGAACTGCCTCTCGACCCCACAACTCTCGAGCGCCCCGACCAGTCGCGTGTAGAGTTCCTGCCGGGCGAAGTCGGAGCAGACGTGCAGGATCCTCACGCGTTCTCCCGCGGTGCCGATCGCCGTTCAATGGCCAACACTGCCGCATACAATCCCCATCCGATTGCGATGACCGGATCGGAGACGTGCTTGGCGGCGATGATCATCACCAGCGAATAGACATTGAAACAGTAGCTTGCGATTAGAAGGCTGGATGCGGAAGCAGGTGCCGACAGCACCCGTATCGCAGATCCTGCGAATGCCCAGACTACCAATCCTGCGTACAGCAGAAACCCACCGAGACCGAAACTCACCCATGCCGACAGTGCGTTGTGCGCGTAGCCAATCGTTTCCGATGCGTAGTCGCCAAGGAGCGGGCTGCTCTCAATCGTTTGCCAGGCCGCTCGTGCCATCTCCTGTCGTCCCTGGAAAGACGACGAGCGCTCGAGATCCAGTAGTTCGAGAATCCGAAACCCTTCCATTGCCAGACCGACGTAAACCAGCACACCGATTGCGGCGAGGCCGGCGGCGAGCAGACCGACGAACGCCCCTGGACGTGTTCGGAACCAGACGGGTGCAAGTGCCACGACCATGATCGCGAATCCGGCGAATTCGGAGCGTGCACCGATGAACAGGAGCACGGTCAGCGTAACGCCTATCGACACGAGCGCGAATACACTTCCCGAGGCAGCAAGGACGAGAGCGGCAAAGACCAGTACGGATCGGGCAAGTCCCTGATAGGTCGAGACTTCAGTCGTGTTGCCGATTGCGCTGACGATGACCTGAATCACGAGGTCCGGCCCCACGTTCGCAAGAACGACAATCGCCATAGCCACGTACAGGAGAGAGTACGCCGACATGGGCGGCAGACTTCGAATTCGCAGGAATCGGGCTGCGATGAAAAGCACCGCGATCAGCGTGATGAATGCGATACTCGAAGACAAGCGCGACAGTCCACGCTGATACTCGGCACCCACAAAGAAATGCAGACCGGCCCACGACGCGAAATACAGGAGCAGCAACATTACGCACCACTCGAAAGTGCCGAGGCCGGGTCCCAGCGCCCGCAACACCAGTGGAAGCAGCAGGAAGGGCAACAGCATCAGCGACGCGATCCCGAAATAGCCACCGAGAAAAGAGGGAATCAGTCCATTCGCGACGGCGAAGTGGTAGAAGAGGTACCCCGGAAACAGCAGCAAAAACGCCGCCGCGGCAATCCCGGCCTCAAAGCGACTTCCGACGCCGATTCGGGCCTGATTAACTCCGGTCGCGACCGGCACCGCGCTCATACGCAAACTGTCCCACGACGAATATGACCATTAGGACGCCCGTGACAAACGTGGTGAGAACCGCCATCAGGGCACGCTTGGGCCGGACTTTGCGATCGGGAGCAGCGGCTGCGTCCAGCACGCGGAAAGCAAATTCCTTCTGCGAGTTGGCGAGCATTGCTGCCTTCTGCTCCTCGCCGATGAGTTCGAAGATTGTCTGCTGTATCTCGGCAACCTGGGTCCGTCCGAGCTCTTCTTCGAGATACTCGAGGTTGCGATTGCTCCTGTCGATGGCTTGTTGACGAAGGTAGTCGTTCAGCTGCGCCACCATGGCGTTCGCCCATTCCGCGGCGAGTTCCGGGTCCGTCCATTCGACCTGAACTGAGACGAGTCCGGTGTCCTTGTCGGTTGAAACGGCCATAACACCGTCGTCCACGAACAGAAAGTAAGCGTCCCAAAGCGACGGCTCATCATCCGACCACTCTCCGCGATCTGCGTCCCAGCGATCCGCGAACAGCACGGGCAACAGAGAATTTCTGTTGACGAAATCCCAGATGAACTGCCTCGAGGTCAGTACTGCGATACTCTCGTGCGTCGAACTGCCCTGGGGAAGCGTCAAGCCCGCCAGCGATGCCAGCCCGCCGATACCGCCGCCGAGTGCTGACAGCCTGTCGCCGGACGATTCCGAAGACTCCGGAGAAAGCAGAACCTGAGCCCGGTACACCTCCGGCATGACGAAGGAAACGCCGATCGCAAGAATTCCCGCCCCCAGGGCCGCCGCGACAATCAGGATCTTGCGCCGCCAGATTACGGACCAGAGATCGAAAATACTCAGTTGTACTGGCTGAGCAGACACTGTGACTCCCCCTACTCGCGACCGCAAGATCGCCCATGATTCTCGTGGGCGCTATGCTATTACACAGTCGTGGCCCATAACCACACCCGCGACGAAAACGCCCGTCGATATCGGCCGCATCGAGGCATTCATGGAAGTCTCTACCGCGGGATAGTGTCCGGTCCCGCCGAGTGACGCCGCAAGGAATTTGTTTACAATCGGCGACTGGATCGCGCAGCGAAGCACACGCCCGCGGTGCAGAGTCCAGGACTTCAGCATTGCACGATCACCGAGACAGAATCGAGTCGACGACGAATTGAGCCTCAGGGATCAGACCTTCTACGCAACAAAGTGGGCCACGATACTCAATGTATCCGTCTATCTCGGGCAATTCGTACTTCAGCTAGCGATCGCCTACCTGCTCGGACCCGACATCTTCGGGCTGGCTGCCCGCATTATTGCGATTACGGTGATCATCGATCAGGCCGCCGAGCTCGGGTTCACAGCGGCGCTCATCCAGAAGCGGGAACTCGACAGCCGAGACACCCACACTGGCTTCACGGCCAATCTCGCGCTTGCCTGTCTCCTTTCCGTGGGCAGCGTGCTGGCGGTACAGACCTACGGCAATTTCTATGGGTGGACCCCGTTTCTCGACCTATTGCGCTATGTCCTTCCGATTCCGATCCTGATCGCGCTGGGAAACGTCCAGCGTGCGCTCCTCACGCGGGAACTCGACTTTCGAACCCAAACCGTCACCCGCGTCGTGGGCGTTGTCGCCAACATGGGCGTCGCGATCGGCCTAGCCGTGTCCGGTTTCGGCATCTGGGCAATTATTGCCGGCTTCTACGCAAATCATCTTGCACAGCTGTTTGTCCTATGGACCCGCGTGTCGTGGAAGCCGCGGCTCCGTGTCTACATGGAATCGCTGCGACAGCTGTTCTCATTCGGTGTCTACGTCGGGCTGTCACGGCTTCTGATGGAGTCCACACGCAACCTCGAGATACTGATCATCGGAGCATCGCTCGGCGACCTGCTGGCCGGATTGTTCTCGCTCGGCTACAGGATAGGGATCGCCGCCGTCAATCAGGTTGCCGTGATTGCGAACGTATTGTTTCCCAGCTTCTCGCGACTTCAGGACGAGCCTGTTCGGCTCATCTCGAACTACCTGAAGTCCGTTCGTCTGCTCGCGGTAACCAGCGCCGTAGCAACGCTTGCGGCGTACGTACTTGCACCCGTCTTTGTGCTGATTCTCGGCAGCGAATGGGGTGAACTTGTGCCGGTTACGCGTGCGCTATGCGTCGTCGCACTGACAGTGGGACTCGGAAGCAATCTCGTCCATCCGATACTCTCTGGCGCCGGAAGGCCGGACGTTCGCTTCGGACTCGCGGTCTTCGATCTCGTTATGAAGGCGCTCGTCGTGTTCGCGGCATTGAAGTGGGGATTGATGGGTGTGTGTTACGCGGTCGCCGCGTACTACTTTGCAAGGATGTTTTTCGAACAATGGATCGTCGGGCGCACAGTGGGCTTCGGACTGATGGCATTCACGCGGCAGGTTGCCGACGTCGTGGTCGCTTTTGCTGCCGGCGCGGCCGCCACACACACCGTCGAGCTTGCAATGCCCGACCTGCACGGCCTGATCAGGGCCGCTATCGCCGGCATCTGTGCGCTGGCCGCCTATGTTGGTACTTTGGCTATCACCGATCGAACGATCGTACGTGAAACCCTTGCGACGCTTACGGCAGTCCTTCGCTCAAGGCCGGCCGGCCGTGGCGGCGACTAGTTTCCGTCGCCTGTCTCGGGCGCAGATGTATCGGTGACGACGTTGTCGGCCTCAGGCGCCGGAAAAGACGATTCGTCGCCAAATGCTTCGGGAGCTGTGCCGGGACCAAGCAGGTTCTCTCCAGCAGCTTGAATTCCGTCACTACCGGCCTGTAGCCGCACCTCGTCTCCTGGCCCCGGAAATTGTTGCTGCGCCCCGCTGTTATCGATGGATGCGGTTGCCTCCGCCTCAGCGCGCGCTTGATCCGAGGCATACTCTACCGGCGACTCAGGGGATTGAACGCCGGACGGCGGCACATCCTGAATCGGCAGATTGACGGACACGACGTTTTCAGGACGCCCTCGCCTGTCCTCGCTGACTACTGCGTTGGTATCGTCGGCTGACAAACCGGGCTGAATCGCCGATTCCGATGCGTCGCCTGCGCCCGAAGGCACCCCGTCCGACCGCAATGGCGTTTCCGGAGCTTCCGGCACTTCCACGACCTCGGCCGGAACCGCAGCCGGGGCCTGAGCAGCATCATCGCCGGTGGGCGCGGAAGATTCACCCTCGGGCTGCCGTAGGTACAGGAAACCCGCGACAATAATCAGAAGCGCGCCAACTACGATTCCGACTATTCGACCCATGGTCCCGCGCCAGCTGACTTACTGCTCGTTGACGACACCCCAATCGGTGTTTCCAACCCAATTGACGAAGACGCTCTGATCGATGTTCGTGCCATCCATCAGATACATCCAGTTTTGCCCCTCGACGATCTGACGCCAAAGAATATCCGCGTCTCCGTCGTTGTCGTAGTCGCCGGTTGCCGCCACGCGCCAGTCGAGATTGCTCGCAACATTGATTGCGGCGCTGGTCGAGACCATCGTGCCGTTCATCAGGTACATCCAATTCTGGCCGTTTACGCCGTTCCGCCAGAGAATGTCTGCCGTGCCGTTGCCGTCGAAGTCGTCAGTGCCGACGATGTCCCACTCCATGTTCGAGACGACGTTGACCAGGGCGCTGGTGTCGATCGACGTACCGTCCATCAGGTACATCCAGTTCGCGCCCGTGACGCTGTTGCGCCATAGAATGTCGTCTTTGCCGTCCGCGTTGAAGTCGGCGGATGCCACAACGGACCAGTTGGTGTTCGACACGACGTTAAGCTGCGCACTGGTGACGATCGCATTGCCATTCATCAAATAGATCCAATTCTGGCCGGTCGCGCTATTCCGCCAGAGCAGGTCTGAGCTGTTGTCGCCGTTATAGTCACCGGTTCCGACGATCTGCCAATTCTGATCCGAAACGACGTTGATCGGCACGCTGTTCTCGATTGTGTTGCCGTTCATCTGGTACATCCAGTTCTGGCCATTGCTGGTGTTCCGCCAGACGATGTCGGTGTTCCCGTCCTGATTGAAGTCGCCGGTGCCGACGATGGACCAGTCGCTGTCGGCAACGGTGTTGATCGGTGACGACGCTGCAACCAGGTTGGCGTTCATCTCGTAACGCCATGTCTGCCCGGATGTCGATTCGCGCCACAGCACGTCTGCGCCCGCGCTGCCGTTCATGTCCACGCGGGAACGTTTCTCGTTGGAGAAATAGCGGTACAGGGTCTGAAACCCTGGGCCTGCCGGCCCGGTGCCCGGATTCACGCCCGTATAACGGCTGGAGTCGTCATTAACCTCGACAAAAATCTCCTGATCGCCGGCGCCTAGCGTCGGTGTTTGCCCACTCGAGCCGGATGACGCGCCGAGCGGCACCACGATGGGCGACGATCCGGGGATATGCCAGGTAATGGTGACGAGGTCGCCTTCGTTGTCGCCGGTGACGTTTGCGGACAGCGATGCTGCACGGGTTACCGGATTCTCGGTGAAACTAAACGTCGATGTTGGCGCCTCGTTGACCGCCGGCAAACTGGTCTGGACATCAATAGTGAATGTCCCCACCAGTCCCGTTGAGTCGTAGGCGTACATTGTCCAAAGTCCCGGCAGCTCGCGCAGCCGACTGAATCTGGCAATACCGAAGGCCCGGGCCTCGGCCATCGCGATGTCGATACTCGCACCAGTCGACAAGCCTCCCTGCGGATCGACGACCACGTGGGTCAACGTCTCGGGAAACGAGCCGGTTGTTCTCTGATAGGTGAGGAACAGGATGTCGGAGTCCGCAAGCGTCCCATCGTCGACTGAAATCGCGGTATTCGGATCGGATTGCGTCGACGCGAACATGAAATCGTAGGTGTTCGTACCGGCCGCCGGCGGCGTGTACGTTTCGAACTGGGTATAGGTGTCTGAGTAGCCGTAAATGTCCCGGCATCCGCCGATGTCGTCATTGACGACGTGCGTGATCGAATTGTACGGATCGGCGTACATGATCGAATCGGGCCTGTCGGAATGCCCAAGCCCGACCACGTGCCCAAGCTCATGCACGGCAACGGCATGGAACGACCTGTTGTTCCTGAGCTCCTCGACTGCCGTGCCACCGGCAAACGCAAACACGGTGGGATTCATTCGCAGGGAACCGTCAATGTAGTTCCAGCGGCCCAGCGAGAACAGCGTCGCGTTCGTCGATGTCGGCCCCGCGATACCTGCCGCACCGCCGATTCCCGCATCCCACGCGAACACGACGATGCCATCACCGGAGTTCGTGTAATCCGCGGTGTCGTCCACGCCACCGTAGGTGAACGTCACGTTGCAGGCGCCCTCCCACTCGTTGATGGCCGCCTGGAATGCCGCCACAGTAGTCGCGTCGTCGGTCCAACCGGCGGGCGCATTGGTGGAGTTGTACACCCAGCTGATATTGCCGCCAGTGAACTTGCCGAAATCCGATGTTATGCCAAATGCCTGGACCTCCGGATCGCCGCCTTTTCCGTCCGGCGTTTCCGCGTGGATTGACGACACTCCGGCCAGTAGCGACAAGGCGGCGGCAGTGAACAGGACAATGAGCTTGCGATTGACCGACGAAAACATCCCGAACTCCCAATGGTTTGCCGACGATTTCGCGAATTTGATGAGCAGCGGTCGCCGGATGCTGAATTGTTGTATTGGCGCGACTATCCGCCTCAGTATAGTGAACGGCTATGCAAGGTCAATTTCACAGAGTGGATCAATCGAAGGACTGTACTGCGGCTGCGGCGATCGCCACGTTGTAGAGCACCTGCGTAATGCCGGTCCACAGCGTCAGCGGCTGCACGCGATCGGTGTTGAGCGGAACGACAATTGTGTCGCCGGGCTGGATATCCTGCCGATTCTGCCGAACCAGAAATCTGGAGCCGCTGCTAGAGACAACTTCCCCGTCGGCACGAACGACATAGGTTCTTCGCTTGTCCGCGTTGGACGTCATGCCCCCACTGCGTTCGATGTAGTCGTCGCGATCGAGTGAATCGTCGAACAGGTGGGACGTGGAGTACTGCACCTCACCAATGACGGTCACGGACTGCGAAGTCTGCGGCACTCTCAGGACGTCACCTCCGCGGAGCGCGACATCGTTGTCGCCGCGCAGAACGTCGTCGAGGTCGATAACCAGTCGTCCTACGGGCTCGGTGTTGCGCAGCTGCTGAAGCAGCGCCTGACCTGCTCCGATGCCCTCGACCTGCGTGGGATCCGAGAGCCTGATGTTGGCGAGGTCGCTTTCTACGCGCTCAGCCAGGTCAGCGAGTTGTTCCCTCTCTCGCTCCCGAAGTTCCTCTCGCGTAAAGACATTGCCATCGACAAACGCCAGATCCGTAAGTCCGCCGGCGCGTACGATCACCGAACTCAGAGTCTCGCCGCGACGGATGGGGTATCGGCCGGGGAAGGCAAACTCGCCGACAAGCTCGACGTACTCTTCCTCACGCCACTGCGGAATCTCTCGGATTATTAGGTAGTCGAACGCCTGCAAATCGATGTTTGCGGCGGGCTCACCGGCCAGGGCGGCCTCGATATCGATAGTCAGAATCGATGCGTTTCTCTCCCCGCCGGAAACATCGTATCGGGTCAGCTCCGCCTCGCGGGTATAGGCAGATTGCGACAGCCCGCCGCCAGCTCTCAGCAAGTCCGCGATCCGCATACCCTGCTCGAGTGGGAAGCGCCCTGGCGAATTGACGCTGCCCGCGATGCTGACGATAGGTGACGGGCGCGCGCTGTCCGTATAGAGACTCGCTTCCTCCAACAGAGCACCGATGAACTGCCCTCGACCCGCCTCGAGGTCGAATACATGGATTCGATCGCCGGAATGAAGCGTCAGGTCAACTGGACTCCCACGAAGCCGCCACGCCGCCGAAACATTGGCGGACAGGAATTCGGGCGCACCGGACTCCGACTCTCTCCGAATCAGCACATAGCCGAGGTCGCTGCCTGGTTTGACGGACTGCGGACCCACAAGAACATCCGACAGGCGCAGCCCTTCTCGCCATTGATACGTCCCGGGACGCTCGGCACTGCCCAGCAGTTCGACCGACTGCTCGACGCGGTCCAGAACGCCAGGCACGACGACCACGTCACCGTCACGAATCAATGTTTCGCGGCCGGCTGGCTCGTCGAGATTGGCCTCGACAGTAACCATGCTCTCACCGTCGTTCAGGCGCTCGATACTCGTACCCGCTCCGAAGGCGCGTGCCGACACGCCGCCAGCGAGCCCGATGACGTCTGCAACGTTTGCCGCACCTCTGTATTCGTATATTCCGGGGCGCCGTACCTCACCGGCGATCGAGACCCTGGTGCCCACCGGTGGCACGAACACGACATCGCCGGGTAACACCCTTAAGTCAGCGGTCGAATTTCCCCGTAGCAGTAAATCGTAGACGTCGAGCACATTGACCGTGCTGCCGTCGCGCTTGAGCTCGATTCGGCGAAGACTGCCGTTCTCCGACACACCTCCACCTACGGCAAGCACCGTCGTCATCGTGGATAGGGCGCCAACGGTGTAAGACCCAGGCGCGTTGACATCGCCGACCAGGAATACCTGCACTGAGCGCAAGGTCCCCATGCTCACGCTGACCTGAGTCCCGATCAGTTGTTCGCTGACTCGCTGCTGCAGGAACTCACGCAACTGTTCGAACGTCATTCCCGCGACGGTCAGAGGCCCAAGCTCGGGAAACAAGATCGTGCCGTCCCGTTCGACGAAAAGTTCGTACGACGCATTCTCGGCACCGAACAGCTGGGCGCGCACCGCGTCGCCGGGCCCGATTGTGTAGCCGCCCGGCACGGGCATCGACATCTCAGCCGTCGCTCGAGCGGCTGAATTCGTAAACAAATCGTAGCCGTATGGCCGCAGCGCTCCCTCACCGGTCGGCGCGACAGGCAGGAGCACGACCGCGAAGCTTACGCCCGCAAGCGCGGGTTCGGCCTCGAGGCGTATTTTCGCTTGCTCCTCGGACAGACCCGCAAGTGGAATGGACGAAATGCCGGGGATATTCAAGTCGCCGTCGGAGTCGATCGCGAACGGGTTGTTCTCGCGAATTCGGGCTACCAGCTCTTCGGTGCCTTCGCTGCCATTCGCTTGCAGGACCAACGTGTCTCCCGGCGCGAAGCGCGGCGGCTCCGACATGTTCTCGAGTGCGTCGATCAATTCCGCCGATGACGCATCGGACGACTCGTCATCGTTGCCGGCGATACTCTGGACAGGGAGGTTCGTCGTCGACTGCCCCTGCAGTTGCCGCAACGCTGCTTCCCGCTGCGACGGTGGCAACTGATTGAGCAGCTCTCGCATTTCCGGCGTCGGCTGAATGTTCTGCGCCGCCGCATGACTGCAAACCGCAAGAAGCAGCGATGCGATCAGCCATTTTGCCGAGGATGTCATCTGTGTGGATACGGCGAACCGCCTTACTCTGCTGAGCAATTTCTACTCCGTGCTTTGTCGCGAGCAGCCCCGCGCAGATTGTACCAGCGTCTATTGTGAGAGGAACTCAATAGCCGCTCCGCCACTCGATGAACACTCGGCTGCTGTCGTCGGAGGTGCCGCTGACGTCATCGTCGATCCGCTCGTAGCCGACACCGACTCTGATCGAACCGACTGCCAGCCTCCGATCGTGCGTCAGGTCAATACTCAGGACGTCCTGCCGTGTCGGCGTCAGGCTGTGGTTCGAGTCCGCTGGCCCGCCCCGATTCAAAGCGGCGTACCGTACGAGGCCGTGCCAGGACACGCCGTCGTTCGCGCTGAGATTGGTCCCCAGCGAAACGACCCTCGCATCGCCATCGGCCGGGTGGCCAATCGCTCGCTGACGATAGCGATATCCGGTCGAATAGACGGGATGGTTGTAAGCGCAGTTGAAAATCTCGCTGGACTCATTGAACTGACATGATGTGCCGGCGAATTCGCCGAATACATGGGTCGACCAGCGATCACCGAGCATGCCAGACCACTCCGCCCCGAACTGGCCGAGATACCGGCTGGGAAGGCCGCCTGCCTCATCTTCGCCAATGAGCTGTGCGTAGAACGCGACCGGGAGCCTTCGTGGTTTCCATCGTGCGTCGAAACCCGCGAGCTGATTTCCGGGCTCATTGTTTGCCCCGATCCCCGAATCACCCACGTTGTCACGTCCCAGAAATAGGTCGACAAACGTATCGAAGCCGCAGGGTCTTTCGTCTCCGCACCACAATGCCGTGCGCGAAACACCGATCTCCAGGGTTTCGGTCGGCCGGAAATTGAATCGCATCCCGAAAAACTGTGCGTCCGAGACCGCCCGATCGGCCTCGAGCTGACCGAACAGCACCGTAAGGTCCCAGTGACCGAGCCAGCTCAGCCACTTCGTCTCGAAGGGATCCGTAAAGACCCGATCGATCACGAGCGAGGGAATCGGGCGGGCGTTGCTCGACAGAATCAGACTGCCATCCCAGCCAGGGCCCCACCAGCGGTTCTGAGTGCTGGCGGCGATTGTCCAGTTTCCGGCTGCAATGCCGATCATGGAGCTGTCGACGCGTGCTTCCCGGCTGTCCTGATCCGAGTCGACGGCTTGTACATTCAAATCCAGGTTCAACCAGTCTCCCGTCCAGCCGGCACCGGAGCTAACCTGTACATCGCCGCGGGGAGTGTTCTGGAACGCACGCATGCGGGTCGGTTCGTCCGCTAGTGCGAAGGTCGAATTGAAGCGAACCTCGTTGGTTCGAGTCTCCCAGCGGCCGCGAGACCGGACTCGCGTGTAAGCGTCCGCGACCGCCGGCGGAAGGTCAGCGGCGTCTGCGTCACGGAGCGAGGAGAGTATGGGCCCCCAGGCCAGGGGCCAGGTCGTGACCGGCCCTCGGATTACGCCGTGATCGGCCAGCAACTGAATGTCGTGACGAAGCGAAACATCGCCGGGTTCGAGGTACGGGCCCGCGAAAACGTCATCAGGGCGGACCAGGATCGCAAATACTACGGCCAGCAGCAGGGTGCGAAGTCCGGCAGGCCGACCGATGTCTCGCGATCTCGAGACCAGCCGACAATTCGGGTCACCCGAATCGCGGGCGCTCACGAGGCCCGCAGCGCTCATGTCCCGCGAATCCGCTCGAGCAGACTCCGTGTCGATGCATTCGATCCTTCGTACTCTCCGTCTCCCGCGACCGCGTCAGCCATCGACGAAGCCAGTTTCTTGCCGAGCTCGACGCCCCACTGGTCGAAGGAATCGATACCCCAGATCACGCCCTCGACAAAGACTTTGTGCTCGTACAGCGCGATGAGCTGGCCCAGCGTCTCGGGCGTCAGTGCATCGAAGAGGATCGTGTTCGACGGATTGTTGCCGGCGTGCACACGGTGCGGTGAGAGCCCCTTCTCTTTGAAGCCGTCCATCAGCGCTTCGGACTGCGCAAGGCAGTTCGCGATCGCCAGATCCTGCTGGGCCTGGTCGCCGCCCGACGAGCGGATCGGCAACAGGAAGTCCGTTGGTATCAGGCGTGTGCCCTGATGCAGCAGCTGATAGAAGGAATGCTGGGCGTTGTTGCCCGCCTCGCCCCAGATCACCATTCCAGTTTCGGTCTTCACAGGACGGCCGTCGGACCGCACGGACTTGCCGTTCGATTCCATCTGCAGCTGTTGCAGATACGCGGGGAATCGGTGCAGGCGATTGTCGTAGGGCAGAATCGCGTGCGATTCCGCCCCAAAGAAGTTGTTGTACCAAACGGCAAGCAATGCCATCACGACGGGCATGTTGTCCGCCATCGGTGCCTGACGGAAATGCTGATCCATGATGCGGCCACCCGCCAGCAGGCGGTGGAAATTGCCCATACCGATGACCAGCGCGAGCGACAGGCCGACAGCCGACCACAGCGAATACCGGCCACCGACCCAATCCCAGAAACCGAACCGGTAGTCCGGATGGATGCCGAACTTGTTCATCGCGTCGTGATTCGTCGACGCGGCCACAAAGTGCTGTGGCACCGCCTCCTCGCCTAGCTGCTCGGCGATCCATGCGCGCGCCGCGTTCGCATTGGTCATCGTTTCGAGCGTCGTAAAGGTCTTCGAGCAGATGACGAACAGCGCCGACTCCGGATCGATTTCCTCCTTGAGGTCAGCAAGCTGAGTACCGTCGATATTGGAGACCGACCGGAACACCATCCCCGGGCGGCGATAGTGGCGCAGGGCCTCGCTCGCCATGACCGGGCCGAGATCGGAGCCGCCGATGCCGATGTTGACGATCGTCGTCAGCGGTTTGCCGCTCGATCCCCGCAGTTCCAGACCGTGCACCCGCTCGACGAACGCCTCGATGCGGGCAAGGACCTCCCAAACCTCGCGAACGCCGGGCGTCTCGAGGGCCACCTGATCCGAGATCTTGGAACGGAGCGCTCCGTGAAGGACCGAGCGGTCCTCGGTCGTATTGATGGGCTCGCCTGCGAACATGGCTTCGATCGCCGCCGGCACACCGGCCTCATCGGCGAGCTTCACGAGCAGCTTCTGGGTCGTCGTATTGAGGTGCGACTTCGAGTAGTCGAGGACCAGCTCGCCGCCTACCAGCGTGTAACGCTCGGTGCGACTGCGATCTCTTTTGAACAGATCGCGCAACTGGCGGCTGCCCATGCTGTCGCTATAGTGCTTTTTGAGTTCCTGCCACGCCTTGAGATCGGTCGGATAGCGCGCCGAGAGCTTTCTTTCGGAGAATGGTTTCGCCACGTCAGGCGCTCTGATCGAGAGCCTCGGCCGGCTCCAACTCGTCCTTGTAATGCTCGAGATACCATTCGACGAAGTTCCGGATCCCGACGTCGATCGGCGTCGACGGCTGATAGCCCACGTCGTCCGCAAGATCCTGCGTGTCGGACCAGGTATCGGGCACGTCGCCTGGCTGCAGTGGGAGAAGATTCTTCTCCGCCTTCTTGCCGAGGCACTCCTCGATGACCTCGATGTAGCGCATTAGCTCGACAGGTTGCTGATTGCCGATGTTGTAGATGCGATACGGCGCGCGACTCGTTCCGGGATCGGGCGTCGCAGGATCCCAGTTCTCGTTCGGTTTCGCCGTATTGTCCATCGTCCTTACGACGCCTTCGACGATGTCGTCAACGTAGGTGAAGTCGCGCTTGTGTTTGCCGTAGTTGAACACATCGATCGGCTTGCCCTGGATGATGTTCCGAGTGAAGAGGAACAGCGCCATGTCGGGCCGCCCCCACGGGCCGTAGACCGTGAAGAAGCGCAGCCCTGTCGTCGGCAGCTCGTACAGGTTCGAATACGTGTGCGCCATCAGCTCGTTCGCCTTCTTCGATGCGCCGTACAGGGCAAGCGGATGATCGACATTCTGATGAATCGAAAACGGCATCGTCGTGTTCGCGCCGTAGACCGAACTCGACGAGGCATAGACCAGGTGTTCGACGCCGTGATGACGGCAGCCTTCAAGGATATGCAGCGTGCCGACAATATTGCTGCTGATGTAGGAGTGCGGGTTCTCGATCGAATACCGAACACCGGCCTGAGCGGCAAGATGCACGACCTTGTCGAAATCGTGTTCGTCGAACAGTGCCTCCATCGCATCGCGATCGGCAAGATCGATGCGCACCATTGAGAAGGCGTCGTAGTTGTCGAGAATCTTTGCCCTGCCCTCCTTCAGCGATACGTCGTAGTAGTCGTTGAAGTTGTCGAGGCCGACGACCGTGTCGCCCCGCTCGAGGAGCTTCACGGCCGTGTGGAAGCCGATGAAACCAGCGGCACCCGTAACGAGAATTTTCATGTTGATCTCCGCATTCGGAGGTGATCGAGGCTATAAGCGGTCGTCGCTGGCCTCGGCCGGCAAGACGTATTTGATATCGTAAAGCACCGAGTCCGGCTTGCCAAAAGCCCGCAGGCCCTCGGCACCCAGCTCGCGGAACTCGCTGTGCGCCACGGCAATGATCACTGCGTCGTACGTGCCGGGCTGCGGATTCTCCGTCAGTTCCACACCGTACTCCGCCAATGCTTCTTCGGCATCGACCCACGGGTCGTGGATTTCGACGTCGGCGCCGTAGGTACCGATCTCGCGGGCAATATCGATTACCCGCGTGTTGCGAACATCCGGGCAATTCTCTTTGAACGCGAGGCCGAGGATCAGCACCCTGGAGCCCAACGGCTTGATGCCCATGCCGAGCATCCGCTTGACGATTTGCGTGGAGACGTAAAGCGGCATGTTGTCGTTAATGCGCCGTCCCGCGAGGATCATCTGCGGGTGGTAGCCGAGCTGCTGCGCCTTGTAGGTCAGGTAGTACGGGTCGACGCCGATGCAGTGCCCACCGACCAGGCCTGGCCGGAACGGCAGGAAGTTCCACTTGGTCCCGGCAGCCTCCAGTACCTCCTCGGTATCGATTCCGACGCGCTCGAAGATCATCGCAAGTTCGTTGACCAGCGCGATATTCACGTCGCGCTGCGTATTCTCGATGACCTTCGCGGCCTCGGCGACCTTGATACTCGACGCTTTGTGCGTGCCGGCGGTGACGATCGAGCGATAGACCGAATCGACGTAGTCAGCCGTCTCCGGCGTGGACCCGGAAGTCACCTTCAGGATCGTCGTCAGACGGTGTTCCTTGTCTCCCGGATTGATTCTCTCGGGGCTGTAGCCCACGAAGAAATCCTCGTTCATCCTGAGCCCGGATTCTGCTTCGAGAATCGGCACACAGAATTCTTCGGTCGCCCCCGGATACACGGTCGACTCGTAGACAACGACGTCGCCCTTCTTCAACACCTTGCCGAGCGCCTGGCTCGACAGCTTCAACGGCGTGAGGATCGGCCGGTTGCTGTCGCCGATCGGCGTCGGCACGGTCACGATATAGAAATTGCAGTCCGCGAGATCGTCGGCCGAGCTGGTGTAGCTCAGTTTCGCGGCCTCGGCGAGTTCGTCAGGCTCGACTTCCAGCGTCGAGTCCTCGCCCGCCTCGAGCTCCGCAATCCGCTCGGGCTTGATGTCGAAGCCTACGGTCGGGTATTTCTTGCCGAATTCGACGGCCAGCGGCAGCCCCACATAGCCGAGACCGACCACGCCGATGTGAATATTGTCGATGTCAAACGCCATCTACGGACGCTCCGTCTCCAAAACGACGCCTTACATATCACATTCGCGCGACAGTGGCGCGGTCGCTTAGCCCAGATACCAAAGCGCCAGAATACCGGTGATGCTCATCGTGATCGTGTACGGCAGCGCCATGATGACCATTCGCCCGTAGGAGAGCCGGATCAGCGGCGCCAGAGCGGAGGTCAGCAGGAAGAGGAAAGCGGCCTGACCGTTCGGTGTTGCGACCGACGGAATGTTGGTGCCGGTGTTGATGGCGACGGCCAGTGCATCGAACTGCGCCCGATCGAGGCACGCTGTGGGGAAGTCCCGCCCGGCATCGGCCGCAGCGGCAGCCAGCGCTTGGAATTGTTCCGGTGACGGACAGATCACGGGCGAATCGGCGGTACCCGCAAACTCGATAACACTTGCCTGATAGATCTCGGTCACCTGGTTGATATAGACGGTGGCAACGAAGACGTTGTCGGAAATCATCGACAGGACGCCGTTGGCAACGTAGAACAGTGCGGCCTGCGTCTTGCCCTCGTACGACAGAACCCATTCGATGACAGGCCCGAACAGCCCCTGATCGGCGATCACGGCGACGATTGCGAAGAAGGTCACCAGCAGCGCGGTGAAGGGCAACGCCTCTTCGAAGGCGTGACCCAGGCGGTGTTCTTCCGTGACGCCGTTAAGCGCCGTCGCGAGGATGATCACCATCAGGCCGACCACACCCGGCTCGGCGACGTGAAACACCAGCGCGAGCGCAAGGAGGATAGCAACGACTGCCTGCGCGAGTATGACGGCCATGTCCTGCTTGGTACGTTGCTCGGTCATCTCCCTGTCGTAGGATTCGAGAACCTCACGAACTTTCGCGGACAGCTCCTGGCCGTAGCCGAAGACCTTCGTGACCTCGAGAACCGCACAGGTGATCAAGCCCACAACGAGTACCGGCATCGAGATATGCGCCATCTGCATGAAGAATTCGAGGAAGTTCCAATCCATCTTCTTCGCAATCAGAAGGTTCTGCGGCTCACCGACCAGCGTCGTGACACCGCCCAATGCCGTACCAACCGCGCCGTGCATCATCAGGCTGCGCAGGAAAGAGCGGAATTCATCGAGGTCTTCGCGATGCAGCTCGATGACTTCCTCGTCAGTCGTGGCATCGTGATCGTGCGTAAAGTGCTTGCCCGAGGCGACCTTGTGATAAACGCCGTAGAAGCCGACCGCTACGGTGATGATGACCGCCGTCACGGTCAGTGCATCGAGGAAAGCCGACAGCACCGCCGCCGTGAACGAAAAGATCAGCGACAGCAATACCTTTGAACGAACCTTCAGAAGGATCTTTGTGAACGAGAACAGGAGCATCTCGCGCAGGAAGTAGATACCCGCGACCATAAACATAAGCAGCATGATCACGGGGAAGTTGTTGACGGTCTCGTCGAACACGTGCCCCGGGGATGTCATCCCGAGCACGACGGCTTCGATTGCGATCAGGCCGCCCGGCTGCAGCGGGTAGCACTTGAGCGCCATCGCCAGCGTGAAGATGAATTGGATGACCACCACCCAACCTGCGACGAATCCATTCAACTGGAACAGAATCGGGTTCATGATCAGGAACCCGATGATCGTGAGCTTGTACCAGCTCGGCGAGTTGCCGAGGAAGTTGGCACGAAATGATTCTGCAAGCGTGTGGGGCATGGCCGCTCTCGTTTTATAAGTTGTTGATTTACGCCAGCGGCCGATTCTAGACCGTCCGCGCGTATTTTTTAAATCTCAAGACGTTATCGGCTGATCTGCCGAGACTTTATCCCAGACACAGTTGCCGCCGGTGCGCATCCGCTCGAGCAACTGCTCGTGCGCCCGGCTCTCATTCTCGTTGGCCTCGACGACAACGAGGGACAGGCCTTCACCCGCATTGCCATCGAGCGCGGCTCCCTCGCCATCCGCGTGGACATCCTGCGCCGCGCCCGCGTCCTCGCTGTCATCCAGCAACAATGCCGTCTGACCGCCGGTCATCGCCAGATACACACGCGCCAGCAGCTCCGAGTCGATGAGCGCGCCATGCACATCGCGCTTCGAAGCATCCACTTCGTAGCGTTTGCACAGCGCGTCGAGGCTGTTGCGCTGGCCCGGATGCAGTTCGCGCGCCAGCGTCAACGTGTCGAGAACGCTGGCATGGTCCGTAATCTTCGGGCTCGGGTGCTTCATCAGCTCGAGTTCGTGCTCGATGAAGCCCACGTCGAACTCGGCGTTGTGAATGACCAGCTCGGCTCCGGAAAGGAATTCGAGCAGCTCGTCGACGATCTCGTGAAAACGCGGCTGGTTCTCGAGGTCGGCGAGACTGATTCCGTGCACGCGCTCGGCGCCTTCGTCGATATCTCGATCCGGGTTCAGGAAGCGATGATATTCCCGCCCCGTCAGTCGACGGTTGACGAGTTCGACGCAGCCGATTTCGATGATGCGGTGTCCCTGAGCCGTGGAGAGGCCGGTGGTTTCAGTATCGAGGACGATCTGTCGCATCGGCGTATTTGACCACAAAACCGGAGCCTACGCCCCGCCGACGTAGGAGCGGCTTCCAGCCGCGACCAGGGTTTCGATTGTACGTAGGAGCGGCTTCCAGCCGCGACCGAAGCATCGAAGGGAAAAAACGATCGTCGTAAATCGCGGCTGGAAGCCGCTCCTACGGCGCGCGTATGTTCCTTCGCGGCTGGAAGCCGCTCCTACGGGACACGTATGTTCCTTCGCGGCTGGAAGCCGCTCCTACGGGGCGCGCATGTTCCTTCGCGGCTGGAAGCCGCTCCTACAACTGCATCTCGTCGATGCCGAGATTGGCCAGCGCGTCAGCTTCTTCGTTGCCCGGATTGCCGTCGTGACCCTTGACCCAGACCCAGCGGATGTCGTGACGGGATGCGGCCTTGTCCAGCGCCTGCCAAAGGTCCTTGTTCTTCACCGGCTTCTTCGCGGCTGTCTTCCAACCTCTTTTCTTCCAGTTGGGCAACCACGAACGAATACCGTCCATGACGTACTTGGAGTCCGTATGCAGGACGACGGATTCACTGCCCTTCAGCGCGTTGAGCGCCTGGATCGCAGCGGTGAGTTCCATGCGGTTGTTGGTCGTCTCGGGTTCGCCGCCGTGCATCGTCTTGCGATGCGCGCCGGCGATGAGCAGGACGCCCCAGCCGCCGGGGCCCGGGTTTCCGCGACAGGCCCCGTCGGTGTAGATCTCAATTGTCCTGGTCAAAGCGTATGCGTGAGACTCGAGTGGTGGGTTCCGCCAGTCCGGCAACGATCTTGGGCTTCTTGCTCCAGACCGGCCTGACCGGCGTCAGCGTGCTGATGCGTTTTTCGGCGGTGAGCATATAGCAGGCCGACAGCTCCGGCCACCATGCCCGGCCGCGCTGCTCCCACTTGCGCGACACCGCACCTTTGAGCCCGGGCAGTGGCCAGCGGAAAAAGTACCGCTTGAGACCGTGGATGCGCATATCGAGAAGCTTCAACCAGTCTTTCAGGCGCCGGTCGGAGACCAGATTCTCCGCCCCCGGCGGCATCCCGGCACCGGGAATGAGGCGCCGCAGTCCCCAGAATCCGCCCGGACGGAACGCGAGCACGACGAGATGCCCGTGCGGCCGCAGCACCCGGTGAACCTCGCGCAGAATCGCGTGTGGCCTTTCCGAGAATTCGAGCGAATGCGGCAGCAGGACCGAATCGACGGAATCGCTGTCGATGGGCAGGCGGTGGAGTGGCGCCAGCACGGACGGTTCGTCCTCATGGGTCTGCTCGGCGATCACGCTCGAGCGCTGCGTGCGGGAGTATTTCAGGAAGCCGCGTGGTGCGCCCCACTGCCCCAGCTGCAGCATTTCCTCGCCGAACACGCCGTCCAACGCTTCCTCGACGACCCGCGCCTCCTCGTTGAGAAGGGATTCACCGAGCGGCGTCGCGAGCCATTGGCTCGCTTCGTGATCCATCCACTTGCGCAACATAATTCTGCCGGTAGGATACGCCCATGCCTGACCAGAATCCCCGATTATCGCAGAGAATCCGCCTACTTGGCGCGATTTCATTGGCAATTTTCTCAATCGCGGCCTGCACCGTACCGAGTGTAATGGCACCGGAACCGATCGCGGACGACCACGCCTTCGAACCGGAACCGCTCGAGTACATCACGGTCGACGCGCTCATCCGCGAACTGCCGGTTTACGTCCCGCCCCCGCCGGTCGACCTGCTGGATGCCCTGCGGCGCGAATTCGCGCTCGACTACGAGCAGAACAGCCGAATCGAGGCGCAGCGAAACTGGTACGTGCGTCATCCCGATTACCTGACACGGGTATTCAATCGGTCACAGCGCTACATGCCGTACATCCGCGACGAACTCGATCGCCGCGGTCTGCCGATGGAACTCGCGTTGCTGCCGATCGTCGAGAGTGCCTACGACCCCTTCGCCTATTCTCACGGCCGCGCCGCGGGTCTGTGGCAGATGATTCCGGGTACGGCACGCCGCTTCGGCATAGAACAGAACTGGTGGTACGACGGCCGTCGCGACATTGTCGACTCGACGCGCGCCGCACTCGACTATCTGGAATACCTGTACGACCTGAATGACGGCGACTGGCTCAACGCCATCGCTTCGTACAACTCCGGCGAAGGAAACGTTCTTCGCGCCGTCCGCCGCAACCGCGATCGCGGCCAGCCAACGGATTTCTGGCACCTGAGCGTGCCGCGGGAGACGAGTTCCTACGTTCCGAAACTGCTGGCGCTGGTCGATATCGTACGTGACCCGGAGCGCTACGATCTCGAGCTGCCGGAGGTGGTCGACGAGCCGCAGTTCGTCGTCACCGAGATCGATTCGCAACTCGATCTCGCGCTCGCGGCCGAACTTGCCGGCGTCGAGGTCGACACGGTGTACGCCTACAATCCTGGCTACAACCGCTGGTCCACCAATCCCGCCGGTCCGCACACGCTGGTGATGCCTGTCGACGTCGCCGATACCTTCGTCACGGCGCTCGAGGACGTGCCGGTCAACGAACGCGTCCGCTGGCAGCGCCATCTTGTCAGGAACGGCGAGACCATCTCCGAGATCGCCGAGCAGTACAGCACGTCAATTGCGTCCATCCGTGCCGCCAACAATCTTCGTGGCAACACGATCCGCGCCGGCCATCATCTGATGATTCCGGTCGCTACCCGTCCGCTCACTGACTACAGCCAGAGCGCCGATGCACGGCTCGAGCGAACGCAGAACCGGGAGCGCGACGGCAATCGCGTCGAGCATGTCGTCGCGAGCGGCGAGAGTTTCTGGTCGATCGGACAGCGTTACGAGGTATCGACGCGCCAGTTGGCCGCGTGGAACGGGATGGCGCCGGGCGATACGCTGTCGGTCGGCAAGACGCTGGTCGTCTGGACCGACGTGGAGGCCGCGCCGAGAACGGAACCGATTTCCGCTTACGGCAGCACGACGCGGCGCGTCAACTACACGGTTCGTAATGGCGATTCGCTGTACACGATCGCGCGCCGATTCCGCGTCACGATCAATCAGATCGCACGCTGGAACGACCTCGATCAGAACCAGATCCTACGCCCGGGTCAGCGCCTGACCATGTACGTGGACGTGACTCAGCAGTCGTCCTGATCGACAAGCCCTGAATTCTGCTTGTTCGAAGGTGGGCCCGCACCTTCGTTTCTACAGCGCATAGCTGCACCGCCCTCCCCCGTAGGAGCGGCTTCCAGCCGCGATCCGCTGACACCCAGATAGCGAAACCCCTGATCGCGGCTGGAAGCCGCTCCTACGTCGGGTGTCGTCGGTCGCCCTCGTACATGTCCATCTCCAACCCGCGCGTTTGCGGTAACATGTGCGCCGATATTCGTTGAGGCAAAGGACTCGAAATGGGCTTCATGGCTGGCAAACGTGCGCTGATCGTCGGCGTCGCAAGTGACCGCTCCATCGCCACCGGCATTGCCGAAGCGTTCGCGCGGGAAGGTGCGGAAATCGCTTTCACGTATCAAAACGACAAGCTCCAGAAGCGAGTTACCAAACTCGCCGAACGCCTCGGTCAGAATCCCGATCTCTGCTTCCCTTGTGACGTCACGAGCGACGAGGAGATCGACAGTGTCTTCGCCGGATTGAGCAAGTCGTGGGACGGCCTCGACATACTCGTGCATTCGGTCGGTTTCGCGCCGCGCGACCAGCTCGAAGGCGGCTTCACGGAGTCGATCACGCGTGAGGGATATGCGATCTCGCACGACATCTCCGCTTACAGCCTCGCCGCGCTCACCAAGGCGGCGTTGCCGATGCTGGAGAATCGCAACTCGGCGGTTCTTGCGCTCACCTACAACGCCGCGCAAATGGTCGTGCCGAACTACAACGTGATGGGCCTCGCCAAGGCCAGCCTCGAATCCTGTGTGCGCTTTCTCGCAGCCGATCTGGGCCCGATGGGAATTCGCGTCAACGCCATTTCGGCCGGTCCGATCAAGACGCTGGCAGCCGCGGGTATTGGCGGTTTCCGCAAGATGCTCGCGTATGCCGAACACGCTGCCCCGCTCAAGCGAACCGTGACGATCGAGGAAGTCGGCAACACGGCCGCCTTCCTGTGCTCCGACCTCGCAAGCGGTATCACCGGAGAGACGACCTTCGTCGACGCCGGCTCCAACATCATGGCGATGGTGTTCCCGGAGGAATAAGGACTCAAACCCCGGAGTTGGAGCCCGTCCTGAGTGCGATCTGATTGGCTGCTCTTTTAATCCATGGCAGCCATTTGAAGTCCATTGGCCTCAGAGTGTTACCCGAGGCACGGAAGGTAGTAGCAGGAATTGATCAACAACAATCCAGTTGGCTTTGTGATTTGTCGAGTGGGCGCGGTTCTGGTGGTTACCTCGGCATTCCATGGCCTCGGTTTCATGATCGCGCCATTGTTCGGCGGCTCCGCCGACCTCGAATTCTTTCTGATGTTCGCGCTGATGACGGTGGTGCCACTCGTCGCAGCGTCCTTTCTTTGGGTATACGCCGATCGGATCTCGCACATACCGTATGCCCCGCAGCGTCCTTCGACCGTAGGAGATTTCGAACTCGAGGAGCTGCTTAGCGTAGGCATCCAACTAATCGGGATCTACGTTCTGGTCTTCGGAGTGATATCGATGGCTCGTACGGAAGCGCTCGCGCTGGCGCAATCTTCAATGGTTGAGGACTACGATTCTCTGCGAGACAACGTTATGGCGCACACCATTGGAAATCGGGTTTCCTACGTTGTCCAGATTGTGCTGGGCTACGTCGTCGTGAAGTTGGGAAAGCGTGGGCCTGGTTCGTAGTCCGCTCAGCCGCTTCGGATCAATATAGAAGCCTGTTGTATGGGCGAATGAAACTGATTGGCTGTTCCATACGCACAATCGACGCCGACGCGTAGGAGCGGCTTCCAGCCGCGATCTGAGATTCTTCATCGCGAAATGCGTGATTCCGGTGATCTGTTGCCCCGAACGGAGAATTGGGAGGATCGCGGCTGGAAGCCGCTCCTACGGAAGTGCGTGGTGCGTCGTCGCGAGGGGTCGATAGCAGACATTCGAATCGCCCGTAGGACGGGTTCCTACAGGTGCCGTCGGTATATCCGCTCGTAGTCCTCCGCCATCGCCTCGGCGCTGTACTCCTCCGCCCGCAGCCGATTCGCCAGATGCATTGCCCCGGCCTTGTCCTCGTCGTCGGCAATCTCGACGATTCCCGCCATGAGCTGATCCGGCGACTCCGGCTCCACGAGAATTCCATTGACGCCGTCCCAGATCGTCTCCGGAATGCCGCCGACGCGCGACGCGACTACCGGGAGTCCGAAACGAAGCGCATCCAAAAGCGACGATCCGAGCGCTTCGTGAAGTGACGGGAACACGAAGAGATCGAACGTGGCGTAGTAGTCGCCAAGATTGTCGACAAAGCCCACGAGCTCGACATTGGTGAGATCGGCGATGCGCTCGCGGAAGAGCGCCTCGTCGCGGCCGCCGCCAAGCAGGAGAAAATGCCAGTCGGGCCGCTCGGATTGCGCACGGCGCGCGACCTCGATAATCGTGAGCTGACCTTTCGTCTCGTGGATGTAGCTGCCGACATGACCGATCACGAACTTGCCGTCGTAGCGCGCCCGCAGTGCGGTAGCGTCCGCGGCATCGACGTCGAGACCCGAGTGCGCATCGGGCACGATCTCGACGTCAATATCGGGATAGCGCTCGCGGACGTTGTCCGCGGCCGCATCGGAGATCGCCGCCACCGCGGCGGCGGCGCGGTAGGATCGATCGCGCAGCCAGGACGGCTTGAGGGTTTTGGTCAGGCGCCGGGTCAGGACCGACGGTACGCCGTAGCGGAGGGATGCATACCAGCCGGAGTAGACGGCCCGCGCTTCGTGCGCGTGCGAAATCGCCGCGCCCTTGATGGCCCATGCCGCGGTCAGCGGATTGCTCCGATCCGCGACGATGTCCAGATTCGGAATCCCGTCGCAACGCTGCGCGAGTTCCTGGCCCGGTCTGACGACCAACCGCTGCGACCAGCCCCGCTCCGCCAGTTCTCGAATCAGTATCTCGGTCTGACGTTCGCCTCCGCGATAGTCCTTCGCAAGGTTGACGTGGCAGATTCGGCCGGCGCCAGGCCCCGGCGGCAGTGAGCGGTGCTGCGCGTCCATCGATACGCGTTACGCCGGCTCCTTGTCTCCGATTGCCACGTTGGTCTCCTCGCCGTCCAGCCGGGCGACAATCGTCGCGCAGCAGGCATCGCCCCAGATATTGACGCTCGTGCGGCACATATCGAGGATCCGGTCGAAGACCATGAGCACACCGATCGCCTCTACCGGCAGCCCCACGGCCACCAGGATGATGGCGATGGCAACCAGCGATGCCGACGGTACGCCCGCCACACCGATCGATGTCAGCAGTGCGATAACGACGATCGCGAACTGCTGCGCGAAGGTCAGATCGAAGCCGTATGCCTGGGCGATGAATATCGCCGCAGCACACTCGTAGAGCGCTGTGCCGTTCATGTTCACGGTCGCGCCCAGGGGCAGCACAAAGCTCGAGACCTTGTTCGATACGCCGACCTTCTCCTCGACCGACTCCATGGTTACCGGCAGCGTGGCCGACGAGGAGGCGGTCGAGAACGCCGTTAGCATCGCGGGCGAAACGCCCTTGATCGTCTTCAGCGGATCGACTCTGCCGACGAACCTCAGCAACACCGGCAGCGTCACAAATGCGTGAATCGCGAGAGCGGCGATAACCGACAGCGCGAAGATCAATAAGGGCCTCGCCGCATCGAAGCCGGTCTCCGCGATGACTTTGGCGACCAGCCCGAAAACACCGATCGGCGCGAACAACATGATGAATTCCGTCATCTTCATCATCACGTGGAAGACCGCGTTCCAGAAGTTGAACAGCGGCTCCGCGTACTGATGCGCCAGATGCGTCATGAAGTAGCCGAACAGGATCGCGAAGAAGATCAGTCCGAGCATCTGTCCTTCGGCGGCGGCCTTGAAGATGTTTTCCGGCACCATGCGAAGGAAGATCTCGGCAACGTCGCCGACGCCGCGGCCTTCTACACGCTCCTCGAAGTCCTGCGGCGGCGCTTCAAGCGCGAGGATTTCGCCAACGGGCTCACCATCCTGATAGCCCGGGCCGACGGCGTTGATGACGACCAGACCCACGAGTATGGCGGCGAGCGTGGTCGACGCATAAAAGAGCAGGGTCTTGCCGCCCAGTGCGCCGAGATTGCCGCCACTGCCGATACCGGCAACGCCGACGATGATCGACGACGTGATCAGCGGAACGATGATCATCCGCAACGCGTTGAGGAAGATGCGCCCGATGTAATCGAAGATGGCGACGAAATCGACACCGAGGATATTCGGTGCGAACGTATCGGTCGTGAATTCCTTGACCAGGTAGCCGGCGACGACTGCCAGCGCGATGGCAATGAGAATCTGCCAGTGCAGCGCAATCTTGCGCATAGTTCCCCCTTATTAGGTCACTAGCCCGGATCCGTGACCGCTTTTGGGTGGAGCTTACTGGAACATGTCTTCAGCGGCCAGCACGTCCTCGTTGATGGCTATGTCGGCGTCGTCGTACAGCGAGCGGAGGAATGCACCCAGGTCGTTGGTGCCGGACTCCTGAGCCAGCGCCAGCTTGCCTTCGTCCCGCTGTGCCAAAGGAATCGACTCGGGACGTCCCGGCAGCACCGCCGCCAGACTGTAAATCGCCATCGAACCGTCGTTCGTGCGCGACGAACCGGTGAGCGGCGCACCTTCTTCCGGCTTGCCTGCACTGAATACTGACAACATCAGTCCCGAATCGACGGACGGATCGCCGCGGGTCCAGAGCTGCGGCTCGGTCACGGCCATGCCTGCATCGTCGGCGGCGACACCGAAATCGGTACCGTCCGCAACGGCAGCCAGTGCGGCCTCGGCGCGGTTCGCCATGATGGTCTGGGCCTGTTCGGCGCGGAGATAATTGTCGATCTCGTCTCGCACGTCAGCCAGCGGCTTCGCCGACGCCGGGTAGAACTCGGCCACCGAGAATATCGCCATGCTGTCGGCATCCAGCTCGATGACTTCCGAAATCTGGCCGCCCGTCAGCACGATCTCCTCGAAGATCGCATCGATGGCCGCTTGATTCGCGCCAAACGGGGCGCCGCCCTGCCGGGTATAGCCTTCCGCGACCTGCACGGGCTGTCCGAGCGTTGCCGCGATGTCCGCAATTTCCGACGTATCGAACAACGCGTCGGACATGTCGTCTTCGAGCTGCCGATAGATCTCGAATGCCTGGTCGGCGCGCACGTCCGCCAAAACGTCGTCGCGCGCCTGCTCGAGCGTCAGCGTACGCTGCTCCGCGATTTCGTCGAGGCGAACGATGTGGAATCCGAAAGCCGTCTCGACCGGACCTCGAATCTCGCCTTCGGTCATGTCGAACACGGCCTCTCCGAGGCCCTCGAGGTACTGATCTTCGGTCATCGCTCCGAGGTCGCCGCCGTCCGCGGCCGTACCGCTGTCTTCGGACATTTCCGCCGCCACGGTCGCGAAGTCTTCACCGGCCTGGACACGCTCGAGCGCCTGCTGCGCGCGCGCCTCGCCGTCGTCCATGTTCAGGATCAGAATGTGGCTCGCCCGGCGCTCCTCGTCTTCCCTATAGAGATCGGAATTGTTCTCGTGCCATGCAGCGAGGTCTTCTTCGCTCGGATTGACGCCTGCGGCGATCTCCCGGCGCGAAATACGGATGTACTCGACGTCAGCGGAATCCTCTTCCATGAACGACGCCAGATTTTCGTCGTAGTACGCGCCGATCATGTCCTCGGTGACGATGAGTTCGTCGGCGACGGCTGCCTGATCGATCGTGGCCACGGTAACGACGCGCTGTTCCGCAACCAGATTCAGATAGCGGCGATACTCGGCCGGCGTCACGATCGCCGTCGCAACGAGCGACAGCTCGAGCTGTTGCTGGCGAAGCAGGTTGCGATGCTCGGGCTCCCACTCCTCCGGTGTCCGGCCGTTGAGCAGCAGGAAGGTGCGATAGGTGTCCATGTCGAATCGACCGTCGACCTGGAATTCCGGCGTCTGCTGAATGTCCGAGGTGAGCTGCGCGTCGCTGATGCGGTAACCGTTCTCATTGAGATAGTTCTGAATCAGCTGCCCCTGGATCATGCTGTCCAACAGCATCCGGCGGACTTCAACTCTGAGCGGGCCTTCGTAAATCGCCAGTTGAGGGTTGTTTCGCAGCGCGTCGCGGTAACGCTGCTCGAACGTGCCAGCGAGTATTTCCTCGCCGTCGACCTTGGCCGCGTTGGTCGAGCCGATGAAGCTGTAGTTCAGCCCAACGAATACGAAGGAGAGACCGATGAGTACGAGCAGGGCAAAGGCGAACTTGCCCGTGAAGCTCTCGCGCATGTTTTGCAGCATGTTGAGGGTCTTTTCTGGTGCGGAAAGGGGCGAAATTCTAGCCGACTGGGCCCCGTCCCGCCAGCGTTCGGGCCCTTGTTTTCAGGCTATTTGCGACGCTTGAATTCGCGCATCTGCACTTTGGTCTGGTGTCCCGCAAAGGTGCCGCCGGTCTGGTTCTCGCCTTTCATGTAGGTCCGCTGCCAGCCCTGCTTCTGCGCGTCCGACCCCTCGACCTTGAGGGCCTCGTTGAACGCCAGGCGATCGTCCCGCCATGAGACATATTGTTGGTAGAGCTTGGCGTCCTGATTGATGTTCTTCATCTCGGCGTCGAACTTCGCCGCATAGTGCCGTGGGTACGGGAATATGCAGCAGATCGGCTCATCCACCTCGAAGGTGACTTTTTGCCGCTTGCGCGTGAACTGCCAGTTCATCGTGAACGTGAACGGCGCCCAGTCCGTTTCGATCAGCCCTTCCAGCGGCGCGATGCCGTCTTTGGGGGCGTTCGCAGGTCCCTTGACCCAGATGTTGTGCGCCTTGGTGGTGCGGAACAGATAGCCCATCGAGAACGTCAGGATGCCGTGTCCGAAGTGTGAGCCCACGAGCTCCGTCGGCTCGCCATGAAACCGGATCTTGATGGCGTCGAGCCCGTCACGCCCGTTCCAGCTTGCCGTGAACGCGGCCGGATTGAGAATCTCCCAGCCGACCTGATTCGCCATCGCAAGCGGCAGGCAGCGATAGGCGAAGCGCTCGGGCATGTCGTCGATCCAGCCACGGCGACGTTCGGCGGCACGGATGGGCATGGCGTTCTCGACGACTTCGAAGGCGGTGACTTTGAGTTTGTCTTTCAAGATTCTGCTCCGAGAAAGAGATGGTGCCGCGACCGTTTCGGTAAGCCCGGTATCGACAGCGGGGAGAGTGGTTCTCGCCGCCGCGCTGGCTGCCGGTCTGCAAGCAGTTTACTTGCTGAGAAGGCGAATGTCGGAGCCCGCCCCGGTCGATTCTTCGGTAGGCGCAGAGAATGAACGAAATTGCCGGGGCAGCCGACGGAACGATCGCATTCCAATCGAAACCACCCGTAGGAGCCCGCCTTGCGGGCGAACGCCAGTGGAGGCCAAGACGTGTACCGCCGGCTACGGATTGCGATGAAAGAACGACTCGCCCACGCCTCGAATTGGATCGCCCGCAAGGCGGGCTCCTACGGAGGCTGTGCGTTGCCCTGATGGCGTGTGGCGGGGTTGGCCCGGGGCCGTGCCCGCGAAAAAAAAGACCAGCCCCCCTGTTGGGGGGCTGGTCTTTCTTTATTGGCGGAGCGGACGGGACTCGAACCCGCGACCCCCGGCGTGACAGGCCGGTATTCTAACCAACTGAACTACCGCTCCGAATTCTGGTGGGTGCTGACGGGATCGAACCGCCGACCCTCGCCTTGTAAGGGCGATGCTCTACCAGCTGAGCTAAGCACCCGCGCAGTGGACGACCAACACGCCCGTTTCCGGACGAACCCTGCCCTGAGATCAGGCCAGAGGATCGCCGGAAAGCGCATGGTTATGCGCTTTCCGAGCTGGTCGCCCCCCGAAGGGCGCGCTAGTTTACGGCATCCTTCAGGCCTTTGCCAGCCTTAAATCCCGGCACATTGCTGGCCGCAATTTGGATAGCTTCGCCCGTGCGCGGGTTACGGCCCATGCGAGCTGCGCGTGCTTTCACCGAGAACGTTCCGAAACCGACAAGCGATACGGAACCACCGTTCGAGAGCGTCGACGTGATGCTGTCGAGAACGCTGTCCACAGCTTTCGTGGCATCGGCGCGAGACAGTCCCGCTGAGTTGGCAACTGCCTCAATCAATTCACCCTTATTCATACTCTACCCCTGCAGATTGATGATATGACTTGATCAATCCAGCGAGTGTCGCGTTATTGCAATCCGCTGAATAGCCGCACTGGCTCCGTGCATCCAGCCACGGCTGCGATGCTTATACCAAGCGTCCAAAACACCGTCAAATGTCCAACAACCACGCGGGTTTCAGGAAATTAGTGCGGGCGGACGACGTCCTTGTTTTTTTGCTCTTCGGAGGGGGCTTTCGACTCGGATTCGGCAGGCTTCGAAGCCGCATCTGGCAGTGGCATATGTTGCAGCGCGTGCTCGAGTACTTCGTCGATCCACTTCACTGGAACAATCGTCACTTTGTCCTTGATGTTCTTCGGGATTTCCGCCAGATCCTTCTCGTTTTCCTCAGGGATGAGGACTTTGCGGATGCCGCCGCGATGGGCTGCCAGAAGCTTCTCTTTCAGGCCGCCGATAGGCAGTACTTCGCCACGCAGCGTGATCTCGCCCGTCATGGCCACATCGCTCTTTACGGGGATGTCGGTTAATGCCGACACCAGCGCCGTACACATGCCAACTCCCGCACTCGGACCGTCCTTCGGCGTGGCGCCTTCGGGCACGTGAATGTGCACATCGAGCTTCTGATGGAACTCGTCCTCGATGCCCAGAACGTCGGCCCGGCTGCGTACAACCGTCATGGCAGCCTGGATGGATTCGGTCATCACATCGCCAAGCTGGCCGGTGTGAGTCAGCTTGCCTTTACCCGGAACGGTGGCCGCTTCGATGGTGAGCAACTCACCGCCGACCTCGGTCCACGCCAGCCCGGTGACCTGCCCGACCTGGTCCGCCTCTTCGGCGATGCCGTAGCGGAACCGGCGCACGCCGAGATACTTCTCGATGCTCTTCGGGGTGACGGTGACCCGTGACTTGCGCGGTTTCAGGAGCAGCGACTTCACGACCTTGCGGCAGATCTTCGAAATCTCGCGCTCCAGGTTTCTGACGCCCGACTCACGCGTGTAGTGCTGAATGATGTCGCGGACGGCGCTGTCCGAAATCCGGACTTCGTTCTCCTTGAGACCGTTTTCCTTCATCTGCTTCGGAATCAGGTAGCGCGTCGCGATGTTCAGTTTCTCGTCTTCGGTGTACCCAGGGATCCGGATCACTTCCATACGATCGAGCAACGGTGCCGGAATATTCAGGCTGTTCGCCGTGCAGACGAACATTACGTCCGACAGATCGAAATCGACCTCGAGGTAGTGATCCTGGAAGGTCGCGTTCTGCTCGGGATCGAGAACCTCGAGCAGCGCCGACGACGGATCGCCACGGAAGTCCATGGCCATCTTGTCGATCTCGTCGAGCAGGAACAGCGGATTGCGAACGCCGGTCTTGCCGAGGTTCTGAATGATCTTGCCGGGCATCGAGCCGATGTAGGTCCGGCGATGGCCGCGAATCTCTGCTTCATCGCGAACGCCGCCGAGCGACATACGGACGAACTTGCGATTGGTCGAACGGGCGATCGACTGACCGAGGGACGTCTTGCCGACGCCCGGCGGTCCGACGAGACACAGAATCGGGCCCTTGAGCTTCTTGACCCGCTGCTGCACCGCCAGGTACTCGAGAATGCGTTCTTTGACCTTCTCGAGTCCGTAGTGATCTTCTTCCAGCACGCCCTCGGCGCGCTTGAGGTCGTTGACGACCTTGCTGCGTTTCTTCCACGGTGCCTTCAACAGCCAGTCGACGTAGTTACGTACGACCGTGGCCTCGGCGGACATGGGTGACATCAGCTTGAGCTTGTTCAGCTCGGAGGTGGCCTTCTCCTTCGCCTCGGACGACATGCCGGCTTCTTCGATGCGCTTCTCGAGATCGGCGATCTCGTTCGGTGCATCGTCCATCTCGCCGAGCTCTTTCTGAATGGCCTTCATCTGCTCATTCAGGTAGTACTCGCGCTGGCTCTTCTCCATCTGCTGCTTGACGCGTCCGCGGATGCGCTTCTCGATCTGCAGCACGTCGATTTCGCCCTCGATGATTCCGAGGATCTGCTCGAGACGCGTCTTGACGTCCTGGATCTCGAGGATGCGCTGCTTCTCCGAGAGCTTCAGCGCCATGTGTGCGGCGACTGTGTCGGCGAGTCTGCCGGGCTCGTCGATACCCGACAGCGAGGTCAGGATCTCCGGCGGGACCTTCTTGTTGAGCTTCACGTACTGCTCGAACTGCGAAATGATCGACCGTACGAGTACGTCGATCTCGCGCTCATCGTGCCGGTCCTCTTCCGCGAGCAGCGTGATCGCCGCCTCGAAGTGGTCGCTGACGTTGAAACGGTCGATCAGCGCGCGCTCGCCGCCCTCGACCAGCACCTTGACCGTGCCATCGGGGAGCTTCAGGAGCTGCAGGATCGTTGCGAGTGTGCCGACCTCGTACAGATCGGATGGCTGCGGATCGTCGACGTCGGCTTTTTTCTGCGCGACGAGAAGGATGCGCTTGCCGATCGACATCGCCCGGTCGAGCGCGACGATGGACTTCTCCCGGCCGACGAACAGCGGGATGACCATGTGCGGATAGACGACCACGTCCCGGAGCGGAAGCACCGGCACGGCGGAGTCGTCGAATTTCTCTTCAGGGCTGAGCAGATCTTGGTCAGACACTCGTTTTAGTCCTCGCTCCGTATACGCTGGTTTTCGGACATAAGCCCGAAAAACTTTAGTTCAAGCCGGAAGAGTATCACGCGCGGACAGCCCTCGCGGATGACGTAGGTTCCATTCCTGCAATCGAATAAGGTGTTGAATTGGCGCCGATTCCTGCGAATCAGACAGGCACCGCGACGGCACACGCGCACGCACGCATTGCAGGCGACTGGGCAGGAAGCCGGAAAGCCCGGCGGCAGAAATCAGGCGCCGTCGGAGCCGGTGGGTCTCGGCGGCTGCTCGATGTTCACGGTAGGCGACTCGTCGGACTCGTGGATCACGTACGGCTTGGTCTCGCCCGTGACCACCGCTTCGTCGACGACCACCTTCTTCGCGCTGGTCGCGGACGGCAGGTCGTACATCGTGTCCAGCAGCACGTTTTCGAGAATCGTGCGCAGTCCACGGGCGCCGGTCTTGCGCTCCATGGCCTTCTGAGCAACTGCCCTGAGCGCATCGTCGCGGAACTCGAGTTCGACACCTTCCATGTCGAACAGCTTCCGGTACTGCTTGGTCAGCGCATTCTTCGGCTCGAGCAGGATTTGCACCAGCGCGTCCTCGTCGAGCTCCTCGAGCGTCGCGACGACCGGCAGACGGCCGACGAACTCCGGAATGAGGCCGTAGCGGATCAGATCCTCTGGCTCTACGTCATGCAGCAGTTCACCAATGCTCTGCTCTTCGTCGCTCGACTTGACCTCGGCAACGAAGCCGATGCCGCTCTTCGATGAACGGTTGAGAATAATCTTGTCGAGACCCGCGAACGCGCCACCGCAGATGAACAGGATATTGCCCGTGTCGACCTGCAGGAACTCCTGCTGCGGGTGCTTGCGGCCGCCCTGCGGAGGAACCGACGCGATCGTACCTTCGATGAGTTTGAGCAGCGCTTGCTGTACGCCCTCACCCGATACGTCGCGCGTGATCGATGGGTTGTCCGACTTGCGTGAGATCTTGTCGATCTCATCGATGTAGACGATACCGGTCTGCGCCTTGTCGACGTCGTAGTCGCACTTCTGCAGCAGCTTCTGAATGATGTTCTCGACATCCTCACCGACGTAGCCGGCTTCGGTCAGCGTCGTCGCGTCAGCGATCGTGAACGGCACGTTCAGGAGCCTTGCCAGCGTCTCCGCCAGCAGCGTCTTGCCGCAGCCCGTCGGGCCGATCAGCAGGATGTTCGATTTCGCGAGCTCGATGTCGTCCTTGGAACGCTCGTCGAGCCGGTCGTTGAGGCGCTTGTAGTGGTTGTATACGGCAACCGACAGCACCTTTTTGGCGCGCTGCTGACCGATGACGTACTCGTCGAGAATCTCTTTGATCTCGTGCGGCTTCGGCAGCTTGTCGCGGCCCGGCTCGCCGGCGTCCTCGAGTTCTTCTCGAATGATGTCGTTACAGAGTTCGACGCACTCATCGCAGATGAATACGGACGGTCCCGCAATCAGCTTGCGGACTTCGTGCTGGCTCTTGCCGCAAAAAGAACAGTAGAGGAGTTTGCCGTCCTCGTTCTTACCGCGGGTTTCATCACTCATGCAGGTCGCTCATAGGTTGCTGTTTGCCAAAAATCAGTCTGTTACGACCGATAAGTGTATATAACACGGGCCCTGGAGGGGTGCAAAACCGGCTCTGCGATTTTGAGACCTCGGCTCCCGTTCAGGGGGTTCGAGGCCGTATCTGCCTTCGCTCAGACCCCGTTCGGCCAGGATTCGTTCAATCGTCCGAGGGCTAGGAATCGCCTTCCTCAGCCATCTCCGTACGCTCGGCCAGGACCGTGTCGATGATGCCGTATTCGACTGCGGACTCGGCGCTCATGAAGTTGTCGCGTTCGAGATCCTGCTCGATCTGCTCGACGCTCTGACCGGTATGTTTAGCCATAATCCGATTCAGGCGCGCTTTCAGTTCCAGCACTTCGTTGGCGTGGATGCTGATATCGGTCGCCTGACCCTGGAAACCGGCCGACGGCTGGTGAACCATGATCCGGGAATGCGGCAGTGCAAAACGCTTGCCCTTGGTGCCACCCGACAGCAGCAAGGCGCCCATGCTGGCCGCCTGGCCGACGCAGATCGTCGACACGTCGCAGTTGATGAACTGCATCGTGTCGTAGATGGACAGACCCGACGTGACCGAGCCGCCCGGCGAATTGATGTACAGATGAATGTCCTTGTCCGGATTCTCCGATTCGAGGAACAGCAACTGGGCAACCACGAGGTTGGCCATGTGGTCTTCGACCGGTCCGACTATGAAGACGACACGCTCTTTCAGAAGCCTCGAATAGATGTCGTAAGCACGCTCGCCGCGCGCCGTCTGCTCGACGACCATCGGTACGAGATTGAGGGAAGTTGCGCTCATGTATTTCCGCCTGCTGGTTGTGCCTGCAATTGATTCCGGCAATAGTCTCATGAATGACCGCGAGGGTAACTAGCCCGCAGCCATGTAGTCGGTGAATGTCACCGTTTTGGAGGTGACCTTGCTGTTTTCAACCAGCCAGTCGACGGCGAGCTGCTCCAGCGCCACGGGCTCGATCTGCTGACGAATCTGTGGATTGGTCATGTACATGTTGGCCATTTCCTCGGACTCGTCGTAGCCGGCGACCATCTGCTCCACGTGGGCGCGGAGCGCCTCTTCGTCGAGCACGATTTCCTGGTCCGCGATCAGCTGCCGCATCAGCAGCCCGAGCCGGACCCGCTTGTCCGCCTGCTCGGCGAAGTTCTCGATCGGCGGCGCCTGATCGTGATCCTCGATGCCGAGGCGATGCATCGCTTCGTGTTGCATCGAGTGCATTTCCTGGTGCTTCAGCGTCTGCGGAATCTCGATCGGATTGGCATCCAGCAGCGCCGACAGCACCTGCTCGCGAACCTCCGCATTGACCTTCTGCTCGGCCTCTCGCTCCATGTTTTCGCCGACGTCCGACTTGAGCTGCTCGAGGCCGCCTTCCTCCACGTTGAACATGGTGGCGAAGTCGTCATCGAGCGGCGGCAATTCGATCTCTTCGACGGAGTGGATCACGACCGAGAAGTCGACCTTCTTGCCCGCGAGCTCTTCCGCGCCGTAGTCCTTCGGAAACTTGACCTTGAAGGTCTTCTCGTCGCCGGCCGCGACGCCGGTCAGACCCTTCTCGAAGTCGGGGAGCATCTGCCCCTCGCCGAGAACCACCGGCACGTTCGTGCCCTGCCCGCCTTCGAACTTCTCACCGTCGAGTTCGCCCGAGAAATCGCAGACTACGCGATCGGTCTTCTTGCTCTTGCGCTCGACGGCCTTCCAGGTGCCCTTCTGCATCCGGAGTTTCTCCAGCATGTCGTCGAGATCGGCGTCGCCGATGGTGACTTCGTGTTTCGTCACCTTGATCTTGTCCAGTCCGGCGAGTTCGACCTCGGGCATCACTTCGAGCGTGGCGATGTAGGCGAAATCCTCGCCGTCGGCGCCGTCTTCCTGCTCGATCTGAGGCGCCCCGGCGGGGTTCAGATTCTCCTGCACGACGGCATCGGAGTAGCTCTTCTGCATGAGCTCGGCCAGCACTTCCTGGCGAATCTGTTTGCCGTAGCGCTGCCGGACGACCTTGGCGGGCACCTTGCCCGGCCGGAAGCCTTTGATCTTGACGGTCCTGCCGACCGACTTCAGGCGCGTATCGACCTCTTTCTCGATGCTCTCGGCAGGCAGCTCGACGCGCAAACGGCGCTCGAGTGTCCCCGTCGATTCAACCGTGACCTGCATTGTTCGTATTCCTCTAGCAAAACAACCGGCGACCCTACGCGGATCACCGGCAACTCGAATTCAATAGTTCAGTTTCTCGGGAGTGGCTGGTGCGAAAGGAGAGACTCGAACTCTCACGGGTTGCCCCACTGGCACCTAAAGCCAGCGCGTCTACCAATTCCGCCACTTTCGCCGTCCGCGGACGTTAGGAACGCGTCCCATCCAGCCGGGCAGTATACCGGAATCCGCTACGGCGTAGGAGCCTCCCGGCGGCCATTCTTCGGCCTTCGTCAGGTCGCTTCGCGCCGGCCGGGCTGTCGGCGTCGGCGCGGTCTCGCGCCCGCCAGTCGGCCGCGCGAGGCCAGGGTATCATTGCTCGCTTTTCGCGCATCGGTGGCGGTGATTCAGTGACTTCGGCAGACGGACAGCAAGCGCTCGCGCAGGCCGTCGAGCAGGCCATCGGCCTGCATATGAGCGGCAATCTTCAGGAAGCCGAGAAAGCCTACCGATCCATTCTGGGAAGCGACCCCAGGCAGCCGGACGCCCTTCACTATCTGGGCATCATCGGCCTGCAGGTCGGCCGATTCGACGAGGCCGCCGCACTCATCGAGCGCGCCGTCGAGGCGAAGCCGGACTACGTCGATGCGCTCGTCAATCTCGGCAATGCCTACAACTCCCTCGGCAGGTTCAGGGACGCTGTCGCCCGCTTCGAACAGGCGCTCGAGACGGGACCGGCCACGGCGCCCTTGCTCGCGAATCTCGGTGCCGCACTCAAGCAGCTCGGCCGCCACGAACAGGCCGTAGGACGATTCGAGGCAGCCCTCGCACTCGAACCCGGGCTCGCGGACACGCGCCGCAGTCTCGCGGACTCGCTTGTGGAGATCGGCAAGCCCAACGAAGCGCTCAAACAGATCGCGCGCGCGATGGAGGGCAGCCCGCAATCGCTCGCGATGCAGGTTTCCCTGGGAAATGCCCTGCACGCGGCCGGACAGGCCGACGAGGCGATTCGCTGCTTTCGTGAACTCCTCGATGCAAGGCCCGATCTGGCGCCGATCCGCGGCAACCTGGCGAACATCCTGCGCCAGGCCGGCCAGCCGGAGGAAGCCATCGAGCATTACCAGCAGGTGCTGGCGCAGGATCCCGGTCACGTCGACAGCTATCACAACCTGGGGCTGGCGTGGCAGGACCTCGGCGAGAAGGACAAGGCGCTCGAACACTATCGTAAGGCCGTGGAGCTGGCCCCTGACCGCGCGAAGTCGTGGCACGGGATCGCGTCGGTATCGAAGAACGCGTTCAGCGACGACGAGGTCGAGCATCTGCAGACCCTGCAGAGCGCCGACTCGACGAGCGACGAAGACCGGATTCGACTTGGCTTCGCGCTCGGCCGATTCTTCGAAGCGACCGGCCGTCATCCGGAAGCGGCCGAGCAGTACCTGCGCGCCAATGCTCTGCAGCGAGAGGTCTTCGACTACGACATCGACGACGACTTGCGCGCATTCGAGAACCTGAGGCAGCGCTTCGACGCCGGTTTCATCGAAACATGGCAGCATGCCGGGTCGGACGACGAGCGGCCGGTGTTCATCGTCGGCATGCCGCGCTCCGGGACGACGCTGGTCGAACAAATCCTGGCAAGCCATCCGCAGGTCTACGGCGCGGGCGAACTCACGCTTCTCGCACGCTCGATCATCGCCGAATTTCCGATGCCGGATGGCGTCGACTTCACAGGCGCGCTTGCCGACGCCTCGGCCGAGAAGTTTCGAAACGTCGCACGAAGTTACCTCGAGGGTCTGCCGGGCGGCGACGTCGACCGGGTCACCGACAAGTTGCCGAACAATTTTCTGAATGTCGGCATGATCCGCATTCTGTTCCCCAGGGCGCGAATCGTTCACTGCAAGCGAGAGCCGCGCGATACCTGCTTCTCCGTCTTCAAGAATCAGTTCGGCGCGTACGGCCACTTCTATGCATACGATCTCGAAGAACTCGGCCGCTACTACCGCGCGTATGAGTCGCTAATGGCGCACTGGGAGTCGGTCATGCCCGGCGCGATCCACACCGTGCAGTACGAGACCATGGTCGACGATCAGGAGCGTACGACGCGCGAGCTGGTCGCGGCGTGCGGACTCGACTGGGACCCGGTCTGTCTGGAGTTTTACAAACTGAATCGGCCGGTCGCGACGATCAGCAAGGAGCAGGTCCGCCAGCCCGTGTATCGCGGTTCGATTGACGCGTGGAAGAACTACGCCGACATGCTCGCGCCGCTGACGCGCGTTCTCGATCAGTAGCGCTAGGCGAGGAACCGGTACCTGCCCGAGAGCTTCGCATCGAGCCCCATCGTCCGGCCGGCATGCAGCCCGCCGAGCACGATCAGGATCGCGAACCAGATGACGTCGTGATTTTGTCCGTCGAGAAACCCCTGGCCCTTGGCGAACCAGAAGTTCAAAACCATGAACGCGCCGGCGAAGGCGGCGTAGCGAGTCATGAGGCCGAGGAAAAGAGCAATACCCAGGAACAGTTCGCCCCATGCGACGAGGAATCCGAAGACGCCGGCCGCTGGCACGATGACCGCATCGACGATTGGCTTGTAGAAGCCGAACATCTGCTCCGACCTTCCGGAGAGGAAGCCCGCCGTGCTCTCGCCGCCGAAACCGCCCAGGATCTTCCTAGCGCCGTGATAAGCGAAAAAGACCCCGGTGTAGACGCGCAGCAGGACGATGGGCCAGGTGTTGATCCTTGCCGCTCGGAAATCGTCGAGATTGCTCATGCTTCTTCCCCGGCCTGCGCCTATTCGGATTTCGAGGCCGAACGCCTCGCACGTGCCGATCAGTCTACTACAGGGCCGCGGCACCGAGACTCCGCGGGGCCATGATCCGTTAGAATGGCCGCGCCGGTATCTCCGGTCGCGGCCGGCGGCAATGGTAGGAAACACAGGGAATTCAGGACGCATGAAAGACGTCTCGGACGTACGCAACTCGGTGACCGGACGCTCGCTCGAACGCGAGGACCTCAACGACAACGCGTTGGAGCAGTTCGAGCGCTGGTTCAGCGAGGCCTGCGAAACCGTCGAACTCGAACCGAATGCGATGTCGCTGGCGACGGTAAACGAGGCCGGCGCGCCGTCATCGCGCACGGTTCTGCTCAAGTACTTCGACGAGAAGGGCTTCGTCTTCTTCACGAATTTCTCCAGCCGCAAGGCCGCCGACATCGCCGTCAATGACCGCGTCTCGATGTTGTTCTTCTGGCGCGAACTCGGGCGGCAGATTCGGATCGACGGCACCGCGGCGAAGATTCCCGCGACCGAGTCCCTGAAGTACTTCACGACCCGCCCCAGAGGCAGTCAACTCGGCGCCTGGGTCTCGCACCAAAGCAGCATCATCACGTCGCGTTCGCTGCTCGAATCGAAGTTCGAGGAGATCCGCCGCAAGTTCGCGGACAAGGACGTACCCCTGCCCTCGTTCTGGGGCGGCTACCGGGTCGTTCCTGTCGCGATCGAGTTCTGGCAGGGACGCACCGACCGTTTGCACGACCGGTTTCTGTACACCCGAGCGGACGGCCGCTGGACTATCGAGCGGCTCGCGCCCTAAGTTCCCCTGCGAGATTCCCGACCCGGTTCACAGGCCACAAGGCCTTGAAAGGATAGGATAAAGCCTGTCCCACGCCGGGGAGTCGCCTCCCATGAAAGGCCGCATACTTGCAACGCTGCTCGCCCTGCCGCTGCTCGGCATCGGCGCATGGATGGGCTGGTCGATCGGCAGCATCTTCCACGAGGCGTGGCAAATGCGCTCGTGGCAGCCGGTGCAAGCCACGTTGACGTCGGCCGGCTACACAACCTCTCGCGGCGACTCGGACACCTGGGAGGCCTACGCCGAGTACAACTACGAATTCGCTGGCGAGCCTTACGTCAGCTACAGAGTCACCATCGGCTCGGGCAGCGACAACATCGGCAACTATCACCGCGACCTGGGCAACCGCCTGAGTGGTGCGCTGTCACGCGGCGAGCCGATTACGATCTGGGTGAACCCTGCAGAGCCCCGAAACTCGATCGTCGACCGGAACATTCGCTGGGGCATGATCGCGTTCAAATCCGTCTTCGTTCTGTTGTTCGGGGGCTTTGGACTCGGTCTGCTGATCGCTGCCTGGCGCACGCCGAAGCAAAAAGACAAAACACAGCCGCACTATCGGGACGCCCCCTGGCTGCTGAACGACGATTGGCAGACTGAAAGCATCCGCTCCGACTCCAAGTCCGCGATGTGGGGCGCGTGGCTTTTCGCGGCGCTGTGGAGCCTGATCTCAGGCTTCCTGCCGTTCGTGATCTACGAGGAAGTTGTCGACAAGCAGAACTACCTCGCGCTGGTCGGCCTCCTGTTTCCGCTGGTGGGCATCGGCCTGATTGTCTGGGCAGTCCGCCGCACGCTCGAATGGCGCCGCTTCGGTCCGACGCCGGTCGCGCTCGACCCCTTTCCGGGTTCGATCGGCGGCCACGTCGGCGGCACCATCGAGACACGTCTGCCGTACGACGCGTCACAAAAGTTTTTCGTCACACTGACCAGCGCACACAGCTTCATGTCCGGCAGCGGCAAGAACCGCAGCCGCCGCGAGAACACGCTCTGGCAACACGAAGTTCTCGCACACACCGAATCCGGGGCACTGGGCACGCGTATCGTCTTCCGCATTGACGTACCTGACGGCCTGCGCGAATCCGACGCGGCGCCGGAGAAGCAAAGCTACAA
Organism: Woeseiaceae bacterium; assembly: GCA_965232445.1. Classification (GTDB taxonomy): domain Bacteria; phylum Pseudomonadota; class Gammaproteobacteria; order Steroidobacterales; family Woeseiaceae; genus UBA1847. The sequence continues at coordinate 2,572,060 of OZ246973.1, read as the reverse complement.
CCTGTGGCGCTTGAATCTCAGGGCGTCGCTGCCGGGTACGGACCTCGACCGCAACTTCGAGATTCCCGTCTACGCCACAGGCAAGGAGTCGCGGCACTTGTCGCAGCGCTCGATGGATGCGGCGGAGTCGGCCGGATCGGACGCCTTCGACGAGGCTGTCCGCGACGTCGTACGTGTGAGCTTCGACGGCGTTCGGAAGAAGCTCGTGTATCCGATGGGACGCAATTTCGCATCCAACCTGGCGGGCTTCGTTGTTTCCGGCACGTTTGCCGCGGCAGGCGCCTACCTCGTCATCGAGGAAGGGGCGACGATGTTCGGCAGCGTCTTCGGAGGATTCGGCGCACTGTTCGCCATTGCGGCGCTGTACATGATGTTCCGTTCGTTGGACGTCCGCTCGGAAGGCAACACGATTACATCAATACGCCGCTGGTTGGGAGTCCCAATACGCGTCAGACGCATGCAACGTAACGATTTCTACCGCTTCGAGAAGGACACCAACAACCAGACGCAGTCAGGTGGCAAGCATGTGCGCTACTACACGGTCCGTGCGATCGACCGCAATGCCAACGAGATGATTCTCGGTGAGGGCTTTCGTGGCGAGACCGGTGCCGACGCCGCAATTCGCTTCCTGACCGAAGAACTGAGACTCGAAGACCGCAGCGACGATCGATTCGAGACTCAGCTCGTCAACGAGTTCTGATCGCCGCGACGATCTCGAAGTGGATGTCGATCTCATCGGCGACCCGGAGCAGACCCGCGGCCGCGCGAAACGGCCGCATCCCGAAGTCGGAATGCCGGATCGTCAATTGACCGTTCACGGAGAGCGTCTCTGACCCGATCGTCAACTCAACGGGAAGCTCGTAGACGGCCGTCGCGCCCTGCAGTTCGATCGTTACTTCCAGCGTCGGCCGTTCGGCACCGGCGACCTCCGCAACAGCGGTCACCCGCACATCGGGATGCGCGTCGACGTCCAGAAGCTTCTCGAGCATGTTCCGTCGCGTGCCTCGGATCGACGACTCCGAAACCTCGGGATCCAGATCGAACCGCTCCCGATACTGCGGCGCATCGACCACAAGATCCGTAAGCGGAAACTGCAGTTCCGCGAACGATTCTCCGTCGGCCGAGTAGCTCACCTGCCCGTTCACGTGCTCGCTGGCCATCACGTGATCGTGGCCGGCGCGCCGCATCAGACCCGCACGATGAACATAGATGAGGACGCGAGATTGGTCCGAGTCCACGTCGTAGAGGCGGGTCTCGGGTGCATCGTCCGCCTGCACGGGGCCGACCAGAAGGACGGCCAAGACAAAAAACTCAGAGATTTTTCGAGTACTTAGCATGCTTAGACCGTCTACAAAGCTGAATTGAGTCCAGATTATTGTCCAATCGGACTGTTTCAAATATCTTTCGTGCCTGGGTTTTCACGGATGTAAGAAATCATGGGATGGATTGCCAGGCTCCTGAGTGCCATTGGTGGAAAGAAACGAGAGGAACCCGACCCTCCCGAAGCCCACGAAGACACCGTAAAGATCGACATGAGCGATTTCAAACAGGAGAAGTCGCTGGGCGCCGAGGTCCACGAGTGGCTGGATGAGACCCGGAGTCTAAAGGACGAACTCGAGACAGATCGATCGATCGACGAAGACGACGACGAGCACACCCGAACGGTGCCAACGATCAAGGAATCGGACCTGCCGGACCTCAAGGATTTTGACGACGACAAGACGGACTAATCGTCGTACGTCTCAAGTAGGACTCTGGTGGCCGCGCGGGGACTCGAACCCGTAAGCAATGGGTTAGGGTTGGATCGCATAACACGGATGCGCGCTCACCCGCGCAAGGCCACGCAAAAGGGCAGCAGTATTTTTTGGAGCAGATGTGAGTCAATAGGGACGGATATGTGTAAGCAGGTGGGCAGTACAATCACAATAGAAGACCGACCTTCCAGAACAAACTTAACGGAAGAACCCGGTCCTCTCACGTTTCGCCAGAAGCGGATCAGATCGCCACTGATAGCATCAGCATGTCGCTTCGACCAAGTCCAAACTCAGCCGGATTTGGATTGGCCGGCACGGGATCGCGATTTCGCCACATCTAACGCTGCATCCCCAATGCCTACAAATTGGTCGCGGCGAAGTAGCGTTGCCTGCATCCACCCTTGGTGTCGTAACATGGCTCCGTCAGTACCGGCTGCTCCGACGAATTCGCTCAAGTGAATCAACTGCTGGATCGTGATCGGGGTCTATTGCTAGCACGCTCTCGTAAACCCTAGCCGCCCGTCGGGGCCTATCAGCCACTTCATATGCCTCGCCCAGTGAGTGAAGAACTCGGGCACTGTGTGGATACAACTCTGCATTTAGTCTGAAAACTTGAATCGCCTCCCCCAGCATGCCTTCATCAAGCAGGCTGTATCCCAATGCGTTGAGGTATACAGCTCCTTCTCCCCGTCGATCATAGAGGCTTTGCAGGATCATCTCGCTACTCGTTGTTGGAATTGCAGGCCGCGGCAACAACCGCAGCTCGGATCGTTCCTCACTAGAGCACCCAGCAGGGCACTCAGACTTGAACCGTTCGTAGCACGAGTCAAAGCTACTGTTCATATCTCTGTTGCATTCCTCAAATAGTGGTCCTCCCGGAATGTCGCCTCGACCGATCCCACCAAGCGCGAAGCCTGTATCGGGACCGCCCGTCCAAGACTCCAGGCATGGAAAGATGAGGTACGCATCTCGAACGAGATTGCCGACCCTCCTCTCTAACGGTGTATCAGGCACTTCAATAGGCTCTGAAACTCCGCTGCCCCAATGCCCGTCTTTGCACAACTCTCTGGCGCGAGCACGCGCCGTGTCCTTGCACTCCTCGTATTCCTGCGATGCTGCCTCGGAGCAAAATTCAAGTCCGTCGCTGCAAGAGGTGAAAGACGTAACTTCACCATCTGTTATTGCAATCTCACAATTGCGCGGCCGCGGTGCTGGTAGTGGCAGCGGGGTCACTCTTATGCATGGGAAGATTTCGCAGTACGCACCTCCTATGTTGTCGAGAAGATCGGCAGGTGGGTCGTTGACGCATTGCCCATTTACGACGTAGCCACTGCACTCGCACCTCAAGAATCGACCTTCGGAATCTGTAACCTCCCGGAATCCTGACTCGCACAAGTCAGGCGCCTCCTGAACAACAACAATACCTCGATCAGCTAAGGCGATAACCGGCACAACAGCCAAGATAACAAGCAATGCACGCACTACCATTTCCCCTGCCCTCCCAGATCTTTGATTTCCGCGAACATGACGGCATGACGCACTTGCGGCCTGACAAAGATCATTATCCAGCTTCTCGATTTCGCTCTATCGAGAAAGTCGCCAGACTAGCGTCCACCTATGACCTTCACTACATACGTAAGCATAGTAGAGTGCATAGCAAAGTGACTTGCTCCCATCACCTTGCCGGTTCTCTACAGCGAATGTCGGATGTGGCCAACAGTTAGTAGAACCATTTCAGGCGATCTCGAAATTCGCATTGGTAAGCGGAAGGCGTAACTCGTCGGGGCGCTGACTGAAGGGCACATCTCTGGCCTCCTGCGCCCCGACTCTTCCAAAATACGAGGCGCGAATCGCCACGTCGACAATCCGGGTGGCGACAATTCGGACTAGTCGCCGCAGGTATCGGAAGACGTTGGTGGGCCCCCGGGGACTCGAACCCCGAACCAATGGATTAAGAGTCCACTGCTCTACCAATTGAGCTAGAGGCCCTTGCTCGAGCTCGGCAGGCCGATGGAAGCGGCCCGCGGGACGCGGGATACTATCAGAAGGCTGCTCGAATCGGCAAAGAAACCCGAGGGCGATCAATGGGGCCGCGGGTAGCGGACTGCAGTCTCGACACGAACGCGATTAGCCGCGAGCGTCCAGACGAATCCTGCTCGACGATCTCGGGGATGCGGCGGCGCAGCAGAACCGATATGGGTGAAGTCCCGGCCCACCGGTCCGCCGACGGAACTCTCCAAGTCAGCCGAAATAGTTGAACAAACTGATGGCAGAGATCGCGACCAACCAAAACGAAGCGCCGATGAGCAGCCCATTCTTGATGCCGATGGCGGCGTCGATTGGGCCGGTCGAATAGGCATCGCCTGTCTGGCTGCTAAGCGGACTACTCACGACGCTCGATCTCGGAACCGCCGAGTCTACGCCGGCATGCACAGTTGCAACCGCGGATACCGCGTTGCCCCGGCCGCTGGCCGCAGCCAATCTTCGGGCAGTACTGTCGTTTCGCTTCGAGCTTCGCATTCAAGGGCACCTCTGTCCGCAGTAGCCCTAAGATGACGCAGGCCGTTGCTGCGAAAAAGCCGATTTTTCCTACGCCTCACTTCGGCAAAGTCGAGGTCTGTTTCCGGATCATCGCCAACGGGGAAGCAAGGACCTGCGCTGGGGTGGACAGGCAAGGCCACTTGCGTGCTGCAAAATCGGGGAGCGGCAACGGCGGCGCCGAATCCCTGGAGAAGGCGGTCAGATCCGTTTGCTCATGAACACCGTATTTCCCGAGCGGCCGGTCTCCGTCCATCCGAGCCTCGAATAAAAGGCGATGTTCTCCGGCATCTCACTGTGCGTGCTAAGGCGAATTTCCAGAAGACCAAGATCCAGACAGTCCTGCTCTGCTCGAGCAATGAGGGCACGGCCGATTCCGCGTCCGGCCGCCTCCGGGCGCACGGCGACGTTCTGGAGCATCAGAAAGTCGGGGTGCGCGACGAGGATCATTCCGCCGGCTATCTGTTGGCCAGTCTGCGCAACCCAGACGCGGTGCACTTCGATGGCACCTTCGATGCCTTCTGAGACCGCTGGAAGATCCGTAATTCGATCGGCATAGACCGAGTAAGCCGCATTGATGCAGTCGGCCAGGTCGTCGGCGTCTCGAGCGTTCGCTCGTCGGAGCAAGAGCTTTGACATGTGCCGAGTATGCCGGAGATTCGGGGGTGGGATTCCACGCCAAATTTGATTGGCCCGAAGGTCGGCAGAGGTCCTTAATACCGGTGGCTGCGGAAGAATCTGCCGTCACTAGTTGAGTGGTCGGAAGTGGCGCTCCGGGAATCAGAGAGCTTGATTCTAAAGGTCATCGCGCGTTTGCCACCTGCCGTTCTTTCGAAATAGGTGGGCGCGCTGGGGGTGGACGATGGGACTCGAACCCTAGTGAGGCGGAGCCGATTCGCGAACTCCCTTCGATCTGCACTCGGACCAAGACCGACCGGGATCACAACAATAAACAATCGATCCCGGTCGTCGTGATCGACCAGAGCAAACAAATCGACTGCCTAACAGGAGAATTGGGGTGGACGATGGGACTCGAACCCACGACGACCGGGATCACAACCCGGGGCTCTACCAACTGAGCTACGCCCACCACGGTGTAGCGAATTCTAACGCAAAATCGTTCTGGCGCGCCCGGCAGGACTCGAACCTGCAACCCTCGGCTTAGCTTACCAACTACCGCTTTCGCGGCCTCGCTGATGCGAGTTTGTGGTCTGGACTATCTCTTCGCCGTTTCAGGCGCCGCACGTATAGTCTCTACGGAGCCCTCCGATAATCAGCAACGAATTTCACATTTCGCTTCTGATTATTCTTAGGCGCCTCTACCCTCAGTGAAGCCGTCGAGCTGAACTCGTCAGGGTCGAGATAGTAGCACTCGTCGGTGTCTGGACAGTAGACGCAATACAAGTCCACTTCCCTCTTATCGATCGGTACGGTGTGTGTTCCCTTCTTGTCCGTCCAGCACGTAGAAAACTTGACGTCCAATTTGCCGTATCGATCTACCGATCTGTACTTAACCTGAACCCTGCGAAACTCACCATCCCGATACGCAACCAAGTCAAACGGACTGTGCTCCGTCTGGGGCGTTAGGATCGTGAAGCCTTGCTCGTACAAGTCCAACTGAGCCTTCAAGACGCCTAGGTCACCCTTTACCTTGGTGTGGTGCATGCTTGCACTCTACACCATCGTACGGGTCAACCGAAGGTTTCCACGGGATTGCCATCAGCACTACCTGTTAAGGGTTCCCCGTTACAGTGCGGTCCACTGTGCCGGTTCTCTTTCCCGACACAGGCTCCTCACTCAAAGGCCGATGCTCTATCCAGTTGAGCTACGGGCGCATTTGTCCAAAGCCAAAACGATCAACTCTGTCGAATGGTCGGGGCAGACGGATTCGAACCGCCGACCCTCTGCTCCCAAAGCAGATGCGCTACCAGACTGCGCCATGCCCCGTCGCCAGAGTTCCCTGCCGCGCCCGATACGAGCCCGGTTGCGACGGGGGCTGCATGATACGAGCGGTCCTCAAGTCAGTCAACGACTTACGTTCGATCCGGCAGGGCCCGATGGCGGTCGCCGGGCGGAGTTTGCTATGGTGCGCGCTGATTGTTTTGAGGAGCCTCGGCCCGCCATGAGAAAAGCTGCTATCTCGCTGATTCTGTTAGTTTTTGCGACTATCGCCTCGGCCCAGGAGCGGATTCCCGCGCACCCGCACATCCTGGTCGAGACCACGGCCGGCGACTTCAAGATCGAACTCGATACCGCGGAAGCCCCGCATACCGTGCGCCACTTCCTCGAGCTGGTCGAGGCCGAGTTCTACAACGGGCTGATATTCCATCGCGTCATCCCGGGCTTCATGGCTCAGGCCGGCGGCTATACGCCCGGCTTCGAAGCGCGCGAAGACGAAACGACGATTCCCAACGAGTCCGGCAATTCGCTCAGCAACACGCGCGGCACGATCGCGATGGCGCGCACCGGCGACCCGCACTCCGCAAACTCTCAGTTCTTCATCAACGTGGCCGACAACAGCCGGCTCGATCCTCAGAAGGGACGCGGGGGCCGCTGGGGCTACACGGTGTTCGGCCTCGTGTTCGAAGGCATGGACGTCGTGGACGCGATCGTCACGGCTGAGACCGTGCCGCAGCGAGGCTTCCCAGACGCACCTGTCGTGCCGATCGTTATTGAGCGGATGTCGCTGATCCAGTACTAGCGGGTCAACGTTGCGCCGGTCGTCCGATCACGAATAGCCGATCTGCACCGCGATCACGAGCGCAACGGACGCCGCCGCGAGCAGCTTGAGTATCAGCGGCAGGATGAACCGGAACCACCTCGAGTAAGGCACACCTGCGATACCGATGATGCCCATCAGCACGGCGTTGGTCGGAACGATCATATTCATGAAGCCGTCACCGTATAGGAAGGCCAGCACCGCCACCTGACGCTCGATGCCCACCAGGTCGCCAATGGGCGCCATCAGCGGCATGGTCAGGTAGGCCTGGCCGCTGCCCGACGCAACGAAAATATTCATGATGCTCTGAATCATCAGCATGCCGACCGCGGAAATCTCCGCCGGCAGGCCGACAAGCGGGCTCGCCATGAAGTCGACGATGGTGTGCAGCACCATGCCGTCTTCGAGCAAGAGCGATATCGCGCGCGCGAAGCCGATCAGTAGCGCCGTTCCTGCGAGTTCGGCAGCACCTTTGGTGAAGACGACGGCGACGCGGTCAATGTGCTTGCGCGCAACGATGCCGACGATGATCGTGAGCGCGACGAACAGCGCGCTGAGCTCGGTCAGGTACCAACCTCGTTGCGTAATTCCCCACACGAGCACCAGCAAGGCACCCAGCGTCAGCAGCAGGACCGACAGGCGCGTACCAGTCATGGGCGGTGGCTCAACCTGCTCCGGCGGCTGTGCCTCGGGGATGTCGGCGACGAGGCTCTGGGACGGGTCGGCTTGCACCCGCTTCGCGTAGCTGTAGACGTGATGAACACCGATCAAGACGAACGGCAGATACCAGATGATTCGGTACTGCCAACCTGAGATCGGCTGCAATTCCGCAACGTTCTGCGCGATGACGAGCGTGAACGGATTGATTAGCGCCGCGCCGTAGCCGATGCCATACCCCACGACCATCATGCCGACAGCGGTCATCACGTCCATGCGCATCGCGACGCAAAGGGCGATGAGCACGCCGACAAGCGGAATGTACTCGACGGCCATTCCGATCGTCGCGGAGCCGAAAGCGAACATGAAAACAGTGGCGAAGATGAGAATGCCCGGCGCGGACCCGAAGCGTTCTATCGCCCTCCCCATCAGGGCATCGATCGCGCCTGTATCGCGGATGACCGCCAAGGCGCCGCCAATCAGGAGCACGAAAAAGATGATGTCCTGAGCCTGCGCCAGTGCCCGCGGAATCGCCGTGAACAACGAAATCGGGGACAGTTTCGGCTGGTCCTCGATGACCGCGAAGGTGCCTGCAATGACCACCTCACGTCCTGCATCGTTGATCTCGGTCTCGAAGCTGCCGGCCGGCAACACCCAGGTCATGACGAGAGCCGTGACCATGAGTATGAACATGAGCGCCAGCGTGTGCGGCATCTTGAAGTGAGGCTTCGCGTCGGGGCGCGGCTCTGCCGTCGTATCGTCGGTCATAGGGTTCCTGCCTTTCTTATTCTTAATTCGCGCTCGACGCGATGGTGTCCGACACTCTATGCAAGCGGGAGTGCCTCAATCAACTGCGACACGGTTCCGGGCCGCCTGGTTCCGCCGAATCGGCTCGACGCGGCGCATGCCAGCGCACCAATCTGCGCGAGCCGACGGACACCGCAAGCCGCGAATCGCCCGCGTGGCGGGCTCCTACGAGACCGGTGTACCGGAATGAAAGCGGAACTGCGAGTCCGGCGCCGAAATCAATCTCGCTTCGATCGCTTTGAGCTCGTCGAGCCGGCGTTCGAATTCCTCGGTCTCGATACCGGTCTCCTCGCGCGCGAAATGCAGGTAGTGCTCGAAATGCCTCGCCTCCGAGGCGAGCAGCCCGGAATAGAATTTCTCGAGTTTCGCCGGCAGCCGGGATGCCACCTTCGCGAACCGTTCGCAGGATCGCGCTTCGATCAGCGCGCCGATCAGCAGCATGTCGAGTAGCTTGTAAGGCTCTTCGCTCCGCGCAGCGTCGCGCAGGCCACCGGCGTAGCGTGACGCGCTCAGGCGTTCGAAAGCCACGCCCATCTCGTCCATGATCTTCCGCACCTGCTCGAAATGCCGCAGCTCCTCGCGCGCAAGCCGGGACATTCGCTGCGCCAGCGCGGTCCGGTCCGGGTAGCGGTACAGGAATCCGAGCGCTGTCGACGCCGCCTTCAGCTCGCAGTTCGCATGATCGAGCAGGAGATCCGGTATGCGGCCGACGGCCTCCTCGATCCAGGCATCCGGCGTCGGCGTATCGAGAAACTCGGCGATTGGTGCCGGCACGCTCACAGCCATTCGAGCACCTCGTCGGCCGATTGCAGCCGGTCCTCGGGGTCTTTGGCGAGGATCATGTTCAACATGGCCTGGTAGCGAGCGAAGCGCTGCGGCAGCAGCGGCACCGGTGCCTTCGCATGCTGATAGATGATCCCCATGGCGGAAGGCGCGGTAAACGGCTTTTTGCCGGTCAGCATCTCGTAGAAGATGATCCCCAGACTGTAGATGTCGCTTCGCGGATCGACAGTGGAGCCGTGTCCCTGCTCCGGGCTCATGTAGTACGGCGTGCCGAATATCTCGCCACTGCCGGTGATCTCCATCTTCAGTCGCATCCGCTTGGCGAGACCGAAGTCGATCAGCGCCAGCGAATCGTCCTCGCGCAGCATCACGTTGCCCGGCTTCAGATCGCGGTGCAGGATGCCGACCTTGTGAATCTCGGCGATAGCGCTCGTCATCTGTTCGAAGTAACGAACAGCGTCGCGCTCGCGGATGCCCGCCCCGATCCGCTGTTTGAGGTCCCCGCCACCGAGATACTCCATCGCAATGTGCGCGTGATCGTCACCCACGCCGAGATCGTGGATATTCACGATGTTCGGATGTTCGAGCTCAGCGATCAGTTCGTATTCCTGCAGGAAGCGATCGAAGGCGCCGACGCTGTCGGATGCGTCCGGAATGTGACGAAGAACCTTCAGCACGACTTCGACGCCGAGCGACTCGCGCTCCGCCAGGTAAACGGCGGAGTGCTCCGTCGTGCTCAGCTTGCGAATGAAGCGATAGCCACGGATCAGCGGATTGATGCCGGTATCGCGGTCGCCGATGAACAGCGCCCGGGTCGATTCGCCCTGCTCCTGCTCGGCGAGCAGATCGCTCAGCCGGACGATGAGCGCGTCATGACGGATGGTGTCGCGTGTGAAGAACGCGGCTGCTCCTGCCGACGTGATCTCGTGCTTCTCGCCTTCTTCGCCGAAATAGACCACCGGCGGAAAGCCATTGACCTTCTTGTAGCGCCGCAGCGTCTCGTAGCCGGTCGCATCGCGAAGCTGATTGCCGAGCAGAATGATGTCATTGCCGGCGCCGGAGAATTCGTCCGGCAGGTCGCCAGCCGATATCGGGTCGTAAGCCGAGATGATCGCCTCCGGCCAGTGCGTCGTAACGTGGTGCATCAGCAGCGAACGGAATTCGCTCTGCCCGTCGATGATCATGATCCGGATGGCATCCGGTCTTACGGGCATGGCAATTGTCCCAGTGACGGGTACGCGGAAAGATCGGGACGTCGGTCAGATGCCGACGACAGCGGGCTTCGAGTCCTCGTCCTCGTCGTCGGACTTACGAGCTTCCTTGGCGGCGTCGTTTCGGCGCTGCTCGAGTTCATCCAGGTATTCTTCCGTCACGTCCCCGGTGACATATTCGCCGGAGAAGCACGAGGTATCAAATTCCGTGATGCTCGAGTTTTCATGCCGCACCGAGCGGATGAGTCCGTGCAGGTCCTGGTAGATGAGCCGGTCGGCGCCGATGATCTCCTGCACCTCGTCGACGGTGCGACCGTTGGCGATCAATTCCGATGCTGCCGGCATGTCGATGCCGTAGACGTTCGGGTAGCGAACCGGCGGAGCCGCGGACGCAAAATAGACCTTGTTCGCACCGGCCTCGCGCGCGAGTTTGATGATTTGCTTCGACGTCGTGCCGCGAACGATCGAGTCGTCGACGAGTAGAACGTTCTTCCCGCGAAACTCCAGGTCGATCGCATTGAGTTTGCGGCGCACGGACTTCGCGCGTTCCGCCTGGCCGGGCATGATGAACGTCCGGCCAATGTAGCGATTTTTGATGAATCCCTCGCGGTATTTGACGCCCAGGTGATAGGCAACCTGCAATGCCGATGTTCGACTGGTGTCGGGTATCGGGATCACGACATCGATATCGTGATCCGGAAAGTCGCGCACGATCTTGCCGGCAAGCTCTTCGCCCATGCGCAGGCGCGCCTTGTACACCGAGATGCGGTCGAGGATCGAATCGGGCCGCGCGAAGTAGACGTACTCGAACACACACGGCGTGTGCGACGTTTCTCCGTCGAAGTCCTGGCTGTGCAACGTGCCGTTATTCTCGATGAATACGGTCTCGCCGGGGCGCACGTCGCGCAGCCGCTCGAACTGCAGCACGTCCAGCGCGACGCTCTCCGAGGCCACCATGTATTCCATGCCCGCATCATTCAATCGCTGGCCGAGAACCAGCGGCCGGATTCCATTGGGATCGCGGAACGCGACGATGCCGAAACCGACGATCATCGCGACGACCGCGTAGCCGCCCCGGCAGCGGCGGTGCACCGCCTCGACAGCGCCAAACACCTGTTCCGGCGTCGGCTGCCCGTTGGCGCGAACGTGCAGCTCGTGGGCGAAGACGTTGAGCAATACCTCGGAATCCGAACCGGTCGCCAGGTGCCGCCGGTCGCGGCGCACGAGCAGTTCGGTCAGCTCGTCGTGGTTGGTCAGATTGCCGTTGTGCGCAAGCACGATGCCGTACGGCGAGTTCACGTAGAACGGCTGCGCTTCGGACGACTTGTCGCCACCGGCGGTCGGATAGCGAACATGAGCGATGCCGACATTGCCCTTCAGGCGCATCATGTGACGGGTGCGGAAGACGTCGCGGACGAGACCCTTGGTCTTGCGGCGATGCAGGCCCTCCTCGCTCCACGTGACGATCCCGGCCGCGTCCTGACCGCGATGCTGCACGACCGTCAGCGCGTCGTAGAGCGCCTGGTTGACCGGCCCCTTACAGACAATGCCGATGACGCCACACATGACTCACTCCTTGATTCACGTTCCGAGCGGCGGCGCCACTACGGACGGTAACTCGACGGGCGTGCCCTCGGCAGGCTCGTCGGGGATGATGATGTCCCAGCCTTGCGGCCCCATCACGCGGAGCCAGTCCGCGACTTCCTCGAAATACGGAATCAGTTTCGATTCGGACCACCAGCCGTCATTGGCGAAACCGGCGAATTGACCACCGAGCACGAATACACCGATCAACAGTACGCCGCGCCCCAGACCGAACAGAGATCCAAATCCTCGGTCGACGCCGGACAGGACCGACAGCCGCACCAGCTTCGACAGTCCCCAGCCGAGGATCCCGCCGATCGACAGAACGACGGCAAACACGAGGATGCGACCAAACCAATTCTGCGCGTTTTCGGAGCCGAGCCAGCTTTCGGCGACGTTGCCTACCGGCGGACCGAAGTACAGCGCGGCCCAGATCGCAATCAACAGCGAGCCGATCGACACAGCTTCCTTGATGAAGCCGCGCACGAAACCGACGATGACAGATAAGAGGATTGCCGCGGCAATGAATATGTCGACAATTTCCATTGACGGCGCGATTCCGGAACTCTTCGGGCGCAGATTCTAACAGAACGATTTGCCGGCGCACCTACCCGATTCGGGGATCACGGATGCGGTACGACCTGTCCACCGTGGCCGGCAGAACTCAGGCGCGCCGCCATCGCTTCGGCCTCTTCCCGGTCGCGCTGCGGGCCCACGCGGACCCGGTGCAGCGGCCCGGACGCGCCGGAGTGCTGGCTCAGAAACGCCGCGAAGCCTTGCCTGCGCAGGTCTGCGGCGAGATTCTCGGCATTCTCCTGACTGGAGAAGCTGCCAATCTGGACGGCCCACATGCCGGTCGTCGACGTGGCGCTGGCAATCTCGACTGGCGCTTCCTCACGTATCTGTTCGTCGAGGACCACCGGCTCCTCCGACGGCTCGGCGATCGGCGGCGGCGGTTCCTGCTCCGGGACCTCGGCGACGGCCGTGTCTTCCGCGGCAGCGGGCGTCTCGTCGCGCTCGACGGACGGCTGTTCGGGCTCGTCGTCGGCGGCATCCGCGCTCGGTGTCGCGGCGACCGGAGCGGGTACCGGCTCGTCTCGATCCCGGTCGAGCACGACAGTCTGCATCGCCTGCTCCTCCTGGCCCGGGAGCGGCACGCGCTCACTGATAACTTCGTCGGTCGGCGGTCCATCGAGGAATACCGGTACGACGAGCACGATAACGGTCACGAGAACGATCGCGCCGACAATTCGTTCTTTCAAAGCTCTTTCCATGGTGTTGCGCCCTTGACCCGGGTACCGATCAGGCGACGCGCCAACGTTCGGCCATGCGCGTCAACTTGCTCGATCTCCCGGCTCGCGACGCGAGTATAGCGCTTCGAGCGCCGGTGCGACGACATAGAACGAACCGGTGACGACAATTCGATCCTCGGCGGTCGTCGACCTCTCCGCGAACTCCAGCGCCGCTTCGATCGACTCGGCCTCGAGACAGGGCTTGCCGCCGGCATTTGCGATCCGCTGTGCCAGCGCTTGCACGCCGATCGCTCTTGAGTGGTCCGCGGTGACCGCGATAAAGCGGTCGACGCCTCGCGCCATTTCAGCGATGACGCCCTCCACGTCCTTGTCGTCCAGGGCGCCGACAATCGCAATGGTGTCACCCGCGGGGCCGTCAGTCTCCAGATGAAAAGCGAGCTCGTTGGCGGCCGCCGGATTGTGCGCGACATCAAGCAACCACTCGCGATCCGTTTGGATCGTCTGCATGCGGCCTTCCAGGCGCAGACTCGACCAGGCAGTTCGGATGCGATCGAGGTCCAGAACGTTGGAAAAGCCCGCAGCCTCGAGCAACGCCAGCACGCCAGCCGCGTTGTACATCTGCGCACCGCCGGCGAGCGGCGGGAACGGCAGGCCGTCGAGAGAGTGCTCCCGGCCTTGCCAGCTCCAGCCAGTGCGTCCGTCGCTGTCGAACGAATAGTCGCGGCCCTGCAGGAGAAGCTCCGCACCGACCTCCGCGGCGGACTCCAGCACCGATTCGGGACAACTGTGGTCCGCGAATACGACAGGTTTGCCCGCGCGCATAATCCCGGCTTTCTCGCGGCCGATCGCCTCAACGTCGTCGCCGAGCCAGTCGCAATGATCCAGCGATACGTTGGTGATGAGGCCGGCGGTCGGTTCGATGGCGTTGACGGCATCCAGCCGCCCGCCCATGCCGATCTCGAGTAGCGCCACGTCAACGCTCGCCGCCTCGAAGATCGTCAGCGCCGCAAGCGTTCCGAACTCGAAATAGGTTAGCGGGATGTCGCCGCGGTGGGATTCCACGAATTCGAATGCCGCGACGATCGAACTGTCGCTATCCGGCCGGCCATCGACACGAATCCGCTCGTTGTATCGAAGAATGTGCGGCGACGTGTAGGTGCCGACGCGCAGCCCGGCGCCGAGCAGAAGCGACTCGGCCATCGCGACGGACGAGCCCTTACCGTTGGTTCCCGCAAAGTGCAGCACGGTCGGCGGCGGAGCGAGATTGAGCCGCTCGAGCACTTCATCGACGCGCTCCAGTCCGAGCACGATCTCGACGGGCGAGTAGTTCTCCAGCCGTGCCAGCCAATCAGCAAGCGCGGACATGTGAACTCAGGACTTGGCTACGGGACTGGGGCGTTGCTCGAATTTGGCCAGAAGGTCCCCGATCTGCTCTCGCATCTCACGGCGATCGACGATCATATCGATCGCCCCGTGGTCGAGCAGGAACTCGCTGCGCTGGAAGCCTTCGGGAAGCTTCTGGCGCACGGTCTGCTCAATGACTCGCGGACCGGCGAAGCCGATGAGTGCGTTGGGTTCGGCGATGTTCACGTCGCCCAGCATCGCGAGGCTCGCGGAGACACCGCCGGTCGTCGGGTCGGTGAGCACCGATACGTAGGCCACACCCGCCTCGGCGAGCTCGGCCAGTGCGGCGGATGTCTTCGCCATCTGCATCAGGGAGAACAGCGCTTCCTGCATGCGAGCGCCGCCGGAGGCCGAGAAAGAGATCAGCGGCATCCTGTTCTCGGCGGCATGCCGTGCCGCGCGGGCGAAGCGCTCGCCGACAACGGATCCCATCGAGCCGCCCATGAACGAAAACTCGAATGCGCAGGCAACCACCGGCCGGCCGAGCAGAGCGCCGGTGACGGCGATCAGCGCGTCCTTTTCGCCGGTTTTCTTCTGCGCCTGATTGATCCGGTCCCTGTACTTCTTGCTGTCGCGGAATTTGAGCGGATCCTCCGGTTCGAGATTGCTGGAGATCTCTTCGATGGAGTCGTCGTCCAGGAAGAAATCCAGGCGTTGACGCGCACCGACGCGCATGTGGTGGGTGCACTTCGGGCACACCAGCATATTGCGCTCGAGTTCGCTGCGATAGAGCTGCGCGTCGCACTTGGGACACTTGATCCACAAACCCTCGGGAACCGACCGAGTGCGGCTTTCGGTGCTGATGCGCGAGGGCATCAATTTCTCGAACCAGGACATGCGCGTATGTTATTGCCTTCAATAGGCCTTTGCCACCGGCAATCGGACGGTCCGGCGGTCAATCCGGCAGGCCCAGCTCCTTGGGATAGTCGACGCGAACCAGCGTCAGGCCATGCGGCGGCGCCGCCACGCCAGCCTGCGTCCGATCGCGGCTGTCCAGGACCGCTGCCGCATGGTCGACGGCTTCCTCGCCCGTGCCTGTCGCTACCAGCGTGCCTGTGATGTTGCGCACCATGTGCATCAGGAAGGCGTTTGCCGTCACGTCCAGATGGATCCGGTCGCCCTCGCGCGTCACGGCGATCGATGTGATCTCCCGGTCCGGCCGCGACGCCTGGCAGCCGGCCGCACGGAAGGCGGAAAAATCGTGTTCGCCGACCAGCGCCTGAGCGGCCTCGTGCATCGCGTCCGCGTCGAGCGGCTGATGCACCCACCAGGCGCGGTGCCGATTCAGCGCCGAGCGAACGAGTCGGTTGAGAATGACGTAGCGGTAACTGCGTGACAGCGCCGAGAACCGCGCGTGGAAGTCGTCGGGCACGGGCCTGACCCAGCGGACGCACACATCGTCAGGCAGATTGCTGTTGGCGCCAAGCAGCCAGCCGCGCTCGCTGCGCTCGACGTCGGTATCGAAATGACCGACCTGGCCCGTGGCATGCACACCGGTGTCGGTTCGGCCCGCGCAGACGACTTCGATCGTCCGGTCCGCGACCGTGCCGATCGCGCGCTCGAATTCCTGCTGAATGCCGCGGCCGGATTTTTGCCGCTGCCAGCCGTTGTACGCCGTACCGTCGTACTCGATGCCGATTGCGATCCGCATACTGCCGCGTCCGGGCGGCCGCCCGTGGCGCTAGCCCCGGGGCTGCGCCAGCCGGCGCGTTGAATCGGTCGAGGATTCGATCGGAGAGCGGGTCTTCCGAAGACGTGGAACACCCGTGTGTACCGCTGGCCGCGGACAACCCTGCGGGCGATCAGAGACTGAGCCAGAGCGCGTCAACTGCTGCAGTGCCCAGGCTGGGCTAGGACGGTAGCGAGTCGAGTAGCTGCTGCGCCTGCTGACGCTGGGCCTCGTCGCCCTCGTCGAGCACTTCCTGCAGGATGCTGCGCGCGCCCTGAGGATCGCCCATATCGACGTAGGCGCGAGCGAGGTCGAGCTTGGTGCCTACCTCGGTCATTGTCCGCGCCTCATCGAGATCGGCGCTCAGGTCTTCCGGCGCAAGCTCGACGGTTTCGCCCGGCGGTACCGGACGAGGCTGTTCGACAGTCGCGTCGTCGCGTGGCATATCGACCGTGTCACCCATCTCGCTGACCTGCAGCGCCGCCGTCAGGTCATCGAGATCGAGATCGACGTCGGTGCTCGCGACCGCGGGGAGCTCGCCGGTTTCGTCCAGACTGGAGTCCGTCGAGAACGCTTCCGGCGGCAAGGCCTCTGTTTTCGCGAAATCGAAGTCCTCATCGCCGGCGCCGGGCGCGAGCATGGTCGCATCCTCATCGCCCAGCACTTCCGTGCTGCCGAATCCGGGTGCCAGCATGGTGGCGTCATCGTCGCCGAGCACGTCATCGTCTTCGGTGATTGTCTCCACCGCGAGATCTTCCGGCAGAACCTGGGTCTTGCCGGTCGCCTCGAGCAACTGCTCTTCGATGGTGACGTCCGTGCCTTCGACGGCGACGTCCGCCATCGGATTCTGGCCCGTCTCGTCGGCCGCAAGCCGCATCTCCGCGGTCTGCCCGAGATCGTCCTCGAGATCCATATCGCCGAGCAGTCCGGTGTCGACCGCTGGCTGCACACCCGTCGCGTCCGGATCGATCTGCGGATTTTTGCCCGTGACCGCCGAAATGTCCTCTTCCTGCAGCGCCTCGTTCGTACCCGTGGCTTCGAGATCGTCCAGGGCAGCCGTCTCGGCTTCGTTGAGATCGCCGAGATCCAGTCCGAGATCGTCGAGATTGATCTCGGAGGTCTGTTCGGAACCCTGACCGCTGTCCGAGATCGCGTCGTCGATGGACGGCAACTCGGCCGTGCCGTCGGCGGCGCCAATCGGCTGTTCGATGGTCGGGGATTCGACGGTCGGGTCCGTTGCCGGTTGATCGACGGTCGGTTCCGTCGCGGGCTGTTCGACCGTCGGTTCCGTGGTCGGCTGCTCGACCGTCGGCATCTCTTCGGTCACACTGAAATCGAGCGTCTCTTCGTCGAGCGCAGGCGCTTCGCCGGTCGAATCGTCAAAGACGAAGTCCAGACCTTCCTCTTCGCCGCCGCCGAGATCGATGACGTCGGCTTCGCCGCCGCTGTCGCCGAAATCCATGTCCAGCGAGCCGGTGCCTTCCGCATCGGACTCGAAGGTCAGGTCGACGGCCTTGGTCGCGCCGGCAACGCCGGCACCGGCGAACAGGTCGTGATCGCCGGCAATCTGCTGACCCATGATGACGATCTTGTCCCAGTCGGCACTGTCGCCGCCGGTCACGCCGTGCAGGCGATCCGCGGCATCCACGAACGCGTCGCGGTTGCCCCAGACGAAGTAGATCTCGCAGAGCTTGGTCAGAAGGTCCTGGCGCTGCGGCTCGACTTCGAGCGCGCCATTGATGAGATCGGCAGCCTGATCGTAGAGCCCGTAGGCCATGTGGAAATCGGCTTCCGCAATCGGGTCGGATTGATCGAGGTTGACGGCCGTGTCGCTGGAGAACGTGTCTTCCAGCGACTGGAATGCGCCGGTAGCGGCCGCGGCTTCCTCGACCTGCACGTCACCAGTCGGAGGTGGCGTGGGCGACTCGAGCGTGTCATCCAGCGACGGTACGATGGCCGATTCTTCGACCACGATATCCTCGTCGCGACTGGGCGGCTTGAGTCGTGTCGTGTCCGCATCGGGTTCGCCGGCTGCGTACTCGTCCTCGGCGTCGAGGGCGCCGCCCCAGACTTCGGGCTCGTCGGGTTCGCCGCGGCGCATCATCCAGAACAGCAGACCGCCAACGACGACCAGCGCGCCGCCGATCACCATCCACCAGGTCCCCAGGAAGTCCATGACCTGGTCCATCAGCGATGGCGTAGGCCGGCGTCGGGTCGTGGTCGCGGTGTCGTCTACAGGCTCCGCGGTGTCCTCGGCCACCGGCTCGCCGGTCGTATCCTCGGCACCGGCGTCCTCACCCATGACGTCGTCGAATTCGGGGAACAACTCATCGTCGCCAAGTCCCTGGTCTTCGGCCGCATCGTCGCCGGCCATCGTCGCGTCATCGTCGACGAACGGGTCGTCGACCATGACGTCCTCGACGACGTCGTCGACCGGCGGCTCGTACACTTCGCCGCGGATGTCCGCCAGCTCCCGCCTGAGCGCCGCGAGCTCGTTGTTGCGGATATCGATCAGTGACTGCTGGATCGGCACGTCGGCCGCCTCGATCTCGGCAATACGGTCGAGAATCTGATCCTCACGGCTCACCGGCTCGGCATCGATTCCGATGTCGTCGCCAGTGCCGGCGCCGATCGTATCCTCGTCGGGCGGAACCAGCTGCAGCGACGGCCGGGTATCCGTTGTCGTCGTGTCAGTTGTCGAGGGTTGCGTCGTCGAGGTGTCATACGACGGGCTCGTGCCGGCGGTGACGCCGCCGTCCCACGCCTCGTGCTGGCGGGTCACTTCGGCGTTCGCGTTGCCGCGGTCGATGTTGTAGATCTCGTCGGCGCTCGGAATGCGCAGGCTCGTGCCCTCGCGCAGAATATTGATGTTGCCGTTGAACGCGTCGCGATTCGCTTCGTAGATCGCGAGCATCGTCTGATTCATGCTCAATCGGCTATCCGGCCGCATATCGCTGGCGATTCCCCAGAGGGTGTCGCCGCGGCTGACGTAGTAGTCGCCGGGATCACGCGTATCGTACGGCGTGTTGTCAGCGACGGGTTCCGGCTTCGGCGGCTCGCTGGTCGTGGGCGCCGGACGGGACGGCGCGGGCTGTACCGGCGCCTGCGGCTGCGCCTGGCGCGGTGCCGGCTGCTGAACCTGCGGTTGCGGCTGTGCCGGCGGCGGCGTGCGGTCGATTCGGCCCGCATCGCTCGGCTGTGCCCTGGACGGTGCCGTTACCTGAGGCGCTGTGTCGGCCGGCGGCGCAAAGGTCGGCGGGTCGAGAAGCACCGTGTATTCCCGAAGCAGCCTGCCGCGCGACCAGCTCGCTTCGACGAGGAAGGTCAGGAAAGGCTCCCTCATCGGCGTCGATGAACGGACCCGCACGAAGTTGCCGCTGGCCGAACCCGAGCGGACGACTTCGAAGGTGATGTCCTGGAGATAAAACGGCCGGTCGATACCGTAGCGTTCGAAGGTATCGGCCGACGCCAGCGCGATTCGGAGATTCGCGAGTTCTTCGGGCGAAGCCGCCAGTAATTCGATCTCGGCTCTGAGTGGCTGATTGAGGCCGGACTCGAGACGGATTTCGCCCAGACCGAGTGCCCATACCTCGCTGGATAGCAGCAAAACGAGCGCTAGCGAGATACGCGTGAGACATCGCGGCATAGTGTTTTCTCCAACTCCCCAGGGGCACCGTTGCCCAATCGCGTCGAATCGCTGTCCGTAGCGATTCATCAGCCGGTGCCGATGCCTGCGGAGTGTATCTTATAAATAGTTTTTCGCCAATATTTCAGCAATTTGGACGCTATTTAGAGCCGCGCCCTTACGTATGTTATCGGCCACGACCCAGAGGTCGATGCCGCGTGGATGAGTGATGTCCTTGCGCACCCGGCCGACGTAAACCGGATCGGTTCCGGAGCTGTCCGTGACCGCCGTCGGGTATTCGCCGGTGTCGGTGCCATCGATGAGTTCGACACCGGGCGCCTGGCGGAGCAGATCGCAGACCGCCTCGGCCGAGATCGGCTCTTCCGTCTCGATGTGCAACGCCTCCGAATGGCCGTAGAAGGCCGGGATACGCACCGCCGTCGCGTTCACGAGCACGTTTTCGTCGCCCAGAATCTTCTGCGTCTCCCACACCATCTTCATTTCTTCTTTGGTGTATCGATTGTCCTGGAACGCATCGATGTGCGGCACAGCATTGAATGCGATCTGCTTTGCACTGCCCTCGATCTTCAGCGGACGCCCGTTCAAAAGCGTCGTCGTCTGCCGGACCAGTTCCTCGACGGCATTGCGCCCGGCGCCCGAGACGGCCTGGTAGGTCGCCACGTTGATGCGCTCGATGCCGGCCGCATCGTGGATCGGCTTGAGCGCCACAAGCATCTGTATCGTCGAACAGTTCGGATTCGCAATGATGCCGCGATCGCGGTAATCGGCGATCTTCTCCGGATTGACTTCGGGCACCACCAGCGGGATGTCGTCGTCGTATCGAAACTGCGACGTGTTGTCGATGACGACGCATCCGGCTTCGGCTGCCTTCGGCGCGTACTCCGCCGACACGCTCGCGCCGGCTGAGAACAGGCCTATCGAGACGCTCGAGAAGTCGAATTCCGCGAGATTCTCGACGTCGAGCGTTTGATTGCCGAACTCGACGCTCTTGCCCAGCGAGCGTTCGCTCGCCAGCGCGTGCACCTTGCCAACCGGAAATTTCCGCTCAGCGAGAATTTCCAGCATCGACTCACCAACCACACCGGTCGCGCCTACTACCGCTATATCGTATTTTTCGGCCATCGGGATCGCTTCTTTAGTGCCCGGACAACGGGCGTACGAACTCGCTATTTAACTTAAGTAGTCTGCGAGATGCGAGTTAAGAATTCTGTGCGCGATTACGCAATAAATGATCAATCAGCACCAATGCGACCATCGCTTCGGCGATTGGCGTTGCACGGAGCCCGACACAGGGGTCGTGGCGGCCCTTGGTGACGATTTCCGTCTCCTCGCCCGTTTTCGTCACGGTCTTGCCGGGCACGGAGATACTCGAGGTCGGCTTGAGCGCAATGCTCGCCAGAATGTCCTGTCCCGAGGAGATACCCCCGAGCGTACCGCCCGCGTCATTCTTGGCGAAGCCGTCGGTCGAGATCTCGTCGCGATGCTGGCTGCCGCGCTGCGCGACGGCCGCGAAGCCCGCACCAATCTCGACGCCTTTGACGGCATTGATGCTCATGAGTCCCTTCGCGATGTCGGCTTCGAGCTTGTCGAAGACGGGCTCGCCCAGGCCTATCGGCATGCCGCTCGCGAGTACGCTGATGCGGGCGCCGATCGAATCGCCCTCCTCGCGGAGCGCGTCCATGAAGGTCTCGAGCTCGGGTAG
Organism: Woeseiaceae bacterium; assembly: GCA_965232445.1. Classification (GTDB taxonomy): domain Bacteria; phylum Pseudomonadota; class Gammaproteobacteria; order Steroidobacterales; family Woeseiaceae; genus UBA1847. The sequence continues at coordinate 2,550,333 of OZ246973.1, read as the reverse complement.
CCGCTCGGGATCGGCGCAGAAGAACGGGTTGTCGTCCACCGCGGACAGGTCCGGGGCACCGAGTTCGATATCGCCGAGCTGCGACAGGTAGCCGCTGATGCGCACACCGGCGGCATGCTCGAGGTAGCGGCGCGCAATCGCGCCGGCCGCCACTCGCATCGTCGTCTCTCGCGCCGACGAGCGGCCTCCTCCGCGATAGTCACGGATGCCGTACTTGTGCTGATAGGTGAAGTCCGCGTGGCCGGGACGAAACTTGTCCTTGATGTCGCCGTAGTCCTTCGAGCGCTGGTCCTTGTTGCGGATCAGTAGTCCGATCGGCGTGCCCGTCGTTTGTCCCTCGAAGACGCCGGAGAGGATCTCCACCTGGTCCGGCTCGTTTCGCTGAGTCGTGTGACGCGAGCGGCCGGGGCGGCGGCGATCGAGATCCACCTGAATATCCGCTTCCGACAGCGGCAACCCGGGCGGACAGCCGTCCACGACACAGCCCAGGGCAGGACCGTGACTCTCCCCAAACGTCGTTACGACGAACGACAGTCCAAAACTATTTCCCGACATCGCCTTCCTCTATATGCGTGAGATCGGCCTTGTTGAGCAGGAACACTCCCTGACCGCCGTGCTCGAATTCGAGCCAGACAAACGGCAGCTCCGGGAACTGGCGCTCCAGCGCTGCCTGGCTATTGCCGACCTCGCAGACAAGTATGCCGTCATCCGCAAGAAAACGCGCCGCATCGTGAAGAATCCGCTGCACCGAATCCAGGCCGTGTGTTCCCGCCGCGAGACCCAATTCGGGCTCATGACGAAACTCGGCGCTCCGGCCCGCCATGTCCTCCTCGTCGACATACGGCGGGTTGCTCACAATCAAATCGTATTTGCCGTGCAGCTCGGCGAAAAAATCCGAACGCACCGGTCGCACCCGGTCGGCCAATTCATGCCTGTCCACATTGATTGCCGTGACGGCGAGCGCGTCCGCGGAGATGTCCACGGCGTCGACCTGGGCGTCCGGATAGACGTGTGCCAGCGCGATCGCGATGCAGCCGCTGCCAGTACCGAGATCGACGATGCGCCTGACCGAGTCCGACTCGACCCAGGGCTCGAAACGCTCGAGGATGAGCTCGGCGAGCGGTGAGCGCGGCACGAGGACGCGTTCATCGACGTAGAAGCGATAGCCCGCGAACCACGCCTCGTTGATCAGATAGGCAAGCGGACGCCGCTCGTCGATGCGACGGGTGGCAAGGGCCTCGATGGTGTCGATGTCCGCCCGCTCGACCTCGCGGCCGTAGGCGTGCTCGGCATCGGCGTGACTGAGTTCGAGGCAGGCGAAAACGAGCCACGCGGCTTCGTCGACGGGATTGTCGGTGCCGTGGCCGTAATCGAGCCGGGCTTCGTCGAATCGCTGCGCGATCCGCCGAATCAGCTCTTCGACGCTGGTTGACGCGGGCATGGTGGGAACAAGCGGTTGGGGCTCGAACGTGGACGCGGCACGGAATCTAACACGGGTGGTATCGATCCAGTTAGAATTGCGCGCCCGCATCCCCATATCGAGCCCATGCGACCCGCGAATCTCATTCTTGCGCTGCTGGCCGCCGTTGCCGTTGCCGCCGGCATCTGGGCGGCACTCCGCACGCAGCCGGCGGCCGACGCTCCTGCCTCCGAGGCGGTCGTCTCAACGGCCACCGTCTACCCCTCGACGCTGGCATTGCCGCCAGTATCGCTGGTGGACCAGGACGGAAACGTCGTCGACGAGCGTTTCTTTGAGGGCCAGTGGGACGTCGTGTTTTTCGGCTTCGCCACTTGTCCGGATATCTGTCCCATCACCTTGCGGATTCTGCGGGACGCGCAGCGCGATCTCGAGGAGGCTGGCGCGAGCACCGTGCCGCGCATCGTGCTGGTCAGTGTCGACCCCGAGCGCGATACGCCCGAGGTGCTGACCGAGTACATGCAGAGCTTCGGCGAGAACAGCGCCGCCGTTACCGGAGAGCTCGAACAGCTGCGAACGCTGGCGTCGGAACTCGGCATCTTCTTCGAAAAGCGCTATGTCGACGAGGAGTTCTACACGATGGACCACTCGAGCGTTGTGCTGGTCATCAATCCGGATGGCGAGGTCAGCGCCTTGTTTAGTGGCCCGCACCGCGCGGAGAACTTCGTCAACGACCTGCCGCTTCTGACGCGCTCATGAAGAGCATCCGCAGAACGGCATTGGCAGCGATTCTGCTGACCCTGGTTGCCTGTGGCGGGGAAGCGCAACCGCCGCTGGTTGCATCCGACGTGCGAATCTCCGGCCCGATGCCGCGCATGAAGGCCGGCTACATGACGCTGACGAACTACACTGACGAAGCCATCACGGTAACGAGTGTCAGCAGCCCGCAGTTCGGCCGCGCGGAAGTTCACGAGACTTTTCTCGATAACGACGTGGCACGCATGCGCCCGGTCGGTGCGCTCACGATTCCCGCCGGCGAAGCGGTACGGCTGGAGCCAGGCGGCAAGCATTTGATGCTCATGCAGCCCGTCGACAGTCCGCAAGCGGTTACACTGCACCTCTATTCGGACGACACGCTGCTGCTGTCCGTGAATGCTGACATCGAGTAAAGCCCGGTGATCGCACGTCTGTTCGCAAGCCTGCAGTTCCTCCTGCCACGGCGCTGGCTCACGGCGCTGGTCTACCGGATCGCCCGGATTCGCGTGCCGCGCATCAAGAATGCGCTCATTCGCGGTTTCGTCCGGCTGTACGACGTAAAGCTCGACGGTGTGCGCGGCGACGTACCGGAGGACTTCGCGACCTTTAACGACTTCTTCATCAGGGAACTGAACGAGGACGCGCGGCCCGTCGTCGATAGCTCGCACGCCATCGTATCCCCGGTCGACGGGACCGTCAGCGAAGCGGGCAAGTTGAACTGCAATGCCATCCTCCAGGCCAAGGGCATTGAGTATTCGCTCGACGAACTCTTCGCCATCGACCTCGAGAGAGCGCGCGGCTATCGGGACGGACTGTTCGCCACCATCTACCTCGCGCCATACAACTATCATCGCGTCCACATGCCGATTGACGGCAGGCTCACGGACGCGCACTACGTTCCCGGAGATCTCTTTAGCGTCAACACCGCCACGGCGTCGTTGATCCCGGGCCTATTCGCACGCAACGAACGCCTCAACCTGAGCTTCGAGACCGATCGCGGCCCGGCCACCCTGATCTTCGTCGGTGCGCTCAACGTCGGCAGCATCACCACGCCGTGGACGGGCGAGATCCGCCCACGCAAGCGCGGCGTTGTCGAGACCCTGGCGCTCGGTGACGCGCCGCGCGACCTCGTCAAGGGCGATCTCCTCGGCTGGTTCAATATGGGTTCCACGGTGATCCTTCTATTGCCCGAGGGCGTTGCCGAGTGGAGCGATACGCTGCTTGCCGGCGAGACCGTTCGCATGGGCGAGGCCATCGGCACTCTGACAGGGGGGACGACATGACGGAATGGCGCCCCAACTGTGATGCAACGCTCGCGAAGCGCCGTGCCGACCTGCTGGCGCGAGTACGCCGTTACTTCGAAGCACGCTCGGTTCTGGAAGTCGACACGCCCGCTCTGTCTCACACGACGGTGACCGATCCCAACATTGCAAGCATCCGGACGGACAGCGGCCGCTACTTGTCGACGTCGCCCGAATTCGCGATGAAGCGGCTGCTCGCCGGCGGCTATCCGGACATCTTCAGTATCGCGCGCGTGTTTCGCGACGAGGAGCGCGGCCGGCTGCACCTGCCGGAGTTCACGATGGTCGAGTGGTACCGGCACGGCTTCGGCCTGGACGACATCATTCGCGATACGCTCACGCTGATCGCGTTCATCGCGTCGCGGCCGGAACTTGCCCACGACGTGCCCGTCATCGACTACGCGGACGTCGTGCAGCAGTTCGCCGGCGTCGATCCGCTCACGGCCAGCATCGACGAACTCGCGCACGCCGCGGAAGCCGACGACGAACTCGCCGCCTCGCTCGGCAGCCGCCGCGATGACTGGCTCGACCTGCTGCTTGCGACGCGCGTGGCACCGAGTCTGCCAGGCGACTCGCTCACCGTCATCCGCCATTATCCGATCAGCCAGGCAGCCCTCGCGCGTTGCAACCCGGAGAACCCGGCCGTCGCCGACCGCTTCGAAGTCTTCATCGGCAACGTCGAACTCGCCAACGGCTTTGTCGAACTCACCGATGCCGACGAACAGGCCGAGCGGATGCAGACGGATATCGAAGATCGGCGGAGGCAGGGACTGCCCACGCCTGCGCCAGACGAGGATTTTCTTGACGCGCTGCGCGCCGGACTGCCCGACTGCGCTGGGGTTGCACTCGGCTTCGAGCGCCTCCACATGTTCGTCGAAGAGTGCGACGACATCCGTGACGTCGTGACGTTCTCATGAGGTGGATGGATGACTGACTACCGACTTCTCGACGCACAGCTGAAAGCGCTGCTCGACGGAGAGCCCGATGCGCTGGCAAACGCTGCCAACTTCGTCGCATTGCTCTATAACGCGCTGGACGACGTCAACTGGCTCGGAATTTACGTGCTGCGCGGAGACGAACTCGTCCTGGGCCCATTCCAGGGACAGCCGGCCTGTGTCCACATTCCACTCGGGAGCGGTGTCTGCGGCACGGCCGCGGCAACGCTGGAGACGCAGCACGTCCGGGACGTGCATGAGTTTCCGGGGCACATCGTCTGTGACGCGGCATCCCGATCGGAAGTCGTGGTGCCGCTGACGGTGGACGGCACGCTGGTCGGCGTGCTCGATATCGACAGCCCGTCGCTGGACCGTTTCGATGAGGCGGATCAGGCGGGTGTCGAGATGCTGGCCCGGACCTACTGCGACAGTGCGGTCCGTGGCCGCGAGTTCATTTGACGCGGCTGACGTATTCCTTCGAGCGCGTATCGACTTTGATCACCTCGCCCTGATCGACGAATAGCGGCACTCGAACGACCGCACCCGTCGACAGTGTCGCCGGCTTGACGCCACCGCTTGCAGTGTCGCCCTTGACGCCCGGGTCCGTCTCGGTGATTTCGAGTTCGACGAAGTTTGGCGGCTCGACGATCAGCGGCGCGTTATTCCACAGAGTGATCTGACAGACGTCGCCGTCTGTGATCCAGTTGGCCGCGTCGCCGACAGCAGCCGAGTCGGCCGCATATTGTTCGAACGTATCCTGCACCATGAAGTGCCAGAACTCGCCGTCGGTGTACAGATACTGCATTTCGGTATCCAGCACGTCCGCGGCCTCGACCGACTCGCCCGACTTGAAAGTCTTGTCGACCGTCTTACCGGTCTTCAGATTGCGGATTCTGACCCGGTTGAACGCCTGCCCTTTGCCGGGTTTGACGAACTCGTTCTCGACGATGATGCAGGGATCCTTGTCGATGATGATCCTCAAGCCGGACCGGAATTCGTTGGTGCTGTAGCTCGCCATTGGTCTCTCGCTGCGCTCCGAGCGCGTCAGAAGCTGTCGGCCGCCCACTGCGGCAGGCCGGTATCATACCGGGTTCGTCGCGCGCCGCCAGTGGCGAATTGGGGCAGATTGAAGATCGGGACGAGGCGGAATTCCCGGGCCACGGCGGCGGACAGCGGCGACGACGGAAACGCCCCCGTGAGAGGCGCAAGAAAGACGGCCGGAACGGTCAGCTTGCAGCGGTCGGGCAAGGGCGATGTCGGGCGGCATTGCCGTGACTCAGGTGCATGGCAGACGGTCGAGTCAGGCCGAAGTTTCGCTCCTGCGAACCCTGCTGCCGGGCGGCGAAGTGGACTGTGCGGACAGCTCGCAGCGCGAGGACCGCCATGGGTCCCTAAGTGCCTGATTAGGCGACCGTAATCGACAAGCAGCGGCCAAAAATCAGAGGCTCGTCACGGTTTTGCCATCCCGGTGCGGACTCCCGGCTCAGGCGGGGATAAACTCTCAATACTGAACAAAATTCAGGTACCAGGGGACGGTATCTGACGCATCGCAAAGGACGCAGCTTGGGCGGCAAACACAGCATCTCCATCGCGGTACTCTCGGACAACGAAGACGACGTTCAGCTCATCAACAGCACGCTGCGCGACGAAGGTCATGCCGCGCACTGTCATTGGGTGGCGAAGCCCAAATCCCTGAACGACACGCTGTCGAGGCACCAGGTCGAACTGGTCATCCTCAACTGCGACAGCTACAGCGATTCGATCCGGCAGGTCGTCAAACAGAAGGACGTCTTCAATCCGGAAGTACCGGTCATCGCGCTCAAGGAAGAGGCCAGCGAGATGGCCATCCACTCGGCGATGAAGAGTGGCGCCGTCGATCTGGTCTCCATCGGCATGCGCAAGCGGCTGACCGCGGTAGTCACCAGGGAACTGCGCGCGCTGCGCGCGGAACGCGCCCTCAATTCCACGATCCAGTCGGCTTCCGGCTACAAGCGTCAGATCCGCGATTTGATGCAGGCGACGACAGCGGCCATTGCACTCGTGCAGGAAGGCATCGTCGTCGAAGTGAATGCGGCCTGGCTCAAGCTCACGAGAAACGAGAAAGCTGACGACGTCTGCGGTATGCCGCTGATGGACAGCTTCGTCAGCGACGACCACGCGGCGCTGAAGGGAGCGCTGGTCGCTACCGTCGCCGGCAAGTGGCAGGCGGGCGAGAAGCTCGAAGCGCGGCTCTCGGATGGCGGCGAATCGCCGACGAAGATGAACCTCCGATTCACGTGCATCGAATATGATGGCGCACCCTGCGTGCAGATCAGCATCGCGGCGGACGACAAACCCGCGGTCGAGCCCACCAAGCTCGTGCACGACGCGTTGAAGCGGGATCCGACAACGCTGTTCTTCCATCGCGCGCAGTTCCTCGAGCGGCTCAAGAAGCGACTGGCGAAGAAGCCCAAGTCCGGTCTTCACCTGCTGGTGTACGTCAAGCTCGACAACTTCAGGGAAGTGCGGGACAAGGTCGGCATCATCGACTCGGAAGAACTGCTGGCACAGTTCTCGGAGATCGTGCGAAAGCGCCTGCACCCGCGCGACGTTGCCGGACGGTTCGAAGGCACGTCGATCATGGTGCTGATGGAGCGCGGCAACGCCAACGATGGCCTCGTCTGGGGTCAGCAGATGGCCAGGAAGATCGACCGGACGACGTTCGAGGTTGGCGACAAATCGACCCGCATGACGTGCACGGTCGGCGTCTGTCCGGTGACCGAGGTATTCGGCAGCCTGGAGGAACTGGTTGCATCGACCGTCGCCGCGCACGCACTTGGTAAAAAGGCCGGCGGCAATACGGCATTCCTCGACGAATCGACCGACGAGAACACCAAGCAACGCGAGTTCGATGCGATCTGGGTAAAGCATCTGAAGGCCGCACTGATGGACAACCGCTTCCGGCTGGCACAGCTCCCGATCGCGGGGCTACGGACCGATGGCGTCTCGATGTACGACCTGCTCGTCCGCATGATCGACGAACAAGGCAATGCCGTTCTACCGTCCGACTTCCTGCCGGCCGCGGAACGCAACAACATGATGAAGAACATCGATCGCTGGATGATCAAGGCGGCGATCGAGTTCTGTGGAAGCAACGAGGCCGACCGCGTTTTCGTGCGTCTTTCCAAACAGTCACTGGTCGACTCGACCACGGCTTCATGGATGCAGCAGGAATTCGAACGCGCCGGATTCGAAGCATCGCGACTCGTCACCCAGATCCCCGAGAAGGACGCGGCGAAGCACATCAAGCAGGCTCAGACACTCGTCGACAAGCTCAAGAAGCTTGGAGTCGGCTTCGCGCTCGAGCACTACGGCGTCGATCAGGAGCGTTTCCAGATTCTCGATCTTCTGAAGCCCGACTACATCAAGATCGATGGCGAGCTTATGCATTCGCTGATGACCGATTCGCAGATGCAGTCGAGCGTGGACAAGATCGTCAAGGGCGCGCAGGAGCGCAATATCAAGACGATCGCCGAACGCGTCGAAAACGCCAACGCGATGGCGGTCCTGTTCCAGCTCGGTCTCGACTTCATGCAGGGGCATTATGTCCACGAGCCCGAAGTCGTCCTCGAAGACCAGGACAGCGGCAGCTTCACGACGCTCGAAGACCTGCAGGCCGCAGGCTCAAGTTAAGTTAACTCCGCCTCCCGGCAAAGTGTGACGGAGTTCACACTTGCCCGCCGGAACCACGCCGTATCGGCGGTGCACCCGCAAATCATAGAATGTCGTATGAGAACGGAAGACGGGTTATTCCTGCTCTCGATGACGCGCCACAGGGGACTACTACAGTGAAAGATTCCAGACGGTCACTACTGCCCGCTCTGCTTGCGGTTGGCACGAGTATGGCGGCGGCACCCGCCGCAGCGCTCGAACTCGGCGAGATAAACGTGCAGTCGACGCTGGGTCAGCCGCTACGCGCCAGCATCGCCTATGCGCTGCAGCCGAACGAGCAGATCGCGAACTACTGCATCACGCTGAAGCCCGGCCTGGCCAACAACGGCCTGCCGGCGATCACCAGCGCCAACATCACGGTCGCGGACGGGATTATTTCTCTGACCGGACGCGCGGCAATCCGCGAACCGCTGATGACGTTGCGCGTGGACGTCGCCTGCCCCTACACGCCGAACCTGAGCCGTGAGTACATGCTCTTCATCGACCCGGCAGCTCCGGCTGTCGAGGCGGTCCCGGTTACGACGCCGGTGGCAGCAGCCGCCGAACAGGCAACACCGCGCGTTGCCGTACAGGAGCCGCGACGGCCGACAAGGGCGCCGGTCGCCGCCGAGGCGGATCCAATCGACGGCCAGCGCTACCGCGTGCAGCCGGGCGATTCGCTGTCGTTGATCGCACAGCGCGTCGACGGCCGGCAGATCGGCCTTTGGGATGCCGCGGCGCGGATCTTCGACGCCAACCCGGGCGCGTTCATCGATGACGACCCGAACAAGCTAAAGGCTGGCAGCTGGCTCACCATCCCGGACCTGAGCGGCGGCGAGACCACAGCGTTCAGCACGGAGACATCAACGACCACGGCGACTTCGAACTCGACGGCTGAGCTGAGCGTCGCGCCCGATTCGGCGTACGAACCCCCGGCTTCTTCCGGCGCTTTCGGAAACGAGGTTTCACCCACCGTCGAACCCGCGGCGACGACGGCGGACGACACGTCAGCGCTGGCACCGGCCGATGCTCCGGTCGCCGCTCCCGTGACCGCGATTGACGCGCTGGACGACGCGGCATTGGCCGAGCTCGAAACGGGCGACCTGGTGGTCGAGGACTCGAGCATCGTCATTCCGGACACCGAACTGGAAGCGCCGGCACTCGGCGACTCGCCGAACGGCACGGTTGCGAATATCGTGACGCCGGAGGCGCCGCAACGGAGAGTCAGCTGGCTCTACTATCTGGTCGGTGGCGGTCTGGCGCTCATCGCCGGCTTGCTGGTGTTCGGCCGTCGCCGTCGCAACGACGACGATGACGAGGTTTCGACGGCGGTAGTCGCTGCGCCGCATCCGATGCGCCGTCACACCGATCACTACGAGACGATGCCGGAGCTCGAAGAGCTCATGGTCGATGACGACGATCCGACGGAAGAGAATCTCGCGTTGGACGCCGATCTGGTCATGGGCACGGGCTTCGATGAAGGTATCGACGTCGAGATCGCGGAGGACCTCGGTTTCGACGGTGCGGACGCAGAGCTCGATCTCGAATTCCCGGACGAGACGGAAGATACGGGCGAGGCACCGATCACCGACATCATTTCGGCGCCGAGCATCGAGGCGAGCTCGATCCTCGAAAGCGAGATCCTGCCGGACGACGACGATTACGACATGTCTGTCATCGTTGACGCCACCAAGATGCCGAATCACGACGACGTCACGCAGCAGGACCTTCAAGCGGTACCGGTACCCGGTGGTGACGAGACCCTGATCAGCGACAGCTACACGGTCAGCCAGGAAATCGACTATCAGATCCTCGAGCAGGACTACGAAGAGGAGCTGACCGCGACGCAGGCGCTCAACATGGAGATCGAGAAGGCCGCTGCGGACCTCGCCAACAACGTCGAGGAAGACGAGGACGCGACGGTCCGTCAGACGAAGGCTGACGAGAACAAGACCCAGGAGTTACCGAAGGCGACCGTGACCGAACTCGATGTGACGGCGAACCTGCAGTCAGCGGAAGAGGCCACGGCTGAGATGGAATCGACCGACGAGACCGTCGAGATGCCGCCGAAAAACTCCGACGACACCGTCGAGATGGAAGTCGAATCGGGCACGGTAGACACGAAAGCCCTGTAACGGGCCTTTCGTAATCCGCCCGGGTCAGTCCCCCCCGGCTGACTTGGGCGGTATCCCCGCCAGCCGCTCTACCTTTCGCCACCCCTGCGGCAGCATACGCCCGCGTAGCGCGCGCTCGCCGTAGTACGGATCCGTGTCATTCCACTTGAGCGTCATGACACGCTTTCCGGAGTGAACCAGAAGATCGCCGTCTTCGGGAATAACCGCGATGGCGACGAGGCGTTCCTCGCCGGATTTGTATTTCGGCGTCGGGATATTGATCAGCTTGTTGCCCTTGCCTTTCGCCAGCTCCGGCAACTCTTCCATTTCGAACATCAGCAGCCGGCCGATTGAACTCACCGCCGCAATCAGGCATTCGGTGTCCTTGGGCACCAGGGCCGGTACGACCGCCCGGCCGCCCTGCGGCACTCGCAATACGGCTTTGCCCGCCTTGTTGCGCGAGGCGAGATCGCTGAGAGTCGCGACGAAGCCGTAGCCCGAATCGCTGGCCAGCACATACCGCTGCTCGTCGTCACCAATCATCGCACCGCAGAATTCGGCACCGTCGGGCGGCTTGAAACGGCCCGACAGAGGCTCGCCCTGCCCTCGCGCGGACGGCAGCGTATGTGCGATCAGGCTGTACACGCGGCCCGTACTGTCGATGAACATCGCCTGCTGATTGCTGCGGCCCTGCGCTGCCGCGAGATAGTTGTCACCTGATTTGTAGCTGAGCGACGTCGGATCGATCTCGTGCCCCTTGGCAGCTCGCGCATAACCACGCTGCGAAAGAACGACGGTGACGGGCTCGCTGGCTACAAGCTGCGTTTCGTCGATCGCCTGCGCCGCTTCGCGTTCGACAATCTCCGTGCGGCGTTCGTCGCCGTAGGCCTCGGCGTCCTCGAGCAGCTCCTTCTTGATCAATGTCTTGAGGCGCGCAGCGCTCTTCAGCGTTTTCTCGAGAACGTCGCGCTCTTCGTTGAGCTCCTCCTGCTCGCCGCGGATCTTCATCTCCTCGAGCTTGGCGAGATTCCGGAGGCGCAGGTTGAGGATCGCTTCGGCCTGGACGTCGGTGAGCTTGAAGCGCTTCATCAGAACCGGTTTCGGTTCGTCTTCCGAGCGGATGATTGCGATGACCTCGTCGATGTTCAGATAGGCGGCAAGCAGACCGTCGAGGATGTGCAGTCGATCGATGACGATCTGCAGCCGATGCGCGAGGCGGCGTTTGACCGTTTCCTTGCGGAAGGTCAGCCACTCCTTGAGCACGCCGACGAGATTGAACAGCCTCGGCCTGCCGTTCAGGCCGATGATGTTCATGTTTACGCGCAGCGTGCGTTCGAGCGAGGTCGTCGCAAACAGATGCAACATCAGCTCATCGGCGTCGACACCGCGCTTCTTGTCGATAACGAGGCGCGTAGGCTCATCGAGATCAGACTCGTCGCGGATGTCTGTCGCCTGAGGCAGCTTCTTGCCGGTGATCTGCTGCGCGATCTGCTCCTGGACCTTCCTGCCCGAGATCTGGTGCGGCAGCTCGTAGATGACGATGTTGCCGTCCTCCACTCGGTACTTGGCGCGCAATCTCAGCGTGCCCGAACCGCTCTCGTAGATATCCTTGATGTCCGCTTTGGCCGATACGAGCTCGCCGCCGGTCGGGAAGTCGGGGCCTTTGATGTGCTTCATCAGTGCCGCGGTCGTCGCCTTCGGCGTATCGATCAGATGCACGAGCGCGCTGACGACTTCGTTGAGATTGTGCGGAGGCATATCGGTCGACATGCCGACGGCGATTCCGGTCGTGCCGTTGAGTAGCAGGTTGGGCAGCCGCGCCGGCAGCAGGCTCGGTTCGAGCTGCTGGCCGTCGTAATTCGGCACCCAGTCGACCGTGCCCTGACCCAGCTCCTGCAGCAGACTCTTCGCGTACGGCGCGAGCTTCGACTCGGTGTAGCGCATTGCGGCGAAGGATTTCGGGTCGTCGGTCGATCCCCAGTTGCCCTGCCCGCTCACGATCGGGTAGCGGTAGGAGAAATCCTGCGCCATCAACACCATCGCTTCGTAGCAGGCGGAGTCGCCGTGCGGATGAAACTTACCGATCACGTCGCCGACGGTACGCGCCGATTTCTTCGGCTTCGACGTCGCCGATAGACCGAGCTCGCTCATCGCGTAGATGATTCTGCGCTGGACGGGCTTGAGGCCGTCGCCGATCTGCGGCAGCGCGCGATCGAGAATGACGTACATCGAGTAATCGAGGTAGGCCTTCTCGGCATACTCCTTGAGGGTTTGCTGTTCGACGCCCTCGAGATTCAACGAGTTCTGCATGGTAGTCGTGTTCCCGGGCCCTTGATCAGACCTCTGCGAGGTCGCCTTTGCTTTCGAGCCAGTTGCGCCGGTCGCCGGCGCGCTTCTTGGCCAGCAGCATGTCCATTAGCTGGTCAGTCTTGTCGCGGCCGCTGATCGTCAGCTGCACGAGCCGCCGCGTGTCGCGATTCATCGTCGTTTCTCGGAGCTGCTCGGGGTCCATCTCGCCGAGCCCCTTGAAACGCGTTTCGGTGATCTTGCCCTTCTTCTTCTCGGCCTCGATGCGGTCGAGGATGCCTTTCCGCTCGCTGTCGTCCAGCGCATAGAACACCTCCCTGCCGACGTCGATGCGATACAGCGGCGGCATCGCGACGTAAACGTGGCCGGCCAGCACGAGTTCGCGGAAATGCCGGAGGAACAGCGCACACAGGAGAGTCGCGATATGCAGCCCGTCAGAATCCGCGTCCGCGAGAATGCAGACTTTGTGATAACGCAGGTTGCTGATGTCGCTGCTGCCCGGATCCACGCCCAGAGCAACACTAATGTCGTGCACTTCCTGCGAACTGAGGATCTCCGCCGAATCGACTTCCCAGGTATTTAGGATCTTGCCGCGCAGCGGCATGATCGCCTGCGTGTTGCGGTCGCGCGCCTGCTTGGCCGACCCGCCCGCCGAGTCGCCCTCGACAAGGAACAGCTCACACAACTCTGGTTCCTGCGATGTGCAGTCGGCAAGTTTGCCCGGCAGCGCCGGCCCGGAAGTGACTTTCTTGCGGACGACTTTCTTCGCCGCTTTCAGACGCTGCTGTGCTTTGTTGATGGCCAGTTGCGCAATCGCGTCGCCGGTCTCGGGATGCTGATTGAGCCAGATCGCGAAGTCGTCCTTGATGACGCCCGTCACGAACGCCGCCGACTCGCGCGACGACAGCCGCTCCTTCGTCTGCCCGGAGAATTGCGGATCCTCGAGCTTGGCGCTCAATACGAAGTTCAGCCCGTCCCAGACGTCCTCCGGCGCAAGCGATACGCCGCGCGGCAGCAGGCTGCGGAAATCGCAAAATTCGCGCAGCGCATTGGTGAGGCCGGTTCGAAGCCCGTTGACGTGCGTGCCGCCCTGCGCGGTGGGAATCAGATTGACGTAACTCTCGGTAACGGCCTGGGTGCCGCCGGTCTGCCATGCCAGCGCCCAGTCCACGGCCTCGTTATTTCCCGACATGCTGCCGTTGAACGGCTCGGTCGGGAGAATTTCGGCGCCGTCGATCGCTTCCAGCAGATACTCTTCGAGCCCGCCCGAGTAGCACCATTCGTGCTTCTCTTTCGGTTTTGCGACCTTGAGCTTGACAGTCAGCCCTGGACAGAGCACGGCCTTGGCGCGAAGCGCGTGTTTCAGGCGGGAGACGGAGAATTTCGCCGAATCGAAGTACTTCGGATCGGGCCAGAAGCGGATCGTCGTGCCGGTGTTGGCCTTGCCTACCTTGCCAACTTCCTCGAGCTTGCCGCGCTTCTTGCCGCCGGCGAAGCTCATGTTGTATTCCTTGCCGCCGCGCCGTATCCAGACTTCGAGATTCTTCGACAACGCGTTGACCACGGATACGCCGACGCCGTGCAGGCCGCCAGAGTACTGATAATTCTTGTTCGAGAATTTGCCGCCCGCGTGCAGCCGCGTCAGGATCAGCTCGACACCCGGAATCTTCTCTTTCGGGTGCTTGTCCACCGGCATGCCGCGGCCGTCGTCGTGGACTTCCAGCGATCCGTCGGCGTGAATCGTGACCTCGATCTTCTTGCAATGGCCGGCAAGCGCCTCGTCGACGGAGTTGTCGACCACCTCGTGCGCAAGGTGATTCGGCCGCGAGGTATCGGTGTACATGCCCGGCCGTCGCCGGACAGGCTCCAGTCCGCTAAGGACTTCAATGTCCGCAGCGTCGTACTTTCTACTCATTCAATACGGATTCCATTCGCCCGTGCCAGAAACGGACGTACAGTCCCAAAGAGAGTGCCCAATTCGATCGTGGGGGATTCTAGCCTGAAAGCACCGGGCTTCACTAGCCCGCTTCCGGCGAAGAGCGCGGAGAAACGGCCGGCGTGGGTTCAGCCCATGACGCTTACGGTATTTTGCGGCAGTACGTGCAGTGCGACGGCCAGGAAATGCAGCACACCGCCGGCAAGTACGAAAACGTGCCAAATGGCGTGATTGAACGGCAGCCGGTTCATCACGTAGAAGACCACGCCAACCGTGTAACAGATGCCACCCGCGGCAAGCAGCAGCATTGCATCCCAACCGATCGCACCGATCAGCTGCGGCATTGCAATGACGACCAGCCAGCCCATCAACAGATAGCCGCCAAGCTGGAGTTTCTCGAAACGATTGCGGAGCCACAGGCGGGTAAGAATGCCCGCGGTAGCCAGCGCCCAAATCGCGCCGAACAGCGCCCAGCCGGTACCCGTCCGCATCGCAACGAGCAGGAACGGCGTATACGTGCCCGCGATCAGCAGGTAGATCGCGCAATGATCCAGCAGTTCGAATACCGCACGATGCTGGTGGGAATGGAACGAGTGATACAGCGTGGAAGCCGTGAACAGCGCAATCATGCTCAGACCGTAGACGACGCTGGCGACGATGCGCCAGGGATCCAGCGCTTCGATGGACACGAACAGCATCCAGGATAGCGCGATGATGCTCAGGATGACGCCTGCGCCATGGGTGATCACATGAGCAATTTCTTCGGCGAGGGTATATCCGTTACCCAGCTTCTTCATGTTGCGGCCGTCCTCGAATCGTCGTCGATGCAAAGACGATACACGGGGGCTGTGACGCGAACATTGCGGATCGCGCCAAATTCAAAACGCCTGCGGATTAGTCGAGGTCGGCGGTCAACGAGTCGCGGATATTGCCGGCGACCGGCTTGATTTCGACGCGGTAGTTTTCGTGGTCGATCCCTGCGATCAGCGACGTGCCGCTCTTCAGTGCGGCGACCATTTCGTCGCTCAATTCGAAGCGCAGGAAGTGGACGGCCGAGGTTTTCTCCGCATCGGAACGCTCGAGGTCTTCGTCGGCAATCGGATGAACGCGGTCGTGGCCTTCGACCTGGAGGTACACGCGATCTTCGATACCGATCAGCGACTTCAGCATCGCTCGCCGCTCCTCCACCTCCGGAAACTCGACCATGAAGGTGGCCTTCAGGTTCGATCCATCGGGGATCAATGGATTGTAGGCTTCGAGTTCGTCGTTGATACCGTCGGCTTCGAAGATGCGCTCGATGCGCAGCATCTCCTGGATCTGGTACTGCATCGTCAGGCGGTCTTCGAAGTACAGCGCGGCGTTCGTGCCGAGGTCCAGGCGACGGTTTTTCTTGTGCGCCAGCACCTTGCTGCGGAAGTCGCCCCTGGCCTCGGAGTATTGTTCGAGACTCATCAGGTCGTCGCGTGTCAGTTTCTGCGTCGCACTCATATTCCGTAGGCTCTCCGCAACAGACTCATGGGGTGACCGGCTTCCACGCCCTCGACGTCCTGGGCGATGTGCTCGGCCGCCATTGGGCAGTCGCTCACAAAGTGCTGGGCCTCACCGCGCTTGACCTTGTTGACGACCGGGCGCGCGATCTTCTTCGAGGTTTCGTGGAATTCCTTCTTGACGGCGTAGACACCGTCATGACCGGTGCAGCGTTCGATGGCCTCGACGCTGGTGTCGGGTACCAACTGAAGCACGTCGCGGGTCCGCATACCGATGTTCTGCACGCGCAGATGGCAGGGAACCTGGTAGGAAACCTTGCCGAGCGGCTCCTTGAACTCCGTGTTGAGTTTGCCGTCCTTATGCCGCAGCGACAGGTACTCGAACGGGTCGAACATTGCATCGCGCACTTTGATGACGTCCGGGTCGTCCGGGAACATCAGCGGCAATTCCTGCTTGTACATCAACGTGCAGGACGGAATCGGGGTAACGATGTCCCAACCCTTGTCCACCCACGCGGCCAGCACGGGAATGTTGACGTTTTTCGCCCGCTCGACCGCTTCCAGATCGCCGAGCTCGAGTTTCGGCATGCCGCAGCAGGCTTCTTTCTCGGCCAGCGCCACAGGGATACCGTTGTGTGCGAAAACCGCCGCGAGGTCTTCGTCCATCTCGGGACGATTGCGATTGCCGTAGCACGTGGCGTACAGCACGACTCGGCCCTTGGTCGGTCCGGCGGCCTCGGCGCCGTCACCGGATGCGTTCGCGAGGTGCTTGAGCCGCTTGCGAGCAGAGTTCGAGTGGTACGGCGGCACTACCGCATCGCGGTGCACTCCGAAGGTCTTCTCGAGTACCGCACGGCCCGCGCCGGAGCGGTTCGCCGCATTCACGATGCCGGAGACGATCGGAATACCTGCAAACTTTCCGACTGCGTCCGTCGACGTCAGTACCTTGTCGCGGACTGAAGCGCCCTGCTTCCTGAAGCGCGTCGCCTTCGCGCGCAGCATCAGGTGCGGGAAGTCGACGTTCCATTCGTGCGGCGGGACGTACGGACACTTGCTCATGTAGCACATGTCGCACAGATAGCAGTGATCGACGACGTCCCAATAGAGTTCTTTGGCAACGCCATCCACTTCCATCGTGTCCGATTCGTCGACTGCATCGAACAGCGTTGGGAAGGAGTTGCAGAGGTTGAAGCAGCGGCGACAGCCGTGACAAATGTCGAAGACGCGCTCGAGTTCCGCGTCGAGTGCCGCGTCGTCGTAGTATTCGTCGCTCTTCCAGTCGATCGGGTGCCGTGTCGGCGCCTCGAGACTGCCCTCGCGTTTGAATTCCGAGTTACTCATAACAAACAGCCGGGCCCGCTCGGGGCCCGGCGTTCAATTCCGATACCGGATTAGTCGTCGAGCGTGTCGAGCGCTTTCTGGAAGCGGTTGGCGTGTGAGCGCTCAGCCTTTGCCAGCGTCTCGAACCAGTCCGCAATCTCGTCGAAGCCCTCGTCGCGAGCCGTCTTCGCCATGCCCGGGTACATGTCCGTGTACTCGTGCGTCTCACCGGCGATCGCCGCGGCCAGGTTGGCCGACGTTGAGCCGATCGGAAGACCCGTCGCCGGATCGCCGACTTCCTCGAGGTACTCCAGATGGCCGTGCGCGTGGCCGGTCTCACCCTCGGCGGTCGAACGGAACACGGCAGCAACGTCGTTGTAGCCTTCTACGTCGGCTTTGGCCGCGAAGTAGAGATAGCGACGGTTCGCCTGCGACTCACCGGCAAATGCATCCTTGAGATTGCCTTCAGTCTTACTGCCTTTAAGTGACATTGTTTTACCCCCTCGATGATTCGTTGAACTTTTGTTAGACCGTGTCTAAGGACGGGTACTGTAGTCGTGCGGCCATGGGAGTGTCAATTCAGTCCGCACGCCGGGCCTGCGAACGATTATCATTGCCGCACGGCAATCGTTGACGCTCCTTACAACGGGCGGTAGCTTAGCGCCGCCCGCAACACATGAGACCCCTATGGCCGCCGACAAGAAAGTGGACCTCGAGAAATCGCTCGCACAGTTGGAAGACATCGTGGAAGAACTCGAATCGGGCGACCTGCCCCTCGAAAAAGCGATGAAGAAATTCGAGGAAGGCATCAAGCTCACGCGTGGCTGTCAGACCGCACTCAAAGAAGCCGAACAGAAGGTCGAGATTCTTCTCAAGAGCGCGGGCGGTGAGTCGCTGGAAGATTTCGAGGCGGACGTAGAAGACTAGTTGGGGGAATGCATCGATTGGAGCGCTTCAAGTAGCTCGCACCCGGAGGCGAGCAATGTGTCGGACTTCGGCGGGGAGCGGGCTCTCACTCAACCTGAAAATCGCTGCGATCGACTTCCGATCGTCGAGTCTCGCCAAGTTGCGTAACCTCGTAGCCGTCTACCCGATAGAAGGTGTCATATCGGTACACAGCTATTCCCTCGCTGAGCTTCGCTGCAATTTGCGCGTAGTCCCGCTCTTCAATTGAATCGCCGTTCTCTACGAACTGAATGAGCTCGTTGTTCTCCGGCGAGACCAATGACACCACTTTGCCAGTCTCATCTACAGTGCAGAGAATCGCCCAATCGTGGGCAAGCTGGCTATGGTCGAGCTGTTCTTCCGGGAGTGAGTCCCGAATGGACACGAACGTTAGTTGAGATGCGCTGTAGCTGATCGTCCATGCGGCCGACCACCTGGCTGTCAATTGACCGTTGACGATATGCGATGACTGTCTCTGTGCCAGTTCGTTCCGACACGCGCCGACGAATTCGGCTCCGTCGATAGCCGGTTGTGCAGATGCGCTGGAAATCACCAGAATCGGCCAAAGAGACAGGTGAACTCGAGTCATGTTCCTGGGCCCGGCAGAGGTCAGTAGCCGCCATTCTAGCGTGAATCGACCCGGCGGCCGCTCCCCGGCCAAAACGAACAACAACCTCGAATTCGGATTCAGGTTCGAACAACCACCCCGTAGGAGCGGCTTCCAGCCGCGATCCGCAGGTCAGCATTCGGCCAGAAGCAGACGGCAACCAGATATTGACTACCACTGTTCAAGGAATTGCTCTGCAAGTTCAAAGAACCGCGCTGCGGCCTCGTCTTCCGACTCGGTGGAGTCCACAAAAGCATAGGCCCATCCGCTGCAACAGCTGAGCTGGAAGTTCTCGTACAACCAGTTTCTGAATCGAATATTGAAGTCGTCGTAACCGCTTATTTCGCCGAACTCATCGTAGGCAACTGCATGGCCATGCATCTGGTTTTCAAGCTCGACGAGCGATCGAAAGTACATCCCTGGCCGTTTAGACGCGCGACGAATGTAGCTTTCGCAAGCAGACTTGTATTTTTCGGATAGCGGCAACTCGACTCTCTTGGCATGGTCGCATTCGGTCATTGGCAGCCTATCAGAATTGATCCCCAGGCCTGCACGGGCGACAAGCAACGGCCGCTATATGTCAGAAGGTCTCGCATTTCAAACACGCTCGAATAGCCAGCCCCGTAGGAGCGGCTTCCAGCCGCGATCCGCAGGTCAGCATTCGGCCAGAAGCAGACGGCAACCAGATATTGACTACCACTGTTCAAGGAATTGCTCTGCAAGTTCAAAGAACCTCGCTGCGGCCTCGTCTTCCGACTCGGTGGAGTCCACAAAAGCATAGGCCCATCCGCTGCAACAGCTGAGCTGGTAGTTCTCGTATAGCCATTGTCCAAATGAGGTATTAAACATTTGGTCGCGACCGTCGATGATGCCAAGGTCGATAAATGCAACTGCGTACCCATGCATTTGATGCTCAAGATCTTTGAGCAACCGGAAGTACATCCCGGGCCGCTTGGATGCAGAGCGAATATAGTTTGTGCATGCAGATTTGTATTGGTCTGATATTGGCAAAACAACTCTTCACGTTCTGCTGCTTTGGGTCCATTGCAGCCTATCAAATTTGATCGCCCGCCTGGCGGGCTCCTACAGGATGAGCCGCTGCCTTGGGCCGGATGCGGAAATTAGGGCGAGAGCAAAACGACGGGCGGTTTTGCGAAGTCGAGCGGTCGCTCAGAAATGTTACAGCAGAGGGTCTGCCATTCGGGTAAACACGAGTTCGAACGCGGCTCCCTCCGATAGCAGACGTTTGTTCATCTTCCTGGCGGCCGGCAGAGACTGGCGATGAAGAGACTTTAGCAAGCTGATCGTGATTGGTTCTCAACTGCCGTAGGAGCGGCTTCCAGCCGCGATCATCGGCATCGCCCAGGCATGCTGGCAATGGATCGCGGCTGGAAGCCGCTCCTACGAAATGTCGCGCTCGGCCGGAGCGCAGGCTCAGTTGCCCATCAGCTCCATCAGAGCAACTACCGTCGATTCGACCCCCGCCGTGACCGCCGGCTCAGGAGATATCTTGAACAGCGGCGAATGATGACTCGGTACGGGCTCGCCGCCGGCGGCTTCGCGGTCGAAGTCTTCCTGCGGCGTGCCGCCGATTGCCCAGTAGACCGACGAAATCGACGGATCGACCGTAAAGAACGGGAAGTCTTCAGCCCCCATCCCACGCGTCGGAATGTCGACGACGCGCCCGGAACCCAGCTCAGCGCTCCACGCGGAGCGCAAGCGGCGCGCGAGCTGTGCATCGTTAGTGGTAGGCGGCACGCTTTCTTGCGAGACGATCACCTCGGGCAGCTTGTCTTCCGGCAAACCGGCGGCGCGGCCGAGATTGACGGCGATGCGCTCGATACCTTCGAGCAGAATCTGACGGGTCTCTTCGCTCGTGTTGCGAACCGTGAGCTGCAGATGCGCTCGGTCCGAAATGATGTTGTGTTTAGTCCCCGAGTGGAACGAGCCCACGGTAACGACACCCGGCATCCGCGGCGACAGTTCTCGCGATACCAGCGTCTGCAGTGCGAGCACGATCTGCGATCCGAGCACGATCGGGTCCCTCCCGCGATGCGGGTGCGCGCCGTGCGCGCCGACGCCATGGATGATGATGTCGACGGTATCGGCACCCGCATACGGGCTGCCTTCCGAGACGTTGATCTGCCCTGCCACGTCATTAGCCGAGACATGGAACGCGAGCGCGAAGTCCGGAGTGCCGAATCGGTCCCACAGTCGGTCTTCGCGCATCGCACGTGCGCCGAGCACGCGCTCTTCGGCGGGCTGAACGATGAGCATCAGCGTACCGCTCCAATCGTCGGTCCGTGCCGCCATCTGTCTGGCGGTCCCAATGAGGCTCGTGATATGCACGTCATGACCACAGGCGTGCATCGTGTAAACCAGGTTGCCGGTGATCGGGTCTTCCTGCTGGGCTCGCGAGGCATTCTCCAGCCCGGACTTTTCCTCGACCGGCAGACCGTCCATATCGGCGCGCATCATGACCAGCGGTCCGGGACCGTTTTCGAGCATTGCAACCACGCCGGTGCCGCCCACGTTCTCTGTCACATCGAAGCCGGCGGCGCGCAGCTCTTCGGCCATCCGCGCGGCGGTTTCGAATTCGACCAGCGACAGTTCCGGATTGCGGTGGAAGTAGTCGAACAGCGGCCAGAGATAGTCGTCGTAGTCCTGCTGAACCGAATCACTAAGCTCAGACGAGAAGGCGGGACTCATGAGTAGGCTCAATGCGGCAATTGCCGCCAGTTTCTTGTTCATTCTTCTACTTCCTGCACGGGGCCTGGTTGCGCGGTAGTGTAACCCAGGCGGGAAATTTGGCTAGCTGCAGCGCGGAACGCAGCCTCGCGGCAAATCCTCATCCGCTCATTAGACGATCGTCAGGACGCGCCGGTGTCAGACCGCGATCATGGGACGCGAAAGGACTACTCGGAGACGACGTCATGCTGATCGCGCTGACCGCACTGCTGGTCTCGCTGTTCGGACCGCGATTCTCGATACCGCCGAGAATCCGGCGCAGCCTTCCCGCCTTGCCGGCGCTCTTGCTCGTTGGGTGGTGCAATCCCGCTTTCGGCGCTCAGGCGCTGGGTTCCGCGACGCCGATCGAGGACGCCGGCGCCGAATCAGTCGTCCTGCTCCGGAGTAGAACTTCGACTGTCGACATAATGCAGATCGACGTCCTTGCGCCCGAAACCCCGTTCATGCAGCCTAGACGAACACGGTTGATTGCGAGGCAAGCGCAGTGTTCCGATTCCTGGTGATAGTTCTGGTGTGCCTCTCCGCGGGTTGTTCAGCCTACGACGTGACGGCATTGACCGCGGACGCGGTAGTAATGGCCCTCGTGGGCCCGTCGGACGATGAGATCAAGAATCGTCAGCACGACGACGACGAGACGATATTCTGGGACCCGAACGTCAGTACGTGCATCCGGAGCGAGAAGAAGGCACGAAACCTCGATCAGCAGCTCAACAACATGTTTGACGCCGTCGAGCGAGGACGCGAATACGTCGTCTTGCCCAATGGCGAGCGATACACCGTGGGCCACGGAACCGCTGTCGATCTGGAAACTCGGACGCCCACTGCGGAATGTATAGACCGGCACTCGGACTAATCCGCTACCCCGCCCCAACTGGCTTCCGGTCGGTCAGTGTACGGCTGCCTTCCTCGACCTGCTCCGCGGTCGGAAACGTGGGCAAATCTGGAGGTATGTCGCATCCCATTCGCAGTTGCTGATTCGCCACCACGATATGGCCGAATTCACCGGCGCCTTTCTGTGTTGCAAGGCGCTCCGCAGGGCGTTTTGTTCGATCCATTCGGGATCGAACCTGGATCGGACCCTGGGTGGAAGCCAGATTGGATCGGACCAGCGTGTGACCCTCCAACCGTCCTGGCGAATAGCATATCGCCGGCGGGAACCAATCAGGTGTTGCCGCCGCCGGAACCCTGCAGGCGGTTGATCAGCGAGCGCAGGAATACCTTGTTGAAGCGCAACTGACAGGACGAGGACACCTGCTCCATCAGCGTGGAGCTGACGCGCAGGATCGTGACTGGTCCGTTGGCCTTGATCGAGGCCTGCCGTTTTGCGCCACGAACATAGCTGGTCTCACCGAAACACTCGCCGTTGTTGAGCGTGCCGACGTTGTTGCCGTTGGCGGCTACGGTCACGCTGCCCGAGACGATGATATAGAAGCGATCGTCGATCTCGCCTTCCTTGACGATGTCATCGCCGTCACGGTATTCGTGCCAATCGGAGGCACGGAGAACTTCCCAGATCTCAGCGTGCGAGAACTCGTGGAAGAACGTGAGCGTCCGCAGCAGATCGAAGTGTTCCTGATTGTCGAGGCTGTCGTACTTCTGTCGCAGATCCTTGTAGACCCGGGTCAGCTCCGCCGCCATTGTCGCCCCGGTATTCGGACGCTTGTTCGCGTCCTTGAGCATCGACGTCGCGACCACGTTCTCGAGTTCCTCGGGAAGATCGTCACGATAGGTGTGGATCGGCGGCGGCGTCGCGTAGACGATCTGATGCAACAGCTTGGACAGATTGTCGGCGCGGAACGGACGGAAGCCGGTGAGCAACTCGTACATAACCGCGCCCAGCGAATACAGATCGGAACGCGGCGTTAGCTCCTCGGACTGCACCTGCTCGGGTGACATGTAGCTCGGGCTGCCGGCGATGCCTTCGATGCGCGACACCTCGGAATCGTTCACGATCGCGATCCCGAAGTCGATGATGCGGACGTCGTTGTCGATCGTCAGCATGACATTCGACGGCTTGATGTCTCGATGGATGACGCCTCGGCCGTGCGCGTAGTGCAGCGCCTTGGCGCACTTGTAGATGATCTCGACGACGTCGTCGACGCGCAGCAGATTGTCGGGCCGGCAATACGCCGCCAGCGTGCGCGCACCCTGGATGTGTTCGGTGACGACGTAGTACTTGCCGTCTTCTTCGCCGGCGTCGTAGATCGGCATGATGTTCGGGTGCTGCAGCATCCCGACCATGTGCGCTTCGTTGAAGAACATCTTGCGAGAGACGCGGGCGCGGTCGGCGTCCGAGTCTTCTTCGATGTTGTAGACCTTGATCGCTACGTCGCGGCGATAGTAGGGGTCGTGAGACAGGTAGACGGTACCGGTGCTGCCCTTGCCGATTTTGTTGATGATGACGTACTTACCGATCTTCTCGGGTACGTCATGCTCGCGCTTGAGTTCGCTAACCGGGCTGGCCATCCGTGTCTCACCGTCATGTCATTAGCCACCCGTACAAACCCAGTAGTACCAACGCATACAGAGCGGCTGCGAGGTCGTCCAGCATAATTCCCAGTCCTCCGCCCAGTCTGTGATCCAGGTCCCGAATCGGCCACGGTTTGACGATGTCGAACAGCCTGAAAAGCACGAATCCCAAGGCATAGCCGAGCAGTGTCGGCGGCGCTATGAGGAGCGTGACGTACATGCCCGCGATCTCGTCCCAGACGATGCCACCGTGATCGTGGACGCCGATCCGGCGCGCGCTTTCTCCACAGATCCAGACGCCTACGACCGATATTGCGACCGCCACGGCCAATTGGACATAAAGTCCCAGGTCCATCGTTGCCCACGCGAGCGCGACACCGAGCAAGGAGCCCACCGTGCCTGGCGCAATAGGCGACAGTCCGGTGCCGAACCCGAAGGCGAGAAAATTGACGGGGTCCGTCAGAACCTTCCGCGTGAGATTGTCGACCGGTTCGCTCATGCGAAGTGACGGTAGCCGGACTCGGCCACTTCTACAATCTCGCCGTCGAGGCGCGTCACGATGCCTGTCTCCTCTGTCACCATGCCGATTGCCGTCACCGGCATGAAGCCGCCGTCCGGGGCCTCGGTGAGAGAGGTCGTGAAGCACAGTTCGTAGTCGTCGCCGCCGGCCAGCGCGAAACGCTGTGCTTCGGCCCGCGAAAAACCTGCCGCCAGAGCATCAGAGATCGGCAGCCAATCGATATTGATCTCGGCGCCGTAGCCGCTTGCTTCGAGCAGCTTGCCGAGGTCGTCGAGCAGGCCGTCAGAGACGTCGATCGCCGCGGTCGCAACCCCGGCGAGCTTGAGGCCGTAGCTGACCCTGGCCGACGGTCGTGCGAAGCGGCTCGCCAGCTCGCGATCCGGGCGACCGGTCTTTAGCCCGTGCAAACCGGCGCTCGCGTCGCCCAGCGTACCGGTGACCCAAATGACCTCGCCGGGCCGGGCGCCGCTCCGAGCGAGCATCTCTCCCGGCGCAACTTCACCGGTCATGTGGATCGTCGCGACGGTCTGTTCCGCCCGAGTGGTGTCGCCGCCGACGAGCAGTACGCCGTACTCGGCCGCAGCCGTGTACAGGCCCTCGGCGAAGCCCTCGAGCCACTCCTCGTCGATCTCTTTCAGCGACAGCGCCAGCGTCATCCATCGCGGCTTCGCGCCCATCGCGGCCATGTCGCTCAGGTTCACGGCGACGACGCGATAGCCGACGTCGGCCGGATTGAAGCCGGCCGGATAATGCACGCCCTCGACGAGCGTATCCATGACCTGAACCTGATAGGCGCCTGGCGTCGGCACGAGAACCGCACCGTCGTCGCCGATGCCCAGAGGAACCTTGCCGTCTTTGTCGGAGTGCGAGAAGTATCGGCGGATGAGTTCGAATTCGTCCATCGGCCCGCGACCGGTTCTACATGCCCGCGCCGATCTCGATTTCTCGATACGACTGCGCGGCATTGTCGAGGCAGGCATTGATGTACTTGTGCCCGTCGATGGCGCCGAAGCGCTTCGCCAGATTCACGCCCTCGTTGATGACGACGCGATACGGCACATCGATGCGTTCCTTAAGCTCGAATACACCGATGAGCAACACGGCACGCTCGACCGGGTCGAGTTGCTCCAACGGCCGGTCAATGACGTCATCGATGGCCTTGTCGAGGTCCTGCTCTGATTTGCAGATCGCCTTGAGCATCTCCTCGAAATGCTCCTGATCGACACGCTGGTACGCGGTCTGCTCGCGGAACTGCGCCAGCAATTCGCCGCACTCATGACCCGCGATCTGTTTCTGATACAGCGCTTGCAGCACCAGTTCGCGCGAACGCGTTCGCGCGCCGGATGAAGATGGCTTGCCCATGTAGCTAGTCGATGCGGCGAAGCAGATTGACCATTTCGATCACGGCCATGGTCGCTTCTTCGCCCTTGTTCCCGGCCTTGGTACCGGCGCGCTCGATGGCTTGCTCGATCGTGTCGACGGTCAGAACGCCGAAGCCGATGGGTACGCCGTGTTGCTGCGAGGCCGTCGATATCCCCTTGACGCACTCGCCAGCGACGTAGTCGAAGTGCGGCGTGCCGCCGCGGATGACCGCCCCCAGGGCGATGATGCCGTCGAAGCGTCTGGACGCGGCGAGTTTGCCGACCGCCACCGGCATTTCGAAGGAACCGGGGACACGCACGATCTCGATGTCGGCGTCGTTCGCGCCATGCTGACGAAGACAGTGAACCGATCCCTTGATCAGGGATTCCACGATGAATTCGTTGAATCGTGACGCGACGATGGCGAACCGCGCATCGCGAACCACGAGGTCGCCCTCGACTGTCTTGATCTTGTCCATTTTGCCGTGCTCAGACGTATTCGGTGATCTCGATGTCGAACCCGGAGATCGCGTACATGTGCTTGGGTGCGGATAATACACGGATTCTATGCAGGCCGAGATCGCGCAGGATCTGCGCACCGATCCCGTAGGTTCGCAGTACCGCGTCGCCGGAGCGGTGTTCGGTCAGGTCGTCACGATGCCGGCCCAGATTCTCGACCGCATCGACGAAGTCGCGAGACGTCTCCTGCTCGCGCAGCAATACGATCACCCCGGCCTCTTCCGCTGCGATTCTCTCGATCGCCGAATCGAGCGGCCAGCCGAGTGACGGGCTCTTCACACCGACCACATCGCCCAGCGTATCCTGGATGTGCACTCGCACCAGCGGATTGTCGGCCTTCGAGACGTCGCCTTTCACCAGGGCAACGTGCACGGCACGGTTGATCAGATCGTCGTAGCAGATCATCCGGAACTCGCCGTGCTTCGTTTCGACGGGTATCTCGGATATCCGCTCGATATTGCGTTCCTTCTCGAGGCGGTAGCTGATGAGGTCGGCAATGGTGCCGATGCGGATGCCATGCTCGCGCGAGAAGCGTTCCAGATCGGGACGACGCGCCATGCTGCCGTCCTCCTTGAGGATCTCGACGATGACCGCGGACGGCTCGAGTCCGGCGAGCCGCGCGAGGTCACAACCTGCCTCGGTGTGGCCGGCGCGGGTCAGGACGCCGCCGGGCTGCGCCATGACCGGAAAAATGTGGCCGGGCTGACGCAAGTCTTCCGGCTGAGCATTGGCCGCAACCGCCGCCTGCACCGTCCGCGCACGATCGTGCGCCGAGATGCCGGTCGTGATGCCGTCGGCCGCCTCGATCGAGATCGTGAAATTCGTGGCGTGATGACGGTCAGTGTCGCTGACCATCAACGGCAGCCGGAGCTGCGAGCAGCGCTCCCGCGAGAGCGTCAGGCAGATGAGCCCGCGGCCGTGCGTCGCCATGTAGTTGATGTCCTCGGCCCGCACCCGCTCGGCGGCCATCAGGAGATCGCCCTCGTTCTCGCGATTCTCGTCATCGACCATGATGACCATCTTGCCGGCGCGGATATCGGCGATGATGTCTTCGATGTTGCTGAAGGCGTTGTCGAGAGTCTCTACGTTGGAAGTGGTGTCAGGCATAGCCGTGCTCTTTGAGGAATTCGACGGACATCCCGTCCTCGTCTTTGCCGAGCAGTCGCTCGAGGTAGCGTGCCAGCAGATCGACCTCGATATTGACGGTCGAGCCCACGCTGTACTGACCGATGATCGTGACTTCGGCGGTATGCGGGATGATATTCAATTCGAAGCGATTGCCCGATACCTCGTTGATGGTAAGGCTCACACCATCGACAGTCACCGAGCCTTTGCGGGCGACGTAGCGGCTGTATTCCTGCGGCAACTCGATCGAAAGCCGTACCGAGCGCGCGTCTGCGTGCCGGTCGACGACCTTGCCGACGCAATCCACATGTCCGCTCACCAGATGACCACCCAGCCTGTCGCCAAGGCTGAGTGAGGGCTCGAGATTTACGGACGATCCGGAGTCGAGCCCGCCGAGCGCGGTGACCTGCAGTGTTTCGGTGGAGACGTCGGTATCGAAGCCGTCGGCATACAGCGCCACGGCGGTCAGGCAAACGCCGTTGACGCAGATGCTCTCTCCCACTTCGTAGTCAAACCAGGGCAGACCGTCCGACTGCACGCGCAAACGTACGTCGCCGCCGCGCGTCTCCATCGACGCGATGGTGCCCATTGCCCTTACGATTCCGGTAAACATCCGCCTGAATCACATCTCGAAGCGCGAGCCGCGCGGCCGCGCGATAATCTTCATGTCCGGCCCGATGCGCGTGACATCGGCGATCTCCAACTCGATCCGTTCCGCCAGCGCCGTCAGCGCCGGCGTCGAGAACATCGGTCTGGTCTCGCTTCCCATGATATGGGGCGCCTGGTAAATCACAAGCTCATCGACGAGTTCGGCCTCGATCATCGAGCCCGCCAGCTCGGGGCCTGCCTCGACGAGAATGTCATTGACGTTCCGGTTCACCGCCAGATCGCGCAGGACGTCGGTCAGCACGACGCGGCCGTCTCCCGATCGTTCGACCCGGACAACGATGGCGCCGGCGGCCTCCAGTTCTTCGCGTTCGCCGTCATCGACGCAGTACACGACGGTATCGCCCTCGAGGCTCAGCATGCGGGCCGCGGCGGGCGTCCGCAGTGCCGAATCGACGATCGCGCGGATCGGCTGCGGCACATCTGACGGAATTGAATCGTCGCGCACCGTCAATGACGGATCGTCTGCCAGGACCGTGCCGATCCCGGTAACGATCGCGCCGCTTGCGGCACGTAGCCGCTGTACGTCTACGCGAGAGTCCTTACTCGTGATCCACTGGCTCTCGCCGTTCTTCATCGCGGCGGCGCCATCGAGGCTCGCCGCCACCTTGAGCGTCACCCAGGGCCGCTGACGCTTCACCCGGGAGATAAAGCCGCGGTTTTGTGCCGCAGCCTCATCGGCAAGCAGCCCCTGCCGAACGTCAATGCCCGCCGCCTTGAGGCCGGCGATTCCGGCGCCATCGACAACGTCGCTCGGGTCAAGCGCGCCGACTACGACCTCGCCGACCTTCGCCTTGATGAGCGCATCGGTACACGGTGGCGTCCGGCCGTGATGCGTACAGGGTTCGAGCGTCACGTAAACGGTCGCACCGCGCGCATTGCCCGCGTCAGCAAGCGCGTTGACCTCCGCGTGCCCCTCACCGGCGCGCACGTGCCAGCCTTCACCGATCGTTTCGCCGTCCCTGACGACCACACAGCCGACGACTGGATTCGGCCGCGCGGTGAAGCGGCCACGCTCCGCAAGCTCGAGCGCCCGCGTCATGTGCGTGACGTCGCCGGATGTGAAATCGGCCACGGGACTCTACTGGCGCTTCTTGCCCAGAAGGTCGGGCAGGAGTGACATTTGCTCGCGGCTCGCCGCGGCATCGGAGATGCGTTGCAGGCGCTTGATCTCCTCCTCGAACTCGGTGACGTCCTGGAAGCGGCGATAGACGCTGGCGAAACGCACGTAGGCGACCTCGTCCAATGCGCGCAGCTCTTCCATGACGAGTTCGCCAACAAGGCGCGACGGCACTTCGCGCTCACCCATCGTTCGCAGCTTGTGGATCAGACGGCCGACAGCCTGCTCGAGTTCGTCGCTAGGCACCGGCCGCTTCTCCAGCGCGCGCACCATACTGCTACGCAGCTTGCTCTCGTCGAAGGGCTGACGGCTATTGTCGTTCTTGATGAGCCGCGGCATGACGAGCTCGGCCGTTTCGAAGGTCGTGAATCGCTCGTTGCAATCGAGGCACGTCCGGCGGCGCCGGATCTGGCGGCCTTCACCCGCCAGGCGGGAGTCGATGACCTTGGTGTCCTCGTGACCGCAGAAGGGACAGTCCATACGCGCTCAACAACGCATCGACCCGGGGTATCAGACGTACACCGGGAACCGCGCGCACAGCTCGAGTACCTGCTGGCGTACGCGTTCGATGGTTTCCTCGTTCTCGATGTCGTCCAGTATATCCGCAATCCAGCCCGACAGGAGGCGCGTCTCGTCGACCCCGAAGCCGCGTGTCGTGATGGCTGGCGTGCCGAGCCGCAGTCCGCTGGTCACGAACGGCGACTGCGGGTCGTTGGGGACTGCGTTCTTGTTGACCGTAATGTTCGCGCGGCCGAGCGCGGCGTCGGCGTCCTTCCCGGTGATGCCACGATCGATCAGGCTGACCAGCATCAGATGGTTCTCAGTGCCGCCGGAGACAATTGGATAGCCTCGCTCGTCGAGTGTCGCGGCCATCGTCTTCGCGTTCTCGATGACCTGCGCCTGGTAGTCGCGGAACGAAGGTTCCAGCGCCTCTTTGAAGGCGACCGCCTTCGCGGCGATGACGTGCATCAGCGGGCCGCCCTGGGTGCCCGGGAAGACCAGCGAATTGAATTTCTTCGTGATCTCGTCGTTCGCTTTCGCAAGTATCAAGCCGCCGCGAGGTCCGCGCAGCGTCTTGTGCGTGGTCGTCGTGACGACGTCGGCATGGGGCACGGGATTCGGATAGTGGCCCGTCGCGACCAGCCCGGCTACGTGGGCCATGTCGACGAGCAGCCACGCGCCGACGCTGTCAGCGATCTCGCGGAATTTCGCCCAGTCGATCTTCTGCGAATAAGCCGAGAACCCGCCGATGATCAATTTGGGCTTGTGCTCTTCGGCGAGCGCGCGGATCGCCTTGTAGTCGATGAGGCCGGTATCGTGATCGATGCCGTACTGAACGGCGTTGTAGAGCTTGCCGGAAAAATTGACCTTCGTGCCGTGCGTCAGATGGCCGCCTTCGGCCAGGCTCATACCGAGCAACGTGTCGCCCGGCTCCAGCAGGGCCATGCAGACAGCCGCGTTGGCCTGCGAGCCCGAATGCGGCTGGACGTTGGCGTAGTCGGCGCCGAAGAGTTCCTTTGCACGATCGATCGCCAACTGCTCTGCCACGTCGACGTTCTCGCAACCGCCGTAGTAGCGCTTGCCGGGATAGCCTTCCGCGTACTTGTTGGTCAGCACACTGCCCTGCACCTCGAGTACCCGCGGACTCGTGTAATTCTCCGAGGCAATGAGTTCGACGTGCTCTTCCTGGCGCCGATTCTCTTCGGCAATCGCAGCGGCGAGTTCGGGATCGAACTCCTCGAGCGAAGATACGGATGTCGAATGGATATGGGACGATTTGGCGACCATCGAGAACATACTCCGGCGGGGCGTCTTGAAGCGGGCGATATTACCTGTTTCGGCGGCCGGTGGGCAGGCCGGACATGCCGCAATCAGGCAGCCGCTGCGAAGGATCTGACGACGGCGGTCCAGGCCACGGCAAGATTGCGGCGGTTGTACCCTCCACCGCCGGTACCGATGATGCGCCCATTGGCGTGCGCGTCGGCGATCCGGCACAGCGCGGCCGCCGCCTCACCGTGGGCAGCGGAGCTGAACGACAGGTGCGTGATCGGATCGCCGTCCAGGCTGTCCGCGCCGCACTGAAACAGGATGAACTCAGGCTTCGCCGCGTTCAGGTAGTCTTCGACCCGGCGCCAGGCGGCGCGGAACTCGGTGTCGTCGGCGCCGGGCGCCAGCGGGATGTTGAGCTTCGTGCCGCGCGCCCGGCCGGTGCCGGTTTCGGACTCGGCGCCGGTGCCCGGATACAGGTAACGGCCGTCTTCGTGGATGTCCGCGAAGACCAGATCCGGATCGTCTTCGAAGCCATAGAAGACCCCATCGCCGTGATGCGCATCGATGTCGATATAGGCGATCCGCCGCAAGCCGTAGTTCTTCCGCAGGTACTCCGCGACAATGCCGCAATCGTTGAAGACGCAGAAACCGGCAGCGCGGTCGCGCGCCGCGTGATGCAGCCCCGCGATGGGGACGAACGCGCGCGTCATTTCCCCGTGCATGATTCGGTCCGCGGCATCGAGAACCGCGCCCACGACATCCGACGCAGCGTCGAAGATGCCCTTCACCGCCGGGGTGTCGCCCTCGTCGAGGAAGCCCCTGCCCTCCGCCGATAGGCGGGAGACCTTCTCGATGTATTCGGCCGTGTGGAATAGCGCCAGCTCGTCAACGTTCGCGCGCCGCCCGTGGGCGAGCTTTATTCCGTCGACATTCGCCGACTCGAGTTCCTTGTGAAATACGTCGTGGCGGTCCGTGCCGAACGGATGCGGATCGCCGAATCCGTAACGCGCGATATCGTCGCCTTTGTAGACGTAGACAGGATTTTTCATTCTCGTTTCGACAGGAAAGCGCGGGCTGGCCCTCGTCGCAGCGATTCTGCTCCCGGGAATACCGAATATCAATCGGAGGTCCCTGCCGACCTCCGATCCGGGTCCCAAAACGTGCGCAAGTGACCATGCCTGCCGGCGCGTCGATAGTAGAATACCGGCCTGAAATCCTCGCTGGGGACCGACATGAACAGATTCTCTGCCACCGTCGTTGCCGTACTCATCGGCGTCATCATCGGCTACTTTGCCGGGCGCGAGCACCTGAAATACGAGATGCGCTCGGCCTTCGAGTCGGCTGCCGAGGAGCTCTCGGATGGCCTGTCATCGGCATTCGGCGAAGACTCCGGGCGCGAGCGGGTGTCCGCGGAACTCGATGCAAACGATCGCCAGGAATCGGCGAACGGTCAGGAAGCAGCGGAAGCCGCCTATATCGACGAGTACGTGGAACTGTACGACCTCTCCGCGCGATACATCGATACCTACAGCAGCGAGAACGTGCCCGGCGTGCAATTCAAGCTGCGGAACAACGGCGACAGAACCCTGGATCGGGTCGAAGTCGTGGTCTACTTCAAGGACAGCAATGGCAACATCATCACGGAAGAGGACTTCCTGCCGGTGGCTGCCAATGTCGTCTTCTCGGAAAACAACACACCGTTACGGCCAGGCTATATCTGGCAAATGGAATCGGGCAAGTTCTACACTGCTGATCGGGTCCCCAGCGAATGGATGGAAGGCAGCATCGAGGCGGAAGTTCGGGAGATCACGTTCGCCGAGTGATGCCAGCAGTTTGTAACCAGTCGACCTCGCGTCCGTCGGAACGTGGCATTGTCGTTTGATGGCTGATCGGGCGAGTCCGACCGGGAGTTGCGAGGATTCCGCGAGTTGCCACGGTTGAGAACAACTTTTACCACCGACCACGGAACCGCAGCGGAGGAATATTGAAATGCGTACCAGACCGTTAATCGCTGTCCTCATCATCGTTCTGGCGATAGCGTCGTCCATTCAATCGCGAACAGCGTTCGCGGCCGACCCTGCCTGCGACGTCCGGCTGTCCCAGGCGACGCTGCGCGCCCTCGATTTCGATCCGGGCGCGATCGACGGCCTGTGGGGTCAGGCCACGGCACGAGCAATCAGCGAATTTCAGAACGGCAATCAGCTGTCCGAATCCGGCGAATTGGACGAGGCGACTTGCGCGGCGCTCGACAGCGCACGTCAATCGGGGGCCGACTACCAGGCCATCCTGGACGAGGCCGATGGCGAAATCGTCGTCCGGCGGGACTGGTGCGGCCGGGAGAACCTGCGCCTGCAGTGCAATGCCGGAGAGATGCTGATGATGTCGGGGAACGTCGTGCCCTGCGGTATGACATTGAAGACATTCAAGGACGAAGTGGGCGGCGGCATGGTGTTCGAGGGAACCCACAGCGGCAGCGAGACCGCCTGCCAGTCGCTCAACGATTTTTGTGCGTACGCCCAGGCGGCGTTCGGCAACGGATTTGCAGCGACCTGCGACGGACGCGAGTCGTTCGGCGAATCGGCCTGTCACGAGAAACTCTGGAACGTGTGCGATCAGTAGAGCAATTCCCCGCGGCCTGGCAGGACCACGCTCGTGCCGGACGCGGCCGGCGGTAATTCGCTCAGAGCCGTCAATTACGCCTTGACGGCGACCGTGGCACTTGCCGGATAATGCGCGCTGTCCAACTCTCAGAATCTCTCTAATGGCGCAATACATCTATACGATGAATCGCGTGGCCAAGGTCGTGTCACCGAAGCGGTTCATCCTTCGCGATATCTCTCTGTCCTTCTTCCCGGGTGCCAAGATCGGTGTCCTCGGCCTGAACGGTGCCGGCAAGTCGACGCTACTGCGGATCATGGCCGGTATCGATACTGAGATCGACGGCGAAGCCCGGCCGCAGCCGGGGATCAACGTCGGTTACCTGCCTCAGGAGCCGGAGCTCGATCCCGAGAAGGACGTGCGCGGCAACGTCGAGGAAGGCGTCGCGGAGACCAAAGCGCTGATCGATCGCTTCAATGAGATCAGCATGAAGTTCGCCGAGCCGATGGACGACGACGAGATGAATGCACTGCTCGAAGAGCAGGGCAAGCTGCAGGATGCGATCGATTCGGCGGGAGCCTGGGAGCTGGACCGCAAGCTGGAGATTGCCGCCGACGCGCTGCGGCTGCCGCCGTGGGACGCGGACGTCACCAAACTCTCCGGCGGCGAGAAGCGCCGGGTCGCGCTGTGCCGGCTACTGTTGTCGCAGCCCGACATGCTGCTGCTCGACGAGCCGACGAACCATCTCGACGCCGAATCCGTGGCATGGCTGGAACGCTTTCTCGACGAGTACCCGAGCACCGTCATCGCGGTAACTCACGATCGCTACTTCCTCGACAACGTGGCGGGCTGGATCCTCGAGCTCGACCGCGGACACGGCATTCCATGGGAGGGCAACTACTCGTCCTGGCTGGACCAGAAAGAGAAACGGCTCCAGACCGAAGAGGCCACCGAGAAAGCCCGCCAGAAGGCGATGCAGGCCGAACTCGAATGGGTGCGCACGAACCCCAAAGGCCGCCATGCCAAGTCGAAGGCGCGCCTCAAGCAATTCGAGGAAATCTCGTCGCAGGACTATCAGAAGCGCAACGAGACCAACGAGATCTACATTCCGCCGGGTCCGAGGCTTGGCGACGTCGTGCTGGAGGTCGAAAACCTGAGCAAGGGCTTCGGCGACAAGCTGCTCATCGACGATTTGAGCTTCATGCTGCCGCCGGGCGGGATCATGGGCATCATCGGGCCGAACGGTGCCGGCAAGACGACGTTCTTCCGGATGATCACCGGTTCGGAGCAGCCCGTCTCCGGGTCCGTCCGCGTCGGCGATACGGTCCAGGTGGCCGCGGTCGATCAGTCGCGCGAGAGCCTCGACGACGGCAAGACCGTCTGGGAGGAAATCTCCGAAGGCCAGGACATCCTCAAGGTCGGCAACTACGAAACGTCGTCGCGCGCCTACGTCGGCCGCTTCAACTTCCGCGGCGGCGACCAGCAGAAGAAAATCGGGCTCTTGTCCGGCGGTGAGCGCAACCGCGTTCATCTGGCCAAGATGCTGCGCGCCGGCGGCAATCTGCTGCTGCTCGACGAGCCGACCAACGATCTCGATGTCGAGACCCTACGAGCGCTCGAGCAGGCCTTGCTCGAGTTTCCCGGTTCCGCGATCGTCATATCGCATGATCGCTGGTTCCTGGATCGCATCGCCACGCACATCCTCGCCTTCGAGGGCGACAGCAAGGTCGTGTTCTTCAACGGCAACTACGCCGACTACGAAGAGGACCGCAAGCGCCGGCTTGGCGCGGACGCCGACAATCCGCATCGGATAAAATACAAGCGTCTGGAGACCTGACCCGAGCCGACTGTCGATGAACATGATTCTGGCCATAACCGCGGTCGTCACGCTAGTCGCAGTCGCCTTCGCGTTTACGACCGTACGCCACCTGTTCAAAGGCAGGTTGATGCGCGCGAGCGGATCGCTCGTGGGTGGGATTGTGTTTGCCGCGGTTGCCGCGGTCGGCGCCATTCTGCTGTCCAGCCTCTACAGCTATGGCCGGCTGACCGAGGAAGTGGTGGTGGCCTCGATCGAATTCAGCGAAGAGGCGCCCAACGAATACACGGCACGGCTGATGATCGATGGCCGGCTCGACCAGTTCCTGCCGATGCAGGGGGACGAGTGGCAGATGGACGCCCGCGTCGTCACGTGGAAAGCGCCGGCGACGATACTCGGCCTCGATCCGATCTACCGCCTCGAGCGCATCAGCGGCCGCTACTCCGACATCGAACGGGAAAGGTCGGAACCGCGCACCGTGCACGCACTGGCCGAGGACCGCGCGCTCGACATCTGGAACCTCGCGCAGGAGTATCCGGCGCTCACACCGGGTATCGACGCCTACTACGGCACGGCGACTTACGTTCCGATGGCCGACGGCGCCCGCTTCGAAGTGTCGTTGAGCCGGGACGCGCTCATCGCACGCCCGGTGAACGATGCGGCCCGGGCCGCGGTCGGAAACTGGCAACAGGGCGGGACTTAATTCCGTATTATGTTCAACGCTGGTTCAGTGCTTAAGTCCCTGATGCATACTGGATTACACGGCTGCCAGCGCAAGCGCTGAGCGGCACAGACAGGCAGAAAAGACCACAACAACGATGGCGATTCATCTGCACAGAACGGACGGCCTCGCGAGCGATGACGAGGGCCGGCTCGGGCTCGAGTGCCCGTACTGCGGCGTGTACGCACACATGTCGCCGCAGTCCGTGCCGAGTGCGGCCCACCTGATCAAGACGCGTCCCAAACATGTCGGCATCGTGTATCAGTGCGACGCCTGCAGCGCGCCCGTATTCCTGCGCTTCGCGATCAAGGAGATCGGCGACGACCACGTCGAGCTCTACCGGAATTTCGCCGAACTGGAACGGCCGAAAGAGCGCTTTGCGTTCTCGTATCTGCCGAAACACACGGAAATCCTGTTCCGCGAAGCGCTCACCTGTTACTCGAGCAACAGCTTCAACGCCTTCGCGTCGATGTGCCGTCGCTCCGCGGCAAGCGCGTTCGAGGCGCTCGGCGAGGGTGGCAAGCTGCGCGCCTTCGAGGAAGTGCTGATTGCCCAGGACCTCGCGGGTATCGACGACGATGCGTTCGCACCGATCAAGTCCGTGCTGTTCGACACGGGCGAAGAGGAAGAGCTTCCGCTGTTGAACCGCGTGCAGGCGGGCGTCCTGCTGGAGGTTCTCAAGGACATGTTCTATCAGTGCTTCGTGCGCGAAGGGAAGCTCACGCGCGCCATCAAGGTTCGACGGTTCTTCGTCGAGGACGGCAATCTGGCGTCGACCGCCTGAGGCGAGCCTTAGCCCCCGCTAGTTCTCGCCGTCCTCCCCGTCTCGCGACACTCGCTCCTCCGGATCCGCGGCTTCCACGACAACGGCGTCATTCGCAAACGCAAGCCGGCGGGACACGCCCTGCGTGTAGATCCGGCTTCCCGGGAGCTCGGCAATCACCCGGCCGGCGAAGGTCTCCGACTCTGTAACGTCCCTTATCAGCCGGCCGAGTGTCTCGGCGTCGGCACTTCGCAACTCCGCGACACAGAGCATCGCTCCGCAGACGATCAGATTCAGCGTGACGAATCCGTCGAGACTGCTTGGATGGTCGTTGACCAGAGTCTCGAACAACGGCCGGTGCTCGCTCCCTGACGGATTCGATTGGCGGCGCAGTTCGGCGACCAGATCGTCGAACGAGAGGTCGTCCGTGATCT
Organism: Woeseiaceae bacterium; assembly: GCA_965232445.1. GTDB lineage: Bacteria > Pseudomonadota > Gammaproteobacteria > Steroidobacterales > Woeseiaceae > UBA1847. The sequence continues at coordinate 2,512,888 of OZ246973.1, read as the reverse complement.
CGAGAAGGGTCAGGGCATTGATCGAATCGTCGTGCGAATACGGCTGCTCCCAATCGGATTCGAACGAAGAGCCACCTCTACCGTCTCGGGTCTGTGCGGCCCGGCGGCCGTTCGCTGCGGGCACCGTGCGCACCCAGTCGACTGTCGAACCGTCGGGCAGCGCACAGGGCCGCGGCCCGGAGCAGCCCCGATCGACATGCACCGATGCGACGAAGCGGAGGATCAGCACTGCAACAATCAGTGCCAGCGCCGCCGCGATGATGGTATTGCGCAGGTTCATTGACGCTCCGCTCGCCCGTGCCTGAAAGACTAGCGCCGGTCCTCGACCGGCTCAAACGCGTGCGGTTCGCCCTACTCCGCGTTCGGGTCTTCCGGAGCGATGAACGATATCTCCGCGATGCTCTCGTGCGGATGCACGTGCACCACTTGGGTGTTCGGATCGAACAGAAAGACGAAGCGTGCCGTGGTCTCCAACAGCACGCCGGTTCGACCGCTGTTCGCATCCGCCAGATTGATGGTCACGACGTTGCCGTAGCCATTGCGCGCATCGTCGGCTTCGTCCCCCGCTGCCAGATTGAGAATGAAAACCAGCGCGAGCAGCGCGGATGGGTAGCTCAATCGGCGATAAGTCCTCGTGCCGTACCAGCGCAGACCGCGCTTGCGCTCGCGTGACCCCCAGCGCTTGCTTGCACGCACATCGAGGTACCACGCGGCGGTCATGACGAAGACAACCGGCCAGATGACCGGGTCCTTGAAGGACGCCAGCAGGAAGTCGCTGATCTCGGCGTAGAGGAAAACGTTAATGCCGAAGTGCCGCAGGTAGCTCCAGGCGAAGAACATGCCAATGGCCGTCGCGAAAACATACAGCCCCGAGACGATGAATGCGGGGTGCTCGCGCAGGAAGCGGCCGGGCATCTCGTCATTCTGGCGTTCGGACAATGCCGTCACCCTACGGCGAGTCTGACGTTACGGAACATCCGCATCCATGGGCCGTCCTTGCCCCACTCCTTCGGATGCCAGGAATTTTGTGACGTGAAAGCAACGCGCTCCGGATGCGGCATCATGATCGTCACCCGGCCGTCCTCGTTGCTGAGTCCGCAAATACCGTCGAGCGAACCGTTCGGATTCGCCGGATACGTATCGGCAACCTCGCCGTAGTTGTCCACATAGCGTGCCGCGATGGTGTAGGAAGCCGAGTAGCGATCGGCCTCCGACGCGAATTCCGCGCGGCCCTCGCCGTGCGAGGTCGCAATCGGCAAGCGTGAACCGGCCATCCCATTGAGGAATAGCGACGGGCTCTCCAGAACTTCGACCAGCGACAGTCGCGCCTCGAACTGCTCCGACGTGTTCTTAAGGAATCGCGGCCAATGACTGGCGCCCGGAATCAGCTCGCGGAGATGCGACATCATCTGACAGCCATTGCAGACGCCCAGCGCGAACGTATCGCCACGCTCGAAGAATGCAGCGAACTGATCGCGAGTACGGCTATGGAAGAGAATCGACTTTGCCCAGCCGCCGCCGGCGCCGAGTACGTCGCCAAACGAAAATCCGCCGCAGGCCACGAGCCCCTGGTAGCCGGACAGATCGTCGCGGCCTTCGAGCAGATCGCTCATGTGCACGTCCACCGCGGCAAAGCCGGCGTGCATGAACGCAGCCGCCATCTCGTTCTGACTATTCACGCCCTGCTCTCGCAGGATCGCCACCCGTGGCCTTGTAGCGCCGCGGAACGTTCTCGCGACATCGTCGTTCGGATCGAAGCTCAGCCTGGCATTGAGGCCCGGATCGCTGTCGTCGAGGATACGGTCGTATTCCTGCTGCGCCGTTGCCGGGTTGTCTCTCAACGACTGTATCCGATAGCTGGTCTCCGACCACGCGCGCTGCAATGTCTTTCGGTCGAGTTCGAGCACGATATCGCTGCTGTCGCGTACCGTGAGGACGGCATCCGGCTCCACGCGGCCGATCGCGGTCGCTTCGACTCCATGCCGGTCCAGCGTCATCTGAACCTGCGTCAGCTTGGCCTTCGGTACCTGCACAACGGCGCCGATCTCTTCATTGAAGAGCTGTGCCAGCAGGTCGCGACGCGAGCCGCTCAACGTGAGCGTCGCACCGAGGCGGCTTGCGAACATCATCTCGGCGACGCAGGCGAGCAGTCCGCCATCGCTGCGATCGTGATACGCCAGCAGCATGTCGCGCTTGCCGAGTTCCTGTACCGCGGCGAACAGCCGCTTCAGCGCGTCCGCATCCTCGAGATCCGCGGGTTCCCCGCCGGTCAGAGCGTACGACTGCGCGAGGCAGGATGCGCCGAGTCGATTACGGCCGCGCCCGAGGTCGAACAGCAGCAGGTAACTCTGTTCCTCCACCTTCTTGAGTTCGGGTGTCAGGTGTTTGCGATGATCCGTCACCGGCGCGAACGCGGACACGATCAGCGACACCGGCGCCACAACGCTGTAGTCGTCGCCCTCTTCCTGCCAGCGCGTACGCAGTGACATGGAGTCCTTGCCGACAGGAATCGCAACGCCCAGATCGCGGCAGAATTCGTCGGCCACCGCCTTGACCGTATCGTACAGCCGCGCATCCTCACCGGCGTGGCCCGCGGCGGCCATCCAGTTCGCGGATAGCCGCACGTCGTTGATCGAGTCGATGGGCGCCGCGGCGATGTTGGTGATCGCTTCCGCGACGGCGAGGCGCCCCGAGGCTGGGGCGTCGACCGTGGCAACTGGCGTGCGTTCGCCCATGGCCATCGCCTCACCGGTGGTCGCGCCGAACGAGGACGCCGTAATCGCAACGTCGGATACGGGTACCTGCCAGGGGCCGATGAGCTGGTCGCGTACGGATAACCCGCCCACGGTGCGATCACCGATATGGATCAGGAACGATTTGTCGGCGACCGCCGGGAAACGCAGCACGCGAAGCGCCGCCTCTTCCAGTTCGATGCCGTCGAGACTCAGCTGACCGACTGACGGTTGCTCGCGGCTCGCCTCGCGGTGCATCTTCGGCGGGTTGCCGAGCAGCATCTGCATCGGCATGTCGACGGCCTTGTTGCCAAACGCGCTGTCGTTGACGACGAGACGTTCGTCGTCGGTGAGTTCGCCAATCACCGAGTGCGGACACCGCTCGCGCCGGCAAATCGCCTCGAACTCGTCGAGCCGGTCTTCGCCGATGATGAGCACGTAGCGTTCCTGGGCTTCGTTGCACCAGATCGCCATCGGCGACATACCAGGCTCGGCGTTGTCGACTTCGCGGAGTTCGATCCGAGCGCCGTGCTTGCTGTGATCGACGGCTTCGGGCACGGCGTTCGACAGGCCGCCCGCACCGACGTCGTGGATCAGGAGAATCGGATTGCCGGGACCCATCGCCCAGCAGCGATCGATGACCTCCTGCGCGCGTCTCTCGATCTCGGGATTGCCGCGCTGCACGGAGGCGTAGTCGAGGTCTTCGCTGGACGTGCCGCTCGCAACGCTCGATGCCGCGCCGCCGCCGAGCCCGATCAGCATGGCCGGGCCGCCGAGCACGACAAGCTTCGCACCGACCGGCACGTCGATCTTGGTCGCATGCTCCTCGCGGACGTTGCCGACGCCGCCCGCGATCATGATCGGCTTGTGATAGCCGCGAATCTCGCCTTCCGGCAGCCAGGGCAACGCGCTCTCGTAGGTGCGGAAGTAGCCGGCAAGATTCGGCCGGCCGAATTCGTTGTTGAATGCCGCACCGCCAATCGGCCCCTCGATCATGATCTCGAGCGGGGTCGCCATGCGGTCCGGATGCGGGAAATCAATCTCCCACGGTTGTTCGTAGCCCGGCACTCGCAGGTGTGACACGGTGAAGCCGGTCAATCCGGCCTTCGGCTTCGCACCCAGCCCCGTGGCGCCCTCGTCGCGAATCTCTCCGCCGGAACCGGTCGCCGCACCGGGGAACGGCGAGATCGCCGTCGGGTGGTTGTGCGTCTCCACCTTCATCAGGATATGGATCGGCTCGTCGGCAAATCCGTACTCGCGGGTTTCGCGCTCCGGCATCAGCCGCGAACCCGTGGCGCCGGCAATGACGGCTGCATTGTCCGAATAGGCGGAGATCACGCCATCCGGTTGCGCCTCCGTCGTCGATCGGATCATCGCGAACAGACTCTTGTCCTGCGGCTGGCCGTCGACGGTCCACGTCGCGTTGAAGATCTTGTGCCGGCAGTGTTCGGAGTTCGCTTGCGCGAACATCATCAGTTCCGCGTCCGTCGGATCGCGTTCCAGCCGCGCGTAGTTCTCGACCAGATAGTCGATCTCATCGTCGGAGAGCGCCAGGCCGAGATCGCCGTTCGCCTGACGCAGTGCTGCCTGGCCGTCGTCGCCGAGTTCGACGATGCCGAGCGGGGCCGGCTCATGATGCTCGAACAACAGAGCGGCTTCGTCACCGGAGCCGAGCACGGCCTCGGTCATCCGGTCGAACAGCTGTGGCGAGAGGTTGAATGCGTCGCCTTGTTCGGCCTTGCCCTTGAAGCTGATCGCGTAAGCGATACCGCGTTCGATTCGACTAACCTCGTCGAGATCGCAGGCTCGCGCGATATCCGTCGCCTTGGACGACCACGGCGAGATCGTTCCGGGCCGCGGCACGACGATGATGGTCTTCGCGCCGCGTGAGAATTTGCCCGGCTTGTCGCCGGACAGGAGGATGGCCTCCAGCCGTTCGCGATTCTTCGCCGACAACGACTCGCGGAGGTCGACAAAGTAGGTGAATCGCGCCTCCAGCCCGGTGACGCGCGGGTCCAGGCGCTGCAGTCTCCGCGTAAGTTTGGCGAGACGGAAGTCGGACAACGCGGACTGGCCCGCCAGCTCCAGAACATCGACGGAGGGCGTTGCCAGGGTTGCAGGTTTCGACAAGGTACTGACCGGTGGGGCGCTCAAAGCCGCGATGATACCGGTCGGCATTCGCGATCTCCAGAGCCCGCGTGGGGAAAGCGATTCGGGCCGGTCGGGACATTCCCCGGCCGCTGTTCAGACGTTCGCGGTCAGGTATCCGTCGGCGTGTAGATCGGCATCGGGAACTGCGCGACGTTTCCGCCCTCCATCTTCGAGATCTTGCTTTGGCCCTGCTTGTCGACCTCGTCGATGCGCACGATCGAGTGCATCGGCAGCCACGTGCGCCGGACGTTCTCGAACTCGGTCTTGATCTTCTCCTCTGAGGGGTCGACCACGACGCTCGAACGTTCGCCGAAGACCAGCTGTTCGACCTCGACGAAACCGAACAGGTCGCCGTGACCGACGCTGCGGGCGTACACCTCGTACACCTGCCCCTGAGCCATGAAGATCACTTTGAAAATCTGTTTGTCCGACATGCCGCCGCGTTGTGCTTCCGGGCCATGCAGTTTACCGGAATCCCTGACGCGTGGACGCCGCCGAGCCGGCACCCGACTTCGGGCGACGGATGTGAGTGCCGATCACTGTCGCGGCGTGGAAACGGGCACTCGGCGTTCGTCGCCCCGGCCGGAAAGCCGTTGCCGCCGAATATGGTCCCGTGGCGCCTATCCACGGCCCCGGGACCGCTCCTGGCCAACGATTATGTGAACTGTGTATCAGCGTAGGCCATTGATTGCGCGCAGAATTCGTAGTCAGGACCCGAACAGGTGCGGCATTGGGCCGTCCCGCATGGCAGGGAATCAGTATGCCCCTAACGCTCGAGATCGTCAGTGAGCATTCCGAGATCGTCGGCGACGACGCCATTCGCGAATTCGACGAGGACGGCGGCAGCATCGGTCGCGCGCTGGACTCCGACTGGATACTGCCCGATCCGGACCGCTACATCTCCGGCAAACACGCCGTCATCGACCACCGCGGCGGCATCTGGTACCTGATGGATCTGAGTTCGAACGGCGTCTACGTCAACGGTGAGTACGAGCCGATCGGCAAGGACAATCCGCGGCGGCTGTTCCACGGCGACATGCTGCGCATGGGCGAATTCGAGATTCGGGTTTCCGTCGATCAGGGCGAGAGCATCGCCATACCGCTGGATTCGGACGACACCTTCCCGTCAGGGATCGAACAGCTCGTGCCGGAAACTACCTTCAAGACCGGTGTGTCGCTGATCGACGAAGAAGAAATCACGGGCGACGACGAATTCCAGTCCGCGCTGTTTGGCGATGGCGCCAAGACGGACATCTCGCCGCTCGAGAGCGCGGAGTCACCACCGGAACCGGACTCGGCGCCGGCACCCACTATTCAACCGACGCGCGTCAGCGTTACGTCGGACGATCTCGTCGACACGTTCCTCGACGGCCTGGGCCTGAGCCGTGCCGATCTGCACCCGTCGGTCGATCTGGCGGAGATCATGCAAAACGCGGGCGAAGTCCTGCGCGAGTTCGTCGAGGGCGTCAACAAGTTGCTGATCAGCCGGGCGAACCTCAAGACCTCATTCAGCCTCGACCAAACGATGGTCCTGCCACGGCACAACAATCCGCTGAAGCTCTCGGAGCACACCCGGGACTCGATCCAGCAGCTGCTCGTCGGCCGTGAGGGCGAGTACCTGGGACCGCGCGATGCCGTTCGCGAGGTGTGCCGCGATCTGCTGTTCCACCAGGATGCCTTCCTGGAAGCCATGAGCGCGGCTTTCAACGAGTTCTCGGATCGATTCGATCCGGACGAACTCACCCAGGCTTTTGCGGACGACATCAAATCCACGCCGCTGCTCGGCTTCCTCGACAAGATGAAGTACTGGCAGCTCTACTGCGACATCTACCCGGTCATGACGGACCGCGGCAACGGCCGCTTCCCGTCGCTGTTCTCGGAGGAGTTCGTGCAGGCCTACGAGCGGCAGATTGCCGACTTCAAGCGTCACGAGCCCGTCACCGAGCCGCTCAAGGAGACCGTTGCGCTGACGCCGCCCGAAGAGCCTGCCGCCGAAGAGTTCGACGGCGAGCCGACCGAGATACTCGATCAGGCGGACGAAGCCTAAGCCCGGTTCTGCCGGTTCTCGATCAGATCCTCGACGACGCTCGGATCCGCGAGCGTCGACGTATCGCCCAACTCACCGAAATCGTCCGCGGCCACCTTGCGCAGGATCCGGCGCATGATCTTGCCGGAACGCGTCTTCGGTAGTCCTGGGGCCCACTGAATCAGGTCCGGTTTGGCGATCGGGCCGATCTCCTGCCGAACCCACGTCTGCAGTTCGGCGCGCAGTTCGTCGCTCGAGTCGATACCTTCCATCAGCGTGACGTACGCGTAGATGCCCTGCCCTTTGATCTCGTGCGGGTAGCCGACGACGGCCGCCTCTGCCACGTTCTTGTGCGCAACCAGGGCGCTCTCGACTTCCGCGGTGCCCATCCGGTGACCGGACACGTTGAGTACGTCATCGACCCGGCCCGTGATCCAGTAGTAGCCGTCTGCATCGCGACGCGCGCCGTCGCCGGTGAAGTACCAACCGTCGTACTGCGAGAAGTACGTTTCGACGAAGCGATCGTGATCGCCGTACACCGTGCGCATCTGACCCGGCCAGCTATCGACCATGACGAGCTGTCCCTCGGCCGCGCCCTCGAGGACGTTGCCTTCGGCGTCGACGATTTCGGGGCGGACGCCGAAGAACGGCTTGGTCGCCGAGCCCGGCTTCAGTCCGTGCGCACCGGCAAGCGGCGTAATTAGAATGCCGCCGGTCTCGGTCTGCCACCAGGTATCGACGATCGGGCAACGGCTGTCGCCGACGACGTCGTAGTACCACTGCCAGGCCTCCGGATTGATAGGCTCGCCGACCGAACCGAGCAAGCGCAAGTCCTTACGAGACGTACGCTTGACGGGCCCTTCGCCCTCGCGCATCAGCGCGCGGATCGCGGTCGGCGCGGTGTAGCAGATATTGACGTTGTGCTTGTCGCAGACCTGCCAGAATCTCGACGAGTCCGGATATGTCGGCACACCTTCGAACATCATCGTGATCGCCCCATTGGCCAGCGGGCCATAGACGATGTAGCTGTGCCCGGTGACCCAGCCAACGTCGGCGGTGCACCAGTAGACATCGCCGGGGTGGTAGTCGAACACCGCCTCATGTGTCAGTGACGCATAGACCATGTAGCCGCCGGTCGTGTGCATGACGCCCTTCGGCTTACCGGTCGAGCCCGACGTATAGAGAATGAATAGAGGGTCTTCGGCGCCCATTTCCTCACAGGGGCAGTCGGCGTCGACGTCCGCCTCGAGTTCGTGCAGCCAGTGGTCACGGCCATCGACCCAATCGATGTCGCCGCCGGTGTTTCGAACGACAAGCACTTTCTCCAGCGACGTGACGTTCGGATTCGCGGCTGCCGCGTCCACATTGCTCTTCAGCGGCACGCCTCTGCCGCCGCGGACGCCTTCGTCCGCGGTGATGACGATGTTCGAGTCGCAGTCGTCGATACGACCTGCCAGAGAATCGGGCGAGAACCCGCCGAAAACGACCGAGTGCACCGCGCCGATGCGAGCGCAGGCCAGCATCGAAATCGCTGCCTCCGGAATCATCGGCATGTAGATGGTGATGCGATCGCCCTTCTTTGCGCCGAGCTTTTTCAGCGCGTTGGCGAAACGGCAAACGCGCTCGTGCAGTTCCTTGTAGGTAATCGTCAGGTCGCGGCCGGGGTCGTCGCCCTCCCAGATAATCGCGGTGTCGTCGCCCTTGGACTCCAGATGGCGGTCGACGCAGTTGTAACAGGCGTTCAATGTGCCGTCGTAGTACCAGCGGATGTGCAAGTCGTCCTTGGCAAAAGAAACGTCCTTCACTTTCGTGAACGGCTTCATCCAGTCGATCCGCTCTGCCTGCTCGGCCCAGAATCCCTCCGGATCCTCGACGGACCGCGTGTACATCGCTTCGTAGCGTTCCGCGTCGATCAGCGCGCGTGAACGAGTGGCATCACTTACTGGATAGAAATCAGACATCGAACGTATCCCTTCTGGGTTCCTTGTTGACGGTGTGATCAGTCGTCTGATCAGTCTCGTTTGTCTCTTACCGCAGCGGCCAGCGCGATAGTGCGTTCGGCTTGTCTCAGGTGCGGTCGGTCGATCATCTCGCCATCCAGCCCGAGCGCTCCTGCGTCCGGATTCGCGGCGAAGAGTGCGACGATTCTCTCGGCGCGTTCGATCTCCGCGTCGGACGGCAGGAATGCGTCGTTGATCGCCGCTACCTGTGCCGGGTGTATCGCCAGCATGCCGCTGAAACCGTCGCGGCGCGCTGCTGACGCATACTCTGCCAGCCCCTCGGCGTTACGAAAATCGGTATAAACCGTGTCTATCGCAGCAACCCCCGCAGCAGCCGCTGCGAACAGGCAGAGCGAGCGCGCCAGCTCGTAGGGCGGCAACCATGCGCCCGCCTCGTCGCGATTCTCCGTTGCGCCGACAGCCGCGGCCAGATCTTCGGCGCCCCAGGTGAGTCCGTACAGCCGGTCGGTGGCGTCCGCGTAGCCGCCGAGCGAAAACAGCGCCTCCGGGCGTTCCGTGCAGATCGGCAGAATCTGGGTCGAACCCGGCTCCAGACCGTTTGCTTTCTCGAGTTCGTCGAGCCGGTAGCCGAGATCGATAGCGTCGCCCGCGTTGCAGGGCTTCGGCAGCACGATCCCGGCCGGCGCTGCCGGCATGACCGCTTCCAGATCCGCGTCCGCGTCCTCGCTGTCCAACGGATTGATTCGCACCCAGACGCCGGCGCCGGCGTGTTCGCTGGCCAGTGCTCTTGCGGCGGGACGCGACTCGGCCGTCACCGAGTCCTCGAGATCGAGAATGAGAGCGTCGGCGCCCGCGGACCCGGCTTTCTCGAGCTTGCGCTCGCTGTCGGCGGGGACGAACAGGAAGCTTCTGATCACGCGGGCTTCTTGAGCATCAGCGCCGAGCGGCGGCAGGTACCGACGAGTTCGTCGCGCTGATTGAAGGCGCGATGCGCGAAGACGACGATGCCGTTGTCGGGGCGCGAGCGGCTCTCGCGGACTTCCAACACCTCGGACTCGATCCGAAGGGTATCGCCGTGGAATACGGGTTTCGGGAAACGCACCTCGTCCCAGCCGAGGTTGGCGACGGTGGTACCGTGCGTCGTGTCGTTCACGGAGATTCCGACCATCAGCCCGAGGGTCAGACAGCTGTTGACCAGCGGCTGACCGAATTCGGTGTCCTTCATGTATTCCGCATCGAGGTGCAGCGCGGCGGGGTTGTGGGTCATCGTCGTAAACAGCACGTTGTCCGTTTCGGTGACCGTGCGGCGAATGGGATGGTCGAAGGTCTGTCCGACCGAGAATTCCTCGAAATACATTCCGGGCATGCGAGTCCGGCTCCGTGGTTGTGCGACGGGTGCAATAGTATAGTGCGCAGAGCCGCGCCTGCATGCACAAGAACAAAAGGGGGTCGCGTGAGCACCAGCATAGAGACCGGGGACGACGCCCCGGCGAACACGACCTACATCATCGTCATCAGCTGCATTGCGGCGCTTGGCGGGTTCCTTTTCGGCTACGACTCCGGCGTGATCAACGGCACGGTCGACGGCCTGCAGAAGGCCTTCGACTCCGACAGCGTGGGCACCGGCTTCAACGTTGCCTCGATGCTGCTCGGTTGTGCCGGCGGCGCCTTCTTTGCTGGCAGGCTGGCGGACCGCTACGGCCGACGCTTCATCATGCGCGTTGCTGCCGTCTTCTTCATTGTCAGCGCCTTCGGCTCCGGCATCGCGACCGGCTCTCTGGAATTCGTGATCTATCGCGTTCTGGGCGGGCTCGCCGTTGGTGCTGCCAGCGTTCTGGCGCCCGCCTATATCAGTGAAGTCACTCCCGCGCGCTATCGTGGCGCGCTCACGACGGTGCAGCAGATCGCGATCATCTCCGGACTGTTTCTGTCCTTCGTCAGCAATTACTTCATTGCGGCGGCGTCCGGCGGATCGACGGCCGAATTCTGGGGCGGCTTCGAGGCATGGCGCTGGATGTTCTGGATGGAGATGGTGCCCGCGTTGATCTTCCTGCTGGCGCTGTTCACGATCCCCGAGAGCCCGCGGTTCCTCGTACTCAATCGTCAGAAGGACGAGGCGCTCCGCGTGCTGACGAAACTGAACGGCGAGCAGCAGGCGGCGCGCAAGGTCGACGAGATCGACGCGTCCCTGGCGGCGGATCATCACCGGCCGCAGATGCGGGATCTCTTCGTGCCGGGTACTCGCCGGGTCCGCAAGCTCGTCTGGGTAGGACTGGGTCTTGCGACGCTACAGCAGCTCGTCGGCATCAACATCGTCTTCTACTACGGCGCGGTTCTTTGGCAATCGGTCGGGTTCGCCGAGAGCGACGCGCTGTTGATCAATGTCCTAAGCGGCGGGCTGAGCATCGCGGCTGTCACGGTCACCGTCCTGCTCATCGACCGGATCGGCCGCAGGCCGATACTCCTCATCGGCTCAATCGGCATGGCGATCACGCTGGGCGTCGTGGCGTGGACCTTCGCGAACGCGTCGGCGGGTGCGGATGGCTCCCTTTCGCTGGACGGCAACCTCGGCGTGATCGCCCTGGTTGCGGCGAACGCCTATGTGGTGTTTTTCAACTTCTCCTGGGGACCGGTCATGTGGGTCATGCTCGGCGAGATGTTCCCCAATCAGATTCGCGGAACCGGGCTCGCCGTCAGCGGTCTGGCTCAGTGGGGGTCGAACTTCGCGATCACGATGACCTTCCCGATCATGCTCACGGGAATCGGGCTGGCAGGCGCGTACGGTTTCTATACGATATGTGCTGTGCTCTCGGTCGTTTTCGTGATCGTCATGGTGCACGAAACCCGCGGTATCGAACTCGAGGACATGCAGGCCTGACGGAGGCAGCTAGTGAAAATTACACGACGCGAATTCACCCAATCCGCGCTGGGTACGGCGCTACTGGCAGCATCGCCGGTGTCATTCGCCGGCCCGGAGGACATGATCAAGCGGGCAATCCCGTCGACCGGCGAAGAAGTGCCGGCTGTGGGGCTCGGTACCAACCGGTATGGCGTCGACACGAGCGAGGCCGCCCGGGCACCGCTGCGCGAGGCGCTGGCGCGATTTCATGCGCTCGGTGGAACGGTCATCGACACCGCGCCCGGCTATCGGACCTCGGAAGCTGTGCTCGGCGACCTGATCGCGGGTCTCGACATCCGTGACGAGCTGTTCGTTGCAACGAAGGTGGACAAATCCGATGGGCCCGACGCCAGCGACGCGCAGATGAACGACTCGCTGGACAGACTGCAGACGTCGAGCTTCGACCTCATGCAGGTCCACAATTTGCGCGGTTGGCGGGAGTCGCTGCCGGTGATGCGCGAGTGGCGCGACGAGGGCCGAATTCGCTACATCGGCATCACGACCTCGCGCGCGAACCAGTACGAGGAGCTGGAAGCCATCATGCGCGCCGAGGAGCTCGACTTCGTGCAGGTGAACTACTCGCTCGAACAGCAGCAATCGGCGGAACGGCTGATCCCGCTCGCGGCTGATCGCGGCATGGGTGTCATCGTAAATCGCGCCTTCGGCGGCGGCCGCATCTTCGAGCAGGTCGGCGACCAGCCACTGCCCGGCTGGGCGGCGGAATTCGACTGCACGAGCTGGGCGCAATTCCTGCTCAAGTACGTGATCTCACACCCGGCCGTCACGGTGACGATCCCGGGCATGACCAAGGCCCGGCACGTCGACGACAACATCATGGCGATGCACGGCCGGCTGCCGGACGCGGAGCTGCGCGGGCGCATGGAGGCGTTTTTCGCGGAGCTTTGATATCCAATCCGCCCGAGGGCTGTCTCCGGGCTGGAGACGATTGATTTTTGACGGGCTATCGCCCGCAAGGCGGGCTCCCAATCCGCCCTCGACGGCTGTTTCTCGGCTTGGGTTGCCGCGGATTGATCTTTAGGGGGACGTTTGAAAGGTGTGCCGTGGCTTTGCACCGGATCGCCCGCGAGGCGGGCTCCTACGGTGCCTTCGATCAGCGTAGCAAACGCTCTGTAAGAACCCGCCTTACGGGCAATCCCCCTCCCCCACTACGCCGACTTCGCCCTTTCAATCGCCTCTGAAATCAGCCGGCGTGCCGTCGCTGCGTCGTGCCAGTCGCCGATTTTCACCCACTTGCCGGGTTCCAGGTCCTTGTAGTGCTCGAAGAAGTGCTCGATCTGTTGCAGCGTGATGGGCGGCAGATCGGAACACTCGTTCACGTCGTCATAACGCTTGGTGAGGCTCCGCGCCGGCACGGCGAGCACTTTCTCGTCCTGACCGGCATTGTCTTCCATGATCAGCACGCCGATCGGCCTGACGTTGATGACGCAGCCCGGCACGAGTCCACGGGTGTTGCAGACCAGGACGTCGATCGGGTCGCCGTCGTCGGAGAGCGTGTGCGGCACGAAACCGTAGTTGCCGGGATACGACATCGGCGTGTACAGGAAGCGATCGACGACAAGGGTGCCGGCGTCTTTGTCCAGTTCGTATTTGATCGGGTTTCCGCCGGTTGGCACCTCAACGATGACGTTGACGTCTTCCGGGGGATTGTTGCCGATCCTGATCGCATCGATGCGCATGGGCGGGTCCTTCGAAACATAACGAGTGCTCAAGGCCATTATGTGTGGCCGAGACCCATTGTGCCGGTTTCCGGGCGGAACGCCAGAGGCGGCGCAGGGTAAGGGTTTGGACGCGGAAACGGTCCTTGCAGGCGGGTAGCCCGGCTTGCGCCCGGAATCGAGGCCGTTCAGGAACCCCGGGGCGCATAAATCGGTCGAAAATGGTATAGGATTGCCGCTGCTTCCGAAAAATCTGCGAATCCGTAAGGGGGAGATTCAATGCAAAGAGTCCTGTTGAGCGCAGCGACGCTGCTTGCTCTGTCGCTTGCCGCACCGGCGAGTGCTCAGAACGAGCTCGATGAAATCACCGTCACCGCAACCAAGCGCGAACAGACGTTGCAGGAAGTGCCCGTCGCCGTATCGGTGGTCACGTCCGACACGCTGGAAAGAGCGCAGGTGGTCGACATCTTCGACCTGCAGACGATTGTGCCCTCGCTGCGAGTTACGCAGCTCCAGAGTTCCGCCAACACGAACTTCGTGATCCGCGGCTTCGGCAACGGCGCGAACAACCCGGGCATCGAACCGTCGGTGGGCGTTTTCATTGACGGCGTCTACCGGTCGCGGTCGGCAGCCGCGATCACCGACCTTCCGAATCTCGAGCGCGTCGAAGTGCTTCGCGGACCGCAGAGCACGCTGTTCGGCAAGAACGCGTCGGCCGGCGTCATCAGCGTCGTAACCGCACTTCCTGCCAACGAACTCGGCGGGTCGCTCGAGACGGTATTCGGCAACTACGGTCAGGTCATCGTGAAAGGCGAGATGTCGATCCCGCTTAGCGACACCACCGGCGTCGGTGTGTCGTTCAACTCGAACCAGCGCGACGGCTACTCGGACAATCTCGAGAACGGCGATGAGTTCAACGAACGCGATCGCGTCGGCTTCCGTGCTCAGCTGGCAACCTCGATCGGCGACAACGTGGCGCTGCGCTTCATCGGCGACATCGATCAGATCGACGAGGCCTGCTGCGGCGTCGGCAACCTCGTGAACGGCCCCACGTTCCTGGCGGTCCAGGCCGTCGGCGGCAATCTGGTGCCGGAAGATCCCTTCGCACGCGAGGCGTTCTACAACTTCACGCCCACCAACGACATCGAGAACAGCGGCCTGTCGATGCAGGCGGATATCGACATCGGCAACATGACGCTGACGTCGATCACCGCGCAGCGCTACGTCAACCGCATCGAGGACTTCGATCCGGACTTCACGAGCGCCGACATCGCCTCGACGAACTTCTCCGAGACCGATATCGAAACCTTCACGCAGGAGATTCGTCTGCAGGGCTCGACGGATCGCATGACGTGGATGATCGGCGGTTTTTGGTTTGACGAGACTGTCACCTACGACACCGAGCTGCTTTGGGGTTCAGACGTCCGCCTGTACGCCGACATTCTGGCCGGCGGTCCCGGCGTCCTCGGCAGCCTCGAGGCCGCTCTCGGCCTACCGCCGGTTTTGTTTGCCGAAGGCGCGGGCGTTCAGGAAACGACAGGACAGGACAACCAGGCGCTGTCGTTCTTCGGCCAAGTGGACTTCGATATTGGCGACCGTGCAACGCTGACGCTCGGCGCGAACTTCACGTCGGATGAAAAAGACGCGTTCGTTCGGCAGACGAATACGGACGTGTTCTCGTCGCTCGACTTCGTGCAGATCGGCTTTGCGCAGATCTTCGCCGGCCTCGAGGCTCTGGACCCCGGCAACCCAGCCAACGCGCCGACCGCACAAGCGCTCAGCGTCGTCGAGTGTTCGCCGGCATCGCCGCCTCCGGCCTGTAACCCGTTGCTCGCGTTCCAGCCGATCCAGGTGTTGCCGCCGTTCGTCAACTTCCCGAACTCCGTCGAGGGCGGCAAGTCCGACGACGAGGAGTTGACCTGGACGGTACGCTTCGCCTATGACCTGACGGATGACGTCAACGTCTATGCCAGCGCCGCGACCGGCTTCAAGGCCACCTCGTGGAACCTGTCTCGAGACTCGCGACCCTTCGCAGCCGATCTGGCCGCGCTGCAGGCCGCCGGTCTTACCGTGGTGAATCTGACGACCGGTACTCGCTTCGCCGGACCGGAAGAAGCGCTGGTCTACGAACTCGGCCTGAAGGCGCGATTCGACTCCGGTGCGGTAAACGTTGCGATCTTCGATCAGGAAATCGAGGGCTTCCAGTCGAACATCTTCGGCGGCCTGGGCTTCAACCTGGCCAACGCCGGTAAGGAAACCCGCGTCGGTCTCGAGATCGACGCCACGTGGTTCCCGACCGATCAGCTCGAACTCACCTTCGCCGGCACGTTCATGGATCCGGAGTACGAGTCCTTCGTCGGCGCCCTCGGGCCTAATGGTCCGACGGACCTGTCGGGCCAACAGGTCTCCGGTGTCCACGAGCAGAGCATCTCGGCGTCCGCGACTTACAACTGGGAGACGAGCATGGGCGACTGGTTCGCACGTGCCGAGTACCTGTACGAGAGCGACGTTCAGGTGGTCGATAACGTCCCGGCCAGCGCCGCATCGCGCGAAGTCGGTCTCATGAACGCCAGCATTGGCCTGTCGACGGCCGGCGGCTGGGACGTCATGGTCTGGGGCCGCAACATCCTGGACGACGAGTACCTGCTCAGCGCGTTCCCGTCGGTCTTCCAGGAAGGCAGCCTCAGCGGCTACGCCAACGAGCCGCCAACCTACGGCGTTACGCTGCGTAAGCACTTCGACTAGTCGACGGCGTACGAAACAAAGCGCCACACCGCTTCGCGGTGTGGCGCTTTTTGTTGCCTGGTCTGAGCAAGTGTCGCCGAGTACCTGCGTTAGCGCATCCTCAGGATGACCTTGCCGCGTGCGCGGCGCTCGGTGATAGCGCTAAATGCGTCGACATAATCGTCGAGTGCATAGGACTCCGTCACGCGGGGCTTGAGCTTGCCCTCGGCGATCAGCGCACCGAGGTCCTTGAGATTCTGCATCTGCATCGCCGGATTCTTCGCGGCCCATGTGCCCCACCAGACCCCGATGATGCTGGCCTCCTTGAGGAGTGCGATATTCGCGGCGAAGCTCGGTATATCGCCGGAAGCGAAGCCGATCACGAGATAGCGGCCGTGCCATGCGGTTGCGCGGAACGCCTGATCGGCGAGTTCGCCGCCGACCGGATCGTAGACGACGTCGGCACCGTCACCGTCCGTCAGCTCCTTCACGGTCTCTTTGAGCGAGAATTCAGAGTAGTTGATCAGCTCATCCGCCCCGGCGGATTTTGCAAATTCCAGTTTCTCGTCAGTACTCGCGGCCGCGATCACCCGGGCGCCCAGCGCCTTCGCAATCTCGACTGCCGTGATACCGACGCCGCCAGCGGCACCGAGCACCAGCACGGTCTCGCCCGGTTGCAGATCGGCGCTTTGCCTGAGCGCGTGATAACTGGTGCCGTAGGTCACCGAGTAGCCGGCGCCCTCTTCCAGGCTCAGACCGTCCGGCAGCGAAATCGTCATCATTTCCGACGATACGCATTTCTCAGCGAAGGCTTCGCCACGGGTGGCGACAATGACTTCGTCGCCCGGCTTGAAGCGCGTGACACCCTCGCCTACGTCGGCGACCACGCCGGCCGCTTCGTTGCCAGGAATGAACGGCGTCGGCGTCTTGACCTGGTACTTGCCCGCGATCGACAGAACGTCCGGAAAATTGATGCCGGCGGCGGCGACGTCCACGACGACCTCGCCCTTGCCGGCCACCGGATCGTCCCACTCCTCGATGACCAGCGCATCCGGCGGTCCGTATTCCTTGCAGACCAGCGCGCGCATCAGACGACTTCGAACAGCGATGCCGCTCCCTGACCGCCGCCGATGCACATCGTGCAGACCACGTACTTCGCGCCGCGGCGCTTACCTTCGATCAAAGCATGGCCGACCATTCGCGCTCCGGACATGCCGTAGGGATGGCCGATGGAGATCGCGCCGCCGTTGACGTTCAGGATCTCGTTGGGAATGCCGAGCGTATCGCGGCAGTACAACACCTGCACGGCGAACGCCTCGTTGAGCTCCCAGAGATCGATGTCATCCATCGAGAGTCCGGTGCGCTCCAGCAGCCTCGGGACCGCGAAAACCGGGCCGATTCCCATCTCATCCGGCTCGCAGCCCGCGACGGCGGTGCCGCGGTAGATGCCCATCGGCTCGAGCCCGCGCTTCTCGGCGACGCTCGCCTCCATGACGACCGACGCCGAGGCACCGTCCGAAAGCTGACTGGCGTTACCAGCGGTGATGAATCCGTTCTCGCGGACCGGCTTCAGTCCGGCCAGCCCGGCGAGCGTCGTGCCCGGCCGGTTGCCCTCGTCCTTATCGAGAACCACGTCGTGGAAAGAGACCTCTTTCGTCTCTTTGTCCATGACGCCCATATTCGACGGCAGGGGCACGATCTCGTCGTCCAGACGGCCGGCTTCCTGTGCCGCAGCCGTGCGCTGCTGACTCTGAAGCGCGTACTCGTCCTGATACTCCCGGCTGACGTTGTAGCGGTTGGCGACGACTTCTGCGGTGTCGATCATCGGCATCAGGATGTGCTCGTGCACGGCGAGCAGACGCGGATCGGCAATGCGATGCGTATTCATGTGCTCGTTTTGCACGATGCTGATCGACTCGAGTCCCCCGCCGACCATGATGTCGACGTTGTCGCAAACCACCGTCTTCGCCGCGAGCGCAATCGCCATCATGCCCGATGAGCACTGACGATCGACCGTCATGCCGGCGGTCGTTACCGGCAGACCGCCGGCAAGGGCGACCTGCCGCCCGACGTTCTGCCCTTGCGAACCCTGCGGCATCGCGCAGCCCATGATGACGTCCTCGATCTCAGCGGGGTCGACGCCGGCACGCTCCACCGCATGCTTGACGGCATGGCCGCCGAGCGTCGGCGCCTCCGTATTGTTGAACGCGCCTCGATAGGCTTTGCCGATCGGCGTGCGAGCTGTGGAAACGATGACTGCTTGTCTCATTGCGTCTTCCTGAATGCTGAGGTTGAAAGAACGGCGCTGCGGCCCCGCGGCCGGATCGACGGCGGGCCGTGCATTCTATCCTGGATGCGCGCGCTCAGGGCGTCGCGACGATGAGCATCGAGAGAATCTCCGCCGCCAGCGCCGGCGTTTCCTCGCCTTCGATCTCGACCGTAACCGCGGTCTTCATCAACCACTGTCCCGCGCGCTTCTCGTTGATCTCCAGCACCTTCTGGTGCGCGCGGATGCGTTTGCCGACCCGCACCGGTGCAAGGTAGCGGATCTTGTCCGATCCATAATTGACGATCATCGCCAGATTGTCCGGCACGATCGCTGTCTGTGCGGTCATGTAGGAAAGCAGCGAGAGGGAGAGAAAGCCGTGTGCAATCGGGCCGCCGAATGGCGTGTCCGCCGCTTTCTCGGGATCGACATGGATGAACTGATGATCGTTCGTCGCATCCGCGAACTGATTGACCCGTTCTTGGGTGATCTCCAGCCACGGTGACGGCTCGAGCTGCCTGCCGGCCAGTGTCGGGATATCGCTCACGGCGATGCTGTTGGTCATTCCGATGGGTCCTTGGTCCTGTTGTATCCCGTGGCTCGGAAGTGTACTTCGTCTCACCCCCAGCCCAATTCGTGAAGCTGATCGTCGTCGATGCCGAAGTAGTGGGCGATCTCGTGAACCAGCGTAGTGACAATCTCGTCCTTCAAGGCGCCGCGATCCCGATGAAGCTCGAGATGCGGCCGGCGAAAAATGTAAATCACGTCGGGCAATTCGCCGGCGTAGTCGAAGCCGCGCTCCGGTAAAGGCGTACCGATATAGAGACCGAGCAATCCCTCCCCGTCCGGGTCCAGATCCTCATCGGCCTCTTCCTCGACGAGCAGATCGATATTATCCAACGCCTCGTGCACCCAGCCGGGTAGCGCCTCGATGGCGTCACTGACGACGGCCTCGAATTCGTCGATATCCATGGATAGGGTGAGGGTTGGCGGCGATGACCCAGTGTAGCTCACTACCTATGCACGGCCACAGTGGACGAAGACCAACGGAAGCACCCGCCACGCGAACGACGGGGACTCCGGCTATCGGCCGGTGCGGAACGGGTGTTTGGCCTGGGTCGTCTAGTGGGCCGCAGCGAAACGCGGCTCGATCCGGCGAATGCGCACGAAGTAGGTATTGCCGTCGGCCGAGACGAAACTCGCCTGGATCAGGTTGTTGTGCTCGACGACAAAAGTCATCTGACGGCGGGACTTGTTGCGCGTCATCCAGACACCCTCAAACACACCATCGTCGTGGGTGTTGCGCAACAGCATCTTGACCTCACCGTTGTGCCACATCGGCTGATCCGAGCGGGTGATGATGCCGATGTAGTCGTAGCCATCCGCGATCTCGAAGTCGTTCCGAGAAATGACGACCTCAAAGGCATTTTCGTCGTGCTCCCAGGCACCCTCGACGGCATCGAGCTGCCGCCCGGTCAGGAACTGCTCAACGGCTTGATCGGTGCCAGTCACGGTAGAGTCAATGGCGCCTTCTGGCGAGCCCTCGAAACCGAACAGCGCACAACCCGAGAGGGAAGCGGCAACGAATGAAACTGCGATGGCTCGGAAGAACATGGGCTCGGACCCCTGCACAGCGGGTGCGTGAAGAATGATATGTCACACTACCGCGTGGTTCACACTCCAGGCTGCGCACTTCATCACAAATTTCCCGGCTCGGAAATTATCTGGCCAGATAATCAATGACTTAGGCCGCTGTCGCCCGGTCTTTAACAAGCGAGTCCCTACACGAATCCGACGGACACGAAAGGCGTCACCGATGAGGCGAGTACGTCGTGAGAGCTAAGCGCCTCATAAGGACTGCCACTGGCGCTGGATCCGAGCCGACGGCTCGCACCCCTGGTCAATAGCGTCCAGACAAAGCGTGGTCTATGGCGCTGCGGATTGTCGAGACCGAGGGACCGGCTCGAAGCCTGGCGAAGTGGCGAAAAAGGCGTCGACGATTCCTGACTTTTGTGTCTTCGAGCTTCCAGCTCCCGGTTCGCGACGACAGCACGCACTCGCCCCAGAGCGCCTCGCCAAACTGACCGACCCTGCGGGCAACTTGAGAAAAAGAGCCCACAGGTAGCGCGCATAGCCTCTATTTGACATAAACTTGCGCAAATCGCCTGGTGAATTTTTGACCACAATTGGGACTGCAAGTCTCAATTAGGGCTATTTTGGGCTGCTCTCACCCGATTTCGACCGGATCACGCTGCCGGGAACCCTCGATAAGTCAGATACCTGCCTGCCTCTTCTCGACGCAGCCTGATTTCCTCATCCCGATGGCCAATACGCGACAAAAATTCGCCTCGTCCGCCTGCCTGGACTATGTCCAATCCGGTGGCTAGTCTCGGCGCCTGGAGCGAATTACAAGCAATACGAACGACGTTCCTAACCTTCAATCAGGGGGCTATATGATGAATGTACTCAAACGCGGTACAGCTCTCTTGTCATTTGCAGCGGCATTGCTGGCGTTCTCGTCGGCGAACGCCGCGATCACCTTGCAGATGAATCTCGAGCAGCTGGTTACGCAATCCGAACGTGTGTTTGTCGGGGAGGTCATCGGCATCTCCGAAACCCGTGTTTCTGCAGGTGGCGGCGAGCTACCGGCCGTGACCTACAGAATTCGGGTCAGCGAAACCTTCAAAGGCAGTTTCGAGACCGTCAAGGACGAAACCTTCACAGAAGTCACGATGGTGGGCTCGCTGAAGGACGTTATCGCCGGTCGTCACCCGATCACCGACTTCCCGGTCCTTCGCGAGGGCACGGAATATCTTCTGTTCGTCGCCCAACCCGGTCCGACCGGCCTGACGGCGACCATGGGACTGGGCCAGGGCTGCTTCAACTTCGACGGTGCCGATGCCGATCGAGTCGCGTTGAACCTCGTGAACAACGCGGGCCTGTTCAACGGCATGAGCGTGCCCTACGCCAGCAACGAGCCGATCCTGTACTCGGAGCTCGCCACCCTCATTCATGACATCGTGGGAGGCGCACAGTAATGGCAGACATCAAGACATTGCTTCGCCGCGCCACCGCGGCATGTGCACTCACCGCGCTCTCGGCCTCGGCCCTGGGCAGCGGTCCTCTCAATCCGAATCCGAACGACCCGGACAATGTCGAGCGCTGGCCAAACGGCGGTGCGAACATCCCGTTCAATCCAGACGGCGTTCCAGCCGGCGGCGTTGGCTCGCTGGCACTCGGTCCGCTGACCTACACTGAAGCGGTTGCGGAAACCGAAGCGGCGTTCGCCAGATGGCAGGGCATTCCTTCGGCGACGGCCACCTACAGCAACAACGGGCCGATGCCGTTCGACATCGATGAGACGAACTTCTTCCCGTTCGTCGAGAACCTGTTCTTCGGCACGAACAACGCGGATGGCTTCAGCCCGATTGCCTACGACGACGACGGTGCGATTTTCGTCGCACTGTTCGGTGTCAGCGGCGTGCTGGGTTTTGCGAGCACGGACACCCGCGACGCCAATGGCACCCCGATCGAGGCCGTGTCCTTCCTGAACGGCGGTTCGATCCTGGGCGGCTTCCCGCTCGAAGACTTCAAGGCCGTGATCTTTCACGAGTTTGGCCACTACAGCGGCCTCGGACATACGGTCGTGAACGGTCAGAGCGTCGCCTTCGGCGATCCCAGCGGACCGGCACCGTTCAACACCTACGGCTTCTCGCCAGTGGACCAGGTCGAGACGATGTACCCGTTCGCGCTCGTGGGCGGCGGTCAGGGAACGCCGCACGCGGATGACATCGCGTTCTACTCGTTCCTGTATCCGTCGGCGGACTACTTCGCAACGTCCGGCAGCATCACGGGCACGATTCTCGGCCCGAACGGCGAGACGCCCCTGACGGGCGTCAACGTGATCGCCCGCAACGTCCTCAATCCCTTCGAGGACGCCGTATCGGCGATCTCGGGCGACCGGGGCGTGACCGGCGAGTACACGATCAACGGTCTGACGCCTGGGGCTAACTACACGGTGCATATCGACGGCATCATCCAGGGCGGATTCAGTACGACGCCGCTGGTGCCGCTTCCGGGACCCGAGGAGTTCTACAACGGCGGCAACGAGTCCAACAACGTGGCGGCACCCGACGACCCATCCGAATCGGTACTGGTGCCGGCGTTTGCCGGGACCCCGACGACGGACATCGACGTGATCTTCAACGCGCCGCGCCCGGGCGACCCGCTACCGCTGGGTCTCGATGACTCGATCGAGTTGTTCCTGCCCTTTACCGCGGACATCTGCGGCCAGGAATTCGACTCGCTGTTCATCAACACGAGCGGCAACGTCACCTTTGGCAGCGGCGATCCGTTCGGGTTCATCGAGTCCTCGGGCGCAATGCTTGCCGGGCCGACGCGCATCGCGGGTATCTGGGACGATCTGAATCCGCTCGCCGGCGGTTTCGTGACCTTCGATCAGACCGACTACTCCTTCTCGGTGATCTTCAACGAGGTTCCGGAGTTCCCGGACGTTGGCGCCAATACTTTCGAGATCACGATCTACAAGTCGATCTTCAGGAAGTTCTTCGGCGACGGCTACCACCCGTTCCGCAAGTTCTGGCCGGGTAGCTGGATTCGAGTCGAAGTTGGCGACGCAACCGCGGTCGACGGCATCGTCGGCTACAGCTGTGGCGGCGCAATCACGTCCGGTTTCGAGCAGCCCGTCGATCTGTCGACACTGCGGCAGCCAATCCGAACGTTCCGCGAGGCAGCGATCTTCGAGCAGTTCACGACGGCGTCGCCGAACGATCTCGTCAACGATCGGGTGAAATTCCGCGGTACGCAGGCACAGTTCGACCGCTTCGAGCGTAACGACTCGGCCGACCGCGCCCGCCGTGTCCGTCTGCCCTTCGACACGATCGACCGTTACAGTGAGATCGATCCGGACGGCGGGGATGTCGACTGGTTCCGGTTCCATGCCGATGCGGATACGACAGTGGTCGCGGAGGTACTCTCCGGCCAGCTCGACTCCGTACTCGGCCTGTATCGACTGGAAACCATCCCGTGTACCGACGACGACGACGATGACGACGACTACGGCTCGCGATGGGGCTGGTGGTGGCACGATGACGACGACGATTGTCGTCCGACCATCGAAGCGACCCAGATCGCCTTCGACGACGACGGCGGCGCCGGCCTGTTGTCACGTATCGTCCAGCCGATCAGCGAGGCAGGCACCTATGCCATCGCGGTATCGACCTTCGACGATACGGACTTCAGCGGCGACGGCCTCAGCACGGGCCGCTACGTTGTCAGCGTCCAGGCGATCGAAGGCACCCTGCTGAACCTCGGTGACGATGCGTCGGTCGAGGTTCCGCTGGAATTCGCCTTCCCGTTCCAGGGCCAGACGTACAGCAGCGTCTTCGTCAACTCGAACGGCAACCTGACCTTCGGATCGGGCGATACGGACTTCTCCGAGAGCGTCTTCGAGCTGCTGGGCGACCAGCCGCGAATCGCACCTCTCTGGGACGACCTGTCACCGAATCAGGGCGGTCTGGTGATTGCCAATTCGGACGCCGGCGCGTTCTCGGTCACCTTCGACAACGTGCCGGAGTTCTTCGCCTCGACCGGAAACACCTTTACGGTCACGCTGGATGCGGGCGGCAACGTCCAAATCAGCTACGGCGAGATCAATGCCACTGACGGCATTGCAGGTATCTCCGAAGGCGGCGGTGCAGTCGATCCGGGCGCGACGGATCTGTCCGGTGCGGCAGGCCTGTCGGCGGTCGGCACGACCTACGAGCAGTTCGATTTCCTCAACCCGAACGACCTGTCGTTCCAGTTGTTGATCTTCACGAACCCGTAGTTCGCACGACCAACGCAAGACCCAGGACAAGGGGCGGCCTCGGCCGCCCCTTTTTCTTTGCGTCCGCAGCCTCGGCTGCCCCCTCTTCTGTGTACCCGCAGCCTCGGCTGCCCCTTTTTCTATGGTTCGCGGCGTCCTCTCCTGCTTCCATGCTTCCATCATCGTCGCGGCCCTACCTCTTCAGACGTAGGTATCTCTCCCAGTGACAGAGCACGGCCCTTGCGGGATAGAGTTACCGCATAACCGGAAAAAGGATTGCCGTCGTGGCCACCAAGACACCGCCCTCACCTTACCGGGGCGTGAAAATCCTGCACGATCCGGTACGCAACAAGGGCACCGCCTACACGGAAGCCGAACGCGACTACCTGCAGCTCCGGGGCCTGTTGCCGCCGCGAGTGCACTCGATCGCGGAGCAGGAACTTCGTGTCCTGAGCAACATCAGGGACAAGGCGACCGATCTCGAACGCTACCTGTACCTGGTGTCCCTGCAGGACCGCAACGAAACGCTCTTTTATCGCGTCGTCATGAATCACATCGAGGAGATGATGCCGTACATCTACACGCCGACGGTCGGCAAGGCGTGTCAGGAATTCCAGCACATCTTCCGTCAGTCGCGTGGCTTCTACATCTCCATCGAGGACAAGGGCCGCATCAAGGAAATCCTCGAGAACTGGCCCCACAGGGACGCGAAGATCATCGTCGTTACGGATGGCGAGCGCATCCTCGGACTCGGCGATCTTGGCGCAGACGGCATGGGCATCCCTATCGGCAAGCTCGCTCTCTACACGGCCTGCGCGGGCATTCCACCGACCCACTGTCTGCCGATCATGCTCGATGTCGGCACGGACAACGAGAATCTGCTCAACGACCCGCTGTACAACGGCCTCGAGCGGCGCCGTGTGCGTGGCGACGACTACGATGAGCTCGTCGACGAACTGATGTCCGCGGTACAGAGCGTGTTCCCCGGCATCCTCGTGCAGCTCGAGGACTTCGGTACGACGAACGCGTTCAGGCTGTTGAAGAAATACCGCGACAAGCTCAGCCTGTTCGACGACGATATTCAAGGCACCGGCGCCGTGGCGCTGGCCGGCATCCTGGCTTCGCTGCGCCTGACAGGCGACACGCTGGCGGATCACCGCTTCCTGTTTCTCGGCGCCGGTGAGGCCGGTGTCGGCATCGCCGATACGATCGTCGCCGGCCTGACGGAACAGGGAATGGATGAGGCAAACGCGCGCAAGCGTTGCTGGCTGTTCGACACTCGGGGTCTGGTTGTCGCCGACCGAGCATCGATTCCCGAACACAAACGCGCCTATGCCCACGATCACGAAACGATCACCGACTTCGCACAGGCTGTCCGAACACTGAAGCCCACCGCGATCATCGGCGTCTGCGCGCAGCCCGGAGAATTCGACGAGGAAGTCCTGCGCGAGATGGCGAAGATCAATGAGCGACCAATCGTCTTCGCGCTCTCGAACCCGACATCGAAGTCTGAGTGCACGGCGGAGCAGGCGTACACGTGGACCGACGGCCGAGCCATTTTCGCCAGCGGCAGCCCTTTCGACCCGGTGCATGTCGACAATCAGACCTTCGTACCCGGCCAGGGCAACAATGCGTACATCTTCCCGGGTGTGGGCCTCGGCGCCATCATCAGCGGTGCCAGGAGGGTGACGGACGAAATGTTTCTCGCCGCCGCGCACGCACTGGCCGATCAGGTGCGAGATTCGGACCTCGAGCGGGGCCGCGTATACCCGTCCCTCAATCGCATCCGCTCAGTCTCGGCCAGAATTGCCCACGACGTTGCTAAACTTGCCTGGGAGCGCCGGTTGACGGACAGGGAGCCGCCAGACGATCTACATGCAACCATCAACGAGTACATGTACCAGCCCGTGTACCGGCATTTCGCGTAGTCCGAGAATTGCGCGCTGTTCCCGCCATGCCAGTCCAGGCACTGCCACTACGATTGCCTGGCCGGATTGCTGATGTTTCGTCACGCGCGCGCTATTGCACTCTTCGCTGTGGCTGGAACGTTGAGTGCCTGCGCCGCTAGCGCTCCGGACGGCTCGGCCGACAATCGACCGCTCATCACACCGATTGCGCTCTGGGCCCCGGCGACAGAGTCGTCGGGTCCGCCGCTCGATCCACAAAGTCTGCCGACATTCCTCTACTATCACTTTCGAGGCACACCACGATATGACACGGAGTTCAGGCCGGTTCCTGAACCGGGAGAGCCTATCGCCGTGGACTGTGCCGGCGACCCGTACCTTGCAATTGTTGTGCACATCGACGGTACCGGAAGATCGCGGACCTTGATGAACTCATTGATACTGCGGTATCGGTGGACTCATTCGGAAGTCGAATTGAACGGCCGAGAGTACAACGAGATGCGCGGCCCAATGATCTCTCCTTTCTCCAGAGGCAACGTCCCCGGTGAACTGGGTGACGTGAAATATGCCTACGGATACCTGGACATCGATCAGCCTCATGAGAAGACTGACGGCATCTACACCGTAACTGTGAGCCACCTCGGTGAGGAGCAGTTCCGCGCGCACTTCCGAATTGAGAATTGCGAGAACGAGCCGGAATAGTACCGTCCGCGATACGCTGACTAGCGAACTTGCCCCGCTGCGATTCGACGGGCCTTATCGGCCGCCTGCCGAGCAGCGTCGCTCACCTGATACAGATCGAGTTCTTCGAGTTCCTGCTCATCGACCGGCTTCAGAGCGACATCGTCGAGTTCCGGCGGCGGCATGCTATCCAGCCTGCGCCGAATGGGATGGTAGGTGTAGTAGAGCCGCGCCAGGCGCCAGGTCTTCCAGACCAGTTGACCAAAGTACTTTGGATAGAAAATGAGTGGGTTCTCGACCGGAAGACCCGGTCGACGATCGCGCCGGTGCTTCATGCGGAACAGACCGGACTCCAGAGGATGCACGCCTTCGTACAGGATGCTGCCGTAAAACCACGTGATCGTTCCTACGATTTTGCCGACCAGAACGCCGCTCGCTCTGGCTCGCTCGAGCAGCCTTACGCAGTGATCGTGGGTATAGAACGCGTCCCATGCCGCTCTGTACGCTTGCTGCCACTCGTCCTCGGACATTCGATTGTGCACGGTCGTCACGTGGGCGAGATCGTACTTGTTGAGGTCCGCGTCCATGCTGACGCCCTGCTGCAGCAGCCGCTTGTGGTCCGCGGACCCGGGTAGCGGCGTCAGGAAGAAGAACTCCAGAATGTCGATGGGCAACTCGCGCTTGATGATCTCAACGTCGCGGGCGATCGACTCCGGCGTGTCGTCGGGGAAACCCAGGATGTAGCCGGCCGTAGTGATGACATGGCGCTGCCTCCACTCGAGCAACATCTTCCGGTAGTCGGTAATCCGGTTCTGACCCTTTTGGGCACCTTTCAGGCTCTCGGGGTTGATGTTCTCCAGGCCAATGAACACGCGCTTTGTCCCGGCACGCACGGCCTTGTCGATGAAATTCGGAATACGGTGACAGGCGGTGTCAATCTGCAAGACAAGATTGAAATCGTCGCCCATCGTCTTCCTCAATTCGATGATGCGATCGAAGATCTCTTCCCAGTTCTGGTTGCGGGCGAAGTTGTCGTCGCTGATGAAGAAGCGCCGGATACCCTGCTCGTAGTTGGCCCGGATGATCTTCTCGATACTGTCCGCGCTGCGGTAGCGCGATTTGCGGCCCTGCACATTGATAATCGTGCAGAAGCTGCAGAGATACGGACAACCGCGACCTGCATCGAAACTCGCCTGAGCACCGGCCGTTCGCTTGACGACGCTTGCGTCGAGCATCGGTGTCACAGCATCGGCAAGATCAGGAAGGTCCGGCATGTAGTTGTAGACTGGCTGGAGCTTGCCCTCGAGAGCGTCCTTGAGGACCCTCTCCAATCGTCCCTCGGCCTCACCGGCAAAAAGCGACACGCCGATGTCCAATGCCTCCCTGAGCTCGTCGGTCAGCTCGGACAGCATGGCCATGCAACCGCTCACATGGAATCCGCCGATACATACCTGAATGCCTGCCGCCCGAAACCGGCGTGCAAGATCCATCGCTCGCGGAAACTGGTTCGACTGCACGCCGATCAGCCCGACCAGCCCAAGACCGCCGTCGCGCCTGATCTGACGGATCAGCTTGTCGACGCGCACCCGCTTGTTGGTCTCGTCGATTGCCGTGAAATGCAGGTCGACATCGTCGCCGAGCACCTTGCGCTGCCGGCAGTCCTCCGCCAGCCCGTGCAGCGTGGCCAGCGTATTGGAGGGCATCGCCGAGCGATAGAACTGGATTACGTAGCCGTCGTCGTCGTAGTGGGACGGCTTGATCATGATGAAGTGGAAGGTCTTCCTGGCCATGATCTCCGCATGAGGGGCGAGGCTGGAACACGATACACCGGTGGACGACCGCGCGCCACGAGGCCAGACCCCTGTCCGTATCCGCCGAATCCGCGGGCACGGGCGTAGGCTCTGGCCTTACAGCCCGTATTTCCCGTACAATCGCCGCCCGCTCTGCGTGAGCGGCCAGAGTCGGAGAGGTGCCGGAGTGGTCGAACGGGCCTGACTCGAAATCAGGTGTACGGTTGTACCGTACCGTGGGTTCGAATCCCACCCTCTCCGCCAGCATTAAATAAGGGGCCATCCGGCCCCTTTTTTAATGCTCGCCGAGTGAGGTATGGGCTTTCGGACCCTGTTCGACTCAGGCAGCGGCGAAGCCGCAAGTGAGAACGCGAAGCCGAAGGCGGAGCGTTCATCCCACCCTCTCCGCCAGCATTAAATAAGGGGCCATCCGGCCCCTTTTTTAATGCTCGCCGAGTGAGGTATGGGCTTTCGGACGCTGTTCGACTCAGGCAGCGGCGAAGCCGCAAGTGAGAACGCGAAGCCGAAGGCGGAGCGTTCAATCCCTTCCGTTGGGGACGATGTCAATCTCGTGCCTTCTCGCGTCGATTTCCAGCGGGGCGTCCCGGTAGCCGACGTTGGCAATCTGTTCAAGGTACACCGACAAAAACGCCGCGATGGAGCCCGCCTCCTCATATTGGTGGACGTGGCGGCACTCGTGAGAGACGAGACGGTGATCGATGTATCCATCACACAGATAGATACCGTATCCGAAAGTGACGCCGATAGAACCCGGCCCCAAAAGACCCGAATTCAACGCGACGGCTCTCAGTTCGGGATCGTCAGGAACAGGAAGTGATTCGACGACGCTGACCCGAATGGATTCGGGACTGCTGACCCCGACCGTGCGCGCGAGCTGAAGCCCAGTTTCATCGAGCGGAAGGCCGGACTCCAGAATCGAAGCCGACTGAGACTCAACCCAACCAATCGCACGTGGAAGCAGTGCCGGCAATACAGCTTTGAGATCAATGGGCATATCGTTCCTGAATAAGACTGTCAGCGGGAAGGAGGATCAGAATGCTGCAAAAGTGCGAGATCATCGCCTGAACGTGATTGCGGAATGTGAGAACGCACAGCCCGAAGCGGCTCGGCGATGGTCACCTACAAATCGACCAACCCACTCCGAATCGCCAGCTTCACCAAGCCCGGGACATCGAAAATCTCCAGCCGCTCCATCAACTGCTTCCGGTGAGTTTCGACCGTCTTCACGCTGAGACTCAGCAGCTCCGCAATCTCACGAGTGCTCTTGCCTTCGGCGACCAGTTTCAGCACGTCGCGCTGACGTTCGGTCAGCAGGCTGAGCGGATCCATGATGTCGGCCGCCTCTCTAACGAGGTCGACGACGGATGTGGCGATCGAGGGATGGAGGTAGGACGTTCCCTGATAGGCCGATTCCAGTGCGTTTTGAAGCTCCTCGGCGGACGCGTTCTTGTGGACGTAGCCGCAGGCGCCGGCCTGCAATGCCGCAAGGACGTACTCGCGGCTGGTGTGCATGCTCAGAACAATGCACTTCAGGTCGGGCTGGCGGCGGATCGCCTTCCGGATCAGCGCGACGCCGTCGATATCCGGCATCGACAGATCGGTAATCAACAGGTCGATGTCCAGATCGGGGATCAGACGAAGCGCATCGATCCCGCTCGAGGTTTCGCCAACGATTTCGGTCGGGGTGTCCATCACCTCGATCATTCGTCGCAGCGCGTGCCGCACCAACTTGTGATCGTCAACGAGCAACGCCCGCTGCTGGCCCTTGTTCATCGGCGACAACTTTGTCCGGGACCCGGCTTTACTAAGGCTCGTCACAGAATACAGGAATTGGGCCACACATGACCTCCCGCGGATTCCGGAAACCCATTTCAGGGTTTTCCCGACCCTAATTCAGCGATCCCCCGATACCCCGCAAACCCGCATATCCGCAGAATCCGCTCAAATGATGGGAAAAAGCGGGTCTGGCGACCGTTACGCATCCCGAACGGAGATTGGACAAAGCTTGATGGCATTCCGCCTCTTTAATTTTACGACTGCACAAATAGTGGCTGTAGCGGTGGGTGCGCTTGCCTTCTGGCTGCTCGGAGCGGTCGTGGCATGGGCCACCGGCGCCTCGTGGCCGGTGGCATTCGTGCCGGAAGGGGCGCTGCTCATCGAGCGCGCTCTCGGCGTCGTGGCCATCATCGTCGTCAGCCTCGTCCTTCTCTCGCGGTTCGCCGTCCGTCAGGGCCAGGACGCGACCGGGCACTACCGCCGCGCCCTCGACATCACGTTTGATTCGATCTTCTTCCTGGATAACGACGCGAGGATCGTTGCGGCCAACAGGGCCGCCCATGACAGGATGGGTCTTCCGGCAGGGACGCTGGAGGGCCGCTTGATCGATTCGGTGCTGGTCGACCCCGGTGACGACTCGCGGACGGTGGGCGGCAGCCTCGCGGCCAGAATTGTCGCGAACCCTCGAGAGGTCCATGGGCCGCTTCCGGTGCTGCTCGATACGGACGATGGACCCGTTGCAGGAGAAGCCCGCCTTCGTCCGAGCAGAGCGGGCGACAATTCGTCGAACGTCGTCGTCGTTCGCGAGATGAATGAACGTCCCATCGATCGCGATGCTCGCGAACGGCGCGAATCTGAATACCAGACGCTGTTCGAGCAGTTCCCGATCGGTGTGTTCAGGAGCCTGCCGGACGGCACGATTCTCGATGGGAATCGGGCTGCGTTGGACATCCTCGGCATCAAGACCGTCGAAGAGCTTACGAGCTCGTGGCGGATGCAGGACTTCTACGTCGAGCCGGCCGAACGGCACAAGATCCTGAGCGAGCTTCTCAGCACCGGCAAGGTGCACAACGTACCGGTCAAGTGCCGCCGCGCGGACGGCGAAATTCGAACGGTACTGTCGAGCGGCTATTGCTTTACCAATGATCCGGAACACGACGTCATCGTGCAGGCGACTGTTCATGACATTACCGATCTGCGCGAGACCCAGGACGCGCTCAAGGACACCGATGAGACTCTGCGCACCCTGACCGAGAACGCGCTCGACATGGTGCTCATCGTCGACAAGCGCGGGATGATCATCTACTGCAGTCCGTCCGGCCGGCGTTTTACCGGCAGCGAGCCGGAGGAACTGCTGGGACTTCACGTATCCGACCTCGTGCATGCCGACGACAAGCCCGCGGTCAGGATGGCGATGAAGTACGGCCGCCGGCACGTCGATCGGCCCACGTCGCTCAACTGCCGGGTCCGCCGGAATGACGGCTCTCTGGTCGTCACCGAGGCGGTCAGCCGAACGTTCACCGACAGCAACGGCAAGCTGCGATCGGTCATCAACGTACGGGACGTCAGCGAACGTCAGCGCACGGCGGTGCAGCTGCAACAGGCTCAGAAGATGCAGGCCGTCGGTCAACTCACTGGCGGGATTGCGCACGACTTCAACAACCTGCTGATGGTCATCGTCGGCAATCTTCAGTTGCTGCGCGAACAGTCGCTGGACCCCACAACGTCCGCACAGATCGATCAGGCACTGCAGGCCTGCGTTCGCGGCGGCGACCTGACCCGGCGATTGCTCGCCCTCGCCCGTCGGCAGCCGCTCGAACCGAGAATCGTCGACGTCAACAAGCTGCTGGCCAGCATCGATCCCCTGCTGCAGCGGAGCCTCAGCAAGTCGATGCGTATTCACACGGAGTACACCGGCGAACCGTGGCTTACGAAAGTCGACCCCTCTCTGCTCGAGAGCGCGCTGCTCAATCTCGCGATCAACTCGCGCGACGCAATGTCCGGAGAAGGACTGCTCACCGTGCGCACCTTCAACAGGCATCTCAATCCCGAGGTCTGGCCGGATCTGTCCGATGCGGACTCGGGCGACTTCGTCTGCATCGAGGTATCGGACGACGGTGAGGGCATGGATGTCGAGGTGCTCAAACGCGCAGTCGACCCGTTTTTCACGACGAAGCAGGAAGGCGGGGGCTCGGGTCTGGGCCTGAGCATGGTCTACGGCTTCGTGCAGCAGTCCGGCGGTCACATGCGGATCGAGAGCGAACGCGGTGCTGGCACGCGCGTCGCGATCTATCTGCCGCGGACGGACGAAGTCGAGCGTACCGATACGGAATCCTCCGACGAACTGGAGATGCCGTTTGGAGGCGAGTCCGTTCTGGTGGTCGATGACAACGACCAGGTGCGCGACTCTGCTGCCGCGCTCATCAAGCGACTGGGCTATCGCGTCAGGAAAGCGTCGTCGGCGCGGAGCGCGCTCAAGATGCTGCAGGACGAACAGGCAGATCTCCTGTTCTCCGACATCATGATGCCGGAGATGTCGGGATTCGACCTCGCCGAGAAAGTCACCAGGGAACGCCCGGACGTCACGATTCTGCTCACGACCGGCTTCGCGGACGACTCGATCCTCAACGGCGCGGAAGACCGGGATCGCTACGACATTCTCTACAAACCGTACAACCAAATTGAACTGGCAAAGCGCCTTCGAAGCGCATTGGACAAGCACAATGAGCAACCTTGACTACAACCGACTCCTGGTCGTCGATGACGAGATCAGCATCTGCCGCTATCTGGCCGGCGTTGCGCGACGCATGGATTTCGATGTCTCCATTGCAACGGATCTGGAGCGCCTGAAGCACAAGATCTTCAGCTTCTCGCCGTCGATCATCCTGCTCGACCTGCAGATGCCGGGCACCGACGGGGTGAAGATCCTCAAGCTGCTGCAGGAACTCGAATCGGAAGCTCGGATCATTCTTGTCAGTGGAATGGACGAGCGAACGCTCACGACCGCCACAATGATGGGTGAGATTCTCGGCCTGAACATGCAGGGCGTGCTACCGAAGCCCGTGAATCTCGACGTGCTGCAGGATGCCCTCCGCAGCGCTCGCCGCGCTTGCCTGAGCATCGAACCGAATGCCATTCAGGAGGCCATCGAGTCGGGCGAGATCCGGCCGAGTTTTCAGCCAAAGGTTTGTAAAGACGACACCGGCAAGTGGCGCACCATCGAATCGGAAGCGCTGGCACGCTGGCACCACGGGAACGGCGACATTGTCATGCCAAACGATTTCATTGGTATCGCCGAGGAATCGGGCCTCCTGCCAGCGCTGACCGACAGCATGATCGATCAGGTCACGCAGCAGCTCAAAGATTGGGCGGATCGCGACATGAAGCTCGGCGCCTCCGTCAATCTTTCGCCGTCGATGCTCAGCGACTCGGAGTTCCCGGATCGCCTCGAGGCACGGATGCAGTCGCTGGGTCTCGACAACTCGCTGCTGACTCTCGAAGTCACCGAGTCCGTGGTCATGAACAACACCGTCGTCGCCATGGAGATTCTCAGCCGGCTGCGCATCAAGGGCTTCGGGCTCTCGATCGATGACTTCGGTACCGGCTATTCCTCGCTCGAGCAGCTGTACCGCATGCCCTTCAACGAGCTGAAGATCGACATGTCACTGGTCAAGGAACTGGAGACCAGCAAGGAGGCGCGGACCATCGTCGAGGCGATCGTCATGCTGGCGCACAAGCTGAACCTCACCGTGTGCGCCGAAGGCGTCTGCTCGGAGTCGATCTTCAAGACGCTCGAGGACATGGGCTGCGAGAAGATGCAGGGATACCACATCGGCCGTCCGGTCTCGGCATCGCAGGTCGAGAAGCAGGTGGCCTGCTGGAACGAACTGCAGACAGCGTAGGCAGATGGCTTACCGCTGACAGGCGGTCCCGATGACTATCCTGTCACTCGTCGGCGCGCCGTGAATCGGTAGGCCCGCGGCCTGCGCCGCGAAATCAGGCCGCCTCGACGGCGGCTCGCTCAACCGGCAGCGAAACCACGAACGTCGACCCCTCGCCTTCCGCGGAGTCGACCTCGACCGTCCCGCCCATCTCGAGTACGAGTGCCGACACCACGGCTAACCCCAGCCCCGTACCACCCTTGTCGTCCTTCGTCGTGAATAGCGCCTTGAAAATACTCGGCCTGA
Organism: Woeseiaceae bacterium; assembly: GCA_965232445.1. GTDB lineage: Bacteria > Pseudomonadota > Gammaproteobacteria > Steroidobacterales > Woeseiaceae > UBA1847. The sequence continues at coordinate 2,478,267 of OZ246973.1, read as the reverse complement.
CGTCGTCCGCGATTCCGGTGCCGCTGTCGCTGACCGTCAACCGGACGAACGTCTCGTCCGGGCCGATCAAGTCGCCTGTAAACGGACCGCTCAGCTCGAAACGAACTTCGCCCGGGTGGTGGCCGATCGCGTCGCGCGCGTTCAGGCCCAGGTTCAGGACGATCTGATGAATGTAGGAAGCCTTCACCTTCATCGTCACCGGTTCGCTCAGTGGTTGAGGCGGCACCACATCGATCATTGCCGGTAGTGACCGCTGCAACAGCTCCACCGCACGCGATACCTCGTCGTAGGGCTCGACCTCTTTGAACGGGCCGAAATCGCGCCGCGCCAGGCCGAGCAGCTGGCCGGTGATTCCCGAGCCCTGCTCGATAACCTCACGCAGCGTTTCAATCGTGAGTTTCGTGTCGGGATCGTTGCCCGAGCGGAGCTCCAGTTCGTCGGTTTCGGCGGACAGAATGAAGAGCAGATTGTTCCAGTTGTGTGCAAGGCCGGTCCCGAGCGCGCCGAGTGAGTGGAGCTTGTCCGACTCGACGAGGATGTCGCGCATTCTCGCTTGTTCGAAGCGCAGCGTTTGCTGTTCGGTGATGTCGTAGGTGATGCCTGTGTATCGCGTCAACCGGCCGGCATTGTTGAAGATCGGAATGATCAGGCTGCGCACCCAGACCAGACCGGCCCCGTCCGGCTGATATCGATAGCTCGCGTCGATCGAATCCGTCAGTTCCCCTTCGCGCATGCGCGTCCAGTAGCGGTTGATCCGATCGCGATCGTCAGGATGCACCCATTGGATAAAGGAGTCGGCATCACTCATGAAGCGCTCGTATTCGGCCTCGCGATCGACCAGCGCCCCCTCGATGTACGAGTATCGCCAGTTGGCGATGTCGATTTCGTAGTAACTGGCGAACACAGCCCGTTCGAACTGGGCGAGAAATGCACGCGCGCGCAGTCCTTCGATCGCCTGCCGCCGGGTGGTCGCGACAAAGCTCGACAACAGCAGGGCGGCTGCGCCATTGCCGGCCAGGAACCATCCGGCGGCCAGCGACTGCACGGCCGGATCGTCGGACATGCGCACAAACGGTCCAACACCAAGCGCCAGCTGAGCTGACACATACGTGGCCATGATGAACACTGTCACCGAAGTGACCCGGTAGTCGAAGCGCACGGCAGCCCAAACGACGAACGGCAGCAATAGCTGCGGAAGGTCGTAGATGCTCCCTGTCTCGGCCGACGCATGGGTCGCGCCGTAGCCGATGACGACCGCCATGCCGGCGAAAATCAGCAGGACCTCGATCACTGAGCGACGGTTCCTTAGTCGTCGGGCGTTGGCAGGCGGGGAAAGCCACACGAGCGCCGCCGGAGCCGTCACCACGATCGACGCCGCCGTCGACACAAATTGCCGTTGGATAGCTGCGATATCGAACGGGACGCCCTCTGCCTGCGACACACGCAACGCTTCGGTGATGCCGAGGAGCGCACTCGCGCCGAGGACGAACAGCATGAAGTTGCGAAGGTCCGGCGTAAGGTGGTGCAGGCGCACGCCGTTGCGATGGGATCGCCGCAGCACCCAACAGCTCAGAAGAACCGAACCGAAAAACGCCAGCACGTGGATCGGCATGTTCGGCGCGACCGTTACGCGGCTGGGGACCAGGGCCGTCGTGATGAACCCGAGCGCCACGAAGAAAACGATGGCAATCCACCAGTAGCGAACCGCGTTGGCAAGCAGCAGCGTGACGATCAGGCCGGTCATCGGCCAGAACGCGAGCGCGGTGGAAACCGGTGTCTCGGTGAGCAGCCTGAGGGCTATCGACCCGCCCAGAATGACGACAAAAACACAGAAAAACAAAAGCTTGTGTCTGACGTCGGCGTTCTGAAAGAGGGCCATGCAATACCGCAGTTGGGGCTTTGGGACCACCTGTAAGCTACCAGTTCGATGGGCCCTCGTGTAGCCTAAATGTTCCATGCGCCAGCTCTTCTACATCGTAGTGGCAGCCCTGCTCGGCACCTGTTCGGTACCGCCGTCGCTGCTCGACCGGGTCCTCGAGACCGGGGAGTTGCACGTGGTCACTCGGGACAGCCCGTCGTCCTACGTGATCGGTCCCGACGGTCCGTCGGGACCCGAGTTCGACCTCATTCGCGCGTTCGCGGACGAGCTCGGCGTCGCCGTTATCGTCGAACCGGTCCCGAGTGTCTCCGATATCGTTCCGCAGCTTCTGTCCGGCCGGGCTGACATGGCGGCGGCCGGACTGTCGATCACCGATTCGCGGCAGGAGGTGCTCAACTTCGGGCATCCGTACCACTCCGTCGACATGGATCTGATCTACAAGCTCGGAACCGGCCGGCCGAGGTCGTTCGAGGACGTGCTCGGCCGGTCCATCGAGGTGCTGGCCGGGAGCAGTCATGCCGACATGCTCAGTTCGCTGAAGGAAACCTACCCGGAACTGGAATGGACCGAGAATCCGAACACGACGGTCGCCAATCTGCTGGCGAAAGTCGCCGCGGGCGACCTCGATTTCACGATCGCGGACAGCACGGACTTCCACATTCAGCGCAACTTCTATCCGGACCTGCGCGTAGCGCTGCCGCTGGAAGAGGACGGCCCCATTGCCTGGGCGTTCGCGAAGCATAGCGGCAACAGCCTGCTCGCGCGCGCGGACGAGTTCATCATTCGGGCCGAGCGCAGCGGGCTGCTGGCGCGCATCAACGACCGCTACTACGGCCATATCGAAGAATTCGACTACGTCGGCACGCGCAACTTCATTCGCCACTACGAGAGCCGCCTGCCGAGATACCGGGATATGTTCGAGCAGGCGGGCGAACAGTGGGGCGTCGACTGGCGACTATTGGCCGCGATCGGCTATCAGGAGTCGCACTGGCGCTCGCAGGCCGTTTCACCGACCGGGGTGCGCGGCATCATGATGCTGACCCAGGCGACAGCGGACTACCTGGGTATCGATGACCGCGTCGATCCCCGCAACAGCATCTTCGGCGGCGCCCAGTTCTTCGCCCGGCAGACGGAGCGGATCATGGACACCGTGGACGAGCCCGACCGAACGTGGATGGCACTCGCCGCGTACAACGTCGGCTTCAATCACCTGAAGGATGCGCGAACAATAGTGGAGATGCAGGGCGGCAATCCCGATACGTGGATTGACCTTTCCCGCGCCCTGCCGCTGTTGGCGCAGCGACGATACTATTCGCAGCTGCCGTACGGCTACGCGAGAGGCTGGGAGCCGGTCCTCTACGTCAACAACATCCGGGCGTACTACAACATCCTGCTCTGGCTGACGGAGAACGAAACGCCGCCAGCCGAAGAAGAAGCCGTCGCGTCATCCTGAGTCCGTGCGGCGGGCCTTGAAGAACTCGCTGAGCACCGCCCTGCACTCGTCCTCGAGCACCCCGCCGTTGATTTCGAACTGGTTGGGAAGCGAATCGCTCAGGTCCAGCACACTGCCGGCCGCCCCTGCTTTCGCGTCGTAGGCGCCGAACACGACGCGGGTGACGCGTGCCTCGCTCAACGCTCCCATACACATCGCGCAGGGTTCGAGCGTGACGTACAGCGTCGCATTCGTCAGCCGGTGGTTGCCGGCCGATCGCGCCGCGTCGCGAAGCGCGACGATCTCCGCATGCCCGGACGGGTCGCGATCAGCGATCGTGCGATTGTGCGCGGTGGCGACGACCTTGTCGCCGATCAGAATCGCCGCGCCGACGGGAACCTCGCCGGCCTCAGCGCCGGCCTTCGCGGCATCGATCGCCGCGCGCATGCTGGTCTGATCGGTCTCCGACCAGCCCATTCATTCCCACTCGATCGTTGCGGGCGGCTTGCCTGAGATGTCGTAGGTGACGCGCGATATCCCGTAGACTTCGTTGATGATGCGAAGCGATACGTGTTCCAGGAATTCGTACGGCAGGTGCGCCCAGCGCGCCGTCATGAAGTCGATCGTCTCGACTGCCCGAAGGGCGACGACGTACTCGTAGCGGCGGCCGTCACCCATAACGCCCACCGACTTCACCGGCAGGAAAACCGCGAACGCCTGGCTCGTCTTGTCGTACAGGTCGTTCTTGCGGAGCTCCTCGATGAAAATGTCGTCAGCGAGTTGCAGCAGTTCGACGTACTCCCGCCTGACCTCGCCGAGCACCCGCACGCCGAGGCCCGGACCCGGGAACGGATGCCGGTAGACCATCTCGCGCGGCAGACCGAGTTCGACACCGATCCTGCGCACCTCGTCCTTGAACAGCTCGCGGAGCGGCTCGACCAGTTCCATCCGCATGTCTTCGGGCAGTCCGCCGACGTTGTGATGCGACTTGATCACGTGCGCCTTGCCGGTCGTGGCCCCGGCCGACTCGATGACATCCGGGTAGATCGTTCCCTGGGCCAGCCAGTCGATGCCTTCCAGCTTGTGCGCCTCTTCGTCAAAGACCTCGATGAAATTGCGGCCGATGATCTTGCGCTTCTCTTCCGGATCGCTGACGCCCGCGAGCGCGTTGAAGAACCGGTCGGCGGCATTCACGCGGATCACGTTGATGTGCATGTGCTCCGCGAAGGTCTCCATCACGTGGTCGCCTTCGTTGTGCCGCAGCAGACCGTGATCGACGAAAACGCAAACGAGCTGGTCGCCGATGGCTTCGTGCAGCAGCGCCGCGACGACCGAAGAATCGACACCGCCGGACAGACCCAGCAGTACCTTGCCGTCCCCCACCTTCTCGCGGACGTTCGCGATGGCATCGGCAACGATATTGCCCGGCGTCCAATCGCCGGCACAGCCGCAGAGGTCGTGCACGAAGCGCTCGATCATCCGCTGCCCCTGCGGTGTGTGCGTAACCTCGGGGTGGAATTGCACTCCGTAGTAATGGCGCTCGCTGTCCTCGATCGCCGCCAGCGGCGAATTGCCGCTGCGTGCCGTGACGTGAAAGCCCGGGGGCGCCTCGGAAACCCGGTCGCCGTGACTCATCCAGACTTTGAGCATCGGCTCGTCATCGGAGTCGCTGAGTCCCCCGAACAGGGTCGACTCGTCCGGCACGATCTCGGCATAGCCGAACTCGCGATGGCTCGAGGCCTCGACGGCGCCGCCCAGTTCTGCCGCCATCGTCTGCATGCCGTAGCAAATGCCGAGCACCGGTACGCCCAGCTCGAAGATTGCCGACGATACGCGCGGCGGTTCGTCGAGATTCACGGACTCGGGGCCGCCGGAGAGAATCACGCCGCTCGGCGCGAACTCTCGAACCGCGGCATCGCTCATGTCCCACGGATGGATCTCGGAATACACGCCGCACTCGCGCACGCGGCGAGCAATTAGCTGGGTGTACTGGCCGCCGAAATCGACGATCAGCAAGCGGTCAGCATGAATGTCCGTTCTGGCCACGACGTCCGGATTCACCGCCATCTCAACCTCCGCTGGACCGGTAGTTCGGCGCTTCCTTGGTAATCGTCACGTCGTGCACGTGACTCTCCGCCATGCCGGCGCTGGTTATTCGCACGAACTTCGGCTTGTTACGCATATCGTCGATATTGCTGCTGCCCGTGTAGCCCATCGCGGCCCGAACGCCGCCGACGAGCTGATGGACGATGGCCACCATGCCGCCCTTGTAGGCGACGCGGCCTTCGATCCCCTCCGGTACGAGCTTTTCCAGCTCCTCGGTGGCGTCTTGGAAGTAACGATCCGACGAGCCATGGGATTGGCCCATCGCGCCCACCGAACCCATGCCGCGGTAAGACTTGTAGGAACGGCCCTGATACAGCTCGACCTCGCCAGGCGACTCTTCGGTTCCGGCGAACAGGCCGCCGATCATCACGGAGTGCGCGCCGGCGACGATCGCCTTCGCGATATCGCCCGAATAGCGGATGCCGCCATCGGCGATGAACGGGATGCCCTTGCCCTTCAGCGCGCCCGCCACCTCGGAGACCGCGGAGATCTGCGGCACGCCAACGCCGGCCACGACTCGCGTGGTGCAAATGGAGCCGGGACCGATGCCTACCTTGACGCCGTCGGCGCCGGCCTCGACCAGCGCCAGCGCGGCATCGCCGGTCACGATGTTGCCGCCGATCACCTGCAGGTCGGGATAGCCGTCCTTGACCCGCTTCACGCGTTCGATCACACCCTTCGAGAAGCCGTGCGACGTGTCCACGATGATGACGTCGACACCGGCTTCCACGAGCGCCTCGACCCGCTCGTCCGTGTCGTATCCGGTGCCGACCGCCGCACCGACGCGCAGCGCGCCGCTGGCGTCCTTGGCGGCACGCGGGTAGTCCTTCGCCTTCTGGAAGTCCTTCGCGGTGATCATCCCCTTGAGTTCGAAGTTGTCGTCGACGACGAGCACCTTCTCGATCCGGTGCTGATGCAGGAGCGACAGGACTTCGTCCTGATCGGCGTCCTCGCGGACGGTGACCAGGCGATCCTTCGGCGTCATGACCGCGGAGACCGGCGCATCGAGTTGCGTCTCGAACCGCAGATCGCGGCCGGTAACGATACCGACCGTCTCGCGCTCGTTGACGACGGGGACGCCGGAAATACCCATTGCGCGGGTCAGCTCGATGACCTCGCGGACGGACATCGATGGGTCCACCGTGATCGGGTTGCGGACGATGCCGCTCTCGAACTTCTTGACCGCAAGCACCTGCCGCGCCTGCTCCTCGACCGTCATGTTCTTGTGGATGACGCCGAGCCCGCCTTCCTGGGCGATGGCGATCGCAAGCCGCGCTTCGGTGACCGTGTCCATGGCCGCCGACAGGATGGGAATGTTGAGCGTGATCTCGGACGTCAGCCGCGTGCTCAGGTCAACCTCTCGAGGCAGCACCTCGGAATACCCGGGCTGCAGCAGGACGTCGTCGAAGGTGAGCGCTTCTGTTGCGATGCGCATGAAGTCACCGGAACCTGAGTCGTTAGGCATGTACGTGGAGTCCCCTGGCCGAAGGTGAATCGGCGAATTCTACGCCTGCCGAATTTGCGCGTAAACGGCTGCGGCCTTACCGGACCCATTCGCGGACCGATATACTCCGCTGTATGGACGATCTGCTCGGGAAACAGCCCGCCGAAGCCGCGATCTCGGTGAGCCAGCTCAACCGCCGTGCGCGATCGCTCCTCGAGCAGGGGCTCGCCAAGCTGTGGGTCGAGGGCGAGATCTCGAACATTGCTCGGCCGGCCTCCGGCCACGTCTACTTCACCCTTAAGGACGACTCGGCACAGATCCGCGCCGCGTTCTTCCGCCAGCGGCAGCGGGGGCCGACCCTGAATCTCAAGAACGGCGATCTGGTGCTGGCTTTCGGCCGGGTCAGCCTCTACGAAGCCCGTGGCGACTATCAGCTGATCGTCGAGCAGATCGAACCGGCCGGCGAAGGTGCGCTGAAACGCGAGTTTGACCGGCTGAAGCGGAAACTCGCGGCGGAAGGACTGTTCGACGAAGACCGCAAGCAGCCCCTCCCGGCGCTGCCCAAGCGCATCGGCATCGTGACCTCGCCGAGCGGCGCGGCGGTGCGCGACATACTGACCGTCCTCGAGCGCCGCTTCCCCGCGGTCCCGGTCGTCATTTACCCAGCGGCCGTGCAGGGAGACGCCGCGCCGGGCGAACTGATTGCCGCAATCGATCGCGCGGTCGAACGCGACGAGTGCGACGTGCTGATCGTCGGCCGCGGCGGCGGCTCGCTGGAGGACCTGTGGGCCTTCAATGACGAGGGGCTCGCCAGAGCCATTGCCGACTGCCCGATCCCGATCGTCAGTGCGGTCGGCCACGAAGTGGATTTCACGATCGCCGACTTCGTCGCCGATCTGCGTGCGCCCACGCCGACGGGCGCGGCGGAACTGGTCGTGCCGGACAGCGCCGAATGGGCCGAGCGATTGAGCGGCCTCGCCTCGCGCCTCGCCCGGGCGTCGCAGCGTGCGCTGGAGACTCGCGGCCAGTCGCTCGACTATCTGAGCCGCCGGCTGACCGCGCTGAGCCCGGCGTCGACGCTGAAGCGCCAGCATGCCGCGCTCCGGGAGCAGACGGCGCGGCTGGTCACGGCGGTCCGGCAGGCACTGCACGAACGCCGGCACGACGTTCAGGCGCTACGCAACGGACTCCTCGCTCACTCCCCGGCCGTTCGCGTCGAGCGCTCCATCGGCCGGCTCGACGCCTCGCTGGTGAGGCTGAGCATCGCGGCGCGGGATGTGCTGGCCGCGCGCCAACACCGGCTCGAACTCGCGGCGCGCGAGCTGCACGCCGTGAGCCCGCTCGCCACGCTGGAGCGCGGTTACGCGATCGTCATGGATGCGGGCTCCGGGAAGGTACTCACCGCGGCAAGTGAGGCGAGCGAAGGTCAGCGCATTCGCGCGAAGCTGGCGAGTGGCAGCATCACGGCAACGGTCGACGAGGTACAGGATGATTAGAGCGGTATTGACGGCCGCGCTGCTCGGCGCGCTTTCCCTCGCCAACGCCAGCGACGCGCCACCGGACGCCCGTCCGGGCGGCATCGCAACGATCGAGGTCGGATCAGCCGCGGACGACCGGCCCGACGTTCGATTTGGCGACCGGCAGGTGCTCGTCTATCGCCGCCACGAGCACTGGGTCGCCGCCGTCGGCCTGGCCCTCGACAGCGAGCTCGGAGAAGCGGAAATCACTGTAGATGGAGAAACCGTTCGGTTTACGGTCAACGAACACACCTACCGCGAGCAGCGACTCGACGTGGAGCGCTCGTACGTCGACCTGAGCGACGAGGCTCTCGAGCGTATCGGCCGCGAACGGGTCGTCCTCGACAATGCTATCGGCAACTGGCGTGAGCAGGATCTCGACTCGATATCGCTGGCGCCTCCGGTCGACGGCCCGCGCAGCGACAGCTTCGGTTTCCGGCGCTTTTTCAACGACCAGCCCCGCCGGCCGCACAGTGGAATGGACATCGCGGTCGTCACCGGCACGCCGATACTCGCGCCGCGGGACGGGATCGTAACGACGACCGGCGATTTCTTCTTCAACGGCAACACCGTCATCGTCGATCACGGTCAGGGGCTGATTACGCTGTATTGTCATTTGAGTGAGATCGGCGTCGAGTTTGGTGAGTCGGTCGAGGCTGGCGATACGCTGGGCGCCGTCGGCGCAACGGGGCGCGTTACCGGCCCGCACCTGCACTTCGGCGTCTACCTGAACGGTACGCCCGTCGACCCGGCCATCCTGCTGACCGAATAGGAAGGGCCTCGTAGGGTTGCTTCGGACATACGTTGCGACTGCAAGAGCACCACTCAATGCCCGGGGGGAGAGGGTTGGTCGGGCCAACCTGAATGAGCTTCGCCGAATGGCGCTCTTGCAATCGCAACCTTTGCCTGGCTTGTCGGCGGCGCGCCGCTGTTTGTCCATCGAACAGCGACGCGGCAGCGCAAGCGCTTCTGAAAGATTCGTTATCGTAGCGGGCAGCGCCCGTTTATCACGCCGCCTCGTCGCGCTCCATCCGCGCCAGTTCGGCCTGCTCGTAGAGCGAGATGACCAGCCCGTTCGGCAGTGACAGCGCGGATGCGAGACTGCGAAGGTAGAGCTGCCCTTCCGCCCTCGTTTCGTCGATCGCAACCAGCGACGCCGCATACACTTCGACGGCCGCCTCCTGCGAAGGGACTGCCCGGATGAGCGCGCCCATGCTGAGCGGATTCCGCAGCTCGTCGAACAGCAGCGCCTTCTCCGCGCTGTTGAGCTGCATCCGGTCGACCTCGGCGAAGATCCGGTTCTGCTCCGCGTCGTCGATGTGGCCATCCGAATAGGCCGCAGCGATCATTGCGCGCAGCAGCAGCAAACCGCCTGCGCCGCCGTTGTTTTCGATGGCCGCCGTAAATCGATCGGCATCGATATCGCCCCACCGCTGCTCGGCGGGCGATGTATGAAGGTCGGCAGCCGGACCCGGTCGAGCTGTTGCCACAGCCGCGTGACCGGGATCGGCCGCCTGATTTCGATAACGTTTGTACGCCGTGTAGGCGAGTCCGCCGACCGCCGCAACGGCGCCGACTTTCAATGCGGAGCCCGCAAGTTTGCGACCCTTCTTGCCGGACAGTGCGCCTGCCAGCGCCGTTCCAGCGAGCCCGCCAGCGAACCCGGACACGACGCCTCCCGACGAGAGGCTGCTAACGAGCTTGTTGAGGTCGGCCATGGCTGATCTCCGTTGAATGGAGAGACAGCTTGCCCGGTGGCAGGCCTAAAGAAAAACCGTTTTATTTGATTCTTTACTTCGGTTTTTTCGAGTTCTTTGCCGGCAGCTAGCAACAGGAATCGAAAAAGTCGCAGATCACCGGCCGGAAGGCATCCATGTCGACCAGGAATGAGTCGTGGCCGCGGATGCAGGGCAGCTCGACGTAATCGGTGTCCTCGCAAACCTCCTTGAATCCATCGGCGAGCTCCTGCTGCTGATGAATCGGGAACAGGATGTCCGTGGTCACGCCGATGACGAGAACGCGCTCGAGGCTGGTGCGGCTGAAGCCGGACGTCAGCGAACCGCCGTGTTCGGCGAGGTCGAACAGGTCCGACGCGCGCGACAGGTACAGGTAGCAGTTCGGGTCGAACTGGCCGGTGAACTTCAGCGCGTGATTCTCGAGATAGGCCTCGACGCTGAACTCGACCGTGAACGGGTCACCCACCGGAGTTTCGTCGCTCGACCGCTCGCGTCCGAATCGGCCCCGCCACTCCTCCGGCGATCGATAGGTGATCATGCCGAGTTTGCGCGCCAGCCGCTGTCCGATGATGGGCGGTTTGTCTGTCGAGTAGTGCCCGCCCTTCCAGTTCGCATCCGACCGGATCATCTCGCGCTGCAAGGAGCGGACGGCAATGGAGAACGGTTCCGCGCGCGCCGCCGAGGAGATCGTCACGAAGCGCTTCACTGCCTCGGGATGACGCACGCAGTAGGCGAGTCCACTCATGCCGCCCATCGAGCAGCCCACGACGGTGTGCAGGCAGTCGACGCCCAGCAGCTTGACGACGCCGTGCGCCGCCTCGGCAACGTCCTCGAGCGTCAGTACGGGAAAGTCGAGGCGATAGATCTCGCCCGTATCCGGATTGATCGACGCCGGTCCGGTCGAACCGAAGCAACTGCCCAGAGAGTTGACGCAGATGACGTAGAAGCGGTCCGTGTCGATTGGCAGGCCCGAGCCGATCATCTCTTCCCACCAGCCGGCCGACGGATCCTCGGCGGACGAAGACGCATGCGCGGACGGCGACAGTCCCGAGAAGATCAGAACGGCGTTGTCCTTCTCGGCATTGAGTTCGCCCCACGTCTCGTAGGCGAGCGTGGGCGACTCGAGATAGCCACCCCGGTGCATCGGGAAGCGGCCCTCCAGGTTGGTCTTTTTGCGTGCTCCGCTCATCCCTTACTCTTGACGTGCTTCATCATCCGGCGGCGCTTGCGCTCCTGCCGCGGCGTAAGTTTGTTGCGCCGGCCCTTGTAGGGGTTGTCGCTGGATTTGAAGGACAGGCGCACCGGCGTTCCCTTCAGTTTAAACGCTTTGCGGAAGCGGTTGATCAGGTAGCGCCGGTAGGACTCGGGCACGCGGTCAGTCTGATTGCCGTGAATGACGATGACCGGCGGGTTGCGGCCGCCCTGATGGGCGTAGCGCAGGCGGATCCGGCGGCCGCGAACGAGCGGCGGCGGGTGCGCGGCAATGGCAGCTTCGAGTTCCCGCGTGAGTTCCGTCGTGGACATGTCGCGCATTGCGGCGTCGAATGCCCGCTCGACCGCCGGGAGAACGTCGCCGACGGCCGTACCGTGCAGCGCGGAAATCGTCATGCGCTCCGCGAAATCCAGAAACGGCAGCCGCCTGTCGAGATCGTCACGCACCTTCTTTCGTGCTTCCGCGCTGAGCCCGTCCCATTTATTGGTCACTACGACCAGCGCACGGCCGCGCTCGAGCACGAGCCCGAGGAGACTCACGTCCTGATCCGTCACGCCTTCCTGCGCATCGATGACCGCAACGACCACCTGCGCCTTCTCGATGGCCTGCAGCGCCTTGACGATGCTGAACTTCTCGATGGCCTCGTGCACTTTCGATTTGCGGCGGATGCCCGCGGTGTCGATCAGCAGGTACTTGCGATCGTTGCGCTCGAACGGCACCGCGACGCTGTCGCGGGTCGTGCCGGGCAGATCGTAGACGACGAGACGGTCTTCGCCGAGCAGCCGGTTGGCCAGCGTGGACTTGCCGACGTTCGGTCGCCCGACAACGGCAATACGGAGTTCGTGCTGGTCGTCGTCTTCGTCCTCGTCCGCCGCTTCCTCCTCGAAGCCCTCGAGCACGATATCCATGAGCGCCGCGACATGGTCGCCGTGCGCGGCAGAGACGGCGAGCGGTTCGCCCAATCCCAGCGCGTGGAAATCGCTCGCGGCGATATCCCGGTCCAGGCCTTCGGCTTTGTTGACGACAAGGAGACTGCGTTTCGCGTGCTTTCGGGCCAGCGAGACGACGTGCTCGTCAGCCGCCGTGACGCCTTCCCGGGCATCGACCAGCACCACCGCGACGTCGGCCTCCATAAGGGCACGCGACGTCTGTTCCACCATGCGCTCGTCGATCCCCTCCTCGCGGCCTTCGACACCACCCGTGTCGATCACGATGTAGGGGACCGGGCCGAGCCGGCCGAAGCCGTATTGGCGGTCGCGGGTGAGTCCGGGGTAATCGGCGACGATCGCGTCTCGCGAACGCGTAAGACGATTGAAGAGCGTTGACTTGCCGACGTTGGGCCGGCCGATCAGTGCGATGACAGGCAACATCGGGTTAGCACCGCTAGCGGACGTCAGCCGTCTTCGTTCGAAATGTCCGGTGCGCGGTTCGGTGGCCGCTCCGGCTGCTCGACTTCGTATACCGCGAGCGTGCCGCCGTCATTCTGAACGTACAGCCGGTTGCCAACCACGACGGGATCGGCGGTGATGGCGGAATTGCCGACGCGAATCCGCGCGACCGGCTCGCCGTCGACATTGCTGAAGAAGTGCACGTAGCCTTCGAAATCGCCCGCGGCGACCGTCGTATAGAACGGCACCGGCAACGTCGGCTCGCGTCTCAAGAGGGTCTCCTGGCGCCAGGTCTCGGCCCCGTTGCGGCGCGACAGCGCGATGATGACGCCACCGTCCTGCACCGTGTAGAGGCTGGTCCAGTCGGCCGCAACGCCCTCGAACGTCGAAATATCACGGGCCCACAGTACCTGGCCCGATTCCGCGGCGACGGAGCCGAGGCGTCCCTGGTAGCCCGCGGCGTAGATGTCCTGCCCGACCGCGGCGATCGCACCGTCGACGTCCGACAGGCGATCGAGATCCGAGCGCCCGGTCGGCGGCGCGAGCAGCGTCTCCCAGCGGGTCTCGCCGTCCTCGATGCCTACGGCGATCAGCCGGCCGTTGTCGAATCCGGCGATGACCGACGATCCGACGAGGATCGGCGACGCCGAGCCGCGCATCGTCAGCGCGGGCATCGATTGCAGCACGGTCCAGCGATCGCTGCCGTCGAACGAGGCCAGCGCGCGCATCCGGTTGTCCACGGTCTGCACGAGCACGGTGTCATTCGCAACAAGGGGAATCGCCAGTGATTCGCCGCCGATATCGACGCGCCAGCGCTCCGCTCCGCTCGCTGCGTCGAGCGCGATGACTATTCCATCCGATGAGACCACCACGGCGATCCCTTCGCCGACGCCCGGTCCGGCCGACAGTTCGAAATCGAGTTTGGTCTCCCACTGGCGGTCGCCGCTTGCGGGGTCGAACGCGTAGACGTTGCCGTTCTGCGAAGCAGCGAAGATGCGGCTGCCGTCGCTCGAAGGACGCAGCGCCAGTCGCAGATTCTCGGCGTCGCCGCCAAGATTCGCCGTCCACAACCGGTTGACCCGGATCTGAGCATCGAAGTCGATGAGTTCCGCGGGCTTCAGTTCGACGTCTTTGTCGCCACCGAACACGCCACAGCCGGCCATGGCCGCTGCCGCGAGCAGGAGGCTGGCGTGGCGGAGAATCTTCACTCGTCGTCCTCGCTCGTGTCCTCGGTGTCGGCGGCTTCGCCGGCCTCGATTGCTTCGGCAGCCTCTCCCACGTCGTCACCGGCCGCTTCGGCCTCGGTCGTCTCGGGCGCGGACTCCTCAGTCATCTCACCGGCATCCGTGTCGGACATCGTGTCCTCGGCCATTCCCATCTCGCCCTCGTCGGCGACAGCGAGACTGACCGGGAGGTCGAGCAGCTTGAGCTGCACGAACTGCTGATCGACGGTGGCGCTCTGTGCCGGCTCGATCAGCGCAAGGCTGTAGGCGTCTCGCGCGGCTTCGTAGTCGCCGAGCTCGTAGTGGGCATCGCCGAGCGCGTCGGAGAAACGCGCCGCGAACGCCGACGTGCCGTCATTGTCGCTGAGCAGTTCGACCACTTCCTCGGCCTTGCCCTGATACAACAACACCTTTGACAGTCTGAGACGCGCGACATTGCGGAATTGCTCGTTGGAGTTGCTGTCCATCAGCTCGCGCAGGATGTCGGCCGCGTCCTGATCGCGGTTCCTGTCCATGTACATGCGTGCCATGGCGAGCCGGGCCTGTGCGGCGTATGCCGTGTCAGCGTGCTCGCCTTCGAGTTGCTCGACGAGAGCTTCTGCCTCTTCGACGTCACCATCGACGACATAGTCGGTCAGCTCGTCGTAGAGCGCGGATGCCGAAAGCTCCGCATCGCGCTGCTGGCCCTGGTAGTAGTTCCACCCGAACAACGAGAGGCCGCCGAGGGCGACGCCGGTGATGACCCAGGCGCCGTAATCGGACCACCAGGCCTTCAATTTCTCGATTTGTTCCTTCTCGGAGAGATAATCGTCCACGTTGATGCCTTTACTTCATTTCATGCTTCGACAAGCGCCAGCGGCACTTGTCGCATTCAAATTCCACGGTCCTGACTCGTCCGGACCTGCCTTTTCGTCTATGCGCCGGCGAGCAGCTCGCCGAGCCGGCTTGCGATCTCGTCGCGCGCCACTGTCTGCTGCTCTGCGCCACTGCGCAGCGGCTTTACCCCGACTGTGCGATCGGCCAGTTCCTGCTCGCCGAGGATCAGCGCGAAGGCCGCCCCGCTCTTGTCGGCGCGCTTCAGTTGCGACTTGAAGCTGCCGCCGCCGAGATTCACCTCGATGCGCGCGCCGCTTATCGAGTCGCGCACGTCCTCCGCGACCGAAAAACCCTCCGCGAGCGCCGCATCTCCGACGGCGACGACGTAGACGTCCGCTTCGCCAGCCGCGACCTCACCGCCGCATTCCTCGTACAAATCCACGAAGCGCTCGATGCCCATGGCCCAGCCAATGGCGGGCGTGGGCTTACCGCCGAGCTTCTCGACGAGGCCGTCGTAGCGGCCGCCCGAGCAGACTGCCCCTTGCGCCCCCAGTGCATCGGTCACCCACTCGAACACCGTCCGATTGTAGTAATCGAGGCCGCGTACGAGCCGGAGATTGACCGTGTAGGCGATGCCGGCGCTGTCGAGCAGCGCTTTCAGGGTCTCGAAGTGTTCTGCCGATGCCTCGTCGAGGAAATCCATCATCACCGGCGCCGCTTCGATGAGCCCCTGCATGTCCGGATTCTTGCTGTCGAGGATGCGCAGTGGGTTCTGATCGAGGCGGCGAATACTATCCTGATCCAGCTCGTTTTTCACGCTGGAAAAGTACTCCACGAGGGTCTCCCGGTATCGCGCCCGGGCCTCCGGCATGCCTAAGGAATTGATCTCCAGGCGGATGCGCTCGATGCCCAGCCGGCGCCACATGCGCGCGCAGATCATGATCAACTCCGCGTCGACGTCCGGGCCCTCGTAGCCCAGCGCTTCGACGTCGAACTGGTAGAACTGACGGTAGCGGCCGCGTTGTGGCCGTTCCCGCCGGAACATTGGCCCGGCGGTCCAGAGTTTGTGCCGCTGATTGTGCAGCAAACCGTTCGAGATGCCGGCCCGGACCATCCCCGCGGTCGCTTCCGGCCGCAGCGTCAGGCTCTCGCCGCCCCGGTCCTCGAAGGTGTACATCTCCTTCTCGACGATGTCGGTGACCTCGCCGATGGAGCGCTTGAAGAGCTCGGTCTGCTCGACCAGGGGCAGCCGGATCTCGCGATAGCCGTAGGACTGCACGATCTCGCGGACGACGCCCTCGAGGTACTGCCACTTCGCCGCAGCGTCGGGCAGGATGTCAGGCATTCCTTTAACGGGTCTCGGCTTCACGTGCGGGGGTCCTTTACGGAGCGGCGATCGTCATCCGCGCGGTGTCGCCGCGACGCTCGAAAGCCGAGATCGCACGGCTGACGCCGTTCACTTCCAGGGCCACGCTTTCGGCGCTGCCGAACAGCGCGCTCAAGGGCTCGGCGCCTTCGACCGTGATGCTGCGCCCGGCCGTACCCAGACCGAAGAACAGCCGCTCTCCGGCGGCATCGGTAATTTCGGTCCAGCAGTCGCCGGAGAAGGCGACGCTCAGCCGGACCGTCCCATCGGCCACTGGCTCTGGAAGGGTTTGTACCGCCGGTTCGGCGGCAGGCGGTGTGTCTGCCACCTGCTCGACCGGCGCCGCGTCGAGGTCGTCGTCCGTCGATTCTTCCTGAACCGGCACGAACACTTCCGCCGGCGCCGCGTCGGTGACGGCCGACTGTTGCACGGGCGTATCGGCAGGCTGTGACACTGGGGTCGGCTGCGAGGGCTGGCGTACGACGAAGTACCAGTACGCGGCCGCTGCGATCAGCAAGACCAGCAACAGAGCGATCCAGGGTCCTGGCGAAAACGAACGCTCGGGCTTGACGACCCGGGCTACCAGCGGCGGAGCCCCAGTCGCACGGTTCAGCGTGTAGTAGTCAGCGAGCACGTCCTCGATGGGAACGCCGACAAGCTGCGCGTATTTGCGCAGGTGCCCTTTGGCGAAGACCGGCGCACCGAGGACCTCGAAGTCGTTGCGCTCGAGCGCACGCACCTTCGGCTCGTCCAGATGCAGCTCCTTGGCAACATCGAGGATCGTGATTTCGAGTTCGCGACGAGCGAGCGCAAGCCGCTCGCCGGCCAGCGGACCGCTGGAACCGGACGACTCGTCCTGCTGACTTTCTGGCTCGTCACTCATGTCATTGTGCCGCGAGGAACTGCCTCGCCTCTGGGGACTCCGGGTGATCTCTCAGTAGCTCGTTCGCGCACTCTGTCCGCGCCCGGTCGTCGTTGAGCGCCGCCTCGATGAGGACGCAGAGATACAGCACCGCGGAATTCGTCGGATGCGCGCTGCGATAGCGCTGCAGGAATGCCCGCGCGCTGAGGTTGTCGCCGGTCTGGTGCTTGAGCAGCGCAAGCTGCAACAGCGCCTCACCGTGGGTCGGGCGCACGTCCAGTGCACGGCGGAAATACTGCTCGGCCAGTTCGACGTCGGGTTTCTGCGCCAGACACACACCGGCATTGGTCAGCATGACTTCGGGGTTGTCGTTGGTCACCGCTCGCACAGACCGCTCGAACTGGCGGGTCGCGTCGTCAAAGCGCTGCTGGCGGCAGAGAAAGACGGCGTAGGAATTCTGTACCTCGAAATTGCGCGGTCCCAGCCTCACCGCCCGATCGTAGGCCTCCTCGGCCAGGCGCGCGTTGCCGAGCATCTCGTAGGTTGCGCCGAGCGTCGACCAGACCAGCGGCCTGCGCGGATCGAGCTCGATGGACAGCAGGAGGCGGTCGCGAGCGAGTTCGTAATTCTGATTCTGGAAATAACGGATGCCGAGCTGGAAATTGACGCCGGCGGCATCGGCATCGTCAGCTTCGGGCGCACCGGTACCCGTTGTCGTGGACACGCAGCTTGCAAGCAGCAGGCTCACTGCGATGACTAACCATCGTTCGCTCTTGATCATGCTGTCGCCATCCTTATCTTCTTCTCGCTCAGTCGAACCCGCACGCGGTCTGAAACCTTGCCGGCCAGCTGTCCGCAGGCGGCATCGATATCGTCGCCGCGCGTTTTTCTCGTCGTAACGACGAGATCGTAACCGCGCAATCTGTCCTGGAACGCGCGGATCGTCGCGGCCGACGAACGCGCAAACTCGTTCCCCTCGAAAGGGTTGAACGGGATCAGGTTGATCTTCGCCGGCTTGCCCTTGAGCAACGCTGCGAGTTCGTCGGCATGCTCGATCGAGTCGTTGACGTCTCTGAGCATCACGTACTCGAAGGTGATGAACCGGTTCGAGTGCTTCGCGGCATACGCCCAGCAGGCGTCGAGCAACTCGGCGATCGGGTGCAGCTTGTTGATCGGCACGAGGCGATTGCGCAGTTCGTCATTGGGCGCGTGCAGCGACACGGCCAGCGATACGTTGCAGTCGTCGCCGAGCTTGTCGACGTGCGGCACGATGCCAGATGTGCTGACCGTCACCCGCCGGCGCGACAGCCCCCACGAGTAGTCCGAGATCAACAGCTCGATGACCGGCAGGACGTTGCGGTAGTTCGCCATCGGCTCGCCCATGCCCATGAACACGATATTGGTTACCGCCGGCTCGCCGTTGTCGCGCGGCGGCAGCGCGTTCATCGCGTACCAGACCTGGCCGATGATCTCCGCGGCCGTGAGATTGCGGTTGAAGCCCTGCGCGCCGGTGGCGCAGAACGCACAGTCCAGCGCACAGCCGACCTGCGATGAGATGCACAGCGTGCCGCGCGACGTCTCTGGAATGAAGACCGTCTCGATCGCCTGTCCCGAGCCGCTCGAGAACAGCCACTTGATCGTCCCGTCGCTGGAACGGTGCATCGACAGTTCCGTCGGCAAACGGATCTCAGCGGTCTCCTCGAGGCGCGCGCGAAGCTTCTTCGAGAGATCGGTCATCTCCTCGAAGTCCACTACGCCGCGCCGATAGATCCACTGCATCAGCTGACGCGCGCGGAACGGCTTTTCGCCGAGCTCCTCAAACAGCCGCTCGAGCCCGTCCTGCGACAGGCCCAGCAGATTCTGTTTGTCGGTCTCGGCCAACATGGTCTAGCGCGTGCGCGGGCTCAGTCCGTCGCTGAAGAAAAAGGCGATCTCGGTCGCCGCCGTGTCCGGTCCGTCGGAACCGTGCACGATGTTCTCTTCGATGCTCTCGGCGAAATCGGCGCGGATCGTTCCCGGCGCCGCGTCGGCCGGATTCGTCGCGCCCATGATCTCGCGGTTCTTCGCAATCGCGTCCTCGCCGGAGAGCGCCTGGACGATGACGGGTCCAGACGTCATGTAGCTGACGAGATCGGCAAAGAACGGCCGCTCCTTGTGGACGGCATAGAAGCCCTGCGCCTGCTCGGTGGTGAGGTGCATCATGCGGGCGGCCACGATCTCGAGGCCGGCCTTCTCGAAGCGCGAGTAAATCTCACCGATCAGGTTCTTCTGGACACCATCGGGCTTGATGATTGAGAGCGTCTGCTCAACGGACATGTTTATCCCTTTCTCTTGTCTTGGTCGTCGAATAACGCGCGTCGGCATGCCGCCGGCCACGCATGAAAATCTGTTGCTCCGTGCGCTCCTTACCCAAACCGTCTCTCGGCGCGGTCAGATCGTACCTTCCCCGCACCCTGGGCACACGTAACCCGCGAATTTTACGTGGGAAATACTGATGCGGCAATGAACGCCGGAGGCGTCAGGTGGTGAAACTCTCGCCGCAGCCACACTCTCCGGTGACGTTCGGATTGCGGAAACTGAATGCCTCGTTGAGCCCGTTTTTGACGAAATCCACCTCGGTGCCGTCAATGAGCGCCAGCGCCTCGGGATCCACCACCACGGTGACGCCCTTGTCCTCGAAAATGACGTCCTCCGGGGCCACCTCGTCCGCGTAGTTGATGACGTAGGAATAGCCCGAGCAGCCGGTCTGAGTGATGCCCAGCCGCAAGCCCACGCCCTTGCCGCGCGAATCGAGGTATGTGCGGACCCGGTCCGCCGCCGAGTCGGTCAGAGAAATAGCCATATTTTCCGGTCAGAATTCATCAGAAATCGCGGCACTTTGCGCCCAGCGATCGCACCGCGTCTTCGAGGACTAGTATACGTCCGGTCTTCTCGTGAGGTACAGGCAGATTCTGCATAAGATCGGCCCCGGAGAACGCCTCCAGCGCCCCCGCCTCCCGGCCCTCGAACTCGGCGCAGAACGCCTCCGCTGCCGCGATCGTATGGGGACAGCCATAGGCCCGAAAGGCCAGTTTTTCAAGCGTCCCGGCCGCGAGCGCCGCCGACAATTCGATGCTTACGCCCTGATCGTCGATTTGGACGCTCGGCCCGTCCAGCGTGCCGGCGTGCGGGGTCTCGGCGAACAGCGTGCGAACGCGCTCGCTGTAGGGGCCCGGATCGCTCACGCGGCGCGCTCCGGCGCCAGCGCGCGGAGCCGGCTGACGCCTTCGGTGTACCGATCGATAGCCAGGTCGATGTCCTCGGCCGTCGTCGGCCGCCCGATGCTGAAGCGGATCGCGCTTTGCGCCAGTGCGTCGCTGAGGCCCAGCGCGCGCAACACCGCCGACGGCTCCTGACTCTGCGACGTGCAGGCCGAGCCCGTCGCAACGCAGAGCGGCTCCAGCGCAAGCAGCAGGCTCTCGCCTTCGATGCCGTCGGCGCTGACGTTGACGATGCCCGGGAAGTGCCTGTCCACCGCGTCACCCGGAACGTGCCTGTCCATGACCCCGTTCAGCCGGACGCCGTCGATTTCGCGTATGCCTGTCCACAATCGCTTCGCGAGCGCGGCGATGTGCGCGAGATCGGCCGGCATCGACTCCATCGCGATCTTTGCTGCCAGCCCGAATGCCGCGATCAACGGCACCGGCAGCGTGCCGGGCCGAATCCGCCGCTGCTGACCGCCGCCGAACAGCAGCGGCTCGATGTGGCAGCCGGGCCGGTCCGCGACGTACAGCGCGCCGATGCCCTTCGGGCCGTAGAGCTTGTGCGCGGTGAACGACATGAGGTCGATCGGCAGCGCGGACAGGTCGATGGGCAGCTTGCCCAGCCCCTGGGCCGCGTCCACGTGGAACAGTGCATCGCGCTCGCGGCAGATTGCCCCGATCGACGCGATGTCCTGCACGGCGCCGGTCTCGTTGTTGACGTGCATGACGGAGACCAGCTGGGTGTCGTCGCGAAGCGCGTTTGCAAGCTCGTCGAGATCCAGCCCGCCGTCCGGCTGCGGCGTCAGCCAGGTGACCTCGAAGCCGGTCTTTTCAAGCTGACGGAACATGTCGGTGACGGCCTTGTGTTCCGTCGGCATCGTGATCAGGTGCTTGCCGTGGCGCTCGCGATGCCGGGCAGCCCCGGCGATGGCGAGATTGGCGGATTCCGTCGCGCCCGAGGTCCAGATCAGGCGATCCGGCGCACAGTTCACCAGCGCCGCCAAGCGGTCGGCCGCCTCGTCGACGTGCGCGGCGGCCTGCCGGCCAATGGCGTGGCCGGACGAGGCATTGCCGTAGTTCTCGGCAAACAGTTGCGAGACGAATTCGGCCACCCGCGGATCCACCGGCGTGGTCGCCGCGTAGTCGAGATAGACGGGATACTCACTCACACCGATTCGCTCCGGTCGCGTTCGATCGCGGCCAGTATCCCGCGCAGGATGTTGACTTCGTTCTTGTCGGGCCGCGCTCGGATGAACAATCGCCGGAGCCGCCGCATCAGGTGCCGCGGATTGTCGGGATCGAGAAACTCCACGTCCGTCAGCACACGCTCCAGGTGCTCGTAGAAGTGCTCCATCTCGGCGCTCGTTGCCGGCGGCGCATCCGACTCGTATTCCGGGTGTTTCTCGGCCTGCGCGGCGCGAATCTCGTAGGTGATGACCTGCACGGCCATCGCGAGATTGAGCGAGCTGAATTCCGGATTGGTGGGGATGGTCAGCAGCGTATCGCAGTGATCGAGGTCCTCGTTCGAGAGGCCGGTTTTCTCCGGGCCGAATACCGCGGCGACGGTGCCGGCGGCGCTTTCCTGGATGATCCGTTCTGCGGCGTCCTTCGCATCGAGGCAGGGCCAATTGATCGCGCGAGACCGGGCGCTGGCGCCGGTCACGTACACGCAGTCGGCCACGGCCTCGGCGAGCGTGTCGTGCACACTCGCGGCCTCCAGCACGTCGTCAGCACCGGAGGCTCGCGCGGTCGCCTCGTCGTGCGGGAAATAGCGCGGCTCGACCAGCGCGAGATCGCTCAAGCCCATGTTCTTCATGGCGCGCGCGACGGCGCCAATGTTCCCGGGGTGTGTCGTGCCCACGAGCACGATGCGTATCGACATGTCTGGCAGCGTATGGTCAAAGTCCGGTATTCTACCGCCGCGGCCGGTACCGGCCGAGTTCTTTGTCAGTCACGGAATCGTTCAATGCACGCACTGCTCAATGTGGCCGTCATGGCTGCCCGTAACGCCGGCAACAAGCTGATCCGCCAGATGAACAGGCTGGAGAAGATGAAGGTCGAGAAGAAGGGCCACAACGATTTCGTGTCCGACGCCGATCGTGCGGCCGAAAAGGCTGTCATCGAAACCGTCCTCAAGCACTACCCGGATCATGCCTTCCACGCGGAGGAGTCTGGCGTCAGCGGCAATTCCGACCACGTCTGGATCATCGATCCGCTGGACGGCACGACGAACTATCTGCACGGATTCCCGGTGTTCTGTGTGTCGATCGGCGTGCAGGTCAAAGGCCGAATGGAACACGCCTGCGTCTACGATCCGCTGCGCCAGGAACTGTTCACCGCATCGCGCGGCGACGGCGCCCAGCTCGACGGCCGCAAGATCCGCGTCAGCGGCCGCACGAAGCTGGACGAATCGCTGATCGGCACCGGCTTCCCGTTTCGCCAGGGCGAAGACAACGTCGGGCCCTATCTCGAGATGCTCAAGAAGGGCATCATCAATACGGCCGGCGTGCGCCGGCCCGGCGCCGCGGCACTCGATCTTTGCTACGTCGCCGCCGGGCGCTTGGACGCGTTCTGGGAGACCGGCCTGTCGCCCTGGGATCTCGCGGCTGGCAGCCTGATCATCCGCGAAGCAGGCGGCATCGTCTCGGGCCTCGACGGGAGCGAGAACTTTCTCGACACGGGCCACATCCTCACGGGCACGCCGAAGATTTACGCTGCCTTCGCGCAGCTCTGCGCTCGAGAGATCAAGGCGCTCGTCGCCTAGCGGCAGAGACTTGCTCAGAGCAGCCCTCGCACTGTTTGCTGCACTAGGCGTCGGCCTGTGCGCGCTGGGCTTGCTGTATCTGACGCTGGATCAGTTCATGCCCTACCACGGGCAGGCGCTGCAGATCGAGTGGGCGGACCTACCTGAGAACTATCGCGGCTTCATCATCGGCGCGCTGCGCGCATTGGGTGCCGGTGCGGCGGTTTCGGGTGTGGCAATTGTTTGGATGGCCGTCGCAAGCTGGCGCGACACGGTCGCACCCTATCGCTGGCTGCTTCCGATGACCTCGATCGGCTACACGAGTTTGCTGTGCTGGGCGACGCGGACGGTCAGCACGCAGACGCCGGGCGAACCGCCACTGCTCTTGAACATCCTTGCGGTCGCCGCCGCAATTGCCGCATCGCTGGGGCTGGCGCTTGCGACGCGAAAATCGGCCTGATCGGGGGCCGGGGCTATACTTAACTGCGATGACGCGTTTTCTTGCAAAGCTGTTCGCCACTCTCGCCTTGTTGGCGACTGTCGCGCTCGGTGCGGCGCGGGCAGATACGGCTGTTGCCGCGTCTGAGCGCCTCGAGTTTCACTCCGATCCCTGGCTGAACGTCCATCACTTCCTGTATCAGTGGTCGCGAGCGGACGCGGGGATCGGCGAAGGCCGGCAACAGGTGGACGTACCGGAACGCGACACGCTCAACCGACTCGACGACGCCGATCGAAGCACGTGGCTGGCGGCGATCGCCTACTATCGAGAGAACGTTGCGGGCCTCAATCACTTCGATGGGCGGATGCTCGATCAGAAGGTGTTGCTTCTTCGGCTGAACGGCGACACAGGCGGAGCTCCCGAAGAAACCATCGACGGTCTGTCGGCCGTGCTCGTTTCGGCGATGCCGGTCTATCTCGAGTACTGGTGGGACGAGCACGACGCAACGAACCGCGCGTGGCTGGACGCGGTATTGCCGCTCCTCAAACGGCACGAAGCCGATTACGTGCATCTGACCGTTCGCCTGTACGAGGCCCAATGGCCAGAGGAACCGAGACGCGTCGACATCTCGGCTTACGCGAACTTTCGGGCAGGCTACACCGCGCGCAGACACACAATCATGTACTCGAGCGACCCCGGCAATCAGGGCCTGTACGGTCTCGAGATGTTATTGCATGAAGTTCAGCACGCTTCAGACATTGCCGGCGGCGGCCGAGATCGGATCAGGCAGGCTTTCGCGGACGAAGGGGCGGATGTGCCGCGCAACTTCTGGCACGCGATGATCTTCCTGATGGCCGGCGCATTCACACAATCGGTCGCGGAAGCCGAAGGACTGCCGCCACACGTTGCCTACTGGGAGCGAGAGGGCTTTCGTGAGTTTCAGGGTTGGGACGACGCGATCAGGCGTGTGGAAGCTCAATGGCTGCCGGCGGTTCGCGGCGATGTCGATGTGAGCGAGGCGTACAGCAGTCTGGCGTCGTCGCGGTAGTAGGTCGGGCTGCCGCTGATCCTGATCCACTGTCCGACGTTCACAGCCTCGATTGCCTGCGGCTGTACCCGTCCAGGATACCTTGGTCGTTCCTGTCCAAGGTCACTGCGCCGATGGGCCGCCCCTGCGACTGTTCAGCGTTCTTGCGGACCTGTCCCTTTCGAAGGCTACACCTTGGAGTAGAGTCAGGACCGCCGAACCACTTGAGTATTCTTGCAATCCTGTTCGGCTATTGCCGCCAATTGATAGCCATTTTCCTCAGGTACTAGAATGATAGCTGGTCTCCCCTCAAGATTTGCCGATCCTTTGTACAGCATTCGGTACACCTGACTTCCGACGCAGAGATCGACAGGGCCGTATTCGTCAAATTGCCAATCGAATGTACGGAGCACAGCAATCAATTGCTGCTTGTCGGAAAAGAAATGGATCTCGGCTACAGACGCTTGTTCCATGATCACGAAATTTCGGTTCGACACCTAATCTTCCGATACCTCCAGCGAAGCTCTCATGCGTCTCCGACTGCTCGGCGCCAGATTTCCTCGAACTCCGCCCTGGCAATATCGTGGACTTCGAATTGCTTGTCTTCGGCGATCTCGTTCGTTGGCGGAATCGGAACAGTGCTCAAACCCATGGTTCTAAACGACCTAGCTTCGCCGGCGTAGCCAAGCCCACCGTCGGAGTACACCTCTACCTTCCTGAACTCTATCCTCTTGTCGTCAATTTCGCTGTACAGGATCACGGGTTGATCCTCGAACTCATGATGCCAATACACCTTGAGGTACTTCATGCTGATTGTCTGATTTCTTGAGAGTCCGCCGGAGTGCTGAGCAGCGGCTGTGCCCGTCTAACGCTTCTGCTTGAATGTTGCAAAAGGCTGGGCAGCCAGAGGCTGGTTCGAATCTCTGCGGTCGCCCGCTCTGGATTGCGAGTCACTGAGATCAAGAAAACGGCTCACCATCAAGAAACGTCGCTGCAGCATCTCGTCCGGCCAAACAAAACGCCAACGCCGTCGAATCAACCTCATGAGTCTTGATGCTTTTTACAACGCATCGGAATACGGTTACCGGGATAAGCGGCCGGATGAGCATGACATCCAGCAAACCCATGTAGATACATGCATGCCAACGCTTCTCATCGGCTTCGTGACGCTGCTCCCCGCTAAGTTCCGATGAGAAATCCAGTACTTTTGACGGCGAAAACTCAAGTTTGACCTCAGCGTAGTGGAACGTTCCACCAGTTGCTACCTTGCATTTGCCTTCGGATGTTCGGCTGCCCACAATGCCTGCATCAGGCCGACGCCTATAGTAGTCACACCAGTCTTCAATTGTGATCATTGGTCTGTGAGCCTCCGGGCCTAGTGTGCCTGTCCCAGATTACTACTCATTACCGACATTGCCATGAAGGCGATTAATGCCAACGCAAACGTGCGACATTGCTGGACGTTGGTGAAACTCAAGACGTTGGTTGAGTAAGCGCTCAGTTGCCTCCCGCCGCCCACATTGAGACGATCTGGCCGGATGCGGGATCGCTTTGCCCGGCGAGAACCGCCTGGTAGGCCGTTGCGGTCTCGTCCGCACCGCGACTGACTTCGATTCGAACCCAGCCATCGCAGAATTCGCGAAATCCCACGTAGGATTGGCCCATCCGTTTCATCAGCTCCGCACCGCCGAGCTCGTCACTGCGGCGCTTGACATGCGACGGCGCAAAAAAGAACTCCGGCCGCGCACCGGGCAGATCGTCGACCGAGCCGCCTTCGGTGTGATGAGTCGCGCCAATTCGGATGGAATGTCGCATGTTGTCACCGTAGCGATGATGTAACGCGCTCAGCACCTTTGCGTTGCCCGCCATATCGACCAGAACTACGGCAATCGATGCATTGAGACTGTCCGGTTCGTCATAACTCACCACCCGGTCATAGCAACCGAGACGTTTGCAGAAATCGATGTTTCGGGCAGATGTGATGCCTATACTCTCGAGATCGCCCCTTGCCTTCACACAATCGGCCAGCGCGACACTCGTCTTGCTCGACGCACTCGTGATCAGACAGGCAGCGGCGTCAAACGCCCCGTTGACGGCCAGAAAATCCTCGACGAGCCAGGACGTCATAAAGAGACCGCGCAGGAGGCTGTCGTAGTCCTCGCGTTCCGGGGCGTAAATCGGATTCGCGGAGGCGCGATCGAACTGCGCGTAAACCGGCGCATACGCTTCGCGATGCGGTGAAACATCGACGATGCGCGTCCCGTTGACTTTGCCTGCCAGTATCTTCAGGTGGGTTGCGTACGGGAACCAACCCCAGACGCGTTCCCCGACGGGCACGTCCGGGTGGGCCGACGCGATGACTTCGCCCCAGCCCATGCCGGGAATGCGGCCCCAGCCTTCGTCACACGGAAAAAAACCCCAGTAACCGAGGCTGTCTCCCGTCGCCGCATAGGAAATATTGTTTGCCGTCAGGGCCAGACTGTCAACGCGGAACAGCACCTCGTTCTCGGCGAGATTCAGGCTAAGCGGCTCCTCAGCGACACGTGTCGTGCCCCAGTCGCTCTTCTGAACTTCAAACGTGAAAGTGCTCGTCCCGGTATCCATCGACCTGCCCTGTCAGAACTCGTGGTTGCGCTCGCATTTCAACATGCGATTACAAGCCAAGGCCAGGGAACTTTCAGGGAAACCCACAATAACGTTCCGCCGAGGAGGTCAAGAGCGACACGTATGTTGTAGGTGCCCTGATAATTGCTGCCGACGATAACGTTCCGCCGAATCAGCCACGATCCACAAGCCTACCGTGGACTATCTGATAGCTCTGACAGCTGCCCGGACTGTCTAACCGCGTACTCTTCCCTGCTCCTACCCTAGTCATCTGCCGCGGGGAGAGGCTCTGGCTCTAGCCCATCCTCCGATATCCACCAATCCGCGTCGTGCCCGTAGTAGATCTCCTTCGCCCAGTACTCCGGCAATTCGTGAAAGATGATGTCGGGATACCGAAAGGTCTGACCACGCCAGCGATTGTGGATTCGAGCCACTGCCTCGTCTTCCGCAATATCAAACAAGCGAATCATTTCGGCAATAATGGTCGCGATGAAGTCTCTCGACTTCTCGTCCAGGTCCAATTCAAGTTTTTGGAAATCGAGGCTCATCGAACCAGTGTCCCATCCAACATTCGTACGACGGACTCTGTGTGAAACCGATCACTGTGCCTGTCCAAACTAACCGTTGATAAATCACTGGCGATACCATTTACCTCGCCCCAACTCTGAGGCGAGAAATCAGGCTGGATCGTCGTAGAGCAAGCAGAGATCACCAGAAGGGCGATCGCATAGCATGGCTGAGTGACTCTTGACCGCAGCTTGTTGTCTATCATGTTTGCAACTTTCCTTACTCAGGGAGTAAGAATTAGGGGTCGAAACGCAACTTCTACGTTACAAAATCATGGTTCGACTCGCATATCCGAGGATGCTTTTGCTATGGGCGGGCGCAGTTCAATCGCGTGGGGCGCGTGACCGAGATTCATGAACGCGCGGGGGTTGGCCAACTCCTGCACGCCATAGTCATCTGGCGTTAGCCACTCCGCTATGCCCCTGTTAGCTCAAACGTGCCGGTTATCTTGGGTGTCCTGATAACGACTAACTAGCGCTCGGTCCCAAACAACCACATCAGTCCTTCACGAAAACTCGCGGGCGGTGCCGACATATGCGAGTGCCCTTCGAGGTGGCGAATTTCGAGCTCCCATTGTGGCACGTGCGTGCCGGTCCACTTCTCTATCCATGCGAGCGCGGGTTCGCGGAAGACCGGATCATCGCCGGTAGCACTAGCAACGAACAGTCGGGTACTTGACGGTCCTTCGGGCGTTGTCTCGGTAAAGAACTCCAGATTGCGATGCAGCGCCGGATTGCTGGCGATGTGTCCCCAGAACAGGCCCGGGTCGGTCTGAGCCGAGTACAGCACGAATTGGCCACCGATCGACTGTCCGAACACTATGCGGCGGGTCGAGTCGGCAGGATACTCAGACTCGATGAAGGGGAAGAGCTCTGTCTTCAGAAACTCTTGAAATACGCCGGCACCGCCGTAGTACTCGCGTTCGTCCGATGGTGCGGTGTAGTCGGTGCCTCGATAGTTGCCGCCGGCGAAATCAGGCGCACCGTAGGAGATACCAACAATGATCGACTCAGGCATCTCCTCGCCGAACTCAAGATACCCGGCGTAGCTTGCAAACATCGGGAACAGTGCGCCGCCATCCAGCACGTAGATAACCGGATATCGGGATTCCTCTGAGACGTCGCCGTCAGGCAAGCGGACGTATAGGTGATACGAGCGCCCAACCGTCTCGGATTCGATGAGGTGATAGCTGGAGTTGTCGAGTCCCTGCAGGAATTGAGGATCGAAGTTCTGCTCAGCAGCCTCGGCTGCGACAAGGGCACAAACTGAGACAATCAACAGTAATCCGAGAGTTCGTGACATGCCATCGCTCCTGACCGGCTCTTCGATAGGGAATATGACAGCGGACTCGTGTTGTCAGTTCAGATTCGCGTCCTCGGCGCTCGCCATGACAACCGTCCGCTCAGAGCGTACAGCTTAGTGCGAGTGTCATGGTCGGTGCTGCCGACGATTGCGTTCCGTGGAATCGGCCACAAGCGACATGCAGCTGTGCCTGTCCAAGATCGCGTCGCCGTCGACGCGTACGAGGCCCGCCAGTAGTTCAGTCGCCTACGGCAAATCGTCGATCAGCTCGGGGTCCTTCACCGGCTCCAGCAGATCCTGCGCGTTCACACCAAGCAAGAGTGCAGTCGCACTCGCGGTGTAGATCGACGAGTAGGTACCCACGATGATGCCGACAATCAGTGCGATCGAGAACGGCGCGATGGACTCGCCGCCGAGGATCAACAGCGCGAACAGTACGAGCAGCGTCGTGATGCCGGTTATCAATGTTCTTGCCAGCATCTCGTTGATCGACACGTTCATCGATTCGTCAGCTTCCATGCCGCGCAGCTTGAAGAAATTCTCGCGGATTCGGTCGAACGCAACGACCGTGTCGTTCAGCGAGTAACCGATCACGGCGAGTACGGCTGCGACCACCGTCAGATCGAAGGGCAATCCGAAGATCGAAAAGAAGCCGACGGTGACAATGACGTCGTGCACGAGCGCAGCGACAGCGCCAGCCGCAAACTTCCACTGAAAGCGGAACATCACGTAGGCAAAGATCATCATCAGCGCGAAGATCATTGCCAAGCCGCCTTGCTCGGCGAGTTCTTCACCGACTTGAGGGCTGACCGTTTCAACCCGGCGGAGATCGATGTTTTGGCCACCTTGCTGCAATGTTTCTTCGATAGCCTCGCGAACAGCCTGTGAGTCGCCCTCTTGTGGCGGAAGTCGAACCAACACGTCGGATTCGGCGCCGAAGCGCTGCACCAGCGCGTTCTCGTAGCCGGCCGCTTCCAGATCGGAGCGGATTCCTTCGAGATCAGCGACTTGATCCGTATATCGAATCTCAACCAGTACGCCCCCGGTAAAGTCGATACCGAAGTCCAGCCCGCGAGTCGACAATGAGGCGATCGACGCGACAATGAAGATCGCCGACAGCACGAGCGCAATCTTGCGACGCGACTCACCGAGAAAATTGATATTGGTTTTTTGCTTGATCAGGCGCATGGGTTCAGACCGGCAGAGACTTGAGGTTCTTACGGCCACCGAAGGCCAGATTAACGATCGCGCGCGTTCCGATGATCGCCGTGAACATCGAGGTCACGATGCCAAGCGACAGCGTTATCGCGAAGCCCTTGATCGGCCCGGTGCCGAACGCGAACAACACGATTGCAGCTATCAGCGTGGTGATGTTGGCATCGGCAATCGACGACAGAGCTTTTTCGTAGCCTGAGTTGATTGCCGACTGCGGTCGTTCGCCGGCCGCAATCTCCTCTCGTATTCGTTCGAATATGAGCACGTTCGCATCGACCGCCATACCGACGGTCAGAACGATGCCGGCAATACCCGGAAGCGTCAGTGACGCCTGCAGCATCGACAAAAGCGCGACGATGAAAATGAGGTTCGACAACAGCGCAACGTTAGCGACAAGACCGAACACGCGATAGTAGATCGCCATAAAGACGATTACAGCGAGGAAGCCAATGGTGATGGCCTGAAAGCCGCGGTCGATATTGTCCTGACCTAAGCTCGGGCCGATCGTGCGTTCGTCAATGATGTAGACCGGTGCCGCAAGCGCACCAGCACGCAGCAACAGCGCGAGCTGCGCCGCTTCGGCGGGGTTCAGGCCGGTGATCTGGAAGTTATTCTTGAAGACGCCCTGGATCGTCGCGGTGCTGATGATCTCCTCGGTGGTTACCGTATCTTCGACCTCCACACCATTTCGCGTCACCGTCTCACGGCTCGTCTCGATAAACACGGTCGACATCGGGCGCTGAAGGTTGTTCTGCGTGATCTCGAGCATGCTCTCGCCGCCGGCCGAGTCGAGGCGGATCGATACCGCCGGCTGGCCATTGGCGTCCTGAGTCGCAGCGGCATTGATGATCTGGTCGCCAGACGCGATGACGCGCCGCTGCAGGTACTGCGGACTTTCGTCACCCCTGCCCTGGTAGAGTCGGCTGCCAGCCATGCTGCCGCCGGTCCCATCGACGAGCCTGAACTCGATTGTCGCGGTAGCGCCGAGTACGATGCGGACCAGGTTAGGATCCTGCACACCCGGGAGCTGTACGACGATTCGGTCCGCACCTTGCTGTTGGACGATAGGTTCGGCAACACCAAGCTGATTGACGCGATTGCGCAACGTTGTCACGTTCTGCTCGATGGCCAACGCCTGCCTCTCGGCGATCTGCTCCTCGGTCATCCGCACCCGGAGTGAACGTCCATCCGCGCCCTCCGAGATGATCACATCTTCGTCGGCCGCTCGGATTATCGCTCGTACGCTCTCGGTCGCCTCGGGAGCGTTGTAGCGTACGGTGATGACGCTGCCATCAAGTTCGACCCGGTGCCGCACGATGCGGTCATCGACTCGAATGCCCTCGCCGCCTAATCGGTCGTCAAAGTCCTCGACGTAGCGCTCCATGCGCGCAGTAATCGCACTTTCCATGTCCACTTCAAGCAATACGTAGACACCGCCGCGAAGATCCAAACCCAGGCTCATTGGGTTCAGCCCTAGGCCGCGCAGCCAACCCGGCATCTTGGATGCGAGCGTCATCGCGACGCTGTGCTGGTCGTGAGACTCGAGCAGTCGCTCTCGAATCGGCGACAGATCCGTACCTTCAGCGAATCTCAATACCGCCCGGCCGCTCTTCAGGTACGCGGCATCAGGAACAACGCCGCCGTCCTGCACCTCAGCGACGAATTCGTCCAGCAGTTCTTGCGTGACCACGCCGTCGTCGGGCGCTACGACCTGCAGCGCCGGCGCCGACCCGTAGACATTGGGAAGTGCGAGAAGGACGCCCGTCATCAGAAGGACGAGAACCAGAGTGTTGAGCCAGGCAGGAAACTTATTCATTGCGGCGCCGGTCAGGCCTGCTCGAACGTACCCTTCGGCACGACCTGCGAGATGCTCGCCTTCTGAATCTTGATCTCGGTGTTGTCCGCGATCCTGACCGTGGCGTAATGCTCGCTGACGCCGGTCACCTCACCCAGAATACCGCCGGCCGTCATTACCTCGTTTCCGACGGAGACGCCGGCCACGAGTTCGGCGTGCTGCTTCTGCTTCTTCTGCTGGGGACGAATGAGGAGGAAGTAGAAGGCGCCGAAGATGATCAGCATGGGTAACAGGAAGCCGAATGGCGACGGTTCCTGCGCAGCCTGGGCGTAAGCGGGGCTAATGAAGAAGTCCATGATCGATGTTTCCGTGATTTTGGAGTTGTCGGAGCTCAACGGGAGGAGCCCCGAAAAATGAGCGCGGTATTATGGCATAGAGGCTTGAAAAATAGGGGCGTTTCCCGCGTTCACAAGTTTCGGGTTCATCGAGCGAACGTTTGCTGGATCTCGGCACGCAGCTCAGAAAACGTCCCGGCCTCAATCGAAGCCCGCACCCTCTTCATAAGCCGCTGATAGTAATGAAGATTGTGGATGGTCGCGAGCCGCGGCCCGAGAATCTCTCCGCACTTCTCCAGATGGCGAAGGTACGCGAGGCTGTAGTTCCGGCAGGTGTAGCACTCGCACTCCGGGTCGGGCGCGCCGGTGTCGTCGGCGAAGCGCGAGTGCCGGAATTTTACGACGCCGCGTGACGTGTACAGCTGCCCGTTACGGGCGTGGCGAGTCGGGATGACGCAGTCGAACATATCGACGCCGCGCGCGACCGCCTCGACGATGTCGACCGGCAGGCCCACGCCCATCAGATAGCGTGGTGCCGACGCCGGCATCCGCGTGCTCAGATGGTCGAGCATGGCGTTGCGCTCGTCTTCCGGCTCGCCGACGGCGAGCCCGCCGATCGCGTAGCCGTCGAAGCCGATGTCGGCCAGCGCCTCGAGCGACTCCGAACGCAGCGTTTCGTAGACGCCGCCCTGCACGATCCCGAACAGCGCTTCGCCGCGATCCAGTTCCTCGTTCTTGAGCTCATCGAAACGCTTGCGCGAGCGCGCTGCCCATCGCAACGAGAGTTGCATCGACTCGCGCGCCTCGTCCTCCGTCGCGGGATACGGGGTGCAGTCGTCAAAGATCATCGTGACGTCCGCGTTCAGGTCGTGCTGCACCTCCATCGACTTCTCGGGCGTCAGCAGCACGGGGTCGCCGTTCACCGGCGACTGAAATCTGACGCCCTCTTCGGTCGTCTTGCGGAGTTGCTCCAGCGAGAACACCTGGAAGCCGCCGGAATCGGTCAGGATAGGACCGTGCCAGTTCATGAACTCGTGCAAGCCGCCATGTGCGCGAACGATCGCCGGGCCCGGTCGCAGCATCAGGTGGAAAGTGTTGCCGAGAATGATCTCCGCGCCGTCGCCGGCCACTTCTTCGGGCGTCACGCTCTTCACGGTGCCGTAAGTTCCGACCGGCATGAACGCCGGCGTCTCGACCGTGCCGCGACGGAAAGTCAGCGTGCCGCGCCGTGCCTGTCCACTTTGACCGTGCAGTTCGAATTTCATGCGCTCGTCTCAGGCGTCAGGAACATGCTGTCGCCGTAGCTGAAGAACCGGTATCGCTCTTCGACGGCGTGCTGGTAGGCCGCGAGAATCCGCTCGCGCCCCGCAAACGCCGCGACCAGCATCATCAGCGAGGACTGCGGCAGATGGAAGTTGGTGATCATCGCATCGACCGAGCGGAACCGGTACCCGGGCGTAATGAACAAGTCGGTCTCGCCTTCGAACGGCTCGATGTTGCCGCTCGATGACGCCGCCTCGAGCGAGCGGACCGCCGTCGTGCCGACGGCGATGACGCGGCTGCCGGCAGCGCGAGTTTCTCGCACGAGATCGCAACACTCCGCGCTGACGTGAACGCGTTCGACGTGCAGCCGGTTCTCTTCGATGTGCTCCTTGCGCAGTGCCTGGAAGGTCCCCGCGCCGACGTGGAGCGTAAGCCATGCATGCCGGACACCGTCGGACTCGGTTTGTGCCAGCAGATCCTCGTCGAAATGCAGTCCCGCCGTCGGCGCAGCCACCGCGCCGGGGTCCTTCGCATAGACCGTCTGGTAGCGCTCGATGTCGCTGTCCTCGGCGTCGCGTTCCAGATACGGCGGCAGCGGCACTTCGCCGTGCGCCTCGAGAAAGGGAAGCACCGGCGTCGAGAACGACAGCCTGAAAAACTCCCCTTCTCGCCCGAGCACCTCCACCTCGTTGCCCTCGTCGAACACGATGCGACCGCCGGGCTTGGGCGACTTACTCGCACGCACCTGCGCGATGACGTTCCGCTCGCCCTCGACCCGCTCGATCAGTATCTCGACCCGTCCGCCGGTCTCCTTGACCGCGTGCAGCCGAGCCGGAATCACGCGCGTATCGTTGAACACCAGCAGATCGCCGGCCCGAAGCAGGGACGGAAGCTCATTGAACTGCCGGTCCGCCAGCGCGTTGCCGACGACGAGCAGCCGGCTCGCCGTGCGTTCGGCCGCCGGGTAGCGCGCAATCAGCTCGTCAGGAAGCTCGTAGTCGAAGTCGGTCAACAACATGGGCGCGCATGGTAGCCCATGCGCGCCCATCGAGGTCAGTCAGTTGGTCGGGTCGGAATCAGGTACGGTCGATGTTCACCGGAGCCGGCCGCGGCGCCACCGGTACGGCAGCGGGGCGAACCGGTGCCGGAGCGGACGGCACCAGCATGCTGGTCCGGTCGTCCGGCATCTCGATCTCGATCTCCATCCGGCGGCGATCGCGCATGATGTTGAGCACGAGCGTCTCACCCGGGGCGTAGGAGCCCAGGATGCGCATGCAGTGATTCACCGACGACGGCTCGCGACCGTCGATGCTGGTGATGACGTCACCGTCCTGCAGTTGGAAAGCGTTCGATTCCGGCGCGCGGATGATCAGCAAGCCTTCGTCGGTGCCGAAATAGCGCCCGAGGCCCTCGGTCAGTTCGACAACCTCCATATCCGCCCAGCCGCTTCGCCAGCCACCGAACGAGAAGCTGAAGGACTGTGCGCCGCTCGGCGCGATGCGCATCTGCGGCACCGCCGGGATAGCGACGTTGCCGTCGGGACCCATGACCCAGGCATTCGCGGACATGGCGCGCGGTGCGACTTCGACCGAGCCCATGCTGTCATCGCGCATGTACTCTACGTCGAGCACGTCGCCTTCCTCGACGCCGTTCATGAAGTCGAGCAGCCCCTCGGCGGCCTCGCTGGCCGTCGCGGCGCTGAAGGTATCGCCGTTGATCGCGGTGATGACGTCTCCGGCGCGTAGTCCGGCGTCATCCGCGGCGCTGCCAGGCGTGACGCTCAGAATCGCGACGCCCTCGACCGGGGTGCCGTCTCCCATCACTTCGATGTTGACGCCAAGGCGCGGTTTGTTCGAGAACTCGAAGGCGAAGCTGCGGGCTTCGCTGAGCGCGCCCAGGCGCTCGGTACTGAGCTCGGCGACGCGCGCCGCCGCTTCCGCGAGCCGCTCCTCGGCTTCTCGCATCTGGCGGGCATATTCGGCTTCCCGAGCCTCGAGCTCACGTAGACGATCGTTCTCGTCGTTCTGCGCATGCACCTGTCCGGCGAGCGTCAGCATCGCGGCAACAGGCAGTAAGGTCTTCCAGTACTTCATCAGAGGTTCTCCTGTTTACATGCCCGTCCGCTGCGCCTGCGCATAGCGCAGCTGGACGAGCGATTCCATGAGGATGACGCGTTCGCGCCAGAAAATTTCGGTCTCCGCCGGCGTCAGCGCGGCATCCGGATTGCTGAGCTGATAGTCGATGGCGGCAATGCGGTCTTCGAGTTCGATAATCGTCGCCGCCGTGCCGGCACGAACGACGCTGGGTTCGCTCGGCAGCGCGCGGAGGTTCTGTTCGAGCTGCGCCGAGCGGATCATCAGTTGCTGCAGGCCGCTGGTCGCGTCATGCGCCTGCGGCGGCGGTGTGACGTACGATGTGTCGTCGTCGGATTGGACGCCCGGCTGAGGCGGTTGCGGAATCAGCATGATCGCCATGACCACGGCCGCCGCGAGGCCGGCGCCAGCATACCAGTTGCGGAAATCATGCCGCTTCTTCAAGAGGCCTTCCGCTTCCGCCTGTTCGCGGATTCGCTCCCACAGCATCCGCGGGGGCGGCGTATCCGGCAGACTGTTGAGGCCATCGTGGAGCGCGTCGCGCTCGTCAGCCGTGAGTCCGTAAATCATTTCTTCTTCCTTCCTGTCGCCGCTCATCGTCAGCAACTCCTCAATTCAGCAGCGCCGAGCGCCTCGTCTTTGACTTCCAGCAGCGGCTTCATCCGCTGGTAGGCGCGCGATAGCTGCGATTTCGAAAAACTTTCTGTCTTGCCCATGAGCTTCGCGATCTCCTTGTGCGTGAAGCCCTCGACGTCGTGTAGCCAGACGACCGTGCGGCTGACCACCGGCAGGCTGTCCAGTGCCGCGTCGAGATCCATCGCGTCGTCCGGATGCCGCGATATTCCGTGACTCAGGTTGTCGCCCGGCGTCATCTCGTCCCAGTCGTCGGCAAACGATCGGCTCCGGTTCGTCCACGCCGAGCGCAGGAACATCAGCGATTTGGTCACCGCGATCCGGCGGATCCAGCTGCCCAGCGCCGCCTCGCCGCGGAACTTCGCGATCGACCGCATCATCTCGATGAAGGTCTCCTGGGTGAGGTCCTCGGCGTGTGCCGGCACCTTTGAGAAGCGAAGGCACAGCGAGTAGACCGGCGTGGCAAAAGCGCGATAGATGATCTCGTAGGCCCGCACGTCGCCGCGTGCAGCGCGCTTCACGATCGAGTCGTCTATCCGAATGTCCGCGAACCTGCTCATATCTGCCATCTTAGATGCCGATTGCCCCGAAAAGGTCGCAGAATTGCGCTTTGTGGCGGCTTCGGACGCGCGCGCATATACTGTGCGCCGCTTTTCGGGGCCGCCTACCGCGGCCCTCACCCTGCCGGGATGGCGGAATTGGTAGACGCAGTGGATTCAAAATCCACCGTCCGCAAGGACTTGGGGGTTCGAGTCCCCCTCCCGGTACCACGATTCTCTGTCTATGCTGCCACCAATGAAATTCTGCTCGCGCTGCGGCGCCGAGGTCGAAATCCAGCGGCCTGAAAGCGACAATCGCGAGCGCTGGGTCTGCACATCGTGCAAGACCATCCACTACCAGAATCCGCTGGTCGTCGTCGGCTGCGTCGCCGAGCAGGACGGCAAGATCCTGCTCTGCAAGCGCGCGATCGAGCCGCGCTACGGCTACTGGACGGTGCCGGCGGGCTTCATGGAACTGGGCGAGTCGCTCGCCGAAGGTGCGGCCCGGGAAACGCGCGAGGAGGCGCTGGCCGAAGTGGAGATCGGGCACCTGTTCGCCTCCGTCGATGTCGTCGACGCCGGCCAGGTGCACCTGTTCTTCACCGGCAAACTCGTGGGCGGCTACGGGGCCGGTGAGGAGAGCCTCGAAACCCAGCTGTTCGCGGAAGACGAGATCCCGTGGGACGACATTGCCTTCAGAAGCGGCCGCTTCGCGCTGGAGACCTATCTAAAGGATCGAGGTGCGAGCAAGGAGCTGCACATCCACGAGCTCCGGCGGGCCAAGCTCGCCGCGTCCTGATCGAGTCGCGATATCTAAACAAAAAAAGCCGCCCGGGGCGGCCTTTCTCGTTCTTATCCGCGGGCGTTCGCCCGGCGGCGATCAGCGCGCGGCGCTCTGCGTCTGCTGCTCCAGCCGCAGCGCAAGTGCCTCGGGCGGCATGTAGCCGCCGATCAGCGTGCCGTCCTCGAGGACGATCGCCGGCGTGCCGGTGAGCCCGACGTCCTGGCCGAGCGCATAGTGCTCGTCGATCATCGTCGCGTCACAACTCTCCGTGTCGAAATTGCGGTCCAGCTTGGCGGCCGTCAGGGCCTGATTCCGATTCGTCGCGCACCAGACGTCTTCCGACGTATTCCACTCACGGGACGCGCGGCCGTTGCGCGGGTAGAGCACGTAGCGGACGGCGATGCCGTGCGCCATGTACTCGTCGATCTGATTGTGCAGACGGCGGCAGTAGGTGCAGCCGATGTCGGTGAAGATCGTCACCGTGTGGCGAACTTCCTGCGGCGCGAACATGATCACGTCGTCGTCGCCGAGCTGCGCCATCATGTCGCGGCGGCCCTCGTCGCGGGCCATGCTCGACAGATTGAGCTGCGATTCGAGATCGATCAGATCGCCCTGCAACAGATAACGTCCGTCATCCGAGATATAGGCGATGATCGAGCCCTTTTGAATCTGGTACCAACCCGGAACCGGGCTGACGTCGATGTGCTGCGGTTCGATGATGTCGAAACCTTCCGCGAGCCGCTCGCGAGCCTCTTCCAGCGTTTCCGCGTAGGCCGTCATCGTGAGCAACAGCGCGGATACGATGGCAAACGTCCGTGTAACCGTCCGTCGTAGCGGAGTCTTAAGGGTCATGCGTGATCCTCGGGGGTTTTATGTGGCGCATTTTAGCAGGTTAGGTGACCACTAAGACCCGCGTTTTGGCGCATTTGTTTCACCGCAATGCGGTTGCAGACCCTCTCGCGCCCGGTTCTAGCCGCGGGGGTGGTGCTCCCCATGGAGGTCTTTCAGCCGCTCGCGGGCGACGTGTGTGTAGATCTGGGTGGTCGACAGGTCGCTGTGACCGAGCAGAAGCTGCACGACGCGGAGATCGGCGCCACGGTTCAATAGATGGGTCGCGAAGGCGTGCCGCAGGCTGTGCGGCGACATCTTCTTGCGGATACCCGATTTCTCGGCGTAGCGCTTGATGATGTGCCAGAACGCCTGACGCGTCATGCGGTTGCCGCGGCGCGTCGGGAACAGATAATCGGTCTGACGCTCGAGCAGGATCTCCATGCGCGGCCCGTCGATGAAATCGCGAATCCAGCGCTGCGAGTCCTCGGTCAGCGGGATCAGGCGCTCGCGATCGCCCTTGCCGACGATGCGCAGGACACCCTGATTGAAGTTGATCTGCGACTGCTTGAGATTGATCAGCTCGGAGACTCTGAGGCCAGTGGCGTAGAGCAATTCGAGCATGGCACGGTCGCGGTGGCCGAGCGGCTCCTCGGTATTCGGTGCGCTCAGGAGCGCATCGACTTCGTCCTCGGTCAGCGTTTTTGGCAGCGAGCGGCCGATACGCGGCATTTCGATGTCCGCGGTCGGATCCGTGTCGCGGAGTCCCTCGCGCATGATGTAGCGGAAGAAACGGCGGAAGCTCGAGAGCTGGCGAGCGGTCGAACGGGGCTTGGCGCCCGACTCGACGCGCTTCGCGATGAACGCGAGCAGATCGGCCTTCTCGGCGGTGTCGATCGACTTCTTCTCTTCGGCGAGGCCGCGTCCGAGCGTCATTAGATCGGCGCGGTAGGCGCCGAGCGTGTTCTGCGACAGCCCGCGCTCCATCCAGATCGCATCGAGGAATCGATCCACGAGCTGTTCGGTGCGTTCAATGCTGCCGGCGGCGTCTGCCGGTTTGTTGCTGTCGCT
The DNA here is from genome assembly GCA_965232445.1 of Woeseiaceae bacterium. Taxonomy (GTDB): domain Bacteria; phylum Pseudomonadota; class Gammaproteobacteria; order Steroidobacterales; family Woeseiaceae; genus UBA1847. The sequence goes on along the minus strand of OZ246973.1, from coordinate 2,438,805 downwards.
AGTGCCCATAGTTTCCGTCTGTTTGCCGGCAGAGTCCGTTGTGCCGTCGCAGCCGCAAAGTTACGCAGCCGCGCAAAATTTTCAGGAATTTGAGTATGATAACGATGCCCGTCAGCCGGCGTGACCGGCTTCACAGATTTCCGAAGGCATTAACATAAAGTGAAGTACGTCACACGACTGCTCGAAGGGCTGTGGGGCGCGTTTGCATGGATAGTATTCGGCCTTTGCTGCCTCGCGTCGCTGATCGTCGTCACATTCGTGCCAGGCCCCGCCGCCCGCCTCTGGTTCGTCACCAAGGCCGCCAAGGCTTCATTCGTCTGCTCCGGCGTCCGGGTCGACGTCCACGGTCTCGAGCATCTCCCCACGGGCCACGCCGTTGTCGTCGCCAATCACGCAAGCTACGTGGACGGCCCGCTGCTCAAGGGCTTCCTCCCTGCCCGCTTCTCCTTCGTCATCAAGGGCGAGATGCGCAACGTCGCCATCGCCCACTTTCTGTTGAGGCGCGGCGGTCAGCGCTTCGTCGAGCGCAACGTCCAGTCCGGCAGCTCGCGTGACGCTCGCGAGATCGTTCGGGCCGCCAGGGAAGGCCAGTCACTCGGCTTCTTCCCGGAGGGCACGTTCCGGGAGGAACCCGGTGTCGGCCGCTTCCGGCCCGGGGCGTTCGTGGCCGCGGTTCGCGGCGGCATGCCCGTCGTCCCCGTCGCGATCTCGGGATCGCGCGCCATGCTGCCGATGGGCCACCTCCTGCCGCGCCCACGCAGGCTGCGGATCGAGATCCTCGAGCCCATCCAGCCGGACGATCCCGCGTTCGCCGACCACCGCGAGCTGGCCGAGGCGGCGCGGCAGCGGATTCTGGCCGTGCTGGACGAGCCGGATCTGCTTGAAAAACCGCAATAACTCACAATATTTTGGCCGCCCAAGGTCGACTGACGTATCCTTCCGGGCCCCAGACGGAGACCGCAATGAGTTCTGAATCCATCGTTATCGTTGCAGCGCGGCGAACGCCCATCGGCGCCTTCCAGGGCGCGCTGTCCGGCGCAACGGCCCCCGAGCTCGGTGGCGCGGCCATCGGCGCGGCCATCGCCGACGCCGGCATCGACGGCGCCGAGGTCGACAAGTCGATCATGGGCTGCGTTTTGCCGGCCGGACTGGGCCAGGCACCGGCCCGTCAGGCCGCGATGAACGGCGGCATCCCGGTTGGCGTCCCATCGACGACCGTCAACAAGATGTGCGGCTCCGGCATGGAGGCGATCATGCTGGGCTACGACATGATTACCGCCGGAAGCGCCGGCATCGTCGTCGCCGGCGGCCTCGAGTCGATGACCAACTCGCCGTACCTGTTGCCGAAGGCCCGTTCCGGCTATCGCATGGGCCATCAGGAAGTCATGGACCACATGTTCATCGACGGCCTGCAGGACCCCTGGGAAGGCAAAATGATGGGGCACTTCGCGGAGGCGACCGCCGGCAAATACGGCTTTTCCCGCGAAGATCAGGACGCGTTCGCGATCGAGTCGGTGACGCGCGCGAAGAACGCCGCCGACGACGGGTCTTTCGATGCCGAGATCACCCCGGTCACGATCAAGGGCCGCAAGGGCGAAACGGTTGTCTCGGCCGACGAAACGCCCACGACGGTGAACGTCGACAAGATTCCTACGCTGAGAGCCGCGTTCGCGAAGGACGGCACGGTGACGGCCGCGAGCTCGTCGTCCATCTCGGATGGCGCCGCGGCGACTATCCTGATGACCGCCGCCGAGGCGGAGCGCCGCGGTATCGAGCCTCTGGCGCGACTCGTCGGTCACTCTAGCTTTGCGCACGAACCCGCCTGGTTCACGACGGCCCCGGTATCGGCAATACGCCGGCTGCACGATCGGCTTGGCTGGACGCCCGACGATGTCGATCTGTACGAAATCAACGAAGCGTTCGCCGTCGTCACCATGGCTGCGATGACGGACGTCGGCATCGATCACGCGAAGGTCAACGTCAACGGCGGCGCCTGCGCGCTCGGCCATCCCGTTGGCGCGACGGGCGCACGAATCACGACCACGCTGGTGCACGCCCTGCGGGCGCGCGGACTGAAGCGCGGGATGGCATCACTTTGTATTGGCGGCGGTGAGGCAGTTGCCGTCGGCGTCGAAATCGACTGATCGGACTACGTTATGGATCTCAGTAAGGCGAAAGCCGTTATTTCGGGCGGTGCATCCGGCCTCGGCCTCGAAACCGCAAAGAAGGTCGTGTCGGCGGGCGGACAGGCCGTCCTGCTCGACATCAATGAAGAACAGGGTGCCGCAGCGGTCGCAGAGCTCGGCGAGCGAGCGCATTTCGTCGCCACGGACGTGTCCAACGAAGAGGTCGTACGCGCATCGATCGCCGCTGCGAAGGAGTTCATGGGCGGCATCACCCTTGCCGTGAACTGCGCGGGCATCGCAACCGCGGGACGCACGCTCGGGCGCGATGGCCCCTGGCCGACGGAGATATTCAATCGGGTCATTCAGATCAATCTTGTCGGCACGTTCAACGTCACCAAAGAGGCGGCGGCTGTGATGCAGCTCAACGAACCCGACGAGAACGGCGATCGCGGCGTCATCGTCAGCACGGCTTCGATTGCCGCGTTCGAAGGCCAGATCGGTCAGGCCGCCTACTCCGCCTCCAAGGGTGGCGTCGTCGGCATGATGCTGCCGATCGCGCGCGAGTTCGCGCAGTTCGGCATCCGCGTGAACACCGTCGCACCCGGCATCTTCCTCACGCCGATGATGGCGGGCATGCCCGAAGAGGTGCAGGCCTCCCTCGGACAGCAGGTGCCCTATCCGCAGCGGCTCGGCCGGCCGGAAGAGTACGCGGACACTGTCGCGTTCATCTATGGCAACGCCTACGTCAACGGCGAGACCATTCGCGTCGACGGCGCGATTCGGATGCAGCCGCGCTAGCCGCCGGCGGTATCTCAATCAATCGGTGATCACGACCTTGTAATCGCGGTCCGCTCCGCCGGTATCGCCTGCGCGAATCGCCACGTAGTAGCGCAGGCCCGGGCTGGGCGTGAAGACGATCTCGTGGCCGTTCCGCGTCTGCGCAATCCCGGTGCTCTCGAGCAGCGTCCCCTCCTGATCGTAGAACTCGAGATAGAGCGAAGGCCCCTGGTAGAACGGCAGTAAGCACTCGTCGACGCTGCGGCAGATATAGATAGCGTGCAGATCGAAGGACTCGGTCGCGAAGACCATGAAGTCGGCATCGTCGGTGGCATCGTTGACCGTCCCCGTCACAATGAACGATCCATCGTCTTCGATCAGAAACGGCATCGCCTCGTCGAGGGTGTTGTTGGGTTCACGCTCCACGGCGTTGTTGAGCGTCCAGTTCGAGCGGATATAGGCGTCGGTCACGATGCCGTTGGTGAGATCGGTGGACGGCGCATCGGCGGCGCAGGCGACCTCTTCGGTGCATTGCCCGCCCCACCACGCGAAGGCCAATGCGATACCGAACGGATCCCACGGACCCGATCCGCAGTTGGCCAGCGACGTCTGGAAGCACCTCTCCGGTTCGGGCGGCTCATCCTCACCGACTTCGCAGCCTGAAAGTGTGAAGACACTGCAACAGAGTATGCACAGCGTTCGGGTCGTCTCGTTCATTGTCGCCTCCCTCCATCGCGGTCCGTCGCACTCGATGGTGTGGGCGCAGGCTCGCACGCCCGTCAGAGATTGGCCTGACGGCGCGCTGAGGAATTTCTGACGATTGCTGAGGGATTGATCGAGCGTCAGGCGATCGACCCGGGGCCGTCGAACTCGATAGGCGGTTAGGGCGCCCGGTCCTCCCCGTTTTGCACGGGCATGCGCGAGCTATCGTTGCGATCCCAGCCCTGGCCGTTGAACGGATCGACGCCGAGCTGCTGCATCACGTAGGGAAAATCGACCATGACCCAGTTGTCGACGATCTTGCCGTCCACGACCTTCCAGAAGTCCATGTAACGGATCTCGACCCGCTTGCCCGTCGGCGCGATGCCCATGAACTCGCCACTATGGACGGCTTCCTGCCGCCCAAAGGCGGCGCACCATTCTCCCTGAGTGATACGGGCTTCGTCGATGCAGACCTTGTCCGAGAATGCCGCCTGGAACGGGCGCTGCCAGTTGTCCTGGAATTCCTTTAGTCCACTCTTGAAACCGCAACCGGCGTTGCCTATCCAGCGAAATGATTCGCTGAAGAAGCGGCCCATGTTGTCGATGTCGTGGTCGTTCAAGCCGTCGACCATGGCGTCGATCGTGTCGAGCGTAGCTTCGGTCTTCGACAGATCGTTGTCTTTCGTCAATTCACCCTGTTCGGGCCGCGTATTGCTCACGGCGTTGACTCCGTATCGTGGTTATTGGGTTCGGGCGACTACATGCCCGAATAGTTCGGACCGCCGGCCCCCTCCGGGACGGTCCAGACGATGTTCTGCGCCGGGTCCTTGATGTCGCAGGTTTTGCAGTGGACGCAGTTCTGGGCGTTGATCTGGAAGCGCTTCGTCCCGCCCTCCTCGACGATCTCGTAGACACCGGCTGGACAGTAGCGCTGCGCCGGTTCGGCGAAGCGCGGCAGATTCTGCTCGATGGGAACGGACTCGTCGAGGAGCCTCAAGTGTGACGGCTGATCTTCCTCGTGGTTCGTACTCGACAGAAACACCGATGACAGCCGGTCAAAGCTGATGACGCCGTCGGGTTTCGGGTAGTCGATCGGCTCGGCCTTGTCCGCCTCGAGCAGCGACGCATGATCCGGCTCGCTGTGCCGCCACGTAAACGGCATCTTGCCGCGGAATATGTTCTGGTCGATGAACGTGAAAGCCGCGCCGAGGAATGTGCCGAACTTCTTCAACGCCGGTCCGAAATTCCGCGCACGGTACAGCTCATCGTGAATCCACGACGCCTCGATCGCCTCATCGTAGGCGGACAGCTCGCCATATTCGACGCCCTCTTCGAGCGCCTTGCGGATCGACTCCGCAGCGAGCATGCCGGACTTGATCGCCGTGTGCGCGCCCTTGATCTTGATCCCGTTGAGAAACCCAGCGTCGCAACCGACGAGGATGCCGCCGGGAAACGAAAGTCGCGGCAGCGACTGCAGACCGCCCTTGTTCACCGCCCGCGCGCCGTACGCGATGCGCGTACCGCCCTCGAGGTACTGCTTGATCACCGGATGATGCTTCCAGCGCTGAAACTCCTCGAACGGCGCGAGATGCGGGTTCTTGTAGTCGAGCGCGATGATCAGGCCCAGGTACACCTGGTTATTGGACGCGTGATAAAGGAAGCCGCCGCCCTCGGTGTGATTGTCAAGCGGCCAGCCGGCCGTGTGCACGACGAGCCCCTCCTCGTGCCGGTCGGCGTCGATCTCCCAGACTTCCTTGATCCCGATTCCGTAGTGCTGCGGGTCGCGGCCGGCGCGCAGATCGAACTTCTCGATGACCTCTTTGCCGAGATTGCCGTGACAGCCCTCCGCGAACACCGTGTACTTGCCGAGCAGCTCATAGCCGGGCTCGTAGGACGGTTTGCGTTCGCCGTCCTTGCCGATCCCTAGGTCGCTGGTTGCGACACCGCGGACGCGCCCGTCATCGTCATAGAGCACTTCCGATGCGGCGAAGCCCGGAAAGACGTTCACGCCGAGCGCTTCGGCCTGCTCGGCCATCCACTGGCAGAGTCGCCCGAGGCTGATGATGTAATTGCCCTCGTTGTGCATCGGGCGCGGTACGAACATGCCGGGAACACGGCGGCCTTTGGACTCGTTTTTCAGGAAGTGCACGTCGTCGCGTATCACGCCCGTCTTGACCGGCGCGCCCTGCTCCTTCCAGTCCGGGAACAGTTCGTCGAGCGCGGTTGGTTCGAAGACGTTGCCGGAAAGTATGTGCGCCCCGATCTCGGAGCCCTTCTCGACGACAACGATATTGAGCGCGCTGTCGAGCTGCATCAGCCGGCACGCCGCCGCCAGTCCCGCCGGTCCACCACCGACGATGACGACGTCAAATTCCATGGACTCGCGTTCGCTGCTCTCGCTCATTGGGTTCTTTTCCTTCGTTGGACAGGCAGATGACCATCTGCTGAGGTAATCTTGCCACGGGGAATGGCCGCTGCAATACAGGAATCAGGGTAGCCTTGGGAATTCGTGCCGCCTGGGAGGACAGCCTCAAGCGTGAAGGTCATGTTCGCGATCCGGCCCAGGAGGCCGTCGTCGGGCACCTGGAGGACCTCGAACACAGGCTGACCAGCAGCGAATCCAGCCGCCCGCGCTGGCTCGGCTGGCTGCGGGGCAGCGAGCCAACGGCCGTCAAAGGCATCTATCTGTGGGGCGGTGTCGGGCGCGGCAAGACCTTCCTGATGGACCTGTTCTTCGAATCGCTGCCGGTCGAGCGCAAGCGCCGCGTCCATTTCCACCGCATCATGCGCGAGGTCCACGAGCGGCTCGCCGCGCTCGGCGATGTCGAAGACCCGCTCGACCAGGTCGCCGCCGATATCGCCCAGGACTCCCGCGTACTCTGCTTCGACGAGTTCTTCGTCAGCGACATCGGCGACGCGATGATCCTCGGCCGCCTGCTCAAGGGGCTGTTCGACCGCGGCGTGACCCTGGTCTCGACGTCGAATGCCCGTCCCGACGATCTCTACAGGAACGGACTGCAGCGAAGCCGCTTCCTGCCGGCCATTGCGCTGCTCAACGAGTGCACGGAAGTCATCAACATGGGCGGCGACACGGATTTCCGGCTGCGCCTGCTCGAGCAGGCGGGCACGTGGTTGCCGTCGGCCGATGCGGAGTCCCTGCGGCGGCTCGAGCGGCTATTCGACGAATCCGCATCGAGCGACATCGCCGCCGATATCCCGCTGGAGGTCAACGGTCGCGTGATCCTGGCTCGAAAGTGCGCGAAGAGCATCGCCTGGTTCGACTTCGACGAACTCTGCAATGGCCCCAGGAGTCAGTCCGACTACATCGAGATCGCCCGCTGGTACCCGACCGTGATTCTGTCGGACGTGCCGGTCTTCGAGAAAACGCTGGAAGATCAGGCCCGGCGTTTCATCGCTCTGGTCGACGAGTTCTACGACCGGCGAGTGAAGCTGATCGTTTCGGCCGCCGCCGATGCCACTCAGCTCTATCGGGGAGCGAAGCTCGAGTTCGAATATCAACGCACGTCAAGCCGCCTTGTGGAGATGCAGTCGCGTGAGTATCTCTCCGAGCCGCATCTGGCATAAATCCCGCATAGTTGATCGGCCGCGCCAGTCTCGCTAAGTTAGACGGAGTTGGCGAAGGCGGACGCATGGCCGAAGACCTGATACTCGAGAAATTCCTGCCATACCGGCTCGCGCGCCTGTCGAGCACGGTTAGTTCCACCGTTGCGCGTGCCTACGACAAGACGTGGGGCCTGTCGATTCCTGAATGGCGCGTGATCGCGATCCTCGGACGCCACCCCGGCCTGTCCGCCGTGGAGGTTGCCGAGCAGACGTTTCTCGACAAGGTCGCCGTCAGCCGCGCGGTCACCAAGCTGATCAAGGCCGGCCGGATCGACCGGCAGTTCGCCGATGCCGACCGCCGCCGATCGATCCTGAATCTGTCCGAAAAAGGCCGCGAAGTACACGACGGCGTCGCCGCGCTGGCGTTGGAGTTCGAACGCGAGCTGCTCGAGGGCATCGAGGACGAGGAAGTCGAACGCTTCAACGCCGTCATGGACAAGCTGCTCGAAAAGGCAAAACGTCTGTAGAACGTCTCTCTAGTAGTCGATTTCCGTCCGGACCTGGATCAGTTCCGGGAAGAACTCGATATCGATCGCCTTTTTCAGGAACGAGACACCCGAACTTCCGCCCGTCCCGGGCTTGTGGCCGATGATGCGCTCGACCGTCTTCAGATGGTGGAATCGCCAGAACTGGAAGTTGTTGCCGATATCCATCAGCGCCTCACAGGTCTCGTAGACGTCCCAGTAATTGCGCGGCGCCTCGTAGATTCGTTTCAGGACAGAGACGACCTCCGGGTCCGGCTCGCGCTGTTCGGAGAAGTCGCGCTCGATCGCCTGCCTGGGCACCGGGATGCCCATCCTCGCCAGGTGCAGCAGGACCTCGTCGTACAGGCTGGGCGCCTCGAGTGCGGCGACCAGTTGCGCGTGCCACTCGGGCTGGTGCTCGTGAAACGGCAGCATCTTGCCGTTCTTGTTGCCGAGGACGAACTCGAAGATCCGGTACTGCGCGGACTGAAAGCCGGACGCCTTGCCGAATACGTGGCGGAATTCCGAGTACTCGCTGGGCGTCAGCGTATCGAGCACGTTCCACTGGTTGTACATCTGGCTCTGGATGTGGCGCACCCGAGCCAGATTCTTGATCGCCGGCCTGACATCGTCGGCCTGAATCAGCCGAATGGCGCCCTGCACCTCGTGGATGAGCAGTTTGATCCACAGCTCCGCGACCTGATGCTGGACGATGAAGAGCATCTCGTCGTGGTGTGGCGGGTCGGATAGCGGTGTCTGGGCGCTGAGCAGCCGATCCAGCTGCAGATAGCCGGTGTAATCGTCGTCGCGGGACAGATCCGTGTGGATCGTCTTCTCGAGTTTTCGCGTCGTCATTCCTGTCTCCGGCTCGCACCGCGAGCCCAGCTTCGTCGATCGATTTTCGGACTATAAACCGCGATCGGCTGATTGTTGCAAGTGACATAGATTGTATAATGCCCGCGCCGCTTTTATCGGCCGGAGCCTCTAACGTGACACGACAAGAAATGCGCCGAGGCAGCGATGCGAGGGAACGCATCGTCGACACGATCGCATCCTCCCGCGTATCCACGGACGTCCTGACCAGCCGTGCCGAAATACGCCGCTTCCTTCGCCAGTATTTCGCCCACGTGCCCGTCGAAGACCTGCAGGGTCACGACGAGCGCCTGATGGCTCGCATCGCTCTGCACCATCTCGAATTCGCGAAAACGCGGCGGCGGAATCAGGCGCTGGTCCGGATCTTCAACCCGACCGAGCAGGAGCACGGCTATTCGTCGCGGTACACGATCATCGAGATGGTCAACGACGACATGCCGTTCCTCGTCGACTCCGTTCTGTCCGCGATCAACCGTCAGGACCTGACCGTTCACGTAACGATCCACCCGGTCATCGGAGTCACGCGCGACGGACGCGGCAAACTCACCTCGGTGCTCGACCTCGACGATCCGAAAGCGAAGTCTGAATCCTTCGTCCGCTTCGTCGTCGACTGTGAGACCGAAGCCCAGCAGATCAAGCTGCTCGAACACGAGATCGCGCGCGTGCTCGCCGATGTGCGGGTCTCGGTGCGCGACTGGAAGAAGATGCGCGGCAAGATGGCCGAGGCCCGCGACAGCCTCGAGCTTGGCCCGCCGGGCGTCGAAGAGGAAGTCCGCAGCGAGTCGCAGGCCCTGCTCGACTGGATGATCGACGATCGCTTCACGTTTCTCGGCTACCGTCGCTACGAGCTGACGCGCAAAGGCGAGCGAATCTTCCTCGATTCGGTCGAGGGCAGCGGCCTCGGCCTCTTGAGCGGCGAGGATCGCGGCAGCAAGCGGATCGAGCTCACCCAGGAGATGCAGCGCCTGACCCGGTCGAAGGACTGGCTGATCATCACCAAGGCCAATTCCCGTTCCACGATTCACCGGCCGGCGTATCTCGACTATGTCGGGGTGAAGCTCTACAACGACCGCGGCGAGGCCATTGGCGAACACCGCTTCATCGGTCTGTTCACGTCGGTTGCCTACAGCGAGAGTCCGCGGCACATCCCACTGCTGAGGCTGAAAGTCGACAAAGTGCTCGACAGGATGCACGTGAATCCGCGCGGTCATCGCGGCAAAGCGCTGCTGCACATACTCGACAATTTCCCGCGTGACGAACTGTTCCAGAGCAGCATCTCGGATCTGGCCAGAACGACGCTCGGGGTCCTGAATCTGCAGGACCGGCAACGCGTACGCTTTTTCCTGCGCCGCGACACGTTCCGGCGCTTCTTCTCCTGCCTTATCTATGTGCCGCGCGAGAAGTACACCACCGCCGTCCGCCGCAAAATCGAAGCGGTGCTGAAGGATGCCTTCGACGGCATCTCGGTCGACTCGAGCGTGCAAATCCTGGACAGCCCGCTGGCGCGGGTCTACGCCATTGTGCGGACCGCGCCCGGCGAGCGCCCGCGGATCAGCATCAGCGACATTCAGGCCCGGCTGGCGGACATCGTCATCTCGTGGACGGACCGACTGCGGCGCGAACTGGAAGGTGCGTTCGGGCCCGACTACGGCCACCGGCTGTTCCGGCTCTATGGACAAGTGTTCCCCGCCGGATACCAGGAAGAGACCGCACCGCGCGACGCCTGCAGCGACCTCAACCGCATCGACAGCATGCGGCTCAACGAGGAGATGCGCACGTGCAACCTGTACCTGCCGAGCGGCTCCGCGCCCGGGCACATGCACTTCATCATTTACAGCGACGAGAAGCCGCTGGTCCTGTCGGAAGCGCTGCCGATACTCGAGAACATGGGCGTGGACGTTTATACCGAGCGCCCCTACGAGCTCTACCTGCTCGAAGACGATCCGTTCTGGATCCAGGACTTCCACCTGCGCCACGAGAGCGGTGCGGAGATCGACGTGGAGTCCGCCGCGGACCGGTTCGAGGACTGCTTCATGCGGGTGCTCGACGGCGAGCTCGAAGACGACGGCCTCAACCGGCTGGTCATCTATGCCGACCTCAACTGGCGGCAGATAGCGCTGCTGCGCTGCTACACGAAGTACATCCTGCAAACGGGGATGCCGTTCAGTCAGACCTACATGGAGGAGGTGCTCGTCGCCCACGCCGGGCTGGTGCGGCTCCTCGTCGAGCAGTTCCAAACGGCATTCGATCCGGCCGGCAAGCCCCGAACGCGCAAAGCGGAACTCGAACGCATCGGTGCCGCCGTCAAACGGGCCGTGGCCCGGGCTCGAAACGTCGACGAGGACCGCATCCTTTCCGCGTTCGCCGGCGCATTCGAGGCGACGCTGCGGACGAACTTCTACCAGACCCTGGCAGGCGACAAGCCGAAGCCGTGCATCTCGATCAAGCTCGATCCGTCGGCGATACCGGAGATGCCCGCGCCGCGGCCGCACTTCGAAATCTTCGTCTACTCGCCGGACGTCGAGGGTGTGCACCTGCGGGGCGGCGACATCGCCCGCGGCGGGCTGCGCTGGTCGGACCGGCGCGAAGACTTCCGCACGGAAGTGCTCGGCCTGATGAAGGCCCAGGTCGTGAAGAACACCGTGATCGTACCGACCGGCGCGAAAGGCGGCTTCTTCTGCAAGCGCCTGCCCGTCGATGACCGCGAGGCCATGCTCGCGACCGGTATCGAGTGCTACAAGACCTTCATTCGCGGTCTGTTGGACATCACTGACAACGTCGTCGACGGCGAGGTCGTCACACCCGAAGGGGTGGTTCGGCGCGACGCCGAAGACCCTTACCTGGTCGTCGCGGCGGACAAGGGCACGGCCACATTCTCCGACATCGCAAATGGCATCTCGGCGGACTACGGCTTCTGGCTGGACGATGCCTTCGCCTCGGGCGGCTCTGCCGGCTACGACCACAAGAAGATGGGCATTACGGCGCGTGGCGCATGGGAGGCCGTGAAGCGGCATTTCCGCGAGTTCGGGCTCGACACGCAAACGCAGCCGTTCTCGGTGCTCGGTATCGGCGACATGAGCGGCGACGTGTTCGGCAACGGCATGCTGCTGTCGAAGAAGATCCGGCTGGTCGCCGCCTTCAACCATCTGCACATCTTCCTCGATCCGGACCCGGACACCGCGGCGAGCTACCGCGAACGGAAGCGGCTCTTCAAGAAGGGCCGGTCCAGCTGGACGGACTACGACGAGGCGCTGATCTCGCAGGGCGGCGGAATCTACTCCCGGCAGTCGAAGACGATTCGGCTATCGCGCGAGGTTCGCAAGATGCTGGGCACGGACGAGCAGTCCATGCAGCCCGACGAGGTGATTCGGGCGCTCCTGCGGATGGACGTCGATCTGCTCTGGAACGGCGGCATCGGCACCTACGTCAAGGCCAGCACCGAAGGACACACCGACGCGGGCGACCGCAGCAACGACAGCGTCCGCGTCGATGCCAGCGAACTGGGCTGCCGCGTGGTTGGCGAAGGCGGCAACCTCGGGCTGACGCAGCGCGCGCGGATCGAGTACAGCTTTGCCGGCGGGCGCATCAACACCGACTTCATCGACAACTCGGCGGGTGTCGACAGCTCGGACCGCGAGGTCAATATCAAGATTCTGCTCGGCGACGTTGCCGAGAAGAAAGCGATGACCCGCAATCGCCGAGACCAGCTGCTCGCCTCGATGACCGACGACGTCGCGGAGCTCGTGCTGCGCGCCAACTATCTGCAGACCCAGGCGATCAGCATGAGCGAGATTCGCTCGCTGGACCGGATCGACGAGACCGCGCGACTGATAACGAACCTCGAGCGCACCGGTCTGCTCGACCGCGACCTCGAAAGCCTCCCCGACGATGCGGAGATCGAGGAGCGCCGCGCCAGAAAGCAGGGCTTCACGCGCCCGGAGCTGGCGATCGTTCTGAGTTACGCCAAAATCGACTTGTACGACGGCCTGATCGCGTCGGATGCCAGCCTCGAGGACTTCTTAGGCCACGATCAGTACCGCTACTTCCCGGCGGTTCTGCGGCGCCGCTATGCCGAACTGCTGCCGGATCATCGTTTGAGCCGGCAGATACTCGCGACGCTGATCTCGAACGACATCATCAATCGGATGGGTCCGGCGTTCGTGAAACGCATCCAGGTCGACACCGGCGCGGATGTCCCGACCATCGCGCGGGCCTACACCGTCGCGCGCCGGATCTGCCGAGCGGGCGGCCTGTTCGACACCATCGAATCGCTGGACAACGAAATTCCCGCCAAGGCCCAGCTCTCCATGATGTTCGAGGTCAGCCGGACGCTGAGACACGCGTGCTACTGGCTGATCGAACAGTTCGGCAACGAACTCGAGATCGGCCCGACCATCGAGCGCCTGCGCGAGGGCCTCGCGGCGGTCTACTCGCGCCGCGGCCAGGCGGTGTCCACGTCAGCGCGCGTCCGGCATCAGAAGGCCGCCGACATGTGGACGAAGATGGGCGTTCCCGAGAAGCTCGCGGACCGCATGGCGGCGCTGCTTCTGACGCGGGCCGCGCTGGATATCGCCGACCTCGCGTGGATACACAAGCGCAAGGTCGCCGAGGCCGCAAAGGTCTATTCGGAGTTCAACGAGCGGCTCGGGCTCTTCTGGCTGCACAACAGCGTCGAAGACCTCCGAGTCCACGGACGCTGGCAAGCTATCGCGCGCAGCAATCTGCGCGAGGAGTTCTACCGGCTACGCCGGCCGCTGGCTTCGCGCATTCTCAAATCGCGCAGCAAGAAGGACGTCGGCGCCCTCGTCGTCGCCTGGCTCGACGACAACGCCGATGACATCGAGCATTTCGAGCAGATGATCAGCGAGATGAAGGTCCGCAGCGACGTCGATTTTGCTACGCTGTCGGTCGCCGCGCAGGAACTGCGCGACCTCGTAGGCACCTGATCTTTCATCTTTTCCGGAGATACTATGGCGGGCAAGCTCGTGCTCTGTCGGCATGGCCAGAGCGATTGGAATCTGAAGAATCTGTTCACCGGGTGGACGGACGTCGATCTCACCGAACAGGGCATTGGCGAAGCGCGCGCCGCCGGCAAGCTGCTGAACGAACTCGGCTACGAATTCGACGTGGCCTACACGTCAGTCCTGAAGCGTGCGATCCGCACGCTCTGGATCGTGCTCGACGAGATGGACCGGATGTGGATCCCGGTGGTTCGCGACTGGCGTCTGAACGAACGTCACTACGGCGCGCTGCAGGGCCTGAACAAAGCCGAGACGGCAGCCAAGTACGGTGACGAGCAGGTTCACATCTGGCGCCGGAGCTACGACATCCCGCCGCCGGAACTCGAACTGGACGACGAACGTCATCCGGCCAATGACGCCCGCTACGCTGGCATCGACGGACTGCCGGCAACCGAGTCGCTTGCCATTACGCTCGACCGCGTGCTGCCGAGCTGGAACGAGCTCATCGCGCCCGACCTCAAGGCGGGCAAGGACGTGCTCATCGCCGCCCATGGCAACAGCCTACGGGCGCTGGTGAAGATGCTCGACGGCGTTTCCGATGAGGAGATCACCGGCTTCAACATTCCGACCGGCGTCCCGCTGGCCTACGAGCTGGATTACGACCTCAAGCCGGTGTCCCGGGAGTTTCTGGGCGATCCGGAGGCGGTCGCGAAGGCTGCCGCAGCAGTCGCGGCTCAAGGCAAAGCCAGTTGATCTATTCTCTTGGCGAGCGGCGTCCGGTGCTCGAGGGCAGCGGGCACTTCATCGCCGAGAATGCCACGGTGATCGGCAGCGTGCGCCTCGCGCACGAGGCCAGCATCTGGTTCAACTGCGTGCTTCGCGGCGACAACGATTGGATCGAGATCGGCGAGCGCAGCAACGTGCAGGACGGCTCGGTGCTGCACACGGACCCCGGGCTCAAACTGAGCGTTGGCCGCAATGTCACGGTCGGGCACAAGGTCATGCTGCACGGCTGCACGGTCGGCGATGACAGCCTCATCGGCATCGGCTCGACGATTCTCAATGGCGCGTCCGTCGGCAAGCACTGCATGGTGGGCGCACACACCCTGATCACCGAGAACAAGTCCTTCCCGGACGGCACGCTCATCCTTGGCGCACCCGCGCGCGTCGTGCGCGAGCTGAGCGACGAAGAAATCAAAATGATCTCCGGCTCCGCGGACGTCTACGTCGCCAACGCGAAGCGCTTCAACGAGGAATTGCGCACCAGCTAGTTCCGACTTGTGCTCGGCGCAACGCCCGGACAGTCCTTAGTCCTGATTCTTTGGATTCGAGCGCGGTTTCCGCTCATCGACTACCCGTACCAGTCCCTCCTGACTGGTCGACGCGATCAGCGCACCGTCCTGGCGGAAGAACAGACCCCGCGCGAAACCGCGCGCGCCCGACGCATTCGGACTATCGATCGAATACAGGTGCCAGTCGTTCATGTTGACCGGCCGGTGGAACCACAGCGCATGGTCGAGGCTCGCCATGATGACGTTGTCGTGGATGAAGGACAGGCCGTGCGGCAGCGTGCTCGCGCCGAGCAGTTCGTAGTCCGACACGTAGGCCAGCAGATTCTGGTTCAGCACCGGATCGTCGTTCACCTCACCGACCGCGCGAACCCAGACGTGTGCCAGCGGCGGCAGCCGTTCTCGACTGTCGAAGTCGACCTCGCGCACCGGACGGAATTCGAACGGACGCTTCTGCGTCAGGAAGCGCCGCAATTTCATCGGCACGCAGTCCGGCAAGTCGCTTGCGTACTCGTGCAGTTCCCTCAGCCCGTCGGGTCCCGGAACGTCCGGCATTTCCGCGGCGTGCTCGAGCCCGTCTTCCGGAATCTGGAACGATGCGGCGCAATTGAGAATCGGCCGCCCATGCTGGATTGCGACGACCCGTCGATTGGAGAAGCTGCCGCCGTCCCGTGCGCGGTCCACCTCGTACACGATCGGCGCATTGATGTCGCCGCGACGCAGGAAGTACGCATGCAGCGAGTGAGCAACCCGCCCTTCTACAGTCAGCTGCGCGGCGGACAGCGCCTGACCGAGCACCTGACCGCCAAATACCTGCGGGCTACCGATGTCGCGGCTGTCGCCGCGGAAGATGTTGTCTTCGATCCGCTCGAGAGCGAGCAGCCGAACGAGGTCCTCGAGAAGTGAGCTCATTGCCGGGCTGAGCGATCAGTCAGCGGTGCGGCCGCCATCCACGGCGATACCGGTCCCGCTGACGAAGACGGCATCGTCACTGGCGAGGAACAGCACGACCTTGGCGACGTCGACCGGCTCGCCGAGCCGGCGTGCGGCCGATGTACCGATGCAATGATCGCGAAGCTTCATGTCCTTTCTGAACACTTCTCGGCTCGCGCCCGTCATGATCGCGCCGGGCTGAACGTAGTTCGCGTTGATCCCGAACTCACCGATCTCTACCGCGAGCGCCCTCGTTACGTCGGCCAGGTTCTTCTCGGCGTGATCCCGCGCGCTGCCGCCGTCGGCAGAGAAGACACTGCGCAGAAAGCCGATATTGATGATCCGTCCCGCGGGACTCTTCTTGATGTGAGGCAGCGCGCCTCGGCACATGGAGAGGATCAGGTCCGTCCGAGTCTTCAAAAGCTCATCGAGTTCGGGCCCTTTTCCGCCGATGGGTTCGGACGGCTGAAGCGGGAACTCGTTGATGAGGATGTCCAGGCCGCCGAGCTTCTCCACGGCGGTCTCGATGAGAGATGGCATCTGCCGCGCGTCGGTCAGCGTTACTGCGAGACCGTCGATCCCTTTGACCGATTTGAAGTGCTGCTCCACGCCGCTGTTCAAACCGTCTACGGCAAGCACCACCGCGCCGTGCTTGACGAGCGTTCGCGCGACGGCCTCACCGATGCCACTCCCGCCGCTCAGTACCAGCGCCTTCAATCCATACAGCCTAAGCGGCTCCGCCATGCGTGCTCCCCGATATTGCCCTGTCCGGCCTAGACCGAGAGCTTAAAGTCGGCGTACTGCTTGCGCAATTCGACTTTTTTCACCTTGCCGGTGGCCGTGTGCGGCAGTTCCTCGACAAAGACGACGTCAGATGGAATCCACCAGTCGGCGACCTTGCCCTTGAAGTACTCCAGCATGGCACCGGCGTCGATCTCGGTGCCGTCGTTGGGCACCACCAGGAGCAGCGGACGTTCCGTCCATTTCGGGTGAGACACCCCGATCACCGCCGCTTCGGCGACATCGGGATGACCCATCGCGGTATTCTCGAGATCGATCGAGCTGATCCATTCGCCGCCCGACTTGATCACGTCCTTCGTACGATCGGTTATCGCGAGATAGCCCTCCGGATCGATCGTTGCGACGTCGCCGGTATCGAACCAGCCGTCGTCAGTGTGCGAACCGCCGCTTCCTTCGAGTTTGAAGTAGTCGCTGCAGACCCAGGGCCCGCGCACCTGAAGCGCCCCATAGGCGACGCCGTCCCACGGCAGGACGGTGCCCTCGTCGTCGACGATTCTGAGCTCGCAACCGAACACACCGCGCCCTGCTTTGGTCGCCAGATCGAGCTGCGCGTCGGAGTCGAGCGACTCCAGGCCGGACTTCAGGCTATTGACCGTGCCAATCGGGCTCATCTCGGTCATGCCCCAACCCTGACGCAATTCGACGCCGTGTTTGTCGCGGAACGCCTCGACCATCGAGCGCGGTACGGCGGCGCCGCCGACAACGGTGCGTTCCAGCTTGTCGAGCCGCTTGCCGTTCTGCTCCGCATATTGAAGCAGCGCAAGCCAGACCGTGGGCACGCCGAGCGCGATGCTGACGTCCTCGGTGTCGAGCAGTTCGTACAACGTCTCGCCGTCGCCCATCTTCGGGCCCGGCAATACGAGTTTGGCCCCCACGATCGCCGTGGAATAGGGAATGCCCCAGGCATTGACGTGGAACAGCGGCACGACGGGCAGGACGCTGTCCCGGCTGGACAGATCGAGCACGTCGGGCGCGATACCCGCGTACGCGTGCAGAATCGTCGAACGATGATTGTAGAGGACGCCCTTGGGATCGCCGGTGGTACCCGAGGTATAGCAAAGCGCCGAAGCCGCGCGCTCGTCGACCTCCGGCCACGCGTAGTCGTCCGGTTCCGCCGCCAGCAAGGTCTCGTAGCAGACGACATTGGGCAGCGAGGTCTCGGGCATGTTGGCTTCGTCAGTAAGCACGACGATGCCTTCGACGCCCTGGAGGTGCTCGCTGATCTTTTCGACGAGCGGCAGGAACATGGGGTCGACCGCCAGCCAGCGATCCTCCGCATGATTGATGATGAAGATCAGCTGCTCCGGGAACAACCGGGGATTGATCGTGTGGCAGACGAAACCGGCGCCGCTGACGCCGTAGTAGATTTCGAGGTGCCGGTAGTCGTTCCACGCGATCGTGCCTATGCGGTCACCGGACTTGAGGCCGAGCTTTGTCAGCGCGGAGGCAAGCTTCCCGGCCCGCTGCATGGAATCACCCCAGGTATAGCGATGGCGCGGATTGTCGGCCGTGACCGAGACGATCTCGCGGCTGCCGTGGAATTTCGCAACGTGCTCGGCGATCGCGGAGATCCTGAGCGGCGTGTCCATCATCAAACCCTGCATTGCGACTCCCCCATCGAAGCTTGAGAACACCGGCCTGTAGCGGTGGCCGCGTAATTTAACAGAACGGTAAGAGACGTGCTCGACGTGCCCGCGCAAACGGTCCAGGCCGGTAAAAGCATGCTATTCTTGCGGCACCTGCAGCGGCTGCTCGAGTCTGCGGAAGCATCTGATTCCTCTGACTTTTCAATCGATGCCCCCTTCTCTTCGCGGCCTGCTCCGCACTACCCGGTCCGGCGCCGCCGAGTGCCTGCCGTTTCGATACATCTAAGGGGGAAGCATGAAGCTGAACACACTATGCCTGCGCGCAGCAGCCAGAGGATTGACCGTGCTCACTGCGTCGCTCGCGGTTGCCGCGCCGGCGATGGCGCAGTCCACGGATGGCGATGCGTTCGAGGAAATCATCGTCCGCGCCCAGAAACGTGACCAGAGCATCATGGAAGTTCCGGTCGCGGTGACGGCCGTTACCGGCGCCGCAATCGAAGCGTCCGGCATCAAGGACGTCTTCGACCTGCAACAGAACGTGCCGGGCCTGATCGTCGGCCAGAGTCAATCGGCAACGACCAGCAACTTCTCGATTCGCAGCGTCGGCAGCACGTCGAACAACTTCGGCGTCGAATCGGCGGTCGGACTGTATGTCGACGGCATCTACCGCTCACGGCAGAGTTCGATCATCAACGAGCTCATCGACGTTGAAGCCGTCGAGGTTCTGCGCGGCCCGCAGGGAACGCTGTTCGGCAAGAACACGCCGGCCGGGGCGATCCTCATTCGCACGGTCGCTCCGAGCCAGGAACTCGATGCGTTCGTCGAGGTGCAGGCCGGGGACCTGGGCCTCACTCGCATCTCTGCCGCGGCGAATATTCCGATGAGCGATACGCTCGCCTTCCGTGGCACGGTTTTCGCGTCGCAACGCGATGGCTACGTGGACGATATTGCGCTGGGCGACGATATCTACAACGACCGCGACCGGCTGGGCGTCCGCGCGCAGCTGCTCTATGAGCCGAGCGACAACTTCAACCTGCGCCTGATCGCCGACTACTCCGAGATCGACGAGACCTGCTGCGTCGCGGTCTCCCGCGTCGACAATCTGTACTCCCGCGCCAGCATCACCGGTGTACCCACCCCGGGCACCGATGCTCTGCTGCTCGGATTCGGCGGCACGGTCTTCACGGACTTCCCCTATCCGCAGCCTCTGCTCGATGCGCTCGCGCCGCTCCCGGGCACGATCGTCACCGGCACCGGATTCGACGACTACACGGTTGCCTACAACTTCGCGCCGATCTCGCAGAACGAAGACTCCGGCATTTCGCTCGAGATGAACAAGACGCTCGACAACGGCATGACGCTGACGTCCGTCACGGGTCTGCGCTACTTCGATACCTACGACGAGATCGACGCCGACTTCAGCAACGTGCCGCTGCTGGTCCGAACCAACGATGCCGAGCAGGAGTCCTTCTCGCAGGAATTCCGTCTCGCCGGTGAGTTCGGCGATGCCAGCAACTTCGTCGTCGGCGCGTACTACTTCCAACAGGACATTCGCAATATCAAGGGCAATGCCGACCCCGGCCTGCTGTCCTTCTATTTCAATCAGAACCCGCAGTTCCTGACGATCGCGAACGGTATCGACACCGTGGCAGCGCTGGTTGGCGCGCCGTACCAGAACGCCGGCATCCCGGCCCTGCCGGGCAACGTCGCGGTCGACAACACGTTGCACGAGCAGGACGGCTACGCGCTGTTCGCCCAGGCGGACTTCGCCGTATCCGACGCGCTGACGTTGACGCTCGGTGCCCGCTATACGGACGAGAACAAGGACACCGCGGCGGTCTACACGCAGTCGCTGCCCGCGAACACGCCGCGGCCCGATTTCGGGCTGATGGGAATCCTGCTGTGCCAGCTCGATCCGGCGTGTGCGGCGACGCTGCCGCCCGGACTGCCGACCTTCGATCCGGTCGCGTCGTTCCCGGTCTTCCAGCCCTTCTTCAATGACGGCTGGGCGACCTTCGTGTTCGATCCGCTGGCCCCTCGTGCCGACTTCGACGAGTCGATCTCCGACGATCAGGTAACCGGCACCGCGAAAGCGACGTGGTTCGCCAGCGACACGTCCATGTTCTACGCGTCTTACTCGACCGGCTTCAAATCGGGCGGAACCAATGACGACCGTATCAACCCGGCGTTCCCGCAGTCGTTCGGTCCGGAGACGTCGACCTCGATCGAAGTCGGCTTCAAGGGCGATTTGGGACCGGTCCGTCTCGCCGTATCGGTCTATGACTCGGAGTTCGAGGACTTCCAGGCGAATGCGTTCACCGGCACGGGCTTCAACCTGCAGAACGCGGGTGACCTGTCCACTCAGGGCCTGGAATTCGAGTTCACGTGGCGGCCGACGGACACCACCGAGATCGCAGGCTTCGTTGCTCGCGCCGAGGCCGAGTACGACTCCTTCATCTTCGGCACCTGCTGGGACGCAACGCCCTTCCATACCGGCCAGCCTGACCCGGGTCTTCCGCCCGCGTTCAATCCGCTGGTCAGCCTCGAACGTTGCGATCGGACCGGCGACCCGCTCGCCTACAACCCCGAGGACCGCGCGTTCCTTGCGGTGACCCAGGACTTCACGGTGGGCAACAACAATCTGTTCGCGCGCATCGAAGCCACCTATGCATCCGACCAGTTCACCGACGGCGACCTCGACCCGCTGACCGCGCAGGATTCGTTGACGCTCATCAACGCCCGCATCGGCATGGACTTCGAGAACCTGAACGCGAACCTTACTCTGTGGGGCCGCAATATCACGGACGAGCGCTACTACTTCGGTTCGTTCGATGCACCCGCGCAGGACGGCCGCATGAACTCCTATCCTGGGGAGCCGGCGACCTACGGTGTGACCTTCCGCATGAATTTCGACTGACCGGAAACGTCACTTGAGACAAGGGGCAGCGGCCAAGGCCGCTGCCCTTTTTCGTTCCAGCGCGTCCGCGGCTATCATGGCGGGATGAGCAATCACGAAATCACCGTCGGGCTCGCGCAGATCGCGCCGGTCTGGCTCGACCGCGAGGCCACCGTCGCCAGGATCGTCGAATGGATCGACAAAGCAGGCAAGGAGTCCTGCGATCTCGTCGCCTTCGGAGAGGCGCTGTTGCCCGGCTACCCCTTCTGGGTCGAACGCACCGAAGGTGCGCGATTCAATTCGACCCTGCAGAAGGAACTCTACGCGCACTACGTCGACCAAGCGGTCGTTCCCGAGCGCGGCGATCTCGACTCGATCCGCGACGCCGCGCGCCGAAACGGCTGCGCCGTGTACGTCGGCACTATGGAGCGCGCGGCCAATCGGGGCGGTCACAGCCTCTACTGCTCGATGGTGTACATCGACAAGCAGGGCGACATCGGATCCGTTCATCGCAAGCTGATGCCGACCTACGAGGAGCGCCTCGTCTGGTCGCCCGGTGACGGCAATGGGCTCAGGACCCATCCGCTCGGCGCATTCACCGTCGGCGGGCTCAATTGCTGGGAGAACTGGCTGCCGCTGCCCCGCGCCGCGCTATACGCCGCCGGCGAGGATCTGCACGTGGCAATCTGGCCGGGCAGCCAGCGCAATACCGACGACATAACTCGGTTCATCGCCAGAGAAGGACGCTCGTTCGTTGTCTCGGTGTCGGGCCTGATGCGCCGGGCCGATATCGGCGACAAGCTTCCCCATGCGGAACTGCTCAAGGACTCGGCCGACGACATGATGGCCGACGGCGGTTCCTGCATCGCGGCGCCCGACGGTGAATGGGTGCTGCCGCCGGAGACCGGCAAGGAGTCGCTTCGCGTCGCCGTTCTCGACCACCGCCGGGTCCTCGAGGAGCGGCAGAATCTCGATGTCGTTGGGCACTACTCGCGCCCGGACGTGACGAAACTGAAGGTCGATCGAACGCGGCAGGCCACCGCGGAATTCAAGGACTAGCGCTAAGGCGCCTACTCGGCGTCGAAGAAATACATGCCGAGCGTTTCGGCCACGCAGGCCGGCTTCTTCTCGCCCTCGACCTCGATACGGACCTCTGACGTAAGCAGCAGCGCGCCGGCGCGGCGCCTTGCGGCCAGTACGGTCGCCCGCGCGCGAACGCGCGCACCGGACGGCACCGGGGTATAGAAGCGGACCTTGTTCAGTCCGAAATTGATCGCCCGCGCCAGGTTCTCGACCTGAATGAATTTCTCCGTCAGCGCCGGGATGAGCGCGAGCGTCAGATAGCCGTGCGCGATCGTCGTGCCGTTGGGCATCTCGCGCGCGGCTCGCTCGGTATCGACGTGAATCCACTGATGATCAGCAGTCGCCTCGGCGAACTGATCGATACGATTCTGGTCGATGACGGCCCAGTCGGAGAGACCGACCTCCTGACCTTCGAGTGCTTTGGCGTCGTCGATTGACTTGATGACGTGCACGGATTTCCTTCTTATGTTCCCCGCTTGCGTGCGGGGCAAGAAAAGCACATATACTGTCGCTGCCGCAAGTGTTGGGGGACTCGCAATGCCGGTCGTACTCGTCACCGGGGCCAATCGTGGCCTCGGCCTGGAATTTACCCGTCAGTATCTGGAGGCCGGCTGGCACGTGCTCGCGGCCTGCCGGAACCCCGAGGATTCCGAGGCATTCGCTGCACTGGCCTCCGACCGGCTGGAGCCCGTCGCGATCGACGTGACCGACCACGAGACGATCGCCAATGCGGCGGCGATTCTTGCCGACCGGCCCATCGACGTGCTGATCAACAATGCCGGCGTATTCGGCCCGAATTCCGGGCAGCACAACGACTGGCGGCAGACATTCGGACACATGGACTACGAGATCTGGGCCGACGTGATCCGCATCAACACGATGGGGCCGTTCCGCATGGCCGAGGCGTTCATCGACAACGTCGCGAAAAGCGAGCAGAAGAAGCTCATAACGATTTCGAGCAACATGGGCTCGATCGGCGACCCCGAGAAGGGGCAGCACTTCGCCTACCGAACGAGCAAGGCCGCGGTGAACATGGCCATGGCGAAGCTCGCCGACTCACTCGCGCCGCAGGAGATCGTTGTCGGCATCCTCGATCCGGGCTGGTGCCGCACGGACCTGGGCGGCAGCGGGGCCGACTACGACCCGGCCGAGTCCGTCGCACGAATGCGCGACATCATCGATGGACTGACCATCGGCGACACCGGGCGCTTTCTGCGCCACGACGGGTACGAACACCCCTGGTGAGCGCGCCGCGCATCTTCGCCGTGGTGCTCGCCGCCGGCGAGTCGACGCGCTTCGGAGACACGAAACAACTGGCCAGCTTTGACGGCGAAACCCTCGTCGAGCGCGCCGCGCGCCGTGCATCGAGCGCTTGCGGAGACCGATCCGTACTCGTCGCCGGTCACGACGCCCGCCGCGTCATGCTCGGTGCGAAGGACCACTGCCGTTTCCTGTTGATCAACGACCGCTACCGTGAAGGCATGGGAACGTCCCTGGCGTTGGCCGCCAGTGCGCTGTCGCCGGTCGCGGATGCTCTCCTGATCGTTCTTGCGGACCAGCCGCTGGTGACGGCGGGGCATCTCCAGTCACTCATTGATGCATGGTCGGGTGACGACAATGAAATTGTCGCATCGAGTTTCGACGACGCCGTAGGTCCGCCGCTGCTGCTGCCGAGCAATACCTTCGACGAACTGCAGGGACTGGCCGGCGATCGAGGCGCACGCGGCTTGCTCGACGACACCCGGTTTCGACGAACTACCATCCCGTGCGAGGCGGCGAGCATGGATGTCGACACTCCCGACGATCTCGCGGCGCTGAGGTAATTCGGTCGTGAGAAGGCCACTTGGAATGAGCTTTCTCTGCTTCGCGCTTGGCTGGCTGACGCTGGCGGCTGCCGGCAACGTCGTTCTGTTGTTTTCGGGCCTGTTCGAGCCGTTGCCTCGGTGGTTGGGCCTGTTCGCACTCGCTTACGGAGTGACGGCCGCAGGTTCAATGGCGCAACTCTGGCAGATGAAGCAAGCCGGCCGTCGATGGCTACGCGCGTGGATGATCATCTGTGTGGCCATGCTGTTCGCCATGCTGCCGGTGTTCTACGGCCAGATCCTTGGAGGCCTCGCAGGACTGCTCGCTTTTTTCGCGATTATCGCCATCCTGTTCCGGTTTCTGGACAGATACGTCGCCTCCGCGCTCGCAGGAAACGCCTGATCGTCCGACGAAGCCTCAACCGTGAGCCGCGCAGCGTTCGCAATTGACCCAGCCGGAATCGCCGTTCGTGTAGTGCTCTTTCTTCCAGATCGGAAGGCGCACCTTGAGCGAATCAATAATGAATCGGCAGGCACGGAATGCCTCGTCGCGGTGTGGTGACGAGACGCCGACCCACACGGCGCAATCGCCGATTTCCAGCAGTCCCGTGCGATGGACACAGAACGCCAGTACGTCGCCGAACTGTTCTCGGGCCTCGGCGAGTATGGCCTCGCCTTCGCTGATCGCCAGCGGCTCATAAGCTTCGTACTCGAGCCGCTCCACCGCGTGACCTTCGTTGTGATTCCGCACCCAGCCTTCGAAGCCGCAGTACGCTCCCGCGGTCGGATCGAAGAGCCGTTTGCGCAGCGCGTCCGGATCGATCGGCTCGGCCGTCATGGTGACGGGTTCGGTCATCCGCCCGCCACCGGAGGAAACAGCAGCACGATATCGCCGTCCTCGACCGGCGTGTCCCAGTCCGCCATGCGGTCGTTGATTGCAACTTTGCAGTGACCCTGAGGTTCCGAGGAGCCGTGACGGTCACGAGTTGCCTCGAAGACATCTGCCGCGGTGGCTACGTCCAGCGATAGCGTCTCCTCGCCGACACCGGCGTTCTCGCGGAACATCGCGAAGTAGCGAACCGTAACGTTCTTCACGCTGTCTGTCCCAGACGGCTCGCCGCAAGATCCTCGGGCGTGTTGACGTTGTCGAGAGATGCAGGGTCGGGCTGCTGCAGCAGGGCCGTATCCGAACGGATGAGCATCTTGCGCGGACACTTGATGCCGTCGTCGACGAACGCGCGGACGATCGATGCGCTGCCGCGGCGGTAGATTGCGCACAGCGGCTCGGGCAGATCGTCGTAGCTCGATCGATAGGCCGTGAATGGCTTGTCTTCGGCCGAATTG
The DNA here is from genome assembly GCA_965232445.1 of Woeseiaceae bacterium. GTDB lineage: Bacteria > Pseudomonadota > Gammaproteobacteria > Steroidobacterales > Woeseiaceae > UBA1847. Next base: position 2,413,544 of record OZ246973.1, on the reverse strand, counting down.
GCGCTCAGATACCGAAGCGTCTCGGCGTCCAGATTCGGCAGGTCACAGGCGATAACCAGCCAGTCCACGTCGGGGTATTCGTCCATTGCCGAGAGAATCCCGGCAACCGGTCCGAGGTCGTCGTAGCGGTCGATGATTTGCGGAAATCGCGCTCGCGCCGGGTCCTCGGCCTGATCGCGCCGCGCCGACACGAAGCAACGCGCGGTCACGGTGTCGAGTATCGCGAAGGCGTGCTCAAGCTGGTTCCTGCCGCCTCGATCGAGCAGCGCCTTGTCCTGCCCCATGCGCCGGCTGCGCCCGCCCGCGAGGACGAGGCCGTAAAGTTTGCTGCGGTCACTCATCGTGTTTGAAGTCCGCCTTGCCGCCGGTCTTTGCGAGCAGCCGGGTCTCTCCGATGACGATGTCATGCGACAGTGCCTTGCACATGTCATAGACAGTCAGTGCCGCCACCGAGGCGCCCGTCAGCGCTTCCATCTCGACACCGGTCTTGTGACTCACGCGGCACAGGCACTCGATGACGACGTCGCCCTCCCGGATATCGATCGAAACGTCGCACTTCTCGAGCGACAGAGGATGGCAGAACGGGATCAGTTCGTGGGTTTTCTTGGCGGCCATGACGCCGGCAATGATCGCCGTGGCAAACACCGGGCCTTTCTTGCTCTGAATCTCGTCGCCGTCGACGGCCGCCAGCACGGACTCCGGCAGGTGCACGATACAGCGTGCCCGCGCCTCGCGGTGGGTGACCGCCTTCTCGCTGACGTCGACCATCGTGGGTCGATTGCGATCGTCGATGTGGCTCAGCTTGCTCAATTCGTTGCCTCTTTCCCTGGTCTCGTTCGATGTCAGACCTGCGGTCGACCGCCGGGTTCAGCCCCCGATCCGGTACATTTCGACCTTCGACAGATGATGTTCTTCCGCCACGTCCGGCTTGCGCAACTCGCTGTAACGATCGCCGCGCTGCAGCCAGATCTGCGACAGGATGTCCTCCAGCTCGTCGTCGTCGGCGCCATTCCGAAGCGGCTCGCGAAGGTCGGTGCCGTGGGTCGCGAAAAGGCAAGTATAGAGCACGCCCTCGGCGGAAAGCCGCGCCCGCGAACAGCTGCCGCAGAAGGGCTCGGTAACCGAGGAGATGAAGCCGATCTCGCCTGCACCGTCGACGTACTCGTAGCGCCTGGCGACCTCGCCCGGGTAGTTCCGGCCGACCGCGCGCACCGGCCAGCGCTGCTGCACCTGAGCCAGCAATTCGCGCGACGGCACCACCTGTTCCATGCGCCAGCCGTTCCGATTGCCGACGTCCATGAACTCGATCAGCCGCACGATGTGGCCGGTGCCGCGGAAGTGATCCAGCAGGTCGACAACCGTGTGATCGTTGACCCCGCGCTGGACGACGACATTGATCTTGATCGGGCTCAGTCCGGCCGCTTCCGCCGCCGCGATGCCGTCGAGCACCTGCGCCAGGTTCCCGCGGCCGCCGCTCATCGCGGCAAAGATGTGCTCGTCGAGGCTGTCGAGGCTAATCGTCACCCGATGCAGGCCAGCGTCTGCCAGCGCCTCTGCCTTCGGCGCCAGCAGCATCGCATTCGTCGTCATCGCGAGATCGTCGACGCCGGGCAGCATGGCTAGCTGCTCGACGAGACTCGTCACGTGCTTGTCCAGCAGAGGCTCTCCGCCGGTGAGGCGCAATTTCGAAACCCCCAGCCCGGTGGCAACCCGTGCGACGTGCAGGATCTCCTCGTGCGTCAACCGGTCGCGCTTGCTCAGGAACTCGTAGCCGTCGTGGAACTCGTTCTCCGGCATGCAGTAGGGGCAGCGAAAATTGCAGCGGTCCAGCAGCGAGATACGGAGGTCGTGCAGCGGACGCTTCAGCGCGTCCTTGAGCGGCGCGCGGGCCTTCGGCGCGGTGTCGTCGGGGATCAGATGCGATGCCATGGCCACATTCTGCAACAAATCGCCGACTTTTTATGCTGGCCTCGCGGATTCCCGGTCAGCGGCGTTCCCGGCCCTTTATTTTCCTGGCTTTTGTCGGCAAGCTGACGCGCTCATCGCGACGGGCGAAAATCCCGTACAAACCAGAAAAATCGCCGGCTCCGAGGCCACCCCATGAAAGTCACACTCACCGAAGACGAACTCAGGTTTCAGGACGAAGTCCGCAGCTACTTCCGCGACGAATATCCTGCTGACATATTGGAGAAGCAGGCCCGCGGCATGCCGCTGACGCGCGACGACATGATGCGCTCCATGCAGGCAATCGCCGAGAAGGGCTGGACTGGCGTGAACTGGCCGGTCGAGTACGGCGGTACCGGATGGACGCCGGTGCAGAAGTACATCTTCTCGCGCGAGATGGCAGACGCCAACGTGCCCGAGCTGGTGCCCTTCGGCCTCAGCATGGTCGGACCGGTGATCTATACGTTCGGCAACGAAGAGCAGAAGCAACGCTTCCTGCCGGACATCCTCGCTTCACGGGTTTGGTGGTGTCAGGGCTACTCGGAGCCTGGCGCCGGATCGGACCTCGCGTCCCTGAAGACGCGCGCGGATCTGGCCGGCGACCACTATGTCCTGAACGGCACCAAAACCTGGACGACGCTCGGGCAGCACGCCGACTGGATCTTCGTGCTGGCGAGGACCACGACCGACGTCGCCCGCCGCCAGGAGGGCATCAGTTTCCTGCTCGTCGATATGAACACGCCCGGCGTGACCGTGAAGCCGATCATCACGATCGAGGGCGATCACGAGGTAAACGAAGTTCACCTCGAGGACGTCAGGGTCCCGGTCGAGAATCTCGTCGGCGAGGAAGGCAAGGGCTGGACCTACGGCAAGGTCCTGCTGCAGCACGAACGGACCAACATTGCCGGTGTGGCCCGCTCGCATTATCGGCTCCGCAAATTGCGGGAGCAGGCAGCGCGCTCCGTGCGCGGCGCGGAACCGCTTGCCGGCGACCAGAGCTTCATGCGCAGAGTCGCGGCCGTCGAGGTCGAATTGAAAGCGCTTGAGTACACCGAACTCCGGACGCTCGCGGCAGTGGCTTCCGGCAAGGCGCCCGGACCCGAGTCCTCGATCCTCAAGATCAAAGGTACGGAGATCCAGCAGGCGATCGATGCGCTGTTTGTCGAGGCGGCCGGCTACTACGCCCTGCCCTACGTACCGGCGCAGTTCGAGCCGGACTTCGACGCCGATCCGGTCGGCGAAGGTGCCGAGACCAAGACCTCGCTCAAGTACTTCAACTACCGCAAGGCTTCCATCTACGGCGGTTCGAACGAGATTCAGAAGAACATCATTTCCAAGCACGTGCTTGGACTGTAAGGGCAGCTCACGTGGACTTTTCCCTCAACGAAATACAGTCGATGCTCGCCGACAGCATCGAGAAATTCATCGAGAACGACTACGACTTCGAGACGCGCCAGGCGTATTCGGGCAGCGACAAGGGTTACAGCGATGACGTGTGGTCGACCTTCGCCGAACTCGGCTGGACGGCGGTGCCGTTCAGCGAGGAAGACGGTGGCTTCGACGGCGGTCCGCTCGACGTCATGGTCGTCATGGAACGCTTCGGGCGCGGCTTGATCGTCGAGCCGTGGCTCGCGAACATGATTCTTGCCGGCGGCGCGCTTCGCCGTGTCGCAAGCGCGGAACAGAAGGAACGCTGGCTGGCGCCGATCATCGGCGGCGAGCTGCAGGCCACGCTCGCGTTCACCGAACCGCAGGCCCGCTACACGCTGTCCAATATCGCGACGACGGCCACCGCCGACGGCGATGACTGGCTGCTCAACGGCAGCAAGGGCGTCGTCCCGAACGCAGGCACCGCCGACCTCCTGATCGTTCCCGCGCGAACGTCAGGAGAACAGACCGACACCGGCGGCGTCACGCTGTTCGCCGTGGAGGCCAAAGCCGACGGCGTTTCGATCAATGCCTATCCGACGGTCGACGGTCAGCAGGCCGGCGAGGTCGAGCTTCAAAACGTGCGGGCAGCCGCCGTGCTCGGTGAGGTCGGCGAGGGCTTCGCGACGCTCGACGCCGTCGTCGACGACGCGACGCTCGCGGTTTGCGCCGAGGCAGTCGGCATCATGGAAACGATGATGTCGAAGACCGTCGAGTACTCGAAAAACCGGGTGCAGTTTGGCGTTCCGATCGGCAGCTTCCAGGCACTGCAGCACCGGATGGTCGACATGCTGACGGCCTGTGAGCAGAGCAAGTCCCTGCTGATGTGGGCGACGATGGTGCAGACCCAGGGTGGCGACGATGCCAAGCGTGCAATCAGCTCGATCAAGTACATGATCGGCACGGCGGGCCTGAAGGTCGGCGAAGAGGCGGTGCAGCTGCATGGTGGCATGGGCGTGTCGTGGGAACTCGACATCGCGCACTACTTCAAGCGCCTGACCGCGATCGGCCAGCTGTTCGGCAACGCGGACTGGCACCTCGACAGGCTGGCGGCTTGATAACGCCGATCTGACGCATGATCCCTGACGCCGTCGCGAGCTGGTTCGCCGCCAATCAGGAGGCGCTCTGGGTCACGACGCTGCTGCTGGACCTCGCCGGCACGGTTCTTTTGTACCGGTTCTTCGGCAAGGTCGGCCTGCAGGTCGCCATTGCGACAGCGATCATTCTCGCCAACCTGCAAGGGCCGAAGCTGACGATCATCTTCGGCTTCGAGACCAGCCTCGGCGTCATCTTCTACTCGAGTATTTTCTTCGCGACCGACGTCCTGTCGGAGAACTACGGCAAGAAGGAGGCTGCCAAGGCTGTCTGGATGGGCTTCAGCGTCAGCGTAATTGTGCTGGTGATGATGAGCCTGGCCATGCTGTATCAGCCGAGCACCCGGCCCGAGTCTGTGGATTTTTCGGCCGACGTACACAATGCGTTCGCGACGCTTCTCAAGTTCGAGTTTCGCTTCATCATGGGTTCAATGCTCGCGTACCTGATCAGTCAGCGTTTCGACGTGTGGGCCTTCCACAAGATTCGCTCGATGACGGGCGAGCGCTGGCTGTGGATGCGCAATAACGGCTCGACGATGCTTTCTCAGATGATCGATACGGTGCTCTACTCACTCGTCGTCTGGTGGGGAACCGTCAGCCTCGAGAAGGCTCTGGCTCTAGGGGCCGTCAAGTACGGCTTCAAGATTGTCATCGCCGCGATCGACACGATCTTCATCTACTGGGCCCGGGCCTGGTTCCGGGGACAGCACCCGGCGGATTCGCGGTCGGTCTCGGCCTGAGCGAAGCCTGATAAACTCTCGGCTCGACGACGCGGAGCCGGGGATGACCACGAACGACAACGATTCAACTGCGGCGCGCTGGACGACAAAGTGACTTCGTCCGGCATCATCACGATCACGACCGACTTCGGGCACAAGGGCCCGTTCACCGGCGTCATGAAGGGCGTCATCCTCGGGCGCTTCCCGGATGCCCGTGTGGTCGACCTAACGCACGAGATCCCTGCGCAGTGGCCACCTGAGGCAGGCTTCTGGGTGGAACGCGCGTATCGCTACTTTCCGGAGGGCACGGTGCACGTCGCCATCGTCGATCCGGGAGTCGGAACCGAGCGCAACATCCTGATCGTCGAACATGACGGACACGTCTTCCTCGCGCCGGACAATGGCCTGCTCGGCCTGCTGCTGAGCAAGACGGAAGAAGCAACGGTGAGGCACCTCGATCTGACACGGCTGCCCTCGCTCGGGATCGTCGAGCCGAGCGCGACGTTTCACGGCCGGGATATCTTCGCCCCGATCGCAGCAGAGATCGCTGCAGGACGGCTTGCCGCCAGTGACGTTGGAAACCCCACCATGGACTGGATTCCGGGCTGGGTCGACGAACCGGACGTTGGCAACGGTCAGGTCGCCGGGGCGATCGTGACGGTCGACGCATTCGGCAATCTAATCAGCAACATCGACGCGAGCCACATCGAGACGTTCACCGATCCCGTCGCGCACATCGGCGGTCACGACTTCGCCATGAACGAAACCTACGGCCGCGTGCAGCCGGGCGACTATCTGGCGCTGATCAATTCCTTCGGTGTGGTCGAGATCGCGCGTGCCGAGGGCAACGCGGCGGAAGGCCTCGGGCTCGAGCGCGGCGCACCGATCACGGTGCGGAAGTCCGGCTAGCTTCCCTGCTCCTGGGCCATCGCGGCCTTCTCGATCTTCGCCCACGAGTCCCGGAGCGTGACGACCCGATTGAAGACGCGGGCGTTCGGACTATCGTCCCGGCTGTCGAGCGCGAAGTAGCCCAGCCGCTCGAACTGCACGTCTTCTCCAACCTGGAGATCGGCAAGCGCCGGCTCGAGTTTCGCCGCGGCGACCTCCAGGGAGTCGGGATTCAGAACACTGTGATAGTCGTCCGCTTTGTTCGGATTCGGCACGGTGAAGAGACGATCGTACAGCCGCACCTCGGCGTCGACAGCGTGCGCCGCCGAGACCCAGTGGATCGTTCCTTTGACCTTGCGATCGCTCTGCGGCATGCCGCTGCGGGTCTCGGGGTCGTAGCTGCAACGAAGCTCGACGACATTGCCGTCGCCGTCCTTGACGACCTCGTCGCAACGGATGATGTAGGCCGAGCGCAGCCGCACCTCGCCGCCGGGCTTCAGGCGGAAAAACTTGCGCGGCGCTTCTTCCATGAAGTCGTCCTGCTCGATCCACAGCTCGCGTGAGAATGGAACCTTGCGGGTGCCTCGATCCGTGTCGTTCGGATGGTTCATTGCCTCCATCTCTTCGACCTGATCCTCGGGGTAGTTCGTCAGCACGACCTTCAAAGGCTTTAGCACGCCCATGCGGCGGTCGGCCGAGTCGCCGAGCGCTTCGCGGATGCTGTTCTCCAGCATGCTCATCTCGATGAGCTTGTCCTTCTTCGTGACGCCAGCGCGCTTCACGAAATCGCGCAGTGCTGCGGCCGGGTAACCACGGCGGCGCATGCCCGCGATCGTCGGCATGCGCGGATCGTCCCAGCCCGTCACGTGCCCCTCGTCGATCAGCGCGGCCAGCTTGCGCTTGCTTGTAATCGTGTAGGCGAGATTCAGCCGCGAGAATTCGATCTGCCGAGGCCTGTGCTCGGGCTCGAGCTGATCCAGGAACCAGTCGTACAACGGCCGGTGATCCTCGAACTCCAGCGTGCACAGCGAGTGGGTGATGCCCTCGAAGGCATCCGAAAGCGTGTGTGCGAAGTCGTACATCGGGTAGATGCACCATTCGTCGCCGGTATGCTGATGGCTGATGTGCCGAATCCGGTACAGCGCGGGATCGCGCAGATTCATATTCGGCGACGCCATGTCGATCTTCGCGCGCAGCACCGACTCACCGTCGGCGAATTCGCCGGCGCGCATTCGCTTCAGCAAATCGAGGTTCTCCTCGACCGAGCGGTCGCGGTGCGGGCTGTTCCTGCCCGGCTCGGTCAGGGTGCCGCGATACTCGCGAATCTCCTCGGCGGTCAGGGAATCGACGTAGGCAAGTCCCATCTCGACGAGCGTGACCGCGGCGGCGTAAAGCTTGTCGAAGTAGTCCGACGCGTGGGTCAGCCGGGTTTCCCAATCGAAGCCGAGCCAGTGCACGTCTTCCTCGATCGCCTTGACGAACTCCTCGTCCTCATTGCCCGGGTTCGTGTCGTCGAAGCGCAGGAAGGTGATTCCGCCCGTCTCCTCCGTGACGCCGAAATTCAGGCATACCGACATTACGTGGCCGATGTGCAAGTAGCCGTTCGGCTCCGGCGGGAAGCGGGTCACGATACGGTCGTGCTTTCCGGATTCGAGGTCGTCGTGAATGATCTGGCGAATGAAGTCGCGCGATGGAGGTTCGATCATGGAGGTTCGTTCAACTCTGAGATATCGGGTGAGCGCCGGCCGACCATCGGGACGGCCGCCGGCCGCCGGTCCGCGCCGCTCGAAGCCGGACCCGCGCAAAGGGCGCTATTGTAGAGTCAGCCCGCCGAATTGGCCATGCGCCGGCAATCGCCCGGACGGTCTGCGTATTTCGGGATCACTCCTGTACAATAGCGCGCCGGACGAGCGCGGGTGGCCGTGAGGCTGACTCGGCAAGCGCTCGTCCGAGAACGTTTAGCTTTAGCACCGAAGAATCTCAGATGCCCACGATCACCCTGCCAGACGGGTCCGCTCGCGACTATGCCGACCGGACCTCCGGAGCCACGATTGCCGAAAGTATCGGCAAGGGACTCGCGAAAGCGGCCGTCGCCGTTCGCGTTGACGGAGATCTGTGGGATCTGACGCGGGACATCGAGTCCGACGCGACCGTCGAGATCGTTACCCGCGACTCGGACGACGGCCTGGAGCTGCTCCGTCACGACGCCGCGCACGTTCTCGCCGAGGCGGTCAAGGAACTCTGGCCGGAGACCCAGGTGACCATCGGCCCAGCCATCGAAAACGGGTTCTACTACGACTTCGCGCGTGAGGAGCCGTTCACCGAGGACGACCTGGCGGTCATCGAAGAGCGGATGCGCGAGATTGTCGATCGCAATGAAACGATCGTCCGCGAGGTCTGGGACCGCGACGAAGCCGTCGACTTCTTCCGCAGCATCGGCGAGGAGTACAAGGCGGAGATCATTGCGTCGATCCCGAACGACGAGCCGGTCACGCTGTACCGCCAGGGCGAGTTCATCGACCTCTGCCGCGGACCACATTTGCCGGAGACCGGGCGTCTCGGCAAATCGTTCAAACTGACACACGTATCGGGCGCCTACTGGCGCGGCGATTCCGCCAACGAGATGCTGCAGCGCGTGTACGGCACCGCGTGGGCGAACGACAAGCAGCTGCGCCAATACCTGCACATGCTCGAGGAAGCCGAGAAACGCGATCATCGGCGGCTCGGGAAGATCATGGACCTGTTCCACTTCCAGGAGGAAGCGCCGGGCGCAGTCTTCTGGCATCCGAAAGGCTGGGCGCTGTTCCAGAATCTGATCGAGTTCATGCGCCAGCAGCAGAATGCCGCCGGCTATCGCGAGATCAACACGCCCGAACTGATGAACCGATCGCTCTGGGAAGCGTCCGGTCACTGGGAGTCGTTCGGCGACAACATGTTCACGTCGGAAACCGTCGACGGCCGCATGTATGCGATCAAGCCAATGAACTGCCCGGGCCACGTGCAGGTGTTCAAACAGGGCATCACCAGCTATCGCGATTTGCCCTACCGCCTTGCCGAGTTCGGCAAGTGCCACCGCTACGAGCCCTCCGGCGCACTGCACGGCATGATGCGCGTGCGAGCGTTCACCCAGGACGACGCTCACGTCTTCTGCACGGCCGAGCAGATCACCGACGAGTCGATCGCCGTTTGCGATCTGATTCTCAGCATCTACAAGAGCTTCGGCTTCGAGGACGTGCGCATCAAGTTCGCCGATCGCCCCGAGGTTCGGGTGGGCGAAGACGCGGTCTGGGACCAGGCCGAGGCGGCGCTGGTCAAAGCGCTCGAAACCGCGGAGCTCGACTACACGCACAATCCCGGCGAAGGCGCCTTCTACGGCCCGAAACTCGAGTTCGTCCTGAGAGATGCCATCGGCCGCGATTGGCAGTGCGGCACGCTGCAGGTCGATCTCAATATGCCGGGCCGCCTCGGCGCGACCTACATCGGCGAGGACGGCGAAAAACACACGCCGGTGATGCTGCACCGGGCCATCTTCGGCTCGCTGGAGCGCTTCATCGGCATCCTGATCGAACACCACGCCGGCAACCTGCCGCTGTGGCTTGCACCGGTGCAGGTGAAGGTGCTGACGATCACCTCGGAAGCCGATGATTTTGCGGCAGAAGTTGCCGCGAAACTCAGCGCCGCCGGAGTGCGCGCGGAGACCGATCTGCGCAACGAAAAAATCTCCTACAAGGTGCGCGAACACAGCGTCGCCAAGGTGCCGGTTCTGTTCGCAGTCGGCCAGCGCGAGGTCGAGACCGGCAGCGTCGCCGTCCGGCGTCTCGGCTCGAAGAAACAGCGCGTGATTTCCGTCGACGAAGCGCTCGAAGAACTTACATCTGAAATCACCGAGCGCCGCTAAGCCCAAACGTGACGCGCCCGTCACTTTCACTGTGCGCCATGTCACAGAATCGGCACGGAGTCTCCGTCCTGCAACAATTCGCCTGAGGCCCGGGGCTATACTCGTTTCAGGAAAGACTACATAACTTATTCGACATAAGAACCCCGGAGATTGCGACGTGCCGTTGGATCAGGTCAGAACGCAGGTATTGCTGCTGCATAGCGAACAGAGCACGCTGGATACGCTAAGCGCGGGCATCAACGACGATCGCTATACGATCCACTGCGCGACGAGCGGTACCGAAGCCCTCAATACTTTGGGCGAGACGCCGATACACGTCATCGTATCGGCCAAAGACCTGCCCGGCATGAGCGGCGTGGAAGCGCTGCGCGAAGCCAAGAAGCGTTCTCCGGAAACGATCGGCATTCTTCTCGCGGGCAAGGACGACGATGACCTCGAAGCGCTGGTCGGCGAGAAAGAAGTCTTCCAGATCGTGCAGGGCGGCAGCATCACGGCTGAGGACCTTGCCAAACTGATCGACAACGCCACCCGTCAGATGCGCCTTATGGCGCTCGCCGAGTCCGCAAACGATACCGCAGCCGCTCCTGACGAGCCGCACGCCGAGCACATCGTCATGGAGACGTCGGAGAACGGCTCGACGATCATCAGCGACGGTACCGGTCGCATGCCGGCCCTCGACCCGAAGAAGATCTCCGCTGCAGCCGTCGCCGGCTCGCACGCGGTCGACGTGCTCGTCCTGACCAAGGACGAGGAATTTCTCGAGACGGTGAAAGAGTCCTCGCGCGGCATGCACAACGTACGCTACGCCAACACGTTGGCGCAGGCCGAGGAGATCCTGGCTACTCGGAAGGTCGGCGTCGCAGTCGTCGATGCGGCGATGGTCGGCCCGAACGTCGAGAAACTGACTGCGCATCTCTCGAAGAAGTCCGCGCGGCTCGTGCACATCGTGGCCGGCCGGCGTGACGACGGCGAGATGCTCATGGATCTGATCAACCGCGGGAAGGTATACCGCTTCCTGCTGAAGCCGGTGTCGCCCGGACGCGCGCGGCTCGCCGTCGAAGCGTCGGTCAAGCATCACCTGGAGGCACCGGACTCCGCCTTCAAGAGCGTCGCAACCACCACCGCACCGCCAAAGGCCGCGCCGCCGAAAGCGCCCCCTCCGAATGCCCCGCCGCCGAAACCGGCTGCGCCCAAAGCCGCCGCGCCGAAGCCGGCTCCGAAGCCAGCGCCGAAGCCGGAGGCCAAGCCAGAGCCGAAACCGAAGCCGAAACCCGCCGCCGAGGCGCCGCCGCCGAAGCCGGCCGAGCCGCCGAAGCCGGCAAGCGAAGCTCCAGCGGGCAGCGACACACGAATCGAACCGACGCTGTCTGTCGTCAACGACGATGGCCTGCCATCCGTCGAGGACGATCTGAGCGCAACGGGAATCATCGAGCAGCTCGACCCGTCGGTCGAGATGCCGTTGGAGCCCTCCGTCGATCCGATGGGCGATCCGATGGGCGATCCGTCACTCGATGGCGAGTTCGGCGGCCCGTCGCTCGACCTCGACGGTGGCGACGACGGCGGATCCCCGTTCACGAACCCCAAGGTGCTGGGTATTGCCGGCGCGGCCCTGGTTGCGGTCGTAGCCGTTGTGGCGTGGTTGTTCCTGGGTTCCTCGGACGACGTGCCGCCAGCCACGGATACGACGCCGACGACCGCCGAAACGGAACGTCCGGCGCCGCAGGGCTCGGTCACCGAAGCGGACGTCGACTTCAGCCAGCCGCCCTCCTCACAGCAGGAAGTTTTGCCGGGCCCGCTGGACGTAGCGCGCGCCGCGCGTGACGCTGGCCGCATCTACTCGCCGCCGGGCGACAATGCGATCGAACTCTATCTCGCGGCCGCCGAGGCCACGCCGGACGACCCCGCAGTCGCCGAAGAACTCGCGGCCGTCGTGGACCAGACCATCGGCATGGCCGAATCGGCTTTGCTCGACCGCCGCATCGACGATGCCGCGGAAGCCCTCTCGCAGGTGAGTCTTGCCGACGCGACAAACTCGCGCCTGCCGTTCCTTACGGCACAGCTGGCTCAGGCACAGGAGCGCGAGTACATCGATGCGGCGCGCGCCGCCATTCGCGAAAACCGTCTGGAGGACGCCGCGATCGCCGTCGACAGCGCCGCTGAACTCGGCCTCGGCGACACCGCCGAACTCGATGCGGTCACCGCTGAGCTGGACGCTGCACGCAGCGCGCAGGCCGTCGAAGACGTGCTGTCACAGGCAGCAGAGCGGCTCGAACAGGGCCAGCTGATTTCGCCGGCGAACGACAACGCGCGTTACTACTATGAACTCGTTCTATCGAACGACCCCGGGAATGCAACCGCGGAGCAGGGCCTCGCGGTCATCGCAAGCCGGCTGGTGCTGCAGGCGCGCGGGGAAATCGACCGTGGCCGCCTGAACAGTGCCGATGCACTGTTGAGCGATGCCCGCCGCATCGACGCGTCGAGCACCGAACTCGCGGCGGCAACGCAGATACTGAACGACGCCCGTGCCCGGATCGCCGCGGAGCAACGCCGTGAGGCGGAAGCGCAGGCGGCTTTGGAGGCACAGGCCGAAGCAGATCGTCTTGCTGCCGAAGAGCGCGCGGCCGCGGAACGCGAAGCCGCGCTGGCGGCGCTTGGCGGCGGCGGTGCGACCGGCACCGACACCAGTGACGCGGACGCAGCGGCGGGCGCACTTGGCCAACCCGTAACGAACAACGATGCCTCGACCGCGGCTGCGGCGCTCGGCAATCCTGTCCAGGCCGGCGCGGACGATTCCGGCGCGGCCGGTGACATCGCTCCGGAGCCGGTCCCCGTCATCGATCAGACGCCGGTACCGGTCAGCTCGCTGACGCGCACCCAATACGTCGCGCCGCGCTATCCGCGTGCGGCGGAGCGCCGCAATCTGTCGGGCTGGGTCGACATCATCTTCACTGTCGGCACCGACGGCACGACCAAGGACATCACGATACGCGACTCGAATCCGGGCGACACCTTCGTCAACTCGGCTATTCGCGCGGTGGAGAAGTGGGAGTTCGAGCCGGTCGTCGAAAACGGCGTCATCATTGAGCGTCGTGCCGGCGTGCGAATGATGTTCGCGCTCGAGTGAAGCGCTGATTCATCCCCCTGGCGAGCGACTTCAAGACCGTCGTTTGCACCTGAACCCGTTCGACATTGGCCGGTGCTGCCAAACTTGTCGGTAACAAGTAGTTACAAATGTGCGGGTGGACCACATACGGATTACTCGCTAACCTAAAGCTCAATTCCAAGGGTAGGGAGATGCCGTGTCGGACGGTGTAGGGGCCGCAAGACCTCCCCGGAAGCAACAACAACGATCGATCGTTACGCAGCAGAAGCTGCTTGACGCTGCTGTCGAAGCCTTTTCGGAGAATGGCTTTAAAGGTACGTCGACCCGCGACATCGCGGAGCGAGCCGGTGTCCATCACCCGCTCATTACCTACCACTTCAAGAACAAAGACCAGCTATGGCGCGCGGCCGCCGATCGCGTATTCAGCGAGTTTGCGGAGTCCGTCGAGCGCGCCCTAAAAGACACCAGCGAACACGACTCGCAGGGACGCATCGTGCAGATGATCCGCGCGTACGTTCGCTTCGCCTACGATCAGCCGGCGCTGCACAAGGTACTCGTGCAGGAAGCGAGCTACTCGAATCCGCGTCTCGACTGGCTGATCGAATCCCACCTTCGTCCGTTCTTCGAAGCCAACGTCGAACACATCAAGGCACTGCAGGCAAACGGTATTGCGCCCCCGGGCGATCCGGCGCTGCTCTACCACATGATCCGGATATCCGCCGGTGGCCTGCTCGCGATTCAACTCGAGATGCGTGGCACGAGCGGATTCGACATCTCCTCCGAAGAATCGCTGGAACATCTCTCGGACATGATCGTCCGCGTGTTCCTGCCGGGCATCAACGCTCAGGACTGACTACGCGCGAACTCCTGCTGGAGTTCGGCGACGATCGACAGTGCGATCGCGCCTGGCCCGCGCCCACCCAGATCGAGACCGACCGGTCCGCGAACTCGTTCGGCGAAAGCACTGCTGGCTTCGATTTCGTCGAGCAATCGGACGCGTCTTGCGGCAGGACCGAGGAGCCCGATGTACGCAACGCCGGTATCCGCTAGCTGTGCCAGGTAGTCCCGATCGCTGGTGAGGTGGTGACTCATGACGAGCGCCGCGTCGTATGCATCGAGATCGATGCGTTCGCCGATCTCCTTTGCCGCACAGCAGATCGTCTCCTCAGCATCGCCAAACGCGTCCGTCTCCAGATAAGCCGGACGGTGATCGGCGATTGTCACCCGCCAGCCGAGTTCCACGGCGAATCGCACGACAGGCTCCGCGTCCCTGCCGGCACCGAGCACCAGCAGTCTGCGGTCGGGAACCAGTTCCGTGACGAGCGCGCTCGCGTCGGAACCGGCAAGTTGGACGCCGTGCAAGCCGTCCGGCTCGGCGGCCAGCGACAGAATCTCCTCGGCGTGTTCTGCCGCACCGTCGAAAGCGATCTCGCCGTCGTCCGCAACGATGACTGTCGCACCGGCGGCGGGCTGCTCGTTTGACGACGCAACGACGGTCACCAGACGCGCGCGATCCCTGCCCTGCTCGATCGCCATGATGGTGGCGTAGGGCTCATACGCGCTTTGCTCGTCGATGCGTTGGAGCAGTATTCGCATGACACCGTCGCAACCGACCCCGAGCCCCCAGATATCGTCGCCGTCCGCGTCGAGTTCGAAACTGACATCCTGAGCGACACCGGTGTCGATTGCGGCACGCGCACGGATGGCGAGGTCGCCCTCGACGCAACCGCCCGAGAGCATCCCCGTGTAGATGCCGTTCTCGTCGATGAGCATGCGGGCGCCGCGCTTCGAGTATGTCGAGCCCACCGTCTCGTAGACGGTCGCCAGCACCAATGGCGCGCCGCGCCGCCGGTGCGATTCGTAGAACGCATGCAATCGCTTGTTCGTCATCGCGTAGTCAGAGGTGCTTCGGTTCGAGACGAGGCCTTGTTGCCCTACTCGCTTGCACCAGGCCGGCAGGCATACAGATAGAGCATCTCCATTGCCAGTTCGGCGGCCGCAAGTGCCGTGATTTCACCGACGTCGTAGGCCGGCGCGACCTCGACGATGTCCATGCCAACGACGTTGATGCCGTTGAGCCCACGCAGAATCGACAGCGCCTGGTGCGACGTCAGTCCGCCACAGACCGGCGTCCCTGTGCCAGGCGCATAGCTCGGATCGAGACAGTCGATGTCGAAGGTCAGATAGACGGGATTGTCACCTAGCGTCTCGCGAGCGGCGGCGACCGTCGCGGCGATGCCGTTCTCATGCACCCACGGAGCATCCAGTACATTGAACCCGAGCGTGTCCGGGTTCGTGGTCCGGAGTCCGATCTGCACTGACGTCGCCGGATCGACGAAACCGTACTTCGCCGCCCAGAAAAACATCGTGCCGTGATCGATCCGATCGTCTTCGTCCGCCCACGTGTCGCTGTGCGCATCGAAATGCAGGAGCGACAGAGGCTTGCCGTGCTTCCGCGCGTGAGCCTTGATCAACGGATAGGCGACAAAGTGATCGCCACCGAGCGACAACAGTCCAGGACCCTGATCAATGATGCGCCATGCATGCTCCTCGATCGCGGCTGGCACTCCTTCGGGTCGACCGAAATCGAAGAAACAGTCGCCGGCATCAACGACGGCGAGCCTGTCGAACGGATCGAAGTCCATGCCGTAGGATTTCTCCCACGCGATCATCGAGGACGCCGCGCGGATACCGCGCGGGCCGAAGCGTGCGCCCGGCCGGTTCGTCGTCGCGGTGTCGAGCGGCACGCCCATCACGGCGACGTCGACACCCTCGAAGTCCGTCGTGTACTTGCGGCGCATGAACGACGTGATGCCGCCGTAGGTCGGTTCGGGCGTCGTGCCGTAGAGGCTGTCGCGGGCGATCGCCCAGTCATTACCCTCTTTATCCATTCCTGGTTCTCTTTAGTGCCTAAGCGTTGAACACCGGAGCGTCTTGCTCCCCGCGGCTGACGACCGCCTTGCGCCATTCTGCAATCGGCGTCTCTGAGTGAACAGTACCGCGTGACGCTGCCATTAACGAGTGTGATTCTCGTCCTCGCGTTTCGGAGCCGTGCACCGATTTGCTCATGCGGCTCTACGCGTCCTGTACCGGCGGCAGGCGTCGCCGAAGGCCGCGAAAATTTCCGTCGAAAACGGGTTGTCCTTTGCCTTCCACTCCGGATGCCATTGAACGGCGAGCGCGAATTCGTCGCGGTCGACGTGGAACGCTTCGATCAGGCCATCGTCCGCTCTGGCTTCGACGGTGACGCCCTCGGCCAGCCGGTCGACACCCTGCCCGTGCAGCGAATTCACGATCGCCTCTGTGCCGCCGTGCATCCGGTGCAGCAATCCGCCCTCAGTGAGCGTCACGGAATGAGACGGGCCGTATTGGATGTCGAGCGGCTCGTCGGGATTCTCGCGATGCTCGTGGTAGCCGTCGACAGTGTGAACCTCTTGATGGAGCGTTCCGCCCAGCGCGACATTCAGCTCCTGAAAGCCACGGCAGATGGCGAGCAACGGCATGTTCGTCTCCATCGCGCGGCGCGCCAGCGGCAGTGTCAACGCGTCGCGCGCAGGATCGTGCCTCGACGCATCGGCGGATTCCCCGCCATCGTAGTGATGCGGTTCGATGTTGGACGGGCTGCCCGTCAGCATCACGCCGTCGATGTGCGCCATGATGAGGTCGACGTCGAGGTCTTCCGCCATCACTGGCACGATGAGCGGAAGCGCTCCGGCGCAGTCGACCAGCGCCTGCAGATACTTCTCACCGACGAGGTGGGACGGATGCGGGTCGACGATCCTGCGGTCAGCGGGAACGCCAATGACGGGTCTGGATGACATGGAGGGACGAACCCCGTTACACCTTCGGCGCTGTGCCGCGCAAAGGATACGCCGCCTAGTCGGCCGGAGCTACCGCATCCGCGCTGCGTCCCAGATACTTCAGTACTGCAAACAGCAGTATGCCGCCGACCAGCAACAGCAGCCATGGAGACAAGCCGAAGGCGGCCGGCAAAGTGCCGATAAACAAAGCCACGCCGCCCACCAGCAGCGCATAGGGAAGCTGCGTGCGAACGTGCTCGATGTGATTGCAGCCGCTGGCAATGGACGACAGCACGGTGGTATCGGAAATCGGTGAACAGTGATCGCCCCAGACGGCACCGGCGAGGCAGCAGGCAACCGACGAGTAGAGAATATGCATGCCGCTCGGATCCGCGATGCCGGCCACGTTCATGACGGCCCACGACAACGGAACGACTAGCGGCAGCAGAATCCCCATGGTTCCCCAGCTGGTCCCGGTCGTGAATGCGGTAATCGCCGACAGAACGAACACGCTTGCCGGAACCAGCCACACCGGCAGCGAATCGGCCAGCACACTGATCAGGAAGTCGGCCGCGTTGAGCTGCTCGGTCACGCCGGCCAGCGACCAGGCCAGGATGAGAATGATCATCCCGAACATCGTCGCGCGGAGCCCGCCGAACCAGGCGTCAACGGTCTCGTGCACGGTGAGAATCCGCTGCCCTATGGTCATCGCGGCCGCGACGATCACGCTTACGAACGAGGCGTACATCATCGCCTGATAGGGACTCGTCTCCGCGAGAATCGCAATCAGGTACTTGACCCATCTGTCGAAGGATTCCGTCAGGCTGTCCGTCTCGAATATCGAGGCCCATATCCGCTCGGAGTTCTCGCCGCGCCCGAGCATGAAGAGGCTGACCAGCAGCACGATGACGAGAACCAGAATCGGCAGCCACGCATTGATGGCGCGAAGCGGGATGTTGTCCTTCGGCAGGAGTTCGTCGCCCTCGATCGCGGGCAGTTCGTGCTCCGATTTCGGCTTGACCTGCCCACCGCGCGCTCGAACCTCGGCCTTGTACATCGGCCCCATGTCGAGCCCGGTGGCCGCGATGTACAGAACGAACAGAATCGCCAGCAAGGGATAGAAACTGTAGGGGATGGAATGCAGGAAGACGGAGTAGGCATTCTCGTTTTGCAGACCTTCGACACCGCGCATCGCGCTGCCGACCAATCCGATTTCGTAACCTACCCAGGTGGTGATCAGCGCCACGCAGGCAATCGGCGCCGCCGTCGAATCCACAATGTACGCGAGCTTCTCGCGCGAGATCTTGAGGTGATCCGTCACCGAACGCGCTGTGTTGCCGACAACCAGCGTGTTGCTGTAGTCGTCGAAGAAGATCATCAGACCCATCAACCAGACGGCCACCATGCCGCCAATCGCGGTCTTCGCGCGCGAGATGATGGCGCGAACGATGCTCGCCATACCGCCGTTGCGCGTGATGATGCCGACCATGCCACCGATCATCAGCGTGAAGAGGACAATCGACGCACGCTCGCTATCGGCCAGCGCGCCCGTGACGTAGACGTAGAAGCTGTCCAGCAATCCCAGCGTCGCGCCCTCGACCGAAAACGAACGCAATGCGGACGCACCGAACCAGATACCGACCAGCAAGGCGGGTATGACGTTTCGAAGCGCAAGCGCGATCGTTATCGCGAGGACTGCCGGCAGGATCGATACCCAGCCCGGGATGAGCCGAACTTCTGCACTCGCGGTCACACCGTTTGCCGCGGCCTCGATTGCCGCGTAGCCCGATCCCTCGTACATCAGGCCGTCGAACTGGGCAACGCCGCCGTCGTCGGCCACGCCGCTCACGGTCGCACCCGGAATGCGGAGTTCGACCAACGACCCGGGCTCGGCGTCCGACACGCGAACTGTGTGTGGCACGCCGGTCAGCGCGGCGCCTTCGGCATGGATCTCGAGGCCGTTGGCAGACGGCGAGAATGCCGCCAGTGCGAGAAGGGAGAGAATCAGTGCGGCGATCGACGGGGCTGGTTTGATTTTTTTATTCCTGTCGCGGCATGCCGCAGGCGTCTGATGCCGCGGCACTTGTATTTCGTCGCTATCTTACTGAACGAGCGCAAAATTTTGTAGTGCTGCCGGCCAGCCGGCCGCAGCGGGGCGGCAAACATGGCGTTACAAAGCGAATCGTCCGCTGCGGGCGATGGAGCCGGGCCGGCTCGTCCAACCGCGGCCCGGCATTCCCAATCGGCGTGAACAGGTGACGAACCTCGACTACGGCTGGTACCTTCGGTCCGTATGAACGCATCGAGAAGGCACCGTCCGGTGCACGACGCCGAGAGGCAGCGCTAGTCGATGCGCCGCCTTGCCTGGATTGGCTCCGCGCTTGCGATCCTCGCGATCGTGCTGTGGCTGCTGACGCCGCCGACGCTTGGGACGTCACCCTCGACGGTCGCTCTGCCCGCCGATCTCGACGGCTACCTCGAAGACATCGAGAACGTGGCCGATGGCCGCTACGGTCTCGTGCCAGGTACCGAGAAGCGCATTCGCTGGCAGGAACAGGGCACGCGCACGCCGATCGCCGTGGTCAATCTGCACGGGTTCTCGGCGACCCGTCAGGAATTATCGCCGACCGCCGACATTGTCGCCGATGCGCTGGGCGCGAATCTGTTCGAGACACGGCTAACCGGTCACGGCCGGCAGCGGATGCGGCTGGAGGACGTTCAGGCCGAGGACTGGATCGCCGACGCGCGCGAAGCGCTGGCCATCGGCGAGGCGATCGGTGAGCGCACGGTGCTGATCGGCAATTCCACCGGTGCCACGCTCGCGCTTGCGATGCTCGGCGACGAAGCCATGCGCAACGTCGACGCGATCGTTCTGGTTTCACCGAATATTGCGCCGGCCGATCCGGCAGCGCAGTGGATCACGCGGCCGGGCGGGCCGATATTGCTGCGCTTGATGGCAGGCGAGTCGCGTACCTGGGAACCGCTGAACGAACGGCAGGAGACGTTCTGGACGACGACCTATCCCACGGCGGTCACCGTCGAGGTGATGCGTCTTGCCGATCGTGCGGAGGCGCTCCTCTCGAAGCCCTTCGATCACGCGGTCCTGATGATGGTCGCGCCCGGCGACCAGGTCGTGTCACCAGCGGCGGCGCTCGCCGCCTTCGAAGCGATGGATTCGCCGCGCAAGACGCTCATCGAGTTCACGGATTCGGAAGACCCGAAGCACCATATCCTCGCTGGCGACATCGTCTCGCCGGGCACGACGGAGACGGTCGCGGAGATGATCGTCGGATTCCTGAACGGCGCTGACTAGCGCCGGCCAGGCTACGAGGACTCCAGTTCCCGGATCTGTGCCTGGATCGGCGCGGCGCCACCGAGCGCCAGCATGATGATCAGGTCGCCCTCCCCGGCCCAGTCGAAGGCCGAGGCGAAGGTCTCCGATTCTTCCTCGTTGTGTTCGACCTGATCCGGCGAGGCGCCGAGGCGGACGAGTTCGTCGCGGATGATGCGGAACACATCGCCGTGCTCGCGCCCGCGATGGTAGTTCGCGAGTTCCGAGACGAACACGCGGTCGAGTCCGATCGCCCAGGCCGACTCCGTCAACTCTCGAATCAGATCGTCGGGCCGGTCGCCCGCCTGGCCGAAGCAGAGCGCACGCCGCCTCGCCGGTAACGCGCGCGCCATGTCGAACAGCGCCTGCATGGCTTTCGGGTTGTGTGCGAAGTCGATCAGAATGCTCCGCCCTTTCACGTCGTAGACGTTGCAGCGGCCGGGATTTTCGTCCTGCGACATCGTGGCCAGACCGTCCCGGATCGCCGCACTCGATGCACCGAGGCAATCCGTCAGAGCCGCGGCCGCGAGCGCATTCGCGGTGTTGTGGCGAGCCGCACCGCCGAGCGTGATCGGGATATCGCGATCGCGGCATATGAGTTCCCGCGCGCCATTCTCGATGCGAATCAGCTCGTCACCGTCGCAGATCCACGCCGTACCGCCGCCTTCCGTGTGCGACTTGACGAGCGCATTGTCCGGATCGAGGCTGAACCAGACGATCCGTCCGGGATAGTCGGCCGCTTTCGCAACGAGACGTTCGTCGTCCGCATTCAGCACTAGCAGGCCGCGATCGCGCACCGGCCGGCTGACGATCCACTTGATGTCGAGCAGTTCGTCGAGATTCTTCGAGCCGAAGTCGCCGAGATGGTCTTCGGCGATGTTCGTAATCAGCGAAACGTCGGCATGTTCGACGCCGAGGCCCCGGCGCAGCAAGCCTCCGCGAGCGGTCTCCAGCACGGCCGCATCGACGTCGGGGCGGCGAAGCACCGCACGAGCGCCGCCCGGCCCGGACCAGTCGTCGCGATCGATAATGTCGTCGTTCACGGCGATCCAGTCGGTCGAGCTGATGCCAACGCTCATGCCCGCGACCCGCAGCACGTGGACGGCGAGCCTGACGGTCGTCGTCTTGCCGTTCGTACCGGTAATCATCCCGACCGGCACGTCCTCGAAACTGTCCCAGTCCAACGAATCCAGATCCGGGAGTTCTCGCACCGGCCAGGTCACCGATGTGCGGCCGAGACCGAGCGACGCTTCGTCGTCATCCCATAGGAAAGCCACGCCGCGCTCCAGCGCTCGAGCCTGCATCTCAATGAGCTGCGGATTGCGCTCCTCGGCCGCGGACGCCTCGATGGCCGCTTTCGTGGCATCGAAATCCGGCAGTTCGCCGTCACCGAGTTCGGCCTCGCAAACGGCCCATGCCCATTCGTTGATCTCGCAAGCCGCGTACAGCACGTCGATCGGGGCCGTGAAGCCCAGGCTCATGCCGCCGACCAGATCCTTACGCGTGATCTCCGCATCCTGCCAGTTCAGCGCCGCGAGCATCGACTCGACGGCCTTTCTCCAACAGGACTCGATGGCGTCGGCTTCCGTCGCCTCGCAGGCAACGTCGAGCACGGCGGCCGGCACGTCGAACAGCAGATTCGGACCGGGCAGTCTTCGAGCGTCGAGGAACTCCATGAGCGATTCTCGAGTCTTTCCTTAGTCGGATTCTTCGTCGTCCCGCGCGATGCGGACCCCGCGTTCGTCGGAGATGATCTCGATGCTCTCGTCGAGCGAGAATCCCTCGATGTCCGGCAGGT
The DNA here is from genome assembly GCA_965232445.1 of Woeseiaceae bacterium. Taxonomy (GTDB): domain Bacteria; phylum Pseudomonadota; class Gammaproteobacteria; order Steroidobacterales; family Woeseiaceae; genus UBA1847. Next base: position 2,391,541 of record OZ246973.1, on the reverse strand, counting down.
CGACCGTCGTCGTCGGCTTTTTCTCGGTGCTCTCGACGTGCGCTTCGGAATTGAAGTAGATGATCTGCTTCCATGTCCGCTTGACGTTGTCGCCCAACACGAGAACGAGATCGTTCGGTTGCGCGGACTCGAGAGCTCGTAGCGTCGCTTCCTGCTCGTCGGGAACGACTTCGATCTGATCGGCGGCGACGCCGTCGGCCAACAGCTGATTCTTCAGCATCGTCGGAACTTCTTCCGCACCACGCCCGCGCAAATTGTCGTCCCGGCGGCAGATGTACAGATCGAAGTGACCGGCGGCAAGCGACGCGATCTCGGTGATGTCTTCGTCACGGCGGTCGCCTGGCGCGGCCAGCACGACGATCTTCCGGCCCGACACCTCGAAGCGGTCGACCAGCGAGACGACCGCGTCGACGGCGGCCGCGTTGTGCGCATAGTCCAGAATGACGCGAAACGGATGCTCGTCGTAGATGTTCGTGCGTCCCGGCGCCTGGAAAAACGAGCTGTCGAAGGTCCGCAAGCCAAGTCGAATATCTTCGAGCGAAACATCCATGTTGTAAGCAAGCGCGGCAGCGAACATCGCGTTCTGCACGTTGTACATCGCGCGTCCCTCGATCGTCGCCGGGATCAGATGCGTCCACAACATCGGCGTGTACTGCTCGTTGTCATAGATCGAGATCATGTGACCGTTCATGCCCTGCTCGAGGACGAATGCCTGGCCACCCGCCTGGATGTGCTGCTTCACCAGTGCATGCCCCGGGTCCATCGTCACGTAGCAGAGGCGCTCGGCTTTGGTGTAGTCCGCCATCTTCAGGCAGTTCGCGTCATCGGCGTTCAGCACCGCGGCGTCCTTGGCGATCTCGACCGGCACCCGCTTCACGCGGGCGAGTTGCTCGAGCGTGTCGACACCGCGCATGCCGAGATGGTCCGACGAAACATTCAGACAGCAGGCAACATTGGCTTCGTTGAAGCCGATGCCGGACCGCAGCATTCCGCCGCGCGCGACTTCCATGACGGCCGCATCCACGGAAGGATCCCGCAGGATCATCTGGGCGGCGATCGGGCCGGTCATGTCGCCAGGCACCGAAAGATTGCCGTCGATATAGACCCCGTCAGTGGACGTCTGTCCAACCGTCTTGCCCGATAGCTTGAGGATGTGCGCCAGCATGCGTGACGTGGTCGTCTTGCCGTTCGTGCCGGTGATCGCGGCAATCGGAATGTCGCGGGGCGCGTCCGGTGGGAACAGCATGTCGAGCACCGCGCCGCCAACGTCTCGAGGCGTGCCCTCGCTCGGCGCGACGTGCATGCGAAAGCCCGGACCCGCGTTGATTTCGCAGATGCCGCCGCCGACGTCCCGGTAGGACGCCGTGATGTCCTTCGTCAGGAAGTCCACACCGCCAATATCGAGGCCGATCGCCTTCACGGAGCGGATCGCCATGTCGCGATTGTCGGGGTGAATGGTATCCGTGACGTCGATCGCCGTACCGCCCGTCGACAGGTTGGCGGTCGAGCGCAGATAGACGACCTCGTCCTTTTCCGGCACCGTCGCCCGGTCGTAACCGAGTTTCTTCAAGAGCCGCTCGGCCTGGTGATCGAATTCGAGCCGCGTCAGGACCTTCTCGTGCCCAACACCGCGCCGCGGATCTTCGTTGACGATGTCGACGAGTTCCTCGATCGTGTGCTCGCCGTCACCGACGACGTGGCCCGGCACGCGCTTGGCGGCAGCAACCAGCTCGCCGTCGATCACGACGATCCGGTGATCGAAGCCTTCGATGAAACTCTCGACGACGATCGAGCGGCCGTGTTCGCGCGCTTTCTCGAACGCAACCTCGACCTCTTCCGGCTTCTTCAGATTGATCGACACACCGCGGCCGTGATTGCCGGCGAGCGGCTTGAGCACGACCGGGTAGCCGACCCGTTCCGCGGCACGAACGGCCTGCGACGAATTGCGAACGAGTATTTGCTTCGGCACCGGCAGGCCGAGATCCCGCAGGATGCCATTGGTCTCTTCCTTGTCGCCGGCGATCTCGACCGCAATGTTGCTGGTACGTCCGGTCGTCGTCGCCTGAATGCGCTGCTGATACCGGCCATAGCCGAACTGGACGAGACTGTACTGGTTCAGCCGCAGCCAGGGGATACCGCGCTCTTCGGCCGCGCGGACCAGCGAGGCCGTGCTCGGGCCGAGTGCCCGGCGCTGTGCGTAGCGGATAAAGTCTTCCAGCGACTCCTGGAAACTCCAGTCGTCGCCCGGAGCGCCCTCGGAACGGATCTCGGCGGGCAGCAGGCTCTGGATCAGCTTCATGGCCAATTCGCTCGCCTCACGCCCTACCGCCTTGTCGTGATACTCGAACACCATGTTGTAGTGCCCGGGCTGACCTTCGACCGAGCGCGTTCGGCCCCACGTCACGGGCGAACCGGCTTCGTTCTGAATTTCGATCGCAAGGTGTTCCATCACGTGGCCCAGCCACGTGCCTTCGTCCTCCCGCAGACGGCGCACAAAGCCGCCGGGTTCGCCGTAGGAACAGCCGTGCTCGTGCAGCCCCGGCAGGGCTTCGATGAGCGGCTCGACGAAACTTTCGCCCAGGCGTCCGGTTGGCCACTCCTCGAGCACGCCCAGATCGATGACGTGCCGGATGACCTTGAAATGCGCCCAGGTGTTCGGGCCGACGTATACGTTGGTACTGACGATTCTCATTGTTGTTGTCCCCGCCGCTTGTTCTTGCCGCTTATTCGGCGCTGGCCTCGCGGGTCTCGATGTGGAAACGCCCGCCACCGACCAGGATGTGCAGCTTAACGCCGATCAGGCTGACCGGCTCCCCTCGCCGCGCCCGGTCCATGGAACTGTAACTCAGATTGGTCGGGTCGATAACGGTAATTCCGCCGCTGCCGACGACCTCGAAGTCGTCGTCAGGGCGGATGAAGGCCGCGGTGTCCTCGTCCAGACCGATGCCGACCGCAAACGGATTGTAGGCAAGCGCCGTAAGCAGCCGGCCCAAGCGATCGCGCTGGCGAAAGTGCTGATCGATGATGAACTTGTTGGTCAGGCCCAGTCCCGGCGCCATCGTCACCATGTCGGGCATGGGCGTGCTGCCCTCGCTGCCGCCGGCAATCATGTGCTCCGGCATGAAGGCCGCGCCGGCCGAGGTCCCGGCCACGTGCATGCCGGCGGCGTTGCGGCGCCGGATTCGTGTGGCGACTTCGGTTCCACCGATCGTGGTCGACAGCCGCAGCTGATTGCCGCCGGTCATGAACACGCCGTCGGACTTGTCGATGTAATCCAGATGGTCGCTCGACTGACAGTCCTCGCGGGTCTCGAACGGCAGCACCCGGGCGTGCTGAACCCCGAGGCGCCGGAAGAGTTTCTCGTAGTTGCGTCCGGTGTCTTCGAGTTCGGAGGCTGTCGGAATGATGCTGATACGCGAGGACTTGCCGCCGCAGACGTCGACGAACTTGTCGAGTATCTCCGGGTTGTGCAGCTTCTCCTCGGCCCCGCCGATGGGGATCACGTATCCGCGTTCTGAGTTCTTGACGTTGTCTGCGGGCGACATGATTGGACCTTGCTGGCTGACCACCGTGGATGTATGGGCGGTCGCGCAAAAAAGCAGGTATTTTACACGCCGTTGTAACACTTGCAGGCACGAATATTCATGGTCAAGGACTCGCCGCTCGGTCAGGCGACCGACTATCCCGACACCTATTCGCCGGACCTCCTTTTCCCGATTCCGAGGACCGACAGCCGCCCCGAGCGCATGCCGGAATTTTTCGGCTGGGACGTCTGGAATGCCTGGGAAGTGACGTGGCTCAGCGAACGCGGCATGCCGCGGGTTGCCGTCGTGGAGATACGGGTGCCGGCCGACAGCCCGAACATCGTCGAATCGAAATCGTTGAAGCTGTATCTGAATTCCTTCTCGATGAGCCGGTTCGCGTCACGGGACCAGGTCGGGCGGCGGATTGCGGACGATCTGTCCGCGGCCGCGAGCGCTCTGGTGCGCATTCGGCTCGATGACGCCGACGCGGAGGAGACCGTTCAGCGACTGCCGGGCGACTCTCTCGACGAATTCGACTTAGGCTGCGACCGCTGGGAGGTTGATCCCGGCCCGCTGACCTCCGCGAGGGACGAGATCGTCACGGAATCGCTGCACACGCACCTGCTGCGCAGCCTCTGTCCGGTGACGTCGCAGCCGGACACCGGCAGCCTGTCGATCTCGTATCGGGGGCCGCGCCTCGACCGCGAAGGGCTGCTGCGCTACATCGTCTCGTTCCGCCGGCACACGGACTTCCACGAGGCCTGCGTCGAGCGGATCTTCAGGGATCTGATGGAACGCTGCGCGCCGGATTCGCTGACGGTCTACGCCCGCTACCAGCGCCGCGGCGGCATCGACATCAATCCCTATCGTTCGACGGACCCGGGCGAACCCGACAATCCGCGGCTCTGGCGGCAGTAGGCGCTAGTCCTCGGGTTCTTTCCTCTGCTCGATATCGCTGGACTCGAGCTTGTGCCCCCAGCCGCGCTTCGCCTCGAGGTAGCGGCGGTTGCTGTCGGTGACGCCCGCGACGTGTTTGACCGGCGTCACCGCGGTGACCCCGTACTCGGCCAGATCGGCGACCTTCTTCGGGTTGTTGGTCATTAGTCGAATGGGCCGGGACCCGACGAAGAACTTCAGGAGCGCTGCCGCGTCGCTGAAGTCGCGCGAGTCGTCCGGCAGGCCCAGCGAGCGATTCGCCTGGTAGGTGTTTTCGCCCGCGTCCTGCAGCAGGTACGTTGCCGCCTTTGCCCACAGTCCGATACCCCTGCCTTCGTGGCCGGACATATAGATCAGCACCCCGCCCTCGCCGTCGTCATCGATCCTCGCCAGTGCCGAGCGAAACTGCGGACCGCACTCGCATCGCTCGGAGCCGAACACGTCGCCCGTGAGGCAGCTCGAGTGCACGCGCACCATCGGCTCCGTCCATTCCTGCGGCTCGCCGACGAGCAGCACACTGTTGACCGCCATCGACGACGCGAGCGACGCGAAGGTCTCCGGCACCTTCTGCTCCCGCAGTTCGTCGGCGAGTTGCTGGATCTTTTTCAGTTCGGTGTTGCGCACGCACGCGTACCAGTCCGCCTGTACACGCCGGTCGCCCAAATCAAGCGGCAGCGGGATCGGGCCGAGAATGCTGATCGTCTGTCCCTTGCCGCTCGCGGCATCCATATCCACGCGGTTGCCGTCCTGATCGATGCGGAACAGGCTGCCTTGCGCGATCAGGCGCTCGCGGACACTCGGGTCGATGTAGCTGAACATGGCGCGGATTATGAACGATTCGCCGCAGATCGCGACCGCGGTGGCGAAAACGCTTGCTGACTGAGAAGTCAGTAACTATAATTACTGACCCGTAAGTCAGTAACGATCCGTCATGACCGAACCGCGCTATCGACGCCGCAAAGAGGACCGTCCCGAGGAGATTGCGGAAGCCGCCTTCGACGCGTTTGCTCAGAAGGGCTATTCGGCAACCAAAGTCGAGGACGTCGCGAAGCGCGCCGGCGTCAGCAAAGGCCTCCTGTACCTCTACTACAAGACCAAGGAGGAACTTTTCAAAGCGGTAATCCGCAACGTCGTCGTGCGGCGCATCGATCCCCTGATAGACATGCTCGACGACCCCGACCGTAGCGCGGAGGAATTCATCCGCGGGCCGATGTTGGGCCTGTTGAAACAGATGCCGGGCTCGCCGATCGCCATCGTCATCCGCCTGCTGATCTCCGAGGGCCCGAGGCACCCCGACCTCGTGGACTACTACTGGGACAACGTCGCCTCCCGCGGTCTTGCGGCTTTTGGCGGCATGCTCGATCGCGCCGTGGAGCGCGGCGAGTTTAGAGATTGCCCGGCAGCGGAGCAGCCGCAACTCTTCCTGGCGCCGGTCATCATGTCGGTGATCTGGCGCGCCGTATTCTCGAAACGAACGCTCGACTCGGACCGGCTCATCGAGACCCAGATCGACCTGCTGCTCGCCGAGTTGAAGGCGGAACCATCATGAAGAAGACCGCAATGATCACCGTTGCCGCGGCGCTGCTTGCCGCTTGTGGCGGCGACGATGCGTCGCAGCGGCTCGTCGGCGAACTCGCCTCCGACCGGATCGAACTCACGGCCGAGGTCGCCGAGCCGATTGTCGACATCGCCGTTGCCGAAGGCGAACACGTTACCGCAGGACAAGCGCTGGCGCGGCAGAACGACGAACGCGCCAACGCACGCCTTGCGGAGGCAGTCGCTGCACTGGATCAGGCACAGGCCCGCCTGGACGAACTCATTCGAGGCCCGCGCTCGGAGCAGATTCGAGCGGCGCAGGCGGCAGTCGACGGCGCGGAGCGCGAGCTCGACTTCCGCACCACGGAATACACGCGGGCACAGGAGGTCCACGCACGCGGACTCGCATCGCCCGAGACGCTCGACCGTGCAAAGGCGATGCTCGACTCGGCGGTTTCGAACCTCGATCAGCGCCGGGCGCAGTTGGAAGAGATGCTCGCGGGCACGACACTGGAAGAACTGGCTCAGGCCGAGCAGAGCCTGCATCAGGCCGAGGCGAGACGAGACCTCGCCGCCGTCGACGTTGCACGTCATACGATCCGGGCGCCGGTCGACGGTTTGACCGACACCCGCCTCTACGAAATCGGCGAGCGCCCCGTGCAGGGCCAGCCCGTCATGGTGATGCTGTCGGGCGAGCAAGCGTATGCGCGGGTGTTCGTGCCCGAGACCGTTCGCGTGCACGTAACGCTCGGTGCGAATGCCCGAGTCTTCGTCGACGGCCTCGAAGAGCCGTTGGAAGGCCGCGTTCGCTGGGTAGCGTCCGAACCCGCTTTCACGCCCTACTACGCGCTCACGGAACACGATCGTGGACGCCTGAGCTACCTTGCGAAGATCGACATCCTCGACGCACCGGAGCGGCTGCCGGACGGCATCCCGGTCGAGGTGGAGATTGCCGACATTTCGAACCACGGCCAATGACCAGCGAATTTGCGATCGAAGCACGCGGGCTGAGCAAGGACTTCGGCTCGCTGCGGGCAGTCAGCGGTCTCGAACTGCAGGTTCCGCGCGGCCAGATCTATGGCTTTCTCGGCCCGAACGGCTCGGGCAAGTCGACGACGATACGCATGCTGTGCGGATTGCTGACGCCGAGCGAAGGAACGGCGACCGTGCTCGGCACCGACGTGCCGGGTGACACGCGGCAGCTCAAGCCGAAGATCGGCTACATGACGCAGAAGTTTTCGCTATTCGGCGACATGAGCGTGCTGGAGAATCTCAAGTTTATCGCGGCGATCTACTCCTGGCCTGGCGAGCAGCGCCGGGCGCGGATCGAGGATCTGCTGGAGCGCTACGATCTGAAAGAGCAGCGGAATCAGCTCGCCGGCACGATGAGCGGCGGACAGAAACAGCGTCTCGCGCTGGCCTGTTCAGTGCTGCACCGGCCCGATCTTCTGCTGCTCGACGAGCCCACGAGCGCCGTCGATCCGCAAAGCCGGCGCGATTTCTGGGCCAACCTTTTCAGGCTGGCGGAGTCGGGAACGACCATCCTCGTGTCGACCCACTACATGGACGAAGCGGAACGCTGCCATCGGCTCGCGATCCTGGATCGTGGGGTCAAGGTCGCCGACGGCACCCCGCAGGAACTGCAGGCGGGCTGCGGCATGCACGTCATCGAGGTGCTGGCGGACGACCCGTACGCGGCCCAGGCAGCAATTCAGCGCGTGCCTCAGGCGGTCAGCGTGACGCAGCTCGGCGTGCGGCTGCGAGTGCTGATCCCGGATCACCATACGGACCCGCTGGCCATCGTCGAACGGGCTCTCGGTGCACGCGAAATCGATGCCCAGGCGGCGATCACCCACCCGACGCTGGAGGACGTCTTCGTCGCGGTCACGCTCAAGCCGGAGGAGAGGGCCGCGTGAATTCCCTGTCGCGACTACTCGCCATCGTCAGCAAGGAAGTGCTGCAGCTCAGCCGCGACCGTCTGACCTTCGGGCTCGTCGTCGGCCTGCCGATCATGCAGATTCTGTTGTTCGGCTATGCGATCAACATGGACGTGCGCAATCTGAAGACGGCGGTCGCCAACGATGCGAACACCCACCTGTCGCGTCAGTTCGTCGCCGAGCTGGCGGAAACTCAGGTCGTCGATGTCGTCGCCGACGTCGCTTCGACGTCCGAGCTGGAGGACCTGCTCCGGCGCGGAGAGATTTCCATCGGCGTCTATCTGCCGCCGGACTTCGACCGCCGAACCGTGGACACCACCCGAAGCGCCGTACAGCTGCTGGTCGACGGTAGCGACCCGACGATCCTCGGCGTCGCAAATCAGCTTCGGCAGATGCCGATTCGCTTCGATACCCTGCCGCGCGCGTCCGCGCCGGTCTCGAACATCGAGGTGCGTGCCTACTACAACCCGGAGCGGCGCACTCCGGTGAATATCGTCCCCGGACTGATGGGGATCATCCTGACAATGACGATGACGCTGTTCACCGCGGTCGCTATCGTGCGCGAACGCGAGCGCGGCAATCTGGAACTGCTCATCAACACACCGGTGAACTCCGCCGAGCTCATGATCGGCAAAGTTATTCCGTACATCTTCATCGGCTTGCTGCAGCTTGCGCTGATCATGGGCGTCGGCATGCTGCTGTTCGACGTGCCCGTGCGCGGCAGCATCGTCGACCTGTATCTCGCCGCCGCCGTCTTCATCGCGGCGAACCTGAGCCTCGGACTGTTCATTTCGACGGCCGTAAAGACGCAGTTCCAGGCGATGCAGATGTTCGTGTTCATCCTGCTACCGTCGATACTCCTCTCGGGTTTCATGTTCCCGTTCGACGGCATGCCGAAAGCCGCGCAGTGGCTCGGCGAGATCTTCCCGACAACCCACTTCATCCGGCTGACCCGCGGCATCATGCTGCGTGACGCCGGCATCGGCGAGATGCTGCCGGAAGTCGTCTTTCTTGCCGGCTTCGCCATCGTCGCGATGACCGCGGCCGCGACGAGATTCACGAAGCGGCTCGACTAGCCGGAGAAAACCGCGGACGCCGCTCTCGCGGCCCGACTCGCAAATTCGCGCTCTTTCTGGTCCAATCTGGGCCGATGGCCGACTCCACCGACAAAGCGTCCACCGTATTCATCGTCGACGACGACCCTGCCATTCGCTTCGCAATGCAGGCGTTGATGGACTCCGTCAATCTGACCCACGAGATCTTTGGTTCGGGCGACGAGTTTCTCGAGAACTTCACCGTGCAGCGGCCGGGCTGCCTGGTACTCGACATCCGCATGCCTGGACTTGGGGGTCTCGAACTGCAGCAGGAACTGCTGAACCGCGATATCACGCTGCCGATCATCTTCATCACCGGTCACGGTGACGTGCCAATGGCGGTCGAAGCCATGCAGAAAGGCGCGGTCGACTTCATTCAGAAGCCGTTTCGCGACCAGGACCTGCTGGACCGCATCAGCGAGGCGCTGAAGACCGACAAGGAGCGTCGCGAGAAGCGTCAGAAACACGCCGAGGTGGCCGAGCGCGTCGCACGGTTGACGAATCGCGAACGCGAGGTCTTCGACCTCGTCGTCACCGGCAAGCCGAACAAGGTCATCGCCTACGAACTCGGCGTCAGTCAGCGAACCGTCGAGATTCACCGCGCCAGGGTGATGGAGAAGATGCAGGCGAGGTCCCTCGCCGACCTCGTCAAAATGCATCTCTCCAGCTAGTAGCGGACACAGCAACGTTCGCACCTGCCCGCGTCGCCGCGGGTACGTAGAATCCGAGACGCCCTAAGCAGGAAATCTTATGGCAAGCCGCCGTGCTCGGACCGTACATTGAGCATAGGAAGGAACATTCGTCAGTTGCTGAGATGTCAGGAATAGCGATGCGCAGGATATCGAAGATTCTCGCGGTAATTGATCCAACGGTGGAGGACCAGCCGGCAATGCACCGCGCCGCCTGGCTGGCGAAGTGCTCGGACGCAAAGCTCGAGCTGATGGTGTGCTACTACAACGAGTACCTGAGCGGCGACCGGCTGTTCGATTCCCCATCGCTCGAGAAAGCGCGCGGCGAACTCATCAGCGGCCAGTCGAAACACCTCGAGGAACTCGCCGAGCAGTTCCGCAAGAATGGAATCGTCGTAACGACGTCCGCAGTCTGGGATCACCCGCTGCACGAAGGCATCGTCCGCCACGCGGTGCGCTCCGGCGCGGACATGGTGTTCAAGGACACGCACCACCACTCGGCGGTGAGCCGCGCGCTGCTGACGAATACCGATTGGAACCTCATCCGTACCTGTCCGGTACCGTTGTGGCTCGTCAAGCCTCACACCCTCGGCGATGTCCCCGAGTTTGTGGCCGCCATCGATCCGATGAATCAGCACGACAAGCCTGCCGCGCTCGACGATGAGATTCTGCAGGTGTCGAAGACGCTTGCCGAAATGGCGGACGGCACCGTCCACGCATTCCACTCCTACGACCCGCGAATCGCGGTTGCGACGGCAACGGCGAACGCCTACATCCCGGTATCTCTGCCCTTCGACGAAATCGAGCAGCAGATGCACGAGGATCATCAGAAGCGATTCAGCGAGATCACCTCGTTCCACGGCGTTCCCGAGGAGAACGCCCATCTGGTCGCCGGCATGACGCACGAGGAGCTGCCGGCTATCGCTGAAAAACTCGGTGCGGACGTCGTCGTCATGGGCGCCGTCGCAAGGAACCGCTGGAAGCGCCTGTTTATCGGCGCAACCGCCGAACGAACACTCGAGCAACTGCCGTGTGATCTCCTGATCGTCAAACCGGACTGGTTCCAGACACCGGTCGATCTCGAGAAACACGAGGCTGCCTGAATCTCCTACAGGTGAAGCCCAGAGCGTGAGCCCCGTGCAAGCGGGGCTCTTTTTTTTGCGCGATTGGGTTTCTGTGACCATTTATTGACCAAACGGAACCCTCGGTGCTAGCGTGCCGCCTCGCGTTTTCGACACGCTGGGGATACCGATGTCCAAGGACGAGAGCAGGCGACCGGGCGAAGCGACGGGCGATCGCTACCGCCACTTGTTCGACAGTTCTGTCGACCCGATCCTGATCATCGAAGACGGTCGCTTCACCGACTGCAATCACGCGGCCGTCATCATGCTGGGCTACAGCGACAAATCATCGCTGCTGTCGAAACACCCTTCCGAAATCTCGCCCGAGTTTCAGCCGGACGGCAAACGCTCCGTCGACAAGGCGAACGAAATGATGGCGCGCAGCCGGGACGAGCGCTATCACTGCTTCGAGTGGATTCACCTCAAGGCGGACGGCACGGAGTTTCCTGTCGAGGTTTCTCTGCTTGTCGTACCGGGTGACTCCGGGCCCACGTTGCATACGACCTGGCGCGACATCTCGAGCCGCAAACAGCTGGAGAAGGAACTCCGCCACGCACAGAAGATGGAAGCTGTGGGCAAGCTCGCCGGCGGTATCGCGCACGACTTCAACAACCAGCTCGTGCCGATTCTCGGCTACTCCGACATGCTGGCCGACATACTTCCGGCCGGTTCGGAACCGCGGGAATGGGCCGTCGAGATCAACCGCGCCGCGTCGTTCTCCGCCACGCTGGTCAACAAGCTTCTCGCCTTCAGCCGCAAGGAAACGAGTGTCCCGGTCGTTGCAGAACTCGGCGATATTGTCTCCGGTCTCCTGACCATGCTTCGCAAGTTGATCGGCGAGGACATTACCGTCGACTACATTGCGGCCGACAGCCCCATGCATATTCGGGTGGGCAGCGGCGACGTCGAACAGGTCCTGCTCAATCTCGCGTCGAACGCTCGCGACGCACTACCCGGCGGTGGGGTCATCGGCATCGTGCTGTCGCAGGAGACACAGGCCGACGGGGAATTCGCGAAAATCGAGGTGGCGGACAACGGTATCGGGATGGAGCAGGAAACGCTCGATCGGGTATTCGAGCCGTTCTTCACGACGAAGGAACTCGGCAGCGGCACCGGGCTGGGAATGTCGACCGTGTACGGGGTCGTGAGGGATGCCGGTGGAACCGTGACCATTTCGAGCAAGCTCGGTCAGGGAACTTCGGTCGAAGTGTTATTGCCCATAGTCGACGAGGCTGCCCTCGACGCCGACCAGCCGATTACCGCCATGGCGGAGCCGCTGGCGGCGCCGGAGAATCGCGGCCGGATTCTCGTCGTCGAGGACGAGAGCCAGGTCGCGCGCTTCGTCGAGCGCGTCCTCGACAAACGAGGCTATGAGGTCTGGAAATCCAGCAATGCGTCCGATGCGCTGCGGCTGCTGGAAGCGAAGCAACCGGATCTCGTGTTGGTGGACGTGATCCTGAAAGGCATGAGCGGCCCGAGATTTGTCGACGAGTTGCGGAAGTCGGGAATGTCGCTGCCGGTGCTTTTCATGTCGGGCTACACCGACGACCGCCTAACGAAGTACGGACTGGATCCCGCCAGCGTGCCGCTGATCCGCAAACCGTTCCGACCGCAGCAGCTGATTACGACGGTAGAAGCGACGCTCGCGAACGGTGCTCCGGTCGACTGAAGTCGCACATGTCTGCCGCTGGCCGGACGCATCGGCGCCGCACGGACAAGCCGCCCCACGGGCGGTTTTTTTTGTGCGGCGGTTCACAGTTTCCTCATCGGGAAGCAACTTGATACAGACACGCAGCTGCCATTGGTGGAGACTTTGCCGCATTCGAACTCTCTCGGTACAGGAGACTTACGTGAACAGACTCTTCCTGAACGTTGCTACTCTCATTCCGGCACTCGTTGCACTGAGTGTCTCGACGGATGCTCGCGCCGACAGTGGCTTGTACATCGGCGGCAGCGCGGGCGGCGCCACGCTCGAAGCGGATATCGGCGACATCGGAATTCCGGGACTGCCGTCCAGCATCGACGAGGACGACACGGCGCTCAAGATCTTCGCAGGCTACAACTTCGATTTGCCGGTCATCGACGTGGGGCTTGAGGCGGGCTTCGTCGACTTCGGCGAAGTGGATCTGCCGGTGCTCGGCGATGAACTGCTGGTCGACACGACGGGAATCCATCTGTGGGGAGTTGCGTCGCTCGACGCGGGGCCGGTCGATATCTTCGGCAAGTTCGGCTACATCCTATGGGACGTCGAAGCGTCGTTCCAGGGCGTGAGCGACAGCGACGACGGATCCGATATTGGCTATGGCGCCGGCGTGCGCTTCAATCTCGGTTCGATCGAAGTTCGCGGAGAGTACGAGCTCTACGATCTCGACGACACCGACCTGAGCATGCTGTCCGTCGGCATCGCTTTCCACTTCAATTGATGTGGGCGGCGGCGGATGCACAGCGTCCGCCGCAATCCCGCACCGAGCCGTTCGCAGCGCCGCCAATGGTCGCCGCCGGGTCGCGTTACTAATCGGCTAGCGCAGCCTCATAAAGGCTGGCGTACCTGTCGCTCAACTCGACCTCGTTCGCGGCGGAGAGCGTTCCGATTTCATTGCCCGCGCTATCGACCATGCGCAACCGCGCGGAATCTCCGCTACCCAGGTAGGCGATGCTCGCGGCGTGGAAGCGAAAATACGATTCACCGACCCGAACGCCGGTGCGCGTGTCCGGAACGATTGACGGCCTGTCGGACTCGTCGCCCTCCAGCAGCGCAACCTCGCTGCCTGCTTCGACGTCGAATACGATGAACACCGGCCGCCCGCTCTGATCGGTGGCCGTACCGAATACCGGCGCGACCCCTGACCAACCGACGTGCTCCATCGCCGTCATCATGTCCAACTTCGGGCTCGCCTGTTCGAGGAAGGTCTCGCCGTCGTCGAGCAGCGAGGAAACCTCTCGCGCCAACTCGGCGGGCACCCGTTCTGTCTCTCCCACTACCTGGCCGGTGGCATCGGCAGCCCTGCCGAGCAACGCGTTGGCCTCGTCACGCAGCGGGCCGGCCAACCGACCCCAGTGCGAGCCTTCCGGTATTCGCTCCAGCTGCGCCGAGACTTCGGCAAACGACGACGAGAATTCCTCGAGTTGAATTCCCAGCTGTTCCGGGTCCCTGCTCGCCGACCCGCAGGACGGCAGACAAAGGACGGCCGCAACGATCAATGCCGGAAGTGCGATTCGCGCGCCGAGCACGGCATGGCTCTGTGGTCGACTACTCGATCTTCTATTCATGTACACGCCCCCCGGGCCGCAGGATGTTCATGGTTGTCCCCGAGGACGATCGTTGGCTTCACAATTCGCCGTCGCTCGAACGACGTCGCCACCGGAGCACCGAGACGCCTGTCGATGGATAAGTCTAGTCGAGCGTTGCCCGGGGTGCAGCGGCACCGGACATCGTCGGGCGCGCGAAGCACCCGACCGATGCCTGCACGATTTCCTCGCCCCGGTGTTAGTAGGCGGCCGTTAACTGCAGCCAGATCTTGGTCGTGTCCGGAAAGCCCGGTGCATCGCCGGAAAAGAACGCGGCTTTGAGCAGCAGGCCGTAGCGCTCGCCAAAACGGCGGCTTGCGGACAGATCGATTTCGCTGCCGTAGTCGCCGCCGCCGGTCTCGGCCGAGAAATCGTGGTAGATGCCGGTCACCGACCAATCGTCGATCTTCCAGACCACGCGGAACATCAGGTCGTCGACACCTCCGGGCGGCGTCGTCAGAAATCGATCCGCCCATCCCTGGAAGGCGTGCAGCGTCGCCAGTGGCGTTCTGAACGACTGCCCGGTTCCACCATCCGCCCCCAGCGATTCGTATCCCAGACCGAGTGTCAGTTCGTCTGACAGCGACCACGCCGCAGCCACATGCCAATAGAGCGCGTCGTAGCTTGCGGGGTTGTCGGCAACATCGGACTGAGTGGCGAATTCGGCCGTGATGGCTACCTTGCCTTCGCCGGCATCGACACTGCCGGTCGCGCGAATCCCGGTCGTTGCGGTCGAATTCGCGGCCCGCGCCGGATCTTCGTAGTCGAGATAGTAGATGTACGGTGCCACCGTCCAGCGGTCATTGATCGCCACTCGCGCGTTGAACAGATGATGGTCGACGTCGTCCTTGCCGGCCGGCACGTCGTCACCGAATATTCGCCGTACCCAGCCCACGTACGAATAGCTGAACGAGGTTCTGGGGGTCGCGTTGAACGAGTACGTCAGCCCGTCGTAGGTTTGTTCGTTCTGGCGCCAACCGACGCCGCCGACGAACCGCTGATTGTCGAGCAGTATCCGCTGCCGGCCGATCCTGAGCTGCCAGTCGTCCGAAGTGCTGTAGTCGACGTATAGCTGGTTCAGGTCGGACCCGCTGGGATCGGCGACGACGGGATACTGCGTGCGACCCGGCGACGTGCCAGCGCCCGAGTTGAAATCTCGCAAGCCGACGTGGAAGACATGGTCGAATTCGCCGAAGGCACTCCAGCCGCGCCAGTTGCCGCTCCGGTAACTGAACCGCAGTCGCGCCGTGGAGGCATTGGCATCGTCGCCAAAACCGTCCTGATCGACGAACTCGTATCGATAGCGCACGCCGATCGACGCCTCACCGGAGGCGAGCGCCGCGCCAATTCCGTCGTCCTCCTCGGCAACGGCCTGCGGTACGAGCAGCATCGCCAGCAGGCCGGCCGAGATCCGGGCAATGGCCGCCCGGGTGCGAGTGTTTTGCAGTCTGGTGAACATCAGTAGATATCGTTCAGCGTATTGTAGATGTTGAACTTACCGGTTGGCGTGATCAGGTTTTCGTCCTTGATGACGGCGACCAGCTCGCGCGTCCGGTCATCGACGATCACGATTGCAGATTCCTGTTCGCTGCCGCTCCAGACCGAGAACCAGACTTCGGTGCCGTCGGCGTTGTACTCCGGTTGCACCACCCGTTTCGGGCCTTCGCCAAGCTCCGCCCATTCGGCGATCGGCAGTATCTCGTAGCCCGCCTCCAGATTGTTGACGTCGAAGACGGCGACCGCCTGGCTGACCGACTCATCGGGATTGAGCGGCGCATCGACCCACAGATTCGTCGATTCGGGATGCGACTTCACGAACAAAGAGCCGCCACCCATACCCTGCAGCACGCGCACGGTCTGCCACGCCTCGTCCGGATGCCCGTCGGGATCCGTGCCGAGGAACGTGACGTTGGCATTGCCCAGCGCGCTTGTCACCCAAACGGGTCCGAATTCCGGATCGACCAGATTCGCACCCCGGCCCGGGTGCGGCGTCCGAGTGACTTCGGTCAGCGCGACGAGCGTGCGTTCGCGCGAATCCACGACGGCAATCCGATCGGACTGATTCGCCGCGGTCAGGAAGTAACGCTGCGTGCTGTCCCAGCCACCGTCGTGCAGAAACCGCGCCGCGCCGATGTCGGTTACGGACAGGTCGTCGATATTGCTGTAGTCGACGAGCAGGATGTGGCCGGTCTCCTTGACGTTGACAATGAAGTCCGGATGTTCGTGCGACGCGACGATCGCTGCCACCCGCGGTTCGGGATGGTACTCCTGCGTATCGACGGTCATGCCGCGGGTCGAGACGATGCGCAGCGGTTCGAGGGTATCGCCATCCATGATCACGTATTGCGGCGGCCAGTAGGAGCCGGCAATCGCGTACATGTCCTCGTAGCCTTCATACTTCGACGTCTCGACCGAGCGCGCCTCCAGACCGACCTTGATCTCCGCCACGCGCTGCGGGGGATCCATCCACAGGTCGATCATGTCCACCTTCGCGTCGCGGCCAATTGTATAGACGTAGCGGCCCGACGCCGAAACACGCGAGATATGCACCGCATA
Source organism: Woeseiaceae bacterium (assembly GCA_965232445.1). Taxonomy (GTDB): domain Bacteria; phylum Pseudomonadota; class Gammaproteobacteria; order Steroidobacterales; family Woeseiaceae; genus UBA1847. Next base: position 2,374,860 of record OZ246973.1, on the reverse strand, counting down.
GCCAGTCTGCAGCCGGGCAAAGATCTCCTTGGTATCGCCGTCGATGATGGCAACCTCGCCAGCATCTCGCAGGGTCACCGAGAAGAAGTTGTCGATATTGCGATCGTGCTGTGGCTCGGTGGGCCGGTCTTCCGGTGGAATCAGGACCGTCCAGCTGTCGCGCATCTCCGGCATCCCGAACTCTGGCGGAGCCGGCGGCTCTTGCTGCAGGAAGCGCGCGAGGATGTCGATCTGTTCGGCCGTCAGTTCGCCGGACGTTCCCCAGTTCGGCATGCCGGCTGGCGAGCCGTAGTTGATCAGCGCGGTCAGGTATTCCGTGCCGCGCTCGCGGGTGATGTCCGGCGTCAGTGCGGTGCCGGTGGCGCCTTTACGCAGTACGCCGTGGCAGCCGGCGCAACGCTCGAAGTAGATCTGCGTCGCGACCGCGAACTCAGCCTCGCTCAGTACCGGACCGCCGACACTCATGACCTGTTCCGCCTCGTCGTGCGGAATCGGCGAAGGCGTGCCCTGGTAGGTCATCTCCCCTTCGGTGGCGCCGGGGTGACGCTGGCCGGCGGCGCGGTCTTCCTGACCCAACTCGGCACGCAATGCCGCAACCTCTTCGACGCTGACCGCGGCGCCCGAATTGCCCCAAGACGCGAAGACGTAGCTAAGGGCAGCGGCGAGATCCTCGTCCGGGAGGTGCCCCATGCTCGGCATGACCGCGTTGTAGTTCTCACCGTTGACGACGATCGGCCCGGACAGGCCGAACAGCGCCGCCGTCAGCACGGTCTTGCGATCGCCCAGCAGATAGTCGGACTGCGCGAGCGGGGGAAACGCCCCAGGCAGGCCGCTCCCGTCCGGCTGATGACAGGCGCTGCAGTTCGCCAGATAGACCTGCTCGCCCCGTGCCAGTAAGTCGTCGGTGCTGCCGGCCGCCACTTCGGCAGTGTGCACGGCGGTTGCCATCTCGGCGGCGCCGGCGTCTCCGTTCTCTTGCGAGCAGCCGCTGACAGCGATGCCGGCCAAAAGGATGGAGGCGACGGTGAGGTGTTTCATCGATAGCATGATTCGCTCTCCTGCTAGAGTCGTTACCAGGTTGCGTCGAAGCTGACCGACACACTGCGGCCAGCCATCGACAGATAGGGAATGATCGGTTCGTCCGGACTCAACCCGCGCACTTCCGACCAGTGCCAGATCGTCCGGTCGGTCAGGTTGTAGAGGCCGAAGCGCAAGGTCGCTCGCTCGCCGACACGCTGCGATGCATACAGATCGAAAACGGCATTGCCCGGCGGCTCGAACAGTTCGCCGCCGGACTCATCGAAATCGTCCCAGCGCTCCGTCAGCGTCGACCTGAGCCGGACGGAACGGCGCTCGTCCCGCGATTGCCAGCCGAGTCCGAGGACCGCTTGTGCCGGGCCGACCGAATTCAATGGTTGACCGTTCTCTCTGTTCTCGCCGCGCGCAACGTAGGCGGCGGCGTCGAACGACCACGCGCGGAAGCGTGCCGCCCAGCCTGCCTCCAGTCCCTCGATGACGGTTTCGTTCAGGTTGATGGACTGGAACAGAATTCGTCCGCTTACCGGGTCGGTGCCGATGCGCACCTTCGACTCGATGAAGTCCTCGTAGCGAGTACGGTAGACGGAGGCCCACGCCGACGAGTTGCGGCCGTGCCAACGCAGGCCGACGTCGATGCCGTCCGAGGACTCCGATCGGAGATCGGGATTCGGTACGGCGCGATAGTTGAAGAACGGTATTTCGAGGCTGACGTTCGCTTCCGCGTAAGGCGGTGCGCGGAAACCGTGCGAATACTGCAGGTAGACATCCACGTTCGGCGACATCTCCCAGATGACGCCCAGCTTCGGCGACAGCTCCGATTCGTCGATGCCGACAGGGTCAGCGAACGGATAGTCGTCGAGATACATCGCATCGACCGTCGGCGTCAGGTCGTAGTAGTCGGCTCGCAGTGCGGCGATGACCGTCAGCCTGCCCAGCAATATCGTGTCTTCCAGATACACAGCGATTTCCCGCGTGTCGGAGATCGGAAAATCCCGCAGCGGAAATACCTCGCCGAGCAGGACGTTGGTCACCGCTCCTGTCGCCAGGTCGGTCGAGAGCCCGTCACGATGCTCTTCGACGTGTCTGTCCCGATACTCAACGCCGAAGCCGAGCCGGTGCCGCACACCGCCGGTGCGCAGGTCCTTCCAGAGGTTCAGGTCGACGCCCCACGAGTCCTGGTCGAACGCGAAGAATCGATCGATGGATACCGGCGTTCGCGCATTGCCGCGCTCGTCCAGCGTCGACTGTTCGGTTGCCGCTTGCTGATAGAACGCCCGCAGCAGACCGTCGTCCGCCAAAGCAGAGGAGAACTCCCAGCTCAAGACGGCGCTCGTCGTCTTGTACCGGTCGTCGCCCTCGAGCGCGGTGGTCGATCGGAAGCGCCCGGTTCCCAGCATCGAGTTGAGATCGGAGCGCGTGTGGGCGTCCTGCGCGATGATGCTGGCTCGCCACGTGTTGCCGGATCGGTCGTCGATGACGGCGGTGATCAGACCGGTGCGACGCCGGTCATCTCGTGTGTCGACCCCGGCAGGCGCCGCGGCCGACTCGATCTCACCGCCCCGCCGGACGCTGCCACCGAGTACCAGGCCAATGCCGTCCGCCTTCAGCGAGGTCAGTGCCGATGCGTGAAAGCTCTCATCGGCCTCGCGCCAGGCCAGTCCCAGCCGGGGATTGGAATCGTCAGGCGACGGCGTTCGCACCGCGACTACGCCGCCGAGCGCATCGCTGCCGTACAGCGCGGACGCCGGGCCGTGCAGGACCTCGACACGATGAATGAGGCCGGAATCGAGAAGGTCTCGAGTGGCGTTGGAGAAGCTGCCGACATCGAACTGATCGGACAGAGGTACGCCGTCGACGAGCACCGCGACGCGATTGCCGCCGATGCCTCGGATGCTGATGCCCTCGGTACCGAAGCGTGTCCCCGCCGCTTCGTAGTCCACACCAGGGACGTAACGGAATGCGTCGGCAAGCGAGGCCGCGATCTGTTCGTTCAGAATGCGCTCGTCGATGACGGTGACGGTCGCGGCGACATCGCGAATGGAACGTTCGTCCTTGTTCGCGACGACGACGATTTGATCGACCGTCTCCGGACGCTCGATGTCGCCGGCCGCGCTGGCGGGAAACGGAGGCAATAGGGTGCCGACTGCAATCGCTGCAGTGGCAATCGTTTTGCCGGCACGAGACGCCCCCATTGAACCTGCCGCTTACGGCATCTACCAGTATTCGCTAAAGTGTTGTGAACTGCGGGGGCGACCGCCTTGATCCAGGTCAAGGACGTCTGCTTTTGACGATCGGCCGCACCCGTCCAGCGAATTCGGTGGTGGATCGCGACTGAAAACGCGATCGGCCGCTGGCGGCTTTTCTCATCGGCAGGGGGTCAACGTACCGTGTACGGTCTGCTCAAAACCCTTCATGTGGTGTGCGCAACGATCACTATTTCGGGGTTTGTTCTGCGCGGCTTCTGGATGCTGATCGAGTCTCCGCTTCTCTCGCACAAGCTGACGCGAATAGCGCCGCACATCGTGGACACGCTTTTCCTGTTATCCGGAATATTCATGTTGCTGATCGCGGGCATGAATCCGTTCACGCAGCCGTGGCTGCTCGCGAAATTCGCTGCTTTGATCGTCTACATCTTGCTCGGAACCATCGCGATCCGCCGCGGCCGGACCAGGAATGTCCGTGCGGTCGCGTTCGTTTCGGCAATCGCGGTCTTCGCCTACGTCATCGGTGTGGGAATGTCTCGCTCGCCGGCGAGCTGGCTCGCGCTGGTCTGACGCCGGGGCCAAAGCGCGCGGTTCTGCCGGTCAATCGGCTGGCACCGTTCCGGTGCGCACCGCGATCTCGGCGGCTGCCAGCAGACGGCCGGTGTCGATCGGCTTGCTCATCAGCGTGCAGTTCTCCAGCAGCCGGGCGTCCTTGACCACCTTGGAGGTGTCACCGCTGACGACGAAGGCCGGGATTTCGACGTCGAAGTGCTCTCGTATGGCGGCGACGGCTTCGACGCCGGTCGATCCGTCCAGCAGATGGAAATCCGATATCAACAGTGCCGGCGGCCCTTCGATGTGATGCACCAGCGCCTTCGCCTCCGTCGCCGATGCGGCGGTCGCGACCCGGTAGCCCTCCGCCTCCAGCAGCAAACCCCACGCGTCAGCGACGTTGACATCGTCCTCGATCAGCACGACCAGACCGCTCGCCTCGCCGTTGGATGTATCGGCATGCTCCTCTTCGGCCTCGACGACCAGGTCGGTGGCCGCCTCGATGACGGGAATCATCACCGAGAACTCCGAGCCTTCTCCCGGCTGGGAGCTGACCGAAATCTTGTGCTCGAGCAGATCCGCCAGCCGGCTCACGATTGCCAGACCGAGCCCGAAACCCTCTTTCGTCGCACCGTGCGACTTGCACTGATGGAACTCGCGAAAGATATCCCGGAGCTGATCGGCTTCGATGCCGATGCCGGTGTCGGTCACTTTCAGGCTGCAGTAGCCCTCCACCTCGGCGCAGGAAATCGCCACCATACCCTTGTCGGTGTAACGAATGGCGTTGCTTACGAAGTTCTGAATGATCTCCGCCAGCAGGTTCGGATCGCTTCGGACGATCGCGTTGCAGCCTTCCGATTCGAACTCGAGCCCCTTGTGCTGGGCCTGACGGTCGAACTCGGCTGACAGCCGGTCGATCAGGCGCTGCATCGGAAAGTCCTCGAACTCCGGCGACACGGCGCCCGCATCGAGCCGGCTGATGTCCAACAGCGAATTCAGCAGGTTGGTCATCGCCGTCAGCGAATGCTGCTGACTGTCGATCATCTGCAGCGCACGCTCGTCCGTGACCGTGCGTCGCAGCGCACCGTTCAAGAGGCTCAGCGCCTGCACCGGCTGACGCAGATCGTGACTCGCCGCGGCGAGGAAAGCGCTGTTGGCGTTGTTCGCCCGCTCCGCCGCACGTCGGGCCTCGATGATCTCCTTCTCCATCTCCTTGCGGGCCGTGACATCCCGGATCACGCTGGAGACGAACATGCCGGACGATGTCGGCACCGGACTCAGACTGATCTCGACCGGAAACTCGCTGCCGTCGCAGCGCAGCCCGATCAGGTCCTGCCCGTCGCCCATGGTGCGAAGTTCGGGTGTTTCGGCAAACACCTCCCGATGCGATTTGTGCAGCGACCGCAGGCGTTCGGGAAGCAGCATCTCCACAGACCGTCCCAGCATGTCCTCCCGGTCGTAGCCGAACATGATCTCGGCCTGACCGTTGACCACCGCCATCTTTCCTTCCTGGTCGACGATGATCATCGCATCCGGGGCGGAGTCGAGGAGCGTTCTGAAGTAGGCCTCCGACTCGTCGTCGACGTCAATCTCGCGAACGGTGCTGGCGACCAGCAGGCCCTCCTTCGTCCTGACCGGCGTCAGCGCGATCTCGGCACGGAAGTTCGTGCCGTCCTTGCGTGTCCCGTAAAGCTGCATTCCGGCCAACATAGGCCGGTGCCGGGGCTTGTCCTTGAAGGCTTTGCGGTGGTGTTCGTGCTGGTCGCGATGTTCGACCGGCATCAGCACCTCGATCGGCCGGCCGAGCAGTTCGATCGCCTCGTAGCCGAACAGTTGTTCCGCGCCCCGGCTCACGAAGACGATCCGGCCGCCGCTGTCGCTGACGACCGCCGCGTCCGAACTCGCGTGCACGAGTTCGCTGACAACCTCGTCAGGCAACAGGGAAGCTGGCATAGAAGGATTCAATTCGGAAGGTTCCCGTGCAGTATAACCAGCGAAGTGATAATCGTCCGCATTTGCAATTGTGTGTATGTGTGGGGCCCTGAGCACCATACGTATCGTCCCGTATAGGGTCGGATTGGACCCGTGGTACCCTGCCGTCCGTGGCGCGTGGTCGCGGGCAGAGCCTGTGGCGCGCGGCGGGTCCGAAACGGGAATTTCAACTAAGAAATCAGTAACCTGTGCCGGGTCATAGCACTCCGTCAATCAACAACAGGGGTCGTCCGTTGGACAAACAAGATCAGTACAACGACACGGTCGTTCGTCAGTTCACGATCATGGTCATCGTCTGGGGGCTGGTCGGCATGGCCGTTGGCGTCTATATCGCCGCTCAGCTCATCTGGCCGCAGCTCAATTTCGACTTGCCCTGGCTCTCGTTCGGCCGGCTGCGCCCGCTGCACACCAATGCCGTGATCTTCGCATTCGGCGGCTCCGCGCTGTTCGCTACGTCCTACTACGTCGTTCAGCGTACCTGCCATGTCAGACTCGCGTTCGACAAACTCGCGGCGTTCACCTTCTGGGGATGGCAGGTCATCATTCTGGCCGCAGCCATCACGCTGCCGCTCGGCATCACCCAGGGTAAGGAGTACGCCGAGCTCGAATGGCCGATCGATCTGCTTATCGCCATCGTCTGGGTCGCGTATGCAATCGTGTTCTTCGGCACGATCTACAAACGCCGCGTCAAGCACATCTATGTCGCCAACTGGTTTTACGGCGCGTTCATCATCACGATCGCGATTCTGCACATTTTCAACAACCTCGCCGTACCGGTGTCGTGGTTCAAGTCCTATCAGATCTACACCGGCGTCGTCGATGCGATGATGCAGTGGTGGTACGGCCACAACGCGGTGGGCTTCTTCCTGACCGCCGGCTTCCTCGGGATGATGTACTACTTCGTGCCGAAGCAGGCTGGACGCCCGGTCTACTCCTACCGCTTGTCGGTCGTCCACTTCTGGTCGCTGATCGCAATCTACATGTGGGCCGGCCCGCATCACCTGCACTACACGTCCCTGCCCGACTGGGCTCAGACGCTCGGCATGGTGTTCTCCGTCATTCTGCTGGCACCGTCGTGGGGCGGCATGATCAACGGCATCATGACCTTGTCCGGTGCCTGGCATAAGCTCAGAACCGACCCGATCCTCAAGTTCATGATCGTGGCGCTGTCGTTCTACGGCATGTCGACCTTCGAAGGGCCGATGATGTCCATCAAGACCGTCAACGCCCTGTCGCACTACACGAACTGGACGATCGGCCACGTGCACTCGGGGGCATTGGGTTGGGTCGCCATGATGACGATGGGCTCCGTGTACTGCCTGCTGCCTCGCCTCTACAACCGCGACAGCATGTATTCGACCCGGCTCATAGACATTCACTTCTGGACGTCGACGATCGGCGTCGTCCTGTACGCCGTGTCGATGTGGATCGCGGGCGTGACCGAGGGCCTCATGTGGCGCGCGGTCAACGACGACGGAACGCTGACCTACTCGTTCGTCGAGTCGCTCAAGGCGATCGAGCCGTATCACTACATCAGACTGCTCGGCGGACTGCTGTTCGTCGCTGGCATGGTGATCATGGCGTACAACGTATTCAAGACGATAACCGCGCAGAAGGCCGTGCCCGTCGCGGTCCTGGAACCGGCCTGAGGGAGCAGCATCGATGCGTCACGACAAAATTGAAAAAAGCGTCAACCTGATGATGGTGCTCATCGTGCTTGCCGTCAGCATTGGCGGGCTCGTCGAGATCGTCCCGCTGATGTTCTCCGCCGAAGCGAACGAACCTGCCGAAGGCATCGAGGTGTATTCGCCGGTGCGGCTGGCCGGCCGCGACATCTACGTTCGCGAGGGTTGCTACAACTGCCATTCGCAGATGGTGCGCCCGTTCCGCAGCGAGACAGAGCGCTACGGCCCGTACACGACGGCCGGCGAGACGGTCTACGACCGGCCGTTCCAGTTCGGCTCCAAGCGAACGGGGCCCGACCTTGCTCGCGTCGGCGGCCGCTATAGCGACGCCTGGCACGAACTGCACCTGCAGGACCCGCGCGCGCTCGTGCCCGAGTCGACCATGCCCGGCTATCCGTGGCTGTCCGACCGGTTGCTGGATCCCGAGCTCATTACGACGAAGCTGGAAACCCTGCAACTGCTGGGCGACCCGTACACCGACGAGGACATTGCCGAAGCGGCAGCCGAGGTGGAAGGCGTGACCGAGATGGAGGCCGTCATCGCCTATCTGCAGGGTTTGGGCACCAACCGCCGCAATCGCCGCTAGCGCGAGGAATCAATCGATGGATATCAACGACTTTCGCGGACTGCTAACGGCGACAGCGCTGTTCGCCTTCCTGGGCCTTTGGGTCTGGGCATGGAGCAGGAAACGCAAGGCCGACTTCGACGCGAGCGCCAATCTGCCGCTCGAGGAAGACGCACCGCTACACACTGAAAATCGGGAGAACGCGTGATGCCCGCATTCTGGCACTGGTTTATTGCGATCGGCACGGTCGTATTCGTCATCTGGTGTGCCTGGCTCGTTAGCTGGTCCGCCAAGCAGGGGCCGCAAAACGTCGCGGACGACGAACTCGTCGGGCACAAGTGGGATGGCGATCTCGAGGAGTGGAACAACCCGGCGCCGAAGTGGTGGCTGTATCTCTACTTCATCACCATCATCTGGGGCATCGGCTACATGGTCGCCTACCCCGGACTCGGCGACTTCGACGGCGTGCTGGGCTGGTCGTCGTCGAATCGCTACGATGCCGAGATGGCCGCTGCGGCCGAGCGCTACGACCCGATCTACGCGGAATTCGCGGCGATGGACTTCGGCGAGCTCGCACAGCACCCGGAAGCCAATCAGCTTGGCGCGAGCCTGTACGCCAGCTATTGCACGACCTGTCACGGCTCCGATGCCCGCGGTGCGATCGGCTATCCGAACCTAACCGACGACGATTGGCTGTGGGGCGATACCGAGGGCCAGATCGTCACGACCATCACGAACGGCCGCGTCGCGGTCATGCCGGCGCTTGCACCGGCGCTCGGCGGCGACGCCGGCGTCGCGAACATGACTCGCTACGTGCGCAGTCTTTCGGGGATCGAGGAAGCGGACGACGCCGCCATGGCCATGCAACCGATGTTCGTCGCACTGTGTGGCGCCTGCCATCAGGCGAGCGGCATCGGCAATCCGTTGCTCGGGGCGCCCAACCTGACGGACGACGTCTGGCTCTACGGCTCGTCGCCCGAGGCGATTACGACGGCGCTGGTGGAGGGCCGCAACGGCGCGATGCCGGCGCACGGCGATCTGCTGGGCACGGACCGGACCAAGATTCTGGCCGCCTACGTGTATAGTCTGTCGGCATCCGAGCGCGGAGCGGAATAGCCGCAGACAGGCACTCATGATCCAGGAAGAATACCGAGGCGCGAGGCAGTGGAGCCGCAACCGGCAGGCCATTGCCATCGTCGTCTGGGTGTCCTTCCTGATCGCGGCGGTCGCCACGATGGTCTTCTTCGCTCTCTTCGACCCTGAAGAGCTCGCCAGCGTCTTCGACGAGGGTCTCGAGATCGGCCGCGAGGCCGGTTACGCCGTCGGTTTCTTTTTCTTCTGGATTCTATCTGCCGTATGCTCAGGGCTAACCGCCTGGCTCGTTCGGACGGCCCCTAAACGCGACGCGGCACACCGCTGATGGCATCGACCAACGACAAGGGAACGGCGCAGGCTGCGCCGCTCTATCAGAGCGCCACGAAGATTTACCCGCGCGAGATCAAGGGCAGGTATGCCAGCCTGTCCAAGCTCGCGACACTGGTGCTTCTCGGCCTGTTCTACATCGTTCCGTGGCTCGTCTGGGACGACCGTCAGGCCTTCCTGTTCGATCTCCCCGCCCGCAAGTTCTACCTGCTCGGGCTGACGCTCTGGCCACAGGACTTCCCGTATCTCGCGCTGCTGCTGATCATCGCTGCGCTGTCGCTGTTCTTCTTCACGGCGCTTGCCGGGCGCCTGTGGTGCGGATTCGCGTGCCCGCAGACGGTTTGGACCGAAGCGTTCATCTGGATGGAGCAGTGGACGGAAGGGACACGCTCGCAGCGCATGAAGCTCGACAAAGCGCCGTGGGGCTGGAACAAGCTCCGGCGAAAAGGCTCCAAGCAGCTCCTCTGGATCAGTTTCTCGTTGTGGACCGGCTTCACGTTTGTCGGCTATTTCACGCCGATACGCGAACTCGCGCCGCAGCTGGTGTTCGGCACTGCCGGCGGCTGGGCGTACTTCTGGACCTTCTTCTACGGTTTCGCGACTTACGGCAACGCCGGCTATATGCGCGAACAGGTCTGCAAATACATGTGTCCCTACGCGCGTTTCCAGAGCGCGATGTTCGACAAGGACACGCTGATCATCGCCTACGACGAGAAGCGCGGCGAACCGCGTGGCGGCCGCAAACGCTCGGTCGACCCGCGCGAGGCCGGCCTGGGCGACTGCATCGATTGCCATCTTTGTGTGCAGGTATGCCCGACCGGCATCGACATCCGCGACGGCCTGCAGTACGAGTGCATCGCCTGCGCCGCCTGCATCGACGCCTGCAACTCGATCATGGACAAGATGAACTACCCGCGGGGTCTCGTCCGGTACGCCACGCATCATGCTATGCAAGGCGAGTCGACTCGGGTTCTGCGGCCACGGGTATTCGTCTATGCGACGCTGCTCACGATTCTGCTCGGCGGGCTGATCGCGTCCATGGTGACTCGAACGCCCATCATCCTCGACGTCATTCGCGACAGGAATGCGCTGTATCGCGAGATTCCCGGGGGCATCGTCGAAAACATCTATACGCTCAAGCTGATAAACCAGCGCAACGACGCCAGGGTCTTCCAACTGAGTGTCGACGGCGTCACCGGGATCAGCCTCGACGGTGTCGATGACACCGTGATCGTCGAAGGCGGCGAAGTCCTGACGATCCCGGTGCGGGTGCGCGTCCCCCGCGACAACGCCTATGGCATCATGGACATCACCTTCACCGCGGCGGTCGTCGACGATCCGAACGACATGATCGAGGAAGACAGCCGTTTCGTTGGACGCCTGCCATGAGCGAGCACGACGTAGAACCCTGGTACAAGCAGTTCTGGCCGTGGTTCATCATCACGCTGCTGGCGACGGCCGTCGTCGCGAGCCTGAATATGGTCGTCCTCGCGTTCAGCACCACGGACTCGCTGGTGACCGAAGCCCCCGACGGGATGGACGTGGTCGCGGAACGTCACCTGGCAGCCGAGCGTACGGCCCGCGAACTCGGGCTCGACGCAACACTCAACATCGATCTCGAGTCCGGGGCCATCACGGCCGTTCTTCGGAGCGCCGCGGACGGCGACTGGCCGAGCTCGCTGTCGCTCGAATTCTCGCACCCGACCAATGCCGGTCGCGATGTCGAAGTCGCCCTTGCGGCCGCGCTGCCCGACGCCGACGGCAATCCGGTGTGGGCCGGGCACCTTGTTTCCATTCCCAGCGGCCGGCACTACGTCGTGCTGACGCCCGAGGCAACTGCCGAATGGCGTCTGAACGGCGAGTGGACCGGCGAGCAGTCGATCCGGCTGCAACCCGCCAGCGGCGATGAGCCTTCCTGAAAACTGTTTCCACTGCGCGCTGCCGATACCCTCTGACTGCGATCTGACGATCGAGGTCGACGGTGCCGGGAAACCGGTGTGCTGTCCTGGCTGTCAGGCAGTCGCGACGCTGATCCTGGGCTCCGGCATGGAAAGCTACTACGACATGCGCGACGCGCCCGAACCGGGCGTGGGCCGGCCGGATGCCAGTGACGACGAGTGGCGCGTGTTCGACCGTGAGGACATGCTGGCTGCTTTCGCCGAACAGCATGGCGATTCGGCGACCGTCAACGTGTATGTCGCGGGCATGTACTGTTCCGCCTGCAGCTGGCTGATCGAAACGAGCCTCGGCCGTACCGACGGCATTGGCTCTGCCGAAGTGAATCCTGTCACCCACCGGGTTCGCATCTCGTTCCAGCCTGCGAAAATCGGTTTCGGCCGCGTGCTGGCGCTGCTGGCGAATCTCGGCTACAAGCCGCAGCCGCTGACGCCGGAGTCGACAGAGCGCCCCGAACTCATCGAGCAGCGCACGGCGCTCAAGCGGCTGCTGGTTGCGTCACTCGGCATGATGCAGGCGATGATGTTCGCCGTTGCGCTTTACGCGGGCGACTATCAGGGCATCGACGAAGGCATGCAGGGGTTCCTGCGTATCGTCAGCTTCATCGTCACTACACCGGTCGTCTTCTATTCCGCCAGGCCGTTCTTCGCTGGCGCAATCCGTGGCTTGCGTGCCCGCCAACCCGGCATGGATCTGCCGGTATCGATCGCCGTCGGTAGCGCGTACGCCGCATCGGTGTATTCGACGCTGACGGGCGGCGAAGCCGTGTGGTACGACTCGGTATCGATGTTCGTGTTCTTCCTGACGCTCGGCCGCTTCCTCGAGATGCGGGCCCGGCATCGGGCGGTGGACCGTACCGTCGCGCTGACGTCGATACTGCCGAACACGGTCACGTTGCTCGAGGGCGGCGAGCGGAGTGTGGTTCCCGTCTCCAGTCTGGTCGCGGGCAACCGGATCGTCGTCGGCCCGGGTGAGTCGATCCCGGCTGACGGCAGGCTGATTGCTGGCGATACCAGCGTCGATGAGTCATTGCTCACGGGCGAGTCGGAAGCCGTCGCACGCGGTCCCGGCGACGTCGTCGTTGCCGGCAGCGTCAATCGCGACGCGAGCATCGAGATCGAAGTGTCGAAGACCGGCATCGATACCACGCTGGGCGCCATCAGCCGGATGAGCGAACGCGCACGCTACGCCCGGCCGGCATTCGTGCGGCTGGCCGACCGGATCGCCAGCTACGTCGTCGTGGCGCTGCTGGCCGTGGCCGCCGTGGTCGCCACCGCCTGGTACCTGCTCGAGCCGGACCGGGCCTTCGTCGTCACGCTGTCGGTGTTGGTGGTGACCTGTCCTTGCGCGCTCGCGCTGGCGACGCCGGCGGCATTCGCCGCTGCCGGCAGCCGCCTATCGGATCTGCGCTTGCTGATCACGCAGGGGGAAGCGATCGAGGCGATCTCCCGCGCGAATCGCTTCGTTTTCGACAAGACGGGCACGCTGACCTATGGGCGACCCGTAGTCACCGACTGCCGGGTGCTGGATGACTCGCTGACGGAACGCGACGCGATGCGGGTCGCCGCCGCGCTCGAGGCGGACTCGACTCACCCGCTGGCGCAAGCCTTCCCGGCGAACGGCGACAGCACTGTCGCCACCGAATGCCGTGCGGTCGCCGGACTAGGTGTAGCGGGCGACGTCAAAGGGCAAAGCTGGCGGCTGGGCAAGCGGGAGTTTGTGGAGTCGAGGGCCGACAGCGAATCCAGCCACGCGACGCGAGTCTGGCTTGGACGAGACGGCCGCGCGGTCGCGGTGTTCGAGATCGCGGACCAGCTGCGAGCGGATGCGGCGGACACGGTGTCGCGCCTGCGTGCCGCGGGCGCGAAGGTCACGCTCCTTAGCGGCGACGCGGAAGGGCCGGTCGAGCAGGTTGCCAGACAACTCGCGATTGACGACATGCATGCTTCCTGCACGCCCCAGGACAAGCTCGATGTGATCCGCCGCTTCCAGGCCGACGGAGATACCGTCGTCATGGTCGGCGATGGCATCAACGACGCGCCGGTGCTCGCCGCCGCGGATGCTTCGATCGCGCCGGCCCACGCCGCGAGCCTCGCGCAGACCAGCGCCGACGTCATCATGCTTGGCGAGCATCTCGCGCCGGTCGTTACGATCGTCAGGATTGCTCGCCAGACGATGCGCATCGTGCGGCAGAACCTGGGCTGGGCGATCGTCTACAATGCGGGGGCGCTGCCGCTGGCCGCGATGGGACTGGTACCCCCGTGGCTCGCCGCGATCGGCATGAGCGCCAGTTCGCTGATCGTCGTCCTGAATGCGCTCCGGCTCAGCCGCTACGACTGACACCCATGAACATACTCTACGTCCTGATTCCGCTCGCGCTGCTGGTCCTCGGCGTCGCCGTCTGGGCCTTTTTCTGGGCAGTCGGCAGCGGTCAATTCGACGATCTGGACACGCCGGCAATGCGGATACTGCTCGACGACGACACCAAACCTCCGCCCGACGACGAACGGTGATCGAACTACTTCCGATTTTAGGCGCCGCACTGCTCGCGGGCTTCCTCGGAAGCGCGCACTGCCTGGGGATGTGCGGCGGCATCTCCGGCATGATCGCGGTCAACGCGGGCGTCACCGCGCTATCGACACAGCTTCCTCTGGCCATCGCGTACAACGCTGGACGAATCACGAGCTACGCCGCGCTTGGCGCCATCGTGGGCGGGCTCGGGCAAGCCGCCGTCATGACGGTGCCGGCGATTGCCGGCCCGGTAAAACTCGCGAGCGGCATCATCATCGTGCTCGTCGGCCTGCAGCTCGTGTTCGATCTGCGGATACTCGCGCCGCTCGAGCGCTCCGGCGCCGTACTCTGGAAGAAGATTGCGCCGCTGGCTCAACGTCTGCTGCCTGTCACTACGATGAGCAGGGCGTATGGTCTCGGCCTTTTGTGGGGCTGGCTGCCCTGCGGCCTCGTCTACAGCGCGTTGTTGATCGCAACGACGACCGCCAACGCGGGCGGAGGGGCCCTGACAATGGCCGTGTTCGGTCTTGGCACGATGCCGGCGATGGTCATGACCGGGATCGGCGCATTTCGCCTGTCGCAATCGCTTGGCAATGCCCGCCGCGCCGCCGGAATCCTGCTGATCTTCATCGGCGCCATTACGCTCTTCATGCCGATCGAAACCCTGCTGCTGAGCGGCAGCGGCGATGGCCATGGCATGCACCATCACTGACGCGATTGTTGGCTCCAGTCCGCTTTAGCAGGTATGTTCGACGGCAAAACAACAATAACAAGGGGGTAGCCATGCCTTACCCGCGCGCGTGGCTGGGGGTAGCCCTGCTCCTGGTGCTCGCATTCTTCGCCTTCTGGCCGAACTATCTGGGTCAGCTGAACGCCGCCGAGTGGCAGCTGCATGTGCACGCAGTCACCGCCGGCCTGTGGGTGACGCTGGTCATCCTGCAAAGCTGGTCGATCCATCACGGGCATCGTGCCCTGCACCGCACCGCCGGACTCTCGATCTTCGTTGTCGCGCCGCTCTTCATCGCAGGCGGCTGTCTGGTGATCGCCACGATGGCCGTGCGTCCAGGACCATTCGCTGAGATTTTCGCCGCACCCCTCGGACTCCTCGACGCTGTCTCCGTCCTTGCATTCGCCTGGTTCGTGTTCATGGCTTTGAAGGACCGCCATGAAGTCGGCCTGCACGCAGGCTGGATGCTGGCAACGATCTTCCCGCTGATCAATCCGACGATCGGACGCCTGTTCCCGGCGTTTGTCCCCGGACTGACCATACGCTCGCTTGAAGAGCTACCCAGGTTCGCCGGCTCGGTACACCTTGCGCAGGGAATTGCCGTCGCCATCGCCGCGTACCTGTTTTTGCGGAACAGAGAACACGGCAAGCCGATGCTTGCGCTTTTGGTTGTCTTGATCGTGCAGTGGATTCTGTTTCCGACGCTGGGGTATTCGGCGTGGTGGAAGAGCGTTGATCTGCAGATTGGCGCGCTGTCACCGGCGGTTCTGATGAGTACCGGACTTCTGCTCGGTGCGTTTGCGGTCGTTGCAGGCTGGATGTTCGGCAGTACGCGTACCGCGGCGCGAATCTCCGCATGAATGCCCATGAATTCCGGATCGGATAAGTCCTCTTTCAATCGAGGGCGCGCGGTACTGATCGTCGCATTGCTGCTCGGCCTCGTTGCCACGGCTGTGTACTGGTTGCTTCCGGCAAGAGAACCTACGGCACGACTGAGCGTCGAACCAGCGTTCGTGCTGGCCGGCGGGACTGTCGAAGTGACCTGGGAAACTCAGCATGCAAGCGAAGTACGGATCGAGCCCCCGGGTCGCGTGGTCGAACCGGGCGGTCAATTCGAGGGTCCCGTTCGAGACGACACCCGCTTCGAACTGATCGCCGTCGGCAGCGACGGCGTCGAAGTTCGACAAGTTGCCGAAGTCAGGGTTGCCTACCCGATCGAGACGGAGAATCTGGTATGGCTGGATACACCGTCGTATGTCCGCCTCGGCATCGTGAACGTGGGCGACATGCGGCGGGCGTGGCGAACCGCACTGCGGGAAGCTAACGAACTCTGCGCCGGCCTCAACCAGGATGCCTTCGCAGGCTGGCGCGTGCCGTCACAGGCTGAACTGGAAGAGCTGCACGAGTGGCTACTGAATAGCGACTCCGAGCACGACTTCGGCGAGGTGTATGTGGCGACGGACGACGAGGATCGCTTCTGGTTCTACGACTTCGATACCGGATTGGCGGCGGAAGATCAGATTCCGAACTACGACGATCCTCAGGAACTCGCGGCCGACGAGTTGTCGGGCCGGAATCCGCCGCTTCGCGAGGGTGCGAACGTCCTCTGCGTTCGAAACTTTGCGCAGTAGTTTCGCTCTTCGCCTGTTCATCGCCGGATAGACGATGGCGGGGGCGCGCCGACTTCCCGTTTACGGATAAAGAATGTAGGGAAACAAGCGCTCGAATCGCTCCTGAGTTTCTTCCGCATAGGCGCTGCAGCCGGATCCGTCGACTCTGGGGCCGCCGTCGTGAAGCCCGAAGCGAAACGGATGCGGAGCGAGAAAGATGTCGCAGTCGATGCTTCTCAGCACTTCGAAGCTTTTCCGGAACTCGTCCTTGACGCTCGACCAGTCGAAGTCGTCCGACCCGATCGGGGTCAGGCTGTCAACGTAGGCAATCGAATAACACTCCTCGTCTCGACAGTCTTCCCACAGCCAGCTTGTGCCGCCAGGCGTGTGACCGGGCGTGTGTACGGCGGTAACGGGGATATCTCCCATCGTCGAGCGCCAGCCGTCCTCGATCACCTCGACCTTCTCGACCGCCGGGAACGGGCGCGATGGGTACTGCGGATCGTCGGCCGTCACCCGACCGAGGCGAAGCGCTTCTGCCTGCGGCGCCAGTGCAATCACGCGCGCCCCGCTCGCTCTTGCGAGTGCCGCGAGTCCGCCTGAATGGTCATAGTGGGCGTGCGACAGACCGATGAGTTCTATGTCGCGTAGCGAGAAGCCGAGTGACTCGATATTGGCGGCGATGAGCGGCGCGGACTGCGGCAGCGCGCCATCGAGCAGGATTAGCCCATCACCTGTGTCAATCAGTATGGCCGAAAGCCCGTCCGTACCGACGTACCAGGTTCGATCGGCGATCTGCACGGGGTCGAGTGGTCGGTTCCAATCCCGGCAGCTATCGCAGTCGATAGCGGCGTCCGGAATCAGTGCGGAAGCGGAACAGCCGGACGCGATGACGAGCAGGCAAACGATGAGCGCATTCCGCATGGAGGCGTTTCCTTAGGCGAAGCCGCGATAGAAAAGCCGCGCCGAAGCAACGACGAGGAAGAGACCGAACAACACGCTGAGTTTTTTCTCTGACAGAGCGTGCGCGATCTTCGCGCCGAGCGGCGCCGTCAAGATCGTTGCCGGGGCAATGGCTGCGAAGCCTACAAGGCTGACGTAGCCGAGGTTGCCGGCCGGGACCCGCGCATCGCCCCAACCCGCAACGACAAATCCGACCGTTGCCGGCAGGCTAATGGCAAGCCCGAACAGCGCAGCGGTACCGACGGCGCGATGAATACTGACGCCGAAGATGGTCAGCGTCATTACGGAAAACACGCCGCCGCCGATGCCCATCATGCTCGACGCACATCCGATCGCCGTCAAAAGTGACGGCACGAGCGGCCCGCCCGGCACCGAATCGCGCAGATTGCGAACGTTGGGGAACAGCACCAGTTTGGTGGCGACAAACAGTGCCAGCACCGCGAAAACGATTGCCAGTACGCGGCTGTGGACCTGCGACGCGATGGATACGCCAATCAACGACCCGATCAGCACAAAGATGCCCCAGCGCTTCACCATGCTTACGTCGACCGCGCCCCGCCGGTGATGTGCGCGCGCCGAAGAGATCGAGGTCGGCACGATCGTCGCCAGTGAGGTCGCGACCGCGATGTGCATTCGGATTGCAGGATCGACGCCGAGGAAACCCAGCACGGCCTCCAGCACCGGCACGATGACGACGCCACCACCGATGCCGAACAGCCCGGCAAGCACGCCCGCGACACAGCCGGTCGCGAGCATCGCGAGGCCGAGTACGAGCCACTCTTCCATTTCGGGGCTAGCTCAGCTCAGCGTGGTGGAAACGCAGGTGTTCCTCGATGAACGTCGAGATGAAGTAGTAGCCGTGGTCGTAGCCTTCGTGCAGCCGGAGGTCCAGCGGCAGACCGCTTTCCTTGCAGGCCGCCTCGAGCAGCTCGGGCTTGAGCTGCTCGACAAGCCATTCGTCGTTTGCGCCCTGATCGACGAGGATTCTCGAGTAGTGCGACGTATCGGTCGCCGACCGCGCGACCTCGCATGCATCGTAGAGCTCCCACGTCGATCGATCCTCGCCGAGATAGTGGCTCAGCGCCTTGACGCCCCATGGCGAGCGCAGTGTCGTGCAGATCGGAGCGAATGCCGACAGTGACCGAAACATGTCCGTATTCCTGAGTCCAATCGTCAGCGCGCCGTGCCCGCCCATCGAGTGTCCGGTCAGTCCGTGACGCGCACGGTCGCCGGGGAAATTGCCGAAGATGACGTCCTGCAGCTCGGTCGTGACGTAGTCGTACATCTGGTAGTGCGTCGACCAGGGCGCCTCGGTGGCATTCAGATAGAAGCCCGCGGCAAGGCCGAAGTCCCAGGACGCTTCCGGGTCGTCCGGCACGCCGTCGCCGCGCGGGCTGGTATCCGGCGACACCAGCATCATCCCCAGTTCCGCGGCGACCCGCTGCGCACCGCTCTTCACCATGAAGTTTTCCTCGGTGCAGGTCAGGCCTGAGAGGAAGGTCAGTACCGGCGCAGGACCGTCGGCCGCCTGCGGCGGCACGAATACTGAAAAACGCATGTCGCAGCGATTGACCTCGGAGGCATGCCGGTAGAAACCGATGCGGCCGCCGAAGCAGTTCGTTTCGGAGATAGTCTCGATAGCCATAGCCGCGGATTATGGCCTGAACTCGGCGGGACGGCCAGATTCGGCGGCTAAGTTACAATGGCAGCGTTTGACTCTGGATCGACGGACGAAATCCATTGAAGCTTGCAGCGTCGATTGTCATTTGGATCGTAGCTTTGTTCTACGCGTATGGCGCGCTCGTTCACGTGTTGAACATGCTGAGCCTTACGGGTTTCGATTGGCGATCCGCTCCGATCAAATGGCAGATTCTGGATGTTGTCTACCTGATCGTCGATGTCATCGTCGTAGCGGGACTGTTGCTAAGTTGGAAGGCGGGCTATGTCGCCTTCTACCTCGCGGCGTTGAGCCAGATCGTTCTCTACACCGCGCTTAGAAGCTGGATCGTCGACGTGCCGCCGGAGTTCGCCGTCAGCGATGAGCAACGGTCGTATTTGACCGGGCTCGTGATATTCCACTGCGTGACAATCGTATTTGTCACGCTTGCTTTGAGGGTGAAGGTGGCGACCCAAGCTCCGCCCATCTGAACGGCCGCTTCGGCCAGAAAATCGTCATGCGGGGCTCTGGCCTCAACGATTCCACAGCAGGTCGAACCGGCGCCGCTCGAATCTCGATCTGTCCTTCACTCCCGCCGCTTCGCAAAGATCCGGTGAGTAGATTCGGCAAGGCTCGCGTTCCGCGATGGCGGCGTCGATTTGTGCGAGCAGGTCCGCCGGGTCGATTCCCGGGGGCGCCGCGATTTGCCCGGTGACCGCGTGCTTCTCTTCCTGATCGTGTTCGTCGTGATCTCGGTCGGGATCGCTCCAGCAGTTTCTGCACACGAGTTGATAGTTCTCGGTGTGGGAGTAAACGACTGAGTCTCGCTCGAGATCTGCACTGACATCGGCGAGCCTACCCGCCGCATCCTGTGTGCCTGCGAAATCGAATGTCCTATAGCCGCGCCGGCGCAGCGTTGCGAGATGCGGGAAAACCGGGTACTGGCGATCACCGTAGGTGTGATACGTGATTGGTGCACCGTCGAAGAGGACGACGTCTCCGTAGTCGACGCCGAGGTCCTGATACAGGACGCTGCGGATGATGCCGTGGCAGGGGCTGAGCCGCTCGATCCAGATGGTCTCCTCAAGACCCGGGTCGTCGACGGCCGCATCGCGTTCGGCGAGCGGCCGCTCCGCCAGGCGAATCTTGCACTGCGGGTAGCTTCCGTCGGGAAAATCGAAGCGCCCCATCTCGATCTTCTGCTCCAGGCGCTTCCAGACGTCGAGCGCGATTGCGCCCTCGCCTGCGCCGGTGGCACAAATTCCGAGGTTCCAGAGCGTGCCCTCGGTCGGTTCCTCGGCGAGGCTCACGGCACGTTGGTTTGCGGCGAGGCCTTCCTCGAATCTGCCTCGGGTCTTGTAGAACAGGCCGAGATTGTAGCGATAGGCGCTGCGCTCCGGATCGAGTTCGATCAAGCGCTTGTAGGTGCGCTCGGCAAGCTGGTCGTACTGCCGCCCCATTGCGCGGGCGCCGGACGCGAGGCCGAACATCGCGGACTCAAGCTGGTCCTTGTCCGCGACATCGCGGGTCAACGTGACGAGCCTGTCGATGACCTCCGCGAAGAGGGCTTCGGTGGGCGGCGGCGAATTCAGGAAATCGATATCGCAAACGGTCTCGAACAACTCGCCGACGAAACTCAGCATGGACAGGTCGTCGGCATAGGCTGTCGCTACGCTCTGCAGGATCTCCAGCCTTCGTTCCCGCGGCACGAACTGCCGATCGACGATGTGCAGCAGCGCGCGAGCCGCATCGCGCTGTTCGGACAGTGCGCTCAGCAGCGGTGCGGCAGCGAGCCAGGCCTGGTCGCCATCTTTGTTCTTCGACGCGTCGGTCACCGCATCGAATGCGGCATCGATCTGTTCCTTCGTCAGCGGTTCGGAATACTGATCGACCACAGGAGTTCGCTCCTACCGAGGATAGTGCCGCCGCCTGTGCGGAGTGAGATCCCAGCCGCCGGTCTGCGCGGCCGCGTCGAAGGTGCTTTCCAGAAAGTCCCGCAGCGTACGGTCCGGATCGTCGGCGCCGGACACGGCCGCGTAGGGCAGCACGAACTCGCCGAGATCCGCGGACCACGTTGCGGCGTCGGGAAGCACCTTAGCCGCGCCGAAGCCGTCGGGTGAGGGATAGGCGTAGGAATAGAAGATCGCTTGCGGGAAATCGGGACTGCCGGGCCAGAAGCCGGCGCTCGACACCTCGTGCGAGTACGCTTCCTGGGCGACCCAGAGCGGCATATTGGGCAGGCCGCCCGGATGATCCGGCGCCTCGCGGCCCGAGAAGCGAGTGACCGCCAGATCGAAACTGCCCCAGAAGAAATGCACCGGACTCGCCTTGCCGAGAAAGTCCGCGCGGAACTCACCGAAGACCCGATTGACGTCGTGCAATACCCTGTGGAACGTGCGCGCGGCAGCCGGATCGTAGCACTTGTTCGTCCTGTCGTCGGGAAACGGAATGGGATCGGCGATCTCGTTCGGCGTCGTGTTGATCGTGACCGCAAGCCCCATGTCTTCGAGCGACGTCATCACGGCCGAATAGAAATCCGCGGTGTCTTGCGGCTCGAGCGGCAGCCGCTCGAGACGGCCGTTGTTGGATTGGATGACGAGCTGGTGATCGACGAAGTCGAAGTCGATGCTGAATGCGCTTCGACCGTGCGGAATCGTCCCGGTCGTCAGCCCGCGCGGGGTGACGTACAGCGTGACGTGCCAGGAGTGATTCAGCCACGGAGACTGCGCAAGCCGGATCTTGCCGACGATCTGCGTCCACATGTGCAGCGTCGTCGCGGTGTCCTGCCATTTCGGAAAGGAAAGCTGTGGCCAGGCTTGAACGTCCGGTGAAATGTCCGCTGACATGGCTGCTCCGCAGTCGCCTCGAGAAGGACTGCGGATCATAACAGCGATCTGTTACAGCGCTTCGAGCGCCGCGGTCAGAGCTTGCGGAATACCAGCGTGGCGTTGGTGCCGCCGAATCCAAAGCTATTCGACATGGTCGTCTGGATGCCGGCATTTTCCTTCGCCTCGGTCACCAACGGCATGTCGCCCAGCGCCTCGTCCGGCGTCTCGACATTGATCGAGGGCAGGATGAAGTCGTGCTTCAACATCAGCAGGCAGTGGATTGCCTCCTGCACACCCGTCGCTCCGAGCGAGTGTCCGCACATCGACTTCGACGAGCTGAAGTACGGCAAATCGTCGCCGAACACTTCCCGCATCGCCTCGAGTTCCTTGACGTCGCCGACCGGCGTGCTCGTGCCGTGCGTATTGATGTAGTCAATGCGCTCCTCGACGGTCGCGGTCGCCAGCCGCATACAGCGGCTCGCACCCTCGCCCGACGGCGCAACCATATCGAAGCCGTCCGACGTCGCGCCGTAGCCAACCAGCTCGGCGTAAATGGTCGCCCCGCGCGCCTTGGCACGCTCGTAGTCTTCGACGACAACCATGCCGGAACCGGCGGCGCTGACGAAGCCGTCGCGATCCGCATCGTAGGGCCGGGAGGCGCGCGCGGGGTCGTCGTTGTACTTGGTGGACAGGGCACCCATCGCATCGAACATGCTCGACAGGTTCCAGTGCTCTTCCTCGCCGCCGCCGGCAAAGATCAGATCCTGCTTGCCCATCTGAATCTGTTCGGCCGCGGCGCCGATGCAGTGCGCACCGGTCGCACAAGCGGAAGTGATCGAGTAGTTCACGCCTTTGATTTTGTACGGCGTCGCAAGGCAAGCGGAGACCGAACTGCTCATCGTTCTCGGCACCATGTACGGGCCGATCTTGCGGACGCCCCGGTTCCGGAGTGCATCCGAACTGCCGATGATGTTCTCGCTGGAGGCGCCGCCTGACGACGCGATCAGACCGGAGCGCTCGTTCGAGACATCGCTCTCTTCGAGGCCTGCGTCCTCGATCGCATCGCGCATGGCGATATAGGCGTACGCGGCCGCGTCGCCCATGAAGCGGCGGACCTTGCGATCGATGTGGTCCGCGATGTCGATGTTGACGCTGCCGGAGACCTGGCTTCGCAAGCCCATCTCCTTGAACGTCTCGTTCGCAACGATGCCGGAACGGCCCGCTTTGAGCGATTCCGTGATCTCATCCTGAGTATTACCGATGCAGGAAACCGCACCGATGCCGGTGATAACGACGCGCCGCATTGTTGATCCTTAGAAGTCTTCGGTAGACGTAAACAAGCCGACGCGAAGGTCTTCGGCCGTGTAGATCTCACGGCCATCGACGCTCATCGAGCCGTCGGCAATAGCCATGTTCAGTTTACGCGAGATGACGCGCTTGATGTCGATCTGATAGGTCACCAGCTTGGCCTGCGGCAGCACCTGACCGAAGAACTTGACCTTGTTGACGCCCAACGCGCGGCCGCGGCCTTCGAGGCCCAGCCAGACCAGATAGAAACCGACGATCTGCCACATGGCATCGAGACCTAGGCAGCCCGGCATCACCGGATCGCTCTCGAAATGGCAGTCGAAAAACCACAGGTCCGACCGGATATCGAGTTCGGCCTTGATCTCGCCCTTGCCGTATTTGCCGCCCTCGGAGGAGATCAACGGCACCCGATCCATCATCAGCATGTTCGGCAACGGCAGACGGCCGTTGGTCGGTCCGAACAGCTCGCCATGGGCGCAGCGGATCAGGTCGTCGTAGTCATAAGAGTTGCGCTGCGCAGGCAGATCCTCCGCGGCGCTAAGGCTTGCGTTCTTCAATGCACTCTCCGGAGTGAGCGTCGTCCGCGGCACGCGGACGGTGGTATGGGCCGAAATTCTACGCCCGGGGGGTCAAATGGACTTTGGAATTCGCGCCATCAGGTCTTGTCATAATCGATCGTCACGGCCTCTGTGAGCGGCCTGGACTGGCACGCAAGTACGTATCCCTGCTCGATTTCCCAGGGTTCGAGGCCGTAGTTCACCGCCATCGTGACCTCGCCCTCCCGGACGTGGCAGCGACAGGTCGCGCAGACCCCGCCCTTGCAGGAATACGGCAGATCGATGCCGTGCTCGGCCGCGGCATCCACGATGTTGGGATCGCCCTCCGCCATGTCGAAGGCTTTTTTCTGGCCGTCCATGATGACGGTCACCGTCGCGCCGCTCGCGGCGGTTTCGACGGCCTCGGCCGTGCCGCCGCCTCGCGGCGCGCCGAAACGCTCGGAGTGCACCCGGCCGGCATCCATGCCGAGTTGTTCGAGCGCGCCGGTCACGTCCTCGATCATCGAGTCGGGACCGCAGACAAAGGCTTCGTCGGGCTGCGTGCCTTTGCAGAACGCATCGAAAACCTCGCGGACCTTGTCGGCGTCCAGCCGCCCTGCGGCGATCGGGAATTCCTGATCTTCCCGGCTGAACACGAACTGCAGCTGGACTCTTCCCGGGTAGCGGTTCTTGAGCGCATACAGATCGTCGATGAACATCGTCGTCGTCTGCCGGCGATTGCCGTAGAAGAGCGCAAAACGGCTGCCGGGCTCATTCTCGAGCACCGCCGACATGATGGAGAGGATCGGCGTGATTCCGCTCCCCGCCGCGAAACCGAGATAGAACTTGTCCGCCGCGGTGTCGATGTCGGCGTGGAACTGACCGAATGGCGGCATGACCTCGAGAGTATCGCCGACCTTGAGCTCCTTGTCGGCGAATTCCGAGAAGGCGCCGCCCGGCTGAACGCGGACACCGATCTCCAGCGGGAATTGTCCAGGGCCGGAACAGATGCTGTAGGTGCGGCGCAGTGACGCCCCGTTGCGATCGACGCGAATGGGCAGATGCTGACCCGGAAGAAACTCGAAGGTCGCCTGCAATTCCTCGGGCACGTCGAGCGCCAGGCGAACGGAGTCGCGCGTCTCGTTGCGTTTCGCGGCGACCTTGAGTGTGTGGAACTGTCTCACTGCGGCGTATCCGTCAGATGCACTTGAAGTATTCGAAGGGCTCCAGACAAGACTCGCAGCGATACGACGCTTTGCAGGGCGTCGAACCAAACTCGCTGACCAGCGCGGTCTGGGTGGAATCGCAGCGCGGGCAAGCGATGCGGCGGCCCGCGTCGAGCAGCGCTTGCTTGCCGGCGCCCTCCTCCGGCGGAGCGATGCCGTACTCGCGGAGCTTGCGGCGGCCTTCGCTGCTGATCCAGTCGGTCGTCCAGGGTGGTGAAAGGCTGCGTTCGATGCGTATGTCGGCCGCGCCATATTCTTTCAGCTTGTCGATAACGCTCTGTTCAATGACTTCCGTCGCGGGGCAACCGGAATACGTCGGCGCGACGTGCACGGTGATCCCGCCATTGACCTCGACCTCGCGGATCACGCCGAGGTCGGTGATCGACAGCACCGGTATCTCCGGGTCGCTCACTTCACCGAGCCAGTCGAACACCTTCTGCCGGGTGATCGTTACCACGTCGCCCCCGGGTGACTGCGATGCAGGTGCTGCATTTCCGCGACAAGATAGCTGAAGGACTCGCCGTGCAGACCGGCACGTCCGCCATCGACCATGTGTACGCCGTCCGGCGCCGTCAACGTCGCTTCGGCGAGGACTGCGGCGACATTCTCGCGCCATTGGGACGAAATCGCATCGAGATCGGGCCCGGCAAAGTCGTCGCGGATGGCTGCGTCCACGTCATCGCCGGCGAAAAACTCGCCGGTATACCGCCAGAACTCGTCGAGCGACGCCTGGACCTTTGCATGACTCTCGTCGGTCCCGTCGCCCAGGCGGATCAGCCACTGCGCGGCATAGCGAAGGTGGTAACGAACCTCCTTCTCGGCACGCGCCGCGATCTCGGCAAGGCGCCGGTCGGAGCACGCCGCGAGGGCTTCGATCAGCAGGACATAAAAGGATTCGAACAGGAACTGCCGGACGATGGCATCGCCGAAGTGACCGTTCGGCTGCTCGGCGATCAGCAGGTTGCGGAAGGCCTGCGCCTCGCGTCGGAACGCGAAATGGTCCTCGTCGGCTCCCTTGCCCTCCAACTCAGCGGCATAGGTGTACAGCATGCGCGCCTGACCGATGTAGTCGAGCGCGAAATTCGCGTTCGCAAGCTCTTCCTCGAGCTCCGGTTCGTCGGCAACGCGTTCGACCATGCGTTGCGCCGTAACCAGCGCGGTGTCGCCAAGCCGCAGGACGTAGGTGAGGAGTTCGCTCACAGGTTCTCGACTCCGTCCGGGATCTCATAGAACGTCGGATGCCGATAGATCTTGTCTTCGGCAGGCTCGAAAAACGCCGAGGTTTCCTCCGGGTCGGACGCCACGATTCGGTCGGACCGAACCACCCAAATGCTGACGCCCTCCATGCGGCGGGTATAGGTATCGCGCGCATGGTTGAGTGCCATCTCGTCGTCGGCCGCGTGCACGCTTCCGGCATGCTTGTGACTCAACCCCGAGCGGCTGCGAATAAAGACTTCGTAGAGCGGCCATTCCTGGTCCGTCATCGTTTCCTCCCTCAGGCAGCTTTGGCGCGTTGCTTGTCAGCGTAGGCACGGGCGGCGTCGCGCACCCATTGCCCTTCTTCGTGCGCGTGGATCCGCTTCTCAATCCTTTGGCGATTGCACGGACCGTTACCGGCGAGCACGTCCATGAACTCCTGCCAGTCGATCTCGCCGAAGTCGTAGTGGCCGGTCTCGTCGTTGTAGTGAAGATCGTCGTCAGGCACGCGCAGACCGAGAAACTCCGCCTGCGGCACCGTCACGTCGACGAACTTCTGCCGCAGCTCGTCGTTGGAGAAGCGTTTGATCTTCCAGGCCATGGACTGCGCGGAGTGTTTCGAGGCGCTGTCGTTCGGTCCGAACATCATTAGCGACGGCCACCACCAGCGATCGAGCGCGTCCTGCGCCATCGCTTTCTGCGCCTCCGTGCCGCGGCTGAGTTCGAGCATGATTTCGAAGCCCTGGCGCTGGTGGAAACTCTCTTCCTTGCAGACCCGGATCATTGCGCGCGAGTACGGGCCGTACGAGCAGCGGCACAATGGAATCTGGTTCATGATCGCCGCGCCGTCGACCAGCCAGCCGATCGCGCCGATGTCCGCCCAGGTCAGCGTGGGGTAGTTGAAGATGCTCGAATACTTGGCCTTCCCCGCCAGCAGGTCGGCAACCATCTGATCGCGAGAGACGCCGAGCGTCTCGGCGGCGCTGTACAGATAGAGTCCGTGCCCGGCCTCGTCCTGCACCTTGGCAAGCAGGATCGCCTTGCGCTTGAGCGACGGGGCGCGGGTCAGCCAGTTGCCTTCCGGCTGCATACCGATGATTTCGGAATGCGCGTGCTGCGAAATCTGCCGGATCAGCGTCCGCCGGTAGGCCTCCGGCATCCAGTCCTTCGCCTCGATTTTCTCCTCGGCATCGATGCGATTCTGGAACGCCTCGACTTGCTCGGGACTGTCGATGGTCCCGGGCTTCTCCGGTGTTTTTCCCTTTTGATCAAGGCCTTGCGTGTACATATCGCGGCTCCGGTCCTGTGCGGATCGAAACGGCTAATGTGTCACGTAATTGAGAAGAATTCAATAATTTCTGTATCAGTTTAGCCCTCGACCCCTTCCTCGAACAGGGGCGCGCCGCGCGACACAGAATGGCCGTGGAAGATGGCGACCAGCTCGTCGTCCTGATTGCGAACCTGCACCGTGTAGTAACCGTGCCGGCCCTTCCGCGCGTCCTCGCTGGCGGCCGCCGTCAGCGCCTGTCCGGCGAAAACCGGTTGCAGCCACTCGATGCTGGCGGACACCGACAGCGTCTCGTCGTTGTAGCTGTTGCAGGCGAACGCGAAGGCGGTATCGGCCAGCGTGAACACGATGCCGCCGTGGCACACACCGAAGCCGTTGACGAGATCGTCGGTGACGTCCATCGTCGCGATAACGTTGCCCGGCGCGCGCACGTCGATCGAAATGCCGAGCCTGCGCGAGCAGGCGTCGCGCTCCAGCATGTGCTGCGCGCTCGCGGTCGCTCGTTGCTGCGTATCCAGAGTCCCCGCCTCCTCAGTGGGCGTCCAGTCCGCCGAACCGCTCTGCCGTTTCCGGGTTTGCGTCCGGCAGCGGTCCGTCCGCCGTTTCCATGGCATCGGTCAGATAGACGTTCGCCGGTGCGTACAGCCGCCGGTAGATGTCGCGACAGAGCGCGTAGGCAGCTTTGCCGTGCCAGTTTGCCGGAAGAAGATCGTCGTGCAGGTGCGGATCGCGCAGCAGGATCTTGCGGTATTCCTGAATGAGCAGCGTTCGCACCACGAACGCGGTTCGCGGCGAACGCTCTCGGGTATCGTCCAGAGCCTTCATCGTCGGCTCGAACATCGCGATGAACTGCGCATAGCGCTCGTCGATCTCATCCAACTTCCAGCTCTCGCGAACAATGCGCCGCATCGCGTCCTCGCTCTGCGACAGACAGCCGGTCATCACCACGACTTCCTCGTCGACGCCGAGCCGTTTCACCGTTGCCCGCAGATCGGTCATGTCCGGTCCCGGATGCGCGAGCAGGTTCGTGGATACCGCGCCGAATCCCAGCCAGCCGCATTCCTTACGGACCAGATCGCGCGTCACGGCGTTGAGCCCGGGGAGCAGTAACAGGCACCAGCTGCCCTGCCAGTCGTTGGCCGGCTCGCCGTAAATGCGATGCGTCGCGGCGCGGAAACGCTCGCTGCCTTCGTCCGTCAGGCTGTAGAACGAGCGCCGGCCGATCTGCTCCGCCTCCAGCCAGCCGTCTTTCGCTAACCTGAACACGGAGGTCCTGACCAGCCGTTCGCTCACGCCGAAGCCCGACATCGCCTCGATGAGGCTGCCGAGCCAGACCACCCCGCCGCGCGGCGCGATGGAATCGCCGAAGACGGTGGTAATCAGCGAGCCTGCGCGCAGCGTCGGGCGCGATTGGAATGCCTCGACGAGTTGCTGACAGGCGGCTTCCAGAGCGTTATCGGACATGAGGGACACGCTTGCGTTGCAGGGGGTCGAACGTACAATCTGATACCGAATAAATCAATTCAGCCAGAATTCTGTATCTATGAAACTCGGAAACTTCGTCAGAGATCAATGGATCGACGGTGACGGCGACGGCCGCGCCCTCCTGAGCGCCGTCGACGGGCGCCCGCTCGCCAACATCACCAGCGACGGGCTGGACTTCGGAAGCATGCTCACGCACGCGCGCTCGGTCGGCGGTCCGGCGCTCAGAAAGATGACCTTTCACGAGCGTGGCGAGATGCTCAAGGCGCTCGCGAAATACCTCATGGAGCGCAAGAAGGAGTTGTACGCACTGTCGACGGACACCGGCGCCACGCGCGCGGACAGCTGGATCGATATCGATGGCGGCATCTCCACGCTGTTCGTGTTCTCCAGCAAAGGCCGGCGCGAGATGCCGAACGATCACGTCTGCCTGGACGGCCCGCCGGAGGTGCTGTCACGGAATGGCACGTTCATCGGTCAGCACATCTACACGCCGAAACTCGGCGCGGCAGTCCATATCAACGCCTTCAACTTCCCCTGCTGGGGAATGCTCGAGAAGCTGGCGCCCACGTGGCTCGCCGGCGTCCCGGCGATCGTCAAGCCGGCGTCCAGTACCGCCTATCTGACCGAACTGATGGTGCGCCAGATCGTGGAGTCGGGGATTCTGCCCGACGGCGCACTGCAGCTCGTGTGCGGCGGCGTGGGAGACATGTTCGATCACCTGAACTGTCAGGACACGATTGCGTTCACCGGCTCGAAGAACACGGCGGAGATGCTGCAGCAGCATCCGCGCGTCGTCGGCGAGTCCGTTGCGTTCACGGCCGAGACCGATTCGCTCAACGCGTCGATCCTCGGTCCGGACGCGGTCCCCGGCACCCCCGAGTTCGATCTGTTCGTCAAAGAGGTCACAAGAGAGATGACCAGCAAGGCGGGACAGAAATGCACGGCGATCCGGCGCGTGATCGCGCCAGGTGCCGTCGCCGCCGATCTCGTGCGCGCGCTGTCGACATCGCTCGGTTCGATTCGCATCGGCAATCCCGGCAGCAAGGACGTCGACATGGGCGCGCTGGCCAGCCAGGGGCAGCGCAGCGAAGTTCGTGAGCGGATTGCCGAACTGTCCGGCGAAGCCGAAATCGTCTATGGCGGCGTCGACGAGTTCGACCTCGTCGATGCCGATGCCGAACGCGGCGCATTTTTCCTGCCCACCCTGCTGCACTGCGAGAAACCGCTCAGCGCCTCAGCAGTTCATTCCGTCGAGGCGTTCGGCCCGGTCAGTACGGTCCTGCCCTACGACAATCTCGACGAAGCCATCGAACTCGCGAGACTCGGGGAAGGCAGCCTCGCTGGCTCGGTCATCACGAACGATAACGACGTTGCCCGCGAGCTCATTCTCGGCACCGCCGCGTACCACGGGCGGATGCTGGTCATCAATCGGCACTGCGCCGACGAATCGACCGGTCACGGCTCGCCGTTGCCGCACCTCGTGCATGGCGGTCCAGGGCGCGCCGGCGGCGGCGAGGAGATGGGCGGTGTCCGCGGCGTCAAGCACTACATGCAGCGGACCGCGATCCAGGGCTCTCCGGAGACGCTCTCGGCCATCGGTCACCGCTGGATTCGCGGCGCCGAGCAGCGGGACCCGGGTGTGCATCCGTTCCGCAAGACCTTCGAGCAGCTCGAACTCGGCGACACGTTCCAAAGCGATCCCCGCGAAGTAACGCTCGACGACATTGGCCATTTCGCCGACTTCACCGGCGATACCTTCTACGCGCACACCGACGAAGAAGCCGCGAAAAAGAATCCATTCTTCGAAGGCCGGGTAGCTCACGGCTATCTCATCGTTTCATTCGCAGCGGGTCTGTTCGTCGATCCGGATTTCGGGCCGGTGCTTGCCAACTACGGCATCGACGATCTCCGCTTCATCACGCCGCTCAACTACGGCGACACGATGCGGGTGCGCCTGACCTGCAAGCAGAAGACTCTGCGCGGGGACTCCGGCTACGGCGAGGTCCGCTGGGATACCGAGGTGACGAATCAGGACGACGAGATCGTCGCGCAGTACGACGTGCTGACGATGGTCGCGACGGACGAACATTGGGCGTCGGTCGCGTGACCGCGTCATGACGATAGACGTTCACGACGTCGTCGGCGCCATCGGGGTGACGCTGATCGTCGTGACCTACTTCGCGCTGCAGGCGGGCCGGCTTGCGACCGGCCTTCGCTACAGCCTGCTGAACGGCATCGGTGCCGCGATGATCCTTTACTCGCTGATCTTCGACTTCAACCTGGCCGCATTCCTGGTCGAGTTTTTCTGGCTCGTGATCAGTGTGTACGGCATCTACCGAAGCCTGCGGCGAACGCCTGAGGTCTCAGTCGAGTAGCTGCCCTGCAGCCAGCCACAGCGCATAACCGGCCGTCACGACGGTGATCAATGCGGTGCCGCCGGCGCCGACCAGCCGGCCCCAGTGCGCCATGTTGTCGTGGCGCAGACCGTAGGCATGTGCCAGCCGGGCGAGGAACAGAAGGTCGCCGACGACGAACAGGAACATTCTCGATCCCTGACTCAGCTCGATGGCAGCCATCATCACGAGCATGATCGGCACGTATTCGAGGAAGTTCTGGTGGACCCGGACCCGTTCGGCCAGCTCCATGTTCGGCGGATCGCCGAATAGAACGGATACCCCCGCCTTACCCCGGTAAGCGCCCGCCCTGAAACTCAGAACCATCGCGAGCAGCGCGAATGCGCCCGCAAACATTAGTGTGACTGGCATCCCCCTCTCCTTCTTGTTTTCGTTGCGACCCGGAGTATAGCCGGGCGAATCGAATCCCCGTGGCGAAGGCAGTCCGCCCGGATCGACAATATGCCTTTAGACCGCCGTACCGTGAACTGTTCCGCTACCGGCCCGCCCCCTAATCTGCGATAATGTTGCGTTTGAAACTAATTGCCCCGCCGACTCGATCCTATGGCTGCAGCCGCTGACAATGCGCCCTCGCGCTACCCGCTCGACAACTACGAACTCGACGACCGCTATCGCCGCGAATCGGGACGGATTTTTCTGACGGGCACGCAGGCACTCGTTCGCATCGCGCTCATGCAGCGCACGATGGACAAGGCGGCCGGGCTCGACACGTCGGGCTTCATCAGCGGCTATCGGGGCTCACCGCTCGGCGGTCTCGACCAGGAGATATGGCGCGCGAAACGCTTCCTTGACGAGAGCAAGGTCGAGTTCCTGCCGGCAGTCAACGAGGACCTTGCCGCGACGGCAATGCTGGGATCGCAGCAGGTCGAAACGGACCCCAATCGGGACGTCGATGGCGTGTTCGGCATCTGGTACGGAAAGGGGCCTGGCGTAGACCGCGCCGGCGACGCGCTCAAACACGGTAACGCTTACGGCAGTTCGCCGACGGGCGGCGTTCTCGTGGTTGCCGGCGACGATCACGGCTGCGTGTCCTCATCGATGCCGCATCAGTCCGACGTCGCCTTCCTGACCTTCATGATGCCGTGGCTCAACCCGGCCAATGTGGCCGAGTATCTCGAGTTCGGGTTGTGGGGTATCGCGCTGTCCCGCTTCTCCGGCATGTGGGTGGGCTTCAAGGCCATTTCCGAGACGGTGGAATCGGCGATGTCGCTGGAGTTGCCGCCGTATCCGCAATTCGCCACGCCCGACTTCACGCCGCCGCCCACCGGACTGCATTACCGCTGGCCCGATTTTCCGGGCCCGCAGATCGAAGAGCGGCTCGAAGCCAAGAAAGCCGCGACGCTGGCCTTCGCGGCGGCGAATCCGATCGACCGCGCCGTATTCGACGTGCCCGACGCGCGCTACGGCATTGTCACGACGGGCAAGGGTCACCTCGACCTGATCGAGGCACTTCGCATTCTCGGCATCGACAGGGCGGAAGCGAAGCGGATCGGGCTCGACGTTTACAAGGTCGGCATGGTCTGGCCGCTCGAGCCGCAGGGCGCGCTCGAGTTCGTGAAGGGTAAGCGCGAGGTGCTCGTCGTCGAAGAAAAGCGCGGCATCATCGAATCGCAATTCAAAGAGTATTTTTACGACTATCCGGGCCGTAAGCCGGAACGCATGGTCGGCAAGGAAGATCTTGACGGCGAACGGCTGGTGCCGTGGGTCGGCGAACTCTCGCCGCTGAAACTCGCCGAGATCGTCGCGGCGCGCCTGGACGCGCAGTTCCCGGGGCTCGATCTCGTCGCCCGTGCAGAGAAGCTGAAGGATCGCGGGGGGAACGTCATCAGCGTCGAGGGCGCAACGCGGATGCCCTACTTCTGCTCGGGCTGTCCGCACAACACGTCCACGAAACTGCCGGAGGGCTCGACGGCGCTGGCGGGCATCGGCTGCCACTTCATGGCGAGCTGGATGGACCGCGACACCAGCGGCCTGATCCAGATGGGCGGCGAAGGCGTCAACTGGGTGACGCGGGCGAAGTTCAATGGCAACCAGCACGTCTTCCAGAATCTGGGCGACGGCACGTTCTACCACTCGGGCTCGCTGGCAATCCGGCAAGCGGTTGCCGCCGGCACCAACATCACCTTCAAGATTCTTTACAACGACGCGGTCGCGATGACCGGCGGGCAGCCGGTCGACGGCCCGATCTCCGTGCGGGCGATCGCCCATTCCGTGCGCGCGGAAGGCATCGAGCGCATCGCGCTCGTCTCGGACGAGCCGGAACAGTTCAGAGCGTCGGACTTCCCGCAGGGCGTGACTATCTCGCACCGTCGAGAACTCGACGCGATTCAACGCGAATTGCGTGAGATCCCCGGCGTCACGATTCTGATCTACGCACAAACCTGCGCAACGGAGAAGCGGCGCCGCCGCAAACGCGGCCTGATGGAAGACCCGAAGAAATTCGTCGTGATCAACGATCTCGTCTGCGAAGGCTGCGGCGACTGCTCTGTCGAATCGAATTGCCTCAGCGTGATACCGAAGGAGACGCCGTTCGGCCGCAAGCGCCAGATCGACCAGAACAATTGCAACAAGGACTTCTCCTGCGTGAACGGGTTTTGTCCGAGTTTCGTCACGGTCGAAGGCGGGGAGCGACAGAAGAAGTCGGGCGTCGACGTGCAACCGGACACGACATCGCTGCCGACGCCGGAACTCGCCACGATCGACGGCTGCTACGACCTGCTGGTGACCGGCGTGGGCGGCACCGGCGTCGTGACCGTTGGCCAGCTGATCACGATGGCTGCTCACCTCGAGGGTCGCGGTGCAAGCGTTCTCGACTTCATGGGCTTCGCACAGAAATTCGGACCGGTCCTGAGCTACATCCGCCTCGCCAGTGAACCGGCGGAGATCAATCAGGTGCGCATCGAGAAGTCGCGCGCCGATGCGCTGATCGGCTGCGACCTGGTGGTCAGTTCCTCACCGAAGGCCTCGGTCACCTACGACACCGAGCGCACGCATGCGGTCGTCAATTCCGCGGAGATGGCAACGGGCGACTTTGTTAAGCATCGAGATGCGAATCTCCGGCCTGACGTCAGGATTGCGGCGATCGACAAGGCCGTGTCGAGCCTGCGTACGGTCGACGCCAACCGCTACGCCAATGCCCTTACGGGTGACACCATCTTCGCCAACGTGATGATGCTGGGCTATGCCTGGCAGCGCGGTCTGCTTCCGTTATCACACGAGGCTTTGGAGCGCGCGATCGAACTCAACGGCGTGCGCGTCGATGACAATAAGCGCGCTTTTGCATGGGGCCGAATGGCTGCGGAGAATCCGGAATACGTCGCATCGATCGTGGACGGCGGCGCAGAAGTCACCGAGACGCTCGACGGCATGATCGCTCGTCGTCGCGAATTCCTCGTCGGGTATCAGAACGAAGCGCTCGCAGAGAAGTATGAGAGGCTCATCGCAACGATCCGGGAAACCGAGCGTGCCGCTGTCGACAGCGAAGACGTCGCGAAGGCAGCGGCCCGGAGCTACTTCAAACTGCTGGCGATCAAGGACGAGTACGAAGTCGGCCGACTGCATACGCAGACCGGATTCCTCGAGTCCATCCGTGAGGACTTCGGCGATGGCGCGAAAGTCCGGTTCCATCTCGCCCCGCCGGTCCTGAACGGCAAGCGCGACGCGCGCGGCAGGCCGCGCAAAAAGACCTTCGGGCCGTGGATGATCCCGGTCTTCAACCTACTGGCGAAGATGAAGGGCCTTCGAGGCACGGCGTTCGACCTGTTCGGACGCACGGCGGAACGGCGCATGGAGCGCGGATTGATCGCGCATTTCGAAGAGAACGTCCCGCGCATGCTCGAGAGCCTCACAGCAGAGAATCACGGCACTGTGCTCGAATTTGTCGAGGCCTACATGGACATCCGGGGCTACGGCCCGGTGAAGGAAACCTCGGTGGCCGACGTCGAAGCCCGCTGGGAAGAGCTGCAGAAGGCCTTCGACGAGTCCGTGCGCGAAGCCGCATAGTCGCGCTGTAGGAGCCCGCCATGCGGGCGATCGAATTTGATAGTCTCGTTGCAATCCACAGCATGGCTTCGCAATACGGGCGCAAATGTACCAAGTAGACGATCTTGACACGGTAATAGAACTCCGTGACCTGCCGCAGTCATCGATTGGGGCACCCATTCCGATAGTCGTCCAGGACGAATTCCGCACCACCGTCGCCTACTACGTCGAGCGGCGTGACCCGAATTGGGACGGCACGACTGTACGAGTTGTCGGCAAAAATTCGACCGCCGAACGCGTAGCTATTGTGACATTCGATACCGACGCGACAATGTTCGGGCCGCCGAGTGACGAGGCGTTCTCGGGCCACCCACTTGCAGCCCGCGGTCTGACACCCTACGGATTCTTTGAGATTTTAGATTCGTCCTGGATAAGGCGCCTTGAACGGATGAACTCCGTTCACCCGAGTCACAACAAGGCCCGCTTCCTGGCCAGATACCGACACTTCGTGCTGTCGTTCCACGATTCGACCTTCGAGTGCATCGCCACCGGATTCGAGCTGGTCGGAACACGACAAGGTTCGGTGCTGGATGCGATCGCCGAAAGTATCGAACGACTTGCAGATTAGGGGACTTGCCTGCAGATTGAGGCAGGAAACTGCTAGCGTCCTGAAATCACATCCGTTAAGCAAGTAATCCAACCTACGATTGGAGTATCGATGATCTGGCCTTTCTCAAAGAGTGAACGACCACTTGAGCTGCCCCCGGAAGACGAACACCGGTGGGGCGTCGTACAGGCAGAATTCGACGGCGCGCCACTCGTCGTAAGGTACAACGAAACCGCCGCTGGTTTTCGCGGTCACTCAGAATTGCCCATCAAACTCGGATTTGCGGTTCCCTTGCGTAACCAGGTGGAGGGCGGATTGTCAGACACGGGCGAGGACGCCGAGCTCGACGCGATTGAGGAGTTGATCGCCCTGAAAGTCGCCGCCAGTACGCGCGGAGTATATGCGCTCGCACTAACCACGGGCGCAATGAAAGAGTTTGTTTTCTACATAGCTCCTGACGCGGACATTGCGAATCTCCACGAGGACATCCAGAGTCAAGTCTCCAGCCACGACGTCCAGTGTATGGCGGTGGAGGAGCGGAAGTGGGAGTCGTATCGAGCGTTCGTGCCGTAGCCACGGCGGCCGTTCGACTTCGACCGAAACCTGATACATCGATCGCCCGCAAGGCGGGCTCCTACAGGCCGAATACGCTATGCAGGTGAGTCTTGGCGCAAATGTTTGCGATCTGCAAACCCAGCCTATCGCGCAGGCCCTAGTCTTGCCGTTGGAGGCGATCAGTCAGGAACTGAGCAACGACTACGGCGGATTGATGGAACATCTGTGGATCGACGTCGATCTACTCGACGACCGTGGCCCGTATTCCTTTCGATTTCAGAGACAGGTCGGCGGCTCTTCACGTAGCAAGATCACAGGACTGCCTCGCGGCGAATTCCATAACGTCGGTCACTACAGCGTGAAGCCGGATATCGCGGAACTGCTCCACGTACCGCAAGAGTCAGTCGTCGGCTACGTGCTGCAGCTACTGTACCGGTCCACTACAGTGCTCGTTGAGAAGAAGAAAAGACTGGGAGGCTTCGACGCAGAGAGATTTCGCTCGGACTTCCTGGCAGCATGCATAAAACATGGATATGACATGCACTCCGACATAGGCTGATCGCTGACGGACCGGTCAAGAAAGTCGCGGATGCCGGCGTAGAGAAGCGATGGGAGACGCTGCAGTCCGCCTTCAAGCAGTCTCTGCGCGAAGCGGCGTGATTCACCGCGCTGCTGCGGACTATTGACGATCAGAAGCGCCGACTACGAATCCTCACCTCTGGCGAGAGGAAACAGACTGAACCAGAATCCCGCTTCCTGCCAGTCCGGATCGTGGCTCATCCTGAAACTCCAGTCTCGCACCCATTCCCGGGACTCGATAAGGGCCTGCAGCGTGTCATTGGCCGACTCGGGTTCATGAATCCTGTAGGCCACTTCTCGAACGCGGTTCCATGTACTTCGCGCGAGGAATAAGGCATTGGGGGCGCCAAACTCGTTCTTGTCGGCCAGAACTTCATGTTCGATCAGGTCGCCGATTTCGTCGATGCGCTCGCTCTCCGCAGGCGTCGGCATTTCGTTGTCGGCGACGTCCCGATAGTCGATCTCGACGCGGAGATGCCATGGGAATAATTCCGTATGAACGAATGAGAGAAGCGCTTCGTTGACGACGGCGATTTCGGGCAGGTCCTTTCGCACGGTATTGAAGAGCGTCAACTTAGGACTTGGCCGGTCGATCCTGACTTGTTCGCCGCTCACCGGAAGGATGTCTCGCTCATGGCCTACTGTTCAGATATCTCGATCGACTAAGTTCGATGCAAGACAGGCTACCAGATTCGGCTGAGATCGGGACGCAACCGGCGACTCACCAGAATTGATGTCCACACTCGGGACAACGATTGATGCTTGCGGCAGGTCCGGCCTCGACAACGGCGGCGAGGTCGTCGAATGCAGTGATTTGAATGTTCGCGCCAAGCTCCAGGTTCCCAACCTGGCGAACCGGCAGATTTATCCCGCTGAACTGGCCGACGTCGTCAGCGACCAACACGCCCGGTGTGCCGATCGACACTGTGTATAGCTTCATGTCCAGTGGATGTATGAATACGCGGCCGGGTCCCTTGAATCCGGAGAATCGCCCTAGAAAGAAGATGGCCAGTCGTTCGTACTCACCCACCGTACGGAATGAGGACGTATATATGTAGCACAAGATCAGGCCAACGGCGATCCAGGAGACGACGTCCCAGGGGATTTCTGCCAGGAATTCGGACAACACGATTCGGTCTCCTGGAGTTTCGGTTGCCGGCAATATGCATCAGCCTGCATCAACGCATGTTTCGCGTCAAAGGGTCCGAACCCGTTGAAATCTCGCGCGGCGCCAATAGAACTCGGCAGTGAAGCTCCTGATTTCGTTCACACTGATTGTGATTCTCGCCGCTTGCGACATACCGCGTCCGAGTAGCGTAATCTGCGATTGCCAGGTGCAGCCTGACAGCAAGCTCTCAGAGTGGAGTCGCCTCGAACAGGCGCCAGCCAATTTCGTGCCCGGCGAGATTTGGCGGTTGCACCAAGAGCCGATGACCGACTACTTTGGCGCGCCGGAAGTCTTTGACGCCGCGAGCGTGCATTGGTACCGGAACAGCGAGGGACAATCGCTCGCCTGCGTTGTCAATGACGGGTCAAACTATGTCAACGCGATTTTCATCTTTGCTGCCGACATTCGGCAGACCGCGCCCGATGATTTCAGACTGCTGGGCATACCGTTCAGTCGCAGCCCGTATTTTTGGGAGCGCTGCATTTCGGGCGATCGGTTTTGATGGGCTACACTGGACTTGGGCAGCCATTGACCTCAGACATGGGCCCGACGATTCCGATGATTGCGATACGTTCTTTGCTTGCATTGACATTGATAGGTGCGTCGCGTGTATTGGCGGCCGATACCGCCTGCAATGTCGATCCTCCAATCGACTCCGAGGAGGAAGCGTGGTGTGCTGTCGACGAGTTTCTTAGGGTTCAATCGTGCGCTTCACAATATGGGTTCGAGCGGGAGACGGTAGAAGGTACCGATCGATGGGAGCTATGGAGCCGAGACCGCGCTCCACTCCACCTTCCAAGCTGCCGAACGATTCACTTGGTCGTTTGCAAAGTAGATGGCAAGCTCCTGTTTTCGCCCGATTCAGAAAGCTGTGATCCCGATTCGAGCGAGGATTGAAGATCCGCTGCAGCCCGAGAGTTTCCACCGAATTCCACTCGGATTCCGAGCTGAACGACGCCCCCTGTCCCGAAGCTGCCATACTTGTTGCTTAGGCGGACTCATTGACCAGCGGGGACTTCACCGTTTCAATTCGGATCACATTCACATTAATCCTCGCACTGCTTGCTGCCGGCGTCGTGATTTGGCTCGGCGGATGGCCGACCACCTACCTGAACTTCAAGTCGCTTACGGTTGACGAGGTAACCCTGGACGCGGAGCGCTACGTCGAGCAGTATTTCGGCAGCGGGTCGGCCTGCATATACGAAGTACGCTGCGACACCGGTCGCGCCCTGCTCTACATCGTCGAAGACGTCGACGCGTGGGATATCCAGCAAACAAAGAGCGTCGTGTGGGAACGTCGATTCTCGGAAGAGTGCCCAGGAAGGACTGCGAACATCGGGCTGCACGTACTGCCGGACACGGACCAGACGTACTCCGACTCGACGGCGCTGGCGATCTGGTCGTTCCGCGGCGACAGGTTTATTCCGACGCTATCTCGGTACTCCGGTGGGGCCTTCAGCGAGCAGGGCTGGCAGCGCTGCACTAGCGAGTATGCGCTCGCGTTTTCGGGATTTTCGGAATGATTAGCTTTGGCGCGTAGCCGACCGTGGTCCGCCGGCATGGCGGGCTCCTACAGGTTGGGCCCTGGCGCCGCGCAGGATTTCTTTCTCGCGAACACCGTTCGAATCCCGAACCGATCAATGAGATGATGCGTCGATGGTTGCCGTTCCGATCCAGTACGAATTCGACGCGAAGCCCGCGGCCGGCGAAACCCAGCAGATCGCCGACGGTGTCCACTGGCTGCGCATGCCGCTGCCGTTTGCACTCGATCACATCAATCTCTGGCTATTCCGGGATCACGACAAGTGGGTGATTGTCGACTCCGGTATCGGTACCGATTTCAGTAAGGACGTCTGGCGGGATGTATTCACGGGCGCCATGGGCGGCGACCCCGCATCGCACGTCGTCGTAACCCACCTTCATCCCGATCATGTCGGCTGCGCCGGCTGGTTGACCGAGCATTTCGACGTCGACCTCTGGATGACGCGCGAGGAGTACATGCTGTGCCGGATCCTCGTCGGTGACACAGGGCGCAACGCGCCGGAGGAAGGCGTGGGCTTCTACCGGGCTGCCGGCTTCGGCGATGAAGCCATTGCCAACTATCGCCGCATGTTCGGCATGTTTGGCCGCTTTGTCGCGCCGTTGCCAGAGGCCTACCGTCGCCTGCGCGACGGCATGACGGGCCCCGTCGGCGATCACGACTGGGAAGTCGTCGTCGGCCGCGGCCACTCGCCCGAGCACGCCTGCTTCTATAGCGAGGAACTCAACCTGTTCGTCTCGGGCGATCAGGTGTTGCCCTCAATCTCCGCCAACGTCAGCGTCTACCCGACCGAACCGGAGGCCAATCCACTCAAGGACTGGATCGATTCCCTACGGGCAATGAAATCCCGGGTCCCCGAAGACGTACTCGTACTCCCGGCGCACGGCAAGCCGTTTCGTGGCGCACACATCCGCATCGACGAACTGGTCAACGAACACCTGACGAAACTCGACGCATTGCTCGAGTACTGCAGCGAGCCCAGGCGGACCGTGGACACCTTCCCCGCGCTTTACCGAGCAAGAATAAGTAACGACAATCTGATGTTCGCGACCGGAGAAGCTGTCGCGCACCTGAACTACCTGCTCAACGAGGATCTGATCTCGGCCGAGCAGGACAACGACGGCGTGAATTGGTACCGCCGAAACTAGAACTCCAACGATGAAACCATCGAGACGTACGTGAAAAGACTCAACAACGACGTGACTATCAGACGCCTTGGACACTGGTTGGCGCTGGGCCTGGCCGTCACTCTGGCGTTCGGATGCCAGAGCGACACGACTTCCTCTGCATCTGAGAGTGAAACGGGCTGGCCCCACGGCGCCATGATTTCTGTCGCCAATCCGCATGCCGCCGAAGCCGGCGCACTGATGCTCGAGCGTGGCGGCCATGCTATCGATGCTGCAATTGCGGCTCACGCGGTCCTCGGCCTGGTCGAGCCGCAGAGCTCCGGGATTGGCGGCGGTGCCTTCTTGCTCACGTACGACCGGGCAAGCGGAGACCTCACCTATCTTGACGGCCGGGAGATGGCGCCCGCCGGTGCCACCGCAGATATGTTCATGCAGGACGGCGAGGTGATGAGTTTTGTCGATGCGTGGCAAAGCGGTCTGGCTGTCGGCGTGCCGGGAACGGTCGCGTTATACAAACGGGCCCACGACGAGTACGGCAAGCTGCCGTGGGAGGATTTGTTTGACCCGGCGATTGAGCTTGCCGAGAACGGCTTCCACGTCTCACCTCGCCTCGCCGGGTTTCTGGTACGGCTCAAGGACATCGGTCGCCTGAGTGTCAATCCCGACACTGCCGCCTACTTTTATCCCGACGGCGAGCCGCTGGCTGAAGGGCAGCTTCTCGTCAATCCTGACTACGCAAACACGCTGAGGCGAGTTGCTGCCGAGGGTCCGGCCGCGTTTTATGAGGGCGAGATTCCCGAACGCATTGTCGCTGCGGCGTCGCAGCCGCCGAACCCGGGCAGCCTGTCACTGGAGGATTTTGCGAATTACCGTGTCATTGAAAGACCGGTGGTCTGCGGGACGTTTCGTGTCTATCGAATGTGCACGACGACCCCACCGTCATCCGGCGGCGCTCAGATCATGATTGCCGGCATATACGACCATCTGGTCGACGACAACAGCACTGACATGGACCGTATTGCAGCGTTTGTCGATGCTCAGCGTCTGGCCTACGCCGATCGGGATTACTACTTCGGCGATCCTGACGCCGTGAACGTGTCGCTCGAGGATTTGCTGAATCCCATCTATCTTCGCCATCGGGCGGATAACAGGTTCGCGCCTGACGAACCCGTCAGCCCGGGAAATCCCGCGTTGGTCCTGAACGGTTCCGGCACTTTGCAGTTCGCGCCCGACACGACTGAGGAAGCCTCCGGCACTACTCATCTTTCCGTTATTGATCTCGAAGGCAATGCTGTGGGCATGACGGCGACCATCGAGGGAATATTTGGCTCGTCTCGTTGGGCCCACGGTTTTCTGCTGAACAATCAGATGACCGATTTTGCCCGCGAATTCGACGCTGACGCACCACCGCAGGCCAATGCGGTGCGGCCGGGTGCTCGACCACGCTCCTCGATGTCGCCCACCATGATATTCGACGCAGATGGAGCGCTGCTCATGATTACCGGGTCACCTGGTGGAAACTCCATTCCCGCCTACGTTTCGAAGTCGATTCTCGGAACACTCGATTGGTCTTTGTCGCCGCAGGAGGCACTTGACCACGCAAATATCGTGGCGCGTGGCGATACAGTCAGAGTCGAAATATTGGTTGAACCCGGCCCGGAAATCGCCGCACACCTCAGGCAGCTTGGTTATACCGTGGAGGAGCGCGAAGGAGAGAATTCGGGTCTGCACGTCATTCAGGTCGACGCCGAGGGACTGGTTGGGGCGGCGGACAAACGTCGCGAGGGCGAAGTGATTGCTGTGCCCTAGTGCGA
This sequence comes from Woeseiaceae bacterium, assembly GCA_965232445.1. Taxonomy (GTDB): domain Bacteria; phylum Pseudomonadota; class Gammaproteobacteria; order Steroidobacterales; family Woeseiaceae; genus UBA1847. The sequence continues at coordinate 2,332,325 of OZ246973.1, read as the reverse complement.
TTTGGACGTGGACGGCGTGAACTGGTATCGCCAAAACTAAAACACCAACGGGACGACGCACCGTGAAAAAGAAACTATCCCTCCTCCTGCTACTAGTATTCGTTGCCGGCTGTGGCGGCGAGCAATCCGAAGCCGTATCGCAGACGTCGGAATCGGAAGTCCAGCGCGGCCACGCAGCCGTCGCGATGCCCGACACCTTTGCCGCGCAGGCGGCCAACGAAATCCTCGACGCAGGCGGCAATGCCGTCGACGCGGCGGTCGCAGCCGGCTTCTCGCTTGCGGTCACGCTGCCGGAAGCCGGCAACATCGGCGGCGGCGGCTTCATGCTGATCTGGATGGACGGTGAGGCAAGCTTCGTCGACTATCGCGAGAAGGCGCCGTTGGGCGCCGATCGTGACATGTTCCTTGACGCCGACGGCAACGTCATCGACGGCTTGAGCCAGATGGGCCATCTATCGGTCGGCGTACCCGGAACGCCCGCGGGCCTGTGGGAGGCGCACCAGCGTTTCGGCCGGCTGCCCTGGGCGGACGTCGTCGAACCGTCGATTCGCCTCGCGCGTGACGGCTTCGAAGTGCCCGTGAATCTCGGTAACAACATCGAATACGGCCTGCGGCGCTTCGCCGATCAGACCAATTTTGCGGACTATTTCGCCGAAGCGAGGTCCGGCGAGGTCTTTCGCCAGCCCGAGCTCGCGGCAACCCTGCAGCGGATCGCCGACGAGGGCCCGGACGGCTTCTACGCCGGGGAAACCGCCGACCTGCTCGTTGCCGAAATGCTGCGCGGCGGCGGCCTGATTACTCACGAAGACCTCGCCGCCTACGAGGCGATCTGGCGAGAGCCGCTGCGCACGAACTGGCGGCAGTACGAACTGCTCTCCGCACCGCCGCCGAGTTCGGGCGGCTTCGCCGTCGTCCAGCTATTGAAGATCAAGGATCTGCTGGCACACGAGTTCGAGGGTCTCGCTCACAACTCACCGCAGTACGTGCATCTGGTCGCTGAGATCGAAAAGCGCGTCTTCGCAGATCGTGCGGAGTATCTGGGCGACAGCGACTTCGTGGACGTACCGATCGACGATCTGCTGACGGATGAGTACCTCGCCCGCCGCGCGGCGGAGATCAGCGTCGACAGCATCTCGGACCTCGGCGACGTCCGCCCGGGTCTCGAGTCGATGGACACGACGCACTACTCGATCGTGGACCACGACGGCAACGCGGTGTCGAACACCTACACGCTCAATCTGGGCTTTGGCAGCGGGGTCATCGTCGAGGGTGCGGGCTTCCTGCTCAACGACGAGATGGACGACTTCAGCATCAAGCCGGGCGTTCCGAACGCCTTCGGGGTCGTCGGCAGCACCGCCAATGCGATCGAACCCGGCAAGCGCATGCTGTCGTCGATGTCCCCAACGATTCTGATCAAGGACGGCGAAGTCGAACTCGTCGTCGGCACGCCGGGCGGCTCGACGATCTTCACGTCGGTGTTTCAGACCATCGTTAACATTTACGATTTCGGAATGACGCCGCTGGAGGCCGTCGGCGCATCGAGATTCCACCACCAGCTCCTGCCGCCCGACCAGATCACCTACAGCCCGAACGTTCCCCTTCCCGACGAGACGATCTCAGGTCTGAGCGACATGGGCTACCGACCGGTGCCTCACGGCTATCCGTTTGGCGATGTGCAGGCAATTCTGCGATCGGACGACACCTGGCAAGCAGGTTCGGACCCGCGCAAACGCGGTGAGTCGAGAGTGATTCCCGCGGAAACGCCGACGGAATAGCACCGCACTAACCGACAAAAAAAGAGCCGGCATCCTTGCCGGCTCTTTCGTTTCGGACAGTGGGCGTATCAGTTGCCGCGGCGATCTTGCCGGCGGTCGATGCGGCGATCGGCCTGTCGGCCACGCCTGTCGTTGACGGCGTCCGCGCGGTCGCCGCGGCGGTCCAGCCGGTCGTTGATCCGGTCACCGGCGCGATCGTTGCGGTTGTTGGCGCGATCTCCGGCGCGATCCAGACGGTTGTTCGCACGATCACCGACTCGATCAAACCGCTCAGCGGCGCGATCGTGGCCCGCCGCATCAGCGCGATCCGAACGGCGATCCAAGCGGTTGTCGATCCTATCGCCGCGATCATCCAGGCGATCGTCGATGCGATCACCGCGGTCATCCAGGCGGTCGTCGATGCGGTCGCCGCGGTCGTCCAGGCGGTCTTCGATCCGGTCGCCCCGCTCGTCAAAGCGGTTCTCGACTCGGTCGCCGGGGTCGGCGAATGCGAAGTCGGCAAGGCCGAGTCCGAGTATCACCAGCAGTACAGTCTTCTTGAAGTCCATTTCCTTGCTCCATCGGGGATTGGGGTTGTCAGTACCTACAACGCGTCGGGGTCGCCGCCGTTGACCTCGTACCGGACAAAAACCCGGATTCTGTCAAATACCGCAGTTCCTGGCCCCGCAGCGGCCGGCGCCATGCGACGATGCGGCCCCTCGGTTTCCGCGATCCTGGTCGACGACCAGTTCGCTCCGGCCACGCCGGAGACGTCCGCGGAGCCGCGCCACGTAAGCCCCCGCCGCGTCTACGCTATTCGACAAGCAGATGCTAGAATCCCGCCTGTTCTGACCGAGAAGAACGTCTGCCGGCCTCAAGCCGGCTGGGGATAATCCGACTGGAGTGTTTGATATGAGATTTTTCATCTGCGGGTTGGCGTGCGCGCTACTCGTATTCGTGCCACAGGGGGGCGCTTACGCAGATGCGGAAGAAGGCCAGGCCTATTTCTCAGCCATGGCGACCTACGTCGACGACGACAAGGACCGGATTACGGACGACGGCATCAATGCTGGCCAGTTCGGCTTTGGCTATGCCCTGAACCAGACACTCAACATCGAAGCATTCGTACAGGCGGGCTCCGCGAGCGGAGAGCCAGACCAGAGCACGTTCGGAGTCGGCGTGGATCTGCAGCGAATCTTCTATCGCGACGAACGCTTCAGCCCGTACCTGCACATCGGTGCCGGCTACATGAATGTCGAGCCGAGCGGTCTGTCCGGACTGGACGGCGCCATGTACTCCGGCGGCGCCGGCTTCCTGTTCGACGCGTGGGATTCGAACGTGGCCGTCCGCGGCGAGTGGCGGGTCCGCTTCGACACCTCCCCGAGCCAGAACCTGCGCGACAACCTGTTCAGTCTGGGTGTGCAGGTTCCGTTCGGCGACAGCACGCCGCGCTGGTCGGACGCCGACCGCGACGGCGTCGGTGACGCCACGGATCGATGCCCGAACACGCCGGCTGGCGCTTCCGTCGACGCCTACGGTTGTGAAGTCGACTCAGACGGGGACGGCGTCAAGGATTCAATGGACCAGTGCCCGGACACGCCTCGCGGCATTTCGGTCGACAGCCGCGGCTGCCCGGTAGACAGCGACGGCGACGGCGTAACCGACGACATCGATCAGTGCCCGGGTACGCCGCGCGGCGCGCCAGTCGATGAGAACGGGTGCGAACTCGACTCCGACGGCGACGGCGTGAAGGACTCGATGGACGAGTGCCCGAACACAACGGCTGGCGTTCAGGTCGATATCCGAGGCTGTGAGATTCGCGAGGAGATCGTGCTGCGCGGTGTCAATTTCGAATCGAATTCGGACCGGCTGGTTGCTGGCGCCGAGTCCGTTCTCGACGACGCGGTCGCAACGCTTAACCTGAACCCGACCATCGAGGTCGAGGTTGCTGGACACACCGACAGCGACGGCGCTGCCGACTATAACGAGAGCCTGTCCGCTCGTCGCGCGCAGACCGTGCACGACTACCTGGCGGCCAACGGCATCTCTGTGGACCGCATGACGGTCCGCGGCTATGGCGAGTCGCAGCCGGTCGCCGACAACTCGACGTCCGCGGGTAAGGCAGAGAATCGCCGAGTCGTGCTGCGTATCACCGCGCGCTGATTTGCATTCGGTGACGAACGAAAAAGCGCGGCCCTCGGGCCGCGCTTTTTTTTGTGCCGGGCCTAGCGCGCGACTACATGTGCATCGTCAAAAGCGGTGCCCGTAGATGGTGCAGGAGCCACTCGGTCGTACCGCCGAAGACACGTTCGCGCCAGCGCGAGTGGCTGTAGGCACCGGCGACGAGCAGATCGCCATTCACTTCCTGATAGGCGTCCATCAATTCGGGATGGACCCTTCGACCCTTGGTCGAGATCCGCTGAGCTTTGACGCCCCAGTGCGCAAGCCAGCTCGCAAGTTGCGTCGACTTCGGTCCGGGCATGTCCTCGGGGCCGCAGGTCACGATTGTCACCTCGTCGGCTTGGACGAGCAGCGGCAATACATCGGAGACGGTGCGAGCAACTTCCTTGCTCTGATTCCAGCCGATGACGACGCGCTTTCCGACGGTGCGTTTGGTGCGCTCCGGGAGGATCAGCACCGGCGAGTTCGTCTCGAACAGCGCGGCGCGCAGGAACATGTCCGCAACGCCCCGCAGCCTTTGCGGGCGTGACACCACCACCAGATCGCAGACCGGCCCGACGATGCCCATGACCACGTCTGGCGAACCCACGCGTTCTGCCCACAGCGCGCCTGGCTTCTGGCGCGCTCGGCGGATCATCTCGTAGCCATGCGCTTGTGCCATTTTCTCGTACAGCGCTTTGGCCGCGACCGGTGCGCGTTTGGTGTTTTTGCGCCGCCATGCGGCATGCGCGAACGAGAACGTCAGCGCCGTGTCGGAGTACCGGTGCGGACGAATGTGGCAGCCGCTGACGCTGGCGCCAAGCCGGCCGCCCAGATCGAAGGCAGCGTTGAGTGCTCGGGCGCATTCGGGGCGGTCCGCCACCGGGACAAGGATAAGACGCATCGTCGAAACTCCGTGTTAGCTCAGTCTGATTCCTGACCCGAGACGATAACCGAGAAATCACCGAAATCGTATTCGCGATTACCGTCAGTCAGCTCATAGTCTCCGCTTCCGGCCGCGATCGACTCGAACGCATCTCCGAGCCGCAGCAGATAGTGCGCGTCGACCACCGGGACATTGTGCGCAGTGAAAACGTGGTCGACCTCGCGCGACAACGCAGACAGCCGTTGCGCCGTGGCCGTATAGAGATCGAAGTCCGATCCTTCGAGATGGGTGTAGAGGGACGCCAGATAGAAGGTGTCGCCGACGAACAGCACGCGGTTCTGCCGGTCGATAAGACACAGCGCATCCGGAGCGTGCCCGGGCGTCTCGAGCACCTCGAGCTGCCGCCCGCCCAGATCGATCACGCTGCCTTCGGCAACGATGCGCGTAATGTCGAACGGCTCTGAGCGAAAGGTCGCCGGGTCGAAGCCCGTTGGCAACGGCTGCCACACCCAGCCCGGACCGATGAACTCCGCAACCGCGGCGGCGTCGCTGCCGGCGGCACGTTCGTGCGAAAAGGGAACGTCAAGGCTCAGGACATCGTCGAACTGGTGGTTGCCGCCGATGTGATCGTAGTGCGAATGCGAATTCAACACGACAACATCGAGATCGGTCAACGCGTCGACGACGCTGCGGATATCGCCGATTCCGAGGCCGGTATCGAACAGCAGCGCGCGCTCCTCGCCGACAATCAGAAAGGAGATGACTTCCTCGAACTGGCCGGGCTCATAGATTGCGAATATGCCGTCGTAGACCCGATAGACCTCGAACCACTCCAGCGACTCGAGAACCCGCTCGTACTGTTGCCACTCTGATCTCGGCAAGGCGCTCCACCATTCGTCCTTGCCGGCACCTCGATTTTCGATCAAGCCGCTGTCCGCCGATTCCGCCGCGTCGTCGCCTCCGGACGAACCGCATCCGGCGCCCAGTGGAGCGGCAACGATGAGGATTGCAGTCAGGAAAATGCGGATTGCGGCTGATGATTCGGACATGGTTCCAGTATCTCCATGTTTTCCAGCCAGTATACCGTCTGTCGCCAGGCCGTCATCGAGTGAGACGCAGATCACATTCTTCGCGAGAATCAGTGGTCCCTGTGACTATTGCACTGTCCAATCCGGCGCCAGCCGGTATCCTGCACAAGCCGGCCTCTTCCTCGTGACAGCAATGAACGCTTCGAGAAAACGCCGAGCCTGTCTGATGCTCGCCCTGCTTGCGGCCACGCCCGCCGGCGCCTTCGAGTTGGAGATGGGCGCGGTCACCCTTAACGATACCTTCACCGTTCCCGCTTGGACGACGGTGACGTTTCTCGATCCTTTCGATGCCCCGCCGCTGGTTTTCGCATTGCCGACCATCGACGGCAGCGATCCCGCAACGATTCGAATCCGCAACGTCACGTCCGCGGGTTTCGAACTCCTGCAGGTCGAACCGAGTGCCAACGACGGACCGCACGTCGCCATGCCTACGGCCTATCTCGCAGTCGAGGTGGGCGATCATCTGCTTCCGGATGGGTCCCGATTGCTGGCGTTCGATTATTCGACGACCAGCTTCGTCAATCGTCTCCTGTCGACGACCTGGGATACGCGCACGTTTCCTTCGGCGTTCTCGGCACCGCCGGCGGTGATCGCCGCGATCCAGACGACGAACAATGAGTCGGGCAATCCACCGAACACGACCTCCAGCCCCTTCATGGACGTCGGCATTCGAAATGTGACGACGAGCTCGATGCAGGTCACACTCGAACGTGCCGAGTCCACGTCCGGTACGGTGTCGTCGACCGAGCGGATCGGCGTGTTGGCCGCCGACAGCGGCTTCAGCCTGTCCTTCGTCGATCAGTTCGGCAACCCGATCGACCTTCAGTCGCTTGCGACGCCCACTAACATCCAGGGGTGGGACAACGGCTGTTTCAGCAATGCCTTTCCGGTCCCCTTCTCCGCCGCACCTCTCGCCGTCGCTTCGGCCAACACCCGAAACGGCAACAACGGCGGCTGGGTGCGCCGCTGCAGTTTGTCGTCCACAGCGCTGGGACTGACGATCGACGAGGACATCGACAATGACTCGGAGCGAGGCCACATCAGCGAAGCCGCTGGCATCATCGCCGCGTCCGCGGGCTTCCACGCCAACTTCGCCGTCGAACTCGGCGTTGTAAAGGACGTGGCAACGATCTCCGACCCGATCAACCTGGGGACCGACCCGAAAGCGATCCCCGCGGCTGTCGTCAACTTTACGCTATCGGTCGAAAACACGGGCTCGCTCTCGCCGGACAACGACAGCCTGACGGTGGTCGACACGGTGCCCAACGAGTTGAGCCTCTGCGTCACGTCGGTATGCCTGTCCGGCGGCCCGGTCATCCTCGATGCGACGGGCTCTCCGGTACCGCCGGGGGTGACCATCGGCGCGGTCGAGTATTCCGACGACAACGGCGCCACCTTCGCCTATACGCCGGCACCGGACGCGGACGGGTTCGACGCCAATGTAGACGCGGTGCGCATCACGCTCGACGGCACGATGTCGAGCATCAGCATCGCCGGGCCACCGAGTTTCGATCTGATCTTTGCTGCTCGAGTGAACTGATCCCACTGCAATTGCCGCGGCGCGTTGTGGTAACTTTGCGCGCCATGGCCATTCGCTCACTGTGTGTAACCGAAGGTGCCGATCTTCCGACGATCGCCACGTTCGTCGGGATGCACGATGCCGGGGTAGGAGTCACCGTCGTTTGCCCGCGTTCACATGCAAATTTCGAGAGACTCGAGCAGGCGGGCGTGCCGGTCATCGAGATTCCGCTGAAGAAGAACTTCGATCGCGAGGGTGCCGGCGCGCTGCGCGCCGAACTGGAACGCGGCGGCTACCACATTGTCCACACATTCAACAGCCGCGCGCTGACCAACAGCCTCACCGCTGCGAAGGGGCTGCCCGTCAAGGTCATCGCCTATCGCGGCATCGTCGGCAATCTGAGCTTTCTGGATCCGATGTCCTGGAAGCGCTATTTGAACCCGAGAATCGACCGCATCGTCTGCGTCTGCGACGCAATCCGCCGCTGGTTCCTCGAGATGAAACCCGCCTTCCTGCGTATGCCCGAGTCCCGGCCCGTCACGATCCACAAGGGGCACAAACTCGACTGGTACACGGACACACCGGCCGACCTCTCTGAGATCGGCGTGCCCGAGGACGCATTCACGATCGCGTGCACGGCTGCCTACCGCCCGCGCAAAGGCATCGAGTTCCTGATCGAGGCGGTCGAGAAGCTGCCGGCCGATATCCCCGCGCATATCGTTCTGATCGGCGATATGGATTCGCCGAAGCTAGCGGCGCGGCTCGCCAACAGCCCGGTCAAGGACCGCGTCCATCTCGCCGGTTTTCGCAAGAACGCGCCGGCGTGGACGGCAGCCTGCGACGTATTCTGCCTGCCTTCAACGAAGCGCGAAGGTCTCGCTCGCGCGATCATCGAGGCGATGGCCTACTCCGTGGCACCGGTCGTTACCGACTGCGGCGGCAGCCCGGAGCTGGTGGTCGACGGCGAATGCGGTTTCGTGGTGCCGATCCGCGACGCCGCTGCGCTGGCACACGCGTTCGAGACGCTCTACCGGGATCCCGACCTACGGGAGCGCTTCGGTGCGGCGGCCCGGGAGCGGATCGCCACAAACTTCCGCAACGAAGACACGGTCGCGAAAACGATTGCGTTGTACGAGGAATTGGTTCCGACGGACGGCTAGCGCGCGGTCTTTAGAGCCGCAGCCCACCGTCAACGTCGATGCAGCGCCCGCTCAGGTAGTCGTTCTCGAGTATGAACTGAACGGTGTGCGCGATCTCGTCCGGCGCGCCGAGGCGCTTGGTCGGAATCATCGCCGTCAGCTTGTCGCGGGCCTCCGGCTTCATCGCCATCACCATGTCGGTGCCGATGAAACCCGGCGCGATTGCCATCGCGCGGATACCGTAGCGAGCCAGTTCCTTCGCCCAGACTACGGTCATCGCCTCGACGCCCGCCTTGCTCGCCGAGTAGTTCGTCTGGCCCATGTTGCCGGCTCTGGATATCGAGGCGATATTAACGATGCAGCCGGGCTGACCGGCCTCGATCATCGCGGCGGCCGCTTCCCGGCCGCAGAGGAAGACGCCTGTCAGGTTGACGTCGATTACGGCCTGCCACTGTTCGATGCTCATCTTCGAAACCTGCTCGCCATCTCGGTATTTGAGCAGCAAGGCGTCCCGCGTGATTCCCGCATTGTTCACCAGCGCGTGCGGGGCACCCAGATCCTCACCAACCTTCTTGAACAGGGCTTCGACCTCCGCCTCGATCGCGACATTCACCGTGTAGGTAGCGACCGCGGCAGCGCCGGCTTCCTTACATTCCGCCGCGATGACGGCAAGACTATCGGCGTCCATGTCGACGAGCGCGAGCTTCGCACCGCAGGTTGCCAGCCGCTTCGCCATTGCGGCACCGAGGCCGCGTCCGCCGCCGGTAACGACGACGACTTTCTCATTAATATCCATGGAGGCGGATTATGGCGATAAATCCAGCCGGACGATATACGGATCGGCTGCGAGGCCGCGCGGATGTGGGCTAGGTAAAGTGCGCAATTGCAGCGCGCGCCGCGATACCGGAACATGTCGGGTCAAACGGGGAGCCGCCGATGACCGAAACCGATATCGAGAAGCCCGACCCCAGTGAGCTGCCGTTCGTCGCACCGTGCAGGAAACTGTCGCCGTTGGCGCCGTTCAAGTGGATACGCTTAGGCTTCGCCGACTTCATGAAGGCACCGCAGCAGAGCATGTTTTACGGACTGGCGGTTGCGATCCTCATCGGCGTCGTTTCGCTGGCCGCGCGGCTCTGGGGCAGCCAATGGATCATGTACGCGATGCTCGGCGGCTTCGTGTTCCTCGCACCGCTGACCTGTATCGGCCTGTATGCGATCAGCGCTCAACTCGAGCGGGGACAGCAGCCGAATCTGGTCAGGAGTCTGCGCGCCGCGATCCGCCGGCATGTCGGCAACGAGATGATCTTCGCGATCGTATTGCTCGTGATTTTTCTTGTCTGGGCGCGCGCCGCCGTCATGGTGACAGTGTTCTTCCCGACCGACGGCGAACCCACTAGCGCTGAACTCATCAGCTATCTGGCGTTCGGTTCTTTGGTCGGCGGCGTATTCGCGGTGGTCACGTTCTCGGCGAGCGCGTTTTCGCTGCCAATGATCATGCATCGCGACGTCGATACGGTGACGGCGATCGTTACGTCGATCAACGCCGTGCTGCGGAACAAGCTCGCAATGATGGTGTGGCTTGCACTGATCGTGTTCGGCCTGGTCATCGGCGTACTGACGGTGTTCGTCGGCCTGATAATCATCGTGCCGGTGATCGGCTACGCCGTGTGGCACGGTTACCTGGACACGATCGATGCCGAGGCGTTTCCGAGGCACGAGGTCGGAATTACCTCGGTGCCGCGCACGGACCCGACTCAGATCTGACTCAGCACTACTCCGCAATAAGCAGGCGCGCGCAGGAGGCTGCGCCGAGCAGCCCCGGCTGCGGGTGCGTGATGAGTTGCGTGGGAATGCGCTCCATCAGCGAGCGATGCCGGCCTTTGTGCTCAAAACCCGTGCGGAAGCGGCTGTCCGCCAGCCGCTTCGGGTAGCGCTGGGCGATGCCACCGGCAATGAAGATTGCGTCCGCCCCCAGGGCCAGCGCCAGATCCCCGGCGACCTGTCCCAGAATCTCGTAGAAGAGCTCGACCGCCTCGGTCGCCCGCGGATTGTCCTCCGGCGTGGCCCCGAAGATCTCAGCCGCACTGAGCTGAACCCGCTTCTCGTGATGGATGCGCGTCAGCGCCCAGTAGAGATTCTCGACACCCTGGCCCGAGACCAGCCGCTCGCTGGATACGCGATCGAAGCGCTCCCGGAGCTCCGTGAGGATGTCGATCTGAACCTGAGTCTCGGCCGCGAATCCGCCGTGAGAGGCCTCGCAGGGCAATGGAATCAGCAGATCGCCCCGCCGCACGAGGCCGACGCAGCCCAGTCCGGTGCCGGGGCCGAGCACCCCGATCGTGTAGTCCTTGTCGCCGAGCGGCTCTGCTTCGGGCAGCCCGATCTCGAGCAGCTCGTCCTTCCCGAGCCAGGGCACCGAGTACGCGATCGCCTCGAAGTCGTTCAGCAGGCGCACGCGTCCGATGCCGAATTCAGCGCGCAGATCGGCGGCGGACAGGGTCCAGGGGTTGTTCGTGAACCTGACTTGTTCGTTCACGATCGGGCCGGCGGCGGCGAGACAAATCGCGTCCGGCGCCCCTGCCCCGGCCGAGTCGAGATACTCACGGATCGCTTCGTCCGCGGTCGCGTACTTCGCGCATTCGAGTACTTCCTGCGCCGAAAAGCCGGGATCGTCGGGATTTGCGAGCGCAAATCGGGCGTTCGTGCCGCCAATGTCGCCAATCAAAAGCGTCTGCTCAGCCATGGGTGTATTCATTCTCCTTCACCGCCCCCGGAACCTCGCCGGGGCCACTCGAGCGGTTGCAGCGCCTATGGGCGCTGGTTTTCAGCGGATTGTAACGTGTCCAGACGCTCCGCCGTTGTTACATTTGCTTACACGTGCACGTGGTCCCCGTGACACCTTACGGCGGGGCTTTATGCTAAAACCAAGGCGTTATGGCGGCTCCTTCCGATAAACTCCATCGCATGAAGCCTGGCCACCCAACGTCCCGGGACATCGCCGAGATCGCCGGCGTTTCGCAGGCGACAGTGTCCCGTGCTTTGCGTGACAGCCCGCTTGTGCGCAAGGAGACGCGCGAACGTATCCAGGAGATTGCGCGCGACCTCAACTACTTCGTCAACCGGAACGCCGCGGGCCTCAGAACCCAGCTCAGCAAGACAATCGCGCTGCTGCTGTTCGACGAGGGTGGCGCGGAGATCAACCCCTTCTTCCTGTCGATGCTCGGCCACATTACTCGGGCCGCTTCGACCCGCGGCTACGACGTGCTCGTCTCGCTGCAGAGCGCGAGCGATGACTGGCACATCGAGTATCAGGCGAGCCACCGCGCCGACGGACTGATCCTGCTTGGCTACGGTGACTACATTACGTACCGGCCGAAGCTCGCAGCACTCGCCAATGCCAACACCCGCTTCATCATCTGGGGCCCGATCGTAAAGGACCAGCCAGGACATTCGTTCGGCTGTGACAACGAAAATGGCGGCTTTCAGGCGGCGTCGCATCTGATCGGACTCGGCCGGAAACGCATCGCTTTCGTCGGCGATCCCAGCCGGCGCATGCCGGAGCACGCGGCACGCTACAAAGGCTATTCCCGCGGACTGGCGGAAGCCGGCATGGGCGAAGTGCCGGCGCTCGTCGTCCCTGCCGACAACTCCGAGGAGATCGGCTACAAAGCGGCCCAACATCTGCTGCGTGGCGACGAAGCTTTCGACGCGATCTTCGCGGCGACCGACCTGCTCGCGATCGGCGCCATGCGAGCCCTGCAGGACGCCGGCAAGGACGTGCCCGGCGACATCAGCGTCGTCGGCTTCGACGACATGCCGTTGGCATCGCATGTGACGCCTGCCTTGACCACCGTTCAGCAGAATACGGCGCAAGCCGGCGAATTCCTCGTCCGCGGAATCGTCGGACTCATCGAAGGCGAGCCGGTCGAGTCGACCCTGATGGCGCCGAAGCTCGTCGTCCGCGAATCCTGCGGCGCTACTGGCGAATAGCGGCGCGCTGCAGCCGGTCGAGCTCGGCAACCACGTCGGCATCTTCCGGCACCCATTCCGCGACCAGCACTCTGACACCGTGCGGCAGCACGCGAGCCCGATTGGGTCCGCTGATCGTCATCACGTGCGATCCGGTTTCAGCGTCGACCCAGCCGACGAACCGGCCGTCCGCCCGCCTGCTCCAGTCGTCGATCTCGAACTCAGCCCAATCGTCGCCCTTGTTGAGCAACACGAGCGCGGTCTGTGACTCGCCGGCGTTGCGATAAACCCGGTAGAACGCGGCCGTGTCCTCGGTAAACTCCAGATTGATCTGCAATCCCCGCTGCAGTGCCGGAAGCGACTTTCGGACGTTGGCGATTGAAACGAGGTTTCTGCGGATGGGATGGTCACGTGCCGCATCCACGTTCTGCTGGCCGAAGTAGTCGCGATTGCCGCCGTGCTCACGAGTGCCGGCGCGAAAACCGATCTCTGAGCCGTAGTAGATGACCGGAATCCCGCGGCTGGTGAAAATCCAGTTGTGCGCGTCAATGAAGCCGTTGTCGTCGGCGTTCATCCGTGCCATGTCGTGATTGTCGTAGAAGGTCATCAGCTCGTACGGGTTCTGGTACAGCCCGCTATCGAGGTGCAGATAGTCGGTAATCTCCGCATAACTGCCGCCTTCGGCGAACGCGGCATTCATCGCCTGCACGCCGGGAAAGTCGAGCACGCTGATGCCACCGTTCTCCGGCCACGTATGCTGCGCAATTTCGCTCGCATCGAATGAGAAGCTCTCCGCGAACATGAACAAATCCGGATGCTGCTCACGGACGCGCTCCGCGAATGCCTGCCAGAAGGCATGTGGCATGTGCTTGATCGTATCGATCCGGAAAGCCGCGGCGCCCTTGTCGATCCAGTGTGTGTGCGCGGAGACGAAATAGTCCAGCACATCCGGATTCGTCTCGTTCATGTCGGCGAGCTGAGCCAGGTCCGGCTCTGTGTTGAAGAAGGCATGGAGCGGATTGTCCGGATCCAGGTCGTTCGGGTGCAGATTCTGATGATCCGCAATGAGCGAGCCGTCCGCGCCGTAGAGCTCTCCGTACTTCGGCTGATCTTCCGGCATCGAGTACGCGGGTGAGCCGTGATTGGCGACGACATCGAGCACGACCTTGATGCCGGCCAAGCCAAGACCGCCGGTCAGCGTCGCGAAATCCACGCCGGGCGATACCAGATGCTCGTCCTCCACGAAGAAGTTGACGCCCCAGTAGCCGTGATAGCCGGTCTTACCGCGATCGGCCCCGAAGCCCTCACCCGGACGGATGCCGCCCGTGAACGCTTCGTCCGGATTGTCGATGATCGGCGTGATCCACAGCGCGGTGAACCCCATTTCAGCGATGTACTGGGCGTTGTCGAGCAGACCCTGGAAGTCACCGCCGAGATAGCCGATGTTGGCCGGCGGCTCCCCCTCGATCTGAATCGGCCGATCGAATGTGCCCCGCTCTGCGCCGCCCTGATCGAGCTGATTGTTCGCGGGGTCGCCGTCCACGAAGCGATCGGTCAACACGAAGTACACCGCTTCACTGGCGAACGGCTCGAGCGTTCCGTAGTAGTCCGGCGCGGGTTCGCTCGTCTCAGCAGCGCCCGGCCCCATGGAGTCGTCGACCACAGGCGTTGCCGGGCAGCCGGCCAGAAGCAGGATGACTGCGATTAACGACAGGCGTTGCAGATACGTCATTGCGGCTCGGCCTCCTTGTCGACCAACAGTGTCAGGAATCCGGCGATGAACATCGACACACCGCCAATGACCAGTCCGTAGATCGGCTGCAGATCGAAGAACTCGCGCAGCAGCAGACCGAGGATCGCCGCGGCGACGAGTTGCGGGATCACGATGAAGAAATTGAAGATGCCCATGTAGACGCCCATCTTGTTGGCGGGCAGGTTGTTCGAGAGCAAGGCGTACGGCAGCGACAGGATCGACGCCCACGCGATGCCAACGCCAACCTCGGAGAAGAGCAGGAGTTGCGGATTTGAGATGAAATAGAAGCTGATCAGTCCGATGCCGCCGAGGCACAGGTTGATCAAGTGGCTCCCGCGGCAGCCGATTCGGTTCGCAACGAACGGAATCCCGATCGCAGCCAGCGCCGCGAAACCGTTGTACGCGGCGAACAGTACGCCATTCCAGTTCTGTCCCTGGTTATAGAGCTCGCTGCCAACCTGGGTAGCACCGAAATGGTAAGAGGCGACCGCCTCACCGCCGTAGATCCACATGGCGAACAGCGCAAACCACGAGAAGAACTGCACGACGGCCAACTGCCGCATGACCCGCGGCATGTGGAACAGGTCGTGCATGACCTCATAGAAGCCATTCTTCGTATGGCCTCCATTCTGAAGCAGACCCGCGACGACCTGTAATGCCCCAAATGCGGCGAATCCACCTGCGAGAACATAGAGCTGCTTGTCCAGTTCGTTGCTCGCAACGAACCACCAGCCGGCCACGCCGACGATCGCCCAGATAATGCCGCCAATGAAATACTTGTTCGCCGCGCGAAGCGTCTCCTCGAAAGCCGTATGCTCCGGCGACCGGCTCTCCTCGAACGCCGCCAGTTCCTCCGGCGAATACTCGGTCGAACGGAACACCGTCCACGAGACTGCCAGCAGGAACGCTGCACCGCCGATGTAGAAAGACAGCTTCACGGACATGGGCACCTGGCCCGGCGGTGCTTCGTTCGAGATGCCAAGCCACTCCGCCATGATGAACGGCAGCGCCGACGCAACGACCGCGCCGACACCGATGAAAAAGGTCTGCATCGCGAATCCCGACGTGCGCTGCTTCTCCGGCAGGTTGTCGCCGACAAACGCGCGGAACGGTTCCATCGAAATGTTGATGCTGGCGTCCATGATCCAGAGCATGCCGGCCGCGAACCACAGATACGGCGAGTTCGGCATGACGAACAGCGCGAGCGAAGCGAGTATCGCGCCGACGAGGAAGTACGGCCGCCGTCGTCCCAGACGATTCCACGTCCGGTCGCTCATGTAGCCAATGATCGGCTGCACGATGAGGCCGGTCAGCGGAGCCGCGATCCACAGAATCGCAACCTCGTCCATCTCGGCGCCAAGCGTCCGGAAGATGCGGCTGACGTTCGCATTCTGCAGCGCGAAGCCCATTTGGATGCCTAAGAATCCGAAACACATGTTCCAGATCTGCCAGAAGCTGAGCATTGGCTTTTGTTTCATCTCGGTGCCTTCTTATTGATTGCTCGGGCTGATTCGAATCGCTGCTCCGCCCCCCGCGGCCAGCGTCAGCTCGTACTGAGTGTTGTTGTCGACGCCAAGCGTCTCGATTGCATAGTCGTAGGGATTCGACTGCCAGTCGGCATCGTCGCCGTCCCGGTAAATCGTCGCCGTGTACCGGCGGCCAGCGTCGAGAAAGTCAAAGTTCACAATGAGTGATCGCGCGTCCTCGTTGGTCACTGCCCCCACGTACCAGTCATCGCCGCCGCGCTCCCGACGCGCGTAGACGACGTAGTCGCCGACTTCACCGGCAAGCGCAATACTCTGCTCCCAGTCGGTCGGCACATCGACGATGAACTGGAAGGCGTCCGGGTAGAGGCCGTAGTTCTCGGGAAGGTCGGCGGCCATCTGTATCGGGCTGTATAGCGTGACGTAGAGCGCGAGCTGCTTCATCAGCGTCGACTGCACGCGCTGCGGCGAGTCCTCCCCCTGAAAGGTCAGATCGAAGATGCCGGGCGTAAAGTCCATCGGCCCGCCGAGCAGGCGCGTGTACGGCAACGTGGCTGTATGGTTCGGCGGGTTCGGCGGCTGCCACCACGCATTGAACTCCTGGCCGCGAGCGCCCTCGCGCGCGATCCAGTTCGGATACGTGCGGCGAAGACCGGTTGCCTTGATCGGCTCGTGGGTGTTGATGCTGATCTGCCGCTCCGCGGCTTCGGCGGTGACGCGCAGATAATGATTCACGGCGAACTGACCGTCGTGCCACTCGAAGTGCGTCAGGCCGTTCTCGTCGACGCGCTCCAGCTGTCCGCCGTCCGCGACGTAGCCTGTCTTTACCTGCCGGACGCCCAATGACTCGTAGAAGTCGAATGCGTCGTCGAGCTGCTGTTCGTAGTTGGTGATGTGACCCGACGTCTCGTGGTGTCCCACTAGCCTGACTCCGCGCTCGAGCGCGTAAGCGGCGACGTCCTCGATATCGAAATCGGGATAGGACTCGGTGAAGCTGAAGCTCGCACCGCTCGCGAACCAGTCGCCGTCCCAACCGATGTTCCAGCCTTCGACCAGCACGCCCGAGAACCCATTCTCGGCGGCGAAGTCGACGTAGCGCTTCGCCTCCGCGGTCGTCGCTCCGTGTGTCGGGCCGGAGCCCCACGTCGACTCGCCCAGGTGCATGGTCCACCAGATGCCGACGTACTTGCCGGGCTCCACCCAGGACACGTCGCCGAGCGCGTTCGGCTCATTCAGGTTCAGGATCAGATCGGAATTGAGCAGCCCGACGGCGTCCGGCGAGATCTGGATCGTGCGCCAGGGTGTCGAGAAGTCCGCGGACTTGTAAGCGCGGACGCCGTGCGACCACGGCGTGAGGTTCGTCTGAAACACACCGGCTCGGCGCTGATCGAGCACGTACGCCGGATAGTCCACCAGCGCCGCCTCGTGAATGCTTATGTGTGTGCCGTTGTCGAGGCGCGCTGTCATCGGCGTGTGCGCGAGAACAATGTCACCGGCACGCGTTTCGCGGTGGATGAACTCGTAGCGGTTCCAGCCGCGCCCGGGGATCCACCATGCCGTTGCTTCGGGATCGATCGCGAACTCCGTCAATTCGTCGACGATTTCCAGCTCCGTTTGGCCGTTCTGCTCCCCCACGAGATAGCGGAAGCCGATGCCGTCGTCGAAGACACGCACCTCGAGACCGAACGAGCGATCGGCGCCTGGGCTGCCGAGACTGAACTCGCAGGAATTGTGATGACCGCGCACGCGGCGGCGTTCGCCCCACGGCTGCTCCCACACTTCGTCGTTGGACCCGGTGGCCTGCGCCACGATGGCCATGCCGTCTTCCAGTGCGGGACTGTTGCGGAACCGTAGACCGAGTCTGGACGGCGCAACCACGGCTTCGCCGCGGTAGGTAACGGAATAGCGAGGGATGCCTGCGCCGTCAGTTTCCAATCGGAAATGAACCCGGCGATCGGGCGAGAAACAGGATCGGCCGCTCTCGAAATTCGCGCCGTAGGCAGGCACCGCGACGAATAAGGAAACGAGCAGCAGGACGAACGAGTTTGATGACTTCTTGTTGTATTCCCCCATTCGCTCGATTGTAGCAACTCGCTGATTTCATAAGGGCTTCTGCAAACGTATTCATCCCATTCGCCCCTGTCGAATGTCTACTATGTTCATCCGAAATCGGGGGGTGTAAGCATGAGAATAAGAGTCCGAGTCCTGGCCGTTTTCCTGGCCCTGCTGCCGTCAATCGCGGCAGCCGGCATCGACCGAATCGAGCCGCCGTTCTGGTGGCAGGGATTCGAGCATCGCGAACTGCAGATCATGGTCTACGGCGACGGCATCGCCGACTATGAGCCAGCAATCAGCCACGAGGGCGTGTCCGTCACTCGAGTCGAACGTGGCGACAGCGAAAACTATCTCTTCATTTATGTTGCGATCGATCCGGATGCCGAGACGGGCACCTTCGACATCGAATTCAGCAATGACGGCGACACCGTTAGCCGGCCCTACGAACTCCGGGAACGTATACCGGACCACGTCGGCACGTTTACGGCGGCGGATGTCATCTACCTGATCACGCCGGATCGCTACGCGAACGGCGATCCGTCGAACGACGCCGTCGAGGGCTACTCCGACGCGCCCGATCGCAGCGAACCCTACGGCCGCCACGGCGGCGACCTGGCCGGCCTGCGGCAGAATCTCGACTACATCGCAGACATGGGCTTCACGCAGATCTGGCTGAACCCCATTCTCGAGAATGCGATGGAGGACGCGTCTTACCACGGCTACGCGACGACGAACTACTACATGGTCGATCCGCGCTACGGCAGTAACGAGGACTACCTCGAGCTGGTCGCGGCAGCGAAGGAACGCGGCGTCGGCATCATCATGGACATGATCGCCAACCACATGGGCAGCGGTCACTGGTGGATGGACGACTTGCCAGCAGCGGACTGGCTCAACTCGCCGTTCGACGATCCGGAGGACATCCGCTTCTCCACCCACGCGCGCACGACGAATCAGGACCCGTACGCGTCGGAGTACGACAAGGCCGGCCATGCGGACGGCTGGTTCGCGACGACGATGCCCGACCTCAATCAGCGCAACCCGCTATTGGCGGACTACATCATTCAGAACTCGATTTGGTGGGTGGAATACGCCGGACTGTCCGGCATTCGTCAGGACACGCAGCCGTATCCGGACAAGCACTTCATGACCGAGTGGTCGCGCCGCATCATGCAGGAGTACCCCGATTTCAACATCGTCGGTGAGGAATGGAGCCCGAGCCCGGCGGTGGTGTCCTACTGGCAGGCCGGCAAGGACAATCATGACGGCTACGTCTCGTACATGCCGAGCGTGATGGACTTCCCGGTGCAGATCGTTCTCGAAGAAGCACTCGGCGGCGAAGAGCCGCCCTGGGGCAGCGCGTGGCGGCCCGTGTACGAAATGGTCGGTCACGATTTCCTGTACGCCGATCCGTTCAATCTCGTGATCTTCCCGGACAACCACGACATGAGCCGGATCTTCACGCAGTTGGACGAAGACGAGGACCGGTATCGCATGGCGATCGCCTTCTACCTGACAATGCGCGGCATTCCGCAGATCTACTACGGCACCGAAATCCTGATGGGTAACCCCGGCACGACGAGCCACGGCGTGATCCGCAGTGACTTCCCTGGCGGCTGGGCGGGCGACGACGTCAATGCCTTCACCGGCGAGGGCCTAAGCGACTCCGCCCGGGACGCACAGGACTTCATGCGCAACCTGCTCAACTGGCGCAAGGAAGCCGACGTGATCCACAACGGCAACCTGATGCAGTACGCGCCGTTCGGCAATGTCTACGCCTACTTCCGTTACGACGCGGAAGACACCGTTATGGTCATCTTCAATCGCGGTGAGGAATCCGTGGACGTCGATACCGCGCGCTTCGTCGAGCGCCTGAACGGCTTCACGCACGGCACCGACGTCGTGTCCGGTAAGCGCTATCGGGTGACAAACGGCCTGGTACTGGAGCCACAATCCGTTCTCGTACTCGAACTCGACTAAGGACTACGCGATGAACTTCCGATGCGCGCACCTGGCGGTGCTTGCTGCTCTCTCCGTCTTCGCGGCACCGCCGGCATTCGCCGACTTCGGCGACTACGAGGCTCACCTGTGGGAGGGACAGAGCCTGATCGTCACGACAAGCGAGGGCGAACTCAGGATAACGGCACTCAATGACGGCGCGCTCGAGATCTTCTATCACGACCCCGACGTCCGGCAATTGCCGTCGTTCGCGATCGGTGGCGAGCCGGCATTTGCGTCGACCGTCGTGAGCGAATCCGACAGTGCGCTGTCTTTCTCGACCCACGAACTGACGGCGGTCATCAACAAATCGCCTGTTTCGATCCGATACACGCGTGGCGACGAGGAACTGGTCGCCGAAGAACACGGCTACTTCGCCTTCGACACGGTCCGCGGCTTCCGCTTCGCGCTCGACGAGGGCGAGAAGATCATGGGCGGCGGTCAGCGCGTGCTCGGCATGAACCGCCGCGGCCATCGTATGCCGCTCTACAACCGCGCGCACTACGGCTACACGACCGAATCGAATCAGATGTACTACTCACTGCCGGCGATCATGTCGAGCGACCGCTACATCATTGCATTCGACAATACGGCAAGCGGATGGCTGGACATTGGCAGCACCGAAGCCGACGTACTGCAGTTCGAAGCGGTTGGCGGCCGGACCTCGTACATCGTGGCCGCCGCCGGAAGCTATCTCGAACTAATCGAGTATTTCACCGGCGCGACCGGCAGGCAGCCGCTGCCGCCGCGCTGGGCGTTCGGCAACTTCGCTTCGCGTTTCGGCTACCGCACTGAGGACGAGACGCGCGACGTCGTGCGCCGTTTCCAGCGCGCCGACATCCCGCTGGATACCGTGATCCTCGATCTCTACTGGTTTGGGCCGGACATCCAAGGCCACATGGGCCGGCTCGACTGGGATCGCGATGCCTTTCCTACACCGGAAGACATGATTGCCGACTTCGCCGAGGACGGCGTCAAGACGATCGCAATCACGGAGCCATTCATTCTTAC
Organism: Woeseiaceae bacterium; assembly: GCA_965232445.1. Taxonomy (GTDB): domain Bacteria; phylum Pseudomonadota; class Gammaproteobacteria; order Steroidobacterales; family Woeseiaceae; genus UBA1847. The sequence goes on along the minus strand of OZ246973.1, from coordinate 2,311,509 downwards.
GACGTCGGACCGCTGGCAGGACGCCGTCGACAGCGGCGCGCTTGCACGCAACGCTACTGGCGGTCCCAAGACCTTCAACTTCTATTTCGGCAACACCGGCATCGTCGACATCTTCGATGAGAACGCGCGCGACTGGTTCTGGGAGCCGTATGCGATGCTGTTCGACCAGGGCGCTGCCGGGACGTGGGGCGACCTCGGCGAACCGGAGGTGCATCCGGGCGACGCTCTGCACTGGCTGAGCGAGGCGGACATGCTCGCGACCGGCGACGAGGTGCACAACGCCTACGGCCACGAGTGGGCCTGCATGGTTCACGACAACCAGACCGCCGAATACCCGGACGTCAGGCCCGTCGTCGTGATGCGCTCGGGCTTCCTGGGCACGCAGCGCTGCGGAATTATCCCCTGGACCGGTGACGTCAGCCGCTCGTGGGACGGCTTCAAGCCGCAAGTCGAACTGTCGCTGCAAATGGGTTTGTTCGGGCTCGGCTACACGCACTCCGACCTCGGCGGCTTTGCCGGCGGTGAGGCCTTCGACCAGGAACTCTATATTCGCTGGCTGCAATACGGTGTGTTCCAGCCGGTGTACCGGCCGCACGCCCACGAGGCCATTGCACCCGAGCCCGTATTCCACGACCGCGAGACGCAGCGCATCGTCGGCGACTTCATCCGCCTGCGCTACGCTCTGCTGCCGTACATCTATACCGTCGCCTGGGAGAACAGCACGACCGGCATGCCGCTGATGCGCCCGCTGTTCTTCGAGGACGAGAGCAACGCCGCTCTGATCGATGAGAAGCAGGCGTATCTATGGGGCGATGCGTTTTTGGTTTCCCCCCTGACCGACCCCGGCATCGAGAGCCACGACGTGCCGCTGCCGGACGGCGTCTGGTTCGATTTCTGGGACGATACGCGTTACGAGGGTGGACAGATTGCAAGCATCCCCGTCACGCTCGAGACCACCCCGGTACTGGTCCGTGCCGGGTCCTTCATCCCGATGGCCGACGTCGTCCAGACGACCGCGAATTACTCCAGCGAGTCGCTGACGCTGCACTACTACGCCGATTCATCGGTGCGCATGTCCTCGGGCCGCATGTACGAAGACGACGGCGAGAGTCGCACGAGCATTGAAGACGGCGCGTTCGAAGTGCTGCAGTTCTCGTCGCGGCACGATGACGACGGCCTGTCCGTCGAGCTAGAGCGGACGGGTGGCGAGTACGAGGGCATGCCCGAGCGGCGCGAAGTCACGCTGATCGTCCACAACTGCGTGCAATCTCCGGATGCAATTTCGGTCAATGGGCACGACTTCCCGCTGACCCGGCGGCTGCCGCGCGACGGTGCGGGGAGCGCGATTGACGACGAGGCGGGGACGGTCACGCTGCGCTTTAGCTGGCACCAACCCACGGTGAGCATCGAGATGCCGGGAGGCTGTCAATGAAACTTCGGACTACACTGCTGCTTTCGGCGCTCCTGATCCTCGGCGCCTGTTCGTCGCCGACCGATGAGGTCGAGCAGGAGGTTGCCGCGGAAGCGGAGGTCGAAATGGTCAAACCCGTCGTCTATCAGGTATTCACGCGTCTGTTCGGCAACCAGAACACCGCCAATGAACCGTGGGGGACGATCGAACAGAATGGCGTCGGCAAGTTCGAGGATTTCACGGACGAGGCACTCGAGGGCATCCGCGAGCTCGGCGTGACCCACATCTGGTACACCGGCGTGCCGCACCACGCCGTTATCCGCGACTACAGCGAATTCGGCATCAGCGATGACGACCCTGACGTCGTCAAGGGCCGCGCCGGTTCCCCGTACGCCGTCAAGGATTACTACTCGGTCAACCCAGACCTGGCGGTGGATCCCGCGAACCGTCTGGCGGAATTCGAGGCCCTGATCGAACGCACCCACGCCCACGGCATGCGCGTCATTATCGACATCGTGCCGAACCACGTTGCACGCGGCTACGAGTCCCTCGCGGCCCCCGACGGGGTCGAGGACTTCGGCGCGTCGGATGACACGTCCGTGGAATGGGCGCGCGACAACAACTTCTACTATGTGGTCGGTCAGGACTTCGTCGTGCCGGCGTCGCCCGAGGGCTACGCGCCGCTGGGCGGCGATGCGCACCCGTTGTCTGACGGTCAGTACGGAGAGTCCCCTGCTCGCTGGACCGGCAACGGCGCGCGCGCTCCGCAGCCACACTTCAACGACTGGTTCGAAACCGTCAAGGTCAACTACGGCGTTCGCCCGGATGGCAGTTATGCCTTCGACCGCCTGCCGGAGGAGGCTCGCGGGTGGACGATCGAGCAGCACGCGGAATTCTGGGAAGGCCGCGACGTGCCCGACAGCTGGGAGAAATTCCGCGACATCACGAGCTACTGGCTGGAGAAGGGTGTCGACGGTTTTCGCTATGACATGGCGGAGATGGTGCCGGTCGAGTTCTGGAGCTACCTCAACTCCGGCATCAAGGCCCAGAACCCCGACGCCTTCCTGCTTGCCGAGGTGTACAACCCGGATCTGTACCGCGACTACCTTCAGCTCGGTCGCATGGACTATCTGTACGACAAGGTCGGCTTCTACGACACGCTGAAGCCCATCATGCAGGGCCGTGCCGGTACGGAGACACTGGCACCGGTGCACAACGAAGTGATGGACATCGAGGAGCACATGCTGCACTTCCTCGAAAACCACGACGAGCAACGCATCGCGAGCGCGGACTTCGCGGGCGATGCCGAGCGCGGCCGGCCGGCGATGGTCGTTTCAGCGTTGATCAGCCGCTCACCGACGATGCTGTATTTCGGCCAGGATGTGGGAGAACCGGGCGACGGCAATGCCGGATTCGGATCGGAAACCCGCACGACCATCTTCGACTACTGGGGCGTACCCGCGCATCAGCGCTGGATGAACGGCGGCGCGTTCGACGGCGGCGCGCTCAGCGACGACGAACGCGCGCTCCGTGATTTCTACGTACGGGTGATGAACTTCAGCGCGACGAATTCGGCGATGGCGGGCAACTACAGCCCGCTCGCAACTCGTTCCGGTCCGGACGAGCAGTTCAACATCAAGGTTTTCGCGTTCGCGCGGTGGAATGGCGACGAGCGGATCATCGTAGCCAGCAACTTCGACGCCGAGTCCGAACAGACTTTCCTGGTCGACGTCTCACCTGAAGTCATCTCCGCGATGCGTCTCCGGGACGGGCGCTACATGCTCGACGAGCAGCTCTACATGGAGAACCACTCCCGGCTGATCGTCGAGAACGGCATGGCAACGGCTTCGGTACATCTGGGCCCTCTCGAGTCGGTCGTACTCCGCGTGGGCGCGCAGGACATCATGCGCCACGCAAATTTCGAATCGGCGCACGTCGCTCCGCGGCACGTCGATGTATGGCTACCGGAAGGCTATGGCGACTCTGACACCGAGTACGCCGTGATCTATGCGCACGACGGTCAGAATCTGTACAACCCGGAGGTCACCTGGAACCGTCAGGCGTGGCACATCGACGACGGCCTGCAGCGCCTGATGGACGACGGCATCGTCCGCGACGCGATCGTTGTCGGCATCTGGAATACCGAGAAGCGCTATGAGGAATATCTGCCGCAGGCCTTTGTGGATAGCCTTGCCGATGACGTAAGCGACAACATCCGCGGGGCGATCGAGGGTGACACGCTCTCGGATGAGTACCTGCGTTTCCTCGTTGAGGAACTGAAACCGTTCATCGACGCCGAGTACCGCACGAAGCCCGATCGAGAAGACACCTTCGTCATGGGTTCCAGCATGGGCGGGCTGATCTCGCTGTACGCGATGATCTCCTACCCGGACGTGTTCGCCGCTGCCGCCTGCGTCTCGACGCACTGGCCACTCGCGGAGCCGACCTTCGAAACCACGAACACGGAACGCGTTGTCGATTACCTGCGCAGCGCGCTACCGCAGCCCGGCTCACACCGGTTCTACTTCGACTATGGGACGGAAGAACTGGATCAACACTACGAGGTGCATCAGTTGCTCATCGACGACCTGTTTATCGAACTGGGGTATACGCAGGGCAACGACTTCATTTCGCTGAAGTATGAAGGTACCGGGCACAACGAGACGGCTTGGGCGGCCCGCGTCGAGACGCCGCTGGGATTCTTGTTGGCGGAGTGAGTCGAGCACGAATGGCCTAATTGACGGTTTCGACGATTTCGAAGAAGCGGGGCTGAACACAGCTTTGCGCGCCCATTATCCAATCCAGCATATCTTCGGACACCAGAATACGGTACTCGGCTCCAACTCGTGTCCATTCGGCGCCTACCTCCTGCGCCTCGTGATGCCCAACCTGAAACCTCTGGCCCGAATACCTGGGAGGTTCGAGCACGCTGAATGTCGATAGGTTGCAGATGGAGTAGCTGCCATCCGCATAGTGGCTCGTCATCCCAGGCTCGTGGTAGGCGTCCAGCCTCGCGACAATCTCGATCCTGCGATTGAGGTCGAGTCGTTGCATCAGATCGACATCTGCCGTCTCGGCATCGATAGCCGATGTTTCCGCTGGATCGTTACCAGACGATCCGTCGCCCAGACAGGAGGTGAGCAAAAAGGACGCGTAAAGCAAGAGTGACCTTTTCCGCACTGCCGGCTCGCCTACTGCTGCACGAAGTACACAACCACGAACCTTGCCGGCACAGTCACCGTTAGCTTTCCGGTCGCATCGCTGACCAGCTGGCCCGTCGCGCCATACACGGCATCAAATGTTGTGCTTGCCGCGCCCGTCGTTGACGTCACGACTTGCTGATTCGCGTCGTAATTGATCGCCACGACGGCCGTTGCGCCGCCCCCCATTCGGTTCAGCACCAATACAGGCTCGAGCGCACTTGACTGCAAGTCGAGCGAACCTGCACCGATCACCGGATACGCCTGCCTTAGCTGATACAGGCCGCGGTAGTACTCGAGCAGCGAGTTCCCATCGCCGGTCTCGGTCGCAACGTTGTGAGTCGCGACATTGGCGGACAGATCGCGAAACGGTGTGCCGGATGTGAATCCCGTATTTGCCGTATCGCCCGTCCAACTCATTGGCGTACGCAATGCATGATCCCCGCCCAGCGATGACGCATTGGCCAGACCGATCTCTTCACCGTAGTACGTGAACGGCGTGCGGGCGGCAAGCAGATAGCTCGCTGCCGCGAGCTTGTACTCGGTCTCGTTGCCGTTGAACTGATTCCATACACGTGCGCCGGCAAAGCTGTCGTGATTGGACAGGAACAACGGCATGTTGTCGCTGTTTGCATCGAGGAGTTGGTTCGCGAATCCGGCCTCGACCAGCCCCGTGCGTGCGGTATTCAGGATCGCGCCGGACGACTGGAACGCGAATGCCCGGCCGCAGGACGTCGGCGCGGCATACGCCGCCGGGTCGTCCGGCGCTTCGCAGACTTGGTAGCGTTTGCTGTAGCCGCCGATGATCGTCGCTGCACCTTCGAGCAGCGGGTGATTTTCCGGCTGGTTGTTCCACGCGCTCGGGCCGTTCTCAAACAAAACCCCGACCGCATCGAAGCGGAAGCCGTCGACGCCTTTGTTCAGCCAGAACCTAAGATTGTCCTCGTGGTAGCGAACGACCTCCGGATTGCGCAGATTGAAGTCCGGCATCAGCGCCGAGAAGACGCCGTAGTACCAGCCGTTACCGTTGTTGCGCCACGGGTCGCCGGCGAAGGTGTTCCAACCGGTCGGCCGCGTGTCCGACCAGACGAACCAGTCGCGTTTGTCGTTCGTGGCCACCGTGGTCGCGTCGAGGAACAGCGGGTTCGTGCTTGCCGCGTGATTCATCACGTAGTCGACGATGATCGCGATGCCGCGCGAGTGCGCCTCGTCGATCAGCATCTCGAAATCCGCCATCGTGCCGTAATCGCTCTCGACGGCACGATAGTCCTCCACCGCGTAACCGTGATCGTTGTCGGCACTCTCGGTGATCGGCATTAGCCAGATGCCGGTGATGCCCAGCGCCTGCAGGTAGTCGAGTCGTGAGATTAGGCCCTGAAAATCGCCCACGCCGTCGCCGTCGGAGTCCTGATAGCCGCGCACGTAGATCTCGATGAAGCTCGCCGAGTCGGCCCATGCCGCGTCGAGGCCGGAATCGGAGTCCTGCACGGCCACATTGCCGAGATCGAGGCCCGCCGACTTGTTGCCGAGTGCGGCCAGGGCAGCGAGCGCGGCAGACTCGCTGTCAAAGGGTTCGCCGATGTTGCCGTTCAGTGAAGCAACCTCGTCCTGCACGATCCAGGCCGCGTTGCCGAAGCTCTGCGGAGTAATGCTGAGGTCGTAAATCGGACTCTTCAGGTCCCCGTTGTGGGCGATGAAATTGAGCGGCTGCGACTGATCGACAACCGGTATTTGGAAGATCGCGGCATCGTTCTCGATACGGTCGGGCATGCGCGGCGCATTCCACGTTGTCGCGACGCTCGATTCTATCGCGCCGCCCCACAGGTGAAGGCCCCAGCCGTCGTAGGCCGGATCAACTCTGAGGTAAGACACCGTCACCGTCTGCGTCGGTGGTGGTGGGGGCGGTGGTGGCGGCGGAGGCGCGCTTCCGCCCCCTCCTCCGCCGCAGCCGCCGACAATGAGTGCGGCCGAGAATGTCGTTAGTAGCCTGAGTACCGAGCGCCGCGCGAGGCTCATTCCGTCAGCCTGCCTCCCGCCACGGACAGGTCTTGTCGATGTACTCGCGATGGTCCGGCATCTTCGCGACCGTCTGGGTCAGGAAGCCGTTGATCTTCTCCAGATAGTCCTTCACGTCGGCCTCGCGCAGCAGCTTTGCGATGCCGTGGCATGACTCCGGTACGACACGCTGGCCGATGAAGACCTGCACCCAACTTGGGATCGTGAACAGCTCGTCCTCGTTGCGGAAGAAGCGGCCCTGCGATTTCCACAAGTCCCACTTGTGCTTCAGCGAGTCCGGAATGTCCATCGTCCGGCAGTAGTTCCAAAACTCGCTGTCGTCACGTTCAGTCGCGTGGTAGTGCAGGATCAGGAAGTCCCGAATCTGGTCGAACTCAAAGTGCGTGCGCATGTTGTACTCGTCGATGTCGACCTGCGAGAAGTCCCGGGTGGGGAACAGGTCGATGAGCCGGGACAGACCGGATTGAACGAGGTGGATACTCGTCGACTCCAACGGCTCCATGAAGCCGCTCGCGAGGCCGAGTCCAACGCAGTTCTTGTACCAGAACTGCTCCCGCTTGCCGGTCGTGAAGCGCAGCTGCCGAGGTTCGGTTACCGGCTTGCCGGGCAGGTTCGACATCAGGATGTTCTGCGCCTCGTCGTCGCTCATGTAGTTGTTGCTGTAGACGTGGCCGTTGCCAATCCGATGCTGCAACGGAATCCGCCACTGCCAGCCGGCGGAGTGCGCTGTCGAACGCGTGTACGGCAACAACGGCTCGACGCCTTCGCACTGGACGGCAATGGCGCTATTCGCCGGCAGCCATTGACTCCAGTCGATGTAATCGACGCCGAGCGCCTGGCCGAGCAGCAGGCCGCGGAAGCCGGAACAGTCGATGAACAGGTCGCCCTCAATCTTCTTGCCGCCTTCGAGTTCGACGGACTCGATGAAGCCGCTCTCGCCGTTCAGGTGAACGTCACAGATCTTGCCCTCGGTGCGTACCACGCCGTTGGCTTCCGACAACTTGCGGAGCGACTGCGCGACCAGCGTCGCATCGAAGTGGAAAGCGTAACCGAGGCCCAGGAGCCCGGTATCGCCCAGCTTCTCGACGTGTGCGAACTTGTTGGCGTACGCCGCGAGCGTGTTGAATGAGAAATCGCCCAGGTCGCGATCGACGCCGAGCTCCCGCGCACGCAGCCAGACGTGATGGAAGTCGAGCACGCCGAGGCGCCGGCCGACGTCGCCGAACGTGTGGATGTATCGATCGCCGATTCGCGCCCAGTTGACGAACTCGATGCCGAGTTTGTAGGTGCCGTTGACGTCCCTCAGAAACTCCGGCTCCGGGTACTGCAGCGCGTCGCAGAGGTAGCGAATCTGCGGGATTGTCGCTTCGCCGACACCGACCGTGCCGATTTGCTCCGACTCGACGAGTTCGATCTCGAGTCCGCCCGATACCACCCGCGCCAGCAGCGACGCCGACATCCAGCCTGCCGTACCGCCACCGACGATCACGACTTTTCTTATTCTGTTGTCCTGCATTTCCTGTACCCGAACCTGCCCCCAAGAAAAAAGCCTCCCCGGAATCGTCCGGGGAGGCTTTTGCAGTCTACATGACTACAACTGGCTTAGTAGATAGCGTACGAGAAGCCCAGCTGGTACGTGGTACCGAAGGTCTGGTACTCGTTGGGCAGACCCTGTGCCGCATGCAGCGTACGCAGCGGCTCGTCCGTCAGGTTCTGTGCCTGGAAGACGATGTTGAGGCCTTCGAGACGCCCTTCAGTGAACTCGTAGCCGATCTGCGCATCCAGCACTTCCTCGTCCTCGATGTCAGAACCGGTCCTGGCTCCGCCGAAGCCGGCCACTTCGCCAACGTAACCGTCACGATAGCGCTGGGCCAGGCGAGCAGAGAAGCCGCCGCGTTCGAAGTAAGCCGTTACGTTCCACACGTTTTCCGACAAACCAGGCAGCCGCCCACCGCTTCCTGGGCCGTCTGGCTCAATGTTGCTGTCGTTGTTCGAGAACGTGCCTACGATGCCGACGCCGTCGAGTGCTTCGGTGAACAGACCGAAGTCCAGGTTCAGCGCGAGCTCCCAGCCTTCCAGCGTTCCGCCTTCGCCGTTCTCGGGCGTGGTCGAGATTCCGGTCGTGATGTCAGTCGAAATCGAGGAACTGGATGGTAAGCCGGTGAAGTCGAAGAGCGACTGATCATTGTAGATGTAAGTCTTCAGGTCCTTGTGGAATACGGCAGCCGAGATGTAACCGCGCCCATCCGGGAAGTAGAACTCGTACGACAGGTCGAAGCTGTCGGCCACCCACGGATCGAGGTTGATGTTGCCACCGTTCGAACCGCCGCCGCGGCTCCAGGGCGAGAGCAGGTCATACACCTGGAGTTCGGTGAGGTCGCCGACTGCAATTCTGGCGTCGATATCAGCCTGCGTATTGGCCGCCAGGTTCTCATCGTAACTGAAGGTCGTCGACTCCTTCATCTCATCCATACGCGGCCGCGCCAACTGGCGTGCAGCACCGAAACGCAGTTTCTGATTCTCGGTGATGTCCAGCGTGATGTTCAGGCTGGGCAGGATTTCGTCGCCATCGGATGCACCGGACAGCGACTCGGAGAACAGTGACGCGCCTGCGCCCGATGCCGTCACACCGAAGGACTCCTGGTCCCACCACTGATAGGCGAAGCCGAAGTTACCGGACAGCGGCATGTTGCCAATGACCGAATCGAAATCGACGCGCACGTACGCGGTATGAACATCCTCTTCGACTTCCCAGCCCTTGGTCAGGATGTCGTTGTAGAGGTAGTCGCCCTGCTGAATCGCGCCGGCCGCAAGCATCGCGCGCGGATCGAACGAGACGATACTGGTATTCGCGCCTGTCATTCCCCAGCTCAGGTCGGCAACGGACGAGGCGCCACCCGGAATCTGGACTGCGGTCAGCAACTCACCGGTGACGCTGTCGATCTGCCCGGCCGTGATTACGCCCTCGTCCGCCGCGCGGTTTTTAACGCGGTTCGTGAGGTTGTAACCGAATTCGACGCCGGTCAGGCCGTTCCAGTCGAGTTCACGCTCGAGCTCTGCCCGGAAGGCGTTGATGTCGTCATTGACGGTGAAAATCTTGTTGTAACCGAACTGGCCGGCAGGCTGGAACGGCGCCAACGCACTAGGATCACCCCAGCCGAACGGGCTGGTCGAGTAAATTGCGTCGGCCGAGGAGTAGTCGAGGTTGGTGTAATCCCGACCCGTGCCCCAGATCGTACCGAAATCGCCGGTGCGGAAGGTAACGGAATCGTTCAGACCGCCGGCGCCGCCAGGGGCGGACGTCGTCTCGAAGTCCGTATCGTCGCGATCGATGCTCGAGTGCGAAACATCGACGTTGGTGACCCAGCCGTTGAGGAGGTCGAATTCGAAATTGACACCGAACGACTGCAACTCAGCGTCGCGCAGGAACAGATTGTTCTCAACCGCAGGCGCGCCCGTGTCGTACGTACCGGCAGTGGCGATACCGATGCCGGGAAGAAATTCCGCGGTCTCGGTTGCCGTCAGATTGTTGAGGTTCGCCATCACGAGACCGTGACGAATCTGGTCCTCGGTGAAGTCCGATACGAAGGCGTCGAACTCGATCGTGAACTGATCCGTCGGCCTCGCGTCGAGTCCGAAAACAAAGCTGTTGCGCTCCAACTCGGAGGCACGCGACCAGATGCGGCCGCCGCCGATCGCGACGTTGCCGGCACCGTCGTCCACGTAGTAGCCCCACGCGTTGGTATGACGGCCGAAGCTCGGCGTCGTGGTGTGTGCCGCGCCGACGACGATACCGATCGTGTCGTTGGCGAACTGATCGATGTAGGTGGCGCTGTAGCGTTCGCCTCGATTGTCACGAGAATCGACGAGATCGAACTCGGACTCGGAGAGCCGCAGATTCAACGTCAGGGCGCGATCGCCGTAATCGAGGGGACGAACGGTACGCAGATCGACCGTTCCTGACAGACCCTGGCCGACGAGGCCCGCGTCGGGCGTCTTATAGACAACAACCTGCTGCAGGAGCTCCGAAGGGTACTGATCGAACTCGACGCCACGGTTGTCGCCGACGCTGACCTGCTCGCGGCCGTTCAAGAGGCCGGTCGAGAAGTCGGGCGATGTGCCGCGGATGTTGACGACCTGACCGCGGCCGTTGAGGCGCTGGACCGTCAGACCGGGCAGACGCGCAAGGCTTTCCGCAATCGAAACGTCCGGCAGCTTGCCGAGGTCCTCAGCGGTTACGGCCTCGACGATCGACGAATTGTCACGCTTCGTCTGCATCGAGTTCAGCAGACTCTGCCGGTAGGTGCCGTACGTGATGATCTCGTCCATGACGTTCGTTTCGGCGGCCACCTGGTCGCTGTCACTGCTGTCATCTTGAGCGAATACGGCCGTAGGCAGCGCAAGCGCCCCCGTCAACGCGACGGTTACGGCCAGAGATACGGCGTTACGCCGGATGGTCGGTAGCGTGCAGTCTTCTGCTGCCGACGCTGCGCTTTCGCGCTTCTTCTTCACCATTTGCAATTCCCCCGCAAGGATTTGGTTCTGTAGCTGTCCCGATCATCTTATGAACCGCTCTATCGTGGGGCAATGCACTGAATACGTATTCATACCCTGAATACGTATGCATGCGCTTGCTCTGCCCTCTGGCACTGATAATTATTGGTGCAATGAGAATGGGAGCAAATGGACAGGTGCTGCCCCCCGGGCGGCAGGCGGGGGTTTGTCTGCATATCAGTGCCCTACCGGGCCGGTATGGGATAGGCGAAATCGGCGAGCAGGCATTCGCGTTCGTCGATGCCATGAAGCGCATGGACCTGAGCGTCTGGCAGTTTCTGCCGCTCGGCCCGACGGCTTACGGCGACTCGCCGTATCAGCCTTTGTCGTCGTTCGCGGGCAACGAGATGCTGATCGATGTCGGCGATCTGGTTCACCGTGGTCTCCTGAGTCATGAGGAAACCTGGGAGCTGACGCGCCTGCCGACCGATTATGTCGACTACGGCGCCCTGATCCCCATGAAGTCGAGGCTGCTGGCACTTGCGGCCACCCGCTTCGACGAGCAGGCGCATGCCGATACCCGGAAGCGTTACAAGGAGTTCCTCGACGAACACGATAAGGAATGGCTGCACGACTACGCGCTGTTCCGGATTCTGAAGTCGGATCACGGCGAACGCCCGTGGCCGGAGTGGGCACCGGACTACGTTCGGCGCGACCCGGCGGCTCTCGCAGCGCTCGAGAAGCGCGAGGCCGAGCGGATCGAGAGTATCAAGGTCATTCAGTTCCTGTTCCACGATCAATGGCGCGCCCTCCGGGACTATGCCCACCAGCAGGGCGTGAGCCTGTTCGGCGACATGCCGATCTGTATCGCCCTGGACAGTGCCGACGCGTGGGCGCATCGCGACCTGCTGCTGATCGACTCCGAGGGCCAACCCGAATCTGTCGCCGGCGTGCCGCCGGACTACTTCAGCGAGGACGGACAGCTGTGGGGCAACCCGCTGTACGACTGGCCGAAGCACGAGGCCAGCGGATACCGCTGGTGGATCGATCGGCTGCGGGCCTCTGCCGAGCTTGCCGATCTCGTGCGCATCGATCATTTCCGCGGTTTCGAGGCTTACTGGTCCATCCCGGCGGACGCGGAGACGGCGCGGACCGGCGAATGGATCACCGGGCCCGGCGACGCCATCTTCGACGCGATGCGCGATTCGATGGGCTCGCTGCCGATCGTGGCCGAGGACCTCGGCGTAATCACGCCCGAAGTCGAGGCGCTTCGCGACCGCCATCATATTCCCGGCATGGTCGTGCTGCAGTTCGACGTTACCGACGACGGCTTCGACCTCGAGGACGTGCCTCAGAATTGCGTCGTTTACACCGGCACCCACGACAACGACACGACGCTCGGCTGGTTCCGCGGCAGCCCGGACGATATCCGCTCGAACGAGGAAATCGAGTTCGCGCAGCATGCGGTACTGCAGATGACGGGCGGCTCGCCCGACACGATTTCCATGGATCTGGTGCGCTCCGCCTTCTCGACGGACGCTCGCCTCGCGATCGCGCCCATGCAGGATTTCCTCTGTCTGGGGTCGGAAGCGCGGTTCAATACCCCGGGAACCTCGGCAAATAACTGGCGGTGGCGCCTGAATGTCACGCAAATGACGGACACTTTCTGCGAGAATGTGTCCAAAGCCGTGCGTGACGCTGGGAGGGAGCTGCCGGATGATAGATACCAAGCAAACGGATGATTCTCGTTTTGTCAGCCGCCTTACCCGCGACACCATCGCCCTGATCCTGGCCGGTGGCCAGGGGTCGAGACTCTATGAGCTGACCGCGTGGCGAGCGAAACCGGCGATGCCGTTTGGCGGCAAGTTCCGAATCATCGATTTTCCGCTATCGAACTGCATCAACTCCGGCATCCGCCGTATCGGCGTGCTCACCCAGTACAAAGCCCATTCGCTGATACGCCATCTCGTCAATGGCTGGTCGTGGTTCCATGCCGCGCAGCAGGAGTTCGTCGACATCCTGCCGGCGTCGCAGCGTGTGGGCGGTGAGTGGTACCGGGGCACGGCGGATGCGATCTACCAGAACCTCGACATCATTCGTGCGCATTCGCCGGGATACGTCCTGGTACTTGCCGGTGACCATATCTACAAGATGGACTATGGTCCGCTGCTGGCGGCGCACCACGCCGAAAAAGCCGACATGACGATCAGCTGCCTGGAATTGCCGCTCGAAGAAGCGGCCGGACAGTTCGGTGTCATGACGGTCGACGAGAGTGGCCGCATCATCGACTTCCACGAGAAGCCGGAGAAGCCCAATCCGATCCCCGGCAAGCCCGGCCTGTGCCTTGCGTCGATGGGCAACTATCTTTTCAACACCGAGTTCCTGTACGAGCAGGTAATCCGGGATGCGGACATGAAGGACACGAAGCACGACTTCGGCCGCGACATCATTCCGCCGATCATCAAGAACTACCGAGTTCTCGCTTACCCCTTCCGTGACGCCGAGACCGGCAAACAAGCCTATTGGCGCGACGTCGGTACTCTCGACGCGTTCTGGGAGGCCAACATGGAACTCGTTTCAGTGACACCGCAACTCAATCTGTACGACAAAACCTGGCCCGTGTTCACGCACCAGTGGCAGACGGCGCCGGCGAAGTTCGTCTTCGACGATCACGATCGCCGCGGCGAGGCGATCAACTCCATGGTTGCCGGGGACTGTGTCGTATCGGGCTCGAGCGTGCACCGTTCACTGATCTTCCAGCGCTGCCGGGCGCACTCGCGTAGCCATGTGACGGACTCGGTGGTTCTGCCGGACGTCGACATCGGCGAGCGCAGCCGCGTTCATCGAGCCATCATCGATCGTGGCGCGCGGATCCCCGAGGGCATGGAGATCGGCGTCGATCACGACGCCGACCGAGAGCGCGGCTTCCGCGTCACCGACTCCGGGATCACGCTCGTGACGCCCGAGATGCTGGGCCAGCAGCTTCACGTTACCCGTTAGCAAAACAAGGCGCGCTCCATCAGTACCAGGCAAGTTATTTTCATTGCGGCGGAGAACGGCGCGCTACCAGGGGCGAAAGTCGGCGGAGTCGGCGATGTCATTCGCGACCTGCCCGCTGCCGTTGACGGCATCGGCTGGCCGGCAATCGTGCTCACTCCCTCTTACGGGCGACTGCATCTGTTGGACGGCGCTCGCGATCTCGAGCCGGTAACGACCACATTCCGCGGCAGTGACCAACGCGTTGGTGTCCACGAGATTCCGCTCGCGGACAGCAACGTCCGCTACATCGTTCTCGATCACGGCTTCCTGGTGCCGACGGAGCCAGGCATCGTCTATCACGACGACACCGGTAGCCGTCCGTACGCCACCGATGCCGACAAGTTCGCGTTCTTCTCGGCGGCTGCCGCGGCATGGATCGATGCCCAGGACGAGTTGCCCGCCGCGATTCACCTGCACGACTGGCACGCAGGCGTGTTCGCCATTCTGCGCGAGTACGACCCACGCTATGCGCGGCTGCGGGACGTGCCGACATTCTTCACGATCCACAATCTGTCGTACCAGGGCCAGCGTCCGCTCACGGGCGACCTGTCGTCGCTGGAAGCCTGGTTCCCGGACCTCGAGTACGACGAACAAGCCATCGGCGATCCCGACGCCGAGCGCGTCGTGAATCCGATGGCCGCCGCCATCCGGCTGGCCGACCGAATCAACGCGGTCTCGCCGACCTACGCCGAAGAGATTCAGCGGCCGAGCGATCCGTCGAGCGGCTTCATCGGCGGTGAGGGCCTGGAAGACGATCTGACCCGCGCCGCCGCGGACGGGCGGCTCGTCGGAATCCTCAACGGCTGCCATTACGACTTGCCCGAGAGCAAGCCACCGGGGTGGCCTGCGCTCAAGGAGTCCGCCGTAGCCGCGATTAGCAGCTGGCTGGAGAGGCAGCCCGGTGAGGCCGCGCACGAACTCGCGCTCGACCGTCTGGCAGCGCTCAGACGCCGTCGCCCCATGCACGTACTGACCAGCGTCGGGCGAGTCGTGGATCAGAAAATGCGGCTGATGGTTGCCAATACCGACGCTGGCAAAGTGGCTCTCGAGCAAGTGCTGGAAGAACTGGGCAGCCGCGGCGTCCTGTTTCTGCTCGGCAGTGGCGAGAAACGCTACGAAGACGCGCTGCTCGGCATCGCGAAGAACGCAGAGAATCTCGTATTCCTGCGCGGCTACGCCGAAGCCTTCGGTCAGGCGCTGTACGACGCCGGCGACCTGTTTCTAATGCCCTCGAGCTTCGAGCCTTGCGGTATCAGCCAGATGCTCGCAATGCGGGCCGGGCAGCCCTGCGTCGTGCACGGCGTTGGGGGGCTCCGAGACACGGTCGAACACGGCGTGACCGGGTTCGTCTTCGGTGGCGACTCGCCGACCGAACTCGCCAGCAATTTCGTTCACTGCGTCAGCGAAGCGCTGACGCTTCGGGAAGAGCACCCTAATCGCTGGCATCGCATCTCTGCCGCGGCGAAGAAAGTGCGCTTCGATTGGAAGTCATCCGCGGAACAGTACGTGAGGTTGTTCTATGACCACCCTCGAAGCTGACCTCAAAAAGAACGCCGACGAATTCACGGCGGTCGTCGGCGGTCAGCACAACAACCCGTTCGCCATCCTCGGCCCGCACAAGGCAGGCAATGCGAGGATCGTGCGTACGTTTCAACCGCATGCAAGCAAAGTCGAACTCGTCGACGGCACGGGCGAATTGCTCGCCACGATGGATCGCATGGACCCCGGCGGCCTGTTCACTGGGGTCATGCCCCCACGTAAGCGCCGCTATCTGCTGAAAGTCACGGACGTCAGTGGTGACGTGTCGACGATCGAAGATTGCTATCGGCTGCCCTCGACGCTGGGCGACATGGACCTGTATCTGCTTGGCGAAGGTTCGGACAAGAAGATCTACGAGAAGCTCGGCGCACAGATCCGCAACTTCGACGGCATCGACGGCGTGCGCTTCGCGGTATGGGCACCGAATGCGTCGCGAGTCTCCGTGGTCGGCGATTTCAATCGCTGGGATGGCCGCTGTCATGTCATGCGCCTCCACCCCGGTAACGGCCTCTGGGAGATCTTTGTCCCGCACGTGGGCAAAGGCGCCAAGTACAAGTTCGAGATTACGGATCGGGAGCAGCGTTTGTTGCCGATCAAGACCGACCCGTTCGCGAGCTATCACGAACCGCCGCCGGGCAACGCGTCGATCGTGTTTCGGAGCGAATACGAGTGGCAGGACGGGGACTGGATGTCGCGCCGGAGCTCGAATCCCGATCTCGGCACGCCGATCAGCATCTACGAGGTACACCTCGGTTCGTGGCGCCGGAAAGCTGACGATCACAATCGCTATCTGACCTATCGCGAACTGGCCGACGAACTCGTCGACTATGTCAGCGATATGGGCTTCACGCATATCGAGTTGCTGCCCGTTTCGGAACACCCGTTCGACGGCTCGTGGGGCTACCAGCCGATCGGCATGTTTGCGCCGACCCAGCGCTTCGGCGATCCGGACGACTTCCGCTATCTCATCGATCGATGTCACGCAGAGGGTATCGGCGTGATCGTCGACTGGGTGCCGGCGCACTTCCCCCGTGACGAGCACGGACTCGCACGCTTCGACGGCACGGCGCTGTACGAACACGAGGATCCACGCAAGGGCGAGCACGCCGACTGGGGCACGCTGATCTTCAACTTCGGCCGCCGCGAAGTCGTGAACTATCTGATCGGCAGTGCGTTGTATTGGATCGAGGAATTTCACATCGACGCCATCCGGGTCGATGCCGTCGCGTCGATGCTGTATCTGGACTATTCGCGCGAGGACGGCGAGTGGGTGCCGAACGAATTCGGCGGCAACGAGAATCTCGAGGCCGTTGAATTTCTGCGGCGACTGAATGCCGAGTTGCACGCTCACGGCGCGACGTCGTTCGCCGAGGAGTCGACAGCTTGGCCCGGCGTATCGCGACCGGTCGACGCCGGCGGCCTGGGGTTCACGTACAAGTGGAACATGGGCTGGATGAACGACACGCTCTCGTACATGGGCGAAGACCCGGTTCATCGCAAATATCATCACGACAAGATGACCTTCGGCCTCGTCTACGCCTTCAACGAGAACTTCATCCTGCCGCTGTCGCACGACGAAGTCGTGCACGGAAAACGTTCGTTGATCGGGCGCATGCCCGGCGACGACTGGCAGCAGTTCGCGAACCTGCGAGCCTATTTCGGCGCAATGTATGCGCACCCGGGCAAGAAGTTGTTGTTCATGGGTAGCGAACTGGCGCAACGCGACGAATGGAATCACGACCGCTCACTGGATTGGCATCTGCTGGAACACGAATCGCATCGCGGCGTGCAATCCCTGCTGCGCGATCTGAATCGCGCGTATCGCGACACCCCGGCAATGTACGAGGTGGACTTCTCGGGCGACGGCTTCGAATGGATCGATCACGGCGATCGCGACAACAGCACTTTCTCGTGGGTACGTCGCGACAAGAACGGCGGTCTCATCATTTGTGTGACGAACCTCACCCCCGTCAATCGGCCGAACTTTAAACTTGGCGTTCCGGAAGCAGGAAGCTATGTGGAGTTCATCAATACCGACTCGCGCTTCTACGGTGGCGGCGACGTCGGCAATGGCGAACTCGTCGCGGAAGCGAACGAAAGTCATGGCAGACCGTATTCGATACTTCCGACACTTCCACCGCTTGCCACGATACTATTGAAAAAGGCGGGGTAAACCCTGCACCTTTTTGGGGCAACAACTTAGCCCCGGAGATTTCTATGTCAGCACGTTCTGAAGACACCAAGGGCATTGGCGACATCGAGTTGTTGCAGTCGCCGAATCTGCCGATGACGGCGGATTCGATTCTCGAGGACTTCACGCATTACTTCGGTCGCATGCTTGGCCGGCGCACGATCAAGCGGTCGACGCCGTACCTGTATCAATCCGTCGTTTTCGCCGCGCGCGATCGGTTGATGGAGCGCTGGGGACAAACACGGATGGCGATCGAACGCGACGGCAATCGCCGCGTGGGATACCTGTCGCTCGAATTCCTGATGGGCAGACTGCTGCGAAATGCGCTGCTCAACTTAGGAATTGAAGACGAGACCAAGGAAGCGCTGAACCGACTCGGCATTGCGCTGGAGGAGATCTACGAGCGCGAGTACGACACGGGACTCGGCAATGGCGGTCTCGGCCGGCTGGCCGCGTGCTTCCTCGATAGCTGCGCGACGCTGGCACTCCCCGTTATGGGCTACGGCATTCGCTATCACTACGGCATGTTCCACCAGCTCATCGAGAACGGTTACCAGATCGAGAAGCCGGACGCGTGGCTGCGCGAAGGATTCCCCTGGGAGATCGAGCGATTCGAGTTCCGGCAGGTCGTCAAGTTCGGTGGACGGACCGAGGCGGTCACTGACGCATCGGACAGAACCCGGTATGAGTGGCGCGACACGCAGGACGTGTTGGCGATTCCCTACGACATCCCCGTACCCGGATACCAGAACGGCATCTGCAACACGCTCAGGCTCTGGTCGGCCGCCGCGACGGATGCCTTCGACCTCGAAGAATTCAACGCGGGCAGTTACGCGGACGCCGTTGCGTCCAAGAACGAGGCCGAGAACATCACGATGGTTCTGTATCCGAACGCGGATACCGAGAACGGGCGTGAGCTTCGCTTGCGGCAGCAGTACTTTCTGGCGTCGGCCAGTCTGCAGGACACGATGCGCTACTGGCGCAGTCAGAACGGTGGCGAACTGCGCGGCTTTGCCGACAAGAACTGCTTCCAGCTCAACGACACCCATCCGGCGATCGCCGTCGCCGAACTGATGCGAATCCTGCTCGACGACTACGGGCTCGAGTGGGACGAAGCGTGGCGTATCACGTCGAGCACGATGGCATACACGAACCACACGCTGCTGCCGGAGGCGCTCGAGACCTGGCCGGTCTCGATGTTCCGCCGCCTGCTGCCGAGGCTGCTGGACATCATCTACGAGATCAACGCGCGCTTTATCGCCGAAATCGCGCAGCGCTGGCCGGGCGACACGGATCGAATCGCGCGCATGTCGCTGATCGAGGAAGGCAGCGAGCCGCGGGTTCGGATGGCCTATCTTGCAATCGTCGCGAGCTATTCCGTGAACGGCGTGGCCGCCCTCCACTCTCGCTTGCTGACGGAAGGCCTGTTCCGCGATTTCGCCGAGCTCTGGCCGGAGAAGTTTAACAACAAGACCAACGGCGTGACTCAGCGGCGCTGGCTGTACGCGTGCAACGAGGATTTGAGCGATCTGATTACGAGCAAAATCGGCAACGACTGGATCACGGATCTGCCACAGCTGGAAGGCCTCGAGGCGTTTGCTGACGACAAAGAGTTCCAGCGCGACTGGCGCAAGGCCAAACTCGTCAACAAGGTTCGCCTGTCCCGCAAGCTGGCGGACAAGACCGGCATCGACGTTCCGACGACTATGCTGTTCGACGTCCAGGTCAAGCGCATTCACGAATACAAGCGGCAGCTGCTGAACGTTTTGCACGCCGTGCATTTGTACGATCGGATTCGCCGCGGCGACGGGGACGACCTCGTACCGCGCGCCATCATCATCGGTGGCAAGGCCGCGCCCGGCTACGAGATGGCGAAGAACATCATCAAGCTCGTCAACAACGTGGGCCGCGTGATCAACTCCGACCCGATGATGGACGAGAAGCTCCGCCTGATTTTCTATCCGGACTACAACGTGACGGCAATGGAGATGATCTCACCCGCCGCTGACCTGTCCGAGCAGATTTCGACGGCAGGCAAAGAAGCGTCAGGCACCGGCAACATGAAATTCATGATGAACGGTGCGGTCACGATCGGCACGCTGGACGGGGCCAACGTCGAGATCCGGGAGGCCGTCGGCGAAGACAACTTCTTCCTGTTCGGATTGACGGTCGAGGAAGTGCAGCAGCTTCGAGGCCGTTACGACCCGCACTCCATCATCGAAGGCGATGAGGACTTCAGGCGCGTCATGCATCTCCTCGAGTCCGGTCACTTCAATCGCTTCGAGCCCGGCGTACTCGATCCCGTCCTTCGAGCGGTGCGCGAACCGTCCGA
Source organism: Woeseiaceae bacterium (assembly GCA_965232445.1). Taxonomy (GTDB): domain Bacteria; phylum Pseudomonadota; class Gammaproteobacteria; order Steroidobacterales; family Woeseiaceae; genus UBA1847. The sequence goes on along the minus strand of OZ246973.1, from coordinate 2,291,287 downwards.
TGCGTGGATGACGGCAGCGGACTTCCGCAGCTTTATCGACGCTCAGGCCAAGGTCAACGAAGCGTGGAAGGACGTAGAGGCATGGACGCGCATGAGCATTCTGAACTCCGCCTATTCCGGTCGATTCTCGACTGACCGTACGATGCGCGACTACGACAACGACATCTGGCGGCTCGACGAAATCAAACTCAACGGGAATTGATGGAGGCCGGTAGCCCCGCCCCGCTGGGCGCGACGCTGCGAGATGGCGGCGTCAATTTCGCGCTCTACTCGTCCGTCGCGGAACGCGTCGAGCTTTGCCTGTTCGACAAGGGCCGCGAGCGCCGGCTCGAGCTGACCGCGAAGTCCGACGATGTCTGGCACGGCTTCGTGCCGGGAATAGAGGCGGGGCAGCGCTACGGCTATCGCGTTCACGGGCCGTGGGATACGGCAAATGGCCTGCGCTGCAACCCGGCCAAACTGCTGATCGATCCGTACGCACGACAGCTCGATGGCCAATTCCGTTGGGACGAGGCCGTCTTCGACTACGTCCGCAACGCCCCCGACGAAGCCTGCACACTCGATAGCGCGTGGTTCATTCCCAAGTCCGTGGTTACTGAACCTGTCTCGCCTGCTGACCGCGGACCGGCGGTGCCCTGGGCGGAAACGATCTTCTACGAACTCAATGTGCGCGGCTTCACGATGCGTCATCCCGCGCTCGATGCAAGCGAGCGCGGAACGTTCCGCGGCCTGACGAACGGCGACGTCGTCGCCTATCTGAAGTCGCTCGGTGTAACGTCGATCGAGCTCATGCCGGTGCAGGCCTTCGCCGACGAACATCATCTCGCCAAATTGGGATTGAGGAACTACTGGGGCTACAACACGATTGCCTTCTTCGCGCCGCAGAACCGGTACGCGGGCGCGCAGCCTGTGCATGAGTTTCGCGACTTGGTGCAAACCCTGCACGATGCCGGCCTCGAGGTGATTCTCGACGTCGCCTTCAACCACACCGCCGAAGGCGACCGCTACGGCCCGATGCTGAGCTTCCGCGGTATCGATAACCTCGCCTACTACCGCGTCGAGCCGGACACGCTGTCCGAGTACGTCAATGACACCGGCACCGGCAATACCGTGAACATGGATCATCCGGTCGTACGGCAGCTCGTTCTCGACGCGCTGCGCTACTGGTCGGTGGACATGGGTGTCGACGGCTTCCGCTTCGACCTCGCGACCGTCCTAGGCCGTCACGCAAGCGGATTCTCGACGGATCATCCCTTGCTGCGCCACATCGGTGACGATCCGGAACTCGGTGCCAGGAAACTCGTCGCCGAACCCTGGGATCCCGGTCCGGGTGGCTATCAGCTCGGCTCGTTCCCGCCGCCCTTCGCGGAGTGGAACGATCGGTTCCGGGACGCGGCGCGCCGCTTCTGGCGTGGCGACGAGCACATGAGCGGGGAACTCGCCCGCAGGCTTAGGGGTTCGTCAGACTTGTTCGAAGCAAGCGGCCGTCGCCCCAGTGCCAGCGTCAACCTCATTACGGCTCACGACGGCTTCACGCTCGCCGACGTTGCCGCGTATGAGGAGCGGCACAATCACGCCAATGGCGAGAACAACCGCGATGGGCATTCCCACAATTTCAGCTTCAATCACGGCGTCGAAGGGCCGACCGACGACGCCGACATCAATGCCGCGAGAGAGCGGCATCGTCTGAACCTGCTGGCAACGCTGTTTTTCTCGCAGGGTACTCCGCTGCTGCTGGCCGGCGATGAGTTCGGTCAGACCCAGTCAGGCAACAACAACGCTTACGCGCAGGACAATGAGACAACCTGGCTGGACTGGGAGTTGAGCGCTCGGAGCGCCGGATTCACGGACGCCGTCCGCGATCTCATACGGCTGAGACGCGAAACGCCGCTGGTGCATTTCGGCGAATACGTTCACGGCGTATTCGAGGGAGCGGACGGTGACGTGACAATCAACTGGGTCAACCCGGACGGCGGAAAGCGTGAGGAAGGCGACTGGGGCTTCGGTCACGCCTTCGGTCTGGTCATTGACGAACGCGACGGCGAGCATCGCAGCGTCGCGGCGCTGTTCAATGCCTGGCACGACTCTTTGGACTTTATGCTGCCCGCGCCTCCTGCGGGCAAGCAATGGCAGGTCGAATTCTGCAGCGCGATCGAGGGCTGCCACCTCGTCGGCGAAACGATGGCCGTGGAAGGCCGTTCGATCGTTCTATTACGGACCGCGTAACGACCGCCGGCTCGTTTCGCGGATTCGGCGTCAGTATGCGGCGAGCACGTCGCGCATCTCGTCGTTGTTGATGCAGATGCACTCCGTTCGACCGACATACTTCTCACAGAAGCTGATCTCGCCGGATTGGCACTGCAGACCGCGCTCCGCTTCGCGCCTCGCCAGAATTCGTTCGCGCTGTTCGACGGCCGACCAGTCGCCGGTCAACATCGCCTGACGTTCGAGCTCCTCCATACTTGCCAACGAGCTGCAACCCGACAGCAAAAGCACCCCAAGTGCCGTCAAGAAAATCGCCAGAACCCTCATGGTCCCCTCCCTCTACGTTCATCCCAAACGTTCGTCCTTTCGCAGTAACAACTACGCCTGGACGGCGGGCTAATCGGTGACGCGAAGCACATATCCGCCGGCGAATTTTTGACGCCGGCCTAAAGTGCGTTCGGGCAACAGCCGGATAGCGATAGTCGGGTCCGGAAAAGCGTCGCTGTTGCAGAAACGCAACATGGGCGCGAATGCGCGAAACTGTGATGGCGCTCACATTGAACACCGGGATGCAGTTCACGGCGGACACAATCCGCGCGAATGGCGGGCCGTGACGGGAAGGATCAGCCGCCGATCGGCAGCTCGGTCGAGTACTTGACGCGGCGCAGGACGAACATGGAACTGGCGGAGCTGACCGCAGGGTGAGTGAGAATCGCGGTATTCAGAAACTCGGTATAGCCCTCCATGTCTTCGACCACGACCTGCAACAGGTAGTCCCGCTCGCCGGCCACCGAGTAGCACTCGGTGACCTCCGCAAGGCCGCCCACGTGGGTCTCGAAGGCCAGCCGGTTTTCGTCGGTGTGCTCGTTCATCGACACCTGCAGCATGACCACGATGTTGAAGCCCGCGAGCTTCGGATCGAGCAGCGCGACCTTGCCCAGGATCAGCCCGCTCTCCTCGAATTCGCGGACCCGGCGCCAGCAGGAGGTGCGCGACATGCCCGCGTCTTCGGCCAGGTCCGCCTGCGGGCGGGTCACGTCGCGCTGCAGGGCCTTGAGCAGCCGGCGATCGGATCGACTAAGCTTAACGGGCAATTGCCTCATATCTTCGTCCATGCCTAAACAATTGTTTCATTCTAACAGCATTCTCGCCGCATTCAGGGCACATTGTGCGCGGCAAGTGGACATCATGTTGTAAATTGACAGATCAGTTGGAGCAACCCATGGCAGACCTATTCGAAAACCCGATGGGCCTCGACGGATTCGAGTTCGTCGAGTTCGCCGCGCCCGACCCCGAGCACCTGCAGCGGGTCTTCCACACGCTCGGCTTCGAGGCCGTCGCCCGCCACCGTTCGAAGGACGTGACGCTGTATCGTCAGGGCGATATCAACTTCATCCTGAACAACGAGCCGGACAGTCATGCGTACTACTTCGCGCAGGAGCACGGACCCTCGGCCTGCGGCATGGCCTTCCGCGTCAAGGATGCACACGCGGCCTACGCGCGGGCGCTCGAGAATGGCGCACAGCCGATCGAGATTCCGACCGGCCCGATGGAGCTTCGCCTGCCCGCGATCAAGGGCATCGGCGGCGCCCCGCTCTATCTGATCGACCGCTACACCGAAGGCAACACGATCTACGACATCGACTTCGAGTTCTACGACGGTGTCGAGCGTCATCCCGAAGGCTGCGGCTTCCAGGAGATCGATCATCTGACGCACAACGTTTACCGTGGCCGGATGGAGTACTGGGCCGACTACTACGAGTCGCTCTTCAACTTCCGCGAAATCCGCTATTTCGACATCAAGGGGGAGTACACCGGGCTGCTGTCGAAAGCGATGACGGCACCGGACGGACGCATCCGTATCCCGCTGAACGAGGAAGCTTCGCAGGGCACCGGCCAGATTGAGGAATTCCTCATGGCCTTCAACGGCGAAGGTATTCAGCACATTGCACTGTCGTGCGACGATCTGTTTGCGTGTTGGGACAAGCTGAAGGCACGCGGCATCGAATTCATGACGGCGCCGCCGGAAGCCTATTACGAGATGCTCGACGAGCGACTTCCCGGTCACGGGGAACCGATCGACGAACTCAAGCCTCGCGGAATCCTCGTCGACGGCTCGACCGAGGGCGACAACCCGCGGCTCTTGCTTCAGATCTTCTCGGACACGATGATCGGACCGACGTTCTTCGAGTTCATCCAGCGAAAGAAGGACGAAGGATTCGGCGAGGGCAACTTCAAGGCCCTGTTCGAATCGATCGAGCGCGACCAGATCGCGCGTGGCGTTATCAACGAGACTTGAGGAGCGATCAGTGGAAGTGAAGCGCATTCATCACGTCGCCTACCGCTGCAGAGATGCAAAGGAGACCGTCGACTTCTATCAGCGGGTGCTGAACATGGAGTTTACGGTCGCGTTCGCGGAGGACCGGGTGCCATCGACGAAGGAACCTGACCCCTACATGCACGTCTTCCTCGATGCCGGCATGGGCAACGTGCTGGCATTCTTCGAGTTACCGACCAAAGAGCCAATGGACCGCGACCACAACACGCCTCAGTGGGTGCAGCACATCGCGTTCGAGGTCGAAAGCTATGATGCCTTACTGAAGGCCAAAGAGCAGGTGCAGGCCGAGGGCATCGACGTTGTCGGCCCGACCAATCACGGCATCTTCCAGTCGATCTACTTCTTCGACCCCAACGGCCATCGCCTCGAACTCGTCGCGAATACCCATACCCAGGAACAGCTCGACGAACTCAAGCGCGTGGCGCCGGATATGCTCGAAGAATGGAGCCAGACGAAGAAAGCGCCGCGTCACGCCGCCTGGTTGCATGAGCTCGAGTTCACGGGCGACGTCTCATGAAGCTCGCATCGTTGAAGTCCGGGCGAGACGGACGCCTCGCCGTCGTCTCGAGCGACCTGAGCCGCTATCTTGCGGCGGACGACATCACGCCGACGCTGCAGTCCGCACTGGATGACTGGGCGACGTTCGAGCCGCAACTTGCCGCACGCGCGGAGACTGTCGAGGCAGGCGCGGGCGAAGCCTTCGATGCTACCGAGGTCGAATCGCCGCTGCCGCGGGCCTACCAGTGGGCAGACGGCTCGGCCTACGTCAATCACGTCGAACTCGTGCGAAAGGCGAGAGGCGCCGAGATTCCGGAGAGTTTTTGGACCGACCCGCTGATGTACCAGGGCGGCTCGGACGCGTTCCTCGGCCCGCGCGACGATGTACTCGCCGCGAGCGAAGACTGGGGTATCGACTTCGAGGCCGAAGTTGCCGTGGTCACCGGCGACGTGCCGATGGGCGTCAGCGCGGAAGACGCCGGGCAGTACATCCGGCTGGTCATGATCGTCAACGACGTGTCACTTCGTAATCTGATCCCCGGCGAACTCGCGAAGGGTTTCGGTTTCTTCCAGTCCAAGCCGTCGAGTGCGTTCTCCCCGGTGGCGGTCACGCCTAACGAACTCGGCGATGCCTGGCGCGACTCCGTGTTGCACCTGCCGCTGATCTCGCACCTGAACGGCGAGCCCTTCGGCAAGCCGGAGGCCGGCGTCGACATGACGTTCAATTTCGGCCAGCTGATTGCGCACGCTGCCAAGTCGCGGCCGCTGTGCGCAGGCACGATCATTGGATCCGGCACGGTCTCGAACAAGCTAGACGGCGGGCCGGGCAAGCCGGTCGCGGACGGCGGTGTCGGCTATTCCTGCATCGCCGAGATTCGCATGATCGAGACGATCGAATCCGGCGCCCCGAAAACCTCGTTCATGCGCTTCGGCGATCGAATCCGTATCGAGATGCTGGATGCCGAGGGCCAGTCCATCTTCGGCGCGATCGACCAGACCGTGGCAAAGTACGAGGGATGAAGCTCTACGACTATTGGCGGTCGTCCGCCGCCTACCGGGTCCGAATCGCGCTGAACCTGAAGGGCATCGACTACGTATCCGTCCCGGTGCCGCTGGTCGGGCCGGACGGAACGCCGGGGCAGCAACACTCCGATGTATACCTCGCGATGAACCCGCAGGGGCGCGTGCCGTTTCTCGACGACGGCAGGATCGCGCTCGGTCAGTCGGTGGCGATCCTCGAGTACATCGAGGAAGCCTATCCGGATTCCCCTCTGCTGCCGGGCAGCGCCATCGCACGCGCGCACGTTCGTTCCTTCTGCAATCTGATCGCGTGCGACATCCACCCGCTCAATAACCTGAGCGTCATGCAGTACCTGAAACGGGATCTGGGCGTAGCGGACGACGATTACGTCACGTGGTACGGCCACTGGATCCGCCGCGGCTTTCGCGCTGGCGAGGCGTTTGCGAAGGAGCATACCGGCGATGGCGGATTCGTCTACGGGGACGCCGCGACCCTTGCGGACTGTTTCCTTGTCCCGCAGATGTACAACGCCCACCGCTTCAAAATTGACGTCAGCGAATTTCCGACGCTGAACGGCATCGTGGATGCCTGCAACAAGCTGCCGGCATTCGAGGCCGCGATACCGGAGTCCCAGCCGGACGCCGGCTAGGCGTCCACCGCACGAAGCGCGCCGCGCTGGCTGGGGCAGGTGCCTCGCTACTGGAATGCGGACTGATTGTCGACGCAGCTGCAGTACAGCCAGGGGTATCGTTCGTTGGCCTGCTTACTGGGACTGGTACACATCCACGCGCCGCGCGGATTCGCCTCGCAGGCCTCCCGCTGGGCCGCCGACCGCTCGAACTGCCCGTCACGCTCCATCCGGTGATTGAAGCGTTCGGATTCGCTGACGGCACAAGCATTCAGTGTGGTCATCAAACCGAGAAGAAGCAGATAGCGCAACGCAGATCCCCCAGGAGCCGGCACAGTATCTTCGACCAAACGTCCGCGCGATTAGTTCGACGGCGCGCCTCGGCCCCGTGGATGTCAGCCAGCATGGCGCCTGATACGATCGTACCGCCATGACGCCATTCCGCGCTCTGACATTGCTCATAATCGCTCTGCTGCTCGGCGCTTGCGATCGCAGCTGGCCGCCGAAGAAGCAAGAGCTGGTCGACCACTTCACCGAGCATCAGACCGAGATCGAAGTCCTCGAAGCCAGAATACGGGCAACCGACTATTGGCAGGTCAATTCCGGCGGGTGGGAACGCGGTAGCGATGAGCCGCCGGACTGGGTAGGCGTGATCGTCGATGTGGAGGGCGGCAGGGAAAGAACCCGGATCACAGGTGAGCAGGCCGTCGAATGGAATCTGGCCTTCCGCGAGGCGAGCGTGTATTCCGTTTCCCAGGACGACCGGGGCACGTTGATCGATGTGTTGGCGACCTTTCCGAGAGACACCAATGGATTCGCGGTGTACCGGCGAGGACCGGAAAGGACAGAAGAGTGGGTCGAATGCGGGGACGACTTTCGCTACGTACGTTGCGGGGCTTGTGCGGTGACGCTTTCGGATGGCTGGACACTCGACGTTTTGTGGTACCAGTGGCCCATGGACGAGCAACTCTTCGACGACTTTCTTGACCAACGAATGTCCGAGGAGGACTACCGGGCGAAAGACGATGAGCTGACGGAGGCCTGTTTCGCCGAAGGCGCGGAAGTCATCGGCTTTACCTATCCCGCGGCTGGCGACGATGAGATGAACTAGCCGAGCGCAGGCGCCTCGACTGCCTGTGACTGTAGGAGCCCGCCATGCGGGCGATCCCAAGCTGACCTACGGCGCTAACTCGATGTCTGTACGTCGCCGCCGCGCAGTGATTCGTCCCCAGTCGGCATACCCGTCATCCGATAGATGGCAAACGCCGCGATCCCATACCAGATCAGAATGTGCAGACCGAGCCAGGACGACCGGCCGAGCGCGTCAAACATCGCCTCAGGCGCAAACACCGGACTCATCGAAACGGCAGTAAGCGCGGACCAGCCAAACAACTCCAGGTCAGGCATGCGGAGTTGCAGCAGGAATCGGACGATCCCGAGATACAGCAGCGCGGCGAGAGCGGGGGTCAGAAACAGCCACGGCACCTCCCATGCCGGAGGAAGCCTTCCCGAGGCCGACAGGAACCAAGCGCCACCGTGACTGATGATCGGCCCGACCAGGATCAGGCTGAAGACGACAAACGCCCTGAACTTCGCGTACAGGAAGGCCGCTGCGACGATAGAGAACACCAGAGCGTGGCCGCCGAACAGCGCGTACGTCATTAGCCTTGCCGACCAGATATCCGACTCAATCATCGACCAACCGACGTTCAGAAGACCAAGAATCAGGATACTCGTCAGAAACGCCCGTCCCGACATGCGCTGCCTCCTCCCTGCCATGAGGTTGCCAGGATAGCGCGAGCGGGCGGATCGGCGCTTCCAGAGTTATAAATCGGGAGGGAAGCCGGCCGGCATGGCCTCCCCCATCCCGGAACAGTCCCGATCGGCGAACGTCGCCGCGCCGAACGGGCATTCGTGAAAACGCTTACTCGATTTTGGGGCGTTTTCGTACGTCGGCTATGGCGAGATTCCGACGCCAAACGCGCCCGTGTGTTCCGTAACCAACTGTCTAAAAACAGAAAAATTGTTTAAATACGGAAAATCGGGCGACAGACCCACTCGCACCGGGCGCTTAGCTTCGGTTGACTCACTCCGTAGAATCCGCTATTTATTAACGAAAGAAAGCGCTTACATTATTCAATTCATTTGGCCATTCAAGACATCGATGTCGGGCACCCATGCCTGATCCAGGGGGAAAATCAATGAATATCAATAGTTTCGGCTCAGCGCTGCGACGATACTGCGGCGCGATGCTGGCGGTTCCGCTGCTGTTTACGACGAGCCCCGGCTACGCGCAGGGCCAGGCCGGCGAAACCGAGGACGTTTTCGAGAACATCGTTGTGACGGGTATCCGTGGCTCCCTGATGCGGTCCATGGACATCCGGCGTACCGAAGCCGGCGTGGTCGACGCCATCACCGCGGAGGACATCGGCAAGTTCCCGGATGCGAACCTCGCGGAGTCGCTGCAGCGCATTACCGGCGTCTCGATCGATCGGCAGAACAACGAGGGCAATCAGATCTCGGTCCGCGGTCTCGGGCCGAACTTCAATATGGTCACGCTCAACGGCCGCCAGATGCCAGTCACCTCCTCGCCTGAACAGGAGAGCATTGCATCGGCGACGCAGAGTCGCGCATTCAACTTCGCCGAGATCGCATCGGAGTCCGTCGTCGGGGTCAATGTCTACAAGACGGCGCGCCCGAACGTTCCGTCGGGCGGCATCGGCGCGACGGTGGACATCCGAACCGCTCGCCCGTTCGACTTCGACGAGCAGACCATCTTCCTGAACATTGCCGCACTTCACGACGCTTCCGTCGACGTCGGCGATTCGATAACGCCGGAGATCGGCGGACTGTTTTCGACCACGGTTGCCGACGGGACCCTGGGCCTGCTGGCCAACTTCTCGTATTCCGAGCGCGACTTCAGTGAGTTGTCGACGCACACGGACGGCTGGCTGAGGGATAACCCCGGCGAGGCGACGTTCACCAACTGGTGCGAGAACTCGGCGGCCGCCTGCGCGGGCGTGCCGTACATCTATCGGCCCGTTACGCAGATCTCGGAGATCCAGCACAACGAGCGGATTCGCACCAACGCGCAGTTCGTCGCGCAGTACGCTCCAAATGACGACGTCGTCATCACGCTGGACTACGTACTGTCTCGCTTCGAGCGGGAGCAGGATCGTTACCAGACCGGCCTGTTCGGGGTCGTGAGCCCGGGCGTCTTCAATCTCTCGCTGACGGACACCTACACCGTCGCCGGCGCTACCCGCACCAACACAGCGGCCGACTCCATCGTCTACGAGAATCAGCTGCAGATCGAGAATGACTCGATCGGCTTGAACGTCGACTGGGCTGTCAACGACACGCTGAGTCTGACCTTCGACATTCACTCGTCCGATGCGGTCAGTCAGCCCGGCAACGAGATCAACGACAACACGCAGATTTTGCAGGGCGCGCTCGGTGTCGATTTCGACCTGTCCTACTCTCCGGGCGGCGTCGCCATTGTCGTCGACGATTCCGGTGCCTTCCGCGGCGAAGACCAGTTTGGCGGCGGCACCCCGCGGCCAGGTGTCGATTCCTTCATGGATGTTGACGGCTTCTCGCCGCTCGGTTCGGTGATTCGCAACATCGGCATCGACAATCAGATCGATCAGTTCCAGCTCGAAGCGAACTGGGACTTCGAGGACACGGTCGTGACCGCGGGCTTGTCCTTCACGGACTACCAGGTCGAGACGCTTGCCGTATCGAGCGGATTCGTGTTCCAAAATCTGGACGACTGCAACGGTTGCGCACAGGTACTGACGAACACGCCGATTGGCGCGCCGGGCGGCTTCGACGTAACGGTCCAGTTCCCGGTGAACGATCTCGTCGCGCAGACCTTCCCTATCCAGATCGCTGATATCGTCGCGGCCAATCCTCCGACCTTTTTCGGTGCGTCCGAGGAGTCGCTGGCGCTGTACCTGAACCTGCAGACCGAGCTGGATATCGGCGGGATGCCGGCCAGCCTCTCTGCCGGCTTCCGCTACGAAGAGACGGATGTCACGGGCGCCGCCTTCCAGACGTTCCCGGAATCGCTGACGATCTTCACCATCACCGAGGGCACCGTGGACTTCCCGGTCGGGGCCGTGCCTGAATTCTTCGAGATCGACGGCAGCTACGAGGTATTCCTTCCGGCGCTGGATTTCCAGATCGAGCCGGTGGAAGACTGGGTTGCTCGCGTGTCGTACGGCAAGTCCATCGCACGCCCGGACCTGAACTCGCTACGCCCGATCACGACGGTCAGCGATTACCGCCCGGGCATCGCCACGGCGAGCAGTGGCAACCCCGGCATCCGGCCCTACAACGCCGACAACATCGACCTCGCGCTCGAGTGGTACTACGGCGGCGGCAGCTATGCGGCGATCACGTTCTTCTACAAGAACGTCGACGACTACATCACCGCCGAAGTCGTCAGCGACGTCATTCTCGACGTCAACGGCAACCCGCTGACCAATCCGGAAGCCCGCTTCGATCCGTCGGTCGTACCGAACGTCCCGGTGACGAGCCTGCCGACGGACCCGGTCGCCCTGTTCGACATCACCCGGCCGTTGAACGCCGCTGAGCGCTCGGTTGACGGTTGGGAGTTTGCGATCCAGCACCTGTTCGAGAACGGGTTCGGCTTCCAGGCAAACTACACGGTCGTATCCAGCGACGCCGAGTACGATCCCAACAACTTCACTCAGCAAGCGATCCTGATTGGCCTGAGTGACTCGTACAACATCGTTGGTTTCTACGAAACCGATCTCTTCTCGGTGCGCCTGGCTGCGAACTGGCGCGACGAATTCCTGTTTGCCGAGAATCAGCTTCGTGCAACCAACGAGCCAGTGTTCTTCGACGACTATCTGCAACTCGATTTGAGTGCTTCGTATACGCTCAACGACAACGCACTCGTTGTATTCGAGGCGCTGAACATCGCTGGTGAAGACCAGTTGCAGCGTGGCCGCTACGAAGAGCAGTTCCTGCTCGCTAATGAACAGGAACCAAGGTATTCGCTCGGTGTGAGGATGAGTTTCTAGCCGCAGCGAGCGATACCGTACCCCCGGTGAGCGGCGTTCGCGATGGCGATCGCCGCTCTTTTTTTGGCCGCAGCCGGCCACCTATTCACTTCTGTCTGCGCTTTTCTTCCGGACGGCATCCGTCTAGAGTGTGAGCGCTTTCGGAGAGGTTTGCAGTAACGACCCCTATGGCGACGATCTACCAGGTTTCCGAACTCGCGGGCGTATCTCTCGCCACCGTGTCGCGCGTGATGAACGACAGTGGCCGTGTGAGTGAGAGCACCCGGAAGAAAGTCATGGATGCGATGCGCGAGTTGGACTACCGGCCCAATTCGATTGCGCAATCGCTTGCGTCGAACCGATCCAACTGTGTGGGCGTGTTGCTGACGGAAATTCACGGCCCGGTCTTCGCCGCCATGCTGGGCAGCATCGAGTCGGAGCTTCGCGATGCGGGGAAGTTTACGGTCTTTGCGGCCGGCCACAACGATGCGGAGAAAGAACGCGAAGCCATTCGTTTCCTGACCGGCCGGAATTGCGACGCCCTTATTCTGCATGTCGAAGCGCTCAATGACGACTTCCTGATCGACAGCAGCAGCGACGACGGCGTGCCGTTCGTGGTCATCAACCGTCGCGTCGAGGGCCTCGAAGACAGATGCATTCAGCTGGACAACGAAAAAGGCGGCTATCTCGCGGCGAAGATGATGATCGACCTGGGTCATACGAGCATCGCCTACGTCTCGGGGCCGCTTACCTGGGGCGATGCGGGAAGCCGCCTCACCGGGCACAAACGCGCGCTCGAGGATGCGGGCATCGAATTCGACCGGCGATTGATGGTCGAAGGCGACTATCACGAAATTGGCGGCGGACGAGCCCTCGACACCCTGCTCGAACGCGGCATCCCCTTCTCCGCTGTCATCTGCGCAAACGATGAGATGGCGGCCGGCGCAATGGAGAGTGCACGCGCTCACGGACTGCGACTTCCGGAAGATCTCTCCATCGCAGGCTTCGACAACGCGCCCCTCGCCCGCTACCTGTATCCGAAGCTCTCGACGATCGACTACCCGATCGCGGACATGGGACGGATGGCGGCCCGATGGGTTCTCAGTGAGGTATACGGCCACGACCTGCCCCCGATTCAGCACATGTTCGAGCCTGAGGTCATCGAGCGGGCGTCAACCGTCAATCTGGAGCAGTAATGGACGTTGTATCCCTTGCAGAGCGGTTCGATGAGGACGGCTACATCGTAGTTGAAGACTTCTTCGATGCCGCGCTGATGGAAAATCTCGATCTGCTCATCCGCAACTACTTCGGCGAGAGCCCTGAGTTCTGGCACAACGACGAATTCCTCGACAAATCGCAGACCGAAGTCGTGCCGTGGTTCCCGCAGAACGAAGGCGTGAAGGAGTTCGAACGGGTCGATATAGATCCTCGGCTCATGGAACTGACCGAAGCGCTGCTCGGCACAGGCTGGCAAAACCTCTTTTCTATGGTGATGTTCTCCAAGCAAGGCACCGCCGGGCAGGCCTGGCACCAGGACTGTCCGCCCGAGGACGGCGCCGCCTTCAATCTGAATCGCCTTGTCTACACAGCGGATATCACCGACGAGATCGGCGGTCAGACGGTCGTTGTTCCCGGCTCGCATCGCCGCGGCGAACTACCCACCGGCGATCCGAATGGTCACTTCGATGGCGAAGTCGTTTTGCGGCCGAAACGTGGAACGCTCGTCATGCTTCACGGGCACACATGGCACCGGGTACTGCCCGTGACCGGGTCGTTCCGGTACTCGACGAACTACCGCGCGGCACCGAGCGGCACTCCGCAGGACATCACCGATATCTGCGTATATCGGAATATGCGCTACCGCTTCTCGACCAGCCAGGTCGAGGAAGAACGCGTGGCACCTTAGTAGCGCACGCGCAACCCGCGCTTAGTTTTCTACCTTTGCAGCCTCGGCGCCGGTCAGCTCGACTTCGAGTTCCTCCAGCGTGCGGCCGCGGGTTTCGGGTAGCAGCCAGGTGACAAGTACGAGGAAGAATGCCGCGAACAGACCGTAGAGAAAGAAAGTCATGGAAGCGCCAAGGTTCGACACCTGCCACGGGAAGATGAACTGCACGCCGAAACTGACTGAGCTGTTGATCACTCCCATCACGGACATGCAGATGCCGCGTATGCTGTTCGGGAAGATCTCCGAGAACAGCACCCACATGACCGGCCCCAGTGACATCGCGAAGGAAGCGACGAAACCGAGGATGCCGATCAGCACGATTTTCGGGTTCATGTTCACGGCGGCCTGGATGATCGCGGCTTCGTCCGCTTTCATCGCCGAATCGCCGATCGCTCCGATCACGGCGTCCTTGAATTGCACGTCGTTCTCGAATGTAACGCCAACGAGATCGTTCAATCCGTCGAGATCGTTCTCCGATTCGAGTCCGGCGACCGCTTCCTCGCTCAGTTCGTAGGTCGCGGTATGGAAGCCGTAGGCCGAAATCGACATGCTGATCGCCACGCCCGCCAGGCCGATGATCATCAGCGGCCGGCGGCCGAAGCGATCGATCGTCAACATCGCGATTACCGTGAATACGACGTTGATGATCCCGACGTATGTCGCCTGCGCAAAGGCGGCATTGGTACCGACGCCGCTCTGCTCGAAGATCGTCGGCGCATAGAAGAACACGGAATTGATGCCGCTGATCTGCTGCGCAATGCCGACGATCACGCCGACCAGCAGGACGAACCTGAGCTCGGGGCGAAACAGGTGGCCGATCCGCGCCTTCAACGGCTCGCGGGCATCGTGGACGCTGTCCCTGATATTGGCCAGTAAGCTCTCGATCTTCTCGGCCGGCGTGATCCGGTCGAGGATGCTGCGCGCCTGCGATTCTCGGCCGTGCAGAACCAGCCAGCGCGGGCTCTCCGGCACCAGAAGCATGGCGAAGAAGTAGCAGGCTGCCGGCAGCGCTTCGAGCCCCAACATGTAGCGCCACTCATTGCTGTCGAGGCCGATGCTACCGACCCAGGCGGCGTCGGATTGCGCGGCCTGCAGGATGAAGTAGTTGGCGAAGTACGCGGCCGAAAAGCCGACGACGATATTGAGCTGGTTGATCGACACCAGGCGGCCGCGCAGCCGCGCCGGCGCCAGCTCGGCAATGTAGATCGGTGCGAGCATCAGCGTGCCGAAGGCCAGTCCGCCGATGAAGCGAGCGACAATCAGCGTATTCACGTCTGGCGCGAATGCCGACGCAACCGCGGAAATCGTGTACAGCAGGGCGAGAGCGAGCATGACCTTGCGTCGCCCGATCTGATCCGCGGTCGGGCCGACGGTCAGTGCCGCCACCGTCGCCGCGATCGTGGGCGCGCTGACCACGAGTCCGATTTGCCAGTCGTCGAGATTGAACTCCGGTGTGATGAAGCCGATCACACCGGAAATGACCGCGGCGTCGAATCCGAACAGGAATCCGCCGAGGGCGATAATCGTGGCGTAGGTAAATGCCTTTCTATCGGTCGGCGCCATTGAAGTCCCCTCAGCCCTGCACGGTCAGTGGCGTCCGCGCCAGTCTTCGATCGCCTGAGCAAATCGCCCGGCAATCGATTCGTTGGTCTCGAGGCGCGAATCGCCCCAGAATCCGGATTCGTACGGAGGGCCCCACATCGCCTGAGAGTCCCAGTCCGCATTGATGTAGGCAAGCGCACGGATGACGTCGTCGTTGTCCGCCATCAATTCGAACAAGGGCCCGAACCAGTGCGCCCAGATCTCGTCATCAGTCATTGCAATCCGGTTTCCGCCGGAGGCACCATCCCAGATCGGAGAGTGGTCGGCCATGAAGCGCTCGTTGAGATCCATCGCCTGCGGCGAGGCCTCGGCGATCATCACCGGTTTGCCCCGCTCCCGCGCGAAGTCGATGAGCTCGCCTGCCAACTCGAGCGGCGTCAGCGGCACGTAGGCCGGGGATTCGATGCTGATGGTCTCATCGGGATTCATGAACCACGAGAATGCCATCCAGTCCACGTAGTCGTCGCCCGGATACCAGGCCGTAATGTCTTCATGCCCGCCATCGAGCACTTCGTCGGCGACCGCCGCGCCCGCCTGCCATACCGCCTGCACGTTGTCGGCCCCTTCTTCCCGCAGTATGTCCACGATCCGCCGAAACACGATCTTAAACCGCTCTGCATCGTGGTAGCCCTGATTCCAGGCACCGTCGAACTCGTAGCCGATACGCAGATAGACCGTTCCGTCGACCATTGCACAGAAGGCCGCAAGATGCCGTATGTGATCGTCGAACTCGCCGCTTGCGAGCCGGTCCAGCTTGCCGGGATGCTCGTTTTCGGTCAGCGACAAGCCTATCGCCAGGCCGTCGACGCCGAATTCGTGGCTGGTCTTCCACGCGCTGACCGGACCGGCGTTCCAGTCCAGTTCGAGGTCTATCGGCTGACCGTCCGCGTCTATCCCGAGTCCGCCGAAATCGTCGGGCGTGAACAGGTCGTAGAAGTCGACGTAGGCGGTCAGACCGTCCGGCGTGGGGCAGCAGTCGCTCGCCATGTAGCCCCGGATCGCACCGAGGTCCTGACCGATGATAAGGAGCCGCTCCTCGGAATTCGCACAGGCGGAGGTCGCGAACAGCGCCAGGACGGCCGCAAATCTGCCCAAAAATCCGTATCGCATGCCGATTCCCCCTGATCGCGCTAATTCTATAAGGTATTGAAATATCTCGCTTTCCGAATTTGTGAAAGCGCTTTCATTCGTCACTGTAAATGTTTACAATCCAGCGATCAAGCCACAAAGTCGAACGGTCGTGCCAGAGACAACAACAATAACCAATCCGATACTGCCCGGTTTCAACCCTGACCCGTCCGTCTGCCGGGTCGGGGACGACTACTACGTTGCGACGTCGACGTTCGAGTGGTTTCCGGGCATTCAGATTCACCACTCGCGCGATCTTCGCCAGTGGCAACTCGTCCATCGCCCGCTCGATCGTGCCGCGCTGGTGAACATGCTCGGGTGCCCGGATTCCTGCGGTGTCTGGGCACCCTGCTTGAGCTACGCCGGCGGACGTTTCTTCCTCGCCTACACCGACGTCAAGCGTTTCGACGGCAACTTCAAGGATACGCACAACTACCTGACGACCAGCGAGAGCATCGAAGGCCCGTGGTCGGATCCGGTGTATCTGAACTCGAGCGGATTCGATCCCTCGTTCTTCCATGACGACGACGGCCGCACCTGGTATGTCAACATGGTCTGGGACCATCGACCGAACGTGAGCCGCTTCCGCGGCATCGTTCTGCAGGAATATCTCCCCGACCGGCAGTCGCTGTCGGGCGAGCCCAGGCTGATATTCGAAGGAACCGAGCTCGACTGCACCGAGGCGCCGCATCTCTACAAGCGCAACGGCTGGTACTACCTGATGACGGCCGAGGGCGGTACCGGCTACGACCACGCCATCACGATGGCGCGCTCACGAAATATCGACGGACCGTACGAGGTCGATCCCCGCGGCTCCGTGGTGACCTGCCGCGACGATCCGGACTGGCCGCTGCAGCGCGCGGGCCACGGCGACATTGTCGAAACGCCGGACGGCGATCTGTACCTGTACCTGTTGACCTCCCGGCCGCTGCCAGGCACGCGATTGAGCCCGCTGGGTCGGGAAACCTCGATCCAGAAGCTCGAGTACACGCAAGACGAATGGTTTCGTCTCGAGGACGGCGGGGTTCTGCCGCAGATCGAGACAGAGATCACCGCCGCAAGCCCGGTGGAAGAAGGTACGACGGAAATCGAGCGCGACGACTTCGACAGCGATTCACTCGATTCGGTGTACCAGTGGCTGCGCTCACCCTGGCCCGAGGAATTCATGAGTCTGAGCGATCGGCCAGGCCATCTGCGGCTATATGGCATGGAGTCGCCTGGCAGCCTGTATCGCCAGGCGCTCATTGCCAGGCGTCAAACAGCGTTCAAGGTCGATGCGGAAACCCGGCTGGAGTTCGAGCCAGAGAGCTTCCAGCAGCTTGCCGGGCTTATCGTCTACTACAACTCGAACAAGTTTCACTACCTGTTCGTCTCGCACGAGCCGGGGTTAGGCCGGTATCTGAGCATCATGAGTGCCGAGGCGGACCCGTCCCGAGACGTCACGTATCCGCTCGCCGAGCGTGTCCCGCTGCCGGATCAGTGTCCCGTCGGGCTGCGCGCGACGATCGACGGCGCTGACCTGAGATTCAGCTGGTCCGTGGACGACGAGGTGTGGCAGGAACTGCCGGTTACGCTGGACATGAGCTTCCTCGCCGACGAGACCGGCCGCGATACCGCCCCCTACTTCACCGGCACGTTTATCGGGCTGTGCTGCAATGACCTTACGGGCATGCGGCGTCCGGCGGACTTCGAGTACTTCTCGGTCGTCAACGAAGCTGCACAGTCGATTGGCTCCGAGCCTGACATCGGCGAGCGTTTTGCGGCGGGTCGAGGTGGCCAATGACGTCGCCGTTGCGGCAAGCGAGCGCTGCGCCAGTCCGAGGCGCAACGCTGTACTCGGAATCGGGGCTCGAGGTCGATATCGTGGACTACGGGGCCAGCATCGCCGCCATTCGCGTGCCATTGGCCGAACGAATGGTCAACACTGTGTTGACCTACCCCGATCCGGGCGACTACCGGCTTAACCCGTACTACCTGGGTGCCACCGTCGGTCGCTATGCGAATCGCATCGCGAAAGGCGAACTGCGTATCGCCGGCACCCGCATCAGGTTGGCCTCTCATCCGTCACATTGCCTGCATGGCGGCATGCTGGGTTTTCATGTCCAGCGTTGGGAAACGGACGCGGACTCGTCGGGGATACGCTGCCGCTATGTTTCACCGCACGGCGAGCAGGGATTCCCTGGGCGTCTGGATATTCAGGTCGATTACCGCTTCCTTAGCGACTCGGCACTCCTGATCGAGTACACCGCAACCAGCGATCGCGACACGGTCGTGAATATCGCCAACCACGCGTACTTCAATCTCAACGGCGACGGCCGTTCCGTTGCGGATCACTCACTCCGATTGAATGCATCACGCTACACGCCGACGGACAGCGATCTCATTCCGACCGGGGAAATCGCGAGCGTGGAAAATACGGCACTGGATTTCCGGCGCCCTGTAGCGCTTCGCGAGAAGCTCGGCGAACACGGCCTTGACACCAACTTCGTCATCGACGGCGACGCTGGTCAATTACGCAAGGCGGCGACGCTGCATTCGTCCGCAACCGGAATTCTTCTGAGCGTGCGCACGACTCAGCCGGGCTTGCAGGTCTACACCGGCGAGCACCTCGGCTCGCCGTTCACGCCGCGATCCGCAATCTGTCTCGAGGCTCAGAACTTTCCCGATGCACCCAATCAGCCGGGATTCCCGAACGCCGTTCTGACCGCAGGCGAGACGTACCGGCAACAGACGGTCTATGAGTTTTCGGTAAGGCAGCCATGAGCACGGTACTCGGAATTGACCTCGGCACCCAGCACCTGAAGGTCGTCTTCTATGACGCGGCGTCGCGGACGACGACCGCCGTCGCGAGTGCCGCGCTGGACCTGCACCGCGGAGACGACGGTCAGGCTGAACAGGTGGCCCACTGGTGGATCCGTGCGCTGAAGGAAGCGCTAAAAAACGTACCGCGGGACATCCGGCGCTCCGCCGCGGCGATTGGTGTCTCGGGGCAACAGCACGGCTTCGTGCCGGTCAATGAGACCGGCGATGTTCTGGCGCCAGTGAAGCTCTGGTGCGACACGTCCACCGGCGCCGAGTGCGACGCCATTACCGAGGCCTTCGGCGGACCCGAAGCCTGTCTCGAGCGCGCCGGCAACCTCATCCTCCCCGGATACACGGCGTCCAAGGTTCGCTGGTTCCGCGACGAGCATCCGAGTCTGTACGAGAGCATGCGGACCATTCTTCTGCCGCACGACTACCTGAACTTCTATCTGACCGGCGAGCGCTGCATGGAAGCCGGTGACGCATCGGGCACGGGCTTTCTAAACGTCCGCGAGCGGCAGTGGTCGACCGACATGCTCGCGGCCATCGATCCAGACCGCGACTTAAGCGATTGCCTGCCGCCGCTCCGCACGGACAACGAGGCCATTGGCAAACTTCTGCCGGCGATTGCGGAAGAGCTCGGTCTTGCGCCGGGCATACCTGTGTCGATCGGCGGTGGCGACAACATGATGGGCGCCATTGGAACCGGAAACGTCGAAGCGGGTGTCGTTACGATGAGCCTTGGCACGTCGGGTACGGTTTACGCCTACTCGGACAAGCCGATTGTCGACCCGAACGGCAACATCGCCGCGTTCTGCTCCTCGACCGGCGGCTGGTTGCCGCTTCTGTGCACGATGAACTGCACGGTAAGCACCGAACTGATGCGGGGCCTGCTTGGCGCGGACATCGCGACCTTCGAGAGCCTGATCGCGGCCGCGGAGCCCGGCTCGGGCGGCGTGCTGACCATGCCCTTCTTCAACGGCGAGCGGACACCGAATCTGCCCAATGCGAAAGGTTGCCTGTTGGGCCTCGACTCGAACAACACACGCCCTGAGAACCTGCTGCGTTCGGCGGTCGAGGGGGCCACCTTTGCCCTGCGTTTCGGCATCGATGAGTTGCGCGGGCTGGGCATCGAGACACGACAGATCGTGCTCACCGGCGGCGGCGCGCACAGCGCCACGTGGCGACAGATTGTCGCGGACGTGTGCGGCACGCCGGTTCGCATCGTCGCGCAAGAGGAAGGCGCGGCCTTCGGCGCTGCGCTGCAGGCGCTGGCCGTACTCGAGGGTCTCCCCGGCGACCTGCGACAGCTGGTCAGCGACCACCTCGACTACGACGCGGACTACTCCGCCGACCCTCAACGGACTTCAGTTTCAACCTACGACGAGATCTACGCGTCGTACCAACAAGCGATCGGGCACGTAGCCAGTCTGTACGACTGACGTGCACGGAGGAACACGACCATGAGCAGGACCGTACACATCGGTGACACCGAATTTTTCCCCGGCATCGGCCGGATAGGCTACGAGGGCCCGGACTCCGACAATCCACTGGCGTTCAAGGCCTACGATCCGGATCGGGTAATTGCCGGCAAGACACTCGAGGAGCATCTGCGCTTCGCTGTCTGCTACTGGCACACCTTCTGTGCAACCGGCGCCGACCCGTTCGGACCCGGCACGCGGCAGCCCGCCTGGGCAGCCGATCCCGACCCGCTGAAGCGTTCGACGAATCGTCTGGACGCGGCGTTCGAATTCTTCACGAAACTGAACGTGCCCTTCTGGTGTTTCCACGATTTCGATATGGCATGGGAAGGCGACAACATCGAGGCCTCGGAGCAAAACCTCAGGACGATGGTGGATCTCGCGAGCGAGCGGCAGAAAGAGACCGGCATGCGGCTTCTCTGGGGAACGGCGAATCTGTTCTCGAATCCCCGCTACATGAACGGCGCATCGACCAATCCCGATTTCGGTGTACTGGCCTACGCCGCTTCGCAGGTCAAAGCCGCGATCGATGCGACTGTGGAACTCGGCGGCCAGAACTACGTTTTCTGGGGCGGCCGCGAGGGCTACGCCTGCCTGCAGACGACCGACACCCGGCGCGAGCTGGAGCACATGGCGATGTTCCTCGGTAAGGCTCGCGACTACGGCCGCTCTATCGGCTTCGAGGGCACGTTCCTGATCGAGCCGAAGCCAATGGAACCCATGAATCACCAGTACGATTTCGATGCGCAGACGGTGATCGGATTCCTTCGCACTCACGGGCTGGACGGCGACTTCAAACTCAATATCGAAGCGAATCACGCGACCCTTGCTGGGCACACTTTCGCTCACGACCTGCGCATGTCCGCGGACGCGGGCCTGCTGGGGTCGATCGACGCCAATCGCGGCAACCCGCAGAACGGCTGGGACACCGATCAATTCCCGACCGATCTCTACGACACGGTGCACGCCATGATGGTCGTCCTCGACGCGGGCGGACTCGGCGGCGGCGGGCTGAACTTCGACGCCAAGGTCCGCCGCGAATCGACGGACGCCGAGGACCTGTTCATCGCCCACATCGGCGGCATGGACGCCTTCGCTCGCGGCCTGATCGTCGCGGACCGGATTCTGAGCGATCCGCGGTCCGGTGAACTACGGCAAGGGCGCTACACCAGCTACGACGACGGCGACGGCAAGCGCTTCGAAGACGGCCAACTCGGCCTCGCGGAGCTTCGCGATCTTGCTGTGAGAACCGGTGAGCCGGCGCAGCGCAGCGGCAAGCAGGAGCTAATGGAAAATCTCATCAACGATTACCTGGTGAGGGGGATCGCCTGAGCCCGGAGCTGCGCTGACAAGCAAGAGCATGTGCGGTGAGAAGATCGGCCCGGTCGAGGAGGCAAGCATGATCGCCGAGAACCATACGGTTCTCGGCGTTCGGCTCAGTGCTCACGCCCACCGGATATTTCATGTCTTCGCTCACCGAGGTCGTTCTCCGGATAGATCGGGATGGTTTGGCCACTCAAAAAGACTTCTCTGGCCTGAGTGAGCAACTAAGCCCGAATCAGTCCGATGCAGAAGAGCACTGCCGCTAGTAGCGCTGCGCCCGTGCGCTGAGTATTCAACCTGGTCCAGTGGTCGAGATAGTGTTCCCAGATTTCTTTTGACTCCTGGTCGCCCGTCTTCACTGCTGCCAACTTGTTGTTAAGCGGGACATTGCCCAGGGCGGTCACGAACCATGTTCCGCCAACGTAGGCGACGGCTCCGCCAAGTACGTACGGTGAATGTGCGGTACCCCACCCGACGATGGCGCCGACAGCAAGAACTAGACACAGCAACGCTGTGCCCATGAATACGCCGAGAAACCATGGATTCAGAACGGTGACGTTGATGGTCTGCATCGCGAGCATCCCCTCGGACGATGGCACGCGTTCAAGAGCCTTCATGACGAAGTTGGAGAATGCGAAGAATATGCCGCCGATCAGCGCGGTGCCGACAATGGCGGCGACAATGGCAACGACCGATAGGGTGCTCATGCGACTGCCTCGTTGTCACCGGTTTCCCACGTCCCGCGATCGGCGATCCGGCGAGCAAAGGCGGAGAAGTCGGCTGCCTCGCGTCCGAGCGCGCGCTGGACGCCGTCGCCGACGTAGGCATTGCGGCCATCCAAGACCGACTCGAACAGGTAATTGAGAAGCCAGGCAAGATCTTCTGGAATGCCGGACTCTTCGATGCCCTGTGCAAATGCCTCGGCGGGTATCTGCACAAACTGCACGTCGCGCTGCGCAGCGTCAGAAATCTCTTGGGCCAGATCCGTGAACGTCAGAAGACGCGGCCCGGTAACCTCGTAGATCTCGTACGCATGCCCCGGTTCGGTCAGCGCGGCAACGGCAACGTCGGCGATGTCGTTCACGTCGATGAACGGTTCCGGAACATCGGCGGCGGGCAGTGCGATCGTGCCACCCAGAACCAGTTGCAGAAACTCGCCTTCGGAGAAGTTCTGCATGAACCAGCTCGAACGAACAACCGTCCACTCGACATCCGCTGCCTGCACGATCTTCTCGCAGGCCTGCGCTTCCTCCTCGCCACGACCCGATAACAGAACCAGCCGACCAACGCCGTGCTCGACCGCCTTGTCCACGAATTGCTGAATCGAGTCCGTCGCACCGGGTATGGCCAGATCCGGCGAATAGGAGATGTAGGCTGCAGATACGCCGTCGAGAATCGCGTCCCAGTCCTCGGGTTTGTTCCAGTCGAACGACGGGCTGCTCGACCTCGAGCCGATACGCGTTGGTACTCCGCGCGATGTCAGGCGCTGGACGATTCTACGACCCGTCTTTCCGGATCCGCCCAATACCAGGGTGATTCCTTCGGCGTTTTGCGCTGTTTCAGATGCGTTGCTCATGATTGCCTCCAGGCTGTTTGGGTGTTGTGAAAAGCCTACGAGGCGGACCCGAAATGGCCCATGCTCAGGAAGATCAAATGCATACGCATTCGTCTAGAATGGGTCTATGGACACTCTAGGCGGACTGTTGGATGCACCGCGGGCACGCGGCGCGTTCTCGTTGCGATGCACGATGAGCTCGCCGTGGTCGCTCCGAATACTGGCTGAATCGCCGTTAACGGTTATCGCCGGCATCACCGGCGACATCTGGGTGAAACCGGACGAAGGGGACGCCGTTTACGTAGGTCCCGGCGACATCGCGATTACCCGGGCACCGGCCTTCTATAACGTGTCGGAATCGCCGGAAGCGGCTCCCAACATTTTCATTCACCCTGGCCAGGAGTGCCGCAACGCCGAAGGCGAGTCGCTGCTTGATGAATTGATGCACGACACCCGCACGTGGGGAACGGACCCAAACGGTTCCACAGTATTCATAGTCGGTGCCTACGAGCACCTCAGCGACATCAGCGATCGTCTGCTCAAGGCCTTGCCGCCGGTGCTATCACTATCCAGCGACGAGTGGGAATCGCCTCTGGTGCCGCTGCTGTGCGACGAGGTGATCAAGGACGAACCCGGACAAGCTGCCGTACTGGACAGACTAATCGACTTGCTGGTGACCGCCGTTTTGAAAGCGTGGTTTGCCCAACAGGAGTCGAACGCCCCGGACTGGTGGCGCCACCAGGGCGACAGACTCGTGGAACAAACACTGCGAGCCATGCACGACGATCCCGCGCGCAACTGGACGCTGGATTCGCTTTCCTCCGAAGTCGGCACGTCGAGAGCTTCGCTGGCACGGCGCTTCAATGACGTCGTTGGCGAACCACCCATGACATTCCTGAAGAACTGGCGCATGGCGCTGGCGGCCGACCTGTTGTGCCAGCCGAATGAGTCGGTATCGACCGTGGCCCATCAGGTGGGGTACTCAACTCCGTATGCATTCAGTGCCGCTTTCAAGCGCGTGCGCGGCATTAGTCCGCAGGAACACCGTTCGAGCGCAAACGCCGCTTTGCACGATTCGCGCGGGTGACTCCTGGTAGAACGTTGGATCGAGGTATCAAAAAAAGAATGGCCCTGGAAAGGGCCATTTGTTGCTCGGTGCTTATGGGTCGAATTGATTCGAATCGGCTTAGGCCGATTCTCACCCCTTAAGGGCGCCTCCCCTATGTGTTCCGGCATCCGAAACGCCGGCCCGTTTCTTGAGCCGCCGTCGGCGCTTACGCTGTTCCAGGTTCGCAGACTCGACCGGACCTCAATCGCCTCGGCAGCGAATATCTCGCGGGGCGTCGGCTTCGACTGAATCTCGTACAGCCTGGTGGCATCCAACTCCTCCACCCACCAGCGACTGTGGTGCGTCTCCGCCCATTCTTTGCGCTTGCCAGTGAAGCGTTCATTGAGTAGCTGATCCGCCTCTTCTTTGGATCTGCGCGCCCCCTAGCTATGACGATTGCCGTTACTTCGCGCCATTGACCGGACTTCGTCGACCTTACCGATAGCTCCCACAGCTATTGCGTGTGTCTCGCCTATTGCAAGAGAAGGTTCTGAAGCCTTTCCTTGATATCGGAATCCGGTTCAATAGAGACGGCCTCCTTCAACGCGGACGCAACCTCCGCCGAAAGTGCATCCTTTCCCCAGCCTTCAAGCGCATTGATCGCCATATTTCTGTTCCGAACCACGGGACTTCGCAGTCCCGCATCAACAAGCGGCCAACCGTGACCGGGATAGGGTCCAAGGTATTGCAGAATGAAGTCCAGGCAACTATGGCTGTTGTAATCCAGCCCAAGGCCGAGCTCGTCGGAAGGTCCTGTCGCAATCTCATCAAGCGGAATCTCATTTTCCGCGAGCTCAATGATCTGACCTATTCTCTCGGCGTTCGCTCGCTGCATCACATGGAACCACCTTCCGCTGTCCGACGGCTTCTCGACAAGCCTTTTCCAGTGATTGTCGTAGGTGTCGATATCGATGTAGCGCGCTGCCGTATTGCCGTCGTGAAACTGCTTGTCGTCTTCAGAGTCCAGCGCGGAGAGAACCAGGTCCTTCCAATGCGAATTGGCGACTATAGCCTTGGCGGAGTCCAACACAGACGAACGCATCGCCTCTGTCCATCCAAACTTGACCTGTTCGCTTGTCTCTCGCTCGTCTGATTCGACGTACCTGATGATCGAATGAGAGGTCAGAAAGTACTGAATCTCTGGCTCAGCTCTCGCAACGTGCCGGAGAAAATGGTCACAGGTCTTCGCTGCGTCGTCGTAACTGCCAATTCCTTCCGCAGGTGCACCATCGCCAGCTATTAGTGCGCTGATGATCTCACTTGCCGCAATCAGTTCCTCGTTTTCGAGATCGCCAGCTGAAAGCGCTTCGCACAAGCGACCATGAACCGCGGCTGGGTGTGCCAGGTACTCGTACATTACCGAGTTGCGGAATCCCTCGAGGCGCAGCCAGCGCTGTATCTCCTCGTTTTCGGTGGGGACCAGCCTTTCAACGACCTGAATTCGCCCCCATCCGTCGACTGACTTGGCAAGCTCCCACATGGGCTTCGACGGATCATCGAACATATTGCTGAGGGCTACCGCAGCGTAGAGCGTGAACTCGTCATGCTTGCCTAGCGTCTGGATGATCGCCTCATGCTTTTTGATCGCCATGACCCCGAGCAATGCGATACCGAGCTTCACTGCGCCACGTTTGTTCGTGTGCGTGCAGAGATTCAAGGCAAGGACATGCAGGTGAGGCTCTACGGGCGGGCCGCTATTAACGAGCAGTTCGATTACGTCATCGATGATTCCGAGAATTGACTCGTCTGCAAGAATCTCCACAAGCGATGCTTCAGCCCGAGTGTCGCCGTTCTTAGCAACATCGCCGATGAGCGACGCAACCCGTTTCGCCACGGTCTTCTGTTTCTGAATATTCATGTGGTACGAGGCAACGCCATCCATCGCGCCCGCAGCCCAGCGAACGCCGCTGTCGCCTTGTACTTCTACGTCATCAGGAAGAACGAGGTCGTCCGTGTCGAGCTTCCCTGTCTCAGGATCGACACGAGACTGGATAAGGCTGTAGATCGAGTCCTCATTCCAAGGGGACTCGGTCGGCTTCTTTTGGCCGAAAAGTGATCGGATGATGTTCACCCGGACAGTGTGCCAATTGGCGATGCGCGGTTAAACCTCTTCGAACCGGTTGACTGCCGTGGAGCGCATGCCGGTTCTGACTTTGCCTGTGGGCGGGAATCGCTCGTCGGCGCATCTGCAACGAGAAAGGGGCTCCCCTGGGAGCCCCTTCACGAATTTGGTGGTGATGGGTGGATGCGCACCCACACGGCTCTATAGGCCGAGAACCATTGCCATTCCTACACTTCAGCCATACCATCGGTGCCACTCATCGGTGACACAGGCAGTAACACAATGCCCGAGTATCTCAGGCTTAAGGACAAGACTTGGCAGGTTCGCGTACCCGTCCCCAAGGCGCTATGGGGAGTAATGGGGAAGCGTGCACTCGTGCGGACTACCGGCACGGGTGACCTTCAAGAGGCGCGCCACAGACGTTTCGCCATCATCGCCGAGTTGAAGCAAGAGATTGAAGCCGCACGTCACGCCGACCCAGCAACGAAGACTTGGCTGGAGCTTCAAGCCACAGCTCTCCGTAAGTCGGTACAGCGAGGCGAACTTGATCAACAGGTCGCCCTCGACATGATCGGGCAGCTCCGCGACAAGCACCTGAAGGCGCGCGGTCTCGTGGACACAGCTCCGTACTCTGATACCTCGATTGAGGAAAGGCTGCCCGCCCACGAGGTGCAGCGTCTCGCCTCAGTTTCACGTCTCGCCTTCGACGTAGACTTCGCTCCACTTTCCGGCTTGATCGACGAGTATCTCGAAGAGAAGCGGCCAGTACTGCGCCCAAGCACCGTGGATGGCAAGCAACGCATCCTGACGGCCTTCTCCGAGTGGGTTGGTCCCGACACGGACATCAACGATGTGAGCCGGAAGGTGACTGGTCGGTATGTCTCGCAGATACTTGCGGGCAACGGCAGACACGTTAAGACGAACCAAGATGCCATCACCAACCTCAGTACGTTCTGGAACTGGTGCATCCGTCGTGGCTCCTACGAGCACGCCAACCCATGGACAGGACTTGGCCAGACGCTGAGTGCTTCCAAGCGTGGCTCCTCGAAGAAGAAGCTGCGTGCATGGACGCCGGAAGAGCTGAAGACGATGTTTGAAACGATCCCCTCGGGGCCGAAGTACTGGCTTAGGGAGATGAGCGTCATCGCCCTGTACACCGGCATGCGGCAGAACGAGATTGCCGAGCTGGAAGTCACCGACATTGACCTTGTGGCCGGAACGATCCACGTCAGCGAGGCCAAGACTCAGACATCGGTCAGGGATGTGCCAGTTCACTCGAAGCTACTGCCCGTCATCGAGCAGATCATCGACGGGCGGACGAAGGGTTACCTCTTCGAGAACTTCAAGCCGACTGGCGGTGACAAGAAGCGGAACCACGAGTTCAGCAAACGATTCGGCTACTGGCGTAACCAGACGTTCGCCGACACGCTGTACGTCATCAACGACCGAGGCCACAAGCGGTCAGTGGTCAACTTCCACAGCTTCAGGCGTAGCTTCATCACTGCCTGCGAGATGGCAGGCATTCCCGAGCCGACGACCGAGCAGATTGTCGGCCACACCCGCACAGGAATGAGTTACGGCACGTACTCGAAGGGAGTGGACTTGAAGTTGTTGCGGGATGCCATCGAGAAGGTGGACTTCAAGGGCGTGATCATCTCTTGACCTACGTGATCGCGCTCCTACATTAGGGATTCCACGACCACGCGCAGACTCTGTCTGGTATGCTCTCCGCAAGAGCGAATCGAGGGTATGTGCGTGGAACTAAAGCGATTCAAGATCAAAAAATTCCGCAACATCCAGAACTCGAAATGGGTGGATGTTGAGAGACTCACCGTTGTCGTGGGCAAGAACGAGTCCGGCAAGACCGCTCTCCTGAAGGCGTTGCATAAATTCAACCCGTTCTCCCCCGAACCATACAACATGGACAGGGAATGGCCGAAAGGCCAGCGGCGTGAGCGGGACGAACAGCAGGTTGTCTGCAAGGCGAAGTTTCAACTTGATGGCTCAGAAAGAGACAAACTTGCCGAGCTGACTGACCAAAAGGTCAAGACCGAATTCGTCACTGTCACCAAGAACTATGCCGGTGAATTTGAAGTCGAACTGCCGAAAGATGAGTTTCCCGACAAGCTCCACCCTACAGACATCGACGAAATCTGCGACGACTTGCCCGAAGTGCCAGCGGAGGCAAGCGAGGAGTTCTTACCAGTAGCAACAGAGTGTAGACAGGAGGCGCTTAGGCTCGCGGCGGAGGGACGATTCTCTGATTTGGCAGAACTTCATACGAATCATGACGAGCGGTTGAGAGAGGTGCATTCAGTACAGCAACCGCAGCACGATACAGAGGATCAGTTCATAGACGCACATATTGAGCAGCTTACCGAAGTAGCTACAACACTTGAACAAGCTGACTCGATTCATCAAAAGGCACACGACTACATCGTCAGCTCACTTCCTGTCTTCATTTACATGGATGATTACCGCACGTTCACCGGTACAGCGCTCCTTGATCAGGTCTTGGCAAGACGTCCGAACCAACTAACTGAGGCAGACAAGACTCTGCTGATGATCATGACTCTGTCGGGGTTAGATCTCGAAGATGAGGTCAATAAGGGAAACTCAACCGACCGCGAGCAGCGACAGTACGACCTTGACGATGCCAGTCAAGACCTGACCAGCCAAATAAAGGACCGATGGCGTCAGAAGCGGTATGAGGTTCAGTTCCGTGGAGATGGACAACACTTCTACACAATGGTCAAAGACGCCAAGCCGGGCAGCAGCATGATTCCGCTGGAGGACAGGTCTCGCGGATTCCAGTGGTTCTTCTCATTCGACCTGATGTTCATGCATGAGAGTCAGGGAACGTTTAAAGGTTGCGTGATCCTAATGGACGAGCCGGGGATGCATCTTCACCCAGAGGCTCAGGCTGATCTGCTGCGAAGGCTTGAGGCTTACCAGAAGGGGAACACACTAATCTACTCCACGCACCTCCCATTCATGATCAATCTACGCGAGCCGTCCAGAATTCGAATAATAAGTGCGCGCGAGGACGGTTCCGCTTTCGTAACCCCGAGCATCTCGCTAAGTGGCGCAGATGACAAACTGACATTGCAGGCCGCCCTCGGTATGGGCGGGTCTCAGAGTTATCTGGTCGCGCAAGAGAATTTGGTCGTTGAGGGCGTCGATGACTTCATGATCATCTCCGAATTGTGCAGTCTATTCATTCGGTCTGGCCTCAAGGCGTTGTCGGACGATGTCTTTATAACGGCTGCCGGGGGAGCTTCAGAAGCTGTCTATATATCTACGTTCATGATCGGGCAGGAATTACAGGTCTGTACTCTTCTTGACTCTGACAATGCAGGCCGAATTGCTTACGACAAACTCACCAAGAAATGGATCACAAAATACAAGGACGCGAACGCATCTGCCGTGATGTTGGGCACTGCGGTGGGCACTGATAAAGATGACGACTTCGCAATCGAGGACATTTTCCCGGAGGGCTACTACGTTGAGAAGGTTCTCGAAGTCTATGAGAAGCAGTTGCACGGAGTGGAGAAGCTCGAACTTAAAGGCGACGACCTCTTGGTCAATCGGGTAGAGAGGGCGCTGGAGGAACTTGAAGTCGACAACTTCAACAAGGGCTCGGTTGCCAAGCTCATTCGAGCTGACATCCGCCAAATGAAGTCTGCCAACGAACTGCCGGACGGAGTGAAAGAGAAGGGTCAAGCGCTGTTCAAGGTGCTGCGTAGCAAGCTACAGTAGCGCTGCTGTTTCTCGCCAAAATGGCATGATTTGGCAGCTGTACGTCAGTTGTGAGCTGAGCTAACTTGCCAACGTGAAGCTGACCTTAGAGATAACCGTCGAGTCCGTCCAAGAGTATCTTCACGTCCTCGCCGTGTTGGATCAAGCGAGGGAGGACGGAGAGTTGGACTCTCAGCTCAGCCGGGAAGGCCCGATCAAAAATGACAAAATTTTCCGCGCAGGCACATTAACGTACGACTTCCCCGCTCCCCCCCGTGCCCCGCGCCCATGAGGGATCGGGCGGTTCTGTGCCCCCATCGGCGGCCTTGCTGTCCTCAACTGACCGAATCGACCAACGATGACGCCGGCGCTGCGGCTGGACAAGCTGTGGGCTATGCGTTGGCTTCGAGTCAACCGGCCACTCCCTTACCCACCAACCGACCGTGCTGG
This sequence comes from Woeseiaceae bacterium, assembly GCA_965232445.1. Lineage (GTDB taxonomy): Bacteria > Pseudomonadota > Gammaproteobacteria > Steroidobacterales > Woeseiaceae > UBA1847. The sequence continues at coordinate 2,260,373 of OZ246973.1, read as the reverse complement.
GAACTGAGCCTCCTATAAAGAGTTGTCACCCAACCGTGCTGCCTGTGCCTCGCCCCATGAGACGATGTGGTGCATCACCACCAGTCCAGCAGTGACAGGGCATCCAGTACCGAAGCGGTGCCACTCGGTGCCATTCCGAGGCTCAGGCTGCGCCCACGGACGCCTGCTGGACGATCTGGAGGTATCCGAGCAGTGACTCCCAGCTAACTCGTGGCCACTACAGCGCATCTGAGGCGGTCAGCACATCCCGCAGCGACCGGCCAGTAGGCCCGACAGCGCATCCCAGCTCCGCCAGATAGAGGCCAGCCACCGGTTCCCCGCCCTTCTCCCTGTATCTGTTCTTTCGATCCGGGCCTGACCGCTTACCTGAGCGCGACCTACTCGCTCACCTGAAGAACTACTTCCATCGACTTACCGGCCCTGATCGGCTCGACTGGCAGCCGACCTCCCGGCTTTTGCCCTACCTTATTTTGCGACCGCACAGTTCTGTGGCTTGACCGTCAAACAACGACGAAGACAGAGGGCCACCTCAAGCAGACTGGAAGGTTAACTGTTAGTTGACTGACAAGCTGCCTTACAGGTTCCCCTTACCAGTATTCCTTCCCTGTTAAGTCTTGCCTGTAAGTCAACTGGAAGTAACAACTCTAAGTCTGGCCGCTGCGCTGTGAGACAACGCACGAGAGGAGTACTGCTGGGTATCAGTCTGTCTCAGCTGAAGCGGCAGACTTACGCACCGATGATCAGCAGCATGGTGCGTGCGACAGGTTGTTTCTGGTAGCCTCATGAGATGGCGCTTCTGGACGAAATCTCCCCTTACGCTTACAGCGGTCATGTCAGAACCGCAACAGTTCCGCCATGCAAGCTGACAGTCGACCAGTTGCGCCGACTCCACAGAGATCTTTCCTCCGCAGCTATGCAAGCGGTCGAAATGTACTTGTCGACCGTTACGAAGCCCTCGGAGCAAACAGAAGCTGCGTTCGAAGACGCCAAGGCGGTTGTGCGTGGGATGGCAGGGCCCGCCATTAGGATCTACGGATCGAGAGGCGAGACCGCAACCGCACTTACTGAGGACATATTCGACAACCTGCCCGAAACCGTGACTGAGATCACCTTCGAGAGCAACGCTGCCCTTCAGAGCCACAATATTCCGGTCTTGAATAAGTTCACGCTCACATTCGATTTCTCAGAGACGGCGAAGATTCCTGACTACAACCCATCCGGGGAAAGCACCCCCAACAGAAGCCACATTCAGGTTCTTGGCGACGATACAGCATGGGTGAACGGTGTCTATGAAACCGTGATGTCGTTTCTTCGAGACAGCAAACGCAAGCGAAAGTGGGGATGGATACATAGTAGGTATACCTATAACCTACTCCACGCCGTTGTTGCGCTTCCGGCAGGGATTTGGGCCGCATACAGGCTGGATGGCTGGCTGACTTCGGTTTGGGAAGGCTCCAATATTGTCGTACGGTCTGCGATTTTTCTGTACGCGGTTCTGTTCGTGCTTTGGCTTTATCAGGGAGCTATTGGAGTCCTCCGCTGGGCATTTCCTGTTGTTGAACTTGAGGGTTCACGCGCCAATATTCTTCGAGTGACAGCTGGCGGGATCGTAGGGTCTCTATTGCTCGCACTTATCTATGACGTACTGAAGGTGCTTGCCACCGGCTGAGCGACCGTGGTACGTAACGTCTACACATACGACGCAGGCGTCAACCTTCAAGCATCGCGAGCGTGCCATCAAGCGTTTCATGGAACTGTGCTTGCAAGAAGCGTTGGAGTTCGAGTTGATCACTCCGCCGTGACTATCAGTTAGCGGCGCGCTCCATGACAGAATCGAAGAACAAGCGAGTGTACTCCGCCCATATTTCTTCGCCGCCTTCGAAGTCTTCAGTAGTCCCGAGAACTGCCCCGCAGAGCAACTGCACGATTCCTTTTGATCTTTCAGAGAGCTCGTAGAGGTACTCTCGATGTGTCGGCTGCACGTTGCCTGTCTCTCGCGCACGGTGTGCGACATGCGAGTGCCTGAATGTCTTTACGCGTCCAAACTGGTGGGAGCCTCGCAGAGCTGCCTGCAAGTCACGAGCGGTCTCGACCTGCTGGAGAAACTCGTCCGTATCTCTTTGGGCTTCATCCTCCTCTACCCATTCACGACGTCGGTCAAGTATGCCGGCACGTAGATTGGCACGCGTGTTGTCGGCATCGTCCGCGAAAATCAGATTAAAGAACGATGTCAGACCATGACTGTCTGGCCGATGATCGTGACATCGAACCAACGCCAAGGCCAAACAGTATTCAATCGACGAGCGGCACATCACGAAGGGATGGGCCTCGTAGGTGTTGTCGAACCGCTCCGAGATTCGATCATCATCATTAAATCTGTGCAACAGACTTGTAAGGGCAATGGTTAAGTCCACCTCCTTTACTGCCGCCTGCACGTCTGCTTGCAGTTCTTCATATGTAGCCATGGCTATAGCCTACCGTGTCTTGGGCGGGTTCGCCCCAACTCAGCTGCCTGCATCCGGCTGATGGACGGAAGCCGCCGGCCGGTTGAAGAACTGGCAAGTGACAACTCGATACCGCGAGTCTGAGCTGGAAGAACACACACGTTCGATGCGCTAAGTCGATGGAAACAAGCGTGTTTCGAGGAGCGTTCGCACCCAGCGCTGGGGCGAAAATGCCGAGACCCCTTGACACCTCCAAATCATGGGCGTAGTTATATAAATCACTCGGACGCACATCATCTTGTGCGCACACCAACTGGGGAAAAGAGGCCATCTCTGGCACCGGTCTGACAGACCGGCCCGTTGTTGTGTGCAATTCAGCCCGGCGCATACCTCCAACGGGGATTCAAGGCGCCGTGAGGAAGGTAGATGTTAGCGAGAGCCACCCAGAAGAAACTGACTTCGGAGTCGGTGTAGCCATCATGGGCCGCCGACGACCTACTACTTCGATTCTTGAGTTCCTGGAACAACTTCTGCTCAAGAAGAAGTTCCTTCGGCGAAGGCTCTTGATCCGATTGATGGTGCTGGTGTGGTTTCTTACAGCCTGCTGGCTCTTCGTTAGCGATCAGTGGACTGGCCGCCTTGTCGACGCGGATGACCTGAAGTTCTTGATCTTGAAGATCGTCACCCTATCTGTGATCTGCGGTATAGGGATGGTCCTGACGTGGCTGTTGGCTGATCGGAAGAAGTCGGGGTGACAACTATGCCAAGGCACTCGCACAGTTGCATTAGCCATGGCGAGTTGATTGGGACCGCTTGTGAGGCGATCTCTCAATGAATGCGCGCGCGGATACTTAAACCCGGGAGGGTCAGTCAATGAAACCACTCGAAGGCAAACTAAAGAAGATCATCGAGTATCTTCCGTTGGTCAACACCCTCATCTTGGTGGCGGCAGGAACCTTGGGGTACCTCTTTGTAACGTCTGAACAGGTCGAAGAGTTTATAGCCAACACAGAGTTCGCAACGGCATCAACCCGCGTTGCCGAATCTCAGCTCGAACTAAATAGAGCCGAGCTTCCACTGTTACTTGAGCAGCAGATACGAGCAGAGGCTGAAAATCAGATTGCGCCTTTACGCGAGGCAACTCAACTCGCAGCGTCGAACAGTCAGACGATGCTCAATCTGGCGCAAGCTCGTGTCGCCGAAACTGACATATCCGTTAAGGAGCTTGAGCTGGAGGTGGCTTCAGCAAATAGCAGAATCGCTGAGCTTGAGTTGCGATCGAATGTCAGTCTCGATCTGTCTTCCCTCTTGGCAGACATTCAGCCGAATGCTCGGTTTGCAAACTGCAGTGCGGCAAGGGTCAGAGCAGAAGTGAGAATTAGTTGTAGTCAGGAGAACATCGGCACTCACCGGGTCTACTTCGCGGAACCTGAAGTGTGGATCACAGACGAAATCACACGGGAAGAGATTGACTCGGATTCTTACGTATTGCGCGGCATCCACAGTAACAATGTGATGCCGAACAACCATGGCTCCATGAGCTTCTACGTGTCAGGAAACCCGAGGCTGTTTCAAGGGTCCATCACCATTCACTTTCGGTCAGAGGTTTCGACAAACAGCATCGTTGTGGATGTTCTTCGCGAACTACTTGGGCCTCAAGTCGATGATGAACTGTTGACCGCAATGTCGATTCAGAAATATTCAATGAATTTCGCGATCAACGATCCGCTGTGAGTTGCTGCCACGAAAGGAATGCGAACCGCAGAACATGTCCGAACGATTGCTACCCTGAGTCACTTCAGTCCCCTGAACGCGTAGATGGCCAGCGCACCCACGGCCACCGCGCCAACACCTGCCCAGAAGATCTGATCACTCCTCCGACTCCCTTCTGTTACGAACCGAGCGAAGTGCTCGCAGTTGTTACCGAACAGCTCATACTCTGGGTTGGCGGCCGCAGCCCTTAGCCTCTCCATCGCACCTGCAACATCTGTAACTCGTCCCATCACATTCCATGTGCCGGTGTTCTCTAACCAGTCCACACGTATCTTCGGCGGCGTCTGATGAACAACTATCGGATGTGTGCCGTCAGATTCGGCGTGTTGCAGTACGTTTCCGACATCCAAGACTCCGTAGTGCTTGATCGCGACTCCGTCCTTCTCAGAGTCTTGTGAAACTAAGTACAGTCCGTCGCTTAAGTTTCGGTATGGCATCTTTTGGTCCTCAACAGATGTAGCCACTTGTCATGAGCGCAAGCCAAAGTAGGCGGCCGCAAGTCCTAATGCGAAGGTCACGATGGGGATAGTGATCTGCAGGATCATCTTCCGGTTCTCCCGAGCATGTGCCCTCTCTGCCTGTACCTCGTTGAACTGACGCTCACGGTCGAGTAACTCCGCGCCCGCGTACGATGAAACCACGTTCTCAAACTCTTCATCGCTGAACCCGTCCGGCTTCTCGAAACCCAACCTCTGAGGAGAGATGCTCTGCTCTTTGAGTGCGGCGAGGTCATGGGGGCGGGCCTCACTTACCAATCGCAGCACTGGCTCAGAAGTGAAGGGGCGGGCTGTGGCTAAAGCGTTGTCCACTGAGCCAACTGCAGTAAAATCAAAGTCAAAGGAACTACCTGATGACTCTGGGTTTCGCTCGCTCTCTTTGTTTGCCTCATCCAGCGTGTACTGAACAATGCGTTCAACCAGCCCGCCCGTGTCTCCGGAAACGTGCGCACGCAAGTTTCTGGCTCTCTTGAGGGCAGAAAGAAGTTGTTCGCGCTCGGTACGATCTTCGTAGACGTCCTGATATGTACTGGCGATCAACTTTCGCCGACGTCGTTTTGCCGGCTCCCGCTTGAGGTCGCCGTTAGCTGGCAGGTCTTTGTCACTGCCCCCGTCGCTGGACCCCTCGGGGAGACCTTCGTCGTCGACTGGTTTGGCCATGAGTTGATGATAGCAACTGCCCGGTTCTTCGTCGCCGCGCCTGTGCCGGTCGATCTCAACGGTACTGCCTGTCTAACCTGACACGATACGCCATCTCTCGGACACTGACTGCCTAACTGCGAGGCGCTCTACAGGCCCGCCGTCCCATTGGCAGGGAGGTCCACCGGTCAGTACTTACCTCGTTCTTCTCCGTGCTCAAGCCGTCACAAGACAGGGGGCCACCTCAAGGAGTCCCCCCGCTAAGTCGAGACGGAGAAATTCATGACTGAACTTTACCTAATGGGCAACGAGGCCCAACGCCGCAAGGCAGTCGGGCGAGCTGAACGCATTCGCTGGTTTGTGGCTCCTCTCGCTGAGGGTGGCTGGTCGCTACGGCAGATTGCCGAGACCCTGTCCGCCCACGGCATCGCGACTCCGAGTGGCAGAGGTAGCTGGCAGCCCGAGCAGGTGCGTCGAGTCATCAACAGGCTCCATCTGAAGGCAGCGTGACGGACTCAGTCAAGCGATGCCCGAGCTGCGGTGAACAGAAGCCGCTGGAGACTGACTTCCACCTCGCGCCCAAGCGGCCAGACGGCCACCGAGGCTACTGCAAGAGCTGCGAGATGCTCCGCAAGTGGGCCCGCGAGCTACCTGAACGGCAGACCGAGCTGGAGCGGCTGGAGAACCTGCCGTCCTACCTCCTCGATGCCCGAGCCCTCGGACGCATTCCATACCTACGGTCACGGATCGTGACCCTTCAAGAGAGACTTGCGAATGAGTGACAACGATCCACGAGTGTCCCATCTGCGCCCGAGAAACGATGTGCCTAACGGCGTGCCTGTCCGGGCAGGACAAGGCGTGTCAGTCGAGAGGCAACACGGCGGCAATCTCGTGTATCGCTTGCAGATGCCGGGAGAACCGCAAGGCGATACCAAGAGCAATCTGCTCGCTGAACTCGAAACGCAGAAGCGCGCCCGACGAGGCGAGTAACCATCCACCCACAACACTAAGGGAACGAAACTATGAGCAACTTTCAGAGCCTTCAGCTCGACGCAGAGGGTAACGAGATCGAAGCCGGCGAAGTCCGTGTCGAAGTAGGAGCCGGCGACAGCGCCGAGGCTCACATCAAGAGGGCTGAAGCCGAGCTAATGGCGAAAGAGCAAGCCGGCCAGATCACCCGCGAAGAGCGCATGGCCGCAATCGCGGACCTGCGAGGAATCTCTCCGAGTCCTCACAACACCGGCGGAGTCACCCGCGTAGGCGGAAACGCTGAAGGCGAGCTTCGTCGAGCACAGGCACAAGAGCGTGCAGGTCAACTCGAAGCATCACTCGACAACGAACTCCAGCGGCTGATGATCACGAAGTCCGCCGGTGAGTCAGTCGGCCCCGAGACGAGAAAGCGACTGATGAACGAGGTTGTTGACCTTGCTTTGGCGTGGACTCAGTCGGGCCTGTCCGATGAGAACGACCCGAGACTGAACGACTACCGAGCGTTGATCCACTCGCTCGGCAACTAAGACTTGATGGGCGACGGTTAGAGCCATGACCGCGCTAACTCCTGCCGCCTGAACCTTCAACGTGAGGGCGGCACCTTTCCACCACTCCCTTGGTGTGTCCGCTGCGGCGGGGTCGGCCTAACAGTCGGCCTCGCTGCGGCAACTCAAGGGACCACCATCTTTCATCGTTGCTTCCTACGCGATGTCCGCTGCGGCGGTCCGGGCCTGATCCCCCGGACTGCCCAGCACCTTAACGGCATCACAGGGAAGCACATACAAGGAAGCACAAGTGAAGAACCTACATCTGAATCGCTGGCTCGATGATCGAGACCGGCTCATGAACAAGTGGCGCTTCTCAGCGAACACCAACCTGACAATGCTCACCCGCGACGTGGTCACGCAGCTGGAGAACTACGAGAAGTACTTCGGGCTACGCAAGCGTGCTCGGCGTCCAGCTGACCAACAGACGTTCGCGCTCTGCGTCGAGGCACTCGTATGTGACCTCATTCACCGGGCTCTGACTTCGGAGGACGGTAAGGGGCGGATCGCTGTGTCGATGGACAGAACCATCAAGGCGAGCCGCTACAAGGCACCCTGCGACTCCAAGCAGTTCCCGCATGTGGTCAACCTCATGTCGACACCGGAGATGGGGTTCCTCGAAGTCTGCGAGCTTGGCGGCTGGCAGATCGGCAAGCGCACCGCTGTACGTGCAGCGCCCCGCCTGCTCGACTGGATCGACTCCTACGGCGTTGAGCTGGAGGACATGGAGATTCGCGGCGATCAGGAGATCGTCATCCAGAAGCGCGGTAAGCACGACCCTCACAATACTGTGGATGGGCGGGCCGAGTGGATCGACTACCCCGAGTCCAACATCGCGAAGAAGTACCGACGCGAGGTGCGGACAATCAACGACTGGTGGCGCGAGCAACGCATCACCTACACGGGTGACCGTCTGGTCGACCTGACAGACAAGAGGGTGAGGCGCTACTTCAACAACGCGAGCTTCAAGCAGGGCGGTCGACTCTTCGGCGGCTTCTGGCAGAACCTGAAGTCCCGGCAAGTCTCTCTCGTAGAGATCAACGGTGAGAAGATCGCCGAGGTCGACTTCGAGACCATGCAGATCGCCATCGCACGGGCCGCTGTAGGCGTACCACATGAGCCTGACACGGACGCTTACGACTTCTACTTCCTCGACACCAAGCCGGGTGAGGAGCCGTTTCCGTGGAAGTCAGAGACGCTGCGGAAGGGAATCAAGAAGGTGACGGCCAGCATGCTGTTCGCTACCCGGCCACTCAAGAACTGGCCGCAGAACACCCAGTGTCACTTCCCGCCGGGCACCAAGCTCAAGTGGGTGACGGCAGCCATCGAGCGTGCATTCCCCGAACTGGCCGGTGAGTGGAATCGAGGCCGAGGCTTCAACCACATGTTCACCGAGTCACAAGTACTCGTGAAGGTGCTACTCCGCCTTAAGGATGCCGGTATCGTGGCCTTGCCGAAGCATGACTGCGTACTGGTGCCAGCCTCACAGGCTCACCGGACCGCCCGGATCATGCGAGAGACCTTTGAGGAACTGACAGGCGGGCCTGTGGCTGTGACTGTCAATGGTTCAAAGCTACGGGCTGTGGCCTGACCAGTTCCCCTTACCCTCTATCCCCTCATGGGAGGGGGATAGGCTGGGTAGCCTATACAGCAGGAACTTACCGCCCCCTTTAGTAAGTCCCGTAAGCCATCTGAAGGGCTGTAACCCTCATGGTTGAGCCATTCTTGCTGATCGAACGGCGCTGAACGACTGCCGCCCTTTGACCCTTAGCCGCCGGGCGGCTGTCCTGACGGCTACTGGGAAAGGTCCAAGCATTGCACCACCGCCTGACCCCCATCGAAGTCTATGTCCCCGTCTTCGTCACAACGGATTTCCCAACCGGACCCGAGCAAGGCGTCTGTGAAAGGTTCCGAACGCTCAAGTCGCCCAACCGCACCGCAAACACCGCATGTCCCACCGCCAGCGACGGCGAGATCACCAGCGTTGCAGAAAGCTCGTGCTGGGCCAGTATCACAACCCATTCTTTCTCCTTTGATCGTATAGACATTGACCGGTGTTGGAGAAACCGCAGCCAGTCCGCTCCAGAACAGACCTGCTGTAACAACGAACTCCACGACAACTGCGAGTATCAGACTTCCCAGAAACCTTGAACGGACGTTCGCGTTGAAGCTGGCAAGCAGAACAAGTGTAACGCTCACGGCGATGACTGCGAGACAAACGTATCCAAGCACTACGCGGACCAGTTCTAAGTAGAAGTCTACGTTCATACGTGCACTCCACGGCAGTGAGTCTCATCTGAAGACTACCAAAGAAGACTGACCTACAAATACAAGATCGGACTAAGGCTCGCCCGTACCGAACCTGACTCTCTTGTGCGCGTACTTACAGGCGCACTGGTTGCTTTCCTGTCCGGCCAACATCCACGGTCGGGCAGGAGTTTCTTCTTACGCACGAGGAGGTGTGTATGTCACGACAATGCGTGTACGAGGGTTGCGAGCTTCCAGTGTCGCACTTCAGCTCCTTCGATCATTGTGCCCTGCATCACCAGAAGCACTTGGAGATGCGTGAGGCTCGGCTGAAGGCCGAAGCTGAAAGAGACACCAAACGTCAGACTCTCGGCTCACTGACAGCTGACACCCGCCTGATGACCCCCCACGAACTACGAGAGCACCGTCGCCTTCTGAGGCGTGCGAGTGCCAGAGGAGCACTTGGCTGAGATGCCCAAAGCACAAGAGAACATTCCTGTCCTGCCCTGCGGGACCACACTGATGACCACGAGCGTGAAGTTCATTCAGGCCCAGTACCGCATCAATCGAGAGAACCTTCGACGCTGCCGTGAGCAAGTCGGACAGCCGCGTGAAGTCTACGAGACCAGTCGTGGCACACGCGGCCACGTGAGAGTCGCCTGATGGCTGCACGTAAGCCAAAGAGCGGCGGGACGACTCGCACCGGTTGGACTAACCGTCTCCGCGACGTTCAGAAGAGTCTGAGCTGGGAGCGCGACAAGGAGAACCCGAACCCGCGCTACATCGCCGACCTTGAAGGCGAGCTACCCGTCATCGAAGAGCACCTCGCCAAGATCACCTATCTGGAGAAGAACGACCTGCTCGACCCTGAGCCGGGCAACGAGGTGACGAGCCTGTCACCCGCTGAGGAACGCCGACGAGAGAGCACGAGGGAGTCACGAGAGCGATACAAGGCCAAGCAAGCCGCCAAGCAGGCGGAGCTTGAGGCCCGACGAGCAGAGAACTCGGTGACGATCCACCAGACACCTGTAGGTGAAGCCGTCGAGTTGGACGGTCAGCTGATCGTCCGAGCACCGAGGTTCACTCCCGGCTCTGCCATCGCCACCCAAGCCGAGCGAGAGGGCTGGCTGAAGCCTCACCACGTCTTCGGCTACACCTACCACGGACCCTTACTTGAGGAGACCCCATGAGCACCAACGGTCTTACTGAGGAGCTTCGACCTGAAGCCAACCTGCCCGAGAACGTGCTGTTCCTCCGTACGCCTGACGGGCGCTTCGTGCGCCGCGTAACGATGCAGAACGGGAACGTTCAGGACGAAACAGTCTTCCCCGGAGACTTCGTAGCTGTGAGGGGCGCGAAGAAACTGGAGGACGGCTCGATACTGCTGGAGCCTGCTGACGCGGCTGCGTAGTTGCCAGAGATAGGACGTGTGGCCGGCGAGATCATACGCACACCGAAGCCGCACAGGCTCATTCTCAGAATGCACGCTGTTCAGCTCTACTGAATTGTGCGCAGAACGCCGTCTAAACTACAGAATGACCGGTGACATTATGCGGTGACACTTCTACTGACCGCAACGAACGAGACCGAGCAGAAGCCCTTGATTTTACTAAGGTTCTGCCCGGCCTCTGATAGCTGGTGGTGATGGGTGGAATTGAACCACCGACCTGCGGGTTATGAGTCCGCCGCTCTGACCATCTGAGCTACATCACCTTGTCTGTTCTCAATTCTACCTTGCCGGGGTGGAATTGACTCGAATCGGCTTAGGCCGATTCTCGGCCCGTCGGGCCGCCTCCGGCGTCCAAAATGCTCGCGCGTTTTGTGAACCACCGACCTGCGGGCTATGAGTCCGCCGCTCTGACCATCTGAGCTACATCACCGGAATCTGGCTCGCGGTACCGCGAGGGGCGAGGATTTTCGCGTTACCGCCTGTTGCTGTCAAGGTAACTCGGCGCCGTTGTCGGCCTATAATCGCACAGTCCCAGAGCGCCGGATAAGCCATTGAATAGCATCTTCTTTGTCGAAATGATCGGCACGGCCGCGTTCGCCGCCTCCGGCGCACTGGCCGCGTCGCGCAAGAACATGGACATCTTCGGCTTCGCCGTCCTTGCACTGATGCCGGCCGTGGGCGGCGGAACGCTGAGGGACCTGTTCCTCGGCCGCCAGCCGGTCTTCTGGATCGAGCACCCGAGCTACGTCATGGCCGCTCTGGGTACAACAGTCGTGGTTTTCTTCGGTGTCTATCGGCCCGGCACGCGCATGCGCTTGCTGATCTGGACGGATGCGCTGGGTCTAGCGCTGTTTGCGGCGCTGGGAACGGAGATCAGTCTCGACTACGGGGCCGGACCGCTCGTTGCCGTCATGCTGGGCGTCACTACGGCGGTCACTGGCGGCATGATTCGCGACATCATCGTCAATGAGATCCCGCTGGTGCTGACGAAGGAAATCTACGCGACGGCCGCGTTCATCACGGGCCTCGTTTTCGTCGGCGCGCACTATTTGGAGATCGGAAGGGACCTGGGACTGTTGCTCGCGGTAGTGGCCGGCTTCCTCGTAAGGGCATTCGCGATTCGCTACAACTGGTCGCTGCCGCCGCCTCGGGTCAGACGTTGAAGCGGAACAGCATGACATCGCCCTCCTGGACGATATATTCCTTGCCCTCGAGACGCAGACGCCCGGCTTCCTTTGCACCCTGCTCACCGTTGCCGGCGATGTAGTCGTCATAGCCGATCACTTCGGCGCGGATGAAACCTTTCTGGAAATCGGTGTGAATCTCACCCGCGGCCTCGGGTGCGGTCGCACCGACCTTCGTAGTCCACGCTCGGACCTCTTTCGGCCCCGCCGTGAAATAGGTCTGTAGACCCAGCAATTGGTAGCCGGTGCGGATGACGCGATTCAGGCCCGGCTCGTCGAATCCTAAGTCCGAGAGGAAGTCGACTTTGTCCTCGTCGTCCAACTGCGCGATCTCCGCCTCGATGGCGGCGCAGATCGCGACCACCTGGGCGCCCTCGGCTTTCGCGTACTCGGCAACGGCGTCGAGGTGCGGGTTGTTCTCGAAGCCGGACTCGTCGACGTTCGCCACGTACATGACCGGCTTCGCCGTAATCATGTGCAGTCCTGTGACGATTGCCGCCTCCTTGTCGTCGTACTCGAACGTACGAACCGGATGGCCTTCTTCCAGGTGCGCCTTTACCTTCGCCAGAGTGTCGCGGATGAAGATGTCTTCTTTCTTGCCGGTCTTGGCATTCCTTTCGGCCTTCGCGTGCTGGCGCTCGACGGACTCGAGATCGGCAAGCGCGAGTTCGGTGTTGATCGTCTCGATGTCATCGATCGGGCTGATCTGACCGGACACATGCGTTACGTCGTCGTTCTCGAAGCAGCGCACGACGTGAGCGATCGCATTCGTCTCGCGGATGTTGCCGAGGAACTGGTTGCCGAGGCCCTCGCCTTTCGAGGCGCCGGCGACGAGCCCGGCGATATCGACGAATTCCATCGTCGTCGGAACGGTCTTTGCCGGATTCACGATGCCGGAAATCGCGCCGAGGCGCTGATCCGGCACCGGCACGACGCCGACGTTCGGCTCGATCGTGCAAAACGGGTAGTTTTCCGCCGCGATCTCGTTCGCCGTCAGCGCGTTGAATAGCGTCGACTTGCCGACGTTCGGCAGGCCGACGATGCCGCAGGTAATCGCCATCTAGGTTTCTTTCCGTGTATGCAGTTTCTTCATTGCCGCGTTTAGGCCGTCGCGGTTCAATAGCGCCAGAACGGCAATCGCGTCGTCGATGTTCCGCTCGACGGCGGTCATCACCTCGGCCGAGCCTTTCTTCAGCACGTAGCCGGTGACCTTGTGTTTCTCGCCGGGATGCCCAACGCCAATGCGCAGGCGTAGAAAGTCGGCACCGCAGTGGCGGATCACGTCGCGAATGCCGTTGTGGCCACCGTGACCGCCGCCCTTCTTCAGCCGAACGGTGTCGGGAGGAAGATCGATCTCGTCATGTGCCACGAGCAGGTCGGCCGGCGTCAGCCGATAGTAGTCGAGCACGCCACGCACGGGTTTGCCGGACAGGTTCATGTAGCTCTGCGGCTTTACGAGCCAGATCTGCTCGCCGTCGACCGTGACGCGCCCAATGTCGGCGTCGAACTTCTTCTCGTACTTGAAGTCCCCGCCGAATTTTCGGGCGAGCGCATCCACGAACCAGAACCCGGCATTGTGCAGGGTGTCTTCGTACTTCGACTCCGGGTTTCCGAGCCCGGCGATGATGCGAACGGTCATGGCAAATGGATGCTAATGCTTAATCGGGAGCCGTTACAAAAAGGCCGCCTCGACGGCGGCCTTCCTGCGTGCGCTTGAAATCGCCTTAGGACTCGTCGTCGCCAGCGTCTTCCGAGGAATCCTCGGCTGGCGCGTCGCCCTCGGCTGCCGGGGCCTCGCCCGCAACCGGCACGTCGCCCTCTGCAACCTCGTCTTCTTCCTCGATGACGACTTCCTTGATCACATGGATCGACACGACAGGCTGTGCCTGACCGTCCTCTTCCTGGGCCAGTTCAGGCAAAGCGACGCCTTCGGGAAGCTGGATGTCCGACAGGTGCATCAGGCCATCGAGGTCGAGTTCGGAAATATCGAGCTCGAGATACTCCGGCAGGTACTTCGGCAGACACACGACTTCGACTTCGTTGCGCATCTGCGAAACCGTACCGCCGCCCTGCTTCACGCCGACGGCGACGTCCGCGCCGACCAGGTGAATCGGAACGTTCATCCTGATCTCCTCGTCCTCGACGATGCGCTGGAAGTCCATGTGCATGATCAGGCGACGGGCAGGATGCCGCTGGATGTCCTTGACGATCGCGGCCTGGCTCTTCTCGCCAACCTTGATGTTCAGGACACTCGAATAGAACGACTCGTTCTCGAGCTGCTTGATGACCTTGTTGTGATCGAAGGCCAACGCGCGCGGCGGACGGCCGGCGCCATAGATGATTGCGGGTACTTTCCCTTCACGACGCAGGCGGCGGCTCGCACCCTTCCCCTGGTCTTCACGGATTTCCGCAATCAGATCGAATTCTTCAGCCATGACTGAACTCCGTAACTGATTGAGATGTATGAAAATTCGCCAGATTCTGACGCCCGCCGAGTCGCGACCAACCGTGAGCGGGACGCGGAATATACCCGATTGAGGGGCTGGGGGCTATAGGGCGTCGGGAAGATCACCGTAGGAGCCCGTCTTACGGGCGATCCCGAGAGTCGGACTTTGGCTGGCCGTAGGGTCGTTGCCCGCGCCCGATACATGGCATCGCCTCTCCCGACGTTGATCGCCCGTAAGACGGGCTCCTACAGGGGACGCCGAAGCTTCTGCGAGGTCCTGACCCTAATCCACGTACAGCGAGCTCACCGACTCCTCGTCGGAGATGCGCCGCATCGTTTCGGCCAGCAGGTTCGCCGTCGAGAGCTGGCGGATTTTGCCGCAGGCCCTCGCCTCCTCGTTGAGCGGGATGGTGTCCGTGACGACCATCTCGTCGAGTGCCGAGTCGGTGACGCGCTCGACCGCGGGCCCGGAGAGGACGGCGTGGGTGATGTAGGCGGCCACCGAGGCGGCGCCGCGATCCTTGAGGGCGCCCGCCGCATGGCAAAGCGTGCCGGCGGTGTCGACCATGTCATCGATCATGACGCAGTTTTTGCCCTCGACCTCGCCGATGATGTTCATGACCTCGGACTGGTTCGCACGCGCGCGGCGTTTGTCGATGATCACGAGATCGGCGTCGTCCAGCCGTTTCGCCAGCGCGCGGGCGCGGACTACGCCGCCGACGTCCGGCGAGACGACCACCATGTCGTCGTACTTCTGCTTCCAGACGTCGCCCAGCAGCAGCGGCGAGGCGTAGACGTTGTCCACGGCGATGTCGAAGAAGCCCTGAATCTGGTCGGCGTGCAGATCGACCGTCAGTACGCGGTCGACGCCGGCCGCCGCAATCAGCTTGGCGACGAGCTTGGCCGTGATAGGCACTCGCGAGGCGCGCGGCCGGCGATCCTGACGCGCGTAGCCGAAATACGGGATTACGGCCGTAATTCTGGCCGCCGAGGCGCGCCGCGCCGCGTCGACCATGACCAGCAACTCCATCAGGTGCTCCGCGGCAGGCGGACAGGTCGGCTGGATGATGAACGTCTCGCGTCCGCGGACATTCTCGAGAATCTCGACGTTGATCTCGCCGTCAGAGAAACGGCCAACGTGGGCGCGGGCGAGTGGGACGTGCAGGCAGCGCGCGATGTCCTGGGCCAGTTCCGGGTGAGCACTCCCGGTAAAGACCGCCATTGATGCAAATTCCACTTATCCCCCTTGCATATGGCTGGGGCGGCAGGATTCGAACCTGCGAATCACGGGATCAAAACCCGTTGCCTTACCACTTGGCTACGCCCCAATCGATTGTGGATTGCCGGTCTCTCGCGGACCGTCGGGGCGTAGTGTGAGCGGCCGTTATCAGGCTGTCAACGACGCGGGTCGGCTTCCGGCATTGCTGGGAAAATTACTCCCGAAAAATCCACCGATCGATCACCAGGCGCACCCGCGTGGACTCGTTTGTCGCCGTCAGCCGGCTCGGCATCTGCTGGCCGCCGCCCGCCTCACGATAGCGTCCGATGGTCACCCGCCAGCCGCGTTGCTCGAGACTGACCAACTCGCCCTCCTCGCCGAATTCCGTGACCGCACTAGCCCGCGGATCGGGGATGCCCAGCGCCCAGAAGCGGAGGCTCTCGACCGGGATCGTCCAGCCGTAGCGGTAGTACAGATCGGTCTCGACGTCCACGAGCCGGGTCGTGACGCCATCGTTATCGGTTAGCTCGACCGCCGGCCCGTCGCCCTCGATGCGTACGGTGCCGATGCCGAGCGGCCCACCGACCGTGGCGCGGAACGCGTCTTCGTCCTGATACCAGCGAAGCCGCCCGTTGAAACCGTCGTCGCCGGCGGTTACGCCGATGCGGCCGCTGAACTCGTACTCATCGAGCTGGCCCAGCACGGATGTGCGGGCGTCCCAATCGCTGATATCGGGAAGGTCGACGCCGCGCTTGGTCGCGCAGCCTGCAATCAGCAGCGCGCTGGCGAGCAGCGCCGCAAGCCGCGCGACGGCCTTAGTCCGCGTCCGGGAATACGCGCTCACGGACGTCTTCGAGGAGCGGGCTGTCGGGGTATTTCTCTTCGGCCTCGACCAGGAACTCGATGGCCTCGTCGCAGCGGTCGAGCGCAGCGAGGACTTCGACGATGTGGGCGGCGACTTCGGCGTCCTCGAGACCCTCGTAGGCGCGTTGAAGTTCGGCCAGCGCCTCTTCGTGGTGGCCGAGTTTGAAGAGTACCCAGCCCATGCTGTCGATGATCGCAGGGCTGTCCGGATTGAATTCCAGCGCCTTACGGATCAGTCGCTCAGCCTCGCGATACCGGTCGGTACGGTCGGCGAGCGTGTAGCCCAGCGCGTTGAGTGACGTGGCGCTGTCCGGCCAGCGCCGCACGGAGGCTCGGTATTGCTCGATGGCTTCATCGAGACGCTCCATCCGCAGCAGCAATTCGCCGCGGCCCAGCATGACGCCTTCGGCGTCGGGCCGGTACTGGACGAGCCGGTCATAGTATTCGAGCGACTCGTCGTAGCGATCCAGCGCGGCGAGCAGCTGCGCCTTGGCCTGGATCATGTCAACGCCGTGTGCCGGGTTCACCCGGGCAAACTCGTCGAGGTGGGCGATCGCGGCGTCTTCGTCCTCGCGCGTGAATGCGATCAGCGCTGCCGCGCGACGCTGTGAGGTCACGGTGTGCGAACCGCTGCGGACCTGCGAATAGAGCCGAATCGCACGCTCGGACTCTTCGCGGAAATCGGAGATTCTCGCCAGGTAGTACAGCGCGTCCATCGTGTGCTGTCCCGTGGACAGCAGATCCTCGAAGTCCTCCCAGGCCGCGTCGAGATTGGCTTCGCGGAAGTTGATGATCGCCATCAGCCTGAGCGCGTCGAAATTGGCGCTATTCTCCAGCAGGACCTGATTCACCTGGCTCAGCGCGTCGTCGTTGCGGCCGGCGGACATCATGATCAGCGCGAGTTCCATGCGGGCATCCGAGTCGGGCTGAGGGTCATCGCCGATGATACGGGCGACGTAGTCGATGGCTTCTTCGGTCTCACCGGCGACCAGCAGTATCCGGCCATACAACAGCTTCGCCTTGTCCGTGACCCAGGGTTCCGAGTCCGTCTCGATGACCTCTGCCGCCAGCTCGCGGGCGGTCTCGAGGTCCTCCGCCTGCAGGGCCATGACGGCCGCCGCATACTGAGCGTACGGCGAATCCCGGTACGGGCGCGCGAGTGCCTGCATCAGTTCGTTGGCGGCGTCGGCGTCCTCGTCGCCCAGGACACCGATGAGCGACAGCAGACGGCGATCCGGTTCCTGATCTCCGCGTTCGAGCAACTCCCGGTAGCGCCTTTTCGCCGCACGCATGTTGCCGGTCCGCAGTTCCAGCCTCGCGACATAAAACAGTGCTTCGTCGCTGTCCTCATCGAGCTCCAGCCAGCGGCGAGCCGCCACGAGCGCGTCCTCGTTGAAGCCGAAGGTCGAGGAGACGCGGGTAGCCTGCGTCGCGACGTCGACGTCGTCGCTGAGCTCCGCTGCCCTGCGGTACTCCGCAGACGCGGTGGAATAGTCCATGCTCAGCAGGGCCGCATCGGCGGCATCCACGTGCGCGCCGGCCTCGGACGATTCCTCGTCGGCGAGAGTAGCGATGCTCGAGAAGCTCAGGAGTAGGGTCGCTGCCAGCAAACGAAGGGCTGACAGCATCGGGGAGTTGTGCTGCATGCGATCCTTAATCGGTAGTGACCATCGCGGCCTGTCCTTGTGCGCTGCCGCGAGTTCGCGGTACTTGCATACAGAGACAAGGAACTAAGCCCGCAGTTCGCTTATGATACGCCCTGATGGAGCATTTTCCGCAGGTTCTGGCCTGCGTCTCGTCCTGTATGCCGCTCAAGATATTCGGGCTGAACCATAACACGGCACCTGTGGAAATACGCGAGAAGGTCGTGTTTTCCGGCGATCAGGTCAGCCAGGCGCTGACGGCCGTGCGCGACCTGGACGGCGTGGACGAGGCCGTTTTGCTGTCTACCTGCAACCGCACCGAATTTTATGTCGACTGCGATAGCGAGGGGCATGACCGCCTCGTCCGCTGGCTTCACGACGATCGCAATCTGGATCAGGAATTCGAGGATTCGCTCTTCGAGATCAATGGTGACGACGCCATCCGGCATATCTTCCGGGTGGCCTGCGGGCTCGACTCGATGGTGCTCGGCGAGCCTCAGATCCTCGGCCAACTCAAGGACGCTTACCGCGACGCCGAGCACGCGGGCACGCTCGGCAAGGGCCTGACCCGGCTGTTTCATCACACCTTCTCGGTGGCCAAGAAGGTCCGAACCGATACGGAGATCGGTTCCAGTCCCGTCTCGGTGGCCTACGCCGCGGTGAGTCTCGCCCAACAGTTCTTCGCCGACTTCCGCAATCAGACCGCGATGCTCGTGGGCGCCGGCGTCACGATGGAATTGGCCGCCAAGCACCTGACTCGCAAGGGAATTGGGCGGCTGTTCGTCGCGAACCGCGACCTCGACAATGCGCGCGGGCTCGCAAGCCGGTTCGGCGGCTACGCCCTGCCGCTGTCGGAGTTGGAAGGTACGCTGCCGGACGCCGACATTCTCATCAGTTCGACGGCAAGTCCGGACCCGGTCGTTACCACCGAGCAAATGCAGCGCGCTATCAGGCAGCGCAAGCGCAAGCCGATATTCGCGGTCGACATCGCGGTGCCACGCGACATCGAGAACGGCGTCGGCGAACTGGAAGACGTGTATCTGTACACGATCGACGATCTGGACCGCGTCATTCTCGAGGGTCAGGGCAATCGCGAGGCCGCCGCCGTCGATGCCCATCGGATACTCGATGAGGAACTCGGCCGCTACCTGTCGATCGAGCGCTCCAAACAGGTCGCTCCCGTCATCACCGCCCTGCGCGATCATGCGGACTCGATCCGCGAAGACGTGCTCGCGCAGGCGCGCCGGCGGCTTGCACAGGGTGCCGATGGCGACGAAGTGCTCGAGTACGCGACGGCGGCGCTGATGAAGAAACTGCTGCACCAGCCCAGCGTCCGGCTGCGCGAGGCCGGCGAGGCATCGGACGACTCCACGATATTGACGGCCCGTTCGCTGTTCGGCCTGAAAGACAAAGAGTGAAGGAATCCATTCGGCATAAGCTGGAAGCGGTCCGCGACCGGCTCGAGGAGCTCGCGGGTCTGTTGGCCGAGCCCGACGTCATTGGCGACCAGAACCAGTTCCGCGACTACTCGATGGAGTACTCGCGTCTCGAGCCCGTGGTACAGCTCTTCTCGACCTATGACTCCGTCGAAGAAGATATCGCTGCCGCGGAAGAGATGGCCGGGGACTCGGACGAGGAAGTCCGGCAGATGGGCCAGGACGAACTGAGTTCGTTGACCGAGAAGCGCGAGTCGCTCGAGACCGAACTCAAGAAGGCGCTGATCCCGCCCGACCCGCACGACAACGCCAACGTCTATCTCGAGATTCGTGCCGGCACCGGCGGCGACGAAGCGGCGATCTTCGCCGGCGATCTGTTCCGCATGTATACGCGCTACGCCGAAGGCAAAGGCTGGAATGTCGAGATTCTGTCCGAGCGCGAGGGCGAACACGGCGGCTACAAGGAAATCATCAGCCGCGTCACCGGCAGCGGCATCTACGCGAGCCTGAAGTTCGAGTCCGGCGCGCACCGGGTGCAGCGCGTACCGGCCACCGAATCGCAGGGCCGCATCCATACGTCGGCCTGCACGGTCGCGGTTCTCCCGGAGCCGGACGAGATCGAGGAAGTCGAGATCAATGACAACGATCTGCGCATCGACACCTACCGCGCGTCGGGCGCTGGCGGTCAGCACGTCAATAAGACGGACTCCGCGGTCCGCGTCACTCACCTGCCGACCGGCATCGTCGTTGAGTGCCAGGACGAACGTTCTCAGTTGAAGAATCGCGCCCGCGCGATGTCACTGCTGCAGGCGCGCCTGCTCGATGCGCAAGTTGCGCAGCAGGAATCCGAACAGGCCGAGAAAAGGAAGCTGTTGGTCGGTTCCGGCGATCGCTCAGAACGCATTCGCACTTACAACTATCCGCAGGGCCGTGTCACCGACCACCGCATCAATCTGACGTTGTACAAGCTGGATGAAATCCTGCAGGGCGACCTGGGCCAGGTCGTCGACCCGTTGACCAGCGAGTATCAGGCAGATCAACTGGCCGCGCTGGGCGACTGAGCCGGGCCGGCGCCGATCATTTCGCCGGGAACGAGCCGATCGACTTGATGCCGTCGTCGCTGAGTTCCCAGACTTCGGTCGAGATCGGGTACGGCGCCGATTTGAACTCGCTGACAACTATCGCACCGATGCGGCCGAGCGCATCGGCATCCTCCTGGCTCAGCAGATAGACGAAGCCGCGATCGGGTGCGACGGCGTAGACCGGCCAGCCCAGCTGCGCCTCGACCTTCGCACGCAGCGGGCGGGATCGGATCAGTGAGGCCTTCCACGGCTCGGGCGCCTCGATCGTACCGAGCACGAAATCGCCGGCATTGAGGTAGCCGACGTCGGTCGCAGCCATGACGCGGTCGAGTACGCGCTCCGCGGCTGCCCAGACCTCCACTTCCGGCACACTCCATTCCTCGATATCGACGGCGCGCAGATACTGAATATGGCCGGCCACCTCGTCGTAGATCACAAGGACGGCAAGGGTCTCGTCGCTCATTGCCCGGCTGACCGCGTCACCGCCCAGCTGGAGATCGGCCCTCTCGAGCAGCGGTAGCACGGCGTTGCGGGCGGCTTCCCACGGCGGCAGCGTAAATGACAGACCGGAGAGGATCGCGTCCACGAATCTCTCAACGGCGCCCTCGTCGCCGCTCTGGCGATAGCGGAGCGACAGATTTTCGATGCTGACGATCCGCGCGGTGATCTCCTCGGAATGGAGTTCGTAGCGACCGTCGTCCAACAGCTCGAAATCGACGTCGCGGCTCGCAAGTTCCGCCTGGAACAGCGTCTCGAGATCGGATCCTGGATTGGTCATGACTGGCGCGGCGGACAGGGCGAGAACTGCAGAGTCCCATGCCTGCGCCACGGGCTCAAGCGGATTCGGCGTCGAACGGGCCTAAAGGCTGTTGACGAAGTCCCTGACGCCGTTCAACAGCATCTGCGTGGCAAGGATCACCAGGATCATGCCCATCAACCGTTCCAGCGCTCTCGAACCACGCGTGCCGAGCAGGTCCATCAGCTTCGGCGACAGAACCAGCAGCACGGTCGTGCCAAGCCACGCGAGGATGAGCGCCGTGCTCCACTCGAGTAGTCGGTCCGGCTGACTCGAACTCAGCAGCAGCAGGATCGCGATCGTCGACGGTCCGGCGACCATCGGGATTGCGAGCGGGACGAGAAACGGCTCTTCGTCGACGTCGACCTCTTCGGCCGCCACGGCGCGAGGAAAGATCATCCTGAGGGAGATGATGAACAGGAGTATTCCGCCAGCGATATTCAGCGAGGACTGACTCAGACCGAGGAATGCGAGAATCGCGTTGCCTGTAAACAGGAACAAGAAGAGGATCACCAGAGCAATCACGAGCTCGCGAGCGATGATCCACGTCCGCCGGCTCGGCTCGCACTTCGCGAGTACCGCGTGGAATATCGGCACGTTGCCGAGCGGATCCATGATGAAGAACAGCGTGACTGCGGCTGTCGCTATTTCGTTCCAGTTCACTCTCTAGTCCAGGGCTTGTAGGCAGCGTCAAGCGCTTGTCCAGGGTCTAGCCCAGTGCCTGATCCAGATCCGCCAGCAGATCGTCCAGTGCTTCAATGCCGACTGACAGCCTGATCAACTGATCGCTGATACCGAGCTTGGCGCGCTCTTCGGCTGGCACCGAGGCGTGGGTCATGATCGCCGGATGGTCGACGAGACTCTCGACGCCACCGAGACTTTCGGCCAGTGCGAAGACTTCGCAGCGTTCGAGGAAGCTGCGTGCTTCGTCGAGACCGCCCTTGATGAAGAAGGTCACGATGCCGCCGCCGCCGGTCATCTGCGCCATCGCCACGTCATGATGCGGATGCGACGGCAGACCGGGATACAGCACGCTCTCCACGCGCCCGTCGGCCTCCAGCCACTCGGCGATCGCCTGAGCGCTGTGGCAGTGCCGCTCCATCCTCACGTCCAGCGTCTTCACGCCGCGCAACGCGAGAAAACTATCGAACGGGCCGGACACGGCACCGATGGAGTTCTGCAGGTACGCCAGCCGTTCCGCGAGCTCATCGCTTGCCGTTACTGCGATCCCGCCAACCATGTCGGAGTGGCCGTTCAGAAATTTGGTCGCCGAGTGCATGACGATGTCAGCGCCGAGTTCCAGCGGCCGCTGCAGGTACGGCGTTGCAAACGTGTTATCGGCAACGATCAGGATGTCGTTCGAGGCGGCGAGTTCGGCGATGGCCTCGAAGTCGACGATTTTCAGGAGCGGGTTGCTCGGGCTCTCGATCCAGATCATCCGCGTGTTGTCGCGGATGGCGTCCTTGGCCGTATCGGGGTCGGTCAGATCGACGAAATCGAACTCGAGCCCCGCGCTGCGTTCGCGCACGGTGTGGAACAGACGCCGCGTCCCGCCGTAGAGGTCGTCCATCGCGACGACGTGCGACCCGGTGTCGAGGAGCTCGAGTATCGTGCCGGTCGCGGCCATGCCGGACGCGAAGGCGAAGCCATGGGTGCCTGATTCGAGATCCGCGACGCAGCGCTCGTAGGCCATCCGCGTGGGATTCTGCGTGCGGGAGTACTCGTAGCCCTTGTGCACGCCCGGGCTTTCCTGCACGTAGGTCGAGGTTGCGTAGATCGGCGGCATGATCGCGCCGGTCGTCGGATCGGGAGACTGGCCGGCATGAATGGCGCGGGTCGCGAATTGTCTGTCTTTGTCGTCCATCGTCGGGGTCCGTGTTACTTACATCTGGCGTCGCAGGTAGTTGAGGACGTCGGAACGCGTTATCAAGCCCAGGAACTGTTCGCCGTCCATGATCGCGGCGTACGGCTGGACTCTGAGCATGGCCACCAGATTGTTGATGCTCTCGCTCTTGTCGAGCTTGATGAACGCCGACTCCATCGCGTCGCTTACCGGCGCATTCATCAGTTCCGGATGACCGTACACGAAGCGAATGATCGTGTCTTCGGTGACGACGCCGACCAGTTGCCCCTCGTCCATGACCGGAAGCTGCGAAAAGCCGGCGTTTCGGAGCCGATTGTGTGCCGTCGTCAGCACGTCGCCGGAGCCGACCGTGATCGTCGCCCGCTCGTCGTGCGGCCGGCCGATCAGATCGCGCAGGTCGCCCTGCTGTTCGCGCTCGATGAATCCCTGGTCTTCCAGCCAGAAGTCGTTGAAGAGCTTCGACAGGTACTTGTTGCCGGTGTCGCAGGCGAAGGTGACGACCGTCTTCGGCTCGGTCTGCTCACGGCAGTATTTCAGTGCGGCCGCCAGCAGCGTGCCGGACGACGATCCAGCGAGCAGGCCTTCCTTGCGCAGCAATTCGCGCGCGGCGGCGAAGGACTCGGCGTCGCTGATCGCGTAAGCCTTTTTGGCTTTGCTGAAATCGGCGATATCGGGGATGAAGTCCTCGCCGATGCCTTCGACCAGCCAGCTGCCGCCTTTCTCGTGCAGTTCGCCCTTGTTGATGTAGTCGGTCAGCACCGATCCGACCGGATCGGCGATAATCAGGTCGACGTCCGGCGCGTGCTCGGCGAGGTATTTGCCGAGTCCCGACACGGTGCCGCTCGACCCCACGCCGAGCACAATCGCATCGAGGTCCGGTCCGGCCTGCTCCACGATCTCCGGACCGGTCGTCATCTCGTGTGCCAGCGGATTGTCGAGGTTGCCGAACTGATTGATGAAATAGGCGTTCTTCTCGGCCGCAATGCTTCGGCCCAGATCCTGGTAGTACTCCGGATGCCCCTTGCCGACGTCGGAGCGGGTCAGCACAACCTCGGCACCCATCGCGCGCAGATTGAAGATTTTCTCCTGACTCATCTTGTCCGGCAGGACGAGAATGAGCTTGTACCCCTTCTGCGCGGCGACCAGGGCCAGACCCAGACCGGTGTTTCCGGCCGTGGCCTCGACGATCGTATCGCCCGGTTTCAGCTCACCGCGCTCCTCGGCCTGCTCGATCATCGAGATTCCGATACGATCCTTCACGGAACCGCCCGGATTCATCAGTTCCAGCTTGAGAAGGAGGCGGCAGGGGCCTGTATCCAGGCGCGTCACCTCGAGCATCGGCGTGCGGCCGACCATCTCGAGGACATTGGAATAGACTTGCATGCTCGGCTCACCGGCAATGAACGTGCCGGGAGTTTACGCGACCTTGAGGACGGCCCACCAGTACGAACAGGCGATGGCAGACGAAACCCCAATCAGCGAGTTGCTCGAGGCCGTGACCGCACGGCTGGCCGGCGTCAGCGAGTCGCCGCGTCTCGACGCGGAGATCCTGCTCGGCCGCGCCATCGACATGCCGCGCAGCTATCTGTTCGCGCATCCGGAGGACGTGCCGGACGACGCGGCGATCGAGCGCTTCGAAGGCACGGTCTCGCGCCGCATGGCGGGCGAGCCGATGGCCTACATCATGGGGATCCGCGAATTCTGGTCGATGGAACTGATGGTCACGCCGGCCACCCTCGTCCCGCGGCCCGAGACCGAGATTCTGGTCGACCGGGCACTCGGCCACATTCCGCGCAGGGCGGAGTACCGGGTCCTGGACCTCGGCACCGGCAGCGGTGCGATCGCGCTGGCGATCGCGCGCGAGCGGCCGATCTGCAATGTGGTCGCGGTAGACCTGAGTCAGGATGCGCTCGCCGTCGCCGTGCAGAATGCGCGTCACCTCGATCTTGGAAACGTCGAGTTTCGTCACGGCGACTGGACCGACCCGGTCCGCAGCGAGACATTCGACCTCGTCGTCTCCAACCCGCCGTATGTCGCGGACGAGGACCCCGCGCTCGGTGCGCTGCGGCACGAGCCAGCGAGCGCGCTTGCGGCCGGCGCGGACGGCCTGGATGCCATCCGGGTACTGGCCGAACGCTGCCTCGATGTCACGGCCTCCGGCGCGCCGCTGCTGCTCGAGCACGGCGCGGACCAGGAAGCGCTGGTCCGCGGCATCCTCGCCGCGCACGAGTGGGTCGATATCGAATGCCACAAGGACTACGCGGGATTGCCGCGAGTCACGGCGGCGCGCAGCCCGACAGCCCATGCGTCGCACGACGAAACGTGATACACAACCAGCACTTTCGTACCAGCCAAGAGAAAACATGATCACGATCAAGACGAATCACGGCGATATCAAGGTCGAACTCTTCGACGAGAAGGCGCCGATTACCTGCGAGAACTTTCGCCAGTACATCGCCGACGGTTTCTTTGCCGACACGATCTTTCATCGCGTCATCCCGAACTTCATGATCCAGGGCGGCGGCTTCGATGCCGACATGCATCAGAAGAGTACTCGTGACCCGATCAAGAACGAAGCCGACAACGGCGAGACCAATCGTCGCGGCACGCTCGCCATGGCGCGCACCATGGTCGTCGACAGCGCGACCGCGCAATTCTTCATCAATCTCAAGGACAACGACTTCCTCAATCACGGCGGCCGCGACTTCGGCTACGCGGTCTTCGGAGAGGTCACCGACGGGATGGATGTCGTCGATGCGATCGCCGGAGTGGCAACGACCAACCGCGGCGGGCACCAGGACGTGCCGGTCGAGCCGGTGACGATCACCGAGGTCACCGTCGACGGATGAACGACGACAGCCCCCGGCTTCCGCGTGAGGCGCGCCATCTTGCTCTGCAGCAGATCGGCGAACGGGGGCAGGCGCGGATCGCAGCCGGATCCGTACTGATCGTGGGCGCCGGCGGCATCGGCTGCGCGGTCGCACAGTATCTGGTCGCCGCCGGAGTCGGTCGAGTCGTGCTGACGGACTTCGACTCCGTCGACCCGACGAATCTCGCCCGCCAGGTACTGTATGGCGACGCCGACGTCGGCAAGCCCAAAGTCCGTGTCGCGGCCGAGCGATTGATCGCGCAGAATGCGGACGCCACTATCGAGACGATCGACTCTCGACTCGAAGGTGACGCATTGAATCAAGCGGTAGCCAACGTTGACCTCGTGCTCGACGGCTCCGACAACTTCCCGACGCGTTTCGCCGTCAGTGACGCCTGCGTCAGCGCCGGCAAGACCCTCATTTCCGGCGCCGCCATCCGCCTGGAAGGTCAGCTCGCGGTGTTCGGTCCCGACTATGCGACGTCGCCGTGCTACCGATGTCTGTATGCGGAAGCCGATGAGTCGCTGGAAAACTGCGCCGGCAACGGTGTACTCGGCCCGGTGCCCGGTGTGATCGGCACGCTGATGGCCGTCGAAGCGCTCAAGCTGCTGGCCGGCATCGATGTCCGTACTGGAAGGCTCTGGCTGTTCGACGCGGCAAGCGGTGACGTGCACTCGGTCGCCATCGAACGGCGCGGCGACTGCCGGATGCCGAAGCCGTGAAGGAGCGTCTGAAAACGTTTCTGACCGGGCTCTGCGAAGCCGGGCTGGTTGTCACGCTGCTGTTCTCCGTTGCCACGGCATTCAACCAATGGCATCAGTACCTCGAACTTTTCTCGCACTTCCGCTTGCAGTACCTCGTTGTTTCGGTGCTCCTGACGCTGGTGTTCGTGGTTCTCAAATGGCGGAATTATGTGCTGCTCGGACTCGCCGCGATCGCAGTCAACGCCTGGTTCGTCGTTCCCTGGTATCTGCCGATCGATGCACCGGATCCGAGCGACGCGGACGTACGCCTGCTGCACGCCAATCTGCATGTCGAGAACACCGATGCCGAGCCCCTGCTCGCCTTGCTCGATGAGGTAGACCCGGATCTGGTCGTTCTGCAGGAGTTCACACCCGAATGGCTGGAGGCTCTCGAGCCCATCGCCTCGTCGTACCGCTATCGGGTCGTCGAACCGAGGTACGATCCATTCGGCATCGCGTTGTACTCGAAGTATCCGCTCGAGGCGTCTACGGTCATCGGCTCGGTTCCGCTCGGCCACCCCGACATCGTCGCAACCGCGCTGGTCGGCGGCGAACGCCTGCACATCGTGAGCACCCACCCCATGCAGCCTCTGGGCAGCACGAACTATGGCGACCGCAATCTGCAGCTCGATAGCGTCGCGGATCTGGCTGCACGGTCCCCGCGCCCGCTGATCGTCGTGGGAGATCTGAACATCACGATGTGGGCGAACCACTATCAGCGCCTCGAGGTAACGGGCGGTCTCCGCAATGCGCGCCGCGGCTATGGCATCGCGCCCACGTGGCCCGCCTGGCTGTATCCCGGCCGCATTCCCATCGATCACGTCCTCGTCTCCGACGGCCTGGTCGTCACCGATTTTGAAGCGGGGCCCAATATCGGCTCCGATCACCTGCCGATCGTCGTAAAATTCACCTTTGCCGAGCAATCGGACGACTAGTCCGGCCGCACCCGGAGGTGTGTCGATGCGACGAGAAATTCTCTTTGGTCCGCTGATCGCGCTGGCGGCATTCGCTGCGCTCCCGGCGTTCGCCGATACCGTGACCACAACGACCAGCGACGGTGTGACGCTCTACGGCGATACCTGGTACGGCGATCTGGACGAGGCAACGCCGCTGGTGCTGCTCTTCCATCAGGGCGGCGGCAATGCCCGCGGCGAGTATCCCGAGATTGCCGCCTGGCTGAACGCGAACGGCTTCCGCGCGATCGCATGGGATCTCCGCTCCGGCGGCGACCGGTTCGAGTCGACCAACCGGACCGTCGACGGGCTCAATGCGGACGTCTCGACCGACTACTGCGACGGCTACCCCGATGTCGAGGCCGCGCTCGATTACGTTGTGGACGGGGACCTTGCCGAAACGATTGTCGTCTGGGGAAGTTCCTACAGCGGGGCGCTCGTGTTCCAGCTCGCGGCAAAACGACGCAGAGACGTGAGCGCCGTGATCGCGTTCTCCCCCGCCTCCGGCGGACCGATGCAGGACTGCAGAGCCGCGCTCTGGTTATACGAAGTTCGAAGCCCGATGGCGGTCTACACGCCGGAGAGCGAGATGCAACACACGCACGTGTACCAGCAGGCCGTTCGGCTGACCGACGCCGGGGCGAAGGTC
This sequence comes from Woeseiaceae bacterium, assembly GCA_965232445.1. Taxonomy (GTDB): domain Bacteria; phylum Pseudomonadota; class Gammaproteobacteria; order Steroidobacterales; family Woeseiaceae; genus UBA1847. The sequence goes on along the minus strand of OZ246973.1, from coordinate 2,232,039 downwards.
CATACCGTGGACCACGGCGTCCACGGCTCGTCGATGCTGGTGGACGAGCGCACGCAACACGACATGGACTGCGCCCGCCGCGAGGTGCTGGCTTGGCTCGAGGAAGCGACGGGGACCGGTGACGAACAATGAAGGTCCTGCTCATTCTCATCCTGTGGTCGATCCTGCTGGTGTTAAGCGCGCCTGTGGCAATACTGGTGCTGGTCCTGTGGCCGCTGCTCTGGCTGCTGTCCATTCCGTTCCGCATCGTGGGCGTCGCGATGGACGCGCTGATCGCGCTCGTCAAGACCATTCTGTTCCTGCCTGCGCGAATTCTCGGACACAAGGACAGCTCATGAAAACCTTGCCTGCTCTCCTCCTCTTGCTCGTGTTCGGTTCGGTTTCCGCCGATCAGTATCCGCTGACGGCCGAGGCGTTTACGGAGGAATTCGTGCGTGCGCTGGAGAAGGAACTGCCGGACGGCGGATTCGAGGTGACCGGACCGCTCGAAATCGTCGTCGGCGACGACGAAGCCGGACAAGGCTCGATCAATCTTCACAACCTCTATCGAAACGCCTCGGACAATCCCGCAGAGCGAGCGAGCCAGATAAGGACCTACGTTCAGGCGATTCTTGCGGAACCCACGGATTCGTTCTCGCAGGCGGACCGGCCGAACATCCTGCCTGTCGTCCGCGACGCGGCCTTCGTCGCGCAGGCCACGCTCAACCGCGACGATCCGACCGTCAACGAACCGCTGGTGGCGGACCTCTCGGTGCTCTACGTCCTCGACTTCCCGGACCGTGTGCAATTCCTGCTTGAGTCCAATCTCGAGGAAATGGATCTGGATCTGGAGGACGTACACGACGTCGCCGTCAGCAATCTCAGTGCGAAGTCGGGCGACTTTCTGATGCACGAAGTTGACGGCATCTACTTTCTGGAGCTCGACGGCATGTACGAGTCGAGCGCTTTGCTGCTGGACGGCTTCTGGGCCGACATCGAGGCCGACTTCGGTGCGGCGCCGGTAGCCGCCATCCCCACTCGCGACCTCCTGTTGTTCGCGCCTTCGAACGACCCGCTGAGCGTCGAACTCGTTCGGCGGCTCACAGTGCAGATCGAAGCAGACACCGGCTACCCGATATCGACGACGCTGCTCATTCGGCGCAATGGAAGCTGGGCGGCCTACAAGTGATTCGCAACGCACTTCTGCTGCTGCTCGCGACGGCGTTCTCGACGGCGGACGCGCGGGGCGAGGACTGCCCTGCCTGCGATGAGGCCGTCGAGATGCGACAGGCGCTGGAAGCCTACGCGGAGGCGTGGCGGGATAACGATCCGGACGCGGTGATTGCGGCATTTGCCGACAACTTCACGCTGTCGCCCGGCGGCATGCCGTTTGTCGAAGGCGCCGACGCCGCGCGCGCGTTCTGGTGGCCGCCAGACGGACCGGCGGCCCGAATTACGACGTTCCGCTTCGAACCGATGCAAAGCGGCGCATCGGGCAGCCTGGGCTATGTTCGCGGGCACTACGAGGTGGCGTTCGAATACGACGGCAGCTTCACTTCAACGCGCGGCAAGTTCCTGACGATCCTCGAACGCGGCTCAGACGGCTGGAAGATCAAACACCACGCCTGGGACCCACTGCCCGCCGATTCCGACCCGTGACGACAGACGAAGACAAACAGCCGCGGGCGACGCCGCCCCCTCGTCGGCGTATCGGCCGCCGCGTCGCAGCCGTTTTGCTGTTGATTCTCGTCGCCGGATTCCTGATTCCCGAAAGCCCCGTGATACCCGTCACCGGTGCAACATCCGCGGACTGGCACGCGGAATCGTTCTGGTACGAGCCGTGGGGCGCGTCCGGCGTGCACAAAGGTATCGATATCTTCGGCACGCTCGAACAGGATGTCGTGGCGTCGACCGGCGGCATCGTGCTTTATCGCGGGACCGTCTCGCGCGGCGGCAATATCGTGGTTGTCCTCGGCCCTCGATGGCGAGTGCATTACTACGCGCACCTCGGCGAGATAGACGATTCGGCCGGACGTTTCGTGGCTAGCGGCGACCGCCTGGGCAGCGTCGGCGACTCCGGCAACGCTGCCGGCAAGCCGCCGCATCTGCACTACACGATCGTCACGCTCGTGCCCTACCCGTGGCGCATCACGACCGGCACGCAGGGCTGGAAGCGAATGTTCTATCTCGACCCCGGCGAGCGCCTGCCGGACCGGTGAACGGATTGAGAACTCGCCGCATGGCAGATAGGCTGGCGGCTGTCGAACAGCCAGAGAGTCGGAGACCCGTATCGCCATAGACTTCCAGATTGACGCGTCCGGAACATGGTTCAAGAGCTTTGTGACCGGCGAAGTGACGGACGAGGAGTTCGCCGAACGTTTCACCGATTTCTATCGAGGCGGCGAGTGGGCACCGACGATGAAGGAGTTTGTCGACCTGTCGGCCGCGGACCTAAGGCGTGTCACCGCGGACGGTCTGGCAAGACTGGCGGAGACCCTCGCTGTTTTGTTCGAGGAGGACGGGGTGACAGATTACAAGACCGCCGTGTACTCGCCGGCCGACCTGCCGTTCGGACTTGCCCGGCTCTACGAGGCGTATACCGCAACGTCGCCGGAATCCGTGCAGGTATTTCGCGACCATGACGCTGCGCTGCGCTGGCTGTTGGACTAGCCGACCGTGATCTATCGACTCGCGGCTGACACGATTCTCGTCATCCACGTCGGCTTCGTCGTTTTTGTCGTGCTCGGGCTCCTGCTTATCCTGCTTGGCGGGGGTCTGGGTTGGTCGTGGGTTCGCAATCGGTGGTTCCGGATAGCGCATCTGGTCGGTATCGGCATCGTCGTACTGCAGGCATGGCTCGGACAGATCTGCCCGCTTACGATCTGGGAGATGGCGCTGCGCGAGAAGGCGGGTGACACCACCTACTCCGGGTCGTTCATTCAGCACTGGATGCACCAACTCTTGTACTACGAAGCACCGATGTGGGTGTTCGCGGTTTGCTACACCGTCTTCGGGCTCCTGGTGGTCGCCAGCTGGTACTTCATCCGGCCGCGACCGTTCGGCGCCGATGCGCAGGGTCGTTAGCGCGACCGTCGAATATCTTCAGGCAGCGGCGCCGTGCCTTCCTTCAACCCGCGCTCCACCATCGGCGCCGCCGATAGTCGGCTGTTGCAGGATCTGCGCGCTTCGGTTTGCCCCGGCTGTCGTCTATATTCGGACCTGTGAATCTCGAGAACCTGGGCAATATCGGCGAATTCGTCGGCGCCATCGCCGTCGTCATCTCGCTTCTCTACCTCGCTGTACAGATCCGACACAGCGGTCGCGTCTCGCAATTCGAAGCACATCGCAATCTCAGCGAATCGATCGCATCCGTTCTCGGCGAGATTGCCGCCAACGAAGAACTCTACCGAATATGGAAAGTCGTGACGGAGTCCCCGGACGAGGCCTCTCACGACGATCGGGAGCGATTCGGAATGCTGTGCCACCGGTTTTTCACGGTCTTCAGCGACGCGCACCGATTCTCTGAGACGGACCGGCACCTCGCGGTGCGCTATCAGACATTCATCACGCGCTTCATGTCGATGCCGGCCGTCCGCGGCTGGTGGAGCCGGCAAGGGAGCATGTATAGCGAGCCCTTCAAGTCACTCGCCGATGAAATTGCCAGGGAGGCCGACGAGGCGGCAGCGCGGGAAGAAGAACTCGCGGTCAGCTAGTTCGAGCGGTGCGCGATCACCTTGATCTCCGTCACGCCGTCCGGGACGGCCAGCGCGGTGGTGCCAACCGCGGTCCACGCCGGGTGCGGCTCGTTCATGACTTGCATACGGACCGCCACGGCCGTTTCTATCTGCCGCGCAAGGTCGGTATGAAAGGTCGTGATGTCGACGACATCGTCGAGACTGGCGCCCGCCTCGCCGAGAATGTTGTCGATCTCGACGAGCGCGGATTGAAAGCCGCGGGCATAACGTTCCTCGTAGCTACCCTCGCCCTCGAGAAACGTCACGACGCCCGAAACGTAGATGATGTCGTCCTTGACGACCGCGGCTGCGAAACCCCAGTTCTCGTAGGCCCAGGTGTGAGTCTCCGGGACGATGATCTCCGCCGTCTGGCGGCTGCCTTCGGCAAGAACGAGTAACGGCAGCGCGAGGACGGCGGTCATCACGCTCAGCGTGGTGCCGACGATTCGCGGCCGTCGCGTGGCATCGGTTCGATCCATATCAGTCTTCCCCAATCCCTATTTCCAGAATCACCGGCCCCTCGAGCCCTGCGGGGAGATTGCCCTCCCGGTCGAACTGCGGCCAGTGACTGTTTGCGATGAACACAAGGCGATCATCGACTATCTGACCGAGATTCGGATCGTCGAACCACGCAGATTCATAGCGAGGATATCACCGCTCACGATGGACGCGCCGTCCTCCGAGAGTTCGTATCGCGCCACTCGATTCGGCTGGATGCCGTTTTGAATCGCGATGAGTGAATTCCCGTGCCGGTAGAGTCCGTCGATGCCGTGCGGGCTGACCGTATCCGGCGTATCGACCCGGGCGACGGTTCCGTCCGATAGGGCCACGCGGAACAGACCGCCGACGTAGTCGGCCACGTACAAATGCTCGCCGGAGGCATCGAGGACGAGTCCCTGGGGCGATACGAAGACACCGCTCTCGACGATCGGCGTGAACGATTCCGCGGAGACCGTGTACCGGTAGACCATGCCATCCGCCTGGTCGGTCGCGAAAAAGGTGTCGGCATCGGCGACAACAAAGTCCCCGAGCACCTGCGCGGAGCCGGAGTCCGGCAGCAGCGACCGTGTCGTTAGCCGGCCGGTCTTGAGATCGACAGCAAACAGCCCGGTCCGTCCGGAGTCCGACTCGTCGAGGTACGCATACTGATCGATGGCGCTGCTCGCAAACCATAGCGTATCGCCGGCGAGCCGCATGCCGAATACGCTCCAGTGTTGCGAGCCGTCGCCTGGCAGGAACGAGTGCGATTCTTCCCCCAGCCTGACGATGTCGCCGTGCCGAATGCTGCCGAGGAAAACGTCGCCATTCGGCGCAACGGCAATCCCCTCTGGAATGAAATCGCCAACCTCGTGGCGACGGAAGACCCGCGCATCGCCGACCGGCCGGCGCAGCTCTTCGATACCGGCAGCATAGGCCCGCCAGCCTCGCAGACTGCGAACCGGGGCGAACTCGTCGATGTTCGCGATGCCCATGTCGACGTTTTGCGCCAGCAGGCGGTTCAATGTCTCCAGCGAGGCCCGCGGATCGCTGTCGAGCACCTCGGCGAATGCGAGATTGAACAGTGCGCCGGGGTGCCCGGGCCTGATGGCCAGCGCGCGTTCGGCGGCCGCGCGCATCGCGCCGAAGTCCTGCGCCTGATAGGCGGCGACCAGCTCGGCGCGCGCATCGGCGTACTCGTCGGCGTACTCGTCGGCGGTTGCGGTCGCGGTAAAGCCGACCGCCAGGACTACCAGGGCAACTCGGATCGGGCGGACGATCCGGTCAGGCAGCGTTCTTTTCATTCGTGTCGTACCCGAGATTCGGCGCAAGCCATCTCTCGGCTTCGACCGCGTCGAGCCCCTTGCGTTCAGCGTAGGACTCGAGCTGCTCGCGATCGATTTTGCCTACCGAGAAGTAGCGCGCGTCCGGATGCGAAAAGTAGAAGCCGCTCACCGCGGCGGTCGGATACATGGCATAGGAATCGGTCAGCTTCAGCCCGATCTCCCGCTCGACGTCGAGCAGCTCCCACAGCTTGCCCTTCTCCGTATGGTCCGGGCATGCCGGGTAGCCGGGCGCCGGACGGATGCCGCGATACGCTTCGGCGATCAGCGCATCGTTGTCGAGCGATTCGTCGGCCGCGTATCCCCAGTGCTCGATCCGGACGCGTTCGTGCATGTACTCGGCCAGCGCTTCGGCGAGCCGGTCGGCGAGCGCCTTGAGCAGGATCGCGCTGTAGTCGTCATGCGCAGCCTCGAAGCGCGCCACATGCTCATCGATTCCGATACCGGCCGAAACCGCGAAACCGCCGACATAGTCTGCCGCCGGTGCGGGCGCAACGTAATCGCCGAGACAGTGCTGTGCCTGGCCGTTCGCTTTCGACCGCTGCTGGCGCAGATGACAGAGGCGCATCCTTGGCGTGCCGCGTGACTCGTCGTCGAATACGAGGATGTCGTCCACGTCGGAGTTCGCCGGCCAGAAGCCGATGACGGCCCGTGCCTCCAGCCACTGCTCGGCGATGATCCGGTCGAGCATCTTTTCGGCGTCGCGGAACAGCGACGAGGCCGCCTCTCCCACGACCTCGTCGGTCAGAATCTGCGGATATTTGCCGTGAAACTCCCACGCATTGAAGAACGGCATCCAGTCGATGTAGTCGCGCAGCGTCGCCAGCGAGACGGCTTCGAACCGCTTCGTGCCAAGAAATCCGGGGCGCGGCGGCGTGTAGCTGCTCCAGTCGATCTGCTGCGCGCGGGCGCGAGCATCGCGCAGCGATAGCTGTGGTTTGAGCCGCGACTTGCCGGCGTGCCGTTCCCGTCGACGCGCATTGTCGTTGCGCGTCTTCTCGACCAGCGCCGCGCGCGTATCGGGTTCCGTCAGCGCCTGCGCGACGCCCACGGAGCGCGACGCGTCCTTGACGTAGATGACCGGACCTTCGTAGCGAGGCTCGATCTTGACTGCGGTATGCGCCGGCGAGGTCGTTGCGCCGCCGATCAGCAATGGCAGCTCGAAGTCGAGCCGCTGCATCTCGGAAGCCACGTGCACCATCTCGTCGAGTGACGGCGTGATCAGCCCCGACAGACCGATCATCTCCGCGTTCTCACGGCGGGCTGCGTCGAGGATCTTCTCGCAGCTGACCATTACCCCGAGGTCGACGACCTCGAAGTTGTTGCACTGGAGCACGACGCCGACGATGTTCTTGCCAATATCGTGCACGTCACCCTTCACCGTCGCGAGAACGATTTTACCGTTGCTGCGAGCATCTCCACCCTGCTCCGCCTCGATGAACGGCACCAGATGGGCCACGGCCTTCTTCATCACGCGCGCGGATTTGACGACCTGCGGCAGGAACATCTTGCCCTCGCCGAACAGATCGCCGACGACGTTCATGCCGTCCATCAGCGGGCCCTCGATGACGTCGAGCGGCCGCGTGGCCGCCTGACGCGCTTCCTCGGTATCGTCGACGACGAATTCGTCGATGCCCTTGACCAGCGCGTGCTCCAGGCGTTTGTCCACCGGCCAGCCGCGCCACTCCTGATCCTGACGGCGGTCTTCGCCGGCCGAGGACTGGCCCTTGTAACGTTCGGCAACGTCCAGTAAGCGCTCGGTACCGTCGTCGCGGCGATTGAGAACGACGTCCTCGACTGCCTCGCGAAGATCCTCGGGCAGATTCTCGTAAATCGCGAGCTGTCCCGCGTTGACGATGCCCATGTCGAGACCCGCGCGGATCGCGTGGTACAGGAACACGGAGTGGATCGCTTCGCGGACGACGTTGTTGCCGCGGAACGAGAACGAAACGTTGCTGACGCCGCCGCTGACGAGTGCGTGCGGCAGTTCTTCTTTGATTCGGCGAGTCGCTTCGATGAAGGCGATGCCGTACTCGGCATGCTCTTCGATCCCGGTCGCGACCGCGAATATGTTCGGGTCGAAGATGATGTCCGCCGGTTCGAAACCGACGTCATCGACGAGAATCCGGTAGGAGCGCGCGCAGATCTCGACCTTGCGCGCGATCGAGTCGGCCTGCCCCTGCTCGTCGAACGCCATCACGATGACGGCCGCGCCGTAGTCGCGAACGAGCCGGGCCTGCTCGACGAAGGCGGCTTCGCCTTCCTTCAGGCTGATGGAGTTGACGACTCCCTTGCCCTGAACGCAACGCAGTCCGGCCTCGATTACCGACCACTTCGACGAGTCGATCATGATCGGCAGTTTGGCGACGTCGGGTTCCGAGGCGATCAGGTTCAGGAACGTGACCATGGCCTGCTCGGAATCGAGCATGCCCTCGTCCATGTTGACGTCGATGATCTGCGCCCCGTCCTCGACCTGTTGCCGGGCAACTTCGACAGCCGTGACGTAGTCGTCCGCCTCGATGAGCCGCCTAAAGCGCGCCGATCCGGTGACGTTACAGCGCTCGCCGACGTTGACGAACAGATCGTCCGGTTCGATGTTGAGCGGTTCGAGGCCCGACAGCCCGCAGGCCGCCGGGCGAGTGGGCACCGTTCTCGGGGACGCGTCGGCCACGGCGTCACGGATCGCCCGGATGTGCTCCGGTGTCGTCCCGCAGCAACCGCCGACCATGTTCAGAAAGCCGCTGGCGGCAAATTCGGCGACGACCTCGGCCATCTCTTCCGGCGTCTCGTCGTATTCTCCGAACTCGTTCGGCAGTCCTGCGTTGGGATGGGCGCTGACGCGCGTATTGGCGACCCGGGCGAGTTCGGCGACGTAGGGCCGGAGGTCTTTCGCGCCAAGCGCGCAGTTCAGGCCGATCATGAACGGGTCCGCGTGCCGGACGGAATTCCAGAAGGCCTCCGCCGTTTGTCCCGACAGCGTGCGTCCCGACGCATCGGTAATCGTGCCGGAGATCATGACCGGCAGCTCGATCCCGGTGGCCTCGAACGCTCGCTTAACGGCGAAGATCGCCGCTTTCGCATTCAGCGTATCGAAGATGGTCTCGATCATCAGGAAGTCGACCCCGCCCTCGATCAGCGCAATGGCCGATTCGCGATAGGTGTCGGCCAGCGTCTCGAAGGTGATGTTGCGATAGCCGGGGTCGTTCACGTCCGGCGAAATCGACGCCGTTCGATTGGTGGGACCAAGCACGCCCGCCACATAGCGTTGAATCCCCGTGCGCGCCGAGCAGTCGTCGGCACACTCGCGGGCGAGCCGCGCGGATGCGGCGTTCAGCTCCGCGACGAGCGCTTCCATGCCGTAGTCCGCCATCGACGGCGCGTTCGAATTGAAGGTGTTCGTCTCGATGACATCCGCACCGGCATCGAGGAAGGTGCGGTGAATCTCGCGGATCACGTCGGGTTTCGTGATCGACAGGAGGTCGTTGTTGCCACGGAGATCGTGATCCCAACTGGCGAAACGTTCACCGCGGTAGTCTTCCTCGCTCAGGCGGTAGGACTGGATCATCGTGCCCATGGCACCGTCGATGATCAGCAGCCGCTCGTCGAGCGACGCCATGAGGCTCAGAATGCGTTCGTTGCGTTCCACGTCGGGCTCCTCAGGCGGCCGCCTGGCCCGGCCGCAGACCGAGCGCGTGACAGATGGCGTAGGTCAGTTCGGACCGGTTGAGCGTGTAGAAATGGAATTCCTGAACGCCCTCGGATTGCAGCCGCTGCACCTGTTCGATCGCGACGCTCGCGGCGATCATCTGCCGCGTCTCGGGATCGTCGTCCAGACCCGCGAACCGTTCCCGCAGCCAGTCGGGAATCGTGGTACCGCACATGTCAGCGAAGCGTTCCATCTGCGGGAACCGGGTAATCGGCAGAATGCCGGGCACGATCGGCGCCGTAATCCCGGCGGCGGCACACAGATCGCGAAAGCGCAGGAACACGTCGGTATCGAAAAAGAACTGCGTAATCGCGCGCGACGCGCCGGCGTCCAGCTTGCGGCGCAGGTTGTCCAGATCGGCGATCGCGTTGTCGGCTTCGGGATGGACCTCGGGGTACGCCGCAACCGAAATGTCGAAATCGGCGATTTTGCGAAGCCCCTCGACCAGATCCGATGCGTAGTCATATCCACCCGGATGCGGCGTGTAGCCGTCCGCATCCTTCGGCGGATCGCCGCGCAGCGCGACGAGATGGCGTACGCCCATGTCCCAGTAGGCGCGCGCGATATCGTCGATCTCGCCGCGGCCCGCGCCGACACAGGTCAGATGCGGCGCCGCGGTCAGGGCGGTCTCCTTCGCGATTCGCTGTACGGCGTCATGCGTGCGCTCGCGCGTCGAGCCGTCGGCACCGTAGGTCACGGAGACGAAGCTAGGATCGAGCGCCGCCAGCCGCTCGATGGACTTCCACAGCGTCTCGTTCATCGCCTCCGAATTCGGCGGAAAAAACTCGAACGAGACGTCGACTTTGTCGGGGGAATTGCTCATCTAGGCGGCCTCCTTGCCGGCTTCTGCCGGCGTCGCGACGGCGAGCAACCAGCGTGGGTCTTTTGCCGGCACCGCCCGCGGCGGCGCCAGCCTGAGATTGGCGGCTCGGCACCAGCCGGCGATCTTCGCCGACAGCGCCTCGGCCCCGTTTGCGGACGACGAGCACAGAATCAGAAGTCGGCCACCGTCACGCAGCGGTCGTGTTGCCTCTTGCAGCACCTTGACCGGATCGTTGGCGTCGCCGAGCACGTCGTCGACGATGATCGTGTCGAACTGCTGATCCTCGAGCGGCAAGGAATACATGTCGCCGTGCCGGAACGTGCAGTTGGGCAGACCGGCGAGCAAGAGATGCGCCCGCGCGAAGCGCCGCGCGTCCGCGTCGATATCGACCCCCACCGCACGGTTGGCGCGCGAGGCCAGAAGCTTCATCAACCTGCCCTGGCCGCAACCGATATCCAGCAGGTCGCCCAGCGGCGTCGACACCGTCAGCTCGACCAGCGCCCGATGCAGTGGCCGATTGTCATCGCTGCTCTCGACGACACCGGTCGCGCCGCGCAAATCCCGAAGCGCCTCGATGTCCCGATCGAATATCGGCTCGCCTTCGGGCAGCAGGCCGACGAACCGGCGCAGGTCACCGCCGCTCTTGCCGCGCGTCGGTACGCGGTAGTAGACGAAGTGGCCGTCACGGAATCGTTCCACCAGGCCGCAGTCGCACAGCTGCTTGAGATGCTGGGAGACCCGCGGCTGGCTCAGGCCCATGATCTCCGTGAGCTCCGAAACGCTGCACTCACCGTGCGCGCACAGCGCCACGAGGCGCAGGCGGACAGGGTCCGCGAGCGCCTTGAACTGGCTGATGAGCTGGTCCGTGGCTGCTTGCATAAAAATATGCAGATTTCTTTATATTTAAGCTGCGAAAAGTCTACCACGCACGTCTGTCGTGCACCAGCCTGCGGACGGCGCGCGATGGGGACATTCCCGTTTTTCGGCCCGTCAGGACCTTATCGATTGGCGGGGTCGTGGCTGCTGGTGACAGGCACCCCGGACACCGACTTCCCCGGCCACACGCACCCCACCGTAGGAGCGGCTTCCAGCCGCGATTGGGATATCGAAACGTCTCATCGACGAATCGCGGCTGGAAGCCGCTCCTACGGGAACGTCGTCGATCGCGGGAATGGCGCCGTTATTGAACCGAATCCGGCCCGCGCGCGACGTTGTCGGCAAACAGCCGCGACACGTCCACGGACTCGAATTCGCGCAGGCGGCAGCGGAAGACGACTGGCCGGCCAGAGAAGCAAGCACACAAGAAAAAACAAGCCGATATGGGCGCCAGGACTCCCAGACTTCCTGGGTAGGTCGAACCTATTCGTTCCCGTTCACGCCCGCCGATGACCGGGCCCGAGGTCGTCGTCAGGGACGAATCCTTTGCCACAGGTGTCACAGTAGAGCCCGACAACAAACTGCTGCAGGGGCGCCGGGCGAAGTCGATCAGACCGAACTTCATCGACGCGGAGATCGGCAAAATACCTTAGACGTGGATCCTTTCCGGGCTTCTGGTCCCATGTCTCATCGATCAGGAGAACCTTTGGACGGATCTCTGACGCATCGCCACAGCGAGGGCACGTCTCACTTGAGGCGGGAACACGCATGTCTATCCTGCAAATGCATTCTCTTGACCGTCCGCTTTGGGTCAGAAGCCGTGATTCTATCCCGAGATTCCTGGGTGGCTGGAATCGATCGGAAGCCGCTCCCGCGGCGCGTCGCCGTTTATAGGACGCCAGATTCGGAATGCCGCAACTATTGAACCGAATCGGGTCCGCGGACTACGTTGTCGGCGAAGAGGCGCGAAACGTCGACGGAATCGAATTCGCGCAGGCGGCCGCAGTACTCGCAGATGACCTCGAGGCTGCCCTGCTCCTCGATTGCTTCGCGAATCTCGGCCTCGCCCAGCATGCGCAGCACGTCTTCGGCGCGTCGCGCCGAACAGCGGCAGCGGAAGACGACCGGCTGGCCTTCGAACACCCGGACATCGTCCTCGTTGAACAGTTTGCCCACGAGTTCGATGCCGTCGTTTTCCGGGATGTCGCCGTGTGTGAGCGTCTGCGCGAGCAGTCCGAGGCGGGTCCAGTCGTCCGGCTCGATCGTCTGCCCCGGCATCTGCTGCAAGAGTATGCCGCCCGCCAGCGTCTCGTCGGCCACGAGCGCAACGTGACTGGGCACCTGCACCGACCGGTCGAAGTAATGCTCGAGACTTGCGGCAAGCGACTCCGGGCTGACTTCCACGATGCCTTGATACGGGCGCTCGCCGCTGTCCACGGTGATCGCGCAGTGCGCCTTCCGCATCAGCTGCTCGAAACTCGTGGCGCTGACGGTCGGCGCCGACGAGGCCATCCCGCGGAGCTCGAGCTCGCTGGTGCATTGCATGACGAGCATGCGCAGATCGCCGCTACCCTGCAGCTGCAGCGTCACCGATCCGTCGAACTTCAGACTTTGCGCGATCAACCCAATGGCGGCCGCGGCGTGGCCGAGGGTCTCACGAGTGACGGGATCGTAGTCATGATCGCGCAGCATCCGCCGCCACGACCGGGAGAGATGGATGATCTCACCGCGGACCGGCAATGACTCGAAAACGAATGGAACGACGCGATCGGCAAACATGGGATTCTGTCAGACAGCATGCGCCGTCCGGGGTTCGATTACTACCCCGAACACAGCGTGCAGATCAGCCGGACAATTTCTTCTTCAGAAGCTCGTTCACTTGCCCGGGATTGGCTTTGCCCTGGGTGGCTTTCATCACCTGGCCGACGAAGAAGCCGATCAGCTTGTCCTTGCCGCCCTTGTATTCGGCAACCTGTGACGGGTTGTCGGCGATGACCTGATCGACGACGGCCTCGATGGCGCCGGCGTCGGTGATCTGCTTGAGGCCGCGCGCCTCGATGATCTCATCGGCGCTGCCCTCGCCGGCCCACATGGCCTCGAACACCTCCTTGGCGATTTTGCCGGAGATCGTGTTGTCGGCGATGCGATCCAGCAGGACCGCGAGATCCGCCGCGGCGATGCGCGTCGCCTCGATGCTCAGCGAATCGCGATTGAGCGCGCCAACGAGGTCGCCGATGACCCAGTTAGCGACAGCCTGCGGTGTCGCCGAGGTCGCCTTGGCGGCGGTCTCGAAATAGTCGGACAGCGCGAGATTGACGGTCAGGATCGAGGCATCGTCCGGCTTCAGGCCGTACTCGTCGACCAGCCGTCGCTCCTTCGCATCGGGCAACTCCGGCAGGGTCCTGCGTACCGCCTCGATGTACTCGTCATCGATCTCGACCGGCAGCAGGTCGGGGTCCGGGAAATAGCGGTAGTCGTTCGCCTCTTCCTTGCTGCGCATCGAGCGCGTCTCGTCCTTGTCGGCGTCGTAGAGGCGGGTTTCCTGTACGACCTCGCCGCCGTCCTCGATCAGATCGATCTGACGCTCGATCTCGAAATTGATCGCCTTCTCGACAAAGCGGAACGAGTTCAGGTTCTTCAACTCGGTACGTGTGCCGAGTTCTTCCTGACCGCGTGGCCGGACCGAGACGTTCGCGTCGCAGCGGAACGAGCCCTCCTGCATGTTGCCATCGGAGATGCCCAGGTAGCGCACAATCGTGTGGATCTTGCGCATGTACGCAACGGCCTCAACTGCCGAGCGCAGGTCCGGTTCGGACACGATCTCCAGTAACGGTGTGCCGGCCCGATTCAGATCGATGCCCGACGAACCGTCGACGGCGCCGTGCAAAGACTTGCCGGCGTCTTCCTCGAGATGCGCGCGGGTAATGCCGATGCGCTTTTCGTTCCCGTCCGCATCGCGAATGAAGAGCTCACCGCTCTCGACAATCGGCAGCTCGTACTGACTGATCTGATACCCCTTCGGCAGGTCCGGATAGAAGTAATTCTTGCGCGCGAAGATGGACCGCCGCGAAACGTTCGCATTGACGGCCAGGCCAAACTTCGCCGCCATCCGGACCACTTCCTCGTTCAGCACCGGCAGGACGCCGGGGTAGCCGAGGTCGACGAGACAGGCCTGAGTATTGGGCTCCGCACCGTAGGCCGTGGCCGCGCCCGAGAAGATCTTGCTCTTCGTCGCAAGCTGCGCGTGAATCTCGAGGCCGATAACGACCTCCCAGCCAGACGCTGCCGCACTCACTGGAAGGCCTCCGGACAGGCTTTGTGCCATTCGGTCGCGAGCTGATACTGGTGCGCAGCTCTGAGCAGGGTGTCTTCGGACCAGTGCGGACCGACGAGATGCAGGCCGACCGGAAGACCGTCGACCATGCCGCAAGGCGCGGAAAGCCCCGGCAGACCCGCGAGGTTCGCGCCAATCGTGTAGATGTCGTTCAGGTACATCGTAATCGGGTCGTCGACTTTGTCGCCAAGCCCGAACGCGGGCGTCGGTGCCGTCGGCCCGGCGATCACATCGACCGATGCGAAAGCTTTGGCGAAATCGTCGGCGATGAGCTGGCGCACCTTCTGCGCCTGCAGGTAGTACGCGTCGAAATAGCCGGCGGACAGCACGTAAGTGCCGGTCATGATGCGCCGCTTGACCTCTGCGCCGAAGCCCTCGCCACGGCTCGAGCAATACAGGTCGAGCAGATCTTCGGCATTCTCGGTGCGGTGACCGAAACGGACTCCGTCGAAGCGCGACAGGTTCGACGAACATTCGGCCGGCGCCACGACGTAGTACGTCGGTACGCAATAGTCGAGATTCGGCATGTCGACGTCCGTCAGGATCGCACCCTGCCGCTCGAGTTCCGCCAGTGCCTCGTGTACGGCTTTCGCGCAGCCGGGATCGAGGCCCTCGTCGAAGTGCTGCTTGACCATGCCGATGCGCAGACCCTTGATCGGCTGATCGAGCAGCTTCTCGTAGTCCGGCACGGGGTGATCGATGGACGTCGAATCGCGCTCATCGAAGCCGGCCATCGCCTGCAGCAGTATCGCGGCATCCTGTGCGGTGCGAGTGATCACACCGGCCTGATCGAGGCTCGACGCGAACGCGATCATGCCGTAGCGCGACACGCGCCCGTAAGTCGGCTTGACGCCGACGGTGTTCGTCAGCGCCGCTGGCTGGCGAATCGAACCGCCGGTATCGGTGCCGGTTGCCGCCGGGGTGAGACGTGCCGCGACGGATGCCGCGGAACCGCCCGACGAACCGCCCGGCGAGCGGGTCGGGTCCCAGGGGTTTTTCACCGGTCCGAAATAGCTGGTCTCGTTCGACGAGCCCATCGCGAACTCGTCCATGTTGGTCTTGCCGAGCATGATCGCGCCAGACGAAGCCAACCGATCGACGACGGTCGCGTTGTAGGGCGACACGAAGTCCTCGAGCATGCGCGAGCCGCAGGTCGTGAGCACGTCGCGGGTGCAGAAAATGTCCTTGTGAACGATCGGCAGCCCGGCCAGCGCGCCGGCCTCGCCATTGGCGCGGGCATCGTCGGCCCAGCCGGCGGCCTCCATCGCCTGCTCGGCGGTGACGGTGATGAACGCGTTCAACTCGCCATCGTGCGCCTCGATGCGCTCCAACAGAGCCGAGACGAGGTCACGCGACGAGAAGTCGCCTCGCTCGAGCCCAGCGCGGATCTCGGCGAGGGTCAGGGTGTGCACGGCGGTCATTCGATCACCTTGGGCACGAGATACAGCCCATCGGCTGTGGACGGCGCGTTTTTCTGGACGTGATCGCGCTCATTGGGCTCGGTGACCGCATCGGGCCGCAGCCGCTGAGCCTGATTCAGCGGATGTGCCATCGGTACGACGTCGTCCGTCGGCGCTGCCTGCAACTGGTCCACGAAATCGACGATTCGGGAGAGCTTGTCCACCGTCTCGGCGAACTCATCGTCGGCAAGTCGGAGCCTTGCCAGCATCGCGATGTGCTGTACCTGTTCTTTGTCGAGTGACACGAGAGGAAGTCCGGTTTTTGCTGGCGAATTTGCACCCGCTGGCGAGCGCGGACGCCATGATACACGCCGCCTTGTGCAATGTCGTGGGCATTGTTAGATTACCGTGTTTACCTCGTTCGGGCCCTCCTCCGCATGCTCAAAAACCTTCTGGGTTATTTCTCGAATGACCTGTCGATTGACCTTGGCACCGCCAATACGCTGATCTATTCCCGCGGCCACGGCATCGTGCTCGACGAGCCGTCCGTCGTGGCGATTCGCGAGGACAGCGGCCGCGGCGGACGAATCGTGGAGGCCGTCGGCGCCGAGGCAAAGAACATGCTCGGCCGTACGCCCGGGAACATCACCGCCATTCGGCCCTTGAAGGACGGCGTTATCGCCGACTTCACCGTCACCGAGAAGATGCTCCAGCACTTCATCCGAAAGGCGCACGGCACGCGCTACTTCCGGCCGAGCCCGCGAGTACTGATCTGTGTGCCCTACGGTTCGACCCAGGTCGAGCGCCGTGCCATTCGCGAATCGGCTGAAGGTGCGGGCGCCCGCAAAGTCCATCTGATCGACGAGCCCATGGCCGCGGCGATCGGCGCCGGGATGCCCGTTCACGAAGCGCGCGGCTCGATGGTGCTCGATATCGGCGGCGGCACGTCGGAAGTTGCGGTGATCTCGCTGAACGGCATCGTGTACGCGGCCTCGGTCCGCATTGGTGGCGACCGTTTCGACGAGGCGATCACCAACTACGTGCGCCGCAACTACGGCATTCTGATCGGCGAGGCGACCGCCGAACGCATCAAGCACGAGATCGGCTCGGCATTCCCGGGCCAGGAAGTTCTGGAGATCTCGGTCAAGGGGCGCAACCTGTCCGAAGGCGTGCCGCGCAGCTTCACACTGAACTCGAACGAGATTCTGGAAGCGCTGCAGGAGCCTTTGCAGGGCATCGTCGGCGCGGTGAAGGAGGCGCTCGAGCAGACGCCGCCGGAACTGGGTGCCGACGTCGCCGAACGCGGTATCGTGCTGACGGGTGGCGGTGCCATGCTCCGCGACCTCGACAAGCTGCTGATGGAAGAGACCGGTCTGCCGGTCGTAATTGCCGACGAGCCGCTGACCTGCGTGGCCCGCGGCGGCGGCCGCGTGATCGAACTGATCGACGAACACGGCCCGGCGGTCTTCGGCCTCGAGTGAGCCGGACGCCGCGTCCATGGACCGACCCCGACCGGTCCCGGACACATTTCCCGCCCGCGGCCTGTCAGACACCGAATTCGCGCCGCCAGACGGTAGAATACCGCCGTCGGGCCGCAAACGATTGACGTGAACAAGGCCCTGGTGGACAGGCCCTAATGGTCGCTTCGAAAGGGAACACAGTTGCACGCATGCCCACCCTGGGTGTGCGGACCCTGGTCCTCATCGTGCTGAGCATCACGCTCATGTACGTCGACAATCGCGAGAATCATCTCGACACCGTCCACGCCGCAATCAACACAGCCATGTATCCGCTGCGGGTGATCGTCGACGCGCCGGCGCGCCTGTGGTCCTGGATGAGCGAGCAGACGCGATCGCGCGACGACCTGCAGCGCGAGAACGCCGAGTTGCGTGAGGAAAACCGGCAGACGCGCGTCCGGCTGATGCGTATGTCCGCACTGGAGGCCGAGAACGACCGTCTGCGCGCCATGCTGGAAGCGCGCCGCCAGGTTCGTGACGACGTGCGCGTCGCCGAGATCATGTCGGTCGACGCGAATCCGTTCCGGCACACCGTGATCCTCGACGTCGGCTCCAGCGAGGGTGTGTACGACGGTCAGGCCGTCATCGACGCCAACGGCGTCGTCGGGCAAATCATCCAGGCCTCGCCGATGAGCTCGCAGGCGATTCTCATCAGCGATCCCGGCCATGCACTGCCGGTTGAAGTCAATCGCAGCGGCCTGCGCACCATCGCCTACGGCACGGGTGACTTCGGCCGTCTCGATCTGCCCGGGCTCACCAACAACGCCGACATCCAGGAGGGCGATCTGCTGGTGACATCCGGCCTCGGCGGCGCCTTCCCGAGAGGCTATCCGGTCGCCTTGGTCGACACGATCATCCGGATACCGCAGAACCCCTTTGCGGATATCTCCGCCGCGCCGACTGCCGCACTCGACCGGACTCGCGAGATCATGCTCGTCTGGTCTCAGCCCAGAACCGACGAGGCACCGGCAACTGACGACCCGGCGGACGCCGAGGTCGACGGAGCCGACGATGAGTAACGGCCGGGCGCTCCGTCACCTTCCGGTCGTCGTATCGATCGTTGTTGCACTGATGCTGACAATGCTGCCGCTGCCCGGCTCCGCGGCCACGTTCCGTCCGGATTGGATCGCCCTGATCCTGATCTTCTGGGCAATCAGCGTGCCGGCAAGCTATGGCGTCGGCGTCGCATGGGTCGTCGGCATCGTGCTCGACGTCACTCAGGGCACGCTGCTCGGCCAACACGCCCTCGCTCTGGTTGCGATCGTTTTTGTGACCGCGAAGTTTCACCTCCTGATGCGGGTATTCCCGCTGCTGCAACTCACCGCCACGGTTTTCGCGCTGCTCTCGCTGTATCAGTTCCTGCTGTTCTGGGTGAACGGCGTTGCGGGAGTAACCGCGCCGGCGTCCGCGTATTGGGGCCCGGTCATTTCGGGCACCGTGCTTTGGCCGCTGCTGCATACCTTCCTGAGCGGTGTACGTTACCGCGTGCAGATGGGCCGATAGGCAGCTACGAACGGCATGGCCTCGCTGCTCTCACCCATCAAGGATCATCACTCGGAACGGCGGATGTTCGTCGGCCGGGTGATCTTCGCGTCGGTGCTCGCCATCGTTCTGCTCGGCATCGTCATCGCGCGCCTCGTCCAGTTGCAGGTCGTGGACTACGAGTTCTTCGAGGAGCGCTCACTCGGCAATCGCGTGCGCATGGAAGCCGTGCCACCGATTCGTGGTCTCGTCTTCGACCGGCGCGGCCGGATCCTCGCGGAGAACGTGCCCGCGTATCAGCTCGAACTGATACCCGAGCAGGTCGACGACATCGACGAAACCCTGGCGCGGCTCGCCGACATGGAACTGATCGACGTTGACGATATCCCGCGGATCCAGAATCTGATCGCAAACGGTCCGCGCTTCAAACCGGTGACGCTCAGGCTGCGGATGACCGACGAGGAGGTCGCGAACTTCGCGATCCAGCGGCCGCGCTTTCCCGGCGTCGATTTTCAGCCCCGGCTCATCCGTTCGTACCCGCACGGCCCCGTCGTGGCGCACGCGGTCGGCTATGTCGGCGCGCTGTCGGAGAGCGACCTCGAGAACCTCGACTCCGCCCGCTACGCCGCCACCGGCCAGACCGGAAAGACCGGCATCGAGTACAGCTTCGAGAGCAACCTGCACGGCGACCCGGGGCTGCGACACGTCGTAACGAACGCCCGCGGTCGCGTGGTCCCGGCCGATACCCGGGAGCTCGTGGAGACGCTGCCGAGCGATGCGTCGCCGTCGCCGGGCGACAATCTGTATCTGTCGATTGACCTCGACCTGCAGTTTGCGGCCTGGAATGCGTTGGAAGGCCGCCGCGGCGCGGTCGTCGCGATGGACCCGTGGAGCGGAGAGGTCCTGACGCTCGTCAGCTCGCCCGCGTTCGATCCGAACCTGTTTGCCGTGGGCATGAGCTCCTCGCAGTTCGCGGAACTGCAGACCGACCTCGACCGCCCGCTGTTCAACCGCGCCGTCGTCGGTACCTACCCCCCGGGATCGACTATCAAGCCGATGCTCGCGCTCGCCGCGCTCGAGTCCGGGGCGACCAACCTGACCCGGCGGAGCATGTGCATCGGCCACTGGATGCTGCCGAATTCGAGCCGCCGCTTCCGCGATTGGCGTCCCGAGGGTCACGGCGAAGTCGATCTGCACGACGCGATTTCCGAATCCTGCGACGTCTACTTCTACGAGGTCAGTCTCGATCTCGGCGTCGACAACATGCACTACTACCTCGATCAGTTCGGGTTGGGCCGCCCCACTGGTCTCGACGTCGTGGGCGAGTCGTCCGGCATCAATCCGTCGCGCGACTGGAAGCTGCGTTACCGGGACGACGCATGGCGTGACGGCGACACCGTCAACATTTCGATCGGCCAGGGCTTCATGCTCGCGACGCCGCTGCAGCTCGCCAGCGGCACGTCGACGCTGGCAACGCGCGGCGTGCGCTACCAGCCGCGGCTGGTCGCCGCCTGGGAGAACCCGCTGACGGGTGAACGCACGCTTGCGCAGCCGCTCGAGGTCGGCCGCGTCGACGTGGCCAACGACTTCTACTGGGACTACGTGCTCGACGCCATGAACAGCGTCATGCAGGGCGAACGAGGCACGGCGCGCGCCGTGGGGTCCGACGCGCCGTACACGATGGCCGGCAAGAGCGGCACCGCGCAGGTTTTCTCAGTGCCCGAGGAAGAGGAATACAACGAAGAGGAGATCGAATACCGGCTGCGGGACCACGCGTTGTTCATCGCGTTCGCGCCGGTCGACGACCCGCAGATCGCGGTCGCCGTGATCGTGGAAAACGGCAGCAGCGGCTCCAGCGTGGCCGCGCCGATCGCCAAGGCGGTCATGGACGAGTATCTGGGCTATGCCGAATCCGCTGAATGAAACGTCCCGGCTTCTGACGCGTAAAGCGCAGCCGCTGTCGGACTTCGCGCGCATCATGCGGCGCCTGCATATCGACGGGCCGCTGCTCGGCGGCCTGTTGCTGATCTGCGCGCTGGGGCTTGCCGTGCTGTACAGCGCGGTCGGCGAAAGCTCCCGACTCACCTTCAATCAGCTCATCCGGCTCGGCGTCGCGCTGGTAGGCATGCTGATCATTGCGCAGTTTCCGCCGGACTTCCTGCGCCGCTGGACGCCGTGGGGCTATCTCGCGGGGCTCATCCTGCTGGTGCTCGTACTGACCACCGGTGAAGTCGGCCAGGGTGCGCAGCGCTGGCTCGATATCGGCATCCGCTTCCAGCCGTCGGAGATCATGAAGCTGGCGGTGCCCATGCTCGCGGCGTGGTACCTGCACGACAGACACATACCGCCGAAGGCGGGCGCGCTCGTCGTGCTGGCGCTGATCATCGTCGTGCCCACCTTCCTGATCGCCCGTCAGCCGGATCTCGGCACGGCGCTGCTGATTGCCGCGTCCGGCATCATTGTCATCGTGCTGGCCGGACTGTCGATCAAGTTGATGATCGCAATGGGCGTGATGGCCGTTCCGGGTGCGATGGTGCTGTGGCATTTCATGCAGGACTATCAGCGGCAGCGTGTTCTGACGCTGCTCAATCCCGACAGCGACCCGCTCGGTGCCGGCTACAACATCATCCAGTCGAAGATCGCCATCGGATCCGGCGGCCTGTTCGGCAAGGGCTGGACGAACGGCTCGCAGGCGCGCCTCGAGTTCCTGCCGGAACGCGACACAGACTTCATCTTCGCGGTGCTCGGCGAGGAATTCGGCCTGCTCGGCGTGCTGACGCTGCTCGCGCTGTACGTGTTCGTCATCGGCCGCGGCCTCTATATCGCGACCCAGGCACACGACACCTTCTCACGGCTTCTCGCCGGCTCGATCAGCCTGACCTTTTTCGTCTACGTCTTCGTCAACACGGCGATGGTCTGCGGTCTTGTCCCCGTGGTCGGCGTGCCGTTACCGCTGGTCAGCTTCGGCGGCACGTCCATGGTGACGCTCATGGCCGGATTCGGTATTCTGATGTCGATTCATTCGCATCGGAAATTGTTACCCCACTGATGAAGCCCCTGCTCCTTGCCGGCGCGTTGTTGATTGCAACGCACGCGGCCCACGCGATCGATCTCGATCAGCCGGACGTCCGGTCCTTCATCGACCAAATGGTCAGCGAACACGACTTCGATCGCGACGCGCTCGAAGCGACGCTGCGTGAGGCCGAGGTCAAGGACTCGATCCTCGAAGCCATCGCCCGCCCCGCCGAGAAAACGCTCACCTGGGGGGAGTACCGCGAGATCTTCATCACCCCCGAGCGCATTGCGGCGGGCGCCACGTTCTGGCGCGAGAACCGCGCCATGCTGGAGGACATTGCCGCATCCACCGGCGTGCCGGAAGAAATCATCGTCGGCATCATCGGCGTCGAGACCTACTACGGCCGCATCACCGGCAACTACCGTGTGCTCGACGCGCTTTCGACGCTGGCGTTTCACTACCCGCCGCGCGCACCGTTCTTCCGCGGCGAGCTCGAAGCCTATTTGCTGCTCGTTCGCGAGGAAGGCATGGACGCGGGCGACGCGACCGGCTCTTATGCCGGCGCCATGGGCCGGCCGCAGTTCATGCCGTCGAGCTACCGCGCCTACGCGGTCGATTCTACCGGCGACGGCCGCCGTGACATCTGGAACAACTGGACCGACGTTGCCGGCAGCATCGCCAACTACTTCAATGCCCACGGCTGGCGCCCCGGCGAGGCGGTCACCGCGCAGGCCAGCCTCGGCAGTGCCTACAGCGGCGGCACCGATCCCGAGAACGTGCTCACGCCGCGAGACACGATCGAGTCACTGAGTTCGAACGGCGTCATGTTCATGACGGACCTGCCGGGCGAGAGCAAGGGCCAGCTTCTGCATTACGAAGGCGAAGCGGGGCTCGAGCACTGGGTCGGATTCCACAACTTCTTCGTCATCACCCGCTACAACCGCAGCGTCATGTACGCGCTTGCCGTGCACCAGCTCGGCCGCGAGATTGCACTGGAGGTCGAGGTCGATGCGGGCTGACCGCCTGCCTGCTCTGGCGGCTTGCGCCGCAGCACTCCTCCTTGCGGGCTGCGGCAGCAGCGCGCCGCTTCAGGACAGCGCACCGAGCGGCCGGATCGGCCGCCTGCCACCCGATGCCGTTCCGCGCCCGGAGCCTTACAGCCGTTACGGAAACGGTCCGGTCTACGAGGTTCTCGGCTCGCGCTACACGGTGATGCCGTCGGCAAGCGGCTACTCGGAGCGCGGTGTCGCCTCCTGGTACGGCGAGAAGTTTCACGGCCGCCTGACCTCCAGCCGCGAGGTCTACGACATGTACGAGATGACGGCGGCCCATAAGACCCTGCCGCTGCCGACCTACGTGCGCGTTAGGAACCTGAGCAACGGCCGCAGTATCGTCGTCCGCGTCAACGATCGTGGGCCGTTCGTTCACAACCGGATCATCGACCTGTCGTACGCCGCGGCGCTGCGGCTCGATATGGTCAGAGATGGCACCAGCCTCGTCGAAGTCACCGCGATCACCTTTGACGATCAGGGCGGCGACCGGCCGGTCCGGGAAACGACGGCCGCGCCCCCCGCTGCTTCGCAACCGGGCGTGGCACCCGTCGCCGAGCAGCCCGAGCCGGTCCGCAACGTCCATAGCGAGCGCCTGTTCGTGCAGGTCGGCGCCTTTGGCGAGCGCAGCAACGCCGAACGGCGCCTGTCATTGCTGGCCGGCGGCGGGATCGGCAACGCCTTCGTCCACGAGGACCAAAGCGGCGCGGCCACCATCTTCCGGGTCCGAATCGGGCCGGTCACCGAAGTCGCTCAATACGACGTCCTCGTGGAACAGCTGGAGGGGCTGGGGATCAACGATCCCTGGCTAGTGGCCGAGTAGGCTTCGTCCGAACCGGCTCCCGGCGACGGCGGATCGGCCGCGCTCCACATCGCCGCCATTCCGGCTACAATAGCCGGCCTTACGCCGGGCTCCGCCGAATCGATGATTCAGGGTGATGCTTGGTTTTACACCTTCGCTTGACGGACCAAAATGATCGCCCGACTTCGCTGCATCGTTCTGCTCGGCGCCCTTGCGGCGTCGTCTGCCCTCGCCCAGACCCAGCCGATCCCCGCGCCACCCATAATCGGCGCCAAGAGCTTCCTGATGATCGACGGGACCACCGGCCACGAGCTAGCCTCGCTGCAGGCGGACGAGCGGCTCGCACCTGCCAGCCTAACCAAGTTGATGACGGCCTACGTCGTATTCCAGTCTCTGGGCACCGGCCAGGTGACTCTGGACGAACTGGTCACGGTCAGCGAGAAGGCGTGGCGGACGGACGGCTCTCGGATGTTCATCGAGGTCGGTTCGCGGGTCCGCGTCGAAGACCTCCTGCTGGGCATGATCGTGCAGTCGGGTAACGACGCCAGTGTGGCGCTAGCTGAACACATCGCGGGCGATGAGTCGGTGTTCGCCGAGTTGATGAACCAGTACGCGCGCCAGCTCGGTATGGCCAACAGCCATTTCATGAATGCGACCGGTCTGCCGAATGACGAGCACTACTCGACCGCACGCGATCTCGCGATTCTCGCACAGGCGATTATCGCGGACTTCCCCGAGTACTACCGCTGGTACTCCGTCCGGGAATTCACGTGGAACGAAATCACGCAGCCGAACCGCAACCGGCTGCTGCTGCGCGACGAGTCAGTCGACGGCATGAAAACCGGCATGACCGACGACGCAGGCTGGTGTCTCGTATCGTCGGCGGAGCGCAACGGCATGCGCATTATCGCGGTCGTCCTCGGCACGTCGAGTGACCGCGCCAGGATCGACGGCAGCCAGTCGCTTCTGAATTACGGCTTCCGCTTCTTCGAGACGCGGCTCCTGTATCGAGCCGGTCAGGAGATCACCTCGGCGCGGATCTGGAAGTCGGCCAACGAGAACTCCTCGCTCGGCGTTCTGGAAGATCTCTACATCACGATCCCGCGCGGTTCATACAGCTCCCTGGAGATGATTCAGACCGTGCCCGCGATCGTTACGGCGCCGGTAGCTCAGGGGCAGCCGATTGCGCGGATCACGGTCAGTCTCAACGGCGACCAGCTTGTCGACGAACCGCTGCGGGCGCTGGACGACAACCCGACGGGCTCGTTCTGGCAACGCACGCGCGACGGCATCTCGCTCTGGTTCGAATAGGGCCCGTCTGCCGACCCCCTGTTGTCGGCAGAATCTGTCCCCATATCGGGCATCTGCGCGGAGGTACCGCGCTCGCGCCAGGCGCGATCAACAGGACATTGAGACCATGAGCAACGAAACCGTAATGGAGTTTCCGTGTGACTTCCCGATCAAGATGATGGGCAAGGACTCGCCGGAATTTGTCGCTACAGCCCGTTCGCTGGTCGAGCGGCATGCCGGCCCGGTGGACGACGGCGCCGTACAGACCGCGCAGAGCAGGAACGGCAATTTCGTCTCGGTCACCGTGACGATTTCGGCGTCGAGCCGGCAACAGCTCGATGACATCTACCAGGACCTGACCGAGCACGACGACGTGCTGATGGCCCTGTAGTCCAGGACAGGCGCATATGCAGATCACGATCCGCGACCTTGGCCGAACCGACTACGAACCCGTTTGGCGGGCGATGCAAGCGTTTACGGAGTCTCGCACGGAGGAGACCGGCGACGAGATCTGGTTCACGCAGCACGAGCCGGTCTTCACCCTCGGACTGAACGCCAGCCGCGAACACCTGCTCGCGCCCGGCGACATTCCCGTGGTTCAGATCGATCGCGGCGGCCAGGTCACCTATCACGGCCCCGGCCAGCTAATGATCTATCCGCTGATCGATCTTCGCCGCGCTGGCGTCGGCGTTCGGCCGCTGGTGACGGCACTGGAGCAGAGTGTCGTGGACCTCGCTGCCGACTACGGCATCGAGGCTAAGTCGCGCTGTGATGCGCCCGGTGTGTACGTCGATGGCGTCAAGCTGGCGAGCGTGGGCCTGAGGATCCGCCGCGGGGCGAGCTTCCACGGGATGGCGCTGAACGTGGACGTCGACCTAGAGCCGTTCTCGCGGATCAATCCCTGCGGTTTCTCGAACCTCGACGTGACCGATCTGGCGCGACTGGGCGCCGAGCGCGATCTCGACAGCGTGCGCCGCCGGTTGTTGCCCCATTTTCTTAGGCACCTCGGCTTGCAGGACGCCGACGTCCTCGAGGGCGGCGATCGCCTGCCCGCCGCGGAGCCTACGCAAGCGACTGGTTGAGCGCCGCGAGGCGTTGCGGCGTGCCGACGTCGACCCAGAGCCCTTCGTACAGACTTCCGGTCAGCCGGCCGGCATCCGCTGCGCGTTTGAGCATCGGTGCGAGCGGGAATCGCCCCGGCTCGCAGTCGGCGAAGAACTCGGCGCGATAGACCGCGACACCGCTGAACGTCAGCGTCGGCGCCTCTGCATTGGCGATCCGGCCCCCGACCAGATCGAAGTCACCTGACTCCTTGTGGCCCGGCGTCGGCACGAGCACCAGATGGCCCAGTGCGTCGTCGGCCAAACCCGGCGGCAGCGGCATGCCTGTAAAGACGTCGGCGTTCACGACGAGGAACGGGTCTTCGCCGAGCAGAGGCAGTGCACGCTGAATGCCGCCGCCGGTTTCGAGGATATTGTCTCCTTCCGGACTGTAGGCGACCGTGAGTCCCCAGCGTGACCCGGAACCGATCCGGTCAGCGATCTGTTCGCCGTGCCAGCCAAGATTGATCACGACGTTTTCGATGCCGGCGTTCTTCAACGCGTCGAGATGGTGTTCGATGAGTGGCCGGCCACCGACCTCGAGCAGCGCCTTCGGGCAGGACTCCGTCAGGGGCC
Source organism: Woeseiaceae bacterium (assembly GCA_965232445.1). GTDB lineage: Bacteria > Pseudomonadota > Gammaproteobacteria > Steroidobacterales > Woeseiaceae > UBA1847. The sequence continues at coordinate 2,205,535 of OZ246973.1, read as the reverse complement.
GCATCCGCTCGCCGCGCCCGGCGGCTAGAACCATGGCCATCATGACGCGGACTCGAACGCAGGCAGTATGCGCTCGCGGATCAGCTCGCAGAGCCAGCTCAGTTCCTCGTAACACTCCTCGAGCTCCACGATGTAGCCGACGGTCCGCGGGATGTCGCCGAGATAGACCGGCTTGCCGTCACGATGATTCAGGCGGGCGAAAATTCCGGCTGCCTTCAGATGGCGTTGCACGCCCATCAACTCGAAGTAGCGAAGAAAGGTATCGGGACTCATGTCCTCAGCGAACGTCGACCGGGCATGGAAGTCGAGCGCCCACGCCTTGACCAGATCGGCCGGCCAGCGCACGTAGCAGTCCTTCAGCAGCGAGACAAGATCGTAGGTCGCCGGGCCGTGCATCGCGTCCTGGAAATCGAGGATGCCGGGGTTGCTTCCGGGCGTGACCATCAGGTTTCGCGAGTGATAGTCACGGTGCACGAAGACCTGCGGCTGATCGACCGCGTTGCGGATCAGAACGGAGCAGGTATCGCGCCACGCCATCTCCTCTTCCGGCGTCAACGCCAGCCCCAGGTGAGTGCCGCAGAGCCAGTCGTGGAACAGGGAGAGCTCGACGTCGAGAAACGGGGCATCGTAGAGCGGCAGCTGAACCTTGAAGGTCTCGCCTTCCCGCTGCATGACGAGCAAGGCAGCGATCGCGTCGGCATAGAGCCCGTCGCGCGTCGACTCGTCGAGCAGGGACTCCGAATACATCGTACTGCCGAGATCGGTCAGAAGCAGGAAGCCGCGCTCGAGATCGGCCTCGATGACCCGCGGCGCATTCAGCGACATCGCTTCCAGATAGGCCGCGACTTTGACGAAAGGACGGCAGTCCTCCTGCGGCGGCGGCGCGTCCATCGCGACAAAGGTTCCGTGCTGCGTGGTGAGCCGAAAATAGCGCCGGAAGCTGGCATCGGCCGACGCGACAGTGAATTCCGCACCGGCCACTCGGTCGAAGCCTGACAGCCAGTCCTTCAGTTCGCCCAGTCTCGGGTCGGGCTCGGAGGGGTTGCTAGCGATCGATCGTCTCCGTAGCGCGTCGATGCGTCGAAAAACCGGAAGGAAGGTAACAAATACCGATGCCTGATAACATCCCGTTTTCAAAGGCCCCGCGGCCATTCCGGATGCCCGACAACCCGAAGCAAACCGTGTCCTCGATTCGACTCGCCGTCATAAGCAGCTTGCTGCTCGCGCCCATGGCGCATGCACAGGAACCGCTCGCGTGCCGCAACACGCTGGGGACGGGTCTCGACCAGGATGCTCCTCGACAGCTCAGCAACGATTCGAACGCGATCGAACTGGAGGCCGGCGAGATAGAAGCGGCATTCGGCGACGAGACGACCGCATCGATGTCCGGCGGCGTGGTCCTCAGACGCGGTGAGCGGCTCGCCGGTGCCGATGTCGCCCGCTACGATCCGGAGGATCGAGCGCTGCACCTGGAAGGGAATGTACGCTACCAGGATCCGGGCACCGAAATCATCAGCGATGCCGCGGAGTTTTCGTACGAGTCCGGTCTGATCGAATTCGAAGGCGCCCAGTTCACGCTCGGTAGCGACAACTCGCGCGGCGCGGCGGACAATTTGCTGATCACCGAGCAGGGAGAAATCCGGCTGGATGACGTCAGCTACACGACCTGCCCACCGGGATCGGACGACTGGGAACTCGAGGCTGGCGATATCGATCTCGACACGCGCCGCGGCGTCGGCACCGCACGCAACGTTCGACTGCGCTTCCAGGGCATCCCCATTCTGTACGCTCCCTGGTTGTCATTCCCGATCGGCGATGCCCGCAAGTCGGGCGTGCTGACGCCGGAGATAGGCAGCGCCGGACGCAGCGGTAACGAGATTCTGATTCCTTACTATTGGAATATCGCGCCGAACTACGATGCCACGATCACGCCACGCTTCCTGAGCGATCGCGGACTGCAGGCGCAAACGGAGTTTCGCTATCTCACCGAACGCAACGAGGGAATCATCCGCGCGGAGCTTTTGCCCGACGACGACCTGACAGGCGACGACCGGCAGTACGGCCGGCTCTCGCATCGCACGGAGTTCGGCAACGGCATTCGGAACGTGATCGAGTACAGCGAGGTATCGGACAGTCAGTACTTCGAGGATCTTGGCGGCAGCCTCAGCGCCTCGAGCACGACGCACCTGGATCGCTACCTGCGGCTCGATTGGTTCTCCGACACGCTGGCGGTCAGCGCACAGGTCCAGGACTTCCAGACGCTCGACGATGCGATACTCGCGGAAGACGAGCCCTACACGCGAGTTCCGCAGGTCGTCGTGAATGGCACCTGGCCCGATCGCATCATGGGCCTGTCCGCCGGGCTCGACGCCGAAATCGTGAACTTCGATCGCGACGTTGGCGTAACGGGCTGGCGAATGAATCTCGCGCCCTCGCTGGAGCTTCCGGTCCGCAAGCCGGGCTGGTTCTTTACGCCGGCGATTGCGTGGGACTACACGCGCTACGAACTCGACAACACCCTGCCCGGCGAAGCCAACGATCCGAGCCGCAGCGTCCCGATCGGCAGTGTCGATGCCGGCTTCATCCTCGAGCGTTCGATGAACAGCGGCACCCAGCGCATCCAGACGATCGAGCCGCGTCTCCTGTACGTGCACATACCGATGCGCGATCAGGACGGACTGCCGGTGTTCGATACGATCGAGCCGGACCTCAATCTCGTTCAGCTGTTCCGCCGCAACCGGTTTCTCGGTGTCGACCGGATCGGCGATACCGATCAGGTGAGCTTCGGCGTCACTTCGCGTGTGCTGGACGTCAGCTCCGGCCGCGAACTCGTGACCGCGACGATCGGCCAGACTCGCTACCTGAGCGACCGTGCAGTGACGCTGCCCGGCGGAACGAACGCAACCACCTTCGAGGACTCCGACTACATCGCCGAAGTGCGCTTCCTGCTCTACGAAAATCTGAATTTCGATTTCGGCCATCAATGGAATCCCGGCGACAGAGGAACGACACAGTCGGAGGCGCGCCTTCAGTACCGGCCGGCACGCAACAAGGTCCTGAACCTGGCCTACCGCTTCCGCCGGGACTCACTCGAACAGGGCGACCTGTCATGGGCGTGGCCGATCAATGCCAACTGGAACTTCGTCGGCCGCTACAACTTCTCGTTCCGCGATCAGGAAGTGCTGGAGCAGTTTTTCGGTCTCGAATACGAGAGCTGTTGCTGGGGAATCCGGCTGGTCTCTCGCCGGCACATCTCCACCCGCGACGGAACCCGCGACTCGTCTTTCGGTCTGCAACTAGTGTTGAAGGGGATGACCAGCGTCGGCACGGCGGCTGACAAACTCCTCGAACGTGGTATTCTTGGCTACTCTGCAGACCTTCGGTAAGAAAAAGTGTTTAATTTCAAAGGCTTATGCGCTGTCGTAGCGCTCGCCGCCGCGCCGTTCGCGGCCGCGGAAGAGCTCTCCGATACGGGCGAATTCATCGATGGCGTCGCTGCCATCGTCAATGACGGCATCGTCCTGAAGAGTCAGTTCTTCGAAGAACTCGAAGCCATTCGCGTACAGGCCGCCGAACAGGGATTTCCGCTTCCGCCGGAGAACATCCTCCGCGAGCAGATCATGGAGCGGGTGGTCATTACCGAGATTCAGCTGCAGCGCGCGGACATGATCGGTCTCGATATCTCCGATGAACTCCTCAACCAGATCCTCTCCGATCTCGCGGCACAGCGCGGCATCACGCTCGCCGAACTCCCGGCCGTGATCGAGTCCGAGGGCGGCGATTACGCCGCGTTCCGGCGCCAGATTCGGCGCGACGTCACGCTCGAGCAGCTCAAGCGTATCGATCTCGGCCGTACCATTTACGTTAGCCCCAGTGAGATCGACCAGTGCATCGCCGATCTCGAGTCCAACGTCGTCGTGAATTCGGCATTCAATCTTTCGCACATTCTGCTGCAGGTTCCCGCGGCAGCGTCGCAGTCAGAGATCGAAGAGATTCTGACCACCGCCGACGAAATCGTCGCCAGAGCGCGTGACGGCGCCGACTTCCGGCAACTGGCCGTCCGCTATTCGGAAAGCTCGACCGCACTCGAAGGCGGTTCGCTTGGCTGGCTGGAAGGTGAACGCGTTCCGACGATCTTCACCGACATCCTCGGGCCGATGAGCGCCGGGGACGTGTCCGAACCGTTCCGGACCGCGACGAGCGTGCACATCGTGAAGGTCAACGACATGCGCAGCGCCGTCGAGCGCAGCGAGATCGATCAAGCGCTGGTCCGCCACATCCTGATCCGCCCGGACGAGATCATCGACGATCAGACCGCCGAGCAGCAGCTCCGCGATGCTTACAACCGCATCAACGAGGGCGAAGACTTCGGCGAGCTCGCAAAGCTCCTGTCGGACGATCCTGGCTCCGCGAACGACGGCGGCGAACTCGGTTGGGCCGGTCCGGGCACGTTCGTGCCGGAATTCGAGGCCGTCGTAGATGCGCTCGAAGTCGGCGAACTCAGCGAGCCGTTCCGTAGCCAATTCGGCTGGCATATCGCCCAGCTTCTCGATCGACGGGTGTACGACAACACTGAAGAGCTGAAGCAGCAGAACTGCGTCACGCGAATCCGCGCGAGCAAGTTCGAGGAAGAAACACTGCTCTGGCTGCAGCGGCTCCGCGACGAGGCGTACGTCGAATTACGGATGTGAATCCGCGCACAGGCCCGCTCGTCGTCACTGCCGGCGATCCGGCCGGCATCGGGCCGGACATCTGCCTGGACATAGCCGCCCGGCGGCGAGACGAGGTACCGGCCTTCGTCGTCATCGGTGACGAAGCATCGCTTCGAGAACGCGCCGACCTGCTCGGGCTTCCGTTTCAACTCGACGTCATCGACGTACCCTTCCCGGCTCCCGTGGTGGCTGGCCGGCCCGATTCCGGCAATGCCGCGGCACTGCTCGCCGGACTCCGCGCCGCCGTTGACGGCTGCCGGGACGGCCGTTACTCCGCGATGGTGACTGCTCCGCTCGCCAAGCATGTCATTGCGGAATCGGGCGTGCCGTTCTCCGGGCATACGGAGTACCTCGCCGAACTGACCGATACCGCGCTGCCCGTCATGCTGCTGGTGGCCGGGGAGCTTCGGGTTGCGCTCGCGACGACGCATATTCCGCTGCACCAGGTACCCGGCGCGGTCACACGGGACGGACTCGCAGCGGTCATCGAAGTCCTGCACGCAGGGCTCGCGGCGCGCTTCGCAATCGACGATCCGGCGATCGTCGTGTGCGGCCTCAATCCGCACGCGGGGGAACAGGGACAACTCGGCTCAGAGGACCGTGACGTCATCGAGCCTGTCGTCGAAGAACTGACGAACAAGGGCATAAGACTCCGCGGTCCGGTCCCCGCGGACACCGCCTTCCTCGCAACCGGCGAGCCGAAAGACGCGGTGCTCGCGATGTACCACGACCAAGGGCTCCCGGTTCTCAAATACGCGGGCTTCGGCGGCGGCGTGAACGTCACGCTGGGGCTGCCGATCGTCCGAACGTCTGTCGATCACGGCACCGCGTTCGATCTGGCGGGCACCGGGCGTGCGTCGTCAGACAGCCTGGTCGCCGCGATGAAGCTCGCCGCCACCTTGCAATGAAACACCGGCCCCGCAAACGCTTCGGCCAGCACTTTCTGACCGATCCGGGCGTCATCGACGAAATCATCCGTTCGATCGCGCCGGGCGCCACGGACACGATTGTCGAGATCGGTCCCGGTCCGGGCGCCATCACAGGTCCGCTCGCGTCGCGTTGCAAGGAGCTACACGCGGTCGAACTGGACCGGGACCTTGCGGCGGCTCTCCGGATGCACTTCGCCGATACCGGCGACGTACACATCCACGAGGCCGATGCGCTGTCCTTCGATTTCTCGGCCATAGGCTCGCAGCTGAGGATCGTCGGCAACCTCCCCTACAACATCTCGACGCCGCTCTTGTTTCACCTGCTGAACCATCGGCACTCAATCGTCGACATGCACTTCATGCTGCAGAAGGAAGTCGTCGATCGGATCGCCGCCGGGCCAGGAACCAAGGCCTACGGCAGGCTGACGATCATGCTCGGCTGTCAGTTCGAGTCCGAGGCACTGTTCGACGTTCCGCCGGACGCGTTCGATCCGCCGCCAGCGGTCACCTCCGCCGTCGTCCGGCTGCGGCCGCTGCCCGAGGGCGAGCTCGAGATCGACGACGCTGCCATGCTCAAGCGACTGGTTGCGACCGCATTCAGCCAGCGCAGGAAGACGCTCAGGAACGCGCTAAAATCGATGGCCGAGCCGATCGACCTGGATGCCGTCGGAATCGATCCGGCATTGCGTCCGGAGGACGTCGAAATCGCTCACTGGGTAGCGCTCGCGAACCACCTGGCGGGCGACGCATCGGCAGCCGACATCGGCGCGTGAAACGGCTAGAATAGTCCCCTCGAATCCGGTCTGACGCCACGCATGACTGACGCCCATTTCGATATCCGCATTCAGGTTGTCACCGACTACGTCAACGAACAGTCGGAGCCCGACGCCGACCGGTACGTCTTCGCCTACACCATCACGATCTCCAATGACGGCGATGCCGCGGCCAGACTCGTGAGCCGCCACTGGATCATCACCGATGCGAACGGCAAGGTTCAGGAGGTGTCCGGCGACGGCGTGGTCGGTGAACAGCCGCATCTCAAACCCGGCGAGGAATTCCGTTACTCGAGCGGCGCGGTGCTCGAGACGCCGGTCGGCGCAATGCAGGGCTTGTATCGCATGGAGAGCGATGACGGCATCAGCTTCGATGCGCCGATCGCGCCCTTCACCCTCGCCGTTCCGGGTCTGCTGCACTAAGTTTCCGTAGCCGGCATGGGAACGTATGCGATCGGTGATCTGCAGGGTTGTTACGATCCTTTCCGGCGGCTGCTCGACGCGATTCGATTCGATCCCGATGCGGACACGCTCTGGCTGACCGGCGATCTCGTCAATCGCGGCCCCAAATCGCTCAAGACCCTGCGTTTCGTCCGCAGCCTCGGCGACTCCGCGGTAACCGTACTCGGCAATCACGACCTGCACCTCTTGGCGCTGGCCGAGGGTGTCGTCAAGTACACGCGTCGCTTCCAGACGCTCAAGAGGACGTTGAACTCGCCGGACCTTGACGAGCACGTCGCCTGGCTGCGCCGACGGCCCCTCGCGCACTACTGCGATGACATGAACACGCTGCTCGTCCATGCCGGAACGCACCCACTGTGGTCGGTCCAGAAGACGCTGGCGCGTGCGAACGAGGTCGAGGATGCCCTGCAGGGCGATGACTACGTCAAACTCCTGGCCGGCATGTACGGCGATACGCCAAAACAGTGGTCGGGGAAGCTGAGCGGGATCAAGCGGCTGCGCTTTATCGTCAATACGCTGACCCGCATGCGGATGCTCAATGCCGAGATGCAGCTCAATTTCCGCTCGACCGGCCAGCCCTGGCGCGCGCGGAGGAACCTGACGCCCTGGTTCGACGTCGAGGACCGCGCCGCGGCGGATACGCGCATCGTCTTCGGTCACTGGTCCGCGCTCGGGCTGATCGTTCTCCCCAATCTCGTCAGCCTGGATACGGGCTGTGTCTGGGGCCGTCAACTCACCGCCGTTCGCCTCGACACGCGCGTCGCTCGCATCTACCAGGTCGGCGGACAGACCCGGTAGCACGCGGCCAACGTCCTTGGCACAGCGGCCTTACGTTGGCGGTAATTGACCTGCGCAGTGCGGCAGAGAACACTGAGATCAGAGTTGCCGTCGAGTCCCCATGCAAAGTCTCACCAAGTACATCGTACCCGTCTCGCTCTTTGCGGTCGGGCTGATCCACCTGCTGCCGTTGCAGGGCATTCTGGGCGCGGAACGACTGTCCGCGCTGTACGGCGTTGCACTCGATGACCCGAACCTGCTGACCCTGATGCGACATCGGGCCCTCCTGTTCGGACTCCTCGGTGGGTTCCTCGTCTGGGCGTCGTTTCGGCCACTTCTGCATCTGCCCGCCCTGATCGCGGGCTTCGCGAGCGTCGCCGGCTTCCTGGCCATTGCAGTGCAGTCCGGCGAACGCAACGAGCAGATCGCCCGCGTGTTCGTCGTCGACATATTTGCACTCGTGCTTCTGGTCGTCGCCTTCGCGACCTACCTGCTCACGCGAGCAGAACGCCGGACCGGCGCGCCGTACTAGACGCTGTTCTGCCTCGCGTAAACGCGGAATTCGAACGCGTAGGCGTGGCGATCATCCGCGGGATGAGCCTCCGAGGAGACCAGCTGCCATTCACGCTCAGGCAGCGCCGGAAAGTGGGTGTCGCCGTCGATCTCGGCTTCGACGTGCGTGAGGTAGACCGTGGCGGTGAGCGGCAGGAAGCGGCGATAGATCTCGCCGCCGCCGATGATCATGATTTCGCCCTCGTCGCCGGCGGCGGCGACAGCCGCTTCCGGGCTGTCGACGACTGACGCCCCCTCAGCCTCGTAGCCCACCCGCCGCGTCATGACGATGTTCTTCCGGCCCGGCAGCGGCCGGCCGATCGACTCCCAGGTGCGACGGCCCATGACGATGGGCTTGCCCATCGTGATCTGCTTGAAGTAGCGGAAGTCGTCCGGCAGATGCCACGGCAGCTCGCCGCCGGCGCCGATCACGCGGTTCGCCGACGCTGCAACGATGATCGATATGTTCACACCGCGACTTTGGCCGGGATGTGCGGATGCGATTCGTAGTTGAGTATCTCGAAGTCCTCGAAACGGTAGTCGAAGATCGAGTCCGGCCGGCGGTGAATCGCCAGCCTGGGAAGCGGTAGCGGATCGCGAGTCAGCTGCTTGTCGGCCTGCTCGAGATGATTGAGGTACAGGTGGCAATCGCCCCCGGTCCAGACGAAATCGCCGACCTTCAGATCCGCCTGCTGCGCGATCATGTGCGTGAGCAGTGCATAGGACGCGATATTGAACGGAACGCCGAGAAAGATATCGCAGCTGCGCTGGTAGAGCTGACAGGACAGCCGGCCGTCCGCAACGTAGAACTGAAACAGCGTATGGCACGGCGGCAGCGCCATGTTGTCGATCTCAGCAACGTTCCACGCGCTGACGATGATCCGCCGCGAATCCGGTGTTTCCCTGATCTGCCGCATGACGTCGCCGATCTGATCGATCGTCTCGCCATTCGGCGCTGGCCAGCTTCGCCATTGCACGCCATAGACCGAACCCAGCTCACCGTTCTCGTCAGCCCACTCGTCCCAGATGCGAACGCCGTTTTCCTTGAGATAGCCGATGTTGCTGTCGCCGGACAGGAACCAGAGCAGTTCGTGAATGATGGATTTGACGTGCAGCTTTTTCGTGGTGACCAGCGGGAAGCCCTGGCTCAGGTCGAAACGCATCTGGTGGCCGAAGACGCTGAGTGTGCCGGTGCCGGTTCGATCTTCCTTACGGAATCCTTTCTCGCGGACGAGCCGCATCAGATCGAGGTATTGCTGCATGTCAGGCCTTGCCCTCCGATTGCCGCTGGTAAGCGCGGAACATCAACCACCCGCCAATGATAATCATCGGCAGCGTCAGAATCTGCCCGGTCGTGAGCCAGTCGAACGCGATGTAGCCGAGATGCGCGTCCGGCACACGGTAGAACTCGACGTAGAAGCGGAACACGCCGTAGAAAAACAGGAACATGCCGGAGACGGCAAGATACGGCCGCTCCTTCGCGGAATACCACCAGAGGATCGCGAACAGGACGAAGCCTTCCAGGATGGCCTCGTACAGCATCGACGCGTGCAGGACCTGATCGCCGACTTTGAAGCCCCACGGGACGTCGGTCGGCTTGCCCCAAAGCTCGCCATTGATGAAGTTGCCGATCCGCCCGAAACCCAGACCCAGCGGCACGAACGGCGCCATGAAGTCGGTGATCTGCCACATCGTCTTGTCGAGCCTGCGGCCGAACAGCCACATTGCGACCAGTACGCCGACGAGGCCGCCGTGGAAGGACATGCCGCCGTCGGTGATCTTGAAGATGTACAGCGGGTCCGAAATCAGGTCGCTCCAGCCATAGACGAGGCAATAGCCTAGCCGGCCGCCGGTAATGACGCCCACCATCGCACTGAACACCAGGTCGTCGACTTGCTCAGGAGAGACCGGAGACCACGGCTGCTTGCTGCGATGCCTGGCCAATAGCCAGCCGGCAACGAAACCCATGACGTAGGTCATCCCGTACCAGCGAATGGCGAGCGGTCCGATCTCGAAGATGATCGGGTCGATTTCGGGGTACGTCAGCATCGTTCGGGGGTCCGGCGAAAACGGGGAGTCTACCATCGCGGCCCTCACCGTTGCGCTATAGTGGCGGCCCCTCAAAGGAGCCGCGGATGCCCAACCGTCTCGACACCGAAACCAGCCCGTACCTCAGGCAGCACGCCGACAATCCGGTGGATTGGTACCCCTGGTCCGACGAGGCGTTTGCGCTGGCCCGCGAGCGCGGCGTGCCGGTTCTACTGTCCATCGGCTACTCGGCCTGCCATTGGTGTCACGTCATGGCACACGAGTCGTTCGAGGACGAAGCGACCGCCGAACTGATGAACAAGCTGTTCGTCAACATCAAGGTCGACCGGGAAGAGCGGCCCGACGTAGACAAGATTTACCAGACGGCGCAGCAGCTCCTGACGCAGAGGCCCGGCGGCTGGCCGCTCACGATGTTCCTGAGCCCCTACGATCAGCGGCCGTTCTTCGGCGGCACCTATTTCCCCAACGAGGCCCGCTACGGAATGCCCGCCTTCGGCGACCTCATCGAGCAGGTCGCCGGCTATTTCGCCGACAACGCCGACGATATCCGCGTCCAGGGCGACCGGCTGGTCGAGACCTTTGGCCGGCTCGAGCCGGAGCCGGGCGACGGCACGGCGTCGATAGGCGCGGAACCGATCGCCGATGCCCGCAATCGCTTCGCGCAGACCTTCGACAAGAACTACGGCGGCTTCGGCAGCGCGCCGAAGTTCCCGCACCCGACGACGATCGATCGCCTGCTCCGCCAATGGCGCGCAAGCGCGAACGATGCCGAACCGGATCTCGATGCGCTGTTCATGGCCACGCTCACGCTAAAGCGCATGGCGGACGGCGGCATCTTCGATCACCTGGGCGGCGGTTTCTGCCGCTACTCGGTGGACCGTTACTGGCAGATTCCCCACTTCGAGAAGATGCTGTATGACAACGGCCCGCTGCTCGCGCTGTACGCGCAGGCATCGCTTGCGACCGGCGATGCCTTCTTCGCCACGGTGGCGGCCGAGACCGCACAATGGATGCTGGACGACATGCAGGCGCCGAATGGCGGCTTCTATTCGTCGCGGGACGCCGATTCCGAAGGCGAGGAAGGCAAGTTCTACGTCTGGACACAGGAGGAAGTCGACGGGCTCCTCGACGACGAGCGTGGGTCGGCATTCCGCCAGCGCTACGGGATGAAGGATAAGCCCAACTTCGAGGGCAAATGGCACCTCACGGTAGAACAGCCGCTGGATGCGATCGCCAAACTTGTTGGCAAGTCAGAGTCGGACACCGCCGAACTCATTGACGAAGCTCGAGCGACGCTGCTCGAGCACAGAGCACAGCGGGTTCCACCGGACCGGGACGACAAGCAGCTGACCTCGTGGAACGCACTCGCCATCCGCGGTCTCGCGATCGCGGGCCGCGCGCTGGAGCGCGAGGATCTCTGCGAGGCAGCCAGTGACGCGATCGACTTCGTTCGCCGCGAGCTGCTGGTCGACGGCCGCCTGCGGGCTGCCTACAAAGACGGGCGCGCCCGCTTTGCCGCCTACCTCGACGACTATGCATTCCTGCTCGATGCGATCCTCGAATCGCTGCAGACCCGCTGGTCGAGCGAACACCTGGCGCTCGCGATCCGACTCGCGGACGACCTCCTCGAACATTTCGAGGACACCGAGCGCGGCGGCTTCTGGTTCACGGCGAACGACCACGAAGACCTGATGCACCGTCCGCGGCCCTTTGCCGACGAGGCGACACCGTCCGGAAACGGTATTGCGGCGTTCGCGCTGCAGCGCCTGGGATTCCTGCTCGGTGAAGGCCGCTATCTCGCCGCCGCGGAGCGCACACTGGTCGCCGCGTGGCGAGCGATCTCGGAGTATCCCCACGGCCACGTAACGCTTCTGACTGTGCTCGAGGAATATCTCGACGAACCCGAGATCGTCATTATCCGGGGCGCCGAGGACGAGATTCGGCGTTGGAGCCGGTCGGCGGCGAAGCTGTACGCCCCGAGACGGCTGGTATTTGCGATTCCGGCAGACGCGGAACAACTGCCGGGCGCGCTGTCCGACCGCGCCGCGGTTGACGGCGAGACCGTTGCCTACCGCTGCCTCGGCAGCCATTGCGAACTGCCGGTGACGAGTTGGGAAGCGCTGGCCGCGGAAATCAGCGGCACTTGAGGGAGAAGCGAATGACCACCGGAGGATCGCTGTTTCGCCTTGCGGCATTCGCCGACGCCCCCGGCGGCGGCAATCCGGCCGGCGTCTGGATCGGCGAGTCGCTGCCGCCGGTCGAAGAAATGCAGCGAATTGCCGCCGAAGTCGACTATTCGGAAACCGCGTTCGTCGCGCCGAGATCCGGCACCGACAAGACGATCCGCTATTTCAGCCCGGAGATCGAAGTGCCCTTCTGCGGCCACGCCACGATTGCCAGCGGCGTCGTGCTCGGCCGGGAACAGGGCCCCGGCCGCTACGCACTGGGTACGCAGGTCGGCAACGTCCCAATAGACGTTGTCGACAATGATGGCATCAACGTCACGCTCGAATCCGTCGAACCAGAGCAGAAGTCGATCGATGCTGCACGTCTCGGCGAGTACCTCAAGATACTCGGCTGGCAGGACGTCGAACTCGACGCTTCGATTCCCGTCACGTTCGCCTACGCCGGCGCGTGGCATCTGGTCATCGCTGTCGCGAGCCGCGAGACGCTCGCGCGCCTGGAGTACGACTTCGATCGAGCGCGGCAGGAGATGCCAAAGGACGACATCGTCACCTTGCAGCTCATCTGGCGCGAGTCGGACGGCACTTTCCACAGCCGCAACCCGTTCCCCGTCGGCGGCGTCGTCGAGGACCCGGCAACCGGTGCCGCGGCAGCGGCGCTCGGTGGCTATCTGCGCGCGATCGAGGCGATCGATGCACCGTCAACGCTGACGATCCTGCAGGGCGTCGACATGGGCCGGCCCAGCCGGTTGATCGTGGACGTTCCGCCTGTCGGTGGAATCCGCGTTACGGGATCGGCAGTGGACATTGACTGAGAGGCCGCCTCTGTCGATAGGAGGTCACGGGTGAACAGCCAGCCAGTTCCGAACGTTGACTTCGACGACGTGGATCGTGTCCTGAATCGGGAGTTTGCGGCGGTCCAACGAGATCAGCTTCGTGCGCTTATCGACCAGAGCGACTTGCGCGACGATGCCCGTGCGGTACTTGCGTGCCTGAAGGTTGCCGATGGGGATCTATTACGCGCAGAGGACGCGCTCAAGCCTGCATCGCGAGACCGGCGGGACGTCATCGCGGCGGCCGAATACCCGAACTACGTCAGAATGCTGGCGACGAGCAACGACTTATCGACTGAGGACAGGCAACGAATCTGGGAGAAAGACTGGGATGAGTATTCGACGTGGCTGTGCGCAGATCGTCCTTCGCGGAGGGGCTCCGGATCGTGATTGACGCGCTCCTACGTCGCTTCGCAATTGTTGCACTTCTACTTGCGCTGTCCGGCTGCGAATACCACGGTCTGACCTGCTGGAATCGCCTGGAGAATCTATACAACGAATTGACTTGGTTGCTCGACGGGCCCGCAAATACGGATCCGGCCAATGTGGCTGACGTGCGCTCACGAATCGCATCGAACGTGGAGCAGTGCCGCGGCGGAGACTTCTATAGAGACTTCGATGATTCGGATATCGCGCCCGAGGGATTCAACATCACCCTCTTTGACCTGTCCATCATGGCGAACGACCCGCAGCTGGCTGCGGAGATGTACGAACGACACCTCGAGCTTTCGCCGGAGATTCGCGAAGAAATTCTCGCATCCGGAAATGAGCACCTGGGAATCGCCGCATTCGTCGAATCGGACAAGGTTGTCCGATGGATGCTGGAAAACCGTTTTGACGCCAACAGAGTCAGCGAATCGGGAGGCACGCCGTTGATTTTCGCGGGGACCAGAACGGACGCTGGCCTGCAAGTCACTCGCGATCTCGTCGCCAACGGGGCAAGTCTGAGTTACGAAACCGCCCACGGCGTCACCCCCCTGATCGCCGCGTGGAGGCAGGGCAACCTTGCAAAGGTTCAGTGTCTGGTCTCTCTTGGCGCCACGATCCCCAACCCGCTGCCGGTCGAGGAGGAACCGCTTTCTCCTTTTGTCGATCCTTACGATGTCGAACAGGTAACGGCCTTTCTGTCAGACGCCGAAAGGCAGATCCCGGCCAACATTGCCAAGATCTGCTCGATCGTTCGGTGACGTCGGTGAAATGAGTACGAGATGGCGAAAGGCGCCACGCGCGTGCCAGAGATCCTCGCCGCGCAACGAAAATCGAACCCTCTGCTGACAACCGATCTCACACGCGAAGACCTCGAGGGCCGACCTGACGATAGGATCGGACGAGGCGATGCCCGCTTCGATTCGCCCTAGTATTGCAGCAGATCGACGGTTGTTCGCTCCCAACTCTGATATTCATTGAACCAGGCAATCGACGCCTGTCCTGAATCAGTCACCTCGATGTGATACCCGATGCCCCGGCCGATGCCCTTCTGGAGGTAGATGACGCAGCTATCTGGCATCACATAGATCAATCGCGGATTGACGAAAGCAAGTGCCTCTGGAAAACCAGAGCGAAGCACCTGGCGCTCGAGGTGATCGGCTACTGTCGGCTCGTATCCCGCGATTAGGTGAATCGCTGTATCCAGTATCGTTCTGAACTCATCCGCCGAGTAGGTGCGGAGCCGTTCGTCCGCGTCCGCGATGAGAACACTCTGCTCCGCATGCATTCTCGCGATGCTGTCCAGAACGGCGAGTTCTTCCTCGTCCCTTCCTCTGAGGGTTGGAATGCCGATCATCGCTTCGTTGTGAACGCGACGGTACTCGGTCAGGTACTCTGCCCTTTCCTCCGGCGCCTGGTTTTGAAAATCTGCGAGGACCCCAGGCGAATACTTCAGCATGAATTCGAGATACGCGACGATCTCCTGGTCGGTGACCGTCAGATTGTGCGCAAGATTCTCCTGCGCGTATTCCTGGAAGAAAGACTCAGGCGAAGAGTCCTGCGCTACCGCCACGGCCTCGAGCCCGAATACGAGGAGCAGACTCGATGCGAGCTTCACGGTGCGACGGTAACCGTCAAACGCTGTCAATGATCCGATTGAGCGTCGAACTCGGACGCATCGCGGCCGATGCCATGTCATCGTCAGGCTGATAGTAGCCGCCGATATCGACCGCGCTTCCCTGCGCCGAGTTGAGTTCGTCCAGGATCGTCTGCTCATTCTCGATCAGGGCTTTCGATACCGGTTCGAAGCGCTCGACCATGTCGGGAAACCCGGTGGTTTCCGTCATCGCCCGCGCCCAGTAGCGCGCAAGCCAGTAGTGGCTGCCGCGATTGTCGATCTCGTTGACCTTACGCGACGGCGCCCGGTTCTCTTCGAGATAGCGGCCATTGGCCTTGTTCAGTGCATTGGCCACGGCCTTCGCCCTCGGATTGTCGGTCTTGTCGGCGAGGTCCTCGATCGAGACCGCAAGCGCGAGAAATTCGCCAAGCGAATCCCAGCGCAGATGACCTTCCTCGACGAATTGCTGGACGTGTTTCGGCGCCGAACCACCGGCGCCCGTCTCGTACAGACCGCCGCCGTTCAATAGCGGCACGATCGACAGCATCTTGGCACTGGTACCGAGTTCGAGGATCGGGAACAGATCGGTGAGGTAGTCGCGGAGCACGTTGCCGGTAACGGAGACCGTGTCCTTGCCCGCGCGAATGCGTACGAGCGTCTCTTTCATTGCATCGACGGGCGACATGACCCGTATGTCCAGATCGGTTGTGTCGTGCTCCGGCAGGCAGGCATTCACCTTCTCGATGAGATTCCGGTCGTGCGCACGATTTTCGTCCAACCAGAAGATCGCCGTGGTGCCGGTCTGCCGCGCGCGAAGCACCGCGAGACGGACCCAGTCGCGGATCGGAATGTCTTTGGTCTGACACATGCGCCAGATATCGCCCCCTTCGACGTCGTGCTGCATCAGCACGGTTCCGCTCTCGTCGACCACCCGGACCTGGCCGGCGGCGGCGATCTCGAAGGTCTTGTCGTGAGATCCGTATTCCTGCGCTTTCTGCGCCATCAGGCCGACGTTGCAGACGTTACCCATCGTGGCAACGTCAAAGGCGCCGCGATGCTGACAGTCCTCGATGACCGCCTGGTAGATGCCGGCGTAGCTGCGGTCCGGAATCAGTGCCTTCGTGTCGGCGAGCTTGCCGTCCGGACCCCACATTTGACCCGACGAGCGTATCGCTGCCGGCATCGACGCATCGATGATGACGTTGCTCGGCACGTGCAGGTTGGTAATGCCGCGATCGGAATCGACCATCGCCATTTCCGGACGCGTCGAGTAGACCGCTGCAATGTCCGCTTCTATTGCCGTGCGCTGCTCATCCGGCAACGCGGCGATCTTGGCGTACGCGTCGCCAATGCCGTTGTTCGGCTCGACGCCGAGCTCGTCGAACAGGGCCTGGTGCTTGTCGAAGACCTCCGCGTAGTACACCGTGACGGCGTGTCCGAACATGATCGGATCGGACACCTTCATCATCGTCGCTTTGAGGTGCAGCGACAGCAGCAGGTTGGACTGTTTCGCCGCGTCGATTTCGCGCGCGAAGAACTCTCGCAGCGCCCGGCAGTTCATCGACGAGGAATCGACGACTTCGCCATCCAGCACGGGCACGGCCTCGCGAAGCACCGTCACCGTGCCGTCCTCGGCTTCGTGCTCAATGCGCAGATTGCCGGCCTGAGCGACGACGGCAGACTGCTCGCTGGAGTAGAAATCGCCGTCGTCCATGTGAGCGACGTGCGAGCGCGAGACCGAGCTCCACTCGCCCATCGAATGCGGATTGGCTTTGGCGTAGTTCTTTACGGCCAGCGCCACGCGCCGATCGGAATTGCCCTCGCGGAGCACGGGATTGACGGCGCTGCCGAGCACTTTCGCATACCGCGCGTTGACCTCACGCTCGGCGTCGTTCCCCGGCTCCTCGGGATAGTCGGGGACGTCGAAGCCCTGTGCCTGGAGCTCGGCGATCGCCGCCTTAAGCTGCGGAATCGATGCCGAGATGTTCGGCAGCTTGATGATGTTGGCGTCCGGCGTCTTGGCAAGCTCGCCCAGTTCGGCCAACGCGTCGCCGATGCGCTGGTCGTCGCTGAGATTCTCGGGGAAGTTGGCGATGATCCGGCCGGCGAGAGAAATATCCCGCGTCTCGACGTCGATACCGGCCGCGCCCGTGAAGGCCTTGATGATCGGCAGCAGCGAATAGGTCGCCAGTGCAGGTGCCTCGTCGGTCTTCGTATAGATGATTCCAGCGGTGCTCATACGCTTCCCTTTGTTCGAATTCTGGTGTCTGACGCCCCGGGCGGCGCGCCATTATACGGCATGAGACGGGTTCTAATAGGCCGTCAGCACGTTGCCGCTGGCCGGCACGACCGCGGAGGCGTCCGCACCTTCGAATCGGACCGGAACGGACTCAGCGCGCATGCCGACGTTGCGGATAACGGCAAAGTGCAGGTGCGGGCCGCTCGAGAAACCGGTGTTGCCGGAATCGGCGATGTACTCACCGCGCGCCACCCGGTCGCCGGGCCGGACGCGTATCGAGTTCCAGTTCAGGTGGGCATAGACGGCGTAGGTCCCGTCGTCGTGGAGTATCTGCACCACGTTAGCAGCCGGACCGTCCCGCTCGGGGTCGAGGCCGCTGGTGTAGTTGTCAGCCGCGGTCGCGAACACGATACCCGCCCTGGCAGCGAAGATGTCCGTCCCGATCGGCATTGCGAAGTCGACCGCGTAGAAGGAATCCAGCGTGTTGTGTGTGTTCACATCGGGATACGCCTGCGTGATGCGATAGTCCGATGCGATGGCAAACGGGGCACGGTACGCGGACTCCGGCCGGTGCGCGGCGTTCGGATCGCCGATCACGTACTGAAACTCATACGCCAGAGCAGGCGCTCGGCCGTCGCTGAGCAGATCGAGTTCGAGCAACGCCTCCGTGGTCGCCGCGGGGACGACCCAACTGAGTTCCTGATCGGGATGCGGCGGCTCTACTCCGGCGATTCGGGTGAAACGCAGCTGGATCTGGACCGGCGCGTGCAGCTCGTTCCTGGCAACGATCTGCAGCGCTTGGCCGGCGGCGCGAACTTCCGTCTCTACGGTGCCATTGCCGCTACTCCGCCGCAGTTCGCGGACCTCCTCCACGTCGCCGTCGGCCGGCGGCCGGTCGGCATAGATCCACTCGCCGTCCTCGCCTTTGTAGCGATAGAGAGTCTGTGCTGCAGCGGCAGCCGCGAGCGCGAGCAGCAGAAGTGCGACTATCGCAGCCCGCATCGAGTCACCCGCCGATGGAGGAGCGTGTCCAGCCCTCGACCGTGCGGCGTATCTCGTAGGCCGGCCAGTACTGATTGTCGAGTTTGAGCGTGATCACGTCGATGGCGCCGTTCCAGCTGACCGTAGTGATGCGAACCGACTCCTGATCTTCCTTGCTCGCGACCGCCTCAACGAAGGCCTCGAGATTCGGGATCGGCGTTTCGTCGATCTGCACGACGCGGCGTCCCGCCCACAGTCCGTATCGGGTTGCCGGTGAGCCGTAGCTGAAGAACGCGACGTATACCCCGTACGGATCGATACCTCGCTGCGCGGCCATCGGCCGGTGCGGATCGTGCAGCAGTGCGCCACCCCAGGCCACGGCGTGATCGATACCGCGGCCGTCCAGCGCCGCTGTCTGCAGCTGGATGTCGATTGCCTTGTCGTCACGCCAGACCGTGACCGTCACCTCGGGCCGCTGTACGGCGGTCTCCAACGCTCGGAACGAGGTGACCACTTCGCCGTCGACGGCGAGTACGATGTCGCCGTTTTGCAGCTTGTCGGCAGCCTCGGAGCCGGCGACGATGCGGGTTATCGACAGCGCTCGCCGGCGCAATGGATCGTTCTCTTCCAGTCGCTCGAGCCACTCCTCGTCGAGACCGATGTTACGTGCCGCGAACAGCGGCGCGTAGACGAATTCCGCCTCCAGCGAATAGAACGGGCGGCCCTCCTGAACGGTGCGGACGAAGTCTTCGACAAGTTCGCTCTGGATGCCGCGATTGAATTGCGTCGATTCGCCGCCGGCGGACGCCGCGAAACTGGACCAGGTCGCGCTCACGCGTCCGCGACGATCGATGATGACGCCGTCAAAATCGGATGGACCGTTCACCAGCGAGATGCCTTCGATGTTGGAGTCCCGGAATCGAAGGGTTCTCGACAGCGGCAGCAGCAAGGGATCGACCGAGGCGACCGTGCTGCCCTGGTGCACGAGTTGATGATCCGCCTTGATGCCGACAACCGTTACTTCGTCGCCCGGACTCAGCGGCTCGGTATTGAATGTAGCTTCGGTGACCGGCGTGTCGCCGATGAGCGCGGGGTCGTACGCGATCATTGCAAGATTGTGCAGCGGATGCAGTTGGATGATCTCCGCGTCCACCTCCAGCGATCCTGCAAATGTCACAGTTACGTCGCCGATGGCCAGCGGAACGGTGTTGCGATCCACAACGACGAGGCCGCGCTCGGCATCGACGATGACCCCGGTGCCGTAGTAGTGGCGGTCGCCAACGCCGCTAAGCGTATACGGCAGGTCGAAGGTCACAACGACGAGCGACGATGCGACCGCCCTAACCTGCGGGTCCGGATGCCGCGCGAATTGAGTGCTGCCCGCCGTCGCGAGTTCCGGCAATGGCCCGGGACCGAGATCGCGGCACGGCCAGATGCCCGTTGCATCGTCGCGCGTACAGCGGCGCACGGGGAACCAGACACGATCCATCTCGAACGGCCGAACGATAACGTTCTGCGGGTTGTCGATCGTCACGTAGCGCAACAGTGCCCGCGAACCGTCGGCGAGTCCGTCCAGCGCCTGTTCGAAATCGTCGAGGTTGCGGATCTCGTCCGCGCCAAACTGGGTGATTACCGCACCGCGCGGCACGGCGGACTTCGACATCAGGTAACCGGGATTGGCAACGTAGACGCCCTCGACAGGCAGATTGTAGTGACGCGCCTGCTGATAGGAGAGCTCGTTGACGATGGCATCGCCAACCTCCAGATACTCGGACGGCGTGATCGCATGCAGATCCGTGACAACAAGTGTCTCGGTCACCGCGCGGCCGCCGCGCTCGAGTTCGACAGTGACCTCCTGGCCGACGTTGTCATCGAGGATGGCCGCCAGCGGCACGAACTCGGTGACCAGCTCACCGTTGACGCGAATCAGGATATCGCCCGGATTCAGCAAATCGTCGGCCGGCGAACCCGGGATGACCTTGTCGACGGTCAGCATCCCCGTCTGCTCGGGGAACGCGGAGCGCGCGGCGCGCTCGGATTCCTCGGTCAGGCCGAGCCGATTGAGCTCATCGTAGGGCTTGACCTCGAACGTCGTCTGCAGAGTTCCGCGGGTGACCTCCTCGTCGTCCTGCAGCAGGTGCAGTACGCGCTCAATGCGATCGAGCGGGAGGAAAAAACTGGATGCTGCGGAGTTGTTCGCACCGGCGTTGAGCGCGACAACTTCGCCCTCGATGTTGACGACCGGCGAACCCGACGAACCGCCGGACGTGCCCGAGGCAGCCTGGAAATAGAACGTATTGAAATCGTTGTACTTGCCGCGGCCGTAGTCCGGCGCCCGGCGGTCCAGCCGCGCGATGGTGCCTGCAAGAATCGACAGCTGTTCGCCAGCGTCGTTGCCGATGACGCGAATCTCGCGGCCGATCCCGGCGCCGTCAGGACGCAGCGGTAGCTCGGTGGGCTCGATGTAGCGCAGTTCCGAGGGGTCGTAGCGGAAGAATCCGAAATCGTGCACCGGGTCCCGGTAGACAGCGGTGAGGCGGACCTCCTCGTTGTTGCGGAACACGGCCTCGGCGACGACCGGTCCTGGCGTCACGACGTGCCGGTTCGTCAGGATGAGGCCGCGCTCGGCGTCGACGACGAAACCGGTGGCCTGACTGGACGAATTCCACTCCGTATCGAATGCGCGGGTACTGTCGACCCGGATGGACACCACGCCGGAGGAGATCCGGTCGAGAGTGCTGGTCCAGGCGGTGTCCTCGGCGGCCTGTGCCGACGCGAACAACATAAGCGAGCCGAAGACGGCGAGGAGTCTGTCCTTTGCCATGAAAGTCCTGTGTCTTTAGGGATTTGAGCGACGTAATACTAGAACATTAAAGACCTTACGGCGCGACACAGGTTCCATTTCGACGAACAATAGGGGCCCCACCCCGTCCGATCTACTCCGCCGGCTGGTAGCGCACGTCGAGCTGCCGGGCAGCCTTCACGTCATCCAGACGGCGCACCGGCATGCTGTAGGGCGCTTCCTTGAAGGATTCGCCCTCGTTGGTCGCTCTGTTCGCGACGTCGATCATCGCCGCCACGAATCCGTCGAGCGTCTCCTTGCTCTCGGTCTCGGTGGGCTCGATCAGCAGGCACTCCGGCACCAGCAACGGGAAATAGGTCGTCGGCGCATGGTAGTTCCTGTCGAGCAGAGCCTTGGCGATATCCATCGCGGTGAGCTCGTAGTCCTTGGCGGCGTGCTTCAGCGTGACCACGAACTCGTGGCTCGCGCGCCGCTCGGGATACGCGAGCTCGAAGCCGGCCTCGCTCAGCCGCGCTTGCAGGTAGTTCGCATTCAGCGTCGCGTACTCGGCGATGCGGCGCATGCCGTCGCGGCCAACCATGCGCATGTAGATGTAGGCGCGGAGCAGCACTCCGGCATTGCCCATGAAGCCGGACAGGCGGCCGATACTCTCGGGTACGTCGTCCTCCGCCAGCCAGCGGTACACCGTCTCTCCGCCGACCTCGTCGCTGCCGACGATCGGAATAGGCAGGTAGGGCTTCAAGCGGTCGTTGACGCCGACCGCGCCGGAACCCGGCCCGCCGCCGCCGTGCGGCGTCGAGAAGGTCTTGTGGAGGTTCATGTGGATGACGTCGAAGCCCATGTCCGCCGGCATGACCTTGCCGAGAATCGCGTTCAGATTGGCGCCGTCGTAGTACATCAGGCCGCCAGCGTCGTGCACCAGCTCCGAGATCTCGAGGATGCGCCGCTCGAAGACGCCGAGCGTCGATGGGTTGGTCAGCATTATGCCGGCGGTGTTCGGGCCAAGAGCGCCCTTGAGCGCGTCGACGTCGACGTCACCGTCCGCGGTGACCGGAATCTCCTTGACCACGCAACCACACATCGTCGCGGTTGCCGGATTCGTGCCGTGCGCCGCTTCAGGCACGATGATCTCGTTGCGATGACCCTCGCCGCGGGCCTCGTGATACGCCTGGATCATCGCGACACCGGTCAGCTCGCCCTGCGCGCCGGCCATTGGCGTGAGCGACACGCCGGTCATTCCGGTAACGCCCTTCAGCATCTCCTGCAGCTCGAACATGCACCTCAGAAAGCCCTGACCGTGGCTCTCCGGGCCGAGCGGGTGGCGGCCGATGAAGCCCGGCAGCAGCGCGAGCGTGTTACACGCCCGGGGGTTGTACTTCATCGTGCAGGAGCCCAGCGGGTAGAACTGGGTGTCGATCGAGAAGTTCTTCTGCGACAGGCGCGTGTAGTGGCGCACGACCTGCAGTTCAGACACCTCGGGCAGCCGCGGCCGGTGCTCGCGCTTGAACTGTGCGGGAATGTCGAGGTCCGCGGTGTCGGCAGGCGCCTGGGCGAACGCCCAACGCCCCTCGCGTGACTTCTCGAAAATCAGTTTGTCCATGAACTTGTCCATGTATCCCTACCTTCAGGCTAATTTGTCAGCGATATCGATACCGAGCGCGCGGAACGCGGCTTCGTAATCGGGTTCGCTGCTGATGTCTTCAATGTGTTCGCGATGCACGACCGTGTTGTTCTCGTCGACGACGACGACGGCGCGGGAAAACATCCCCGCGAGCGGCCCCTCAGAGATCTGCACGCCGTAGTTCTCGCCGAATCCTGCGTGCCGAATGGCCGACAGGCCTTCAACGTTCTTGAGATCGTGCTGTTTACTGAAGCGCGCGTGCGCGAACGGAAGGTCGTAGGAGACCATTAGCAACGCGACGTCGTCGAGGCCCTCGCCGAGCCGGTCGAATTCTGTGACCGATTTGGCGCAGATGGTCGTATCGATACTCACGAAGATGTTCATGATCTTGCGCTTGCCCTGCCAGTTGGCCAGCGACACGTTATTGAGTTTCGTATTGACCAGCATGATGTCCGGCGCGTGGCTGCCGACAGCCGGCAGTTCGCCGACGGTCGCGTACTGGCCCTTGTCGAAGACGACCTTTGCGATGATCGTGCCGCTCATGCGCTTCTCAGCGACCGCGTCGCGAATACTGTTTTCATCGCCTCGACATAGGCGTCGATGTCCGCGTCCGTCTTGGTCTCGGTCGCGCAGACCAGGATGGCGTCGCCGTACTCGGGCCGATACTTCGAGAGGTCGAGCCCGCCGAGTATGTCTTGCGCTGCGAGCGCTTCGAGCACCGGTGCCGCCGGGCGGTCCAGCTTGAGCGCGACTTCGTGGAAGAACGGGCCGTCGAACAGCACGTCGATGCCGTCGATCTCGCTCAAACCGTCGACGAGTCGTGCCGTGTTTCGATGTGACTGCTCGGCAACGCGCTTCAGACCCTCATAACCCAATAGCGACATGTAGATCGTCGCGGCGGTGACCATCAGCCCCTGATTCGTGCAGATATTCGACGTCGCCTTCGAACGGCGGATGTGCTGTTCGCGCGCCTGCAGCGTCAGCGTATAGCCCATCTTGCCTTCCAGATCCGTCGTGCGGCCGACGATCCGGCCGGGCATTTGCCGGACATACTTCTGCTTGCAGGTCATGAAGCCGAAATACGGCCCGCCCGATGACAGCGGTACACCCAGCGGCTGACCTTCGCCGCAGGCAACGTCGGCGCCTTCTCCACCCCAGTGGCCCGGGGCCTTCAGAACGGCGAGCGACGTCGGATTCACGACCGCGATAGCGATGGCGCCTCTGGCGTGTGCCCAGTCCGTCAGCCGGTCCACGTCCTCGAAGGTGCCGAGAAACGTCGGTTGCTGAATCACGACGGCGACGGGATCGTCGTCGTCGCTCAGCTGGTCGAACGCGACGTTACCGGTCGCCTCATCGACCGGCAGGTACTCGAACGTCAGGCCCTGGGTGCCGGCAATTGCCTCCGCCACTTTGCCGTAGGTCGGATTGACGCCCGGCGCCAGCAGGACGCGCCGCGACTTCGCCTTCCGATTCGCCCGAACGGCCATCAGCGCTGCCTCGGCCAGACCGGACGCGCCGTCGTACAGCGACGCGTTGCTTACGTCGAGCCCTGTCAGCTCGGTGATCATCGACTGGTACTCGTAGATCGTCTGCAGCGTCCCCTGACTCGCTTCCGCCTGGTAGGGCGTGTAGGCGCTGTAGAACTCGCCGCGTGTCGTCAGCTCCCAGACGGCGCTCGGGATGTGGTGCTCGTAAGCACCGCAGCCGATGAAGCAGGCCGGCGCACCATCCTCGGCCGCTCGCGCATGCATGAGCCTGGCGATTTCCATCTCGGTCATGGCGTCGGGCACGCCCTCGAGCGATTCGATGTGCAGTTCCGGGGGGATTTCGTCGAACAACGCTTCGATGTCCGGCGCGCCGATCTCCGCCAGCATCTCCTCGGTGTCCTTTTTGGTATGGGGTATGAAAGGCATCGTCTTCTCGCGAGTGGTCTTGAGATTTAGGCGTCGAGTTCGTCGAGGAGAGCCTGATACTCCTCCGGTGACATTAGGCCGTCGGCGCCGTCGCTGACTTCCATGCGAACGATCCAGCCTTCGCCGTAGGGATCGGAGTTGATGATCTCCGGATCGTCGGACAGCGCCTCGTTGACGGCAACAATCGAGCCGGAAACGGGTGCGTAGACGTCCGATGCTGCCTTCACCGACTCGACGACCGCCATCTCGCCGTCGGTCTCGACGTCCTGGCCGACTTCGGGCAGCTCGACGTAAACAAGATCACCGAGCGCGGCCTGAGCGTGATCGGTAATTCCGATCGTCACGCTGCCGTCTTCCTCCCGGCGCAGCCATTCGTGTTCTTTCGTGTATTGCAGGTCTCCGGGCAACTCACTCATTGTCGTTCTCCTGTTCGGTCCCGTTTCCGTATTGCTGTTTCGATCGGCGCATCGTCTCAGACGTCGATGCGTACCTCTCCATTCCTGACGAACGGCGTCTTCACGATGCGTACATCGAGCAGTCTGCCGCGAATGTCCACTTTGGCGCGGTCGTAGTCGCCAGCCGGCACACGGGCAAGCGCAATCGAGCGTTCGATCGTCGGTGAGAACCCGCCCGAGGTGGTCTCGCCCTCGCCGATGCCATCGACGACGATACGCTGGTGCGCTCGCAGCACGCCCTTGTCTTCGAGCAGCAAGCCGACGAACCGCTGCGTGTCCCCTTGCCGTTGCGCCTCCAGCGCCGGCCGGCCGATGAATTCGCGATCCCCGGGCTCCCAGGCCACGGTCCAGCCGAGCCCGGCTTCGAGCGGAGATACCGACTCGTCCATGTCATTGCCATAGAGATTCATTGCCGCCTCGAGGCGCAGCGTATCGCGGGCTCCGAGGCCGCAGGGTGCAACACCCGCCGCCAGCAGTCGATCCCAGATACCGGGCGCGTCCGCGGCAGGCATGACGATCTCCCAACCGTCTTCGCCGGTGTACCCGGTGCGCGCCACGAACAGATCGCCGGCGTGCATGGCGTTGAAGGGCTTGAGCGCGAGCGCCTGGTCCCGCCACTCCTCGCCGATTACGGGGGCCGCGAGCGCACGGGCCTCCGGCCCCTGTACGGCGAGCATCGAGAGTTCGGCACGTTCCGTCACCTGAACCTCGTAGCTCTCGGCCTGTGCGCGGATCCAGTTCAGGTCCTTCTCACGCGTCGCTGCGTTGACGATCATCCGGTAGTCGGTGTCTGAGAAGAAATAGACGATGAGATCGTCGATGACGCCGCCGCTGTCATTGAGCATGCAGGTGTACAGGGCTTTGCCCGGCGTCGTAACACGGCCGACGTCGTTGGCCAGCAGCTTCTGCAGGAAGGGCTTCGCCCGCTCGCCGGCCAGATCGACGATGGTCATGTGCGACACATCGAATACGCCCGCTTTACCGCGCACGGCATGGTGCTCTTCCTTCTGCGAGCCGTAGTTGACCGGCATGTCCCAGCCGCCGAAGTCGACGAGTTTCGCGCCGGCTTCGAGGTGCTTTTCGTAAAGGGGTGTCTTCAATCCCATATCGACTCCGGAGAAAAAAACGGGGCGGCGGACGCAACTGTCCACCGCCCCTCTGTCCTCTTGTACCTGAGAGATGGATGGCGCTGGCGCCACTGTCCCCTTCGGTGGGCCGTCGAGGCGGCCGCTCTCCAGAGCTAATCAGCGTACACGGTCCGTTTGCCTGAGCGTTTCCGAGCGAGTTGCGCCTTCGGCGCCCCGTTTCTCACGGGGTCTCTTCCGTGCACCCTTTGGATTAGTGCTGCGATCATAGCCAAACGGCCGCGCGGTTGCCACCGGCGAGCGTCCTCGCCAAAATGCCGCGATCGCACTCCGGATGTAGAAACATGCGCCGATTCAAGCCTTTCACGCTGTGCCTTGTCATGCTGCTGCCGGTATTACCGAGTGCAGCGCTCGCGGACGCGACCAGCGACTTTCAGACCTTGCTCGACGAGGCATGGGAAAGCCGCCTCGCCAACTTCCCGACCTTCGCCTCCTATCTCGGCGACCGGCGCTACAACGAGCAATGGACAGACAGCAGTCTCGACGCGATCGAATCGCGCCACCGGCAGAACCGCGACTATCTCCAGCGCCTCTACGCGATCGATAGGAGCCAGCTCTCCGAGACGGACCAGCTCAACTACGAACTGTTCCGGCGCGACCTGCAGGAAGACGTCGACGGCCACCGCTACCAGCGTTACCTGTTGCCGTTCTCGCATCGCGGCGGGGTGCAGACGCTCGACCAGAATGCGCAGCGAGTGCCGCAGTCGACGGTCGAGGACTACGAGGACTGGCTGGTTCGGATGGCGAATATCGACACGGTCATCGAGCAGGCGATCGACCTTGCCGAGCGCGGACGCCGCGAGGGAATCGTGTCGCCGCGCGTACTCATGGAACGCATCCCTGCGCAGATCGAGACTCAGCTCGTCGAGGTCGGGACCGAGAGCCCGTTCTACGACTTCTTCGAGGACCTGCCGGACAGCTTCAGCGAGGCAGATCAGGCGCGCTTGCAGGCGCAGGCCATCGACACGATCGAATCGACCGTGGTGCCGGCGTATCGACGGCTCGCTCGCTACTTCAACGATACCTATCTGCCGGCCAGCCGCGAGAGCGTCGGCCTGTCCGAACTGCCCAACGGCGAAGAGTGGTACGAATTTCTGACGCAGAGCTTCACGACGACCCAGATGACGCCGGACGATATCCACCGTTTGGGTCTCGAAGAGGTCCGCCGCATCCGCGACGAGATGCAACTCGTCATCGAGGAAGTGGAGTTCGAAGGCGACTTCGAGGCCTTCCTGACTTTCCTGCGCACGGATCCGCAGTTCTACTATGACAATCCGGACGACCTCTATCAGGCGTACCTCGCGACCTCCAAACGCATCGATCCCGAACTCGTCAGGTTATTCGGCCGGCTGCCCAGGATGCCCTACGGCGTGCTTCCGATACCGGCAGCCACCGCGCCGGACACGACGACGGCCTACTACACCCGGCCGGCGGCCGACGGCAGCCGCGCGGGCATCTACTGGGTCAATCTCTACCGTCCGGAGGTTCGTCCGAAGTACGAGATCGAGGTGCTGTCGGTGCACGAGGCGATGCCGGGTCACCATCTGCAGCTCGCGCTGCAGCAGGAACTCGGCGACATGCCGAACTTCCGCCGCTTCTCGGGCTTCACCGCATTCGTCGAGGGCTGGGGCCTGTACAGCGAGAGCCTCGGCTACGATCTGGGGCTGTACCAGGACCCCTACTCCCGCTTCGGCGCACTGACCTACGAGATGTGGCGCGCTGTCCGCCTCGTCGTCGACACCGGCATGCACTACAAGGGCTGGACCCGCGAGCAGGCGATCGACTTCTTCCGCGAAAACGCCGCAAAAACCGAGCACGACATCGTCAACGAGATTGACCGCTACATTGGCAATCCCGGTCAGGCGCTCGCCTACAAGGTCGGGCAGCTACGGATACTCGCGATCCGCCGCAACGCCGAAACCGCACTGGGTGACAACTTCGATATCCGCGCGTTCCACGACGAGTTGCTCGGCGGTGGCGCACTGCCGCTCGACCTGCTCGAGCAAAGAATGGATGCGTGGGTCGCGGAGCAGCTCGCCGCGTTATGACGGCCTGGCCGGGAACTCCCGGCGGGCGACTGCAACGCGTTCCTGCGCGTCCGCAGTCGCGTCGAACAGCGCGTCGATGCGGTCGATGCGCGTCGTGAGACCGGTACTGTTGGCGATCTGAATATTCAGGCCGGGCCGCGCGTTCATTTCGAGGATGAGCGGCCCGCGCTCGCGGTCGATGACGATGTCGACCCCCAGATACCCGAGTCCGGTCACGTCGTAACCGCGCGCGGCCGACTGCAGGATGAAATCCCAGCCGGGAATCTCGAGACCTTCGATGAGTGCGCCGGTATCGGGGTGCTCGTCCACGATGTCGTTGCCGAGCACGCCGAGCAAAGTCGTTCCGGTTGCCATGTCGACGCCCGCGCCGACGGCACCCTGATGGAGATTGGCTTTCCCGTGTGACGCGCGCGTCGGCAAGCGCACCATTGCCATCGCGGGATAGCCGCGATAGACGACGATCCGGATGTCCGGCACGCCCTGATAGCTGACTTCGCCGAATGTCGGATCGAATCGCACGCAATACTCGATCAGCGCTTTGTCGGGCTTGCCGCCCAGGCTGTACTGCCCGCCGACGATATTCGAAATGTGATGCTCGATCTCCGACGTCGACATCAGGCTGCCGCTCGCGAGCCGGAAATTGTCACGGCGGCGCTGACTGCGACTCGCAACGACCAGGATGCCGTCGCCACCGCTGCCGCGGGCCGGCTTCACGACGAATGACTCGTGCGCGGCGACGATCTCGCCAAATTCCCGAACTTCTCGTTGATTGCGGATCATGCCGTACAGATCCGGAACCGCCATCCCCGCTTCCAGCGCGATCACCTTGGTCCGGGCCTTGTCGTCCACCAGCGGGTACAGCCGCCGCGGATTGAGCCGCATGATGAACCGCGAGTTGCGTTCGTTGAGCCCGAGAACGCCGGCCGCTCTGAGCTTTCGTGCGGCGCCGAACATCAATCCCCTGCCAGCGCCTTGAAGCGAGTCAGCTCGAGCAGGCGATACCCGGTGTAGCGGCCAAGTAGCACCACGACCGCCAGGATGACGAGCAGCAGTTCCGGGAACGTGAAGATCACATGCTCGAGCCAGCTAAGGCCCATTGCGATGTAGGCGAATACAGCGATGACAAGACTGCCGAACGCTGCGCGGATGGCGTCGGCGGCACCGCGCTCTTCCCACACGACCGACATTCGCTCGATGGTCATGGCGATGATCACCATCGGGAACAGCGCGACCGAGAGACCCGTCTCCATTCCGAGCTCGTGCGAGAAGAGGCTGATGATGAGCATCAGCAGCACGACCACAATCAAGACGGCACCCAGCCGCGGCACGAGGAGCAATCGCAATCGCTCCAGCAGAAAACGGATGCTCAAGCCCAGCGCGACCAGCAACGCGAACAGCATGACGCCCCACAGCAGCTGAGTCTCGCGGAACGCGAGCGCAATCAACACCGGCATGAACGTACCGAAAGCGTCGATACCGACGACGTTGCGCAACAGCACCATCACCAGCGCACCGATCGGGATCATCAGCAGCACCGCATAAACCGCCTGCGTGCTGATCGGCAGGCTGTACAACGAGAAATTGAAGGGCGACGCATCCGACTGCGAGGCTTGGGTGCGCGCAATGGCGATAGCGTCGACGTGATTCTGCTGCACGGCGAAACTGACCTGGACGTTGCTACCCCCCTCGACGCTGACCAGCGGAGCGTTGCCTCGCCACCAGACGAGGAATCGGTCGGGCAGGTTCTCCTCGCCCGTCGCCGGATTGAAGTAGCGCCATTCGTCGCCGTCGTGCACTTCGAGCCACGCGACCGGCTCCGCGCTGCGCTGCCTGCCCAGCAGCGGAAAGCCATGAACGATGCGCGCCGGGATTCGCGCAGAAGCAAGAATCGTGGTGACCACCTCGACAAAATCGGTCCTGCTCACGGCATCCGCGGTCAGCAGATCGACATTGGGATCGGGCGAGGGGTCGTTCATTCGCCGCAGCAGACCGGAGGTGAATGACGCCGTATCGGCGGACTGTTCACGCACCTCGGAGACGATGACTTCGACGGCCGTCCTGAAGGGCTCGTCGATAACCGGGGGCGGCGGAAACGGCGGCGTCGTATCCGTATCGTCAGCGGATGCGTCCTGGTACACCGACACGCGGTAGTAGAGCACCTGAGGGCCGGTCGCGCGCCGCACGGCCCACTGTACCTCTCGGCCGCTGGTGCCATAGTTGAGATCGTAGCCGTAGCCGCGCGAGACGGGGTGCTCGTTCAGCACGCGGAAACCCGGCGTCAGCGTCGGTATCAGAAGGTCGACCTTGACGGAGCCGCGACCGGCGTCGAAGGTCACGGCGGACTCGATCGTCCAGACCGGCGTCTCCTGATCCTCGGTGATCGGGAACCCGAGCGTCTGCCACTTCCAGAAGAAGACGGCGAGTCCTGCGACGGCAAGCAGTA
Organism: Woeseiaceae bacterium; assembly: GCA_965232445.1. GTDB lineage: Bacteria > Pseudomonadota > Gammaproteobacteria > Steroidobacterales > Woeseiaceae > UBA1847. Next base: position 2,174,573 of record OZ246973.1, on the reverse strand, counting down.
GCGCGAGCGCGTAGACGTATCTCTGCTGCATTCACTCCCCTCGAATGCGCGCCGGAGACGGAATTAACGACGTCCCAGCGCCACCCCGGCGACGCGGCTTCTTATCGGGCCGCTTGCATTGAACAGCGTCATTCCCAGACGCCGGATTTCACCGAGAACGGCAGAGTCTGAAGCAAACAGACGATTGAGACCAGTCATGAACTGCATCATCGTCGCGTTGGCGCCGCGCCGAGCGCGCGCGTAACGCCTGAGGACCGGCCGGTCACCAATATGTTCACCGGCCTCGCGCGCGTGTGCGAGTACCTGCGCCAGCTCGGCGGCATCGGCGATGCCGAGATTTGCGCCCTGCCCGGCCAGCGGATGGATCGTGTGCGCGGCGTCGCCAATTAGCGACAGTCCGTGACGAACGTATTCCTTCGCGTGTTGCGCTGCGAGCGGAAACGCGCCGCGCGGGCCGGCCGGTTCCAACTGACCGAGTACGCCGTCCGAAAGCTCGGTCATCAAGCGGCCGAGTTCCGCGTCGCCGCAGTCAGCCGCGTGTGCAGCTTTTTCCGGAGTGGTGGACCATACGATCGAGACACGGCCGTCCGCCAACGGCAACATCGCGAACGGCCCGTCGCGCAGGAAGCGTTGCCAGGCGGTCGCCTCGTGCGAGCGCTCCGGCATCAGATGTGTGACGAACGCCGTCTGGCTGTAGGGGCGTCGATCGACCTCGATGTCGAAGCTCTCGCGGACGAACGAGCGCCCGCCATCGGCGGCAATTACGAGATCGGCATACAGCCGACCGCCATTCTCGAGCACGACGTCGTGGCCGTTGCCGCTCTCTTCTATCGCCTCAAGTGACGATGAGAACCGGAGTGCAACCTCTCGCTCGTTCAACGAGGCAAGGAGCGCAGAGACCAGCGAGCGATTTTCGACGATGTAGCCTAGATGCGGCATCGCGAACTCATCCGCATCGAAGCGCAGCGTCGATGGCCCGCCCTCCTCGTCGTCCGCGTCCCACACGCGCATGCGATCGTAGGCGAAGCGTCGGTCCGGCTGAGCTTCGGTCCACGCGTTGATCGAAGACAGCACATCGATGGAGCCCGGCGCGATCGCGGACACGCGCAGGTCGAGATCCTCGTCGGTGCGGGACTCCGGTCGTGGGCCCTTGTCGACGACAGTCACGTTGAGCCCCGGCACGCTGTGCGCCAGCAGGCCCGCTACGGTCAGGCCGGTGACGCCGGCACCGACAACGACCACTGACGATTCGCGTCTCATCGGAGCGGGACCCCGCGAGACAGGCGTGGCAGTCGTCCCGCAAGTCCCATCGTTTGCCGCGCGAATTCCCCGCGCACACCCGGCACCAGATCGAACGCAAGCATGCCGATGTTTCGCAGTAGCCGGACCGGTGGCCGGGTCGAACCGAACAGTCCGACCAGATTGTCGGTGAAGTGAACGAGCTTCGACTGATCCGACCGGCGCCATTGTGCGTAACGATCGAGCATCGCGTTGCTGCCGAGATCGTCGGCATCCGCGATGCAGTCGCACAGCGCCGCGACATCGCGCATACCGAGATTGAAGCCCTGCGCGGCGATCGGATGCAGCCCGTGCGCCGAGTTGCCGATCAGGACGCTACGATTGGCGGTCAGCCGCAGCGCTTTGCTCAATGAAAGCGGGTAGCTTGCCCGCGCCCCGAGACTGCTCAACCGGCCGAGTCGGTTGCCGAAGAGGTCCTGCAATTCACCGAGAAAGACGTCGTCCTCCAGACCGAGCACGCGCTCGGCGTCGTCATCTTGCACGACGCGAACAAATGCAGCCCTGCCGTCGTTAACGGGCAGCAAGGCAAGCGGCCCGGACTTCGTAAAACGTTCGAAGGCTTTGTTACCGATGGGTATCTCGGTCAGAAGATTGCCGATCACGGCCGTTTGGCCGTACTCGCTGCGGGTCGCGGAGATGCCCATCATGTTGCGCACGCTGGAATTCGCGCCGTCGGCGGCAACCAGAAGCGGCGCGCGGATCTCGCGGCGAGCTTCGCCTTCGATAGCGGCGGTCGCGTTGTCGCCGCTGAGATCGATATCGACGATACGGGCCGGGCAGATGACGTCGATGGATGCACTCTCGCGGACCGCCTTCTGCAAAACACCGCCGAGCACCCGGTTGAAGACCACATATCCGAGAGCTTCCACGCCCTGCTCTTCGGCATCGATGCGCGAGAAACCGAATCGGCCTTTGTCCGATACGTGGATGTGGCGGATCGGCGTCGACGCGGCGGCAATCTGAGGCCATAGGCCCAGGGCCTCGAAAGTTCTCTGGGTGCTGCGCGACAGCGCCGTCGAACGATCGTCGAAACTCGGCTGCGCGTCCGCGTCGCGCGCCACGGCCTCGACGACCGCGATGTCGAGATCGAGCTGCGACAGCGCCAGCGCGAGGCTGGTTCCGATCATGCCGCCCCCGGCGATCACGACGTCGTAGTTGTCAGCCTGCTTCGACATCAGCCCTGCATGAGCGCCTCGACCGCGTCGGGCGCCTTCGCCAGCCCCTTGCTCAAAACGTCGGGGCCATTCGCCGTGACCAGCACATCGTCCTCGATCCTGATGCCGATGTTGCGGAAACCTTCCGGAACCGACGGCCGGTCGGCAATGTAGATGCCGGGCTCCACCGTCATCGCCATGCCGGGTTCGAGCTGCCGCCACTGATCGCCGACCTTGTAATCGCCGACGTCGTGCACGTCCATCCCGAGCCAGTGCCCGGTCCGGTGCATGAAGAAATCGTGATAGGCACCCGACTCGATAGCCTCGGGAAGCGCGGAATCGATCAGCCCGAGATCTTTCAAGCCTTCGGCGATCACGTGTACGGCCGCGTCGTGCGGATCGTTCCAGTGGTTGCCCTTGCGAATCTTGTCTATCGCGGCCAGCTGTGCCGCGAGAACCACGTCATACACCGCGCGCTGCTCCGCGCTGAACTTGCCGCTTACCGGTAGCGTGCGCGTGATGTCGGATGCGTAGTAGTCCAACTCGCAGCCGGCATCGATCAGAAGCAGATCGCCATCCTCGAGCATGCGGTTGTTGTCGACGTAGTGCAGCGTGCAGGCGTTGGGCCCGCTGCCGACGATCGGGCTGTAAGAAACCAGCGCGTCATTGCGGCGAAACTCGTGGCGGAATTCCGCTTCTACCTCGTACTCGTACAGGCCGGGCCGGATCATTTGCATGGCGCGCTCGTGCGCTTTGACGGCAACTTTCGCGGATCGTCGCATGGCCGTCACTTCCGCGCGGCTCTTGTACAGCCGCATGTCGTGCAGCAGATGATCGAGCGCCACGAACTCGTGCGGGGTGTGCACGCCGCGCGATTCGCCGGAGCGGAGCGAGTTGATCCACTCGGCTATTCGAGCGTCGAAGTCGGAGTACATCCCCATCGTGTAGTAGACGCGCGCGCAGGATTCGATAATGCCTGGGAGAATGTCGTCGATATCGTCGATCGGAAATGCATCGTCCGCACCGTGTGCATCGATCGCGCCGTCGGGACCGGCACGGCTGCCGTCCCATAGCTCTCGGTCGGCATCGCGCTCGCGGCAGAAGATCAGGTACTCGCCATTGCTCCGCCCAGGAGCCAGTACGACGACCGCGTCGGGCTCGGCGAATCCGGTCAGGTAGTAGAAATCGCTGTCCTGCCGGTAGCGGTACTCGACGTCACGGCTGCGCATCCGCACGGGCGCGGCGGGCAGAATCGCGATGCCGTCGGGGCCGACCATGCGCATGAGTTGCGCTCGCCTGCGGGCAAACTCTTCGGGTTTCATGTCGCCTCAGCGGACCTCAGGTCGGCAAGCTCCTCGTAGACGAGCTGGGCAGCAACGCGAAGGTACTCGACAATCTCCGTCAGCGCCTCCTCGTCATCCTCCTCGTCCTCGCCGACATCGGCTCGCGTGATCTGCAGCACGTCCTTGATGATGTCGGCCAGCGGTTCGTTGCCGAGCCGTGACTTGAGCGCATCGTCGTGTTGACCGGATACCAGTCCGTGAAGGAATCCCTCACACCAGTGGGCAAGCGCTTCGGTCCGGATCGCCGTGCTGTCGTCGTCATCCGGAAGCAGCGGCGCAAATCCGGACTGACGCTCGCTCAGCTGCCGATGCGTGTCATCGAAGAGCGCGATGAGAAGGTCCTCACACTCCTTGCGCGCGGCATTGCGCTCGTCGGTACCTTCGAGAACCTGATCGAGCCAGCCGGCGGCGGCCGGCCGACCCTCGACCGCGAGCCGGCCGGACACGAGCCCGTGCGACTGCGCGGCATTCCAATTGCTGCCCGCGCGACGCAGTGCATCGTCGATAATCTGGTGCTGAATTTGCATTCCCTAAGCCGTCTCTCGCCGCTCGAGTCAATGATCCCACGGCAGCCGCGGTTTGGCGATTGATTCTCCAGTTACGCCTGACTATATTGGTTCCATGGCCGAAGACATCAATACCGTATTCGAGCATGAGCTGAAGCGACTCGAGCAGCGCGTCGACGCGCTTGTGAGGGTCTGCGATCAGCTGCAGGACGAGAACAAGTCGCTCCGCCAGAGACAGGACGTGCTCACCGCGGAACGCGCCAATCTGCTGCAGAAGAACGAGCAGGTTCGGGCCCGTGTCGAAGCGATGATCGGACGCCTCAAAGCCATGGAACAGGGATCGTAAATGACCGAAACGCAAGCCCAGGTGAGCATCCGCATACTGGACAAGGAATACCAGGTAGCATGCGCCGCCAGTGAACGTACCGACCTTCTCGACAGCGCCGAAGTACTGAACGCGAAGATGCAGGAGATCCGCGACAGCGGACGGATCGTCGGCCTCGACCGGATCGCCGTAATGGCGGCTCTGAATATGGCCAACGACCTCTTGCATGCGAAAGAAAGGGACAAATATCTCGAGGACAACCTCAGCGACCGGCTGAAGGACATGTCCGACAGATTGGAGTCTGCTTTGGGCACCTCGCGGCCGCTCGATCTCTGATACGAATTGACGCCTCCTGCAGTGTTCGATACCGACCTGGATACCTTTCGACCCTAAATCTTTACCTCGGGGTCGTGCACTGTCGGCAGCATTTGAGCAGGGCCGGGTTATACCGGAAAGCCTGTTGCTGTCACGGCTGACCCCACTTGTTGCTCTGGTTCGAGAGCGACGGCTCGGTGACGGCACAGGCGGGAGGCGTCTCCCTCTCCGCGATCCTCAGCGAGGGAGCGCTCGATGAAGGCTGCGTCCACCCACGAGCTACGACACTCCGGACTGAATGCTCGCCGGCAGCTCGCTCAAGAAACGCGGGCGCGATTGTCCGATTCGATCCAGCGACGTTTTCTCAATTCCAGCTTCTTCTTTCGTGCGGCGAACATCGCGTGTTACATCGCGACGCCAGAGGAAGTCGATACCAGTCTGGTCTTCGACCTTGCGTGGCGTACGGGTAAGCGCATCTTTGCACCTGTCACAGGCGACAAGGGAACAATGCGTTTCGTCGAAGCGCGACCCGAGACTAAGCTCGTTCGCAATCGCTACGGACTGTGGGAACCGGAAAGCGGTGAAGAAATTTCCGCGCGGAAACTAAGAACCGTAATCACACCGACCGTCGCATTCGACAGACAAAAACAGCGAATCGGCATGGGCGGTGGCTTTTACGACCGCGCGTTTCGCAACTTGAACAATCAACGCAACTGGCGGCCGACAAAGCTCATCGGGTTTGCATTCGACTGCCAGAAAGTCGAGGAAATCCCGGCAAATCCTTGGGATATACCGCTTTATCGCGTGTTCACGGAAAACGAAACCGTCCTTTAACGAACGTGTTTTTCGTTTGAATAACATCCTCAAAATTGCTTTCGCCAGCGTTTGCGGAAGTCATTGTGTGACGTTTGCAACGAGCGTTCGCTTGTCACTTTTTTGACGTACGTCACAGCTTGCTTTTTTACGCTGGTAAGTTGCTGGATTTTTTGCGTTTGTTGCGTATACTCAACGCCGGGTACCCGACACGGAGAACACCATGGCTACCAAAAAGAAGTCACGCAAGAAGGCTTCGAAGCGCAAAGTCGCTAAGAAGCGGAAGGTAACGAGGAAGAAGGCGACTAAGAAGAAAGTCGCTAAGAGGAAGACCGCCAAGAAGAAGGCGAAGAAGAAAGTTGCGAAGAAACGCAAGGTAAAGAAGAAGGCTAAGAAGAAAGCCAAAAAGAAAGTCGCCAAGAAGCGCAAGGTGAAGAAGAAAGCCAAGAAGAAGGCTAAAAAGAAAGTCGCCAAGAAGCGCAAGGTGAAAAAGAAAGCTAAGAAGAAGGCTAAGAAGAAAGCCAAGAAAAGGGCTAAGAAGAAAGCTAAGAAGAAGGTCGCTAAGCGCAAGGCCAAGAAGAAGGCCAAGCGCAAGACCAAGAAAAAGGCTGCAAAGCGTAAGACGAAGAAGAAAGCTGCCAAGCGGAAGACCAAGAAGAAAGCAGCTCGCAAGACGTCACGCAGGAAACGCTGAGGCCGTCTTAGCACCGGAAGTCAGGCGGCTGGTCGCCGACCTTAGCCTTCTTCCGAAACAGCAAAAGTGCCCGCAATTGCGGGCACTTTTCTTTTTGGGGTCCAGTCCGCCCACCCAACCAAATACTTCGACTTCGGCAATCGCGGACTGACGTTTACGTCGACAAGAAGCGAAGAGCATCCAGCCCCACCCCACTCCGCCCACCCAACCCAATACATCGACACTGCCAGTCCCAGACTGACGTCTACGACGACGACAATCGAAGTGCGGTGGCCCGCAGAGCCAGACACAAATGCATCGCTTCACTCAACCCCACCCCAACCCCCGAAACTGAGACACCGCGTCTAGCAGGCGGACAGCCGATCCGTTAAGCTCGTTCCCGTCTCAGGTGGGGGCCCTCAATGGACGCATTGGAAAAGAAGCGCCTGGCTGCCCAGGCAGCCCTGGAGTTCATCGTTCCCGGCACGAAGCTCGGCGTCGGGACCGGCTCAACCGTCAACTGTCTAGTCGAACTTCTTCCCGACGTTAAGGACCGAATCGACTGTGTCGTTTCGAGTTCTCGCGCTTCGACGACTTTGCTCGAGGAAAAGGGCTTCAAGGTCATCACGCTGAATGAGTCCGGCGATCTCGACGTCTATATCGACGGCGCTGACGAGGCGACCAAGCGGCTGCATCTCATCAAGGGCGGCGGTGGCGCGCTTACGCGGGAGAAAGTACTGGCGGCAGCGTCACGCCGATTTGTCTGCATCGTTGACGACTCGAAGCTCGTCGGCATGCTCGGCGAATTCCCGCTGCCGATCGAAGTTCTTCCGATGGGCCAGGCTTATGTGGCACGGCAGCTACTGAAGATGCGCGGTCAGCCCAAGTGGCGCGAGGGCTTTGTGACCGACAACGGCAATCACATTCTCGACGTGCAGGGTTTGCAGATCTCGAACCCGGTGGAGTTCGAAGATCGGCTGAATCGGATTCCCGGAATCGTGACCGTGGGCATTTTTGCGCGGCGGCCGGCGGATGTGCTGTTGATTGCGAGCGATGGTGGAGTTCGGGAGATGCGGGCTTAGTTCAGTCCGCCTCTTGATCTGAAAAAACTCGGTGCCGGTGATCGCGGACTGACGTTTACGACGACATCTGACGGAGAGGGATTGATTCGCGGCTTTGCCGCTCACCCCTTCGGGGCGCACTTCGTGCGTCCGGGTCGCTTCGCGGACCCGTCGAACAGGCAGTCCGCCCTATTGCCTGAAGAAACTCCCTGCCGGTGACCGCGGACTGACGTTTACGGCGGCGGTCGACGGAGAGGGATTGATTCGCGGCTAACGCCGCTCACCCCTTCGGGGCGCACTCACTGCGTTCGTGCGTCCGGGCTGCTGCGCGCGCCCGTCGAACAGGGGTGAGAATCCACATCTCCCCGAGACAGAAAAACGAAAGGGCCCCAAGAGGGGCCCTTTCGTTTTTTTGGCTGGGGGAGAGGGATTCGAACCCCCGTTGACGGAGTCAGAGTCCGTAGTCCTACCACTAGACGATCCCCCAAATAGGAATCGGCTCGCTTAGCGCTTCGAGTACTGCGTTGCGCGGCGGGCTTTACGGAGACCCACTTTCTTGCGCTCGACTTCGCGCGCGTCGCGGGTTACGAATCCGGCCTTGCGCAGCTGTGAGCGCAGCGCTTCGTCGTACTGCATCAGTGCGCGGGTCAGGCCGTGGCGGATCGCGCCGGCCTGGCCGGTCGTGCCGCCGCCTTCGACGGTCACGTTTACGTCGAATTTGTCCTTCAGCTCGGTCAGCTCCAGGGGCTGGCGAACGATCATCTGCGCCGTCTTGCGGCCGAAGAATACGTCGAGGGGCTTCTTGTTGACCGTGATGTCACCCGAGCCCGGACGCAGGAAAACGCGTGCGGTCGAGGTCTTGCGACGTCCGGTACCGTAAAACTGTTCACTCATCTCAAAAATCCTGTACGCCGTTTAAGCGTTCACTTCCAGCGGAATCGGCTGCTGTGCCGCGTGATTGTGCTCGGGGCCGGCGAAGACTCGCAGCTTCGACAGCATCTTGCGGCCGAGCGGTCCGCGCGGCAGCATCCCCTTGACGGCATGCTCTAGCGCCCGTTCCGGCGCCTCGTCCAGCAGCTTGTCCAGCGTGATCGACTTCAGATTGCCGATGTAGCCGGTGTGCCGGTAGTAGGTCTTGTCTTTCAGCTTGTTGCCAGTGACGCGGATCTTCTCGGCGTTGACGACAACGATGTAGTCGCCCGTGTCCACGTGCGGCGTGTATTCGGGCTTGTGCTTGCCACGCAGGCGTCGCGCAATCTCGGTCGACAGCCGGCCGAGCGTCTTGCCCGTGGCGTCAACGACATACCAATCGCGGCGAACCTCTGCGGGCTTCGCGGAAAACGTCTTCATTATTTCAGTCTCGGATTCGGTTTTCTGTAGGCAGATCAGACGTTTATGTCTCGTCTGCCGGGACCGGTCGCCGCCATAAAGTGACGTCCGGCCGAAAGGCGCGAAAGTGTACTTTAGGCGTTGCCCTAATGCAATCGCCGCGAGCAAAAACCGAGAGATCGGCCGCTACGGCTGTTTTTCCCAGAAAATCAGCGGTTTAGCCGCCTCCGACTCGCCCTCAGAATGTGTATTCCAGGGTCAGTGCCGTGTAGGTGTCCGTCTCCTCGGTGCCGGGCAGCACGTCGGTGTTGTGTTTGACGGTATACGAGGCTACCAGGGCCAGGTCGCCGAGCACCTTGGCGGACAGCGACGTCACCGTCTCGATGTAGGTGTTCGTGTCGCCCGCTTCGATGCCCAGAGTCTGCTCGAAGGTCGCCGTCTCACTAAGCGTCCACTCGTAATCCAGACCGGCCCGGGTGATGAATTCGTCTTCGCGGGTGCCGTCGACGAGGTCCGATTGCCGTGCACCGGCGCCGACCTCGGCGCTCAGCTGGTGGGTTTCGGTCTCCACGATGCGATAGCCGTAACCGACCGTCTGCGAGAACTGCGTGTCGTAGGACGAGAACCGGTCCTTGCGCCAGCGCAGCCGGCCGAACAGGAAACTCGCGTCATTGATGTCCCACTCGCTCTTGAAGGCCGCTTCGTAGGCCTCGGCGGTGGTGACGTCGTCCTCGTCGGCGTAGATCGCAATCGTCTCGAGCGTGTGCGCCCAGTTGCCCGTCGCGTAGCCGAGCTCCAGACCGGTATTCAGGCTCGAGTTTTCCGTGTTGCCGGACGTGGAAAGAAATCCGAAGGACGCACTTCCCGACCACGGCCCTTCGTCCTGAGCGAAGGACGCCGATGCGGCAAGCAAGAGCGTAAGGGCAAGCAACTGGCGAACGATCATCTGTGGCCTCCTCGGCAGCACGATTTGTCAGCGGCTGCGGAGTATAGCGGCCGGCTGCTCTACCGCAAGCGATGTTCGAAAAAGTTCTTAATCCACGCGGTATACTCTGCGCATGGGCACCCGAAAACTATCGCGCCTCGACCGGCTCCTGGTCGGCGTCAACAATGCGTTGCGCACGGTCGCCGCGCCGGCTGGCCAGTCGCCGCGGCCGAATCCCGCCGCGGACCTTCCCGAAGACGATTTGGACACCGCAGAGAAGGCGCACGCGGCCGGCCTGATGCGTGTCAATCACGCCGGCGAAGTCGCCGCGCAGGCGCTGTACCAGGGACACGCGGTCGTGGCCCGCGATCACAGCACCGAGGAAGACATGCGCCGGGCCGCGAAAGAGGAATTCGATCATCTCGCCTGGTGCGAGCAGCGGCTGGACGAACTCGGCGAGCAGCCGAGCCGCCTGTCGCCGATCTGGTATGCCGGCGCTTTCGCGATCGGCGCCGCCAGTGGCGCGCTCGGCGACAAATGGAGTCTGGGATTCATTGCGGAAACCGAGCAGCAGGTTGTCGAGCATTTGACGACGCATCTCGACGGCCTGCCCGAGAACGATAAGCGCAGCCGGGCGATCGTCACGACGATGCGCGACGAAGAAGAAGAGCATGGCGACAACGCGCGTGCCGCCGGCGCCGCCGAGCTCCCGGAGGGTATCCGGCAACTCATGCGCATGACCGCACGCGTTATGACGACGACCGCGTACAGGATTTAGCCGGGTTTGATAAAGAAAACACGCACTTAGCTTGCCAGAGTTCACAAGTTGTATTAAAACGGTGGCGGCTGGCGATTCGGGGAAGGGACCCATGCAGACGAATGCAAAAACACTGAGCGACGTACCGGCGATTAATCGCTTCCTGAGCTACTGCCGGGTGCGCACCGTGCCGTCAAAAACCGTCATGATTCACGCGGGCGATTTGCCTGATGTGCTCTATTACATTGTGGACGGCTCGGTCGAAGTCATGATCGAGGACGAGGACGGCAACGAAATGGTGCTGGCCTATCTCAACAAAGGCCAGTTCTTCGGCGAGATGGGACTCTTCTACGAGCAGCCGACCCGTAGCGCCTGGGTCCGAACGCGGACCGAATGCGAGATTGCGGAGATGACCTATCCCCGCTTCCGGCAGATCGCCAGCGAAAGCCCTGGGCTTGTTTTCGAACTGGCCACACAGCTCGCCACCCGTCTCGACCGCACCAACCGCAAGCTCGGCGATCTGGCCTTCGTCGACGTCACCGGTCGTGTGGCGCACGCCATCATGGACCTGTGCAATGAGCCGGACGCGATGACGCACCCGGATGGCATGCAGATCAAAGTCAGTCGACAGGAATTGAGCCGCTTGGTCGGCTGTTCCCGTGAGATGGCCGGACGCGTGCTCAAGGTTCTCGAGGAACAAGGACTGGTGTCGGCCAGCGGCAAAACGATCGTCGTCTATGGGGCGAGACCCAACCGCAACCTCTGACAAGAAAGCCGGCGCAAGCCGGCTTTTTTCATTCGGGCAGCGACACGCGCCGGCCCACCGGGTCAGTCTGCTCTGGCGATCTCCTCGCGCATCGCACTGATTGTCGCGGCGTAGTCCTCGCTGCCGAAAATCGCCGAACCGGCAACGAAAGTGTCCGCGCCCGCGGCCGCAATGGCGCCAATGTTGTCGACCTTCACGCCACCGTCGATCTCCAGGCGGATGTCACGCCCGCTGGCGTCGATGATCTCCCGGGCGCGCTTCAGCTTGTCCAACGCCGACGGGATGAACGCCTGTCCGCCAAAGCCCGGATTGACCGACATCAGCAAGACCATGTCGACCTTGTCGAGAACGTGCTCCAGCCACGTGAGCGGCGTCGCGGGGTTGAAGACCAGACCGGCTTTGACGCCCTGCTCTCGAATCAACGCCAGCGAGCGATCGACGTGACGGCTCGCTTCCGGGTGAAACGTAATGTAGCTGGCACCGGCCTTGGCAAAATCGGGAATGAGGCGATCGACCGGCTCCACCATCAGGTGCACGTCGATCGGCGCCTCGATCCCGTAGTCGCGTAGCGCGGAGCAGATCATCGGACCGATGGTCAGGTTGGGGACGTAGTGATTGTCCATGACGTCGAAATGCACGATGTCGGCACCCGCATCGAGCACGGCACGAACGTCGTCACCGAGCCGCGCGAAGTCGGCCGACAGAATCGAGGGGGCGATCAGAGCTTGCACAATCTATCCTTGGGGTTCGCAGTGCGGACAATCTATCACGGGTCGGTCGCGCGGTTCCTCAGCGGATCGACCGCCGGGTTTTCAACAGCTCCCACGCCCCTCGTACTTCTCGGGTACGCCGCTCTGCCTCGGCCTTCACGTCGGCATCGGGATTGCTGGCCTCGAGTTTGTCCGGATGATTCTGACTCATCAGTCGGCGATAGGCGGTTTTGACTTCGTCGTTCGTCGCCGACGCATCGACGCCGAGGGTTCGGTAGGCCTGGCGAACTCGCTCGCTGTCGGCATCGCCCGCGGGGGAACGCCGGAAACCGCGCTGAGCGCGAATCATGGCCTCGAGTTGCGCAAGTTCGACGCGGCCAATATCGAGCTCACGACAGATGGTCCAGAGGGCCGCGCGCTCAGGCTGTTGAAGCCGGCTCTTCGCAAGCGACACTTCCAGCACCAGTCGAAGAAACAGTGCCCTCGCATCGGCACGCCGCGCGTGCTTGCTGCGCACTTCTCGCAATGTCGCCGTCAGCCGGAACCCGGGCTCTTTGCCCTGATCGAACCAGCCGATGGCCTCGCGAACCTCGGCGGGGCCGAGCCCCAGCCGATGCATCACGGACCTCGCGGCACGAATCTCGTTTTCGCTCACGCGGCCGTCGATCTTCGCGAGGTACCCCATGCTGCGGAACAGCGCACGATGAAATCCATCGCTCAGCCTTCCGATCCGATTGCCCTGCTCGCGGAAATTCCGGTAGCGGGCCTCAAAGCCGCGGTCGAACTGGTGGCCGAGGACGAAGCCCAGGAGCGCAAACACCGGCTTGAGCGTTGCCAGTCCTGCGAGCGTTCCTATGACCTTGCCCCAATACACGCGCCAACCGTCTGCATCTCGACCGATTCGTGCTCGGGATCGTAACGGTTAGCGCGCGCTATTCCTACGGCGATAGCTTGCCAGCCGTGCTGCGAGCGGCGATCATCCGCATCGCAAGGCACGTGGATACTCGAAGAACATGAATAACGGCGACGCGCTATACGAATCGGCCGTGCCGGATCTGCCGCTCATCGGACGCGGCAAGGTTCGCGACATCTATGCGGTCGGCGATGACCATTTGCTGATCGTGACCACGGATCGGCTGTCAGCCTACGACGTCGTGATGCCCGACCCGGTGCCCGGCAAGGGGCGAGTGCTGACCAGCCTGTCGCTGTTCTGGTTCCGGATGATGTCGGATCTGATCGACAACCAACTCACCGATGTCACGATCGACGAGGTTGTCGCCGATGCCGATGTCCGCGAGACGCTGCGCGGGCGGGCACTCGTCGTGAAACGCCTGAGGCCGCTGCCGATCGAAGCCGTCGTTCGCGGCTATCTGATCGGCTCCGGGTGGCGTGACTACGAAGCGACCGGAGCGACCAGCGGCATCGAGCTTCCGGCCGGCCTCGAACAGGCAGCGAGACTGCCGGAAACGCTATTCACGCCGTCGAGCAAGGCGGAAGCCGGCGATCACGACGAGAACATCGACTATGGCGACGTCGAGGATCGAATCGGCGAGAAACTGGCGGCCAAGGTCCGGGACACGGCAATCGCGATCTACGAACGCGCGGCCGCGTTCGCATTGGAGCGCGGCATCATCATCGCCGATACGAAATTCGAGTTCGGACTCGACGCCGAGGGCCGCCTGTATCTGATCGACGAAGTGCTGACGCCCGACTCGTCCCGCTTCTGGCCGGTCGACGGGTATCGGACGGGTATCAGCCCGCCCAGTTTCGACAAGCAGTTCGTCCGCGACTATCTCGACACGCTCGATTGGGACAAGACGGCGCCGGGGCCCGACCTGCCGCAGGACGTACTTGACGCAACGATCGCGAAATACACGGAAGCGCTCGATCGACTTACGTCACGGTAATCCAATGGCATCGCGCTAGAATGAGCACGATGATTGCCGATCTGAAGCAACGGCTCGACGCCCTGGTCTGGGGCCCTCAGCTACCGAAAAGCGGTCCGTTAGGCCGGGCCGTGGCGATCGTGTTGCGTTACGGCTATGCGGTACTGCGCGACGTGTTTTCGGGGCAGCTCACACTGCGCGCGATGAGCCTCGTCTACACAACGCTGCTGTCGATTGTTCCGTTGCTCGCGTTCAGTTTTACTCTGCTCAAGGGCTACGAAATGCACGAGCAGGCAGCAGCGCAGGCCTACTTGTTCTTCGAACCGCTTGGGGATACCGGTCGCCAGATCATCGACGAAATTCTGGCGCTCGTGAACGCGGTGAATATTCGCGCGCTGGCCGGCTTCGGCCTTGTATTCTTCATCTACGCGGCCATCTCGATGGTTCAGAAGATCGAAGCGAGCTTCAATTACGTTTGGTATGTCGACAAGCCGCGCAGCTTCGCTCGCCGGTTCGTCGAATACGTGTCCGTGATCGTCGTCGGCGGCTTGCTGATTCTGGTAGCGCTGGGGCTCATCTCCGTTTTGCAGAGCGCCGCGCTGATCGAATACCTGATCAACAATACCTTCGTCGGTCCACCGATTGCGACAGTAGGAAAGCTCGTACCGTACGTGATCGTCTGCGCGGTCTTTACGTTCCTTTATGTCATCGTTCCGAATACGCAGGTGCGCTTCACGTCGGCCCTGATCGGCGGAATCGCCGGCGGAATCATGTGGGCAACCGTCAGCGTGATCTTTGCCACTTTCGTGGTCGACTCGGTACGCAGCAATGCGGTGTACGCCGGTTTCGCCGTGCCTATCTCGGCACTGATTTGGGTCTACCTGAATTGGTTGATCCTGCTGATCGGCTCACAGATCGCTTTCTACATTCAAAACCACGCCTACCTCCAGATCGGCCGGCGCGAGCCGCGCCTGTCCAACGCGATGCGCGAACGGCTGGCACTGAACCTGATGCTGCTGGTCGGCCGCGAATTCCGGCAACCGGCTGACGGTGTCACGCTGCGATCGCTAAGCGACACGCTCCGTATCCCATCGATCACATTGGCTCCGATGGTGAAAGCGCTCGAGCAGGAAGGGCTGCTGACCACAACGGAATCCGACCGCCTGCAGCCTGGCCGCGAGATGTCGAGGATTCTACTCAACGACATTCTGTCGGTGGTCCGCATCGAGGGCGAAACGGGATCGCACCGAGAGCCCAGATGGTCGGCGGAAATCGAATCAATCGGAAGTCGAATGGACGACGCGGTCGCGGACACGGTCGGCCAGATGTCGCTGTCTGACCTGCTCGACAAGGATTCTTCGGAATCAAGCGAAGGGGCGTAGCTTCCTCACGCGCCGGCAATCGTCATTTCGCCGATTAACAGCGAACCGCAGCGCAAGCCGCCACGTTCGTCGCGGTCGCGGCCGATCAGCTTGATGTCGGCGTAAAGCTCCCGCAGGTTGCCCGCGATCGTTACCTCGTGCACCGGGTACTTGATCTCGCCGTTCTCGACCCAGTGGCCCGCGGCACCGCGCGAGTAGTCGCCGGTGACGGTATTGACGCCGTGACCGATGAGTTCTTCGACGAGTAGCCCCGTGCCCATCTCGGCAATCAGCGCCGCCCGGTCGTCGGCGTTGGCGCTAACGATCAGATTTTGCGGTCCCCCTGCGTCAGCCGTCGTCTGCAGCCCGAGCCGCCTGGCGGAGTAGCTGCCGAGGACGTAGCCCTGCAATACGCCACCGCTAACGACGTCGCGATCGAAGGTCGCCACGCCCTCCGCGTCGTAGCTCGCACTCGCCATCCCCTTCGACAAATGCGGACGCTCGACAATGTCCACGAATTCGGGAAACACGGTCTCGCCCGCCGCATTCAGCAGGAAGGACGATCGCCGGTACTGCGCGCTGCCTGAGATAGCGGCAATCGCGTGGCCGAAGAAGCCGCGCGCAAGATCGGCGGCCAGCACTACAGGCGCGCGCGTCGTCGGAATCTTGCGGGCCCCGAGCCTTGCAACAGTCCGCTCGGCCGCGATCCGGCCAATGTCCTCGACGGCCTCGAGGTCCGCCGGGTCGCGCGCCGACGAGTAGTGATAGTCGCGCTGCATCTCGCCGTCCTGCTCGCCGAGCAGCACGCAGCTGACCGTGTGGCTGGTCTTGGAGTAGTTGCCGACGAAGCCGTGGGTATTGCCGTAAGCGCGGATGCCGCGATTCGTCGACACGGTCGCGCCCTCGGAATTGTTGAGCCGCTTGTCGCGACCGAGACCGGCCGCTTCGCACTCTTTTGCCAGCTCGATCGCCTGCTCCGCGTCGATCCTCCACTCGTGGTCGAGATCGAGATCCCGCACCTCCGCGCACATCAGTTCCGCGTCGGCGAGACCGGAATACTGATCCGGCGCCGTGTGGTTCGCGAACGAGCACGCCTTCGCGACGGTCTCTGCGATCGCCTCGGGCGAAAGATCGGAGGTACTCGCGCTGCCCTTTCTCGAGTTTCGATAGACCGTCACCCACAGACCGCGATCGTTCGTGTATTCGAGATTCTCGACATCGCCGAGACGCGCGGTTGCCGAGAGTCCGAGATCATGGCTCGTCGCCACTTCAGCCTGGTCGACACCGGCCGCTCGCGCCGTGTCGAGCGCCATGGTGATCATCCGCTCGAGTTCGCTGCGCGCGAGCAGGCTGCCGCTGGTTGAATCGCCCTTGTCTGGATCGCCCATTCTGTTGCTCGTGCTAGACTGCGCCGCCCCTTTTGGGGAGTTCGAGTTGGAATCGGTGGAGTAGCTTAGCCGTTGACTGACGCAAAGCCCAGCAAATCCGCGCGCAAGCGCGAGCAGAGCGAGCTGCAGGCGCTCGGGGAGCAACTCACCCAGCTACCCGAAGAGCTGCTCGACAGTCTCGATCTCGACGAGCGCCTTCGCGACGCGATCGACGATCTTGGCAAGATGCGCGCTCGCGAAGCGCAGCGCCGGCAGCGGCAGTACATCGGCAAGCTGATGCGCGAGGTCGATCCGGAGCCTATTCGCGCCTTGCTCGACCGGCTGCGCGCCGACGACCGGCGGCAGAAACGCGTCTTCGCGAATGCGGAGCGCTGGCGCGACCGCATCGTCGCGGACGGATCCGATGCGCTCTCGCAGTTCGAAGCCGAGATCGGGGAATCGAGCCCCGAGCTGGCCGCGCTGATCGGCGATCTCGATCGCGCCGTCAGTGACAACATCGAGCGTGGCATCCGGCGCAGAATATTCAGAGTGATCCACGACGCGCTGGCAGCGCATCGAGCGGATGCTTAGGCAGTGAGAAGCCGCTGTATGACGCGCTCTCACCTGGTGCCCAAGCCAATCTTCCGCGCCAACCGATGCCGTATCCGGGTTAGAATTCGCCGATGAACGCACTCGTCGGCATCATCATGGGCTCCCAGTCGGACTGGGACACGATGCGGCACGCAAGTGAGACGCTCGAGAATCTCGGCGTCGCGCACGACGTGCAGGTCGTCTCCGCGCATCGCACTCCGGACCTGCTCTTCGAGTACGCCGAGTCGGCGGTAGAGAGAGGCCTGAAGGTCATCATTGCCGGCGCCGGTGGCGCAGCGCACCTTCCCGGAATGACGGCCGCGAAAACGCGGCTGCCGGTGCTGGGCGTTCCGGTCCAGTCGAAGGCATTGAGTGGACAAGACTCGCTGCTGTCGATCGTCCAGATGCCGGCCGGTGTGCCGGTCGGGACGATGGCGATCGGGCGCGCGGGCGCAGTCAACGCGGCATTGCTGGCCGCGTCGATACTCGCCAATGAGCACGCTGACATCGCCACCGCGCTCGACAAATTCCGCCGGGAGCAGACCGACCGAGTGCTCGCCAATCCCGATCCTCGGGACTGACCCCATGCGAATCGGCATTATCGGCGCCGGCCAGCTCGGCCAGATGCTCGGTGAGGCGGCAATTGAACTCGGCTACGAGTGCCTTTTTCTCGATCCCTCGGAAAATCCACCGGCCTCGTCGGTCGGCGACGTCGTTCAAGCGGCGTTCGACGATGCCGCGGCGCTTGCCGACGTAGCGAACCGCAGCGACGTCATCACGTACGAATTCGAAAACGTACCCGTCGATGCCTTGCGAACCATCGCCGGCGATATCGACGTCTTCCCACCGCTCGACGCGCTCGAGCAGGCACAGGACCGGCTAAAGGAAAAGCGTCTTTTCCAGTCGCTGGATATTCCGCTGCCGGCGTTCCGTGCCATCGATGGTGTCGACGACCTCGAACGGGCGGCGTCTGAGATCGGGCTGCCGCTCGTCTTGAAGACTCGCCGATTCGGCTATGACGGCAAGGGTCAGTTCGTCGTCCGCTCGATTGACGACTGCGCGGCCGCCGTTGCCGAGCTTGGCGGTCAGGGCCTGATTGCCGAAGCCTGGGTGCCCTTCGACTTCGAGGTGTCGGTCATCGGTGTGCGCAGCCGTGACGGGAAGATCGCTGTCTGGCCGTTAACCGAGAACCGGCACGACAACGGCATTCTTGCGGAGTCCCGCGCGCCCTTGACCAACGCGGACCTCGAGTCTCAGGCCGGCGAGTTCGTCAGCCGGATGCTGGAACGCTTGAACTACGTCGGCGTGCTCGCACTCGAACTGTTCGTCGCCGACGGGCGGCTGCTCGCGAACGAGTTCGCACCCCGTGTGCACAACTCGGGACACTGGACAATCGAGGGGGCAGAGACCAGCCAGTTCGCCAACCATATTCTCGCCGTCATCGGCGAGGATCCGCGCTCGACGGACACCGTGGGACACGCCGGCATGCTGAACCTGATCGGCGAAATCCCCGCGGCCGCCCGGCAAATCGAAATACCCGATGCGACTCTTCACGACTACGGCAAGTCCCCGCGGCGCGGCCGAAAACTCGGCCACATTACCGTCGTCGCCGACAGCGCGTCACGCCGGGATGAAATGCTTGAGGGAATTCTGTGACGCAGTACGCGTTGCAGGCGGGACCTGCGACATGGCCGGCCCCTTGCGAAAGCGGTTAAACTGATCCGTCGAACGTCGTAGAATGTTTTGTTAAATAAGAAAAACTGACGACATGACAAGGACCTATGTCGTACCTCGATCACTTTAAGCTTAATGAGCTGCCCTTCAGGCTCACCCCCGATCCGGACTTCGTCTACTGGAGCAAGCAGCATGCCCGGGCGAAGGCGTACATGGAGTCGACGATCTGGCTCGCTGACGGCTTTGTGGTCATCACCGGCGAGATCGGCTCGGGCAAGACGACGCTGCTGCAGTCCTTTTTGTCGGAGCTCGAAGACGACATCGTGTATGCGGTTGTCTCGCAGACCCAGCTGACGTCGACGCAATTCCTGCAGGCCGTGCTCACCGAGTTCGGTTTCAAGCCGTTCAACAAGCGCAAGGTCGAGTTGCTCGACATGCTGAACATGTTCCTGATCGAACAGTATTCGAATGGCAAAAAGGTCGTGCTCATTGTCGACGAAGCACAGAACCTGTCGCGCAAGGTGCTGGAAGAGGTCCGCATGTTGTCGGGTATCGAGACCCACAAGGAGAAGGTCCTGAGGATCATTCTCGCCGGCCAGCCGGAGCTCAAGGACACACTCGAGTCGCCGAGCCTCAAGCAGCTGGTGCAGCGCATACGGCTTCGCTTCCATCTCGGTCCGCTCGACGAGTCCGAGCTGCGCGAGTACATCGGCCACCGGCTCAAGGTCGCGGGCAGCGAAACCGGCGAGCTATTCGCCGACGATTGCTACGGGCTCATTCACCGCTTCGCCGGCGGCATCCCGCGATTGATCAACACGCTCTGCGATACCGCCCTTCTGTGCGCGTTCGCGGACGAGAAACCCGAGGTCGACATTGACTCGCTGAATGCGGCGATCGACGAACTCGGCTGGCAGGAGCACGAGAGCATCACCGGCAAGTTCGCCGCGATCCAGGCGCTGCCGCATCACGGGAACTCGCAGATTACGCAGATCGAAGTACGCGCCGATGGCGAGTCCCTGTCGGTCCAGTCCTTCCCCGCCGGCCGGATCATCGTCGGCCGTTCGCCCGACAACGAGATCTACATCAAGAGCAAGTTTGTCAGCCGCCACCATGCCCAGCTGATCAGCGACGATCAGGGCTGCGTCATCGAGGACCTGAACTCGACGAACGGTGTATTCGTCGACGAGAAGCAGGTGAAGAAGTACCGGCTAAACGACGGCGATATCGTATCGCTCGGCGTACACCAACTCGTCTACCGCGACCTTCGAGAGGGCGACGACGACACGGTCGAGTCGAGCGAAGAAGAAGAAGACGCGCAGTCCGATACCGGAACTTGATGTTTCGGCGCCGGCAGGAACCCGGCGTGGAGAATCAACTTGTCCGGCCGTGCCGGTCGTTCAGTCGCGCATCGCGGCGCTTGAGAAGTACTACCAGTCCGGCCACCAGGCAGAAAACCCCAAGTACGAAGCAGATTGTCGGCCAATAGCCGTAGCTGACGTACATCGATCCGGCGAGGGCGAGCGCCCCGAGAATCAGGTAGAAGTAAGGCAAGCCCTCATAGATCGGTTTCGAGATCCACATAGCCTTCCCAGATCGCGGCCGGGCAGATCATTGTCCATAGGCAAAGCGCCCGCGTCCAGTTCCATGGACGCGGGCACTGCTTCGAGCTAGGGGATTCGTGCTGTCTTCGGAGCCGCGGAGCGCGGCCCGAATGTACTAACTACGGCCTACTCCGAACAGACCGAGCAACCGCGAAAGCACCGACCCCGATAACCCATCGACCTCGAGGTCGGGTTCGAAATCGGGCGACTCTCCGCGCTGCCCCTGAACGAAATTCTGCGCCGCCGGATCGAGATCTTGTTCTGTAACTGTATGTTCGAATGCCATCGGTGCTCTTCCTTAAAAGACGAACTTCAAAAGACAGATTCAACATACCGAAGGCAGACAGGAATTGCCGTGAGCCGTCTCTCAGACCGCGATGTGACGTTCGCGATTGCCGTTTATGTCAACTTACCCCCTGTCGCTTTCCGCAGACAGGTTGCAGGACGGGGCTTTCAGCGTTTTTGGGGTGTGGCGCTTACGCAGTTCCGCCGACGGTGATTTCGTCGATTTTGAGGGTCGGTTGACCGACGCCGACGGGCACGGACTGCCCCTCTTTGCCGCAGGTGCCGACCCCGGTGTCGAGTTCGAGATCGTTGCCGACCATCGAGATTTTCGTCAGCGCTTCGGGCCCGTCGCCGATCAGCATTGCACCCTTGACCGGCGCTCCCAGCTTGCCGTTTTCGATCAGGTAGGCCTCGCTGGCGGAGAACACGAACTTGCCCGAGGTGATGTCGACCTGACCGCCGCCGAAATTCGGCGCGTAGAGCCCTTTGTCGACAGAGGCAATGATCTCCGCCGGATCCGACTCGCCCGCGAGCATGTAAGTGTTGGTCATGCGCGGCATCGGTACGTGTGCGAAGGACTCGCGGCGCCCGTTGCCCGTCGGATCGACGCCCATCAGCCGCGCATTCAGCTTGTCCTGCATGTAGCCGCGGAGAATGCCGTCCTCGACCAGCACGTTGTAGCTGCCGGGTGTGCCCTCATCGTCGACCGAGAGGGAACCGCGGCGGCCCGCCATCGTGCCGTCATCGACGATCGTGCAAAGCGGCGACGCCACCTGCTGTCCGACGCGTCCGGAAAAAGCCGAGGTGCCCTTGCGATTGAAGTCACCCTCGAGTCCGTGGCCGACTGCCTCGTGCAGCAGCACGCCCGGCCAGCCCGGGCCAAGCACGACCGGCATGCTGCCGGCCGGCGCCGGCACCGCTTCGAGCTGCACTGTTGCCTGCCGAACCGCTTCGCGCGCGTACTCGAGCGGCAGATCGCCGTTCAGGAAATAGCCGAGGTCGGCGCGCGCCCCGCCACCCGAATAGCCCTGCTCTCGCCGGCCGTCCTGTTCGAGAATGACGGTCACGTTCAGCCGTACGAGCGGCCGGATATCGGCCGCAAGCGTGCCGTCCGACCCTGCGATCAGGACGAGATCCTGACTGCTCGACATGCCGATGATCACCTGCTCGATCCGGTCGTCCAGTTTGCGCGTAGCGGCCTCGAGTTCGCCAAGCAGCGTTGTCTTCTGTTCGTCGGTGATGCTCGAGGTCGGATCGGCGGACGGGTAGAGCGCCGGTGTCGAATGGCGGCGCCACGCTGGCAGCGACTTGTCCTCGCCGGCGCGCGCGATCGCACGTGCCGCGGAGGCGGCGTGTTCCAGCGCCGGCAGCATCAGTTCGTCTGAATACGCGAAACCCGTCTTCTCGCCGCTAACCGCACGCACGCCCACGCCCTGGTCGAGGCTGAAGCTGCCCTCGCGGATGATTCCGTCCTCGAGGGACCAGCTCTCCTGGCGGCTCACCTGGAAATACAGATCGGCGTAGTCCACGCCGCCCCGCATGATGCCGCCCAGTGTCCGGTTCAGATGCTGCTCGTGCAGCCCGACGGGCTCCAGCATCCGCGACATTACGGAGTCGATCGAATTGTCCGCGCGTTCAGTCATGCGTGGCGAAACCTCTGTTGCCAGGTCGTTACGATTGCAGTCGGCGATTGTCCAGCGCCGGCATCTTGCGGCGCAGACCGTCGACGATATCGGGATTGAAATCGGCGGCGATGACGCCCTCGCCGTCCGGCTGCTCTGCGAGGACTTTACCCCACGGGTCGACGATCATCGAGTGCCCCCAGGTGTCGCGCTGGTCCGGATGGCTGCCGACCTGGCCTGCCGCGATGACCCAGGCGAGGTTTTCGATCGCCCGCGCCCGCAGTAACGTTCGCCAGTGCGCCTCCCCGGTAACGCGGGTGAATGCCGCCGGCACCGTGAAGATCGTCGCGCCCTTGTCGACGAGGTGACGGTACAGCTCCGGGAAGCGCAGGTCGTAGCAGATCGTCAGCCCCAGCGTGCCGATCTCTGTGTCCACGGTCATGGGCTCGTCGCCCGGGAACATGGAATAGGACTCTCGATACGACTCTCCGCCGTCGGGCAGATCGACGTCGAACAGATGAATCTTTCGATAGATTCCACGATTGGTGCCGTCGTCGGCATACACCGGACAGGCGCCGTAGACGCGCTCGGATTCGGGCGACGCGAGCGGCATACTGCCGGCCACGACCCATATGCCGTGACGCCGTGCCGTTTCGCTCAGGAAGTCCTGGATTGGGCCGACGCCCGGACGCTCCGCGTGTTTCGCCTTGTCGCGCGCCCGCGCCGGCATCAGCGCGAAGTTCTCTGGAAGCACAGCCAGTACGCAGCCGTCGGCTGCCGCGGCGGCGATGAGTTCACCGGCTCGTGCCAGATTTGCGTCGACATCGCTGCCGCTCGACATCTGCAGCGCAGCGATGCGTGCCATAGGTCTGCTCCAGGTGTTGTGCGTGGACGTCGATTTTAGCCCGGATGGGGCATCCGTAGGCATGCTCTTGCCGATTCCGCCGACGGCCGATCCGGCGGGCCCTACTGCCCCTCTGCCAGGCAGCCGGTCTGGCGTCCGTTTTCCGTGAAGGACTCCGCGTCGGTGGAATCGATCAGCGGCTCGTCCCACGAACCGGCAACGCTGTAGTAGACCTGACCGACACCCTGCAACGGTTCCCTGAATATCTGCGAGACCAGGAACATGACCGCGGCACCCTGCGGGCCGCCGGCCACCAGGCCGACGACGGGCAGCGTGTTGCCGACGCTGGGACTGACGATTGCGGTCTGATCGTAGTCGCGATTCACGAAATCGACGCTGCCGATGACGCCAATGTCGGCCGCAGGGCCGCTCAACGCCAGGTCGCAGGTACGTGCCACGCCGTCTTCGATATCGAAGCTGCCGCTAATCTCGTCGAAGCCGAAGCCCCGCTCGAACACGTCTCTGAAATCCAGCGACAACCGCCGCGGCAGCGCGACGACACTCATCAAACCGAACATGCGGCCAGCGCCCGGCTCGACCTCGTTGAGCTGCCCGCTGCCCAACCTCAGCCGCACCTCGCCGTCGAGCGTATCGAAGAAGTTCAGTCGCGGGGCACCCGACCAACTCAGATCGAACAGCAGCGCCATGTCGTCACTGTCGATGCCCGGCTCGTAGTTGAGCCGCCGCATCGTCGCTTCCACGTCGGAACTCGTCAGCGTTGCCGTCAGGCTGCTGACCGAGCCGAGCGGATCGTCCGGATCGGCTTCCCAACTGCCGTTGCCCACGATCTCGAACGAGGGGTCGGTTGCCACGATGCTGTCGGCGACGAGACCGTTCGGCGTGCGCGCAAACTTTGCCTCGACGGCGCCCAGAAATCGGTTGCCGAGCGCAAACTCGCCGGCCATCAGCGAGATCGCGGGTAGCCGACGAGGGTCGAAAGTGCCTGCCGCCGGGTCCGGCTGCCTGCTCTCCGCCTCGTCTTCGCCGCTGCCCGGCAGAATCAGCCGTTCCATGTCGAGCACGAGCTCGCGTTCGGCGGTGAACTCGTACGGCACCAGCGCCGATCCGAACACCTGCTCGCCTTCGAACTGTACGAGCCAGTCGCGGGCGCTGCGGTCGACTTTGACTCGATGGTCTACCAGACGCTGACCGAGAACGGAAAGCTCGCCGACCTGAATGTCGACCGAGCGGATGCGCTCGACCGCACCGCTCCCTACCGCGCCGCCGCGACCCAGCGCGAACCACTCTGCCAGATCGAAGCGCTCGACCCGGCCACGCACATGCAAACCGCGGACGTCGGGCACCTGCGTCGCCGAGTCGCCGAGAATCAGCACGCCGCGGTCGAAGTCCCAGCCCTGCTCGTCTTCGAGACGCAGGAAGTCGAGTTGCCACGCGAATTCGTTCTCCGCCTCTCCCGACACGCGGATCTGCTCGCCGCCGGTTACAAAGGTAAGGTCGCCGGATACGTTGCGGCTCTGTTCGGCGGTCTTGCCGTACGGCGCCGGGAGGTCGATGGCGAGGCCGTTTAGATCGCTGCTCGCCCGCACCATCAGCGGCATGACTTCCTCGTTTTCCTCGGCGGGCGTTTGCGGCACCGCCGGCTCCTGTCCGGGCGGACCGAGATTCACCCGGCGCCTGGGAAACAGCACGTCGACCCGGTAGTTGCTGCCGCCCTGCAGCCGGCCTTCGAGCGGCACGCCCAGGTCAGCAACGAGCGCCTCGGCACCGGCCAGCCCGAACATGCTGCCGACGACCCGGTAATTCGGCAGGGTCGAGTTTCTGACCGTGAAGCTCACCGGCTCGCCCAGAAACGTGCCGGTCAGGGACTCACTGGACACGTTTTCACGGTCCATCGTTACGGATCCGGAGATGCCCGATATCGGCGCCGGCAAGCCGACGATCTCGAGCGTGGCGTCCTCGGCCTGCATCGTCGATGTGAATTCGAACGTTCGCCAGTTGCGGATCGGAACCGTCAGATCCAGCGTGACCGATCCGTTGCCAGACACCACGATCTTGTCGAGATTGCCGCCGAACATGCGATCGATCGGACTATTGGACGAGAAGTCGTGCAGCGACTGCATCGTGCCTTGCGTGAAGGACTGGATGGTGAAGACAGGGTTCGCGAGGTCGGCGATCTCGATGCGGGCGTCAACGGTCCGATTGCCGAGGCTGACGGAGCGATTGCTGTCGGAAAACAGCCGAGTGTTGTCGAGCAGGACTTCCGCTTCGAAGATTTCCGCAACCGGGAATTGGGGGTTGTAGCGGAAGCGGAAGTCCCTGACGCTGGCTTCGGTCACGGACCGTCCATTGCCTTCCGTGAAAGGGAAATCGTCAATCGAGCCGTAGAACGTCGTCCGCGCACTCGGAATGCTGCCGCCGAGTAGCGCCTGCTGGAACCACAGATACATCTTCGGCCGCATGACCGGCTCCGGCAGATAGCGGCGGAATGCCGCGAGGTCCGAGATGCTCCAGGTGCTGGACAGATCGACAAACGGCGAGCCGCTGTCCGGCAGCGTGACCTCTACGCTGCTTTCGCTGTCGAAGATCGGCGTCGACAGCGCGATGCTGTCGGAAAGAATCGTCAGCTGATCGCCGCTTCGGCGCCAGATGACGGTGCCCTCGATGCGGTTGATTTCGACCGGCTCGTTCTGGATCGACGGAGCATTCAGCACGGAGTATTCGCTGGCGATCTCGAGGCGGCCGCCGTCGGCGTCCGCGCGGATGTCGCCTGTAAATCCGCGCAGTCCCGGGCGGCCGTCAACCGACGCGATACCGACGTTTTCCATTGACGCGGATACGAAAAAGTCGCCGGTCGCGCGATCGCCGACGCTCAATTCCAGATCGCGAACGATGCCGTCGGGCCGCCAGCTGTCCAGCAGCACGCGCTGTTCCTCGACTAGCCAGGGCGCAACGGTCTGCATGTCCGCGAGATCCAGATAATCCGCGGCGACTTCCAGCCGCTGGATAACGCGCTCGCGGTCGGTGTCGGCTTCGATACGCACCGACGTCCGCGGCCACGTACCGCGCGGCGTCACCAAATCGACGTCGTCTGCGGCGAACAACCAGCCGCTGGCCTGCGCATTCCACTCGATACGTCCGGAGACATCGAACGGCTGCTCACCCTCCAGCGAGACGCCGTCGAAATCCAGGTTTGCCGAAGCATTGGCGATACGCGCGCCCAGGATGGCCACCGACAGGTCCACGTCGCCGCTGCCGGATTCAAAGCGTTGCGGCGTCTGAGGGTAGAGGTCGGTCAGGCCCGCAAGGTTTAGGTCATTGGCCTCCAGCGTAACGATCCACGGCGACGTCTCCTCCGGCGCTGGGATGATCCGGGTCGCGGAGAGCCGCACGCGATCGCCGATGGTGTCGTCGAACCGCAGGTCGGCATCCACGGCGACCCGTACGTCATCGCTCTGCACCAGCAGCGTCGGCACGTCAATGAACGTGGGCCGGCTGTCACCCGCATGTATCAGCTGCAGCTCGACGTCCTCGACGATCACCTCGATACGGCCGATTCCGTTGCCATTCGGTGTGTGTATCGACAGCAACTCGTCGATGGGGGAACCCTGGATTCGCCAGCTCTCGTCTTCGAGCTGGCGGATCTCGATGCTGGTTTCGCGGATCGTCACGGTATCCACGACCAGCGTTCGGTCAGAGAGCAACCGAATCAGCGAAACGCCGACGCCCACCTCGCTGGCGGCCAGCGCGCGGGTCTGTGTGCTCGGCCGAATCAGCTCGGTGCCATAGAACTTGAGTTCCGGTCCGGACAGCCCCCAGCGGGCATCCATGCCGTCGAACTCGACCTGCATGCCAATCGCCTCGGACGCCCAGGCCTTGATCTCTTCCTGATACTCGGTGAGCTGCGGCAGGAACAGGCGGAACAGCCCGACCAGCAGTGCCAGCAGGATCACGATCGTCGCCGCCGTGTAGGCGACAAACTTCACAACGAGTTGCAGGATTCTCTTCATCGACTGGCTACATCAACACGACGTCGAACTGGTCCTTGAGGTAGAGAGCTTCAGTCTGCAGCCGGATGGTCTTGCCGGTCTGTTCGGCAATATCGGCCAGTCCGGATGCCTGTTCGTCGAGCAGCAGTTCCACGACGTCCGGGTGGGCGAGCACCAGCGCCTCTTCAAAGTCGAATTGACGCGCCTGGCGGATGATCTCGCGGAAGACTTCGAAGCACACCGTCTCCGCGGTCAGGATGAAGCCGCGGCCGTCACAACTCGGGCAGTCCTCGCTCAGAATATGCTGCAGACTTTCGCGCGTGCGCTTGCGCGTCATCTCGACCAGGCCCAGCGGCGACACCGGTGTGATCTGGTGGCGCGCGTGATCGCCGGCCATCGAATCCTCGAAAACGCGCAGCACGTTCTGCCGGTGCTCCTCTTCCTCCATGTCGATGAAGTCGACGATGATGATGCCGCCCAGGTTTCTCAGCCGCAGCTGCCGTGCGATCGCAACTGCCGCCTCCAGGTTAGTCCGGTAGATCGTTTCCTCGAGATTGCGATGTCCGACGTACCCGCCGGTATTGACGTCGATCGTCGTCATCGCCTCGGTCTGATCGAAGATCAGGTAGCCGCCCGACTTCAGGGATATCTTGCGGTCGAGCGCCTTCTGAATCTCGTCTTCGATGCCGTAGAGGTCGAAAATCGGGCGGCGGCGCTTGTAGCGCTCGAGCTTCGGCGCGACGTCTGGCAGAAACATCGCCGCGAATTCGCTCATCTCGTCGAAGTCGCGCTTGCTGTCGACGCGAATCTGCTCGACCTCGACCGTCACGAGATCGCGCAGAACCCTGAGCGGCAGCGACAAATCCTCGTGCACCAGCGACTTCACCGGGGTGGTCTTGCGGCGCTCCCGGATCACCCCCCACAGGCGTTCGAGATAGTCGAGATCGGCGGCGAGAACGTCACTGTCGGTGCCCTCGGCGACCGTGCGGACGATCGCCCCGCAACCGACACCGCGAGTCTCGAGCAGCTCCTCGACCATCTGCCGCAGCCGCTCACGCTCGTCTTCATCCTCGATGCGCGAGGAGATACCGACGCCTTCACCTTCCGGCAACAACACGAGATGTCTCGCCGGCAGCGTGACCTGCATGGTCAGCCTTGCACCTTTGTTGCCGAGCGGATCTTTGACAACCTGCACCAGAACCTCGTCGCCCTCGCGGATCAGGTCGCGGATATTGGGCAGCTCCTGATCTTCTCCGTTGCGGTTTCGCGAAATGTCGGAGGCGTGCAGAAAGGCAGTGCGCTCGAGGCCGATATCGACGAACGCCGCCTGCATGCCGGGCAAGACGCGCGAGACACGGCCCTTGTAGATATTGCTGATCAATCCGCGACGGTCCGCGCGCTCGACGAAGATTTCCTGCAGCACGCCGTTCTCGAGGACGGCCGCGCGCACCTCGCTGGGTGTCACGTTGATCAGGATCTCTTCGTTTGTCGATTCGTCAGTCATCGTCTATCCGACATGGTGTCGATGCCGGCTTTCTGAAGTAGCAGAGCGGTCTCGAACACCGGGAGGCCTACGACCCCCGAATAGCTGCCTGAGATCGCCTCCACGAACAGCCCGCCACGCCCCTGGATCGCGTAGGCACCGGCCTTGTCGCAGGGCTCCCCACTGTGCCAGTAACGCCGAGCCTCGTCCGTGCCGATGTCGCGAAAGCGGACGGTCGTAGCGGATACCGCACTCTGCACCGCCTCGCTCGTGGCCACCGCAACGCCCGTCAGAACCTCGTGCTCGCGCCCGGACAGCCGGGTCAGCATCTCGACAGCGTCGGCTTCGTCACGCGGCTTGCCGAAAATCTCGCCGTCGAGCACGACCGCGGTGTCCGCGCCGATCACGGTGCTGGCGCCGGCAATCGGCAAGGCCGTTGCCTTCGCCGCCGCGAGTCGCAGCACCATGTCGCGCGCCGATTCCCCGTGCAGCCGCGTCTCGTCGACGTCGGCGACACGAATATCGAAATCGAGCCCGATGGCCTCCAGCAGTTCTCGCCTGCGCGGCGAGGATGAGGCGAGAATGAGGGCAGTACCTGGCATTGACGTCATTCGCGGTGATAGGGATGGCCGGTTTGCAAAGACCAGGCTCGATACAGCTGCTCGGCGAACAGCACCCGGGCGAGACCGTGAGGCAGTGTCAGATCGGACAAGGACCAGACGAAGTTCGCGCGCTCGCGCACAGCGGCTGAGACACCGTCCGGTCCGCCGATGATGAACGCGAGATCCCGGCCGTCGGTCTGCCAGCGGCCAAGTCGCTCGGCCAGTGCCTGACTGCTGAGCGAAGTACCCCGCTCGTCGAGCAACACGGCCTGTTCGTCGCCGTTGACGCGCGTCAACAGGGCTTCGGCTTCTTCGTCCATGGCGCGGCTCGCCGGCGCGTTCTTGCCGCGCCTGGCGGTTCGCACGCATTCGAGCCGGAAGCGCCACTCACGCGGGAACCGGCCCGCATACGTGTCGAAGGCCTCGTCGACCCACGCCGGCTGCCGATCGCCGACGGCTAGCAGGCGCAGATGCACAGTGCCTCAGCTGTCGGTCGCGGCCGCTTCCGTCGCCGGGCCGAGCGACCAGAGCTTCTCGAGGTTATAGAACTCGCGCACTTTCGGCAGCATGACGTGCACGAGCGCGTCCTGCAGATCGAGCAGTACCCACTCACCGCCGTCCTCGCCCTCGATGCCAATCGGCCGATGTCCGGCCTCTTTCGCTTTCTCGGCGACATTCTCGACCAGCGCCTGCACATGGCGGCTGGACGTCCCGCTCGCGACGATCATGTAGTCGGTCACGGTTGTCAGATCGCGCACGTCCAGACGGACGATGTCCTGTGCCTTGACGTCGTCGAGTGCCTCGACGACGAGCTCGGCGAGTTCGCTCGAGTTCACGCTCTGCGCCTCTCAGTCATATATCGGTGGTCTCCTGGTTAAGTCTCAAAACGTTGTCAGACCCGAATTCTCGGGAATCGTGCGTCATAGGTCCAATTTGCCGTAACACTGGCTGTCAGCGATGACGTCGCGGACGGGGTCAGGCATCAGGAATCGAGGGTCCCGTCCGGCCTCCACGAATTCCCGAATCTCCGTCGACGAGATCTCGAGCTGGGTCACCGCGTGGACGTGAATCCTGCCGTGGGTCGACTGGTGCAGATCCTCGACCCGCAGCGTTCCGCGATCGCTCAGCAGCTCACCCAGCTGCCCGAAGTCCGGCGCGCGCCACCCCGGCCGGTGTGCCACCAGCAGATGGGCAACGTCGAGGAATTCGTCCCAGCGATGCCACTTCGTCAGGCCGAGAAAGGCGTCCATGCCGACAATCAGCGCTAGCGGATGGTCGGGCAGCTCCGCGCGCAGCGACAGCAGCGTATCGATGGTGTAGGACGGACCGTCGCGCCGCAATTCCCGGTCGTCCGCCACGAATCCGTCCTGGCCCTCGATGGCAACGCGCACCATCTCGAACCGCTCTCGCGGCCCCGCGAAGGTCTCTCCGCGATGCGGCGGATCCGCGCAGGGCACGAAGCGAACCTGCTCGAGATCGATGGCCTGAATCAGTTCGAAGGCCGTGCGCAGATGACCGTAGTGAATCGGGTCGAACGTGCCGCCGAATATGCCGATCGGTTTCATGCCGCTCGCTTACTGCCCTGGCTGAGCTTGAGCAGGATATCGGCCGCCATCTGCCAGGCATCGCCGGGCCCCTGTCCTTTCGCCGCCGCGTCCGCACGTCCGGCCGCCTTCAGGAGCGCATAGAAATCGTCTCGGCTATGCCGCGCGATGCAACTCCTGACCAGAGGCTGACGCGCATTCCAGACGCCGGCCTTCTGCATCGCGCCACCGAGGTCGCGGTCGGAGCGAAGGATGTCCGAGACCCGCGCAAGTGCCCGCAACTCCCGGGTCAGCGACCACATGATGAGCGGCGGCTCCGTGCCCTCCTCCCGAAGACCGGCGAGAATCCGCAGCGCGCGCCGCACATCGCCGGCGAGCGCGGCGTCTGCGAGCTTGTAGACGTCGAACCGGCTGCTGTTGGCGACCGCCCGGCTGACGTCGGTGTCCGACACCTCGCCTTCGCCGAGCAGCAGCCGGAGCTTCTCGACCTCCTGGCTCGCCGCCAGGAGATTGCCCTCCACCCGGTCGGCGATCATCGCGACCGCTTCCCGTGAAGGCTCTAGCCCAGCGCGGCGCATGCGATCGGCGATCCAGCCCGGCAGCTCACGCACGCCGACCGGCCATATCGTCAGATGGGCGCCCGCGGCCGCAAGCGCCTTCACCCATTTGGCGTTGGAGTTGCTGCGATCGAGCTTCGGCGTGCTCACGATCAACATGAGGTCCGGTGACAACTGCTCCACGAAGTCCGCGATCGCCTGACTACCGACGCGGCCCGGCTTGCCGGTCGGCAGCCGCAATTCCACGATCCGGCGTTCGGCGAACAGCGACAGATTGGCGCCGGACACGCCGAGCTGCTGCCAATCGAAACCGGTGGCGGCGCCGACATGCACCTCCCGCGAGGTGAAGCCCTGCTCGCGAGCGGCCGCGCGAATCGCGTCCAGCGCCTCGTCGACGAGCAGATGCTCGTCACCGGTAACGAGATAGCAGGGTGCGAGCTTGCCGCCGAGATGCGAGGTGAGTTGATTGAGCTGGAGTTTCAATGCGTCTCCGTCATTCCAGCTGACCGAGATCGATGGAGTGGGACTCGAACATGACGGGAATGCCGTTTTCGACCGGGTAGAGAAGTTTGCCGTCGTCGGTGACCACGGCTTCGTTCAGGGCTTCAGCGACGGCCTCGCCTTCGCGGTTTACGAGCTCTCCGGATTCGATCGCGGCATTCACCCTGGCGAGCGTGTCGCGCCGTGCGAGCGACAGCGCCTTGTGCGAAATCGGGCACCGCAGGATGTGCAACAGGCGTTTGTCCATCTGCCTCGATCAGACCACGGACAAGGGCCTATTACAAGCGCTTCAGAACGCTCGCCAGCTCGGTATTCCCGGTGGCCTCGGCGGCCTCTATCGCGGCCCCCATGTGCTCGCGTTCAGGCCGGAAGCGTTCGTTGACGAGCCGTCCCCGCAAGATCACTTTGACCGCCCCGATCCGGTCGCCGCGCTCGAGCAACTGTCCGACGTAGCGTTGGGCGAAGAACAGAGCGTGGTCTTGCTCTTCCCAGCGCAGCATCTGATCGAAGAACCAGAACCAGGCGGCATCGGGATCGGGGTCTCTCGCAAGCCACGACTCGATATGAACCAGTGCCCCCGTCCTGTTGCCTCGGCTCGCGAACCCGTAGGCGTGGTTGAGGACGCCGGTGCGCTCCTTCTCGAGATTCGCGATTTGCTTCTCGGGCTCGACTTCCATCGCTTCGGGCAGATCCACCTCGTGGATCAGCTCCTCCTCGCGAAGCATCGCGCCGATCACGGAATAGAAGGACATCGTCAGGAACAAACCGAGCAAGGACTGCAGCCACCGCGGAAGCCACTCCAATCCCATCGGAATGAGGATTGCGGCGATCAGGATCAGCGGCCCGAGCAAGTATGTCTGGCCGAGCCTGTCGACGAGGCGCAGCCAGGCGAGCGGATTGACGGCCTGCACGGGCGAATGCGTGATAACCAGCACGGCCATCATCGCAGGGAAAATCGCCGCGCTGACGATGGCGAACAACCATGCGACGCCAGTGCCGATATCCGCAGCTTCGCGCAGACCCAGAACGAAAAGTACCAATGGCAGCACGGGGAACAGCGTCCACAGGTTTCCGCCGAGCGTGAACAATTCGATTCCGGGCGGCTCTGCATCCGCGCCGCTGGCGCGCGCCTCCGCAACCAATACGTAGAATCGAAACAGAGCAGGGATAACGATGACTGCCAGCCAGATTCCGAATCTGCCAGCGGCGTAGATGAGTTCGATCAGGATGAAGAACGTCACCAGCGCGATGACTATCGTTGTCGAGCGGAACGGGTAGAGAAACTCGTCGATCACCTCACGCTGAGTCATTGCCGCCCTCCTCATCCGGTTCCGTTCCGGGCACGGGATCGTAACCGTGTCCGCCCCAGGGGTGACAGCGGCCGATGCGCTTCGCGGCGAGCAACGAACCCCGAAACGCCCCGTGCACGCGCAATGCCTGCAGTGCGTACTCCGAGCAGGTGGGTTGAAAGCGGCAGTTCGCGCCGAGTAGCGGCGAGATTGCGAGCCGATACAGCTTGACCAGCCCCAGCAGCGGCCACGCGAGTACTCGGCCGACAACGCCCGGCATCAGGCTGCCTCTAGCGCCTCGGTGGCGAAGTTGCGAATGGCCTTCAGCATCGATGCGAGCCCCGTGCTGCGCGTCGGGCTCAGATGGCTTTCCAGGTTCAGTGCGGTGACGAAATCGGGCGGCGAATCGAGAATGTCCTGCGGCGTGCGGCCGCTGTAGATCCGCAGTAGCAGCGCGATCAGTCCCGAGACGATTGCGGCGTCGCTGATAGCCTGGAACTCCAGCCTGTCGCCGTTCTTCGTGGCGACGAACCACACCTGCGACTGGCAGCCTCTGATCCGATTGTCGTCGTTGCGAAATTCCGCCGGAAACTCGGGCAGGCGCCGGCCCATGTCGATCAGATACTGGTAGCGATCCATCCAGTCGTCGAAAATCGAAAACTCGTCGACGATTTCCCGCTGAGCGTCGAGAACCTCACCCACGCCGGACTACTCGCGCCGCCAGGTCGTGCCTTCGCGGCTGTCCTGAATGCGAACGCCCTTCGCCAGCAGACCGTCGCGAATCGCGTCGGCTTCATCGAAGTCGCGTCGCGACTTCGCATCGTTGCGCTTGGCGATCAGCGACTCGATCTCGTCAGCACTGAGCTCGCCGTCACCCGCGAACCACGCTTCCGGGTCCGTCTGCATCAAGCCCATCAGGTCTCCGGACGCGTACATCTGCGCGGCAAGACGTTCGCGTTCGCCGGCATCCGTCGCCTTATTCAAGGCTTTCGCGAGACCGAAAAACTCGGCCATTGCCTTCGGCGTATTCAGGTCGTCCTCGAGCGCGGCGATCATCGCCTCAGGCGGTTCCGCCGCAGCCCGGACCTCGTCGGGCACCTCGACGCCGCGCACGGCCCCGTACAGGCGATCGAGCATGCGGCGCGCAGCGTCGACCGTCTCATCCGACCAGTCGAGCGGCTGCCGGTAGTGTGCCGACAGGAGAGCCAGGCGCATGACCTCGCCCGGAATCCGGTCGATGAGGTCGTGCACCAGCAGTACATTGCCGAGCGACTTCGACATCTTCTCGTGATCGATGCTCAAAAAGCCGTTGTGCAGCCAATGGCGCGCGAACACCTTGCCGTCGTGGGCGCAGCTCGACTGCGCCATCTCGTTCTCGTGATGCGGGAAGACCAGATCCTGGCCACCGGCGTGAATATCGATGGTCTCGCCCAGATGCTTCGCCGCCATCGCCGAGCACTCGATGTGCCAGCCGGGCCGGCCGCGCCCCCAGGGCGAGTCCCAGCCGGGCAATTCCGGCGTCGAGGGTTTCCACAGAACAAAGTCGTGCGGCGCCTTCTTGTACGGAGCGACCTCGACGCGGGAACCGGCGATCATCTCGCGCAGGTTTCGTTTGGAGAGCGAGCCGTAGGCGTCGTCCGACTCGACACTGAACAAAACGTGCCCGTCCGCCTCGTAGGCGTGCCCTTTCTCGATGAGGATTTCGATCATCGCGATCATCTCGGCGATGTGATCGGTCGCGCAGGGCTCGATGTCGGGCGGCAGGACGCCGAGCGCGGCCATGTCGTCGTTGTAGGCTTTCTTGAAGCGTTCGGTGATCTCCGAAATCGGCTTGCCGGTCTCGAGCGATGCCGCATTGATCTTGTCGTCGACGTCGGTGAAATTGCGCGCGAACGACAGCTCATAACGCCGGCGCAGGACGCGCGCCAGCAGGTCGAACACGACGGCAGGTCTTGCATTGCCAATGTGCGCGTAGTTGTAGACGGTCGGCCCGCACAGGTACATCGTCACCCGTCCTTCCTCAAGCGGTTCGAAGTCGACCTTCTTGCCTCGTTTCGTGTCGTGCAGCCTCAGTGCCATGCCTTACTCGTTGAACGTTCGCGTGCCGGGGCGACCGGCGGCCAATCAAAAGGGCGGCAATAATAGCAATATTGCTGCCTCGACCCGAGGCTTGTATGCTCCCCGGCCCCGCTCCTGCCCGAACCAGATTCCGGAAATCCCTATGTCCAGCGTCGAATTTCAATCCCGTACCTCCATCGAACAAGTCGAAGAGGGCGACGACCTCGCGCCGAAGTTCGACGACCGCGGCCTGATCACCGTCGTTACCACCGACGCTGCGAGCGGCGAACTGCTGATGCAGGGCTACATGAATGCCGAGGCGCTGAAACTTACGATCGAAACGGGCGAGGCGCACTACTTCAGCCGCAGTCGCCAGGTGCTGTGGCACAAGGGCAAGACCTCTGGCTTCGTGCAGCGCGTTCGCGAACTTCTCGTCGATGACGACCAGGACTGCATCTGGCTCAGAGTCGAGGTCGAAGGCGGCGCCAGCTGTCACGTCGGCTACCGGAGCTGCTTCTACCGGCGCGTGCCGACCGGCGACGAATTCCGCAAGCTTACAGCCGACGGCAAGATCGACCTCGTCTGGACCGACACGGAAAAGGTATTCGACCCAGTCGAGGTCTACGGCGACGCGCCGAATCCGACGATTCTCTAGGCGCCTTTGCCGCCTTCAGGCGCGCCGTCCAAGCTTCGTTTGCCGCCGGCGTACCGCGGCTGGCTGAGGATCGCGGACTGAGATTTGCACGGTCTGATAGACGTACTCGATCGACCCGATGAGCCACAGGAAGTAGCCGATCAGCTCCATGAACTCCTCGACCGCGAGATTGCCGGCCCGCCGATAGTCCTCGCCCAGAATGGATTGCCACAGCGGCTCGTATCCGACGAAACTGACGAACCCGAACAGAACGACGGCACCGGCGAACAACAGCGTCAGTCCGGCCGACGGCCAGATGCGCGCCAGCGAGATCTTCAGTCGCCGGCGCTGCCGGAAGGTATAGGCGATGACCAGCGCGCCGGCGATCGCCACGAGTACCGGCCAGAGATTCTCGAGAACGTAGCGGTCGAAGAAGTAGTCGTTTTCGCGGATCAGAAACATCAGCGCGAGTCCGCCGAATGGGAACGCGATCGGCCTCTGCCAGGCGTAGTTGACGGCCACCCAGCCCATCAGCAGGCCGCAGATGATCAGAATCCACGATTGGATGATCTCGACCGGCGAGAACTCGCTGGTTCCCAGCGTATCGCTCTGATCGACAAATTCATGAAAGCGCAGGCTGCCCGGGTAGGTGACCTCCAGCCAGGTCAGCAACCCTGTTACCAGGGAGATGCCCAGAAAGTAGAGCAGGTAGCGGAGCCAGGCCATACCGGACTATACACTGGCACGTTATGGTAAATTAAGTGACTGTTTTTCCGGGTCTTTTCAAGCCGAGCGGAGCTGGAACACCGGGCGTCCGGAGCCCTCCAGCAAGGCCGCTTCGAGCAGCCAGCGACGTGCATCCTCGGCATCTTCGGCGAACCAGCGCGACGTGCTGCCGAGGCGGAAGCTGTAACCCCACGCGTCCATGTCCTGCATCAGGCAAGTGCGGCCGACGCCCTTCAGCTCGTCGGCGAGCACGATCTGCAGATAGCAGACCGCGGACTCTTCGAGGTCGTCTCCCCCGGCATCCCGATGCAGGTTGCGGCGTCGCTCATCGTCCATGCAGATGACGTGGCAGGTTTCGTGAAGCAGTGAGTGCACGGGCGTGTCGGCGCGAACGTAGACGCGCTTGCCGATCACGCCGGCTTCCGGCTCGCCCCAGTAGCTGCCTGGAATCGGCGCGCCGTCCGCCACCCGCTCCAGATCGAGACCAAAGCGAGCCAGCAGTGCAGCCGGCACGTCGATGCCGACGTCCGCGACCGTCGTTACGCCGCTCATCGCCGCTACTTGGTCGACATTTGCTTGAGCACGATACGCACGAGGTCGCGGGCGATGGCCTCGCGAAGCTGCTCTTCCTCACGTGCTTTGCCGAGCACGAGGGTCGCATCGTAGGTGTAGTCGCGAGTCAGCGTAAGATCCTGGACCTCGAGCAGTGTCGCTTCGCCGCTCGTGACGCCGTATTCGATCGTGTAGTAGACCTCGTACTCGGTCGGTACGTTGCGCGCCGATACGGAAAGCACCCGCTGATCGGTCTCGTCGTAGTAGATCGTGATCGTCGCAGTGGCGTCGCCCTCGAACTCGGTCAGGACAACGCCCGCGGCGATCAGCTCGCGGCGCAATTCGCGATAGAACAGACTTTGCCTGTCCGGCGCCGAGATGTACGTTCGGTCCATCTCCGGCGGAATTGTCACGGCGCCCTGCAGCTGGAAGCCACAGCCTCCCAGCGCGAACAAGGACAACAGTGCGGCCGGCAGCAGGAAGAGTCGTCTAGACAACAACGTTCACCAATCGCCCTGGCACGACAATCACCTTGCGGACCTCATTGTCTTCGACAAAACGCTGGACGTTCTCTTCGGCAAGTGCGGCCTCCGTGATCGTGTCCTTGTCCGCCTCCGCGGCGACCGAAATGCGTCCGCGCAGCTTGCCATTGACCTGCACGACCAGCTCGACGAGATCCTGCTCCAGGGCACCCTCGTCGACGACCGGCCACGGCTGATCGACCAGCGGCTCGGCGTGACCCAGCGCCTGCCACAGCGCACCGCAGATGTGCGGCACGATGGGCGACAGCGTCAGTACGACGGCTTCGAGCGCCTCGCCGACGACGGCCCGTCCCTGCTCCGAATCGTCGGCGAACGCCTTGATTGCGTTGAGCATCTCGTGCGCCGCCGCGACCGCGGTATTGAATTTGTAGCGCCGGCCAACGTCGTCGTCGATCTTGCTGATCGTCTGATGCGTCTTCCGCCGCAGCGCCTTCTGCGCGTCGTTCAGCGAATCGATGTCGACCGTCGGGGTATCACCCTGCTCGACCTGTGACTGCACCGCGCCCCAGAAGCGCTTGAGGAAACGATAGCTCCCCTGTACGCCGTCGTCCGACCACTCCAGCGCCAGCTCAGGCGGCGCCGCCGACATCATGAACAACCGTACCGTGTCGGCACCGAACTTTTCGATCAGCTCCTGCGGGTCGACCGTATTGCCCTTGGCCTTGGACATCTTGGCACCGTCCTTGAGGACCATGCCCTGGGTCAGCAGGTTCGTGAACGGCTCCGATTCTTTGCTGATGCCCTCGTCGCGCATCACGCGCTGGAAGAATCGCGAGTACAACAAATGCAGGATCGCGTGCTCGACGCCGCCGGTGTACTGATCGACCGGCATCCAGTAGTCCTCGCGTTCGTCCAGCATCGCGCTGTCGTTGTCGGGACAGGCGTAGCGGCTGAAGTACCACGACGATTCAACGAAGGTATCGAACGTGTCGGTCTCGCGCCGCGCGTCCTTGCCGCAGCTCGGACAGGACGTCTCGTAGAACTCGGGCATCTCCTTGAGCGGCGAACCGACGCCAGTGAACTCGACGTCCTCGGGCAGCACCACAGGCAGCTGGTCTTCCGGAACCGGCACCGCATCGCAATCGTCGCAGTAGATGATCGGGATCGGCGTACCCCAGTAGCGTTGCCGCGAAACGCCCCAGTCTCGCAACCGGTAGTTGACCGTGCGTTTGCCCTTGCCGGTCTCTTCGAAACGGTCGGCGATCGCATTGAACGCGGCATCGTAGTCCATGCCGTCGTAGTCGCCTGAATTGACCAGCACACCGTAGTCGGTGAAGACGGCCTCATCGATATCGATCTCGGCACCGTCGGCCGGTGCGATCACCTGCCTGATTGGCAGATCGTGCTTCTTCGCAAACTCCCAGTCGCGCTCGTCGTGGCCGGGGACGGCCATGACCGCACCGGTGCCGTAGCTCATCAGAACGAAGTTGGCGACCCACAGCGGTACTTCCTCGCCGGTCAAGGGATGGATCGCGGAGATGCCGAGCGGCATGCCCTTCTTCTCCATCGTCTCGAGCGTCGCTTCGGCGGCGTCGGTCTTCTTGCACTCTTCGATGAACGCCGTCAGCTCATCGTTGCCCTCGGCCGCTCGAGTTGCCAGCGGGTGTTCCGCCGCGACGGCCATGTAGGTCACACCGAACAGCGTGTCCGGCCGTGTGGTGAATACAGTCAGCGGCTCGTCTTCACCATCGACCTCGAACGACAGTTCCACGCCTTCGGAGCGGCCGATCCAGTTCCGCTGCATCGTCTTGACCGAGTCGGGCCAGCCGGGCATGCGGTCCAGTTCGTCGAGCAGCTCGTCCGCGTAGGCCGTGATCTTCATGAACCACTGCGGGATCTCGCGCCGCTCGACCAGCGCGTCCGAGCGCCAGCCGCGGCCATCGATGACCTGTTCGTTCGCCAGCACCGTCTGATCGACCGGATCCCAGTTCACGACGGAGTTCTTTCGATACACCAGTCCCTTCTGGAACATCCGCACGAACAACCACTGCTCCCAGCGGTAGTACTCGGGACGGCAGGTCGTTACCTCACGCGTCCAGTCGTACGCGTAACCCAGCCGGCGCAGCTGGTCGCGCATATCGTCGATATTGTCGTAGGTCCATTTCGCCGGCGGGATACCGCGCTTGATCGCCGCGTTCTCCGCCGGCATACCGAACGCGTCCCAGCCCATTGGCTGCAACACGTGCTTGCCCTGCATTCGATGGTAGCGCGCGATGACGTCGGAGATCGTGAACACCCGCACGTGCCCCATGTGCAGCTTGCCGCTGGGGTACGGGAACATTGTCAGGCAGTAGAACTTCTGTCTGGAGTCGTCTTCGGAGACTTCGAAGCAGCGCGAATCCGCCCACTCCTGCTGGGCAGCTTTTTCGACGTCTTCGGGACGGTATGGGGCGGTCATTATCGGTGATTCTTGGAGGGCTTCGGACAAGTCGGGAAGCGTACCGCAACCCGCCGTAAATGGCAGCCTTGGAAAGGGCGATCAGCGCCGTGCGCGTACCCAGCTGGCGGCGAGGATCAGCAGGCAGAGAATGAGCACCGGGTGGTTGCCGAGGCTAACGTACGGAGTTGCTCCACGCCGGGGCGTGATATCGGCGGTCATCGACGCCTCTTCGAACTGCGGTCCTGATGCCATCAGGTCGCCACGATGGTCGATGAAGGCGCTGATCCCGGTGTTCGTGGAGCGGACGGTTGGCCGTCCGAATTCGAGAGACCGCAGTCGCGCAATCTGAAGGTGCTGATGCGGTGCGATCGAATCTCCGAACCAGGCGTCGTTGCTGACGTTGATCAGGATTCCGGCCTCCGGCAGGCTGTACAGCTGCTCCGCCCCGTAGGCGTCCTCGTAACAGATCTGCACGGCAAGCCGCGGTCCGCCCGCACTGCCGAGCAGCGGCTGAACGTCATCGCCGGGGGTAATGTCGCTGTGCGGCAGACTCAGCATCCGCATCCACTCACGCACCTTGTCCGGCACCGGGAAGTACTCGCCGAACGGCACCAGATGCCGCTTGCGATAGGCCTGCTGGGTCTGCCCGTCGACGAGGAAGACGCTGTTGTAGATCCGGCGCTCGCCGCGGATCTGTTCGTCTTCCAGGATACCGAAAAGAATCGTCTGCCCGTTCTCGCGAGCGTCGGACTGCAGTTGCGAAATGAAGCCGCGCTCTCTGCTGGACAGAGACGGAATGGCCACCTCCGGCCACACGACGATATCGGTGTCGGTCGCGATCCGCGTGGCGTCGCGATAGTAGTCCAGCGTGGGCTGCCGGTTTTGCGGCAGCCATTTTTCGTCCTGGCCGATGCCCGCCTGCAGGATGGTGACTCGGACCGATTCACCGTCTTCCTCGGTCCAGTCGATGGCGTTCAAAATGGCGCCGAGCACCCAGGGAAGAATTACCATGACCAATGCGGCAATGCGTTGCTGTCCGCGGCAGAGGATCGTGCTCAGGATGGCCGCGGCACTCAGCATCACGGCGAAGGAGATGCCGTAGACGCCAAACACCGGAGCGAACCCGCCGAGCGGTGAATCGACGTGCGCGTAGCCGAACGCCAGCCACGGAAAGCCCGTCAGCACCCAGCCGCGCAGCCACTCGATAGTCACCCAGGCGGCGGGAGCAACGAGCAGCAGCAGCAGCGGCTCGCCATGGGTAAGCCGGCTGATCAGCCAGCCGGCGGCGAACAGCCACAGCGACATGATCAGTGCCAGTCCGACCATCAGCAATAGCGCGATCCAGACCGGTGCCTCGCCGAACACGACGACCGAGATATAGATCCAGTAGGTACCGGAGAGGAACAGGCCGAGTCCGTACCAGAAGGCGTGTCCACCGGCGTCGCGCGGCGACACGGTCAGGCAGACGAACAGCAGCGGCAACACGAGAAGCACCGTCAGCAGGGAGAGCTGGAACGGCGCGAAAGACAGTGTCGTCAGCGCACCGAGAACGAAACAGATGAGCCGGCTGACTCGCGGTTTGTCGGCGGGCAGCGTGAGAAGTGCCGGTGAGTAGGCCATTGTGGGTCAGGTTTCGCCGCGTTGAACCTGCAGAGCGTCGATGCGGCGCTTGTCCGCTTTCGTGACGGCGAAATCGAAGCCGCCGAACTCGACGCGCTCGCCGCGCCGCGGCAGCCGGCCGAGTTCGTGCATGACGAGCCCGCCGATCGTGTCGTACTCCTCGTCGCTGAGCTCGCACTCGAAGTACTCGTTGAAGTCCTCGATGCGGGTCAGCGCGAGTACGGCGAAGGTCGGGCGGCCGTTGCGTTCGCCGTCCGCGCGGATGAACTCTTCTTCTTCCGGATCGTGCTCGTCGTCGATTTCGCCGACGATCTCTTCCAGCACGTCCTCGATGGTCAGCAGTCCCGCGACGCCGCCGTACTCGTCAACGACGATGGCCATGTGATTGTGGCTCGCGCGAAATTCCTTCAGTAGCGCGTTGAGCCGCTTCGACTCCGGAATGACGGCGGCCGGGCGCAGCAGTTTCCGGATCGGCAGGTCCCTGGCTTCGCCGCTGCCGAAATAGCGCAGCAGGTCCTTCGCCAGCAGGATGCCGAGCACCTCATCGCGGTCCTCACCGATGACGGGAAAGCGCGAGTGGCCCGAGTCGACGATGAGCTCGAGCATCTCGTCGAGAGCCTGTTCGACGTCGATGACGACCATTTGCGATCGCGGCACCATGACGTCGCGAACCTGGGTCTCGGAAACCTCGAGCACGCCGGAGAGCATGCTCTTCTCTTCGGCATCGAGATCTGAGTCGGATGTTTGGATGAGATCTTGGATTTCGTCGCGGCTCCAGGGCTCACCCTTGATCGCGCGGACGATGCGCGCGAACAAGCCGGTGTGTCCTGTGCCGCTGCTACTTGGCGGTTTGTCGTTCATCGAACCTGTATGTGACGGCCTGCCGCACGATCGCGGCCGGGACCTGAGAGTTTAGCAAATCAGCGCGAAACGTACGGGTTTCCCACCCCGCCGCCCGCAAGTATGCGAATTTCCAGCTGCTCCATTTCGGCAGCGTCGCTGTCGTTCAGGTGGTCGTAGCCCAGCAGATGCAGAGTCCCGTGCACCAGCATGTGCGCCCAGTGGTCCTCCGATGTCTTCTCCTGATCGCGTGCCTCGGCACCGACGACGTCGGCACAGATGACGATATCGCCCAACGGACGGATTTCTTCAGGCGGCAGCCCTTCGATCTCCCCGGCCGGGAACGAGAGCACGTTGGTCGGCTTGTCCGACCCGCGATAGTCCCGATTGAGTACCTGGATCTCCGCGGGATCGACAATCCGGACCGTCACTGCGCCGGTCTGGCCGGACAGCGCGGCGCGCACCCAGCCCGCCAGCCAATCGGCATCGGGCAGGCTCACCGCCTCGCCGGCGATCTGCTCACCGATCTGTACGTCTATTGAAGGGTCGGCGGTCACTTGGGGAGCGATCAGGCGCTCTCGTCGGCCTCGTAGGCTTCGACGATCCGCTGCACGAGCTCGTGGCGCACGACATCCCGCGGCGTGAAGTACGTGAACGCGACACCCTTGATATCCGCAAGCACCTTGGTCGCGTGCTTGAGTCCGGACTGCTGGCCGGACGGCAGGTCGATCTGGGTAACGTCGCCGGTCACGACCGCCATCGACCCGAAGCCGATGCGCGTCAGAAACATCTTCATCTGCTCGACACTGGTGTTCTGCGCCTCGTCGAGAATCACGAACGCCTCGTTCAGCGAGCGGCCGCGCATGAAGGCGAGCGGCGCCACTTCGATGATATTGCGCTCGATCAGCCGCATGACCGACTCGACGCCGATCATGTCGTACAAGGCGTCGTACATCGGCCGGAGATACGGATCGACTTTCTGCGACATGTCGCCGGGCAGGAAGCCTAAGCGTTCGCCGGCCTCGACCGCCGGGCGGACGAGGACGATGCGTCGGATTTCCTCATTGTCGAGCGCCTCGACGGCCGCAGCGACCGCGAGATAGGTCTTGCCGGTGCCGGCAGGGCCGATGCCGAACGCGAGGTCGTGCCGGCGGATGCTCTTGAGGTAGCTCTTCTGGTTTTTGCCGCGCGGCCGGATGAGCTTGCGTCGCGTCTGTACGACAACGTCCTCTTCGTGCTCGTCATCCGCATGCACGGGTTCGGATTCATTCATCACCGATTCCTGCAGATGCATGTGAACGCGCTCGGGATCGAGCCGCTCGCGCGCCGAGAGTTCGAACAGCGATTCGATCACGTCGCCGCCGATTTCAGCGGCGCCGGGTGGACCGGTCACGCGAAAGCGATTGCCACGGCTTGCGATCTCGACGTTGAGTCGCTTCTCGATCTGGCGCAGGTGTTCGTCAAACTGACCGCAGAGATTGGCGAGGCGGTCGTTGTCGGCGGGCTCTAAGACGATGTCCCGTGAAATCTGTAGTGCGTTCAAGATTGGTAGAGAGTAACGCGTCCTGGGCGTGGTTGAAATATCGTGCGGGTCTAAGGGTCAGCCGGCCGCCGTCCGCGCCGGTTGGTCGACGGTCGGTTCGGTCGGCGCGAGGCGGCCCCGCAGACTATTCGGTAGTGCCTCGGTTATGACCACGTCGACGAACTGGCCAATCAGGGATTCGTCACCGTCGAAGTTGACCCAGCGCATGTTCTCCGTACGGCCGGAAACCTGCCGATCGCTCTTCTTCGAGGTGCGCTCGACGAGGATGCGCTGCGTCGTACCAACCATCTCGCGACTGATTGCCATCGCCTGCTGATTGATACGCTGCTGAAGCAATTGCAGCCGCTCTTTTTTCACCGCCATCGGCGTCTCGTCCTTCAGCGACGCCGCCGGCGTTCCCGGTCGTGCGCTGTAGATGAACGAGAACGACTGGTCGAAGCCGATCTCGGCGATCAGATCCATCAGAGACTCGAAATCGGCGTCAGTCTCGCCAGGGAAGCCCACGATGAAGTCGGAGGACAACGAAATATCCGGCCGCGCCGCGCGCAGTTTGCGAATCTTGCTCTTGTACTCGAGCACCGTGTGGCCACGCTTCATTGCGGCGAGTATCCGGTCGGAACCGTGCTGCACCGGCAGGTGCAAATAGTTCGCGAGTTGCGGTACCTCGGCATAGGCCTCGATCAGGCTGTCGGTGAATTCGACGGGATGCGACGTCGTAAAGCGGATGCGCTCGATGCCGTCGACCGCGGCCGTGTAATAGATCAGCGTCGCAAGATCGGCGACGCCGCCGTCGTGCATCGGACCGCGATAGGCATTCACATTCTGACCCAGCAGGTTGATCTCGCGAACGTTCTGGCCGGCGAGCTGCACGATTTCCGCAACGACATCGTCCAGCGGGCGGCTGATCTCCT
The DNA here is from genome assembly GCA_965232445.1 of Woeseiaceae bacterium. Classification (GTDB taxonomy): domain Bacteria; phylum Pseudomonadota; class Gammaproteobacteria; order Steroidobacterales; family Woeseiaceae; genus UBA1847. The sequence goes on along the minus strand of OZ246973.1, from coordinate 2,129,577 downwards.
CGCCGCGCGTGTACGGTACGACGCAGAAGCTGCAGTACTTGCTGCAGCCCTCCATGCAGGACACGAAGGCGGTCGGGCCTTCGGCACGCGGTTCGGGCAGCCTGTCGAACTTCTCAATCTCGGGGAAGGAGATATCGACGACGGGATGCTGACGCTGCTCGGCAGCTTCGATCAATTCGGGCAGGCGGTGCAGCGTCTGCGGACCGAATACGACGTCGACATACGGTGCCCGTTTGCCAATGCCCTCACCCTCCTGGCTCGCGACGCATCCGCCCACACCGATCATGACGCCGTCCTTCTTCTCCTTGAGCTGCCGCCAGCGGCCAAGCTCCGAGAAGACCTTCTCCTGCGCCTTCTCTCGAATCGAACAGGTGTTGACCAGCAGCAGGTCCGCCTGCTCCGGCTCGTTCGTGAGCTCGTAACCGTGCGACTCGCGCAGGACGTCGGCCATCTTGTCCGAGTCGTACTCGTTCATCTGACAGCCCATCGTCCGGATGTAGAGCTTCTTCGTCATGCAGCGATTCTACCAGTAGTGGACACCTGCCCCGCGGCTCAGCGGATGTAGCCCAGTGCCTCCAGCTTCACCAGAATGCGGTGCGCAGAGAGATCCGGCGAGATGTCGGTGGTATCGACGACGATCTCCGGGTTCTCCGGCTCCTCGTAGGGATCCGAGATTCCGGTGAACTCCTTGATGATGCCGGCACGGGCCTTGGCGTAGAGGCCCTTGCGGTCGCGCTGCTCGCAGACCTCCAGCGGGGTGGACACGTGCACCTCGAGGAAGCCGCCTAACGGACTGATCGTGTCGCGTACGATTCGACGGGTTGCCGTGTAAGGCGCGATCGGCGCGCAGATGGCGATACCGCCATTCTTCGTGATCTCGCTCGCGACGTAGCCGATGCGAGTGATGTTCAGATCGCGGTGTTCCTTCGAGAATCCCAGCTCGCTGGACAGGTTCTTGCGCACGATATCGCCGTCAAGCAGCGTGACCGGCCGGCCGCCGATCTCCATCAGCTTGGTCATCAGCGCGTTCGCCACCGTCGACTTGCCGGAGCCGGACAGTCCGGTGAAGAACACCGTGAAGCCCTGCTTGTGGCGCGGCGGATGCGTTCGGCGCAGTTCCTCGACTACGTCGGGAAACGAAAACCAGTCCGGTATGTCGAGACCCTCGGCGAGCCGGCGGCGGAGTTCCGTGCCGGAGATATTCAGCACGTGATCGTCGTCCGTCGTCTCGTCGACCGGCACGTACTGCGCGCGGTTTTCTGCATAGACCATCATCCGGAACGGCACCATGGTGATGTCGAGCTCGTCCGCGTGTTCCTTGAGCAGATCCTGCGCGTCGTAGGGTCCATAGAAGTCGTCGCCCTTCGAATCCTTACCCGGTCCGGCATGGTCGCGGCCGACGATCAGATGCGTGCAGCCGAAGTTCTTGCGAATGATTGCGTGCCACATCGCCTCGCGCGGACCGCCCATGCGCATGGCAAGGGGGAGCAGGCTGATCATCGTGGTCTGTTCCGGGTAGCGAGACAGGAGATGCTCGTAGCAGCGCACGCGGGTGAAATGATCGACGTCGCCGGGCTTGGTCATGCCGACGACCGGGTGGATCAGCAAGTTCGCTTCGACGTCGCGGGCCGCGCGCAGCGTCAGCTCCTGGTGGGCACGGTGCATCGGATTGCGGGTCTGAAAGGCCACGACCTTGCGCCAGCCGAGCTTGCGGAAGCGCTCGCGCACCTCCTCGGGCGTATCCCGCAGATGCTTGAAGTCGTAGTGCGTCGGCGCCTCGACGCCACGCAATTTGCCGCCGACATAGACGGGATGCGCGATGTTGTTCAGGTAGTGAACGGCCGGGTGCGCCTCATCGGTCGAGCCGAAGACGCCTTGGGCTTCAAGAGCCTTGTCCGGAGTCCAGATGTCTCCGACATCCAGCGTCGCGATGATGACGCCTTCGAGGTCGCGAAGCGCGATGCGGTCGCCGCTCTTGACCGTTTCCGCGAACGCTTCGCTGACGTCCAGCGTGATCGGCATCGGCCAGAGCACGCCCGACGTCAGCCGCATTCCGTCGACGACGGCGTCGTAGTCGGCCTTGTTCAGAAAGCCATCGAGTGGCGAGAACGCGCCGTTCAGCAGCAGCTCGATATCGCAGATCTGACGCTCGGTCAGATCCCACGATGGATAGTCGCGCGCCGCTTTCTTCTCGGCTTGACCTTCGTCCTCGGCAAGGTAGAGGTTCTTGAGTTCGCCGCCGTGAGGCTCCTTGAAGGCACCCATTGTTTTGTCCTTTGAGTATGTCGGCCTGAATTGGCCGGAGATTGTCGTTTCTCAACGACGAGGAGCGCCGAAACGACGCTCCAGGTCCGAAGATATGCATTGCTCAGCGCGCTGCCTGCCGGCAGCCCCGCCTGGAAGTCACCTAGAAAGGAATGTCGTCGTCGAAATCGTCGGCTGGCGGCGCATTGCCGCCACCGCCGCTCGGCGGCTGATTCGAGGACGAACCGCCACCGCCGGAGTACGGTGCGGCACCGCCGCCACCGCCGCGCCCGCCGAGCATCTGCATCTCGTTGGCGACGACTTCCGTCGTGTAGCGGTCGTTGCCGTCGCGGTCCTGCCATTTGCGCGTCTGCAGGCGGCCCTCGACGTAGACCTGCGAGCCCTTGCGCAGGTACTCCGCGGCGATCTCGGCGAGGCGGCCGAACATGGCCACGCTGTGCCATTCCGTGCGCTCTTTCTGTTCGCCGGTCTGTTTGTCCTTCCACGACTCGTTCGTGGCGACGCGCAGGTTCGTGACGGCGCCGCCCGAGGGCATGTAGCGCGTGTCCGGGTCCTGCCCGAGGTTTCCGATGAGGATGACTTTGTTGATTCCGCGGGCGGCCATGGTGGATCCCCTGTTGTTCTGGCTTGGTTCTCGCTTGGATTCCCGATGCCGGCTCGGGGCCGGGGTTCGGGGGTCGCTTATTGTAGAGGGTGCCCCCTCAAATGCCAGTCCGAAATACGCTCGTTTGGCCGGTTTTTCCGGCTTTTTCGCGAGGGGGCCGCAAGAACCCCTAGTTGGCCCCGGCACGCCGCGGAAACGGGCTTCGAAAGACCTCTAGCCGTCGCTCAATAGCGGCTATCCGGCCATTTTGCCGCGGTCACTCCTCATTGGCGGGGACCGGCAAGAATTGTCTCGGGACCAAGAGCCTCGATCCCGGCAATCGCTTCTTGCCCGTAACTAACTGAAATCATTAGCGACTCCGACGGCGAATGCTGAATTCGCCGTTTTTTAGCTGCTTCTTCGCTGCTTCTTCGGGACGCGTGGAGCCCTGATTGCCGATGCTGGGTCCCAACGTGAACTTCGGCGAAACAAAGGACTTTGGATCCAACGAATTTCGGAGCACCACGCCCGGAAACGGTCGACTGCTTCACGCCGAAACGGACGTACCAACGCAATGCACATCAGAAGGAGAGATTCCATGAACACCAAGCAACGATTGACATGCGCCGCCATCCTCGCAGCAGGCGCTCTGCTGACAGGCTGCGAGTCCATGATGCACTACGCCGAGTATGCAAGTGCGTGCCACGAGAGTCAGGGCGGTTCACGGTTGGCCTGCGATCAGTTGGCCCGGGATCGGGCGGCTGAAGCCGAGCGCCAAGGGCGGATTCAGGACGCGGAAGCACAAGAACGAATCGGGGCGGAGTATGTCCAGAATAAGCGGGCTGCCTGGGCAAGCGAAGTAGCTGCCGCAAACGACGAGGACCGCGCACTTGTCCGAGCGACATATCCGGGAATCGGTTCTCTGAGCGGTGTGTGGTGCCTGGCGGATGGCGATCGATATGACCGACTGCGGGTCGAAGTTCTGAGTCATGATGAGATTCGTAGATACACGCATACGAGGCTGCATCACAGCAGTGGGTTCACTCTGACAAATAGAGAGACACGAGACCGACTAGAAGCGACCGACGGGACCGGACGAGCATTCAGAATCACGCACCGATATCGCCCGCAGGACCCGCAAAACTCTGAGGGCTATGTACCGGTGCAACCGCCCTATAGCACGATCGAAACGGATGGCGGCGACCGATTGCGGATGTTCGGCGCATGGTACGGCCGCTGCCAGGGTTGGTGAGTGCCTGGTACGCCCTTCTTCTTAGTGGTCGGCTGATCATCGAACGCAAAGGCGCTGCACGACCTGGGGTCGCGCGCATGGCAAGCAGGCTCCAGGGGTGGCGCGACCACCAACGCAAATGGGCCGCCCCAAACAGGGGCTGCCCATTTTCGTTTGGGAAGGAATAACTGTAGTCCTTTCGAAGCGCGTAGAGACGTAGTCAGCGCATCACACCCGGCCCACATCCTCGACTGCCGGAAGCCACGGAAGCCCGCCTGATCGCCGCCTCGTCAGCGGCACTCACCACCATGGTCGAGCGGCTGGCGACCTCGACAACCACCATCGCGCCGCCCTCTTAACCTATTGAAAAAATAAATGTTTCCCCGGAAAAGGCGGCTTACGCCGTTCTTTCGTCTCATTTTCGCCGGACCTTCGGGACTCCGCGCACCCGGATTGCCGATCCTTGCCTCGAACACCGGCGACCGCGCTGACAACGCTCCCGGAACCGGCACGCACGTCGAGTTCGGAGGCTTTCGTCAGCCAACGCTCGCCACATCCAAGACTGCAAACCACGAACGAAGGAGACACACAATGAATCGCAATCTACTCATCATCACGACACTCGTATTCAGCCTGCTTGCAGGCCGCCCGGCAGCGGCTGAAAGCAACTGCTCGGTCAGAGACATTTCCGGCAACTGGATGTTCGCGACGAGTATCGGACGCCAGATGCTCGGTGCGCCGTTTCCGCCCGACAAGGACATCACCGCAATCGGCACCATGAACATCGAGCGCGACGGGTCGCTGAGCGGCACGTTCGACGTCACGGTGCAGGACACCGTGTTTCTTCCAGGAATCGTCTACACAGGCTCGGTCGTCGTTCATCCCGACTGCACGGGAACGGTGACCTTTCAGACCAGTGTCGGTTCGGTACGCAGCGACAGCATCGTCGTCATCAATCGCCGCGAGATCCTCGCCATGTCGCAGGACCCGCTGAATCTCTGGACCTATCAGATTCGCCGCATCGCCCGCGGCCTGAACCGCGGCGATCGGGACGACGACTAGCGGTCGCAGCCTGACGAAAGGAGAGAACAATGAAACGCTTTCAGACAATGCTGGCGATCTTGCTCATGGGCATCTCCGGTGTCGCGTCGGCGACGTTCGGTTTGCGCATGCAGAACGCGATCGTCATCGAATCCGATTCCGAGGAACCCGACCAGCTCGTTATCACCGGCCGCAACTTCAACATCGGCGGCACGCTGCACCTGAGCCTGGGCGGCACGCCACTCGAAGTCCTCGATCGCAGTGCGAACGTCATCCTCGCCGAGATCCCCCACGACATCCTGCCGGGCAACTACGTGCTCGTGGCCTGGTCAGGGCGAGGCAGAGTCCGCGAGGATTCGATGGACGTTACGATCGGCGCGGTGGGTCCCGAAGGGCCTGCGGGTGCCGACGGACAGGAAGGACCGGCGGGCGCACGCGGGCCCGCCGGCCGGCCGGGCCCAGCGGGGCCGACGGGTCCCCGGGGTCCAATTGGGCTGCACGGCGATCCGGGACAGCGAGGTGAACGTGGCCTTCAGGGCGAGACAGGGCCTCCCGGTGCAAGAGGCGAGCCCGGCATTCCCGGATTGCCCGGGACCGATGGCTTGAACTGCTGGGACATCAACGGCAATGGCCTGTTCGACCGGCGTGAAGATACCGACGGCGACGGCACCGCGACAGCCGCTGACTGTTCCGGCCCGCAAGGACCGGCGGGCGCCGCCGGGGCCTCATGCACGATCGCCGATGGCGCGGAGCCCGGCCAGGCTGAACTGATCTGTCCGGACGGGTCCAGAGCGACGATTGCGGTGATCGAGAGCGAGCCGCCGCCACCTCCACCGCCGGAACTGCCAGCAACGGAGCCGCTCGTCGTCGCCTACATCAATGACGACGGGATCGACGGTTACTCGAGCGCCAGCGATACCCTGATCGCCGGCATCTTCGACTACAACGAGGATGGCGTGGTTTCAGCGGGCGACCTGCTCGGCACGAACGTCTTCCCGATGGATGAATTCGGATCGACGCGCAGCTCGTTCCAGCGCCGCGTGCACGTGATCGACGTGGCATTTGAGGTCACGCCGGAGCGGGTCATGGTCTTTTCGGCTTTCGACTTTCAGGCCGGCTACAACCGGTTCACGTTCAACAGGAACAGACTCTCCGTCCCCGACCCTCAGAACCCCGGCGGTCCGGAGATCCTGCTGCAGCTCGAAGACTATTCCGAGAGCGTCATCGAGGGCGGCACGAACCGTGCGGTTGTGACGACGAGTATCGGTGATCCGTCCAACGGGCCGGAGTTCTGCTTCGATGTCGAGGTGGGTTCGCCAAGCTTGCCGGACATAGCCAGCGACTTCCGAAACTGCAACACGGAGTTCGGCCCACAGGATGACGTCCCGGGCGTCGACGTCGATATCCTGTGATGAGCCGCGGCTCGAGAAGGCTGTCGGGAGACGCGCTCCTTGCTTGAACGGCCATGTTCGTTCTCACCGGGACGCTCCTGCCCGGCGGCGATTCGCGGGGCCCGCGATGCGGGCCCCGCAATTTAGTCCTCGGACACCTGGGAGTCGCGCGTTCCGCCCAGGCCGTGCATGGCGAGCCAGATCGCGGCGACAAGCATACAGACGAAGAACACGTTGCCGGGATTTCCCGCCACCAGGAAACGGCCGCCGAGAAGCCCCCCGGCGAACGCGCCGAGAAACTGCGAACTGGCGAACACGCCCAGCGACGAGCCTCTGGAATCCTCGTCGGCGAGGATGGAAAGCCGGGCGGGCAGCCCCGCTTCGAGAAAATTGAAGCCGGCAAAGAACAGCGTTAGTGCTACAAGCGTGGTCATGATATTGAAGCTGACCAGGCTCAGAAACAGCTCCCCAACCAGAATCAGCAGAACGGCGATCCCGATCGTCGCTCCTTTGCCCTGGCGCTCATCTTTGACGATAAGCGGGATCGTCCCCACGAGCGACACGACGATGGCACCAACGTACATTTTCCAGTGCGACTCGACGGGCATCTCGAGCCCGGAGGTCAGTTTGAACGGCAGCGCCACGAAACTGGCGGTGAGTATCACGTGCAGCAGGAAAACGTAGAAATCGAGCTGCAGCAGTTTTGGCTGCATCGCCGACCGGAGGTCCCACTTCCGCGGCGTCGCCGGCCGCTCGATGCCGGGCGGCAGCGCGAACAACAATGCGCCGGCGATAAAGGACACGACTACAGCGAAACCGAATAGGGCCGGCACGCCCCACGAGGCCGCGAACCAGGGACCGAAGACCATCGCCAGGATGAAGGACAGGCCGATCCCTATCCCCAGAAACGCCATTGAGCGCGTGCGGATCTCGACGCGCGTCGCATCGGCGACCAGCGCGGTCAGGGTTGCCGAAATCGCGCCGGCACCCTGCAGGAGACGTCCGACAATCACGCCATGGATGGAATCGCTCAGCCCGGCGATGGCGCTGCCTACGGCGAATACCGCCAGACCGCCGAGTATCACCGGCACGCGGCCGATGCGATCCGACAATGCCCCCAGCGGGATCTGCAGACCGGCCTGCGTCAGTCCGTAGGCGCCGACGGCCAGACCGATCAACAAGGGTGTGGCGCCGTCGAGGCGGGCAACGTACAGCGCGAGCACGGGAAGCAGCGCGAACAGTCCAATCATCCGCAGCATCGCGATGGCCGCGATCAGGCCGGTCGCACGCTTCTCGACAGCCGTCATCGAGGCGAGAGGTGACTTCGGAGCTCCGTCGGACATGGTCAGTACATTCTGTTACAGAGTCTGCTTTGCGCCCCACTTGACGGGCGGCGTATAGTAGCAGGTTGTTTCGCGTTCAATGCTCAGGGCATGTCACAAGACGAGAAGTACATCGAACTCCGCGGGGCGCGTACGCACAATCTGTGCGATCTCGACCTGAAACTGCCGCGCGACAAGTTCATCGTCTTCACCGGCCTCTCGGGTTCCGGCAAGTCCTCGCTCGCCTTCGATACGATCTACGCCGAAGGTCAGCGGCGCTACGTGGAATCGCTGTCCGCGTACGCACGGCAGTTCCTGTCGATGATGGAGAAGCCGGACATCGACCACATCGACGGGCTTTCGCCCGCGATCTCCATCGAGCAGAAATCGACCTCGCACAATCCGCGCTCGACGGTCGGCACCGTCACCGAGATCTACGACTACCTGCGCCTGCTGTACGCTCGTGCCGGTACGCCGCGCTGCCCGGATCACGACACGACGCTGGAGGCGCAGACCGTCACGCAAATGGTCGACCAGGTGCTTGCCCTGCCCGAAGGCTCGAAGCTGATGCTGCTGGCGCCGGTCGTTGACAATCGCAAGGGCGAGCACGTGCAGCTCATGCAGGACCTGCTGGCGCAGGGCTTCATCCGGGCACGCATTGACGGTGAGGTGTACGAGCTCGACCAGCCGCCGCCGCTCGATCTGCGCAAGAAACACACGATTGAGCCCATCATCGACCGCTTCAAGGTCAAGCAGGACCTGCGACAGCGGCTCGCCGAGTCTTTCGAGACGGCATTGAGGCTCGCCGACGGCGTCGCGAAGATCGCGTGGATGGACGCCGACGAAGAGGAACTCGTCTTTTCGGACCGCTTCGCCTGCAACATCTGCGGCTATAGCCTGACTGAACTGGAACCGCGGCTGTTCTCGTTCAATAACCCGTCCGGCGCGTGTTCGGGCTGCGACGGGCTCGGCGTGAAGCAGTTCTTCGATCCCGAGCGCGTCGTCGTCAACCCGTCGCTGTCGCTGGCGGGCGGCGCGATCCGCGGCTGGGACCGAAAGACGACTTACTACTATCAGATGATCCAGAGTCTCGCGGCGCACTACGAGTTCGACATCGAGACGCCGTTCGAGAAACTGCCGAAGAAGCTGCAGAAGGTCGTGCTGTACGGCAGCGGCAAGGACAAGATCCGCTTCCAGTACGCCAATTCGCGCGGCATGAAGATCGACCGCATGCACCGCTTCGAGGGCGTCATCCCGAACCTCGAACGCCGCTATCGCGAAACCGACTCCGGCGCGGTGCGCGAAGAGCTGTCCCGCTTCCTGAACAGCCAGGCCTGCCCCGATTGCGGCGGGACCCGGCTGAACCGGGCCGCGCGGCATGTCTTCATTACCGACCGCGCGCTGCCCGAGATCACGAACATGTCCGTCGGCAACGCGCGCACATTCTTCGACGAGATGGAACTGGAAGGCTGGCGGGCGACGATTGCGGACAAGATCGTCAAGGAGATCGGCGACCGGCTCGGGTTTCTGTCCGATGTCGGCCTCGATTATCTGTCGCTGGACCGCAGTGCCGAGACGCTGTCCGGCGGCGAGGCACAGCGCATTCGCCTCGCAAGCCAGATCGGCTCCGGTCTCGTCGGCGTCATGTACATTCTCGACGAGCCGTCGATCGGCCTGCATCAGCGCGACAATCAGCGCCTGCTCGGCACGCTGACGCACCTTCGGGACATCGGCAATACCGTCATCGTCGTCGAGCACGACGAGGAAGCGATCATGGCCGCGGACCACGTGGTGGACCTCGGCCCGGGCGCGGGCGTGCACGGTGGCAGGGTCGTCGCAGAAGGCACGCCGGACGAGGTCCAGAAAAACACTCAGTCGCTGACCGGTCAGTACCTGTCCGGCAAGCGTGCCATCGCGGTGCCCGATGAACGGGTGGCGGGCGATAACGACAAGCAGATCACGATCTCCGGTGCGACCGGCAACAATCTCAAAAGCGTGACCGCGGCGATCCCGGTGGGCATCATGACCTGCGTCACCGGCGTCTCCGGCTCCGGTAAATCGACGCTGGTCAACGACACGCTTTACAAGGCCGTCGCCGACGAACTCAACCGGTCGAGCCGCGGTCCCGCGCCGCACGACAAGATCACGGGTCTCGACCACGTCGACCGCGTCATCGAGATCAGCCAAAGCCCAATCGGCCGGACGCCGCGCTCGAATCCGGCAACCTACAGCGGCCTGTTCACGCCGATCCGCGAGCTGTTTGCGGGCACCCAGGAGGCGCGCTCCCGCGGCTACATGCCAGGCCGCTTCAGCTTCAACGTCAAAGGCGGCCGCTGCGAGGCCTGTCAGGGCGACGGTGTCATCAAGGTAGAGATGCACTTCCTGCCAGACGTCTACGTCCCCTGCGACGTCTGCCACGGGATGCGCTACAACCGCGAAACGCTCGAGATCCGCTACAAGGGCAAGAACATCAGCGAAGTTCTCGAGATGACCGTCGAGGACGGCTTCGACTTCTTCAAGAATGTCCCGGTGGTCGCGAAGAAGCTGCAGACCCTGATGGACGTCGGGCTTTCCTACATCCGGCTCGGACAGAACGCGACGACGCTATCCGGCGGCGAAGCGCAGCGCGTGAAGCTCGCGAAAGAGCTTTCCAAGCGCGACACCGGCAATACGCTCTACATTCTCGACGAGCCGACCACCGGCCTGCATTTCCACGACATCGAGCAGTTGCTCAGCGTGCTGCACCGGCTGCGCGATCGAGGCAATACCATCGTCGTGATCGAGCACAACCTGGACGTCATCAAGACGGCCGACTGGATCATCGATCTCGGCCCCGAGGGCGGCGACGGCGGCGGCACGATCGTGGCGGAGGGAACGCCCGAAGACGTCGCGGCTACACGGGGCTCCTTCACGGGCGAGTACCTGAAGCCGCTGCTCAAGAAAAAACCGGGACGGCGGAGCGCCTGATTCCCGCAGTCGAGACGACTATGCAAAAAACACCTTTTCTGCTGTGCACGTGGCTGGCGATCGCAGCGCTTGCGGCCGTCTCCGTGCAGGCATCTGCCAACGAGAACACGACGGACACCATGCCAACACTCGAGATTGAGCGGCTTTACGCCGCGCCGGACCTGGACGGCCCGTCTCCACGGGGCGTCAGAATCTCGCCCGACTCCACGCGCGTGACCTTCCTGCGCGGCAAGGAGACGGACCCGCTGCAGATGGACCTCTGGGAATACAATCTCGCGGACGATGAGATGCGCCTGCTGGTCGACTCGACGGCACTGGTTGCGGGCGAGGAAGACCTCTCCGACGAGGAACTCGCTCGCCGTGAACGGCTGCGGATCGTCGGCCAGCGCGGCATCGTCAGCTATCAGTTCTCGCCGAACGGCAAGCGTCTTCTGTTCCCGCTGAGCGGCGACCTCTATCTGTACGACCTCGAGCGCCGGAATACGCGCCAGCTCACGTCGACCGAGGCCGGCGAGACAGATCCCAAATTCAGTTCGACAGGCCGATACGTCTCGTTCATTCGCGAGCAGGACCTGTACGTCATCGACATCGAGTCGCTCGATGAGCGCCGCCTTACCCACGACGGCGGCGGTCTTGTTCGCAACGGTATGGCGGAGTTCATCGCGCAGGAGGAGATGGACCGCTACACCGGCTACTGGTGGTCGCCGGACGACTCGGCGGTCGCGTTCATCCGTGCCGACGAATCGCCCGTCGAGGTGGCCCAGCGCTTCGAGATCTACGCGGAGAATTTCGAGGTCTACGAGCAACGCTACCCCGCCACCGGAACGCCGAATGCGCAGGTAACGCTCGGCGTCGTCGGAGCCGACGGCACCGGCCTGCGCTGGATGGATATCGGCGAAGACGCCGACATCTACCTGCCGCGCGTGGACTGGTTCCCGGACGGCGAATCGCTGGCCGTGCAGCGGCAATCGCGCGACCAGCAGACGCTGGACCTGCTGAAGGTCAACGTGCGAAGCGGCGAATCCCGCGTCCTGCTGACCGAGACCAGCGATACGTGGATCAACCTGCACAACGAACTCACGTTTCTGGAGTCGCGGCCGCAGTTCATCTGGAGTTCCGAACGCAGCGGGCACGCGCATCTCTATCTCTACGACAACGACGGCGAACTGATCCGCCCGATCACCTCGGGCAATTGGGACGTTGCCCACGGTGCGCGCGCTCGGTCCGCGCTGCTGCACGTCGACGAGGCCGGCGGCCGGATCTTCGTTACCGGCACGCTTGCGAGCCCGATGGAACGCAATGTCTATGAACTGCCGCTATCGGGCAATTCGGTGCCGCGGCGCATCAGCGGCGACTCGGGTTGGCACAGCGTCGACTTTGCCGAAAGCGGTGAGTTCTACGTTGACAGCTTCTCCAATGTCGACACGCCGCCCAGATTGGGCCTGTATCGATCCGATGGGTCACTGATCGGTTTCGTCGAAGAGAACCGACTGGACGAAACGCATCCGTACTATCCGTATCTGGCGACGCGACCGTCGATTGAATTCGGCACGCTCGACGCCGAGGACGGTCAGACGCTCTACTACCGCATGTACAAACCCGCCGAATTCGACGCGAGCGTGCGGTATCCGGTGGTGGTCTACGTCTACGGCGGGCCGATGGGCCAGAGTGTCACCAACGAGTGGGGCGCCGGTTTCAATGAGATCCTCGCACGCAACGGTTTCGTCGTCTTCACGATCGACAATCGCGGCACCGGATTCCGCGGCAAGGCCTTCGATGACCCGCTCTATCGTCACCTCGGCAACATCGAAGTCATCGATCAAATGGTGGGCGTGGACCACTTGCGCTCGCTGGACTTCGTCGATCCGGAGCGCATCGGAATCTGGGGCTGGAGCTATGGCGGCTACATGACGCTGATGAGCCTGTTTCAAGAGCCGGACGCATTCGCGGCCGGCGTTTCCGGCGCACCGGTGACCGACTGGACGCTGTACGACACGCACTACACCGAGCGCTACCTGGGCACGCCGCAGAACAACCCTGACGGCTACGAAGCCTCGAGCGTGTTTCCCTACGCCGAAAACCTCGACGCGCCGCTGCTGCTCATCCACGGCATGGCGGACGACAACGTTCTGTTCACCAACAGCACCAAGCTGATGAAGACCCTGCAGGACGAGGGCCTTACCTTCGACCTGATGACCTACCCCGGCAGCAAACACGGGCTGACCCGGGTGCCGGCGTCCGGACAGCACGCCTACGCGCATATTTTGCGGTTCTTCCAGCAGCACCTGCAGTAGCCAATAGCCGTCGCTGGGGTCCTGCCGCGCCGAGAACGCGGCCTGTTTTGAATCGCCCGCGCAATTGACGGATACTGATTTGGCGCATTGCACGATCGGCAAACAGTGGAGAGATCGTATGCAGGACTCGAGAGGCTTCAAAGTCGGCTTGCTGGCATCCCTGCTCTTGCTCGGCGCCTGTGCCACTGACGGCGCGTTCGTCGAGGAAGAAGAATTCGAGGCGCTCAAAGCGGAGATCACCACCGCTGAAGCGCTCGCCGAGGCGCTGGGCCCGCCGTCAGTAACCATCCCGCGCAGCGACGGCAACTTTCTCTGGGTCTACGAAGGTCTGTACGTCCAGCCGGACGTCACTCGCTACATCCCGGTCGTCGACATTATTGCGGGAACCAACAGCAAGACCTGCTCGCGCATCTCGGTCGTCGTCAGCAAGGACGACGGCTCACTCAGCGACTGGGAATACCTGTCGGCGAAAGACCGCGATCACTGGACGGAAACCGACGATAGCTGCATGGAGCGCGACATCCCCGCGACCGAGTAGACGCCCGGCGCTTACAGTCCCGCCGTAAGCGCCTCCGCGAAGCGCCGCGGCGCGCCGTCGTTGGTGCGCAGATACAGCGAAGGCTCGATCAACTCCAATTCCATGAGCAAGAACGCATCGTCGTTGCCGCGAACGAAGTCCGCGCGGACGTACACGGGCTGCGGATCGATCCTCGCTACGATGTCGTGAGCTGTCTCTCTGAGCGTGGCTTGCGGCTCGACAGGCAGAATCTCGGCGCCGTGCTCTTCCTGGGTTCGGAAGTCGCCCGACTTCGGGGATTTCAGGATGGCGTGACTGTAGCGGCCGCCGAAAAAGAACAGGGAATACTCGCCCTCGATCCGGACCGACTCGATGAATGGCTGAACGAAGAACGGCCTGTTCGCAAAGGCAGCCGCCAGCGAGTCCGCCACTCCGGAGTACGCGCCGCGTTCGAGCACGAACGTATCGGCGGCATTGGCGCCGATCACGGGTTTGGCGACAAGCGCTTCCGACGCGTGCACGTCGAAGGCTGCCTCAGCGTCGAACTCGGCAAATCGCGAGAACCAGAGACTGGGCACGATCGCCGCGCCCTGCGATTCGAGCTCAAGCAGGTAGGTCTTCTCCAGGTTCCATCGCACGAGGTCCAGGCTGTTTACCAGGCGCGCACTTGAACGGTCGATGTCCTCCAAAACGCCCAGGAATGCCGCCGCGTCGTCCGGGTAGTCCCACGGCGTGCAAATGTAGACGAGATCGAAATCACCCCAATCGGCGTCGGGGGTGCGCCATGGCAGCATGTTTACCTGCCAGCCGAGTGCCGCCATCGGCTCGATGCAGAGATCGGCGTCCGAGACGAAGCCGGACATGTCGTCCATCGTCAGGAAGGCACAGCGGCGCTGCATCAGGCGCTGTCGCTCTGGCCGAAGCTGCCCTCTTTGAGGAATTTGAGCGTGAGGCGAATGGTGCTTCGCGCGCGCATCATCAGCGCGTGGCTTTCGCCGACGATCACGAAATCGTCCATGCCTTCGAGCCGGGTGTCGTCCACCGACACCCGGCCGTCGTCCGGATCGTCGAGCACGGCGGACGTAATCGGATCGATCGTGCGATTGCCGGCGATGACGCCGAGCTCGAACTCTGCCGGACCAAGCCGCAACGGAATGCTTTCCTCACCCTTGCCGAGCTGCGCGCCCGCAGGCCCGTTCAGCCACTCGTAGCCGGGCATCTCCCGCATCGCGTCCGCCGCCGCACTGCCCTGATTCGGCGGCCCGAGCATGACGACCCGACCGAGCTCCGGAATCTCACCTTCGTCGAGATACTGCCGCACCAGGATTCCGCCCAGCGAGTGAGTGACGAAATGGATTCGCTCGATACCGGTGACGGAGCGACAGCGGGCGAGTCCCTGTTCGACGGCCATCGTTGCGAGCCGTTCGATGGGATGCTCGCGGGAGGGGTAGCCGACGTTTGCGGTCTTGTAGCCGGCATCGACGAGCGCTTCTTCCATCGGCTCCATCGACGCTGGCGTGCGAATCATGCCGTGGAGAAGAATGACGCACTCAGCCGCTACGGCCGGTGCCGACAACGTCAGCAGAACAGCGCACGCGACGAGCATCTTCGCCCGCAGCCTCATTGACTCTGCCCCTGATCCACGAATCGCACCGCGCCCTCCGCGTCCCGGTACAGGAGGTCGAATTCGCTGCCGTCCAGCATCGGTCTGAGCGTGCTGATGTCGCTGATCGACCACTCCTGTTTGTCGTCCAGCATGAGCGCGTGCGCGCCGGCGTCCCGCAGGAGCGAGATCAGATGGCTAGCGCCCTCCAATCGTCTGCCCATTAGCCAATACACGTCCTCGCGCTTTTCGATCGTAATCCAGTCTATTTGCCGGATCTCGATCGTCAGATAGGGATCGGCCTCGGTGCTTCGATCGGTGATCCTGTACCTGTCCGGTTCGAACTCCTCGTACTGAATCCACCGGAAGCCGGCACCCGGAGCGCTGATATCGTATTCGAAGGACATCTCGCCCGAGGTGCCCTTTCCAACGATACTTGCGGCCCGATCGAACCAGACCAGAACCAGCGTCACCGGCTCGTCCTCGCCGGCGGCCATCCCTGTACTGGCGTAGATTCTCGGAAAATCCGCCGCACTTGCGAAGGTTCCGAGGCGCAACACCTTGACATCCTCCGGCACGATCTCCGCCGAGTTGAACGCGCCGATTCTCTGCATTTGCAATGCGATCGGCGCCACCTGCTCTGCCAGCTCCGACAGATCGAGCTCGATGCTGTCGCCGACGTCCGCCTCGACGTCGAGCAGACTGACGCCCAAAGGAACGCCGTGCAAGCCGCCGGGAATAGGGCTGAGCCGGAAGCGAATGCGTTCCGGAAGGTGGGCCGGGTCGATCGGACGGAGCGCGTCGTCGACATAGTGAACCCGGATGCTCTGCGTCCCCGGGGCGTCCGCGATGTCATCGGCGAAGGACACGGGCGCGAAGAAGAACAGCGCGAATAACAGATTTCTCAAGCCGCCTCCTTCCCTGTAAGTCGTTTGATCTGCCGGTCGTGCACGGCACCGAGCAGGACGAACGCGAGGATCGCGCCCACCAGTGCCAGCAGCATGTCGGATTGAGTATCCCAGACGTAGCCCTGAGTGCCCAGGAACGAATCCGCAGCCTCATCGGACAGCAAGGCGACCCACCATTCGATCAACTCGTAGAACGCGGATATCGCAAGACACAAAGCGACCACGAAGAAACTCATCCACGCTTTGGAGCCGAACACGCCCAGCCTCACTACGACCTCACGCGCCACGATTGCCGGGATGAAGCCCTGCGCAAGATGACCGAGCTTGTCGTAGTTGTTGCGTGTGCCGTCGACGGCGTCGCGAAGCCAGTCGCCGATCGGCACCTCGGCATAGGTGTAGTGCCCGCCGACCATGAGAATGACCGCATGCAGCAGAATCAGCACGTAGGCCAGTGGCGTCAGCGGAAAGCGCGCTCGAGTGGCATACAGCACCGGCAGAGCGATGAGCACCGGAAGCACCTCGAGGAACCATGTGAGCTGATCTTTCGGCTTGATCCCTGACCAGATCAACACGCCGAAGATGACGGCCAGCCATACTGCTCGTCGCATCGACACCTTGAGTCTCAGTCCGCCTTCGTCTCGATCTGATCGTGCTTCCGTGAGCGGAAGAAACCGTCGCGTGAGAAACACGTCCAGACCCACGGCAGCCAGCGCAGCAGCGCGAAGCTCAGCCAGAGCGCCCAAGCCAGCAGCAGCACCTTGTAGATCCACATCGGCGCGGAGAAGGCGGCGACCGTCGGCAGAACCGACTCGCTTCGGTCGGCGAACCACGCGAGACTGTTGCCATACGATCCGTTGCCGACGACGTGCATATCCGGGGTGCCCAGCAAACCGATGGGCAGCGCGACGATCAGCGACAGAAGCGCAATGACGGTCGCGGCGATTACGCCTGTCTGCTGCAGATTGAAACGCCACCAGGTGCTGTCGGCCCGCCACTTGTCCCGCGCGCCGACGCCGATCAGCCAGATCGCGACGACGGCGAGAACCGGCCAGTTGAAGGTGCTAAAGCCGAGCCCCAGCAACAGCCAGTGATGCGTTCGGAGCGGAGTCCAGTCGATCCGTCCCAGGATCAGCGCCAGCAGAATGAGTACCGCCAGCTCGGACCAGTACAGGACCGCGGGACCGAGTGCCGGGCCGCTGGTGCCGAGCAGCCACCGGTTGCCCGGCACGGTGAGGTTCAGATTGATGTTGCTCGCCGGTGCGCCGATGTCTATCGCCGGGGTTCGAACGCTCGCGCCAACACCGGTATCGCTCCGCCAGTTGATCTGAATGGCATGTTCGCCCGGCAGGATCGGCACGGTCAGCTCGCCTGCATCGGCGCGCAACGGTTCGACGGCCCCATCGATCACTACGCTAGTCACCTCGGCATCGGCCGGCAGCCTGATCGCGTGCTGTGCGCCGCGGGTGCTGCGGTAGTTCAACGCCAGACTGCCCGTGCTCGAACGGGCTCCCTGAGCGATCTGCATCCGCACGCTGTCGAATGCGAGCGTCGTTCCCTCAGCGGCCTCCGGCCTCGACGCGGCAATGATAAGAGACTCTCCCGGCCGCGGATGGAATTCCGCGTAGCGAACGTTGCTGCCGCTCGAGCCCGATTCGCTCTCCGGTACGCCGCTGAACTCGGCGTGCCACACCGTGCCCACGGCGACGTACCAGGACTCCTTCCACGGCATGCCGGCCGCGGAAGTGAGTTCCGTGGGTGAGGTCCGCGGCAGGTTCGACTGCCAGGTCACCGTGTTCTGCGTCGGGTTCATCGACACGAGGGCCTTTCCGTCTTCAACCGTGATGCCCTCGGTGATGACGGTCTCGCCCTCGATCAACGGCAGCTCGATTGTCAGCCCGCCCTGTGTGGGCGCGATGCGATTGACGCTGGTCGTGACTCGCCAATCGAGACCCAACTCGATCGTCCGGTTCACATAGACAAAGGTGGGGAACCGGTTGTTCTCCCACGTCGGCGATCCGTCTTCCGACTGCTCGGTCTGCAGCCGCGTGAGCTGCAGCGACCCGGACAAGAGGCGCCGGTCCTTGATGCCGGCGACGAACCAGCCGTCGGCGTCGGCCTCGATCACCCGCGGCGGCGTGCTGAATGCAATCTCGAAGGAATCGGCCCCGCCGGTTCCACCGCGAATCACGACGTCGTGCCGACCTTCGGGAACGCGGATCCAAAGCGCCTGATTGCCGGCGCGCAGTACTTGGGCGTTGGACGCGCCATCCAGCAGGACCGCGGACGGCCGCCAGCCGTTGAGCGAGCCCGGCAGCGGAATAGCGACGTCCTCCAGCGCGTGGATCGTCAGGCGAACCGTAACCGCGTCGCCCTCGACGTCGACATCGGCATTGAGTATTTCCGCACAGCGTGGGACGCAGTCCGGAGGCTCGGTGAGCCGGTTCTCCAGTTCTTGCAGCAGCGCCGGATCGGGTGTCTGCGCGTCCGCCGCAGTCGGCAGCGCGAACGCGAGGAAACCGACGAGCACGGAAGCGGCCGCCGATCTCCCAATCGTCAGCCCGCCAGGCAGACGCCACTGCTTGCCGAGCGCGCCGGCCGCAAGCATCGCGGCGAGCAACAACAGGAAAGCGACCTCGGCGAAGCGGAACGCCGTTACGGCCCAGCGCGGCAGAATCAGGAGTCTCAGATCCTGATCGGCGTCGACCGGCCCGCTCCACGACAGCCGGTAGGCGTTCCACTGCCACGACGGAATACCGCCGCCGACCTGCACGATCGCATTCGATGCGTAGCGCGCGAAATTGGTCGACTCGACCCGCGAGCCCGTGACGGTGATCTCTTCCAGGGAAGACGCCATGTCCTGCGTCCTAAGGCGTTCCTGCGCCGGCACGGGTGCCGTTACACCCTCGAGGGCAAAATCCGCCGAGGACTCCATCATCGCGGCGCCACCGATCAGGTTGAATCCGGCCGTGTCTCTTCCGTGCTGCCAAACACCGTACTGCGGTTCGAGCTGCGGATAGATCGCCACCCGCAGCTGGTCACCGACAAACGGCACCAGATTGAGGATTAGGAGGAGCGCGCTGACGCCCAGGTAGACACGGATTGCCGTCAGCAGCTTTCCGGCCGGGGCGACCTTGAACAGCGCGATTGCCACGAGGACGTTCAGCCACAGCCACACAGGGGCGCCCGCCTCGTGATAGGACGCGGTCAGCGCCAACAACGCGACGATGCCGGTCGCGCTGCCGAACAGCTTCCACGCCGCAATCGTGATGATCAGCACGAGGAAGAAGTCGAGCAGCTGCCAGCGGCCTGCCCAGCTACCCGACGCGGAGTCCGCGCCAGGCGCGGCCAGTAGTTTGTGCCCCGGCGGAAGGTACAGCGTTGTGGAAACGTGATTGAAGCGGGCATCCCAGCCGGTTACCGGCATTGCGCCGCGTTGACCGGTCCGGCCGAGCGTGAGCACGTCGACGGCGTTGCGCCGCAGTTCGATGCCGGTCGTGTCCTGTTCGTCGCCGACCGTTATCAGCATGTTTTCGCCGTTCTCGGTCGCGCTCTGCAGTTCAAACGGGCTTGCCATGTCCAGTCGCCAATCGCTGCGCATCGTGCCCGATAGACGGTCGCGAACGGCAAAGCCGCCACGCTCGAAGTCGAGCCACATGGAACGGCTCAGCGCGAGCTGATTCTCCGCCGAGACCATGCCGCGGCTGCGTTCGGAGATCCGAAGCGTCTCGCCCCGGCCAATCCTGAAGGCCGGCAGTGCGGTCCACGCGTCCGGCACCTGCACGCGCAGCGGATCGACGGGCGGCAGACCTTCCGGTGCGGTAACGCGGAGGCGGTCGTAAGCCTGATAGCTCCAAATCTCGGTGTCCGGCAGGTTGCTCTCGACGTCCGGCAGCGTGATTTCGTTGCTCACACCGGGAGCGCGCGCCGTCAGCGACACCTGCCACCGGCCCGGCCGAACCTGCACGCGCAGGCGTCCGTCCGGCTCGAGCCTCGCGGGAAGCGCGCTCTCGATTGACACCGGCACGAATCCGTCCGGCAGGATCGGGCCGAACAACTCCTCGCGAACGCTACCCGACACGTCGATCTGAAGATTGGTGACGAGCCTCGTCGGCACCTGATCGGCAACGAGCCTGTACACCTCGGCCGTCACCGCGTCGCGCTCCTGAACTTCCTGCCGGCGTTCGCCGAGGAATACGCCGCCCGGTCCGATGGCGGGTCTCTCTATCCGTTCGCCGTCCACGGTCAGGCCAATCAGTCCCCCCAGTGACGGAACGCGCAGCACGCCCGGACGCTCGTCCCATTCGAATCGGCCACTGACGCGATAGCGGCCCGGCTCGACGCGGATGCTCGGCGCGCCGCCGCGGTCGACGACAGCGACCGCCGCGCCGTTCGCCGTTACCCCGTCGGGCCAATAGGCCGCGTCTCCGGGCAGCGGCAACCAGGTTGCTTCGCCGGAAACGGTCCAGGTCTGCTCGAACCGGCCGCTGGCGGAATCGACGGAGAGTTCGAGTTCGCCGGGCCAGGCGCAGACGTAGTCATGGCGTTCGGACCCGCCACGATTGAAGTAGACGGTGCAGTCGCGGTACTCGTAGCCTTCGAGCACCCACGCCTGCCAGTCGCGAAGCGCTTCAGGCACGTCGACGTCCTGTGCGAGAGCACCGCCGGTCATGCCGATGAGTGCTGCGATCAGAAGCCCTTTCAGAGCATGTGACATATTCAAACCCTCCGTCACCGCGCGTTGACACACTATATCGTCAACGCGCCGAGACGCGGTTGCGGGGTTAGCCCCCCTCAATAGTGTGGCGGCCGTTCCTCGGCCTCGCCGGGCATCGCCTCATTGAGCGTGGCGATCCGTTCTGCAAGAGTTGCGCACAGCCGTTCCAGCTTCATGATGGATTGCTGCTGATTTGCTAAGGCTTCGTTCAGCTCGTCGATCGTCTGATCCTGATGGGCAAGCCGCGTCTCGATGTCTATCAGGCGTTCCTCTGACATTGCAGGTCCTTTCGTCGATCCCACGTGTATCCTAGGCGTTTTTCGCGCGACCTACTAAGCATGACACTGCTCCGCTTCGATGAAATCTCGCTCGAATTCGGCGACCAGCTGATACTTCGCGAGGCCGATCTCGCCATCGAGCCTGGCGAGCGTGTCTGTCTGATCGGCCGCAACGGCGCGGGAAAATCGACGACATTGAAGCTGATTAGTAGCGAGATCGAGGCCGACCGCGGCGAAATCGTTCGAAAGTCCGATCTCGTCGTGAGTCAGCTCGCCCAGTCGCTGCCGGACGCGCGAGACACGATTGTCCGCGACGTCGTGCGTGGGGGCCTTGCCGACATCGAAGCCCTGCTCGAAGAGTATCGCCGGCAATCCGCGCTGGAACTCGATCGTCAGGGTCTGAGAGATCTCGAGGCGCTGCACGCGCGGATCGACGCGCGCGACGGCTGGCACATCGACCAACGGGTGGAAGAGACGATCACGGATCTGAATCTCCCCGCCGACAAGCGCATGAACGAGCTGTCCGGCGGCTGGCGCCGGCGGGTGGCGCTGGCACGGGCACTCGTGCAGAAGCCCGATCTGCTGCTGCTCGACGAGCCGACGAACCACCTCGACATCGCAACCATTCGCTGGCTCGAAGACCGCGTCTACAGCTATCCCGGCGCCGTGCTGTTCATCACGCACGATCGCGCGTTCCTGGAACGGCTCGCGACCCGCATCGTCGAGATCGACCGCGGCAAGCTGACGAGCTGGCCCGGCAACTACTCCGATTTCCTCCGCCGTAAGGAAAAGGCGCTCGAGGACGAGGCCGAGGCAAACGCGAAATTCGACAAGCTGCTGGAGCAGGAGGAGGTCTGGGTCCGGCAGGGCATCAAGGCCCGCCGCACGCGAAACGAGGGCCGCGTCCGGGCGCTGATGAAGATGCGCGAAGAACGCGCCGGCCGGCTATCGCGCGAATCCCGCGCTCGCATTTACATCGAGGAAAGCGAAGCATCCGGCCGCAAGGTAATCCGCGCCAAGAGCGTGAAATTCGGCTACGACAAGCCGCTCGTCGAGGACTTCTCGATGAAGATCATGCGCGGCGATCGTATCGGCCTGATCGGCAACAACGGCGTCGGCAAGACGACGCTACTGAGGCTGCTGCTCGGCGAACTCGAACCGCAGTCGGGCACGATCAAGCACGGCACGAATCTCGAGATAGGCTATTTCGATCAGCTTCGCGAGGCGCTCGATCTCGAGAAGTCGGTCGCATACAACGTCGGTGAAGGCCGCACCTATTTGAAGCTGAACGGCAAGGATCGCCACGTCATCGGCTATCTAAAGGGCTTCCTGTTCAGTCCGAAACGGGCGCAGACACCGGTCAAGGCGCTGTCCGGTGGCGAACGCAATCGCGTCATTCTGGCGAAACTGTTCACCCGTCCGGCCAACCTGTTGGTGCTCGACGAGCCGACCAATGATCTGGACATCGAGACGCTCGAGGTTCTCGAAGAGAAACTCGTCGAGTATCAGGGCACGCTGATCGTCGTCAGCCACGACCGGCAGTTCCTCGACAACGTGGTTACGAGCACGATTGTCTTCGAGGAGAACGGCAGGATTCAGGAGTACGTGGGCGGCTACAGCGACTGGCTCCGTCAGGGACACACGCTGACCGAGACGGACAATCCGCTGGAGTCGGATAGAGCCGGAACGAAGCGCGGCGACGATCGGCAACGCAGCAAGCCCACCAAGCTGAGTTACAAGGATCAACGCGAGCTGGATTTGTTGCCGGACGAAATCGCGGAACTCGAAACGAAGCTGGAATCGCTACAAGTCACTGTCGCGGCGCCCGACTTCTACAAGGGCGAGCGCGACCTGGTGCAGGCGACGCTCGACGAACTCAGCAGCGCGGAGACGCTGCTGGAGCAGCGGATTGAGCGCTGGTCGGAACTCGAGACGCTGCGTGACGAACTAGCGAGCTAGACGTCGAACTCGACAGTCAGAGCGTCGACACCATCGTCGGAGATTTCCCTTGTTGCTGCAGCGACCGTTGATGCGGCTCGCAAGCTACGATGTCACGCCGACCGCAAATGCTTCTCGGCGGTTGGATTCTCCGCCGCATGACGCTCACTCAGGCCGCTAGCTTGCTTCCTTCGACGCGTAGCAGTTCCAGGGTACGCGGTCGACGAACAGTCCGCGCTTGATGGTCAGCTCCCTCTCGCTCAACCAGTCCAGCGAATCGAACAGCTCCCGGTGGAAGTTGTTGCAGTACATCACATGGATCGGCCGGGGGTCCGCCGCATAGGATCTGCTCAGGTTCTCGAGCACCGGGGTCATCACCGGTGGTCGGAACGGCGCGTAGAACCAGACGACCAGGCCCCCATCGGGAAATTCGAACTCCGTCGCGTCCTGCTCGCGTATGTCCGGCACGCACTTGCGCGAACCCTTGTACGCGTCGATATTCTCTCGACAGGTCGCAACCAGCTCTTTCGCAAACTCCACACCGATGACCCGGTCGAATCGCTGCGCCGCGAGCAGCACGAGCCGGCCCTGCCCGGACCCGAAATCGATGAAGGTCTCGTTGCCGCTCGCCGGCAGCGCATCCAGCAATCGATTCGTGTGCGATACCGGGGACGGGTCGTGTTCGACGGCGTGCTCGGCGTTGTCGCCGTGAACCGTCAGATCATCCGTATAGATGATCTGCGAGGTCGCGACGTTGTGTCGTTCGTCCCAACGTCGGTCCTGCCACTTCTCGAACCGTAGCGCCAGCGCATCGTGCAGCTTCTTGATCATGCGGCGAATGGTAAACCACTGGAGCGCGCAATCCGACCGGCCGGGATTGACCACTTCGAACCTTCGGCAGCCGGCACCAGCTTTCAGGCCATTACTCGATGCCTGTCTCAGGTAGATTCATGTCGCGACCTGCGCCGATTTCGTCGACGGTGTCGATGCGCCTCAATGTTGCCCGAGACGTCTGAGCGTCACCTGGCATGACTGCCTATTGCGGGGACGATTCTGTCCCCTCGATTCTCCGCGCATCACAGTACCCTGGTCGCGGCGCCGATCAGAGTCGCAACAAGCATGCAGACGGGCCCTGCCGTCCACAACAGCAGACGTACGCGAACAGCATCCCCGAGTTCGACGATGACGTCGTCAGGCAGTTCGCGGTACTTCTTGCGCAATATGAAGCCGAGCGTGGACATGTCGGTCTTCATATTTCTCTGAAGCATCGATACGCCGGGGCGCCCGAGCCGGCTGAAGACTGCCTCGTGATGACTTTCGAGCCGGTCGCAAAAGTGTCCAAGACGCCGGGAATACGAAGGCCCTACGTACAGCATCGCGAGCAACCAAAGAATGAAGAATGGTGCGATGTATTGATGCAAGTCCACGATTCTGTTTCGCTAGTCCCACCAAAGATAGAGCTTTCGAAACTCGCCGGGCATATCGCGCAGATTAGGGCACCCCCTTGCCAGTGCCGGCCTCAACGCTCCTCCTCTCGTGGCAGAAAGCTGTGTACATAACCGCAGCTGTCGCAGACCACGCTCGTGCTCACCTTGTTGAGCCAGTCGAGACGGAAGAACGTCAGGACCGGTGTATTCAACTGCACCCGGCGCCGCCAGAATGTGTCGTGGCTGCAGACGAGGCAAAACAGCTGCTTGCCGTTGATCTCAACCGTTGTCGGTTCTTTCTTGCTCATCGTCGCTCACTCCTTTCCAGGGCTAAGCGCGGCGATATCCCGATCTCCGTCCCGGGCCACACTCCACTATCGCGGCCGCGTCAGGAAGAAACACTTGTCTGCAAGTATCTGATCTGGAGGGTATTTCTGGATTTTAAAGCCCAGAGACTGATACAGCCTCAGTGCCGGCAGGTTGTCTCGATAGACGAACAAGGAATAAGCATCGAGTGTCAGCTCGTCGGCCGCCAGCTGCATCAGTCGGGTTACGAGCTCGGCGCCGAGTCTGCGGCCGCGCTGTTCCGGTGCCACGACCAGCCGCGCCAGATTCATGTAGCCGTTGCGGTCATAGTACTGGCCGAATGCACACATCCGGCCGTCGGCATCGCGCAGACAGTAGGAGGCCATCTCGGGCCAGTGGCAGTCGGTGCGAAACGTCTCCGGCGTGAACGGATAGCGGAATTTGGGGCCGCCCCAGACGTTGACGTCGGACGCGGTCGAGAACCAGGTCATCAGGGCATCCATGTCATCGTGATCGGCGCGAGTCAGCTGCCAGTCACCGGATGTTCCGGTTCGATCCTCGGAGTTCATTCTCCGGGCATTGTCTCCGCGAAGTAGCGGTCGAAGGCGCGGTGCATGCCTTCCGGCGAGAGCTCGATCGCCTCCATGGCCACCCGGAACTGCTCCATCTCGGCGACCTCGCGACGTCCATCCGCGGCGATGACCTTGAGGCCCATCAGGGCGATGTCTTCCTTCTCGGCATCCGACAGGGCGCGGCCGAGTTCGGTCAGGTTGTCCACCAGATCGGGGCGAACGGCTTCCTCGCCCATGGCCCGGGTCAGCAACTCGAGTGAATCCGAACCGGCAAGGCGAAAGTGATCGGCAATGAGCTCCAGCATCTTGGCCGTTTCCTCGGGCTCGATCTGCCCGCTGCCGCGGGCAACGAAAATCAGCAACGCGGCGACAAGGAACTTCGAGTCGTAGGTAATCGGACCGTCGCGCGTCTCGACGACAAGCACCTTGCCACCGAGGGTCTGTTGAATGATCGTGTCGCTCATTTCAAATCCGTCTCGTAGACCTTACGCATGCGCTCGACCGATTCTCTGATCAGCGTTTCGAGCACGTCCTCATCGACATCGGAAAGCTTGTTGATGTACAGACAGGATTTTCCGGTCTTGTGCTTGCCGAGCTTTTTCATCAGCGAGTCGAAGCGGCTGAATCCGGGCATGATGTACAGCGTCAGGTTGCGCGCCCGTGGCGACAGTCCCGTAATCATCCATTCGAAGTGCTTGCCGGCGGTATTCGAGTAGCTGTAGGTGCCGAAACCGACGATGCTGTCTCCCCACATCGTCGCGCGTTTGCCCGTCGCCCGGCGCATCATTGCGGCGACCTTCCGCGCGTCCTTCCGCTTCTGAACGTCATCGATAGCATCGATAAAGGACTTCACGCTGGCACGTGTCGGTCGGGTCTTCAGTTCGGCCATGTCGCCTCCGATTCTCGCTCACTACGGAGTTCAGGCGCCAATCATACCGGAGTCGCCGTAGCGGTCAGTGCGAGGTACCGAACAGGCGATCGCCGGCGTCGCCCAGACCCGGCACTATGTATTTGTTTTCATTGAGGTAATCGTCGATTGCGGCAGCGTAGATCTTGACGTCGGGGTGGTGCTTTTCGACGAGTTCCACGCCCTCCGGGCAGGTCACGATGCAGACGACGACGATATCTTCAGCGCCGTTGTTTTTCAGCAGATCGATCGCCGCAACGGTTGATCCGCCGGTCGCGAGCATCGGATCGATGACGATGCAGGTGCCGCCGCGGATTTGCGGCGGAAACCGTTCGTAGTAAGTGACCGGCTGCTTCGTCTCCTCGTCGCGATAGAGGCCGACGAAACCGACTCGCGCCGTTGGCACGAGTTCGAGGATGCCTTCGAGCATGCCGACGCCCGCACGCAGGATCGGTACGACAACGAGATCGGTATCGATCTTTCGGCAGCTCGCATCGGCGACCGGAGTGGTGACCGTAACCTCGCGCGTCCGGACATTTTTCAAAGCCTCGTAGCAGACGAATTTGGTGATCTCGGTCGCGAGTTCGCGGAAGCGCTTATGGCCGGTCTCCACGTCACGGATGATTGCAAGTTTGTGCTGCACGCACGGATGATCGATGAGTTCGGCCATTCGCCTCCCCTTCTTCGTTGTCGTTATTCGGACGGCTCGTCGGCGACTTCCGACCAGATTGCGTATTCGGTACCGGTCGGGTCGAGGAACTGGAATCGACGTCCGCCGGGGAACGAGAAAATCTCTTTGCTGACTGTCGCCCCGAGTTCGACGACGCGTTCGAGATCGCGCTCGAGATCTTCGGAATAGAAAACGACGAGCGCACCGTTGGTGCGCGCCGGTTCCGCGCTTCGCGCGAATCCGCCGTCCAGGCGTCCGTCGTTGAAGCTAATGTAGTCGTCGCCCCAGTTCTGGAACTCCCATCCGAACAGAGCCGCAAAGAAGGCCTGCGCCTTCGCGGGGTCCGTAACAGGTATCTCGATGTAATCGATGCGCTTTTCCGGTCTCATGTTCGTCTCTGATCAGGCTTGTCTCAGTCTAAGGATAGGCCGTTCGGCGTCGATCGACACCCGGCCGAATCTGCCTTCCACCTCGAACGGTCCTTCGTCGCGCCGCACAAGACCGGCGATGGCTCCGAGGCCGATCCGTTCGGCGACGGCAGCGATGGGCTCATCACCTCCCTTTCCATCGAGGGTCAGCGATTCGCAGTACGGGAACTCGATAACGCCGGGGCGGATACAGACTTTCTCGGCGGGTCGTGGCTTTTCGTAGAACGGGTGGTCCGGCGTCAGAAACAGGTCGACCTCGATGCACAGCGTCTCGCCTTCGACGCTCCACGCCAACACGAAGGATTCCGTCAGGTCGACACCGGCGAACTCCCGCAGCTTGCGCCAATCGACAGCGTCGTCCATTGCTCAGGCCCTGGTCCGATCGGGCTGTTCGCGATTCTCGGTGCCCTGTCCCGGGGTCACAAAGAGCATCCGGCTCGGCGCGCTCGGTGCCGCTGTGTGCCAGACCCCGCGGGGAACGATCACGAAGGACCCTGGTTCGCTCAGTCTCAACGTTTCGTCACCGCCGGGCATTGCCAGGGTCATTTGCACATCGCCTTCGAGCAGGCAGACGAACTCATCACCGGCCGGGTGCACTTCCCACGTCGGCCACGGCTCCTCGAAACTGAAGCAGGAGATCAGCGAGTGGCCCGCAAAGTCGCCGTATTTCTCGTTGAGATCCGACCAGAAATTCTCGCCGACATCGAGCGCCGCGGCATTCTGCCGCGGATCCGTAATGACGAAGGTCGAATCCAGCTTGCCTTGTGCGATCATGCGCCGCTGATCTCGACGCCGAGCGCCTTCGCGAAACGCCGTTTGTCCGCTGGACTCACCATGATCGACTTCTTGCCCGAGTAGCGAATACGCAGCCGGTCGACGGACAGGGCGGGCGAAGACAGCGGGTTGCGCGTCGGTTCGAGCGCCTCGATCTCACCGATCGGCACGCGCCAGCGGAACGGGCCCGATACGATCCTGAGCGTCTCGCCCTCGACGCTGTAGTAGGTCCTGAACAATAGCGACACGACGATCATCACGACCAGCAGCGTCACGGCACCCATGAACACGACGACGAACGGATCCTCGTTCTCGATGACCACGCCGACGAAACCGGCGATCACGGCCCCCAGCGAAATCACGAGGAGCACGACGAGCCACGCGTCGATCTTGGACGGAAAGCGTTTGGGCGTCATGAGGTCAGCCGAATCTGGCACCCACCCAGGCGCCAATCAGGTGTGACAATACTACAACCAGAATCGCGATCCCAAGGTGCTCGAGAACCACCGGCATGATCCGCTCGCCCTGCGACCTGGCGAGAAAATAGCTCAGTACCGCGATGACCAGCATTCCCCAGACGATCGAAACGATGACGGCGGTCTGCAGCGGAAATACCAGGAGCGGGATGGCGAAACTGCCTGCAAAAACGAACTTCGTGACGAAGGTCGAAAATGTGGCAGACCACACGTGCCCCGTCGTCGTGTCCGGATCGGCCTCCTCGGCGAGGTGTATGCCCAGCGCGTCGGACAGCGCATCGGCGACCGCGATGACCAGAATTCCGCCCAGGACAGCCGCCAGCGACTTCGTGCCGGCATGCAGGCCGGTCAGCAGACCGATTGTGGTGATGACCCCCGACGTCGCGCCGAAAAACAGGCCGGTACGTGCGCCACTGGATGTCAGCCAGCCCTTCATCGCCTACCACTCGACGGTGTACAGACTGACGTCCTCTTCGTCTCCCGGCATCCGAATCGGACCCGAATAGGCGAGCCCGAGCTTTTCGATCAGCCGAACCGATGCGTCATTCTGCGGCGACACGATGGCGGTCACTCGCTTGAAGTCGAGCGCACCCTGCGCCTCGCTCAGCACGGCGACGGCCGCTTCCCAGGCGATCCCGTCGCGCCTGAACGGCGGCAACAAGCCGAAGCCGATATCGGGGTCATCGAGATGCTCGCGCTTGAACAGTCCGCAGATGCCCATCCGCTGCTGGGAACCGCGGAGCGTGACGCAGTACGGGCCGTAGCCGAGGTCGGCATACATCGAGAGGATTCCCCCCTCGAGCGCCGTGCGAGCCTCATCAACCGTGCGAATGCCGCGATCGCCGACATGCTTGACGAAATCCGGGTCATTCCAAACCGCGAGCATGAGATCGGCGTCATCCAGCGTGAAGCGCCGCAGGTCCAGCCGTTCGGTTTGTAGCGATTGCGAGCCGTTTTTCAATGTCTGTTTCCCAGGACGAAGCCGAACTGCGTCTCTTTGTCAGCCGCTGATTGACTGATGAAACCAGGGCTTGTAGACCATCAGCGCGAACAACACTATCACAGCGAGGAATGCCGGAACCCCAAGCCCTATCCACCAGCGCATGAGCGCGTTGTATTCGGCTCGTTCCGCACCCGACGCCAGGAGGCTCCGGATGCGAATCTGAATCCAGACGACCGGAAGCCAGCATGCGCCAACGAATCCGAAGAGTGCCAGAACAGTCCACAACCAGATCGAATCGAGCGGAAGCGACAGCCGGTCGACAAGCCAAAGACCAGTGAGCAACTGCACGACGACCGCGGGCGTCGTGAACAGCCAATCCGCCTGAACGACGTGTCTCGTCGTAATCCGCAGTGTTTCGTCGCTGCCGCTCTGCCAGGCCCGTAGCATGAAGAACGCCGTGCCCATACCGGTCCCGAACAGCACGGTTGCGCTGAGGATGTGGATCAGCCTGACCAGTGGGTAGCCGTCCATTCAACCCGCCTTTGCGTGCATCTGAGTTTCGATGTCGAAGTCGCTCATCGCCGCTTCGAATTCTTCGATCGACAGCAGGCCGACACACGGCCTGGCGCCGGCCTCTATTTCGCCTGCGAGCAGTTTCTCCGCAATGACGATGCTCGGTGTACAGGGAATCTCCGGCCCGTGATTGTTGCGCGCGATGAGGCGCCATTCCTGTAGGTAGCGACCCCCATCCAGGTCCTTGCCGCGTACCCGTACCCGCATCCCGCCGGTCTCCGAGCCCAGCGACGTCAAGCGCTCACCCACCGCGATGAAACGGCCCACGTGCTTGTCCCACGTCCGCACGAGATCGAATCGGGTCAGCCAAGCCATCAACCACAGCGCGACGTGTACCCAGGCCGACTCCAGCGCCGCGTGAAATTCTACCGTCTGCAGTTCGTCGACATAGCGCGGCAGAATCTCGAAGTCCGGCACGTCACAGGCGGCACGCAGGCGAATTCCAAGCCCCGGCATTCTAAATCCACGCAGGTTCTGCCAGCCGTACCGTCGCCGCATCCTGCCATCGACCGGAACCTCGAAAGGCCTCCCGCAATAGCTGAGAACCGCGCGAACCGTGCCGGGCCCGCGCGGCGTTCGGTGAGCCGGCGCGATGCAGGTTTCAATCGTGTCGATCGAGCCGAAACCGGAGCGCACCGCGTCGATCACCGCGGCGGGCAGTGCCGGTAGCGTGCTCGCTCCGGAGATCACGCTGACTCCCGATTGCCTTGCCGCGCGATCGAGCGAGCCGATATTCGCCACGAACTCGCGGCCATCCGCTAGATCGACGTAGTGACAACCGGCGTCTATGCAGGCTCGCGCAACCACGTAGTCCTGGCCCTGATACGGACCTGCCGTATGGATGACGACGTCGGGCGCCATGTCCCGAAGGCGTTGCCTCAAGTCGTCCGCCGACTGGTCGATTGCTACCGCAACGACGTCGGCATGCTCGGTAGCGATCGCGGCTGCGTGGGACCGGGCGCGACCTTCATCGCGGCTCGATACGAAGAGCCGGATATCGCCGCGCGCAGCCAGCCTGCGACTGATGCGGGCCCCGAAATTCCCCGTTGCCCCGAGCACGAGGACTCGCCCGGCACCGCCCGTCGAGCGTTGCGCGGCCATCGGCCGTCTAGGCTTCCGGCACCCCGTCGAAAAACTCGACGACGCCGCTCTCGAGATTGTACTCCGCGCCGACGATGACGAGATCGCCCTTGCCGACCAGGTATTCGATGATCGTCGAACCGTGACGCAGGGCTTCGGCCTGGTAGCGCACGTTTTCCCGCACGGCATGGTGTGCGAGCTCCTCCGGATCCTCGATCTGGTCCAGAAGACCCTCGATCGCAGGGCAGATACGGCTAACGATCGCCGCAATATTCTCGGACTGCTCTTCCGCGGGACGCTTGAGCTCGTCGATCGTTGCCGCGATGGCACCGCAGCTCGTGTGGCCGAGCACGACGACGAGCCGCGTGCCGAAATGCTGTACCGCGAACTCGACGCTGCCGATCTGCGAAGGTTGAACGATATTCCCGGCGACGCGAATGACGAACAGCTCACCCAGGCCCTGATCGAACACGACTTCCGTCGGCACACGCGAGTCGGCGCAACCCAGCACGATGGCGTACGGGTCCTGACCCTTCGAGAGTTCGCGCCTTCGGGCACTGGTTATATCGAGCGCCGACGCGTTGGACACAAAGCGTGCGTTGCCGAGTTCGAGGCGTTCCAGTGCGTGAATGGGGTCGAGCATCGTTGCCTGCCTTGTCAGCCGAGCGAACGGATTCCGATCGCGTGGCGGATTTGATCCAGGTAGGGAACCGAGACTTCCCGCGCGCGTTCCGCGCCAATCAGGAGCTGCCGCTCGACCTCGGCCGGGTCCGCGATCAGGCGCTCGTACTCATCGCGCGCCGGCTTGACATGCTCGTTGATGTACTCGAACAGAACCTGCTTCATCTCTCCCCACGCGATACCGTCCGCGTAGCGTTTGGCGATATCCGCGGTCTCGTCGGACGATGCGAACGCGCGATAGATATCGAACAGCACGCTGCCCTCGGTGTCTTTGGGCTCGCCGGGTTCGAGGCTGTTGGTCTTGATCTTCATGATCAGCTTGCGCAGCCGCTTCTCGGGTGCGAACAGCGGGATGGTGTTGTTGTAGCTCTTCGACATCTTGCGCCCATCGAGTCCCGCCAGAACGGCGGTATCGTCGCCGATCACGGGGTCGGGCAAAACCAATATGTCGCCGTAGTGGTGATTGAAACGCTGGGCCACATCGCGAGCCATCTCGACGTGCTGTTTCTGATCCTTGCCGACCGGCACTTTCGTGGCTTTGAACATCAGGATGTCCGCAGCCATCAGGATCGGATAGCCGTACAGGGCCATTGTGATGCCGCGGTCCGGGTCCTTCGTGCCGCCGTCCACGTTCGCCTGCACCGCCGCCTTGTAAGAATGCGCCCGGTTCATCAGGCCCTTGGCGGTCATGCTCGACAACATCCACATCAGCTGCGGGATCTCGGGGATGTCCGACTGCCGGTAGAAGACGGCATTCTCGACGTCGAGCCCCAGTGCCAGCCATGACGCGGCAATCTCCAGCGTCGAGCGCGCGATCTTGTCCGGGTCTTCCGCCTTTGCGAGCGCATGGTAATCGGCGAGGAAGTAGTAGTTCTTCTTCTGCGGATCCTTGCTGGCGGCGATGCCGGGGCGGATTGCGCCAACGTAGTTGCCGATGTGGGGCGTGCCGGTCGTCGTGATACCGGTGAGGTAGATCTCTTTGTCCATGCGTTACGTGCTAGTAGCCGGCTGCCTGGCCGTCCTTCCTGACCTCGGACGCGCCGTAGTACACGCCCTCTTCGCTGTCCCGATAGATCGCCTGATAGCCGCCGAAGCTGCCGTCGCTGTCGCCGAGCGTGTGTCCCATTGCCTCCAGCGCGTCGCGTACCGATTGATCGAATCCCGACTCGAGATGCACCGTGCCGCCATCCAGCATGCTCTCGCCGGTCGGCTGCGAGGAACCCTTGTGATTGATCCGGGCCGCGTCACCCGCTTCCTGAAGGTTCATGCCGAAGTCGACCATGTTGACGACGATCTGGGCATGGCCCTGCGGCTGCATCGCGCCGCCCATCAGTCCGAAGCTCATCAGCGGCTCGCCTTCGCGCATCACGAAGGCCGGGATGATCGTCTGGAACGGCCGCTTGCCCGGCTCCACGACGTTGGCGTGATTCTCATCGAGCGCGAACAGGCGCGCCCGGTTCTGCATCACAAAACCAAGCTCGCCCGGAATGACGCCCGACCCCATGCCGACATAGTTGCTCTGGATCAGCGAGACCATGTTCCCGTCCGCATCGGCGACGGTCAGATAGATCGTGTCACCGTCGGTCAGCGCGGCATCGCCCGCCGGATAGCTCATTGCGGCCGCATCCATGGCGATCAGTTCTCGCCGTTCGTCCGCGTAGTCCTTCGAGATCAGCCAGTCGACGGGCACGTCGGCAAAATCCATGTCGACGTAGTATCGGGCGCGGTCCTCGAAAGCGAGTTTCTTGGCCTCGACGAAGGTGTGGATGTACTCGGCACTGCCAAAGCCCATTCCAGCGATATCGAATCCTTCGAGGATGTTCAGGATCTGCAGCGCGGCAATGCCCTGACTATTGGGCGGCAGTTCGTACACGTCCCAGCCGCGGTAGTTCGTCGATACCGGCGTGACCCACTCCGAGGTGTGCGCCGCCATGTCCTCGTAACGCAGGAGACCGCCGTGCTCGGTCATGTGCGCATCGATCGTCCGCGCGATCTCACCTTCGTAGAAGGCGTCGCGTCCTTCCTCGGCGATCATCGTATAGGTTGCGGCGAGGCGCGGATTGCGGAACAGCTCACCCGTCTGCGGCACGTCGCCGCGCGGCATGAAGGTCTCGGCGAAGCCGGGATACTCGCCGATTCGACGCGCGTTGAGCTGGAAGTAATTCGCGATGACCTCGCTCACCGGAAAGCCGTCCGTCGCGTAGGCGATCGCAGGCGCCAGCACCTCCTCCATCGGCAAGCGGCCGTAGCGGCCGTGAAGCTCGAACCAGCCGTCGACGGCCCCCGGAACGCTGACGGGCAGCGGACCGAATGTGGGGATCGCATCGTGTCCGGCCTCGCGGAAGTAGTCGACGGTCATCAGAGCGGGAGCCCGCCCCGAGGCGTTCAATCCCACCAATTCCTCGTTCTCGGCGTCCCAGACGATGGCAAACAGATCGCCGCCGATGCCGCAGCCGGTCGGTTCCATCAGGCCCAGGGCCGCGTTCGCGGCAATCGCGGCGTCGACCGCGCTGCCGCCGTTTTTCAATATGTCGAGCGCAATCTGCGTCGCCAGCGGCTGGCTCGTTGCCGCCATGCCGTGCGGCGCGATGACCTCGGATCGCGACGCGTGCGCCTCACCGAAAGGGCGATCGTAGCCCGGATGTTCCTGTGTCAATGCGTTGCTCCCCCAGAGCAGCAGCGCCGGCGCCAAAACCAGCGCGCAGAACCCGTTTTTGGTAGTGATCATCGGCGTCTCTCGGTCCGCGAGGGCGTCAATGATGCCGGGTTTAACCGGGTTTTGAAACTCGGGCTGGCCCCGCCGCGCGCTGGGCCAGGGTCGCTCGGGAAACGGCGCGCGGGTATCATCTCGACCCATGAAACGCGATTATTCCGACCAGAACCCGGACCTGGGCAGACTCTACGGGCAGCACCTCGATACGGTCAAAGCCCGCTACGACGACGCGCTCGAGAAATCCGGCGCCGCCCACGCGGTCATCTTCTCCGGCGCTCCCAGGTATGCGTTTCTCGACGACAACACCTACCCGTTTCGCGCGAACCCGCATTTCGTCAGCTGGCTCCCGGTTACGTCGGCGCCGTTTTCCTACATTGTCTACACGCCGGGCGAGAAGCCGGTGCTGGTCTACTTCCAGCCAGAGGACTACTGGCACGTCGTGCCGGCGACGCCAGACGGCTACTGGACCGGCAGCTTCGATCTCCGCACCATCCGCGAAATCGAGGACGCCGCCGGCCATCTCCCCGCGGAGCGCGACAAGTGTGTGCTCCTCGGCGAGATTCACGAACCCGCGCACGCCTTCGGCATCGAGCGGGTGAATCCGACCACGACGATCAACCTTCTGCACCTCAGCCGAGGGAGCAAGACGGCCTACGAACTCGAGTGCATGCGCCTCGCGTCGCACAGAGGCGTGGCCGGCCACCGCGCGGCGGAAGCGGCTTTCCGCGCCGGCGAATCCGAGTTTGACATCCATCAGGCCTATCGAGCGGCCGTGAGCCTCGGCGACAACGAATTGCCGTACAGCAATATCATCGCGCTCAACGAGCACGGCGCCGTCCTGCACTACACCGATCTCGACAGAAGCGCTCCCTCCGAATCGCGCTCCTTCCTTATCGATGCGGGCGCCCAGGTGCATGGCTACGCCTCCGACATCACCCGCACCTACGCCGCCGACGATGCCGAGTTCAATGCGCTCATCGAGAGGATGGACGACCTGCAGCTGAAGATCGTGGCCGGCGTCCGCGCCGGTGTCGACTTCCGAGATCTGCATCTCGAGACACATCGGCTGCTCGGTGAAGTCCTGGTCGATGCAGAACTGGCAAGGGGCTCGACCGAGGACCTGATCTCGTCGGGCACGACGTCAGCCTTCTTCCCGCACGGGCTGGGGCACCTGATCGGTGTGCAGGTTCACGATGTCGGCGGTCATTTCGCCGACGAATCGGGAACGACGATCGACCCGCCGAGCGGTCACCCTTTCCTAAGGCTCACCCGTGTTCTCGAAGAAGACATGGTCGTGACCATCGAGCCTGGGCTCTATGTGATCGATTTGTTGCTGGACAACCTGCGCGGCTCGCCGGCTGAGCAGCAAATCAATTGGCAGACAGTCGATCGGCTGCGCCCCTTCGGTGGCGTCCGCATCGAGGACGATGTTCGCGTCCTCGCGGATGGCGCGGAAAATCTCACACGCGACGCGTTCGCCGCCTAGAGTCATCGGCCGCAGGAGCAGGCAGTGATATTCAAAGACAAAGCCGTGATCATCACGGGCGCATCCGAAGGTGTCGGCGCCGCGACCGCCCGCAAGTTCGCCGACGCGGGCGCGAAACTCATGCTCGTCGCGCGCGGCAAGAAGAAGCTCGAGGCTATCGCGGAGGAACTCCGCGACAAGACCGAAGTGCAGATCTTCGCCATGGACGTGTCCGATACGGATGCCTGCGTCAACGTCTTCAAGAAGACCGACTTCGAGTTCGGCCGCGTCGATATTCTCGTCAACAACGCGGGCTATCACTCGCGAGGCGACGTCGCCGACGTCGATTGGGAAGATCTCGGCAAGATGATCGATGTGAATCTGAAGGCACCGATCATCCTGACCAGGATTGCGCTGAACTACCTGCGCGAGGCTGGAAGCGGCGCTGTCATCAACGTCGGCTCGCTCGCCGGCCGTCTCCCCGTGCCGGGAAGCGCGACCTACTCGGCAAGCAAGTCCGGACTGCGCGCCTTCACGTACGCGGTGGCCGAGGAATTTCGCGATTCGGGGATCAAGTTCGCGGTCGTCTCCCCCGGTCCGATCGACACGGGCTTCATCATGACGGACGTCGATCAGGTGTCCGACCTGACGTTTTCGCAGCCGATCTCGACGGCGGAAGAAGTTGCTCAGGTGGTGTTGGATCTCTGCGGCAACAAGCAGCGTGAAATCTCGATGCCGTGGTTCAGCGGACTGCTGACAACGATCAACTACCTGTTCCCGTGGCTCGGACGGCAGATGCGGCCGGCGCTGGAGCGCAAGGGACGGCGCGTCAAGAAAGAGCTCAAGGCGAAAGCACGCGGTTGAGCTCATGGGTGAGCCTGCTTCAGTCCTCGCTCGGTCAGACTACGGTCGCCAGCAGCAACCACTGAGGACGTTCACGCATGGCTGATGCAGGCTACCAGCACCGCGGCTTCCGCTTCGGCGACTTCACGCTGGACACGGATCGCGGCGAGCTCTTGCGCGACGGCGCAACGGTAAAGATCCGTCCGAAGTCGTTCGACGTATTGCACTACCTGGTCAACCGACAGGGCCGGCTGGTCAGCCGCGACGAACTGCTCGATTCGATCTGGGCCGGCACCGTCGTGACCGAAGACGCCGTCACGCAGTGTCTCATCGACATCCGTAA
Organism: Woeseiaceae bacterium; assembly: GCA_965232445.1. Lineage (GTDB taxonomy): Bacteria > Pseudomonadota > Gammaproteobacteria > Steroidobacterales > Woeseiaceae > UBA1847. Next base: position 2,092,324 of record OZ246973.1, on the reverse strand, counting down.
GGCGCTGGGAGACGCGGATCAGACCATGATCCGTACCGTACCGCGGCGGGGGTACATATTCGAATCGGCCGTCGAAGCGCTCGGCGACACGAGCGCGCGTGAGCCGAAGTCGGCGCAACGTCCGCGTTGGGCCCTATGGACGGCAGCTACCGCGGTTCTCGGTCTGGTGGCCCTCACCGGCTATCTTCTGCTTGTTGTTACCGTCGACGGAGAGCCGGACATCGCGCCGGCAGCCTATCCGGACAGCAGCGCCATCGCAGTATTGCCGCTGGAGAACATATCCGACGACGCCGACCAGGCGTTCTTTGTCGCAGGTATGCACGATGCGCTGATCGGCGAACTGTCGCGCATCAGCGGACTCCGGGTGACGTCCAGGACGTCGACGATGTCGTTCGCCGAATCGGATCTGTCGCTGAGTGAGATAGCCGAGCATCTCGGCGTCGCGACCTTGATCGAGGGTTCCGTCTACCGCGTCGACGATGACATCCGCCTCGACGTCAAGCTCATCGATGCACGACAGGACCGGACGATCTGGTCGCAGTCGCTGGAGGGCAGCGTCGAGGACGCGCTGAACATGCAGCGCTATTTCGCCCGGCAGGTCGCCGCGCAGGTACAGGTATCGTTGACCCGCGGTGAGGCCGAGCGGCTCAATCGCACAGAGCCTGTCAACGAGGCGGCCTACCTCGAATTTCTCCGCGGCCAGTTTCACGTCGAACGATTCTCGCCGCAGGACTTCGTCATCGCCGAACGGCACTACCTCGAGGCGCTCTCCCTCGATCCGAATTACGCGCTGGCGATTCTCGGGCGCGGCCGCGTGTGCGGATTCCGCGCGCAGGCCGGATTGATCAGTCCTGCGCAGGCACGCGAAACCTGCCTTCCCCTCATCGAACGAGCGCTGGAACTTGACGGTCAACTGGCCGAGGCATATCTCGGCTATGCGCGGCATATGACCTGGCAGGAGTTCAACTGGGAAGCGGCGGGGCTCGCCTTTCGCCGTGCAATAGAACTCAATCCGAACTATGCCGAGGCGAGAATGTTCTACTCGCACTTCCTGACGATCACCGGCAGGACCGAGGAAGGCAGCGAGCAGATGGCGATGGCCAGGGAGCGCGATCCTCGCAATCCGTTCGTCGAGGGCCTGCATGGCGCACAGCGGATGATGGTCGGCGATCTCGAAGAGAGTATCGACGTGATCACGGGGTTGCACGCGGCCTATCCCGGCTTCGGCTTCGGTTACGACGTCGTCTGGATTGCCAACTACGGGATCGGCAACGAGCCTGCCGCTATCGCCGCGGCCGCCAACTACTTCCGGATCACTCAGGGAAACCCGGCGGGTGCGAATGCGCTGGAAGCGGCCTATGAGAACGGCGATTTCAACGCCGCCATCGAACGCGCCGCGGAGGTGCTGATCGAACACCGCGAGACGGCCCACGTCCCGCCAGGGGATATTGCCCTCCTGTTCGAACACGCGGAGCGCCTGGACGACGCGCTCGATTGGTGGGAAGCGGCCATCGAAACGAACGACCCAAGAGCACCCTACATCGGGGTCCTCGTGCAGTCGCCCGAACTGCTGGCCCATCCACGCTATATCCAGCTCCTGAGGGACATGCGCCTCTCGCACTGGGCGAACGCACACTCGGACACGGCGGGTTAGGCTCCCGCGGGACGGCCGCCGGATATTCGTTCGTGAAGTTTGTTGGATTGCGCCCGGCCGGGCGCGGGGTATGGCTACGGGCTACTCAGAACCCCATGTAGCCTTTGACCTTTCGCCAGAAAGACGACTCCCAGCCGTAGACCTCCAGATGCTCGGGATCGAGATCGGATACCGGCATGGTCGTGTCGGGATCGTCGTTCGCCGCGTCCTCGGGGCGCATTTCCAGATCGGTCGTGTGGATCGACGTCGTGTCGGTCAGACCGTCTACAGCGAGGCTCAGGTACGGCAAAACGTCATCGTCGACAATGTCGTCGAGGAATACGGCGTCCGGGTCGAAGCTGTCCTTCGACAGGATGACGCAGTCGTCGAATGCTCTGTCCTTGGCGATGATCGTTCTCCATGTCGTCGTGAATACGAGCATAATGAGTTTCCGGAAAGGGCTCTGTGAAGGGACTCACAGGACAGCCAAAAATCGTTCCCTCGTAAAAATAAATCAGTAACTTAGGGCCGCTGCGCGCGTTCGTTATGTAAAATAATTGCTTGTCGAAACGCCCCGATCGCAGAGGGGTACTCATTCGTAACAGGTTATTTCCCCGGGCAATATATCGGTCCGATATTCGTTACACTTGCCGTCCATCCTGAAGAGCCTCCGAAGGGCCGGGAATCAAACATGAAGAACGCCGCCATCGTACTGCTGAGCGTCGCCTCGGCAGCGCTGCTTGCCGCATGTGGCGGCGACGAGGAAACCCAGGGCCGGGGCGCGTGGGGCGGCAATGGGGCGACGCGGGTCGTCACCGCAGAAGTGGAACTCCAGCCGCTCGTCGATGAAATTCAGGCCCTCGGCACCGCTCGCGCGAATGAATCCGTCGAGATTCAGCCACGAATCTCGAGTCTCGTGGAGACGATCAATTTCGAGGAAGGCCAGAGCGTATCGGCCGGTCAGCTGCTGGTGGAACTGGAGAACAACGAGATTCTCGCGGGACTGGCGCTTGCCGAAGCCAATCTGTCCGAGAGTCGCAGTTTGTACGAACGCAACCGGACGCTCTCCTCGTCTCAGGCGATCTCCGTTTCCAATCTCGAAGAGTTGCTGGCGGAGGTTCAGGTCAACGAAGCCCAGGTGCAGGCTGCACAGGCCCGCCTCGACAACACGCTGATCCGTGCGCCGTTCGACGGCCGCGTGGGCCTGCGCCGCGTTAGCCCCGGTAGCTTCGTCAACTCATCGACGGTCATCACGACGCTCGATGACGTGAGCGTCATCAAGCTGGATTTTTCGGTGCCGGAGATGTTCCTGACATCGGTGGCCGAAGGCATGGCGATTCGAGCGGAAAGCGTCGTGTATCCGGACCGCGTATTCGAAGGCACGGTGATCAGCGTCGACACCCGGCTCGACCCTGTCTCGCGCTCCGTCCAGGCGCGGGCCACGATTCCGAACGATGACGGAGAACTCAAGCCGGGTATGTTCATGACCGTCGATCTGCAGCGCGATCGCGGCGAAGTTCTGGTTGCGCCGGAACAGGCGATCGTGCCCGAGGGAACGGCGCAGTATGTGTTCGTCGTCGTCGACGGCGTGGTCGAGCGGCGAGCGGTCGAACTCGGCCGGCGCATTCCCGGATTCGTGGTCATCGCCGGCGGTTTGACCCCCGGTGAGACGGTCGTGACCGAGGGCACCGGCAAGGTGCGCGACGGTTCGCAGGTCGAGAGCGTGAACTCGGCGGCCGCGACCGTTCCGCAGCCGGCCAACGAGGGCTGAGCCGGATGCTGCTCTCCGACGTATCGGTCCGGCGGCCGGTCTTCGCAGCCGTCATCTCGCTGATCCTGGTCATCGTCGGCCTGATGTCGATGTCTTCGATGTCGATCCGCGAGTACCCGGACATCGAGCGGCCGGTCGTATCGATCAGCACGACTTACCGCGGCGCCGCCTCGGACATTGTCGAGCGGCGCGTCACGCAGATCATCGAGGACCAGATCGCCGGGATTTCCGGCATTACCAAGATATCGTCGACGAGCTTCGACGAGCGCTCGAGGATCTCGATCGAATTCAGCCGCGGCCGCGATATCGACGCAGCCGCGAACGACGTGCGAGACCGCGTATCGCGCGTCCTGAACAATCTGCCCGACGAAGCCGATCCTCCCGAGGTGTCCAAGCAGGACAGCTCCGCAACCACGTCGATGTGGATCAATATCTCCAGCGAGACGCGCTCGCTGATGGAGGTCTCGGACTTCTCCGATCGCTATATCGTCGACGCGCTGTCTGTCGTCGACGGTGTCGCTCAGATTCGTGGCAGCGGCAGCCGCCGCCCCGCGATGCGCATCTGGGTCGATCCGAATCGGCTGGCCGCGCGCGGCCTGACCGTCACCGACATCGAGGACGCGCTGCGTCGCGAGAACGTGCAGATCCCGTCCGGCAGGCTGGAGTCGACGACTCGGGAATTCACGCTGCGCACCGACACCGGCTTCCGCAGCGTCTCGGACTTCGAGCAGCTGGTCCTCGCGCAGGGCGACGACAACTACCTCGTTCGGCTCGGCGAAGTCGCCGATATCGAGCTGGCCCCGGAGAACATTCGCAGCTTCTCCAGGACCGATGGCGTGTCCGGAATCGCGCTCGGCATCGTGCCCCGGGCGCAGGCCAACATGCTGCAGGTCAATACCAATGTTGCCAAACGCATCGAGGAGCTTCAGTCGACGATTCCGGCCGACATCGACCTGAACGTCAACTTCGACACTGCAGTGTTCATTCGAGCGTCCATGAAGGAAGTGGCGAAGGCGCTCGGACTCGCGATGCTCCTCGTACTCATCGTCATCTATGCCTTCATCGGCACGTTGCGGGCGACCGTCATTCCCGCCGTGACGATTCCGATCTCGATCATCTCGGCCTTCATCGTCATGGCTGCGATGGGCTTTTCGATCAATACGTTGACGTTGCTCGGCTTCGTACTCGCCATCGGCCTGGTCGTCGACGATGCCATCGTAGTGCTCGAGAACATCGCCCGGCGTATCGAGGGCGGCGAGCCGACGCTGCTGGCGGCCACGAACGGCAGCCGCGAGATCGGCTTTGCCGTCATCGCTACGACCCTGGTCTTGATCGCGGTGATCCTGCCGGTGTCCTTCATGCCGGGCAACATCGGCCTCGTCTTCGGTGAATTCGGCATCTCGCTGGCCGCCGCGGTCGCGTTCTCCAGCCTGATCGCGTTGACCCTGGTGCCGATGCTCACTACCAAGCTGTTCAGCGACAACCGGCTGCATCGCGGCCGCCTGACGCATTTCGTGGACGGCCTGTTCAAAAAACTGTCGGCGAGCTACGAAGGGCTGCTGCGACGGACCATCCGCCGCCCCGTGATCGTTCTGGTATCCGGAGTCGTCATTTTCGCAACCAGCCTGATGCTGATCGGCAAGCTCGCGGTCGAATACATGCCGCGCGAAGACCGTGGCTTCACGATGGTGACGGTTGTCGGCCCGGACGGCGCAAGCCTCGATTACACGCTGGGTTACATCATGGAGGCCGAGCAGATCGTCATGGCGGATCAGGAGGCCGGCGACGTGCTTCGCGTGCTGGGCCGATCCGGCAGCTGGGGCGGCGGCGCGGACGTCAACCGCGGCATGGTCCTCGCCCCGCTCACCCCATGGTCCGAGCGCGAGCGCTCAGCCGGTGAACTGGTGGCGAACTGGAACCGGCAGCTCCGGGATTTGCCGGGCGTCAGCGCGTTCGCCTTCGCACCCGGATCTCGCGCGCTCGGGCAGAGCAGCCGGCCGTTGAACATCGTCCTCGGCGGCACCGACTATCAGGAGCTTGCCGCCTGGCGGGATATCGTCATCGCCGAGGCGGAACAGCTACCCAGCATCTCGAACCTTCAATCCGACTACAACGAGCGGAAGCCGAAGATCGACGTATCCGTCGACCGTGACCGGGCCGCGGATCTGGGCGTCTCGCTGGCGAACATCGGCCGCACGTTGGAGACCATCCTCGGATCGCGGGTCGTCACGACGTTCATCGATCGTGGCGAGGAATATCGAGTGATCCTGCAGGGTGCCGACGAACGGCGGCAGACTCCGAGCGATCTCGAGACGATCTACGTGCGCTCGGAACTCTCCGGGCAACTGATTCCGTTGTCGAACCTCGTCACCCTTACCGAAGTCGCGGGACCGGTCGACCTGCGGCGCTTCGACCGCATGCGTTCGATCTCGATTACCGGCACGATCAATCCCGGCTATTCACTCGGTCCGGCACTGGCGGACCTGGAGCGAATCGTCGAAGAGAACCTGCCGGAGTCCGCGCGCCTGAATTACAACGGCGAATCGCGTGACTTCAAGAACACGGGCAATGCGATCTACCTGACCTTCCTGCTGGCGCTGACGATCGCGTATCTGGTGCTGGCCGCGCAGTTCGAGTCGTTCAAGCATCCGCTGATCATCATGACCACGGTGCCGCTGGCGATCACCGGCGCACTCGTCGGCTTGTGGGTCTTCGGCTCGTCGATCAACATCTACAGCCAGATCGGCGCGATCATGCTGATCGGGCTGGCGGCGAAAAACGGCATCCTCATTGTCGAGTTCGCCAATCAGCTGCGAGATCGTGGCGTCGAATTCAAGGAAGCGGTGATACAGTCGGCCCGTACGCGTCTGCGTCCGGTCTTGATGACGAGCATGTGTACCGCGTTCGGTTCGATCCCGCTGATCCTGGCATCGGGTGCCGGCGCGCTCTCGCGTCAGTCGATCGGCGCTGTCGTGTTCTTCGGAGTGACTTTCTCGGTGCTGCTCACGCTGATCATCGTACCGACGGTGTACACGCTCATCGCGCGCAACACACACTCGCCGGAGTACGTGGCGCAGCTCATCGATAGGCTGTCCGGCAAGAGTGACTCGTCTGACGAGGCGCTCGCGGCCAAGTAGCCAGCCTTAGCCGAGCGCTTCTCGCATTTTTCTGCGGCCGAGCTCGATCATCTCGTGGGCCCGATCGAATTCCAGCGTGCCGCAGGCGTTGCGCGGTATGACAACAGCGATGTCGGGCGGATACGCGGCGAGTTGGTGCCGGGCGATAGCGCCTTGCATGGCGTCGAACGCCTGATTGGCAACGTCGTAGGCATCGAAGTCCGGGCGGGCTCGATCCTTGATCGAGTTCTTCAGCTCGTCAACGACCGACGCCACCCACCCCTGAACCGTCGATTTGTCGACTGCCGTCGTGGTCTCCTCAACGTCGGTGACTGGCTCCTCCACCGGGTCACCACCCAGGTTTACGGCGATCGTGAGGTCGGTTTCGTCCCGCCAGGTTGGCGCGATTGGGACCGGATTCAAGCAGCCCCCGTCGATGAGCTTCACATTTCGATGCTCGACCGGTGTGAAGAACAGCGGCAGCGAGATCGATGCCCGGATCGCATCGAAGAGCCGCCCGGACGACATCCAGACTTCGGCCCCGTTGGTAATGTCGGTGGCCACGGCCGTAAAGGGTATGGGCAGATCCTCGATCTGCTGCTCCCCAACGAGATCGACGAGCTTGTTGATGATCTTGTCGCCCTTCACCAGGCCGTCGTTCTGCCACGCAAGGTCCAGCAGCGCGACCATGTCGAGCTTCGAGATGCCGGACACCCAGTCGGAGTAGGCATCGAGCTTCCCGGCGGCGTAGATGCCGCCGATCAATGCGCCGATCGAGCACCCGGCGATCGAGGCGATTCGATAGCCCTGCGCTTCGAGTTCAGCGATGACGCCGATATGCGCCAGGCCGCGGGCACCGCCGCTACCGAGCACGAGGGAAATGCTTTGGTCATTATCCGCCATGCATCAAGACTAACGCGTTCACGGGTTTGAGTGGGACTTTCCCGGTCCGTCGCCGCATCCCCGCTAGCCCTGCTCCGGGCACTCAATCCAGGAGTACGTTTCCCTGTCCCGACAATATCGGGTGTCTTGTCCGTCCAAGACTACGTCACAGCTGCGACCTGGCTTGTGCGGATTCAAGTAGTCCGGACGAGCAGCAATCGCTGTGGAAGCGCTCTCGTCGTTCTGAGCATCTACATGCAATTCGAAGAACTGAACCTCACCAGAGTCGTCGCGCTCCAGTCCTTCTATTGCCAATGTGAGCCTCATCCCTCTTAGGTAGAAATTTCGAACTCTGCCGAACTCCGGGTATTCCCCGCATGCGCCAACCAGGTGTCTGTAGTGAAATTGGCCTCGCGTGTACCACCTGGGCGAGCCATCCTCCGCTAACAGAGAATACTCTCCGTACTGGTCCTCAAGACTCAGTCTGCAGGAAAGCGGACCGACGTAGTTTGCATCCGTCTCGGTCGACAAGCCGTCCAGGTATCTGTCGCTACCCCCGACACACCTGAGAAAATACAAGTCAACACCGTTTTCTCCAGTTATAGGCACTACCAGCTCAAACTTCTCGCTATCGCGACTAAACCCGGCGACCGCGGATACAGGCTCGATCGATGGCCAATCGGTAACCTCTGCGCCTGCAGAAGCCATGAACGAAACCAGCACAAAGAAGATGGTCATTGCATTGAGGTTCCTTCCGGAAGACCTACCGCTGCCGGCACGATCATTGTAATCGGCCTGGGTGTCCAATCCTCATCGATCCCGCCTACCCTGATATCTCTGAAGCGTATCGTGCTGGCCGGATGAATTGCCAACAAAAAAGCCGGGCATGAGCCCGGCTTTTTCTATCGCGTACTGTCGGTCAGCGATTATTCTTCGGTCACGACCTCTTCCGCGGCCTGCTCCGTCAACATGACGATCGCCATCGGCGCAGCGTCACCCGGGCGCGGGCCCATCTTCAGGATACGCAGGTAGCCTCCCGGCCGGTCCTTGAAACGCGGGCCGAGATCCGAGAACAGCTTGCCGACGACCTCTTTGTCGCGCAGCCGATCGAAAGCCAGACGCCGGTTGGCGACGCTGTCTTCTTTGGCGAGCGTGATCAGAGGCTCCACGACACGGCGAAGCTCCTTGGCTTTGGGCAACGTCGTGCGGATCGTCTCGTGCTTCAGCATCGACGCGGCCATGTTGCGGAACATCGCCTTGCGGTGTGAGCTGTTACGACCCAGTCGGCGACCGGATTTTCTGTGACGCATGACTACTTACCTTCTGTCTTAGAGCGCTGCGAGCTCGTGCTCCGGACGCAGGCTTGCCGGCGGCCAGTTGTCGAGGCGCATGCCCAGTCCGAGACCGTGTCCTTCGAGGACTTCCTTGATCTCGGTCAGCGATTTCTTGCCGAGGTTCGGCGTGCGCAGAAGTTCCACTTCGGTGCGCTGCACGAGATCCCCGATGTACATGATGTTCTCGGCCTTCAGGCAGTTTGCCGAGCGGACCGTGAGCTCGAGCTCGTCCACCGGACGGAGCAGGATCGGATCGACCTGGCTCTCTGCCTGTGCACCGACGCCCTCTTCCTGACCCTGCAGGTCGACGAAGACGGACAGCTGATCCTTCAGGATGCTGCCAGCGCGACGGATTGCCTCTTCGGGATCGATCGTGCCGTTCGTCTCGATGTCGATGATCAGCTTATCGAGATCGGTGCGCTGTTCGACGCGCGCGGCCTCAACGTTGTACGTGACGCGGTGCACGGGGCTGAACGACGCATCGAGCTGCAGGCGACCGATCGGGCCGGACTGCTCTTCGAAAGCCGGACGCTGCGTAGCCGGGCGATAGCCGCGGCCGCGCTCGACCTTGAGCACCATGTTCAGTTCGCCGACGCTGGTCAGATTCGCGATCACCAGATCGGGATTCATGATTTCGACGTCGTGGTCGAGCTGAATATCGCCGGCCGAGACCGGGCCGGGGCCCTTCTTCGTCAGGCGGAGCTCAGCGGTGTCGCGGGTGTTCATCCGAACAGCGACCTGCTTGAGGTTCAGCAGAATGTCGACGACATCTTCCTGTACACCCTCGATGCTGGTGTACTCGTGGAGGACGCCCTCGATTTCGACTTCCGTGATCGACGCACCGGGCATCGACGACAGCAGGATGCGGCGCAGCGCATTGCCGAGGGTGTGGCCGAAACCACGCTCGAACGGCTCGATGACTACCTTGGCCTGCAGATCATTCACCGGCGTCACTTTGACGACGCGCGGCTTCAAGAATTCAGTAACGGATTGCTGCATGTGTAACTACCTTCCTGATTACTTGGAGTACAGCTCGACGACGAGGTTTTCGTTGATGTCCGGCAGGATGTCCTCCCGGTCCGGCAACGACTTCAGAGTTCCCGTCATCTTCTTCGCATCGACGTCCACCCAATCCGGGAGTCCGACCTGAGCGGCGATATCGATCGCGCTCTGAATACGAAGCTGCTTCCTGGCTTTCTCGCGAATGCCGACTGCGTCGCCAGCTTTCAGCTGGGCCGACGGAATATTGACGATCTTGCCGTTCACCTCGATGCTCTTGTGGCTCACGAGCTGCCGTGCTTCGGCGCGTGTCGCGGCGAAGCCCATGCGGTAAACGACGTTGTCCAGACGGCCCTCGAGAAGACGCAACAGGTTCTCACCCGTCGAGCCCTTCAGCTGCGCAGCCCGCTTGTAGTAATTGCGGAACTGGCGCTCGAGTACGCCGTACATGCGGCGAAGCTTCTGCTTCTCACGAAGCTGCAGACCGTAGTCCGACAGACGCGGCCGACGTTGCGGCGCCCCACCCGGCGGTACTTCGAGTTTGCACTTCGACTCGAGCGGCCTCGCGCCACTCTTCAGAAACAGATCCGTGCCTTCGCGGCGGGACAGTTTGCACTTGGGTCCTAAATATCTTGCCATCTGTAAATGCCTCTATACGCGGCGTTTTTTCGGCGGGCGACAGCCGTTATGCGGAATCGGCGTCACGTCCTCGATGTGTTGAATACGGAAGCCGAGAGCGTTCAGAGCACGCACGGCCGACTCGCGGCCAGGGCCCGGCCCACGGACGCGGACGTCGAGGTTCTTCACGCCGAAGTCCAGCGCGACGCGTCCAGCCTTGTCGCTCGCTACCTGTGCAGCGAACGGCGTCGACTTACGCGAACCGCGAAATCCGCAGCCACCGGCCGTCGCCCAGGACAACGCATTGCCCTGACGGTCGGTGATCGTGATGATCGTGTTGTTGAAGGAAGCATGGATGTGGGCAATCGCGTCCACGACATGCTTTTTGACCTTCCTTTTCTTAGCTTCTGCCATTCTGTTTACCTGTAGGAGCCCGCCTTGCGGGCGATTCCCTTACGAATACCGATTAACGCTTGATCGGACGACGCGGACCCTTCCGGGTGCGCGCGTTGGTGCGCGTGCGCTGTCCGCGCAGCGGAAGACCGCGACGATGACGAATACCGCGGTAGCTGCCGAGGTCCATCAATCGCTTGATGTTCATCGACACTTCGCGGCGCAGGTCGCCCTCGACCGTGAAATTCGCCACAGCCGTACGAAGCTTTGCCACCTCGGGCTCAGCGAGATCCTTGACCATGGTGTCCGGAGCGACGCCGGCCGCCGCGCAGATCTGCTTTGCGCGCGTGTCTCCGATACCGTAGATCGACGTCAGTGCGATAACGACGTGCTTCGACAGCGGAATATTTATGCCTGCTATACGTGCCATTCTTGTCTACCTACCCTTGGCGCTGCTTGTGCCGCGCGTCCGTACAGATCACCCGCACGACTCCGTTGCGGCGGATGATTTTGCAGTTTCTGCAGATTTTCTTGACCGATGCTCTTACTTTCATGAGCGTTCTCCATCGCTGAGCGAATCAGCGTAGCTGGCCTCCTCGACCGTAGTTTCTGAGGTTGGCCTTTTGCATCATGCCCTCGTACTGATGGCTCATCGCGTGCGCCTGCATCTGCGACATGAAGTCCATCGTTACGACGACGAGAATCAATAGCGACGTACCGCCGAAGTTGAACGGCACGGCCGGGTAGAACATGCGAATGATCTCCGGCAACAGACAGACACCCGTGATGTAGATCGCACCCCAGAACGTCAGCCGTGTCAGGACCTTGTCGATGTAGTCGGCCGTGTGGGCCCCGGGCCGGATTCCCGGCAGGAACGCGCCTGCTTTCTTCAGGTTGTCCGCCGTGTCCTTCGAGTTGTACATCAGCGCCGTGTAGAAGAAGCAGAAGAAGGCAATCAACGCGGCATACAGCAGCACGTAGACCGGCTGGCCCGGACCGAGATTGGCACCCATCGTCTGTAGAAAACGCTGGAAGCCGCTCGGATCGGTCGACTGGCCGAAGAACTGCGCAATCGTTGCCGGGAACATCAGGATCGACGACGCGAAGATCGGCGGGATGACGCCCGCCATGTTGATCTTGAACGGCAGATGCGTGCTCTGTGCGGCAAACATCTTCCTGCCCTGTTGCCGTCGGGCGTAGTTCACCGTGATCCGGCGCTGCGCCCGCTCCATGTAGACGACGAACACGATAGCCGCAATACCGCCGATCAGCATGAGGATCGCGGTCGCCGGCGACATTTCGCCGCGGCTGACGAGATCCGCCGTGCCGGCGATCGCGCTCGGCAGGCCCGCCACGATACCCGCGAGGATGATCATCGAGATACCGTTGCCGATACCGCGCTCCGTGATCTGCTCACCGAGCCACATCAGGAACATCGTGCCGGTCACCAGTGTGATGCACGCCGTGATCAGGAATCCGGTTCCCGGATTCACGACCAGATTGCCCTGGCCCTGCAGCCAGGACGCCGCAGCGATCGACTGGAAGCTTGCCAGCGCCACCGTACCCCAGCGGGTGTACTTGATGATCTGCCGGCGGCCCTGCTCGCCTTCCTTCCGGAGCTGCTGCATCGACGGCACGATATGGCTCGCCATCTGCATGATGATCGACGACGAGATGTACGGCATGATGCCGAGCGCGAAAATACCGAATCGCGACAGCGCGCCGCCCGAGAACATGTTGAACAGGCCGATCAGGTTGCCGGACTGCTGATCGAAGAAATCCCTGAGCGCAATGGGGTCGACGCCCGGTACCGGAATGAAGGTACCGATGCGGAATACGATGAGCGCGCCAATCAAAAACAGGATGCGAGCCTTGAGCTCGGCCAGTTTGCTTGCCGCTTTCGCCGTATCAGCCGGATTTTGCAGGGGCTTCTTCGCCACGTGAGTTCCCGTTCTTACCGTTAAGCTTCGATGCTGCCGCCAGCTTTCTCGATGGCTTCGCGTGCACCCTTAGTGACCGCGATTCCCTTGAGCTTCACGGCCTTCTCGAGCGTGCCCGAGAGGATGACCTTTACCTTGGTCGAATGCTTGGGCACCAGGCTCAGCGACTTCAGGACATCGACGTCGATGACGTCCGCGTCCGGAATCGCCAGCTCGTGCAGCCGCAGTTCGGCCGTGTACTTCGCCATGCGCGAGTTGAAGCCGACTTTCGGCAGCCGACGCTGCAGCGGCATCTGGCCGCCTTCGAAGCCGACCTTGTGATAGCCGCCCGAACGCGCGTGCTGGCCCTTCTGGCCGCGACCGCTCGTCTTGCCCTGGCCCGCGGAGTGACCGCGACCCAGACGCTTGCCGACTTTTTTCGCGCCCTTGCCGGGCGACAGTTCATTCAAACGCATGTCAGGCTTCCTCCACCGACACGAGATAGGAGATGCGGTTGATCATCCCGCGGTTCTCCGGCGTATCCTGTACCGTGACGGTCTGATTGATCTTTCGCAGACCGAGACCGGCCACGCAGGCCTTGTGACTCTTCAGGCGGCCGAATCGGCTCTTCTTGAGCGTCACTTTCAATTCTTTCGCTTTTGCCATAGCGCTATTCGCGGCCCTTAAGCCACGATCTCCTTGACCTTCTTGCCACGCTTGGCGGCGATCGCCTGCGGGGAGTGAATCTCCGACAGGCCCTTGATCGTCGCGCGTACGACGTTGATCGGGTTGCGCGAGCCGTAGCTCTTGGCGAGAACGTTGCGCACGCCGGCACACTCGAACACGGCGCGCATCGCACCGCCCGCGATAACGCCGGTACCTTCGGACGCCGGCTGCATGTACACCTTGGTCGCACCGTGGCGGCCTTTCTTCGCGTACTGCAGCGTGTCGTTGTTCAGATTGATCGCGGTCATGTTCTTGCGGGCGTTCTGCATCGCCTTCTGGATCGCAACCGGCACTTCCCGTGCCTTGCCGTATCCGAAGCCGACCTGGCCTGCGCCATCACCCACAACCGTGAGCGCGGTGAAGCCGAACTGCCTGCCGCCCTTGACCACTTTGGCAACGCGATTGACCGTCACGAGCTTCTCGATGAGATCGTCGCCTTGCTGTCCTTGTTCGTTTCTCGCCATAGTCTGGTCCAACCGGCTGTGTCAGCCGTTCAAAGTAATCCTAAGATCTAAAACTTCAGGCCCGCTTCGCGTGCCGCCTCGGCCAGCGCCTTGACGCGGCCGTGGTACCGGAATCCGGAGCGATCGAATGCCACGGTATCGATGCCGGCCGCCTTGGCCTTCTCAGCGATCCGCGCGCCGACGATGCTCGCCGCTTCGACGTTGCCGCCGTTCTTGATGCCCTTGCGCACCTCGGTTTCCAGCGTCGATGCCGACGCCACCACGGTGCCGCCGTCGGCAGCAATGATCTGCGCATAGATGTGGCGAGGCGTGCGATGAACGCTCAGGCGGCTCACCTCCAACTCGCGGATCTTCGCGCGGCCCTTACGAGCGCGGCGCAGTCGATTCTGTTTCTTGTCCAGTCTCATCTTGTCTGTCCTAAAGCTTTGCGGCCGCTTACTTCTTCTTCGCTTCCTTCATCACTACGCGCTCGTCGGCGTAGCGAACACCCTTGCCTTTGTAGGGCTCGGGCGGACGATAGGCACGAATCTCGGCTGCCGTCTGGCCCACTTTCTGTTTGTCAGCGCCCTTGACGATAATCTCGGTCTGGCTCGGCGTTTCGACGGTGATCCCTTCCGGAACCTCGTGAACGACCGGGTGCGAGAAACCAAGGGTCAGGTTGAGCTTGTTGCCCTGAGCCTGCGCGCGATAGCCGACGCCGACCAGCTCGAGTTTGCGCTCGAAGCCCTCGGAGACGCCCTTCGCCATGTTGGCAAGCAGTGCGCGCATCGTGCCGGCAATCGCGGTCGAGAAACGCGAGCCCGAACGCGGCGCTACGCTGAGCGTGTTGTCGTCCTGCTTGAGCTCCACCTCATTGTTCAGCTCGAGCTCGAGCGTGCCCTTCGCGCCCTTCAGCGTGACGAGGCTGCCTTCCTGCTTGAACTCAACGCCGGACGGAAGCTCGACCGGTGATTTAGCAACTCTTGACATAGTTCTGTTCTCTTCTCGATGAGCACCGCGGCGTTAGGAAACGACGCAGATCACCTCACCGCCAATACCTTTCTCACGCGCCTGCCGGTCACTCATGACGCCGGCCGACGTCGATACGATTGCAACACCGAGGCCGCCGAGCACTTTCGGCAGATCTTCCTTGCCCCGGTAGATGCGGAGGCCCGGACGGCTCGTGCGCTGGATCTTCTCGATCACCGGCACGCCCTCGAAGTACTTCAGCTCGACGCTCAACGACTTCGACGCGCCTTCGCCGTCGGTCGCGTAGTCCGTAATGTAGCCCTCGTCCTTCAGAACCTGGGCAACGGCTTCCTTCGCCTTCGATGCCGGCATGGAAACGCTCACTTTGCGAGCCTTCTGGCCATTGCGAATGCGCGTCAGCATGTCGGAGATGGGATCAGTCATCGTCATTTCGAGTCCCCTTTACCAACTGGCCTTCGTGAGCCCGGGAATTTCGCCGTTCATGGCGGCTTCGCGGAGCTTGTTACGGCCCAGACCGAACTTGCGGTAAACGCCGTGCGGGCGTCCCGTGATTGCGCAGCGATTGCGCAGCCGCGACGGGCTGGCGTCGCGCGGCATCGCATTCAGCTTCGCCTGTGCAGCCATCCGCTCTTCGTCGGAGCTGTTGACGTTACGAATGATCGCCTTGAGCTCGGCACGCTTCTTCGCGTACTTCGCGACAAGCTTCTCGCGCTTCAGTTCGCGCTGGATCATTGATTTCTTGGCCACTTTTGTACTCTCGCTTATCTGTCTGTCTGGCACCCGATTGGAATATGTCGGTGTTCGCCTTCCTTTCGTGCGCCTGTAAAACGTCTAAATGCCCGCAGTTGGGACTCCGGTTCGCTACCTGACTGTCATTTCTTGAACGGGAAATTGAACGCTTCGAGCAGCGCCTTGCCTTCTTCGGCATTGCGAGCCGTCGTGGTGATGGTGATGTCCATGCCACGAATCGCGTCGATCTCGTCGTAGTTGATTTCCGGGAAGATGATCTGCTCGGTCACGCCCATGCTGTAGTTGCCCTGGCGATCGAACGCCTTCGGGTTCAGACCACGGAAGTCGCGGATACGCGGGATCGCGATGTTGACGAGCCGGTCGAGGAACTCGTACATGCGCTCGCGGCGCAGCGTTACCTTGCATCCGACCGGCATTCCATCACGGATCTTGAAGGCTGCGACCGACTTTCGAGCCGGGCGAATCAGCGCCTTCTGACCCGCGATCTTCTCCATGTCGTCGCGGGCTTTCTCGAGGACCTTCTTATCGGCCACGGCTTCGCCCACGCCCATGTTCAGCGTGATCTTCGTGATCTTCGGAACCTGCATCGGGTTCGTCAGGCCCAGCTTCTGCTGGATCTGCCCTTTCAGTTCCGTCTGATATTTTTCCTGTAAACGTGACATGTCTCGTTACTCTCAAATGTCGACGACGTCGCCGCTCTGGAAGACGCGCACTTTGCTGCCGTCGTCCTCGATCCGGAAGTGGATGCGTTCGCCCTTCTTCGTCTTCGGGTTGAACACCATGACGTTTGAATGCTCGATCGGCATCGTCTTATCGACGATTCCGCCCTGCCGCTTCTCCGGGTTTTCCGCGCTCGGATTGCCCTTCTGATGCTTCTTCGCCATGTTGATGCCCTCGACGAGGATGCGGCCGTCCGGATTAACCTCGAGAACGGTGCCGCGCCGGCCCTTATCCTTGCCGGTCCTGACGATGACTTCGTCGCCTTTTCTGATCTTGTTCATAGTCGTTTCCGTACCGGCGAGTCCCTAGAGGACCTCCGGTGCCAGCGAAATAATCTTCATGAAGCGGTTGGTACGCAGCTCGCGCGTCACCGGGCCGAAGATGCGGGTGCCGATCGGCTCGAGACGAGCGTTCAGCAGCACAGCCGCGTTGCCGTCGAAGCGGATCAGCGATCCGTCCTTGCGGCGCACGCCCTTGCGGGTGCGAACGACGACGGCGTTGTAGACCTCGCCCTTCTTGACCTTGCCGCGCGGGATCGCGTCTTTGACGCTCACCTTGATGATGTCGCCGACACCGGCATAGCGGCGCTTCGAGCCGCCCAGCACCTTGATGCACTGCACCCGGCGCGCACCGGAGTTGTCTGCCGCATCGAGAACCGTCTGCATCTGAATCATGGCTCAAATATCCTCAATCAACGGTCCGCGGCGCGTTCGACGACGTCGACAACGGCCCACGATTTGTTCTTCGAGATCGGACGAATCTCCGAAATCGCTACGCGATCGCCTGCTTTGCACGTGTTCTCGGCGTCATGTGCCAGCACTTTGGTCGTCCGGCGAATGTACTTGCCGTAAACCGGGTGCTTGATCATGCGCTCGATCGCGACGGAGACGGTCTTGTCCATCTTGTCGCTGACGACGCGGCCGACCACTTTGCGAGTGTTCTTGTCTTCGCTCATCTTTCTTAACCTTCCTGTGCGTCGGCGGCGCGCTGGAGTTCATTCAGCACCGTCTTGACGCGAGCAATGTCTTTTCGGACGCGGCCGTGCTCGGTGTGGTTGTTGAGCTCACCGGTCGACTGCTGCATGCGCAGGTTGAACTGCTCGCGGCGCAGGGCCACGAGTTCCTCGTTGAGCTCGTCAACGGATTTGCTACGGAGATCCTGAGCGTCCATCACATCACCTGCCGCGAGACGAACTCGGTCGGGAACGGCAGCTTGGCTGCTGCAAGGCGAAATGCCTCACGTGCGATCTCTTCCGATACGCCTTCCATCTCATAGAGCACACGGCCCGGCTGGATCTGGCAGACCCAGTACTCGACGTTGCCCTTACCCTTACCCTGACGCACTTCGAGCGGCTTCTTGGTGATCGGCTTGTCCGGGAACACCCGGATCCAGATCTTGCCGCCGCGCTTGATATAGCGCGTCATTGCACGACGAGCGGCCTCGATCTGGCGCGCCGTCATCCGGCCCCGGCCCGTGGCCTTGAGCCCGAATTCACCGAAGGAAACCGTGCTGCCGCGGTGCGCAAGACCGCGGTTGCGTCCCTTCATCTGCTTGCGAAACTTTGTCCGTTTTGGCTGTAGCATTGTTCAGATCCTTACGCTCGGCCGCCTGCCGCTTCCGCCGCCTCTGCAGGCGCATCTTCCGGCTTGTCGAACACTTCACCCTTGAAGATCCAGACCTTGACGCCGATCACGCCGTACGTCGTGCGCGCCTCGGCCAGGCCGTAGTCGATGTCGGCGCGCAGCGTGTGCAGCGGTACGCGACCCTCGCGGTACCACTCCGAACGCGCGATTTCCGCACCGTTCAGACGGCCGCCAACCTTGACCTTGATGCCCTCGGCACCGACTCGCATCGTGTTCGTAACCGCACGCTTCATCGCGCGCCGGAACATTACGCGGCGCTCGAGCTGCTGGGCGATGCCCTCGGCAACGAGCTGCGCGTCGAGCTCCGGCTTGCGGACCTCGTTGATGTTGATGCGGATGTCGTTAATGTGCATTCCCGTCAGCTTCGCGATCTCGGCACGGCGCTTCTCGATGTCCTCGCCTTTTTTGCCGATAACGATGCCCGGACGAGCCGTGTAGATCGTGATGTTCGCCTTTCCGGCGGGACGCTCGATCGTAATGCGGCTGACAGACGCGTCCTTGAGCCTCTTTTTCAGATACTCACGGATGTCATGGTCCGTCTTGACGTAGCCTGCGAACGTCTTCGAGTCCGCGTACCACTTGGACGCCCAGTCCTTGACGATCCCGAGACGGATGCCGATCGGATGTACTTTCTGACCCATACTTCTTACTCGTCCGCCACTTGAATCGTGATGTGGCTGTTGCGTTTGATAATGCGTGCACCGCGGCCCTTCGCTCGCGCGCGGTAGCGGCGATACGTGGGCGCCTCGTTGATCTCGACCGTCGAGACCTTGAGTTCGTCGATGTCGGCACCGTGGTTGTGCTCGGCGTTGGCAATAGCCGACTCGAGCACCTTCTTAACGATGCGCGCGCTCTTTTTCGGAGAGAACGTCAATGCGCGCAGCGCGTCGTCCACGGACTTGCCGCGGATGACGTCCGCCATCAGCCGGCATTTCTGCGGCGATATGCGTGCGTATCGAAGTGTTGCTGCAACCTGCATCTTCAGTTCCTCGCCTTACTTGGTCTTGCGGTCACCGGAGTGACCACGGAACGTGCGCGTCAGTGCGAATTCACCGAGCTTGTGACCGACCATGTTCTCCGAGATCAGGATCGGCACGTGCTGACGTCCGTTGTGCACGGCAATCGTCAGCCCGACCATGTTCGGGAGAATCATCGAACGACGCGACCAGGTTTTGATCGGCCGGCGATCGTTGTTCTTGGCTGCCTCGGTCACCTTCTTCGCCAGATGCGAATCGACGAACGGGCCCTTTCTCACACTGCGTGGCATTCTCTAAATTCCTTTACTTCTTGCGCTTGCGACGGCGGACGATCATTGCGTCCGTGCGCTTGTTCTTGCGCGTCTTCGCGCCCTTCGTCGGCGTGCCCCACGGGCTCACCGGGTGGCGGCCGCCGGAGGTACGGCCTTCGCCGCCGCCGTGCGGGTGATCGACCGGGTTCATGGCAACGCCGCGGACCGTCGGACGAACGCCGCGCCACCGCTTCGCACCGGCCTTGCCCAGCTTCTGCAGGTTGTGTTCGCCGTAGCCAACTTCACCTACGGTCGCGCGGCAGTCGATGTGGATCTTGCGCATCTCACCGGAGCGCAGACGCAGCGTTGCGTACATGCCTTCGCGGGCTGCGAGCTGTGCAGCGCCACCGGCGGAGCGCACGAGCTGACCGCCCTTGCCGGGCTTCATCTCGACGTTGTGAATGACCGTACCGACCGGGATCGCGCGCAGCGGAAGCGCGTTGCCGACCTTGATCGGTGCGTCTTCACCGCTCATCACCTCAGCGCCGGCACGGATGCCCTTCGGCGACAGGATGTAGCGGCGCTCGCCGTCGGCGTACTTGATCAGCGCGATGTGCGCGCTGCGGTTCGGATCGTACTCGATCCGCTCGACGACGCCGGGGATACCGTCCTTGTTGCGCTTGAAGTCGATGATGCGATAGCGCTGCTTGTGGCCACCGCCCTGATGACGAACCGTGATTCGACCGTTGTTGTTACGGCCGCCCTTGGACGTCTTCTTGTCGAGCAGCGGTCCGTACGGCTTGCCTTTGTGCAGACCGTCGGTCTTGACCTGAACGACGAATCGGCGTCCAGCGGATGTCGGCTTGGCTTTGTGCAATGACATTGGCTTAACCCTTACTCAACGCCGAGCAGCTCTTCGACCGAGCTACCCTCGGCGAGCCTGACGTATGCCTTCTTCCAGTCCGAGCGACGACCGCGCGTCATACCGAAGCGCTTGTTCTTGCCCTTGACGTTTACGACTTTGACTTCCGCGACCTTGACCTCGAACAAGAGCTCGACAGCCTGCTTGATCTCGGACTTGTTCGCGTCGGTGCGAACCTTGAAAACGACCTGATTGCTCTCCGAGGCCATATGGGCCTTCTCGGAGAGATGCGGACCGCGGATCACGGTCATCAGACGTTCCTGATGCAGTGCCTGACTCATGACAGACGCTCCTCGATGAGTTTCAGCGCCGGCAGCGTGATCAGCACCTTCTCGAAGCGAATCAGCACGACCGGATCGATGGAAGCCGCATCGCAGATACCCACGTTTGGAAGGTTGCGCGCCGCCAGGAAGAGCTTCTCGTCAAACGCCTCGTTCAGAACGAGAACGTTGTTCAGCTCGAGTTCCTTGAGTTTGGTCGCGAGCAGTTTCGTCTTCGGCGCTTCGAGCGTCAGCGACTCGACGATGACGAGACGGTCCTGACGGACCAGTTCCGACAGCACCGAGCGCAGTGCCGCGCGGTACATCTTCTTGTTGACCTTCTGGTCGTAGTTGCGCGGGCGCGCGGCAAATGCGCGACCACCGCCGACCCAGATCGGGCTGCGAATGGTGCCGGCGCGTGCGCGGCCCGTGCCCTTCTGGCGCCACGGCTTCGCGCCGCCGCCACGAACGTCGGAACGATTCTTCTGACGCTTCGTGCCCTGACGAGAACCCGAGAGGTAGGCCGTAACGACCTGATGTACGAGCGCCTCGTTGAATTCTGCACCGAACGCCGCTTCTGCGACGTCGACGGAGCCTTTACCCTGCATCTTGAGTTTCATCTGCCGGCCCCTTAGTTATTTTTTGCTTTGACGGCAGGGCGCACGATGACGCGGCCGCCCTTGGAACCCGGCACCGCACCCTTGATCAGCAGCAGATTGCGGTCTTCGTCGACACGAACGACCTCGAGATTCTGGCTGGTGCGACGGACGTTGCCCATGTGGCCCGACATCTTCTTGCCTTTGAAGACGCGGCCCGGCGTCTGGTTCTGGCCGATGGAACCCGGCGCGCGGTGAGCAAGCGAGTTGCCGTGCGTCGCGTCCTGGGTGCTGAAATTGTGGCGCTTGACCGTGCCGGCGTAGCCCTTACCGATCGACGTGCCGATGACGTCGACTTTCTGACCGACTTCGAACAGATCGACCTTCAGCTCGTTGCCGAGCGCGTATTCCGTGTCGTCGCCCTCGGCAACGCGGAACTCGGTGATGAGATCGCCGGCTTCGACCTTGGCATTCGCGAAGTGGCCGGCCTGAGGTTTGGACACGCGGGAGGCCTTGCGGCTGCCGGCGGAAACCTGCAACGCGCGATAGCCGTCCGTCTCGACGGTCTTCACCTGAGTGATACGGTTCGGTTGTGCCTCGATCACGGTAACGGGGATGGATTCGCCGTCTTCCGTAAAGACACGTGTCATGCCGCACTTGCGGCCAACAAGACCCATTGTCATGTTCAAACTCCGCACCGACTTCGATTGGCCGGCGCCTAAATCACAAATAATCTTTTCACCGGCAGCACTACGGTTGGCGCTGCCTGCGCGAGCGCGACGATCCTGCGGCTCATGCTGTGATCAGCGGCCGCCGCATCGTCGATGCTCAATAAGTTTGCGTTGTCTTCAGACACGCGAAAGGGCCAGCCGCGCCCGAGAACATCATGTTCTTTCAAGGCTCATGGGGCTGACCCATTGCTCCGGTCCGTCCTTCCGTCCGGCCCGGCAATTCCGGGATTTGCCGTGTCGCCCTCGATTTCCTGGCGACCGAAAAAAATGAGTCACCGGCTTAACTGCCAAGTGACCCTTGTGCCGATTCAGGCCGACTCCCGGCCCGGCCTGATCCAGCGAGCCCGCAATTATATATGCAGGCGGGTCAAATACAAGGATTTTGAGGGTTCTCGACGAGGTTTTTCGCCGTCCAGCGGCGGGAATCCTCAGAGGCCCCGTTGAGCGCCGCAGTGACGCCCTAAGTCCTTGATTTGATTAGTTCAGTTTGATCTGAACGTCAACCCCTGCCGGCAGTTCCAGCTTCATCAGCGCGTCAACTGTCTTGTCCGTCGGGTCAACAATGTCCATCAGCCGCTTGTGGGTGCGGATTTCGTACTGGTCGCGCGCGTCCTTGTTGACGTGCGGCGAGATCAGCACCGTGTACCGCTCCTTTTTCATCGGCAGCGGGATCGGGCCTTTGACCGTGGCTCCGGTCCGCTTCGCCGTGTCCACGATCTCGCGCGCCGAGTTGTCGATCAGCCGATGATCGAATGCCTTCAGGCGAATTCGGATGTTTTGATTCGTTGCCACGTTAATACCTTTGGTTTATTTGGGGTCGAACCGCGATTTCCGATAGGAAAACGCGGTTCGACCCCGGTTTTCATTACTCGATGATCTTCGAGACCACGCCGGCGCCGACAGTTCGGCCACCCTCGCGGATTGCAAAACGGAGTCCGTCCTCCATCGCAATCGGCGCAATCAGCTCAACCACCATCTGCACGTTGTCTCCCGGCATCACCATCTCGGTGCCCTCCGGAAGCTCAACCGCACCCGTCACGTCCGTCGTACGGAAGTAAAACTGCGGACGGTAGCCCTTGAAGAACGGCGTGTGACGACCACCCTCGTCCTTGGTCAGAATGTAAACCTCTGCCTCGAACTTGGTGTGCGGCGTGATCGATCCCGGCTTCGCCAGTACCTGACCGCGCTCAACCTCTTCGCGCTTCGTGCCGCGAAGCAGAACGCCAACGTTGTCGCCCGCCTGACCCTCGTCAAGCAGCTTGCGGAACATCTCAACGCCCGTGCAGGTCGTCTTCTCCGTGTCCTTGATGCCGACAATCTCGATCTCGTCGCCAACCTGAACAATGCCGCGCTCGATACGACCGGTCACAACCGTGCCGCGACCCGAAATCGAGAACACGTCCTCAACCGGCATCAGGAAATCACCGTCAACCGCACGCTCAGGCTGCGGAATGTAGCTGTCCATCGCCTCGACCAGCTTCACCACCGACGGAACGCCAATGTCCGAAGCATCGCCCTCGAACGCCTTCAGCGCCGAACCCGTTACGATCGGCGTGTCGTCGCCCGGAAACTCGTACGTCGACAGAAGGTCGCGGACCTCCATCTCTACCAGCTCCAGAAGCTCTTCGTCGTCAACCTGATCGGCCTTGTTCATGTACACAACGATGTAAGGAACACCCACCTGACGAGCAAGCAGAATGTGCTCGCGCGTCTGAGGCATCGGGCCGTCAGCCGCACTGACCACCAGAATCGCTCCGTCCATCTGTGCCGCACCCGTGATCATGTTCTTCACGTAGTCAGCGTGGCCCGGGCAGTCAACGTGTGCGTAGTGACGGTTGTCACTCTCGTACTCCACGTGCGCCGTCGCGATCGTAATACCGCGCTCGCGCTCCTCTGGCGCGTTGTCGATCTGATCGTACGCCTGCACCTCGCCACCGTGCTGCTCCGCCATCACCTTCGTCAGTGCCGCCGTCAGCGTCGTCTTGCCATGGTCTACGTGACCAATCGTGCCTACGTTCACGTGCGGCTTTGTGCGTTCAAATTTTTCTTTGGACATGTCCCTTTCTCACGGGTTTGTTGGTTTGTTTTCCGTTATTCGCCCGCATCGCGGGCTCCTACTACTGGCCTACAGCCTCGGCCACACTTTGTGGCGTTTCGGCGTACTTCTGGAATTCCATTGTATAGACGGCGCGACCCTGGCTCATCGAGCGCAGATCCGTGGCGTAGCCAAACATCTCGGCGAGCGGCACTTCGGCACGGATGACCTTGCCAGCCGGCGTGTCGTCCATTCCCTGCGGCAATCCGCGGCGGCGATTCAAATCGCCCATCACGTCGCCCATGTATTCTTCCGGCGTTACGACTTCGACCTTCATGATCGGCTCGAGAAGCACCGGGTCAGCCTTCCGCGTACCGTCGCGGAAGCCCATGCTGCCGGCGATCTTGAACGCCATCTCGCTCGAGTCGACGTCGTGGAACGAGCCGTCGTACAGCGTGACCCGGCAATCGACCACCGGATAGCCGGCGATGATCCCGTTCTCCATCGCTTCCTTGACGCCCTTGTCGACGGCAGGGATATATTCTTTCGGTACGACGCCACCCACAATCTCGTTGACGAACTCGTAACCGGCGCCAGCCTCCATCGGCTCGATGCGCAGGAAGACGTGACCGTACTGACCGCGACCACCCGACTGGCGCACGAACTTCGATTCGTGCTCGACCGACTTGCGGATCGTCTCCCGGTAGGCGACCTGCGGCTTGCCGACATTCGCCACCACTTTGAATTCCCGCTTCATGCGATCGACGATGATGTCGAGGTGCAGTTCTCCCATTCCGGAGATGATCGTTTGCCCCGATTCCTCGTCGGTGTGCACGCGGAACGACGGGTCTTCCTTCGCGAGCTTGGACAGCGCGACACCCATCTTTTCCTGGTCGACCTTCGTCTTCGGCTCGACCGCGACGGAGATCACCGGCTCCGGGAACTCCATGCGCTCCAGCGTGATGACCTGCTTCGGATCGCAAAGCGTGTCGCCGGTCGTCACGTCTTTCAGACCGACAGCCGCCGCGATATCGCCGGCCCGAACTTCCTTGATCTCCTGCCGGTCGTTCGAGTGCATCTGCAGGATGCGCCCGATACGCTCCTTCTTGCCCTTGATGGGGTTGAAGACCGTGTCGCCCGAACTCAAGACACCCGAGTAGACGCGGAAGAAGGTCAGATTGCCGACGAACGGATCCGTGGCGATCTTGAAGGCAAGCGCGGCAAACGGCGCGTCGTCTTCCGGCGGCCGCTCGGCCTCCGACTCATCGTCAGTGATGCCTTTGATCGCCGGCACGTCGATCGGCGCAGGCATGAAATCGATGACCGCATCGAGCAGCGCCTGCACACCCTTGTTCTTGAACGCCGAGCCGCACATCGTCACGACGATGTCGCCCGAGATAGTCCGCGCCCGCAGACCCTTACGGATGTCGCCGTCGGACAGCGTGCCGTCCTCGATGAAACGCTCCAGCAGATCCTCGTCCGCCTCGGCGGCGGCCTCGATCATCTTCTCGCGCCACTCCTCGGCTTCCGCCAGCGACTCTTCCGGGATCTCGCGAGCCTCATAGGTCGTCCCCATGTTGCTCTCGTCCCAGTAGATCGCGCGCATCCCGATGAGATCGATGACGCCCTTGAAATGCTCTTCCGCGCCGATCGGCAGCTGGACAGGCACCGGCGTTGCGCCGAGGCGCTCGCGGACCTGACCGACGACCCGCAGGAAGTCGGCACCGGCACGATCCATCTTGTTGACGAAGATCATGCGCGGCACGTTGTACTTGTTGCCCTGCCGCCAGACCGTTTCGGTCTGCGGCTCGACGCCGCCGACGGAACACAGCACCGTCACCGCGCCGTCGAGGACGCGCAGGCTGCGCTCTACTTCAATCGTGAAATCGACGTGCCCGGGCGTATCGATGATGTTGATACGGTGCTCGTCGAACTGCTTGTCCATGCCCTGCCAGAAGCAGGTCGTCGCCGCGGACGTGATCGTTATGCCGCGTTCCTGCTCCTGCTCCATCCAGTCCATGACGGCCGCACCGTCGTGGACCTCACCGATCTTGTGCGAAACACCGGTGTAGAACAGCACGCGCTCGGTCGTCGTCGTCTTACCGGCATCAATATGGGCCATGATGCCGATATTGCGGTAACGCTCGATTGGAGTTGAACGTGGCACGACGATTTCCTGAGGCTGGACAGCGCTGAATCTCTGGTTGCTTACCAGCGGTAGTGAGAGAACGCCTTGTTGGCTTCCGCCATACGGTGCGTGTCTTCTTTCTTCTTCACGGCCGTGCCGCGATTCTCTGCCGCCTCGAGCAGTTCGTGTGCGAGCCGATGCGCCATCGACTTCTCGCTGCGGCGGCGCGCCGCATCGATGACCCAGCGCATGGCCAGCGTCTGGCGGCGCTGAGGACGCACTTCCACCGGCACCTGATAGGTGGCACCACCGACACGCCGGGACTTCACCTCGACGACCGGCTTGACGTTTTCGAGCGCCGTCTCGAGGAGTTCGAGCGCCCTGTCGTCCGACTTGGTCTCCCGCTCGGCAATGCGATCGAGGGCACCGTAAACGATGCGTTCGGCGACCGACTTCTTACCGTCGTTCATGATCATGTTCATGAATTTCGCGAGCAGCTCACTCCCGTACTTCGGGTCGGGCAGGATAACGCGCTTGGGAGCCTGGGTTCTTCTGGACATGGGTTCTCTCTGGGGTCGTTTATCGCCCGCTAAGCAGGCTCCTACGATGCCTCAATATTTCTCGGTTAAGACTTGGGACGTTTGGTGCCGTACTTCGAACGGCCCTGCTTGCGGTCCGATACGCCGGCGCAATCCAGCGTGCCGCGAACCGTGTGATAGCGAACACCCGGCAGGTCCTTTACACGACCGCCGCGAATCAGAACGACGCTGTGCTCCTGCAGGTTGTGACCTTCGCCACCGATGTAGCTGGTCACTTCGAAACCGTTCGTCAGACGAACGCGGGCGACTTTACGCATGGCCGAGTTCGGCTTCTTCGGCGTCGTCGTATAGACGCGCGTGCAGACGCCTCGCTTCTGCGGCGATGCCTCGAGCGCGGGGACCGTGCTCTTTGCGCGCTTCGAAGAACGCGGCTTGCGGACTAGCTGATTCACTGTGGCCATAGGCCTTAATCTCTTTGTTGGTTCATCTCATGCGTTCGCTGCAATACAAACGCGCGCACCCGACACCCGAACCTCAGGGGTTCAGTCGCCGGGTCAGAGGCCGACACGCGAAAAAACCTTGCGTTGACAGGACGTTGCGACGCGAATCGCTTGCCTGACGGCCCCGGGAAAGTTCAGGGCCCGCAAAGCGGGCCCCGGGGTTAAGGGCGGGCATTGTATTGACGCGGACTTACCCCTGTCAAGCAATGCCCGGAACCAGCGGTTCCGGGTTGTAACCCTTTGTTTTTTAAGCGTCTGTGGCCGCTTCCTCGGCGCCCTCGGCCTGCGGCTCGGGAGCCTCCGCCTCGTCCGCCGGAGAATCGGTTCCCACCGCCTCCGCGTTCGCCTGCGCTTCCTCGAGCTCCTTCAGCTGATCCGCGAGGTCCTGTTCGCGCGTGCGCCGGCGTTCGGCGTGATGCGCGAAGCCGGTTCCCGCGGGAATCAGGCGACCGACGATGACGTTCTCCTTGAGACCGCGGAGCTCGTCCTTCAGGCCGCGAACCGCAGCCTCGGTGAGCACGCGAGTCGTCTCCTGGAAGGACGCCGCCGAAATGAACGACTCCGTCGCCAGCGACGCTTTCGTGATACCGAGAAGCACCGGCTCGATCGTCAGCGGCTCCTTGCCCTGAGCTTCGAGCTGCTCGGCCACCTCCAGGAAGCGAGCCTTGTCGATCTGCTCGCCGCGCAGGTAGTTCGAGTCGCCGGCCGTGGCCACGTGAACCTTCCTGAGCATCTGCCGGATGATGACCTCGATGTGCTTATCGTTGATCTTCACGCCCTGCAGACGGTAGACGTCCTGGATCTCCTTGACGAGGTACTCGGCCAGGTTCTCGACGCCTTGCAGCCTCAGGATGTCGTGAGGATTCGGCTCGCCGTCGGCGATGACCTCACCCTTGACGACCTGCTCACCCTCGAAGACGTTCAGGTGACGCCACTTCGGAATCAGCTCCTCGTGGCTTTCGCCCGTCTCGTCGGTGATGACGAGGCGGCGCTTGCCCTTGGTCTCCTTACCGAAGCTGACCGTACCGGTGTGCTCGGCCATGATCGCCGGCTCTTTCGGCTTACGCGCCTCGAAGAGGTCGGCAACACGCGGCAGACCACCGGTGATGTCGCGCGTCTTCGACGATTCCTGCGGAATACGTGCGATGACGTCACCGACGGCCACTTTGGCGCCGTCCGACAGGCTGATGATGGCGCCAACCGGAAGTGCGTAAACAGCCGGGATCTCGGTGTTCGCGAAGCAGATGTCGTCGCCGTTCTCGTCGACGAGGCGCGCGACCGGTCGAAGGTCCTTGCCAGCGCTGCCGCGGCTCTTCGGATCGAGTACGACGATCGAGGTCAGACCGGTGAATTCGTCGACCTGCTCGGCGACGGTAACGCCGTCGATGAAGTCTTCGAACTTGATCTTACCCGCAACCTCGGTGATCACCGGGTGAGTGTGCGGATCCCAGGTCGCAACGACCTGGCCCTGCTTCACTTCGTCACCGTCGTGGATCGTAATGGTTGCGCCGTACGGAACCTTGTAGCGCTCGCGCTCCCGTCCGAGTTCGTTCATCACCGAGACTTCACCCGAACGCGATACCGCGACGAGGTAGCCTTTGTGATGCGACACGGTCTTGATGTTGTTCAGCTTGACCGTACCGTTCGACTTGATCTCGATGTTGTTGACCGCCGCGGAACGCGATGCCGCACCACCGATGTGGAAGGTACGCATCGTCAGCTGCGTGCCCGGCTCACCGATGGACTGTGCCGCGATTACACCAACGGCCTCACCGATGTTGATCCGAGTACCGCGAGCGAGGTCGCGTCCGTAACACTGGGCGCAGACGCCGTAGCGAACTTCGCAGGTGATCGGCGAGCGCACCATGACGTGGTCGATCGACAACTCTTCGAGTTCGGCAACCGTCGCTTCGTCGAGCATCGTGCCCGCATCGAATGCCACCTTGTCGGTACCCGGGATCAAGACCGCTTCAGCCAGCACGCGACCGAGTACACGCTCGCGCAGCGGCTCGACGACGTCACCGCCTTCGACGAGCGGCGCCATCGAAACGCCGTTGCGCGTCTCGCAGTCGACTTCGGTGACCACGAGGTCCTGCGCGACGTCGACCAGGCGACGTGTCAGGTAACCCGAGTTCGCCGTCTTCAACGCGGTATCGGCGAGACCTTTACGCGCGCCGTGCGTCGAGATGAAGTACTGCAGGACGTCGAGACCCTCGCGGAAGTTCGCGGTGATCGGCGTCTCGATGATCGAGCCGTCCGGCTTGGCCATCAGACCACGCATGCCGGCGAGCTGACGAATCTGCGCCGCCGAACCACGAGCACCGGAGTCGGCCATCATGTAGATCGAGTTGAACGACTCCTGATCCACGGTCTTGCCCTTGGCATTCTTGACCTGCTCGGAACCGAGCTTGTCCATCATCGCC
Organism: Woeseiaceae bacterium; assembly: GCA_965232445.1. Taxonomy (GTDB): domain Bacteria; phylum Pseudomonadota; class Gammaproteobacteria; order Steroidobacterales; family Woeseiaceae; genus UBA1847. Next base: position 2,063,025 of record OZ246973.1, on the reverse strand, counting down.
TTGGCGACCTGATCGTTGGTGCGCGACCAGATGTCGACGACCTTGTTGTAGCGCTCGCCCTCGGTAACGAGACCGGACGCGTACTGGTCCTGAATCTCCTTCACCTCGGTCTCCGCGACCGATAGGATCTCCGCCTTGTTCTCGGGCACGACCATGTCATTGACGCCGATCGAGATACCGGCCTTCGTCGCGAGACGGAAGCCCGTGTACATCAGGCGGTCAGCGAAGACGACCGTCTTCTTCAGGCCGAGCTGGCGATAGCAGGCGTTGATCACATTGGAGATCGCCTTCTTCGACATCGGCTTGTTGACGAGGTCGAACGACAGACCGTGCGGCAGGATCTCCGAGAGCAGCGCGCGACCGATGGTCGTGTCGACGGTACGCTTGACGCGAACCATCTCGCCGTCCTCGTTCTCCTCGGAAAGCGGCACACGCGCGCGGACCCGAGCCTGCAGCTCGGCCGCACCGTTCTCGAAGGCACGCCGTGCCTCGTCGATGCTGGCCAGGAACATGCCCTCGCCCTTGGCGTTGATGCGCTCGCGGGTCATGTAGTACAGACCGAGAACGACGTCCTGCGACGGAACGATGATCGGATCGCCGTTCGCGGGCGACAGGATGTTGTTCGACGACATCATCAGCGCGCGCGCTTCGAGCTGCGCTTCAAGCGACAGCGGTACGTGAACCGCCATCTGGTCGCCGTCGAAGTCGGCGTTGAACGCGGTACATACCAGCGGGTGCAGCTGAATCGCCTTACCCTCGATCAGTACCGGCTCGAATGCCTGGATGCCGAGACGGTGCAGCGTCGGTGCGCGGTTCAGCAGAACCGGATGCTCGCGAATCACCTCTTCGAGGATATCCCAGACCTCGGGACCCTCGCGCTCAACGAGACGCTTGGCCGCCTTGATCGTCGTCGCCTCGCCGCGCAACTGCAGCTTGGAGAAGATGAACGGCTTGAACAGCTCCAGCGCCATCTTCTTCGGCAGACCGCACTGGTGCAGCTTGAGCGTCGGGCCGACCACGATGACCGAACGGCCGGAGTAGTCGACACGCTTACCGAGCAGATTCTGACGGAAGCGGCCCTGCTTGCCCTTGATCATGTCGGCCAGCGACTTCAGCGGACGCTTGTTCGTGCCCGTGATCGCGCGACCGCGGCGGCCGTTGTCCAGCAGTGCGTCGACAGACTCCTGCAGCATGCGCTTTTCGTTGCGCACGATGATGTCCGGCGCGTTCAGCTCGAGCAGACGGCGCAGTCGGTTGTTGCGGTTGATGACGCGGCGGTACAGATCGTTGAGATCCGAGGTCGCGAAGCGGCCACCGTCCAGCGGTACCAGCGGACGGAGGTCCGGCGGCAGAACCGGCAGTACGGTCAGCACCATCCACTCGGGCTTGTTGCCCGACTCGATGAACGACTCCAGCAGTTTCAGACGCTTCGACAGCCGCTTGATCTTGGTCTCGGAGCGCGTGGCATCGATGTCCTCGCGAACCTTCAGCACTTCGCGCTGAAGATCGATCGTCATGAGCATCTCGCGCACGGCCTCGGCGCCCATGCGAGCGTCGAACTCGTCGCCGTACTGCTCCAGCGCGTCGAGGTACATCTCGTCCGTCAGGAGCTGGCCACGCTCGAGTTCGGTCATGCCCGGTTCGACGACGACGAACGCCTCGAAGTACAGGACACGCTCGATCTCGCGCAGTGTCATATCCAGCATCAGACCGATGCGGCTCGGCAGCGACTTCAGGAACCAGATGTGCGCGACCGGGCTCGCAAGCTCGATGTGCGCCATGCGCTCACGGCGCACCTTCGTCTGAGTGACCTCGACGCCGCACTTCTCGCAGACGACACCGCGATGCTTCAGGCGCTTGTACTTGCCGCACAGGCACTCGTAGTCCTTGATCGGACCGAAGATCTTGGCGCAGAAAAGCCCGTCCCGCTCCGGCTTGAAGGTGCGGTAATTGATCGTCTCCGGCTTCTTCACCTCGCCGAAGGACCACGACCGGACCATGTCCGGCGACGCGAGACCGATGCGGATCGCGTCGAAGTCGTCTACCGGGTTTTGGTATTTGAAAAGCTTAAGCAGATCTTTCATTAGTCTGTCTCCAGCTCAATGTTGATGCCGAGCGAGCGGATTTCCTTGACGAGTACGTTGAAGGATTCCGGCATGCCTGCATCCATATGATGTTCACCATCGACGATGTTCTTGTACATCTTCGTACGGCCCTGAACGTCGTCCGACTTGACCGTCAGCATCTCCTGCAGCGTGTAAGACGCGCCGTAGGCTTCGAGTGCCCAGACCTCCATCTCACCGAATCGCTGCCCGCCGAACTGCGCTTTACCGCCCAGCGGCTGCTGCGTGACCAGACTGTACGGTCCGGTCGACCGAGCGTGCATCTTGTCGTCGACGAGGTGGTTCAGCTTCAGCATGTACATGTAGCCAACCGTGACGTCGCGATCGAATTGCTCGCCGGTGCGGCCGTCGAACAGCGTCGACTGCCCCGTCGTGTCGAGACCGGCCAGGTCCAGCAGACCCTTGATCTCGTCCTCGGTGGCACCGTCGAACACCGGCGTTGCCGTCGGCACACCGCCGGTCAGGTTGCCGGCGAGTTCCACGACTTCGGCGTCGCTGAGGCCCTTGATGTCCTCGGCCTTACCGCCCGTCTTGTTGTAGACGTCTTCGAGGAAGCCTCGGAGCTTGGTCATCGACTCCTGCGCCTTCAGCATTTCGTCGATCTTCTTGCCCACGCCCTTCGCGGCCCAGCCGAGATGCGTCTCGAGCACCTGGCCTACGTTCATTCGCGATGGAACGCCGAGCGGGTTGAGCACGATGTCCACCGGCGAACCGTCTTCGAGGTACGGCATGTCCTCGACAGGAACGATCGTCGAGATAACGCCCTTGTTACCGTGACGGCCGGCCATCTTGTCGCCCGGCTGAATCCGGCGCTTGACCGCCAGATACACCTTGACCATCTTCAAAACGCCCGGAGCGAGGTCGTCGCCCGCGGTGATCTTGACCTTCTTCTCCTCGAAGCGGCGGTCGAATTCCTCGCGCTGCGCCTTGAGACGCTGGCTGGCCTTCTCGAGCTGCTCGTTGGCTTCGTCGTTCTTCAGACGGATGTCGAACCACTTCTCGCGCGGGACCTCTTCGAGGTACGCCTTGGTGATCTTCGAGCCGGACTTCAGCCCGCTCGGACCGCCCTGCGCGACCTTGCCGGTCAGCATGCGCTCGACGCGCTCGTAGATGTCCTTCTCGAGGATGCGCAGCGTATCGTCGAGGTCCTTGCGGACGCTCTCGAGCTCAGCGCGCTCGATCGACAGTGCGCGCGCGTCCTTTTCGACGCCGTCGCGCGTGAAGACGCGAACGTCGATTACGGTGCCGTCCATGCCGGGCGGTACGCGCAGCGACGTGTCTTTCACGTCAGACGCTTTCTCACCGAAGATCGCGCGCAGCAGCTTCTCCTCCGGCGTCAGCTGAGTCTCGCCTTTCGGCGTGACCTTGCCGACGAGGATGTCGCCTGCCTTCACTTCGGCACCGATGAATGCGATACCCGACTCGTCGAGCTTCGCCAGTGCGGCGTCGCCGACGTTCGGGATATCCGACGTGATGTCCTCGGGTCCGAGCTTGGTGTCGCGAGCGACACACTGCAGCTCTTCGATGTGGATCGTCGTGAAGCGATCTTCCTGAACGACACGCTCCGAGATCAGGATCGAGTCCTCGAAGTTGTAGCCGTTCCACGGCATGAACGCGACGAGCAGGTTCTGGCCGAGCGCGAGCTCGCCCATGTTCGTCGACGGTCCGTCGGCCAGCACGTCGCCGGACGCAATCTGATCGCCTGCTTTCACCAGCGGCCGCTGGTTGATGCAGGTGTTCTGATTGGACCGCGTGTACTTGGTCAGGTTGTAGATGTCGACACCCGGCTCGGCGGCGCTCGTCTCGTCGTCATTGACGCGAACGACGATACGTGACGCGTCGACCGAGTCGACGACACCGCCACGGCGTGCGACCACGGTGACACCGGAGTCGACTGCGACCGCGCGCTCGATACCGGTACCGACCAGCGGCGCCTCGGAGCGCAACGTCGGCACGGCCTGGCGCTGCATGTTCGAGCCCATCAACGCGCGGTTCGCATCGTCGTGCTCGAGGAACGGAATCAGCGCCGCGGCGACCGAGACGATCTGGCGCGGACTGACGTCCATGTACTGGACATCGGCCGGGTCGGACAGCGTGAACTCGTTTTTGTGGCGAACGGAGACCAAGTCTTCCTGGAACTTGCCGTTCTTGTCGAGCTCGGAGTTCGCCTGCGCGATGATGTACTGGCTTTCCTCGATTGCCGACAGGTAGTCGATATCGGCCGTCACCTTGCCGTTGGCAACACGGCGGTACGGCGTCTCCAGGAATCCGTACTCGTTGGTCCGCGCGTAGACGGCCAGCGAGTTGATCAGACCGATGTTCGGACCTTCAGGGGTCTCGATCGGACACACACGGCCGTAGTGCGTCGGGTGGACGTCGCGAACTTCGAAGCCCGCACGCTCACGCGTCAGGCCGCCCGGACCGAGCGCCGATACGCGGCGTTTGTGCGTAACTTCGGACAGCGGGTTGTTCTGGTCCATGAACTGCGAGAGCTGACTCGAACCGAAGAACTCCTTCACCGCGGCCGCAACCGGCTTGGCGTTGATCATCTCCTGCGGCATCAGACCCTCGGTCTCTGCCTGCGTCAGACGCTCCTTGACGGCACGCTCGACGCGAACGAGGCCGACGCGGAACGCGTTCTCGGCCATCTCCCCGACGGAACGGACTCGGCGGTTGCCGAGATGGTCGATATCGTCGACCGTCCCGTAGCCGTTGCGGATGTCGATCAGCGTCGACAGCACGTCGAGGATGTCTTCCTTGTCCAGTACGCCTTCGCCCTCGGAAGTATCGCGGCCAACACGGCGGTTGAACTTCATACGGCCAACGCCCGACAGGTCGTAGCGCTCCGGATTGAAGAACAGGTTCTGGAACAGGTTCTCAGCGGCCTCCTTGGTCGGCGGCTCGCCGGGACGCATCATGCGGTAGATCTCGACGAGCGCTTCGAGGCGCGTGGTCGAAGGATCGATGTTCAGCGTATTCGAGATGAACGGCCCGCGATCGAGGTCGTTCACCCACAGCGTCTTGATGTGCTCGATACCGGCCTCGACGAGCTGGTCGATCAGCTCGGCGGTCAGCTCGGCGTTGGCAGCCGCCAGCAGCTCACCGGTCTCGGTGTCGATGACGTCGTGCGCGAGGATCTTGCCCTCGAGGTACTCGCGGGGCACCACGAGCTGGTCGACCGTCGACTTCTCCATGTCGCGGACGTGCTTGGCGGTGATGCGCCGGCCTTCCTCGACGATCAGCTTGCGGCCAAGCTTGATATCGAAAGTGGCGGTCTCGCCACGGAGCCGGTCCGGCACGAGGCCCATCTTCACGTCCTTGTCGGACAGGAAGAATTCGTTGGTGTCGAAGAACATGTCGAGCATTTCTTCGTTGGACATCTCGAGCGCACGCAGGATGATCGTCACCGGCAGTTTGCGGCGACGGTCGATGCGAGCGAACACGCAGTCCTTCGGATCGAACTCCATGTCGAGCCACGATCCGCGATACGGAATGATGCGTGCCGAGAACAGCAGCTTGCCGGAGCTGTGGGTCTTGCCCTTGTCGTGATCGAAGAACACGCCCGGGCTGCGGTGCAGCTGCGAGACGATGACACGCTCGGTGCCGTTGATCACGAACGTGCCGTGATCCGTCATCAGAGGCATCTCACCGAGATAGACTTCCTGCTCACGGATGTCTTTCACCGGCTTGGGCGTTCCGCTGGCTTCCTTGTCGTAGATGATCAGACGGACCTTGACGCGGATCGGTGCCGCGTAGGTCAGACCGCGCATCTGGCATTCCTTCACATCGAATACCGGATCGCCCAGGCGATAACTCACGTACTCGAGTGCCGCGTTACCGGAGTAGCTGACGATCGGGAATACCGATTTGAATGCTGCATGCAGACCGATGTCGTTACGATCCTCGACGGTCTTGTCCGTCTGCAGGAACTTCTTGTACGAATCGACCTGAATCGACAGCAGGTACGGAACGTCGAGAATTGTCGGCCGCTTGCCGAAATTCTTCCGGATACGCTTTTTCTCAGTGAATGAATAAGCCATTCGAGAATACCCTCAAAAATTACAAACGCGCGCAGGCAGCCGACCGTATCAACGGACGGCTGCCTGCCCGACTTTTTGACCAGACGTCAACAAAGTTGGGTCTGTTTTTCAGAAGCGAAGTGCCCAAACGAGAGCGACTTACTTGAGCTCGACAGTTGCGCCGGCTTCCTCAAGCTGCTTCTTGACTTCTTCTGCTTCGTCCTTGGCGACGGCTTCCTTGATCGTCGAAGGTGCGCCTTCGACCGCGTCCTTGGCTTCTTTCAGACCAAGGCCGGTGATCGTGCGGACGGCCTTAATGACCTGGACCTTGTTGCCGCCGAAGCTTGCGAGAACGACGTCGAATTCGTCCTTCTCAGCAGCCGCTTCGCCAGCATCGCCGGCCGCCGGACCTGCAGCTACCGCGACCGGAGCCGCGGCGCTTACGCCCCACTCGTCCTCGAGCATCTTGACGAGCTCGACGACTTCCATGATGGGCTTTGCGCTCAGTTCTTTGAGCAGATCTTCGTTTGACAGTGCCATTTCACTATTCCTCTAACTTTCGTAAACCTGAGTCAGGTAATGCTTGTTTCGATCCAGAACCGCGATTCTCAAGCCGATTCCTGCGAGCCGCGTGCACTCATCGTGCGTGCGAGCATCGCCGGCGGTTCGGCCAGAGTGCGTACCAGCTTGGACATCGGTGCCAACATGACGCCGAGCAGCATTCCGCGCGCCTGATCCAGCGTCGGCAGGTCTGCCAACTTCGCGAGATCAGAGCCCGGCATGAGCTGCCCGCCGGCCGACAGAGACACCGCCTGCAGAGCGTCGTGCTCCTTGGCGAAGTCCTTGATGACCCTGGCAGCGGCACCTGGATCGTCTTTGGCAAACGCGAGCAGAATGGGGCCCTTCAGAGTGTCTTGCATACACTCGAATTCGGTGCCCTCGACGGCCCGCCGTGCAAGCGTGTTTTTGACCACACGCAAGTAGACGCCGGCATTGCGCGCTTCTTTGCGCAATTCCGTCATCTCTGCAACGGACAGACCTCTGTACTCGGCCGCAACGGCCGTCACAGATTCCACCGCAACCGCGTTTACCTCTTTGACAAGCGCCTGCTTGTCTTCGAGTCTCAGTGCCATGTTTTCTCCTGGCTTACGGTTACACCACGCAGTCGGTGCGTTCTCGTTCATGACCTGAACGGTCAGCGCACGTCCTGCATCCATTTGTCGGATGGCAACCGTTGCCAGATATCCGTCTGACTCAGGTTTCACCATCTACACAGGCTAAGGATTAAGACCGGAAATCAATCCGGTCACCTGTGGTCTTCGACGATTGCCGCGTCCCTGCGGCCATCGGTCCGGCCGCCCGAGAGCAGCCGACCCAATGTAGGGTTCGATCAGGCGTCTACCGAGGCCCGATCCACTGATACTCCCGGACCCATGGTCGAGGAGACAGTCAATTTCTTTACGTACTGGCCCTTCGCAGCAGCCGGCTTCGCCTTCTTGAGGTCGGCCAGCAGCGCGTCCAGGTTTTCCTTCAGCGCGTTGACCTCGAAGTCGGCGCGACCGATCGGGCAATGGATGATGCCGGCCTTGTCCGTGCGATAGCGCACCTGACCCGCCTTGGCATTCTTCACCGCACCTTCGACGTCCGCGGTCACCGTGCCGACCTTCGGGTTCGGCATCAGGCCGCGCGGACCCAGAATCTGACCGAGCTGGCCGACGACGCGCATCGCGTCCGGCGTCGCAATCACGACGTCGAAGTTGAGCTCGCCCTTCTTGACCGTCTCGGCGAGATCTTCGAAGCCGACGATGTCGGCACCCGCGGCCGTCGCTTTCTCGGCGTTGTCGCCCTGCGCGAATACCGCGACGCGGACCGTCTTGCCCGTGCCGTTCGGCAGGACCGTCGAGCCTCGAACCACCTGATCCGACTTACGCGGATCCACGCCGAGGTTGACCGAAATATCGATGCTCTCGGGGAACTTTGCCGTGGCGAGTTCCTTGACCAGCGAGAGGGCTTCGTCGATCACGTAGGACTGATCGGCGCTGACCTTCTCGCGTGCTGCTTTCCTGCGCTTGCTGAGCGTTGCCATCAGTTCACTCCCTCTACTTCGATACCCATGCTCCGTGCCGTGCCGGCGACGGTACGCACAGCGGCGTCCATGTCTGCGGCCGTCAGGTCCGGCATCTTGGTCGTCGCAATCTCTTCGAGTTGCTGACGATTCACCTTGCCGACCTTGTCGGTGTTCGGCGTGCCGGAACCCTTCGGGATGCCTGCGGCCTTGCGCAGAAGCACCGCGGCGGGCGGGGTCTTGGAAATGAACGTGAAACTACGATCGCTGTAGACCGTAATGATCACCGGGATCGGCAGACCGGGCTCGACACTCTGGGTTTCCGCGTTGAACGCCTTGCAGAATTCCATGATGTTGACGCCGTGCTGACCCAGCGCCGGACCAACCGGCGGCGAAGGGTTTGCCTGGCCTGCAGGTACCTGCAGCTTGATATAGCTGGCAACTTTCTTAGCCATTGTGACTTACTCCTCGAGTTCAAACGCTAAGGTCCGGCCTTAGCTCCTCGTCTGTTTTTGCTGTAGGAGCCCGCCTCGCGGGCGATCTCCTGCAGCTAAATCTCTTTCACCCGGTCTCCTGGTTCGCTCACATCGCAGCTCACTACAATGCGCGCTACCAGGACGACGGGCTCCTACGACTTCTCGACCTGTCCGAAGTCCAGTTCGACCGGCGTCGACCGGCCCAGAATCTGTACTGCAACCTGCAGTCGCGACTTCTCGTAGTTGACGTTCTCCACGACACCCGAGAAATCGTTGAACGGCCCGTCGATGACGCGGACCACCTCGCCCGGCTCGAACAGGACCTTCGGCCGCGGCTTGTCCACGCCTTCCTTGACGCGCTGCAGAATCTGGTCGGCTTCCTTCTCCGTGATCGGTGCCGGCCGATCGCTTGAGCCGCCAATGAAACCGAGCACCTTCGGCACTTCTTTAACGAGGTGCCAGGTCTCGTCGTCCATCTCCATCTGCACGAGCACGTAGCCCGGGAAGAACTTGCGCTCACTGCGGCGCTTGCTGCCCTCACGCATTTCGACGACCTCTTCGGTCGGCACGAGGATCTCTCCGAACTTTTCCTGCAGGCCCATGCGCTCGATCCGTTCTTCCAGCGCCGCTTTTACACGGTGCTCGAAGTTCGAATAGGCGTGGACGATGTACCAGCGCTTTGCCACTTCAGTTATTCCGATTTCGTTCAGGGATCAGCCCACCAACATCTGAGTGATCCACAGGAGCAGCGAATCCAGCCCCCAGAAAAACAGCATCATGATCAGCGTGAACACGAATACCGCAATCGCGGTCTGAGTCGTCTCGGTCCGCGTCGGCCAGACGACCTTGCGAATTTCGACGCGAGAACCCTGAATGAAGTGCCAGAGCCGCTGACCCTGCGTGCTGGTCATCGCGATCGCGATTCCGACGCCGGTTCCGCCGAGCACCATCAGCACCCGTAGCGGCAGCGCTACCTCGGTTTCCGCGTAGTAGTAGTAGCCGTATAGGCCACCGATCAACGCTGCAGCCGCAACCAGCAGCTTCAGGATATCGAGTACGCCGCTTTCGCTTGTCTCAGTCTGTGTCGCCATGTCGTTTGTTGCCGTTCAGGACTCGACGCTCTACGCCGCTTGCCTGCCGAAGCTGGCAGGCCAGGAGGGAATCGAACCCCCAACCTGCGGTTTTGGAGACCGCCGCTCTGCCAATTGAGCTACTGGCCTTTCTCGCTGCAAATAATCAAAAGGAGCGACTCATGCAAAAGCGAGAAAAAACCCACTCCCGCCAATCTTTCGCTGCCCGTGTCGCGTCCTTCCGCTTTCGGAAAATCCGGTCCGCTGAGCGCGCGACATTTCTGACGCGCTCAGCGACCGGCTTCCACGTTGCCTTGTAGGAGCCCGCCATGCGGGCGATGGGCCCCGAAGGGGCCTGCCTGGCAGCTTCGCTGCCAGGCTCGCGGGTAAGACCCGCTCCTACACCTCTCTATTCAATAATCTTCGAGACCACGCCGGCGCCGACAGTTCGGCCACCCTCGCGGATTGCAAAACGGAGTCCGTCCTCCATCGCAATCGGCGCAATCAGCTCAACCACCATCTGCACGTTGTCTCCCGGCATCACCATCTCGGTGCCCTCCGGAAGCTCAACCGCACCCGTCACGTCCGTCGTACGGAAGTAAAACTGCGGACGGTAGCCCTTGAAGAACGGCGTGTGACGACCACCCTCGTCCTTGGTCAGAATGTAAACCTCTGCCTCGAACTTGGTGTGCGGCGTGATCGATCCCGGCTTCGCCAGTACCTGACCGCGCTCAACCTCTTCGCGCTTCGTGCCGCGAAGCAGAACGCCAACGTTGTCGCCCGCCTGACCCTCGTCAAGCAGCTTGCGGAACATCTCAACGCCCGTGCAGGTCGTCTTCTCCGTGTCCTTGATGCCGACAATCTCGATCTCGTCGCCAACCTGAACAATGCCGCGCTCGATACGACCGGTCACAACCGTGCCGCGACCCGAAATCGAGAACACGTCCTCAACCGGCATCAGGAAATCACCGTCAACCGCACGCTCAGGCTGCGGAATGTAGCTGTCCATCGCCTCGACCAGCTTCACCACCGACGGAACGCCAATGTCCGATGCATCGCCCTCGAACGCCTTCAGCGCCGAACCCGTTACGATCGGCGTGTCGTCGCCCGGAAACTCGTACGTCGACAGAAGGTCGCGGACCTCCATCTCTACCAGCTCCAGAAGCTCTTCGTCGTCAACCTGATCGGCCTTGTTCATGTACACAACGATGTAAGGAACACCCACCTGACGAGCAAGCAGAATGTGCTCGCGTGTCTGCGGCATCGGGCCGTCAGCCGCACTGACCACCAGAATCGCTCCGTCCATCTGTGCCGCACCCGTGATCATGTTCTTCACGTAGTCAGCGTGGCCCGGGCAGTCAACGTGTGCGTAGTGACGGTTGTCACTCTCGTACTCCACGTGCGCCGTCGCGATCGTAATACCGCGCTCGCGCTCCTCTGGCGCGTTGTCGATCTGATCGTACGCCTGCACCTCGCCACCGTGCTGCTCCGCCATCACCTTCGTCAGTGCCGCCGTCAGCGTCGTCTTGCCATGGTCTACGTGACCAATCGTGCCTACGTTCACGTGCGGCTTTGTGCGTTCAAACTTCTCTTTAGACATGAGCCTTTCCTGCTAGCCTGTTTGCCGTTTGTTTGTGAAAAAAATCAACCTGGAGCCCACACCCGGATTTGAACCGGGGACCTCTTCCTTACCAAGGAAGTGCTCTGCCCCTGAGCTATGTGGGCTTCGTTCTACCGTCCTGCCAAACTCATGGAGCGGGTGATGGGAATCGAACCCACATCATCAGCTTGGAAGGCTGAGGTTCTACCATTGAACTACACCCGCCTTAGCGTTCGCGCGCCTGTTTTTCAGGCGTGCAAAAATCCTGACAGTCTCGATTCACCAACCGTCCGGATTCTTGAAACTCTCTTTGTACCCCTGTGGAACAGCCTGCTCTTTTCGAGGATGTTCACACTCGGTTTGTCGAAGCGCGTATCGACCACGAATCGACATCGCTCCCGTCTTGCGTCCTGCGGAAAACGGCGGCAGGCGTTCCCTGCTATACTCGCTTTCACCTTCCAATACCCGTTTATAAGGGTGGTGGAGGGGGTAGGATTCGAACCTACGTAGGCATAGCCAGCAGATTTACAGTCTGCCCTCGTTGACCGCTTGAGTACCCCTCCGCGGACACAAGCCGGCTATTGTCTGACCGACGCCACGGTCTGTCAACAGCTTCAGCCCTCATTTTTCACCGTTTTCGGCCACGAATTTTCGCCGGCCCTCGACCGACGTGCCGCCTGTTGTCCGGCACCGGCAGAGGGGCCCGTAACGTGATCATGGGCGGGCAGCTAGCTTGGAGGCGTACGAAATCCCGGATGCAGGGGCACTATGTGAGCACGAATCCGGCGTTTTCAACGGTTCGCACCGCCGAACAGGGCCTCAATCGCTCTTTTGCGACCAGTGCCAGGGCTCGTAGATGACGCCGTAGGGATTGTCCCGCGGATAAGTCATTGAGAAACCGAATCTTTCCGCGTTCGCGGTCAGCCACTCGAAGGCCTGAGTCGTCTCGAAGTCTTCCGTAAGCGGCCGCGAGCCGGGCGTGGCGATGTCCACCGCCTGCCCCGTGTGGTGCTCACTGTGACCCGGTGCCGCGTTGACGGTCAGGATGTCTTCGATCTTCTGCCCGGCGTTGATCTTCTTGCGGATCAGGCGAGCCTGGTAATCGATGCTCCGATACCCGGACACGATCATCAGCATCACGCTGTCGGCCGCCGCCGCCTGGACCATCGCCTGCCAGCCAGCCGCCGCATCCGGCGTCAGACGCTGCATCCGGCCGACGAGGTTCGGGCCGACGTCGACCAGTTCGCCGGCCTCCTCGAACGCGGGTGGGATTCCGTCCGTCGAGTAGTCCTCGGGGATACCGAGTTCGTTGTGCAGTTCTCGTAGCATGTCGGGGCGCGATTGTCCCACAATAGCCGTCCTCGTAGCAGTCCGCCCAACCGGAGTTTCAATGAGTAAGGACGAAATCTTCGTCGACAAGTCCGGTGACGAACCGTTTCGCTTCGATGCCTCGGTGGCCGAGGTCTTTCCTGACATGCTGCAGCGCTCGATTCCGGGCTACGCGGCGTCTATTGAGGCCATCGGTTCCCTCGCGGCCCGCTACGTGCGCGCCGGCACGGTGTGCTACGACCTGGGCTGCTCGCTCGGTGCCGCGACGCTGGCAATGCGGCAGGGCATTCGTTCAAGAGATTGTCGAATCGTTGCGATCGACAACGCTCCTGCCATGGTCGATCGATGTGCGGAAATCATGGCCGCAGACCGGTCCGCGGGATTCGAGATACCGGTCGACGTCAGGCTCGGCGACGCCCTGGAAGCACCGATTGAGAACGCCTCGATGGTCGTCCTGAACTACACGCTGCAGTTCATCGCGCCGGATCGTCGCGACGAACTCCTCCAGCGGATCGCGGCCGGCATGGTCGGCGGCGGGCTGCTTGTGCTCTCGGAGAAGGTCATCGACGAGGATCCGCACATGGAGGATCTGCTTTTCGAACTGCATCACGAGCACAAGCGCCGCAACGACTACAGCGCGCTGGAGGTTAGCCGGAAGCGGGCCGCACTCGAAAATGTGCTGATCCCGGAGACGGTCGCCCAACATCGAGAGCGCCTGCTCGGCGCTGGTTTCGCCCACGTCGCTGTCTGGCTACGCTACTTCAACTTCGTCTCGATCATTGCGATAAAGCCGGGATGATCGACTTCGACCGGCTGCGGCAGACGCTCGGCGAACTGGGTCTCGACGACTGGGCGGGCGCGGTCGTGCCGCTGACCCAACAGCGGATGAGCGAGCGCAGTCATGGCGACTTCGCGCGCTGGCGAAGCGCGCTGGAGGCACTTGCGGACAGCGGCGGCAGCCCCGACGCCGCCAGGGCTGCGCTGCTGGATCTCGTTCCGTGGCGCAAAGGGCCGTTCGACATCGGCGGCGTGCAAATCGATGCCGAGTGGCGCAGCGATCTCAAGTGGGACCGGGTTGCCGGGGCGATCGACCTCGAGGACCGAGCGGTGCTCGACGTCGGGTCCGGCAACGGCTACTACGCGCTGAAGATGCGGGCCGCCGGCGCAAAGTCGGTCATCGGCGTCGACCCGACCCTCGTTTACGTCATGCAGTTTCTTGCGGTGAACCAGTTCGCGCAGGACCCGAGCGTTTTCGTCCTGCCGCTGCGGCTCGAAGAGTTGCCGTTGCCGGCGAAGCGCTTCGACACGAGCTTCTCGATGGGTGTCCTCTACCACCAGCGCTCGCCAATTGATCATCTGCGCCAGCTGCGACAGACCCTCCGTCCGGGCGGACAGCTGGTGATCGAGACGATCTACGTGCCGGGCGAGGAATCCTACGCGTGCACGCCGCCGGAGCGTTACGCACGCATGACGAATGTGTGGCTGCTGCCGACGCTTGCCGAACTCGAGACGTGGCTCAAGCGCACCGGCTATCGCGATCTCGAGATCGTGGACGAATCGATCACGACGACGGACGAGCAGCGCACGACCGAGTGGATGCCCTACGAGTCGCTCGCCGAGGCGCTCGACCCGGAAAGGCCGGGCTGGACCGTGGAAGGCTGGCCGGCGCCGCGACGAGTCGTCGTTGTTGCGACATCTCCGTAAGTACTCCAGCCAACATCAGGACGCGAGAAAGTCGACAGCGGGTCGGTATTGTTCGATGGGCCCATCAGTAAACCGTTGTCCTGCATGTCCTTGACGAAGCTGAGGATGATCTCCTCGACGATCGTGCCGAAGCCGTCGGCGAGACTCGTGGGCTCGACGTCCTCCACGGGCGCCGCTTTGTTACCCACCGTCGTATGCAGCGCGTGCTTATAGTCGTGAGTCATGACGTTTCCATAGGCATCGGTGTAGTCGATCGAGATCTCGTAGTAGTCGGTTACGGCCGACCCGGCGAGTCCGAACGTCAGTCCCGTACCGAAGCCCTTGGCGGCCGATTCGCCGATGTTCGCGATGTTGTTGACGACCACGCGAACGGACCCGCTACCTTCCGCAACAGGGTTGACCGCGCCGGTTGCTCGTAGCGATCGCAGAACGTGATTCTCGACCTCCGAATGCGCGCGCTCGAAAATTTCCCCGTTTCGCTGAAACTCGACTTCGACGCGCAGATCGTGCGGCTGGCTTACACGCTGGATGTCATCGTACGTGGCCCGTCCAAAGGCCGGATCGACGTAGGACTTCACAGAAATACAGCCGGACAGCATGGCGACGGCAAGCAGAATGGCGACCGTGCGGATTCTTTTCATTGCTTATCTCCCCCAAAAGATAATTGTGTAGTGCACCCGAGCATTATGCCGCGAGCCCGCGACTCCGCCTAGAATCTCAAGCCGCCGAGCAGCCCCCTGATCAGTTCCTCCAGCGCCTCCTCGGGCATGTCATAGGCCTCGACGTAGACGTTGATCAGCTTGGTGTCCCGAACGAATCCCCAGTAGCGAAACAACCGCCCGGACGAGTCTTCGCCGAAGTACTCGATCTGGTGCCCGGCGCCTTTGTCCTCGAATGCCTCCTCGTAAGTCACCGTTGCGCCCAGTTCTTCGTTTACCTCGCGCTCGGCCTGCAGGCGGATGTCCAAATAGGTGTTCGCAAGCGCCTCCCGGTCCGGGTGGTTGAAGATCATCGTCGAGATCGTTGCGGCAGCGACCCCGTCCTCGTACAGCAACTCGAAGACGTCATCCGAATCCGGCGCGCCGACATGCTGCGATTTCACTGTCCATCCTGCCGGCAAGTCGAGTTCGAAGAGCACCGAGCCCAGCGTCTCGGCCATTGCTGCCAGCGGCGCCAGTGCGAGAAACGCGCTGGCGAGCCATCGAACGCGGGCAGGTCGGAGCGGAAGTGCCATGGGGCCAATGTACCCGATGCTGCGACCGGCTGCGGCACCTTGTTTCACCGGTCCGAACCCTTGAAAACCCCGGAAACTTCGTCTATTTCTGTCTGTAGCGAAATAACAGAAAGGCTAGATCATGCAGTTGAGTCCCGCTGTCGAGAAGTACGTCCTGCACTGGGGCGAGATGGGCACCCGCTGGGGCACGAATCGCACCGTGGCTCAGATCCAGGCGCTGCTCTATCTCTCTCCCGAGCCGCTGCGGGCTGATCAGATTTGCGAGCTGCTGTCGGTCGCGCGTTCGAACGTTTCGACCAGCATTCGAGAACTGCAGAGCTACGGCCTGGTGCGCATGACGCACATGCTTGGCGACCGCCGCGACTATTTCGAGTCGATCCACGATGTCTGGGAACTGTTCCGGGTCATTATCGAACAGCGAAAGCAGCGTGAGTTGAATCCCACGCTGACGATGCTGAGGAGCTGCGTAGAGGAGGTCGACAAGGAGAAGGACACCGATCCGGTGACCAAGGAGCGGATCCACAACATGCTCGACTTCGTCGAGCACACCAGTAGCTGGTACGAGCAGATTCGCGACATCCCGACCGGCACGCTGACCAAGCTCATGAAGCTGGGCAAGGGCATCACCCGGCTGGTAACGCGGAAGCGGTAGCAATGGCCGAGGAAGTCCAAACCGGGAATGTCGAAGTCGTGTACGACAAAGAATGTCCGGTCTGCGATTTCTATTGCCACGCCGTCGACGTGGAGGAAGGCGAACTCGTCCGCGTAGACGCGCGCGAACCGGGCGAGGCGATGGACGAGATTACGGCGCTCGGTCTCGACATCGACGAAGGCATGGTCGTGAGAGTCGACGGACGCCTTTACTACGGCGCCGACGCCATTCACGAACTTGCGCTGCGCAGCAACAACAAGGGCTTCCTGAATCGCATCGCGAGCTTCGTATTTCGCTCCCCAAGGATGGCGCGCTTCTTCTATCCGATCCTCAAGGCGATGCGCAATCTGCTGCTCAAGCTGCTCGGCCGCGCCCGTATCAACAATCTCGAGGAGCCCGGCCGGGACCGCTTCTAGGCCTTAGCCCCCAGCGTCGAACACAGCGCCTCACCTGTGTTGACCCGGCTACTCGACAGTCGGAGTCCCCCAGCCGTCGTACTCGCCGTCGAAATTCGACGCCAGTGCCTCGAACTCCGCTCTCAATCGATGCATCTCGTCGAGGCTCGGGACAACTTCGCCGATGGCCAGGCAAAGATATTCGTCCGTGCCCGCACTCGGTTGCGGGATGGCATCGAAGCCCCACGCTTCCACCGCCGCGCATGCCGCATGCGCGGAGGCTTTGGACGGGAAGTAGGAAAAGAACTCGATGGGATGCGGCTTGCTGAGGTCGGACCCGGCCTCGCGCAGCCGCTCGATGACCGCGGCGTCAGGATCCCAATTCGTATCGGAGCCGCAACCGGACACCGCGGCGAGCGCGAGAACCAGAAGCACGCCTCGTCGCATGCCGTGCGGACCGACTAGGGTTCGTCCTCGACGGACGTGGCCACGCAGCGGTCGGCCTCGTAGACGCCGCCGCCGGTGAATTCGCGCAGGAACCAGACCGAATCGACCGTGGCGCTGGAATCGGGACCGCCATTGAGCACGCCAGCCGGCCGCCGGAAGTAGCCGCCCGGCAGATACTCCCAGGTCGCCGGCCTGCCCTCATAGCACTCACTGTGCGTGTACTGACCGCGCACGAGATAGCCCTCGCGCATCGACGCCGACGACTCCCAGCGCGGCTCGGCGCCGGGCTCGACGAGTTGCAGCCAGGTCGTCGCGCCGCTGCCCGGGTCATAGCGAAGTTCCTTGATCGAGATACCGTCTCCGATCGGGTCCCAGTCGAGGAGTCCGCTGTCGAGAATGATCGGCGTCTGGATCACTGCGCCGGGCGCAGGATCGTCGAGGAAGTACAGGAGCCGAGCACCGTTGGCCGATTCCAGGCGGAAGCCGATGGCACCGGCGGGAACGTAGGCATAGCCGCCGGGGCCGAGTTCGAAATCGGAGAGCCTAAGTTGGCCCTGAAGCACGAAGATCTCCAGCGATTTCTCCGCGTTGCCGCCGGTCGTGCCGCGCCATTGGGCCGGAAGGTCAATGCGGTTGCTGCTCGCCCGGGTTCGAATGTCGCGCACGAATTGCTTGCCGCGGATGCCAGGCAGCGCGGCCATGAATGTGTCCGGCAATTGCTCGGCATTCGCGAACGCCGGGTACGGCAGCGATGGCTTGATCTCGGTCGCCGCACAGGATGCGAGCAACGCCAGAACGGACAGTAGGCTGAGTCGACGAATCATGCGTCGCAATGATACGCGTTCCGCAAAGAAAAAAGCCGCCCAGAAACTGGGCGGCAATTTAAGCAGAGGATGTTTCGGGCTGGTCGCGAATCGCATCTGAACGTTCGTAACGTCAATGTTGCGAAGCTATTCCGCGTATTCAATCCACCAGTGAACGTGTCTTTGATCGGGAGCGCGACTGGTCGCGCAGAACCGAGTCAGTGAAGTGACGTGTTGAGAGGAAGCACGTGGCACCCCGCCCCCGAGCCATGCATCCGGCATGGTGACCCGCTCACATTGCCTTACCGCATCTCATCTCCGTGCGTACCGGATTGGTACGGGCGATGATGCTACTACATGTTGTGTCGGAAGGCGAGCATCACACAACATGTGGTCAAAAAGTAATCAAAGCGGCTTTTGCTGACCATACTCGGCATTGAAATACTCGAAAAACCGACGATGGAGCGCGTCGACTCGGTCTACGGTACATTGGCGAACTTTCCGCCCGAGGGAATGCACGAGTGACGGACACAACGACAGTACAGGGACGCTCCAGGCATCAGCTTATCGGCCTGTTTCTCGGGCCAATCGTCGCGACGTTGGTGCTGCTGATGGACCCGCCGGCGGGTCTTAGCGAAGCAGGCTGGCGAGCCGCTGCCGTCGGTCTCCTCATGGCGATCTGGTGGGCCACGGAAGCGGTCCCGATCGCCGTCACGGCGCTGCTACCGATCATCCTGTTTCCGGTGCTCGAGATTCGAAGCATCGAAGAAACCGTCGTACCGTACTCGAACAAAGTGATCTATCTGTTCCTTGGCGGCTTCATCGTCGCGTTCGCGATGCAGCGCTGGAACCTGCACCGTCGAATTGCGCTCAACATCCTTCGATACGCCGGCGGCAACGGTCGCTCACTGGTCGGCGGCTTCATGCTTGCGGCGGCACTATTGAGTATGTGGGTCATGAACACGTCGACAACGATGATGCTGCTGCCGATCGCCGTGTCGATCATCACGGTCATCCACAAGTCGGTGAAGGATCTGGACCAGAAGGCCCGCGAACACTTCCAGTACGCGCTACTCCTCGGCGTCGCCTATGGCGCGACAATCGGCGGTATCGCGACCCTGGTCGGCACGGCACCCAACGCCATCCTTGTCGGCTTCATGGAGCAGGAGTATGACCAGACGATCGAGTTCGCCAACTGGATGATGGTCGGCCTGCCGATCTCCGCCGCGATGCTGCCGCTCGCGTGGCTTGCCCTGACACGATTCGTCTTCAGAGTGGATTTCCACACCTCGGACGAAGGCAAGTCGGAACTCAAACGACTACTGGAAGAGATGGGCAGCATTACGGTGCCTGAGAAGCGCGTTCTTATCGTGTTCCTGCTGATGGCCATGATGTGGGTGTTCCGTCCGCTGATTACCGGCATGGCCGGCTTCGAAACGATCGAAGACTCGATGATCGCCATGGCCGGAGCGATCGCGCTGTTCATCATCCCGAGCGGCGACAAGAGCGATCCGGTGCTCCTGCGCTGGGACTATGCGGAGAAACTGCCGTTGGGCGTGCTGATCCTGTTCGGCGGCGGCCTGACGCTTGCTGGCGCGGTTTCGAACACCGGCCTGGCCGAGTGGATCGGCACGAGCCTCCAGCTGCTCGGCACGCTGCCGTTGATCGTGCTGATCATCTGCACGGCAACAATGATCATCTTCCTGACCGAGCTGACCAGCAACATCGCGACGACATCGACATTCCTGCCGGTCGTCGCTGCAATCGCGTTCGAGTCCGGCCTCGATCCGATCCAGGTCACGGTACCGGTCACGCTGGCGGCAAGCTGTGCGTTCATGCTGCCGGTGGCAACGCCGCCGAACGCCATCGTATTCGGCTCGGGCCTTTTGACGATTCCGAAGATGATGCGCGCCGGCCTTGCGCTGAATATCATCGGCATATTCCTGGTATCCGCCGCCGCCTACTTCCTGGCGCCGCGGTTCCTGTAAGGAGCGAACGTGTCCGACGAATACGAAGTCAGCAAGCAAAACCAGGTCCGGCAGATCCGCGAGAAAGCGGCCTATGACAAGGAGACCGTCCACCGCGTCCTGGACTCCGGCCTGATTGCGCACGTTGCGTTCGTGCAGGACGGCAATCCTGTGGTCGTGCCGATGCTCTACGGCCGCGACGGCGAAACGATCTATCTGCACGGTGCGCGCAAGGCGCGTGTCATACGCATGCTGGAGCACACGGATCAGGCGTCGCTCAACATCACGATCGTCGACGCGCTGGTGCTCGCCCGCTCCGCCTTCAACTCGTCGATGAACTATCGCTCCGTGACCGTGTTCGGTAAGCCGACACTGGTCGAAGACGACGAAGCCAAGATGCATGCGATGCACGTCATCGTCGAACACTCGATGCCGGGCCGCTGGGACGAGCTGCGCGCACCGACCAACAAAGAATTCAAAATGACCGGCATCATCGCGCTGCAGATCGAATCGGCGTCGGCGAAGATCTCGAAAAAGGCGTCGCCGGAAGACGAAGACTTCGACTACGACACACCGATCTGGGCTGGCATCCTGCCGATGACGTCGAGCTATCAGACGCTGGTGGACGGTGACCGCTTGATCGAGGGCGTGGAGCCGTCGGATGCGGTTCGGGCGCTGGAGGGCAGGACGCTCTAACGCGGTGCCGATTCGAGGGACGGGCTGGATATGAACGACCCGGAAGTCTTTTCGCGCCTTAGTCGACTCGGGCCCGCCCTTGTGCCGCCCCCATTAAAATCATCGGAGTTGGACGCCTTCGACCTGAGCATCGCCCCGTTTCGTTTAACCCGAGAGCTGAGAGACTTCTACTCGACTTGCAATGGGTACTACATCGACGGTGACGATCCGGATACCGCTTCGGGAATCCTGTCTTTGGCGCGAGCAAGGAGTGAAGCCGACATGCTTACAGGGACGATGCGGGCAACTGGCCACGAATTCCCTCGCGGACTCTTGCCGATATTCGGCGGTGAAGGCCTCACATTACTCGCAGTGCTAGGAAAGGAGTACCTGCAGGAGTCGATGATCGTGTCCTGGCACATCGAGGACAATGAGATGTACCTCGACTATCAGAGTTTCCGCCGCTTCGTGGAAACGAAGCTCGCAGAGGCCGAAGTGCAGAGTCGCAATGCCTACCCTGGCACCGTAGGGCACTATCCGGACCGCGAAGCAGCCGAAGCCATCTGCACAAGACTCAATCCCGATGCGTGGCAGCCAGAACAGAAGGGACACTACAGCCCGTCAGGCGTCAGGAACGTCTTCGTGCTGGGCGAACTACCGGCAGAGTGGTTCTGAGCAGTCGAACCGCCCGGCAAGTCGATGTAGAAAGCGAGTTAGGGCGCGCGTCGGGTCGGTCCCACTGACGCAGACGCTGTTTGGCTGCAATCGCCCGCAAGGCGGGCTCCTACAGGGGAACGCTGCGCTGAGCCTAGGCGAACAGCCAGTAGGCGGTGAGCAATATTGCGACGATCGCCAGCGTCCCCGACATCGGTCCGCAGCCGGACCGAGATGCGACGTCACCTGGCACGTCAACGTCGCTAAGGTCCTCTCCTTCCTCGCCTAAAACCTGCGCACCCAAATGGGCCGCCAGCGCTTGAGCAACCTTCAAAGCCGCATCGGACGGCGTCGTGATGTCGAGCGAGCCGTCGACCAGAACGAACGACTCGCGCATGTCTGATTCCGGATCGATCCAGCGGAGAATCACGGTGTCATCGGCACGGTCAAGCTCGAAGCCGCGATCGCGGTTGGCGATGTCCTCGAGTTCGGCTTCGCTGATTGGAGCCTCTCGGACGATCGAGACGACATAGCTCACTGTTACAACAGGCTCGTGTTCTCGGCTTCCAGTCTCAGCAGCGCTTCCTTGGTATCGATACCGCCGCCGAAGCCGGTCAGGTCGCCGCTGGTACCGATCACCCGATGACAGGGCACGACGATCGGAATCGGATTACGTCCATTGGCAGCGCCCACGGCGCGGCTCGCTCTCGGCCGGCCGATGCGTTTCGCGATGTCGCCGTACGATGTCGTCTCGCCGTAGGGAATCTTTTGCAGTTCGTCCAGCACCTGTAACTGGAAGTCGGTGCCGTCGAGCCTGAGTGGCAGATCGAAGTCGCGGCGATCGCCGTCGAAATACTCTTCGAGCTGCCGCATCGCGTCTGCGAAAGGCTTCTCGTTGAATATCCAGTCGGGTTCCGGATCGCGTCGCATCGATCCCTTCGGGAAACCGATCATCGTCAGCGCGTCGGCGTCGCCGGCGAGCAGGAGTTCGCCGATCGGCGAGTTCATATAGCAGTAGTACATCGTCATCCTCCGGAATTTGGTGTTGCATGCCAGAGCAGCAGCGCGGCGTACGCACGCCAGGGCCGCCAGTTCTCAGCCCGCTCCAGCAGGGCGGCCGGCTTGATTCGTGGCTGCCCCTCCTTGTCGAATGCCTTCAGCAGTCCGAGGTCGGAACTGGGAAAAGCATCCGGGTTCTTCAATGCCCGCATCGCCACGTATTGAGCGGTCCAGTCGCCGATGCCGCGCATCGACGTCAGCGCGTCGCAGAACTCGTCCGGGTCCTGTGACGCATCGAAGCGCAGTTCGCCGTTCGCGGCCGCCGATGCAATGCGGCGGATCGTCTCGATGCGCGCTGTGACCAAACCGATGTTGTTGAATCTGGCGCGCGATAATTTGTCGGGCTCGGGAAAGAGGTGGGTCGGCCCGTCCTTGAATCGACTCGCCAGTTCGGCCGGCAATTTCTCGCCGTAGCGTTGCGCGACTCGGCCCGACAGCGTCGTCGCTCCCTTTACGGACACCTGTTGGCCGAGGATCGCACGCACCGTCAGCTCGAATCCGTCCCAAGCACCCGGCACTCGAATGCCCGGCGCACTCTTCAATAGAGCTTTCAGCATCGGATCCCTGGACAGCGTCCTGCGAATGTCGCCGACGGGCGCATCGAGATCGAACAGTTCGCGCACTTGCTGGACGACCGTGAACAAGTCGACGGTAGCGATTCCGTGGACCGTGAGTCGCAGGGCGTCCTTGTCCGGACTGACTTCGACCAGTCCGGGCTTGTCGTCGATGCGCACGCTGCGCACCCATCTATCCCCGATCACGGATTCGACGCCGGGGATCGCACGGCCGCGCATGAAGTCGAGTGCCGACGACCAGCTGAATGGCTTCCGGTACGTCAGCCGGACCGAGAGCGAGGACGACTCGACCAGCGGGCGCTCTTCCCGCCCCTTCCGCCGCAGGTCTCTGGGCGGCCGGTTGTAGGTTCGCTTGAACGCGTCGTTGAAGCGGCGGACGCTGCCGTAGCCGGCAGCGATGGCTATATCGCTGAGCGGGAGATCGGTCTCGTCGATCAGGCGCTTCGCAAAGTGCAGACGCTGCGTGTGCGCGACCGCGAGCGGGCTCGCGCCCAGGTGCTTGGTAAACAGCCGCCGCAGATGCCGGCTCGTGACGCCGAGACGCTCAGCAAGCTCTTCGACGTTACCGTCGTCGAGTGCACCGTTGGCGATGAGACGAAGCCCGCGCCGCACGGTCGTGGACGTCCCTTGCCAGGCAGGCGTCCCCGGAGCGCATTCCGGCCGGCAGCGCAGACAGGGCCGATAGCCGGCCTCGCTCGCTGCGGCTGCGGTCGGAAAGAAGGAAACGTTCTCGGACTTCGGCGGATTCGCGGGGCATATCGGCCGGCAGTAGATACCGGTGGTGCGCACACCGATGAAGAACAACCCATCGAATCGGGCGTCCCTCGAGAGTCTAGCGCGTTCATATACGGATTCAGCGGCCATCGATCGTCTCGGTTGTCGATGGGCAAAGTATACGCCTGACGACGGATCGAATTAGCCGGAATCGGACCTCGATGCTCGAGAACCCGGAGGCGGTCCGGGAAGCCAATGCCGGCCGAAAAGAGCCCGACAGACTATCTCAATGACGACTGCGCGAACGACTCCACGATCGATCCGACCGGGTACGCCGCTTCAATCTCGGAGAGCGATGGTCGCTCTTCGAAAGCGAGGGCGATCCAGTACTTGCGCTCAGACCTCTTGTCCATGAACTCCACATCGCGGATGGTCCAACTATCGCTTGGATCGGGCGACGGCACTACATCACCAACTCTGAAGATGCCATCGCGAATGTCTCCATAGACGAACGCCGCGCGACCGGAAATCTCGAGATGCCCTTGCACGTCGAGTCTTCCGGCTGGGTTAGATCTCATGGGTTTCAGGGTTGTTGTCGGCGCTTAGTCTTGCGCCTGGCGCGCACCAGGCCTATTGACCGATTCAGTCGTCTAGCCCAACAGCAGGCACATCGAGCAACTCCGCACCCTCGTATCGCTGCCGGGAAGAAAGCACCTGCAGGAAATAGCCGGCCAACCCGTCATGGTCGTCCGCTCCGCACGTGCCGTTGCCGCCCGCTTCGGTGCAGCCGTTTGCGTCGCTCGTAAGACCGAGCGCCGATCGCGCTTCGTCCATTGCCGCCGCCGCATCGAAGGGATTGCGCATGTTGATGTACGTAAGCCGAATGGCGCGCAGGCGATGCCCATTGCGCTCCAGGATGATCTCCGTGTAGCCGTCGGGCGAACTGCTTGGAGAGTTCACGTCGCCCTTCACGAAGCTCCGCGCCGCTTGCCGCCAGTCGTCATAGTTGTCGACGTCCGTGTTGTAACCCGCAGCGACGAGCGTGTTGAAAGCCGCCTCGGCACCGTCGCTGATCGCAACCCCGGCAATTCGGATGTTCTCGATGCGACTACGGTCGACTTCATTCGCAGCTGCGGGGATCGAGACGAAAAGAATCGCGATCAGGCCCGCGATTACCGGAATCTTGCGTGGGATCATTGCAGTGGCTCTCCGAGAGTCAGATTACAAGCGAGCTTAGTCGAATCCTCTCGCACGTGCAGATCGCTCGACATCGCCTCTATTCAGGTAAGCGCTGTTTTCGATCCTCGAGCATCACCGTTCGCTCGAATTCCTGTATGGATGCATACAACCGGGTCGCGGGCCAGTCCGGCTTGGACTCCACCGCGTAGGTCAAGTGCACAACGGCCACCGTTGGACCGTCGTCAACTTCAAACAGCACGTCGTCTCGGTCGGTACGGCGAGCAAGCGCTCGCACCTTACTTTGGAACAGAACGTGGCCGGGTCCGACCTCACGATGCAGTTCGGCATCCAGCCTGTCGCGCTCCTGGTCGTCGGAAAGGCAGGCCCACGGATCGACGTAGTCGGACTCTCGCGGCCGGCGGTGCCGGCTTTCACCCGGCCCGACCTCTTCGATTGAACCGTCAGGGTGCATTCGCCGGGCCCCGCGGTAGTTCTCCTCGAAAAAGCCGTTGAATGCATCGATGAAGTCCTGCCGCAAGCGCCACTCGGAGAAGCAGCGGCGGTGCATTCCGGAGTCCGAGTATTGCCACAGAGGATGCGCCTCATCGCCGATGAATGCGCTCGTCACTACGATAGCGTCGCCTTCGGCAAGCACCTCACCGCAGATCGAACAAGCTGTTGCACCGCGTAGGATTATTGCCATCGATCTTCTCGAATCTGCCGGCGATTCTCGATCTCGTCCACCGAGAGCGTGCCCGATTGTCCGATCATCTACCGCAATCGTCTCCGCCGACGCGGTGACGACTCGCCCTCAATCGAGCTTACTCCCGTAGACCTGACGCGGCGACACGGCGGCGGGATCGACATCGCTCAGGGCTCGGATATTAACCGCCCAGAGCTCAGGGTAACTCCGCGGTCGATGAAACGGATGCACGCCGCAGACCCGGCAGAAGTAGTGTTTGGCGATGTGCTTGTTGAAGGTGTAGAGGCCCAGTTCCTCGAGCGGCGACAGCAGGCTGAAGTCCTCGTCCGCCACCCGGACGACAATCGATCCCTTCTTCCGGCAGATTGAGCAGTCGCAGACAATCGCGTCCGCGAGATCGAGGGTCGACGTGAATCTCACCGACCCGCAGTGGCAGGAACCGTCGAATTGCTGCCTCACGGCACCGTTCGCCGCATCGCCCGCCCCGCCTAGCGGTCGATACCGCCCATGCACAGGTACTTGATCTCGAGGTAGTCGTCGACACCGTACTTGGATCCCTCTCGGCCCTGGCCGGATTCCTTGACGCCGCCGAATGGCGCCATCTCGTTCGAGATGATGCCCTCGTTGATGCCGACGATGCCGTACTCCAGCGCCTCGGCCACGCGCCAGACGCGGCCGACGTCGCGCGAATAGAAGTAACAGGCCAGCCCGAACTCCGTGTCGTTCGCCATCTGCACCGCCTCTTCCTCCGTCTCGAACCGGAAGACGGGCGCAACCGGACCGAAGATTTCCTCTTTGAATACCCGCATGTCGTTGCTTACGTCCGTCAGGACGGTCGGCTCGACGTAGCAGGCACCCAGATCGGACCGCCCGCCGCCGGCGACGACGTGCGCGCCGCTCGCCACGGCATCCTCGATAAACGACAGAACGTCGTTCGCCGCCCCTTCGTTGATCAGCGGACCGACCGTCACGCCGTCGTCTACGCCGTTGCCAAGCTTCAGGGCCGCCGTCGCCTCCTTCAGTTTTGCGGTGAACTCGTCGTAGATGCCGTCCTGGACGAGCAGCCGGTTCGCACACACGCAGGTCTGCCCGGCATTGCGGAACTTGCAGATCATCGCGCCCTTGATTGCCTCGTCGATGTCCGCGTCATCGAAAACGATGAACGGCGCATTGCCGCCGAGCTCCATCGAGGTCCGTTTGACCGTACCTGCACACTGCTCCATCAGCAGCTTGCCGACCTGGGTCGAGCCCGTGAATGTGAGCTTGCGAACGATCGGATTGCCGGTTAACTCGGCCCCGATCTCGCGGGTGACTCCCGCGACGAGGTTTATGACGCCGGCGGGTATGCCCGCCCGTTCAGCGAGTTCGGCCAGCGCGAGGGCAGACAATGGCGTCTCATTCGCAGGCTTGCAGACGACGGTACAGCCGGCCGCGAGCGCCGGTGCGATCTTGCGCGTGAGCATCGCATTGGGGAAGTTCCAGGGCGTGATGCACGCGACGACACCGACCGGCTGCTTGATGACAACCACGCGTTTGTCGTTCGCCGGCGGCTGGATCGTGTCGCCATAGATGCGCTTGGCTTCCTCGGCAAACCACTCGACATAGCTCGCCCCGTAGGCGATCTCGCCACGCGCTTCGGCGAGCGGCTTGCCCTGCTCCGCCGTCAGAATCTGCGCAAGATCTTCCTGCGCCTCCATCATCAGTTCCAGCCACCTGCGGAGCAGCGCGGCCCGTTCCTTTGCCGTCTTCCGCCGCCATTCGATCTGGGCTTTCTCAGCCGCCTCGATAGCGCGTCGCGTTTCCGCGGTACCGCACTTCGCAACGTTCGCAATCACGTCCCCGTTCGCCGGGTTCACGACGTCGAAGGTCTCGCCGCTGTCCGCGTCGGACCATTGGCCGTCGATATAGGCCTGGGATTTGAGGAGTGAGGGGTCGGTGAGCTGCATCGGAGGATCTCGTCGGTGTTTGGGGATACAGAGCTTATTGCGAGGGGTGGCAGGGTTCAATGGCGGGCGCTCGAACATGTCCTTCCACAAAGCCAATACCGGACGAGCGCTTTGTAGGAGCCCGCCATGCGGGCGATACCGAGTTGATTTTGTCGTTGTTTTCTTGCCGATGATGCGACCGCTTGCTGGCGAGACTCGCATCGCGGCGCCCAACCGTCGATCGCCCCGATGGCGGGCTCCTACAGGGGGTCGCGTCGGCGCGTAACCGTGACGGAAGTCCAGATAAAAGAACCGGCGCCTCCAACGAGGCGCCGGTCAAAGTCCGTGATGACAGCTCGGGGTTTAGGGGGAGAGACCTCGAGCGACTGTTTCACACGGGCGTCGCGCGAATCGCGCGACTGGAGACAGGGGATCTCCGATACTTTCGAACAATCAGGCTGCGCGCTGACCCTCACGCGACCCGAGCCATTCCTCGAGATCGTCTGAGCCGCCAATGAGCTGACCGTTGACGAAGACCTGCGGGAACGTGGTCGCGCCAGCGACGGCACGCAGCGAGCGGTCGGTGTATTCCTGATTGAGAATCAACTCCTCGAACTCGATACCGGCTTCGCGCAGCAGCGCCTTGGCTTTCACGCAGAACGGGCAACCCGGGCGCGTGAAAATCGTGGCGTCGAGCGGCTTGTCGACATTCGGTGCGAGGAACGCGAGCATCGTGTCGGCGTCAGAGATGTGATACGGATCGCCCGGCTCTTCCGGCTCGATGAACATCTTCTCGACAACGCCGTCGCGGACCAGCATCGAGTAGCGCCAGGAGCGCTTGCCGAAGCCCAGATCTTCCTTGCCGACCAATAGGCCCATGCCGTCGGTGAACTCGCCGTTGCCGTCGCCAATGAACGTGACGCGGTCGGCCTTCTGAGCCACCTTCCATTCGTTCATGACGAATGCGTCGTTGACCGACATACAGACGATATCGTCGACGCCGGCGGCCTTGAATGCCGGTGCAAGCTGGTTGTAGCGCGGCACGTGCGACGACGAGCAGGTCGGCGTGAAGGCGCCGGGCAGCGAGAAGACGACGACCGTCTTGCCGGCGAACAGGTCGTCGGTGCTGACGTCGACCCAGTCGGCGTCATTGCGCGTACGGAACGTAACGTTGGGGACGCGCTGTCCCTCCAGGTTTTTCAACATGGTTTCTCTCCAGTAGAGCTTTAGGTAATTAATGGGTGTTGGCCGGAGCGCGGAGCCGCGCTCCGGCGGTATCGATCAGGCCAGCATGCTCCTGAGCATCCAGGCGTTCTTCTCGTGTATCTGCATGCGCTGCGTCAGCAGATCCGCGGTCGGCTCGTCGCTTGCGGTCTCCGCGTCCGGGAAGACCTCGCGAGCGGTGCGTGCAACGGTCTCCTGACCGATGACGAGCTGCCGGATCATCTCCTCGGCATCCTCGTCGCCTTTTGCCTCTTCGACGGTCGCGAGTTCCGCGTATTCGGAGTATGAGCCCGGCGCCTTGACGCCCAGAGCACGGATGCGCTCCGCGATCTCGTCCACTGCCGTGGCGAGCTCCATGTAGTGCGTCTCGAACAAGAGATGCAGGGTGTTAAACATCGGTCCTTCGACATTCCAGTGATAGTTGTGAGTCTTGAGGTACAGCGTGTAGCTGTCCGCCAATAGCCGTGACAGACCGGCGGCGATCTTCGCGCGGTCCTCACTCTCGATTCCGATGTTCAGTTCCATGTCCGCTCCCTTTCGTTATGGACCAATGATAGGCCTGTCTATTCAATATATGAAATGGTTTAATCCAATCACTGTATTCGATTAAATGGATTCATGAGATACCCGACGATCAAGCAGCTGCGCTACTTCATCGCGCTGACCGAAACCAATCATTTCGGCCGTGCCGCACAGGCTTCATTCGTGTCGCAATCCGCGTTTTCAAGTGCCATCGCCGAGCTCGAGGAACTGCTCGAGACCCAGCTCGTCGACCGGACCAACCGGCGGGTCACGATCACGGCGACGGGACAGCAGGTCGCCACCCAGGCGCGGCTGGTGCTGCGCGACGTCGAGGCTCTGGTCGAGATGGCGCAGGGCGATCGCGAGCCGCTGGCCGGTGAGCTCAGGCTGGGCGTCATCCCGACGATCGCGCCGTTCATACTGCCGCCGATCCTGCCGAAACTCAGGCGCAAGTACCCCAAACTCCGGCTGCTGCTGGCCGAAGACCAAAGCGAGCGAATTTACAACCGCCTGATGGACGGCGATCTGGACGCCATCCTGCTGGCCCTGCCCTACGACATGACCGGTGTCGATGTCGAAGCGCTGTTCCGTGATCCGTTCTGCCTCGCGTACCGGGACGGCACGGAGCTCGTAGACCCGGACAACTACCGCTTCAATCGGCTCGATACCGAAAGCGTGCTGCTGCTCGAAGACGGCCACTGCCTGCGGGACCACGCGATCGCGGCGTGCCGGATTCGCAACACGCAGAAAGTCCGTCCGTTCGCGGCCAACAGCCTGTTGACGCTCGTCGAGATGGTCGACGCGGACCTGGGCGTTTCGTTTCTTCCCGAAATGGCGCGCGACTCGGCCCTGCTCAGAAACACCCGGGTTCGACTGGCACCGCTTACCGAAAAGAGCTACCGAACGATAGGTCTTGCCTGGCGCAGTGGCAGCCAGCGGGGCGAGGAATTCCGGATGCTGGGCCGCTTCCTTACGGAGAATCGCTGAGCCGCGCGCGGATAGGTGCCAATGCGTATTGTTGCCCCGCGCCCCGGCGCGCAGGATCGATTATGGGCCACATGACGAGGTGCCGGAATGAAAATCAGATACCTGCTTGCGCTCGGACTGCTCTCCGCTTGCGGCGGCAACCCGACGAGTGGCGATGCCGACACGGCCGCCCTCGCCAGCGACAATTCCGTGAACGGAGAAGCGGCGTATCTGGAGTACTGTGCGGGCTGCCACGAGACCGGCATGTTCGATGCGCCGGTCGTGGGCGACGCATCGTACTGGGAAGGCCGTTCGACACTGTGGCAGGCCGTACTGATGGAACACGCCAGGGAAGGCTATTACGACATGCCGGCCCGCGGCAGCCGGCCCGACCTTTCGGACGAAACAGTCAACGCGGCGGTCGAGTACATGCTGAGCGTCACGTTCCCGAATCGGCCGCCGGATCAGTAGACGGCTGACCGCGGCGGCAGGCCGCGGGGCGCCGCGATCTGGCTGCTATACTCGAAGCACCTTCCACTGAGGTCGGTATCGGCAAGCGCTGTCTGTGCGCATTTTTCGTATCCCATCTGACCGAGGAACACTCATGTTGAATCGATTCGCAGTCCTCACAGCCTTCACACTGCTGCCTTTCGCCGCGTCCGCCCAGGGTGTCACGAGCTACAGCTGCACCTACGACGAGATGGTGCGGCGCGTCGAGATCCTGACCGAGCCGGGAGTACCGGTACCCTGCGAGGTGCACTATCACAAGGACACCGAGGCACCGGGCGAACACCAGGTGCTCTGGAGCGCGCAGAACGACGCAAGCTACTGCGAATCGAAGACCGCCGAGTTCGTCACCCGGCTCGAGGGCTGGGGATGGAACTGCACCGCCAGTGGTGCGGCGCCCATGCCGGCCGGCGAGCCGATGATGGACGACTCCATGGACGACGAGATGGATGACGCGATGGACGAGGCCATGGATGACACCGAGGCGCTCGCACCGGCCGAGGAAATGGAAGACGGCACCGGCGCCGAGTAGCCCCTCGACGTCTCCCGAAAAAGAAAATGCCCGCTCCGGCAATAGCCGAAGCGGGCGTCTCTATTCGCTTGCTGACCGACAGATTAGCGACGCGAAAGAACGGTCAAGCTTAATCGGCAGGCAGCACGCGCAGCGTGAAGCAGCTCTCGTTTGCGGTTTAACGTAAGCCGAATCGCGAGACGCGCGTCACAGTTCGTCTTCGGCAAGCACCACCAGGCTGTCGCCCGGCTGCAGCGCAAAGCGCGTGTTCTTCTCCGGAATCAGCGTGATGCCGTTGTTGTCTTCCTTGTTGTTCTCGAGCGCCTTGATCTTCACGCCGAGGCAGATTTCCTCGCGTTTCTGAGCCAGTCCCATCACATCCGCGAACGACACCTCGGCCGGCAGATGATCGAAGTAGAGTGAAGCGGGCTTCAGATAGATCTCCGACCCATCCTCCTGGAAAATGTCGTCGTACACCTTTTCGATGTCTCGGCTCTCCGAAATCTGCGCCATGATCATGCTCACCAGGCGATTGGAGATGATGACGTCCTGCACGCCGGCCTTGGCGACCAGCGCGTCGTTTTGTGAATCGAGAATCTCAGTGATTAGCTTGGTGTCGCGACTCTCCTTCGGATACTGACTGAAGATCCGGCGCAGGAGCAGCAGCGCAACGATGTTCTCGGAGTCGATTCGCGACGCGTCCATCGGCTCCTCCTCGGTATCGGAACCCGCGAGGATGATGATGTTGTCGTACTCGAAGGGCTTGACCGACATCAGATCTTCGATGTTCAGGCAGTCCTTCACCAGCAGTTTCACGTCGATCGTGTCCAACTCCGCGTTGAGCGCGTCGATCTCGTCGATCTGACGCTGAGTCGGCCGCTTCAGCAGCACGTGCATCTGGCTGCCCTTGATGATGTAGTCGGCAAACTCGCGAATGATCGCGGGCGACTTGAAGCTCCACCCGATCATCAGCTCGCGTTCGACGCGCTGCGTCAGGCGGTTGCCGGGCAGCGGCAGATCGGCCGGTGCTGCGACGGGCGTGTCCAGGAATTCGATCGTTGAATCGTCGTCGGCGACGATCAGGATCTCATCACCGGGTTCCAGCCGGCGGTCCGGGTCGGGCTTTAAGAAGATATTGCCATCGGCATCGCGGACCCCGAGCGGCACGCCGTCCGGAAAGCGGTAGGCGATGTCGCCGAATGCCGTCCCGCCCCATTCGGTGTCGTAGAAATACATCTCGCAGCCGTCGAACGACAGGATTTCGTTGTAGACGACGGAGAGACCGACGGAGCGCGAGGTCTGCACGAGCAGCTTCGCCAGTACGTCACGCGTATCGACGGTGACGACATGTTCCGGGAAGCTCGAGCGCACGATGTCTCGATGCGTCGGGTTGTAGATTTCGACGATGACGCTGAATTCGGAGTCGTTGACCTCGTTGCCCATCGTCGCGAGCACGGTCTGAATCGCTTTCGCGTCACTCGATGCTTTGAGATCAAGGCTGTCGGTGTCGTCGCAACTCGCAAGAATGATGACGGCCTTGGCATCTTCCAGCGACACCATGTCGAGATTGACGAGCGAGGACACATCGCCGCTACGGGTCACGATGCGGGTGGTCGCCATGTCCTTGAGGCGCAGGCGAATGATGTCGTCCATCTCTTCCTTGTCGAGATCCGCCAGGATCACGACGCAGGCATCGTCCTCACTCTCGTTGGCGATCTTCAGTTCGCGCACGATCTCGATGATCCGCTGTTCGTTCCAGCCGAGGATCAGGGTGTGGCCCTTTTCGATGACCTTCGACCGGCCGCGCTTCAACTCGTAGATCTTTTGATCCAGCGCGGTGGTGATGAAGGCAATCAGTGCCGACAGCATGACGATGCCGGCGATGCCGGCCAGGATCGCAAAGACCTGGTAGGAGAGATTCGAGTAGATGTCCTGGGCCATGTTGCCCGGATCGGTAATCTCGAGGAACGTGATGTACAGGTTGCCGAAGAAGCCCAGCTCGTCGTGCTGCTGGGGGATGTCGGGGAACAGCAGCAGCAGCGCGCCGCGCAGCAGACCGATCAGCAGGAACGTCCCGAGGAAGACCGCGGTCAGCGCTTTGAAGATCGATCCGCCGCCTTTCGCCATGAAAGTATCGAAGCGGTACCGGAAACGCGCTTTGCGCTTGTCCCTGGCCGTGACGTCCGCGGTCTTCTGCGTTTCGGTGATCTGCTGTAGATGGCGAACCTTCGCCGTCGCGCTGAGGTTGTACGGGTCGTCGTTGTCGACCTGTTCGTCGACGACAGGAATTTCGGGCGGCTCGGAGGCCTGAGGTGCTTCAGGCGCTTCGGCGGTATCCGGAGCGGGAGCCGCCTCCTCGCTCGCAGGCGCAACCGGTTCGGGCGGATCGCTCGGCGCAAGCGTCGTCGCCGCTTCGGCATCGTTGGCCGGCGCCGGCGCTTTGACGGCATTGCCGTTGCCGTCGACCAGGTAGACGATGGCACCGAATTTCGCGAGTTTCGTCGCCGCTTCGCTGGCCGGCTCGAAGTCCAGATCCTTGGCAAGCGTGACGAGGTTGCCGGAGAACATCCGGTCGATGATGTCGTCGGCTCGATTGAGGCGCGCGGATAGCGTCGCCCGGACCTCGGCCTCGCTGAATCCCTCGGCCACTTCCCCACGAAATGCGATGCGATACTTGCTGCTCATCCGGTCCCCATCACCAGCGGTGAGACGTCTGATCCGGCCAAATTACAATGAGTTACGGGCCGAAACGGCTACCTGTGTCACAGATTTTGTAAAATCGGCCCGCCGCGCGCAACGTGCGGCGTCAAACCCGTCGGGATGGGTGGATTGGATGGCCTGGACGTTCGATTCGGCCAGTGGCTAGGCGGCGCTGGACGGACGGCCGGACGTCAGCCATTCGATGGCGGCGTCGCGATTGGAAAATCGCCGGGACGCCAGATCATGTTGCGCGCACATGGCTTCGAAAAAGTCCACGAGCCAGACGGCGTCCGCCGAGTCGGGCGGCAGGAACGCGAAACGGCTTCGCGGGTCGATGTGGCGGGTGGGATACTCGCGGGTCACGATGTCATAGACGACTTCCGCCGTCGCCCTGTCCGCAACGCTCTGGGTACCGTCGAGCAGGAAATCGGTGACCGACTCCCTGGCCGCGAGTTCGATCCGCGCGGCGACTCCCTCGAGCAGTTCCTCAGCGGTCACGCTGCCGCGGTACCGGACCTCGATGATTTCGAGTTCACGGTGGTGAACGAGCGTCCACGAATTGGATGCTGGGCGGTTCACGGCCGTGCTCAGCCCGCCGGCGGCGAGCCTTCCGCGGCCGCCTTGATGTCCTGCAGGTCCTGCAGCAGGGCCTTTCGGGTCGCGCCGCGGAACATGAAGCCGAACGCAGCCCACATGAATTTCGCGCCGAAGGTCTGCGGGTCGCAATCGAAGTCCATTCCGAGACGAGTGCCCTCGTCGTCGTCGCTGATATACATGTGGCTGCGATACACCGAGCCATGGCTTTGGGCCTCGGTTCGATAGTGACTTTCCTCGACGGCCTCCGTCACCCACATCGTCTCTGTGGCTTTCTTGCCGCCGAACTTCCGGGTCTCGCGCCATTTGAGTCCGACCAGACCGTCGGCCGGCGACTCGAGCACTTCGACTTCTTCAATACCGGAGATGCGGTCCGGCGCGTGCTCGATGTCGGTGATCAGCTTCCAGATGTCGTGCCTCGTGGCCTCGACCGGTACTTCGACGTTCATGTGCATCGCTCTCCCCCTGGTCGGCCCTGCGGCGGGCGTTTCCAACTATAACTATAGACGCAGGCGGCGCGCCCGGTGTACCGGCGGTGGGTTTGTCGAGCCCTGTGACGCCCTGCCCTCAAGCCGCGGATTTGACTGCGGGCCCGGATTCCCGTTTGCTGTGTTCTTTTTGCCGACCGGACGATCTCTCACATGGCCGCGAAACCCGTTGCACAGCCCAATGAAACCCGGATTACGCGCTTCCTGCATATCGTAGAGTGGCTCGGGAACGCGCTGCCGCACCCCGTGACGCTGTTCGCGCTGTTCGCGGCGGGTGTCGTTGTCCTGTCGGGCATCCTGGGCTTCTTCGATGTCTCCGTTGTCGACCCGCGTCCGGAAGGTGCGAGAGGCCGTGCGGACAACGGCCTAATCGAGGTCGTCAGCCTGATGAATGCCGAGGGATTGAGGATGATCGTCCTCAACCTCGTCAACAACTTCGTGTCCTTCGCGCCGCTCGGCACAGTGCTGGTCGCGCTGCTGGGCGTCGGCGTTGCGGAGCGGTCGGGATGGCTCACCGCCGTCATCCGGGCAATGGTCCTGAAGGCGCCGCCGAGCCTCGTGACGGTCATCATCGTACTCGCCGGCGTGTTGTCGAATACGGCGTCCGAGATGGGCTACGTGGTACTCGTGCCGCTGGCCGCCGTCGTTTTCTATTCGCTGGGCAGGCATCCGCTCGCGGGCCTTGCCGCGGCTTTCGCGGGCGTATCGGGCGGCTACAGCGCCAATTTGCTCATCGGAACCGTCGACCCGCTGCTGTCCGGCATCACGACAGAGGCCGCGCGGCTCATCGATCCGGCATACGAGGTCGACGTCAGCGCCAACTGGTACTTCATGATCGCGAGCACGTTCCTGATCACGGTCATTGGCAGCTTCATCAGCCTGAAAATCGTCGAACCTTCGCTCGGCAAGTACGAAGGCACGCCGGAGGGTCTGGATGACTCGGACTCGCACCGGATGGACCCCCTGTCGGCGCTGGAACGGAAGGGACTTTGGCGGTCACTGTGGGCGACACTCGCGTTCGCCGCGCTCATCGTGGTGCTGGTCGTTCCCGAGGGCGGGATTCTGAGAAACCAGGAGACTGGCGGCGTCGCCGGATCGCCCTTCCTGCGCGGCATCGTGGCCGTGATATTCGTGTACTTCCTGATGATCGGCGTCGTTTACGGCAAGACGGTCGGGACGATCAACAACGATCGCGACGTGATCAACGCAATGGCCCACGCGATGAGCACGCTCGGGCTCTATATCGCGCTGGTGTTCTTTGCGGCGCAGTTCGTGAGCTTCTTCGGCTGGACCAATCTCGGCTCGATGACGGCCGTCGCGGGCGCAAACTTCCTGCAGAGCATCGGCCTGACCGGACCGGTGCTGTTCTTCCTGTTCATCCTCGTCTGCGCATTCATCAATCTGATGCTGGGCTCGGCGTCCGCGCAATGGGCCGTAACCGCACCCATCTTCGTGCCGATGCTGATGCTGCTCGGCTACGCGCCGGAAGTCATTCAGGCGGCGTACCGCATCGGCGATTCGAGCACCAACATCATTACGCCGATGATGAGTTACTTCGGATTGATCATGGCCTTCGTCGCCAGATACGTTCCGAAAGCCGGGGTGGGTACCCTGATCGCGATGATGCTGCCCTACTCGGTGGCCTTCCTGATCTTCTGGTCGCTGTTCTTCTTCCTGTGGACGTTCGTCATCGGGCTGCCGGTGGGGCCCGCGTCGCCGACTTACTACTCGGTGGGGTGAACCGCGCGCCTGGCGCCGACGGGTTCGACACGCGTCGACGCTTCCAAGCTTTCGAGTTGAAGGACCGAGTCGCTAGCGCTGGTGAAGCCGGTCAGTGGCGCGCCGGCGACCCGTCACGCGACGCAGCAACTCGCTGAAGCCCGCCAGCTCGGCTTCGAACTCGATGTCGTGCAGATTGTCCTGGTCGAGGAGCCGGTACAGCGCCAGTGGATGGGTCGTCTGATCGTTCATGCCCGGCTCGCAGGTCGTCGCGCTGGTGATGCCCTTCTCCTCCAGGATCGGAAAGGCGGCCTTCGACCAGATGCCGCTCGGATAGCAGAAGTGATCCAGCTCGCTGCCGAGCGCCGCTTCCAACACGCGGCGATTGTCGTCCAGTTCGGCGCGCGCGGCGTCGGGTGTCTCTACCGGGAAATGATGGCGATGGGTGTGTAGCTGCACATCGATGCCGAAGGACGCCAGCTCCCGCATCTCGTCATGCGTCAGCATCGACATGCTGCGGGACTCGACCATTTGCTTGTAGTCGAGGTCGAGTGCGGCGGCGACCTTGCCGCAAACCTCCTGCCGCTCCTCGTCACTGCACTCGCTCTCGCCGAAATCGATGATCTTCCACATCGCATCGTGCGCCGCCTGGGCATCGCTCAGCGCCACCGGTTCCTGCGGCGACCACGGCTCTCCTGGCAGTGCGAATTCGCGCGCGCCGGTTTTCCAGAACAGGTACTGGATGGCCAGCCGGAAGACGGGCGTACCCTTGTCGACGTAGTAGCTCGTCACGTACAGGGTTGCGGGAAGCTCGTGCTTGTGAAGTTCCGGTGCCGCGAGGTCCAGAACGCTGAAGAAGCCATCGTCGATCGTGATGACGACCGAATTGTCCGGCAGGCTGCCGTCGGCCAAACCGGGCACGGCTCGCTCGAGATCGATCACCTCGTAGCCGTGCTTGACGAGGTACTCCAACCGCCGCGCGAAAAGGGCCGGGTCCATGAACAGCACGGGCCGGAAGGCAGCTTCGTCGCCGTACTGAAACGCGTGATAGCAGAGAATCGTGACGCGCCTGCGCGTCAGCCAGCGGCTGATCCGGAAACAGCCGGTCCACTTGGCGACGGTGTATGCCCCGATCTTGATCCTTCGTTTGATACTCATGTTCTCAGGTACCGTCCGCGCTCCATCGCTGGTCTGGCTGGCCTTCTTCGACGATCCGGTCACGAGCCCGCGGCGTCGCCAGCGGCCGATGATGCCCGGTCGTCTTTGCTAACGGCAATGTAGTTGGCCCGAGAGTCGTTGTCGATGCTCCTGAGCACACGACGCCACAGCGAATGTGCCCAATCTCGGTCTCGCCCGGTTGCCGGCACGGCGCGCGCCGTTACAGGGTTGCTTCTGATTTGCCACCGGTGATTCGTCCGGCAGCAATCGGACTCGTTCGCTAGTAGATATCCCCGCAGCGCGCGAGTATGAAGTCGTGGTAGCGCTCAGCTCGCTCCGGGACGACACGACGGGCGAGCGCCTGACCGTAAGCCAGTGTCGCGAATGACGCGCAGAAGTCCGCTTCGGGGGTGTTGTTCGCGCACACCTCGAGCTGGATCGCCGAGACGCCGATGGAGCCGGGCGGCACGATACCGTGACTGCAGTCCGCGCTCGTCACGCAGGTCAGCCGCATCGGCCACGGCTTCTGCATTTCCATTTTCAAGCGGTGCTCGGAGCCGCCGGAGACCGCGGTGAAGTCGTCGTACTGACCCAGCATTCGATTGTTGTCGACCAGCGCCGCGTGAACGGACGCCAGATGCTCCTCCTGCGCCGGGGAACAGTCACGGAAGAAGACACCCGAAGAAGGCGAGTCGGCGGGCTCGGCGATGAAGAGCAGGACGACGAATGCGCCAATCGCGATGCCGAACAGCGCGCCGACCCCGATCGCGACGTTGCGGCACCCGCGCACGGCGCCGGGCGAAATCTCTCGCGGCGGTTCCCGGTTCGCTTCGCTCATTGCGGCCGGCCCTACCGCCCTCGGTCCAGAAGCGCTTGCAGGACTTCCGGCACGCGCTCGTCGGGCAGCCACATCAGCTGCGCCTTGGCACCCATGCCCGTCGGTCCGTAGATGACGGACTGAACCAGCGTATCGAAGCCGACTTCGTCTTCGTACTCCAGCAGCACCGACGGTGCCGGTCCGATGCCGCGATCGTCCAGCGCGTGGCATCGAACGCAATAGTCGACGATCTGGCCGGTCGAGTGGTTGGGGACGGTCATTCGCACGTTTTCGTAGTTGCCGCGGGAGGATTCGGCGACAGCGTTGTCCGCGTTCAAGCGAATCTCGAAATCGTAGGTTCCCGGGCCCCAGAAAATCGTCCTCGGCCAGTGAACGATGTAGTGGTCGTGAACCTCTCCGGCACCGAGCGGCGGTACGGACGCGGGAACGTCGACTTCTTCTCTGAACTCCCACGTCGGCAGACACGGCTCGCCCGCGCTGTCGGTGCACGCCATGCTCAGCGTCGCCGCCGACGTCGTTTCGGTCCGGCCGGTATTCCTGATGCGTATGCGCTCGCTCATCGGGGTGTCGAGCTCGAGGACCAGGTTGGCCTGCGAAAGCGCCGCGCGCGCGGCGTTCTCGTCGGGGATCGCGACATTGTTGCCCGAATTGCCGAGGTCGGCAGCCTGTCCTCCGGCCGGCGAATTGTCATCGACCGCGGCGGCGGCGATGCTGTCGGGCACACAATCCAGATCGGCATCCGGATCCGGCACGATCGTGAAACGGAATGACTGCGCGTTGTTGCCCTCGTTGTTCTCCAGGACGCGGTTGACGTCATCGACAACGGCCGAGACGAAGTGCTCGCCGAAACTCAACTCGATGTCACCGTTCAGCCAGCCGAAGCCGTGCGGCTCCTCGATCTCACGGGCGAGCGGTTCCGGCGCCCGCCTCGGATAGTCGGTGTAGTTGGCGCGCTCGTTGATGCGGACAACCTCCTCACGGCCGATCTTCATGAAGCCGGTAATCGGCACGGCGGAGATCTGATCTTCCGTGGGAGCGCCGTCCATGAACAGCGAGTATCCCGCTGAGAACTGAATCCGTATCGAGCAGGTGTCGATGGTCAGCGTTGGTGGGAACTGAGTGTCGGGGTGCGAGTACCGCGAGCCGCCGCGCAGGTCCCATCTCACCGGGTGTAACTGAATGTCCGGCAGCGCATCGGCGACCCGGCCGTCATTCGCGAGGCCGTCTTCGGCGCCGGTCCGTACGTCGGGATTGACGGGGCTCACTGGACCCTCTGGAGCAGGCACTTCCAGGGGGACGAGAATACCGCTCGTTGTCGCCCGCAGACGCACCAGTGCGGCTTCGCGGTCGGTGTGGAGCCTGGCGACAGAAGCGTCAATCTCCGATCGAAACGCGGTCCGCGCGCTTGCGTACTGCTCGTCCAGCGTCTGACGGCTCGCCGCGTACCATTCTCTCAGCTCCGTCATTCCGCCGGTGTAGCCGTCCTGAATCTCCTGATTGCGTTGCGTCCGCTCCGCGATCGAGATGTCGGCTCCGGACAGCTGCCGGCGTGACTCGGTGCTTTGCTCCATGAGCGCCGCGGCGCGCCGCGAGTTCTCGGCGCTGAGTTCGCGCAGTGCCGCCGTGTACTCGTCATAGAGTCTCTTCAACTCCTCGGCACCGCTGCCGCGCAGCTGCCGCTCCAGCAGCGCGTAGTGATTCAGCACCTCGCCGCTCGTCGATAGCTCGATGGTCGACTGTGCGGGAGTATTGCCGAGGGAGGGCTCCTGGGATTCGACCGGAAGAGACGGGAGTGTCAGCAGCAATCCCATCGCGGGAAGCGCCAGCGCCAGTCTCCGTAATCCTGCGTTGCCCTTCGTTGCCGTCTGCCTCACTGGCTGCGCTCCACAATTACACCGACGTTGCCGGTCTTGCTGCGCTGCCCGTCGATCTCGAGCACGTGCGGACCGCTGGTCGCGAGGGCGATCGGAGTCGAGTCGAAGCAAACCGGTCCCTCGAAGATCCGATCCTCGTCGCCGCCCGGTCCGAGAATGCGCCAGACGATGCCGCAGTCGTCGTTGCCCTGTTCGGCTTCCAGCAATGTAATCTCCTCGCCGGCGTTGCCGTCGAAGGTCAGCCTTACTCGTGCGCCCGGCGTCTCGATCGACGCATCGACTTCCTCGCCGAAGTGAAGGGCTTCGACGCGTGGTTCAGGGACCTGAAAAACCGTCAGCGATACTGCGCCCGTTGCGGACCGGTCGCCGTCCACCTCGAGCAAATACTCGCCCGCACGCTGCAGAACGATGGGTTCGGTATCGAAACAAACCGGGCCCTGGAAGATCACGTCCGCAACGCCGCCTGGCTCGAACGGCCCGACGACGCGCCAAACGATCCGGCAGTTGTCGTTGTTCCCCACGGTGTCGGCGAGGAGCAACTCATCGCCGGCCTGTGCCGCAAACGCCAGCAGCGCCATTTCGCCGGGTGTCTCTATCGACACATCCAGGGCTTCGCCCATCGTCAGCTCGTCGCTGCGCGCGCCCGGCACTCGGATGATGTCCATGCCATACGAACTCGGGTCGGCACCGGCATCGACGACGATCTGTACGTCACCGCCCCGGGGCAGCGGAATCGGGTCGGTATCGAAGCAACTCGCACCCCTGAAGACTTCGGTGCCGTTCTCCAGCACCCGCCATACGACGCCGCAGTCGTTGCCGCCACCTTCGTTCATCAGAAGGAGCGAGGTCCCCGCCTCTACCTGCAGTGCGTAAGTGTCCGTTTGGCCCGGCGAACCGAGCACACCGTCGAATCGAACGCGATCGGCCAAGTCCACGACGATCTCCGTTCCGGCACCGATCAGGCCCGGCAGGAAGGTCGCGCTGACGCCCGCCGGCAGGTCTATCGCCAGCGTCGTCGCGCCGGCAACATCGATCCGCGGCGCGTCGATGCAAAGCGACCCGGAGGCCACTGACCGATCATCCGCGTCGAGCAGCGACCATCGAGCAGCGCACAGCGACGACGCCGAGTTGTCGGAACGCTCGAGGTCGGCCCGCTGTATGAACAGCCCGTCCGTCCCGTCCTGCAGCGACCACCGCCACTGCTGTTCGTTGGCGGCCATCGGGAT
The DNA here is from genome assembly GCA_965232445.1 of Woeseiaceae bacterium. Classification (GTDB taxonomy): domain Bacteria; phylum Pseudomonadota; class Gammaproteobacteria; order Steroidobacterales; family Woeseiaceae; genus UBA1847. Next base: position 2,021,330 of record OZ246973.1, on the reverse strand, counting down.
CGATATCGGTAGATCGAGCTCGAGATCGCCGCCGTCGACGAGCCCGTCGACAGCCCGTTCGAGCACTCGCAAAGCGTAGTCGGCCGTTCCGCCGTGGGGATCCGTGACAAGGAGACTGTGCGCGACATCCGGCAGCTCCAGTGCCGTATCGCAACCGAGGCTTCGCTGCGCGCGCGGGCGCCCTCCGATGACGACGGCCACCGCCGCCGGCAATACCGAATCGCAGGGTGCTGCCGCCTCGAGAATCCGGGTAACGTCAGCCTCGGCAGCCGGCACTTCGATCTCATGCGCGACACCCACCGCCTCCAGCGCGCCCGCAATCACATCGTCGGCCAACTCGATCGCACGCGTGATGTTCGGATTCAATACGTCGGCGGTCAGCACCGATCCGGACAGTGCGGCATCTCCAGTCGCCCAGCTCTCGTCACCAGTGAGCGAAACATCGAACATGCAGGCCTCGAGCCCGCGGCTCGGCCGCAGACCGACGCTGAGACACAGCTCCCGTGCGGCGGATACGGCATCCGCCGGAAGCTCGGCCAGACGCGGTACCGCGTCCGGCAGGACCGGTCCGTCGTTCGCCACATCGAATGGCTCGGCAAACAGCGATTCGTCGGCAGACAGTGACCAGTCCTGCAGGTATCCGCCGTAGAGTGCGTCGGCGTCGTTCGGGTCCACGGGCGTCCCGTCCAGCCGTACAACGTCGTTCGCGGGATCGCCGTCGTGATTGCCGAGGAGACCCCGCACTTCACCGGCCCATGCCGACGGCAGATGAATGCGGTTCGTTCGCCCGGAAACGGTGGCAACGGCAAGACCGTTCGAGAAGCGCACGTAGATCCAGCTGTCAATGCGCTGAATACGGAGATCGTCGTCTTCGAACCACCCGCCCCGCTGGAAGTCGATGCGGGTCCCGTCGACGCGCACGCCTCGGGATTGCGCGTCGCGACCCTCGTACAGCGTCACCCGCCGGTCGCCAACCCGGATCGCCAGCGCGTTCTGCGCGGAGTAGCGGCGATCCCCAGCCCGTGTGTAGCGGGTATGAATGACAGAGTCCGACCGCGCGTGATCAACCAGTAGGTAGTCGCCGGCGCCGTGGAAATCGAAGGAAAGACCGTCGAAGGTCACCAGGTGCGGGTCGGCCCACGACCAGCCGTCGCCGTCGTCGTCATCGTCGTCCTCTTCCAAAATACCGTGCGGGTCCCAGTACCCGTCGTCCTCTTCTTCCTCTTCCGACCCCTCGGTGGCCTCGCGCCAGCAGCGCTCGAAGATATCGGCCGGGGCTTCGGTGAAATGCAGTCCCACACCTGCCGCCACAATGTCGCCCGATGGCCCGAACGCGGCGCCGAACAACGGTCCGGTGACGGTCAGGGAGACCTGCTCCACCGCCTGCGCGAAGCTGCCGCAGTCCATCTGTGCGCGGGACTCCGCTTGCACCAGCAGCGCGGCGAACAGGGCCGGAACGAGGCACCAGCTCGGCATTCCGCGCTTCGCCGTCTGACGCGCGCTCATTCCTCGGCTCCGTAACGAAACCGGACGACTCTACTCACAGACACCGGCACCACTTCGCCGTTGCGGGTGGTGGTCGATTCGAAGTCGAACTCAATGAAGCTGGTCGCCTGGGTGGCCATCAGCGAGCGGCGATCCCAGCTGCCGGATGCACCGATCGTTATCGTGCCGTCCGCCGATTCGTAGCGGCTCGACAGGCTCGCTTCGACAGCATCGTTCGAGATCGTCGATATGCTGACTTCAATCGGCGAATCGGATCCCGGTGCAAGGTAGGTCCAGGTAGCTCCGTCACCGACGGGCACGGACGGCACCATCAAGAACAGGCCGTGCGTACTGAGCATCTCACTCAAACGGTTGCCGCGCGGCAGCGCCGGTCGGGTCGAAGAGATGAGCGTGCCATCGTCGCCGAGCCGCCACTCCCAGATGCCGGGATCGTCGGCGGCGATGGCATCGCTCATATCGACGTCTGCAGCCGAGAACAGCGCGGTTCGCCGGCCCGGCTCCGGAGCTCGAAGGTCGACGTCGAGCCGGTAGCTGGCGGACAGCGTATCGCCGACGCGTTCGCCACCGATCGTTCCTTCGCTTCGAGTCGACGCGGATACGTCGACCGACATCTGCCCTACATGGTCGATCGTTAGCTGTACGCGTGGCGAAGCGCCAGCGTCCACCAGCTGCACGCCTGGCAATACGTCAGTAGAAGCATCGCTCAAAGCGTCGGCCGATTCCGCCTCTGAGGGAACAGAGCCGGCAGGGTCGTCCGGCTCTCCCTGTTCGCCACCTGAACAGGCGCTCAGCAACGCCAGAATCAAGACAGCGGCTATGGGTCGTGGCGATGGCATCAAAAAAGTATAGGAGAAGCGCGATGCATGCGCGACGGGTTGTTGATTGTTCAATCTTCCGGGACTCCGGGTTCGCGTCTTCCTCTCAACAGCGCGATTCGATGAGGAATTCCCGCAGGATTCGTCGTCGCAATAGCTCTATGTGGTCCGTGCACTTCACGCCGAATGAGTATTTGCTACTGTCGTACTCACCGCTGACGAATCGACCGGTCAGACAATGAGCCGACTGCTCGCCTTCCTGTTGCTCAGCTTCGCCGCGATCGAAGCTGGCGCCCAGTCCTTCGACTGCGCCGCGGCCGCGACCGGCGTTGAACGCGCAATCTGCGCCGACCCGGAACTCGCCGCACTGGACGAATCGCTGGCCGAGACCTACCGCAGCATCACGGACTCGATGCCGGAAACGCAGCGTGAGAACGCGGCAGCCTTGCAGCAACTCTGGCTTCAGTCGCGAGATTCACGATGCGAGGGTGACCCGAACGGCATCGCTTCCTGCGTTCGGAGCGTCTATGAAGAATGGCTTCGCATGGGCCGGGCCGGGATTCTGTTCGCCGAGGACCATCTCGAGAACAGAGAGTGGCATGACTCGCCGCTGATCCCCGACTGGCGATTCCAGTACGTCGAAATCGAGCAGGCACCGGGAGATCTGGAGCGGCGATACACCTCCGAGCTGAATCTCCACGTTGGCGATCAGCAATACCAACTGGCATACAACGACAACGAGGTTTACGGACCGGTCAGCTACCGCCGCAGTCTGCCCAACGCGGTTGGCTATTTCCTGACCCGCTACGGGCACCTTCATGTCGGGTTCGTCCGGCACTACCAATCTGATGGAGGCGCGTGTGGCTGGCATGACCGCCGCGTGTTCCACTTCCTTTACCGCCACGCCAACACGCCGAAAGATTTCCACCAACTCTCGCTGAGTGACGAGGCCGAGTGTGTCGGCCCCACCGCTGGTCTTCGCACCGTTTCGGCGATTGAGGATGGTGCCCTCGAGATTATGGAGCCACTGGCCGGACCGTCGCACGATCGGCTCACGGCTCCGTGGGTTACCCGCGTCGACAGCGAGACTGGCACGGTCACAGAGCATGTCCGGGTGGACTCCTCCACATCGCACTTCGAGGGCGAACCCTACGAGGACCTGATTGCACGCACGCTGGATTCGATTCAGACAATCGAGAGCTGGGCACACAACAGCGAACTGAACGACTGTGGAGTACCGACGAGAGCAACACACAACTACCGATCCCTGAGAGTCGGATCGGTTCAGCAATCGCTGATTGACGAGGGCCGGCCTTTCGGCTTTCTGCAGCTTCAGCACTACGTCTTCAACGTACTGACGCCCGAACACGTCGAACCGGTGAGGCACTACAAACCCTTCATCGACGGCGCACTTCGCTACCTGGACGGCATGCGCCGTTTCGACGACTGGGAGTCGAGGCTCGTCGAAGCCGCGGACCGCTACCCCGGACGCTCGCCGGGCGTCTACGACTACGAAGTCGTCGACTGGCCCGGCAATCCGTTCGCCGACGCGGGATTTCCGACCGACCCGTGCTTCACCGGCGCCCAATCGATTTGGTGGGCGGTCGATCTCGAAGAGTGGATCTACCTGTTCTGGGCGCGGCGGCTCGCGGACGGCAATCTGGACGTTACCGAACAGCTGCTGCGTCGAATTTCGGCCGCGATGGAGTAGGCGCTGTCAGATCGAAATGGAGCGGGCGATGGGAATCGAACCCACCTCACGAGCTTGGGAAGCTCGGGTAATAACCACTATACGACGCCCGCGCGCCTGACCTCAGTATAGGATCGGCGACGCCGGTCGTACAGTCGGATCGAATTCCGCTTACGCTGAGTGTTTCTCAATGGCGCAGCCGCTGTTTCTGCGAATCGCGACAGCCCTGCTTCGCTGCTATGATGCGGCCACGCCCGGTTGAGGCCCGTTTCGAATACGCATGCGTTCAAGCTCGCCCCTCCGTTCCATCTGGTTCCGTCCTGCAGCGACGATCGCCAACATCGCGCACGACAATCCCGGGTATCGCCTCTACCTTCTACCGATTGTCGCCGGCTTCGCGGTCCTGCCGACAATGGCTTTGTTTGCGCAGGATGAAGACGACACCAGGATTGGTTTCGTTCTCTCCAGCCTTCTTGCGTTCGGGCCCATCGTGGAACTCTTGCAGGTGTTTGTCGGTGCATGGCTCATCCGCATGACCGGTCTCTGGCTCGGCGGCAGGGCCGGCGCGACGAGCATTCAAACGGCGATCGCCTGGTGCAATCTGCCGATCGCCATTCTGGCATTGCTCGGGTTCGGGCTGACGATGTTGACGATCTTCCTGTTTGACCCGATGGAAGGGGGGCTCTGGTGGAATCAGTCCGCGGCAACCGCGACGGTGGGCTGGACCCTGTTCGCATTGCAGGCGGCGCTCGTCGGCTGGTCGCTCGTTATCCTCATCGCCGGTCTTGCCGCGGTGCAGGGCTACTCGATCTGGCGCGCCGCTCTGAACGCGCTCATCGCCTGGGGAATCGTTGCGCTGGTCTTCGCCCTTTTGCTGCTTGTCGTTACGGACACTACGGGTCTGTTCGATGTCTTCTTTGCAGGCTTCGACAATCTGGTGCTGCTCGATGCGCCGTAAGTCCCGCCACTACGCGCACCTTCTGGCGGCAACGGATCTGAGCCAGTCGCTGCGCTCTGCACTGGAGTTTGGCGCCGGCGTCGCCGCATTGATGATCGTCACCGCGTTTGCGGCGAACAGCATCCAGAGCGCGGTGTTGCGCACCCAGACGATCGAGGCATTTTCGTTGACCAGCGCCGTCAAGGCCGAGATGATCGTTCATCATGCGGTGCACGGCGAATGGCCCACCGATGCGGACGACCTCGCGAGCTCGCCGCTCCAGGATCCGTTCGAACTGGGGAAATACGTCGATCGTATCGAGCTCGGCGACGCCGGCGTGCTGACGGTTGTCTTCGACGCTGACGACACGGCAAGCGGGCTTCGCAGCGGGCAACTCTCTTACCGGCCGGCGTCGCTGGCTGACAATCCGGGCACGCCCGTCTTGTGGGTGTGCGGCCGGCACCGGCCTCTCGACGGCTTTGTCGCGAGCGGCACTGACCGGACCACGATCGACAACATGAATCTGCCATCTGTTTGCAGGGAGCACTGATCCGATATGTTCAGTTCGAGAACGACAGACCATCTGGCATTTGTCAGCCGGCAACTCGCTTCGCTGGCGGAAAACCAGTCCATTGAGACGGCGCTGGACCGCCTGCGGAAGGCGAGTCCCGAGGAGTACGCCGACGACGTCGAATACTTCCGTGGCCTACTTGCCGGCGACGCATCCGACAAAGCGGGACACGGCCCAAACCCCTATCGCGCGATCGCCCGTTTCCTGCCGTCAGTCGGCGACCAGAAGAACACGCTGTTCCGGGCATTCGTCGATTTCGTGCGGCAGAGCAAGGTGATTTTCGAAACCTATTGGGTCGGCATCCTGGGACTGATGTCGTATCTCGGTGCAGTGGCCGCGATAGCGATCGTCGTCGCCTTCATATTCTGGAAGTACGTGATCCCGAGCTTTGCAGGAATGTTTTCCGAGTTCGGCACGCCGCTGCCGGAATTCACGCAGATGATCTTTGCCTACGGCGGCGCAGGGATACCTGTGCTCGCCCTGGTTCTGCTCGTCCTCGTGGCGGCGGTTGTCATTGTCGTTGCGCTGTTTCACCGGCGAATCCAGCAACTGTCACCGCTACCGCGTTGGCCCGTCTGGGCACCGATCATCGGCCGCGTTGCGGAGATCTACAACTTCGGCCTGTTCCTGAACTACGCACGCATGCTAAGAGAGTGCGGAGTCGATCCCGAGCGTGCCGTCGCGGACGCCGCCGCCGCATCGAACCAGCCGGACAGCCTGAACTTCGGCGAACTGCAGCGCGAACCGAGCAGTCACGACCAGCTCCCGGCGCTGACCGAACTCGGCATCGCCGCGAAGATCGGCAACTTCGACGCGGAGCTCGAGCATCAGTGCGACCAGCACGTCGCCGCGCTGTCGCTGACGCTGGTCGAGGCACGCGATCGATTCTCCTTACTCCTCAAGACCTCCTTATTTGTCTTCGTCGGGGCCCTGGTGGTCGCGATGTACCTGCCCATCTTCAAAATCGGCGCTGTCGTCTAGGAACTGACATGAGAAAAACAGGATTTACGTTGATCGAACTGATGATCGTTGTCGCGATCATCGGCATTCTCGCGTCCATCGCGATTCCCGCGTATCAGGACTACACGATTCGCGCACAGGTGACGGAATCGTTCTCCATCACCAATGAGCTGAAGCTCTCGATCAGAGACTTCTACAAGGTGAGTGGACGGTTCCCGTCCGATAACGCCGAAGCCGGCGTGCCGGCGATTGAGCACCTGATCGGCAACTTCGTGACCGGCGTCGAAGTAGACGATGGCGCCATGCACGTGGAGTTTGGTAACTACGTCAACGGAAATCTCGTTGGCGAGACCCTGACGATCCGGCCGATCTACGTGACCGACAGTCCGACAAGCCCGATCTCCTGGCTCTGCGGCTACCAGGAACCGCCAAGCGGGATGTCCGCGGCCGGCGAAGATCGCACGACGCTGGAAGGGAAACATATGCCGGCGATGTGCCGCTAGCGCGGGATGGCGAGGCGATGATCGATCTGCAACCACCGCACCGCTGGGCTACCGTCGACGATGCTGAACCGATGACCCGGCTCGTCAACTTTGCCGGCGAGGGCATGCCGCTATACACGTGGACGCAGTTGGCCGAAGACGGGCAGTCCCCGTGGGCGGTCGGCCGCGAGCGCGCTCGGCGTGAGAGTGGCGCATTCTCGTACCGGAATACCGTTGTCCGTGAGGACGACGGCGATATATCGGCGTGCCTGATCGGCTATCCGCTGCCCGACGAACCGGAGCCCGTCGACTACGGCGACTTGCCGCCGATGTTCCGGCCGATGCAGGAACTCGAGGACCTCGCGCCGAAGACCTGGTACATCAACATCCTGGCGGCCTTCCCCGAGCACCGGGGCAAGGGCTACGGCGGCGAGCTATTGGCCATCGCAGAGGCGATCGCTCGCGATACCCGCCGCGACGGACTCAGCATCATCGTCTCGGACGCAAATACCGGCGCGCGGCGCCTGTACGAGCGGTCCGGCTACGAGGAGGTCGCCACTCGCCCGATGCACAAGGACGGCTGGGAGAACGACGGCGAAAACTGGGTACTGCTAATCAAGCGCCAGCCCCCGGCGTAGAGCACTTCTGCGACCTAAATGCCTGTTTTGTCGCGTTTTATTGCGACGTCGGCTCGTCTCGGCGACTAAAGCCACCGCCCCTCCCGCCGATACCCTTAGTGAGCTTATGGCAAAACGGGACAAGGTCCGGTGGCGAAGACGGCACATCCAATCGTCGCGTTCGGCCGGTCCACAGGCGGAGCCGGCCGGTGACGAACGTCGTGGCCAAACCATCCGCGGAGGACCCGTCGAACAGCGAAGCGCTGGAGGCGATGGCACAGAAGGTGGACGAGTTGCCCCTGCTGCCGCAGAGCCTCGTCAGCGTCATGAGCCTCGATCCGGATGAGGACGATTACTTCGAGCGATTCGAAGAGCTCGCCCGCGAGGATCCCGCGCTCGCGGTAAAGATCGTCAGCTTCGCCAACTCTGCCGCGTCCGCACCCATGTCCCCGATACTCTCGATCCAGGGCGCGTTGGCCCGCATGGGCATTCAGCCGATCCGCTCGCTGGTCGCGTCGCTGGGCGTGCAACGCGTGTTCATGCCATCTGAGCCGAACCAGGTCAGGCTCTGGAAGCACTCGATATCGGTGGGCGTCGCCAGCCAGCGCCTCGCCATACTCCTCAGCACACTGAAGGTCGAACCGGGATTCGCCTACCTCGCGGGGCTGCTGCACGATATCGGCCGCTTCGTCATGTTCGAGCACGCGTCCGCCGATCTCCTGCGCGTCGACGAGTCAAACTGGCAGTCGGGAGACGATCTGGTGACCGCGGACCTCGACGTGTTCACGTTCACGCATTCGGAGCTCGGCTATCTGGCTTGTCAGCGCTGGGGGCTGCCGGATGAGATTGCGGACGTCGTTCGGTGTCACCATGCCGATCTTGAACAGACTATCGCACCGGCTTCCAATGCCGCGACCAATCTCTGCGTGCAGGTGGCGGACTGGCTGGACATGCGAATCTTCTCGGACGACGCGCTCGAGGGCGCTCCGTGCGACGAACTGGCCGCGGTTATCGCAGGTGAGTGCCCGGCGATTGCGATTCTCGGCAATCTGATCGACCCGCAAGCCCTGTCGCTGCAGTTGCCGACCATTCGCTCGGACGTTTCCGAACTGCTCGGCGGCCTCGGCTTCGGCTGATCGAAAGCCGGCACAACCGGAAATCTCCTCCGGCAGCCACGTCCAAAGTAAAATATCGCTTCGGTTCACACCCGGAGGCGGCATGGTCCTCTTCATCACCGCGGTCAGCGTGGTACTCATCGTTTCTTTTCTGTGCTCGATCTTCGAGTCCGTCCTGCTGTCGGTGACGCGACCGCAGGTCGAAGTGCTGGCCAGAGACGGCCGCCGGGCGGGCACGCTGCTGTCCAATTTCAAATCGAACATGGACGTGCCGATCGCTGCGATCCTGATCCTGAACACCGCGGCGCACACGATCGGCGCCGCGGTTGCCGGCGCCAGCTACTCGAACGTCTTCGATGCAAGTTCGCTGTGGCTGTTCTCCATCCTGTTTACGCTCGCGGTGCTGCTGTTCACCGAGATCATCCCAAAGACACTCGGTGTCAGCTATGCACAAACGCTGGCGTCGCCGGTGGCACATGGCATCCACTGGCTCACCGTGATTCTGCGCCCGCTGGTCGTGCTCAGCGAACGCATCTCACGGTCGCTGCGCAGGGATGTCGACGTACCCATCACATCCCCGGAGGAGATCAAACTGCTGGCGTTCCTCGGACAAAGCGAGGGCGCCGTCGGCTCGCGCACGGCCAACATGATCGTCGGCGCGACGCAGTTGAAGCAGCTACAGGCTCACGACGTCATGCTTCCCCGCGAGGAAATGCACTTCCTGTCCGGCACGATGACGCGCGACGACGCGATTGCGCTGGCACACAACACCGGACACAGCCGCTTCCCCTACTCGCCCACCGAAGACCTCGAGGATGTGACCGGTGTCATCTTCGTCAAAGAACTCCAGTTCTGGCTGCTGGCCAACGATGACGCCACGATCGACTGGGAGCACCTGCGCCACGAGGCGCTGGTCGTACCGGAATCGCTGCCTTTGCTGAGACTGCTGCGGACGTTCCAGGACAGTCATCGCCATCTTGCCATCGTGGTCGACGAATACGGCGATGTGAAAGGTCTCGCGACACTGGAGGACGTTCTCGAGGAGATTGTCGGCGACATCCGGGACGAGAGCGACCGGCCGACGCGGGACATCGTCGAGAATGCCGACGGCTCGGTTTCGGCCCGCGGCACGGTCGATCTTCGCCTGCTGTCGAAGAAACTCAACATTCCGTGGGAGCCGGAGGACGAGGTGACCACGGTCAGCGGCCTCGTGACCGAGACGCTGGAGCGCATCCCGCTCGCGGGCGATACGATCGAGTGGCACGGCTACGAGATCCGCGTGGTCCGCGCGGACAGAAAACGGGCCAACGTATTGCGGATTACGGAGCTCGAGTCCGACTAGGTGCCGTAGCCGAACAGGCGTCGTTCGACGATTCTTTCGGCCACCGCCTCGGGCACACACTCGGTCCAGCGTTCGTTGCCCTCGACGATCATGCTCAGCACATCCGGCGAATGGATGTCGAGAAAGCTCTCGGTGACCTTGTCGAGCGGAACGACGGAGCCGTTGGCCCGCAGAAATTCCAGCAGGTGCTGATACGCCTCCCCGAGCCGCAGGTCGTCGAGCGTCTGTAGCTTGCCGCTGTTGCCGTCCTTGATCGGATACACGAGCAGCGTCATTTGCTCCTTGAACAAGCGGCCGAAGCTCTCCAGCACGCCGCCGGAAAGGTCGGCGTAGTAGCGCTCGTTGAATAGCTCGCGAAGCGATTCCAGTCCCAGTGCCAGTGCGATCGGCCGGTTCGTGTGCACCATCAGATAGGCGGCAAGCCGGTGGTACTCGCGGAAGTCCGAGATCAGGACCGGATAGCCGGTCGTCGAGACCACCTCGGCCCGGCTCAGAAAGTCTTTCAGGCAGACCGCATCGTCGATGGCAAGATCGTGCATCGACATTTCCATGATCGGCAGCAGGTGGTCGCCATCTTCACCGAGCATGGAGACGAAGCGTTCCGTCGCCGAGGCAAGCATATCCATGTTGACGTGGGTCAGCGGACGGAACCGCCCGCGCTGGACGAGAATCGAGCGCTTGCGCAGCGTCTCCGCGGATTGCAGCACGCGACCGTCGGAACCGAACATGGCCGCGCCCGTAAGCCCGAGTTCGACAAGCCTGAGCGAGAGCACGCGATTGTCGACGCCTTCGAAGGCCGGGCCGCTGACGTCGACGAGATCGATCTCGACGCGGCCGGGGGACAGATTCTCGCGCATCGACGCCAGCAGGGCGGCCGGATCGTCATTCAGGAAGAAGGTCCCGTAGAGCATGTTGACGCCGACGATGCCGATCGCCTGCTGCTGTTCCGTGTTGCTGTCGTCGAACAGCCGGACGTGCAACACGATGCGGCTGTCCGCGGCACCGGGCTCGTGCTGGAACTGAACGCCGAGCCACGCATGGCAGTCGTTGGTGCCGAAGTAGTTTCGTGCGGACACAGTGTCGGCGAACGTAAAGAACGTGGTGTCGTCGCCGCGCTTGTCCATGAGACGCTTGTGGTTCAGACGCTGCTCGTGCGTGAGCATCTGCTCCAACCGTTCGCGGCTGACATAGCGCTGGCAATCGCCGTAGATCGCGTCGCTGACCTGCATGTCGTAGGCGGACATGCTCTTCGAGATCGTGCCGGCCGCGCCGCCCGCCTGGAAGAACCAGCGCACGACCTCCTGCCCCGCGCCGATCTCAGCGAAGGAGCCGTAGCGGCGCTCATCGAGATTGACCTGCAGAGCCTTCTCGAGAGTAGAGAGCTGACGCGAATCGGTCATTGCGGTCGTCACCTGCCTGAAATCGAAGTATCCCAAGAGTTATCGGCCGCGGACCGTGCAGCTTGAGATCGGATGTCAGCCCTGCCTGGCAGGATCGAAGCGCGGCCGAGCGGCCATTTACGTTACGCACTTCGTCGCAGGATTGGCGGTTTGCTGCGCGATGAAAAACGCTCCGGAGTTGGACGCAGCGCTCGATGACATGCTGTTCTCGGCGGGCGGACTGAACGCCAGAATTCTGGGATCGGATCAGTAGGCCGCTAGCCGGCCGCGCTGCGGCGTGCGCGCAGGCAAAGTTCCGCGGCGGCCAGATCCTCGAGCGCCGCACCGACGGACTTGAAGATCGTGACCTCGTCCGTATTTTTGCGCAGGCCGCCTTCTGCCGAGGCCATGCGATACATGTCGCCAGCAACGTCGTCGAAGAAGAAGACGCCTCTCTCCGCTGCCTGAATCAGATCGCCGGCCTCGCCGACCGCGCCCTCCATCGTGTCGATGAACACCTGGCCTGCCATGGCGATCAGCTCGGGGTCCGCTTCGCACATCGCCGGCGTGTACGCGCCTACCAGATCGACGTGCGTGCCGGGGCCGACCGCGGAGCCGTGCAGCAGCGGCGCATTCGTCGGAATCGCGGAGCTGATGATGTCCGCGCCCGAGGCGCCCTCCTCGATGCTGGCAACAGCGCGGACCTCAGCGTCGACCTGACTGCGAATCTCATCGATGGCACCGTCTATGTGCTTCGCAGTGCGCCCCCAGACACGAACCTCGGTGATCGGCCGAACCGAACAGTGCGCGGCGGCCAGCTGACGCGCCACTCGGCCGGTGCCGATCACCAGCAACGTGCTCGAAGCGGTGCGCGAAAGCGATTCCGAAGCCAGCGCCGAAGCTGCCGCGGTGCGCCGTGCCGTCAGCGAGCCCGCGTCGAGCACAGCGCGGGGGATGCCGGTGTCGTTCGCGAACAGCACGTAGACGCCGTGCAGCGTCGGCTTGCCGATCGCGGCATTGGACGGCGAGATGCTGGCGAGCTTCACGCCGAAGCTGCCCGACGCATCCCATGCCGGCATGAGCAACAGCGTGATGTCGTCGCGATCTATTCCGGGTATCGAATGATGATGACGCTCCGGCGAGATACCGCCGCTCCGGAATGACTGACGTATTGCATCGATCAGCGCCGGCCACGGCGTCAGGCGCGTGACCTCGTCTGCATCGATGTACGGGAGCGTGTCCCGAGGCGCGGACACGGTCAGCCCGAATACTCGGCGACGACATCGCCCAGCGCGTCGAGATTGGGCTCGATCCCGAGGCCGGGTGCCGCGGAGGCCGCCATCCGTCCGTCCTCTCGCTGGGGTGCGCCAGCGGCGTTCGAGACCGTTACGTAGCTGTTGAAATCCGTCGCGGAGAAGCGAAGCGGCTCGGGCGTAGAGTGCGCGAGGTGAGCGATGGCAGCGGTGATGATGTCGCCACCCCAGCTGTCCTCGATGGTCATCGGCAAATTGAAAGTTACGCAGAGGTCGCGAATCTGCCTCGCCTTGGTCAGTCCGCCGACCTTCGAGATCTTCAGATTGATGACGTCCATGGCACCGTCGTTGTGACCCTGGATCAGCGCATCGATACCGGTAATGTTCTCGTCGAGAATAAACGGCAGTGCGGTCTTGCGCCGAACCGTGAGGCAGTGGTCGTAGGAACGGCAGGGCTGTTCGATATAGACGTCTCGATCGCGCACGGCTTTCACCACACGCAACGCGTCGTCGACCCGCCAGCCGGTATTGGCATCGGACACGAGTATCTCGTCGCCGGACAGAAGATCCGCCACCGCATGGATGCGATCGATGTCGTCCTGCGGATTGCCGCCCACCTTGAGCTGGAACTTCGTGTAGCCGTCGGCGCGATGTCCGGCGACGTTCTCCGCCATCTCGTCTGCCGGCCGCTGGCTTATCGCCCGGTACAGCGCGACGCTGTCGCCGAATCGGCCGCCCATCAGATCGCAGACCGGCTTGCCTGTGACCTTGCCCAGCAGGTCCCAGCACGCCATGTCGATGGCCGACTTCACGTAGGGGTGGCCGAGCAACGCCCTGTCCATGAGCTGATTGAACGGCCCGAGCGCCGTTGGGTCCTCGCCGATCAGCGTCGGTGCGAGTTCGCCGATCCCGGCGCGTGCGCCGGGTCCGAAGGCCGGCAAATAGAAAGGCCCGAGCGGGCATACTTCGCCGTAGCCGGAGCGGCCGTCGTCGGTGATGAGCTCGACCACGGTACTGTCGAACACGTCGACGTATTTGCCCTCAGACCAGGAATACCGGCCCTCGACCAGTGGCAGGTCCACCTGATACACGCGTATCGCGGAGAGTTTCACGGCATACACCTATCGACCGACAGCGCACCGAGGATAGCAAATCGGGTGGCTTCGCCGATTCCGGCGCCACCCGCGAAACGATGTCCGGTACTCTGTGCCCATGAAGAACTGCAACGCCTGCGGCAAGTGCTGCGAGACGGCGGGCAACGGCGGGCTGTCCGCGACGCCCGAGGAGATCGACCGGTGGGAAGAACACCGGCCCGATATCGCGCGCTACGTGAAGGACGGGAAGATCTGGATCGATCCGGAGACAGGCGACTATTTCGCGCGCTGCCCGTGGCTGAGAGACTCGCCCAGCGGCTTCGGCACGGTTTGCGACATCTACGAAGACCGGCCTGAAGACTGCCGGCACTACCCGATCGATATCGAGCAGATGGTCCGCCACGGCTGCGAAATGCTCGAGCCGCACGATCTGCAAAACGTTCGGCAGGCGCAGCGGCGACTCGACGAGCTAATGATCGACAGCCGGCCGCCGGCCGGAGAGTGGCCCTAGGCACAGCAATCGAGGAGCGTATGCATGCCAAACGACCAGGACTTCGTCGATTTCGTCGTCGATCAGATTGAGGGCGGCAAGGTGACGTACCGTCACATGTTCGGCGGCACGACCCTGTACATGAACGGCAAGGTGGTCGCCCTGATCTGCGACAACCAACTGTTCGTGAAACCGACCGAAGCCGGCCGCGCCTACATCGGCGACGTCATCGAGGCACCGCCTTACGAGGGGGCGAAAAACTCGTTCCTCATCGAGGGCGAACTGGATGATTCGCCGTGGCTGACCGGGCTATTCGTCGCTACCGAGCAGGAACTTCCGGCGCCGAGGCCGAGAAAGAAGCGCAAGAAGAAATAGCTGACAGGCGGGAGTGGGACATTGGAAAAACCCGGAACCAGAGAACTCCTAATAGGCTGCGTGCTGGAGCCGCAGCTACTTCGCCGCTTGCAAGAGAATCCAGAGGCCGTGTTGACCGAATACGACGTCAGCGATCGAGCCCGGGACATCCTGTCCTCACCCGACGAGCGTCTGCTCGAGTTATTGGGAGAGGCTGTCGTGCGGAGAGACGGAGATTCGGCCGAGCATGAGCAATCGGCAGACGTTGGCGCGGTTGGTGAGCAATCTTCACCGGCGGCGGTTCTTCCCGCATCCAGACTCGCCCTTCGATTGGTGCCGTACGTGCAGCAAGCGGCGAACGCTGCCCCGTCAGTCGTGGTGAACTACGCCGGTCATCTCGACCCGCTGCCGGACGGTATTGAGCTCGACGAGCTTCCGGACGTTCCCTCCGGCCTGACCGATGGTCAGCAACTCCGGGCGCTGGCGGTGACGGTCAGCATTCAACCGGTCGTATGGACGGACGATGCCGGCGATCGGCAGATGACGTTTTCGGTAGGCGCGCAACTTCCGCAGGATACGGCGGTGCCGCATTCCAACGTGACGATCGACGACAGGCTTTCCCCCTGGCGCCACGACACCGACTCCGCGTCTGTCGGCGAGGCGGCAACGCGCGTGCGGGAAGCGAGCGCAGACGATCGCTATGCCCAGCTGCGCGAGCTGATCGACGTCATGGTCTCTCCGCCCGAGTCCAGCGGAGAACCGCGATGACGGACATCCACATCGTCGGCCTGGGCGTTGCGAGCATCCACCAGATTTCCCGGGAGGCCGAACAGGCCATCAGCGCATCCAACGAGGTTCTGTATCTGGACACGGGCGTGGCCACACATCGCTTCCTCGAACAACGCTGCGACCGAGTGACGGCACTGCACGAATCCAGCTACGAGGAAGGCGACCTCCGCTTGAACGCCTACCATCACATGGCCGCGACGGTGGTGGACGCCGCGATGGCGCACGCGCCGGTGACTTTCGCGATACATGGACACCCGCTGGTCGCCGTCTACGCACCGTTTCTGATCATGGACATGGCGAAGGTTCTCGGACTCACTGTCAGCGTGTCGCCGGGCGTGTCCGCGTTCGACAGCATTGTCGCGGAGTTGAGAATCGATCCGAGCATCGAGGGCCTGCAGATGTACGAGGCAACGGATCTCCTTCTGCGCAAGCGGCCGCTACAGCCTGACGTACCGGCACTCATCTGGCAGATCGGCAATCTGGAGTCTCGTCTGCACACGATGCGAGTGTCTCGCCCGGCGCGTTTCGAGCGTTTCGTCGACTACCTGTCTGGCTTCTATCCGGACGATCATCCGCTTATCGCGATCTACACGTCCCCGCACCCGCTAATGCCGGCGCAGGTGCTGCGATTCCCTCTGCGAGAGTTGCCCGAGCACGCCGCCGAGATACATGCGGGCTTTTCGCTTTTCGTTCCCGCGGCGTTTCAGCGGGCTATCCGCGACCCCGAGCTGTTGGCGAATCTGGACCGACCGGACCACCTGGACGCACTTACTCGATAGGCGACCCATGGTTCGCCGGCGTCGCCGGCTAGTGGCGAACGGCGTGCGCGCTCCTATACTCAGACTCAGGTGATTGCTGTCAGCAATCCTCTCGGTCTCGCGTTTCCACGCCAGTCGAGATGCAACCCAACGAGGAGGCGCAGCACGGTGTCGAAAGGTGAGAATCTGGCCAATGTGGCGGCGAGCCTGAATCACGAAGGCTTCGTCGGGATGATGTGTCACGACAGCGTCGCCGAGTGCCTGATCAAGGCAGCCGTGCTGCCGCACAACGGAGTGCTCTGGCTGCGGCAACAATTTGCCGCGGACCCTCGAAAGCTGTGGACTCAGATCTATGCAAACAAACAGGATCAGCGGGTTACCAGACAGTCCATCCATGCATACGGGTACGGCCTAATTGTCGGCTTCTACCCGCCAGGCATCGATCTGATCTATCACTCGATGATTGCTGTCGGCGGCGGCGTACTGGCCGGGTCCAATAACCTGGGCGTGGGCGGTCAACTGAACTATCACATGATCAGCGTCGATGACCTGTCATGGGACGCCGCGGGTGTCGCTATCGGCCCCAACGATTATTCCATGCACGTCATTGACGTCGACCAAGTGGTCTCGCGTTATCAGCAAGCCGCAAGACGACACAAACTCCACAAGCTCGGCGGTAACAATCTGACCTTGCGCTGAGGGCCGCCAACGACGGAGTGAGCTTCGGCGCCCGGCTGGGCAAGGCTTCCCGCTGAACACCCTTTTCGATGGACTGATCCGCCGTTGCCGGGGCGGCGACCCGTGCCGAAGTGATAGAGTCCCGGCCATGGACACCTCAGTTGCACATCCCATTGACGAGACGATCCGAGAAACGATCCTCGAGCGTCTTCGCGAGGCGGAGAAAGAGCACGACGTCACGATCCTGCACGCGATCGAATCGGGCAGCCGCGCGTGGGGATTCGCGTCGCCGGACTCCGACTACGACGTACGCTTCATCTATGCGCACACGAAGGAGTGGTACCTGTCGTTTGACGTGGAGAGAAAGCGGGACGTCATCGAGTACCCGATCGTCGACGAGATCGATTGCGGCGGCTGGGACATCAAGAAAGCGCTGTACCTGTTCACGCGCACCAACGGTGCCCTACTCGAGTGGCTGAGTAGCCCGATCGTCTACATGCAGTACGGTAGTTTCGCCGACAGCCTGCGCGCGCTGGCGCCGAAGTACGTGAATTATCTCGCGCTGTGCTACCACTACAGTCACATGGCACGCGGCAACGCGCGTGAATACCTTTTCAAGGATAAGGCGAAGCTGAAGAAGTACTTCTACGTGCTTCGGCCGCTGCTCGCCATTCGCTACATCGAGGCGGACCTCGGCGTGCCGCCGGTCGAGTTCGAGAAGCTGGTTGAGGCAGTTGCGCCGGAGGAGATCCGACCTGCGATCGCCGAACTATTGGTACTCAAGCGGAAGACGTCGGAGATGGGTTTTGGAACGCCGATACCGGTGGTCGGTGAGTTTATCGCTGCCGAACTCGACCGGCATGGCGAGACGTTCAAGGGTCAGGGGCGGCCCGACCTGCTCTCCAAGCAGGAACTGCGTGACGACCTGAACGCGATCTTTCGGGAAGCGCTCGGCTAAAAGGACAGGTACAGGAACCAGGCGCCGATAAATCCGATCACGGCCCCGCCAAGCAGGCACACGCCGACACCCGTCAAGCCGAATGAGCTGAAAAGGAAGACGCCGAGCGCGGTGCCGGCAATGGCGCCGACAAGGCCCCCGCCGAGCCCGAAGCGAAGCGCCGTCTTCTGATCGTCAATGATGCCGGTGACGAGCTGCTTCCAGAAGGACTGCGGTTCTTCGTTGTTGTCGCGATTCATGCGGGAAACCCGGCGGTCAGTGGGCGACTGCCGAGCCTAGCAAAACACGAGTGCGGAATCAGGACCCCGGAATGGCGCCAGCGGCACGCACAATTAAGGTGCGATCGGAGCAAACGGCCCGCAGGACACGTTGCCCCCGGTGATGGTGAGAAAGGTCGATTCCGGCACGGGAATCCACTCCTCTTCCAGATCGCTCAGGGGCTCGGAAACGATCGCGCGCGCGTTGCGCGAGAAGCGGCCGGCGTCGGGGGCGATCTCCTCGGTAGCGTCGCGACTCGCGCTATGGAAAAGCGAGCGTGATTTTCCGGCGGTAGAGTAACGGACAGCATACAAAGACTCTCCGTCACTGATGCCGAGCGTCATTTGCAGCGCCTCCTCGACGCCGTGCTCCTCGGCGAGATGCTCGATGAAGCCAGCCATGCGCGCCACACCCGCTGCGACATCGCCTTCCATGCCGAACGTCAGCGCAAGCAGGAACAGGAGTTCGGTGTCCGTCGAACCCCAGAGGTGAGAGAAGAGTTCGGGCGCAACGGCAAACGCCATGTCGCGGCGCAGCTTGCCGAAGTCGTTGACCAGTCCGTTGTGCACGAACAGCCACTTGCCGTAATTGAACGGGTGACAGTTGGTTCGCTGAACCGGCGAACCGGTTGTCGCACGGACATGCGCCAGGAACGTCGGTGCCTCGATCTGCGCCGCCAGCGCCCGCAGGTTTCGGTCATTCCAGGCAGGGCGAATGTCCCGATAGACGCCGGGGACATCGCGCTTGTCGTACCAGCCGATACCGAAGCCGTCACCGTTCGTCGTCGTGACGGAATGGGACGCGTTGATGCTCTGATCGATCAACGAGTTGTCCGTATGAAACAACACGTCTTCCAGTGGGATGGGTGCGCCCGAATAGGCCAGCCAGCGGCACATGTGTGACCCCCGATGAGGAACCGTCGAGCCGGTAGTCTGCGGAGTCTCCGGCGTATTCGCAATCCGCGCCGCGCGGCGACGGCTGAACAGGACTCGGCATACACCGAATGCGAACAAGCAGCAGAGAGAGATCGCGGCGAGCCCGCTCGCAACACGAATCAGCGACTTAGCTGCGCCGGCAGAGATTCTCCAGACCGATTCAAGCGAACCGTCAGGACTTGCTGGCGAGCAGCCGGGAGCATGGACGTCATAGAGGCGAGCTTGCCTCCGACCACCGTCAAGCAGAGGACCCATCAATGAACAAGCAACAAAGACCAAGTACGCTATTGACGACGCTTGTCGTCGCTTCCCTGTCGCTGGTCGCGACCAGCGCCTACGCTGAGACCTCGGACACACGCGAAACCCAGACCTGGTCGAGTGACCACGAGTGGCGAGATCGCGAATCCTACCGGGAGCACCGCGGTCGCCGGATCCGCGTCCGCTGCGACCGCGGCGAGTCCCTGGAACGGGCCGTGCGCCGAGCTCGCGAAGGTCAGACTATCCGCTTCTCCGGCACCTGCTACGAATCGATCGTTATCGAAACAGACAACCTGACTTTGCGGGGAGTGCACGGCGCCATCATCGATGGCAGCCAGACGCCGAGCGAAGCGGTGGTGCTGATCGACGGCGCTCGCGGCGTCACGCTCGAAGACTTCACCGTGCAGAACGGCGCCGACCAGGGCATCCTGGCGACCCATCAGGCTCGAGCGGTTCTCAGCAACATTTCCGCGCAGAACAACGGCACGGTCGGTCTCGCCGTTGACCGTTCCAGTCTGGAACTGTTCGACGTCTCCCTCAACAACAACACGGTCGGAGGGATGGACGCATTTACCGGCTCCACCGTGGTCGCCTTCGGCCAACTCAGCGCGAACGGCAACGGCGGCGACGGTATCGCTGTGAACGGGAAGGTGTTCTTCGAACTGCGCGGTGCAAATGTGACGGCCAGCGACAACGGCGGCAGCGGCGTATCGGTCATCAACGACTCCCGGCTGCAAATCTTCAGCTTCCCTGAGGCGCAGGGATCGAGCATCACGGCGAACAACAACGGCTTCGCCGGTATCGGGCTACTGGGATCGGAAATGGGCGTCGTAGGAGCGCAGTTCTTCGGCAGCGGTGCGAACGTCATCACGGCGAATGACAACGGCATCTTCGGGTTCTTCATGCCGGCGGGCGGGATTCTCAGCCCGCATGCCACGGCGCGCTTTGTCGCGACTGGCAACGGTGTCGGAATGCTGATCGAGGATGGCGGCAGCCTGCTCGTCGTCGGCGGCCTCGACCTGTCGCAGAACGGGGCTGGTCTCGCCGCGGACAGCGCGGGCACGCTGAACATCGTCTCCGTACCGCCCAACCCGTCTCGCATCGACAGCAACGGTCTCGACATGAATCTGGGCTTCGGTACCCGGCTGACGAGCGATGGCGTCGCGCACACATCAGTTGTCTGCGACGGCACGGTGCTCGTCCGCGGTGTCACCTGCCCGTAGCTTCGATTTGCGCCCAAAACGAATCGGCCCCGCGAGAGCGGGGCCGAACCGTTTAGCCTGGTGACTCTCCGACTAGCGGTTAGTCGTCATCGTCGTCGTCGTCATCGTCATCGTCCGGATCGTCGACTTCCACGATGTAGAACGACTGCGTCGAGAAGCCGACGCGATTGCAGGTCAGATTTCCTGCCCCGTCATCCGTCCAGGAGAACGTGACGAACGAGAAATCGTTGCCCGCGCGCATTTCGTCGAGCAGATTGTCGTTCTGCGTGAAGCAAGTGACCTGGACGCCGTCAGCGTCCGCCGCCTGGCAGAAGCCGAAGCGGAACGTGAACCCCATGCCGTCATCGATACGGCGCGAGCCGCAACCGATGAACTCGACATCGTTGTCCGAGTTCGCCGCGGTGAGCATGTCACCGAAGGCGGTCTGCCCGACCAGGTCGACTACGACGGGCGCTGGCTGTTTGAGACCGGCGAACGCAGCCGACGAACACAATACAGCTGCAGCAAGTATCAGCAGTTTTTTTCTCATGAGCGTGAATCCCCTATCTCTTGTCGTGCGGTTTAAAGACGCCCGTCAAGCGAGCCGTCGTTCATGGCCCGGACGAGCTCCATCATCAACTGTTGTCGATCGCCTTCCCGAAGCCGGGCGATCTCGATCTGTAGCCGGCTCATCTCCTGTTCGCTGATGCTGCCGATGCGCGAGTAGTAGTCGATCGATTCCGCGACGTTGTCGCGCCGCGCCGCGTATTCGGCCGGCGTCTCGTTGGCAATGGCGGGATCGGCGCGCGTGACGGGCCCCGTTGAGGCCGAATGACCGAGCTGTGCGGCTAGTTCCTCGCGGATAATCGAGCGGATTGCAGCTTCGCTCAACGCGACAGGCGTCGCGTTCGTGTCGAAACGCGACCCGAGTTCAGTTCGCGGACCCATCGCCGAAAACTCGGCGGCGGATCCGTCGTTGCCAATTGCTTCTTCGATCGTCGCGACTTTCCAGAACAGCGCGACGATCAGTGCCGTTTGCACGGCAACGAGCGTAAGAACAGCTTTCATTGGACAGTGCTCCCAGCGAAAAAGGAGCTGCGTCGGTCAGCCCAGCGATTCATTTTCAGTATAGTCGCCAATTCCTGTTACCGCTTGCGGGCGGTTTTGTTTCGGATCGTCTTCCGACGCACCTCCGATGCCCGACTCGATCAGGTCGCGCAGCTGGATGAGCGCGCGGCGATGGGCTGCCGCAATCCAGACGTCGTCGAGAAACAGGACGCCGATGCCCTGGTATTCCTCCCGCTGTGTCACCCTCGTTCCGCCCTCGACGGGATCGAGCTGCCAGATGTGATCGTAGGCCAGCGCGCCGCGTACGCCGCCGACCTGATTGATCAGCTGCTTGGGAACGACGTGCACCACTTTGGGCATGAGGACGGAGAGGCTGCGATCCGGGTTCCGCATCTCGACCACGAGTGTGGTCCCGGGCTCGAACTCCCCTTCTACCGACACGTGCAGCGGATTCCAGTCGGCGTAGGACGCCGGGTCGGTCAGTACCTTCCAGATTCGCTCGGGCGCGGCCTTGATCGTCAGCGACGCGCGCACGGAACGGCGCGTGAACAGCGAGAGCGAGATCAGCGCCGCGAGAATGCCTGCGATTGCGATAGACCACGTCGCGCCCATGCGAAGGCTCCGCCGTTGAAGGAAACTGCCAAACGAATCCTTATACATGTGGTCGGGACCGCGGGCGATCAACAGTTGAAGACCAAATTTGATCTGTTGGTCGAGATTGCGAAAGACACCCGCGGCCCCGTAGTCAGAAGCGGTAGTTGAAGCCGGCGGTGACGATCGCACCGGATTCGTCGCTCGGGCCCTGCAGATACCGGCCGTCGAGACGAAACGTCCAGTGCTCGCCCCGACCGACGTCGAAGCCGACACCGAGCGTGACGGCGCCCTCGCCCGCGGTGTTACCGCCGGGGTCGACTTCCGCGAAATACGCGGCGTAGCCCAGCCGGCCGTACATCTCGACACCGTCGGACAGCGGCATGATGTATCGGCCGCGGAGCTCGAATCCGCCGACATCGATGGTGGTTTCGACCCCGTTGAAATCGTCGGTCCCGCTGCCGATGCCGAAAAAGTCGACGCCCAGCGCCCAGCGCTCCGAATACCGGTACTCGGGACCCCAGTTGTACGCGAACTCATTGGCGCGAAAGGTATCGTCGCCATCGGTATCGCGGATCATGCTGCCGCCGATTCCGAAGCTGGTCGCCCAGCCGGTCTTGTCCTCAGCGCGCGCGGCCGTCGAAATCAGCGGCACGATGACCGCGATCAGATAAATCACCATTTGCTGTCCGCCCATTGTTTTTCTCCGCCAGAAGAATCCAAACACGGCTTACAGCCTGAATATTCGCGCTACGTAAGTCTCTGGATCGCGAATGAAAAAACCTGTTTTTATCTGAAGACGGTTTCAGCCGGGTTGGATTTGGTAGTCTTTGGGTGCTCGATCAGTGTGTCTTTGCGGGGGAGCTAAAGACCGTGGAGGGAACTGAATGAGCACCAGTTTCTTTGAAGAAGTCTTCATCCCGGCCTTGGTCTGGGGCTACAACCGAAAGAAAAAGAGTGCGCATATCATCGGTTGTCAGTCCGGCTACGGTTCGCAGGATTTGCTCGACTACCGGTTGCTCGTCCACCCCGACGACATCCCAGCGTTGAGACGACTGATCCGGGATAACGTGAAACAACAGCGCCGGCAGTTCGAGCGTGAACGCCAGCTCGTCAGCCTGCATCGCGTCAAGGACCCGGGCGGCGAATACCATCCGCACATTTCGCTGATCACGTTCACGCGTGACAGCACGAATCGTCTCGCGCTACTTATCGGCGTCGACTACCAGCTACCGGCGGATGCGCCGCTAAGCACAGCGGAGATTCAATACCTCGGCCACCTGTTGAGGAACGCGACGGAACGGCTGACCCCGTTCTTCCGTTGGCTGACTACGCGGATGCGCGAATCGTCCAAGGCGACAAAGAGCGACGATCCGTTCTTGCAGACCTGGCGTTGCGGGCCTTTCATCATCTCGCCATCGCTGTTTCAGATAGCGCGAACTGACGGCAGCCTCAATATCGAGTTGTCGGAAAAACAAGCGCGGTTCATCGCGCTGCTCCTGGGCGCCTGCGACGAAGACAACAATCCCGAGTATCTGGAACGGGGCGTCACTCGACAGCGAGTATTTCGCACCCAGCCGGACGACAAGATTGTCGACAACGACATCGACCAGCTGATCAAGTTCTTCCGGCAAATACTGGGCAGACGCGCGATTGGCACCAAGCGAGGCTATGGCCACATCCTGAAGATGAAGCGGCATGTTTGTGAGGGCGAGGAGTTGGAGAAGGCGCTTCAAGTTCTCTGATGGCATCTGACACGCCGAGTCCTCGTCATCCGCGTCCAGTCGTCTGTCAAGTTGTTCTTCTCTCACTCACATCGCAATCTGCTGGCCCGTATCCAGCGACCTACGACTGGGCTGACCCGGCTATAATCCAAGAAAAAAGCATGCAGGGATGTCGCCATGAGACGACCTAGTAAGTTGGACAGAAATGTCCTCGCGCTCATCACGTTTCGGACGTCGATTCAATGTGGGATTGCAGCTGATTCGCGTCGACCGATACTGACCGACTTCGCGTAGCAATGTCGCAAGTCCTATCAGACGTATACTCGCTCATCGTTCTAGACGAGAGGTCAAACCGAGCGGGGACAGGGGGCCTTTCTGCGTGGCACGCGCAGGAGATTAGCAGCACCATCCAGACGATGGTGCTTTGTGAGCGGATGATCGTCAATTCGGTCGACGCCCGACGGTACGAAGTAGACCGCTTCTGCAATCAGTTTGACGGTCTATTCGCGCTTGAAGATCTGGGCGAGGAACTTGGCAGCGATTCGTTCAGATATGAAAACTTGTTGCATGCGCAGGACCAGTACCTTGCTCGAGCGCAGGTCTACTTGGCCTGCGCGCAGAAACTCGGTGTCTATTTGTCGCTTCATCCTCGGAGAGGGGAGCGATTGAAAGATGCCATCTCTCGTGACAGCCCGAGGTTCGCTGCCGAGATTGCTGTCGATCGCCTCGACAGAAAGATGGGAGAGTCCAGTGCGGCTGAATATGCCGGTGTCGATTTGCAGGTTCCGGCTGTGGCCGAATACGTAATGGCATTTGCGTCGTCCAAACAGGTCGATCTCGTAACCGCGATAAACGAGGTCCGCTCGAGTCAGAATGCGACCCGTTTTCGAGAATGGTGCGCAGAAATTGATGCCGAACTGGCAAGCGATCAGCGCGGCCGGACGTCAATTCGGCCGGTGCAAAAAATTCTTCGAGAAGTGGAAGCTGTCGAGAAGAATTGGGCAAGCGACATCGACGACTTGGTCAGGTACAGGCGGCGACAAATCTCGCTGCGGAAGGTCTGGTGCATCGGAGAACTGCTCGAATCCTTTGGTCTTGCGGCTATCGACGTCAATGACCCAATCATCTCAGCATCCAAACCTCATTTGCTGTTTCTGAATGATCTGTATAGAACTGCGTGACAGCGCGCCAGATAAAAGACCTGATCCAATCTGGCTTTCGGTGTTGCCAAGCGTCTCGCAGCTATCTAGGCAACTGCCGCCGGCCACTCTCGGGCAACTCCGACTATACTTTAGGTCATGGTCAATGGAGCTATCACAACGCGGCAACGTCCCCAGTTGCCGGGGCTAGTCCTCGTTTTGGCTACGTCCCTGCTCGGCGGCACGTTGCTGGCTGACGATTCTGCTCCGGTTCAGCGCGGGTACTACACAGAGGACATCGAACTCTCAGCCGAAGACCTCCGAGACATGACGTCGCAGATCCTGGCGGAGAATCCGATGTTGGCCTCCAGCCCTGGCGTCAAGGCCGCCGGCGCGACTCGGCACCTGAACAAGTACGAGTACGACCTCGACGTCGCCTCGATACTCTTCTATCCCCACATCGAGACCGCGGGCATCAAACAGGCCTATCACGTCGAGTGCCTGCGACAGGTTCCGGACACGGCGTGGGTGTGTGAGGAGGCAAGAATCCGACGGTACCTCACTCTGGAGTCTCAGAGTTTCGAGGTGCGTATCACTGGAACAATCGAGTCAGAGGCCGCATTGGCGCTCATTGCGGCGACGCGGCGGGCATTGCCGCTGACATTGGAAGACGGCGCTGCCGCACCTCAGACTGCGACCATTATTTTGCCGAGGGTGAATGAGTCAGGATATCTGGTTGTTTGGGGCACGCCGGAGGGCTACGGACGACTGACGATGCAGGCGCGACTGTCAGACGGCGCAGACCCAACCGATCCGAACGGCTGGTCCGCCGGCGTCTACCGCCCCGACAACTGACGAACCGCGGCGAAGTCATAGATCCTGTCGCAGCTGAATCTTGACGATGGAAAGCATGTCCACTTCGTTCATTGACGATATGCGCAAAGCGTTGCTCAAGCGCCGCGAGGAACTCGAAGCCGTCGCCGCCACCGGCGAAGAGTCCTCGGAAGTCGTGGAGCTTGACCAGACCCGGCAGGGCCGCTTGTCTCGCATGGACGCGATGCAGGCCCAGGCGATGTCGCAGGAGTCCGCGCGCCGTCGCGAGATAATGTTGAGAAAGATCGCGGCCGCGATCGCGCGTCTCGATAACGGCAGCTTTGGTTTGTGTCAGAACTGCGAAAGCCCGATTCATCCGAAACGGCTGGAATTCGATCCAACCGTGCTGTTGTGTATCGATTGCGCGCACGAGGCTGAACAGTGATCGAGTTCGAGTACCGCTCCCGCCGAAGCGACCGAAAACCACTCGACTCACAGGCACACTAGCCAATCTCGAGAACGATCGCCCCTATCCGCTGTTCCGTCTCGACGAGATAATGAGCCTCGCTGACTTCCTCCATCGGCAAAACTCTATCCACGATCGATCGAACGCTGCCCTCTTCAATCATCGCCTTGAGCGCGAGCAGTTCTTCCTCGGTCTCGCGCGCGAATGCGAAGGAGGCGGATTTGTCGCTGAGCCAGTTGGTGAGTACCGACCGCAGCATCACCGACAGCCGGGGATTGCCGCACAGGTAGCGGCCGTTCGGTTTCAGGCTGCGAATGCAGTCTGAGTAGGAACTGCCGGGCACCATGTCGAAAACGACATCGTAGCTGCGACCGGCGCCAGCGAAGTCCTCCTGCGTGTAATCAATGAAGTGATCCGCACCCAGCCCGGCAACGAACTCGCGCTTGATGCCGCTGTCGACGGCGGTCACCTCGGCCCCCATCGCCTTCGCAATTTGCACGGCATGCGCGCCGATGCTGCCGCCAGCGCCGTTGATCAGGACCTCGTCACCGGTCTGAACATTTGCCCGGCGCATGAAGTGAAGCGCATTCAAGCCGCCGAGCGGAACCGCAGCAGCCTCGGCGAAGCTCATGTTTTCCGGTTTGGCGACAATCGTCGAGTTGGCTGGAACAGCCACATACTCACCGTAGGCTCCGAGGCCCAGACCTGTGCCACCGAATACGGCATCGCCAACAGAAAACCGAGTCACAGCGCTGCCGACCGACGCAACTTCACCGGCGAAGTACAGCCCCAGAATCCGGCGCCTGGGCCGGAACACGCCGTGCGCAAGCCGAAGCGGCAGCCAGAACCATTTGACCGAGAATCGAAAGCTGCGGAGCTCGCAGTCGGACTTCGACGCTTCGACCGCGCGGACACGGATGAGCACCTCCTCGTCGCCAGGAACCGGCGCGTCCTCTTCGGTCACTCGAAGGACTTCGGGCGGACCGTATTTGTCGTAGGTAATGGCTTTCATGACCTTTTCGGAGTGGCCGACGCAATAAGCGCGGACTGCCGATTATCGCGCGAGGGCTCACGGGTTTCAGCCGCAATTGCATCCCGGTAATTGAGGCTCAAACCGGCTGTGAACGCGGCTCTCGTGGCGATCGGCACGGCGAGCGACTAGGCTGAAGCATTGATTGGGAGCCTGCCGATGACACGATTCGCCCTCTGCTTTGTTCTGTATCTGTTCGCCATAGGGACCGCCACCGCCGATGAGCGTCCGCGGGCCCGTGACGTTGGCCTTGAAGTCGGAATCTTCCCGACGGGCGAACTGAACGCCATCACCGATGTGCGCGGTGTCCTCGTTGGCCACACGACGATTGTCGAGGGCGATGACATACGCACCGGCGTCACAGCAATCATCCCCGGCCCCGGCAATCTGTACACGCACCCGATGCCCGCATGGATTCACGTCGGCAACGGCTACGGCAAGCTCATCGGCGAAACACAGGTACGTGAGTTCGGCGAGATCGAGACGCCCATCCTTTTGACCTGCACGCTTTGCGTCTGGAGCGCCGCTGACGCGCTGAAGGAATGGACGTACGAGCAACCGGGCATGGGCGAACACACCGTCAACCCGATTGTTGGCGAAACCAACGATGCCCGGGTCAACAACATGTGGGCGAACCCGGTGCGGCGCGAGCATGTCTATGAGGCGCTGGCCAACGCGTCCTCGGGCCCGGTCGAGGAAGGCAGTGTCGGCGCTGGAACCGGAACGCAGGCCTTTGGCTGGAAGGGCGGCATCGGGACGAGCTCGCGCGTGCTGCCCGAGTCGCTGGGCGGCTATTCGATCGGCGTGCTCGTTCAGACCAACTACGGCGGGGTGCTGACGATCAATGGGGCACCCGTCGGCCGCGAACTGGGTAACTATGCCTATCGCAGCGAAGTGGAAGCCACCGATGGCGAGAATCATCCGGAAGACGGCTCGATCATGATTGTCGTTGCCACGGATGCGCCGCTCAATGCACGCAGCCTCGACCGGCTGGCCATGCGCGCAATGATGGGCCTCGCGCGAACCGGCTCCTACGCCAGCAATGGCTCCGGCGACTACGTCATCGCATTTTCGACCCACCCGGATGTGCGGCGTCCTCGGGAGAGCGACGCCCCGGTCGATACACCGTCACTCGTGAACGCTGCGATGTCTCCGCTGTTCGCGGCAACGGCGGAGGCCACTGAAGAAGCCGTTTACAACGCCATGTTCAAGGCGACGACGGTCACCAGTGAGCGCGGCACGCTAGAGGCGATTCCGATTGAAGAAGTCCGTCAGGTTCTTGAACGATACAACGCGCTGGAACGGCCCTCTGCCGTTCCATCAAGGGGGAATGAGGTTATTGGTGGGTATCCCTGAGCAATAACCGATTTCGAATCACCGTGGCTTGCGTTGCTTAAGTACAAGGTTGGAATGGAATTCAAGAGCACCTGAGAACGCTGTCGCCACTAGAGTAATGACAGCGGGCAACTATGCTTGTAAGTAGGACGGGATCAGGAAATGAGGCGGTGCAATGATGATGGACAACAACTTTCAGTCTGATCCGCGGAGATTCCTGCTCAATGCGGTACTCCTTCTGAGCGGAGTCGTTCTGGTGTTGCTGAAGGCCTATGTGCCGCAAGAAGCCTTCAAGGATCTGCTCCAGGCACTTGGAACCGCGCTGTTTGCAGTAGGTTTCGTCGGCATTCTCTTGCAACGACTACAAGTACCGAAAAAGAACACCGTTGAGATCGCCACGCATTCGAGGAGCAAGCTTGCAGAGGAATACAAGACCGGAAAGTACAAGGCAAAGAAAGTCGACATTGCCAGCATTGCCCTTTCCGGTGCGCTGAATGAGATCGCTAGTGATGCACATGACAGGTTCCTCAAGCGAGTACTGCTCGAAAACCTTCGTTCGCGGCTCATATTCTTGAGCCCGAAGAGCGGCTACGTGCTACAGCGAGCCCTTGAGGACGGGAAGCAGCCTCATGAATTGACCAAGATCCTGTCTGAGTCTGTCCGAGAGGTACGCAGAATCTACGAAAAGCTCGCGGACATGCACGAGGACGCGGTCCGGGGAGGCGGGATCAACTCAAACATGGTCGGAAGCCTCGAGATTCGAGTGATGGACCATTGTCCCCACTTCACACTCTACCGAACCGATGACCAAATTTTGTGGGGGATGTACACGTCGAACACCAGGGGGATCAATTCTGCCGTACTTCGAGTGGGTGACAACAATCGCGAACTCTTCACACAATTGATGAAACACTTTGACACGCTTTGGATGCGCTCTATCGATGGACAAGAGAGCAACACTTTGCTCCGCTATCATGATAATTCCGGCCCGCCTACCTATAATGAAGAGCTTGAGCGCTTCATATTGGAAAATTAGATTCGACATTCGGAGTCACTTCGAAACCGAGCGACGCAAAGAGCACATTCGCCGCCTGTGAGTAATACGCTCGCTCATGCCACGCGCGACGCCCCTGTCGACTCCCAGTGAAGCCGATGAATCGCGGTTCCTACACAAACACGAGTACGCCCAGCCCGATTTTTTTTATTGGCGAATACGAACTGGACGTCCCGCGCGTCGAGCTTCGGCGTAACGGGGAATCGCTACCCATTCAGCCGCTCGTCTTCGATTTGCTCCGCTACCTGATCGATCATCGGGAGCGCGTGGTGTCCAAGGATGAACTGTTCGATGCGCTGTGGGGCGATCGCGTCGTCACGGAAGGCAGCCTCACCGGACGAGTCAAGACCGCACGCAAGCTGCTCGGCGATGACGGCGGCGCGCAATCGATGATTCGTACAGTCCACGGCCGCGGCTACCAGTTTGTAGGCCCCGTAGTGGTGAGCTCCGAGGACCGCGCAGCGGCAGCGGACACCCCACCGCTGAGCGTTCGATTCGTCGATGTGCGAGGGGGCGTGAAACTCGCAGTCGGCGAAACGGGATCGGGTCCGCCGCTCATCAAGGTTGCGAATTGGCTGACACACATCGAACAGGATGCTGGAAGCCCCATCTGGGGGCACTGGGTTCGCGACCTGTCCCGCGAGCACACGTTCATCCGCTACGACAGCCGCGGCTGTGGTTTGTCGGACCTCGACCTCAAGGGAATCGCGCTCAACGATCTCGACCTCTGGGTTGAGGACCTGTTGAGCGTCGTCGACACGCTTGGACACCAACGCTTTGCGCTTCTGGGCCTGTCTCAGGGCGGACCGGTGGCGGTCGCGTTCGCGGCGCGCTACCCGGAGCGTGTCAGCCACCTGATACTGCACGGCACGTACGCGCGGGGGATGCGGCGGCGAGACGATGCACAACAGGTCGCGCAGGCGTCACTGCAGAAGTCACTGGCGAGATTCGGCTGGGGTGTCGATGACGGGCGCTTTCTCGAAACCTTCACCAAACAGTTCGTTCCGGACGCCGGGCCAACAGAGGTCCGGTGGTTTAACGAACTTCAGCGCACGACCTGCGATGGCGAAACGGCCGCGCAGCTCGAAGCCGCGATGCATGAGGTCGACGTGCAAGAGCTTGCCGGCTCGCTCGACGTGCGCACGCTTGTCACACACGGCAAGGAAGAGATTGCCGTGCCCTTCCAGGAGGGACGTCTGCTTGCCAGCCTGATTCCCAACGCAACACTGCTGCCGCTGAACAGCAAGAACCACATCCTGCTGGAGCAGGAACCGGCGTGGGCGGAATTCGTTGCCGAAGTGGAGCGCTTTACAGCTGAAACGTGATCGCGCCGCAGTTCGCGAGGCCATCCTGACATTTCAAGCCGTGCTGCGTCTGTGTCTCCTGGAGGAAGACGATGTCGCCTCGGGACACCGACATCCCACGGGTGCAGGCATCGCCGCCAGATCGATGCGATTGCGTATTGCGGCGACTACACTTCCTCGGGGGACAATACCAGTCAGCGTAAGGCTGACGCTGTGTGGAGCAGTGCATGAAATTCCTGAAGAAGCTGATGGGCTGGACGCCCCTTCAATTGGCCGCCCAGGAAGGCAACAAGGCGGAGGTCGAACAGCTGATCGGTGCCGGAGCCGAGCTCGACAAGCGAGGGAACCGCGGCTGCACACCGCTCGCGACCGCACTGATCGAACAGCATTGGGACGTTGCCGGACTGCTGCTCACGCACGGTGCCGATCCGTCGATTCCGGACAATCAGGGCAACTCACCCATCCACTACGCCATTTCTGACGGCTCCGCCGATCTGGTTCGAGCGCTCATCCGTGCCGGGGCCGACGTGAATGCTCGCGGGGTATCCATACCCAGAATGGGATTGACCGAGTCTGACGTAAGAGAATCTGCGCAACTCACTCCGGCATTTGTTGCGGTGCTGGATGGCAATCTCTCTATGCTGAAACTGCTGATCGAGCATGGTGCGAAGGTGACAGGCGGGCCGAATCTGCTCGTTGCCGCTGCCGAGTTCGGCCATACCGAGATCGTGAACCTGCTGCTCGCCAAGGGTGCTGAGGTCGATGCCAATCCGGCCGGTCTGGGCAGCGCGCTGCTGATGGCAGCTCAACACGGACACCTGATCATCGCGAGAAAGGTGATCGAGCACGGCGCGGATGTGAATGCTGAGTTGTACACGGGCGCGACGTCTCTGATTCTCGCAGCGAACTACGGACACTCGGGTATCGTCAAGGCGCTACTACAGGCGGGTGCCGATGTGGACCGTCGCGGTCACGAGGGTGCGACCGCGTTGATCATGGCCAGCCAGTGCGGATTCATGGGGATCGTGAAAGATCTCCTGAATGCGGGAGCGGACAAGACGCTGAAGCTCGACAACGGCGCGACGGCGCGCGATGTGGCTCAAGCGACCTTCCAGACTGACATCGTATCGCTGCTGGACAGGCACAAGGGACGGTAAAAACAGGACAGCGTCGACTTGCGGCGGGTCCGAGAAAGAACGCACTTCTGTGCACGAACGGGGGCAGGAATGAACGAAAGTACGACCGGAAAATGCGCCGGCTGCGGCGCGAGCGACCCGCAGGAGCCCTGGTACGCGGTTTGCGGCTCAATCTCCACGTGGGAGCAAAACAACTGGCCAGCGCCCAACCTGCCGGTCGACACCTGCGACGACGTGACGATCTGGCAGATCGCACTGTGCAAGCCCTGCTCGATCGGCGGCTACCAGACGTCCCGCAAGAAGCTAATTCGAAACAGCATCATCGGCCTGGTGGTATCTGCTGCAATCGCGGCCTTCTACGTGTATCTCCTGATTGGGGAAGACGGTTCCACCGAGGGTGGTTCGGACGCCCTGATCTTCGGCGCCGCTACCCTGGGAGGAACCGTAGGCGTGCTGATCAGTATCGTGCTGATCGGCATGGGTATCGTTCAGCTAAACCGCAGCAAGTCGCTGCAGTCCGTGTCCGAGAAAATCCAGCACGCAGGCATCGAGGATTTCGCGAAGCGTCTCATCAAGGAACTTGAAGGCGACGCGTCGGAAGAAAGAAAAGCACAGTTTCCGTTGCCGGGGTTCAAGGAGAAGAGCGAGTTGGGTCTGCCGCCAGAGGTCGAAGCGAAAATCAATAACAAGAAGTATGGCCGCCAGAAGCGGATCATCGATGGCGTTCAGCAGGATCGAGGTGTGCTGATCCAGTGTCTGTCGGACGATTGGCGTGTGTTGCTGCCAGCGGAGCCGGAACCGAAGCCGGAAAGGACGGACGGCTCAATTCTCGGACAAATCCAACAATGACGGATATCCGGTGCTCATTCGAGCAGTCGGCCTTCGGGCAGAACTGAACATGCCTGACAACCAACCCAGCACAGCCAGAAGTGTCCTTCGCTTCATCTTCCTGATTCTCGGTGCCTCGGGCGCCTACACAATCTGGCGCGAGTATTTTGAGAACGACTATCTGGCGGACAGTATCGATGCCGGCAACTGGAGCATGCTGCTCGTCGTCCTGATCATGATGAGTCTGGTCGGCCTCTGCTTCTTCGCGTGGTCGGCGCTTGGCGGCCAACAAGCGGAATCTGGCCTCGACGGCGACGCGTTGACTGACGACCCGACGCTTCACCGCATACGTATTGACCTAGTCGATGGCGAAACCGAGGAACTGAACGACCTGACGGTGACGCTGGACGGGCAGATGGTGCTGGGATTGATTCGGGTCTGCCGCGAACAGGACCGCAGCGGTTTCGAGAGACCGACGCCGGAACGCATCGACCAGCTGATGCAGCTCACGCAGGGCGACGAGTCTGCCGCGCACTATCTGCACAACATGGCCCAGGCTTTCTCAGACCGGCGCCTGCTGTCCGTACTGACGAACGGCGCTGTGCAAATAGCGCCGAGTGTGGAGTCTCTGGCGGCCGAGATCACTCAGCCGATTCAGGAGCACTACCCTGAGTTCTTCTCGCAATGCCCTCCGGAGCGGAACGAGTTCATCGTCTGCTGGGCGTCTCGGCTGGTGATGACGAGTGATCGGATGGTGATCTTTGGCGACCTTCCTACGGCTGATCCAATCCGCATCTTGCCGCTCGACGAGATTGTCGGCTTGCAGGCGTAAGCCGAAACAACAATCTCCGCGCATGGGCGGGTCGATCGCCGTATCCTCGGAAACGAGTGACTCCCGACACACATCCGTGTCGGCCCTGCCAACATCAAACTTAGGTGCTCGCGTGGCCGTTCAAAATGCGCACTGAAGCGCAGCCTGTGTCACGAAGGTTGCGTCGCCAGCCATGGCGGCAGCCGTATCCAGCGTCTCCTTCGAGGCCATGCAGACTGCGTTCTCATGGAATTCCTCGGCTGCGGCGATGAAGTCCTCGCTTTGTCCTTCATCCCGATAGCGCTGCAATCGAGCATCGTGTTGCTCGCTCAGCACTTCTAGTAGTGCGGCAGCCATCGCCTCTCGCTCGGCGGTCTTGTAAGTCAGCCATTCGTTGCCGGTCATGTCCGGCAGGGCCTCCTGAAACTGCTCGCCGGTCATGACTGGATTGGACTCAGCCGAACATGCACTCAGAAACAGCAATAACGCCAAGGCTCTATACATCGGTCCGCTCCCAATTGGAGGACGGAGCAGTCTAGCAAGCGAACGATGACCCCTCTACGGGAACGGACCAGCTTACGTTCAATACCCAGCAATGCCGCGTATTGCCGATGCCGAGCTTAGGGCACCGTGCAACTTGCATCGTACCCTCCGCGCCAATCCAAATACGCGATCGTCTATTGCTGATTCGCCGCGAACCTGGCAGCAGGATCGGTTGCAGCCAACACGCTGCTAGGACGAACTTCCTCGTCTCAATTCAACCTTCGAGAAGAAGCTCCTTGTCTCCTCGAGAATCACCTGGTTGACGCTTTTGATCAGCTCGTTCGCCGCCGTATCGGTGAGTTCGACAGCCTTTGCCGGGTCTTCCTCTCGAGACGCTTTAAGCAGGTCGAGCTCGAACAGGTCCAGGTAGTGGGTGATCTGCAGCTGCGCCACGAAGTACCCTTCCCAGGCGGTCTTCAGCGCGAAAAAGGAGATCAGGCCCAGTAGAAACGGACTCGCGCTGGCAACCATCCAGGCGGCGAATCCCGAAGCAATAGCCGCCGGAACCGCCAGACCGAAGGCGAGCACAACCACCCCGGCGATTCGGTACAGGCGTCGACGAAGCGGAAACCTCGACTTGTACCAGTTGAGATGCCATTGGATGCTGCCTTGATGCTCCACGCCCTTGAGCGCGACGATCTCTCGACGCAGCGACGCCAGCCGAGCTTCAACTACATCCGACCTCGTTGCTTCGGCGTCCATAGCACATCTCCATCCCCGACTTACTGGAGTGTAGCGTGCTAATCGATCCCCTGCGCCACGTCGCGGATCTTGTCCATGAACTGCTGCCAGCCGAATGGATAGTCGGAGACATCCACTGTGCGCGTGAAACCGTCGTGCAGCAACGTTAGTCGTGTCTTGCCGTCGGCGTCTTCGAGCAGCCACGTGACTTGCTGATCCGGCACCGACGCATCGCCGCGCCAGTCTGGCCACGTGATCGTCAGCTTCTCGTTCTCGACGAACTCAAGGATTTTCATGGGTGGCGGCGAGATCGTCTGACCGTCCATCTCGTAGCTGAAGCCGAACCCGTAGTCGCCGCCGACCCGCGGGTCGACGACCGGGTCCGGCGCCGGGAACCAGCCCTTGATGTGCTCCGGCGTGATGAGTGCAGCAAACACCTTCTCCCGCGGCGCATTGATCATGATGTGCGTGCGCACGACGGGACTCATGTCGGCGAAGTCGGGACGGAAGATGTCTTCCTCGCCATTGAGGTAGAAACACAGCGCACCCGTGTAGATGCGCCACAGGTCGTCGATGAGCTGTTCGGCGCGATTGATTTCGGGCAGAGATTCGAATTCGTGCCCGACAGTGATCATGGTTTGATCGGCGTCTTCCGCAGGCGCGAGCAACAGCGTCACGGTGGAATCCCGGTCCAGCAGGCGCCAGCTAAACCCGAGCTTGTTGGGCGCCTCAAAGACCGTTAGCGACTGATTGGCATCGTCCGCCGTCGGCTGCCCGTAGGTATGCCGTCCCCAGAAGCGAAAGGCCCCACCCTCGCGCGCGTCGATCTCGACATGCTCGGCGAACCACGCCTCGAGGGCCGCTCGATCGCTGAGTGCCTTGAAGACCGTCTCGACGCTGCCCGTAAGCGGCACCGGAAACGCGTATTCGTACTTGTGGGTCATTCTTCTTCTCCTTCTTTTTCCTGGCCTTCCACGTAGTTTTTGAGGTCCACCATCCGCGCATTCCAAAAAAGCCGGTACGGCGCGAGCCAGCGATCGACGTCGGCAAGCGCCTCTGGCGTCAGCGAGTAGTAACGGCGCTGGGCATCGACGCGGCGCGTAACGAGCCCGGCCTTGCGCAAAATCTTCAGGTGCCGTGACACCGCCGGACGGCTGATCGGAAACTGATCCGCCAGTTCGCCCGCACCGATTTCGCCGGCCCGCATGGCGTCCAGCATGGCGCGGCGCGTGGGATCCGCAATGGCGCCGAATACGTCCGATGTGTAATTAACCATTGAGTTAAATTACAGGAAAAACAGCGAATTGGCAAACCCTTGAGCCGTGGGCTCGGGAATGCAGTCAACGATCGCCCTACTGCCAGGGGTGGCCTGTGGCTTCTGCGTTGCGCCTCAGAACGACAATGTCAGAAAGAATATCGTCACCGAAAGCAACGCTGCGGCTCCGAGCCAGTTGCCGTGCACGCGTATTCGTACCGAACGTCTGGGCGAACTGCCCCGCCAGAAACTCCTGACGGAGATCGGCATCGTGAATCGTAGCGGGGGGAGCCGGGTCATGCCGACAGGCGCGACCAGGCGGTAACCGACTTTGGGAATCGTCTGAATGACGTCGCCCTCGCTGGGCCGGTCGCCCAGCGCCTTGCGCAGCTTGCTGATTGCCTGGGTCAGCCCTTCGTCATTCGGATCCGCGTCCTCCCAGACATGACTGATGATCGCATCGCGTGTCACAGGTTCTTCCGAATGCTCTACGAGGTAGGCAAGCACCTTCAGTACCTGACGCTCGACCTTGTGGGTTTGATCGCCGGTCGTAATCTGGTTCAGGCCGGGCTCGACAAAACTGTCCCCTACCCAGTAGGGATTTCCGTTTTCCTTCAAATCGGACATACGCGGACTCTCGGCTGAAATGACGGGTCGAGTGACGCGTCATTCGCATCGATTGTATCTCAAGGTTCTTCGATCAATGTTTTCTTCAGGTTTGTTGCGCGCCGCGTCACTTATTGTTTGAGCCTCTTGAATCCGGCGCTGGCAGCCGGCAAACACTGTAGGAGACCGGGCGATGACGACGATGCTGCGCCGATGGGGCAAGCGCCTCGCTTTGACGATTTTGGTACTGCTCGGCGCGGCCGGCGTTGCCGTTGCCGCCATGCCGGATCTGCGGCAGGGCATCGCTCTCGTCTGGATCTACAACGCCAACAGTCTGTTTCCATCGGACGAATGGCGAGCCGATGGCAACGCCGACACGATCTCATTCCGTTGGGATCGTCATGTACTGGTCTCCGCCACCGTGCAGGGAGAAAGAGAGATCACGATCGCGCTGGATACCGGCGCACCGATGTCCGCACTGATCGACGGACCCCATTTGGAAGGCGTATCGCTCAATACGGGCCGCACGGTGCAGATCGGCGGCGCCGGTCAGGGCGTCACACCCACAGCCCGGGTGCTCAGTGATCTGCAACTCGCGGTCGGGGCCGTCGAATACGGCGACCTGACCGCCCTCCTGATTCCATGGCGGCAAATGGGGGAGTTTTTCCAAAGACCGGAACAGGTCTACATCCACGGCATACTCGGCTACGACCTGTTCAGCCGCTACGTGGTCGAGCTCGACTTCCAGGGGGAACAGCTCACGCTGCATCGTCCCGACGATTTCGAGTACGACGGCGACGGCGTCGTCGTTCCGCTGCTCTTCGATCAGCGAAAGCCGATGGTTGAGGCCATGGTCACACAGCTCGACGGTTCGACGGTCCCCGTCCGACTGCACCTCGATCTTGGGAAGCCGGCGCCGTTGAGTCTGATTCCGTCGGAAACTTCGGGAATCGTCGTGCCGCCGAATGCGTTGGAGGCTGAGGGCCGCGGACTGTCCGGAACCGTGGTTGAGCGTCTGTCACGGGTAAGCACGTTGCGCTTCGGGGATCAGGCGCTCGATGACGTTGTGACGTCGTTCTCGATCGAGGGCTACACGACATCAGGTGAACGCAACGGTGTGGTTGGCGTGGAAGCGCTCGCTCGCTTTCGAGTGATCATCGACTATCCGCGCGAACGCATGATCCTCGAGCGGGTCGAATACGATGTGCCGTTCGAGGACGATATGAGCGGAATCACCTGGGTGCCGCAGGGTAATCGGTATGCGGTGTGGCAGGTGCGAGCCGATTCGCCTGCCGATACCGCAGGGTTGCGGGCCGATGACGAGCTGATTGCCATAGATGGCGTCGATGCCTCGAGTATCCGGTTCGGCGACCTGTATGATCGAATGCGCAGTGGGGACGGCGTTGAGGTCGAACTCGAGTTGCGACGAGGCGACGAACGGATAGCGGTCGTCCTGACATTGAAGCGCCGAATATAGAATGTCCATCAAGGGGGGGCTCACGATGATACGACAGCTGTATGCGCTGGCAGCCTTGGCGATTCTGGTTTCGCCGCTGGTACATGCCGACGAGGACCGCCCACTTCGGGTGCTGATGACCGTCGGCGGCGTCGGCTATCACACGTCCATAGTCCGCAATCTTCAGGCCAATGAGGGCATCGATCTCACCGTCCGCGATGTCGACGACGATGGACGAGTGTTCACGTCAGATGCGTTGGCAGATATCGATGCCGTGCTGATGTATCACCGGGACAACGTCGCGGAGCCCGAAGAACGTGAGGCGCTGCTCGATTTTCTGGAGAACGGCGGCGGCGTTGTAGTCCTGCACCACGCGATCGCGAACTACGTTGATTGGGAGACGTGGTGGCAGGATCACGTCGGTGGTCTGTACGTCTTCAACGGCCACGAGGGCCTGGAGCCGTCCCGGTACTTCTATGGATTCAGCGGCGTGGCCGTACCTACCGGACCGCACCCCGTTACAGAGCGAATCGGCAGCCGCTGGCCGTATGCGGACGAGAGCTATGAGCGCTTGTGGGTGTCGCCCGACGTAACAGTTCTATTGAGAACCAATGCCGTTGGCTCGGACGAGGCTTTGGCGTGGATCGGGCCCTCGGAGTCAGAGCGCGTAGTGTTCATTCAGCCAGGGCATTTTGAGCACATTCTGAGCGACGCCAAATTCCTGATGCTGGTGGAGGATGCGTTGCGGTGGACGGCGCGGGGCTCAGAGTAGCTATTTGATTCCGCTCCGCTGACTCAGACTTTCGTACCAGTCGGCCATTCGCTGACTAGCTCTCAGCCGCGCTTCCCGATCTATGTTCGGCGACCGAAGTTCGTCTGCGGACTCGAAGGCCAAGCCGCTCCGGTGCTCGATTCGACGGACGATATCTGGCCACACCTCCAAATCGTCGACGGACTCGGCCGCAATCGCGACTAGCGCTCCATCAAATTCTCGACCGAACCTCTCAGACAACCCGATTGTCGCCGACGCACGAACGGGTAGTTCGGAATGCCCCTGCAATTCACGAAGAAGCTCATCGGAGTCGTCGCCCGGCGATCGCCGGAATAAATGAATGATAGAGATCATCGCGCCCCGGCCCATTTCACCGGACCGCGCTAGCGCGATCATTGCTCGCCGACTGTCCGGCGAGTCACGTCGGGCCAAGCCGAGAAGCGCGGACTGTACCGATGCCTCACGTGTGGAACTTCGCGCTATCGACTGAAACAGAGGGACAGCACTAGGATCGCCGAGCTCGGCCAGGCCCTGAATCGCCCCAAGCTGCAGGTCAGGATCGACATCATCTGTGCAAAACGCCGTCAGGGTTTCCAAGGCACCTGCGTATTCGCTTCGACCAATGGCGACCAGCGCCAGGTAGCGCACTTGAGAATCGATATCTGGCCCCGTCGCCAGTGCCTCGAGGCTCGTTGGTGAGGTGTCGAGGCCTAGCTGGGCGAGTTCTAAGGTCGGATCGAAGTCCAACGTGAAAACGTCCTGTCCTGCAATCGCGGTACCGGTGAAGAGAAGAAGCGCCGCAGGCAGTATCCACAAGCGCGAGATTCGGGAATTCGTCTTCATTTTCTGCAACTGATGTGGATGTGCCTACGTGGCTGGGAAATCTATCGCGACCATCGTGCTCGGAAAGAGTGCGATGTGTCGAAGGCCTGATAAGTGAGTGCGTAGTACATTGAGTACTCCTCGAGCCCCTGCAGTCTGTTTGGTCGAGGGACACACTTCGAGCCGATCCTTACATGAAGCGAAGGAATCCGAACAAAACTAGTTTGACCCGCCGGAATCCGCATCTGCTTCGTCCGACTCTGACGCCGCCTGGTCGGTTTCCTCTGCCTCGGACTGATCAGGATCCACTTCGTTTGTGTCGACCAGCGGCATGCAGGTTATCGAAGTCGACAAACCACCTTGATCGCCATCGTCACTGCCTTCGATCGCCGCGGTCGAGTTGCAGACGATGAATCTGTCCGACGGGGGATGCAGGCTGTTCGCGCGCGCAATCTCGGCTTCGTAATACAGTTCGATCTCGGTTCGGAGCGTAGGAATGAGCATCTTCACCAAGTACTGCACTTCCGAAGTGTACGAGTAGTACGAATCCCATTCATTGCTCTTGTCCTTTAGAACTCCTGCTGTGTCCAGGACACTGGTGTAGTTCACGGCGTCGACGCAGAGATGAAATGCGGCGTCTCGAAACAACTGCACTGTATGAGCGCGCTTGTAGAGCTGATTGACGTATCTCGCGAAGTTGCTTGCGAGATTTGCGTTGATCTCGCGGTCAGACCCAAGTTGCGCAGTCAGAGCCGCGGTTATTGCCGACGTCACTGAATCAGCCGCTTCCGGGGGCGGTTCCGCGCAATAGGTACCGTTGCTCAAATTGGCGATGATGATCCGGCGCTGCGCTGTAACCGACAACGTTGCTAGTTCCTGCGGATCTGCTGATTCGGGTACGCGGGGCTTCGAGGTAATGAGCGTGTTTTCGACGATGGGTCGGTTGAAGATTTCGCTTAGGTGACTAGCACAACCACCGACGCAGGCCGCAAGGACAAGCGTCAGTAAGAGCCTCAGTGTCACTCTCACCCGTTGTGTTTGGTGGTGCCAAGAGATTGATGAGCGCATGCGACCTCCCCCGATCTGTTACTCCCTCACTTCAGCGTTTTGGTGAGCATCGGAGAACCAAGTTGCGTAACGACAACGGTCAGGCACGCATACAGCGATTCAGCTGACCTTGAAACGCCGCGCACGATCAATGCTCGGTTGTCGGCGTGACTTAGGAAATGTAGCCGACAGCTGCAGCGCGCTGTGGGGAGCAGAGAGAACTGGCGTCCCCAGCGGGAGTTCTTTTTGGGTTGTTTTGTACCAAGTGTAGTATCCGCGACCCATATATCAAGTTGATGCGGGCCAGTACCGAAAGTCGGAGCTGCGAATGTATCCCGTCGCGCATTGAAATCGAGATTTGCTTCAGAAGAGGAAATTCCGCCGCGCGCTGCCTTCGCCGCCGTTGCCGCTCACCAACAATTTTCTGGCCGAGAATTCCTGGAAAGGGAGACCAGAACGGCTGACGCCAACTTTCTCCTATCGCAATCGACAGGCCTAATCAAAACTAAGCGATCGGCATTCCGCAGCACTACAGACCAACACCCGGTCCTGACCTTCGATGATGCATCCAGTCACGCCGCACAGTGCCTCAGTCTGCGAGTTCGCACCGAGAAGACTCCGGGAAAGGCAGCTCGACCCTGCGCAGGAGAGCACTCGATTCGCGCCAGGGACAATGCAGACAGTCGCTCCACAGACCGTGTTGGATTGTGGTGTCGCGCCGGTCAGTGCACGAGACGTACAACTTGTACCCGCGCAGGAGATGATTCTGTCGGCCCCGGCAATTACGCACGCAGCGTCGCCACACGTAACCTTACTCTGCGGCGTGACGCCGCTTAGTGCCCGGGACGAGCAACTGACCCCGGAGCAGCTTAGTAGCCGCCCTGACCCGGCGACCATGCAACCTGCCGCGCCGCAGGCAACATTGGACTGCGGGGTCGCGCCGGTCAGGGCTCGCCGATTGCAACTGGCCCCAACGCAACTCAGGATGCGGCCATTGCCAGACACGATACAGCCCGCCTCCCCGCACGCACGCTTGGTCAACTGACCGGTCTCGTCCCCCGGAGGTCCGGGCGGTCCGGGCGGTCCGGGCGGTCCAACCGGACCCGCTGGCCCGGTCTCACCCTGCGGCCCCGCTGGACCCTGAGGTCCTACCGCACCGGCGACGCCTTGCGGTCCCTGCGGACCGGTCGGTCCTACTGGCCCCTGAGGCCCTTGTTGGCCTTGAGGACCCTGTGGGCCCGCGGGTCCTTGCGGTCCTTCCGGTCCCGGCGGCCCTCCCGCCGGTCCTGGCGGACCTTCGGGGCCCTGCAGCCCGGGTGGCCCCGCTACGCCCGGTGGGCCCTGGGGACCGTCCGCGCCCGGCGGACCGGGCGGAATCGTTCCGGCGTTCACGCTGGTGCCATCCGTGAAAACGACGATGAGATCGGCGCCCTGCAAGAAGACATCCTCGATGCCTCTTCCAGACTGGCCACCGCCGGTTTCCGGTGTTGTGCTGAACTCGGCGCGGTCGTTGTTGCCCGGGGTCACTGTGTCATTGATGACCGTTAGCAGGAACTCACCAGTTCCCACCTGTGCGGGAAACGGTACGGTGAGAACATCGAGCGGAATTTGCGGAGTCCCACCGGTCAGGCAACTCGTCGGCGAGAGAATACTGGCCGCATCGCGTGGATCGCCAAGAAAGACGTCGGGCAAGCTGCCATTGGTCGGACAAAGATTTACGCCGGAAATCAACCAGTCATCGCCGAAGCGCTCTGTGATGAATATTGTCGCGCCGAATACCTGCGGTAGTGACGGACCGAGCTCGAGCCGGAAGTTGTCCCAATCGTAGGTCCGTCCGGTGGCACCGTTGGTGGCGCTGAAGCCAAAGAAGGTCTCTACGCCGCCGGTGAGTACCGGGGAATCGGGCCCCGGTCCGATGAGGCGGATGAAGTTGCTTTGTTGAGAGAACGTCCGATCAAAGCTGAAACTCGACCAGCTCCCCTGCGGCGCGAATATCGTATCCACCGGCAGCTGATAGATCGTGGTTCCCTGTCTTAGGAGCAGGCTCAGGATTTGTGCATCACCAAGAACGGCCCGTGCATCAATTGAGAACTGGACGGTTAGATCATCCAGAATTCGATTGGTGGATGCTCCCTCGTAGATAGCGAGACCGGCAGCGCCACCGGACGGTGTCGGGATCTGATTCTCGATCCTTAAGTGAGCACCGGGATTGCCGCCGGTGGGCTCGCGAGTGAGGATCGATTGATCGCCAGGCTCCTGGCCAGTGCTGATAAACGTCCAGTCGATGAACTCGCCGTCAGCGACCGTCTGGGCCACGGCTTCATGGCTGAAGACAGTCAGAAAAAGAAAGACCGAGAGGGTGACGCAAGGGCGACAAAGCATGGGTGCCCCCTTCTTTTTTTTGTGGTTTGTGCGTGCTCCGGGACGGATGTCTTGTCTTGTTGATTACAGTGAGGACTCAACACTACCGTCGTTCTAATAGCCTAGCAGGCGAACCCGAATGAGCAACGTGTGGTGGCAATCCAAGCCTTTTCCAACTGGCAAGGTTTGGTAGCTGTTTGCGCGTCGCTAGCCTTTGCAGTTTGGACGATCGGCTGTCGCCGTGGCCCCGGCGAGTAATCCCCGCGCTGGGTTGTTCGTACCGCCACATCGAGTCACACTGGGGCATGGACGGCTACCTGACCCATCTTCTTTTCAACGATTGGCATCCAGATTATCCAAATGTCTTTCGTGTCTCGTTGCTTAGTTACGACAAGCTGTATGTGGGCACGCAGCTGGAGCATTTTCCGTGGCAACTTGGACGAAACGTATACGGTGGTGAGACGCCAAATTGGGATGACTTCGACTATCGGGAATACCGCATGGACCCGATGGCCCTTTCCATTGTCAGGTACTTCGATGGTGATGAAGATAGTTTTAGCAGAGCGTCGTCATTCCTAGCTGACGTAACAGGTAAATCCAAACGAATTTCGGATTTCTTCTCGGAGAACTTCGAGCACGAGCCGGGGCACGTTTCGATCTTCCACGGGCAATTAACCGAGTCCGTATTGGAGATTTACAGGGAACTTGGCTGGGATTTGGAGGTGGAGGCAAATAGACGTTGGATCTACATGGCTATCCAAAACCTGTTTGTCTCGTACTTTCTAGAGCAAGAACTTGGAAGCGATCGAGTAATGACGCTTGGCGAACACTGGTTATGGAAGCGGATTGCGGAGCTGCCGCCGATTCCAATGGTCGACCCGCAGACCGGACTGCCTCCGCTATTCTCGAAGTTCTGCCCTGGAATCGAAACGATTCAGCAATTGATTCCGACGACGGGCGAATCGCGATCGGACATCGACGTTCTAATTGACATTGCGGTCCCCGATTTCACGTCGATTCCCACGAAGGAAATTGTGCGCATTCGGGCTCTGGACAAGACCGCAACGCTAGGTGAGTTCGCTAGGGACACACGAACCAGAGCTGGCGACTCGACAGACATCGATATCGCCAAGGCTTAC
This sequence comes from Woeseiaceae bacterium, assembly GCA_965232445.1. GTDB lineage: Bacteria > Pseudomonadota > Gammaproteobacteria > Steroidobacterales > Woeseiaceae > UBA1847. The sequence goes on along the minus strand of OZ246973.1, from coordinate 1,976,908 downwards.
GCCGAGACTCTTTGGAAAGTTGCATCGACGCTCAATCCCTCTGTCCCGGAGACAGCCGCTGGAGTCCTGGGCAACGTTCCAATGGCACCTGTAAATCCGGTGGGCATCGTCGTAGCGGGGAGGGATATTGCCAAACAAGTGACGATGCGAAGATCCTATCCTTGGTTCTTTACACTTAATCGGTTCTCGTCCGCTTCGAACACTTCTATTGACAAGCCTCCGAACTGATTGCATTGAACCTGACCGACACAACCCGTCCGCTCCTGCGGCGGTGTGTTTCGAATCCGACCGGCGGGACCTCGTAGTCGAACTGCAGGCTATGGTCGCTGCCCGACCGTAGGCCACCGTTCCCCACAACTACCCCAGCGCCGAAGGCATTGACATGTCGATTCATTTATATAACTATTTAGTTATGGAACAGATTGATTATACGCCCGACCAAGGCAATCTGGACGCCGTTTTTCACGCGCTGGCTGACGGGACGCGCAGGGCCATCCTGTCGCGGCTCGCCGATGGCGAGGCGTCGGTCAACGAGATAGCCGAGCCGTTCGAGATCAGCCAACCCGCGGTATCGCGTCATCTGAAGGTGCTCGAAAAAGCGGGATTGATCGAGCGAGCCGTCGACCAGCAACGACGCCCTGCCAGACTGAAGGCAGAAAGAATGCTCGACGCCGTCGACTGGCTTGTCGAGTTCCGTCCCATGTGGGGGACCAGCTTCCGACAGTTGGACGACCTCCTTATCCGAATGAAGCAGAACAACGACTAAGGAGACTTCCGATGAGTGACCTACCGGAATTTGTATTGGACCGAGAGTTCGACGCGCCGCGCGATCTCGTCTGGAAAGCCTGGACTGACCCTGAATTGCTGCAACGCTGGTACGGACCCGGCGTCGAGACCGTAATCCACCGATTCGACCTCGAGCCCGACGGCGAATGGTTGAACGAAATGAAAATGGGTGGCGGCTCCAACTACCAGAAGATGATCTTCAAAGAAGTCAGCGAGCCGGAGAAGCTCGTCTGGCATCACTGTTCCGCCGATGAGAACTGGAACATCGCCGCCAACCCCATGATGCCGGATTGGCCGCGGAAACTGCTCACGACGGTAACCTTCGAAGACAATGGCGACAAAACGAAGGTCCGCCTTACTCAGGTTCCTCTGGACGCCACGGACGCGGAGATCGCCTGCTTCGCCGAAATGAAAGACAACATGGCCGGCGGTTGGGGCATGGGCTACAAGATCATCGACGAGATCATTGCTGAGTCCGCGGCAGGCTAGCGGAATTCTGCTGAAAAGATCCGGGCGCCCGCGGCGGGCGCCCGATTCGATTGAGCGCGCTCGTCCGCACGTGACGCTGCGCTCGGCTTAGTCGAAGCTCGAGGAGCCGCTGGCGGCCCGGTGCGGCACGCCAATCCCTAAACCGGCGTCACCCAACCCATCTCCGCTCCACCCGGGTCGCGAATCATCGCGACACGGCCTACGCCGGGCACGTCCCAGGGAGCGCGCAACACTTCCCCGCCGCCGTCACTCACTCGAGCGATCGACTCGTCGATATTGTCAACGTGGACGTAGATGACCCAACGGTCATGCTCGTCTTGGGCATCTTCCAACGTCAGTATTCCGCATACCGGTTTTCCCGAGGCCATCCCGATCCAATACGTACCGCCGGATGGCATGTCTTCAGCTTGGAACGTCCATCCCGTCGTCCGTTTGTAGAAGTCGATCGCAATCCCGGCTTCACGGGTCTGAAGCTCAAACCAGTTCAACTCTCCATGGCTGGTCATGGCAGATCTCTGATCTCATCGGTGGGCGAGCAACGATAGGAGATGTGCTTCGGTACCTAAATAAGGACTTGCCGAATGACGGACGCCAACTCGGCCATACCAGGACATGAGTCAGAAACAACGGTTAGGTCGATTGCGACTGGCACGCCGTGCCGAGCGCGACGCGACCTCGGCGTGAATTAGATCCAATTACCGACGCGCTAGGCGGCCAGCGCCATCTCCGATTCCTTCCAGGCCTTGTCGACCAATTCCTGATCCTGCTCAAGATCCTGCGTCGTTACGCTGTCGATAGGCTCGAGCCCTAGAGCAATGTTTTGGACTTCTGTCCAAACGTCTTCACCATCGGACGCTCTTACCCAGGCGTTGCGCAGACTTGTAGAGGCGTTCCCCCACGCGTTGGCTGCCTGTATTGCTGTGGACAACGAGCGGCCAAGACCACTCGCTCCCAAATACACGCCAAGCAGCCCAGCGGCAGCTCCGGTAATGCCGGCACCAACGTCTCCGAAGCCGCTCTCCCAGAAGATGTTCACCAGCGGACCACAAGAGAGAAACGCAACTAGATATCCGATGAACTTCAATCTTCGCTGGTACCGATGCTTGAGCATGAGGAAATATCGATGCCGAAAATCGGCCTCGAAATAAGATTCCCAAACAGCTTTGACCTTAGCTTCGTTCATGGCTTAGTCCCATTGACCCGCTCAGCCGGTGGTGGCGGCGGCGGTGGTGGTGGTGGAACCGGCTTCGGTCTCGGCGGATTGTGACCTGCGTTTTGTGCCTTCGTTTTTTTTCTTGCCACACAGGAAGTGTAGCCGCATATGCAAGAAAATGCCTATACACACGTCGCATATCGCTCGAAACATTCCGTTTCATGCGGAAAAAAGTGGTTTCAGTTGTAAGCGCCCAAGCTCGCAAACTGACGAACCGCACATTTTTGCCAAAAAAATGTCTGGCCATTCAGTCGGTTTGACAGAATCCAGTGTAGCAGATTCTGTGAACTTTTCCTGGGTCTAACGCGTCAGGGGGCCGCTGTCGCACAGCGTCAGCGTCGCTTTGCGTCGATGCCGAGAATCGGCTTCGAAAGTCCATTGTTGTTGCGGGAGTCCGCGCACGGTGGACGGTGATGGGCGTTGCCGAATTGCGTCCGCGACTATCGCTCTCCCCCGATTGGTCACAGTTCAGAAACGTGAGGCGGCAGCCCGCTGACTCATTCAGCGGGCTGCCGGCGAAAGCGCGGATCAAGTCTTAGTCGAAGTCGGCTCTGAGTCTCAAGTAGTAGAACCCACCGTTAAACCCGTACGGCGACGTCAGCGAGTACTGCACGCCAAGGAACTGCGAGACCGGCTCCTGCTCATTGCCGGGCAGTTCGTCGAACAGGTTCTCGGCACCGAGCGTCACCGTGTAGTTGTCGGCGATCATCATCCGGAACTCGACATCGACGAGCACGGATCCGCTGTATGAATACTGATCCGAGGCATCGCCCGGGCTGAACAGGCCGCCGGTGGTCGCCCAGCCGTCGTAGTAGTTCAGGCGCAGGACGCCGTTGTACGTGTCACGCTGGAAATCGAAAGTCACCACCGCCCGATTCTCCGGGGTGTGGTTCTCCAAATCGAAGACCCGGGACGCGTTGATCGTGCCAGCGCGAACGTCGCTGACTTCCTGCTCGTTGAAGTTGTAACGGATGTCGGTGAGCAGCGTGCCGCCCCACAGATCGGCCGTGTTGGTGGCTGACAGATCGAGGCCGGAGACTTCGGACGTGAAGCCGTTCACGAAGAAGTTCGCGTTGGTGCCGACCAGCAGGTTGGCATCCGCCGCAGGTACGCCCGCGGCGATCAGCGCCGGCACGTCGCCAGCGGCGATCGTGTTGTTCAGGAGCGCCAGGCGATCATCGATCTCGATGAAGTAGATGTCTGCCGTGAAACTCCAGTCATCGGTCGGCGTGAAAATGGCACCGGCCGTGAAGCTGGTCGACTCCTCGGGCTCGAGCGGAATAGCGCCCAACGCGATCGCGACCGGATTATTCACCGGATAGGTGCCGTTCGGAATCAGCGCACCGGTGGCATCGGAGGTCGTCGTGACGTTGAGCGTATTGACCTGCCCGGGCGTCGGCGCACGGAAGCCCGTGTTGACGGTCCCACGCAGCGCGAAGTTGTCCGTCACGTCGTAGCGACCGGCGAGCTTGAAGTCGAATGTCGAATCGAACTCGTCGTAGTCCTCGGCACGCAGTGCGAGCGAGCCTGAGAACTGGTCGGAGAAGTCCGTTTCCAGATCGACGTAGCCAAAGATGCTGTCGCTTTCGAAGCTGCCCGCAGATTCCGTCGGGAAGCCCTGAAAGCCGTCGGAGCCGACACCGAAGATCGCGGCCGTCGGTCCGGCCTGAATCGAGGGCGTGTCACCGGCACCGATATCGTAGGTCTCGTTGCGCCAGCCGACGCCGAAGGCCACGTTGAGCGGCGAGTTGTCGAACGTCTTGACGAAGTCGGCCTCCAGACTGCTCTCTTCCTGCGTCAGCGTGCCGGGCCGGAACTCGGTTGGCGACAGGCTGCCGAGACTCGGGTTGATCGTCTCACCGACGACGTACTCGACCTCGTTCTCGGCGATGCGGGCGTTCACATCCCACGTCAGCGTCGGCGAGATCTCGCCACGGCCGCCGACCACCAGCGAGTAGTCGGAGATTTCCGCGCCGAAGTCCGGGTTATAGCCACCCGGGAACAGCGAGAAGATCGGGTTGCGCAGCACGAAGCCGCTCGCGCTGACGGCGCCGGGCACGTCACCTACGGCTACGAGGTAGTCGGCAGGGTTCAGACCCTGGCCGGTGATCGCGTCGACCAGCGCCTGATCCGCCGCATCCGGCAGTCCGTCATTGTCGTTGTCGATCTGCAGCGTCGTGCGTGCAGCAACCTGAATTTGCTGCGCCGGATCGGTCAACACCGGAGTCCGATAGAAGAAGTCGGAGACCGTCTCGTTGTCCATGAAGGTGGCGAAGCCGTAGAGGAAGGTCGTATCCGACACGTCGATACCGGCGTTGACGAGGAATTTGGTCGCCTCGACCGCCGGATCGCCCCAGCGCTGCCCGAATCCACCCAATGGCACCTGATTGGCGCCGACAAACCCCGCCACCTGTGTGGCATCGGGCCGCGGCACGCCACGGTTGGTGATCTCGGAGTCCGAGTACTCCAGCGTCAGGTTCAAGAAGCCGTTATCGGTCAGCGGCAGACCCAGATTGCCACTGACAGTATAGCGCTCACCCTCCGAGTCGAAGGTCTCGCCCCACTGCGCGGAAGCCGAAAAGCCGGACGCATTGTCTTTCAGAATGACATTGACGACACCGGCAATCGCATCCGAGCCGTACTGCGCCGACGCACCGTCACGCAGGATCTCGATCCGCTCGATCGCCGCGGCCGGAAACGCGGCCCAGTCCACCGCCTGCGAGCCCTGATTCACGGTGCCCAAGGGCGCGAGCTGCAGATTGACCAGCGACGACCGATGCCGGCGCGTGCCGTTCATTAGTACCAGCGTGTGATCAGGCGACAGATTGCGCAGGCTCACAGGCCGGATGAGCGCCGTGCCGTCCGCAATTGGAAAACGCTGGGTGTTCAGCGACGGCGCGATGCGCGTCAGCGCCTCCGTCAGGTCATACGACGCCTGATTCTGCACGCTGCTGCCGGCAAGAACGTCAACCGGCGACAGCGTCTCGGTCGGCGACAAGCCACGCTTGCGCGTACCCGTCGTGACGATCTCTTCGAGCGGCACATCGTCCGATGCACCCTGTGCGAGAGCGGTTTGCTCCGGCAGAGCAAGGAAAGAAATGGCCAGAACGGCCGCCAAACTAGACAAAAGTCTCGTATTCATTGGTTTACCCCCAAGCAAAGTCCAATGGTCCGTCGTTATTGCGACAGCGAGGTGTCGGATGGGTTCCGGGCACCCAAATTATAGATGGAAAAGGAATAAGGGGGGGTGGTGGGAGCTGGGATCGGCAGATCCCGCGCCATGGGGGCAATCTTCGCTTTCCGGTGATACCGCACGACACGGGATGCTGGGGAGCGCGTTTGCCCTGACCGCAACTCGATTCAGCCGAATCGCTCTTCCGATATGTGATGCCGCATCTCGTCACGCAGATCGCTGACGCCAGTGAAAAACTGTCGCATCATTCGCACCCATAGATAGTAGCCGCGCTCGGTCAAGCGCAGTTCGGATCGGCCCTTCCGGAGCGCCCGGATGATCCGGAGCGCCGTCAGCTCGGGAAACAGGACCTTCTGGAATCGACCGCCGAACTGCCGCTCGGCTGCATCGAGGTTCAGCGACCCCGAAAACAGTCGCATTAACAGGTAGTAGCGCATCTGATCGCGTTCACGCATCGTGCGCCCCTGCACAACGCCCAAACGCCCGGTTTGGACACGACGAATGTATTGGTTTATCGAGAACGTGCTCGCAAACAGCTGGCCCTGCAAATAGCTGAACGAACCGCTGCCCAGGCCCACATATTCGTCATTCTCGACGATGTACTCATCCAGCAACCCGGGCTGGCGTGAGAAACACCAGGCCGAGCTCCGGGCATATCCTGCTGCCAGCATATGCTCGACGATGAGCTCGTAGAATTGCCTCTCCCTTGATCGGTCGACGCCGCCACCCAGGTGCTGTTGCATCGGGCGACGCGTGCTTCTCGCGGACATCAACGGATACCACGACACCTGATCAACGCGAAGTTCCTGCGTCAGTATGTCGAGATCCCTCCGCAGCGAAGCTTCGGACTGACGTGGGAAATTGAAGATCATGTCGATGTTCAGCGTATCGAAGACACCCTCGGCGCCCCGGATTCGCTGAATGGACTGCTGACCGCTGCCGTACATCTCGTATCGCTGCATTTGTTGCAGCAGATCGTCGTCAAAACTCTGCACGCCGACCGACAGGCGATTGACACCGGATTGTTGCAACTGGTGCATGCGGGTGCTTTCCAGATCGTCGGGGTTGGTTTCGACTGAGATGGAGTTCAGGTCGTGCGCCTGGCGGAGCAGCTCGATCGTGCTGCTCAATTCATCGGGGAGAACGGTAGGGGTACCGCCGCCGAAATACGCATCAGACAAACGATAGCCCGATTCGCCCAGTAATCTGATCTCTTGCCGCATGCACTCGAAATAGCGCGTCGCCGCATCGTGCTTGAACAGGACACGGTGAAACGAACAAAAGGGACACAGTACGGCGCAATACGGTACGTGGAGGTAAAGCAGGAGTCGCTTGTCGGGGTCGGGCGTCGGAAACTCGATTTCACCGCTCGATTCCGGAAATTTCAGAACTCGATGGTTTAGATGCTTGAGAATCCGGTCGATGATGGCCGTGCTCCGCTAGCGCTCGACGTCTTCCTCGGTCATGTTCACGCCGTGCGAGGAAACTGAGTTCCGCGGGTTCAATACGCACCGGGCTCTGGCCTCGTCCCCGATGTCACTGAGTCACGCGGGACTCTATGGTAGGGGAACGGAACAGAGAAGCAATAAGGACAGGTGCATATGAACCAGTCGACCTTCCCTGTCGACGAATACAAGCTAGTCCGAACAAAAAAAATGCGCCGGGCAATCGCCCGGCGCACTCATGTTGCCGCTTAGAACGTAGCGTTCGCGCGAAGTGAAACGTAGCGGCCAATCGTGTCGAAGATCGCGCCTGAACCATCCGCGATACCGCTGAAGGACTCGTCGTTACCGAACAGCGGGAACGGCGGGTCTTCATCGAGCGCATTGTCGATCGTCAGGCTGAACTCGAGATTGTTGTTGAACTGATACGAGACACCCAGATCGAGGTAGATCTGCGAGCCCGTCTCGAAGAAGTCACGCTGGTCCGGGTTCGGGTCGATGTTGGACGCCGAGCCGAACAGCGACTCCTGGCTGACGAAGTACATGGACTCGATCCAGCGGAGTTCCGCGAAGCTCGAGAACTGGTTGACGTCCCAGACTGCGCGGTAGTTGAGCTGCCACTCCGGATCGCCCAGTTCTCCTTCGACGATGTCGACATCGTTTTCGGAGCTCAGGAAGAACGTGCGACTGGCAAGGTGCGTCGCCACGAGACTATTGCTGAGCGTTCCGGCACGGCCGAGATCGACGAGATAGTCGACTGCGATGTCGAAGCCGTCCGTCTCGAGCGTGTTCAGGTTCAACGGCTGCTGCCGGATCTCCAGCAGGTTGCCGACACCGTCGCGGGTGACGAGCGCACAGAAGCTGTTGTCGATGCCGTTCGGGTTATCGACGCAGCGATTGAGGATCGTCTGCGAGCTCGTGCTGGCGATTGCATCGGTGATCTCGATGTCCCAGTAGTCGACCGAGATGCGCAGCCCGTCGATGAAGTTCGGCGACCACACCACACCAATCGTCGTGGTCTCGGCCTCTTCTTCCTTGAGGTTCGGGTTGCCACCCTGGAACTCGGGAATGCTCGACTCATCCAGCGAATCGAAGTTCTCGGGATCCGCGATGCCAAGTGCCTGGCAGTTGGCGATACGGACATTGCGTCCCGTGTCACCGAGATCGAGGTTTGCCATATCGCAGGGATCGTCGACGTTGGTGAAATCCTCACCGCCCGGATCGAACAGGTCGCCAATGTTGGGCGCCCTCAATGCCTCGCCCGTGCTGGCGCGAATGCGCAGCGTCTCGATGGGTTCCCAGCTCAGCCGCGTTTCCCAGGTGAACGTATCGCCGATGGTCGAGTAGTCCGACAGGCGGAACGCCCCTTCGAAGTCCAGCGTTTCCGCAAACGGTGCTTCAGACAGCAGCGGCACGGCAACTTCGCCGAAAACCTCGAAGACGTCGTAGCGGCCGCGAGTATCCGACAGCGCGTTGAAGAACGTGTTGCCCAGCGCGGACAGGGAGTCGCCGCGGACGAAACTCTTCTCGTCGCGGAACTCGGCACCGAGGACACCGGCAATGGAACCGGCCCAGTTGTCGATCAACTCCGGATTGGACACATAGGCGGCAGCCTGCACTTGCTGAATCTCGGAGATGCTGAGCGCCGTCGAGTGGATGAAGTCGATCGCTTCCGGAGAGGCCATGTTACGTCCGAGTACATTCAGCGGCACGCAGCCGTCGTACGCGAACGACGGCAGGCCCGTCACTGTGCCCTGCGCTTCCAGCAGTGTCGAACGACAGACGATATCGCCGTCCTGTGCGTCGGGAATCAGCCCCGAGGCCTGCAGGTCTGCCGCACCCGCAGCGTCAATGCGCACCGGGTCGGTGGCAGCCGCAAACTTCTCGTCGACGCGGTTGAAGCGATTGACGCGGTCGATCGTTGACCGACCGTAGTTCACGAATACGTCGTAGCTGAAGTTGCTGTCGCCAATGTCACCCTCGAATCCGGCAACCGCACGGATCGTCTCGCGGGTATTGTTTTCCCGGCGAAGGCCAAGGTCGATATTGAAGCGACGCAGGTCGATCGCTGTGACCGCTGCCGCATCCATCGCGGCCGCGAGGCTCGGCGACACATACGGGTTATCGCGATTGACGATGATCGGCGCGCCGAAATCGAACGACGGCTGGCCCTGCTGCGTGGCTTCGAGGTTCGCGTAGCGCGACTCGAAATACAGCGTGTGATTGCCGAAGTCCCAATGGGCGTTGACGTCGATCGTGAACCGCTCCAGCGGCACCTGCAGCATCTGGAACCGATCGAGGTCCAGCGCAGTACATCCGGTTCCGCCGCATTCCAGACCGTCGGTGAACTCGAAGCTCCCGAACGGAACGGGCACGAAGCTGCCGTCATCGGCGATCGAGCCGTTCAGCGTCAGCGACGTTCCGTTCTCGGAAATCGCCCAGAAGCCCTGGTTGGGTACGTAGATCTCGTCCGGGATTCCGTCGTCGATCTGGATACCGTTCGGGTCGATCGTGTCGCCGTCGGCCGGGTTCGGGACGCGTCCCCAGAGTTCGACGAATCGGCCGCCGCGATCAGAGTTCAGCATGTCGCTTTGCTCGTCGTACGAAATCGACACCATGGCGTTGCCGGACTGATCGGCGAAGCTGCGGCCGACCATCACCGAGGCGCTGTTACGTGTGAAGCCGAAGTCGTTCTCGCCGCCTTCGACACGCACGGACACGCCTTCGAAATCGTCCTTGAGGATGAAGTTGACGGCACCGGCAACCGCATCCGCACCGTAAACGGCCGAGTTGGCACCGGTGATGATCTCGACGCGTTCGATCATGTCGGGGTTGATGCTGTTGACGTCAACGGCCGTTGTGCCTTCCGAGGACGACACGTGACGGCGGCCGTTCACCAACACGAGCGTCCGGTTAGTGCCGAGGCCGCGAAGATCGAGCCGACCGATGCCGGCCGTACCGATGAAGCCCTGCGAGTTACTCAGTCCGAATGTCGTCCGTAGCTGCGGCATCTGGTTGAGCAGATCGCCCAGCGCCGGCGTCGTTGCGGCCTCGATCTTCTCCAGACCGACGATGCTGACCGGCGCCGGCGTGTCGAAACCGGTGCGGGTAATGCGAGACCCGGTCACTACGATTTCTTCAAGCTGGTCGGGGTCCCCGCTGCTGTCCTGCGCCAACGCTCCGTCGGTTGCCGGCAACAGCAATGCGACAAACGAGGCGAGTAACGCATTAGGTATGCGCGAATGTCTCATTGAGTGTTCCTCCAATGTGGATGTACAGAGTCTTGTTGTTGTGTTTTCACAAGTGTTCGCGTCCGGCGAACGACGAGATGTCCGTATGTCCCTGTACCGACACACATAAAGAGGTAAGTTCACTGGTAACTAAGTGTTGGTGGCGACCAACACGAGGGTCTACGCAGGCGCTAGAGTGCGCATGAGCGATGGCTGTTTTTGAGCATAAGCGGCAAGCGCTTGTTTCGCCGGACGTATCGGCAGACTTGCTCGCAATCTCGCGGGAACTTTCGGTTTATGCCCTATTCGAAACCGGCCGCATTGATCACGAATCGATCTAATTGGGGTGCGACCATAACCGTCGGTGCAGCGGCCGCGGCTTATTCGCGGAAGTTCTTGGTGGGGTCAGCCTCGGCGGCCGAGCGGATGGAGTATTGGCACCGTAGCGGCCGGGATCGCGTTGGCAGTCCCAACAAAAAGACCCCGCCGAAGCGGGGTCTCGTTCAACTGCAGGAGTTGAATGGTGCCTAGTGCGGCGTTCTTACACGCCGGATCGTGATCTTGGCGACCGGATCCGCCCAGTCGTGAACGCGCCGATCGAGCTCGTCGTCACCGATGATGCCCGCATGGGGAATGATGACACCGTCTTCGGCCAGCAGCGGGTTGCTCTCACCCGTTCCGCCATCGTCCGATGAAACGCCGATCAGGCCCTGACACGGCGGGACGATGTCCGCGAAGTCCTCGGTGTTCTGCTCGGTACGCGTCTCATAGCCCGCCGAATAGAACGTCGCTTTGCGGTACGGCAAGCGAACGGTGTTGAGGCCGGTGAACCCGTCATTCGTGCAGATCAGCATGCTGACGAAGGACAGGAAGCGTGCACGGCGATCGGTCGTGACCTCAAAGGTGACCGAACTCGTGAACGGCGTGCCACCTGGGTTGGCGGCCGGAACGATCGGCGCATTGCCCTGAACGACGCTGTAGACGTTGGTGTCGCCCGCCAGCGCGGTGAGCAGCGGCTCGAGATTGCCGTTCTCGGCGATCGAGATGACGCCGATGTTGGCGTATTCACCGACCTCGAAGACGTTGGCGCGCCGATTGTGCGTAGCGATGACCGGCGGCGTAAACGGCTGACCCGCGGTCAGATTCTCGATGGTTATGCGATACGTAACCTGTGATTCGTCGGCCGATGCAATGGCCGGCATGAAGAAGGACGTGAGACTGGCAAGGATCAACGTCCGAAAAGCACCTTTTCGAATTCGCATGAGATATTCCCCGATGTGTGGATTGATTATCGACCTGGTAAAAAAACTGAAGGCGTCGTGATGCATCAACGAAACCGCAGGCAGGCTAGCAATCAAATCTCACGGAAATATCACTGGGGTGTTCGGATTTGGGACAGAGTGAGGCGCTCACCCGGAGGCAGAGATGGATTGGCCGAATTGCTGAAAAATCGGCGGTAGATTCGGGACGGTCAGGACAGGACTCGAATAAGTGAGCCGGCAGCTCAGGGTTGGGCTGGTCTGCGAGTAGTTTTCTAGCGATCCCGTGACGACGAAACAATGACAGCACGTGTGCGCGATTTCGTGTCCCACCAAAACCGTTTATCTTCGTTCCGAAGGGCAAGAAATACGGAGACCGGCCACGCGCAGAGCCCGATAAAGCTCATCATCGGGCGAAGAGCGTAATTCGGCGAAAACCCTTGACCGGACGCCGCAACGATCTTGAAGCCCAAAATGTATTCTCCGACGGTCTGCTTGCTTTTCCACGGAAGATAGAAGAAGTAGAAGTACAAGCTGGCAAATCCAAGCAGGACGGCAGGAAGCACGAACAGGGTATCGTTTGGCCGGCCAAAGTCCCGGATGAAGGACCAGTGAAACTCTCCGGTATGGGCTGCCTCAGCGAAAAGCATCGGAAGGGTGGTGAGCGGCGCAACCGCCAGCAATACCAGGAGAAAGTCGATGAAAAACGCGCCAAACCTCCGCCACACGCCCACTGCGCGGGACGTATCGATTTGTGATTTCCACTCCGGCTGAAATACAACAAAGCCGATGATCGCAAGGCTAATCATCACGCTCCCCGGCGACGATGAAGCACCAACGATGCAGTCACCATTCACGCAGCTCGATGAGACTCCAACATAGTCGCCGGCAAGTGACGCACTCAGCGCGACTGTGCCAACAAGAACCAAGAGTGCTAAGAGCCTTCCAACCATCCACATGCTCGCCGTCAACGGTGCAGAACAGACCCGGAATCCTGCAGAACTGTCCTTCGACACAGTAGCGGTCCCCCTGATGGAAGGCCAGAGCATCGAGACCGCAACGTTCATTGCACACCTCCACAGACGTTGTTTGCCGACCGGTAAGTATCGAAGCTCTCCGATTCGCATTCCCTTGGCTCGCGTCGACGGCTTGTGGTCCCGTCCCGGCTGTCCTGCGCTGCCATGCACCTGCGACCGTCGACAAATCTTCACAATTTTGTTCTTTCCTTTTTCACGACACCCGCGTACTATCGCGCCCGCTATGAACAACACATCACAGAAAACGCGCACTGATTGCGCCGTCGCCGACCCAGTAGCCATCGCTGCAGGCCGTTGGGCACCGGCGTCGCGCCGCCGTGTCACCGCGCACTCTCCGCAGGGAGTGTTCGTGCACTAGCCGTCCCGTGAATTGTCGCTGGATGGCTCATTAGAACCATCCAGCCAGAAAACCCTGGTTGGTTCGCTGATCAGGGTTTTTTGTTGCCCGAGCAAAAAGCCGACAACGCAAGAGGGCATGATTATGAAAACGAGACGCAACGGCCGGCCAACCCTGGCCGGAATCTGGACCAAGTACCGCCTTAAGATCGCGGGAACGCTGAGCCTGTTGACGCTCGAGCGCCTGATGGGCGTGGCTGTGCCATTCGTACTGGGCGTGGCCATCAACGACCTGATTGACGGCAGTCTTCGCGGCGTCTGGTGGCTGATTGGCCTCGAGTTCTTCACGCTCGCGATCGGCACGGTGCGGCGGCTGTACGACAGCCGCGTGTATGCCCGCGTCTATTCCGACGTGGCAGAAAGCACCGCACGGCGCGAGGACCTGAGCGTCAGTCGGCGTGCAGCACGGATGAGCCTGGCACGTGAACTAGTGGACTTCTTCGAATGGGACATGCCGGACCTGCTCGCGGCATCGATTGGAATCGTTGGCTCGCTGACGATGCTGATCTACATGCTGCCGTCCGTTGGCGGCGTGAGCATTCTGGTGGGCCTGTTGGTTGGCGTCGTGTTCGTGTTGAGCCGCAGCCGCATGTTCAGCCTGAACACGCTCTTGAACAACGAGCTCGAGCGGCAGGTGGCCATGCTGGAATCGGATCGTCCGTTCCTGCGACTACGGCATCTGTCACGTCTCGCGCGCTGGCGGATTCACCTGTCGGACCTCGAAGCCTCCAACTTCGCGATCGCCGAGCTGATGCTCTCGACGCTGATCATCGGCGCCGTGGTCGTCACCGTGAAGACGGGCTTGAGTGTGGGCGAGATCTTCGCGGTTCTGACCTACCTCGTCGGTCTCGCGGACAACCTGCTCGTGCTTCCGACGACGTACCAGCAGTCGGTCCGCGCTCAGGAGATTGGGGGGCGGATGGTGAGTACGTGATTGGGGAGGCGCCTTCAATATATACAACCAATGACAGCAAGTATTGGGACAAGCTCGATCACGTGAGTGGACGTGTCAGCCCTTCACTTACCGCAGCGAGAATCGCGATGACCAAGTACACAAGCATCGACTGCAGGAACATATTTAGGAAAACCGACTGTGAGCGTTTCACACCCTCTTCGTGCTCGGGCGAGCCTCGGAAGAGAAAGCCTAACGACCAAAGTCCAATACAGGCCACAGGAAACATGACCGCAGCGTACAACAAGTCCGAACTACGTGTCTCTGAGCCCACCAGGAATTCCATCGCGTATGCGAACAAGAGAAGGCCTAGCCCAATGGCGAGTACTCGGCGTCGTTGTTTCGAATCGTGAAGATGACGTCTTTGCACGCGAACATTGATGCCGATTAGTATTGTTAGGAGTGTCAAGAACTCGAAATTAGCCTGAGTGACATCGGCCGGCGTGATCTTGTCAAGCCAACCCACAAGCGGAGACGTAAGGCCTCTATACTGAGCAACGGCATTTCCCAGAAACCCGCGAAAACTGTATATCGAATCTGCGATAGAAGAGACACTAAGTAGAGATACGACGAACAGAGTCGCAGCAATGACTCGGGCTAACGGACTCAGGCTGCGCCATTGGTCTCGTAGTTCGTTTAAGTCGCCCCATAGACTCATGTGGCAGAAATCCTCATCGATTCATCTCAGCGGAGCGACGGTACAGAGTAAGGGTAATACATACATGACTGCGGCTATCTGGAAGACTAGCATTACGGACATAGGGGTCTGACCCTGCTTCCTTAGCGCAACGGATACCGAATGTCGTCCCGCACTTATCACCAAAAAAGAAACCGTCGCGGCGAGAATACCGCGACGGCTGGTTTCAAATTACCGGAATAACATCCTACTTGTCCGGCATGCATCAATATCGAACGTCACGGTCCGTCAGTGCATGTGCCGTCCTGAGCCAGTCTTTCACGAATCCACTCATCAACACCTCTGAAAATGCGCTTACCGGCATATTCGTTTAGCCGCGCCTGCCAGGTCCGACGGTTGTGACCTTCACCGTGCGTGAGAATTCGAATCTCTGGCCATTGCACAACGTCCCGGTGGACATAAGCGCAGCTTAGAGGAATGTCCTCCCAGCTCGCATGATTGCCGCAATCCTCATCCCAGAAAGGAACGGTGGGGTCGTGGAAAACATGTCCCCAAAGGGTGTTGTTGACGAGAACGTGTTCCGGTTCATGAAGCCAGGTACGAATCGGATTCAGTACGGGTAGGATGCTCCTCTCGCCATGTCCAATCGTCGCTGAACTTCCGTTTTGACGCGGTGCCGGGCGTCGTTTGCTCCAGCAATAGACCTGCTCCATCGTGCACGAGCTCCAGCTGATGGTGAGCGGATTAGGACCCCCGCTGTCCACAGGTGTGTCCTCAAACGGGGAGCAAATATACGAATTTACGTCGTAAAGATGCCGTGGGACGAAGTTGATCGCCTCTACGAGTTCGTGGAATCCGCCTGTCATTACCAGGAATTGAATACCTTCGCAATCATTGCTTCCGTTGTTGAATCCCAACTCGATGCACCATTGCGCACCGCCGACAACGACACCGAATATCGACTCAAGAATGTCCTTGACGAGCCCATCGTTCCCCGAACTCAGCGCCTCCCAAATCGCCACCGCGTCGGGGTTGATTCCCGGATAGATCGTATATTCCTCTCCGTCGACCCATTCAACCCAGGACTCACACTCTATCTCGGGCATGTCTCCCCAGTAATAGACATTGCACTCGTAATGCGTCTCCCAGTATCCGGGTGTCTCGATTTCCTGGGAATTTTCGTCAAAGTAATTTTCGTTTTCGAAATAGTTGGCCATGTCTGTCGCAAATTCATTGAACGTCTGATCCATTGCCATAACATTCGATGGGGTATTTGCGAACAGCTGTCCTGGGGCAAACACGAGCTGATCGTCGACGCCGGATACATGGTTGCCCAAACCTTTAAGTGCTATGTCGAAGAAACCATCGGCGTTGAAATCGTGAATCACCAAGTCAACGTCGACAATCGGCCAGTTCGCTGCGCTCGACTGCTCGGACGGCGTTGGTACACGGCTGATAATCGCTCCGCTCGCCGTCGCAGTCAGCATCAGCACGTCGATGGTGCCGTTGCCTGGGTCGGCCGCGGTGAGACGCTTGATGAAGAAGTTTAGTCCGCCGTCGTACCGAACTTCGTACTCGTAATTGAGCTGATCAGAAATAGAGTCCTGCGACGGCGTGTTACCAACCTGAACGGTGATCGAGTCACTGGTTATTTCCCACGTGTAGTCGCTGTAGAAATTCTCGCATTCGAGAAGGGCCCGATATTCGTAGATGCCGACCGGCTTGTTTATGAACTCGACGGCACCGTCATAGTTGTGATCCGGGACGTGCGTCCAATAGGTGGCTCCGCTGGGTTTTTCCTCTAGCTCTACGTAGTCGCAGCTGTTGCCTGGCTCGAACCACGGGTAGTGGATGGTGTAGTTGCCGTCGGCGCTGGTGGCAGGTCCCGTCGGGGCATCCAGCGCCAGTGCTGAGACAGGAAGTACAGTCAGTAGTGCAATTGCCGATACGCGCTTCCAGCACGATGGTTTCCCTGTGTTCACTTCTTTCATGTACGTCTCCTCCCAACCCGCTTGTCTGTTAGTGGTTCATTTCTCTCATACTTAACCTTAGCACCGGTTACTCCGATCGCCAGGCGAGCACAGGGTATGAACGGGACGTGGGCTGGTCAGATGGGAATCAGCCCGGTCGAGTACGGAAGGAAGCGAGCGCTATCAGGACGCCCTCTTTAAGGCGCTGCCAAACAAGCATGAATGCGAACAAGGTGGTCAAGCGTTGGACGGGAGACTGTTGGGAAATCGGGGTCTGACCCTGTTTTCTGAAAACCGAGGAAGCGGAAGCGGTGAACTACACCGATGCGGCCTAGCCGGTAGAGAGGATGGCCGCTTACATTTGGAACAGTTTTCGGCCATTTCCGGCCCTTCTACAAACTCGATACAGCCGAGTTCAGATTGAGAACAGCGTTTCCTTCAGTGTCATATCCGAATGGACGCCATGCCCCAAAGCCGGGTATGTCCAAATGGAACTCTGTAACCTTGCTTGGTACTTCGGCAATACGGATTGAGCGGTCACTTTGTACACGATCGATGAGTTTTCGAAACTCGTATATCTCGTTCTCGAGATCACCTTCTGTCACGGCGACAATGTTTTCTGCGTTTAGATTGACCGGCATTCCCAGTGGGCCGAGCACGCGACCAGGCGCTGTCAGCTGAAGGACTGCCAGCGCGTCGGTGGAAGACAACTTCTCTATTCGATCCGGATCGGGAAATCGACCACCCTCATTTCGAAGTGCTTGATAGGTGACTAGATCGAAAACGACTGGGCCGTGCTTCATGATGTACCGCGGTGGCGAATACTCATTAGATTCCCAGCCGCCCTCACGCATGGCATCAATAGCGGGCACAAGTACAACCATGTCGCAAACTCGTCTTACGGCTGCCCATGCTCCCGGCTCGCAACCCTTGACTCCGCAGGCTTCGCATACAAGCAGTTGGACCATTCCATCTGTAAAGTCTAGAAGCTCAATGGCATTGACGAGTTGAATCCCGTTAACAACCAGTTCGGTCCCCTCAAACCGGCCCTGACCCGACGAACTAAAATCAAGTTGGTTTTTCCGCAGTTCGAAATTCGATACGAGCATCGGCAGTAGATGGTTGGCCGAACAGGAATCCAAAAACTATTTGAACGATCGGAGCGGGTCAATTCCGGCTGGCCGTTCGAAGCTAACTCGACCACGCCTCGGAATCGGGGTTTGACCCTGTTTTCTTATCCTTTCTTCACTATTTCGACGGGCCGCAGTATTTCTCGTATTCCTTCAGATAGAGCCGCTTCGACTCATCGACAAACGTATCTCTCTCCTGACTCAGCGCGCTGAGCTTCCCAAAAATGCTCTTGTAGATAATCTGATGCGCTTGATTCTTCAGCTCTTCTTCCTGAAACTCGTCATACTCTGCGCCGTCTTCTAGGGCAAGATCCACCAAATGGAGCAAATCCTCTTTAGTGATTTTGTCGAGCGGAGAATATTGCCCGCCACTTGTCAGAAAGTACCCTTGGTGCTCTTCAATTTTTAATAGCTTCATACAGGCCTCCTCTTTCCTTGTACGAGATATGTCCCGCCTCCAGCGCATCTAGAGTGGCGTCAAAATTGTCGATCTCTCGGCCATCCGTAGAGGAAAGCTTGCTGTCGGTTGGATGCCCGGAGAAAAGAGTAAAAACCAAGCCCGAATCAATTCGCTCCTTTTTGGCATAGATCAGGTAGTCGGCACCGATCGATGCGCCCACTGTGCTGTTGTGAGTTACCACCACGACGGGCATGGAGGCAGAGATGTCTTTGATCATCTGATTTACATCACTTCTGAGAAAGACGTTGTCGAACGATGACTCCGGTTCGTCAATTAGCAAGATATCGAAATTCTGCGCATCTTTGATCTCCTGCAGTAGGCGAAATTCGGACCTCTCCCCGCCGGATACCTCGGTCCCGTCTTTGTTCAGAATCCTATAGTCGATCTTCACGAAATACTTGTAGAACTCAGAAGGAATAAGAGTTTCGTTCGCGATCAAGGCCCTCAGATACTCATATGGATGAGTGTATTCTTTGTAGCATTCGCTAAACGCAACCCTCTGCCCGGAAACCGCCTTTATTTCCCCGGCGCCGGCAAATGACGACCTACTTGTCACCACGCTAAACCCCTGAAAACTCTCTCTAGATATTTCCTCCTCCGTCTTGAGTCGCTTGACGAGATCTTCGAACTTCGCGACCTTGACTTTGTTCAGCTTGACTTGGTAGCAGTCGACGTCTTCGATTTGGGTCGCCGAAGTTCGTCGTCGAAGGCGATCTTTCGCTTCCTTTACAATTGAATTCACGAGCGCCTTCTTCTTGCGGTCGACTTCTTTCTCCCAAAGGAGTTCGATCAGTTCTCGTGCCAGATTACGCAGTGATCCCAAATCAATGTGCTTTTCAACCACTGGTCGATACTCGACATTTTCAATAAGGTGCCTTACAGACGCGATCAACTCACTCAGAGCATCGTCCCTTTTTAGCTTGAAGCTTGATTCATCGAAGAGAGCCGCCTTCGAAAACGAGTCTTTTCGCTCCGCCTCTGTCGCAGACCTCAGCAAGCTGTCGACGAAATGTCCGACTTGAGCGTCATCCATTCGCAGGTCGACACCGACGACATCATTGAGAACGGTCTTGAAGTCACTCAGGTACTCGTCGGCGAATCGACTCCGCCTTCTTTTTACATCTTTGCTGAACTCTCGTTCGTATTCCTCACTCTCTTGCTGAACCAAGGAAAATTGGCGGATGTACTTTGCGTTTTCTATGGCGTCAAAAATGCGATCCAGCGTATGTGTTTTTCCAGAAGACCTTTCGCCGAGCAGGATATTCAGACCTGTCGAAATTTGCTGCCCGTTGCCGAGCACCTCAAACAGGCAATTACCGTCGTCCCGTGACAGAGCCACCTTGTTCTTATCTTGAAGACACGCCTTGATGGACGCTATCGATACTTCGCCGCAGTCGATATACGTCTGCCTAGTCGGGAATACCGACATATCTTCCCTTATTCGAACGTCGCTGAACAACACAGGCGTCAATCGATCTTCATCACGATAGACGCGGATGAACTTCTTCGCGCTATCAACCTCACCTGCTGCGACATAGGTCATGAGCGCAGCAAGCTCCTCGCCGTGTATAGCAGGTCGCTTTTCGTAGTGTGGAATCACTAAGTATTGTTTCAGATCCCTGAAGATCACCTCTAGCTCAGCTACCGAAATTTTGTCTCCGATTTTTCGAATTTTGTCTTGAACCAACTCCGCGCTGCTCTCAAACCCATCAAGGGTCGTTTCGTCGCCGATAATCAGAACGTGGCCTGTCTCCAAATTGACCTCGATTCCTGGAAAAACAACAACATCCAAGGAATCTCTTATCTCCTCGTACTGAGTGCGATCGAAAGTATCGTGGTTGGTGATCGCGATTGCGTCTAGATTGGCCTCGACAACGTACCTCTTCATTGAGTCCAAGCTGAAGGTGAATGCGCTATCACTCATTGTTGGAACGGTGTGTATGTGAAAGTCGATTTTCTTCATTGTCTTGCCAAAGAGATTTGTCGTACAGGCAATTGTATGTCGAAATGGGCGCGCAACCGATTTGAATACGATTCGCGCGATTCCTGTGCGGAATTCGGCATGGGATTCTAGTCGCCAGACTCGCAGACACCTTCTGCATTCTGGAAATCGCCGCGGAAAAAAACGCCTGTAGCGTCTGCGGTCCACCCTCCCTCCCGGGATGATTCTTGTAAGGTCGATACTCCTGACCTCACGAAACGCGACCAATGTCTCAGATGAGAAGATGGAAACGCATCCTAGAGGATGCGTTCGCTACCATGACTAACCAGTTTCGATGACGTTTGGGTCCGGGGCAATCTCGTCCCCCAACATACAGCTGGTTGACACACACGCCGAGGACCTGTGAGCTAGGCATATCTCAGTCGCGCCGCCTGCTGGTAGAATTTATGACAATCTGCTGCACAAAAAACTGATCTTTGGGCTACAACCAAGAGCTCGTCGGCGATCAACGCGCATTCATGGTACTTTGGGTTGCTGACGTGGAGGGCACCATGGCTCAGCCGGAACTCATAAAGATCCCTAGGGCTTCAGACAGAACCATAGTCAGCTTCTTCAAGAGGCTTTCCGACAAGTACGAAATACAAGGCCCACACGTTGCAGCGTATGGGGGAGCCTCAATTTCGGCTGTTGACCTAAGTGCGCCAACTGGCGATTTCGAGACCTTGCTCGGCTTCAACTCACACTTGATTTCCACGATGTCAGCGAGCATCTCGGGGCTCACAATCGCGTTCTATCGAGGCGGCTACCCGTCAGGTAGTCCGCCGTTCGAAAAATCCCCCATCTACGACGAAATCGCGCTGACTTTGAATGCCAGTCAGGGTCACGTTGAGAATACCGACAAACTCTGGATAGTTGCGCAGATCAGTAACTCTCTCAATGCATTTGAATCTGAACGGCCCGCTGTAACTGGGTATTCAAAAGAACAAAGCGATCTTATCGCCATCCACAACGCAACGCTTGAGCGTTTAGAGAGTCTCAGCGAAGACCTAATCCGGCAAACGTCGGAGTACAGGCTTGAGTTGGACAAGAACGCTGTCGAAAAAGCGGAGCAGTTGGCGACAGCCTTCGACGAGAGGAAATCCGAACTAGACTCGCGCATTGCGGCCGAAGTTCAGAAGCTCGACAAGCGAGAAAGTGCGCTAGACGAGCGCCAAAAACAGATTGACGACCGAAACAACACGCACGTTCGTCGCGAGCTGCGGATGGCAATCCTCGATGAAGTCAAGTCCAGATCGGCTCAGTTCAATCTCACAAAAGGTACACAGCGACTACGTTTGCCGCTTCATGTAGCGTGTTTGGTCATATTCTCAGTCGCGGCAGTATTCTCATACTTTTATTCGACTCAGCTTTTTTCCTATCTGCAGAGCGATACGCCCTCCACAGTCAATTCCGTTCTCCTGTCATTGAAGTCCCTTGGTTTCACTGCCCTTGCTGCGACCACCGGCGTCTTCTATGTTCGTTGGCTTAACCGATGGTTCTCGCAACACGCGGACGCAGAATTCCGCCTGAAGCAGTTTCAGCTGGATGTTGATAGGGCAAGCTGGGTGGTGGAGACAGTGCTCGAAATGAAGGCTGGAAAGGACGTTATGCCGACGGCACTATTGCAGAGCATCACAAGGAACCTCTTCGAATACGACCAGACTCGGTCCGACGAGGAAACGCACCCAGCAGACGAACTTGCCTCTGCCCTAATTGGAACTGCCTCGAGTGTCAGGGTGAGAGCAGGTGATACAGGCGAGATCGAGTTTCGCGGGAAGGACCTTAGGAAAGAGATGAAGCCCAGTAAGTCTGATTGAGTCGAGGAATGGTGCCGGCACCAGGAGTCGAACCCGGGACCTACTGATTACAAATCAGTTGCTCTACCAGCTGAGCTATGCCGGCACATCTTGTTCTTGTGGTCGGGATTGTCGGGGTTTCGGGACTGGCCCGCAAGCAGATTGGGTCTCAGTCCGGGCAGGTGGCGGCTTCGCGGAGCCTGACCTGATCCTCGCCGTAGCGTTCAATGATCTCGCCGGCGCCCTTGCCCGGGGGCAGGCCGATGTCGACCCAGTACACCGTGCCTTCTGCCGTTCTTGGCGTGATGTCCGCGTTGAATCCCAGTGACGTGGCCTGCAGTTCGATCCGCTCGGCCCCGTCCAGGTTGCCGAACAGGCCCAGTGAGATCTTGATGCCTTCGTCTTCGGTCTCGACCGTGTAGGCCTCTTGTATCCCGCCGGCGTGGAGCACTTCGAGCATCTGATTGCTTTCCTCGACGCTCGGGATGTCGCGAATCTGGACCCAGTGGCCGACGAAGAATTCGCCCTGGCCTGAGCGGATGTTGGTTCGCATGCCCTCGCCGGCGTAGCGGGTCTGGGCCGTGTCCGCGTCGGTGTTGTTTCTCAGGGGACCGATCGTCACGCAGGAGCGGCCTACGACCGCGGCCAGGCTGGTCTCGTCACCTTCGCCGAGGACGGCGCCGACGCTCGCGATCGCCTCTGCTTCGGGTGGCGGTGTCTGGGCGACCTCCAGCGGCGGACCCAGGTCGGACTCGTCAACGACCGCGACGCCCGGGTCCGGGTCCTCGCGGCCGAACCATCCCCACAGGAAGTAGAGGATGTTCGCGAGCAACAGGATCAGCAGGATGTTCCGCATCGCGCGAGTTCTTCAGGTCTCCGATTCCAGAATGCGCATGAGGCCCTGCAGCACCAGATTCGGGCGATGCTGCGGGTCCTCATCGAGCGCCTGTAGAATGCGCGACGCATCTCCGCCGGTCAAGACCACGTGCGGATCGTAAGCGTTTGATCGCAGTGTCTTTATTGCTCGCTCGACGGCGCCGGTGACCGCCGCCAGCGAGCCGCTGTACACCGCGGTCCCGGTCGACGACGAGAACTGCCCCAGACCGTCGAAGGACTTGGCCTTCGGCATCTTTATCGCCGGGATCGCGTGGGTTTCCTTGGCCAGCGTGCGCGTCATCAGATCTATGCCCGGCAGAATCTGGCCGCCCAGGTGCTTGCCCTTGTCGTCGATGGCGTCGATGGTCACCGCTGTCCCCGCATCCACGACCAGGCAGGCAGATTCAAACTCCGTCCACGTACCGATCATCGCCACCCAGCGATCGACGCCCATCGTTCTCGGTTTTGAGTAGGCATTCGTCAGGCCGAGCTCCGACTTCTTTGTGCTCGCGAAGTGCACATCGCGATTGCAATGCGCGCCGATCACGCCGGACAGTCTCGTCGCAAAGGTCGGACCCGCGACATTGCTCGCCATCACCGCATCCACGTGCCGCGGCAGTCGGGTCGTCAGCACGCTGATGCCCTGCTCTTTGATCTTGTCCTGCGTGATGTGGCCGGTCTTGTGGATCTCGCCGTTCTCGCCGACACCCCACTTCAAGCGGGTGTTGCCCACGTCGAGCAGCAGGACCTTCATTGTTCGACGCTGCGGATGCTGCCGCTGACGATGGCGTGCACTGTGGTCCCGTCGTCCAGGCACAGCGCGCCGCTCGTGTCGATCCCGGCCGCGGTTCCTTTGTACGTGCCCTGCGGCGTTTCGGCGACGATTTGCCGGCCCTTCAGCCAGTCGAACCCATTGAACCGGTCCGAGAAGGCCTCGAAACCGCTCGCCTCGAACTCGTCGATCGCCTGCACCCACACTTCGATCACTTCAGCCGCCAGGATGTTGCGATCCGGCGGGTTGTTCAGCACATGCTTGAGGCCGATTGGCGGCCGTAGTTGATCGGTAATCTCGCCGGCCATTGCGTCGTCCACGTCGAGATTGATGCCGATGCCGGCCACGACGGAGACCCGGTCGCGCTGCTGGACTTCAGTGAGGATGCCGCCAAGCTTGGCATCGCGGAGATAGATGTCGTTCGGCCACTTGAGCTGGACATCGCCCACGCCGAGGTCCGCGAGCAGTTCGGCCACACTGACGCCCAGCGCCAGGGTCAACGGTGGCAGGTTGGCCGGCGTCTCCTTGAACGTGTACGACATCGACAGACACAGGCTCGATTCCGGTGCCGACTGCCAACGGCTGTCGCTGCGGCCACGGCCCGCGGTCTGATGGCCCGCGATTGCCACGCGGTACTGCCCCGGTTCGGGCGGTGACTGATCGATGAGCCAAGTGTTGGTCGACGGGATGACGTCGAAGACGTCGACGGCGTGCAGACGGTCTGCCGCGCCGGTCGACAGCGCGTCCTGGACCGACTCCGACTCAGGCCGTGCCATTGTCCGCCGATTTGTCGCGGCGCCTGAACAGCATCACCTTCGGATTGCGATGCTCGGTGCCGGCGCGCATGCGCGCAATGTTCGATCGATGGGCCCAGATGATGTAGAGCGCCATGCATGCCGTGTAGATGAAAACTGGTTGGTTCTCCGGTAGCTCCGTCAATGCCAACACAACGGGCAATGACGTTGCTGCCGTCATCGTCGACAGGCCCACGAATCCCGAGATGACGAGTACGGACGCGAACACGAGCAGGATCACAACGACCAGCATCGGCTTGAGCACGAGTATTGTGCCGATCAATGTCGCCGCGCCCTTGCCGCCCTGGAAGCGGTGGTACATCGGCCACACGTGGCCCATCACCGCCGCCGCGGCGCACGTGACCGTCAACCAGTCGCGGTCGACGTACGGATCCGCTGCAACCCACGGCAATTCCAGCCCTGGAATGACCGCGGCGCCAATGACGCCCTTGCCGATGTCGATGATCACGACTCCCAGCGCGAAGGCGAAGCCCTGAGTCCTAAGCGCGTTCGTGCCGCCCGCGTTGCCGCTGCCCATCTTGCGGATGTCCACGCCGCCGTACAGCCGGCCCATGATCATCGCGCCCATCAAGGAGCCGATCAGGTAGCTGATTAGGAACTTGCTGCCGAGTTCGAGCATGAACGTCCGCTTTGCGCCTTTCGTGCGGCGCATTGTAGCATCGGCCAACTGTACGTCCGCGACACCGATGCATGACCCTCGACCCGGTTCACGTCTTTCTCAATCCCACCGCTGGACGCGGCCGCGCACGCCGCCGCCTGACCCGGCTGCAGGAGATTCTGCTCGAGGCCGGGCTCGAGACCGTTGTCCACTCCAGCCAGCGCATGCGGGACATCGAAGAGAGCGTTCGCAGGCACGTCGAAGACGGCCTCGATCAGGTTGTCGTCGCCGGCGGCGACGGCAGCATTCATGAAGCGGTCAACGGATTGATGCGGGCCAGCCGCAGCGCGACGCTGGGCGTCATCCCGACCGGCACCGGCAACGACTTTGCCAAGGCCGCCGATATCCCGCTCGACTGGGAGACCGCGACGAAGCTGCTCGCGGATCGAATCGTCGCCGGCAACGCGCCACGCCGGATCGATGTCGGCAGGATGAACGACCGCTATTTCGCCAACGGTGCCGGCATCGGCCTCGATGCCAAGGTCACGGCACTGGCACGCTCCTACCGCTGGCCGAAGGGCGACATCGTTTACCTGCTCGCAATCTTCCGCGCGATGCTCGACAGTCTCTCGACGCCGCGAATGCGGATCGAAGGCGATGGCTTCGAGTGGGACGACGCATTGACGCTCGCCAGCGTCAGCAACGGCCCGTGGATCGGCGGCATGTTTCACATCGCGCCGATGGCCGACCACGCCGACGGCAAGCTGGAACTGCTCATCGCGAAGCCCGTCTCCCGCCGGCGCATCATGACGCTGTTGCCCAAACTCATGAACGGCACGCACATCGATCAACCCGAGATCGTGCACGCGCCGATCACGCAGCTCACGATCCGCGCCGATGGACCCGTGCCGTCGCATCTCGACGGCGAGGTGCAGCCGGAGATGGACACGTTCGATATCGAGATATTGCCGGAGCGGCTACGCCTGCTTTGACTGCGACCGCGCGCCGAGCCAGATCGCGATCAGTGCGATCGTCGCGCCCAGGATCTCCGTCGGCGACATCGGGCGGGCGAAGAACACGACATCCCAGACGAAGCTCAGTGTCGGCTGCAGCAACAGCGCCAGCCCGGCCTCCGTCGTCGTGACCTGCGGCAGGCTGCTCGCGATGAACATCATTCCGAGCGCGTGCGACAGCAGTCCGTAAGCCAGCAGCCAGCCCCAATCCGTCGCCGTCGGAATCGCGAGAGTCTCGCCTTCGACGAATGCCGAGATTCCCAGCGTGATCGCGACAGCGATCGACACGATCGCGATCTCCCGCGTCGGCATCCGGTCCTTCGCGGGACCACGAACCGAGCGCATCGTCAGCAGGTAGCCCGCGTAAGCCACGGCCGTCAGCAGGCCGAAGATCACGCCCAGGCGATATTCTTCCGACAGGCTGCTCCAGTCGAGACCGACAATCAGCGCAAGGCCGACCAATGCGAGCGGCACGGCGATCATCTGACCCAGTTTCGGCGGCTGCCGCAGCAGGACGATGCCTGCGAACATCATGATAAACACCTGGAAGTTCGCGAGCAGGGTCGAGAGACCCGGACCGATGTAGTTGATGCTCCGGTGCCAGAACCAGAGGTCCGCCGAGAAGAACAGCGACGCCAGCACCAGCAGCACCCACATCGAGCGCGAGAAACTCAGCGCGCGGCGGGTCACCAGCAGATAGAGGCACAGTCCGGCCGCGCCGAACGCCGCGCGATAGAAGCCGCTCGTGGTCGACGACACGTCGACGAGCTTCACCCAGACCGGGGAAAGGCTGATCAGTACCGCGCCGAGGTACAGGCGCGGCCGCGGGTTGGCGAGCGAGACCATGTTATCCCGCCAGCCAGGCCGCCCGGCGCGCTTCAACCTGGATATCGACGTCCTCGTCGAGCTCCAGAAACGCCGTGTCTTCCGGCGGCGCTTCGAAGCGGATTTTGAGTTCCAGCAGTTCGTCGCCGCGGAATACGACCAGCGGCATCTTGTCGTTCGGTCGGCAGCGCTTCAGACGGTGGGCAACGTTGGCGTGCGTCAGCGACAGGCCATCGAGCGCCACGGCCACGTCGCCCGGCGAGACACCGGCCTCTTCGGCCGGACCGCCGTTGGCGACCGCGTCGAACACCAGCTTGCCGTCTTTCTCACTCAGCGTTGCGCCTATCGTTACCGGCGCCATCGTTGCTTTCTCACGCCGCTTGCCGCCTTTGTCGCGGCGATCGATCGTGGCGCGCATCCTGAGATCGATACCGTGCGAATGCAGCAGTGTTTTCAGCGGTAACTCGCCCGTGCCGCGCACGGCCGCGTCGAAGAAGTCGCCCAGATCGAGGCCCGTCACCTCGACGCACAGACTCTCGAAGCCGCCTTCCGGCATGCTCTCGCCAGTCTTGCCGTGACGCTCCCAGACCGCGTGCATCACATCGTCCAGGCTCTGCTTGCCGTCGGTGTCCTGACGAATCTTCAAGTCCAGGCACAACGCGATCAGCGCGCCCTTCACGTAGTAGCTGACGATCGCGTTGGATGCGTTCGCGTCCGCCTTGTAGAACTTGGTCCATGCATCGAAGCTCGACTCTGCGACGCTCTGCCGGGTCCTGCCCGCGCCGCGCATCATCCGCGTGATCGTGCGGCCGGCGAGTTCGAGGTAGCTCTTCTCTCCGATCAGGCCGGAGCGCAGCAGCAGAAGATCGTCGTAGTACGAGGTGATGCCCTCGAAGACCCACAGCAGTTCGGTGTAAGCCTCATTCGCGAGGTCTGAGTCCGCTACGGCCGACGGCCGGATGCGTTTGACGTTCCAAAGATGGAAGTACTCGTGACTGACCAGCCCCAGGAACGTCCGATAACCCTCGTCGACGTCCTCCTGTCCCTTCCACGGCAGGCAGTCGCGGATGCAGACGAGGCTCGACGACCAGCGGTGTTCGAGACCGCCGTAGCCTTTCCCCGTCGCGTGCAGCAGGAACAGGTAGCGGTCGAGGTTCTCGGGAACGCCGAGGAACGACAGATGCTGTTCGCACAACGTCTTCAGATCGTGACACAGGCGCGACATGTCGCACGGCGCCCGGCCGCGGATCGCAATCGCGTGCGGGATACCGGCGGCTTCGAATTCGCCGATCGACAGGTGGCCGATCTCGACGGGGTGATCGATCAACTCGTCGTAGTCGTCGGCGGTGTAAGTGCCAAAACCGTACTCCGGCGCGCCATCGAGGCGCATCGATGTCGCCACTCGCCAGTCGTCGCCGATCGAACCGTACGGCTCGAGTATTTCCAGCTCACAGGCCTCGCCTTCCTGGCCGACGACGGCTGGGAAAACACAGGGACCGTTGAAGTAGGCATGCGTCGTGTCGAGGTGCGCGCCGCGCACGCTCTCGTCGTGTGCGAATACTTCGAGCACCAGCGTCAACTCGCGGTCACTGTTCGCCGCCGCCCACGTGCTTTTGTCGACCTTCGTCAGCGGCACGTCGACGCCGTCGGACTCCGCGCGGATCGCCACGACGTTACGCGCGTAGTCGCGGATCATGTAGCTGCCCGGAATCCACGCCGGCATGCGGAAGCGCTGGCCGTCCGGATCGGGCTTCTCGACCGTGACGCGCACCTCGTAGAGGTGCGCGGCCGGATCGCTCGGGATGATGCTGTAGCGGTGCGCCATGTCGATCAGCCGGTCGGGCGCAGCGGCTCAGTCAGTTTAAGTGTCAGGCACTTGGACGATCCGCCCGCTTTCAGGAACTCGGACAGCTGCACGATGTGGAAATTGAAACCGCGCATCTTGAGCTGCGCTTTCAACGGATCGGAGGCGTCGTTCATGATGATCTCCTGGCCGATATTCACCGCGTTGCACGCGAAGTTGCCGGCATCCATCGTGTCGACGACGATGCGCTTGTGCGGCGGCACGCGCGACTCAATTGCGATGCGCGAGTCGTAGTCGAACGCGGGCGGGTGGTACATCAGATAGCCACCGTTCAGCGGACAGAAGCAGGTATCGATGTGGTAGAAGCGGTCGTCGGTCAGACGGATCGAGATGACGTCGAGACCGAAGAAATCCGCGATCTCTTTGTGCGCCTCGATCTCCGTCCGGAAGCCGTAGCCGGTCCACAGCCACGGACCGCCGCGATCGTGCAGGCAATCGCCCGCGCCCTCGAAGCCGATCTTCTCGTCCAGGTCGTGCAGCTCGAAGCCGTTGCCGCCGAACCACTGCTTGAAGTGTTTCTCCTCGCCGCGTCGCTCCTGCGGGATGAAGTGGCTGGCGATCGCTTTGTCGCCATAGACCACGCCGGCGTTGGCCGTGAACACCATGTCGGGCAGGTCGGGCTGCGGCTCGATGGTGACGACGTCGGCGAACTCCTCGATCTTCGTCTTCAGCGTCAGCCACTGCTCTTTTGCCCGATCCAGGTTCAGTGAGTCTTCGTTGCCCGCCATCCACGGGTTGATGACGTAGTCCACCGTGAAGTAATCCGGTGGACACATCAGGATGCGATCTCTCGGCTGAGTCATGCTTTCCCCGCGCTTTGCCGTGGTGTTGTTAGTTGTTCTGCCGCGGCAGATGGATCTCGGCCAGCATGCAGCGCACGCTGCCACCGGCGGAGGCCTCGATGTCGTCGATCGGACGATGCACGACGAGGCCGTTGCCGGCCAGCTGCTCACGCTGTGCCGAATCCAGCGAATTATACGCCTGTGACGACATCGCAAGCAGCCGTTTGCCGCTCTCGCTCCTGAGCTCCAGCATGTTGCCGGCAAAGGCGTCGAGCTGGTCGTAGGTCAG
The DNA here is from genome assembly GCA_965232445.1 of Woeseiaceae bacterium. Lineage (GTDB taxonomy): Bacteria > Pseudomonadota > Gammaproteobacteria > Steroidobacterales > Woeseiaceae > UBA1847. The sequence continues at coordinate 1,947,103 of OZ246973.1, read as the reverse complement.
GTTCACGATCGTGTGGCCGGTCGCGCGCAGGCTCTCGAGCACTGCCTCGCGCTGGTCCTCGCGCGGAATTGCCTCCGCGCAGATCACCGCGAGCGCCTCGCCGACGTTCATCAGCACGTTGGTGTGGTAGATCGGCACGCCGTCGCGGTCGACCGCATCGAACGCGACCACCCGGTAGTCCATGCGCTGCGCGAAGTCGCCGAGCGCATCCAGGTGCGTGCGCGACGAGACACAGGCGTAGGCCACCCGATTCGCGCGGTCGAGCACCATGCTGCCGGTGCCCTCGAGATAGTGGCCGTGGTTCTCGTGCGCGGACAGGTCGATGACCTCGCCCACCTGGAAGCCGTGCCGGGCACTCAAGGCCTCGATGATGTCCTCGCGCCGCTCAGTCCGGCGGTTCTCGGCTTCCATCGGGTACAGCACGACGCGGCCGTCCGCGTGGAAGCTCACCCAGTTGTTCGGGAAGATCGAATCGGGCGTATGCGGCTCGGGGGTGTCATCGACCACAACCACGTTGACGCCCGCCTCGCGGAGAGCCGCCGCCATCGCGTCGAACTGCTCCAGCGCGGATGCCTGCTGCTCGGCCGGCGAGGCCGCCGTCTTCCCCTGGAAGCGGTTCGACTCGGCGGTCAGCGGATTGCTCTCGAAACGCGCTGGACGGATCATGAGCACGCTCGAGGCAAGTTGTGATTCCTTGAGATGAGACATACATTCACCTACTCGGCTGAGATGCGGAGATTGCTCCGCAAACCACCAGAAAACAAGACCGAGAAGGCATTTTTCATGGCATCGAATGTGGCTTTCAGACTGCGGCGCGCGTTCTCCAATCCGGCGTGGATCTGCTTCACCTGGTTCGGGCTCACCGCGGGCATCTCCTTGCTCGCCACGCCGGTGAGATTCGCGTCGCCGGGCCTGGCGCGGGACGTCAAATTCGAGGTCGCGAGCATCGTCTTCACTGCCCTCAACAAGGCCGAGCTGATCGCGCTGATCCTGTTCCTGATCGTGATCCGCGTCTCCGGTGCCGCGGCGCGCTGGTGGGCGATTGCCGGCCTGCTGGTCCTGATCGTCATGGCGCAGTCGGTGTTTTTGCTGCCTGAGCTGAGTGCACGCGCGGACATGATCGCCCGTGGTCTGGAGCCGCCGCCCTCGTACGTCCACGCCGCCTACTCCACGCTCGAGCTGACGAAACTGGGCATTCTGTTCGTGACCGGCGTGGTTGCGCTCGGATGGGAGCGCGGCTCACACTAGTCGGAAGAGATTGCGCCTCGTTGTACGGGAGATCGCGCATGCCACTGTTGATCGTCACATGGGTCGTCCAGCTACTGCTGATTGTCCACGTGCTGAAGACGGGCCGGCAGATGTTCTGGGTGCTCATCCTCCTTTTCGCGCCTGGCATCGGCGCCATCGCGTACTTTCTCGTCGAGCTCCTGCCCGAACTGCAGGGCAGCTTCACGGCACGCCGCGCGATGCGGAACGTCAGGAAAACGCTAAACCCGGGCGCCGACCTCCGGCAGCGGCAGCTTGAGCATCAGCTATCGGGCAGCGTCGACGCAGCGCGGCATCTGGCGGCGGAGTTGATGGAGGCCGGGCGCTTTGAAGAGGCGATCGCTCACTACCGCAATGCGCTGACCGGGCTCTACGAACACGACCCGGACATGATGCTCGGCCTCGCCACTGCCCAGTTCAGTCACGGCGATGCGGACGGCTGCCGGGAAACGCTCGACGCCCTCAGAGAACACAACCCCGACTACTCGTCCGCCGATGGACACCTTCTGTATGCGAAGGCCCTCGAGGCCGGCGACGATCTCGATTCTGCTCTCGGGGAGTACGAAGCACTGGCCGGCTACTACCCGGGCGCCGAGGCTCGGGTTCGCTATGCGCAGCTTCTGGAGCGCATGGAGAAACCGGAGCTTGCCCGTCAGGAATACGCGCAGATTCTCGCGTCGGCCGAACTCGCACCGAAGCACTTCCGCAAGGCGCAGAAGAGGTGGCTTGGCGAGGCGAAGGAGGGGGCGGCGCGGCTAAAGGCTTAGGCCTTCGCGCTTCAATCTCTAAAAGTAGTGATCCCGCTCGGAGCCGTCGAATCGACCTGATTTGAGGCAGCAGCGCTTAAAAGCGCCTCCCGGAGCCGCACGGGCAGGGATCGTTGCGACCGAGCTTCTCTATGAGCTCCTTGTGTCCGCCCACGACCCTGACGCCGCGTTTGACCTGAGTCTCGGACGGATAGCCGCGTCGGCGCTTACTGGTTGGCTCGAAACCAAAAGGACTGCTTGTTCTTGCGCTTTGACATGTCGCACCTCACTTTCCCCGGCAATCGGGGAGGTGCGACGTTACGTTGCGAACCCCGCTGGGTCAATCGATCCCAGGCAACAGCGCGTGCGCTGAACGACCGATCTCAGAGAATGCTTGCGCGCCAATCGTCGGGGTTCATCGCGTCGCCTCCGTCTGCCAGGCGAAGGACTAAATCGACCAACCCGTATCCGTCGTCGGTGCCCCAGGCGACAACGAACTGTTCTTCGCGAGGGCTGATCATGATCGCCGCATCGGGACGCTCCGACGCCTCGGGCTGTTGCGCTTCGAGTTCGCGGCGCGAGGACTCAATCAGCGCCAGCACAGCACCTGCAGGGAGATCGCCATTGACCCGGACCTCCCAACTTTGCGACGGAAGGCTGAGATATCGGCGGACGACGACGTCGTAGCACTCCCACTCGCGGCTCATGCCCTCCGATGCGCAGCTGGCCCGATAGGCTTCCTTCATCCCGTGACTCTCGGAGTGCGGGTGGAAGAAAACTCGGATGCCGACCCTGTCGCCGCGGTCGACGGGCACCTGCGCGTATTTGATGCCGGGACTACCTGCAAGATCGGGGTAGTCGTCCAATAGGCTCAACGTGATCTTCCGGCGCTCGTCCTCAGGGAGCGGTATTTCCTCCTCATCGGCGGCGGCAGTCGCGGGGACCAAGGCTATCGACAGAATGGCGGTGGCCAGGAATAGCGGCAATCGGTCAGGCAGGTTTCTCATGGCTCTGCTCCGCGGGCCGCGGCGCTGCGGTCGGTGGACGTCGCTCGCCCGCTCGATGTTGATATTGGTCAGTATAGACCAGTCCTGCGGCGGGCCGGCCTCACTCCGCCCGGCACCACACCACGCGATGTTCGTCCGGGCTCGAGTACCACTCGAAGCAGTCATTATCGAGCAGCTCGACGAACCACTGGCTTTGATCGCCGTCGCCATCGACTGAACTGACCGACAGAACCCCGTCCGCGCTGTCCTCAATCGAGTAGGGCGAGTCGTTGATCACCTCGACCGAGCCAAGAACCGGGCCGGTCAATCGTTGACGATCACAATCCAGGGTCCACTCCCAATCGACCATCGATCGGTAGTTTGCCAGAAGCGACAAGACTTCCATTGGGTAGGCGGGGTCTTCTCCGGGCCTGGTCAGCCAGGCCGGCGGACTGAGGACGTCGTACGCGTCTTGCAGCTGCTGGGCTGTCGAATCGAATTCGAATCGCCAGGTCCCGGCGAGGGGGCAGTTTTCTGCAACATTGGCGACCTGCGAATCAGGTGCTCTGGTGGTCTGCGCGCAGCCGGACGCCAGCACACCAAAGGCGATCACCGCCAAGGCTGCGGGTGCCTCGGCCCGTCTTCGGATAGTCGATTTGCTTGCGCTGTGTCTCATCTCGACGCCCTGCAGATCTGGCGACCGGAGACAGATAGTTTAGCGCCCCGTGATTGAGAATTCAGACCGACTCAACGCCCAGCCACAACATGACCATGATGACGAAGTCTCCGTCTCTCTCCCGGAGCCACAGCTTCTCGTGGCTAACGCGATTGATCGTCAGGCCTTCCTCTCTGAGGTCGGCCTCCAGCCGCCGCACCATCGGCAACTCGAGCACGACGTCATTGAATACGTCTCTCAGCGCATCCATTGCCGGATCGGGGCCGTGTCCGCGGGAGGCTCTGGCCGCCGCAAATTCCTGTGGCACGTGCATTTCGAGCGTCTCGATGAGGTCCTCCTGGAAGCTCGGTTCCAGCACGGCGCCGTGTATCGTGATCACTTTCAACTGATCGAGGTGCCCGTCCTCGCGGAGGTTCGCCAGTGCGGCTCGGAAGGTCGGGATATCGCCGTCCAACGGGTTATACTGAATGGACGCACGCCCCGGATCGAGACTGGAGTCCGCGGGTGAGACGTGGGTTTTCCAGTTCGCGTGTGCGGCCGGGACGGCGAGAACGAGCAGCAGTGCGGCGATTGTTCGAGCGGACATCGGCATCACCTGTTGCGGCGGAGGCACGATTATACCTCGAATTACTAGGTATTGGCCAGATCGCCGTTCCGGGTGCCAAAATATCCGCTGGCTCTCGATAGAGGTGATGTGCTCAACCTGTCGCAGGAGCCCGCGGTCGTGCAAAAAATCAGACCGGCTCCTTGATAGCGTTGATCGCCCGTGAGACGGGCTCCTACAGGTGGACCTTCAAGTCGTTCACACGGCCGCGCTCGGTCGCGACGACACGGCACCGTACCAGCGCGCAAGGTGCGTCAGAGACTCCGGCGGTTCGATCCTTGCGCGTTTCGCGAAGTCGACGAACACCATGGCTGTGATGTCCGCGATCGAGTAGTGACCGCCCGCCACGTATTCGTTGTCTGCGAGCTGGGCATCGAGTTTCTCGAAGAAGTCCTGCACGCGCTGGCGGCCGCGTGCGGCCAGCTCGGGGATCTGCTCGTAACCGTTCGGCCCCGGCAGTGCCCTGCCCTTCAGGCCCGGCGCCGAATTCCGGAAGGCCTCCGCCATGCCGGTGAGGCCCTGTTGTTCGGCTTTGGCATTCCACGCAGTCGCGAACGCCCGTTCGGTTGCGTTGTCGCCCCAGAGTGTCGGCTCTGGCTTGTACTCTTCCAGGTATTGGCAGATCGCAGTGACTTCACTCAGGCAGGTTCCGTCGTCCAGCACGAGGGCTGGAACGACGCAGTCGGGGTTGATCGCGCGGAACGCGTCGGAGAACTGCTCACCGCTGGAGAGATCGACCTGAACCGTCTCGAGATCGATGCCTTTCTCCGCTATGAAAATCCGTACTCTCCGCGGGCTTGGCGCGGTCGCACAGTCGTAGAACTTCATTCGTCACTCCCCTTTGCGAACTCCCCGGCGTGCGCCCGATACACGGTCTCCGACGTCTGGCCGAACATCATCTTCTGCAGTTCGGGATTTTTCCGGTCGCGCTGCTTGAAGTCGCTGCCGAGGTCAACGCCGCGACGTACCGCTGGCCGCGCCTTGATCGTGTCGAACCAGCGGCGGGTATTCGGGTACTTGTCGAGATCGAAACCGAAGCGCTTGTAGGAAATCGTCCACGGGAAGGCAGCAATGTCTGCTATCGAGTAGTCACCCGCCAGAAACTCGCGATCCCGCAAGCGCACGTCCATGACCGCCAGCAGCCGGTCGTATTCGTTGGTGTAGCGCTTCAGCGAGTAGTAGTGCTCGTCCTCGGTGTAGCTAATGAAGTGGCTGAGCTGACCGGCCATCGGGCCGAAGCCGCTCGCCTGCCAGAACACCCACTGGATAACTTCCCAACGCTCCGGTTCGTCTGTTGGCAACAACCGGCCGCTCTTCTCGGCCAGGTACATCAGGATCGCACCGCCGTCGAAGACCGAGATGCCGGTGTCATGATCGACGATCGCGGGCATGCGATTGTTCGGACTGATCTTAAGAAACTCGGGATCGAACTGATCGCCGGCGCCGATATCGACCGGAATCACGTTGTACTCGAGCTCGCACTCCTCGAGCATGATGGAAATCTTTTTGCCGTTCGGCGTCGGCCAGAAATACAGATCGATCAAGGAATTCCTCCAGTGCCCTGCCCGCGGGAAAGCGGCCAGTATATGATGATCGCGGCGCGCGAACACAGGCGAGGGTAGAGCATGATCACTGGCGAGTATTTTCTGGTTGCCCTGATAACGGCGGCGGTTGTCATCGTCGCGGTGATGCTGCACTACGAGGGCCTGAGGTTTCTGAGCGACCGGCTCGTGGTGGTCGGGAACCATCAGCGCCGGCGGATCATCCTGCTGATCCTCGCCTTGCTTTTGCTGCACATTGTCGAGGTCTGGATATTCGGCATCGCGTACTACGCGCTGCTGCAATTCGACGGATTCGGAGCACTGCTCGGCGAAACCTCGATGGCGTTCGTCGACTGCATCTACTACTCTGCGGCGGTCTATACGACGGTTGGCTTCGGGGACATCTATCCGGTCGGTGCGATACGCGTGATGACCGGAACCGAAGCAATCACGGGACTTACGATGATTACGTGGTCGGCGTCGTACACCTTTGTTGAAATGTTGAAGACCTGGTCGAAGGATGACTGAGCCCGAAAAATTCACGGTCGCCGGCGACGGCGGCCACGACATCCATGCCCAGCTGTTCGTCCCGGATTCGACGCCCGTCGGCGTCATCCAGATCACGCACGGCCTTGGCGAGTACATCGACCGCTACGCCCGCTTCGCGGCGGCGGCGACTGAGCGCGGTTTCGTCGTCATCGGTCACGACCATCGAGGCCACGGTGGACATGGTGACGAGCGCGGCTACTTCGCGCCGAAGAACGGCTGGTTGCTGGTTGTCGACGACATCCTCAAGGTCCACGAAGCCGCCGCGGAAAGGTACCCGGAGCTGCCCATCACGCTACTCGGGCACAGCATGGGCTCGTTCTTCGCGCAGTATTTCGCGATGGTGCACGGCGGCCGCTTGTCGGCTCTCATTCTGTCAGCATCGACATGGCCCTCGCGGCCGTTGTCGCTGATGGGCAACCTGATCGCGCGGCTGGTTTGCTTCGTCAAGGATCAGCGAGCCGAAAGCGCGTTGCTCGACAACCTGGGGTTCGGCAGCCACAACAAACGCTTCGAGCCTGCCCGGACAGAGCATGACTGGCTGTCGCGCGACGAGGCCGAGGTCGACAAGTACCTGAATGATCCGCTTTGCGGCGGCCCCTTCACGGCCGGACTTTGGCGCGATCTCACCTCCCTCCTCATGCGACTCGGCTCGGACGAATCGATCAATCGGGTACCGACCGATCTGCCGATCCTGATCACCGGCGGCAGCAACGATCCGGTTGGCGGTGAAAACGGTATGGGCAAGCTCGCGCTGCATCTGGCGCAAACCTCGCATTCACGTATCAAGGTGAGAATCTATTCCGGCGGGCGCCACGAGATGCTCAATGAAACCAATCGCGACGAGGTGACTACGGACTGGCTCGACTGGGTTGCCGCCGCGACCGGCACGAACTAGATCATTTCGAACGTGCAAAAAAAGCCCCGCCGAAGCGGGGCTTTTTTTTGTTGCTCTCGGGTTCGCTTAGTCGAACGTGAAGCGGCCCTGCAGGTACCATGCACCGCCGTTGAATCCGAACGGGCTGGCTTCTGAATAGAGCTGACCGAGGTCACCTGCGCCCGGGTTCTCATCCGGGTACTCATCGAAGAGATTCTCGATACCGAAGACGAGATCTGTGTTCTCGTTGAACTGCCACGCGACTTCGGCGTCGATCAGGAACGCAGCACCGATGCCCGGTACGCCGTTACCCGTGTCGTCCCACTCGCCGTAGTAGTTCAGACGAACCAGCGTGCGGAAATCACCGAAGAGGTGCGTCCACGAAACGTTCGCCTTCCAGTTCGGCAGCAGGTCCTCGAGCGCCTGTACGCGGCTGGCACCGATCGGGTTGACCGTACCGACGTCATCGACTTCGGTCTTGTTGTAGTTGGCTGCAACCGTGACCGTGGAGTCACCGCCCGCCAGCTCGAAGCCAAAGTTACCGACGATGTCGAGACCCGACGTGGTCGTCGAGAAGCTGTTCGAGAAGAAGCGGAACTCGGACAGATCGTCCAGACCGATGAAGTCGGTCCTGTTGATCGTCCCGTCAGCGTCCAGACCGGTCAGAGCCGCGGATACCGTCGTGTAGTTGTTGACGTTGCCGTCCGCGAAGTTCAGCGCGTCCAGGAAGTCAACGTTGGCACCCAGTGCGACACGATCTTCTACTTCGATGTTGTAGTAGTCGAAGGTCCAGCTACCGCCAGCCGCTTCGAAAGCAACACCGATCGAGAAGTTCTGCGCGTCCTCAGGTCCAAGCGTCGGGCGACCGTTGCCCTGGCTCTCGATGAAGTCCGCTGCAAGCTGACCTGCCGGCGACGACAGCGGCAGCGTGCCCTGGTCGATCAGCACGCCGTTGACGTTCTGCGTCGTCACGTTCGTGATGTTCGCCTGGCCGGCCGTCGGGGCGTGGAAGCCCGTCGAGAAGGCAGCGCGGACGCTGAAGATGTCGTTGACGTGCCAGACACCGGCGAGTTTGAAGTCGGTCGTATCGCCGAACTCGCTGAAGTCCTCATAACGAACCGCACCCTGCAGGGTCACGTCTTCGGTGACGTCCGCTTCGAGGTCGACGTAGAACGCTGTCGAATCCTGCGAGGCTGACGTGCTGTTCGGGAAGCCGCCGAATCCGTTCGAGCTCGATGAGAAGCCCTGGTCAGCCAGCGGTCCGAGTGCGAACGAAGCCGGATCGCCGGCAAACAGATCGAACTCTTCTTCGCGGTACTCGAAGCCGAACGCGAAGTTCAGATCCGAAGCCAGGTCCATGTCGATGCTGTAGACGAAGTTCGCGTTGAACATCGTCTCGGTCTGTTCCTGACCGCCCGGTACGAAGTCGCGCGGCGTGTTCGGGCCGAGCGAAGCGTTAACCGTGTTGTTGATGAAGAAGTCAGTCCGGTTCGAGCCCTGCTGTGCGCTGAAGTCGTACGACAGGCCGGTACCGATGTTCATCTCACCACGTACGCCGACAGTGAAGGCGCTGTCTTCGTTGTCGCCACCGAAGCGCGGTACGAAGCCGGTCGGGATCGTCTCGATGAAGGCGAAGCAGTTATCGTCCGCCTGAATCTGGCCGAAGATCGTCGGGTCCGGAATAACGCCGTTGATCGGAATACCGTCGATGCAGGTGCCGCCGACGCCGAGACCGTCAAGGTCACCGACGAGAACCGAGGGCACGCCGTTCGGATCGGCGAGACCGGTGAGAGGATCGACCAGCGGACCGCGGTATACACCGGGACGCTGCGCCGCAGAGCCCGGACCCGTCGGGTTCCGATAGAAGAATCCGCCCGTGACGTTACGCTCACCGTAGTTCGCGAAGAAGTAAGCTTCCGCGTTATCGGTCAGATCGACCGCCGAGTTGACGAAGAACTTGATGTCGTCTTCGACGTCAGGCTGACCCCAGTAGTGCGGAACTTCAGCGGTGTAGCTGTTGATCGTCAGGAAGTCCGAAGGCGGTGTGTAGCCGCCATCGATCATCGCCTGGACGTCGTCGCGGATAACCGAGCGAACGGTTCCATCGACTTCGCGGAATTCACCGGTGATGTTGATGAAGCCCGAGTCGCCGAGCGGCAGACCGATGTTGCCGGCGATCGTCAGATTGTCGCCGTCAGCTTCGTAGGTCGAACCGTACTTGGCCTGCAGTTCAATGCCTTCCGATTCCTCGCGCAGAACGAAGTTGATAACGCCCGCGATGGCGTCAGAACCGTACTGCGAGGATGCACCGTCGCGCAGGACTTCGACCTGCCTCAGAGCGAGCGACGGGATGGCCGAAATATCGACGCCCTGCGCACCATCCGAGATACCACCACCGAGGAAGGAGATGATTGAGCCGCGGTGACGGCGTTTGCCGTTGACCAGCACCAGAACGTTATCGGGCGACAGACCGCGTACGTTCGCCGGGCGAACAATGGTTGCCGCGTCACTGATGGGCTGGGTGTTGACGTCGAATGAAGGGACTGCGGTACGCAGCATGTCCTGAACGTCCGACGATGAATTCTGCCGGAAGTCCTGACCCCCAATGACGTCGATGGGTACCGGAGAATCGGATGCCGACCGGTCCGCCCTGCGCGTACCCGTCGTCACGATCTCCTCGATTGCCTCCTCTTCCTGCGCTGAAGTCTGTTGCGGTAACGCAACAGCCATTGGCAGGGCAAGAGCCAGCAATACCCCCTTCCTGATGCTGAACTTGCTATCCACGTTTGTTCTCCTGTTATGTGAAGCCCTGAGCGGTTACAACTGTGACACCCGCTATAGAAAGCCGTTTCATGACTTTTTGCTATGCCGCAATTGCTTTTCGCCCACCCAGGAAGTTCCGTTGCGATTTCGCTACAACGTAACGCCCCGACTATTCTATTTTGGCATATGAGAGTCAATAGTTTTGGCCGTAACGAGACAAAAGTCGCGTACTTGTCCGGTATCTGGTTTGGCGGGCACACCCGTCTCCGCGCGGGCTGCGCTCATGCGCGGGGGGGCAGATCCGGTGGCAGATGAAAGGCCAGATAGGTACGGCAGAGTGCCTGGGCCTCAGCGAGCCTTTTCTCGCTGATTTCGCCGTCAACCCGCATCGCGTCCGAGTACACCGCGTCGCCCAGCTGCGTGTAGAAGGCGAGCTTCTGGTGCCAGCCGGGAATCGTCGGAATCCTGAAGTAGCGGCCGAACATCTCGGCCAGGCACTCGCTCAGACTTTTGACCGCGGCGCTGTAGGTCTCGGGCATATTTGCGCGGATTCTCGGCAGAACCTGCAGGGTCTCCGCGGTGTCCGTCCAGTAACGGGTGCCGCGCTCGACGATGCGATCGGACAGCGCCATCCAGTCAGGCGGCGGGTCGTCGAACTCGATGTCGCTCAGGTAGGAGACGAAATTGCCGAGCCACTCGCCGGCCAGATCCTGCAGTAGATCCTCAGCGCCGTTGTAGATGCGATAGGCGGATCCGCGCGACACGCCAGCCGCTTCGAATACCTCGGCGAACTTGAGCGGCGCGCCCTCGTTCTCGGCGAGCATCCGTTCGGCAATTCGAAGCATCCGCCGCCGGTTCTCGCGACCGCGACTCCGCAACTTCGGAATTCGTTCCTGTGACCTTGTCATCCCCGGCTCGGCTCGCTGCACCATTGGAGTGCGGCATGCGGCTGCTGTTCGCCGAATATATGCCAGAGGCCCATATATGGCGCAATAACCGAGTTACGCGACAGATGTACAAGCCTGTTATTCAAGGGAATATTCGGCTCGACTGCGAGCTGGATTGTCGGATTGGGTAATTCCGACCATCTGTGTTCCGCAAATTCACTGTCGCCCGGGACAAGGTCCCGCCGCGCGCTTGTATTTGCCACCTGCCCGGCACAAACTGCGGCGCTCATCCAGCACAGGACTCAGATAATGACGGCGACTTTCGATTTCTCCGGGCAGCGTGTTTTCGTCTTCGGCGGCACAAGCGGCATTAATCTGGGGATCGCGAAGCGATTCGCCGAGGCGGGCGCGGCCGTCGCCGTCGCCAGCCGTTCACAGGAGAAAGTCGATGCGGCCGTCGCGGAGCTGTCGGCACTGGGCAGCGACGCCCAGGGCTACGCACTCGACGTCAGGGACGCCGAGGCGGTCGGAGCGGCGCTCGAGGCGCATGGCGCGCCCATTGACGTGCTGGTGTCTGGTGCCGCCGGCAACTTCCCGGCGTTCGCGAACGATATGTCACCGAACGGCTTCAAGTCGGTCGTCGACATCGATCTCCTTGGCACCTTCCACGTCATGCGCGCTGCCTTCCACTATCTGAAGAAGCCGGGTGCCTCGGTCATCAACATCTCTGCGCCGCAGGCCTTCGTCGCCATGCCGATGCAGAGCCATGTTTGCGCGGCCAAGGCGGGTGTCGACATGCTCACGCGGACCCTCGCGCTCGAGTGGGGGCCGGCAGGCGTGCGCATCAATAGCATCTCGCCGGGCCCGATAGCGGATACCGAGGGGATGCGCCGGCTTGCGCCGAACGAGAAGATCGCCGAGCAGTACAAGGCCAGCGTTCCGCTGAACCGGTTTGGTGCCGCCAGCGAGATCGGCGATGCCGCGATGTTCCTGTCCTCGAGTGCTGCCGCCTACGTCAGCGGCGTGGTTCTGCCGGTCGACGGCGGCTGGTCGGTGTCCGGCGCAGGTGCTGCCGCGCTCGCAATGGCACAGATGCACACACGCAGCTGACACGAACTGTCCGCTCCTTCCGCGTCCGCGGAAAGTTCCATAACGTTTGATTTGTTCGGGCCAGGCAACCGAATGCGCTCTTCCTGCATCTAAGAGATACGTTCACCCAATGCGGGCGGACGAAACAGGATTCGGCAAGAGAGTTCGCTTGGGCAGCGCTCTTTCTCGCACGAATGGGGCAGAGGATAGGAGAGCACCAATGAAAAAATTGATAGTGGCAGCCGCCGCGGGAAGCAGCGGCTCGAAGGCGAAGGACGCCGAAACGCTAACGGCATTCGACCTGTTGACCCGCGCGCAGAGGGCGGTTGTTGTCGCCGGCGTGTTCGCGCTGATGCTGGTCGGTTTCTGGCAGACGGCCGTCGCGGCGGCACCGACGCAGTTCGAAATCGAACGGGTCACGGTCTCGTATGCGGATCTCAACATCCACAGCGCCGCCGGCGCGCGGGTGCTGTACAGCCGCTTGAAGGCCGCATCGGAGAGCGTCTGCAACGTCGAGTCCTACCGGGAACTCGGTTCGCTGTCGCAGGTAGCGGAAGTCGAAAGCTGCTTCGCCGAGACGCTGGACGAGGCCGTGGCGGAGATCGACAGCGCCGCGCTGAAGCGCATCCACTCAGATTCGTAAACCTCCGCAAGGGTTTGCTGAGTGACGGGGCCGCTCATTGAGCGGCCCTTTTTTTGTGCGCGGAATCCCCCAACCCCGCATTTCCGCTGGCCTCAGTCCGCCCCCAGAACTTCTCCAGACACAAACCAGAGACGCAGAAGGACTCGGAAGCCCGTGCCGCGCAACGATTTCCTCGTCTGGCAACACGCGACACCGACGGTCCGACCGGGGCCTCGATCAACCCGCCAGACCAAGGAGGAGACCGTGACTACATACTCGAAAACACTCATATCCCTGCTTCTGGCTTTGTCGGCTGCAATGCTGGCCGCGTGTGGCGGCGGCGGCGGCGGATCCCCGCCCCCACCGCCTCCGCCTCCACCGCCGCCGCCCGCTGCGACGCTGGATAGTCAGCTCAACACGATCATTGCCGCTCAGGGGCTGACGGGCGATCCGACGCTCGGTCGCACCTTGCCGTCGATCAACGATCCGCTCGCTCAGCTCGGGATGCTTTTGTTCTTCTCGAAGAGCCTTAGCGGCGATATGGACACTGCTTGTGCGTCATGTCATCACCCGGCATTGGGTGGCGGCGACGCTCTGTCATTGCCGGTCGGCGTGGGTGCAGTCGATCCAGACGTGGTGGGTCCCGGTCGCACGCGTGCAGATGGACTTCCCAACGTCGGCCGGCACTCTCAATCCGTGTTCAACGTCGGCCTGCTTGATGCCGCCCTGTTCTGGGACGGCCGTGTCGAGAGCATCGGCAAGGAACAGGGATTGAACGGTGCCGGCTCCGGCATTCGCACGCCAAGTACCGTGCTGAACGCTGCGGACCCGAACGCCGGACCCAATCTCGTTGCGGCGCAGGCGCGTTTCCCCGTGACGATACCGTCGGAGATGCGCGGCAGCCTGATGCCCACCGCGAGCGACCAGGAGGTCTGGGATCATCTGGCCGCCAGGATCGGCGACTACGGCACCGGCCAGGGTGAACTGGCGAACAACAACTGGCTGTCGGAATTCCAGACGGCCTTCGCCAGCGCGGAAACCGCCGAGAACCTGATCACCTTCGACAACATCGCGCTCGCGATCGCCGAGTATCAGCGTTCGATGGTGTTCGTCGATACGCCCTGGCACGCCTACGTTCGAGGCGACACCGCTGCGATCAGCGATCAGGCCAAGAACGGCGCGATTCTGTTCTTCGGCGATACGGTCGACCAGAACCTGGACTGTGCCAGCTGCCACAGCGGCGACCTGTTTACCGACGAGGAGCAGCACACCGTCGGCTTTCCACAGATCGGACCGGGCAAGGGCGACACCGCCACGACGGACGGCGACTTCGGCCGCGAGCAACAGACGGCCGACAGCGCGGATCGTTTCCGTTTCCGCACGCCGTCGTTGCTGAATCTCACCGCGACCGCGCCGTACACGCACTCGGGCACCTTCGATGACCTGGATTTGGCAGTCCAGCACTACTTCCTGCCGGAAGATACGCGCGATGATTTCTTCGCGGCAGGCGGGCCGTGCGACGTCGATCAGTTCCGCGGACATCCGGACTGTCCGAATCTGTTCCCGAACTCGCTGTCGCATACCAACAGCGCGATTACAAAGGTGCTTCAGGATCGCATCGCAGCGCCGGACAGAACCTTCCCGGACCTGAGCTTCTCGCCGCTGTCGGACGCACCGCAATTGCTGGCGTTCCTGACCGCTCTCACCGATCCCTGCGTGACCGATCGCACCTGCGTCGCACCGTGGATCCCCGATCCGGCCGCTGCGCCGGACGATAACCAGCTCAATGCAGTTGATGAGAACGGCAATCCCCTATGATGCCGTCATTGAAGCGGGCCGCAGACGCGGCCCGCTTTTTCTTCGAAGGGGTGTTACGGCCTCGCGTCTGCGAATGCCGGAATGTCGAAGGGCTGAATTTGCTCCGCGGCGATGACCGATTCACGCTGCCGCGCCAGGTCCTGCCGCAATGCCTCGACGATCTCAACCGACCCGTCCAGTTCGTCCAGGAACCGGAACCGGCTACTTCCGACGTACTCGTAGTAGTCGCGCCAGCCGCTTTCGAAGGCTTCCCGCAGCCGCTCGACAGCCGTTTCTTCGTTGCCCATCAGCGCGTAGGTGACTGCCTCCTCGATCAGGATCTGTGACAACAAATCTGTCCGTCCTGCCCGATACTCCATCTGGTGCTGCCAGAGTTCGGACAGCACACGATCAGCGTCGTCGTCGCGATCGACCTCGCGCAATGCGAGAACCAGATAGTGCGCCGGCGCGAACTGATCCCGGAATCCGCCGGGACCGTTGTAGAGAATCCAGCCCGGTTCGTAGAGCGGTCCGAGAAAGTCAATGGCCAGCTCCATATTGCCGTTCTCGAAGGCGATCACGCCCATCATCTGTCGCGACCAGGGCGTCATTTGCTCACCCTCGATGTGAGCCTCTGCATGCCGGCCGGCAAGTTGCTGCAACGCCTCGCGCTCCTGCTGGCGCAGGAGTACCGCGAATTGCCCGCCGAGCCACCAGTGGCTATCCGGATTGTCGAGCGCCAATGCCAACCATCGATTAGCCTCGTCGAACAGGCCGAGGCGCGCGTAGGCAATAGCGATAGTGTTCGCGTACCAGATAACCGTGTCCGGCTTCAGACCGCCGTTTTCTCCACCGAGCTTGATCCAATGCAGCGCTCGCGCGTAGTCGCCGGCCGAAAGCTCGACATTCGCTATCCAGTCATAGCTGTATCCCGGCACGTCGGGAAACTCGAGTACCTGCAGATAGACATTCCGCGCTGCATCCAGCTGCCCGTCAGCGTGTAGCTTCGTGGCGTAGTTCATGTTGAGCGTGTGATTCAGCGGGTCGATTGCAAGCGCCTGTTCCAGGACGTGCATGGCCTCGGCCTTGCGGCCGAGAACCATCAGCGAAATCTGCAGCCAGTTATACGCATCGACCAGCGACGGATTCAGCTCCATTGCGCGGCGGAGCGGGCCGATGGATGCGGTGTAGCCTGCCTCGTCCTCCGTCTTCGTCAGCAACAACCCGGCAACCGCGTGTGCCTCGGCAAGGTTGGGGTCGAGCGCCAGTGCCTGTTCGGCGTGGTATTCCGCCGACGCCAGATTCTCGGTGTCGTGCGTGCCGCGTATTGCCAGAATGGTTGCCGCACCGGCGTGTGCGGCGGCGAAGTCGGGGTCCCGCTCGAGCGCCTCGTTGAACGCGTTCAGGCCGTTCGTTCCCCAGTGCTCCGAGCGCCGTCTGAGATATTCATTGCCGAGCAGGTAGGCGCGGTACGCTTCGAAGTCGTCGGTCAGCGGACCCTGCGCCGGAGCAAGTGTCCCGGACGCCGATGAAATGCCCTCAACGACCGACTGCGCGATTTCGCTCTGGATGCTGAAGACGTTGTCATTGTCACGATCGAAGGTCTCGGCCCAAACGACGTTGCCACTGGTATCGAGGAGGCGCGCGGAGATCCGCAGCGTCTCTTCGTGCTGCTGGACGCTGCCCGCGAGTACGTAGCCGACACTCAGGCGTCGAATGATCTCGGTGATCTCGGTATCGGCGATCGAAAAGGAAGATCGGCGAGCGACGACTTTGAGATCCGGCACGCCGGCGAGGCGATTCAGCAAGGTCTCGGCGATACCGCGGCAGAAGAAATCGTTGTCGGGATCGCCGCTCAGGTTCTCGAAGGGCAGCACCGCGATCGACCGGTCGTCGACGGTGACCACGCCGGCGGTGTCGTCGCGGCTCGTCTGGTTCCAGAGGACCAGGCCCAGCAACAAGAACACACCTGCAGCAATCGGCCAGGCGACGCTCCGCCGGTGTTTCGACGGGCTGGCTTCGCTAACCGACACCGGCGCCACGAGGCGATAGCCTTTGCGCGCGATCGTCTCGATGTAAGTCGGCTGTTTCGGATCGTCGCCGAGTGCCTTGCGGAGATTGGTGATCGCCTTGTAGACGGGATTCTCGCCCATCGGGCGGCCACCCCAGACGTCATCGATGAGTTCGTCGCTCGAGACGACCTGACCGGCGCGGCTCGCGAGCAAGACAAGCACGTCCATCGTCTTGTTCTCGACAGGGACTTCCCGGTCTCCTTCGCAGAGGAGATTCAGCGTCGGTTCGACCTGCCAGTCTCCCATTCGAAACGACGTCGAGTTGCTGATGCCGGGTGCCGTCATGAACTACCACTTGGGTTCGATTCGCTGGGAGCCGCCCACCCGTCGCCGGGCGTTTGCGGAAATCTCAGCATACCAAAGGTATATAGCGTACTGGCATATAGCCGCGCCTCATGCGCGGCAGTTGGCGACACATAAGCCAATGATTTTCGTCAATTTTCTCGGGAAGCGATCCGGACGGCCACAGCGGGCGCGATCGACCATATGTGTCACCGCGAGCACTCCCGGACCCCGGCTGACGGTCTGCATATCCGAGCTCGTATGCAGGTCGGCGCGTCTTCCGGACGATCAGGCGCTAAGCCGTTGCGGCTCCGATTCGAGATCGTTCAGCGCGCTTTCGAGCTGTGCCCAGCGCTGCTCCAGGGTACCCGTGTAACCCACGGACATTCTGACGAGCCCCGGACTTATACCGGCCGCCGATTGATCCTGGTCGCTCATCTCACTGGACGTGCTCGACCCCGAGCAGGACATCAGCGTGTCGAAGTAGCCGAGGCTGACGGCCATGAAGCCGAAGCTGTATTTGTTCTGCAGCAAGGCCATCAGCTCGTTGGCACGTTCTTCTTCGTGCAGATCGATCGTCATTACGCCGCCGTAGCCGTATTCGTCGCAACGCAGCTCGTTGAACAACGCGTGATCGGGGTGACTCTCGAGGCCCGGATAGCAGACCTCGATGCCGCGCGCCTCCGCGCGTTCGGCGAGCGCCAGTGCCCGTTCGCCGTGCGCCGCCATGCGCAGCGGCAGGTGCGGGATTCGCAGCGCGATGTCGGAGGCAACCTTCGGGTCCATTGTCGGACCCAGCAACATCAGTGGCCCCTGACGCAGATCCATCAACGACTCGATGAACTCATGGCTGCCGCAGATGGCACCGCCGATGATGTCCGACATGCCGCTGATGAATTTCGTAATGCTGTGGACAACGATATCGGCACCCAGCGCAGCCGGATTCAGAATCAGCGGCGTAAACGTATTGTCCACAACGAGCGGAATCCGCGCCTTGTTCGCAATCGCCGCAAGTTTTGGAATATGGGCGACGCGTAGCGTCGGGTTCGCGATGCTCTCGGTGAACAACGCTTTCGTTCGTGGCGTGATCGAGCGTTCGACGGCATCGAGGTCCTTGATGTCCACGAACGTTCTTCGAACGCCCGCTCGTTCCGGCAGGTATTCGTCGATCAACGCGAAGGAGCCACCGTAGATTGTGTTGGAGGCGACGATGTGATCGCCGGTTCCACACAACGCCATCAATGTTGCCGAGATTGCCCCCATGCCGCTCGCCGTGCAGTACGCCGCCTCGGTGCCTTCGAGCGCGGCCAGCTGGCGGCCGAGGTTGTAGACGGTCGGGTTGAAGTGCCTGCCGTAGAGATAACAGCCCGCGTTCTCCGGCCCTTTCAGGCCTTTGAACATCTGCGGCATCGTGTGCGGGTCCATGACCGTGAAAGTCGAACTCGCCTCGATCGACATGTTGACGCCGCCGTGCTCGCCGAACTCGTGATTGAGGAGCGCCAGTGCCTCAATGGGATCGCGACCGGTCATCGCCAATCTCCTGTGATGGTTTCTGTTGATACTTTAGGCCGGCGCGTGCGCGAAGATAATTCGTATTACTACGAAGGGCCGATGGCGCGACTGAACTTCGCGCATCGCGTCCGGTCTGCACACGGCGCGGTCGAAGCTCCGAAGGGCTTACCGAGTCACGACAGACGACCGAAACAAGGGGGAAAATCCATGCGCGTCCTACTCGCATTTGCAACAGTTCTGTTGCTGCATTCGATCGCCCATGCCGACCCGGCGGAGGCGATGCAACGGCTTTCGCCGCTCGCCGGCGAATTCAGAATCGAAGGCATCCGGCATACTCCGGACGGGCCGGTCGAACTCATGCCGACCAGCGCAACTGTGCAGTACACGCTCAATGACCTTGCTCTGGTCGAACGTTCAGACAGCGACCTGGGCCAGGATGAGCCCGTCGCCCTGATGACGGTGTTTGGCTACGACACGTATCGGGAGGTCTACCGGATATCGGTTATCGATGACACGTGGGGCGTGCCCGACATCTACGAGGGACGGTTCGTTTCCGATGGCGTGCTTGTTGCGACCAATCTTCGCAGCGACACCCACTTCCCCCTCGAAGGCGGCGGTCGGCTGCACTTTCAGCTCCGCTGGGATTTGACAGGCGAGGCAAAGCGCTTCGACGTCCTGATGAGCAGCGACGGCGGCGCAAGCTGGACGCCGTACTTCGAAACGACGTACTCGCGCGTCGACGCGGAACGCTAGCGAACAGCCTTCGCCCGCCCGGCTCGGGCATCGAACAACGCGCCCGGGCGCTTACTGCGGCCGTGACTGTGCTGCCGGGCTCAGTTCACGGTCTGCGTGGAATCGAATCGTACGCCGCTGTCCACGGGCTCGTTGCCCTGCCCCTGGTCGTGGGGAACGCCAACGCTCACCGTGCCGGAACAGGCTGCGCCGGTTGCCGCATCCGTTGCGTCGAAGGCAATGAAGTAAATGCGGCCGTCTCCCGTTCCCGCGCGCTCTCGCCGGACCTCGGGCGTGGCAGTGCCGACGCCGAAGCCGTCCGGTGAGGTATTGCCGTCAGCTTCCCCATTCACCGGTTCGTCCTGCTCGATTCCCGTTACGACGATCTGTGCCGGGTCGCCCGCCAGATCGAGAACGCCGCTGATGTCGATACTCACCAGCTTGTGGTTGGGCGGCCAGAGCATGCCGGGCGATGCCGTCGCGGTGGAGCAGTCCAATTCCGGCGGCAGATCGTCGTTGAGAATCGTGCCGACACCGACGCCATCGACCTGTGCGGCATTCGCGCTCAGGCTGTCGATCCGCAGCTCGAACGTCTCGTCGGATTCGATGTCGAGGTCACCGATGACATTCACGGTTACGAATTGACTGAGCTGGGTCGTGGCCTGCGGGAAAACGACCGTTGTCGCGGCGGCCTCATAATCCGTTCCGGCAATGGCACTCCCATCCGCGGTCGTGAGACTGACGCTGACGGCCTCAACCGGGTCCGGCTGATCGATCGTCACTTCGAACGCGAACCCGGAAACACCGCTGTCGCCCTCGATCTGCGACAGGTCGCCAACGGCGACGCCGACCAGATCGTCGTCCGTGATCGTGCCGACGGCGAGGTCGGTGCCGATTACCGCGTTCGTGCTCGCATTGGACAGGACCGCGTTCAGCGTTTCGTCGGTTTCGACGTCGAAGTCGCCCGTCACCGGGACGGTGACCTGCTGTGTCAGCTCGGCAGTACCGGCCGGAAACAGCACTTCAACCTGAGTTTCGGTGTAGTCCTCGCCGGCGACCGCTGTGACGTCCGCTGTCGCAAAATCGACCGTAATGTCGTTTGACGGATCCGACTGCGTGATCGTTACCGCGAAGTTCAGGTCCGTGGTTCCGCTATCGCCCTCAATGACCGAATTGGACGAAACGCTGATCGATGGCAGGACCATCGAACCGTCGTCGCCGAAACCGACCGCCTCGAACTCCTTGAATGCCTCGGAGAACGAACAGTTGTTGGTTTCGTCAGCCTCGACGACCACATCGGTCGTGTCGGCACATGCGGCGAGATAGTTGAATTCGCCCGTGAAGCCTTGCGGAATGACGAAGCTGACTTCGACGCTGTCGTCGAATTGTCCGGGACCCAGCGGAGGTACTTCACGCTCCCCAAGGAATGTGGCGGTCGCAATATCCACCGGACTGGTATCGGAAATGTAGTAGGTCGTGACGGTCGGAACGTCCACGCCGATGTTGCCTATGTTCGACGTTCTGTCGGTGAGAAGTATCGTGTCTCCCTCGCCCGCCATAATGATCGGCGGCACGAACGCCGGGACAATGAGATCTCTCTGTGCGGTCCACGTCACCTCGACAAGTGCGAGCTGGCGGAAGGCCTCGAAATCGTTCTCCACGACTTCTATCAGATCGACGCCCGGCACGCTGCCGGTGTAGCTGAATATCGCCTCGCCGGTCTCGTCGATTCGGAAGTCGGTGCCCGGATCGAGCGCTGCGGTGTTCGGACACTCATAGTCCTCGAAGCACCGGACCAGTACCCGCAGATTCTCAATCGGCGGATTCCCCTCCAGGGCACTGTTGAAGTGCCGCATCGTGAGGTCGAAGGTTTCACCGATTTCGAGTTCGGCCGACTCGGGCGTTGCGGTGAATACCGGAATGAACGTGTTGAAAGCGCTTGGCACCAACGCGATGAGCGTCTCCACGTTCAGCTGGACCAGGTCGCGAAACGCGGGATTGAACGAGCCCGGCGCGGCGTTGTCGAGCAGCGTCAGCATGTTCTGCAGATCCGCGAGCGCCAGTCCGTTATTGCCGATGAAAACGTTGTCACGCGCGCTGCCGAGACTGGCCTCCAGGTCGTTGACCAGAGTTGCATCGGTCGCCCAACCCAGAAATTCGGCCCGCCGGATGTCGGTGGAGAGGTTGGAATAGTGTGGAAAACCGCCGACCTCGATATCCATCGGTCCGAGCACGACATTGCCGACCGAGATCGACTGCTGAACGGCGAACGCGTCTTCGAGCTCCTGGTCCGTCACTGTCCCGTGCTCATCGACCAAGAGCACCCAATGCGGATCGATGACCGCATTGCGCAGTGTCGGGGGCCGGCTAAAGCTGATGACAAAGTCGCTCGTCGTCGTTCCCGGCGGAACCGCGAAACTCACGTCCACGGACGTGAACTGTGCGTATCCTCGTTTGTTGACGCCGCCATTCCAACCGCTCGGGGCGGTCTGACCCACGATGACTACTTCCGCTCCGAACTCCCCGGAGTACGGCGCCAGCAGATCGACGATATCTCGCATCGGACGCGTCGAGGCGCCGCCCTGGACAGGGTAGGTGCGCGCGGGAAAACCGTCGACGCCACCCCTTTCCAGGGCGGAGACGTCGACGAGCATTCGCCAGATGTTGCCGGTCGATCCGGCCGGGTTCACGATCGTGTAGGTGTACTCGACTTCGCCGCCGAACGGCGTGCCGCTGACCCGCTCCGCGCCCGATTGAATCTCGGCGCCGGAAATGTCCGGGACGGGCATCTGGCCTTGCGAAAACGCGGGGCTGGCAATCGCCAGCAGCCCCAGGGCAGCAACGTATCTTATTGATTTTTTGTTCATTAGTGGCCCGTCCGAGTGATTCTTATCACTGAAGCAGAGTCCGACTCATCGAATTCGACCGTCAGTTCGAAAAAGCCGTCGACGCGCATCTCACGGCCGGTTGCCGGCACGGTCGACTCCTCCCAAACGTTGACCTCCAGCACCAGCCGGTCGGGATAGCGGACATAGCCGGTCAGTTCGAAGGCCTCAACGAATTGCTCCCGATTCGAACCGATGCGCAGGCCGGACTTGAGTTCGTACTCATCGCCGGAAATCTCGATCGACTCCAGCCACGCCGTGCCAGATTGCTCGCGAGCGCCGGTCACGAACCGGAGGTTGCGATACTCGAGCGTGTGCTGACTAAGCGACCCGCCTTCCCCGGTCCACACATCCGTCGTATCAGGACTACCGAAGCGCTCGAGAATCTTTTCCATTACGTCGCCGGCAATCATCGAGTAGTCGAAGCCGGGATCGAACGGGTCATAAACGAACTGTTCGAGGGCCGTCATCCGGGCCGGTGCTTCCGGCTCGATCGTTACGGGCTCCGCGGGACTGTCAGCCGGATCCGCTGCCGAATTCGAGGCCTCGCTCGTCGCTGATTGCGCCGTTTCCGTGGACGGCGAGCAAGCAACAAGAAGCAGGGCAAGCAATAAGGAGATTGTCTTCATAGCGCTAGGGAATACTCGTTCCGATCAGCGTCTGGAACGCGGCAGGAATGATCAGCGAGGTAATGACGATGTGGTAGTTCTCATTGTTGTTAACTTCGCAAATGAGCGCTGAACGATTGTTCCGTTGCGGATCCGTCTGCAGGATCGTGTCGACGGCTGCCTGTACGCTCGTGTTCGTCAGGCAGCCCTGCCCACCGGGCTTGTTCACGTCGACATCACGGCCCGCGCGATGCCGGGAGTGCGGCGTTTCCCAGGGTTCGTCCACTCCCGGTGAATACGTCGAGGGCCGTATTGCGAGGAAGTCGAATAAGCCGCCTTTGGGCAGGCTCATGTCGTTGTAGCTGATGGTCGAATTCGTGTTGTTCTGAAAGACCAGACCGATCGCAGTCAGCGCGATGACCGTCGGCAGATCGGCTGTGAACGAAACAGCATCGTTATGCGTCTGGGCAGTTTCGTTCTGCGTCCGGACTTTGTCGTAAATCGTGGAGTCCGGCAATTGGATGAGCGTGTCGTTCGAGACTGTCACGTTCACGAATCCGGTAGCTGTGATCTCATCGACCTGAAACAGGACGCCGTTGGAGTCGATATTCCAGAAACCGGAGTTCGGCGGAGCCTCCATCTTGCTCGTCAGGCCATAGATGCCGCTGACATTCGACACCGTCCACTCGAAGCCAAAGAAGCCGCCGGGGCTGGGTCCGGCGACGAACAGCGGATCGCCATCGTTCGGGTCCGCGCCCGGGTATCGAACTTCGGTGCCGGGAAACACGATCGGCCGATCCGTCGGATCGTGCGTGTGTCCGCCATCCCCGCACGTCCGCGGCGCGATACGCCCGAACGTATCCGGCACGCACGCCTGGGTGACGCCGACCGACTGATCGGCAAGCCCTGTGAGACGAAACTCGACGGGACAATCGGTGGACAGCCCGCCATTTCGGATATCGAAGCAGAGCCAGCCACGGGTGACGGTGTTCTCGCTGAAATTGGGTGCGGGCCGCTCGTCGGAAGGTTCCGATACCAATCTCCACGTGTATTGAGCGTTGGCAGAGGCGCACAGGAGAAGCATCGCGATGGCGGTGACGCACGTGATGCAGCTACGAGCATTCAACATAACCGGCCTCACTTTGTTGTTCGAACGCGGAAAAACCAGCCACGCAAACCAGGAATCGAGCTTGCGGTCTGCGCGAGGGCGCTGTTGGTTATGTAGTTGCTGGATTGACCAAAGTCAATTCTCGCTCGATCGGTAAATTGACGGAAACTCGGCGTTGCAGACGCTTGCGGTCGAACTCGACGACGGACGAAACATCGTTTTCGCGGCCGACAATTTCGGCTTGGTTCGAAGCCGGCGTTCTCTGGTCAGCACTTACAGACATGATGAGAGGTGGCATTCACGAGCTTCGGTACCGAGCACGAGAGTCGTCAAGCGAACAACAATCGACTGATCAGGATTCTCTTGCCTTGCTCGAGTGTGTCACTCGCGGGGCAGATTCGAGAACTCCTCGAGATCGCCCTGGTACTCGGGGATGTATCGATCCTGTCTGTGCCAAAGGACCTCGATTGGTTCGAGGGTCTGCACCGAAATCGTAATGATGTAGCTGTTCTTCGCCTGATTTCGGCAGGCTTCGTCGCGGATCATTCCGCCCTCGACGAAACAAACCTGGTCCTGAGTCGCGAAGGTGATCCCGCTCTTCAGCCGTTCGCAATCCTGATTGAGACTGGGGTACTGCTCGAAGAGGAACTCCAGCGCCCTCGCCCGAACCTGATCCAGTTCGTCCTGCGACGTTGCGCAGGCCCGGAATGGGTCAGGCATCACATGGGAGGGCTCATCGTCATCGAAAGTCGGGTCGTCCATCGCCGGTGCCTGCGCGTCCAGGTCCAGCGTCGGAATGTCCGGCTGCAGATCTATCGCCGGCGGTTGCAGGCCGTCTGATTCTTCGGCCTTTGCAGTGAGGCTCAGGAATGCAATTGCGACAAAGCAGCTGACTGTGGTTCTCATCACTTGTGCTCCCTGCCCGTTCGACGCGGATACCGTATCAGACGTGCCGGGCGTCGGTAAGGACGCACTGCTCGCTTTTGGTCTCAATCCAGTTCGATACCAATACCAAGCGCGTAGGTCAGGTCTTCCTGCTGTTGCCCCGGAGCCGGGTCCGACTCCCAGTTCCAGTCGAGTTGCGCATTCATGTACACATCGCCCCATACCTCCCAACGGAAGCCGGTCGACGTGTCCGCGACAGTGTTGCTGCGTCCGGTCAGGTAGTACAGCACGCCATGGTCGTGGAAGAACTCGAAGTCGCCGGTGATGTCGCGGCGGAATTCGAGTTGCCATCTCGCGGTCGTGGAATCGTTTGTTACGCCGGCAAGACGTTCGCGGACATTGACGGCGCCGAACGTCAATTCGAGCAGGCGATTGGCATCTTCGAAGACCTGCAGCCCGATTCCAAGGCCGCCCGTGTAGCGGTCGGTAAGCTGACGCAGCGGATCGCGATCGTAGCCGACGCCGGCGAGCATGAACCAGGGGTCGGAGAAGAACCAGCTGTAGGTGTAGCTGCCGCTGTACTGTTCTTTCGTCGCGATGCCGTCCTGATCGTTGCGGTCGAAGCGGAGCTCAATGTCGTGGCGATGATTGCCGACCTTGATATCGGTGTCGCCCTGCCAGAGCAGGTTGCTGGTATCCGAGTTGCCGCTGGAGGCGCTGAAGGACAGGTCCGAGCGCAGGCTCCACTCGAAGTACGCCTCAGGCTCTTCCAACTCTTCGATCCCCATGGGCGTCAAGGGGATCCGGTCTGCTCCGGAGACGAACTCCATACCGCCCAGTTCGTCGAAGCCGAAGCGTCCGGTAAGCTCGCTGTGATCCTGGAGTTCGAGTTCGAATTCACGGTCCGATTCGATCTGCGCGACCGCGTCGAGATCGACGGAAAACTCATCGGCGTAGTCGGTCTCGATGTACAGCTCACCATCCCAGACACGTTTGATCTGACCGGTGATGCGATCGCCGTTCGACATCGTGACGACGTCGGCTCGCGCGCCTGCGGCGATACCAAGGAAGGCCAGCGCGAGCGCCGCGCCGGAGGCGATTCGTAGCATGTAGTTCTCCCCGGATGTTCGACCGCCGACTGGGCGGCCAAACGCTTCCACTACGTTATCGGGTCGACAGATAGTCCGCCACTGCCTGGTATTCGGGCAATGAGGTCGGATCGATAGCCGAATTCTTCGCCGTCGGGAACGACGCG
The DNA here is from genome assembly GCA_965232445.1 of Woeseiaceae bacterium. Taxonomy (GTDB): domain Bacteria; phylum Pseudomonadota; class Gammaproteobacteria; order Steroidobacterales; family Woeseiaceae; genus UBA1847. Next base: position 1,921,364 of record OZ246973.1, on the reverse strand, counting down.
AAGCGAACCAGCACCATGTCCGCCGCCGGATCGACATAGATCGTCTGGCCATGGACGCCGCGAGCAGCGAAGGCGCCATTCTCGTTGTGGAACAGCCACCACATGCTGCGATAGCTGCCGCCCTCGAGGGTCGTGTAGCCGGCCGATGCGAACGCCTCTCGGCTGCCGCCCTCGCGGATATTGGCGACGACCTCGGCCGGAAACAGACGATGGCCGTTGATCTCGCCATCGTTGAGCATCAGCAGTCCGATCCGGCCAAGATCGCGAAGCCCCGCACTCAAACCGCCGCCGGCGAACGGCACACCGCGACCGTCGACCGTCATGTAGGCGTCCTGTTCCGCGCCCATTCGCGACCAGAGCCGTTCCGAGATCAGCTCGGTGATTTCCGCGCCGGTAACGCGGGACACTATCCAACCGAGCACGTCCGTGTTGATCGTCTTGTAGTGGAAGGCGTCGCCGTGCTCGCCTTCGGGTTGCACTGTCTGCAAGAACTGAAAGTAGCCGTCGGGGCCCTCATAGTCCGCGGGCTTGGGGAGCGGACTGGCCGCGGCAGAATAGATCCACACTCCCGCGTTCGGGTCCGCGTAGTCCTCGCTGTACTCCAGCCCCGTGGTCATGTCCATGACCTGACGAACGGTCGCGTTGCCGAAGGCACTGTACGACAGTTCCGGAACGATCGACTCGACGAGAGCGGTATCGTCGAGTTCACCCTCGACGACGAGAATCTCCGCGAGTAGCCCGGTCAGCGATTTCGTCATGGACATCGCGCCGTGCTTGCCCAACTCATGGAGGCACCCGGTGTAGCGCTCGTAGACGATCCGGCCTTCGTGGATGATGAGCATGCCGTCGGTGTAGTTGGCGGCCAGCGCGTCTTCCCACGTCATGCTCTCCGTCCCACCCATAGGGGTGAACGTGAGCGCGTCGATCGCCGCCTCGTCGAGGTCGTATTCCCACGCCGACGGCGCGCCGATACCGCGGCTGACTTCTTCGGTGGGCAATAGCTCGCGAAGATGGCAGACGGTCCAACGCAATTTGGGGAAGCTGAAGTAGTTGGAGTCCGGCTGCATGATCAGCCGGTCGTCCGGCGGCGGGAAGCCCTGCATCCAGCCGAGGGTTCGGGGGTCCGACCCTTCGGCCGTCAATGGGTCTGCGCCGGAGGCGAAGGGCAGCATTGCGGCCACTGCCCCGGCAAGAATTCGAGTGAAAACATAGCGTTCGGCCGTTCGCGACATCTTGTGTGCCTCTCGTGGCGGATCGTTGGTGGGACAGTCTATGGTAGACCGGTCGGCGACGTATTTTTGAGCCTAGCGCATTCTCTGATACGTCTTGAAACAAACTCAGATTTCCTGCCACTCGATGACTCGACAATACTGGTCGAGGCCTCGGCAACGAATGCGAACGCTGTCCCCCTCATCGAGATTTGCGTCTCCCCATGTGAACGGCCCGAAGCGCACGTGCACGGCTGTGCCTGCCTCATCCAGCAATCGCACGGTTCGTCCGCTACGGCCGGAGCTGCTGTTGCTGACGACCTCGTACACGGCCGTGCGCTCTGACGTGAACGGGGTATGGCTCGCGACCCAATAGAAGGCCGTCACGGACAGCGTTCCGATCAACGCCGATGTCGCAATGAGTCCGAAGATGCCGGTAAGCACTCCTTTGAACCCCGAACCTGCGATGGAGAGACGTTCGCCGAGCTTGCCAGTTCGCACCGAGCGAAAGTACACAAACGCCGAGATTACGACCAACCATATGCCGGCGACTCCCAACGTTCGAAGATTGAGCCAGTGAATACTGTTCGTCAGCGACAGGTAGGACGAGTAGAGTAGACTGTAGAAGGGGATTGCGGCTAGTCCGACCACGAGCGTGGTCTTGAGGAAGAAGCGCCTGTACTCCCGAGCGGGCGCATTAGCCATGGTCTGTCGCCGTTAGGGTGAACCGCTCCAATTATAGGGTCCCAGCGCGCCCCAGCGCGCCCACCAAATTTAATCGAATCACGGTCGGCTAACGCACGATGACCCAGCGCGCCCAACAACATCAACCGAATCTCAGTCGGTTAACGCGCGATGATCTTTAGGTCAGATGGCAATTACTCCACCACCGCCACTTCCACCCCCCAAAAAAAAGGCCCAGCGCGCGATGACCTTTAGAACAGATCACAAGAACTACGCCAACGCCTCTTCCACCCGGCCAAGAAGAAAGGCCGACCCCTAACGGGATCGGCCTCTTAGATTAAGAGCCTGCCGGCGCCTTAGCGCTCAGCAACCCAAAGAACGGCGGCGAACAACGCGCGACGATCTCCGGCAACTACCCTGGACTTACTCGACCAGAGGCTGCGGCTCGCAATTCTGCAGTGAAACGCTGAAGTCGCTGTTCGGGCCGTTCGCCTCGATCAACGCGCCATCCTCGGAGCCGATCAGATTGATCGTGTAGGTCTCACCAGGATAGATGTACGTTTCACGCCAGATGTCCGTTCCCCGCTCCCACTCAATGATGAGAACGGTTCCGGAAAGCGCGGTTACCCGGCAACCGTCAGCCCACGAGCCCATGTACGGAGTCAGAAGACGACCGTCGTCGGCGTAGGTAGTCCTCGAACTCTCGCCCGTTCTGGCGTTGCTCGAGTACGCAGACCACGACGGGAAGTCGATGACGGAGCCGAGCCAATCCTGACTTGTGCATTCCGGAACATTGCACCGCCAGTTTGCGGCAACGGAGTCATACACGTCACCGGTACCAGGATCCGGTATCGGGTCCGGATCGGGGTCCGGTGTCGGATCCGGATCTCCTCCGGGCGGCGGGCCTGACGGGGCGGTCGTGTTGCCACCATTGACCGCGGGGTCGCCGAAGGTCACAACGACTTCGAACGAACCTCCGCTCTGTATGCTCAGAACCTCCCCGAGTGCCAAGCCGCTAACGACAACGCTGTCGCCCGAATAGAGCGCTGCGATCGGCCGGTGAGAATCGGCGAATGGATTGCCTGCATAGAGCGTGGCGAAGCCCTGAGTGACCGTGACCACTGCGTCGTTTGCATATCCGTCCGGCAGGTATACGGCTTCGGACGTGGTGTAGCCAAGGCGACTGGTTCCCGGGCCCTTGTCAGCCGGCCAAACCACAGCGGTGCCGTAAAGGGGTGTTCCCCACGGACAGTCGGAGTCTGTGCAAGTCCACGTCACGGCAGACGAGGTCAGTACCGTTCCGTTGCCAGGATCGGGATCGGGGTCCGGCGTTGGATCCGGTGTCGGATCGGGCGTCGGGTCCGGATCAGGATCCGGCGTTGGCCCGGTGTTCGGGTCCGGACCATCCGGCGCGATGTCGTTTCCGCCATTGGCGGCCGGATCACCGAGCGTGTAGGCGATCGAGAATGCCTCCGCACCCTGCACGCTCAGCACCTCACCGGTAGCCAAACCAGACACGACGACCGACTCGCCTGCGGAGAGCGTGGTAACTAGCGCGTGCGTGGGGGCGTACGGATCGCCAGCGTAGAGAGAGGCAACGCCCGAACTGACGGTGATTTCAGCGCCGTTAGCGTAGCCGTCCGGCAAGTAGACATCGGACGACGCGGTGTAGCCAAGACGAGCCGTGCCGCCGCTCGCCGCCGGCCATGGCAGTGCGTAGCCGGTGAGCGGTGAACCCCAGGGGCAGTCGGTACCGGTGCAAGTCCAGGTCACGTAGCCTGCGTCTTCGCTATTGGACGGAACTGGATCCGGATCGGGTACCGGATCGGGGTCCGGTTCGGGATCGGGTGTAGGTACCGGACCCATCGGGGCGGTCGTATTGCCGCCATTCTGTGCCGGGTCACCCAGCGTCACCGCAAAGCTGAACTCGCTGCCGGCCTGAGCGCTCAGTACTTCGCCGACCGCCAGACCCGAAACCGTTACGGTTTCACCCGCATAGACGGTGGTGATTGCCCGATGACTGTCCGCATACGGCTCACCGGCATACAGCGTGGCCGCACCGGAGGTAACCGTAAACTCGGCCCCGTTTGCGAAGCCATCCGGCAAGTAGGCAGCGCCAGTCGTCGTGTAACCGAGGCGCGCCGTTCCCGCGTTGCCCTCGGCCGGCCATACTGCTGCATAGCCGACGTAGAGATCTCCCCACGGACAATCTGTGCCCGTGCACTCCCAGGACAACAGCTCGGCGGGCGCATCGGCAGGAGGCGCAGGATCTTCGGCGGGGGGATCCTGAGGTACCTCCGGTTCCGCCGGACCTGTCAGATCGATCTGGTAGGCAAACGTGCCGCCGCTTTGCACACTGAGGACTTCGCCCTCGGCAAGGCCCGACACAACCATAAATTCGCCAGCCCAGATATCACCCAGCCAGCGATGAGAGTCCCCGTCCGGCGCGCCCGCATAGGCGGCCGCGTAACCCGAATCGACCCAGATGATCGCGGTATTCGCTTGCGCTGCAGGAAGATAGATTGGCTTCGACGTCGTGTAGCCGAGCCGTGAGCTCAAGGCCTGTGCTTCCGCAGGCCAAACCAGAGCCTCGCCTTCCAGCGGCGAACCCCAGGGACAATCACCGCCGGTGCAGTCCCAGGTGGTTAGTTCCGATGTGCCCGTTGCAGCGATCTGTGCATTCGCCGGGTGTGCTGAAATGACGAGTAGCAGCATCCCGACGACAAAAGCCTGACTGATTGATCTTGTTTCCACGATTGATGGAATCACTGACCTTACCCTTGCGAACTCCGTAATTAGTATGGAAATGCAAGTTCCGTTCCGGAATATAGGTCACTGTTTTATAGAGGGAAAAGTTCTTGCAGGCCGGTCGGATTGTCAATACTTTCGACAGTAGGGCGGATCCGGCCGGATTTCGACCCGGACGACAGGCGACGATCCAGCGCGCCCACCAACATCAATCGAACCTCAGTCGGCAACCGCGCGATGATCTTTAGGTCGGACGGCAATGACTACGCCATCGACACTTCCACCCAGCCAAAAAGAAAGGCCGACCCCTGACGGGATCGGCCTTTCAGATTTAGAGCCTGGCGGTGTCCCGGCGCGCCCTCCATATTCGAGAGAACGACAACGGTAATCGCGCGACGACCTTTAGTGATTCGCAAGCTTAGGTCTCAGGTGCCCCTGCGCGGGAGCGCAAGTTTATGCACCGTCAGGCTCGCAAATGAAGAAGGCCGCACTCATCGAGTGCGGCCTTCGAATTTAGAGCCTGGCGGTGTCCTACTCTCACAAGAGGGTGAGCGACGATCGCCGCGCAGCGGCGAGGCAAAGCATGCTTTGCCAGGAGCGAACGCCCGAGCCCTACCGAGCGAGCGCAGGACCCTGAGCGAAGCGAAGGGCCCCACACAATAAACAAGGGTGGGGTCTCCCCAAGCAAAAAAGGCCGCTCCCTTCCGGAAGCGGCCTTTCGCAATAAGAGCCTGGCGGTGTCCTACTCTCACATGGGGAGACCCCACACTACCATCGGCGCAGAGCGTTTTCACTTCCGAGTTCGGAATGGAATCGGGTGGTTCCCGCTCGCTATTGCCGCCAGGCAAACTGGCTAGGCAACGTCCTCAAAGGACGGTACCCAAAATAAATAACAATCTGGAATTCTTTCTGATAGAGCGTTGTCGCATTACATGTCGCAAAAGCTCTTTGGCGTTATATGGCCAAGCCTCACGTGCAATTAGTACTGGTTAGCTTCATCCATTACTGAACTTCCACACCCAGCCTATCAACCTCGTAGTCTTCGAGGGCACTTCAGGGAGCTCGAGGCTCCAGGGAAATCTTATCTTGAAGGGGGCTTCCCGCTTAGATGCTTTCAGCGGTTATCCCGTCCGTATATAGCTACCCGGCAATGCCACTGGCGTGACAACCGGAACACCAGAGATACGTCCACTCCGGTCCTCTCGTACTAGGAGCAGCTCTTCTCAAATTTCCAACGCCCACGGCAGATAGGGACCGAACTGTCTCACGACGTTCTAAACCCAGCTCGCGTACCACTTTAAATGGCGAACAGCCATACCCTTGGGACCTGCTACAGCCCCAGGATGTGATGAGCCGACATCGAGGTGCCAAACTCCTCCGTCGATGTGGACTCTTGGGAGGAATCAGCCTGTTATCCCCGGCGTACCTTTTATCCGTTGAGCGATGGCCCTTCCATACAGAACCACCGGATCACTAAGACCGGCTTTCGCCCCTGCTCGATGTGTCTATCTCGCAGTCAAGCACTCTTATGCCTTTGCACGCAGCGTACGATGTCCGACCGTACTGAGAGTACCTTTGTGCTCCTCCGTTACTCTTTGGGAGGAGACCGCCCCAGTCAAACTACCCACCATACACGGTCCCCGATCCGGATAACGGACCTGGGTTAGAACTCCAAACACATCAGGGTGGTATTTCAAGGTTGGCTCCACGCAGACTAGCGTCCACGCTTCAAAGCCTCCCACCTATCCTACACAAACATATTCAAAATTCAGTGTAAAGCTATAGTAAAGGTGCACGGGGTCTTTCCGTCTAGCCGCGGGTACACTGCATCTTCACAGCGATTTCAATTTCACTGAGTCTCTGGTGGAGACAGTGTGGCCATCGTTACGCCATTCGTGCAGGTCGGAACTTACCCGACAAGGAATTTCGCTACCTTAGGACCGTTATAGTTACGGCCGCCGTTTACCGGGGCTTCGATCAAGAGCTTCGCTCCGAAGAGCTAACCCCATCAATTAACCTTCCGGCACCGGGCAGGCGTCACACCCTATACGTCCACTTTCGTGTTTGCAGAGTGCTGTGTTTTTAGTAAACAGTCGCAGCCACCTGGTCACTGCGACCCCCACCAGCTCGGAGAGCAAGTCTCGTCACCAACAGGGGCGTACCTTCTCCCGAAGTTACGGTACCAATTTGCCTAGTTCCTTCACCAGAGTTTTCTCAAGCGCCTTAGGATTCTCTCCCCACCCACCTGTGTCGGTTTACGGTACGGTTCCGTGTTACCTGAAGCTTAGAAGATTTTCCTGGAAGCATGGCATCAACCACTTCCCGATACATAGATCGGTCGTCTCGCATCTCGACATTAAGACCCCGGATTTGCCTAAGGTCTCTGCCTACATGCTTTCCCCGGGACAACCAACGCCCGGTAGATTTAGCCTTCTCCGTCCCTCCATCGCAGTAACACGAAGTACTGGAATTTTAACCAGTTTCCCATCGACTACACCTTTCGGTCTCGCCTTAGGGGCCGACTCACCCTGCGCCGATTAGCGTTGCGCAGGAACCCTTGGGTTTTCGGCGTGCGGGTTTTTCACCCGCATTATCGTTACTCATGTCAGCATTCGCACTTCTGATACCTCCAGCATGCCTCACGACACACCTTCACAGGCTTACAGAACGCTCCTCTACCATGCATACAAGTATGCATCCGCAGCTTCGGTGTATAGCTTGAGCCCCGTTAAATCTTCCGCGCGGGCCGACTAGACCAGTGAGCTATTACGCTTTCTTTAAAGGGTGGCTGCTTCTAAGCCAACCTCCTGGCTGTCTGTGCCTTCCCACTTCGTTTCCCACTTAGCTATAACTTTGGGACCTTAGCTGGCGGTCTGGGTTGTTTCCCTTTCCACGACGGACGTTAGCACCCGCCGTGTGTCTCCCGTGATTGAACTTCTCGGTATTCGGAGTTTGCATCGGTTTGGTAAGCCGGGATGGCCCCCTAGCCGAAACAGTGCTCTACCCCCGAGAGTTAAACACGAGGCGCTACCTAAATAGCTTTCGAGGAGAACCAGCTATCTCCGGACTTGATTAGCCTTTCACTCCTATCCACAGCTCATCCGATAATTTTTCAACATTACCCGGTTCGGGCCTCCAGCAGGTATTACCCTGCCTTCACCCTGGCCATGGATAGCTCGTCCGGTTTCGGGTCTGCTCCTTGCTACTAAATCGCCCTATTCAGACTCGGTTTCCCTACGCCTTCCCTAAGTGGTTAAGCTTGCAACAAAAAACAACTCGCTGACCCATTATACAAAAGGTACGCAGTCACCCATCTTCAAACCATCTCTGCTTGTTTGGTCGGTTGGTCATCGCGCTGCGATGACAACGGCAAAACAAGCGTAGTGGCCCACAAGCCGAAATGGCTTGAAGATGGGCTCCCACTGCTTGTACGCACACGGTTTCAGGTTCTATCTCACTCCCCTCTCCGGGGTTCTTTTCACCTTTCCCTCACGGTACTAGTTCACTATCGGTCAGTAAGGAGTATTTAGCCTTGGAGGATGGTCCCCCCATGTTCAGTCAAGGTTTCACGTGCCCCGACCTACTCTTTGTTGCTCCACAAACTCGTCTTTCGCGTACGGGGCTATCACCGTCTATGGCCGAACTTTCCAGATCGTTCCGCTAGAGTTGTTTGCTTGATGGCAACTGGGCTGGTCCCCGTTCGCTCGCCGCTACTTAGGGAATCTCGGTTGATTTCTTTTCCTGCGGTTACTTAGATGTTTCAGTTCACCGCGTTCGCCTCTTACACCTATGTATTCAGTGCAAGATACTCAGCAAGCTGAGTGGGTTTCCCCATTCGGAAATCCCCGGGTGAGCTTGTTTGTCAGCTAACCGGGGCTTATCGCAGACTACCACGTCCTTCATCGCCTCTTACTGCCTAGGCATCCACCATGTGCGCTTAGTCGCTTGACCATATAACCCAAAGAATTCCTCTTTTGAGTTGCTCATTTCGGCTCTGACTTCGTTGTGAAGCTCGTTCAGTCGGTCACATGCATAAGCATGCTCCCTCCTTCGCTCACTCCACGCCTAGTCAGATCCAAAATGATCAGACTCCAGAGTTGCTCGTTTCAGCTCTGCCTTCGTTGTGAAACTCGCTCGGGCGGTCACATGCAAGAGCATGCTCCCTTCCTCCCTCGCTTCACGCCTCGTCAGATCCAAAACGATCAGACTCAAAAGCCTTCGATT